>NZ_JBBOYX010000001.1:0-2237956 GCF_038008285.1 Staphylococcus sp. FSL K6-0223
ATGTCGGAACAAGAAATTTGGAAAAAGGTATTAGAAGTA
Organism: Staphylococcus sp. FSL K6-0223; assembly: GCF_038008285.1. NCBI lineage: Bacteria > Bacillati > Bacillota > Bacilli > Caryophanales > Staphylococcaceae > Staphylococcus > Staphylococcus sp. FSL K6-0223. The sequence continues at coordinate 40 of NZ_JBBOYX010000001.1, forward strand.
GCTGAGTCAGAGATTTCGAAAACAACGTTTAATACGTTTTTAAAAGACACTGAACTTAAAGAAATTCGCGACAATGTTGCTTACATCTTTGTTATTCATGAGTTTTATGCTGATTGGTTAAACTCAAATTATAAAGATGTAATTCAAACAATTATGAAAGACATCATTGGTTATGAAGTTGATCCAAAATTTTACACTGCTGAACAACTCGCTGAACTTGATGAAACGAGTCGTAAACAATCAAATACTGTAAACAAAACGTCTGCCATTGATAATAGCCATGATGATATCGATCAATTTAATACGCATAATACGTTTGATACATTTGTGATTGGTCCTGGCAACCGCTTCCCACATGCAGCAAGCTTAGCTGTAGCTGAAGCACCTGCACAAGCTTATAATCCATTATTTATCTATGGAGGCGTAGGATTAGGAAAAACGCATTTAATGCATGCCATTGGTCATCACGTACTAAGTAATAAACCGAATGCCAAAGTGCTTTATACTTCAAGCGAAAAGTTTACAAATGATTTTATTAAATCCATTCGTAACAATGAACCTGAAGCATTTAGAGAAAAATATAGAAATATCGATGTATTATTAATTGATGATATTCAATTCATTCAAAATAAAGAACAAACACAAGAAGAATTTTTCCACACATTTAATGAATTACATCAAAATAAAAAACAAATTGTTATTTCAAGTGATCGTCCACCTAAAGAAATAGCAAAACTTGAAGATCGCTTACGTTCTCGATTTGAATGGGGTCTCATTGTTGATATCACGCCACCAGATTATGAAACACGTATGGCTATCTTGCAGAAAAAAATCGAAGAAGAGAACTTAGAAATTCCAGCAGAAGCATTGAATTATATTGCAAATCAAATTCAATCAAATATTCGTGAACTTGAAGGAGCTTTAACGCGTTTACTTGCTTATTCAAAATTACAAGGTAAACCGATTACAACAGAACTTGCTGCTGAAGCATTAAAAGATATTATTCAAGTTCCCAAATCTAAAAAAATCTCGATTCAAGATATTCAAAAAGTAGTTGGACATTATTACAATGTACGCATCGAAGATTTTAGCGCTAAGAAAAGAACAAAGTCGATTGCATATCCACGACAAATTGCAATGTATCTATCTAGAGAATTAACTGATTTTTCATTACCAAAAATTGGTGAGGAATTTGGAGGACGCGATCATACTACAGTTATTCACGCACACGAAAAAATTTCGAATGATATTAAGGCGGATCCAATTTTCAAACAAGAAGTCGAAGATTTAGAAAAAGAAATACGTAAACAGTAATAGGAAATATGAATCTGTTATATAACAGCATTGCTAAAATATGACATTCAATATCAAAGATGACTGTGCTTCTAAATAATTTTATAAATATAGCAAGAATCTAGAAAAGGTTAAATTGTGGATAATGTGAAAAAGTAATACACATCATTAACAACTTATCCACATGTGCATAACTTTGATATAAAAGGTGTTTCATGAGATATCCACTAATCCACAAGCCCTACTACTATTACTATGATTTTAAAACCTATATAATTTAAGTATAAACGACTGGAAGGAGTTTAAATTAATAATGGAATTTACAATAAAAAGAGATTACTTTATCACACAATTGAATGATACATTAAAGGCAATCTCACCAAGAACAACTTTACCAATTTTAACAGGTATCAAAATTGATGCTAAAGATAATAACGTTATCTTAACTGGTTCTGACTCAGAAATTTCAATTGAAATCACGATTCCTAAACAAGTAGATGGAGAAGATATTGTTGATATTACTGAAACTGGATCAGTGGTTCTTCCTGGTCGTTTCTTTGTTGACATCATTAAAAAATTACCAGGCAAAGATGTTAAACTATCAACAAATGAACAGTTTCAAACCCTTATCACATCAGGACATTCAGAATTTAATTTAAGTGGTTTAGATCCTGAACAATATCCATTATTACCGCAAGTATCACGTGATGATGCAATTCAATTATCTGTAAAAGTACTTAAAAACATTATTGCGCAAACAAACTTTGCAGTGTCCACCTCAGAAACACGCCCAGTTTTAACTGGTGTGAACTGGCTTATACAAGATAATGAATTAATATGCACTGCTACGGATTCACACCGCTTGGCTGTAAGAAAATTAAAGCTTGAAGATGAATCGGAAAATAAAAATGTTATTATTCCAGGTAAAGCATTATCTGAATTAAATAAAATTATGAGTGATAATGATGAAGACATCGATATTTTCTTTGCATCTAATCAAGTATTGTTCAAGGTCGGTAACGTAAACTTTATTTCACGTTTATTAGAAGGTCATTATCCTGATACAACACGTCTTTTCCCTGAAAACTATGAAATCAAATTAGGATTAGATAACGGAGAATTCTATCATGCGATAGATCGTGCGTCATTACTTGCACGTGAAGGCGGAAATAACGTAATTAAATTAAGTACTGGAAATGAGGTTGTAGAATTATCATCTACATCACCAGAAATCGGTACAGTAAAAGAAGAAGTTACAGCAACTGATGTTGAAGGTGGCAATTTGAAAATTTCATTCAACTCAAAATATATGATGGACGCATTAAAAGCAATTGATAATGATGAAGTTGAAGTAGAATTCTTTGGTACGATGAAACCATTTATCTTAAAACCAAAAGCAGATGATTCAGTCACTCAACTCATTTTACCAATCAGAACATACTAGTCATTAAAGATTAATTAAAAAGTTAAAGTAGAACAGAGTTCTTATTGAATTACTGTTCTACTTTTTTATTGATTAAAACAGTAATTTTAAACTATCTCAGAGGTTCATAGTGAAGCTAAATTTAGTAAAACGTGGTTTTTATCTACAACTCATTATATTCGCTGAAATAGGCCTTAAAATTAAAAATTGAGATATTGTCTCTGATTATTTTTGTCATAATTTCAAAAAATCATCTATTTTTTACATAACAATTTAAAATAACAAAAACTTATTTAAAAGTAAGCGGTTTCACACTTCATTTTAAATGAAATTTATTCCTAAAAAAGGTATAATATAGTAATGATATATAAAGAAATGGAGTGATTATTTTGGTTCAAGAAGTAATAGTTGAAGGCGAGATTACGTTAGGTCAATTTCTTAAAACAGAAGGTATCATCGAATCAGGTGGACAAGCAAAATGGTTCTTACAAGATTACGATGTTTTATTAAATGGCGAACGTGAAACACGTCGTGGAAAAAAGCTAGCTGACCAAGATCGTATCGACTTCCCTGATATTCCAGATATCGATTCATTTATTATTATTCATCAAGGTGAGCAATGAAGCTTAAAACACTCCAATTAGAAAACTATCGTAACTATGAAGCGGTTACGTTAAATTGTCATCCTGAAGTGAATATTCTTATTGGAGAAAATGCACAGGGAAAGACAAATTTACTTGAATCAATTTACGTCCTTGCTTTAGCTAAAAGTCACCGAACCTCCAATGACAAGGAACTTATACGGTTTAACTCTGAGTATGCTAAAATAGAGGGTGAGCTAAGTTATAGACACGGAACCATGCCATTAACGATGTATATAACTAAAAAAGGTAAACAAGTTAAAGTGAACCACTTGGAACAAAGTCGACTAACACAGTATGTTGGACATCTAAATGTGGTTCTTTTTGCACCTGAAGACTTAAATATTGTTAAAGGTTCTCCTCAAATTAGAAGACGATTTATAGATATGGAATTAGGGCAAATTTCTGCAGTATATCTCAACGATTTAGCTCAATATCAACGTATTCTCAAACAAAAAAATAATTATCTTAAGCAGTTACAACTTGGTCAAAAAACAGATAAAACGATGCTAGAGGTTTTAAATCAACAATTTGCACAATATGCGCTTAATGTCACTTTAAGACGTGAGCAATTTATTGAAGAATTAGAGGCTTTAGCACAGCCTATCCACGCTGGTATTACGAACCAACGTGAAACATTATCTCTAAAATATTTACCAAGTATTAAACTTAGCGATACAAGTAAAAATAAGAGTGAATTATTAGATGAAGTCATCACGTTATTGAATGAATATCAACAACGTGAAATGGATAGAGCAGTATGTTTATACGGTCCACATAGAGATGACTTAGGATTTAATGTGAATGACATGGATGCTCAAACCTATGGATCTCAAGGTCAACAAAGAACAACCGCTTTATCAATTAAACTAGCAGAAATAGAATTAATGAACATTGAAGTCGGAGAATATCCGATTTTATTATTAGACGATGTCTTAAGTGAACTTGATGATTCTCGTCAGACGCATTTACTCAGTACAATTCAACATAAAGTACAAACCTTCGTAACAACTACATCGGTAGACGGTATTGATCATGAAATCATGAATAATGCGAAACTTTACCGAATTAATCAAGGTGAAATTATTAAGTAATAGAAAGTGATGGTGAATACATTGTCAGATGTAAACAACACAGATAATTATGGTGCTGGACAAATACAGGTATTAGAAGGACTTGAAGCGGTACGTAAACGCCCTGGTATGTATATTGGCTCAACTTCAGAAAGAGGTTTGCATCATTTGGTATGGGAAATCGTTGATAACAGTATTGACGAAGCGCTAGCTGGATATGCTAATCAAATTGAAGTAGTGATTGAGAATGACAACTGGATTAAAGTGACTGACAATGGTCGTGGTATTCCTGTCGATATTCAAGAAAAAATGGGACGTCCCGCAGTAGAAGTTATTCTTACTGTACTTCATGCCGGAGGTAAATTCGGTGGTGGCGGATACAAAGTATCTGGTGGACTACATGGTGTAGGTTCATCTGTAGTAAATGCGTTATCACAAGATTTAGAAGTGTATGTACACCGTAATGAAACAATTTATCATCAAGCATACAAAAAAGGCGTGCCTCAATTTGATCTTAAAGAAATAGGTAGTACGGATAAAACAGGTACAGTGATTCGCTTTAAAGCAGATAGTGAAATCTTTTCAGAAACAACAGTTTATAATTATGAAACACTTCAAAAACGTATTAGAGAATTAGCATTCTTAAATAAAGGTATTTCAATTACACTAAGAGACGAACGTGAAGATGAAGAACAACGTGAAGACACGTATCATTATGAAGGTGGTATTAAATCTTACGTTGAATTACTGAACGAAAATAAAGAACCTATTCATGACGAACCTATTTATATTCATCAGTCAAAAGATGATATCGAAGTAGAAATTGCAATACAATACAATAGCGGTTATGCTACAAACTTATTATCCTATGCGAATAATATCCACACATATGAAGGTGGTACACATGAAGATGGCTTTAAACGTGCACTTACACGTGTCTTAAACAGTTATGGAACTCAAAGTAAGATTATTAAAGATGATAAAGAACGTCTTTCAGGTGAAGATACACGTGAAGGTTTAACAGCAGTCGTCTCTGTAAAACATGGTAATCCACAATTCGAAGGTCAAACGAAGACGAAATTAGGTAACTCTGAAGTACGTCAAATCGTTGATCGATTATTTTCAGAACACTTTGAACGCTTTTTATATGAGAATCCAAATGTTGCAAGAATCATTGTTGAAAAAGGAATCATGGCGTCAAGAGCACGTGTAGCAGCTAAAAAAGCGCGTGAAGTGACACGTCGTAAATCAGCATTAGAAATTTCAAGTTTACCTGGTAAACTGGCAGACTGTTCAAGTAAAAATCCTGATGAAAGTGAAATTTTCTTAGTTGAGGGTGACTCTGCCGGGGGGTCTACAAAAGAAGGTCGTGACTCAAAAACACAAGCGATTTTACCGTTGAGAGGTAAAATATTAAATGTGGAAAAAGCACGTTTAGATCGTATTTTAAATAACAATGAAATCCGTCAAATGATTACAGCATTTGGTACAGGCATAGGTGGCGAATTTGATATTTCTAAAGCCCGTTATCATAAGATTGTTATCATGACAGATGCTGATGTAGATGGTGCGCATATTCGTACATTATTACTTACATTCTTCTACAGATTTATGCGTCCATTAATTGAGGCTGGGTATGTATACATCGCTCAACCACCATTGTATAAGCTAACACAAGGTAAACAAAAATATTACGTCTTTAACGATCGTGAATTGGATAAATTAAAAGCTGAACTAAATCCTACTCCAAAATGGCAAATTTCTCGTTACAAAGGTTTAGGTGAAATGAATGCCGATCAATTATGGGAAACAACAATGAATCCTGAAAATCGTATGATGTTACAAGTAAAACTTGAAGATGCAGTAGAAGCGGATCAAACATTTGAAATGTTAATGGGTGACGTTGTTGAAAATCGTAGACAATTTATCGAAGATAATGCAGTTTATGCTAATTTAGATTTCTAATTTAACTTAATGTGAACTGACTATAAAAGGAGGATATCTTGATGGCTGATTCTCTACCACAATCAAGAATTAATGAAAGAAATATAACCAACGAAATGCGCGAATCATTTTTAGACTATGCGATGAGCGTTATCGTTTCACGTGCATTACCAGATGTACGTGATGGTTTAAAACCTGTACATCGTCGTATTTTATATGGTCTAAATGAACAAGGAATGACTCCAGACAAACCTTATAAAAAATCAGCACGTATTGTTGGGGACGTTATGGGGAAATATCATCCACACGGCGACTCTTCAATTTATGATGCTATGGTAAGAATGGCACAAACCTTTAGCTATCGTTATCCTCTTGTTGATGGTCAAGGTAACTTTGGTTCAATGGATGGTGACGGTGCTGCGGCAATGCGTTATACCGAAGCAAAAATGACCAAAATCACATTAGAACTGTTACGTGATATCAATAAAGATACTATTGATTTCTTAGATAACTATGATGGTACAGAAAGAGAGCCCGAAGTCTTACCTTCTCGTTTCCCTAACCTTTTAGTGAATGGTGCTTCAGGTATTGCGGTTGGTATGGCTACAAATATTCCACCACACAATTTAACAGAAGTCATTGACGGAGTCTTACGTTTAAGTCAAAATCCTGATATCACAATCTCAGAATTGATGGAAGATATTCAAGGTCCTGATTTTCCAACTTCTGGCTTAATTTTAGGTAAAAGTGGCATTAGACGTGCCTATGAAACTGGTCGTGGATCAATTCAAATGCGTGCACGTGCATCAATAGAAGAACGTGGCGGTGGTCGTCAGCGTATTGTTGTGACTGAAATTCCATATCAAGTGAATAAAGCAAGAATGATTGAGAAAATTGCAGAATTAGCGCGTGAGAAAAGAATTGAAGGTATCACAGATCTTCGTGACGAAACAAGTTTACGTACAGGGGTAAGAGTTGTTATTGATGTACGTAAAGATGCCAATGCAAATGTTATTTTAAATAATTTATATAAACATACACCATTACAAACATCATTTGGTGTAAATATGATTGCCCTTGTGAATGGTCGACCTAAATTAATTAACTTAAAAGAAGCGCTTGTTGAATATTTAGAACATCAAAAAACAGTTGTACGTCGTCGTACAGAATACAATTTGAAAAAAGCGAAAGATCGTGCACATATCTTAGAAGGTTTAAGAATTGCGCTGGATCATATTGATGAAATTATTTCTATTATTCGTGAGTCTGACACAGATAAAGTGGCGATGGAAACATTGCAAGAACGTTTTAAATTGTCTGAACGTCAAGCTCAAGCCATTTTAGATATGCGTTTACGTCGTTTAACTGGGTTAGAGCGCGATAAAATTGAAAATGAGTATAATGAATTATTAAGTTATATTGCAGAATTAGAAGAGATCTTAGCAAATGAAGATGTATTACTTCAACTTGTTCGTGATGAGCTTACAGAAATTAAAGAACGTTTCGGTGACGAACGTCGTACTGAAATTCAATTGGGTGGTTTAGATCACTTAGAAGATGAAGACTTAATCCCTGAAGAACAAATTGTCATCACTTTAAGTCATAACAACTATATTAAACGTTTACCTGTATCTACATATCGTTCACAAAACAGAGGTGGACGAGGTGTACAAGGTATGAATACCTTAGAAGAAGACTTTGTCAGTCAACTTGTAACATTAAGTACACATGATAATGTTTTATTCTTTACGAATAAAGGCCGTGTTTATAAGTTGAAAGGATACGAAGTACCTGAATTATCTCGTCAATCTAAAGGTATTCCAGTCATTAATGCGATTGAGCTTGAAAATGATGAAGTGATTAGTACGATGATTGCCGTAAGAGATTTAGAAGATGAGAACAGTTTCTTAGTCTTTGCTACTAAAAAAGGTATTGTTAAACGTTCTGCATTAAGCAATTTCTCTCATATTAATAAGAATGGTAAAATTGCGATTGGCTTTAAAGAAGATGATGAATTGATTGCAGTTCGTCTTACTGATGGTAAACAAGATATTTTACTTGGTACAGCACATGCCTCATTAATTCGATTCCCTGAAAATAGTTTACGCCCACTAGGTCGTACAGCTTCAGGTGTGAGAGGGATTTCTCTAAGAGAAAATGACGTAGTCGTAGGTTTAGACGTAGCCTATGCTGAAAGTGAAGATGAAGTTCTAGTCGTTACTGAAAAAGGTTATGGTAAACGAACACCTGTAAGTGAATATCGTTTATCTAATCGTGGTGGTAAAGGTATAAAAACGGCTAAAATTACAGAACGTAATGGTAATGTGGTATGTATTACAACGGTAAGTGGTCAAGAAGATTTAATGATTGTAACGGATGGTGGCATTATTATTCGTCTACAAGTTGAAGATATTTCTCAAAATGGCCGTGCCACACAAGGTGTGCGATTAATGAAATTAGGCGATAATCAAGCTGTATCAACCGTTGCGAAAGTCATTGATAAAACTGAAGATGAAGCTGCGACTGAAGCGGCACAACAAACAGAAAATGCGAGTGCCCAAACTACAGAAAGTGCAAATGAACAAGTGATAGATGATACGACACCTGGTAACGCTTTGCATACTGAATCTGATGAAGATGATGAACGCATCGAAGTAAGACAAGATTTCATGGATCGTGTAAATGAAGATATTGAGAATGATTCAGATCAGAATTAAATATAAAAATAAGACTTCTCACATATAGGGAAGTCTTATTTTTATTATTTATCTTTCTAATTCTTTCATTACATAAGGAATTTGATTAATTAATTTTGAAGGGGGCACGACGTACATTTTTTCAGAAAGTTTTTCACCAATATAACTGTGAATATAAGTTGCGCTCGTAACGGCATCTTGTAAGCTATCAAATTGACCTACAAAACTTGTAATCATACCAGCTAATGTATCACCCATACCACCTGTAGCCATTGCAGGTGTGCCAATTGATAATTTGTATTCTTTATCTTTAAAGAAGATTTCTGTACCGTGTTTTTTTAGTACTACAGTAGCACCTAATTTATCCACAGCTTCTCTATTTCTTTCATACGTTTGTTCTTCAATAGGAATACCACTTAGACGTTCCCATTCTTTTTGATGTGGTGTAAAGATAACACGACATGTAGGAATATCAGGTTTAAGTTTACAAAATATTGTAATTGCATCACCATCTACAATTAAGTTTTGGTGGGGTTGAATATTTTGTAGTAAGAAAGTAATCGCATTATTTCCTTTAAAATCAACGCCAAGACCTGGTCCAATTAAAATACTATCTGTATTCTCAATCATTTTTGTTAACATTTTAGTATCATTAATATCTATTACCATTGCTTCAGGACAACGTGAATGAATGGCTGCATGATTAGTAGGATGTGTGGCTACAGTAATTAAACCACTTCCACTAAAAAGACATGCACGGGCAGCTAACATGATTGCTCCGCCTAAATTTGCACTACCACCAATTAAAAGAATTTTTCCATAATCACCTTTATGCGTTTCGTCATTACGTTTAGGAATTGTCACATTAGTTAATGTTTCCATATGATGAATCCTCCCTATTTAGATTCGAAAGTCATAACTTCTATATATTAAATCAATGAAATGATGAGTTATTAAGACAAGCGAAAATATCATGTGCGTTTTAAATACAATAGAAAATATTATACCTGCTTAAGCGTTTCGTCAACACTATTTTAAATAAATTTATAAATGCTAAAATTGACAGAATTTTAACGTATGTAGTTTGTTATATTTGGTTGAGGGAACTGCTTGAAAATTATATATGACTTTGCTATATTAAAATTAAGTTAATAAAGTATTGTTCGTAGGCTAAGTAACATAAGGGTATTAATTTCAGAGAGCTTGTGGTTAGTGTAAACAAGTAATTAATTTTTATGCGAATCTACCTACTTATATTGAACAATCGGTTTTAACCGTTATCGATAGTGGAGTGCAATTTAGTTTATTTAATTAAATTGTTAAATAGGGTGGCAACGCGTAGACCACGTCCCTTGTATGGGGACGTGGTCTTTTTTTATTTTAAATCGCTATGGTCACTCAATATAAATTTTTTTGGAAGGATGAATATTATATGTTAGACATCAAGCAGTTCAGAGACGAAACGGACAAAGTTAAGAGCAAAATTGAATTACGAGGAGATGATTCAAAGGTTGTTGATGAAGTATTAGAATTAGATAATCAACGTCGTGATTTAATTGGTAAAACAGAAGAAATGAAAGCACGTCGTAACAAAGTAAGTGATCAAATCGCTGAAAAAAAACGTAACAAAGAAGATGCGGATGACGTCATTAAAGAAATGCGTGAATTAGGCGATGAAATTAAAGAAAATGATGCAAAATTAAATGAAGTAGATAACAAAATTCGTGATATCTTAATTCGTATTCCAAACTTAATTGCAGATGATGTACCACAAGGTGCTGACGACACTGAAAATGTTGAATTAAAAAAATGGGGTACACCTCGTGAATTTGATTTTGAACCAAAAGCGCACTGGGATTTAGTAGAAGAATTAAAAATGGCTGATTTCGAACGTGCTGCAAAAGTATCAGGTGCGCGCTTCGTTTATTTAACTAAAGATGGTGCTTTATTAGAACGTGCATTAATGAACTATATGTTAACAAAACATACAACACAACATGGTTATACAGAAATGATGACACCTCAATTGGTAAATGCAGATACAATGTTTGGTACAGGCCAATTACCTAAATTTGAAGAAGATTTATTCAAAGTTGAAAAAGAAGGCTTATATACAATTCCAACTGCAGAAGTGCCATTAACAAACTTCTATAGAAATGAAATTATCCAACCTGGTGTGTTACCAGAAAAATTCACTGGTCAAACTGCATGTTTCCGTAGTGAAGCGGGATCAGCTGGTAGAGATACAAGAGGTTTAATTCGTTTACATCAATTCGATAAAGTTGAAATGGTGCGTTTTGAAAAACCTGAAGATTCTTGGGATGCATTAGAAGATATGACTCAAAATGCCGAAGCAATTTTAGAAGAATTAAAATTACCATATCGTCGCGTGATCTTATGTACTGGAGATATTGGTTTCAGCGCAAGTAAAACATATGACTTAGAAGTATGGTTACCAAGTTACAATGACTACAAAGAAATTAGTTCTTGCTCAAACTGTACTGATTTCCAAGCTCGTCGTGCTAACATTCGTTTCAAACGTGATGCTTCTTCTAAACCAGAATTAGTACACACATTAAATGGTAGTGGACTTGCAGTAGGTCGTACATTTGCTGCTATCGTAGAAAACTACCAAAACGAAGATGGTTCAATTACAATTCCAGAAGCACTTGTACCATTTATGGGCGGCAAAACAGAAATTCGTCCAGTCAACTAATCATTAAATAGAATTCAACTCATAAAGTGATAGAGTGACATAGTCCTCTATCGCTTTATTTATTTTTATATTAAATAAGACTGCCCTGAGAAAGGTAAATTTAAAAATATCGAAAATTTCTGATATTTTTAAAACATTGAAGTATCAATATTTCTAAACGCCCTTCTCTCTAACCTCACTCAAACGGACGTCTAAAGATATTGAAGCGTCTATTAGATTATATTAGACTGAATTTAATTAAAATATATAGTCAATTTGAAAATACATATATAAAGGGGGAGCTAACATGACGTCACATGTAACATTTCAACAAGGAGTCAAAGAATGTATTCCAACACTACTAGGATACATCGGTATAGGACTATCATTTGGCATCGTGGCAGCTTCTCAGGATTTTAGTGTTCTAGAAATTCTTCTGTTATGTTTATTGGTTTATGCAGGCGCAGCACAATTTATTATTTGTGCTTTAGTTATTACTGGTACACCTATATCAGCCATCGTGTTAACAACGTTAATTGTGAATTCCCGCTTCTTTTTATTGTCTATGACATTATCACCTAATTATAAAGATTATGGTATATGGAATCGTTTAGCTTTGTCTTCTCTTCTTACTGACGAGACCTTTGGGGTTGCTATAACGCCACACTTAAAAGGGGAAACAATTAATGACCGATGGTTACATGGATTAAATATTACTGCTTATTCATTTTGGGCAATGGCTTGTGTGTTAGGGGCAATCTTTGGGAAATACATCTCTCATCCTGAAATGTTAGGGTTAGACTTTGCGATTACAGCTATGTTTATTTTCTTGGCTATGGCTCAATTTGAAACGATTACACGTTCCAAAATAAGTATATATATCGTATTAATTGCGTTCGTTATTGTAATGATGTTCATTTTAAGTTGGTTGATGCCCTCTTATGTGGCTATTCTTGTTACATCAATTTGTGCTGCAACACTTGGGGTGGTGATGGATCGATGACGATAACTGGACATATGCTTTTACTCATCGTTTTATGTGGATTAGTGACATTAATTGTACGTGTCGTACCTTTTTTAATGATTTCACGTATTCAACTGTCAGAAACAGTCATCAAATGGCTGTCATTTATTCCGATTTCATTATTCACTGCGTTAGTTATTGATAGTTTTATCGTTCAACATAAAGGCATGCAGGGCTTTGAATTAAATATTCCATTCATTGTAGCAACCATTCCTACAGTCATTATCGCAGTTGTGACGCGTAGTCTAACCATTACTATTATTGTAGGTATTATATTCATTGCAGGTATACGATGGTTCTTTTAATCCATTTATTTACTGCGCATTGAAGTTAACCAGACAATTGTATTAAAATAAATTTAAATTAAACCATTCAATCAATATATAGATACTCTTATTTTGAGAAGTAGAGGGAATTGGCCCTATGAAGCTTCAGCAACCGACAAATCATTGTACGGTGCTACAACCAACGAGATACTCGAATGATAAGTACTAAAGTATTATCGCTTCATACTTTTAAAATTAAGAGTGGAAGCGATTTTTTTATTCTAAGGAGGCATAGCATGACAAATTATACAGTAGATACATTACATTTAGGTGCTTTTACAACAGAATCAGGTGAAACAATTGAGAATCTAAAATTACGTTATGAGCACGTAGGTTATTCGGGACAACCGCTTGTTGTGGTTTGTCATGCTCTGACTGGGAATCATTTAACTTATGGTACAGATGAACATCCTGGATGGTGGCGTGAAATCATTGATGGTGGTTATATGCCAATCTATGATTATCAGTTTCTTACTTTTAATGTTATTGGAAGTCCTTTTGGTTCAAGCTCCCCATTAAACGATGCTCATTTTCCTAAAACCATCACATTAAGAGATATAGTTAAGGCAATTGAATTGGGAATAAAGGCCCTTGGATTTACTAAAATCGATATTTTAATTGGTGGCAGTTTAGGTGGCATGCAAGTGATGGAATTATTATATAATCATCAATTCGAAGTAGATAAGGCAGTCATCTTAGCAGCTACAGATAAAACTTCTTCATACAGTCGTGCTTTCAATGAAATTGCACGTGAAGCGATTCATATTGGAGGTAAAGAGGGACTTAGTATTGCAAGACAACTTGGATTCTTAACCTATCGTTCTTCAAAAAGTTATGACGCGCGTTTCACACCAGATGAAGTAGTCAATTATCAACGTTATCAAGGTAATAAGTTTAAAGAATCCTACGATTTATCGTGTTACTTAACGATGTTAAATGTCTTAGATAGTCATCATCTTGATCGTCAGCGCGATGATGTGGATGAGGTCTTCCAATCTTTAAATACAAAAGTACTAACTATGGGCTTTACAGATGATTTGTTATATCCAGATGATCAAGTCAGAGCAGTAGGAGAACGTTTTAAATATCATCGTCACTTTTTTGTTCCAGACAACGTAGGCCATGATGGTTTTTTACTTAATTTTAATGACTGGGCGCCTAACTTGTATCATTTTTTAAAAGTTTCGAAATTCAAACGAAAATAATAGATAAGAGAACAGTTAACACATTTGTTTAATTTGAATATAGAGGTTAAAATAGACGTTATAGTCAAAAAAGTATAGGAGTGGCGAATGTGTTTTCAAAAGTACATCCTAAAGCAATGATTATAGGAACTATCGTGCTTGTAGCAGTTGCTTTAGTTACGTATGTATTGCCAATAATTGGTCTGATTCTATGTTTATTCGCTACCATTCCAGGGATTATCATGTGGCATAAATCAATTGCTACATTTGGAATTGGAGCTTTACTCACTGTAGTCATCACGACCTTATTAGGGAATACCTTTGTATTAAGTGCCATGATTCTAGTTTTATTACTAAGTTTTGTAATTGGCCAATTATTAAAAGAACGTACATCTAAAGAACGCATCTTATATATCACAACAATATATATAAGTATTGTGACGTTAATTGCATTTATGTTATTACAAGCGTTCAAAAAGATTCCAAATACCGAAATATTGATTAAACCAGCAAAAGACGCAATGAACAATGCGATTGTAAATTCAGGCGTTGAATCGGATTATAAGATCATCTTAGAAGAAGGATTTCGTCAAATGGCTGTTCAACTTCCAAGTTACATCATTATTATTGTCTTTCTTTTAGTTTTAATTAATATCATCATTACATTTCCAATTTTACGCAAATTCAAAGTAGCAACACCTATGTTTAGACCTTTATTTGCTTGGCAGATGAATCGCACATTATTATGGATTTACATGATTGTGCTAGTATGTGTGATGTTTGCGATGAAACCAAGTATATTCCAAAGTATCGTATTGAATTTCGAAGTTGTGTTATCATTATTAATGTATATCCAAGGATTGAGTTTGATTCATTTCTTTGGAAAGGCCAAACGATTACCTGATGCGGTATCTATATTATTAATGGTCGTGGGGACAGTGATTTCACCCTTTACGCATATCGTATCATTACTTGGCGTACTTGATTTAGGAATTAACTTAAAACGAATGATTAAAAAATGACTTTAAAAAGTGAATAGAGGTGGAAGAATGAACCGTCAATCCACTAAAAAAGCATTGCTTATTCCTTACATTTTGATGGTGCTTACGGCAATTGCAATTGTTATTGTAGGGTTTATATTTAAACCTTTAATTGCAACGTTTACGGCGATTGCTTTAATCATTATGATCGTCATTAGTGCGGTATTGATTAAACAAGCATTATCAAAAATGGATCATTATGTGGATAATCTGAGTGGTCATATTTCAGCAGGAAGTAATAAAGCAATTAAACGCATGCCAATTGGTTTAGTTGTGATTGATGCTGACGATCACATCGAATGGATCAACCAATATATGTCTGAACATCTAGAAACGAATGTCATCTCAGAACCAGTCAATGAAGTTTTTCCGAATATTCTTAAGCAACTTGAAAGAGTACAAGAAATAGAAATCGAACATGGTCAGTACCATTATCATGTACGTTATTCTGAAGAAGAGCATTGTTTATATTTCTTCGATATTACAGAAGAGGTACATACAAATGAATTATATGAAGAATCAAAGCCTATTATTGCAACGTTGTTTTTAGATAACTACGATGAAATTACACAAAATATGAATGACACACAACGTTCTGAAATCAACTCAATGGTGACACGTATTATTAGTCGATGGGCAACTGAATATAACATTTATTTTAAACGTTATAGTTCAGATCAATTCGTAGCTTATTTAAACCAAAAAATCTTAGCAGAAATAGAAGATTCTAATTTTGACATTCTAAGTCAGTTACGTGAAAAAAGTGTAGGCTATCGTGCACAATTGACATTAAGTATTGGTGTTGGTGAAGGTACCGAAGATTTAATTGAACTTGGTGAATTATCTCAATCAGGACTTGATTTAGCCTTAGGTCGTGGAGGAGACCAAGTTGCAATTAAAAACATGAATGGTAATGTTCGTTTTTACGGAGGTAAGACTGACCCGATGGAAAAACGAACACGTGTTAGAGCACGTGTTATCTCTCACGCATTGAAAGATATCTTAACTGAAGGCGACAAAGTGATTATTATGGGACATAAACGTCCTGACTTAGATGCGGTTGGCGCAGCTATTGGAGTATCTCGATTTGCGTCAATGAATAATTTAGAAGCATATGTGGTACTTAATGAAGAAGATATCGATCCAACATTAAGTCGTGTGATGGAAGAAATTGATAAAAAACCTGAATTGAAAGAACGATTTGTGACATCTGATGAGGCTTGGGATATGATGACGTCAAAAACAACGGTTGTTGTGGTAGACACACATAAACCTGAAATGGTATTAGATGAAAATATTCTAAATAAAGCGAATCGTAAAGTAGTCATTGATCATCACAGACGTGGAGAAAGTTTTATTTCAAATCCATTACTCGTTTATATGGAACCTTATGCAAGTTCAACTGCAGAACTTGTCACAGAGTTATTAGAATATCAGCCAACAGAACAACGGTTATCACGTTTAGAATCTACAATTATGTATGCAGGTATTATTGTTGATACACGTAATTTTACATTACGAACAGGGTCAAGAACGTTTGATGCGGCAAGTTATTTACGTGCGCATGGTGCGGATACAATTTTAACGCAACAATTCCTTAAAGATGATGTTGATACGTATATTAATCGTTCTGAATTGATACGCACAGTGGAAGTTCAAGATAACGGTGTCGCAATTGCTCACGGTTCTAATGATAAAATCTATCATCCTGTAACAGTTGCACAAGCTGCGGATGAATTGTTAAGTTTAGAAGGCATTGAAGCTTCTTACGTTGTAGCGAAACGTGAAGATAATCTAATTGGTATTTCAGCACGTTCATTAGGTGGTATTAATGTTCAATTAACAATGGAAGCCTTAGGTGGCGGAGGTCACTTAACAAATGCTGCAACGCAAATAAAAGGTGTCACTATAGAAGAAGCAATCGAGCAATTACAACAAGCAATTACTGAACAAATGAGTAGGAGTGAAGATACATGAAAGTAATATTTACACAAGATGTTAAAGGTAAAGGTAAAAAAGGTGAAGTTAAAGACGTGCCAGTAGGTTACGCAAATAACTTTTTATTAAAAAATAAATATGCTGTTGAAGCAACACCTGGTAATTTAAAACAATTAGAACAACAAAATAGACGTGCTGAAGCGGATAGACAACAAGAAATCGATGATGCTAAAGCATTAAAAGCAAAATTAGAAGATATCGAAGTTGAAGTAAGCGCTAAAACTGGTGAAGGCGGTAAATTGTTTGGTTCTATTAGTACAAAACAAATTGCTGACGCATTAAAAAATCAACACGATATTAAAATTGATAAACGTAAAATGGATTTACCACACGGTATTCACGCGTTAGGTTATACTAATGTACCTGTTAAATTAGACAAAGAAGTTGAAGGTACAATTCGCGTACACACTGTAGAAAAATAAAAAGATTTAGGACAAATAGGTAGTCCATTCTTTTAAAAGCAATTCATAGAAAGATATAATGTTGCACTAGCATGTCGAAAATTTTAAGATAGATGGGTGTAATGATTGATGGATAATATGTATGATCAAAGACAAATGCCCCATAACAATGAAGCTGAACAGTCTGTCTTAGGTGCAATTATTTTAGATCCAGAATTAATAGGTTCGACTCAGGAGGTATTACTTCCTGAGTCGTTTTATAGAGGTGCACACCAACATATCTTTAGAGCAATGATGAACTTAAACGAAGATGCTCATGAGATTGATGTAGTCACGTTAATGGAACAATTAACGAAAGAAGGTACATTAAGTGAGGCTGGTGGCCCTCAATATTTAGCTGAATTATCGAATAATGTACCGACGACACGTAATATTGAATACTATAGAAATATAGTTGCTAATCTTGCGCTTAAACGTCGATTAATTCAAACAGCTGATAGCATTGCGAATGATGGGTATAATAATGAGCTTGAATTAGATGCTATTTTAAGTGATGCTGAAAAACGTATTCTTGAACTCTCAGCAAACCGTCAAAGTGATGGATTTAAAGATATTAGAGATGTCTTAGGTCAAGTATATGAGACTGCAGAGGAACTTGATCAAAATAGTGGGCAAACGCCGGGTATTCCTACTGGATACCGCGATTTAGACCAGATGACTGCGGGCTTTAATAGAAATGATTTAATTATTTTAGCAGCCCGTCCTTCTGTAGGTAAGACTGCCTTCGCACTTAATATCGCTCAAAAAGTAGCTACTCATGAAGATAACTATACAGTAGGTATTTTCTCACTTGAAATGGGTGCTGATCAACTTGCGACACGTATGATTTGTAGTTCAGGAAATGTAGATTCTAACCGTTTAAGAACAGGGACAATGACAGAAGAAGACTGGAATCGATTTACGATTGCAGTAGGTAAATTATCGAGAACAAAGATTTTTATTGATGATACACCAGGAATTCGTATTACAGATTTACGATCAAAGTGTCGTCGTCTTAAACAAGAACATGGTCTTGATATGATTGTGATTGACTATTTACAACTTATTCAAGGGAGTGGCTCACGTTTTTCAGATAATAGACAACAAGAAGTCTCTGAAATCTCACGTACGTTAAAAGCCATCGCTCGTGAATTAGAATGTCCGGTTATCGCACTGAGTCAGTTATCTCGTGGCGTAGAACAACGTCAAGATAAACGACCAATGATGAGTGATATTCGTGAATCAGGATCAATTGAGCAAGACGCAGATATTGTTGCGTTCTTGTATCGTGATGATTACTATAATCGAGGCGATGGTGAAGAAGATGACGATAGTACTCATTTCGAACCTCAATCAAATGACGATAATGGTGAGATTGAAATTATTATTGCTAAACAACGTAACGGCCCTACAGGCACAGTGAAGTTACACTTTATGAAACAATATAATAAATTTACAGACATTGATTATGCACATGCAGACATGTCATAAAAAAATTTTACCGTACATTATTATTATTTTTAATATAAATGTACGGTTTTTATTTTGTTTTTAAAAAATAAAGTTAAGTGAAGTATGTGTATTAAACATTTGTAAAACTGTCTTGAAATACTGGTAAATTAACAATTTTAAAGGTTTTTTAATAAAAAATACGTATTTATTTGACTGATGTGAATGCTATTTTTAATGTTCGATTTTTATTTGCATTATATGAAACGTATTGATAGAATACTTAGTGGTTAATTGAGAAAACTTTGGAGGTGCTCACATGTCATCAATCGTAGTAGTTGGGACACAATGGGGAGACGAAGGTAAAGGTAAAATTACAGATTTCTTAGCAGAACAAGCAGATGTGATTGCGCGTTTTTCAGGTGGTAATAACGCAGGTCATACCATTCAGTTTGGTGGAGAAACATACAAATTACATTTAGTACCATCAGGTATTTTTTATAAAGATAAATTAGCAGTGATTGGTAATGGAGTGGTTGTAGATCCTGTTGCATTATTAAAAGAATTAGACGGTTTAAATGAACGTGGTATTTCTACAGATAATCTACGTATTTCAAACCGTGCGCAAGTCATCTTACCGTATCACTTAGCACAAGATGAATATGAAGAACGTCGTCGCGGCGATAATAAAATCGGTACAACGAAAAAAGGTATTGGACCAGCTTATGTAGATAAAGCACAACGTATTGGTATTCGTATGGCTGATCTATTAGAAAAAGATACATTTGAAAGACGTTTAAAAGAAAATATTGAGATTAAAAATGCATATTTCAAAGGGATGTTTAATGAAACTTGTCCACACTTTGATGAAATGTTCGATGAATACTATGCCGCTGGTCAACGTTTAAAAGAATTCGTTACAGATACAGCTAAAATTTTGGATGACGCTTTCGTAGCTGATGAAAAGGTTTTATTTGAAGGTGCACAAGGTGTTATGTTAGATATCGACCATGGTACATATCCTTTCGTAACGTCAAGTAATCCTGTTGCAGGTAACGTGACAGTAGGAACTGGCGTGGGTCCAACCTTCGTATCTAAAGTGATTGGTGTATGTAAATCCTATACATCTCGTGTAGGTGATGGCCCATTCCCTACTGAATTATTCGATGAAGATGGTCATCATATTAGAGAAGTAGGTCGTGAATATGGAACGACAACAGGACGTCCTCGTCGTGTAGGTTGGTTCGACTCAGTTGTATTACGTCACTCTCGTCGTGTAAGTGGTATTACAGACTTATCTATTAACTCAATTGACGTTTTAACAGGTTTAGATACAGTTAAAATCTGTACAGCATATGAGTTAGATGGTGAAACAATCACAGAATATCCAGCAAACTTAGATCAATTACGTCGTTGTAAACCCATCTTCGAAGAATTACCTGGTTGGACGGAAGACATTACAGGTTGTCGTACATTAGAAGAATTACCTGAAAACGCACGTAAATACTTAGAACGTATTTCTGAATTATGTGGCGTTCATATTTCAATCTTCTCTGTAGGCCCTGACCGTGAGCAAACAAACCTATTAGAAAAATTATGGTAAGAAAAGCGTATAAACCTAGAGCAATAACGTGCTAAGAGCGAAAATCGGTTTTTGATTTTAGAGATTAGCATATGATGGATGAGAGAATTACGTTTCGAAGCCCGTTAATAATAAAACATTTAATTGTATACATCTAACGTTGTTAAAGTGACTCACTTTAGCAACGTTTTTTATATACATAAAATAAGATAATGATAACCATATCATTTAAATTTGAATATGAATTAATAATGTAAAAGTAAAGAAAAAAAGTATATTGTTATGTAATATACCTTCAAAACAACTCTTTTTTTCTAAAAATTAAGGAATTATAAAAAAATATTAAAATTATGTAAAAAAGTTCTTGTCTTTAAAATAAAAGCTATGCTATAATCTATCTTGTGCTTAAGAACGGCTCCTTGGTCAAGCGGTTAAGACACCGCCCTTTCACGGCGGTAACACGGGTTCGAGTCCCGTAGGAGTCACCATTTTAGGTCTCGTAGTGTAGCGGTTAACACGCCTGCCTGTCACGCAGGAGATCGCGGGTTCGATTCCCGTCGAGACCGTATTGCTTATCCAAAAGGGTAGGCATTTTTTTTATGCTTTTTTAATATTGCGTCTTTATTTTTATAAATATATAGACGTTATCATGAGTAAAACGATGTGCGTATTACAAATAGGTGACGTCGCAATATATTTTTAATATTTCTCTCTTTTTTTATACATCTTTTATATATCACTCTTAATTTTCAACGATTATCCTCTATCATCATTTTGTAACATTGTACCGTTTCTGTCTTCCTACGACTTTTGTCCAATATTCAAGGCGCTCAACTTATTTGTAATATAAAACGAGAGTGGTAAACTTTAAATTAATGTTATTCTATAATTTTAAATATGAAAATAGAATTAAGTGAATATTAATGTTAAATTATATAGTAGATAAACGTGCGTTAAGACGTAAGATAGCGCCATATAATACAGTTAATGTTTTACTCAAAATATAATAAACATTAAGGTTTAAACTACAATTTGAGAAATGAGGTTTATAGATATGGCTAGAAAAGTTGTTGTAGTTGATGATGAAAAGCCAATTGCGGATATTTTAGAATTTAATTTAAAAAAAGAAGGCTATGAAGTTCATTGCGCTTATGATGGTAATGATGCAGTCGATTTAATTTATGAAGAAGAGCCAGACATCGTATTGTTAGACATTATGTTACCAGGTCGTGATGGTATGGAAGTATGTCGTGAAGTACGTAAAAAATACGAAATGCCAATTATTATGTTAACAGCGAAAGACTCAGAAATTGATAAAGTATTGGGCCTTGAATTAGGTGCTGATGATTATGTGACGAAACCATTTAGTACACGTGAATTAATTGCACGTGTGAAAGCAAACTTAAGACGTCACTATTCTCAACCTGCGCAAGAATCTGAAGGTACAACGAATGAAATTGCGATTAAAGATATCGTGGTTTATCCCGATGCTTATTCAATTAAAAAACGTGGTGAGGATATTGAATTAACACATCGTGAATTTGAATTATTCCACTATCTTTCAAAACATATGGGTCAAGTTATGACACGTGAACACTTATTACAAACGGTTTGGGGCTACGATTATTTTGGAGACGTGCGTACAGTGGATGTAACCATTCGTCGTTTAAGAGAAAAAATTGAAGACGATCCATCTCATCCAGAATATATTGTGACACGTCGAGGCGTTGGATACTTCCTCCAACAACATGATTAGGAGTTGCAAACGATGAAGTGGCTGAAACAACTCCAATCCCTTCACACAAAACTCGTTATTGTTTATGTCTTACTGATTATTATTGGAATGCAGATTATTGGTCTGTATTTCACTAATAGTTTAGAAAAAGAATTAACAAATAATTTCATGAAGAATATTAAACAATATGCGACACAACTCGAAGTCAATATTGAGCGTATTTATAAAGATAATCCTTCAAATGCACAAAAGGAAGTTCAATCGCTACTGAATGAATACGCTAATCGACAAGAGATTGAAGAAATTCGCTTTATTGATAAAGATCAAATTATAATGGCTACAGCGAAGTTATCATCACATAGCTTAATTAATCAAAAAGTGAATGATAACTCTGTTCAAAAAGCAATCTCTCTTGGCGAAGCAAATAGTCATAACGTCTTAAAAGACTATGGTCATGGTAAAGAACGGATTTGGATTTACAACTTACCAGTTAAGAATAGCAATGATGTGATCGGTAATATTTACATAGAGTCAAATATTAATGATGTATATAACCAGCTTAACAATATTAACCAAATCTTTATTATTGGTACGGCTATTTCCTTATTTATCACGGTTATACTCGGTTTCTTTATTGCGCGAACGATTACGCGACCGATTACAGATATGCGTAACCAAACAGTTGAAATGTCGAAAGGGAACTATACACAGCGTGTTAAGATTTATGGTAATGACGAAATTGGTGAACTTGCGCTTGCGTTTAATAATCTTTCTAAACGTGTACAAGAAGCCCAAGCGAATACAGAAAGTGAAAAACGTCGACTCGATTCTGTCATCACACATATGAGTGATGGTATCATTGCGACGGATCGACGTGGTCGTATTCGTATTGTGAATGATATGGCGATTAAAATGTTAGGTATGGCGAAAGAAGATCTCATTGGTTATTACATGCTAAATGTTTTAAAAATAGAAGGCGATTTTTCATTAGAAGAAATTCAAGAGAATAATGATAGTATCTTAATTGATATGAACGAAGAAGAAGGTATTATTGCACGTGTCAACTTTAGCACGATTGTACAAGATACGGGATTTGTTAATGGTTATATCGCCGTATTACACGATGTTACAGAACAACAACAAGTGGAACGTGAACGTCGCGAATTCGTTGCCAATGTATCACACGAATTACGTACGCCGTTAACATCAATGAACAGTTATATTGAAGCACTTGAAGAAGGCGCTTGGAAAGATGAAAATCTTGCGCCATCGTTCCTTTCAGTCACACGTGAAGAAACGGTACGTATGATTCGACTAGTAAATGACTTACTTCAATTATCTAAAATGGATAATGAGACAGAACAAATTACAAAAGAAATTGTCGACTTTAATATGTTTATTAATAAAATTATTAATCGACATGAAATGGCAGCGAAAGATACAACGTTTGTACGTGAAATTCCAAATGAAACGATTTTCACAGAAATAGATCCAGATAAGATGACACAAGTATTTGATAACGTCATTACGAATGCGATGAAATATTCTCGTGGAGATAAACGTGTCGAGTTCCACGTGAAACAAAATGCACTTTATAATCGAATGACCATTCGTATTAAAGATAATGGCATCGGTATTCCAATTAATAAAGTAGATAAAATCTTTGATCGCTTCTACCGCGTAGATAAAGCACGTACACGTAAAATGGGTGGTACAGGTCTTGGACTGGCCATTTCAAAAGAAATTGTCGAAGCACATAATGGTCGTATCTGGGCAAACAGTGTTGAAGGACAAGGCACATCGATATTTATTACTCTTCCATGTGAAGTGATAGACGACGGTGATTGGGATGAACAGTAAGGAACATATTAAATCAGTTATCCTTTTTCTTTTAGTCATGATGAGTATTGTCCTTACGTATATGATTTGGAACTTTACTCCAGATTTAAATAATTTAGACAGCGCGGATAGTAAAAAAAATAATACTAAAACCATTGGTAAACCTTTAGCTGCAAAGATGGACACAGTGATTTCACCTTATCAAGTTGTGTCAGTTAAAGGAGATAAAGTAAAAGGATTGACACCATCAAGATCTCAACTCGCTCAAGTTATTGATCCACTCAAAGATCATGAAGTGAGTAAAGTGGAATTAATGCAAAAAGGGTATAATTTGCAAACTCCGATATTAGACCATGATTTTGTCGTGTTGGATTTTACGTATGATATGCCACTAACAACCTATTTAGGTCAAGTACTTAATAACTCAGCTAAAATTCCTAAACATTTTAGCTTTAATCGAATTTTAATTGATAAAAATCCTAAGGGTGATTTAGAATTATATGCGCTGAGTAAACGTCATCAACAAGTCATGAAAGTGACGATAGACGCTAAGGCAACGCCATTTACTAAAACCATTCATCATTTAGAAAAAGATATGGAAACCTATTCGGAAGTGATTACGAATAAGACGACGATTGATAAATCAACGCATATTTTTGCGCCGAAACATCCAAAAGACCTACGCTCATATCGTATGGTATATGATACGATTTCAGTCGAAACGATGAACTCAATTTTATTTGATGATTCTGTCATTATTCGAAGCGGAAAAAGTGGTTCAACCACATATAATAATAATACCGGCGTCGCAAACTATAATGATGACAGTAAAAAGTACCATTATAAAAACTTATCTGAAGATGAATCAGGTTCGAAAGATATGGATACCTCCATTCCAAGTACATTCGAATATATTAATAATCATGGTGGTTTCTTTAACGATGATTTCCGTCTGTTCAATACGGATAATATGTCAGGAGAATTAACCTATCAATTATTCCTCAATGGACATCCTACATTTAATGATCAGCAGTTAAATGAAATTAACGTGACTTGGGGAGAAAAAGGAATTTATGACTATAAACGTGCTCTTCTACGTTCAAGCGTGCCTTTAGAAGGTGCAACGACATCATTAGATAGTTTGGAAACTGTGCGTGCGTCACTTGCGAACAATCATAATATTGATTTTGAAAAAATATCGAATATGATCGTTGGCTATAAAGAAGATGATCAGCCAGATAAAGATGACATCGAAGTACAACGTAATAGTGAATTTATTCCAACGTGGTATGTTGAGTATGATGGTGAATGGTATGTATATCAGGATGGGAGGCTTGAATAAATGAACTGGAAACTAACCAAAACATTGTTTATTTTCGTGTTTGTTCTAGTCAATATTTTTCTCATTCTGATTTATATTAATAAGGTGACTAAATCGCAAATTAATGAAACTGAAAGCGATAATGAAGTCAACTTCCAGCAAGAAGAGATTAAAGTATCGACAGATGTATTAAATAAAGATGTAAGTGGTACGAAGATGCAAATGATTACTGCTACTTCTAAAAACTTTAAATCATACGCTGAAAATAAATCTTCATTAGAAACAAGTGATTCTGGTTTCACAGTAAGCGGTGACGTAGATAATACTGTAAATGTAAGTGATCGTAATCTCAGCGATTTAAAAGATTACATTATCAATCATATTTATAATGGTAAGGTCTATCAACTTGGCGATATTAATTCAAATACAGTCACTTACGAACAAACGTATGATGGGTACCCATTGCTTAATAACAATAAAGCACGCCTTCGCTTTAATATAGACGATGGTAAAGCGACAATGTATAAACAAACATTAATGAGTAAAATTGAACCTGCAAAAGGTGACAATAATCCTAAGAAGCAAGTCATTACGCCGCGTAAAGCAATTGAAAGCTTGTATTTCAATCGTTACTTAAAAGCTGGCGATGAAGTATTAGATGCAAGATTAGGATATTACTCAGTAGTAAGAGAAACCAACGTTCAATTACTACAAGCAAACTGGGAAATCAAAGTGAAACATAAAGGTAAAGAAGAAACGAAAAAATATTATGTTGAAGCCACTTCAGTCAATCCAAAAGTGATTGATAACTAGAAAAATGAATCATTTTAAATAGAGCAAAACAGCGGTCAAAGTTGCCCGCTGTTTTGCTCTTACATATTTAATATAAACAGAGAATTGGAATTTTTAGTTACAGGTTGGTATAGTATAATATAAAAGTACTTTTAGAGCGGAAAGTTTCGAACAAAGATACAAGTTCGAAACTATATTTTTTTAGAAAAAGAGTAAATATAAAATAATTAGACTGAAGGCACTCTAAATAATTAATTTTAAGATAATGAGAAAGGATGAACCATCTTGATTCGAATGAGCGTATTAGCAAGCGGTAGTACAGGAAACGCGACTTATGTAGAAAGTGAGAAAGGCAGTCTATTAGTAGATGTCGGTCTTACGGGTAAAAAGATGGAAGATTTATTTAGTCAGATTGATAGAGATATAAAGAATCTGAATGGTATCCTAGTGACACATGAACATAGCGACCATATTAAAGGACTTGGCGTCATTGCACGTCGATATGGTTTACCAGTGTATGCGAATGAAAAAACTTGGAAAGCGATTGAGAAAAAAGACGATAAAATTCCGATGGATCAAAAATTTATTTTCAATCCCTATGAAACAAAATCTATTGCAGGTTTTGATATAGAATCATTTAATGTCTCTCATGATGCGATTGATCCACAATTTTACATTTTTCATAATAACTATAAGAAATTTACGATGATTACAGATACTGGCTATGTGTCAGACCGAATGAAAGGTATGATTCAAGGTAGTGACGCATTTATGTTTGAAAGTAATCATGATGTAGATATGTTACGCATGTGTCGTTATCCTTGGAAGACGAAACAGCGTATTTTAAGTGATATGGGACATGTGTCAAATGAAGATGCAGGACATGCGATGGCGGATGTGATTACAGGTAATACGAAACGTATCTATCTTTCACATTTATCTCGTGATAATAATATGAAAGATTTAGCACGAATGAGCGTTGGACAAGTACTAAATGAACATGATATCGATACTGAAAAAGAAGTATTGTTATGTGATACAGATAAAGCACAAGCGACACCGATTTATACGTTATAGAATTGAAAAGAAGTATGAAGCTTAATGAAAGCCTTAAGGAAATATGAGGTTTTTATTAAGCTCTTTTTTTGAAAAAATTAAAGTTATGATCTAAC
Organism: Staphylococcus sp. FSL K6-0223; assembly: GCF_038008285.1. Taxonomy (NCBI): domain Bacteria; kingdom Bacillati; phylum Bacillota; class Bacilli; order Caryophanales; family Staphylococcaceae; genus Staphylococcus; species Staphylococcus sp. FSL K6-0223. Next base: position 27,707 of record NZ_JBBOYX010000001.1, read on the forward strand.
AATTTGGACTATACATGAATATTCATTAAAAGGTGGATAAATAGTGCGATTTAGCTAGAATCTGTGAATAAATATAAAAGACGGTCGGGAAGTTATCCCCAAATTTAAAGAAAGTTATCCACTATTGTGAATAATACACACAGAAATACTCACATTATACACAGACTTATCCACAAAAATAGTGTATATGTGACATTTTTGTAGATAAATCTCAAATTTTCCACAGAATTTATATGCATTCCTGTTATAATTAGAGGGAATTCTGTTAACAAGTTGATAACTTGTGGATAAGTCGAATAACTATTATCAACACGGAGGACTATAATGAAAATTACTATTTTAGCTGTCGGCAAATTAAAAGAAAAATACTGGAAACAAGCGATTGCTGAATATGAAAAAAGACTCGGAGCATACTCTAAAATTGAGATGATTGAAGTACCGGATGAAAAAGCACCTGAAACTATGAGCGATAAAGAGATTGAACAAGTCAAAGAAAAAGAAGGACAACGATTATTAGCCAAAATTAAACCACAAGCTACCGTTATTACATTAGAAATACAAGGTAAAATGTTGTCATCGGAAGGTTTAGCTAAAGAACTACAACAACGCATGACACAAGGACAAAGCGACTTCGTCTTCGTCATTGGAGGATCAAACGGACTACATCAAGACGTCTTAAATCGCAGCAACTACGCACTCTCATTCAGCAAAATGACCTTCCCACACCAAATGATGCGCGTCGTCTTAATCGAACAAGTGTATCGAGCATTTAAGATTATGAGAGGTGAAGCGTACCACAAATAAAACTAAAAAATAAGTTGCGTATAACTTATTTTGAAATTGATTAAGTATATAGTATCTCCTATAAAATGTAGTTAACCTACAATAATGCTAAACTATAGCTTTGTAAACTAAAATGTAAATACTTATAATCAAATTGCAACAATATAGTTCCAGAATGCTACAATTTGAGGACAGATTGATAGCCTCGATCACTTTAAAATGAAGCTAGGAGATGACTTACATTATGATTAGTAAACAAATAAAGGGTTTACGCAAGCAACATAATTATACACAAGAAGAGCTAGCTGAAAAATTAAATACTTCAAGACAAACAATTTCTAAATGGGAAAAAGGTATTTCAGAGCCAGACTTAAATATGCTTATGCAATTGTCACAATTATTTTCTGTTAGTACAGACTATCTCATTACAGGAAGTGACAATAGTATTAAAAAAGATAATAAAAACTATTATGAAATGAACTTTTGGGCATTTATGTCTGAAAAATGGTGGGTAATTATTATTATAGTAATTATAATTTGTGGAACAATAGGACAAATTTTTTCAAACTAATGTAAGTATCTCTCAAATATTTTGGGAGGTTTTATTATGAAAATCAAAAAATTATTAAAGACATTATTAATTATTTTATTATGTTTTGTATTGTCTGTTGTTGTTCAAAATATTTCAATGCTTTGGCATATTGCGAGCATTTGGAGTATTGAATATATTTTACATGCATTAACATATATAGTACTTTCATATTTTTCAGTAAAATGGTTCATTGAAATTGTTCTTAAAAGCAATATGAGAGAGTATAGAATAATACCAGTAAAATTTTTTAAGTCATGTTTTCTTATAGGATTAATTTTGATATTAGTAATTGATTTAATATATATATTATTTATTCCTGGTAAATTGATAGTACCTCATTATTCAACAAGCGTCAGATTTATGGAGATGTTCTTTAGCGCATTTTTAATTACTGGTATTGCTGCACCTATATTAGAAGAGATGGTATTTCGAGGAATACTAATGAGATACTTTGAAAAACAATATGGAATTTTATTTGGAATTATAATACCCTCGATTTTATTTTCTCTCGTTCATCTATTTAATGGAGAGTTAAAGGGAGAAAATTTATTATTACTACTTATAGGTGGCTCAATTGCTGGAATAATGTATGCAGTGACTGCATGGACGTTTAATAGTATATGGGCCTCTGCTATATTACATATGCTTTGGAATATAAATGGTTTATTAAATATTACAACTCAAGATGATCATTGGGGAATATATCAGTATATATTAGATACAAAAAATGTACTAATTACAGGTGGAAACTATGGTATGGATACATCATTACTTTCAATATGTAGTTATATTGCAGTTATTATAGTTATTATTAGTGCTAAAAAGACATTTTAATTCTTTACTAAATGGTCGTAAATTATAGGATAGTAATGTTGGTTCTGTTGCAAAGTTAGAAAAATATAGCTAATTACCTTTTTATCATGTCGTTGTTCCCTTAACTGGCTAATATATGCCTAATTTCGTGGTATGGCGAAAATCCGTAGATCTGAAGAGACCTGCGGTTCTTTTTATATAGAGCGTAAATACATTCAATACCTTTTAAAGTATTCTTTGCCGTATTGATACTTTGATATCTTATCTTTCTTACTTTAATATGACAGTGATCTTGCTCAATGAGATTATTCAGATATTTCAATGTACAATGACAGTCAGATTTAAGTTTAAAAGCTTTAATGACTTTAGCCATTGCGACCTTCGTTGAAGGTGCCTGATCTGTAATTACCTTTTGAGGTTTACCAAATTGTTTAATGAGACGTTTGATAAATACATATGCTGAATGATTATCTTGTTGCTTACGCAACCAAATATCTAATGTATGTCTCTCTGCATCAATGGCACGATATAAATAATTCCATTTTCTTTTTATTTTGATGTACGTCTCATCAATACGCCATTTGTAATAAGCTTTTTTATGCTTTTTCTTCCAAATTTGATATAAAATCGGGACATATTCTTGAACTCAACGGTAGACCGTTGAATGATGAACGTTTACACCACGTTCCCTTAATATTTCAGATATATCACGATAACTCAATGCATATCTTAGATAGTAGCCAACGGCTACAATGATAACATCCTTGTTAAATTGTTTATATCTGAAATAGTTCATACAAAAGACTCCTTTTTATTAAAATTATACTATAAATTCAACTTTGCAACAGAATCATATTTAATATGATTAATATAGGTATTTGGCCAATGGTCATTCTAGCATTATTAATCATAGCTAATAGTATTTTTATGGTTTATAAGACAGTAGACGTTAAAAAACGCAAATGACAAAAAAGCAATCTCACTCTTAATTTATGTGAGATTGCTTTTATTTATCATAACAATATAATGATGTTTCAAGCACATTATTTAATGTTTCAAACACTTCTTCAACTGTATAGTTATAGTCATTTTCTACCCAACGTCGTAGTACTTCTATTACACCACTACTGTAAAAGTCAGCTACAATTTCAGGATGTTTACTTTCTCTAATCTTTTGCGCTAAGGGGTCACGCTTACGAGTTGAGTTATTTAACATCATTTCGCGACTCACATTCGTTAAACTTCTAAATACATCTGCCTGTCGAGACGAAACTAATAGATGCTTAAAAATCTTTTTATTATTACCAATGTAATAGATAAAGTCTTCAAATGATTCAGGGGTTGTAATGTCTGCTGATGTGTCACCTTTAGCTATAATTTGTTGTCTAATAAAGTCAGGTAAAGTGTAGAGTAATTCATATTTATCTTGGAAGTATCTGTAGAACGTACTGCGGTTGATTTCTGCAATATCACATATTTTTTGAACCGTGATTTCATCAAAATGATAATCATGTAAAAGTATAAACACTGTTTCATGAATATGTTTAATCATGCGCTTTTGATTTGCTGACGGCATTATCTGATTCTCCTATTTATTTAATCTAGTCAGATAGCCTGACGTAATAAGAGTAATTTATCACAATAAAGTTGATTTTTCCAAACATAATAACTGATACTACGTTTAAATTTGTTTATAAAAAAAGAGTAAATAAGTTATTTGAAACGTTTAATACTATAGGAGCGATATAAAAAAGTGGGAGCGAAACTGAGTTTAGTTTCACCCCCTCGCAATAATAGCTACGATTGAGAAGAGTTTGTCTTAAGCGCCTTCTCAACTCGATTTGCTACTGTAAATTTGCATTATGAGTTTTAAATATGCTACACCAAACGAGCAAATTCTTTATTTGTCTTTCTTAACTTTGTAATTAGTTAGTCTCAATACCTTCTAACCATTCATCTACTTTATTATCATTATCATCTACATAGTCTTTAGCTACTTGTTCTGGATTTTTGTTATCAACAAAGATTTTTTTAGCTAATTTGTCTTCGTCAGATTTACTCCAATCATCTGCCATACGTGTTGCAATTGTGTATGCAGCTGGATGTGCTTCTTTAAAGTCTTTGTTAAATACTAAGTCAATATGTTGATTATTATTACCATAAATGTTGTCTGGATCTTTCAACATTTTAACGTCTAATTCTTTAGAGAACCAGCTAGGTTCCATTGCTGTGAAGACGATAGGTTCTTGTTGTTTAAAAGCAGATTGAATTTTCTTGAATTGGTCTTGGTCAGAACTTTCTTTCAAGCTATATTTATCCAAGTTGTCACTATCAAGTTCATCTTTAGTTTCTTGCATAACGCCATTACGTGCGTCTGTGCCTTGAATTGTCCAATCTACAGATTTTCCGAAGTCACTGTTTTTTAAGTCACTAATTGAGTCGACATCTTGCACGTACTTAGGCACGGCTAAACCTACTTTTGCGTTATCAATTAAATGTTTATCATCATAAATTGTTAATTTACTTTTGAACTTATCATAGTAACTTTTATCAGTAGTAGGGAAGATACCTGATTCATGGAATGAATCAGAGTTCTCTGATACAGCAGCATATAACGGGCCACTTGCTGTTACTGGTGTAGTTGTTACATCATAACCTGCTTTTTTCAATACTTCTGCTATAACTAGTGAACGTGGTGTTGAATTATCACTCGCGATATAAGGTATTTCGATTTCTTTATTACCAAGTGATGTTTGACTATCGTCTGATGAACCACTACTGCTACCACTATTACCACAAGCACTTAGCACTATGGCTAAGGCTAGTGTAGCTAGTAGTCCTAAGAATTTCGAACTACGTCGTTTTAACATAACGTGTTTCCTCCTTTTTAATATTAGTCTCTAAGCTCGTCATCATGACGATGTTGAGATGATCGGTTATATCTATCGTAAACACCTTTGTTGTTTTCACGAGCGTATAACATTAATGCTTTGAACAATACATCTTGATCAATATTGCTATCAGTTAATTCTTTGTATAAGTTTGTTGTTTTATCGAAATTTGAATCATGATAATCATGGTTATCATTTTGATGATCATGATTGTTATGACGATAATCATCGTTACTATCGTAATTGTCTTGATAGTGTCGATCATTATAATTACGTTCATCATGATGAGTATGGTCGCCATCTTGAGTATAAAGTGATTCATAGTCGATATCATCACGTTGATTATCATAATGATGTTGGCGATGATGCTGGTCATGATGATTATCTAAATGCACAGAACGGTTATAATCTTCGTCATTATAATTGCGATTGTGGTTACGTTTGTCATTTTGATAAACATAGTTATCTTTGTCTTGTCTAGCGTATTCATTATTTTTATCGTTGACATGACCTTTTTCAGAAGATGTGTCGTGATGTTTATCTTCTTCTAAAGCTTTACCTTCAACGTCAACGTTTGGCAATACTGCACCTAACCATTTAGGAAGGTACCATGAAGCTTTACCAAAGAGTTTCGTCAATGCTGGAATTAATGTCATACGTACGACGAATGCGTCGAATAACACACCGAAACCTAATGCGATACCCATTGACTTAATTGCACTGTCATCTTGGAAGACGAATGCGATGAATACACTGAACATAATAAGTGCAGCAGCTACGATAACAGGTCCACTTTCTTTGATACCTACACGGATTGAATGATCATTGTCGCCAGTCTTACTGTATTCTTCATGTACACGTGTCATTAAGAAGAGCTCGTAGTCGATGGCAAGTCCGAATAACAATCCAATTGTGATTACTGGAAGGAATGCAAGTAATGGTCCTGTGTTTTCAATACCAAATAAGCTACCCATAAAGCCATGTTGAATGACTAATGTTGTGAAACCTAGTGTAGCCATTAATGAAAGGATAAAGCCTAGTACTGCTTTTAATGGAACTAAGATTGAACGGAATACAATCATTAATAAGAAGAATGCTAATACAACGATAACGCCTGCAAATACTGGAATAGCGTTGTTTAGTTTTTCTGACATATCGATGTTAATAACACTTTGTCCTGAAATTTCAGTGCCATAGTCATATTTTTCTTGCGCTTGGCTATGATAATCACGTAAATCATATACTAGATTTTCTGTTGACTGTGAGTTCGGTCCTTTTTCAGGAATGATTGTGAATAATGCGTAATTGTTGTTGTCGGTTAGTTGTGCTTTTGAAACTGTATCAACATTATCAATGTCTTCTAAATCGCTACGCATATTATTTAAGTCACGTTCGATAGTGCTTTTACTTCCACCATCTTTTGTATTTACTAACATGACAATTTGTCCGTTATAACCTTCGCCAAAATTATCTGAGATTAATTTATAGGCTTTGTATTCTGATGAGTCAGTTGGTTTTAAACTATCATCTGGAATACCTAAACGCATGCCACTGACTGGTATAGCAGCTAAAATTAAAATAATTAAACTTACAATAACAGCGATAACTGGCTTACCAACAATAAATTTTGCCCAAGGATGATCTTTAGGGTCTTTACTTTTAGATGGTTTATCTTTAATTTTAATACTTTTATGGAAGATACTGATTAGGGCAGGTAATAGTGTTAATGCTGCTAATACCGCAAATAACACACTAATCGCTGAAGCGAATCCCATAACCGCTAAGAAGTCGATTCCTACAAGTGATAAACCACAAACAGCAATCATAACTGTAAGACCAGCGAATATTACAGCACTACCTGCTGTACCCACTGCTGTTGCGATAGCTTCTACAGTATCGACACCTTTTTTCTTAAGTTCTTTAAATCTAAATAGAATAAAGAGTGAGTAGTCAATACCAACAGCTAAACCTATCATTACAGCTAGTGTAAGAGTGAAGTTTGGAATATCAAAGATATATGTTAATAATGCGATGATACCAACACTTGAACCTAAACCGATGATTGCACTAATAATTGGCATACCAGCTGCGATAAGTGAACCAAAGGTAATAAGTAAGATTACGAATGCTACGACAATACCGACAATTTCTGATGTACCACCAGGTTCAGCATTCATAGCGCCACCTTGAGTTTTTTCAATTTGCACATTGTGGTTGTCAGTTACATCTTTTAATTCTTTGTCGATGATATGTTTAGAAGAATCTTTTAATCCAGTTTGTGGAACTACATAACTTACATTAGCGATAGCAGTATCGCCTTCATCATTAACTTGTCCACTGTCATATGGATTAGAGATATTTTGGATATAATCATCATTTTGTCTGATATTGTCTAAAGCATCTTCAATATCTTTCTTAGTATCTTTATTATTGAGTCCATCATTCTTATTAGAATGGAAGACTATTTTCATCGAGGCTTTCTCACTGTCCTGATGAAATTCTTTACTAATTTTATCGTTTGTGTCTAATGACTTAAGGCCGTTCATAGTGATGTCACTGTCAAACTTCGGTGAGTTTATCATTAATGGCGTGATAATGACACCTAGTATAACAAGCCATCCTATAACACTTAGCCATTTGTTCTTAGCTATAAATTTTCCTAGTTTGTATAATAGCTTTGCCAAGACATTTCCCCCTATTTCATTAATTTATATCGCTTAAAGTATGGGTAGTGTGTTGATGATTTGTGAGCAATTACATTAAATCGATACCTCAAATTAAGCATATTTAAAATGTTGCATTTGATAATGTAACAAGTTATACCCACGTTCGGTACCATTAAAAGTTTTACGTCGTTGGAAAATGCAACACTTTGGAAAAATTGTCGGTTAAAATAGCGTGTATTAAGGGGATATATAAGAAAAGGTTCTGTTGCAAAGTTAAAATTATATGCACATCTATACAAAACTATAAAAGCAAATATTGTTTTAACAGTAAAGAGTTTTGTTAGTATTAATTATTTTTCGTTTTTCAGTATAAATATTACATGATTTTTAACTTTGCAACAGAACCTTTCATTTGTTTTATCGCCTATAAGTAAAATGTTGAATTATCTTAGTCAGCAAGACATTTCTATTTTCAACATTCATTTTTTGATAGTCAATATATGGTACTATTTACATATATTATTTTTTAATATAATTTTATACATTATATTTAATAAAAGAGAAATCATAGTATTAAATTAAGTAGTTTTTTAATTGAATATATAAAATAGATTAATTAAGGAGAAAGCTAAATGGGTAAAAAAGAAAGGACATTAAATAAGCAAAATTCTAAAATATCAAATTCAGCTAATTCAGACAAGGAAGAAAGAGGTTTTCAATTTGTAGTACCAATTGATGAGCAAATTATCACCAATATAAATAATATTTTAAGGGATTATAATATTAAATTAGAACGAACAGAATTTAATCTTACCTCGAAATTTACCACTAATGAGTTAGGAAGGTTACAAAGGGAAGTTGGAAAATACAATAATTTTATTATTCAATATGAAAAATTAAGTATTGATAATGAAAAAATAAAGATAAAACTCAAAAGTAAAGAACTTAATGAAATGCAAACTAAGATTGAGGAAGTTCTTAATATTAAAGAATTAATTTTATTAGATTTAAAGAAAACTAGTTTAAATGATGAAGAAAAGAATGAACTATTTAATGAATTGGAAAAGTTATTTAAAAATTATAAAACGAAAAAGAAAGCTCATCAACTTGTATCTATTATATATATAAAACTTTATATAAATATAAATCAAAATGAGGGAACCAATGTCGGTTATTTTTATTTAAGTAATAAAAGTGATGATATGGAATTTAAAAAATTACATGTTCGTGAAAAAGTTGGCTTATCTGAAAAAACTATGACTAACCAAATGAAGCTACTTTACAAGATATTTGGTATAGACATTTCAAAATATCAACCGGATAATTATCATGGTAAGGCAGAAAATAATCAGTTCAATTACAATTTTAACTCCTTGGAATATCAAATATTAAGTAGTCTTATAAAACTATTAAAAAAATATCCCTTACCTACTACTCCTAATAATATAGATTATATTGATGCTATTAATGAATCTATGTCAAAAAGTAATGCACAAGAATTCGAAGATTTTTTTAAATTAGGAATAAAAGAAGTAAAGGATATAGAATTCAGAAAACTAAAAAAAGTATTAGATACAGATTTTTCTTTTCAAACTATGAAACGTTTAGCGGTAGAAAGTGATATTCTAGAAAAAAAACTAATTACATTTTTTAATGCAGTGAAAGAAAGTAACTTTTATGAAAATGTTATTTTATATCAGAAATTAAGTAGTGCTATTGAGAAGGTGCTATTTGAGCATCAAGATGAAAAAGAAAATTATAATAAATTTATTAATAGTTTGAGAAGTAATGATGATTCGATTATCACTTGTGATAATAATATAGTATCTGGGTATCATTCATTGAAAGAATTAATTTTGAGTGGTAAAAGTGATGATTTTAATGCCTTATATGATGAATTTATTAATTACTCTAGTATAGCTCATGAACATGAAATAATCGAAGAAGATACTGATTCAATAAATACATCATCAAATACTTCTATTAATACAAAAGAAGTACTTATTGATAAATATAATTTCAAGATACCTTTTATTGATCAAATTTTACTAAAAACCCTTCAATCAGATAATAAAAAATTTTTAGATGCTAAAAATCTTTATTCAAAGGAATATTTTGCACAGTCTTCTTTGGAAAATATTATTAGCAGTACTCAATCTTTTACTCCTGACAGAGAAATTCAAGAAGGAATAAATCATCTAAATCAAGCTATCGATCATCTTGGTTTACAACTCTTAAAAAAAGATATACATAATCATAATCAATATACGTCTTATACTCATCCATTTCTTAAAGAACTTAGAAGTATGAAACGACAAATAAGTATATTTAATAGAGATAATATTAATGGAAAACCACTAGTAACTAATGAAATTTATAATTATAAACTTAAAAATACTAATATATTCACAGATAGAATAAGCGAGCTAGTAAAAGAATTAATGTATTTAAAAATAAAAAAAGAATTATATAATAGCAGTAAATATACTGATTAAAATTAAGTATGAGACAAATCTTGTTACAAGGTTTGTCTTTTTTTGTTAAAAAATTAAATTTATCTAATCGCTCCCCCCTAATTATGACTTTTGGATATGCTCCTGATTAATAAAAAAATATGGATTATGATAATAACCGAGCAACGTTGCTTATATCAATTCCCGGGAATTGAATTAAATTAATTTTGATATAGGAGAGTTGCCTAATGTGTAAAGAAGTTAGATTAACTCACCAGTATGGTGAAAGTAAAAGTGAACATAAATTTGAAGGTCAGATTGTTTTTCCCGATGGATTTAGCTCTAATATTGTATTCCAATTAAGTGAGCGTGCTAATTCACTTCTTACTTTAATGATTGGTACAGGGCTTATGCTACCAAGAGGATCATATTTTTCTTGCAATAGTATATTAGATGAAATTGGTGACGATGTTTATTCAGATATTTACGACGAGGAAATTTTTGTAATTAATCATCTTTTTGATTTGTATTTTGAATGTCGATGCTCTTTGTATGAATTAGGTGAGGAGGACAACATTAAATATAAAATATTTAAAAGATAAAAATTACATGTCTCAATGCTTAATAATAGCATTGAGACCATCTTATTAAAATTAAATTATTAAATAGATAAAAGAAGGAGAATGTATCAGGATGATGAATAATAGTAAAAGTAAAAATTCAGAAAATTTTAAAATGAAAATAGTGCTTTTACCAGAAAGTACTAAAACGCAAGAGTGGTTGATTAAATTTAAATCAGATCAATTAGAATGTTTGAAATTAAAGGAGCAGTTTATTCGTTCTTCAGCAGAAAAGTGTAACGATCTTGCTCCAGAGGATAAAACTGAGTTAGACAAATATGTTCATATTCATCAGGAACTAGCTCCTCTAAAACAAGATATAGAAGCTAATGGATTTAAATTAAACACTCAAATGCTGTCTAAAGTAAAAACTCAATTTTTAAATAAAGCTAAAAGTGGTAGTCATCGGGAAAAATTAGATAAAAACTTCAATGCACTAGAATCAGCCATTGATGGTAACCAAAAGTTGGATACTAAAATTTCTTTAATTGGTACACGGACTCATCGTATTACAACTAAGCAATTTAACGTTCAAGGTTTACCAAAAAAGGTTCAACAACTCATACTACCTAATCATTTTAAAAAAGTGTTCATCATTGATTTTAAATCATTTGAACCTTCTGTCGTAGCTTATTTGGCGGATGATAATCATTTAAAAGAGTATCTAAATGGCAGTCAAGGTTTATATGACACATTACTCAATAACCTATCTCTTCCAGCAACTCATCGTAAGCTTGTGAAACGTGCATTCATAGGTTCATTCTTGTTTGGTGGAAATTACATGAACGACAAATTTAAATTGAATCAATATATATCAGAAGATGAATGGAATAAAGCAATGAGCAAGTTTAGCAATGTAATCAAGCTAAAAGAACAAATTGATAATAAAAAGATAATGAAGATGCCTTATGGTATTACTCACGATATGAAGCATTGCCATGGAAGCAGTATTATGGGGCTATATATTCAAACAGCTTCTAGTTATATCTTTAAGAATATCTTATGGGAAGTATATCAACATCAGCGGGATCAAGAGGATTTCAGAATTATGCTCCCAATTCACGATGCTATTATGATTGAGTGTAATACAGATGAAGTTGCAGAGCGTGTTAGACAATTAATGGAAAAAAGTGCCAATCATTTGTTTGGAGATAACTTTGCTCATACCACAATTGAACAATTAGGAGGAAATCATAATGATAAATAATAGAGGACAAAGTTTATCAATACCATCAGCATCAGAGTTAGTTAAAGATAATATTTACGTTGCGAAACTGTATTCTGTTGAACCATCAAATTATGAAGAGGACAAGCATGTATTTACTTATGAAGTAGTTCTACATGGCCAAATATATAATGTTCGAAGAAGTATTGCTTTAAACCCTAGTGATAATCAAATTTCTATTTTTCAGTGGCTAAAACGTCATAGTAATTATAGTCCTAGTCATACTAAATATGGTTCCTATATAGATCATGAACATTTAATACTTGTTGGTGAATACGAAGGTCGTTATTTTGTACGTGATGTAGCACCATTAGAAAATAATATGGAGGATAAAGTAAATGAATAATACGATGAAATTAGCAGAACAATTGTTAAGTGAAAATAAGGAGGCAATCGACCTTGACGGTCTGATTGCTATCCTAACCCTTAGTATTGGTAATGAGATAGAAGAAACGGCACAAGGTGAAGCAATATATAGCAAACTTATTGATAAGTTACAACTTAATATCCCTAAAGATAAGGATTACCGACCTAATATCTATAGCTATTTTGGTATTCAGAAGAAACCCAATGATACAGTACTAATGGCAATGATGATAGAGGTTTTTCATATTAAACGTTTTAATTCAGAATTATTTGTTTTCAAAGCTAACGGTTGGCAAAAGATAAATAAAGATGAATTACAAGGGTTGGTAAGTAAAATGATACAAGTACTATTTATCGATTACAAACCTTCACAAAGTACACTAAGAAATGTGGTTGATGGTCTACAAAAATCAACAGATGTAGAAGAGCTTGTTGAGGATAAGCAGTATATTGGTTGTGGTCCTAACATGTTTAATCTAAATACATTTGAAGTTGTTAAAAATTGTATAGATATATTCCCTAAAACACGCTTGAATATAGAAATAGATAAAGGTGATGTTATAAATGAAAATATACCTGATCACTTCAGTAAATACATGCTAGAGCTTGCTAACTTTGATACCGATTTAAAGCACTTTCTGATACAGCATACAGCAATACTGCTTACTGCTAATACCAAACTACGAAGAGGTTTGATTCTGTATGGCACTGCTAATAATGGAAAATCAGTATATATAAAGTTGTTGAAATCATTCTTTCATCAAAATGACGTTATATCAAAAACGCTAAATGAACTTGGTGGACGTTTTGATAAAGAAAGCTTAATTGGGAAACGATTAATGGCAAGTGATGAAATTGGTAAGGCAAGAATCAATGAGGAGGTAGTAAATGACTTTAAGAAGTTACTTTCAGTTGAACCTATCCATGTTGATAGAAAGGGACAGACACAAGTAGAAGTCACATTAGATTTAAAACTGATTTTTAATACTAATGCTGTACTAAACTTTCCATCTGAGCACTCAAAAGCATTAGAAAGACGTATTGCCATTATACCTTGTGAACATTATGTTGATAAAGCTGATCCGGATTTAATTAATAAGTTGCAGAGTGAAAAGAAAGGCATATTCCTCTATTTGATGTATTTGTACAAGCAAATGATTAGTGAAGATATTGAACGTCTTGAAAATGAACGAGTTACTGAAATTACACATGATTGGTTAAATTTTGGATATGAATTTGTTCCTAGTAAGTCAGCAAGTATTGCAAGTCAGAAAGCGTGCATTGATTTGCTGAAGGAAATAATCGTTCGTAAGTCGGGTTCTAGGGTATATGCGCCTAACATCAACAATATCATCAAACCAAAAACTAATTTAAGTTCTCAAGTAATTAATAAATTGGTTCAAGCTAATTTTAATGTGAAAAGCATACTAAATGATGGCAATAAGTATTGGGTTGATTTAGCATGGAAAGAATCTGATACATATTTTAAAAAGATTAAACCTAATGCTACATTTTTATACTCAGCAGCATCCATGCTTCCTCTTAATTTATCGGCAGCTTGCCATAATTTTTCTTCAAAACCTATAGTGGCCATTAATAACACCTCTTAAAATTAATGTTAAATCAACTATAGCAAAAAATAGAAGATGATTGTGTAGTATTTTATTAATATTTAATTTATCTAGACTATCAAAAAAATATAGATTATTATTATCTTAAATTAGTAAACAGGAGTGAATTAAAATGAATAAAAAATATAAATTAAAACGATACGATAAAAGATTTAGAGGTGGATGGTGTTACAAATGTGAAGATTCATATTCTTATCTTTGTGAAGATTGTGGTTATTGTAGATATTGTTGCCATTGTTAATATAAGACTAAATAAATTGGGTATTTTTAACTCAATTAATAAAAAATTTAAATGTAGTCAATAGCTTGCTAACTTTATTTGATGTAATATAATTTCTGCTTTTAGCTTTCAGTTAAAAAGAAACAAATAATTGGCAGATTTTTTAGAGAACTGGAGAAAAAAAGATGTACATTTCTAGTGTTAAAATTAAGAATTTTAGAAATTTTGATAATATCGATATTGATTTCCATGAGGGCGTTAATGTATTAATCGGACATAATAATTCGGGAAAATCAAATTTATTACGTGCTTTATCTTTAATATTTGACGGTTCAGTTAGAAAACAACTGTCAGTGGAAGATTTTAATAACTCTTTAACAAAAGAATCTTTAAAAGAAGAGGCTCCGAAAATAGTAATTTCAGTGTGTATGACACAGTCTGAAAATGAAAAATTGATGTCTGATGAGTTAATTACGGTAAGTAATTGGCTAACTAAATTAGAAGAACCTTATGAAGCTAGAATACAATATGAATTCTTTTTACCAAAAGATGAGGAAAAAAATTACATAGATTTAGTAAAAAATATAGATGAAAAAGAAGAAATATGGAATTTAATTAGAAGCCAATTTATTAGGTTGTATGTTAATAAAATCTGGGTGGGTAATCCAGAACATCAGATTCCTATAGATAATGATAGTTTAAATAAATTTGATTTTCAATTTTTAGACGCAATAAGAGATGTAGAGAGAGATATGTTTAGTGGTAAAAATACTTTATTAAAAAATGTAATAGATTTTTTTATAGATTACGATATAAAATCTGATGAAACAATCACAGAAGAGGAACAGAAAGAAAAATTAGAAGAAAGAAGAAGAGAATTTTCTGATAATTCTAACGATTTGATTGAAACTATTCATAAAAGATTAGATAGTGGGAATCAAAAAATTTTGTCTTATACAAATGGTATAGGAGCATCTTATGATAAATCAACACCGGGTTTTAAAGGTAATCTTACAGAAAGTGAAATTTATACTGTATTGCAATTGATAATTAAGCATGAAACTGGAATGACTTTACCTATAACTCATAACGGATTGGGCTACAATAATTTAATTTTCATGGCTTTGCTATTGTCTAAAATGCAAGCTGATTCTGATGGGAATTTTCTAGGTAGTAATGCGAAAGTATTTCCAATACTAGCTATTGAAGAACCAGAGGCCCATCTACACCCTACTATGCAAAATGAATTTATTAAATTTTTAAAAAATAACATCAGAGAAAAAAAGGTAAAGCAGATTTTCATAACTACTCATTCAACACATATTTCTTCATCTACAAATATTGATGATATTATTTGTCTTTACACAGATGGTAGTAAAACTAATGTTAGTTATCCCGGAAAAGTTTTTGGTAAGAATATTAAAAGTAAGAAGTACGTGCAACGGTTTTTAGATGCCACTAAGTCAAATATGCTATTTGCAGAAAAGGTAATATTTGTGGAAGGTATAGCAGAACAATTACTATTACATATATTTGCAGACTATTTAAATAAACCGTTAGAAAAAAATCATGTTGCAGTAATAAATGTAAGCGGGAGATATTTCAATCATTTTTTATCTTTGTTTGATAGTAATAATAAATATGCAATTAATCGTAAGGTTTCTTGTATAACAGATTTAGATCCAATGCGAAAAGAAAAAAATGAAAATGAACAAAAAAATAATTTTAAAGCATGCTATCCTTTTGAATATGAAATGGATTTAGATAAATTTGATTATTCAACTAATAATTCTCTAGATAAATATCTAAATAATGAGCACAGTAATATACGAGCATTTGTTCAACCTAATAAATATGGAAAAACATTTGAGTACCAGCTTATGTTTGACAATCCTTCATTAAATCTGTTACTTACAGACTCGATTTCTAATAGTCAAGAGCTAGCAGAATTAATGGATCACTATAAAAAAGAAGTATCTTTACAAAAATTAATGGATATATTACCAAAGTCTAGTGAAAATAAGAGAATAATAAAGTCTTTAAACGAGACAAAAGACAACTGGAATGAAGAGGAAAAAAAGAAAGCATTAATAGCATCTAGATATCTCAATTCTGTAGGAAAGGGTGAAAATGCTCTAGAATTAGCTTCAGTACTAAAAGATAATTTAGAATTGAAAAATCAAGATGAATATCAAGAGTTTATAGTACCTGAATATATAGCAAATGCAATTGAATGGGTGTGTGAATAATATGATTATTAATGCTCAAACGAAATTAAATATAGAACAAGATTTTAAAGTACAGGCTGGTCCTGGTGCTGGAAAAACTGAATTTTTGGTAAATCACATCACAAATGTAATACAAACTTCTGAAAAGCTAGAACGTATGAAAAAAATAGCGTGTATTACTTATACAAATACAGCTGCTCAGACAGTTTTGCAAAGGTTAGGAAAAAGTGTTTCAAACAGAGTAGATGTATCTACAATACACAGCTTTTTGTATAGAAACGTAGTTAAACCGTATTGTTCTTTTTTACCAAAAGAATATGGAGTTTGTATACGAAAATTAAATGGACATGATGATCCGGTTGTGATTAGAAAATACGTAAATAAATGGGTAGAAAATGGAGACTTTAAAGGATTGGAACATCCTAATAGTAAAAAACAAATATTGACTATTCCGACATTATATAAGTCTCTACAAAACTGGCTTCTATCTATGAAACTTTCTTATAAGAATGATGATATACAATTTGTTTGTGAAAACTCCAAAGCGTTAGTATACGATGAAAAAAAAGAAAAATGGCAAAAAATAAAGGATATAAATCTAAAAATACTTGAAAAAGAATTATTAAATTATAAAAAAATATATTGGATGAACGGGATTATCGATCATGATGATATTTTATTTTTCTCATATAAATTAATTAAATATTATCCATTTATCCTTACTGTTTTATGTGCTAAATATCCCTATTTTTTTATTGATGAATTTCAAGATACTAATCAAATTCAAGATTTTATTATAAATAAAATAAGACAGAGGGGTTGTATAGTAGGGGTTATCGGAGATAAAGCACAAGCAATTTATGGTTTTCAGGGCGCACAAGTTGCTTTATTTGAAAATTTTAAAGTTGAGTCAATAAATTCTCATACTATTAGTGAAAACCATAGGAGTTCAGAGCAAATAGTTACCTTTTTAAATAGTATTAGGAAAGACATTAGACAAGAATCATGTAGTGGCATTGAGAATAGCGATGTTTCAATAATGATTGGAAATCGAAATAAAACTTACAATGAGGCTATTAATAATTGTTGTAATGAACCACTTATTTCATTGTCTAGAGATAATATTACCTCTAACGCAATGAAAATAAACTTGGAAGGAAATAATCTTGATAGAAAGTTAATTGAAAAACTTAAAGAAATTGATAGTAACACCCAAAGAAAGAATATTATTGTTTCACTTATTAAAGCCATTGAATTAGCTAAGAATACTAAGTATAAAGACGCTTTGAAAATAATCAATTCGATTTATAAGAATAAAAATAATCCCCAAAAAACAGCTCTTTATTCACTATTAAATATGATTAATAACTATGAGGAATACAGTAATGGTACGTTAATGGATTTTTACAATGTAGCATGTAGATTTTTAGATTTTAAGATTTCGGGGTTTAATAAGGGAAAAATAAAAGATTTTTACGAAAAAGTTTTATATAAAAACGTGGCTATATGTGTAGATATTATTGAAGATACAAGCAACCATATTACTATTCACAAAGCTAAAGGAGCAGAATTCAAAAATGTATTTGTTATAGGTAATAAAGACACTTTAAGTCTACTTTTGAAACCAGATTTAATGAACAATGAAGAGCATCGTATATTTTATGTAGCTATGAGTCGAGCAAAGAAGAAACTTTTTTTACAATTTGATTATCTTGATATTAATGAGCAAAAGAAAATTAAGGAACGTTATGATGTAAATATTCTACAAATAACCTAATCTAAGAACATTTAAATTCAATATATTGCTTGATTATAATTTAATAATGCATAAAATCTATAAACGATTAAAAAGAAAATATATTTGCTAAGACTTATAAAAATGAAGAGATAATAGATTTTCCTAAATTACAGTTAAAAGAAGTAAATAGATTGAACACTTTGAAAGATTCTAATCCAAAATTTGAACCACTAAAATTGAAAGATGAAGAAGATGCAAGATGTAGCCATCAACGCTGATCACAAAGTATTTTTCTTAATGATTATTTTTAATGTTATCATGCTCGTTTCTTCTATTATTCAAATGATTTTAGGAAAAGGTAGACGTATCACACCAGCAAAACCTGCTAAAGATGCTAAGTTACACTTAGATAATCAATCCTCATAAAGAGAAAAAAGAACCCCTAAAAAGTTCAACTTTTTGGGGGTTACTTACTATTAAGAAGTATTTTTGATTAAGCATCTTTCATATCGTAATCACCAATATACTGATCAAGGCGATTTATTGTTTCTCTGATATCATCATGTGTCGTTAATGGGTTCGTTGTACATAAACGAATGACACGTTGGTTATTCAATACTGTGGTATAAGCAATGGCATAACCAGAATCTGCAATTTTTTGCGCAGCCATGCTATTGAGTTGATTATTTTGTGCTTCAGTTAAATCACTGTTTTCATATCTGAAGTTCACAATGGAAAGATTAGCGTGTGAGATAATACGCCAGTTATCGAGACTTGACACGTATTCTTCTGCATATTCTGCTAAACCTTCGCCGTATTTAATGCGCTCGATAATTTCATCTTCACCAATGACTTGCAGAGTAATCCATAATTTTAAAGCACGTGCAGGGCGTGTAAGTTCAATGCCTAACATTTCTGGATCAATCACATCATCATCTGAAGCAATATCATCCAAGTACTCAGCATCTTCGCCAAAGCTTTGCAGCAGATGATTCTTTTCTTTCACGATTACCATAGCGCAACTATATGTTTGGAACAGTAATTTGTGAGCATCCCAACTGGCACTATCTGAACGTTCAATGCCTTTAAATAAGTGTTGTGCTTTATCGGATAAGATATGTGATAGTCCATAAGCACCGTCTACATGGAGCCATAGATTGTAGTGATCACAAATATCTCCAAGTGTGGTGAAATCATCGACAGAACCTGTATTAGTCGTGCCTGCAGTCGCAATCACCATAGCAGGTTTATAACCTTCTTCAATATCTTTATCAATTGCGGCTTTTAAGCTATCTGTATTCATTGTAAAGTCATCGTTGTACTCAATTCTGCGGATATTATTTTTAAGGAAGCCTGCAACATGCAAGGCTTTGCCTACAGAATGATGCGTTTGAGATGTAAGATAAACGGTTGCTTTTTTAATATCTTCCATTTCTACCTGTGCATCTCTAGCCGCAACGATAGCTGTTAAATTGGCCATTGAACCGCCAGATACAAAGACACCACCGGCCGGTTTGATCTCATAACCGATTTTTCCTACCAAGTAGTTAATTAAATTACGCTCAATATTAATTGGCAGCGTCGCATTGGCAAAATTAGAGGCATGGATATTATTTGCTGTTGTTAAAATGTCTCCAAGCCATGATAGACGTGATGCTGGACCTGGTATAAATGAGAATGAACGTGGATGGTTCGGACGATATAAATAATTCAGCACTTCATTATTTAAATCTTTGAGTACTTCATAGATATCTCGCTCTTTATTCGGCACTTCCATCTTTTCATATTTCTCTCTCAACTCGAGCGGTGCCTGTTGTGTCGCAGGTAAGTCTCCAATATCTCTAGATAAATATTTATTAACTTCATCTCTGATAATCGTCTCTAAGTCGATATTGTTCTCATTGAATTCCATTTCCATACTCTCTCCTTCAATTATATTTTTAATAAAAGACAGACGTATTAATTACGACGTTTTACTACAATATAAATGATAGCAGATATTAATAAAACCACGCTAACCATAACGACGAAACCCAGAAGGTGTCGCCCCAATGAATAACGTGCTGTGCTTTAACACTCGGTGCATGTGCGCCTTTCAGAAATTGACGAGGGTAATCGACTTGCAGATTATCATCTGTGATTTTCAAATTGAACCCTTCATTACGGCAAAGTTGATCGCCTTCAGGAATACGACGAGCGACAGCCAATAAGATTCCCATTGTTAACTCAGCTGTTGCATTTGTAGAAGCTATAGGTGTATTCGTAACATTAATATGGTGTTCGCGAGCTGCTTGGATATCAATGTTATTAAAACCAGCACCATAATTTGCAATGATTTTTAATTTTGGCGCCGATTCAATAACTTGTCGGCTTACCTGGGTAGACAATAAAGTGATTAATGCATCTGCATCTTGAATTTTTTGGATTAACAGTTCTTGAGAAATCAACGTTTCACCTGTGTACATATCAACATCAAAATGTTTTTTGAGTTGATTAAGTCTTGTTTCTGGAATTGCGCCTGCTATAAAAACTTTTTTCATAAAAATCGTCTCCTTTGATTATGTGAAAAGTTTCGCAATATTTAATTTAAGTTTAGCATGTGCCTAGTGATTAGGTATGTCTAAAATGATGAAGTAGTAGGTGTTTTTTGTCTGAAACAAACAAATTTCAGAATATAAAAAGCCTCCTAAACGTTAGATACAGAAACATAACGTTTAAGAGAGCGTAGGGGGAAGGGTATTAAGTACAAGATTTTCGGTTATGTATGTTTCAAAAATAAATTGTAATAAATTAAGATTAGTAAAATAGGAATTTATAAAGAAGAAATAAAGGATTGAATATGCTTATTTAAGTTTGATCGCTATATGAAAGAGTATGAGACATAAATAGATATTCTTAAAATAAAAGGCTGGGACAGAATCTTGATATATTACTCCCTTATAGTTTCGATTTGTACATCGTCTAGTTTGAAAGGGCTATATCATATCGTGTCTCAGCCTTAAATTTCATATTTAATTATACTTGATATCGGATAATTAAATAATTTTAAAATCATTATTTTTACACTAATATTACAATTTTAGTTTTGTAATTGTAATTCGATTTCTTCTAAACTTTTACCACGCGTTTCCGGTAAGAATTTAACTACAAAAATGAGTGCTAATGCCCCTATAACTGCAAAAATCAAGAATACATATTGTACTTCTAACATATTAACAAGGATAGGAAATACTTGAGAAATAATAAGTGTTCCTATTTGTAATACTACAATAGCGATACCAGTAGCTGCACCTCGAGCGCGTGTAGGGAACATTTCTGGCAACATTACCCACATAATTGGCCCCCATGTTGCGCCAAAGAATAGTATAAATAACGATAAACAAATGATAATAATCCAAGCAACTTGAGTAATACCCATAGTAGCAATTGTAATTGTCATTATCAAAAGTGAAATAATCATCCCAATATTCCCAATTACAAGTAATTTTTTTCTATCAATTTTATCGATGATAACTATAGAGAGAATTGTTACCAAAACATTGACTATTCCTAAACCAACTGTTCCAAGTATAGAGCTTGAACTTCCTAATCCAGCTTTAGTTAGTATAAGTGGTGTATAATATATAATTGCGTTAATGCCTATGATTTGTTGGAAAAATGCAAATAAACAGCCAATGATAAGTACTGGACGTACCCATTTTGCTCTGAGTAATTTCCATGCGGATTCTGAGTTATGAATTACATTTTTCATATCGTTTATTTCTTTTTCAATCTCATGTTGTTTAAATGTTAAGCTCATGACGTGACGTGCTGCTGTTTCAGATTTGTTTTCTAATAGCCATCTCGGACTTTCAGGCATAAATATAACGCCGATTAATAATATGATAGCTGGTACAACTGCTAAGCCAATCATCCATCTCCAAGCTTCTGCATCAGCCAATAAAAAGTTTGTACAATAAGCTACTAATATACCAATAGTTATCATTAAAGGGTTTAATGCGGCTAAGGAACCTCTGAATTTTGTAGGGGCCATTTCAGAAAGATATACAGGTATAATAGCTGTTGAACTACCAACACCCAAACCTATAACAAGTCGTCCTATCACTAATAAATCGACACTATTTGCAACTGCCATTAATAAAGAACCAATAATGTAAATGATAGCAATAATAAATACAACTTTACGGCGCCCCAATTTGTCAGAAATCGGACCACTCAAGCCAGCGCCTATAATAGCACCGATTAGCATAGAAGATACAACTAATCCTTGGGTAAAGCTAGTAAGTGGAATATCATTATTAATAAATAGTAAAGCTCCTGAAATTACGCCATTATCATATCCATAGAGTAAACCGCCAAGTGCACCTAGTACAAAAATGAGTTTTTTATTAACTTTGAATTCCATTGTTATCCACACTTTCACTTGTTATATTGTCTATTAAATACACTTTCGTTTCATATGGACGTAATGTATTTTTTAGGATAGGTTCACCATAATTTCCAATTAACAATTTTTTATTTTCATTTTGTTCAATTCTATAATTAGTATTTATTTTTTCGTCTGTAAAATTACTTACAACATATAATTTACTTTCATTTAAAGTTCTCTCGAAAGCGAATATCTTGCTGTTGTTTCTATCTATTGCTTTAAAGCTGCCATAAACGATAATTTCATATTGCTTTCTTAATTGGATGAGTGCTTGATAATAATAAAATATAGAGTCGCTATCATTTAATGATGCTTCTACATTAATATTTTTATAATTTTCATTAACTACGAACCAAGGTGTACTGTCAGTAAATCCAGCATTTTTTGTTGAATCCCACTGCATAGGAGTGCGTGCATTGTCTCTAGAGGCAAAATGAATATATTTCATCATTTGCGAATTAGTTATAGAATTTTTATTTTCGACTAATTCTTTATATGCGTTTAATGTTTCAATATCTTCATATTGCTCAATATGATTTAAGTGAATGTTTGTCATACCGATTTCTTCACCTTGGTAAATATATGGTGTGCCTTGCAATAAATGTAATGTGGTAGCTAGCATTTTAGCCGAAAGTTTACGATATTCTGGTCGATCATCACCAAAGCGGGAAACACATCTTGGGTTATCGTGATTATTCCAATATAATGAGTTCCATCCAATACCTTGAAGTTTTTCTTGCCACTTAAATAAACTTTCTTTTAAATCTCTTAAATTTACTTTTTGATTATTCCATTTACCTCTAATAGGATCATAATCTAGTGACATATGTTCCCATTGGAAAATCATTTGTAATTCATTACGCTCAGAACCAGTGTATTTTAATGCTTCTTCAATCGGTACATTCACCATTTCTCCAACTGTCATTACGTCATATTTTGATAAAACCTCTTTATTCATTTCATTTATATAACGATGCGCATTAGGACCGTTTGCAATAAATGAAGCTGAATTTGGTTCAAGGTTTTGAGATATGTTAGGGTCATCAGGGATATTTGGATCTTTTGAAATCATATTTATAACATCCATTCTAAAGCCATCAACGCCTTTGTCTAACCAATAGCGCATCATATCATAAACTTCGGATCTTAGTTGTTCATTGTCCCAATTAAGATCAGGTTGTTTTTCTGAAAATAGGTGCAAATAGTACTGATTAGTTGTTTCATCGTATGTCCACGCAGGGCCATTAAAATAACTTTGCCAATTATTCGGATAATTACCATCGTCACCATCTTTCCAAATATAGTAATCTCTATAAGCATTATTCTTATCTTTTCTACTCTCAATAAACCATGCATGCTCGTCTGATGTATGATTAACTACTAAATCCATAATAATCTTTATATTTTTTTTGTGTGCTTCTTCTAATAATTGATTAAAATCATTCATATCTCCAAAATCATTCATGATTTTCTTGTAATTAGAAATATCATATCCATTATCATCGTTTGGAGATTCATAAATTGGGTTTAACCAAATAACATCAATACCAAGTTTGTCAAGATAATCTAATTTTTGTATGATACCTTGTAAATCTCCTATGCCATCATTGTTACTATCTTTAAAACTACGTGGATATATTTGATAAACAACTGCTTCTTTCCACCAATTTTTTTCCATAAAAAACATCCTTTCTATAAAGAGAAATTTTTACTCAAACGTTTGAGTAAAAATAATAATTAAAAATCTAAGTTAAAAACTTAGATTTTTAAATGTGCTTAATTGTTTCACCTTCTATTAAACTAAAAGGGATATAACTTGATTTAAGAGGTTTATAATTAGAAATGGTATTAATTAATGCTTTTGCACCTTCAAAACCAATGTTAAAGAAATCTTGTCTAACGCAATGTAAACGTGGGCGATACATTTGAGAGATGCTTGTCCCATCTATAGACATTACCGAAAAATCTTTAGGAATAGAAATATCAACAAGAGATAACCCATTTATTACACCTAGTGCTATTTCATCACTTGCAGCTAGTGTAGCGCTTACATTCATCTTTGTCAATTTATTTTTTGCACTGACGTAACCACTTTCATAGCTATAATCACCTTCAATGATCCATTTTTTATATCCTTTAATATTATAGTCTTGTAGGGCTTGTTGATATCCTTTAATTCGTTCTGATCCAATGTTTTTCTCGTCAAAATCAATACCAGTAAAAGCAATTTTTTGATGTCCTTTATTAATTAAATACTGTGTTCCTTTATAAGCCATTTGAAAATCGTTCGAAGCGATAAATGGAGCGTTATTTTTAGGGTTAACTGATAAATAGATATATGGAATATTCATGTTTTTTAAATATGTGAAATTACTTTCTTCTAAAGTCAATGAAATAATAATTATGCCAGACACTCTACGTTCAAAAAGTAGCGCTAAAGCTTTTTTTTGCCTTTCTGCATCTTGATAGCCAGCGTGTACCCATATAGCGCTAAAACCTTCTTCAGTAACTTGCTTTTCAATACCATTAATAATGTCACCAGAAAAATTAGTCGTTGCATCCATCATCATTACACCAATTACTTTTCCGTGTTGCTTAACAAGTTCTTCTGCAGCTAGATTCTTGTTATAACCTAGGTCTTCTGCTATACGCTTAATTTCTTTTTCAGTTTTAGAGCTATAACCACCAGCATTGGATAAAACTCTTGAAACTGTAGAAGGTGTTTTATTAGCTATTTTTGCAATATCTTTAATAGTTACCGACATTTTTGCCCCTTCGTTTCTTTAATAAATTTACAAAGCTCTATTAAAATCATTATATAATATATAGAAATATATTGAAACGGTACATATAAACCTAAGCTTTTTCTAGAAATAAAGAACGATTAACAAGAGGATTAACGAAATTGTGTAATATATTAATTAAAAAGTTGATTTCCTTTGGCTCATTGATTGGCAAATTGGCGCCGATATTCAGAAGCGCTGATTTCAAAATGTTTTGTGAAATTTTTAGAGAATAATAGTGGATCTTTGTAACCAATAAATATGATGGATAGTATTGCAATTAATAGAATATTAATAATTTTTTTATTCATTTTCTCCTTTGTTTGAAATATTTAAAATTTAGCAAATTAATTTTATCGAAATTTTATAGTTTTATCTACTACATTTTTTATTTTTTATTATTTTAGTTAACATCTATACTAATTTTTACATAAAATTGGTATGCCATAGAATTTAAATAAGAAAATGTATAAGTATATAGGGAAATAGTTAGAATAAAATACTTGGAGAAAAATAAAACGAAGTGCTAAAAAACACTTCGTAGAGAATACAGTGATTTAACAATGATTTTATTGAAATTATCTATAGTACTGTTTAATTGATTTTTGTAGTAATGAGAACGTTAAACGCTTAACAGAATTTTTATATCCAATCAACTTTCTATAGGAATAAAGAAGTTGGCATATTTATAATGATATACAATATTTGAATAATCAAAAGGTATACCAGTAGTAGTATAAAATGTTAATTCATGACGCATACATGGATCATTCGGATTAAGACTCAATTTTGGAGCTTCGCTTTCAGAAAGAAAATCAATATAAAAATAAATATCAGAAAAGCCAATATTAATTTTAAGTTGAGATTGAAGGTATTCAAAAATTGAACTTGCAGCAATTTGATTATCTAAATGATTAACTAAATCTGTATTAAAATAGGATGTTTCAATACATAGAGGATGGTCATCTAGATAACGAATACGTTCTACATAATAGACGTGAGTATTTTTATCTTTTAAACGTAAATGTTCTTTTACATTGTTATCTGGACGAATAAGTTGAAGCGTTAAAACTTTACTTGTAATTTGATGCTCGTGTAAATTATCTGAGAATCCTTTAGTTTTTAAAAGATTAATATATCCAGATTTCTTTTTATTACGTACATAGATACCACTACCTCTTGTTTGATAAATAGTTCCTTCCTTTTCTAATATTTCTAGTGCTTTAATAATAGTACTTTTACTTACTTGGTATTTTGCTTTCAACATTTCTACACTTGGAAGCTTATCACCGACAGCAAACTCGTTGTTTGAAATAGAATCATTAATTTCTTTAGCAATATGTTCATACTTTAACATGGCTTTGCGCTCCTCAAATATAATTTTCATATATTATAGCAAAATATATAATGCTTTAGTAAATTATACCGGTATAATTAAAGAAAAATATTTACAAATTGTACCGGTATAATTATAATTAAAAATGAAAAGGCTTTCATTAATGGATGGAAATTAATAAGAAGCCAATTGGGAGGGTTTGTTATGAGTGAAAAAGATAAACGATTGGCAAACGAAATTCTCGAAGCAGTAGGTGGAGAGGAAAATATTGTCAATTATACACATTGTGCAACGCGATTACGGATTGTTTTGAAACGTTCTGTACCTGATGCTAAGAAGAAAGTATCAGCATTAGATGGTGTAGTAACAGTTGTTGAAAATAATGGACAGTTTCAAGTAGTTATTGGTAATGCGGTTGCTAGCGTATATAAAGAATTTGAAGGATTGGTTGGTGAAGAAAATCAACAACCAACTGAGGATGAAAGTGAAAAAGGAACAATTATAAATCGTATTATTGCAACTATGTCAGCGGTGTTTGCTCCATTCATCTATGTGTTAGCAGCAGCCGGGATTTTGCAAGGGATTTTGATCGTAGCTAAGATATTTTTCCCAACATTTGAAAATACAGGAACTTATGAAGTCTTTAATTTTATTTCATGGGCACCATTTACATTTTTACCTATATTCATTGCCATTACAGCAGCAAAACATTTTAAAGTAAATACATATATTGCTGTAGCATGTTGTGCTGCATTAGTTAGTCCAGACTTAACAGATATTGTTGAAAAAATTAGTAGCGGTAAATCATTTACATTTATTGGTATTCCTCTAAGTGAAACAAGTTATACGTCATCTGTATTGCCACCGTTATTATTAGTATGGGTCTTGTCATATGTAGAGAAATATTTAAATAAGTATATTCATGAAGTAATCAGACCATTATTTGTACCATTTTTTAGTATTGTAATTATGGTTCCATTAACATTACTAATTATTGGTCCATTAGCTTCTGGAGCTGCGCATGGTATCGCTCATGGATTTAATTGGTTAGTAGCTGTAGCGCCATGGTTAGCTGGTTTATTAATTGGTGCATTTTGGCAAGTATTCGTTATTTTTGGTGTTCATTGGGGCATCACACCTATGGTTTTAGCAAACTTTGAACAGTATAAAAGCGATGCCTTCCAAGCCTTCCAAACAATTGCAGTTATTTCTCAATTTGGTGCAGTTATTGGTGTATTCTTTAAAACTAAAAATAAAGAACTAAAAAAAGTATCATTATCAGCTGGTATTACTGGTATCTTTGGTATTACAGAACCTTCAATATATGGAGTGAACTTACGTTTTAAAAAACCATTTATTATTGCATGTATTAGTGGGGGGATTGGCGCCTTAATTGCTAGTTTCTTTAAACCGAAATATTATGCATATGCTGGTTTACCTGGTCCAATTACTGTTGTAAATGGTTATAGTCCAGATAATCCAACATCTATATGGGGGATTCTGATTGGTTCAATAATTGCTATTATTCTACCTATTATTCTAATCCAAGTGTTTGGTTATGGGGAAGATACAACTGAACAAGTAGAAGATGAAGAAAGAAACAAAATAAACCAAGATACAATGACTTCTAATGATCATCTTGAAAGTGATATATATTCACCATTGAATGGTTCGATTGTTCCATTATCTAAGGTTAATGATCCTATATTTGCAGAAGAAATGATGGGTAAAGGACTAGCAATTCAACCTGAAAGTGATGAAGTAAGAGCTCCTATTGCTGGAACAGTTAGTATGGTAACGATCAGTAAGCACGCTATTGGAATTACGTCATCAGATGGTATTGAGCTTTTAATACACGTTGGTTTAGACACAGTTAAATTAAATGGTAAAGGCTTCGAGTTACTTGTTTCTGAAAATGAGAAAGTTGACGTAGGACAACCGATTTTAAAATTTGATGCAAACTATATTAAAGAACAAGGTTATGACATTACTACACCGATACTTATTACAAATAGTAGTGAATTTGAAGAAATCTTTGTAACTGATTCTCAAAACATAAAAGTGAAAGATAAGATGATTACTGTAATTAAAAAATAATAAATCAGAAAAGGAGTTTTAAATGATGTCTAAATTACCAAAAAATTTCTTATGGGGTGGCGCTTTAGCAGCCAATCAATTTGAGGGTGGCTATGATCAAGATGGCAAAGGATTAAGCGTCATTGATGTAATGACAGCGGGAGCTCATGGTAAAGCACGTGAAATTACAAAACATGTCGAAGAAAATAAGTATTACCCTAATCATGTTGGAATTGATTTTTATCATCGTTATAAAGAAGATGTAAAACTATTTAGTGAAATGGGTTTAAAATGTTTAAGAACATCAATCGCATGGACACGTATTTTTCCAAATGGAGACGAAAAAGAACCTAATGAAGCAGGTTTACAATTTTATGATGATTTATTTGATGAATTGTTGAAATATAATATTCAACCTGTAATTACACTTTCACATTTTGAAATGCCATTACATTTAGCACGTGAATATGGTGGCTTTAGAAATCGTAAAGTAGCAGACTTCTTTGCTCATTTTGCAGAAACGGTATTTAAACGTTATAAAGATAAAGTGAAGTATTGGATGACATTCAATGAAATTAATAACCAAATGGATATTAATAATCCAATTTTCTTATGGACGAATTCAGGTGTCTCTTTGACAGATGATGATAATAAAGAAGAAGTCTTATACCAAGTAGCACATAATGAATTAATCGCAAGTGCCAAGGCTGTTAAAATAGGTAAGAAAATTAATCCTGAATTTGAAATTGGTGCCATGATTTCACATGTACCAATTTATCCGTATAGTTGTAATCCAGAAGATATTATGGAAGCCGAAGTAGCAAGTCGAATGCGCTTTTTCTTCCCAGATGTGCATGTACGTGGTTACTATCCAGGTTATGCAAAGAAAATGTTTGAACGTGAAGGTTTAGATATTGGTTGGCAAGACGGAGATGAAGAAATTTTACGTGAGGGTAAAGTGGATTATATTGGTTTTAGTTATTATATGTCTACAGTAGTGAAACATGATAATGAAGTAAGCATAGATGATAATGTTGTTAACGGAGGATTACCAAATTCAGTAGACAATCCTTATATTAAAAAGAGTGATTGGGGTTGGGCTATTGATCCGGTAGGCTTACGATACACTCTGAATGCTTTATATAATCGTTATCAAATTCCGTTATTTATTGTTGAAAATGGTTTTGGTGCTGTAGATGAATTTGATGAAAATGGACATATTCATGATGACTATCGTATTGAATATTTACGTAAACATATTCAAGCTGCTAGCGAAGCAGTAGATAAAGACGGCGTAGACTTAATAGGTTATACACCTTGGGGTATTATTGATATCGTATCATTTACAACCGGTGAAATGAAAAAACGCTATGGATTAATTCATGTAGATCGTGACAACGAAGGAAATGGCTCATTAGAACGTACAAAAAAAGATTCATTTGATTGGTATCGTAAAGTTATTGAATCAAATGGTGAAGAATTATAATTTGGTTATATCAATGACTAATTAAATAGAAAAGACACCTTGTTATAGCTTTAATAAGGTGTTTTTCTATATAAAGTAAAAAAATATAAAAGAGGGGTATTATTTTTGAATTAATAGTAACAGATATGGATGGTACGTTTTTAAATTCATAAGGTAGTTTCAATCGTGAAAAATTTCAACGACTATTGATTAAATTGAAGAATAGAGGTATTCGTTTAGCCTTTTGTACTGGGAAACAAAATGAACGTGTAGATGCGATTGTTGAGGACTTAGCGAAAGATTTATTTATTATCGGAGACAGTGCTTCATGAATTAAAATTAATGGAGTGAATATCTATACTAAAACATTTAACAATCAACTTGGACTTGAAGTGATTGAAACAATTAAAGCTATTGATGTAATCTAGTGATTGTTGTTTGCACAGAAGGTATGGCTTATGCTGAGCAACATATTTCCGAAAAAGAACGAGACATGGTTTTGGGTTCATATGAGAAAATAACTTTTGTAAAAGATTTAATACGATTGATCAGGATATTTTAAAAGTTACTATTTTTGATTCACAAGGTCAGTGTTTCGAACATGTTAAAGGTTTAAGTAAATACGAAGACAATCTCTATATCATAGCTGCAGAAGAGAATTGGATAGATATCACACATAAAGACGTTGATAAAGGAAAAACAATTCGTTTTTTACAAAATTTATTAAATATCAGTAGTGAACAAACGATTGTATTTGGTGATGGTTTAAATGATATTCCTTTATTTAGGCATGCACGATACAAAGTTGCTATGGACAACGCGTATCCAGAACTTAAAAGTAAAGCAAATTTAAGTTCAATTAATAATGATAGAGATGGCGTAATAGAAACATGAATACATTACTTATAAATGACGATAATAATAGTGATTGAAACAATACGTAATTAACTTTTATACGATAAACCGCATCATAAAGGGATTTTGAACGTATCAGAACATATGAGGTTTATAAGAATTACTGTTATGTTTTTTGAACACATCAATAAACAAAAAAGGTATGCACTATGTAAAATATTTATTAAATGATATAAAGCGAGGATACATAAATGATTTTTAAATAGATATGTATCCAATAATATAAAAAGGGACTATAAGCTATATCTAATTACTTATAGTCCTTCTTCATTAGTATAAATATTAAGAAAGGTGTATATCTTTGTAACCTTCATTTACATTAATAATGTTGTGATAACCTTTGTGCTCTAAAATACCAATAGCTATAGAACTTCTAATGCCAGACTGACAGTGTACATAAATAACATCGTTTTTATTGAAAGGTAAATCTGTTTCTAAAAGTTTGCCGTGTGGTACATGAACCGCTTGAGATAAGTGGCCATTATTCCATTCATTATCATTACGTACATCCAATATATGTGATTCGTTACCTGTAATATCCTCGCTATGAATGGAACGTGTTTGAATCTTAGATTGAGATAATTGATATCCAGCAACATCATCGTATCCAATGAGTTGTAAGGTGTGTGTTGCTTTTGAAACAAGGTGATAGTCTCCAATCAAGTTAATTTCTTGATCATAGTTTAGATACCAGCCAATTTGATTGATGAAATTTTTATCATATGGAATATTGATTGTACCTTCAATATGTCCACCATGATAAGCCTCCTTACTGCGGAGATCAAAAGTTAATCTGTTTGTATTTGTAGCTGGATAAACCGTATAAGGTTGATATAAATTCATACCGAATTGATTAATTTTTTTCATTTGTGCAAAATGATGTGGTGGTGCAGGTTGGTCAGAAATGAGTTTATCGATAAAGGTAGCTTCGTTATTTTCAGAAAAAGCCCAGTTCGTTTGTTTTTCATAGCCAAGAGTAGATGTTGGAATAGCACCTAAAGATTTACCACAAGGACTACCAGCGCCATGGCCAGGCCAAATTTGAATGTAATCTGGCAAGTCTTTAATACTTTCAATCGATTTAAATATTTGTTTAGCGCCTATTTCAGATGATCCTTCTACTTTAACCGCTTTTTCTAGTAAATCAGGTCTACCGATATCTCCTACAAAAATAAAATCACCACTGAATAGTCCCATTGGAACTTGTGCTCCAGCACCTTCGTCAGTAAGTAAAAAACTTATACTTTCTGGCGTGTGACCCGGTGTATGAAGCACTTTTAATTTTATATTTCCTACATAAATATCGTCATTATGTTGAACAAAATGAGTATGGTTAGGCATATTTTTATAACCTAATGTGTCATCACTCTCACCCGATACATAAATATTAGCATTTAACTTTATAGCAACATCTCTAATTCCTGAAGCAAAATCTGCATGTATATGTGTTTCAGCTGCATGAGTAATGGTTAAACCTTCTTCATCAGCAACTCGAATATATGAAGATAAGTCACGAATAGGATCAATAATCATGGCTTCTCCAGTTTTTTGACAACCGATTAAATAAGATGCTTGAGATAAATGTTTATCATAAAATTGTTTAAAAAACATAATATCATTCCTTTCTAATTATATAAATAAATTGTGATTAGCTTGTTCTGTATATCCAATATATGCACCTACGCCACCGTATTCTACATCATCGCGTAATTCTTCTTTTGTAATGCCCATCACATCCATACTCATTGTACAAGCGATAAGTTTAACACCTTGCTCAACCGCTTGATCAATAAGAGAAGGTAAAGTATCGACATTTTTCTTTTTCATGACATAACGCATCATTAGATTGCCTAAACCAAACATATTCATTTTAGAAATAGGCATGTTAATTGGTGAATTTGGAAGCATGAAGTCAAAAAGTTTTGCAATACCTTTTTTCTTAATGCGTTGACTTTGAATTTTTTTAAGTGCATTTAAGCCCCAAAATGTGCAAAAGATGGTTACATCTCTACCTGCAGCTTTAGCACCATTAGCAATAATCATTGCTGCAACTGCTTTATCTAGCTCGCCGCTAAATAAAACAATCGTTGTTCCACTTTTCGTGTGTGTCACTTCTATATTTTTATTTTCTTCTTTTTGAATAATAGCGCGAATTTCATTACCAGAATCATTGAGTCTAACAAGTGTATGTCCAGTTTGTTTGACCCAACTGTTAATATCATTTAAAAATCCGTGATCAGTCACAACAACTTCTATTTGATCACCAATAGCGATGTTTTTGATTTCTTTACTAATATTAACAATAGGTCCTGGACATTGTAGATTACTATAATTGAACATCTTACGATTATCTTTAATTTCTCTATCTTCTTTTACTTTAGATAAATTATCATTATGATGTTGTTGTTCGTATGCGGTATAACCTCCGTCTAAATTCACCACATCGTATCCGCGTTGTGCAAGAAATTGACTGGCTTTTCTACTTCTATTACCACTTTTACAATAGATATAGTAAGTTTTATTTTTGCTTTGTTTAAAAGTCTCTATATTTTCAACTGAATGTAATAAAGCATTTTTAATGTGTCCTAATTCAAATTCTTCAGGCTGTCGAACGTCAATTAATTGACCCTTAGAACCCAATTCTTGTAATTCTTTTTTAGTGAAATCATTAATGTGTTTCGTTTTATATTGTGACATAATTACCTCCTTTTAAATACCTATGGGGGTATATTATAACGAATTAGATAGTTTGTCAAATACCTATGGGGGTATTTGACAAACTAAAATTTAATCAATATGATGTAATTATTAAAAATAAATGCGGAGTGAAATATATTGGAATATAATAAAAAGATGATTAATCGTATTCATCGCATACAAGGACAGCTTAATGGAGTCATTAAAATGATGGAGGAAGAAAAAAATTGTAAAGACGTCATTAGTCAATTAAGTGCCTCTAAAAGTTCTATTCAACGGTTAATGGGTATTATCATTAGTGAAAACTTAGTAGAATGCGTCAAAATGTCTGAAGAAAATAGTGAAGATTCTCAGGCACTAATTAATGAAGCAGTTGAATTATTGGTAAAAAGTAAATGATAAGTATAACAACAATTATAGTAATGTTAGTTATTGGTATCTTAGGAGGGTTTATTTCTGGATTAGTCGGTATAGGGGGAGCCATTGTTATTTACCCAGCTCTCTTATTATTACCACCATTATTTGGTTTACCTACTTATAGTGCTTATATTGCTTCAGGATTAACTTCAAGTCAGGTGTTTTTTAGTACATTGAGTGGATCTTTAAACGCATATAAAAATAAAAATTTTTCTAGAACGCTTATACTTAATATGGGAAGTGGAATGGTAATAGGTAGTATGCTAGGTGCAATCTTAGCGAATTTAATAAATGTTCAGTTTGTTAATACGGTTTATATTATTATTGCATTACTAGCTCTTATTCTAATGTTTATAAAAGTTACACCATCTACTAGTCATATTAAGTTTAATCGTCTACTTTTAATTACAATAGGTGGTATCATCGGTTTGGTATCTGGTATTGTAGGATCTGGTGGCGCATTTATTATTATTCCAGTACTACTTGTTATATTTAAATTACCAATGAACATGGTAGTTACAAATAGTATTGTAATTGCATTCATCTCTTCTATTGGAGCATTTATGATTAAATTATTACAGGGTTATATTCCTATCAATAGTGCAATACCGTTAATTTTAGGTAGTATACTATTTACGCCTCTAGGTATGAAAATGGGCCAGAAAATACCTGACTATATTCAAAAAACGATAATATGTATTTTAATCGTCATTGCAATTATTAAGTTGATATTTTAAAAACATGGGAGTGGGACAACATTCATTTTGAACTTGATTGAATATATAGTATATTTAATAAAATGCAGCTATTGTGGCGTAGAATTTAAGAATCAAAAAATGATTAATATAGTTTGAAAAGACTGAATATAAATACTAGAAAAATAGCCAGTAAATGAGTTTATTATGAATTCATTTCTTGACTCTTTCAAATAATACTATGAGAAAAATGGTGCAAAACTTATGGTGGGGTGCAGGTTATAATATTGTTGCTGTACCTTTAGCAGCTGGTATTTTAGCATTTATCGGCTTGATTTTAGGTGCTATTTTAATGTCACTAAGTACGGTTATCGTTGCAATTAATGCCTTTACATTAAAATTAAAATAAAAGATAGGAGTTTTATTATGATTAAAAAATTATTTTTTATGATATTAGGATCATTACTAATATTATCAGCTTGCTCCAATAATGATGAAAAAGATAAAGACACTAATGACCAAAAAAGTGAGAGCCATATGAAGCATAATGATGAAAGTAAAGTTCCTGAAGATATGACATCGACTAATGAGGGTGAATTTAAAGTAGGAGATAAAGTAACGATTACAGCAGGGCATATGCCAGGTATGAAAGGTGCGGAAGCTACTGTAAAAGGTGCGTATAAAACATATGCCTATGTTGTAAGTTATAAACCCACAAATGGAAATGAAAAAGTAAACAATCATAAATGGGTCGTAAACGAAGAGATCAAAGATGCACCTAAAGATGGATTTAGTAAGGGCGATACTGTTAAATTAGAAGCAAGTCATATGTCTGGTATGAAAGGTGCTACAGCCAATATAGATAACGTGAAAAAGACGACTGTTTACGTAGTTGATTACAAATCCAAAGATAATGGTAAAATCATTAAAAATCATAAATGGATGACAGGAAATGAACTGAAAGCACGATAAAAATCTAGTTCTAGATTGAGAAATAAATAGATATAAAGATATCCTCCTTAATCAATAATTTAAATAACTTATTATTGTTAAGGAGGATGTTTTTTAGTGTGTAAATTAAAAAGAATTTTAGAAGAATAACATTTATCAAAAAACTGTTCATTACCTTATTAAATGAAATTATATAATTAAAAACCGCATCATTAACCGATACGCAGAAGCATATCATAAATAAAACTAAAAAATAGATTATGGAAAATATATCTTTGGAGAGTGTCGAATGAAAGACATAGAAGTAGAAAAAAGCCTATAAGATGATGAAAGAACAGGATAAAATAAATTTTGGTAAATACCATAAGACACTATTACATATACATACTCTAAGCTCATATGATTTCAAATTATATGATGAATGGAATAAACAATATTTCTATCTATTAGCGAAGATGAAATATTTAGAATTGCTAAAAAAGAAAGTATTCTTTACAGTGGGTATTCTAATATAAATGATTTAAAGGAATTAGATATTTTTAAGAACTATAAGAATCTAAAGGAAATGCTTTCTTATTTTATTTTGGTATACAGCATATATACTAATGGAATATCAATAATTGTTGTTACAGATCATAGTACTGTGTGAAGAGTGGAATAAAGAATTCTGTATGGCTTCTGTTCTACTCTTTTTTATTAAAAATATATAATAAAGAATTTTTTAAAATAGTAAAATTTATACTTTGATTAACTTTTGACATAATTATGAACATCTAAATAAGTAAAAATCAAATATTTGAAATTGTGTTAATATGAATGTAGAAACTAAAGTAATAATTTCATTTAAAATAACTTTTAAATTTTATATACATATTAGCGTTGTGATACACGTATAGAGGGGGAATCAAAAGTGGAAACGCTAATGATTAAAGCAATGGGGACGGTGATACGTTTATCGATTGAACATCAACATTCGAACACATTACTTCAAGAAGCTGAATTAAAAATTCATGATTGGGAATCTCAATTTAGTGCTAATGATCCAAAATCAGATTTGATGAATGTGAATCAACATGCAGGTATCGCACCAGTCAAGGTTAATCCTGAGATGTTTAACATGATACGTTATGGTTATGAAATTACACTATCTTCTAATTTTAAGATGAACATATTGATAGGGCCATTAGTTAAATTATGGAAAATTGGTTTCAAAGATGCATTGAAACCTAAAGAAGAAGATATACAACGCGCTTTAATGTGTATGAATCCTGAAAATCTTGTTCTAAATTCAAAGACACATGAAGTATTTCTTACACAACCAGGAATGGAGATTGATTTAGGAGCCATTGTAAAAGGCTATTTTGCTGATCAATTACAGCAATACTTTTTATCTCATGGTGTAGCTTCTGCCATTATCGATTTAGGTGGTAATGTTTTAACAATTGGTAGACAACCGGAAACTTTAGAAAAATGGCATGTAGGTGTACGCAATCCTTTTTATAAAGATGCATTATCACTCGTTACATTAAATGTAGAGCATCAATCAGTTGTTACTTCCGGCATCTATGAACGCTATTTCATACAGGAACATCAATTATTTCATCATATTTTGGATTCCAATACAGGATATCCTGTAGATAATGATATCGTTAGCGTGACAATCATATCTGATCATGGGATTGATGGCGAGGTATGGAGTACAATTTGTAGTTTTGGTCAATCACAACAAAATATTGAATTATTAAACCTCATAGATGGTGTTGAAGGCATCATTGTGACAAGAGATGGAAACGTTTTAATGACTTCAAAAATGCAGAGGTATTTATAAAATTTTAAAGAATACTCATAAAGAGTATTTTATTTTTAAGTATAAATGTGAAAAAAATCACAATGTCTTAGGAGGAATTGCTATGAGTAAAGAATTATTTGATACTTTTAAATTTAAATGTGGTGCCGAATTAAAAAATAGAGTATTAATGGCGCCCATGACTATCCAAGCTGGATATTTTGATGGAAGTGTTACATCAGAAATGATTGATTATTATCAATTTAGGGCTGGTGATGCTTCAGCAATTATTGTTGAAAGTTGTTTTGTTGAAAACCATGGGAGAGGCTTCCCAGGGGCTATAGGTATTGATAACGATGACAAAATACCTGGACTTAAACGTCTAGCAGAAGCGATTCAATCTAAGGGGTCAAAAGCGATTTTACAACTTTATCATGCTGGAAGAATGGCGAATCCTAAGTTCAATGAAGGTGAACAACCCATATCTGCGAGTCCTATTGCAGCATTAAGACCTGATGCGGTACCACCAAGAGAAATGACACATGCTCAAATCAATCAGATGATAGAAGATTTCGGAGAAGCGACACGTCGTGCTATAGAAGCAGGATTTGATGGTGTTGAAATTCATGGTGCCAACACATACTTATTACAACAATTTTTCTCTCCGCATTCTAATCGAAGAGAAGATACATGGGGAGGCAGTCGTGAAAAACGTACGCGATTCCCAATCGAAGTACTAACAAAAGTTCAACATGTCGTTGCTGAAAATGAAGCCTCTCATTTTATAATAGGATATCGATTCTCACCTGAAGAAATTGAAGAGCCAGGCATACGTTTTGAAGATACAATGTTTTTACTAAATACTTTAGCAAAATATGAACCCGATTACTTCCATATATCAGCAAACAGTTACCAACGTACGTCCATAGTGAATCAAGAAGATACAGAACCTTTAATTAATAAATATCATAAAATGAAAAGTGCACAGTTGGCACAAATTCCATTAATTGGTGTTGGTAGTATTGCGCAACGAAAAGATGCAGAACATGCCCTTGAACTCGGTTATGATCTTTTAAGCGTTGGAAAAGCCTATTTAATAGAACCTCAATGGACGGATAAAATTTCACAAAACGAAGAAGTTGAACAATTTGTCGATATACATGACCAAAAAGTACTTCACATACCATCTCCTCTGTGGAAAGTGATGGACTTCATGATTTTAGATAAAGAAGAAGAACATCGTAAATATGAAAGATTAAAAGCACTACAAAATAAAAAAGTGAAATTTAACAAAGGCACGTATCATGTTTATGCAAAAGGTCATAATGGCAATCTACCAATGAAAGTTCAATTGTCGGAAGATAAAATTGTAAGTATTGAAGTAGATGATAGTGGAGAGTCTGAAGGTATAGCGAACCCAGTTTTTGAACGTTTACCTCAAGATATCATCAATGGACAAACGTTAAATGTCGATGTCATATCAGGTGCGACAGTAACAAGTGAAGGCATCGTGCAGGGCATTGCAGATGCAATTGAACAAGCAGGCGAAGATCCAGATATTTTACGAGCACGTCCTAAACCAGTTGTTCAGTGGTCTGATGAGGTCGTTGAAGAGACGACTGACGTAGTCGTGATTGGTACAGGTGGTGCTGGTTTAAGTGCAGCAGCTACGGTTTTAGACGAAGGAAAAGAAGTCATCATGCTTGAGAAATTTGCGGCTATAGGTGGCAATACCATCCGAACAGGTGGTCAAGTCAATGCTGCTGAGCCTAAATGGCAAAGTGCATTCCCTGCACTCGCTGGTGAAAAAGACACATTGATACAGTTATTAAATCATGATGAAAAGGATATAGATGAGGCTTATCTTGAAGATTTCAATACTTTAAAGCGTCAAATTAAAGATTACCTTGAAAAAAGTAGCAATAAAGATGATTATCTTTTCGATTCTGTTGAATTACATCGCATTCAAACGTATCTAGGTGGAAGACGTAAAGATCGTAATAATGTCGAAATTTCAGGTGATTATGATTTAGTTAAAACACTCACAGATAATGTTTTGGAATCAGTATACTGGTTGAAAGATAAAGGGGTACATTTTGATCGTTCATTTGTAGATATGCCTGTTGGTGCACTATGGCGTCGTGGTCATAAACCAATGAAAGCACAAGGTTTAGAGTACATTGAAAATCTAGGAGATTACGTTAAACATCATCATGGTCGTATTTTTACAGAAACTACTGCAGAAAAATTAATTAAAGAAGGTAATCAAGTTGTTGGTATTGAAGCACGTAAAGCAAATGGTGCTAAAGTTAAGATTCACACTCGTCACGGCGTAGTGTTGGCCACAGGTGGTTTTGGAGCGAATACTAAAATGATACAACAATATAATACGTATTGGGATAACATTCCAGATGATATTAAAACAACAAATTCTCCTGCAATTACAGGTGATGGTATACGTTTAGGTGTGCAAGCAGGCGCTGACATTGTAGGTATGGGATTCTCTCAAATGATGCCGATTTCTGATCCTAAGACAGGTGCATTATTCACAGGATTAATCGTGACACCTTCAAACTTCGTCTTCATTAATAAGGAAGGACATCGTTTTGTTAACGAATTTGAAAGTAGAGATGTATTATCTAAGGCAGCATTAGAACAAAAAGACGGTATCTTCTATATTATTGCAGACGCAAATATTAAAGCGCTAGCTATGAATACGACTGAAGACAAAATCAATCAAGAATTAGAAGATGGCACTTTAATAAAGGCTAATACCTTAGAAGAGTTAGCTCAAAAATTAAACATAGATACAACTACTTTTGTGAATACGATTGAAAGATATAATACTTTCGTAGAACAAGGACATGATGAAGATTTTAATAAAAATGCATTTGATTTAAAAATCGAAAAAGCACCATTCTATGCGACACCACGAAAACCTGCAATACATCATACTATGGGTGGTTTAAAAATCAACACACATGCACAAGTCGTTGATGTAGAAGGTCATATCATTAAAGGATTGTATGCAGCTGGTGAAGTTGCTGGTGGTATACATGCAGGTAACCGTTTAGGTGGTAATGCACTGGCAGATATTTTCACTTTTGGTCGCATTGCCGGTCAAAGTGCTGTAATGAAATAAAGGAGAACAGGAGGGCGTTTAATGATGAGTGAACAGTTTAATAAAGGAAAACAACTCATTGTAGCGATTATTTTAGGGATTCTCACATATTGGTTATTTGCACAGTCTTTCTTGAATATCGCACCACATGTGCAACGTTTCTATGATGTAGATATGAGTATTGTTAACATTGCGGTCAGTCTTACATCACTCTTAACTGGTGTGTTTATAGTTGTAGCAGGAGGTTTATCTGATAAGATAGGTCGAGTTAAAATTACTTACGCAGGTTTGATACTTAGTATACTTGGGTCTATTGCATTGATTATATCTCATGCGCCACTTTTATTATTGGTAGGTCGTGTGTTACAAGGCTTATCTGCAGCATGCCTACTTCCGGCAACTATTGCGTTAATTAATTCATTCTTTCATGGTGAAGAAAGACAAAAGGCACTAAGTTATTGGTCATTTGGTTCATATGGTGGAACAGGATTAGCATCACTATTTGCTGGAATGATAGCCACTTTTATTGGGTGGCGTTGGATTTTCGTGTTGTCAATCATTTTCTCAATTCTTGCCTTAATATTGCTTAAAGGCATACCAGAATCTAAAGATGAATCTGCACATAATAAAAAATTTGATATTATCGGTATCATTATTTTTGTCATTATGATGTTAAGTATTAACATAGTAATAACGCAAGGTGATAGAATTGGATGGTTAAATCCTATTATTGTAATATTAATTGCCATATTCATTGTGACATTAATAGCTTTCTATATATTTGAAAAACGTCAAAATGAACCTTTCATAGATTTTAGTTTATTTTCAAATAATATTTATATTGGCACAACATTAGCTAATTTAATGGTGAATATGGATATAGGCTCACTTGCATTATTTAATATCTATGTTCAAGATGATAAACATTTAACAGGCGCACAAGCGGGTTTAATTACAATTCCATATATGTTGTGTAGTTTGTTAATGATACGTGTAGGTGAACGTTTTATGCAAAATCGAGGGCCACAATTGCCACTTATGTTAGGTCCTTTATCAATTACAGTGGGTATTATACTTTTAGCCTTCACTTCGTTGCCTAACATGATTTACTATATTGTGGCGTGCATCGGATTTATCTTTATAGGTCTAGGATTAGGTTTCTTTGCGACACCAGCGCTATCTACAGCTGTATCTAATGTTCCGGCAGAAAAAGCTGGTACTGCATCAGGAATTATCAAAATGACTTCTACACTCGGTGCAGCATTCGGTATCGCTGTTATAACTACAATTTATACAGCATTGTCTGTCAATCATCCAGCACAATTTGCAGCTACAATCGCATTTATCGTGGGGGCAGGTTTAGTGTTTATCGCATTTATTGCCGCGTATTGTTTAATTCCTAGAAAGAATGTAGATGCTTAAATCGGGAGTTGGCGTAGTAAATATCATTGCTTGAATTTTGATCGTATGTTGTATGATGAATAAATAGTTAAACTTGATGATAGTCTTGAAATAGGAGATGCGTTTGAAGCTTTTTCTTCAGAAATTACGCTTGGAAGATATCAAGCACCATCCGTTGTTGCAAACTTAGTATCATTCTTAGCTTCTAATGATTCTGACTATATTACTGGTCAATTCATTTTAACTGATGGTGGATTAGTGTATAGATAAAAAGGGATACTTCGTCATGGTAATTAACGGATAAAAAAGCGTTTAAATATTTATATATAATGATTGTGTGCTTATACAAAATGTCAACTCAATGCATTCATGTGAGAGTGGGATGATGAGTCTGAGACATAAAGTCTCTGGATAAGTCAAAAAAGACAATTTCTATTGAAATAATATAGAAATTGTCTTTTTTATAATTTTTTGATTATTTTCAGATCAATTGAGCTGCTACTTTTCTTATATTGAGTGCCATTCATACAAATCCAAATTCTCTTTTAATTTTATTTATTCCTCTAATGGATATTCGAATGAAACCCGTTCTAGTAATTTAGTTTTGAACCTACCTAAATAAATATATGAGTTATTTTTTATGCTACAAAATATATTCAGATTTCAATAATGACATAAAATAGGCATCTTTATATTTACCTTTAGTGTAGAATTGTTCTTTGAGTAATCCTTCAGTTTTAAATCCTTGTGACTCGTATATATGCACAGCTTTTTTGTTATCTGTATCAACATATAGATAAATTTTGTGCATGTTTAATATATCGAATGCATAATTTATCGCTTTTTCGAATGCGAATTTTGCATAACCTTTACCACTGAACTCAGGTTTAATAATTATTTGTATTTCACAATTACGATGGATGTAATTAATTTCTACTAATTCAACAATCCCTACGACTTGATTTTCATCTTCAACGATAAAACGTCTTTCCGATTCATCTAATAAATGCTTATCAAATAAATACTGAAGTTCCGTTAAGGATTCATAAGGTTCTTCAAACCAATAAGCCATAATAGAATATTCATTATTTAATTCATGAACAAAAAGTAAATCACTATACTCTAATGCTCTTAGTTTCATAATTCCACTCCCAAAATTTTCTCATATATTTGCATTATAAATATAAATAACGAATAAGTCATCATTCACTGTGAACACTTTATTTTAACAATTAATTCATCACATACTAATTCTCATTTTCTTGTTATTCTCGATTGATTACTCTTACTATGAAACCTATAAAATTCTCATATTTGATTGTATTAAGAATAAATATATTAATAGTAATAATAAAAAA
The DNA here is from genome assembly GCF_038008285.1 of Staphylococcus sp. FSL K6-0223. Classification (NCBI taxonomy): domain Bacteria; kingdom Bacillati; phylum Bacillota; class Bacilli; order Caryophanales; family Staphylococcaceae; genus Staphylococcus; species Staphylococcus sp. FSL K6-0223. Next base: position 71,363 of record NZ_JBBOYX010000001.1, read on the forward strand.
ATAAATAATAAGGCTTCCCTCACCGTAAAAGTGAAGGATGCTCTAGTTTTATTGTAAGTAGTATGATATTCATTTTAATAGAGATTGGTTAATAATTGCCTGTAAATCATTGTTAAGTATCGTTGGAAATAAAACATTAAATAAGGAAAGGGATATTAAGTTTGACATGGGGACCAAAAAAAATTAGAAGTGATGCAGACGAAATAAAAATATAATTATGTCATCAACAATTGAGTTATCACATAGCAATATAGATATTACAAAAATGAAGATGTCAGATATTGCTAAATATGCTGGTGTAGGTGGGAGGACATTATATCGACATTTTGAGAGCAAGGCACGTCTATGCGAATCAGTTATGGACAAGTAGGTTGAAGCTATATTTCAAGAAATTGATACGTATTTAGAAAAACATAGAAATAATTCTCCTTATTAACGTGTTTTTGGCATTTTAAGCTATTTTTTGAATTTAAAAGAGACAAACTTTACAATTCTATCGTTTATTGAAAAGTCCTCAAACCCTGCTGGATCCTTAATCCATATTCCATTTTATCATTCACTAGCTGATTTGATTAAATTGCAATTTAAAAAAAGAATATTGAAAGTCTTGACTTTTAAGGTTGATATAATGCTCAATTGTTTTTCTTCAGACTTCTACTATTATTCAAAACATACATAGAAATTGTCTAGAATGGAATTTTTAGAACAAGTTTTAAACTTTATTTTTAAGTGAACATTGGATTCAAGAAATAGAAATATGAATTTTACAGATTTAGAAAAATATATTGAAATTGGTAAAAATGATAGAAATAGTTATTCTAAAAACAGGTCATGACGTGATATTTGTGAGAATGAAAGAAGAACACATGAAAAATAAATAATCTAACCAAAAATATAATTAACAGGTAGAGATAAATTTTATACAACTCAATAGAATTTGTCTTTTTTCACGTATTCAGAAACTTTACATTCCGGATTCCGCAATAACTAATAATTACGTTTCTGTCTTTCAATAAGATGATTAGTTAGTGATACAATAAGTTCATATAAAAAAGTATAAGAACCATTAAAATTTATATAAGTATAAAAAACCGCCTCATTAACCGATACGCAAAAGTACCTCACAAAAGCAATAAAAAAATAGATTGCATGATATATTATAAACTTACTTATTAAATAAAGGAGAAATGAATAATGACGATGTTTCGTGAAGCACTGATATGGATAGTGCTTCTCATATTTAACTTAATAAACACGTTTTTAGTACTTGTGGGAAAATCATCATTATTCAAGGTTCCACTTTGGAGTACATGGTTAGTTTGGGGAATAGTTACTATAATTATAATAGGCGTTTTACTTTTTAGAAAACATTTACAAAAAAAGCATCCACTCATTAATAAAAATCTCAATAATAAAGATTTTAAAGCGGGAGAATTCTTTGTACAAATGCCTCTATATATCATTGAGAATCAAAGCAATGTGATATACGGTAACGAGACAATAACGTATAAGCCTGTTTTTGTTAATATATTTCATAAATTATTGAGTCTCTTTGGTGTTCAAACAAAATATAGTCTATATATGACTTCTAGTGAGAACAATGTAAAAGTAATTCGTACAAATGTTGTGGCTAATAGACCTCAATATACGATGTATTTGAATAATGAAGAAGTAGGCACGCTTGAGATGAAACAGTTTTTCAAAAGTGGGGGAAAGCAACAAATTCCTTATACGTTTAATTACAAATCTGAGGTATTTGATGTAAGCAATCCATTTTTTAGTAATGAAACCAAAATTACATTTGAGAATGACGTAGTATTAACCGCAAAGCGTAGTTTTTTAGATATTTCAAAAAGCAAGCGAACTAAAAAAAGAGGCGAAAAACACACTATACACATTCACAGCACTAGAGTAGAGAAAGAAATATTACTAGCCATTTACTTACAATGTGTGATCAATAAGCAAACACAATAAGTGAAGTATAGCGATAGTATAAGGCGACCCGTATATTAGCGAATAAAGATTTTAGTACAAATATACCCTATGATCATAACGGCTAAAAAAGATAGTGAGGGTAATAAAACAAACCATATTGACATAGCTATCTCTCCTTACTTACCATATTTTGTATTTAAAAGTTAAACTTATAAGTAAAAGTGATCGATGATTTTAAATATAGTTTAACAAAAATAATTAAAAATGAAATAACTTACAATTGATATATTAAAATGTATATAAAAGTGTTAAAGATAAAATAAGTTATATATCCCTCACTTGGAAATGAATGGAATAAGAATGTTACAATGCAAATGAGTAGAGGAGAGTGTTTATGAAAAAGATAATATTATTAGCTAGTCTACTGAGTTTGTCTTTTATCTTAGCAGCTTGTGGAACATCGGGAGAACAGAAAGAACCTTCTAAAGATAGTCAAAAGTCAGAGAAATATACATATGAGTATTATGAAGTGCTAAATAATGGTTCAGAAGATACACCCAATGTGGAAATAAAATATAAAGATAAAAATGGTAAATCACATTTACAAAAGACGGATTTAGAACACGTTTATGAACATATTTTAAATGATGGAAATAAAAAGCCTTATATAATTAAAGATGGTAAAAAGATTCATGTCTATCGTCCACCATATATGATTTATGGCGATGACGATATTGAAGGACAAGTTACTGCTAAAGATGAAGTATCTAAAGAGTAAGAGGTGAGTGGGTGAAGCATAAAGTATTAAAAATGATAAGTATAATGATAATCTTTAATGTGCTCTCGCTTTGTATATTGTCTACAAATTTAGAAGCTGTAACATCAAGCACGAGTAGCTCAAGTTCGAGTAGTAGTTCGTCATCTTCTGCAGTTAGAAGCTCAACGTCTTCAAGTTCGTCAATGAGTCGTTCAAGTACGATGAATGCTTCACGAGTTGCAAAACAATCAAGTCAACGTGCAGCGCAACAAGCTAGTCGAACAAATAGTATGACATATAATAACAAATCATCAAAATTCAAACAAGATACTGGTAAAATTCAATCTCAACAAGCACGATCAATGGTGTCTACAAGACATCGATACAGACCAGGGGGCTCATATGCGTCACAATTTATGGCCACTTCATATTATAATAATTGGTTATTTTTTTATTTTATTACATCCGGTATGTATAAAAATAAAACCAATCATGTTGAATACCAAAAAAACATGTTGAAACAACAAATGAAAGCACATGAGAAATTATATACCATTACCGTTCAAACTAATAAAGGCAAACGTTTAGTTGTTGTCCCGAAAAAGCAATACGATAAAATTAAAACCGGTGAGAAAGTGAAAATTAAAAATAGTGTATTGCAATAACTCACATTGAGTCGTTCAACGTTCTTAATAGAAGGGAATTTTAATAAAGTTAAAGTGTGCTCATCATTTTAAAACTCTGTAATCGTCTAAAATGGCATATTAAAAAAAGCGTCTCAATGATATTGAGACGCTTAAAATTTATCTAGCCTTAAATGAGTCAATGGCTGCTTTGATTTCATCTCTAACACGTTGGAATTCTGACCAAGGTTTGCCTGCTGGATCATCAAATCCCCAATGTTCTTTTTTTACATTAGGCGGCAATACAGGACAGTTTTGATCAGCATCACTACATAGAGTTACTACTAAATCGGATTGGTTTAGTATAGTGTTGTCAATTAAATTAGAAGTATGGTTTGAGATATCAATTCCGACTTCTTTCATCGCTTCGATTGCTTTCGGATTGACACCGTGTGCCTCAATACCGCCAGAATATACTTGCCATTCGTCACCTAAGATTTTTTTACCCCAACCTTCAGCCATTTGGCTACGGCATGAATTACCTGTACATATAAAGTAAATTGTTTTTTTATCCATAAATAGTTTCCTCTTTTTTTAGAAAATAATAAGTGTTAGATATAACCCTAACAGTGTGATAAATAATACCGGAATCGTTATAATAATACCGATTTTAAAGTATTGTCCCCAAGAAATTTTAACACCTTTTTGAGTAAGCACATGTAACCAGAGAAGTGTTGCTAACGAACCAATTGGTGTTATTTTAGGTCCTAAATCAGATCCGATAACATTCGCATAAATCATGCCTTCCTTGAGTATGCTTGTTGTTTGAGATTGACCAATCGCTATTGCATCTATTAAAACAGTTGGCATGTTGTTCATAATGGATGAAAGGAATGCAGCTATAAAGCCCATGCCCATGATACCACTAAATAAGCCGTAATTTGAAATATTTGTTAGTACATCACTAAGAAGCGTTGTGATGCCCACATTTTTTAGACCAAATACCACAAGATACATACCAATAGAGAATAAAACAATATTCCATGGCGCACCTTTAATTACTTGTTTCGTATGCACAGCCTTAGACTTACGTGCTAATAATACAAATATTAAAGCAATGATACCAGCAATAATTGATACTGGAATATTTATAAACTCACTTATTAAATAACCAACTAGCAATACAGTGAGTACAATCCATGAGATATTAAAAAGCTTTTTGTCCTTAATCGCTTCTTTTGGTTCTCTAATATTTACTGCATCAAATTTTCTTGGGATAGACTTTCTAAAATAAAGCCATAAGACAAGAATACTTGCGATTAAAGAGAATATATTAGGTATAATCATTTTACTGAAGTACTCAACAAATCCAATATCAAAGTAATCAGCAGAAACAATATTAACTAAATTACTAACAATTAATGGAAGAGACGTAGTATCTGCGATAAAACCACTAGCAATAATAAATGGGAATATCGCTTTTTTATCAAATCCTAAACTACGTACCATTGCTAAAACAATAGGCGTCAGTATTAAAGCCGCACCATCATTTGCGAAGAAGGCTGCTACAACTGAACCTAAGAGCATGATAAAGATAAACATTTTCAAGCCATTACCCTTTGATGCTCTTACCATATGTATGGCAGACCATTCAAAGAATCCAATTTCATCTAATATGAGTGAAATAAGAATAACTGCAACAAAAGTTAAAGTCGCATTCCAAACAATTCCAGTAACTTCTAGTACGTCTGAAAAGCTTACAACGCCAGTGATTATAGCAACTACAGCACCAATTAATGCAGTAATACCAATATCTAGACCTTTAGGTTGCCATATAACAAAAATTAACGTTAATACAAATATTGTGATTGCTAATATCGTCATCATTAACACTCACCTTTCTCTACTGTTTCACATATACATGGGCCAGCACTGGAACTCAATAGAGTCAGTCGTGATGTAACGTCATCCAATACGTCATGATTCAATTTGTATAAAATTTTATTACCATCTTTTCTGGATGTAATTAAATTATTGTCTTTTAATACTTTCATATGATGACTTAATGTGGGTTGAGAAAAAGAAAAATGCTCTAATAAATCACAAGCGCATAATTCACCACAAGATAACAAGTCTAATATTTCAAGGCGGCTACTATCAGCAATCACTTTTAAGTATTGTGAAATTTTTTTATAATTCAATTTTTCTTCTTCCTTTCTACTTGAAACCTTTTATAACGTTGATAATTTTTATTACCACCTGACAAATTAAACACTTGTTTAAAACCTAAATTAATAAGTACGTTTTGTGCAGCATTCCCAGTAGTACCTTTATTACAATAAGTCACTATCTTTTGATTTTTATCTAATGTTTTTGCATAACTTCTCAATATTTTCAATGGGACGTTAATCGCTCCATCAACATGATTAACTTCAAATTGCTTTGGAGAACGTACATCTAAAATCAATAAGTCATTATTTTGTTTTATGACTTCTTCAGGCGTTATAATTTTGCGTCCTCGAGTAATATTGTGTCCAATCATCCCTGTATAAATAACAGGATCTTTAGTTGTAGAAAAAGGAGGCGCATATGCTAAATCTAAATGAAATAAATCTTCTGCATGGGCGCCAAACGTTATAGCAGTAGCTAGTACATCTATTCTCTTATCTACACCTTCATACCCAATAATTTGAGCACCCAGTAATTTAGAATTGTTTTTATCAAATATAGCTTTAATTACCATTTCTTGGCCTTGCATATATTCTGGACGATTCGGTTTCACATTGTGTAATACGTCAATATCAATATCTAAATCAATAGCTTCTTTTTCAGTTAAGCCTGTTTGGGCAATTGTCATATCAAATATACGAACAATGCCTGTTCCTAAAATGCCTTTATGTTCTAGATTTCCACCAGTTAATCGATCTCCTAAAATACGTCCCATTTTATTTGCTGTAGAACCTAGCGGTCTATATATAGGGTCACCAGTAATTAAATTATAACTTTCTGCTACATCACCAATTGCATATATGTGAGGAATATTTGTTTCAAAATACTTATTGGTTTGTATTGCTCCAGATTTTCCAATATTAATACCAATTTCTTTAGCTAATTTAGTATTTGGTGTGACACCAATCCCAATAATGATTAAATCTGTATCAATTAATTCGCCAGTTTTTAAGCTTACTCTATTTATTGTATGATTTTCATCATAATCAATACTATCTATTTCATTATAGGTATATACGTTAGCTTTATCTTCAATATATTCTTGAATCATAAAACTGATATCGTAGTCTAAATGAGGCATAAAAGTACTGCGTTGAATAATTGAAGTATTGTAGTTAGATAATTGTTCTAACATTTCTAGACCAATAAATCCACCACCAATGATTGTTATATTCTGAACATCATTGCTCTCAATATAATTATAAATTGCTTTCGCATCATTAATATTCTTAACTTTAAATACATTGTTATATTCTTCGCTATTTAATTGAGGAAGTTCCTTAGGCGATGAGCCTGTTGCTAATACTAATTCGTCATATTCTTGAATCATCTTTTCATCATTTACTAAATTGGTAACAGTTATTGTTTGATCAGTATCATTTATCTGATTCACTTCATATTTTGTATAAATATCTATATTAAAGCGCTCTTTAAACCATTTAGCATTTCTTGGCGTGAGTTCATCAATATCAGATACATTACCGCCTATATAGTAGGGGATACCACATACTGAATACGAAATATCATTATCTTTATCAAAAACGATAATTTCCACATCTTCACTATTTCTTCTTGCTTTAGCCGCGACACTTGTACCGGCAGCAACTGAACCGATGATTACAATTTTTTTCATTATGATAACCCCCCATAAGGTATGACAAAATAATTATCAAGACTTTCATTTTTAATCTTGTTTATCCAAAATGATTCATCTTCTTTTTTGTTACTAAAAAGGTCATCACGTTGATTTAGCGTAACTAACGATTGATTAACAACCCACCAATTATGGCCTATATTAGCTCTATTTAAATCTTCTACTAAACGTTTAGATTCTAAATAAGGTGTTTTTTCTGCTAGTGTTACGATTATCATCTGTGTTAAATTTTTATTTTGAATCTTAGGTAATAATGTTTCAACATTACTGGTAGTTTGAGTTGATTTTTTCTTTAATTCTCTATGATGATTTTCACTAGAATCAAGTAACAGCAAAGTATGGCCTGTAGGAGCTGTATCTACAATGACGTAATCCATGTCGTCTTGATTCTCCATAATGTCACTAAAGGCTTTGAAAAATGCTATTTCTTCTGTACAAGGTGATTTTAAATCTTCCATAATATAATCAATATCGTCTTGTGGTGTATCATCATTCACTGTGGCTAGTACTTCTTTTTTATACTTTTCTAATGCTTGTTCTTCATCAATATAAGCAGTATTTAAATTACTTGTAGTTTCAACATTAATTTCTTTAGTAGGGTCAGTAGTTGCTAAAAGAACACGATATCCTTTATTAGATAACGTTGTAGCTAATTGCGTTGCTACTGTCGTTTTACCAACGCCACCTTTTCCCATTGTAAATAAATATTGAACTTTACTATTTTCAATTTCATCGATTAATTTATTAAATTGCGGATGATCTTCAACAATAAAGTCATCATTTTCAATTAAGTTATCATCATTTAATAGATTCGTTAAACTTTCTATACCTTCTTCTTTCTGCTTTTTATATGGAACGTAATAAGCATGATTGTTATTTAACCATTCAGTAAAATGATTAATGTTTTTATCTTGTTCCGATTTCATCTGACTCGAAATTAAACCGTGACTTTCTTCTATATAGTTGTTAATGATTACTTTGAATTTAGAAATTGACAGTTGTTGTAATTCTTGTTGCGCTCTTTGAATTTCATATATAGAAGAATGAGTAGGTCTCGCAACTAACATCATGGTCGTATCATCTTGGTTACGTAGTTTTTCAAGTGCTGAATTATATTTAACTCTATTTTCATTTAAACCTGATAATTGACCTAAGCAAGAAGCGTCATTACTCGTTGTATTTAAATAATCTGTCCATGCAGAAGGTAATTCAAGCATTCTCAAGGTGTGACCTGTAGGAGCTGTATCAAATATAATGAAATCAAATTCTTGTTCTAAAGTTTTATCGGATAAAAAATTTGTAAATTCATTAAATGCTGCTACTTCAACTGTACATGAACCACTTAACTGTTCTTTCATTTCAGAAAGCACATCTTCTGGTAGAATACCCTCATAAGGTTCTATAGATTGTGCTTTATAATCGTCTGCAGCAGCAATCGGGTCAAAATTGGCTATAGAGAGATTAGGTATAGGTTGATATTTAGTTAATTTATTAGATAATTCCATTTGAAATACATCTTGTAAATTACTAGCTGGATCAGTACTTACTAAAGCTACTTTCTTTCCATTCTCTGCTAAGTTTAAAGCAATAAAACTTGATATCGTTGTTTTGCCTACGCCACCTTTACCAGTAAAAAACAAATATTTTGTTAACTCAATGTTATCTAAATTCAATTTATTTAAGTATTTAACAGCATCCATCTCCACCACAGCATCCTCCATTTCTCATTTGATTAACTGTAATGATTTCATCGGCTTCTTCTTGGGTAATATAAGCGCCCGTTTTAGCTATACCGCCTTCTATAAAAGTGATTGGTAAAACTTCATCACCTTTTTCTTGAATTAAACGAATAACTTCTTGATTTTTAATGAATTCATTCGGATTATTATTCATATTATAACGTTGAACTTCTATTTGATTTTGTTTTAAATATTCATTGATTTGGTTCGCTTTTATTAGTGTTTCATCCGGTTCTGGACCACATACCCCAGTAGAACAGCACATAGCTTCTTCGTATATTTCAATATTTAACATTATACTCACCTCATTAATTAATTTACGATTATAGACTAACATCTATATAGATGGATGTCTATGTTTTTATTTGAGTTTTAAAAATTTTACTAAATTTAATTCTTAATAATACAATTTATAAAAAATTATTTTAGTATTTCTGTGAGCAATACCTAAGTTTATGTAAAATTATAGGTTTTCTTCTTGCGATAATATGGATATTGATTTACATTTAATACATCAAAAAAAATTGATGTATTAAATGATATAAAACTACGTTGACAATAAGGAGGCGTGCTTGATTGCGAGTAAACCATGCAAGTACTTTAACTGTTGGTTATTTTGTAAGTTATTTAAATCTTGTTATGCTATCAAGAGAAATCAATTTAAAAGAAGCTACAATATATATGGAAAAGGAGTTTTTTAAAGGGAACATTAATCAGTATGGAGAATCAACAAAAAATAACTATAAACAAGCAATTCAAGAATTGAAATAAAGATAATATAAACTCAATGAAATATTATAAAAAGGATGGTCTTTTATGGAAGTTATTAAAGCAAAGACTGATATGAGTGAAGATCAACAATTTGACTTTTATGAAAATATGTTTAATGCACTTGCCGATAAAATCAGATTAAAAATACTAAATCAAATTAGCCAAAGCTTCAATAAATCATTATGTGTATGTGATTTAGAAGAGTTATTAGATATAAAACAATCTAAACTTTCTTATCATTTAAAAAAATTAGTAGATGCAAATGTTCTTATTGCTGAAAAGCATGGCACATGGAATTATTATAAAATTAATGAGCAGCAAATACAGGTTGTTTTAAATGAAGATACTTGTTGTAAGATACTTTAAGTATCTTTTTTAATGTAGTATTAATCAATTTTTTTTGATTAATACATCAAGAAATATTGATTAATTAAATTTGGAGGCATTATATTCATGTTAGATTCAATTATGGAATTTATAAAAACATTTGTGATGTTGTTTTTTGAACTATTCATACTATTTATCATCGTGAGCTTTATTGTAAGTATCATCCAGCAGATAGTTTCAGAAGAAAAAATAAAATACTTTTTAAGTAAACCTAATCAAGCTATTAATTATATTTTGGGAATGGCTTTTGGTGCGATGACACCATTTTGTTCTTGTTCTACAATTCCTATACTTGCAGGTTTATTAAATTCTAAAGTTCCATTTGGTCCTGCAATGAGTTTTTTAATTGCGTCACCTTTAATGAATCCCTTAATGATATTTATGTTATGGGCCTTATTAGGTTGGAAAGTTGCTGTTGTTTATTTTATTGTACTAGCAATCTTTAGTGTCTTAACGGGTCTAGTATTTTCAAAAATGAATTTATCTAAAAGTTATAAAGGTGTAAATGTTAAAGGCGATGGGTTTTTCGCTAATAAAAATGGATCTCGTTTTAAACAAGCATTAAATGATGCTTGGGCATTCTTATATCCAATGATTCCTTACTTATTTATCGGTGTATTTATTGGTGCTTTTATATATGGCTTTGTACCCGAAACATTTATTACTAAATATGCGAGTGGAGGTGGCATTATATCCGTATTTATTGCTTCTATTATAGGTATTCCTATGTATATTAGACCTGAAACCATGTTACCTATAGCTGAAGCATTAGCTTCAAAAGGAATGTCGCTTGGGACAGTTGTTGCTTTGATCATTGGTGGTGCTGGTGCAAGTATTCCAGAAGTTGTATTATTATCGAAACTATTCAAGAAAAAATTTGTAATCTCATTCGTTATCGCCATTTTAGTTGTAGCTATTTCTACAGGTTTGATGGTGAACATCGTTATTTAAAGGAGGTGAGATAATGGGAGTCAAAGACGTATTAAAAAAATTAAAACCTCAGGAACAATCTTGTTGTTCTGTAGAAATTGAAGAAAAAAATGAAAAAAATGAAAAAGAGCAACAGGATAATAATTGTTGTTGTAACAATTAATTTAGAAGTCTGTAAAATATATGCTTCTAATAAATGAACGACAAATTCCAATGTAATAGTATGGAATTTGTCGTTCTTTCGTTTCAATTAAGGAAAATGATGTGTTTATTTAGTATTTCTTTAAGACTTATAACAAAAAGACGTTAATTAAAAACCGCATCATTAACCGATACGCAGAATCATATTATAAATAAAACTAAAAATGAGGTTGTATATAACTCACTCTGAAATTGATTGAATATATAGTATCTTTAATAAAATGCAGCTATTGTGGCGTAGAATTTGAGAATCAAAAAATGATTAATATAGTTTGAAAAGACTGAATATAAATACTAGAAAAATAGCCAGTAAATGAGTTTATTATGAATTCATTTACTGGCTTCATTAAATAATGATCTAGACAATTTGCTTTTCTAGACCTACTTTGAAATGCGTTATTTTCTTTAAGAATAGTAATATATGATTTGTGTTGATAATGCTAACCTTGGTCAGAGTGTATTGTCATGCGATAGTTCAGATGAGATTTTTTAATTAAAACCTTGTTTTAAACATCGATGACAAGGTCTAATGTAGGACGTGTAGACATCATTTTCAGAATGATATAAATAAATCCATAAATGGAGATAAATCGAAACTATTTATACCCTAGGGGGGTATATGTTATAGTATAAGTAGTTTTACTATAACATTTTTATTAGGAGGGGTTAATTTGAATAATAATGGTGAAGCGCATAATCATCAAAATCACATGAATCATTCCAATCACATGCATCATGATAACCATGAATCACATAATCATCATAGTGGCCATGCACATCATCATGGAAATTTTAAAGTTAAGTTTTTTGTTTCATTAATTTTTGGAATACCTATCATTCTTTTATCGCCACTGATGGGTGTTAACTTACCTTTTCAATTCACATTTCCAGGTTCTGAATGGGTAGTGTTAATATTAAGTACAATTTTATTCTTTTATGGTGGTAAACCGTTCTTGTCTGGTGGTAAAGATGAAATTGCTGAAAAAAAACCAGGCATGATGACCTTAGTTGCTCTAGGTATTTCAGTAGCTTATATTTATAGCTTGTATGCTTTTTATATGAATAACTTTAGTAGTGCAACTGGTCATACAATGGACTTTTTTTGGGAATTAGCAACCTTAATTTTAATTATGCTATTAGGACATTGGATAGAAATGAATGCTGTCGGAAATGCTGGAGATGCTTTAAAGAAAATGGCAGAACTGTTACCTAATAGTGCGATTAAAGTTATGGATAATGGCCAACGCGAAGAAGTTAAAATATCAGACATCATGACTGATGATATCGTCGAAGTAAAAGCCGGAGAAAGCATTCCAACAGATGGTATTATCGTTCAAGGACAAACATCTATAGATGAATCCCTAGTCACTGGAGAATCTAAAAAAGTACAAAAAAATCAAAATGACAACGTCATCGGGGGTTCTATTAATGGGTCTGGAACAATACAAGTCAAGGTTACAGCTGTGGGAGAAGATGGATATCTTTCTCAAGTTATGGGACTTGTTAATCAAGCACAAAATGATAAATCTAGTGCTGAATTGTTATCTGATAAAGTAGCGGGTTATTTATTCTACTTTGCTGTAATTGTTGGCGTGATTTCTTTTATTGTCTGGATGCTCATTCAAAATGATGTTGATTTTGCATTAGAACGTCTTGTAACTGTGTTAGTCATTGCTTGTCCACATGCTTTAGGCTTGGCAATACCTTTAGTCACTGCACGTTCGACTTCAATTGGTGCACATAATGGTTTAATTATTAAAAATAGAGAGTCTGTAGAAATAGCTCAACATATCGATTATGTAATGATGGATAAAACTGGTACTTTAACTGAGGGTAACTTTTCTGTGAATCATTATGAGAGCTTTAAAAATGATTTGAGTAATGATACAATATTAAGCCTTTTCGCCTCATTAGAAAGTCAATCTAATCACCCATTAGCTATAAGTATTGTTGATTTTGCGAAAAGTAAAAATGTTTCATTTACTAATCCACAAGACGTTAATAATATTCCGGGTGTCGGATTAGAAGGTCTAATTGATAATAAAACATATAAAATAACAAATGTCTCTTATCTTGATAAACATAAACTTAATTATGACGATGACTTGTTTACTAAATTAGCTCAACAAGGTAATTCAATCAGCTATTTAATTGAGGATCAACAAGTCATTGGCATGATTGCTCAAGGAGATCAAATTAAAGAAAGCTCAAAACAAATGGTAGCTGATTTACTATCAAGAAATATTACACCAGTCATGCTTACAGGTGATAATAATGAAGTGGCACACGCTGTCGCAAAAGAATTAGGTATTAGTGATGTCCACGCACAACTCATGCCAGAAGATAAGGAAAGCATTATAAAAGATTATCAAAGTGACGGTAATAAAGTCATGATGGTCGGAGACGGTATCAACGATGCGCCGAGTCTTATAAGAGCCGATATTGGTATAGCAATTGGTGCAGGCACAGATGTTGCAGTGGATTCAGGTGATGTCATACTTGTTAAAAGTAATCCATCAGATATCATTCATTTCTTGACTCTTTCAAATAATACTATGAAAAAAATGGTGCAAAACTTATGGTGGGGTGCAGGTTATAATATTGTTGCTGTACCTTTAGCAGCTGGCGCATTAGCTTTTATCGGGTTAATATTATCACCAGCTGTAGGAGCAATATTAATGTCTTTAAGTACAGTTATAGTAGCGATTAATGCTTTTACATTAAAATTAAAATAAAAGAGGTAAACCTTATGTATAATAAAGTTTTTGCAATTTTAATTATAATTTTTTCCATAATAATTATTGCGTCTAATGATACTTTCGCAGAAAGTAAGAATGACATGATGAACATGAAAGAAGATAAGAAAAATACAATGGATATGATGAATATGAAACATCATGACGAAAGAAAGAAATTAAATTCTTCACAAGGAAAAAATGAAATAATATTTCCTGAAGTTGCAGAGTCAAAAAAAGATAACAATGGTTATAAAAATTATACATTAAAAGCTCAGAAAGGAAAGACAGAGTTTTACAAAAATAATTTTTCTAATACTCTAGGCTACAATGGAAATTTACTTGGACCAACTTTAAAATTAAAAAAAGGAGATAAAGTTAAAATTAAGTTAATAAATAACTTAGATGAAAATACAACATTTCATTGGCATGGATTAGAAGTAAATGGAAAAGTGGATGGAGGGCCTTCTCAGGTTATAAAACCAGGAAAAGAAAAAACTATAAAATTTGAGGTTAATCAAGATTCTGCTACGTTATGGTATCACCCCCACCCCTCTCCAAATACAGCTAAACAAGTTTATAATGGCTTATCAGGATTATTATATATAGAAGATAGTAAAAAGAATAATTATCCTAGTAATTATGGAAAAAATGATTTGCCTATAATAATTCAAGATAAAACATTTGTATCTAAAAAATTAAATTATTCAAAAACGAAAGACGAAGATGGCACTCAAGGTGATACTGTTCTTGTGAACGGAATAGTAAACCCCAAACTTACAGCAAAAGAAGAGAAAATACGTTTGAGACTTTTAAATGGTTCTAATGCTCGAGATTTAAATCTTAAGCTAAGTAATAATCAAAGTTTTGAGTATATTGCTTCAGATGGCGGTCAATTAAAAAACGCTAAAAAATTAAAAGAAATTAATTTAGCTCCTTCAGAAAGAAAAGAAATAGTAATAGATTTATCTAAAATGAAAGGCGAGAAAATCAATCTGGTTGATAATGATAAAACTGTAATTTTACCGATTAGTAACAAAGAGAAAAGTTCTAACAAAAGTAATACACCAAAAGTAGGTAAGAAAATAAAATTAGAAGGTATGAATGATCATGTTACCATTAATGGTAATAAATTCGATCCTAACAGAATAGATTTTACACAAAAGTTAAACCAGAAAGAAGTATGGGAAATTGAAAACGTCAAAGATAAAATGGGTGGTATGAAACATCCTTTCCACATCCATGGAACGCAATTTAAAGTTTTATCTGTGGATGGGGAGAAACCTCCAAAAGATATGAGGGGTAAAAAGGATGTTATATCTTTGGAACCTGGACAAAAAGCTAAAATAGAGGTTGTATTTAAAAATACTGGAACATACATGTTTCACTGTCATATACTTGAGCATGAAGATAATGGAATGATGGGTCAAGTAAAAGTAACAAATTAATCAATAGGGAGATTTTAATATGATGAAAAAAGATAAAGACACTAATGACCAAAAAAGTGAGAGCCATATGAAGCATAATGATGAAAGTAAAGTTCCTGAAGATATGACATCGACTAATGAGGGTGAATTTAAAGTAGGAGATAAAGTAACGATTACAGCAGGACATATGCCAGGTATGAAAGGTGCAGAAGCTACTGTAAAAGGTGCGTATAAAACATATGCCTATGTTGTAAGTTATAAACCCACAAATGGAAATGAAAAAGTAAACAATCATAAATGGGTCGTAAACGAAGAGATCAAAGATGCACCTAAAGATGGATTTAGTAAGGGCGATACTGTTAAATTAGAAGCAAGTCATATGTCTGGTATGAAAGGTGCTACAGCCAATATAGATAACGTGAAAAAGACGACTGTTTACGTGGTTGATTACAAATCCAAAGATAATGGTAAAATCATTAAAAATCATAAATGGATGACAGGAAATGAACTGAAAGCACGATAAAAATCTAGTTCTAGATTGAGAAATAAATAGATATAAAAATATCCTCCTTAATCAATAATTTAAATAACTTATTATTGTTAAGGAGGATATTTTTTAGTGTGTAAATTAAAAAGAATTTTAGAAGAATAACATTTATCAAAAAACTGTTCATTACCTTATTAAATGAAATTATATAATTAAAAACCGCATCATTAACCGATACGCAGACGCTTATCATAAGTGATGCGGTTTTTCAGCAAGTTTAGAACAAATGAGACAAGAATTAGAAGAAAAATATATCATATTACTTAAAATATGTTACTTCATATCAGATTGATTAGCTTTCAATTCACATATATGATTAAGCAACAACCCCCTAAGCTATAATAAGTTTAGGGGGTTATACAATCATAAAAATGTATCAAAAGAGTAAACAATTTTTCAATCATTTACCAAAGTGATCTAGTTCGTTTCATATTACTTAATATTCATTTATATTTAACTTCATTTCTAATTGATGAATGAGATGAGTAATCAGTTCATTATTAGGAGTTTCGATACCTAATGATTTACCATAGTCCACAATTTGACCATTTAAGTAATCTATTTCAGTTAAACGACCATGATTATAATCTTGATGCATTGAAGGATAGTGTAAACCTTGTGCATGATCAGGATAAGCTGCTTCAATTTTCGAGATTAAGTCGTTAATATGAATATCTACATTTTTAGCATGTGCTACGTCGACAATTTCTTCAATGATTGGGCGTATCATTGCTCTAGAATGATCATAAGCGCCCAATTCACCAATTGTTTTATCTAATATCGTGCACAATGGATTTAAAACACTGTTAAGCGTAGCTTTAGACCATATCGCTTTAAATACATCATTACTGATAGTGGCATTTAAATGGGCTTGATTTAAGATATCTGCAATTTCTTGAGTACGTGGGTCTTTTTTACCATCAGCACGTTGAAAGTCAATTGAACCTTCACCTTCTAATAGCAATTGACCTGGACCACGTAATCCAGCTGTCCACATTGTTACGGCTAAGAAAATTTGTGATTTTGGAACAAATTGTGATAGACGTTCGTCATGGCCTAAACCATTCATCATACATAAGATGGCAGTATCCTCGCTAATTGCTCCCTGCTCTTTTAAAATTTGCATCATTTGTTCAGATTGCATTGATTTTGTTAAAAGTACAATAATATCATAGGTTTGATTGACCTCTTCAGGGAATGTGGCATGCATTTCAACAGTATAAGTATCATGTTCAGTTTGAACTTCTACTCCTTTTTCATTTATTCGATGAACATGATCTTTCCAGTAATCTATTAATGTAACATCTTGTCCACTTTGTTTTAGGTAAGTACCAATACGGCTTCCCATTGCACCCGCACCAGCAATTGCAATTTTATTAGCCATACTTAACACTCCTTATTTTCTTTATATAGTATGTATTTTCACACAGACAATTTTTTTAAACTTTTTTTACCTCGTGTTCATTTATTTTGGAATACAAATATGCATCAAGTAAAAATGTATGTTCTATTAAATCAATAGTGATAAGGATAATTTTCAGATCATTACGTGTATAGTTTATTGAAAGAAGAATATAAATGTAATAAAAATAAATCCTGATACTTAGTTTCATTTAAGTACGTTAGTATCAGGATTATAATTAACACGAAAGTTATATTAGACTTTTCGATATCGTTTTAAACCAATCATATTCATCGTAGTAAATATGATAATGAAAACAAATAGTATTAATACATCAAACCATATATTAGACCATCCTTGACCCTTAATCATAATGTTTGTTAAGGCGTGACCAGCGTATCTTAGTGGGAATAAGTATCCTATGTTACTTAACCACGGTGACATATTTTCTAGTGGGAAAATTCCAGAAAAGAATACCTGTGGAATAGCAACAATAGGTATGAATTGCACCATTTGAAATTCTGAATTTGCAAATGTTGAAATGAAAATTCCCATTACTAATGCTGCAATAGCTAATAAAATATTAATAAGTATAACGTAAGTAAGACTGCCTGCTAAATTGATATTTAATAAGTATATTGAGAAAAATACAATAATTAAAGTTTGAATAATAGCAAAAACCCCATATCCAATTAAGTAACCAAAAACAATGTCACTTCTTTTAATTGGTGTCGCAAGTACACGTTCTAATGTTCCAGTTGTACGCTCTCTTAAAAGTGCTATGCCTGAGATAAGAAAAACAAATAAAAAGACAAAGAAACTCATAAGAATAGGGAACATTTTATCGAAATAATTACTATGTTCATCACCATATAAATAGGTATTCTCTAATTGGATATCTTTAGCGTCTTTATTTTTAGCAGACTGTGGTAAAGACACCATTACTTTTTTTATATCATTCATTTTATCTTTTTGAATGGACTGATGAAGGAGTTGTTTAATCGAAGCGGATTTACTTGGATCTTCATTAGTGTACGTAACATGTATGGTTTGATTATTTTGATAAATAAAAGCATCTAAATGATGATGTTCAATTTTAGATTTAATATGTTGATTAGATGGAAAATCCTTAAATTTAACATCGTCACTTTTAATACCCTCTGTAATTTGAGTGGATACTGAGTGGTCAACACCAATAGTTAATGTTGTATCTTCATCTGAATTGAAAATAAAATACATTAATGTAAGGACTAATAAAGGCGCTAAAAACATAAGTGCGAGTGTACGTTTATCTTTTAATAATTCAATGATGACGCGTTGAATCATTGCTAAAAGTTTCATTGATTTTTAACCTCCTCAGCTTTAATAAAGACCTCTTCTATTGTTTCAACATTGAATTTTTGTTTTAATTCATTTGGTGTACCTATGGCGAAGAGTCGACCCTCTACAATGAGGCCGATTTTATCACAACGTTCAGCTTCATCCATGACATGTGTTGTAACGATAACCGTTTTACCTTGTTTAGTTAGAGACTTTAACTGATTCCATATTTGTTGTCTTAATTTAGGGTCAATACCTACTGTAGGTTCATCTAATATAATGAGACTTGGGTTAGATAAGAGTGTAATGGCTAATGATAATCGACGTTGCATACCGCCTGAAAATGTATTAACCGTCTTATTTAGTGCATTCTCTAAATTAACTAGCTCCATATTGTGGTTAATGCTTTTTATTAACTGTTTACCTTTTATTCCCGCTAGATGGCCAAAAAAGATAAGATTCTCTTTAGCAGATAATGACTCATAGAGTGCAGTATTCTGTCCCATATAACCAATACGGCTTAACACTTGACGGTTAGGCATACGCTGTCCAAATATTTCTGTAGAACCCGAATTCAATTTTTCCATACCAAGTAAACACTTGATTGTCGTGGTTTTACCAGACCCACTTGGTCCTATGAGACCGAGTAATTCTCCTTCTTGAATATTTAAGCTAATATGATCTAATACGTTATGTTTATCGTACTGCTTTACTGCATCAGTTAATTTTGCAATCGTTTGTGCCATATGATGTTTCCTCCTTATTTGAATTTGACACTGTGTTTAATTACTGTATAGTCAATATAAGTTAATTTTCTAAGTTAGAGTGTATTAATTAAAAATAATCAGACACAACAATGATAAGTGTTCAATATTGTTTAGGAGAAATCAGTAAATGAATGAAAACATTGTAGATAAACGTGTATATAAAACATTAACTAAAATTGAAAACGGTATGATTCGACTATTAGAAGATAAACCTTATAAAGATATAAACGTCAAAGATATTTGTCGAGAAAGTGGTATTAGTAGAGGGACTTTTTATCAACATTATACAAATAAAGATGATTTTTTATATCAATATCAAAAAGAAATGATAAAAAAAGCACAAGCACGTATACATACATGCTTGTGCTAAAATTTATGTTTAAACAGGGACAACATTTGTTGCTTGTTCGCCACGTTGACCTTCAGTGATGTCAAACTCTACTTTTTGACCTTCTTCTAAAGTTTTATATCCATCAGTAGCGATACCTGAGAAGTGAACAAACACATCGTCACCGTCTTCTCTTTCGATAAATCCAAACCCTTTTTCTGCGTTAAACCATTTAACTGTACCGTTATTCATATAGAATACCTCCAAGTGCTTTTGCACATCATATTTGTAACAAATTCATAAATTAAAAGAGAATATTCTATAAAAATATACTACAATCCAAAATACGAGCTTTTATTACGTGAAACCAACTATACACCTTTTGAATGAATAAGTACAGCATTATTTTGAAATTTAGCATAATTTCTTTTGGAATTATAAAAATACATAGATAACAAGACTAAGATTTATAATTTATTAAGATCGTTATTTTACATATATCGAATAAATATATGTAAAATGAATGCTACGGTGGCGAAACATCTAAGATTTTAATTACTTTTTAATATATCCTAAATTGCCACCAACAGTTTCATAAAAATCAAAACGCATGCCTGATTTGATAACTGAGCCATTTAAATCTTTATCTAAAACTGTAAGAGCTAATTTTCCATCAGGTAAATTCTTTGTTGTAAATTGAACAGTATATTCTTCAGATTTAAAACGATGTTTCTTAATATCTAATACGATGAATTGAGTTGGATCTTTTCGATGTTTTACTTCTAGATACTTTAACTCAGAGTTTTTAGAAAGTATTTTTAAGAACACCTTATCATTCTCTTGAGAGATTTTTAGTAATGTAGGATGCATTCTTTTTTTGTAATGTGTTCCTTTAAACGAATAGTAATATATATCGTTTTTCTCATGAAGCGGCTTATCATCTTTTTTAAGATAGAATTTAACAAAACTGATAATGTCTTCTTTATTCCCCTCACGTATTAGTTTGATGGCTTGTCGGTTTAAATCATCATCTGCATAGTCTAAAGCATCGAAATGTTCATCTACCATATGAATGATATTTTGAAAAATAGGAAGTAACTCATTTATGTTTTTAATAAAGCCTTTTTTATAGAATTTAGCTTCTAAAACATCTTTATTAATAATACGATATAGTAAATTAGGCATTAATTTATTATTTTTATATTTACTCATTAAGTGACGATAGGCTTCACCTTGCCATTTCATACGATTAATATGTGTTGATTTTTCTGATTTTACTAAAGAAATATTATCGTCGTAACGGTTAGCACAATAAACCACATCTTGTGTTGTACTAATACGTTTAGTATTGAAAAAGACTTCTGCGAAAAATTGTAAATCTTCTCCAAAAATCATTTCTGGAAATTGAATATGATTCTTTTTAATGACGCTAGCTTTAATCATACGACCAGCAGGTGCTAAATGATAAAATGATTTTCTAAAGTGTTTTAAATCTACTTTATTATATGCAATTTTAGATAGAGCAACGCCACTTCTAGCTATGCGATCACTATGCACATATTTTGTTAAGCCTGTAGCATAGTCTGTCTTGTTTGTTTTTAAAAGTGTATATAACTTTTCTAGAGCATCTTCAGGTAACCAATCATCACCGTCTATAAACATGATGTACTTTCCCTTACTTAAATCAATAGATAAATTTCGTGGTTTCGCAGGTGTACCCGAATTTTGATCTAATTGAATAAATTTGTAATTAGAAAAACTGTCTATTTTTTTAGAAACAATATCAACGGTTTGGTCAGTAGAACAGTCATCCACCACGATTAATTCAAAATCTCTCATATCCATCGATTGTTTTAAGACACTATCTAATGTTTTATTAATAAATTTTTCTTTGTTATACGTACTAATTAATACACTTACTTTAGGCCTATGATTGATTTCTTTACTCTTTATAACCTTCATTTTTATACTCCTTTAATTAGTAATCTTTTTGATAATCTAATGTATTTTAAAAAGTAGTTAAAATACAAATAATAATCTAATTATATTTAATATAATCAATTTTTTCTATCGTTATTTATTGTAATAATCTAATTATAGATTATGTTATATATTTTGTTTTTAAGTATTAATATATCTATTATCATCACAATAATCTTTAATTATCTATAAAAATACCTAAATTAGGTAATTATGATATATATGAGATTAGAAAATAAAATGAACTCTGATTTATTTATAGGAAATGCGAGCGTTCTCAAAGAAACTCAAAAATGTTATAATTACAGTTGAAAACGATTCCAACAAATTGTTATTTGATATAGCTATTTAATTATTGAATTAAATGACTATATCAAGTAATAAATAGGAGAGATAGAAATGAAAGATACAGATCAAATACATACTAAAAATACTGAAGAACAAGGTATTACGCTACCCTATTTAAAAAAAGCAGTTATTTTTTCTATTACATTTGGTTTCTTCGGAGTAAACATGGCATTTGCACTTCAATCAGCAATGATGGGAAGAATATTTCAAACGCTCGGCGCCGATCCTAATAATTTAGGTTGGTTTTTTATTTTGCCGCCATTAGCAGGAATGATTGTACAACCACTTATTGGATACTATTCTGATAGAACTTGGACTAGATTTGGACGTCGGATGCCGTATCTTTTAATTGCTGGTCCCATTGGAGCGATCGTATTAGTCCTACTACCTAATGCAGGTTCGTTTGGATTTGGATATGCATCACTTATGGCGTTGTCATTTGGTGCAATCATGACGTTACTTATGGATTTGACGTCAAATGCGTGTATGCAGCCCTATAAAATGATTATTGGAGATATGGTAAACGAAAAACAAAGAGATATGGCCTGGTCATGGCAACAAATCTTCTCAAATTTAGGTGGTATTATTGCTACACTATTACCATTTTTACTAACAATTATGGGAATGAGTAATGTAGCGCCTAAAGGGGAAGTACCGATGACAGTAAAAATAGCTTATTATATTGCAGCAGCGGTATTACTCATTGCTTCTATTTGGACGGTTCTTTCCGTTAAAGAATATGAACCTAAAACATATAACTATTATCACGGCATTTCAGATGACAATAGGAATGAGAAATTAAATTTATGGCAACTGTTAAAAACTGCGCCTAAACAATTTTGGCAAATTAGTGTAGTTCAATTTTTTAACTGGTTTGCATTAATGTATCTCTGGACGTATTCAACAGGTGCAATAGCAAAAAATGTATGGAATGCGACAGACCCTTCTTCAGCAGGATATCAAGCAGCAGGGAACTGGTATGGTGTGTTATACTGTATACAATTTTTAAGTTCAGTTATTTTTGGTTTTGTCATTGCAAAATCTAAACCCTCTCAAAGAAAATTTTGGTATAGTTTTGGATTAATTTTTGGTGGGTTAGGTCTTATTTCAATGTTCTTTATTCATAACCAATGGTTACTCATTATTTCATTTATATTTATTGGTATTAATAACTTAACGATGAATACTCAACCATTTACACTATTAACCGAAGCAATTGATGGAGAAAATTCAGGTGCTTATCTAGGTTTATTTAATACAAGTATTTGTCTACCACAAATTGTCGCTTCTGTAGTAAGCTTTGCACTTTTCCCACTATTAGGAAGTTCAATGCCTGCGATGTTATTATTTGCAGGAATCATGATGCTTCTGGGTGCAATCTCAGTTAAATTTATTAACGCAAAATTTGAATGAAATACTAAAAAATTTATTTATAATGTGTAAGAGCGAAAAATAATTTTTCGCTCTTTTTTTATAAAAAACTATCAGCAATGTTTCATAAACAATATAATGATGTCATTAAAAGTGTAATACCTTTAAGGAATATCAAACCTTGAAGTATAGGTGAGGACATACGCGGTAAATCACTCGCCATAGAAAAGTTATATCATACATCATTCATTTAATTCATATTGACAATCTTAAATATCCCTGTACAATTTAAATCGTAATAGTTACGATTTAAAAAGGAGAGATACAAATGAGTAAGATACCTGTAACTGTATTAAGTGGTTATTTAGGCTCAGGGAAGACAACGTTACTAAACCATATTTTAAATCATCGAGAAGGTCGTCGTATTGCAGTCATTGTAAATGATATGAGTGAGGTCAATATTGATAAAGATTTAGTTGCTGATGGTGGTGGAATGTCTAGAACAGATGAAAAATTAGTTGAACTATCTAATGGATGTATTTGTTGCACGTTACGTGACGATTTATTAAAAGAAGTTGAACGACTCGTACATAAAGGCAATATTGATTATATCGTTATTGAATCTACAGGCATTTCTGAACCAGTACCTGTAGCGCAAACGTTCTCGTATATCGATGAAGCGATGGGAATAGATCTCACTTCGATTTGTCGTTTAGATACGATGGTTACGGTCGTTGATGCGAATCGATTTGTTAATGATATTCATTCTGAAGATTTACTTGTGGATCGTAATCAAGGTGCGGATGTGACAGATGAACGTTCAATTGCGGATTTATTAATAGACCAAGTTGAATTCTGTGATGTACTTGTATTGAATAAAACAGATTTAGTTACAAATGAAGCGCTAGATAAATTAGAACATATACTTAGAACATTACAACCAGATGCAAAAATAATTAAAACAACGCAGTCTCAAGTAGATATTAATGATGTCTTAGATACAGGACGATTTGATTTTGAAAAAGCTAGCAATTCTGCAGGATGGATTAAGGAGCTAACAGAAGGCGGCCATGAGGCACATACACCGGAAACTGAAGAATATGGTATGAGTTCGTTTGTCTATTCAAGACGATTACCGTTTCACGCGAAACGTTTCAATGATTGGTTAGAACAAATGCCTCAAAACATTGTTCGTTCAAAAGGTATTGTATGGCTTGCGCAATATAACGAGGTTGCGTGTTTACTGTCACAAGCAGGATCGTCATGTAATATCAGCCCAGTTACATATTGGGTTGCATCAATGCCTAAAGAAAAACGTGAAGAGATACTTGCTCAACGTCGTGACGTAGCGGAAAGCTGGGATATTGAATATGGGGATAGAAATACACAATTTGTCATTATTGGTACCGACTTAGATCAAGAAAAAATCGAAAAAAAACTCGATGAATGCCTGCTAAATAGTAGCGAAATGAATTCTGATTGGTATCAACTTGAAGATCCTTATCATTGGAAAATAAGAAAACCTTAAGAAATAATGGATATTAAACAAGTTATGATGATAAAAATATGTATTACAATTTTCATATAAACATCATATTACTTTTCGTAATATAGTATTGCAAGCGCAATCTAATACTAAAACGACCAAACCTTATTATAATTACAGTAGACAATCATAATGGAATAAAAGTATATATATAATTCTCACAAACAACATTATAGTATTGCTTTTTATACTGAAAACGATAAAGTTTAAAATATTTGATTGGTCATTTTTTAGTTTCATACAACAAGAGATTAATAAAATTAAAGAGGAAACGACGAGATTATCGTCACTTCCTCTTTTTTTTATGGCATCATTAATTTAATACCTCTAATGATATTTTTTAAAAATAGCACAAGTGCCCATATAAAGAAAAGAACTGCGATGAGGATTGCAATGATCCAACCGATACCGCGTTCACTATTTACAAAAGCCGGGGAAATAGATAGGGTTACTAATCCTAATACCACCATAACCCAACTCATGATGTGATTGAATAACGCATTTCTAGCATGGGTCGAAGCTGGTGGTTGTGCGACGATCCATACAATAAGTGGAAATAATACTGGTGCAAAGAAGACACTTAAATAGCTAATGCCTCCTAAAATATCATTTTCTCTATAGTTTTCATTTGGCATATCATGATCACCTCAATTCTATAAAAACATATAATAAAATAAATAGTAAGTAAGATATTCTAAAATTACAACACTGTAAGTTAGTATAAGGTTGATGTTGAAAATAGTTAATTAAATATTTTGATGAATATAGCATATAAATGTATTAAATTGTACAATATTAATATATTAACTTTTAAAAGGTGGATATTATGCGGGAATTTTTAAATCTGTTAGGGGCATTACTAACAATGATCATTACATTTAGCATTTCAATTTTATTTAGTTTCTTAATACCTTTAATGGTCGAAGGAAATATTTTAAACATGGAGAAATTAAATCATCCGACATTTATTATGTTGTGGATTATTTTTAGTGTTATATTCAATATTATTATTCTTATTTTAGCTTTTTCAATGATTCAGTTTAGTAGTGACTTTGTAAATAAAATGAAATTAATGGCGATGTTAACTTTTTTTGTAATTATTAGTTATGCAAGCTTTAGTCATATAGATATGCAAGCTTTAACTGATCATTTAACATTAACGAGTTCTAAACATACCCGAGAGTTATCAATCAAACTTTTACCATTTGTTTTAACGATATCATTAGGATGTTATAGCGCTATTTTATCCTACTTACAGTATCAAATTGATAGCGAAGAACGTATGATATAAATTTTGAAAGCGCTTTACATATTAATACTAATTTTTTTGAAATAGTGCTAAAATAAAGATGAGAACAGATAAGGGGGAGATTAAAATGTTATCATACAAAAACATTTTAATTGCAGTTGATGGATCAAACGAAGCAGAATGGGCCTTTAATAAAGCCGTTGATGTAGCAAAACGTAATGATGCAAAGCTAACGATTGTGCATGTGATTGATACAAGAACATATACCGCTTATGAAGTGTACGCATCTCAATTCGATCCGTCTAAAGAGTATTCTGAGAAATTACTTGAAGGCTATAAAGAACTCGCTGTTAAAGAAGGCGTGACAAATGTAGAAACACGACTTGAACTTGGCCCACCGAAATTACTTATTCCTAAAAATTTAGCAAATGAATTGAATGTTGATTTAATTATGTGTGGTGCTTCAGGCTTAAATGCAGTCGAACGTTTTATGATTGGTTCAGTATCAGAAGCAATTGTACGTCATGCGCCATGTGATGTATTAGTCGTACGTACTGAAGAAATTCCAGAAGACTTTGAATCAAAAGTAGCAACCCCAGAATTTAGAAGACGATATTTTGAAAGTTCAGACCATAAATAATAATGATTTAATATATGACTTCATTCTCACGAAGTAGTGAGGATGAAGTTTTTTATGGGAAGTATAAATCAAGTGATGATTTTAGATAAAATATAAAATATGGTATCATTTTTATTTAAGTGTCGTGTTCTAAATAATGGCGCGCAATCATTTAAAAATATAAGTATAAAAGGAGAATCATATCAACGTGAATCAAATGAAACAACTGTTTATTAAATTTGTTGAACCATTAACGAAGATAGAGTTTTATCAAAATTTACTAGCCAATATTTTAATTATTATTGCCTATATCTTATTAGGTATGATTGTTATTGCAATTTCTAGAAAAGTAGTAACAAAATTTTTTAAAGTCAATGAGAAGAAGAAGACACGTTATAAAATTAAAAGAAGTGAGACACTTTCAACACTTGTTCAAAATTTAATTAGTTATGTTGTTTGGTTTATTGTTCTTACATCGGTTCTCTCTCGTTTTGGAATTAGCGTCTCAGCTATTTTAGCTGGAGCCGGTGTCGTTGGTTTAGCCGTTGGTTTTGGTGCCCAGACTGTTGTAAAAGATATCATTACCGGCTTTTTTGTTATTTTTGAGGGACAATTCGATGTCAGCGATTATGTTCAAATTAATTCATCAGGTGTAACGATTGCAGAAGGAACCGTACAAACCATAGGATTACGATCTACTCGTATTCAATCTGATACTGGAGAAGTGTATACCTTACCTAATGGCACAATTAGTGAAATTGTAAATTATTCTAAGACAGATGTATCACCCCTTATTGCAATTCCAATTTCTCCAAATGAAGATTATGACGTTATTGAAAAAGAATTAAAAGCATTCTTACCAACATTAAAAGATAAATACGATATGTTCGTTGCGGCACCTGATCTACTCGGTTTAGATAGTATTGATGGTAATGAAATGGTAATTAAATTATTAGCTCATGTTAAACCGGGCATGCAATTCCCAGGCCAACGTTTATTAAGAAAAGAAATCATAAGTTACTTTAATGATGTAGGAATTCATACGCCTAAACCAACACTTGTGAAATTAGAAGATGAAGAAAAATAAACAAATGTTTATCATCATAGGTTTTTAAAATTTTTTCATAAGGTCTTTATAACAACGTTTAATGATCAAAAATTCATTTAATTATCATCATATAAACGGATAAATAATTAATGATTTCTAATTATTTAAGATTTGCCTACATTACACTTTAGGTGTAATATCGAACTGTAGTAAATAGAAAGGGATGATAAGTAATGTGGGTGAAAGACTTTTATTATGATGGTAATGCGTACATCAATAAAAATGTATGGGAGTACATGTGTAAAGATAATGTGACGTTTGATAAAGCTATTGAGGCACTTAATTTAAATTATAAAGATGCGGTTGCGAATGAGAGGGACATTCCAAATTTAGACATCGAGAGAAAAGATATTGTAAAAAGTGACTTTTGGTAAGTTTTGGTAAGCATGGCTATATCAATAAACAGCAGTTTCTACGTCAAATACGTAGAAACTGCTGTTTTATTATGTTCTATATTTAAATTGTTCAATTGCATTTTTAATGTCATCTCGAACACGTTGGAATTCTGACCAATCTTTTCCGGCTGGGTCATCGAAGCCCCAATGTTCTTTTTTAACACCTGATGGAATAGTAGGACAATGTGCATCAGCATGACTGCATAATGTTACTACTAAGTCTGACTGTTTTAAAATCGTATCATCAATTAAATCAGAGGTATGATTGGAAATGTCGATACCCACTTCTTTCATGGCTTCAACTGCCTTAGGATTAACACCATGTGTTTCAATGCCTCCTGAATATACATTCCACTCATCACCTAAAATTGCTTTTCCAAAACCCTCAGCCATTTGGCTACGACAAGAATTCCCTGTACAAATAAAATAAATGGTTTTTTTGGTCATGATAAACCTCTCTATCTATAAAATTAATCTGACTTTATTCTACACTAATCCTAACCATTTCCAATACGTTAAGCTAAATAAAATCACAAGAATATAACCTATAATAGTGAGGGGGATACCTGATTTTAAGAAATCTTTAACAGTAAATGTATCCGTACCATAGGCCAACATATTTTGTGGTGCACTCACTGGTAATAAGAATCCAAAGCTAATCACAAATTGTTGTATTAAAACGAAACCGATAGAATGATCGCCTAAACCTAATGTTGAAGTTAATGAAATAAATACTGGGATCAATGCAGATGATAAGCTTGTTGCACTCGCAAAGCCTAAATGAATTAAAATATTGAATAATGTAATGAGTGCAATCGTTGCGATAATTGGTAACCCTTTTAGGCCCATTAATCCAAATGTTTTATCACTGAGCCATTGAGCAGCGCCTGTTTTAAGTAAAACGTTACCAAGTGAGATGCCTACACCAAAGACGATAATTGTTCCCCATGGAATTTTCTTTTCAACGCCTTTCCAAGTAATCACACCGATTTTAGGCATTAACATCATACCTAATGCAATTAGAGTAACACTTGCTGAATCGATAGGGTGAAGTACTTTTTCGGTAGACCAAAAGATCAGTAATAAGATAGAAATGACAATGAGTCGCCATTCTCTAGCACTCATTGGGCCTAGTTCGTTTAAGTCATGTTTAATCAATTCTTTACCACCTTCAATGGCATCTCGTTCAGGTGGCATCACTTTCATCATAATGAAATATAAGGCAATAGACATCAGTATAGACCATGGTGCGGCGTATAAAAACCATTCACCCCAAGACACGTTATAGCCTAAGTTTTGATTAATGAAATTGATAGCGACGATATTTTGTGCAGCCGCAGTTTTGATACCGATATTCCAAATCGATACAGCTTGTACGGATGTAATAATAAGAAGTGATGCTAGTTTACTATCTTTACTCACTTTAAAGGCTGCAATCATTCCAAGTAAAATGGGTACGACAGCACCGGCACGAGCCGTAGCAGAAGGTACAAAAAAGGCTAATACAATTGATACTAAAATTGCACCGATAACAATATGTTTTGTTTTATTTCCTACAATTGAAAGGACATAAAGTGCTAGTCGTTTATGAAGATTGGTTTCTTGCATGGCAACTGCTAAGAATAAAGCGGCGGTCACAAGTGCCACTGCAGAAGTAGAAAAACCACTAAATGCGAGACTCAGAGCATTGTTTGTTCCTAATAATTCGCTTCCCTTAAGAATGGTGTCTCCACTTTTAGGATGACCAAGTTGTTCTGATAGATGTTGAACAGGACTAAAGCCAAGTAATAATATAATAAGACCTAAAATTAAAGTCGCTGAAACTGGATAAGATACTGCTTCAGTAACCCACATGATTACGGCAAAAGCAAGAATGGCAAGTGCTGCTTTAGCCATGACCGGTAAGCTACTTGAAGTAGGTAATAATAAAATAATTACTAATACGATAAAACTAATCACAATCCATAAGGGTTTATATCCTTTATTTGATTTCTCTTTGTTAGATTGATTAGTGATTTGATTCCCCTTTGTCATTATTATCGTCTCCCTTAAAATAGTTACATTATTATTTTAACAAGAAAGCGCTTTATTTTAGGAGTTACATTTTAAAATACACAAAATTTTCAAAAAACTATTAATTACAGTTAATAATCATAGAAATATTGAGATGAAAAAGAGCGAAACACTGAATTCAATGGGAATTCTGTTTCATTCTGTTACTTATATATTAAAGCCGTCCGAAATCATTTTCCTTAATATTGTTAACTTGATCTAAACTAATAGTTTGTTCTTTAGGTTCAGTAATATGGATATGTTGATCATCTTTAATTTTATCTATAGCAATATATTCTCCACTCATTGTTTCAACACTTTTTCTGACTGTAGTAAAACAACAATTATAATTATTTAGTAATTTTTATTTTTTAATCGCCCATTGACAATTTCGGTATGAAATGCGATTATTAAAACGTAATAATTACGATTTAGGAGAGAAGAAAATGATTAAGAAAAGTTTAATGTTAGTCTTCATCAGTATTTTAACGTTGTCACTTGTAGCTTGTGGAACATCCAATAGTGGTAGTGATAAAGATAAAAAATCAGAGAACAATGAAAAGCTTGAGGTAAAAACGACAGTATATCCACTGAAATCTTTTGCTCAACAAATTGGTGGTAAATACGTTCATGTTGAATCAGTCTATCCGAATGGAATGGATCCACATACATATGAGCCGAGTCAAAAACAAATGGTCGATATTGGTAAATCAGATTTATTTGTATATACAGGGGATAATCTAGACCCAGTCGCTAAAAAAATTGCAAATGCGATGAATGATAAAAATAAAACATTATCATTAGAATCATCTTTAAATAAAGCCGATTTGTTAAAAGGCGAAGAGGATGAACATGAACACGGTGAACACGAAGAACATGGCGAGCACGAAGAACATGAGCATCATCATGGTAAATATGATCCTCATGTTTGGTTAGATCCTGTATTAAGTCAACAATTTGCGAAAGATATAAAGGATGAATTAGTTAAAAAAGATGCTAAACATAAAGATGACTATGAAAAGAATTATAAAAAATTAGTTAGTGATTTGAAGGATTTAGATAAAGATATGAAATGTGCTGTTAAAGGTCAAGAAGGTAAAACAGTATATATTTCACATGATTCTATTGGTTATTTAGCTGATCGCTATGGTTTTAAGCAAGAAGGAATCGAAAATATGAATGCTGAAGAACCAAGTCAAAAAGATCTTACAACTATTGTAAAACAAATTAAAGAGGATAAGGTAAACTATATCCTAGCTGAAGAAAATGTGTCGAATAAAGTTGCAGACACGGTTAGAAAAGAAACACATGCAAAAACAATTTCATTTTATAATATGGGTTCTCATACTAAACAACAAGATAATGACAGTAATACGTATCAATCATTTATGAAGAAAAATATTAAAGCTATTGAAAAAGCTTTAAAAAATGAATCTTAAAATTAAAGTATATTAAAGTAAAGAAGTAAGATATGAAGATCAAGTAAATTCTATCTTACTTCTTTTTTATAGGCTTCCTTTTTCAAAAAAAAGTGGTATATTAAATTTAAATAATATGTAGGGCATTATTTATTATTTTTATGAAGTAAGGGTTTATCACTAATAGATTGGAAGGAGACAGCGTCATGAATATTTATAGACTACGTTACCAACACCATAAAGACATTGTAGATGACAATATTTTAACGGTATTTGTATTGGCCAAAAATGAAGAAGATGTAAGGAAATTTGCGAAAACGGTAAATTACAAAGTTGAAGATGTTAAACATACAACATATGAAGCTTATGAAGAAGCTAAAGCAAAAGGTGAAACATATCGCCTTGAACATGCAGATACATATATTAGCTAAGTCTGTATAACTAAAAATTATATAATTAAGGATAAATATCGATGAGTATAAGGTTACACTTAAAACTTCTTTTTGCATAAAAAATGAATGTAATCATGCAAAGAGAAGTTTTTTTTTATATTATTATCTAACTTTTTTAAAAATTCTAAAGAAATTGATTTTAAAAAAATGTATAATATCTATTATGACTTTAAGAGGGAAACGAGGAAAGACAATGAAACAGAAACTTACATTTAAAGAGAATCTCTTTATTGGGTCGATGCTTTTTGGTTTGTTCTTTGGAGCAGGAAACTTAATTTTTCCACTTCATCTAGGGCAAATGGCAGGCGCAAACGTATTACTTGCGAATTTAGGATTTTTAATTACAGCAATCGGTTTACCATTTTTAGGAATTATTGCGATTGGTATTTCTAAGACGAATGGTGTATTTGCAATTTCTTCACGCGTAAGTAAAATTTATGCATACATATTTACGATTGGTCTTTATCTTGTTATTGGACCCTTCTTTGCTTTACCAAGACTTGCAACAACATCATATGAAATTGCTTTTTCACCATTTGTTTCTCCAAGCAGTGGAAAATGGATTTTACCTGTCTTTAGTATGTTGTTCTTTATCGTAGCTTGGTTTTTTGCACGTAAACCCTCTAAAATCTTAGACTATATTGGCAAGTTCTTAAATCCAGTCTTTTTGATTTTATTAGGTATCGTGGTCGTACTTGCATTGATTCACCCAATGGGCAGTATAAGTCATGCACCAATAAGTCCTGACTACAATAAGAGTGTATTATTAAAAGGTTTTATCGATGGGTATAATACATTGGATGCACTGGCATCACTAGCATTTGGCATCATTATTGTAACGACTATTAAAAAATTAGGTATTACAAATCCTAATGATATTGCTAAAGAAACAGTGAAATCGGGGGCCATTAGCATTATTGGCATGGGTGTCATCTATACACTTCTTGCAGTAATGGGAACAATGAGTCTTGGAGAATTTAAAGTAAGTGAAAATGGGGGCATTGCCCTTGCACAAATTGCCCAACATTATTTAGGTAATTTCGGAATTATTGTTTTATCACTTATTATTATTGTGGCGTGTTTAAAAACGGCAATTGGTTTAATTACAGCTTTTTCAGAAACATTTACAGAACTATTTCCTAAAACGAACTACATTGTATTAGCCACTATGGTTAGTGTATTGGCGTTTATATTTGCGAATGTCGGATTAACAAAAATTATTATGTACTCATTACCCGTATTAATGTTTATTTATCCATTAGCCATTACACTGATTTTACTAACCTTAGTAAGTCATTTATTTAATAATTCGCCAATTGTGTACCGCTTTACTACATTATTTACAGTGATTGCTGCATTTTTTGATGGTATTAAAGCGAGTCCAGAACCTTTTGTGAAAACGAACTTCGCACAATCATTAATCGGTTTTGCTGAGAATTATTTACCATTCTTTGATATTGGTATGGGATGGATTGTCCCAGCATTAATTGGATTTATTATCGGACTTATTGTCTATAAAGTTCGTGGCAACAAACACGAAGTTCAAGCATAATTAAGCCATTTACTATAAGCTATAAGAAGTTGAAATCATACGATCTTATAGCTTATTTTTTTATATATTTAAAGGTATAAATATATTTATAAAATGCATTAAAATGAAGATAATAATAATTTTGAGGAGAAATAAAGATGGACTATAAAATAGATAAAACATGGGCAATCTTTTATAAAGCCTTAGCTCATAAATTGTTAGAATATCAAAATTGTCGTGATCAATTGATTGAGAAAATACAAGAACTTTATATTAACACTCAAATCAATATGCCTAAATTAGAAATTAATAATGAAATGATAGATATGGATCCATTTACTGTGTTTGGATTATTTAATAAGAGTTCTATGACTAAAAAAAATAGAATTAAAATTATAGAAGAAATGGCCAAACTATTTGATGTGAAAGCAGATATACCACAAAATTTTGATGGTATTCCGACAGTGATGAATTTACGTGCTACATTTTATAATTTTAAGAATGATCGTGAAGCACAAGATATTGAAAATTTATGGTCGTTGTTTGAAATTGCTTTATTGTATTCATCAGATAAAAGCGAAGATAATGAAAATAACTTTAAGAGAAAATTTAATCAAGTGATGGCTCAGCCTGGAATCGGTATGGGTAAGTTAACCAGTGGATTATTTTGGATTGATTCTGACACATTTGCCAATTTAGATTCTCGAGCGATTTGGTATATTTTTGAAGAAAGCGAGATAAGTACAAAGTATATCAATTTTGAAGTTAACTTAAAACAATCATTAACTGCAACAACGTATTTAATGATGATTGAAAAATTAAAATTATTTTTAAAAGAGGATAACTATTTGAATGATTTTATTGATTTAAGTTATGAAGCATGGCGCAAATCAAAGGAAGTCAAGCAAAGCTCAAAAGTCAAAGATATCGATGCAGATAAGGGTTTAGAAGTCGTGAATTATTGGATTTATTCTCCAAAACCACAAGATGTTGATTTTGCTTCTTTTATTGAGAATGGAGAAATGTCTATTGGATATAACGAGTTAGAAGATTTCTCGAAATATGCATCTAAAGAAGAGATTAATCAAAAATTACAACAATTGAACCACAATCAGCATCATTATATTCATACGGTTAATGCTATATGGGAATTTAGTAAAGAAATGAAGCGTGGGGATATTGTTTATGTGAAAAAAGGACAGACTGATATTGTAGGATGGGGTGTTGTTTCATCAAATCATCAATATAAAAATGATAAAAATATCATTCAGCTTGTTTGGAAGGAGAAAGGAAACTGGAAGATTCCAATCAAAACATTAAATAAGACGCTCACTAAAATTACGCCATATAGTGAAACGATTCGGAAATTTAATGAGTTATTTTCAGTGGAACATTCTGATGGCTTGGTTACTACACAAACGACTTATCCTGTTTATACAGCAGAACAATTCTTAGACGACGTATTTATGAATGAAGAAGACTATGACACGCTTGTGCAATTAATTAGAAGAAAAAAGAATGTCATCTTACAAGGGCCACCGGGTGTAGGTAAAACATATGCAGCTAAACGATTGGCTTATTCAATGATAGGTGTTAAAGATAAAGAACGTGTGAAACTTGTACAATTCCATCAAAGCTATTCATATGAAGATTTTGTGATGGGTTATCGTCCTACTGAAACTGGCTTTGAATTGCGTACCGGTGCGTTTTACAATTTTTGTAAGCAAGCAGAAGAAGATAATGAGAAAGACCATTTCTTTATTATCGATGAAATTAATCGTGGCAATTTAAGTAAGATATTTGGTGAGTTGTTTATGTTAATTGAAAATGATAAGAGGGGAATGGAAATAGAATTACTCTATGCAGATGAGAAATTCTGTGTTCCAGATAATGTTTATATTATTGGTATGATGAATACAGCAGATCGAAGCTTAGCCATGCTTGATTATGCACTACGACGTCGATTTGCATTTTTTGATATGAATCCTGCCTTTGAAACCATACAATTTAAACATTATCAAGAAAATTTAAAAAATCCACAATTTGATGCATTAATTGATACAATTCAAGCACTGAATGTCGACATTCGAGATGAGGATATGTTAGGTGAGGGGTTCGTTATTGGCCATAGTTATTTCAGTAATATGGTTGATGTCACAGAGTCTGAATTATCAAATATTATTGAATTCGAAATGATACCATTATTAAAAGAATATTGGTTTGACGACCCTTCAAAAGTGGA
Source organism: Staphylococcus sp. FSL K6-0223 (assembly GCF_038008285.1). Classification (NCBI taxonomy): domain Bacteria; kingdom Bacillati; phylum Bacillota; class Bacilli; order Caryophanales; family Staphylococcaceae; genus Staphylococcus; species Staphylococcus sp. FSL K6-0223. The sequence continues at coordinate 107,426 of NZ_JBBOYX010000001.1, forward strand.
TAGTTGGAAGGTACGTTTAAGGGAAGCGATTCAATGATTAACATTCATAATATTTATTATATGTTGTCTTACGCGTTTACAGTTTTGAATAAGAAAGGCTATCAACATATAGCAACAGAATCATTTAATAATGTGGCAGATTTATATAGTGCGCTCTTGATTAAAGGCGTATCGAGTCAATTAAAATATGGTCTTCAACATGACTATTTAGAACACAATGACTCGCTTAATGTGATACGAGGAAAGATTAATGTCACAGCATCCATACAACAAGGAACAATGATGCATAAACAGTTAAATTGCACGTATGATGAATTTTCAATTAATACGTATATGAATCAAATTTTAAAAACAACAATGCTTAATGTTCTAAAATTAGATATTTCGCGCACACGTAAAAAAGCGTTAAAACGACTGCTGATATATTTTGAACAAGTAAATATATTAGATTATCGACATATTGATTGGCAGTTACGATTTGATCGTCATCACGAAACATATCGTATGTTAATGGCTATTTGTTATCTTGTTACGCAAGGACGAATTCAGTCAGAAAGAAGCGGTTCAAGAGAAACGATGATGTTCGAAGATGAACAACAGATGGCGCGTTTATATGAACGGTTTGTTAGGGCTTATTATAAAAAGGAATTTCCACAGTTAAAAGTCACCGCGTCTCATATTCCATGGGCCACTGATGATGATTATCGTCACATGTTACCGACAATGAGAAGTGATGTCATGCTCACTTATGGGAAACAATGTTTAATTATTGATACAAAGTATTATACGTCGACGTTACAACAGTATTTTGATACAAGAACGATTCATTCTGGAAATTTATATCAAATATTTGCGTATGTAAAAAATGAAGCATTTCACTTAAAATCGAAACAGATAAATGTTGCGGGGATGTTATTGTATGCGAAAACGGATGAACAACTTGTACCTGATAATACGTTTCAGATGAGTGGCAATACGATTAGTGTCAAAACATTGGATTTAAATCAAGATTTTATTCATATTGCTAAACAACTAGATGATATTGTATATAATTATTTTAAGATATAAAATAGTTAGTAGATATTGTAAAATTTCAACAATTCATATACGATATATGCAAATTAAAATGACAATTTTGACTTATAACAAAGGGGTTAATGACAATGAAACACATGCATTTATCTGTTTTAGCTTATAGTACAGGTCTACATCCTGCCTCTTGGAGACTACCACATTCATATGTTGAAGAAGTTGGAGATATTGATTTTCAAATTAAGTTAGCGAAATTAGCCGAAAAAGGTAAACTGGATGCATTCTTCTTAGGTGATGGTCAATATATATCTGGAGAAGAAACGGGACATATTTCTTATTATTTTGAACCACTAACGGCGCTTGCTGCCATTTCACGTGAAACACATTCAATTGGTTTGATAGGTACCATTTCTTCTTCTTTTTATGAACCTTATCTTGCAGCACGTATGCTTTCAAGTTTACATCAAATATCTCATGGGCGTATTGGGGCAAATATTGTAACATCTCAATTTGATTTAGAAGCACAAAACTACTCGATGCAAGCTTTACCACATCTTGAAAAACGTTATGAACGAGCAGATGAATTTATTAATGTAATGAAAAAATTATGGGAATCATTTACTGTAGAGGCTATCGTTAATCACAAAAACTCAGGAATTGGCTTAAATCATCAGTATATTCATCCACTTCATTATCAAGGAAAGTATTTTCAAGTTGCCGGAGCTATTAACATTCCAACACCAAAATATGGTCGACCACGTTTATTTCAAGCAGGAACTTCTATTCCAGGTCGTGATTTAGCAGTACGACACGTGGATGCTATTTTTTCAATTGCATGGAATTTACAAGATGGCCAACAGTTCAGACAAGACATTCATCAACGTGCCATGGAAGAAAATCGTCAACCACCTCTTGTATTACCAGGTCTCACCGTTTATGTTGATGAGAATGAGAAGGACGCTTATAAACTTAAACAACAATTAGATGATATGATCCCACTTGAAAAACGCAAGAAACAATTATCTAAAGCCATTGGTCTAGATATAAGTGAATGGACACTAGATGAAGTTGTGCCATCATTGCCACCTTATGATGCATTAGAGAAAAAAGTTATAAAATCTGTTTATGAAGCTGTACAGCGTGCTGTTATGACCGAACACCTTACCTTACGCGATGTATTAGATCGATTTGGTACTTGGGTAGGGCATAAAACGATAGTGGGGACACCGGAACAAGTAGCGGATGAAATGATTGAATGGTTTGAAAAAGAAGCGTGTGATGGTTTTATGTTAATGTCACCAACATATCCAAACGCATTTGAAAAATTTATTGATTTAGTCATTCCAGTTCTTCAAGCGCGTGGCGTGTTTAGAAAAGAATATGAAAGTCATATGTTAAAAGACCATTTAAATATAAATACAGAGAAACTATAATTAAGCTTCTCTTTTATTTAATAGATATCATGAAAAAAGACTTCCTCCATTAGGGGGAAGTCTAAAATGTTCTTTATATTATTCCATTTTAACTTTCGCTTTGTCTGATTCTTTTTTATATTTTTGATACATAATCCAAAGAATAATTGCCCATACGGGTATAAATAATACTCCAATTCTAGTTGAACTGTTAATTAATAAGATAATAAAGATAAATGCGAAGAAAGCTAGAATCGCAAATGCCATATATTTTCCGCCAGGCATTTTGAACTTACTATCTTTGTGTAATTCAGGATTACGTTTGACATAATTTAGATAGGCAATCATGATAAGTGTCCAAATTAAAATATTCAATACTGTTGAAAATATCGTAATTTGAACGAACACTTTTGTTGCATCTTTAAATACTGCATTTAAAATAACTGAAATACTTAATAAGCCGCATGTAACTAAAATAGCATAGTGAGGTACACCATGTTTATTTGTTTTATGCAAGAATGGTGGGCCTTGTTTACGACCTGCTAAACCGTACATTGTACGACTATTTGCGAAAATACCACTATTACATGATGAAGCAGCTGCTGTTAAAACGACAAAGTTAATAATACCGGCAGCAAATGGAATACCAATCAGGCCGAATAATTTTACGTAAGGACTGTCTGCTGGGTTTAGTTTATCCCAAGGTACTACAGACATGATCACTGCTAATGAGCCAATATAGAAAATTAAAATACGCGCAGGTACATTGTTAATTGCTTGAGGAATCGTTTTGTGTGGGTTCTTAGTTTCCCCAGCTGTAATTCCAATTAACTCAATACCAATAAATGAAAAGATAGCCATTTGAAATGCCATCAAGAAACCTTGAATACCATTCGGGAAAAATCCACCTCTAGACCAAAGGTTCGTTACGCTTGCTTGTCCATATGATGTTTTCATTCCAAGCACAATCATCACAATACCAACAATGATTAAGGCTACAATTGTTATCACTTTAATAATTGACAGCCAGAATTCTAACTCTCCAAATAGCTTTGCACTGAATAAGTTCAAAGCGACTAATACTAAGATAGTAAATGCAGCTGTTAGCCAGTTTGGTACTGTAGGATACCAATACCCTACATATTTCGCTACTGCAGTTACCTCAGCCATACCTGAGATAATCCAAGTTAACCAATACGTCCATCCGACCATAAATCCAGCAATTGGTCCAATATAATGATGGGCGATATCGCCAAATGATTTAAATCCTAAGTTTGATAACAATATTTCACCCATTGCTCTCATAAACATAAATAATACAAAACCGACAATAACATAAGTCAATAAAATAGACGGTCCGGCTAAATGTACAGATTCACCTGATCCAAGGAACAGTCCTGTACCAATTGCGCCACCAATAGCGATAAGTTGAATATGTCTATTACTCAACTCTCTTTGCAGTTTATCTTCTGCCATAATTTTCTTCCCTTTCATGAGTAACCTTATGACTGAAACTTTATGACTGAATCCAATACCCTTTGTTATAACATAAATAATTTTTCTAAATTTCAAATTATTTATTTGTTAAGGTTAAGGATACCCTATTTAGTTATTGTTAATCAAATAATAGTCTAATAGATAAATGTTAATACATTATTAACTATAATTAATAATGTATTAAATTGAGTGTTTTTTTAAATCTATAAGCAAATTACTTCTATTTATTTTCAATTTATTTAATAATCTAGGTTACGTAATTAAAATATGAAAGTAGGGAAATGAATGAACGATTTTAACGAAATATTGGAAAGTAGAAAATCTGTGAAAGGATTTGATCCAAATTATAAAATTCCACATGAAGAAATGAATGAAATCATTAGCAAGGCAACAAAAGCACCTTCATCAGTGAATATGCAGCCGTGGCGTTTTGTTGTTGTAGAAAGTGATGAAGCGAAAGCAAAATTACGTCCATTAATTCGTTTTAATACGTCACAAAATGATACATCATCAGCGATGATTGTTATTTTCGGTGATTTACAATGTTATGAGGAAGGCGAGTTTATCTATAACAAAGCGGTTGAGGAAGGACATATGCCTCAAGAAGTAAAAGACCAAATGTTACCTTTTGTAATGGATACTTACAAAAATAGTTCACGTGAAGTTATGAGTGACATCGTAAAAGTGGATAGTAGTTTAGCTGCGATGCAATTAATGTTAGTTGCAAAACAATATGGCTATGATACGAACCCTATCGGTGGTTTTGAGCATGACAAAATTGGCGAAGCATTCGGATATGATTTAGAACGTTACGTTCCAGTGTTAATCGTTGCGATTGGTAAGAAAGAAAAAGAACCTCATACATCATATAGAATGCCAGTTGATAAGGTAGTAGATTACCAATAATTAAAGTTTAATATAAAATATCAAAAAATATATTTTCATAAACGATTATAAAAGAAAGTTCTTTAAATAAAAATTTATGGGAATATATTTTTTCTTTAAAATGATTAATTCTTTTATAAATGGGAATAACTAACTGTATCCCGTAATAAGGAAACAATGTACATAACAATGTATTTACGATACCAATCTATATCTAGGAGAGATAAGTATGGATCAATCAAATGAAAACAAAAAACAACAACAATTAGATGCTCTAAGAAAAAATAATGATGGTACAGCAATGACTACAAATAGTGGTATGAAAGTAAGTGAAGATGAAAATTCACTGACAGTAGGGGATAGAGGTCCGACTTTACTAGAAGACTTCCACTTCCGTGAAAAAATGATGCACTTTGACCATGAACGTATTCCTGAACGTGTGGTACACGCACGTGGATTCGGTGCACATGGTGAATTCCAAGTGTATGAAGATTTAAGTGAATATACAAGTGCTGACTTCTTAACACACCCTGAAAAAACAACACCTGTATTTGTGCGTTTCTCTACTGTACAAGGTTCTAAAGGATCTCCAGATACAGTACGTGACATTCGTGGTTTTGCTACTAAATTCTATACTGATGAAGGTAACTTCGATTTAGTGGGTAACAACGCACCTGTATTCTTTATTCAAGATGCAATTAAATTCCCTGACTTCGTACATGCGTTAAAACCAGAGCCACATAATGAAATGCCACAAGGTGGTTCAGCGCACGATACATTCTGGGATTTCATTGGTCAAAACCCTGAATCTATGCACGCAGTATTCTGGGCAATGAGTGATAGAGGGATTCCTAAAAACTTCCGTCAACAAGAAGGTTTTGGTGTACACACATTTAGACTTGTAAATAAAGAAGGTCAATCTTACTTTGTTAAATTCCACTGGAAACCTAAACAAGGTTTAGAAAGCTTAGTATGGGATGAAGCACAAATCTTACATGGTAAAGACATTGATTTCCATCGTAAAGATTTATATGAATCAATTGATAAAGGCGACTATCCTGAATGGGAATTAGGCTTACAAATTATCAAACCTGAACAAGAATTTGACTTTGATTTTGATATTTTAGATCCAACTAAATTATGGCCAGAAGATCAAGTACCTGTGAAAATTGTTGGTAAAATGACGTTGAACCGTAATGTAGATAACGTCTTTGCAGAAACTGAACAAGTTGCGTTCCACCCTGCACATATTGTTCCAGGTATTGATTTCTCTAATGACCCATTATTACAAGGTCGTTTATTCTCTTACACAGATACACAAATTTCTCGTCTTGGCGGACCAAACTTTAACCAAATTCCTATTAACCGCCCAGTTGCAGACGTTCATAATAATCAACGCGATGCAATGCATCAATCATATATTCATCAAGGTCAAACAGCCTACCATAAAAATGGCTTGAACAATAATGACCCTCATACGACACCTAAAGAACAAGGTGGTTTCGAGCATTATCATGAAAAAGTAGAAGGTTATAAAGTACGTCAACGTAGTGATAGTTTCAAAGATTACTATACTCAAGCTAAATTATATAAAAACAGCTTAACTGAAGCAGAACAACAACATTTAGCTGATGCATTTTCATTTGAAATTGGTAAATGTAAATCAACAGAAGTAAAGCAAAATGCTGTTAATCAAATTAATAAAGTTGATCGTAAATTAGCTGAATACGTAGCAAATAATGTAGGTGTAGAAGTTCCGGCAGAAAACGAAGAAGTGCAATCAGATGCTAAAGATAGCCAATTAACATTAGAAAAATTTGATATCCCACTAAAAGGACACTCTGTAGCAGTGCTTGTAAATGGTGATATTAGCGCTGAAACATTAAAATCATATGCAGAAGTATTTGTTAACAACGACTTAAACTATGCATTTGTTGGACAAACAGCTAAAAACCTTAATGATGACGAAATTGGTATTACTGAAACTTATAGCACAGCAAGTTCAACAGTATTTGATAGTGTAATCGTTCTTTCAGACGGTAAAGAAATGTTACCGACTGCGATTGACTTTGTTGAAATGAGCTATAATCATAAAAAACCTGTTGTAATCACTGAAGAAGCGAAAAATGTATTACAAAGTAATCGTATTGATTTAGATGCGCCTGGTGTTGTAGTATCTAGCGAACCACAAGCTATCCTTGACGCATTCAAACGTTACAGATATTTTGATAGAAAATAAGAAATGATTGTTTGAAAAAGCCTGAGACACAATGTGTTGTCTTAGGCTTTTTTAATATATTGGCAGTCGATGATTGAATTGAACATGCGTTTGTTCCAAATTCTTTTCAATCAACACAAGTTGGAGATACGTTACTGGAGTGGACGATAAATTCAAAATGAATGCTGTCTTGCACTCTTTTGAGTAAGGAGGAGATATGATGAATCGAGGTATTAATCATATTGGTCTTACGGTTCCTAGTATTGAAAAAGCCACTGCTTTTTTTAAACAGGGACTAGATGGAAAAATTGCATATGATAGTCAAACTAAAAATGATGAACCAAGAGGTGGCGAATATGTCGAGCATATCTTAGGGCTAGAAAAAGGAACTTCAATTATTCATAAACGCATGATGGTGTTTGGTTGTGGTCCTAATATTGAAATGTTTGAATTCCAACACGCTCAACAACATGAACCACAATCACTACAAGATATAGGTTTTACACATATTTCTTTTTATATTGAAAGTGACGAATTTGAACATGTATTAGAACGTGTCAAACAGGCAGGAGGAGAGCCACTATCTGAACCACATTCTAATACAAAATATGAGAATACAGAGAATAATAAAACCGTTTATATTCGAGCGCCATGGGGAAGCTTAATCGAACTTCAAACTGTGCCTAATGGTTTTTATTATCCAAAAGATAGTGAAGCGAAGGTATTTATTCCTAAAAGTAACGATGAGTAATAAAATGGACGCAGTAGTGCATTACATTTTTCGACAGTGACGATTTTGTGTACATTTTCTAGAAACAGGGTAATAAACTAGAAAGCCTATCAAATGGCTTAATGACAGTTTAAGGGAGTAGAACAAATGATTGATATTCAAATTCAAAAATGTGACTTAATTGAAGTAATTGAATCAATAATCAATGAAAAAGTCGAAGTTGACAATCAAGATGCATGTGAATATTTAGCGACTGAAATTGTGAATGGATTAGAAAGCTACAATAGTGAAGAAACTCAAGCAAATAATTTATTAGGATTGAATAGTGCATTACGTCATGAAGTCAAAGCTTCTAACCACTCTAAAAAGATCACACTTTCAGCAAATGAAGAAGCATTCTCGTCAAACGATAATAATGTAGATGTACGTTCATCTAACTAGACTGAAAAACTTACAGCACTTTATGACATCATGTTCTTACAAATCTTACATAATAAAAAGCACTTCCTAACGAGTGAAAATGTCTTCATCTCATTCGGAGGTGCTTTTATTTATATGAAATTAGAAAAATAATGCTTTAACTATTCTGAAGAAAGAACCAAGTAATTGAAAGACATCACCAGACATTAGACAACCACCTTTCCGCAAAAAATTATATTAAGCTTCGTTAGTTGAAGTTAGCGCTTCTGTTTGAACTAAATCATCTGCTAAATCATACCAAAACTGTTGTAGTTCTTCTCTTGAACGTTTTGTATCTGTACTGTCTTGACCTACAAAATCGACATGATCCCAGTCGTGTTTAGTAGGTGTTACTTGCCAAATACCTTTTTGATTTGTATCAGTTGCTTCTGTATAAGCTTGATTGAAAGGATGTTGAGATGAAATCACAGATACAAGACCATCATTTTCTCTCCATTCTTTTTCAGTAGCTTTACCAATCACATTTCCTGTCACTGTGAATGGTAAGAACATATTATAGTCTGCTTTTTGTTTTCCTATTAAAGTCGGATGCGTTGCCTCAGCTGTATACGTTTTATAAACGATATTTGGATTAAGTGATGTTTTGCGGTTAAGATCTGTCGCGCCATCACGTGTTAAATCATAAAAACCATTATCTTTAGATTGCCATAATTTAGAGTTTTTAACGCGTAAAAGGTAAGAGATGTAGCTTTCACCAGGTTGTTGTTTTAGACCCCATTGAGACAAACCGAAGTCTACACGTGAATTTTTATTACCTAATCGTTTACCTAAATCAAAAACCACTTGACGAACAAGTGCTTCATTTCCTAATTCATCTGCAGCGTGGGTACCATTATGCGGTGTGCCTAATGTTGTAATTGAAGAAACCATATTATCGTGTCCACCTTGTAGTAAAGGAGAAATGTCACCACCATGTGTTTTTTGGTATTCAATTTCTTCTTGACTACCATTTCTTAATAATTCTTCTAATTGACGAACAGTTTGTCCTCCCATACTATGACCAACTAGATGCACTTTTTGACCAGGTTGCCAATCTTTATAAACGCCTTCGTATGTTTTACCATAGCGTTCATGTCCATATCTTTCTGCATGTGCAGCACCATAATCTACAGTACCACCTTTAATATAGTAATAAAGTTCAACGGCACGGTCATAGTTACTACCAAATGCACTGATACTTGCTTCATAAGCGTTATAACCATTTTGTTCTAAATCTTGACGAATGTTTAATTTATCGCCGCCCCAATAATGTGATAAAACATTAGGATTGATATCATCAGTAAATCCATTAAAACCATGAACAAGAATGATTGGATCTTGGTTTTTGTATTGACCTTGTTTAGCAACTTTATTGGTTTGATCTTTTGTTTCTGTCGTACCTTGCTGTTGAGATGTATTATTTGTTGTTGCTACTGCATTATTAGCTAATGTCTCTAAGCCAGCCTGTGAATTTTTTTGATCTTTAGCATCTTTATGTCCAACAGTTTCATTTGTTGTACCGTCAATTGAGATCGCTTCATCTTTAGTGTTTAAAGTATTCACTGTAGGTGCAGCAGGATCTGTGGGTTGTTTAGCTGTCACTGTTTGTTTTGTTTCAGTTGTGTCTACAGTATCGTTTGTTTTTCCAGTAGATGGTGCCTCTACGTCATTATTTTTTATTGCATCCTGATTTACATTTGAATCTTGTTGAGTTTTTGATGGTGTTAATTCTTTACTCTCTGTTAGAGGTGTTGACTGAGATGTTTTTGTTGAATGACTGTCAGTTGTTTTTGAAGTATTGTCTTTTGTAGATGATGTGTTGGTTTCAGCAGTCGTTGTTTGAGTTGTTGTTTTCTCTTCTGTCGGACTTTCATTTGTCACGTTTTCTGAAGAGTGAGCTTGATTTTTAGTAGTTGATGTTTCAGTTGTGTTATCTTTTTTATCTGAGGCTAGTGTGTCTTTTTGAATTGTGTTTTTAGTCGATTCTTGTGTTTCAAGAGAAGGTTGCTCCTCTTTAGTTGAAACTGATTCAGGGTCATCAGAAGATGTTTTTGTAGTTGATGCTTCTTCAGTTTCAGCTACTGAATGTTTTGTAGATTGATGAGTTACAATGTTGTCAGTTGTTCCTTCATTAGTATTTAATTGATCAGTGCTATCTTTAACTTGAGTTGAAGCTTTGTTTTCATTATGTAAGCGTTGTGCTTCATTTTCATTAGTTACTGATTGAGATGTAGAAGTAGCTTGTTCGTCAGATTGAACATTGTCTTGTTGTGTTTCTTGATTATCAGATTGTTTTTTATGATCCCCAATAGATTGTGCTACAGCTGATTCAGGATTTCCCACTTCCTGATGTGTTTCTGCTGCCTGTGCAGCACCGCCTCCCATAAATAGCAATGTCGCTACTAAAATGGATGATGCACCCACACTGAATTTACGAATACTGTATCTGTTTTCACTTTTTTTCATAAATAGCACCTCTATTAATTGTTTTTTGTTATAAAATATATAGATTAAATAAAAATATTAATTATTGAACGTGGAATAAATCCGAAAAGTTTACTAAATATCGCTTTAATATTTTCCAAAGTAACCATCCTTTCTTAACAGACAATTTAGAAAGCGTTTACAAATATGGCGAAAAATTGTCGTATGTAGAACAGAGCTACATACGAGATTCAACCATCAACGTTGTCTATTGAATGTAAATAGATAGTAACGCTATATGAAAGCGTTGTCAATAATCTGTCACAATTACATAGAGTAAATGTACATTTTAAGGATATATGAACTTGAAATGTGTAATAACATCGTAAACTAAGGAGCGAAATCCTAATAAAGTAAACTGTTCCTTAAAAATCATTACTTGTGTATATTCAAATGTAACTCGGGGTTTTTAGGCGAACGAGGTGGTGTAATACGTCTCCCTTTTCCAAGAGACATTTGGATAATCGATGATACTAACATAATCGAATTGAAAATAATCATTAGTAGAAATACTTTATGATCAGCATCAATAGCAATATCTTTTATACGCTTAATATAAATTGAAGTGTTTGTAATATTTTCTGTATAAACAGATTGTGTTCCTTTTTGAATATTATATTTAATCAGATAGGCAATCACTGGAACAAGAAATGCTGCCGCGTAGTTACGTATTGTGTGCATCGTTTGAGAACGCTGACCAGCTTGAAGTAAATCGCCATCTAATAATGTTGCCATAGCACCACTTACAAGTGTCATACTTGCACCAAAACCAAGTAGGAAACCTTGAATATAAAGTAAATGAATATTTACAATATCATGTAAAATCATCCAATGAACACTGACATAAAGTAATGCTGATGAGCCTAATGTGCCTAAAACACCAGCTCCCACTGCACTATAGATAAACATTTTAATAAATCCTGTCACAATGACACCTATGAAAAAGAATAAATAAAAATGTAAAGATATAGTGAAAGGTAATTTTAAGATTCTAATTATATACACATTAATTCCTGCAATACCACATAATAAGGCTAAATGTGAAGATATAGCCATTGTTGCACCAACAAGTGGTTTCTTTGTTAATAACGTTTTAAAGTGAACAAATGGATGTTTTGCTTCGTGATTAAAAACTACAAAATTTACAATGAATAAAATTGCTATAATTAGGATAGGCCAGACCCAGAGAGACCCGTACCCTTTTTGTGTAAGCATCCCCATCGGTAGCGTAAGAGCAATCGTACTAAGAACTAATGAAATAATCATAGGACGACTAATATGAATAGGTTCAGAATGTTGATATTCTTCTTTTGTTAAGAATATTGAACCTAAAATAAGACATAAGATAGCTGAAATAATATTAATAATAAAGATCCAATGCCAACGATCTAATTCTAAAGATAGACTACCTGATAGACCTCCCAATGCATTTGCGCCAAATAAACCTACAATAACCATTAATAAGAATACATTGCGGTATTGTTTAGGGAAATTGAGAAAGAGTTTTGGTAAAAGTGTGAAGAATAAGACGCCGGTACTTAAACTTTGTAACCCTTTAGCAATAGATAAAATAATTAAGTCGAAGGAAAAAAGCCCAATAATCGAGCCGATTAAAAATAGAGTTACAAAGAATAAAAAATTACGTCTAAACCCGAATTTGTGTGTCAATGTATGTCCAAGTGGCACGCCAAGTGCAAAGGCAAAGTTAGCAATCACAGAAGGTATAATGAGATATTGAGAACCTATACCAAATGATGTTTGTAAAATACCTTGATTTAAACTATAAGCCAAATTTGAAAAATATTGTGAACCAATGCCGAAGATAGTTAGTATGCCAAGTATTGATATTTCTAGCATTTTTCCTTTTTTAGATGACCAAAAGTCCATTTTTTTCACTCCGATATATGAATATGGTGTATCGTCATTTCGCAACTTAACTATTGTACTCTTATAAATGGGAAAAATAAATAAGAGTGTCTTATATATAAAATATGAAATAAAAAGAAACCTAAGAATTTAATCTTAGGTTTCTTAGATAGCGGAGGGAGAAGGATTTGAACCAACGCGAGCTAAAAGCTCCTACTAACCATAAAATGGTTAGCCTCTTAAGCCAGGCTTGAGTATCCCTCCATAATTTTACTTTAATACTATACTATATATTTTGAAGTTTGTAAAGAAAAATATTTTTTATGTAAATAATTTATAAATGTACATTAAAGTTAAAAATAAATTGTTTTATAAAAAAGACGCATACTGTCCTTTGTTTGTTTTATAATATTGATGTACATATTTTATTTTAAACATAAAACCAATTCATTTTTAAATGGAAGAAAGCAGGGGACAAATTAATGCTAAAATCTAAATTTGGTAAATCATTAGTAGCGAGTGTCGTTATTGGTGCCAGTGTACTAGGATATTCTGCCCAACATCAAGAGGCTAAAGCTGTAGAAACCAACTATTATTATGACGGGATACAAAGAGGATCATATCAAGCGTATTTAAAAGCGAAAAAAATTAGTAACAGCAGTATTTCAATCCAACGCTATCCAAATGCCTCACAAAATAATTTAAAGGCGATTGGCCGTGTATCTAATTTAAATGGCTGGAAAAAAGGCTCTCGCGATGCATCTGTAAGAAAGCAAGATTCTATGGGAACAGGAACAGTGATTGGGGCACATACATTTGTAACCAATGCACATGTTATCGATGATCAATATGGTCGTGCAGCGGCTCCGAAATATATTAAATTTCAAATGAATCGTGATGGAAGTCGTATGCCATATGTTTTCCAAGCAACAGAAGTGATTAAAGTACCACAATATGATATTGCAGTGGTTCACACAAAACAAAATATGTCTAAATATGTGAAACCAGTTAAAATTGCAACGGATTCAGAGATTAAACAATTGAAATTCAATTCGCCACTTTATTCATTAGGATATCCATGGCAATATAACGACAACACAAAAGCGTATTTTAATAAACTTCGTGTAACTCAATTCTCAACAAATGGTACAGAGATTCAAACGAAAGATATTTTTAGATCAGGTGCTTCAGGCTCACCAATGTTAAATAGTACATTTACAAAAATGTATGGCTTAAGAACATATGGATATAACTTAATGGGTGGTTCAACGGATGCTTATGCTAAACAAGAAATGTCTGGTGGCGAATCGTTTAAAGGATATGCTGGTCGTTTCGTACGTCAACATATTAAGTAATTAATATAAAAAGTACATGCTTTAGATAATGAAGTGTGTACTTTTTCATAACGACATACAGTGTCTGTTTAATATTGTAAGTTAAGGTATATATTTTTTTATTTTAAAAGGAGCGAAACAAATGAAGAAACATTACTTAGCTATCGGCGCTATAACGGCGACAACTTTACTTGCAGGTTGTGATTTAGGAGATATGATTGGGCTCAATAATTCTAGTGAAAAATCAGAACATACGACATCACAAAGTAACCAATCATCAAATAAAAACACTTCAGATAATGATAACAATAATACCCAACAAGATAGTAATAAAAGTTCAAATGATAACAATCAACAAGAAAATAAAACAAATAGTAATGTCGACAACTTATCTCAAGCTGAAAAAGTAGCGTTAGCTTTAAATGATCCTTCAGTGTCAGATTATGCTATTAACGCAAATGAATTAAGAAATCATAGTTATCTTGAACAAGGAAATGTGAGTAAAATTCATAAAAATATTGATACATACAAACTAGCTTCTATGGATTATCCTATTAATGGTTCACCATCTGGAATGGTATTTTACAGCGCATCTCCTTCGAGAGGAGCTTTTGTAACAGTTATTGGAGTAAGTAACGATAAAGTACTCGTAGCAGGTACACAATACGATGCAAACTATCAACAATTAAGAGATAACGGTAAAGAATTGGATGTAAGTACATTATATGATAAATATAATAATTCTGATTATGAAGAAATAGCAAAACAAATAGTATTTGCAGGAAGTCAAACATCGTTAAATACTGATTCTGACAATACATCTTCTGACGAATCTTCATCTACTGAAAAAGTGACACGTGCAAATGTCATTGATAAGGTAGAAGATTATGAAGGTCATCAATTAGATACAGATACGTACACATATAAAGAACCAGAACAAGATGAAAACGGAGATTGGGGATTCTCAATTTTAGATAAAAATGGAGATTTAGTTGGCTCATATATCGTTACTTCTGACGGCATAGTGACAAAATATGATGAACATGGAGATCCAATTGATTAATAAAAAGCAACAGCTGATTTTAATGGTCAGCTGTTGTTTTCTGTGTAAGTACGTTTAATTTCATCTAAACGCTCAATAAAACTATCGATATATGATTCCGGAGCAATAATTTTTGCTAAAGGAGCAAGTTGATAAGCAATGTAATAAGCATCAAACCGTGTGCAATTTACCCATGCCAAAATGGTGTCTTCATTACGTGAAACAATCTCTTTAATTGAAAATTGTTGTTTAAATTGATTCCAAATGGTTGTACTCATTTCAAATAATACTGCATTATTCGCGCAGTCTTTAGAAAATTTTGTATCTAGAACGTGTAAGGATTGTATCGATTTCAAAGAAACAGTATGTATTTTATGTTGAAATTCGTAAGTAAACCAATAATCATAATGCATATACAAAATAGATAACGGTTTAATAGTCATTTTGTTATGATCTACTTCAATACGCACTCTATGTTTATTGACGATGGCTTTTTGAAGATCCATTAATCGTTTTCCAGGAAGTAAATCATCACGTACTTTGAATTGATGTAACATCGTCATCAAAATATGTTTATCTTCTATTCTGACAGACGACAGCGCATGTAAGAAAAATTTGTAAATATCGTAATGAAGAATAGGTGTGAGACTTTGTAACTTAATGAGTAAACTTAGTACACCAAGACTTTGTTTGTTCGTAGTATCATGGGTGAGTTCATAACCACCTAATTGATAATTATAGACAATTTTAGTATGATTGCTTCTCCAAAAATGACTTTCATAAAAAAATGTATTAATTGTATTAATATCACGTTGAATAGATTTTTTGCTGACATTTGTAAAGCGATCTAAGTCTTCTTGAGTGACAACATGACCATTTAATAATAATGTCAAAATATTAAGTATACGTGTTGCTTTATCCAAAGATATATCTCCCTTTTATTAAAGTGAAAAAATTTTCAAAAATAATGATATAGCTTGTAATAGAGTTTGTTACTATATAATTTGACAAAATATTAATAGTTAAACATTGATTTTAACATTAATATTGAATGGATAAAGAATGGTGAGACCGTAATAATGCATAAACTGTATCTAACGATGGCGTAGAGAGGTGATGTGTTCTAGCCTTACGGTAAATAAAACCTTGAATTGCTTCTACTTCAAGGGGCTGATGATTTATAACATCATAATACATACTTGTCCCCATATGATCTGGATAACCAGCATAGATATGCATAATATCTTCAACAATCGTGTCGGGTAATGTAATACCTTCTGCCATAGCGACTTGTTTACCTTCTTCTAATAAGCGTGTGCATAATTGATAGACTTCTGGAATTTTTAAAATTTGTGCAGTGTTGCCACCTAAAGCAGTAATCGAATTAACACCAAGATTGACAAGTAATTTATACCAAATCGTTGTTTCTATGTGATCTTCTAATATAAGTTCTATTTTAGTATGTTCTAAATAGTGTTTAAGTTGTTCAGTACGACGATCATGCTGAATATGCAAACGGTAATCTCTGAAATGGATCACTTCATCGTCTTTTTTCTGCCCACTAATATAGACCACAGCTTGGTAGACATATTTAAATGGTAAAGTTGAACGTAAACCATATCCATTTTGAGCTAAAATAATCGTTGTCTCATCATGAGTAAGACGGTTTAAGTCTGGAACTAAAGATTCAAGTTGATGTGTTTTGACTGCCACGATAATCACATCGAAGGGGTCAGTCATAGACTTAATATCTTTAACAATAATATGTTGATTTGCAGGTTGAAAGTGAATGGACTTATTTGTTCTTCCAAGTAATGTGATATGAGGTAATACTTGTTGTAATTCGTAGGCAATCGTCGTACCTACAGCGCCTGGTCCAATAATCGCAATACGCATTTATAACTTTCCTTTCTTTAAAATATTACATATAATTATACGTGATATTATTGAGATAATGTTATAGGAGATCGATAAAATAATGAAAAATTTGTCAAAACTTATGGAAATGAAGCAAAATGGTACAAAAATTTCAATGGTTACAGCATACGATTATCCCAGTGCAAAACAAGCGCAACAAGCCAATATTGATATGATTCTAGTTGGTGATTCGCTAGGAATGACAGTCTTAGGTTATGATACAACCACTCAAGTTACTTTAGATGATATGATTCATCATGGTAAAGCTGTTCGTCGAGGCGCCGATGATACATTTATCGTTGTAGACTTACCTATCGGAGCGGTAGGCGTAAGTGCGGAACATGATTTAAATCATGCGATAACGTTATATCAACAAACCAATGCGAATGCATTAAAAGCAGAAGGTGCCCATTTAACTGATTTCATTAAAAAATCGACACAAATGGGTATTCCAATTGTTGCACATCTTGGTTTAATGCCACAAAGTGTCGGTGTTATGGGTTACAAGTTACAAGGTGGTACAAAAGACGCAGCAGAACAACTTATTCGTGATGCACATGCCGTTCAAGAAGCAGGTGCAGTGGCGTTAGTATTAGAAGCTATTCCAAGTGACTTAGCTGGATTAATTAGTAAACAATTAGACATTCCAGTTATTGGTATTGGGGCAGGTAAAGATACAGACGGACAAGTATTGGTGTATCATGATATGTTAAATTATGGCGTAGAACGTTATGCTAAATTCGTAAAACAGTTTGCAGATTTATCTGTAGGCATTGATGGTATGAAGCAATATGATAAAGAAGTGAAAGCAGGAGCATTTCCTGCAGAAGCACATACGTATAAGAAAAAAGTATTAGATGAGGTTAATAAAAATGACACAAGTAATTAATACTGTAAAAGAGATGCAAACAATCGCACAACGCATAAAAGCGTCTGGTCAATCAATAGGTTTCATTCCAACAATGGGTGCGCTTCATGAAGGACATTTAAGTATGATGCGACGTTCAGTTGAAGAAAACGATGTGACAGTCATTAGTGTATTTGTAAATCCATTACAATTTGGACCTAATGAAGATTATGATGCATATCCTCGCCAAATTGATAAGGATGTTTCTTTAGTTAAAGCTATTCATGTCGATTATGTATTCCATCCTTCCGTTGAAGAGATGTATCCAGATGAATTAGGCGTCACATTAAAGGTGGGACGTCTAGGGAAAGTCTTAGAAGGCCCACAACGTCCTGGACATTTTGATGGTGTCGTTACAGTAGTTAATAAATTATTTAATATCGTAAGTCCTAATAAAGCCTACTTTGGTAAAAAAGATGCACAACAATTAGCAATTATTGAGAAAATGGTAAAAGATTTTAATCATCCTATTGAAATTGTCGGCGTCGATATAGTACGTGAAGACGATGGACTGGCGCGTAGTTCTCGGAATGTGTATTTGACTGATGAAGAGCGTAAAGAAGCGGTTTATCTAAGTAAAAGTCTAACATTAGCCAAAGACATGTATGAAGAAGGTGAACGTCGAAGTCATATACTTGTAGGTGCAATAAAAACATACTTACAAGAACATACAAGCGGTCATATCGATGAAGTCGCAATTTATAGTTATCCTGAACTTGAAGTTGTTAATGAAATAAATGGTCAAATTTTTATTGCTTTAGCTGTCAAATTTTCTAAAGCACGTTTAATAGATAATATTATTTTAGGGAGTAAATAGAGAAAATGATTAGAACAATGATGAATAGTAAAATTCATAGAGCACGTGTCACAGAATCCAATTTAAATTATGTAGGAAGTATCACGATCGATGCCGATATTTTAGATGCGGTTGATATTCTTCCAAATGAAAAGGTTGCTATTGTAAACAATAATAATGGAGCACGTTTCGAAACATATGTGATTGCGGGTGAACGTGGTAGTGGGAAAATTTGTCTCAATGGTGCTGCATCTCGCTTAGTAGAAGTAGATGATATTGTTATTATTATGACTTATGTACAGTTGGACGAACGTGAATTAATCGATCATGCACCTAAAGTAGCGATTATGAACGAAAATAATGAAATAATTCAAATGATTCATGAAAAAGAAAATACAATAATTAAGTAATTAAGTGAGCGTGCAGTCTTAAAGAGATTATTTTGGAAAGACTAGCACGCTTTTTATATATTAAGAGTATAGAGTTATGAGTTTTTTAGAAAGTTTTGATGCATAGTGATGTTATTATGGGAAAAATAAGAGGAAAACCATCAAACGAAATAAGAATATTAAGAGGTTTTATATGTGTTTATTCTAATTAACGAAGGGGTAGATACGAGTAAAGGTAAATAAAAGGGATGATAGAAATGAATTATATAAAATATTTAGAATCAAAAGATGGAACTAAACTCTATACAAAAGTTAATGAAGTTAAAGAAAGTAAAGCAAATATTATAATTGCACATGGTCTTGCAGAGCATCTAGACCGTTATGATGAATTGGTCGCGTTTTTAAATGAGCATCATTATAATGTCGTTCGTTTTGATCAACGTGGTCATGGGCGTTCTGAAGGTAAGAGAGTATTTTATAGTCATGTGGATGAAATCATTGATGACTTGGATAGGATAATTAACTACACTAAGGAGAATTATAGTGGAAGAGTATTTTTAATCGGACATAGTATGGGAGGTTACGCGGTAACTTTATTTGGTACCAAATACCCTAATAAAGTAGATGGCATTATTACTTCTGGCGCACTAACGCGCTATAATAAACGTACATTCGGAGAGCCAGATAAAAATATTTCAGCAGATACATATGTCAAAAATGAACTGGAAGACGGTGTTTGTTCTGACGAAGAAATTATCCAAAAATATAGAGATGATGATTTAGTCGCTAAAGAGATTTCTATAGGCCTCATATTTACCCTGATGGATGGTATTGCCTATCTAAAAGAACATCCAAGCCATTTTATAGATCCAGTACTCATCTTACATGGTAAAGAAGATGGTCTCGTAAGCTATAAAGATTCTATCGATTTATATAATGAAATTGCTTCTAAGAAAAAGTCTCTGTATATTTATGAAAATTTACAACATGAAATTTTCAATGAGTCGTCATATAATCAAAGTATTTTTAGAGATATCATTGATTGGTTGGATAGTAAAAATAGATAAAATATGATGTTTGACGTGAAACAATGAAGTTAATATTAAAACAACCATGAGTAGGAGTATTCTCACTCATGGTTTTTAATTGACTAATAATATGTGTGGCGAAGTTATTTTAATCCTACATATTCTTCTAAAGTTTTACCAGATTGATATACTTTGGTTGCAGTATCTTTTCCTAAATAACGTAAATGCCATGGTTCGTATTGATAACCAGTAATTTTTTCTTTTCCTTTAGGATATCTCACGATAAAGCCGTATTTATGTGCGTTTTTCGCAATCCATTGACCTTCTTTTGTTTTTCCGAAACTTGCATATAAGTTTTTATCTGAATTAACGCCACCGATGTCAAATGTAAGACCTGTTTGATGTTCTGAGTAGCCAGGACGTGCGCTATATTTATCTGCAGCTTTTTTACCATCGCGTGCAGCATAACGATTGTATAGTTGAACTTGAGTAGGATAACTTCTGTAGCCACTCATTTTGTATAAGTTAATACCCTCTTTTTGTGCAGCACTAAATAATTGTTGTAAGGCTTGTTGGGCTTTTGGATCTTCACCAGGATTATAATTTGAAGGAAGACCTATATTTTTATTTACAATTAAAATACCATCGATATATGTACGACCCTCTTTAATAACTTTTTTATGTTTTTGTTGATTGTCATCACTTTTATTAGTTTGAGATGTTTGTTTAGTATTATTTTCATTTTCATCATTACTATGTGAGCAAGCTGAAAGTAATAAAGCGCTTGTCATTAGGACTGCAGAGAATTTTTTCATGCTTAAACTCCTTTAAATTTTAATTACTATAAACAATAATGAAACATTGTACACAGTGTAACATAGTTTTTTAATTATATAAGATACAACTTTTATGAAAAAATGGTATTTTAACAAAATTTATATTTATCTTCCTCTTCAAATAATGTATAAATAATGTATAGTATATTAGTAAAATAAGAAGAATGTATGAGGGGCCAATAGATGAAAAAATTTTTATTTTTGGGTAGTATCATGATGATGTTATTAGCTGCTTGTAGTACGCATGAATCTTCAAAAGAAGATAATAAATCAAAATCAAATCAAAATAACGTTCAAAAAGCTAAAAAGAACGAATCAGATAAAAAAGATGAAACGTCATTAACCAATACGTCTAAATTATCAACGAAAGAACGATTAGCATTAGCATTCTGTATTGATGGTGTCGATCAATATACATTGACTAAAAATGAAATTCTAACTGGAATTTATGAATATAGATTACCTACGGGCAAACATAATTATAAATTAGTTGATTTTACATTGGTTAAAGTGAAACAACCAGTAAAACATGCACCAAAACATATGCAGTTCTTTACGGTTTATCCAGATAAAAGTACCTATCAAGCGCTAATTGGAGTTAATAAAGATACAGTTTATGTAGGACGTATGCAAAAAGGTACATTGGATTATAACGATTTACTTGATAAAGGAAAAGAAGCTAGTTTAGAAGAAGTATATAAACATAATAAAGATAATAAAGCTTTACCAGAACTTATAAGTAAAATGCATATTTCAAACTCGTTACCTGATAGTGCTAATGATAATGGGAATCCGTTAGCTTCAAATGATTTAGAAAAATCTGGTAGTGTCAATACGCGTTATCGTAACGAAGTGTATCAATTAATTTCTGATTTTGATGACGTAGAATTAAAAAAATCAGGTTATTTATGGGATGATGTCAAAATGACAGATCATAATGGTAACTGGATTGTGAACTATCGTAACAAAAAAGGCGAGATTCTAGGTACATATAGAATGAAACACGGAAAAATTCAAAAATTAGATGAAAATGGCAAAATGGTAAAAGAAGAAAAATAAATGAATTGTTAATAAAACGTTGTGAGATGTTTAAATTAAGACATTTTACAACGTTTTTCTGTTTATTATGATACGATGAATAAGATTGTAGGAGGTTCGGAGCAAATGAAATATAAAAATACAACATTTCATTTTTCAAGGAATACATGGCAGTATTTAAAGTATAAAAGTGGTGATGATAGATGATGACTTTTTTAGCCATTACCATTTTTGTACTCACATTAATTTTTGTAATTTGGCAACCCAAAGGATTAGATATTTCGATTACTGCTGTTATTGGTGCAGTTGTAGCACTTCTGACGGGCGTAGTAGGATGGTCAGATGTTATGGAAGTGACGAGTATAGTATGGAATGCAACGCTAACATTTGTGGCTATTATTCTTATTTCACTTATTTTAGATGAAATTGGCTTTTTTGAATGAGCAGCACTTCATATGGTAAAGGCATCTCAAGGCGATGGACGAAAGATGTTTATTTTCATTATGATACTTGGAGCGATAGTAGCAGCATTTTTTGCGAATGATGGGGCAGCACTTATTCTCACTCCTATAGTATTAGCAATGGTACGTCACTTAGGTTTCAAAGAAAAGATGGTATTTCCATTTATTATCGCCAGTGGCTTTATTGCGGATACTACATCCTTACCGTTTACAGTGAGTAATTTAGTAAATATTGTTTCAGCAGATTATTTTAATATTGGATTTATAGAATATTTAAGTCGTATGATACTTCCAAATATATTTTCATTAATCGCAAGTATTGTTGTATTGTGGCTTTATTTTAAAAAGGCAATGCCAAAGCAAGTGGATATAACAAAAATGAAGGCACCTCAATTAGTTATTAAAGATGCTTCATTATTCCGTATATCGTGGTTCGTATTAGTTTTATTACTTATAGGTTATATGATGAGTGAGTTTGTTCGTGTGCCTGTCTCTATTATTGCAGGTAGTATTGCTTTTATTTTTCTTATTTTAGCGGCGAAATCGAATGCCGTTCCAGTTAGAAAAGTTGTAAAAGGCGCACCATGGAATATTGTTATATTTTCACTGGGAATGTACTTAGTTGTCTTCGGTTTGAAAAACGTGGGGATTACTCATGTGTTAGGTCATATATTTTCAAATATCGCACATCAAGGTTTATTTACTAGTATTATGGGTGTTGGTTTTATCTCAGCTATACTCTCGTCAATAATGAATAATTTACCTACCGTACTCATTGATGCGATTGCCATTCATCAATCAGCAGCTACTGATGTACTTAAAGAGGGAATGATATACGCTAACGTAATAGGTTCAGATTTAGGACCTAAAATTACACCGATTGGTTCTTTAGCTACATTGTTATGGCTCCATGTTTTAGCTCAAAAAGGAATTAAAATATCGTGGGGCACCTATTTTAAAACAGGTATCGTTATTACCCTTCCAGTTTTATTCATGACCTTACTAGGTTTATATTTAACATTAAAATTGATATAGACAGACTTATTAAAAAGAAGCCAAAAATGATATGATTTTTGGCTTTTGTTATATAAAACAAAAAGTTTAAAATTATTAAAAATGTAATATTATCATTTTTGTTTAAATAGGTTATGATAAATTATATATATTTTGAGTTTTGATTCATATGTAATGAATAACAAGGGGATGACATAAATGAAAAAGAATAAAACTGGAAAGTTTAAACTAGAAACGCCGCACACCTATGCAATATTAATGTTGATTATAGTAATTTCCTGGTTACTTACTTATATTATTCCTGCTGGAGAATATGCGAGAGAAAAGAAAAACGGACAAACCATAGTTATTCCTGGCACCTACCACACAGTATCTTCAGAACATCTAAATTTTTTGAATATATTTAGAGCTGTCCCAGAAGGATTGATTAGTGGAGGAGAAATTGTTTTTTATGTATTTTTAGTGGGTGGCGCTTTTGGAATTGTCCACAAAACAGGTGCTTTTGAAAATGGTGTAAATAAAGCTATGAGAGTTTTGGGAAAAGCCAACTTTTTAATGATTCCACTAACGATGATCATCTTTTCAATATTAGGTTTTACAATAGGTTTAGCTGAAGAAACTATTATATTTGTTCCCATTGGTATTATTATTGCTCGTACCTTAGGTTATGATGCATTAACCGGTGCTGCCATGGTTATTTTGGGGGCAGCTAGTGGTTTTAGTGGGGGCATGTTAAATCCTTTTACAGTTGGGGTGGCTCAAACAGTTGCTGAACTTCCAATGTTTTCAGGTTGGTGCCTTCGAACTATCATATATCTTTTTATATTAGCAACGGCCATTTCAACTGTAATGTTATATGCTAGTAAAGTTAAAAAAGATAAAACTAAAAGTATTGTGTATCATTTAGAAAAAGAAGAAGGACAAGTTAATCAAGACATCGATTATCAACACTTTAGTAAAAAACAAGCATTTAGTTTAATGATTATTATGGCAACTATCCTCTTCAATATATTTGGTATTTTTAAATTTGGATGGAGTTTCAATGAAATGAGCGCTAATTTCTTATTTGCAGGAATTTTAGCGGGCTTAGTAGGTGGCTTAGGGTTTAATGGTACGTTTGATGCTTTAGTAGATGGAATGAAAAATATTCTATTTGGAGCAATGATTGTTGGTATCGCAAAAGGAATTATCGTACTGTTAGAAAATGGGAAAATCATAGATACCATTGTTCATGCATTGACGACCTTATTATCAGATGTACCAACGTCATTAGTGATTATAGCTATGTTTATTTTACAATTCATTCTTAATTTCTTTATTCCATCAGGTTCGGGTCAAGCATTAACGACGATGCCTTTAATGGTTCCTATCTCTGATTTGTTACATATTAATCGTCAGCTTACTGTCTTAGCCTTCCAATATGGTGATGCAATAAGTAATATTCTATTTCCTACATCAGCAATTTTAATGGGAGCTCTAGCTGTAGGTAAAATTTCTTATACTGAATGGTTGAAGTTTGTATGGAAACCTATATTAATATGGATAATTATATGTAGCGTTGCTATGTCTATTGCTTTAGTAATAGGATACTAAAAAAATAAGGTAAGACTGACGGTTGTCTGAAGTTAGTGAGATGGATGTCTTGAAAATCTTGTGAAAATAACGAAAGAGCGTGTGTTCATGTTAAATGAGCGCACGCTTTTTTTTATACATTAACCTTTTGATGAAGTACTGTTTTGATAACGACCATGTACAAAGAAATATAAAATCATTGCAATAATAATTAGACCTGCCATTGCAAGATATAAATAGCGATAGCCCATAAATGGAATGAGTAGACCTAAAATGAAAGGACCCATGCCTGCACCAAAGTCCACAAAAATATAGAACGTTGATGTAGCTAATCCCATCTTACTAGTGGGTGATTGTTGAATGGCAATGGCTTGTGCAGTTGGAACGATGGTTCCATAACCAAAACCAATAAATGCTGCAGATAGTAATAGTAAAAATGGAGAACTTACTATACTTAAAATAGCTAATCCTATTGCAAAACTTAGAAGTACAGGATACATGACTTTATTTTCGCCAAAATGATCATAAATTTTTCCAGTGAATGGACGTGTCACAAAGGTCACAACTGCAAATACAATAAAGAAGAAACTAGATGCAGTAACTAAATGTAACATTTCACTGTATATTGATAAGAATGAAAGTACACTTGCATAAGCAATTCCTACTAAGATGACGACACATGAAATAGGCAATGCTTCTTTTTGTAAGAAAGCACTGAGACCTTTAGGACGTGATTGTTCTTCAGTAACTATGTCATGATTCATCGGTAATTTTTTAATTAATAAAGTAAAACTAAATGAAACGACAATGCTAATCAAACTGATGCCAAAAATTGAAGAAAATCCTAAATTATTATTTAATACTAGTCCTAAGAATGGGCCAAAAGCGGAAGCAAGCGTCACACTTAAACCGTAGTAACCGATACCTTCACCTTTACGTTTTTCTGGAATTAATCTAGAAGAAATCGTACCCGTTGCTGTTGAAGAGAAACCAAAGGCAATTCCATGAATAAAACGAACGAACATCAAAATAAGAATACTATGAATTGTAAAATATAAAGCGATAGCTATAATAGAGCCAATGACACCGCCAATGAGCACATTCTTAGGTTGCAGATGATCGATGATTCTTCCAGCGCCTAATCTTCCAGCTAGCATGCCAATGATAAATACACCAGCTGCTAATCCGCCAATACTTTCTGAAGCATGGTACGTTTCGATTGTGAATTGTGTAATTGTCACAATAAGCATGTAGTGAATTAAATACATAAATAAATTCACAATCGTTACAAAGATAAAGTCTTTTGACCATAAACGTTGCGACATGTTTAACCTCCTCTATTTAATCCTATTTATCTTAATTTATACTTAATTATTATAGTATTAGTAGAAGTTAATGTATAATTAGAATAATTTAATTTAATATAAGTAAAACTGATATAAAGGAGGAGAATATATGAATTTTGAACAGCTAATATATGTTAAATCAGTATACGAACAAGAATCAATGATTCGTGCAAGTGAACTGATGCATATTAGTCAATCTGCCATGAGTCAATCGATTGCTAACCTGGAAACAGAATTAGGATATTCATTATTTTATCGCTCCAGAAAAGGAACAATACCGACAGAAATTGGCAAACGATTGATTCCTAAAATATTGGAAATTTTAGAAGCTAAAGAACATCTCATGCTAGAAGTAGAGCGTTTACATACACATATAGCAGGAAAATTAACTATAGCCACTATACCAACGTTATTTCACAAACTACTTCCTAAAGTCATTTCTCAATTTAAAGTTGATTATCCAAACGTAGATATTGAAGTTATAGAATCTGACCGTGAAAATATTATAAAAATGTTGAGAAATAATGACATAGATTTAGGATTAATTGGTAAAAAAGAATCTGATAAAACAATGTCTTTAATTCATGAATTTCCTCTTAATTTATCGACGAATTTTAAACTTATTGTACCTGCTAAATCTAAACTTACCTTTAAAGATACTGTTAATTTAGAGGATATTAAAGACTATCCATTTATTCTCTATGATCGTAGCTTTTACCATCATCATTTAAAAAAGTTTGAAGAGAAAAATGGGGAATTAAAAATTGTATTTCGTACACATAATCCTATCGTTTTATTAAGAACTGTTGCAGAAGGCTTAGGTGTAGGCATGATTTCTAGTTACATGATCGAAGACGAACCCATTTTAAATGACGAATATATTGAGGCCATACCTCTAGGTCATCCTTTTGATTATTCAGTGTATTTTACAGCGATAGTCAATGACAACAGAAAAAATGAGACCTCTTTATTACGATTTATTGATTATTTAAAGAAGTAATCATTAACAAAACTTTGTTCAAAAGTTCACAAACTTTTCATGGTATTTTATATACAAAGTGCTAACATAATAATTGAAAGTTATATTACTTTAAGAGGTGTAGTAAATGGGCAATTCTAAAAAAGTAGCACTTGTTACAGGTGCAGCACAAGGTATTGGTTTCAAAATAGCAGAACGTTTATTTAATGACGGTTTTAACGTTGCTATTGTCGACTTTAATGAAGAAGGCGCAAAAAAAGCTGCTGAATCACTTTCAAAAGAAGGTCAAGAAGCAGTCGCATTTAGAGCTGACGTATCTGACCGTGAAAATGTTTTCGATGTGACACGTAAAGTTGTAGAACATTTTGGAGAGTTAAATGTAGTCGTAAATAATGCTGGTTTAGGACCAACAACGCCTATCCATACAGTCACACTTGAACAATTTAATCAAGTTATCGGAGTAAATGTTGGAGGCGTATTCTGGGGCATTCAAGCGGCTTTAGAACAATTTGAAAAATTAGGTCATGGCGGTAAAATTATAAACGCAACATCTCAAGCAGGTGTTGAAGGTAATGCGGGATTATCGTTATACAGTAGTACGAAATTCGCAGTTCGTGGATTAACTCAAGTTGCTGCGCGTGATTTAGCTGACAAAGGCATTACAGTAAATGCATTTGCACCAGGTATCGTTGAAACACCTATGATGGAAGGTATTGCTAAAAAATTAGCCGAAGAAAATAATCAACCAGAAGAATGGGGTTGGAAACAATTCACTGATCAAATCACATTAAAACGTTTATCTAAACCAGAAGATGTAGCTAATGTGGTTGGTTTCTTAGCTAGTAGTGATTCTGATTATATTACTGGTCAAACTATTATTGTCGACGGTGGCATGAGATTCCACTAATTTAAGCAAATTATTATTTTTAAAACTGATATGCACCCTAAAAGTTGGACTTAAAATCTAACTTTTGGGGTGCATTTTTATATTCTTTTAGAAGACATATCTGTATATGATGAAATATTTAACCTTATTGATGTTCATAATATATCAATAATAAATGGATCCATCTAAATTGTATAACTCATTAAAAATGAGTATTTAGTAAAAAATAATTAAAAGACAATGAGCGTTTTAATTTTGATTATTTATGCATCTTATACATCATACTTCTTAACTTTGTTTTAAAAAAATATTTAGAGATTCAATCAAAATTAAAAATACTCTTATTTAGATAGGATATTTTATATTTAAAAAAATAATGATATATAGTAAATTTAAATGTAAATATAGTATATAATATGATTAATATCTTACAGAAAGGAAGACATCAATGAGATTAAACAATATGAATATAGTTTCTGGTATCTTATGTGTATTATCATTTCTACTTGCAGTTTCGATTACATTTACAGATATGTTTTGGTATTTACCTGGCTTTTTTGTCATGCTATTGTCAGTGGTTTCAAGTGTTGTAGGTCTAATGAGTGGCAGCAAAGTATTTAATAGTATCACGTTATTTTTAACAATTATTTTCTTTCTTATTTTTTCAAGTCCATTATTACTTGCTTAGAAAAGAAAACGATTTTATATCATACTAATATGAATGGCAATCTTTACAGCTATAATGTGAAGATTGCTTTTTTAAATTAAATCAAAAAATATTGAAACGCTTTCAATTAATACGTATAATATTTACTAGTTTGAAAAAGGAAGGATATTATATGAAAGTAAATAAATATTTGATTTTTATTTTGGGTGCTTTAGGAGGTTTGCTTTACGGTTATGATAACGGTATTATTTCCGGCGCATTACTTTATATTCCTAAGGACATCCCTTTACATAATGGGGCGATAGAAGGGTTAGTTGTGTCATCAATGCTTTTCGGAGCGATTGTAGGTGCAGGTGGCAGTGGACCTTTATCAGATAGAATTGGTCGTCGTCGCTTAGTACTATTTATCGCATTGGTATTTATTGTTGGATCACTTGTTTTAGCATTTTCAACAAATATTGTCATGCTTATTATTGGTCGTGCCATTGTTGGACTTGCCGTAGGGGGTTCAATGTCAACAGTACCTGTATATCTTACTGAAATGGCACCTACAGAACTACGTGGATCTTTAGGTTCACTTAACCAATTAATGATTACAATTGGTATTTTAGCTGCATACTTAGTGAACTATGCCTTTGCAGATATGGGCGCTTGGCGCTGGATGTTAGGTTTAGCTGTGGTTCCTTCATTAATTTTATTAATTGGTGTAGCATTTATGCCTGAAAGTCCACGTTGGCTTCTTGAAAATAGAAGTGAAAAAGCAGCGCGTGACGTAATGAAAATTACATATAATCCAGATGCAATTGATGCTGAAATTAAAGAAATGAAAGAAATAGCTTCTCAATCAGAATCCACATTCTCAGTAATCAAATCACCTTGGTTACGTCCGACGCTTATTATTGGGTGTATCTTTGCGATTTTTCAACAATTTATCGGAATCAACGCAGTTATATTCTATGCCCCAACGATTTTTACTAAAGCAGGTCTAGGTGGCTCTGCTTCAATTATCGGTACAGTCGGTATTGGTGTGGTAAACGTATTAGTAACGATTTTGGCATTATTTATTGTTGACCGTGTCGATCGTAAAAAACTCCTCGTTATAGGAAACATCGGAATGATTGCTTCATTGGTTATTATGGCGATGCTTATTTGGTCAATCGGTATTCAATCATCAGCCTGGATCATTATTATTTGTTTATCATTATTCATCGTGTTCTTTGGAATTTCATGGGGCCCAGTTTTATGGGTCATGTTACCTGAATTATTCCCAACGCGTGCAAGAGGAGCAGCAACAGGTATTGCGGCATTAGTATTAAACTTTGGTACGTTAATCGTTGCACAATTATTCCCAATTTTAAATCATAATTTAGATACAGAATGGGTATTCTTAATTTTTGCTGCTATTGGCGTACTAGCGATGTTCTTTGTGATTAAGTATCTTCCAGAAACACGGGGTCGCAGTTTAGCTGAAATTGAACATGAGTTACGATTACGTACAGGTGTTAAATCTGAATAACGTATGTATATCGCTACTTCAATGATTTGGAGTAGTGATTTTTTATTTTTTAAAAAAAGGGTAAATATAAAAAAGCAATGCTATGAACGGAGGAATTAAGATGAAACAGTCAAAAGATTTAGAACGATTACTTAAATCTTTAGACGGACAAAAATATGGCGCTTATAAACGAATGAAAGGGATATATCAATTTGATCAATTCCGTCTAGCTATCGATCATGTCCAAGTCGATCCTTTTGCGCCACCTTCAAAAATGCGTGTCATTATTGGGAAACAAGAGACTGAAATTCCTAATGAATTATTAGACACTAAAGATAAACGTATAGCGACTTCAGACTTTTTAACTCGAACAGTGGATACCCAGTTAAAACATTTCAATCGTACCGTGAAAGGCTCTGGTAAAAATGGGAAGATCTTTATTGATCATCCAGGACAAGAGATACTCGAACGTACATCTGTAGTGATTAATAATAAAGAGATTGAAATACGTATTGAAGTTGGACTACCAGCAGCTGGACGTAAGATTCTAGGAAAAGCAGCATCACATACGATAATACATGGCATTCCTCAAATGGTAGAAAAAGCGATACGATACGAAAATTTAAATCAACAAGCATTGAACGAACAAGTCGCATTAAAACTAGACCAGACTTATATGAGACAACAACTTGAAACAGAGCACTTAGTCGCATTTGTGGCAAATGGTTCAATTTTACCAAGAAAAAGTGGTGTGTCAGACGCTCCAATGAAAGGTGCCATTCAATTCACAAGTCCTAAGAAATTTGAACATACATTCAATCTTCCAAGTG
The DNA here is from genome assembly GCF_038008285.1 of Staphylococcus sp. FSL K6-0223. Classification (NCBI taxonomy): domain Bacteria; kingdom Bacillati; phylum Bacillota; class Bacilli; order Caryophanales; family Staphylococcaceae; genus Staphylococcus; species Staphylococcus sp. FSL K6-0223. The sequence goes on from NZ_JBBOYX010000001.1 coordinate 138,546, forward strand.
GCCGGGCAGTCACAGGGATGGCTATTCCACAAGGAATTACACTTATTGTCGGTGGAGGTTACCATGGTAAATCGACACTATTAGAAGCGCTTGAGCGTAGTGTATATGATCACATTCAACATGACGGTCGAGAATTTGTGGTGACTCAACATGATGCGATGAAAATACGTGCTGAGGATGGTCGAAACGTTGAAAATGTCGATATTAGTCCATTTATTGATAATCTGCCAGGAAAGAAAGATACGACACACTTTTCTACAGAAAACGCAAGTGGTAGTACATCTCAAGCCACAAATGTAATCGAAGCTTTAGAAGCAGAAAGTTCATTATTATTAGTCGATGAAGATACATCAGCTACTAATTTTATGATTCGTGATGGTCGTATGCAACAACTGATTGCTCCAGAAAAAGAGCCGATTACTCCATTTTCTAATAAAGTAAAATCATTATATGAAGATTATAGTGTTTCTACTATTCTTATTGTTGGCGGTTCAGGAGATTACTTTGATGTTGCTGACCAAGTGTTAATGATGGATGAATATCATTTAAAAGATGTAACAGAAGAAGCAAAAGAAATTGCGAATACTGACGGCTATAAGCGAGAAATTGATGGTGATCAGTCATTTGGAGTGCTATCTCATCGCATACCGTTAACAGATTCTTTCTCTAAAAAAGGAAAAGAAAAACGTTTTAAAGCAAAAGGATTACATTCTATTATGTATGGTCATGAGCCTATTAACCTAACAGGATTAGAACAACTTGTGGATGATAGTCAGACCAACGCTATTACGGTGATGTTAGATTACTTTAGACGTCATGGTATCAATAATCAGAATTCCATAATTCAAGCAACAAATGAAATGTATCGCTTAATTGAGCATGAAGGATTAGAAGCGCTCTCTCATTTTAATGGACATCCAGGAAATCTTGCCTTACCTCGTAAACAAGAATTTATCGGTACCTTAAATCGATATAGAGGATTGAAAGTGAAATAAAGAGAGCATATCTTATCTTTTTTAGTAGGCAGGTAGTCTTACTTTTAAAAAATTAAAAGTCTGATTAATAGTGAAGCATCTGAATTAATAACGGAAGAATACGAAAAATCACGAAAAAAAGATTAAAAAATAAATATTTACCGATTGGATATAAGTAAACCATGGACTCATTTTCTTTTATTAAAGGAAAGTGAGTCTTTTCTAATTAAACTAGCAAAAGTGTTAGGGGAGTGGAACAGTAAATTTAAAATAAATTCTATTCTACACCTTCAATATTTTAGAAATATTTGGATATTTATCATTTGATTAATCGCGCGCGATTGTTTATACTAAAATAAATCTTGCACGATTGAAAAGAGGTGTTGTATTGGACAAGAACGAGATGACTTTAGCGAATCAATTATGTTTTTCTGCATATAATGTGAGTCGCTTATTTGCTCAATTTTATGAACAACAACTAAAGCCATTTGGATTAACGTATTCTCAATATTTAGTTTTACTGGCTTTATGGGAAGAAGATAATCGAACATTACATGAGATTGGTAGACAACTTGATTTATCAAGTAATACGTTGACACCACTTTTAAAAAGATTAGAACAATCAGGATGGGTCATAAGAGAACGTTCTGAAACTGATAAACGTCAACTGATGGTGACACTTACTGAACAAGCACATCAACAACAAGAAGCAGTTTTTGAAGCGGTAGCCAAATGTTTACCTTCAAATTTTGATAAAACGAAATATAACCAAGCAAAAGACGTATTAGAACAATTAGAACATGGTTTGAAACAACTCAATAAAAAATAAAGAAGAGGATGAGTTAAATGAAAACATACGACGTTACATTTATTGGTAGTGGACATGCAGCTTGGCACGCAGCTTTAACATTAAAACATGCAGGTAAAGAAGTAGCAATTATCGAAAAAGAGCGTATTGCGGGAACATGCACAAACTGGGGCTGTAATGCTAAAATCTTACTTGAAAATCCATTTGAAGTGTTAGAAGAAGCAACACACTATCCTGGTATTGTTGAATCACAAAATCTTAAAGTCAATTGGTCAAACTTAATGGATTATAAACATAAAGTGATTGATCCAATGGCTGGTCAGTTAAAATCATTATTTGAACAACAAGGTATTGATGTATATGATGGTACAGGTGTAATTAAAAATGAACATACAGTTGAAGTAAATGGTGAAGCTATTGAAACTGAAAATATCGTCGTTGCGACAGGTCAACATAGCAATAAATTACCTATCGAAGGTAAAGAATATACACATGATAGCCGTGACTTCTTATCGATGGAAGACACACCAAAAAGTATCACATTCATTGGTGGCGGAATTATCAGTATCGAATTTGCATCTATCATGATTAAAACTGGCGCTGACGTTCATGTGGTTCATCATACAGATGAGATTTTACCAGGATTTAACCGTAATCATGTAGATAAATTAGTTGAAAAATTAGAAGATGAAGGCGTTAAATTTTATCTAAATGAAAATACAGCTGCAGTTAAAAAAGAAGGAGACGCGTTTACACTAACAACTGAATCTGGATTATCAATCAATACAGAATATGTACTTGATGCAACAGGAAGAGTTCCAAATGTTGAAGGTATTGGATTAGAAAATGTCGGTATCAATTATAGTAAAAAAGGTATTGAAGTAGATGAGTACTTAAGAACAAATGTTAAAAATATTTACGCAAGCGGTGACGTTTTAGATAAAACGATTCCTAAATTAACGCCAACTGCGACGTTTGAATCAAACTACATTGCTGCACATATTTTAGGTATGGTACAAGATGAAATTAAATATCCAGCTATTCCTTCGGTACTTTATTCGCTTCCACGTTTATCACAAATTGGTGTAACTGTTGAAGACGCAAAAGAAAATGATCAATATACAGTAAAACATGTGCCATTCGGTAAACAAATGGTATTCGAATATAAGAATGAAACAGAAGCTGAAATGTATATTGTACTAGATGAACATAAACACTTAGTAGGTGCTGAAATCTATGCAGATGCTGCCAATGATTTAGTAAACTTACTTGTATTTATCATTAATCAACGTTTAACAGCCAAAGAATTAAGTCAATTGATTTTTGCTTTCCCAGGTGCTTCAAGTGGTGTGATTGATTTATTAAAAATGAACATGTTATAAGAATTTAAAAACGGTTAGTCCATGTGGCTAATCGTTTTTTTATAAAAGAATGAAATGTTTAAATTTCTCTAAAACGTAAATAACTATATTGTACGAAAAATGAAACGTCATCTCATTTGGAGGGATTTATATTATGGGTAAAGAATTTGAATCGAATGGTGTTAACGTAGAAATACCAGATGAATTAGAATCAGTCGTTGCGTTAGAATATTCTTTTGTAGAAGCATTAGCTAAATTAGAATTGAATGTCACAGGTATTGCTGATGACAAAGATAAAAATAACTTAGAAAATTCTATTAAACACTTAGTAGGTAACTATACATCTGTTGGTTCACGTTTGGAGCCTGATACAGAATTAATTAAAAAAGCAGAACCACAATTAATCTTAGCAGATAAAACAAGACATGAATCAATGTTTGAAAAATTAAATACGGCAGCACCAACAGTATTATTAGAAAGTTTTGATGCTAACTACGACCAAAGTATTGAAACATTTAAACAAATTGCAGAACTCGTATCTAAAGAAGATAAAGGCCGTGAACTTGTTGTTCAACACAATGAAAAAGTTGAAGACTTAAGCAAAGATATTAAACTTGATAAAGACGTATCAACTATTGCTGCTGTACCAACACATGATGGCTTATATGTTCATGCATCACATTCATATGTTGGACAATTCTTGCAAAAAGTTGGTTTTAATGGTTCTATTCCTGAAGATATGGAGAACCACCTACCTGAATATATGGGTGCAGATTACTTAAAAGTAGATACAGACCGATTTGCAAGCTTCAATCCAGAACGTATATTGATTATGGTAGATGAAGATAACAAAGCAGATTATGAAAAATTAAAAGAATCAGAAGCGTGGTCAAATATTGAAGCAGTTAGAAATGATCGTGTACACGATGTAAACCGTGAACGTTGGGCAAAATATAGAGGCCTAATCGCGTCAGAATTAATCTTAGAAGACTTAACAAACATTGAAGAATAATGATTAAAAAAGCGTGCATTTCAAAATGGTGAAATGCATGCTTTTTATTTTAAATATAATCATATAACATGTTCACTTATTTAAACATTATAGAAGTAACTAAGAGAGTTATTCCAGACAGACAAATCGAAGTAATACATATCACTATGAAAGGTTTAAGTGCCTTTGAAATAACTTCTTTTAAAACGATATTCAATCCTAGAGCAACCATCGCCATTAACATACATACCGTTGTAATAACATTTATAATATTCATAAGTAATGAAGGAATAGGAACAAATGTATTGATAAAAGCCATTATGATAAATCCAATGAGAAAGTAAGGAATATCGATTTTTTGTTGTACTTGGCTTGAGTGTGACTTATAACGCATATACAAAATTAAGCCAATGCTTAATGGAATAAGTAAAAACACACGGCCTAATTTTCCAAGTAAAGCAAATGTCATTGCCTCTGGCCCGCCAATATCTGCTGCTAAGACGACATGAGCGATTTCATGGAGACTGATACCTGTCCAAGCGCCATAAGTTATAGTAGGTATGTTAAAAATAGCCTCGATAGCTGTATAAATAAGTGCAAATATAGTTCCAACTAGTGCAATAATACCTACACTTATTGCAATGTCTTTTTCTTTAGATTTTAAGATTGGTGCTGTAGCTGCAATAGCTGCAGCTCCACATACTCCTGTGCCAATACCAAGTAGTATAGAGATATCTTGATTTCCTTTAATAATTTGATTCAAAATTAAAGTTAAACTTATTGAAAAGATAATTACAATAATATCAATAAGTAGTAATTTCCAGCCTTTACCTAGAATATCTCCCATATTTAATTTTAACCCATATAAGATAATCGCAAATTTTAATAAACGTTTCGATGCGAACGTAATACCTGGACGAATGTGTTCTGGATATCCCATCACTTGGCGATATAGCATCGCAAAAATGATAGCAATAGCTAATGCCCCAATCGTATGTAAAATAGGAAATTTAGCTAATATATAACTAATCATTGCGATCATAAATGTAAACATAATACCTTTCATAAATGAAGGCTGCGTGATTGATTTCATAGTACTTTCACCTCGATATGAAATCTTAGCACGTTATTGTTATAACGTTAAATAAATAATAAGTATAGTATATATATCAAAAATGTTATATTAGACTTAAAGGAGAATGATGCATGGATCCGTATAAGGTATTAATTGAAGTAATCAAAACAGAAAGTTTTACTAGAGCAGCAGAAAATTTATATACTTCGCAGCCTTCTGTGAGTCGTGATATTAAACGTTTAGAATTAAAATATAATGTTAAAATATTTGAATTTAAATCTCCATATTTAAAACTAACTAGAGATGGCGAAAAGCTATTACAATACGCATTTCAGCGGGAAAGTATTGAACAAGAATTATGGCAAAACTTAACATCGGAATCTGAGATCATCTCAGGCACTTTAACAATTGGAAGCAGTTATACATATGGTGAATATTTATTATCAAAACAGCTTACCAGTCTTATGCAACAATACCCTAAGTTACATATTCATTTACGTGTTAATAATTCAGATTCTGTTATAAATGATATTAAACACAACAGAGTAGATATAGGTATTGTAGAAAAGGAAATTCAAGATAATGCAATAGAATGTAAGAAAATAATGGAAGACGAAATGGTGTATATTTACAAAAAATCGGTTCAACCTAGAATGGATATATGTTTCGTTAGAGAAAAAGGGTCTGGAACAAGGTTTTATCAGGAAGTAGGTCTTTCTGAGTTAAAATTAAATCCATATTTGATAGAAATTAATAATATTAAGATTATCAAACAAATGGTAGAGGATGGAAATGGGTTTGCGATTATTTCAAAATCAGCAATTCATCCCGAAGATTATGAAAAATTAATGATAACAACTTTAAATGTGAAACGTCACTATTACCTTGCTCAACATGTTGATAAATATATCGATAAAAATATTAGAGCTGTCATTGAAATGATTATGAAGTAGAGTAAATAAAAAAGCCGGATCTTTCTAAAGATTGAAAGGTCCAACTTTTTTATTAACACTGCGGGGTGTCTTATTTATTGTTTTTTAATTCTAAGAATTTTTCAGCTACAGCTTTACCAGATTGTGGATTTTGACCTGTAATCACATGACCGTCAATAACAGCGAATTGACTCCAGTTGTCACCTTTTTCGTAATGTGCACCACGATTTTTAAGTTCATCTTCTGTTAAATAAGGAACTTTATCTGCTAAGCCAACTGCTTCTTCTTCAGTATTAGAGAAACCAGTTACAGTTTTACCATTAATAATAGAATTACCTTCACTATCTGTAACATTTAATAGACCAATAGCACCATGACATACAGAAGAAACTGCACCGTTATTTTCATAAATTTTACGTGTTAATTCTTGTAAATCTTTATTATCTTTGAAGTCCCAAATTGTTCCGTGACCACCTGCGTAATAGATAATATCATAATCTTCAGCACGTACGACATCTGGTGTAAGTGTACTACCAAGACGTGTCATGAAGTCTTTATCTTGATAATATTTCCAATCTAATTCAGACATCATATCTTCTTGTAGACTTGCAGGATCGATAGCAGTATAGCCACCTTCTGGACTAATATAGTCGATATCATAGCCATTTTTGTATAACACATCTGCAAAGTGAACGACTTCACCTAACCATAATCCAGTTGGACGATTCATATCAGGATATTTTGAAACACTTGTAACAACTACTAATGCTTTACTCATTGTATACCTCCTAAATTGTTTACGTAATTCATAATTACCCATTTTTAAGGAGGAATAACACATGCTAGGTATAATTTTTATATTAAAATTATAAATTAATTTGATTGAAAATAATTTTACAAAAGTTGTTTGAAAAATCTTAATGGTGGTACATACTAGTATACAATTTACCAATTCTATGAATTCGTAAAAGTGGCCTCACTAATCAATCGATTAGTGAGTTTTTTTGTATTCCAATAATAGATAAATTATACTTGTAGTAATCTTTAAATATAAAAAGGAGAGATAATAATGGCCCAAGATAATGGAAAATTAAATTGGTCAAGTTTAATCATTGGTACGTTATTACTAATTATTGCTGTGGTTATATTTAGTAATCCAGTGCAAAACTTTTATACACTTACTTGGCTGATTGGCTTACTCATTATGGTAGGCGGTGTCATTCAACTTTTATTCCGTCGTACGGCAAAAAAACTCGTAGGAGTAAATACAAAATTAATTTTAATTAATGGTATTATCGATTTAATTTTTGGAATTCTTGTTGTATTTAATGTTGGAGCAAGTTCAGTATTCTTTGTATTTATGTTTGCGTTTTGGTTTATTTTCAGTTCGGTTATCGGTCTGTTTACCATATCACAACAACATCAATTACGCGGTTTATCAATTATCGTAAATATCCTAGGTATTATTTTAGGGATAATCTTATTATTTAACCCAATGATGGGTATGATTTTTGTGTCAACATTAATCGCACTTACATTCGCAATCCTAGGTGTGACATACGTGATTGATGGCCTAGCATAATATATTTAAACGTATTAAACTTTAAACTCTTCACTGTTGTAAAGTGAGGAGTTTTTCTTTTAAAAAGAATATCTACTGTGTTGAATGAAAAGTAAAGTTGATATACAGAATATGACGTAAGTATTAGAATGATAATTGATAAAACATATGAACATGTTTAGGAGGAACTATCGTGAATTACAATTTTGATGAAATCATTGATCGTCGTTATACAAATTCAATGAATGTGGAAGGCTATAAAGGTTATCTTTTTGGTAATACAGATACGTCAGATTTAAAAGATAATGATGAACTGATTCGTATGTGGGTAGCAGATATGGACTTTAGTACACCAGAAGTCGTATTAAATGCGATTCGTGAACGTTTAAATAAGAAAATTTTAGGCTACACAAACGTCTTCGGTTCTGAATATTATGAAGCTTTTGTTTCTTGGACAAAGAAACGTTATGGTTTCACTTTTCCTCAAGAGCATCTTGTATTCTCTCATGGTATTGTGGCTGGGTTAATTGAACTTGTAGGTTATATTTGTGATAAGGATGATAAAGCATTAATTTTTACGCCGAGTTATGGCCCATTTAAAATGGCATGTGATAAAAATCATATTTCAACAGTATACTCTCCACTAATCAATCATCATGGATATTATGAGATTGATTTTGACGATGTACGTAAAAAAATAGAGACAGAAAATATTAAATTATGCATTTTTGCGAATCCACATAATCCAACGGGACGTGTCTGGTCAGAAGAAGAGTTAGCCACATTGGGTCAAATTATGAAAGACAATGATGTATGGCTCATTTCAGATGAAATCCATTGTGATATCAAACGTTCAGGTCAATCACATATGCCATTTGCCAAAGCTGTCCCAGATTACGACAAAATCATCACTACTATGTCTCAAAGTAAAGCCTTCAACATTGCAGGTTTGATGTTTTCAAATATCATTATTCAAAATGAATCACTTCTAAAAACTTGGAACACCCATCACTTTGGTACAGAAAATCCTCTAAGTGTGGTTGCCACGCAAGCTGCTTATGAAAAAGGGGAAGATTGGTTACAAGCAATGAATAATTATTTAGATGATAATTTTAACTATTTAGCAGATTTCCTAGAAAAAGAACTGCCGCATGCAGAATTTAAAATTCCAGAGGCGACGTATTTAGCTTGGGTAGATTTAAGCTATTATATTAAAGAAAAAGATATTGATGAATCAATGGCGAAATTCTTTATTAAAAACGCTGGTGTCATCATTGAAGGCGCAGAGCAATTTGTTCATAACGCAGAGGGTCACATTAGAATTAATATTGCAGTGCCTAGAGAAGTGATGAAAAAGGGACTACAAAAAATAAAAGCGGCTTTAGTTTAAATGGAAGTGATATATCATGGCTATTATTGAACCCTCACACATAGGTCATACACCATTTCAACAATTATTAGGTCATCATGAGGACATTATGAAGACGTGGTCAGCATTGAGTGACACACTAGAAAATACTAGTGCTTTAAACGCAGAACTCAAAGAAGAGATACGCCGTATGCTAGCGCAGAAAAATGGTTGCCAATATTGTAAAGCAAAAGGCAAGCCTACCGGGAGTCTAACAGATGAAAAATCAGCAATATGTATTGGATTTACAGAAGTCTATATCAAACTGGGAGATCAAATACCTACAACGTACATAGAAATCTTAAAGTCTCATTTGTCAGATAAAGAAATCGTCGAACTTATTACGTTCATCACATTTACAAATGCCCAACAACAATTTGGTGCGATGATGAAATTAGAACCTTAAATAAAAGGACTCTAGCTTAGGTTAGAGTCCTTTTATAATTTTCATTTAAAATAACATTCCCCAAATCGTCTGCAAGGTATGGTTTTCGATAATAATAAATAAACCAAGTCCAATATAGACCACTGCCATTATCCAACGACTGAACTTCTCTACAGTTTCTCCGATTTCAGGAATAGATGCAAGCTTCTGTGCAGTAAACACTAAGACATAGATTAAAATTAAAAAGACGATTAATGTCACAATGAGTTCAGAGACACTTAATGTGACAAAGTAAGGGACAAATAATCCGATGTTATCTGCTCCGCAACTTGCGATCGTCACTAACGCAACCGTGCCAATTAGTTTAGTTAATCCGTGTTTGTCTAGTTCTTGTTTCGCTCTTTTTTCTCCTTCACAATCATCAAAAATAGCTACTTTTAATCCTAAATAGATAGGAATAAGACCAAGTAATCCTAAAATCCATTTTTCAGGCACATAATTTAAGACAAAGGCAAAGAATAAACTTACGACAATCAATGTCACAGATCCTACATATTGACCAATATAAATATTTCTATATTCTTTTTTTGTCTGTGCTCGCGCGAAAAAAATAAGCAAAATAACAAGTAAGTCGACTGCAGTTGCGATATACAATATCGCAGCAGTAATGATAGTTTGAATCATAGTTTAACTGTCCTTTTAAAAGTGATATTGAATAAAGTATAACGCATTTCAAATAAGAATTATATAGATTTTATTTTAAAATTTTCACCAAATTTTTAATGTCTACTTGCATGGAAAAAATAAAAAACAATAAATACTAAATAATTTGAAAATTCAAAATATAAAGTGTAAAATGAAAATTAAGAGATTAGAAAGCGATTACAAATATCTCTTTATAATAAAATGATAAAATTTCTCTTGTGGAAGGAGGCGTTCATTCATGAGTGAATCATATGATTTGATTGTGATTGGTGCAGGACCTGGAGGGTATGTATCAGCCATTCGTGCCGCACAATTGGGTAAAAAGGTGGCAGTCATCGAAAAATTCAATGCTGGAGGCACTTGTTTAAATGTGGGTTGTATTCCATCTAAAACATTATTAGAACACGGGGAAAAAGCACATAGCATTCAAGTTGCTAATGACTGGGGAATGACGACGAAAGAATTAAATATCGATTTTCCTAAATTTGTACAACGTAAAAAGAAAGTGGTACAAACACTTACGGGTGGCGTTAAACAGTTACTAAAGAAAAATAAAGTAGCTTATATTGAGGGAGAAGCAAGCATTTCAAAAGACTTAAACGTAAAAGTAAATAATGAAACGTATCAAGGTAAAGATATTATTTTAGCGACAGGTAGTAAACCATTTGTACCACCTATTGATGGATTAGATAACATCGATTATGAAACAACAGATACATTTTTCGATTTAAAACAACTACCTAAACAATTAGCAGTGATTGGCGGTGGTGTCATCGCAACAGAACTCGCTTCATCAATGGCTGATCTTGGCGTGAACGTAACCATTGTTGAAGTGGCAGATGATATTTTACTTACTGAAATTGATGATACACGTGAGTTATTAAAAGCTCATTTAGAAAATCAAGGTATTAACATTATTACAAAGGCGAAAATTAAAACAGTAGATAAAACTAAAATTGTACTCGATGGTCAAGATGACGTCAGCTTCGAAACGTTACTTGTCGCGACAGGTAGACAACCGAATACACAAGTGGCTAAAGATTTAAATTTAGAGATGGATGGCAAGTTCTTTAAAGTGGATGACCATTATCAAACAAGTCAAAAACATGTCTATGCGATTGGTGATTTAGTCAAAGGTTATCAACTTGCACATGCTGCAAGTGCACATGGTATTCATGTAGCAGAAACACTTGCTGGAGAACACCCACCACTTGTTCGTCAAGAAAACATTACACGTTGTATTTATACACGACTTGAAGCGGCATCCATTGGCTTATCAAAAGAGCAAGCCAAAGAAGCGGGATATGATGTGAAAGTCATACAATCAGCGTTTCAAGGTAATGCGAAGGCGCTCATTAAAGGGGAAAATGAAGGAATTATAAAATTAGTTATTGATCAAACATATGGAGAAATACTTGGCGCCTTTATTGTAGGACCTCATGCGACAGACTTAATTGGTGAAGTCCTAGGAGTAAAAGCGTCAGAAGGTACCATCTATGAATTATCCGAAATAATTCAACCACATCCCGCATTATTAGAAGCGATTGGCGAAGGTGCGGATGCATACTTTGGTTCTGCAATTCACATGTAGTTATTACACTTACGCCCTATGAAAGATAGGAGGAATTGACAATGAAAATGGAAAAAGAACAAGCACGTTGGATTTATAAAACAATGAATGAAATTCGATTTTTTGAAGAGAAGGTACACAAAATTTTTAGTGATGGTCAAATCCCAGGATTTGTACATTTATATGTCGGTGAAGAAGCCGTTGCCACAGGTGTCATGTCACAACTGACTGACGATGATTATATTACAAGTACACACCGTGGTCATGGACATGCTATCGCAAAAGGTTGCGATTTAAACGGTATGATGGCAGAAATCATGGGTAAACGTGATGGTTTAGGTCATGGTAAAGGTGGCTCAATGCATGTTGCCGAAATTGACAAAGGGATGCTCGGTGCCAATGGTATCGTAGGTGGCGGTTTTGGTCTTGCGATTGGTGCAAGTATTTCAATTATTAACCAAGGTAAAGACAATGTCGCCGTATGCTTCTTTGGTGATGGTGCTGCAAATGAAGGGACATTCCATGAAGGTTTAAACTTCGCTTCAATTTTAAACTTGCCAGTTATCTTTGTCTGTGAGAATAACCAATTCGCTGAAGGTACGACACACGACTATGCAAGTGCATCTGAAACGATTGCTGAACGTGCTTCTGCATATAATATGCCAGGCGTACGTGTAGATGGCATGGATGTCTTAGAGGTTTATAAAGCAACACAAGAAGCAGTAGACCGCGCTAAAAAAGGGGAAGGGCCTACATTAATCGAATGTGATACGTATCGTAAATATGGTCACTTTGAAGGTGACGAACAAAAAGTTAAGTCACCAGATGATCGTAATGCGGATAAAAATGCCACTGTAGAATTCAGAAAACAAGCGATTGAAGAAGGTTGGTTAACTGAAGAAGAAGCAGATGATATTGAAAACACAGCTGAACAAGCCGTAGAAGATGCTGTGAAATTTGCGGACGAAAGTGAATTACCAGATGAAGATTCACTATACAAAGATGTTTTTGCATAAGAAACCTTTAAAGCACTAAAACGAAGAAATAGATAAGAACGAACCTAACCAGACGAGGAGGTTTTTACGATGAGTGAAGAACGTAAATTAACATTTATGGGCGCGATTAATGAAGCGATTGATCAATCTATGGAGAAAGATGAAAATGTCATCTTAATTGGTACAGACGTTTCAGGTGGCGCAAAAGTAGAACATATTCAAGACGACGATACATTTGGTGGCGTATTCGGTGTTACAAAAGGACTGGCTAAAAAATATAGTCGTAAACGAGTGATTGATACACCTATTTCTGAACATATTACATTAAGTGCAGCTGTAGGATCAGCAGCTACCGGATTACGTCCAATCGCAGAACTCATGTTTAACGATTTTATTGGCTTTGGTTTAGACCCAATTTTAAACCAAGGTGCAAAAATGAGATATATGTTTGGTGGTAAAGCTAAAATTCCATTAGTGGTACGTACCGTTCATGGCGCTGGCGCAAGTGCGGCAGCACAACACTCTCAATCTCTATATAATATGTTCGCAACAATTCCAGGTGTTAAAGTAGTTGTACCATCAAATCCATATGATGCAAAAGGATTATTAATGTCAGCGATTCAAGACGATAACTTAGTTGTATTTTCAGAAGATAAAACATTACTTGGTCAAAAAAGTAATGTCCCTGAAGAACCTTATACGATTGAGATTGGTAAAGCCAATGTTACACGAGAAGGTGATGATTTAACTATTGTCGCAATTGGTAAAATGGTTGCAGTGGCTGAAGAAACAGCTGACCGACTTGAAGAAGATAACGTTTCAGTAGAAGTCATTGATTTACGTTCAGTGTCTCCATGGGATCAAGATACAGTGTTAGAATCAGTGAAAAAAACAGGTCGCTTAATTGTTATTGATGAATCAAGTCCACAATGTAACATTGCTGGTGACGTCGCTTCTGTCATCGGTGATATTGGATTCGATTATTTAGACGGTCCAATCAAAAAAGTAACAGCACCAGATACACCAGTACCATTTGCATCAAACTTAGAAGCGGCATATATTCCAAATGCAGATAAAGTATTAGACGTAGCATCTGAATTAGTTGATGACTTAAAAAAGGCTAACGTGTAGGGAGGTGTATCACAATGAGTGAAAATATTATTATGCCAAAGCTTGGTATGACAATGAAAGAAGGTACTGTAGAAGAGTGGTTTAAATCAGAAGGCGATACAGTAGAAGAAGGCGAAAGCATTGTCACAATTAGCTCTGAAAAATTAACAAACGATGTCGAAGCACCTACAAGTGGAACATTACTAAAAATCAAAGTACAAGCAGGCGAAGATGCAAAAGTAAAAGCAGTGCTTGGTATCATCGGAGAAGAAGGCGAAGACGTAGGAAGCGATGACGATGATTCTGAAGAAACTACCCAAGAGAATAAAGATAACGACACAACGTCTGAAGATCAACAAGCTTCTTCAAATGAAGAACAATCTGATAAAAAAGATACAGAAAAAGAAGCGAAGCCTGAACAACGTGACCGTATCTTTATCTCTCCATTAGCACGTAATATGGCTAAAGATAAGGACCTTGATATCACAAGAATTAAAGGTACAGGTGGAAATGATCGTATTACAAAATTAGATATTCAACGTGTAGACTCAGAAGGCTATGATTATGAAGGTGAAGCGGATACGTCTAACGAAAATGCATCTTCAACGCCACAAAACTTCGATGTGTCTAGCATTGGTGAAGGTCTGAATCCAATGCGTCAACGTATTGCTCAAAATATGCGACAAAGTCTTAATAATACTGCTCAATTAACATTACATCGCAAAGTCAATGCAGATCGTTTATTAGACTTTAAAGCTCGATTATCTGAAGAATTAAAAGATGCAGATCAAGATGTAAAATTGACAGTCACAGCTTTATTAGCTAAAGCAGTAGTCCTAGCACTTAAAGAATATGGCGCAATGAATGCTCGTTATGAAAACGGTGAATTAACAGAATACGATGATGTACATTTAGGTATTGCGACATCACTTGAAGATGGTCTTATGGTGCCAGTCATTGACAATGCAGATACTAAAAGTATTGGCACTTTAGCAAAAGAAATTAAAACATCAGCTGAAGCAGTACGGGAAGGAAATACAGGTGACGTTCAACTTAGTGGCGCGACATTTACAATTACGAATATGGGTGCAAGTGGTATCGAATACTTCACACCAATTTTAAATTTAGGTGAAACAGGTATCTTAGGTGTCGGTGCTCTAGCTAAAGAACTTGTGCTTGAAGGAGATCAGGTAAAACAAGTCTCTCGTATCCCATTAAGTTTAACTTTCGATCATCAAATCTTAGATGGCGCAGGCGCAGCTGATTTCTTAAAAGTACTTGCTAAATATATTGAAAATCCATATTTATTGATGTTATAAAAAACATGAAACATCAATTTAATGAATAACCCCCAATTTTGGGGGTTATTGTATTATGTAAGCTAACAACAAATATAATAGAGGAGTGGTTCATTATGTCAGAAAATCAAAATCAAGGTTGTATAAAATGTGGTCATACAGAAGTAGAAGAAGGTACATTATCTGCAACAGGATCAGGATTGTCTAAATTTTTAGATGTACAACATAATAATTTTAAGACGATAACTTGTAAAAATTGTGGATATACCGAATTTTATAAACAAGATAGAAACAGAAGTAGAGACTTTATTGATTTGTTCTTTGGAGGATAAGTCAAAAAAATAGGACAGCAGTAACCCTTGTGGTTGCTGCTTTTTCAATCTTTAAGTAAGACTTCGGGTCGTGTGAAGTTAGACTTTCGGATGTCTAAAAGTTATAAAAAATATTTAATATATTGACTTGATATTCTTGGAATTTTAAGTCATTGTATAAGTATAGGTTAAGTAACCTATAATTTAATAATCTCTGCTAGGGGTGCTTTATATTGCTGAAAGGAACATCATGTTCCAACCCTTTGAACCTGATCTAGTTAATACTAGCGTAGGGAAGCCAGTGAGTCACTTTACAATGACATATGGATGTTTTCATAATTTGATGAAAAGGTCAATTTAACGATGAATCATTTTCTTCATTATGATACTTACATATATTTTCGTATATATTCACTTATTCTTATGCATTCAGTATTAAGCTGAATGCTTTTTTATGAATCATATAATCAGTGATATTTAGACCCTTCTAGTAACCTAACTTAGGAGGCATTGTTAATGAAACAAGAAAAAATCAATTTTAAAAGAACTTTTCCAGCAAGTAAACGTATTTTTAAAAAAGGTGAAGGTAATGATAGTGATATTTTTGTACCATTTCGAGAAATTGAACTTTCTGACACCCAATTAGAACAACGTAGTTTTCAAAATGAACCTGTCGTAGTGTACGATACAGCAGGTCCTTATCATGATGACAGTTATGTGGTTGATATCAATCACGGACTTCCAAAGGTTCGCGATGCATGGATTGAAGCACGTGAAGACGTTGAACATTATGAAGGTCGCCGTATTCAATCGATTGATAACGGTTTTTCAAAAGAAGGACATAAAAACTATGTAGCTCATCCATTCGAATATCAACCAAGACGTGGCAGTAAAGATACACCAGTTACACAAATGTACTACGCTAAACAAGGGATTATCACTAAAGAAATGAAATTTGTAGCAATTAGAGAACAAGTGGAACCAGAATTTGTAAGGGAAGAAATTGCGAGAGGACGCGCGATTATTCCTAATAATATCAATCATCCTGAATCTGAACCAATGATTATTGGTAAAAACTTCTCTGTAAAAATCAACGCGAACATTGGTAACTCTATTGTGTCTTCATCTATTGAAGCAGAAATTGAAAAATTAGTTTGGGCCACACATTGGGGTGCAGATACGATTATGGATTTATCTACAGGAAAAAATATCCATACAACTCGTGAGTATCTCTTACGTAACTCACCTGTACCAGTAGGAACAGTGCCCATCTATCAAGCGTTAGAAAAAGTAAATGGGGTGGCAGAAGATTTAACATGGGAAGCGTATAGAGATACATTAATTGAACAAGCTGAACAAGGGGTCGATTATTTTACTATTCACGCAGGATTACGTCTTCACTATATTCCATTAACTGTTGATCGTTTAACTGGGATTGTTTCTCGTGGTGGCTCAATTATTGCACAATGGTGTCTTGCACATCACGAAGAAAGCTTTTTATATACACACTTCGATGAGATTTGTGAAATCTTAAGTCAATATGATGTTGCTATTTCTCTAGGAGATGGTTTACGACCTGGTTCAATTTATGACGCTAACGATGAAAGTCAATTTGCGGAGTTGAAAACGTTAGGTGAGTTAACGGATATTGCTTGGAAACATAATGTGCAAGTTATGATTGAAGGTCCAGGGCATATTCCAATGCATAAAATTAAAGAAAACCAAGATTTAGCAGATTTTTATTGTAAAGAAGCACCATTTTATACATTAGGACCTCTTGTAACAGATATTGCACCAGCATATGACCATATTACATCTGCCATTGGTGCTGCTCAAATTGCGAGTCATGGTACGGCAATGTTATGTTACGTGACACCTAAAGAACATTTAGGTTTACCAAATAAAGATGACGTACGTGATGGTGTGGTCACTTATAAAATTGCAGCACATGCAGCAGATTTATCTAAAGGCTTACCAGGGGCAACAGAACGCGACGATGCAATTAGTAAAGCGCGCTTTGAGTTTCGTTGGATTGATCAATTCAACCTCGCGTTAGATCCTGATCGAGCGAGAGAATTTCACGATGAAACATTACCAGCAGAATCAGCGAAAATTGCACATTTCTGTAGTATGTGCGGACCAAAATTCTGTTCAATGCGCTTATCACATGATATTCGCGATTCCTACAAAGAACAACTTGAAGGCATGAAAGAGAAAGCCGAAGAATTTAGAGAAGGCGGCAATAGAATATATCATTAATGATAATGGTAAAGAGGTAGCGATATAAATTGCTACCTTTTTTTTTAAAATTCTTCTAGATATATCCATTTCGTTTAACTACTGATACGATAGAGTTATACATATTTCCAGGGTAATATTGCTAGGAGGGTTTAGCATGGATAATCATGCAGAATTTAGAAAAGGAATTTTATTTGCGTTAGGGGCGCATTTATTATGGGGGATTCTACCTATTTATTGGAGATTCATTCACGGTATTAGCGCATTTGAAATTTTAGCATATCGCATTATCCTTGCGATGGTTTTTATGATTCTAATGATTTTTGTATTAAAAAAATCACAAGCGCTTAAACATGATATCAATCAACTCGTAGCACATCCGATTCAACTTGTTGCGATTATTATTGCAGGTTATGTGATTACGATTAACTGGGGAACATTCATTTGGGCAGTGTCTAATGGTCATGTGCTACAAACCAGTTTAGGTTATTATATTAATCCATTAGTGAGTGTCTTACTCGCATTTATTTTCTTAAAAGAGCGTTTCAATAAGTTTGAAACGTTAGCGATTGTATCAGCCGTAATTGGCGTCATTTACATGACAATGAAGATAGGAGAATTTCCAATTATTTCTTTAATGTTGGCATTCTCATTTGGGATTTACGGTTTACTAAAAAAATTGGTACGTGTTGAAGCAATGAGTGGGATTGCGATTGAATGTATTGTGACAGCACCAGCAGGACTGATTTATATCATTTATTTATGGCAAGCACACCAATCATCAGTCGGTTTGAATATGAGTACATTTTTACTCTTATTCTCTGGAGCGGTAACAGCTGTCCCACTTATTTTATTCTCAGCGGGCGCTCGTCGCATTCCGCTATCACTGACAGGATTTATTCAATACATTAGTCCAACGATTATCTTTTTACTAGGTATCTTCGTATTTAAAGAAAAATTCGATATCCACCAATTCATTACATTTATCTTTATTTGGATTGGTATTGCGCTTTATAGTATCTCTCAATATATTAAAATGAAACGTAGTCCTAGACCAGAATAAAAAACAAGCCACCCCTCACTACTTGATGAGTGAAGGATGGCTCTATTTATCATCTATAAAAAATATTTAAATTAGCCTAAAGAACCGTTACCAGTTTGGTTTTCATTTTTAAGGTTTTTATAAAAAACGCCAGCAAATACTGCTACGATAGCAATAATGCCAATATATTCAGAAATTTTACGTCCTGGTGATTTATATCCAGCCATAATATGACCTCCATTTATTAAGTTTTACGTAGTTAAAGCGTATAGTGAAGTATTCCCGTTTTCAAAATAAAAAAACATGTCCATCGTTAATTTTAATAAAGGTATTGTAGAGTGAACAAGATACATAGCTACATCAATGATCTTCATTATAGACAATACCTCCTTTAAATCTAAGAATCTGCACGACATATTCTTCATTATTTTTATTATTTACATTTCTAGCAATTGATACCATGTCATGACGTTTTTTAACTTTTCATAGGATGACTACTGATATAGAAAGAAGTACCGTTAATAGAATGAAGCAGAAGTATGACAAATAAACATAGGTATTATCTATTAAGTTTCTTCGCAAAGTAAGCAAAATAACTCATCATTATAGCGAAAATGACGGATGAAATGAAACAACGCACAATACCTAAATCTAATTTTAATAGTCGTTGTGCTAAGTAAAAGATTATAAAATAAACGATAAAAAAATATAGGAAATAACGTATTGTTTTCATTAGTAATCTCCTTATCAATTAAAATATGTATGATTTAAGGCTAACATGTATTAAATATAAATTAAAAATAATGAAAGAATAAAAAAGCAGAGTGATATTATAAGTATTATATAATTAATTAGTCTTTCAATTAATTATTTTTAAATAAAATTATATTTTAATTTATAAAAATTTTGAATGTATGAGTGTAATATTATATATTAAAGGTGGAAGTTCATTATAATTCTATAAGAGGAGTGATCCATAATGAAGAAATTTGCAAAAGCAATGGTCGTTGGTGGTATTACTTTAGGAACAGTATTAGGGTTTAATGTAACTGAGCATAACGGTGTATCAAATGAAGCACAGGCACAAACACATACGTCACAAGGCTATTATTATCATTATCATGGTTATACAAAGTCAGGTGGCGAATTCGTATTAAATCACACGTTCTATAATGCGTTAAAAGCTGGAAATGTAACATTTAACGGAATTAAAGTGAATGAGCAGTATCAAAACGGTACATCAACAAAAAAAGTATATGACCAAACATTTAATCAAGTCAAAGGCAACACAGCAGCAATGATTGATTTTAAGGTCGCACCTAAAACAGTAAGCTTAGAACAAGTAAAAGATGTTTACGGAGATCATTATCAATATCAACCATCATTGTCTAAAAAACAAGCAGATAAAACAGAAGGATTATACGGTTACACAGTAGGTAAAGGTCATATTACATTCCATGTCACAAATGGATACGTTGATCACGTTGTTGTGTCTTAATAGAAGATATAAAAGGGCAGCACCTCATTGCGAGGTGCTGTTTTTTATTAATCGAGTATATTGATGAATGTCATAATGAAAGTCAGTATACAAGCAATAATAATGACTAACTTTCCTTTTTCTGTTTTCTCATGTCCATGTTGGTATTCTCGTAAAACAAATAACCATGAAATGATAACTAGCAATCCTAAAACAATACTAATAAACTTCATGTAATAATCTCCTTGTACATCTAGAATTCTTGTTTCAAACATAACGTGATTTAAAATAACAATCAACTATCATTTTTGTACAATTACAATGATGATAAAAGGCATTACGATTGTTTATTATAGCTGAATTTTTAAAAGTATGATTAGAAAGCTACGTATATAATTTGTTAAAACTATAATTTAAACATACCTAAGACACCTATTTATATTCTAAGTTTTTACATATGAGAATAAAATATAATTATACAAATAGTTTTAGAAATAGATTAATATAAAATGTTAACCTTAATATATAGATAAAAAAATATTATTAAAGGAGGATATTCATGAAAGATTCTATCTTTTGGAAGAAAGCATTTATTCCTGTGTATTTCATCGTGGCTTTCTTATTGTTTCTTCTTTTTAAATTTTACATACAGACTGATAACTTTTCTATATACATACTCATTTTTATTATAGCCAGCTTTGGAATAGCATCTGTGATTTATAATTCTAGAAATAAATATTGGAAATGATAAATAAAGATATCATCTAAGAAGTTAAATATCTTAGATGGTTGTGAGGTTTTCATGATGAAAAAGTATTAATTATAGCATTAATTAGTACTATATTATTAAGCGCATGGTCGATAAACATTACACAGATTGATGAAATCGAGAGGATAAGGATAAGAAACAGACACAAGAATCACATAATAATAAAAACCATAATCAACATACTCTGCGAAAGAGATATTTAAAATTTAAATTATGTTTGTGAAAAAGTTTTGCTGGAAAAGAAGGCTTCATTTTGAAATTTATTTTATATTTCGTATATTTCTTTGTTTCTTTTTTTATTTTAAATTTGCTACTTGATTTAGTGATATCCATCCTTGATTTTGATGTATATCCAAGTCTTATTTCTACATTATTTTTTGCAATATTTATGACTCTATTTATTTATGTTTTAAAAGGAAATAAAAGTAAAAAATAAAATGCACATTTATGACAAGAAGATTTGTTTTGTGTTGAGAAGAACCCTTAACTAAACTTGCAAACGAATGTTGGCATAGCGTGACCTATTAAGTCGACCATTCGACAAGTTTTGGGTTTGTTATGGGTTCGGAGATTCAACGTCAATAAAGCAATTGGAATAAAGTAAAAATTTTGAAATAATATAAATATCAAGAGGTGATTTATTATTCAAAATAACAGAATTGATATTAATAAGCTCAGTACATTTCATCGTATTTCGTTTGTTATGAATATTTTCTTTTTAATTTTTATGGCTCCAATTTATAGTCTGGATAATGTCTACTTATCAGTTGCTTGGACTATTTTGGGTTTAATAAATGGTGTTTATTTATTAGTTAAACAAAGACATGGAAATACTAATAATCGTATGTGATGTATTGATAAAAAGAGCCTAAACACAGGCTCTTTTTTATTTTGAGCATTTTTCACATAAAACGTTTTGATTTTTAGCCCAACTTTTTAGATTTGTTACGCCATTAAGATTTTTTGAATTTGTGTGTATTGTTATATTTTCGTTTTTGTCGATTTCTTTTTCACAATGACTGCATTTTAATTTTTCAAGAAACATAAAATGACCTCACTTTTTGCGATTTTGTATTTTTTTGATTGTAGTTAATTCATTAAATTTGAGAGCATATCAGCTACATATGTTTCAGTAAATGCTGCTAATATAACCAATGGTAAACAGACGAATAAATATGCTTTTAATAAATTAATTAAACTTAATTTGAAAGAGTAGTTTTGCTTTTTTTCTTTTCTGAATAGATTGATTATTTTTCTTAAGATTGATTTATTTAGCATATAAAGACCACTAGTAAATATACAAAAACTCATCATTTCCAAAGTGTAATGGGGTATATAAGCGATTAAGCTAGTTAGACCTTTGTAAGTATCAAAATGGATGAAAAAACCGAATAGTATGCCAGGAATAATAAGTGATACTATTAAGTTTAGAGTATATAAAAATGGTATGGGTATTAAAGCTAACAAAAGCATTTGTATTGGTACATGAAAGCCATTATTTTGTATAAACCCCCAAACTTTTTTTAGACCTTGTGATTTACTAACGCTTTCAGGTGAATTGGATCCTAATTGTTTTATAAATTCTTCTGAAGGATGAAAAAATAAAGCGATTGGAATTGTCATTAGTAGTAGAATTGTTGATAGTATAAAGAAATTTAATGCTCTTTTAAAATAATTTTGGTCTTTAATATTTAGCATAATTAACCCTTTCTTTTTTGTTTTTTGAAACGAGTATCATGAGTTTCTTCCTGTCCAGATAATTAATAACTTTATAATAGAAAGTACTATATATTGAAGTGTATTTTATTTAAAAGTTCTATAAACATTTAAAGTACTGACATTTATCTTTTAATATTTGATATAACTCATTTTTACATAGCTCCTGTTTTTAAACAATACTGACAAATGAGTCATATTTTAAATTTTATAATTCTATTTATATCAATATGTTCGTAGATGACAAAAATTTCAGTATTAACAAATATTAACGCTATTGATATAAATATAGTGTAATTGAATTTTGAAAACATTTTTATATTACTCGTTGATATTGTAAATGTATGAAAACAAGAACAGCTACAGTTTCCTAATTATGCCTCTGGAAGCTATGGACCTAAAGAAAGTGAAAAAATTATTTAGTGAAGACGGATTGAATTGGTGGAATAATTTGTAATATAAAAGACTTAAAGTTGTCGTCTTTTGAATGAGTAGTTAATCATTGATTAATATGCAATAATCAATGTTGTAAAGATTATAAAGGGAGGATACTTAATGGATTTTATTAATATTACAGGTGCTTCACAAAATAACTTGAAAAACATAGATGTAAATATCCCAAAACACTTAGTAACCGTATTTACAGGACGTTCTGGTTCAGGGAAATCATCTTTAGTGTTTAATACTATTGCTGCGGAATCTGAACAGCTACTAAATGAAAGTTATTCCAGTTATATCCAATTTCATTTAAATCAACAACCCAGACCGAAAGTGAAAAAAATTAAAAATCTTCCTGTAGCAATGACAATTAATCAGAAAAGATTCAATGGGAATTCTCGCTCTACGGTAGGAACAGTTTCGGATATATATGCCTCCGTTAGATTACTGTGGTCTAGAATAGGCGAACCGTTTGTTGGCTATTCAGATGCATATTCCTTCAATAGTCCTAAGGGCATGTGTAAAACTTGTGAAGGATTAGGATATATTGAAGACATTAACTTAGATGAATTGCTAGATTGGGATAAGTCTTTAAATGAAGGTGCAATAGACTTTCCTTCTTTTGGACCAGATAAAGAGCGTGGTAAAGCCTATCGAGATAGTGGTTTATTTGATAATAATAAAAAATTGAAAGACTATACAAAAGATGAATTAGAGTTATTTTTATATCAAGAGCCAATGACGTTAAAAAATCCTCCTAAAGAATGGAGAAAGTCAGCTAAATATGTAGGGCTAATACCTAGATTCAGTAGAATATTTTTAGGCGATAAAGAATTTAATAAGAAACGCTACGCCAAACATCTTAAAAATGTAGTAAATAATAAAATATGTCCCACATGTAAAGGTCAACGTTTAAACTCGAAAATATTAAGTTCTAAAATTATGAGTAAAAATATTTCTGATTTTACCCAAATGACAATTAAGGAAAATTTAGAGTTTCTTAATAAATTAGAGGATCCAACAGCTAAATATATTATTGATCCTCTCAAAAAGCAGTTAGAAGCACTAGAATATATTGGACTAAGTTATTTAACGCTTAACCGTGTCACAACGACATTATCAGGCGGTGAAGCGCAACGTCTTAAATTAATACGTCATTTAAATAGTTCTTTATCGGATTTGGTTTACATTATAGATGAACCAAGTGTTGGCTTGCATCCGGAAGATATAGCTAAAATCAATGAAATTTTAAAATCTTTAAAAGACAAAGGCAATACTGTGTTAATTGTTGAACATGATCCCGATGTTATTAAAGAAGGAGACTATATCATAGATATGGGACCAGGTTCAGGAAAAAATGGTGGTGAAATCACATTTGAAGGAACATATAATGAATTACTCTCTTCAAATACTTCGACAGGTAACGCATTACGTAACAAACATAATTTAAAAGAGAATATTCGTGAAGCGAACCATTTTTATAATATCGGTCCTGTGACACAAAACAATTTAAATAACGTAAAAACGTCTATACCTAAACACGTATTAACAGTCTTAACAGGCGTTGCTGGTTCAGGTAAGAGTACCCTTGTTAAAGCAGGTTTTGAAAATAATGACCATACCATCTTTATTGATCAAAAAGCAGTTCAAGGATCTAATAGATCTAATCTGTTAACGTATTTAGGTGTTTTTGATAGCGTAAGAAGCTTTTTCAGTAAAGAAACAGGCTTAAATAAAGCTATGTTTAGTTATAATTCAAAAGGTGCCTGTCCAAATTGTGGTGGAAAGGGCTATATTAAAACGGAACTTGCTTTTATGGGTGATTTTTCACAGACATGTGAAGTTTGTCATGGCAAACGTTATAAACAAGAAGTATTAGATGCTACCATAGATGGGTATTCAATCGCCGATGTTCTCGATTTGACGGTTGACGAAGGTATTATTTTCTTTGATAAAAAGAATGATATTAAGTCAAAATTACAATCTGTAAGTAAAACAGGTTTGAATTATATGTCACTTGGACAACCTTTATCCACTTTGTCTGGTGGAGAGATTCAACGCGTGAAACTAGCACAACATTTAGATGAAGAGATAAAAAATAGTATTTTTATTTTTGACGAACCAACCACAGGCCTACATGAATCGGATATCCCTATATTGATGGAGTGTTTTGATGATTTAATTGATCAAAACAATACAGTTATTTTGATTGAACATAATTTATCGATTATGTGTGAAGCAGATTGGATCATCGATGTCGGTCCAGGCCCTGGGTTGGATGGCGGAAAGGTCCAATTTAGTGGAACACCTAAAAACTTTATTGATAGTTCAGAAACATTGACATCTAAACACTTGAAACGCTATATCAATCAGTAGAAATAGAAGAGTTGGATGAGTTTATATTTATTATATTCATTCAACTCTTTTCTTATCATAGATTCTTTCAATATAGAAATATTGAAAGAATTGTCTACCCAGTAGTTCCACCAAAAGTTGAGTATAAGTTAACAAACATAGAAAAACACTCGATAAAGTAGTTTATGCAATTTGTGATTGGGGGGATGAATTTCTGGAAGAAATTTCTAAATAGAAAAAGATTAAAATTTAAATATATATGTAAAAGACGCCTCAACTTTGAACGAGTTATTCAAAGTAAGGCGTCTTTATCTATATGTTATTGTGGTTTTAAAATAACTTTAATAGTATTATCTTTTTTTGATCAAAGATATCATAAGCTTCTTTTACATCTTCTAACGGCATAATATGAGTGATAATTTCTGTTGGATCATTTACTTCACATACTTCCATATTTTTATATCCTTGATAAGTAACTGATTTCATACAATCATCCTCTTTTAGCAAATATGCCCCTGTTATTAAAATACAAACTCAAACGAGTAAATTAAGTAATTATTATTTTGTGTTAAATATACATAATTTACATATAAATCATGTGAATTTATTGAATATAATCATCTTTTTTTGAAAATAGTATCTATAACAAAAGGAGGATATTCCCCATTCATTCACCATCAAATTTATTTTCTTATACGCCTCACTATCTCAGAATATCAATGTAAATAATTTTTCTATTATTTACCCCAAAATAAAGTTTGAAAGTATATATATTAATATTACTCCAACAATGATTTTGAACCATATAGAAGAATTTGAAAAAATACAAGGAAAGAGAAAAACAGAAAATAATACATAATTTAACTTATCGGAAGTTATCTGTAACTCAATTATTAGAAATGATATAATACAAAAGTCGTCGTTCACTTCTGTGCTGTATTTAGCATGGAAGGAGGTGACATCATGTTCAGTACACTATTTGTAACTATTATAGCTCCTATCATAGTAGGGGTTATACTCACGTTATTTTCTCATTGGCTGAATAATCGTGAAAAGTAATTTAGCGACGACATATAGCTAATACACCAAAAGAGCCCGATAACTATTCGCAGTAGTTATCGGGCTCGGTGTTTATCATGTTAGTACACTATTTGTTAATCAAATTATAACACTGGTTAGTAGAGGAATGCAAAGGTAGGAGAAAGGCTATGAAGAGTAAAAAAAGAATGGAAAGATTGTACGATGATCTATTTAGTACTAATTTTTTAATTAATTATGGTTATTTTGATATTACTCCTAAAAATAATCAAGATTTAACAGAATTAAACAACTATGGTAAATCAGATGCATTTTATTTAAAAATATTTAATATGAGTAAATTAGCAGAATATATTAATTATAATCCATTTTACATTAAAAAGTTTTTTAATGACAAAAACATACGCAGTACAGAACCAGTAATATTTACTATTCCGAAAAATAATACATCAAGAAGAGAATATAAGATTCCTAATATTTATAGCTATTTAAATTTGATGTTCTTCATGCAAAAAAATAAAAAAGAATTTAAAGAGGTTTTTCTAGCCAATAAATTTTCAACATCTAAATTTTTTTCACTTCCAGATTTTGATTTTAAATTTACTGATAATCTAAAAAAGACTTTACTTTACGGTGGTAATCATATATTAAATGTTGATTTATCTAATTTTTATCATTCTCTTTATACACATAGCATACCTTGGGTAATAATGGGAAAGAAGAATGCTAAAAAAGAAAGAAATAAGGGTTTTTCAAATCAATTAGATAAATTAATTACATCTTGTCAATATAATCAAACTCATGGAATACCTACTGGCAATATATTAAGTCGTATTATTAGTGAATTATATATGTGTTATATCGATTCTGAAATGGAAAATAAAGGATATAGATATGCGAGATACGTGGATGACATATCATTCTCATTTAATTTTGAAGAAGAGAAAGATAAATTTTATAGAGATTTTAACAAAGTATGTATGAAATATGAATTAAAAATAAATGACAAGAAAACTGAAGTAAATGATTTTCCATATATACATCCACAAAACAAAGACTTTATATTTAATTATTTCAAAAATTATTCTTCAAATAGTAAAGATGAAACTTGGATTATAGGTATTAAGAACTTTATTGATTTATGCATAGATGAAGAAAGAAAAGGAAATAAAGGCGCAATAAAAAGTATTTTCCCAGTAATAGAAAATACTTTAAAGACGAAAAAAATAAATAAATATAAAATAAGTAAGATATTTGGATATAAAAATAATATTACTAAATTTAATATCTTGCAGTTTATATTAGATTTGTCACTAAAGGACTCTAAATTAACAAATAGATGCTTATCTTTATTAAACTATTTAACTATTAAAATGGACGATCAAAAGTTAGTCTCAAAACAAGTTAACCAGTATTTTAAAAATAGAAACGAAGAAATTAGAAATTTATTAGTATTTTATAATAAAAATAATTATCATCAAGAAACTTATCAAATTCTTGTATATATTGTTGAATATGATGTAGATATTCTTTTAAGAAGTGATGTTTTGAATTTACTAAATGAAAATACAGATAACTTATCTTTATCGTTATTGACAATAATATATCTAAGAAAGTCTTGGAAAATAGAAAAATTATTAAAAAGAATTGATAATCTATTTAAAAATTCTAAGGAAGATTATCCAGCAACAGTAGGTGTAATGTCGCAAAATTTATGGTATTTCAGATACTTTATTTATTACTTAATAAAAGAAAATGTGATTTCTAAAAAAGAAATTAATAGTTATTGCAAGAGTCAAAAATATGAGTCAAAGCAGAAAGGGTATAAGAGCGATTTAAACTGGAATTATATTAATTCAAAAGATGATGTAGATGAATTTTTTAATGAATTATTAGAAAAAAAAGTACCACTTATAGATTTAAAACATGTAAATTTAATATAATTAATTATATTAAATTTACTTTTGTATTGTTTGAATACATTCTAACCCCCTCACTATTGTTAATGTGAGGAGGTTAATATATTATTTGTTAATCACAAGTACATTGAACTTATTTAGATATTTTTTTTTCTGAAGACAAATACAACAAGAATTAAGAAAATAAATATATAAACAATATTACCAATAAATAATTCATGTAATTCTAATTTTGTAATTTCTTTAAAACTTTTATCAATAATTTGAACCATGATATTCATCATGTTAATTGGATTCCATTTTAACCATTCCCATTTATCAATAACAATTGTTAATAAACCTGATAAAATAGAAGTAGCAAAATAAAAGACAATGCCGACTGCAATAGAAACACCTGGACTTTTCATTGCACATGAGATTAATAAAGTGATGCTTAAAACTAACCAAGTTCCAACGAATGTACCTAATCCAGTTAATAACATTTTACTTAATAATGATAGTTCATCACCTTTACTCTCAAGTAAATTAATATCGTTAAAGAAAATAGCCCATAACACAATAGCTATAGCTATTGTAATAATAAAATAAATTAACGAAAAAATAATTAAAGTTACGATTTTACTAATAATGATACTTGACCTTGTATATTTACGGTAAAGCAGATTTTTAATTGTACCATGATAAAATTCCATGGAAATGATTGTACTTGCTTGAATGATTAATAAGAAGATTAACCATGAAAAGCCACTAAATGCTGATGAAATAGCTAATTTTGGTGAAAAAACGTCATCATAATTTTTAGAAACTACTGCTTGAGCAAGCATTAATAATATAATAATAATAGGGATAATATATGTTGATTTCTTTTTGAATAACTTGAAACACTCTTGTTTGATTAGCGTACTCATTTTATGATTGTTCCTCCTTATCTATAATATCTAATAATACATTTTCTAAATCATTATCCTCGTATTTATTTAATTCTTCTTCTGTAGTTTCTGTTACAATTTTCCCTTTATTGATAATAAAGATAGAATTGGTGATTTTTACTAATTCACTTAAGATATGACTAGAAATTAAAAAAGTAACGCCTTCTTGTGCTTTTTTAATGATAAGTTCTCTAACATCTCGTACAGCTTTAGGATCTAAACCATTCATAGGTTCGTCTAAAATAATTAATTGAGGTTGATTCAAGAAAGCTATTGCGATACCTAATTTTTGTTTCATACCAAGGGAGTATGTTTTTGCTTTGTTATGTATATATTCATTCATTTTGAGTTGTGAGACAATAGTATCAATGTCATTAGAATTTTTAGATTCATTTAAAATCTTTAGATTGTCGTAGCCTGACATGAATGGATATATTCCCGGACTTTCAATCAACGCTCCAATATTGCTCTTTTTATGTTTATTTTCAATAACATTAAATTGTCCTTTTTGATAATTTGAATATCCCAATATAACTTTCATTAAAGTTGTTTTACCTGCGCCATTAGCTCCTACAAGACCTGCGATTTGACCTTGATCTAACTTTAATGAAACATCTTCAAGAATAGTTTTTTTACCTATCTTTTTGGTTAAATGTTCTACTGTTAAAACATTCATACGATAATCTCCTTTTAAGTTATTAAAATTTTTAATATAAATCTAAACTTAATTTATCATAAAAAAAGAACTAAGTTAAATTTACATAAAATAACATCGATATAAAATTGCGGGATATTGTAGGTTATAGGTACACCCTAATCATACAAAATAAGTTATTGAATTTATAGTAACTTAAACGTATGATTAGGGTGTATATTAATTGTGGAGTGAAAACGAATGATTATAGGTTATGCAAGAGTATCTTCGGTAGATCAGAATTTAGAGAGACAGCTAGATAATTTGAAAACATTTGGCGTAGAGAAAATATTTACAGAGAAACAATCGGGAAATTCAGTAGAAAATAGACCCGTATTTCAAGAAGCACTTAACTTTGTGAGAATGGGCGATAGATTTGTAGTAGAATCGATTGATCGCTTAGGTCGTAATTATGATGAAGTGATTAACACAGTTAATTATTTAAAGGATAAAGAAGTTCAATTGATGATTACTAGTTTACCTATGATGAATGAAGTCATTGGCAATCCTTTATTAGATAAGTTTATGAAAGATTTAATCATACAAATATTAGCAATGATTTCAGAACAAGAACGAAATGAAAGTAAACGTAGACAAGCACAAGGTATTCAAGTTGCGAAAGAAAAAGGTGTATATAAAGGGCGTCCGTTACTTTATTCAGCGAATGCTAAAGATCCTCAGAAACGTGTTATTTATCATAGAGTTGTAGAAATGTTAGAAGAAGGCCAAGCAATTAGTAAAATTGCAAAAGAAGTAAATATAACAAGGCAGACTGTTTATAGAATTAAATACGATAATGATTTGACTTAACTTAATAAAGAGTTATAGGTAGTTAAATTGTATATCGTATTCATTTAATAGTAATCTAATATTTCTTGTAAGTCTTGTTTTATATTATTACGCAAACTCTCTGGACTTAAAACTTTTACATTTTTACCACAAGATATAATGATTTTTGATACAAAATTCACATCTTCTTTATTGATGTCTATTTTTAATATAAATGTATCATCCTCTAACTTATCTATAGTGATATTAGACCACAAATGATTTTGTAATAAATCTACGCCTATTTCATTACTTTCAATAGTTATATTTATTTTGGACTCTTTCTCTACTAAGTACTGTTTATAATTTTTTAGATGAATATTTGGGATTGCCTCTTCAAATCTTGTTTCATATATCTCCTCAATTTTATTTAAGTTAAATAATCTCACAATTTTAGTTTTAACGTTCGCCGTCACAAAATACCATACATTATTTTTATAAGTTAACCCTATCCCTTGATAAATATAAGTAAGATGTTTTGATCCATAAACTAAAGTGAATTGCTTTTTAAGTATCGTGAAATTTATAACTTTATTAAAAATATCATTGGAATATTCATTACCGATTTCAACATTGAAGTATTCAAACATATTTTTGTATTGATTAATAATCGATTTTTGCACCTCTGTAGAACTGTTATATATTTTATTGACTATACTTATATATTCAGATGAAAACGGAAGACTTTTTAAATTAGAGATACTCGACAAAGCAAAATATAAAGATTTAATTTCTTCATCATTTAAATCAATTCTTGTGAGGTGAGCTTTTCTAATAACTTTATATCCTCCATTCTTTCCTCCAATACTGTATAAAGGCACCCCTAGTTCTTGAATATCTTTAATATCTCTTAAAGCTGTACTTTTTGAAGTATTAAATTCTTCCATTACATCTTTTAATTTGAAATTTCGATTATTATTACAAAATTCTATTAGATTATAAAGTCTGATAGTTTTATTCATAAATTCCCCTTTCGGTGTCTAGAATTGACACCTTTAAATAGTATGATAATTATATAACAAATTATTGAAGGAGGAAAATATATGAATTTTGAAGTTAGTCCATATTTTGTAATCACTAATAATGCTGAAAAATTAAGAATACGCTTAGAGGAAATATTTAATGCAAATACAGTTTATATTCAAAGAATAAAAGATAGACCGTTAGAGGCACGTGAAGATGTTGATGAAAGAGATTTAGAAAAAATCGATCAATGTGTGATTTTATTTGGTGATGTAAAGTTAATGATTGCAGATGACACTGAAGGCCTTCCAATTACAAAAGGAAATAATGTTTCTTTGTGCGTGACATTCGAAAATGTCGAAGATACAAAGCGAATTTATGATGAATTAGTTGAATTAGGGTCTGAAATTTTAGTACCCTTTGCCCCGAAATTTTATACGGAGGGGTATGGATATATTAAAGATGAATTTGGAATTGCTTATCATCTCTTTACTAAAAGAAAAAATTAAAAAAAGGGTATATTATATATGCCCTTTTTTTAATTAATAATTTACATAATTAACTATTATAGGTAGTTAGTTTGTATATATTATTCATTTACTAGTTTCTATACCATGCTGTCTTTGGCCAATTTTTATGTTTAGGTTTCCCTTTCCATGAAGAACAATCCTTAACCCCTTTTTTCTTAACATTCAACCCATCACATTTTGTCATTTTACCTATTGAAGAACATTTATAAGCTTTTGCATGATACCAACAATCACTCTTATAAAAATCTACATAAGCTTTAGGATGTTTCTTAGACCAATATCTATGATCCGATTTAGTCCCGTTAAATCTATTACAATGGACGTGTGTCCCTTTTTTCACTTTTTGCCCATCTTTTTGTCCCTTATATGACGCACTATAAAAAGATGTACCATCTTTTATTTTGCCATCATCTTTTCCATCCATACTACCAACAAAGTCTGAAAAATTAATTACTTTTGTATCCATTTTAGCACTTCTGTTTTCAGTCTCATTCACTTTTTTATTGTCTGGATTAGGTAATACGTCTTCTACAATGATTTGATTGTTTTTTTGAATTACATGAAAATTATTATCTTCTTTTTCTATGTTTTTAAATTGTTGCATTGTTTGAGAATCAACTTGAGACGCATTATAAGTACCAACTAATTTAACATTTTGTGGAGGATTATCATGATTTTCTTCAGCATGAGCATGATTTGATTCTAAACTAGCCATACCAGTCCCTAAGACTAAAATACCTGCTAACATTAATTTAATGATATTTCTCAATTTTTACATCTCCTTGAAACTTAATTATTTTATGTAGAAAATCTATATATTTTTAAGTTATCATAAATTATAAAAATTTTTTTGATGATGAGGTGTTTTTTATGAAAAAATCATTTTATATCATTGGCATAATCATGATTATAATTATTTGTTATATTTTTATGAATTTTTTCTTTTTTGATAAATGGGCTTGCTATTCTAGCGAAAAACAAATCAATAGTTATATAAAAAATCACGATACAAAAAAATTACATGATATAACAGATAATAATAAAACTTATCAAATTTTAAGAAACTCTAAAAAAGTATCAATTAAATTACGATCAGATAATCAAGGAAGTGAGGGCATCGGATATTACCAAGTGAATCTAAATGATAAACCTGCGAAACTTTATATAAAAATTAAGCATGCTTTTATCCCAGAAGTGCCTGAGGTTAAAACAATAGAATTAGAATAATAAATAACAAAAGGGAACTCATTATTGAGTTCCCTTTTGTTGCCATAACATGCATTATGGGTAGTGCTTTTGTATAACCTATTCATTTTTTATTATGGGATATTCATATTTAGATATGTCTTAAAAGCACTTTTTCCTTTTTTGGTTAAATTAAGACATCGATTAATTTCACTATTTTTTATCCAAGATAATTCGATCATTTTTTCAGTTATTTGCAATGCAACCGGTCCTGCCATATGATTTTTTCTCTCAGTCCAATCTATATGTTTAGGAATAGGTTTAGAGTACATACTCTTTTCTGTTTCAATTCCTATTTTTTTTAACCAAGTCTTCCCTTCTTGAGTTAATTTATAAAAATTTTCTTCTTCTTTAATATAATTATTTTCTATCAAAGATTCAGTAAACTTAACCCCTATTTTTCCGGCAATATGACCATAACAAGTACGCATATATGATAATTTTTCTTTTTTTGTTGTTTCTTTTAACGACTTACTACTCATAGGTGGAGATATGACAGACAAAGCTTGGATTGCATCAACAACTTTATCATTATCAATTTTATAATAACGATGTCGTCCCTGAGTATTTACTGAGATTAAATTGGCTTCTACTAATTTTAAAAGATGCTCACTAGCTGTTTGAGGTTTTATACCAGCTAATTTAGCTAATTCTCCAGCTGAAAGAGATATACCACTAGATAATTCAATTAACATAGTTAAACGTGTTTTATGTCCAATGAGGAGAATATTATCAGCAAAATTTTCATACATATAATACATCCTTTCTATTAGTACAATTTAATCATACCCATATAATATTTCGTTTAACACCGAAATATTATATGGGTATGATTAAATTAGTTAAATGAGGAGGTATGATAGATGTATTCTTCTAAGTATTTCGATCATTTAGTTGTTTTCACAGCAGGAATAGGAATGTTTTTATCCACCCTGGATAGTGGCATTATCAATGTCGCATTACCCACTTTATCAAAATACTTTAATGTTGATATTTCTTTTATTACTTGGAGTGTTACACTATATACTTTATTATTAACAGGCACAATTATAATATTTGGGAGACTAAGCGATAAATACAGTCGTTTAAATATATATAGTTCAGGATTAACTATTTTTTTAATAGCTTCTATTTTATGCGGTTTTTCAAACAACGTCATACAATTAATCGTTTTTCGTGGTTTACAAGGTATAGGTGCAGCAATGTTACAAGGAACTGCTACGGCTATTATTACTACAACCATTCCTGAAAATAGACAAGGTTCTGCGTTAGGAACGTTAAGTATTCTATTAGGAATAGGTCCTGTTTTAGGTCCAAGTATTGGAGGTCTTTTAATATCTGTAGGTAATTGGAGATGGATATTTTGGATCAATATTCCCTTTATATTTATCGGTTTAATCGGCTGTTTATTTTTAAAAAGATATATTAAAGAGCAAAAAAGTACGTCTATCCATTTAGATATACGTGGAAATTCATTATTATTTCTATCTATCTTTTGTTTATTAATAAGTTTAACATCTTGGTCTTATCACTCAATTTTTAATATATCAGTATATGGCAATTTCCTAATCTTTATTGTTTCTTTTTGCCTATTTATTATATGGGAGTTAAAAACAAATCATCCTATCATCGATTTACGTTTATTCAAGAATGTATCATTTTCATCTCCAATATTTGCAATATTTGTATTTGGAGGTACAGCATCTTTAGGTTTTATAATTCCTCCATATATTTTAGAAAAGATTAATCATCTTTCATCTTGGCAAATAGGATTAGTTAACCTTACTTCTCCTTTAGGATTAGTACTTACTTCAAAAATATCTGGTAAATTAATTTCTCGCATTGGCAATATTGTATTAATGACTACAGGACTAATTATTATGATTGTGGCATATACAAGCCTAGGATTATTACAATATATATTAAATCCAGTGACAATAAGCTTATTATTACTAATATATGGTATAGGAGGAGGTTTTTTCCTACCGTCTAATACTTCAGCAATAATGGGAACTGTATCTCAAGATATGCAAGGTACTGCTGGAGCTACACAAAGAATGGTTCAAAATATAGGTATTGCTTTTTATACAGCAGTTACTTCATTATTTATCAGTAATTCATCAAATTCAGATAAACTCATAGAAGGGTCAAGTCATGCATGGTTATTTGCATCAATAACACTCTTTTTAGCATTATTACCTTTTTTATTAAAAATATTAAAGACTAAATATGAACCTAATTAATATATTTATAACAAATAATACTTCTTTTTCTTTATTAATAGTGGCTATCAATTAGCCACTATTTTTTCGTCAGAAAAAATCATAAGGGGCTTGGGGAGTATCCCCAACAAGCAGGCTTTGCTAGCCCAAACCACTATATTAAGTAATATCTTTCGTAGAAAGCGTAGTGGGATGTATGAGCGAACAAAACCAAAAACCCAACCGTAAGGATCCGAAACAAATTAGTTTTCTTGTGAGCGAATCCGAATATTTAAAGTTAAAGCAGTAGGCTGAAACTTTAAATATGAGTGTGCCTGCTTTCGTTAAGAAAAAGCACAAGGCAGTCGATTGGTCACACCTAAATTTGATGTTGAACGACTAACACCTTTTTTTACGATTTCCTCACCTATAAGTTTTTGTTCGGCATATAAAAATTTAATCTCCTTCTTTTTATGATCAGGTAATGAAGGTCTTCCGCCCCGCCTTTTCTACCTCTTGCTCTGACGGCTTCCAATCCTTTATTTATTACTATTTATTTCAATATATCATAGTATTAGAAACATACATAAATGAACTTTATCTTTTATTAACATAAGTTATGATTATAGGTAGTAAGTTTGTATAATATATCATTTATTGTCTTTCCTCTTTATAAAAAAAAGCAGAGCTATTGTAATTATTAAGATTACTAAAGTTATCAACAAAGATTTTTCTATATCATTAATTAAAAAAAGCAATATCATAAAAATTGGAATTATTAGTATCATTAGCGAAAAGAACTTATTCAATTTAAAGTCATCCTTTCAACATTTTTATTTTCTTTGGTAATTCCTTAAAGTCATTAATATTAATAAAAGTACTATATTTATAATATTGATTTATCACAGTTTATTTTTTCAAAATACAATAGTTCTGATAATACAATATTACTTTCAATATTAGTCTGTTTAATATATTATTTTATATTAATTATAATTTGTTTAGTTATTTTTAAATATAATAGGAGGAATTATTATGAAAAATTTTAACTATACTGATACAGGAGATAAAATTAAGCCAGGAGATAAAATTATAATAGAAATGTCTTTTCCTCAAAAATTCTCTTTCGTAGGTAGAGCCGATTCAGTATTTAAAAAACTACTAGAAGATAATAATGCTAAAATAACAAAATCTGATAAAGAGTAAATTGAATTTAGAAATATTGTTATATAAAATAAGTGGCTAATATCTAGCCACTTATTTTTTCGCAGAAAAAATCTTAAGGGGCTTGGGGATATTCCCCAACAAGCCGGCGACGCTACCACGTATGTGGCTAGCAAAGCCAGTGCTTGCCAAACCACTATATTACTTTAATAACCTTTACATATTTTATATGCTTAGGTTATTCAAGTAATAACTTTCGAAGAAAGCGTGGTGGGAATGAATGAGTGAACGAGACACATTTGTGGCTAGCGACGATGCTGTTAAGAAAAACCGTAAACCTAACCGTAAGGAGCGTAAACAAATTAGTTTTCGAGTGAACGAAGACGAATATTTAAAGTTACAACAATCTGCGGAAACTTTAAATATGAGTGTGCCTGCTTTCGTTAAGAAAAAGGCAC
Source organism: Staphylococcus sp. FSL K6-0223 (assembly GCF_038008285.1). Lineage (NCBI taxonomy): Bacteria > Bacillati > Bacillota > Bacilli > Caryophanales > Staphylococcaceae > Staphylococcus > Staphylococcus sp. FSL K6-0223. The sequence goes on from NZ_JBBOYX010000001.1 coordinate 176,034, forward strand.
AGGGAAGTCGATTGGTCGCACCAAAATTTGATAAAGAAACGCGACAATCGATAGCTAAGGATTTAAGCAAGCTAGGATCAAATGCTAATCAAATTGCTAAATATTGTAACCAACATCAATATGAGGCGCCGAATTATGAAGCATTAGAATATAATATCGAAGAATTACGTAGAAGGTTGGATGAAATATGGAAAGTCCTAAAATAAATATGATTTTAAGTCTAATTTTATTTATTGTCTGTTTAATTATGATTAGCTATTTTATTTTTTATGCACATCAATTTTGGGCAAGTATCTTTTTTTTACTTTTAGCCTTTATAGATGTTATTAAATGCTATACAGCTTATAAAGAAATGAAAGAACGTGATACAAATGGCCCCAGCTAAAATAAGTTCAACGAAATCAACGTCACGGGCTATTAATTACGCTGAAAAACGGGCTGAAGAAAAAAGTGGCTTAAATTGTGACATAGACTATGCCAAGGGAAGTTTCAAAGCGACACGTGAACTGTATGGAAAAACGGGTGGCAATGAAGGTCATGTCATTTAAGCCTGGCGAAGTAACACCAGCACAATGTAATCAACTTGGAATGGAATTAGCCGAGAAGATAGCACCTAATCATCAAGACAAGAAGAAACTCGTTTTCAACTCGTTTCAAAACAAAGACAAAGGAGATAATTATGAGTCAATTTAACCGAATTTTTGACGGTAACAATTATTTCGAATGTGATAAATGTGGAAGTTTAGCAACCATCGATGAAGATGGGAAGTTAATGCGAATGATTACGAATATACAAGGTTTGCCAGTAATTTACGAAGAAAAAAATAAAGAATCGTTTATAGATGAAAACGGAAACTTAAAATGCGACTGTAGTGATTAAAAAACTTAATATCGCTTTATTCCAATTGCTTTATTGACGTTGAGCCTCGGAACCCTTAACAATCCCCAAAACTTGTCGAATGGTCGACTTAATAGCTCATGCTATGCCGACATTCGTCTACAAGTTTAGTTAAGAGTTCTTCTCAACTTCAATAAATTTTCTCGGCATAAATGCGTGTCTAATCTTTTTTAGAACGACTAATCAAAAAATAATCTAAAAAATCACAAACCAAAATTAAAAAAATAAAAAAGCCTAAATACTTTCTCACAAATCGAGAGAGTATTTAGGCTTTTTGAATTAATAAATTTCTTACTTCTTATATTTATTTAACAATTAGTACTGGGACAGAACTTCTTTTAGCAATCTTATGTGTAACATCTCCTAAAACATGTTTAATATTCAAATCGACTCTATGATTACTCATAATTACTAAATCAAATTCACCATTATTTATATCTCCAGAAGTAATTTTTTCTAAGATTGTATCTTTAATATGCCCAAAATCTACATCTATTTTATATTGAATATCTCTTTTTTCTAATTCACGTAAAAATGGAGTGAGTTTTTTTTCTTTTTCTCTAATAATATCTTCTTTATGCTTATTATAATACTTGACACTAATTGCAAGATCATTTTCTGTTACAACGTGATAAATTACAACAACTGAATCTTCATCGGTGACTTTTTCTAAATAGTCAGGGATAGCACTAAAATCATTTTCGAAATCATAGGGTAATAATATATTTTTGAACATCTACACCAGCCTCCTATTACTTATTATTTAGATGTCTATTACTTATATATACCCTAAATATATATACTTATTCTGGTTCTGTTGCAAAGTAAAAAATATAGCTAACCACTATTTGAAATTTTAAGATACTTTTTTAGAGCATTTAGCCACCTTTATGAAAATATTGAACTGATGGATGTCCCAAAATGTTTTACATTATTAATGCTATCAGACATTAAATTTTTGAAACTCTTCAACATAACAAAATTTCTTATGACGCTCACTTTTTCATTAGCTTTATCCTTAACAATATCAGTAGCAGATTTACCACTGAAAAATTTCTATTCAGACAAGAGTAATATGCCTGTAACGACTACTAAATCTAATCCCGCTCCTATTGGTCTAGCAATATTTGCTCCTATAGAAGTTGAGAACTATGTTGATACATTTGAGAATCTTTTAATTAATATATGTAACATTTTGATAATATGAATTTATGAATAATTAAAAAGGAGCATTTTAGGTATGAAGCAATATATGTTATTAAAAGTATTGTTAAGTGTATCTATTGTAACAGAGTCTGTTGTAGCTCCAATAGTAGTATCTAATGCTAATCAAATTCATGCAGCTGACAAACAAGATGGTATTAGTAACTTAACTCAAAAAAATAAAAGTGTTCTACATTTATCTATTACCGATAGTAATATTACTGGTAAAATAAATGATAATGAAATCTTAACACTATCAGATGGTAAGACGACAAAACAAATTGGTATAAATGTACTTTAGGTACAGCTACTGATGCTGTTATTGACGGCATATCTGGTGGCGTTACTGGTGCTACAGCTTACATGTTCTTTCTCAATTAAGGAAAAATGAAGTAGTTCAGTTCTAGGTAGCGGCAATGCTAAAAATGAAGAAATATATTTAGATATTGAAGAGAATGGCAATATTTTAGAAGTAAAAGAGTCTCTTACAATTTAAAAATTGTAGAGACTCTGAATATAAACTTGAGTTTAGTTAGCATATCTACTAAATAGTAATTGATTTGTGAAATATTCTTTAGGTTCGATTGTTTTTTTAATTTTACCTGTTTCTTTTAACCATAATTGTAAATCATTGTAAAAGTCAGAACTCATTGATAAATCGTTAGTGAAACATTTTGCTGTGGCTTGTATTGTGGATTTGTTTAAATCTTCACTTACGTCTGTATTCGTATATGAAGAATAGATACTAATTGCTTCTTCAAGGTTAGTCTTAATGTATTGAATTGCTTTTTGTATAACTTTAATAAATGTTTTGATTTTTTCTTCTTCAGAGTGTAACTTATCAGGGGTAGTGATAAAAATTAATTGGCAAAAGTCAGGAACATTGTAATCTTTTAATGCGAAATAATCGACATTTAATCCTTTACTTTTTGCTTCTAAAATTTCAAAGTTTTCAAAGATAAGTGTTGCTGCATCTGCTTTATCATTTAACAATGCATCAGTATGATAAAAACTATTATTTACTGGTATAATATCACCATCTGTATATTGAGCACCATCAGTTTCAATCATGGTTTTTGCAATAGCAATACCACCAAGACCTGGAGCTCCTGGATACTGGAGACGTTTGCCAATTAAATCTTTTGGTGTTTTAATACCTTTATCTTTTTTATACATTATACCGCCATTGGTATGTAAGAATCTTGCGAAGCCTACAACATTTTGGTTGGATGCTTTATCTTCTACTAAATGGATAGGTTCTGTAATTGCGATATCCATTGTACCTTTTTCGATTTCATCTAAAGCATCAAAATGTTCTTCAGGTTCAATCATCTCAATCTCTAAATTTTGTTCCTTAAACCATCCTTTTTCTATACCTAAAATTAATGGCATGTGATCAGGATTTAAAAACCATTCTAAACCAACTCTTAATTTTTCCATAAGAAAATCCTCCAATAACTCAATTTTCTACGCAAAAAAGTGAATACTGAAAGACGTCAAGTAATATGTAAGTCACTTTCCTACGATGGTACTAACCAACAGGTTTAAGGGTTGAAAGTAAGTACTTTCTCTCAGCAATCAATCGCACCCCTAGTGAATATGTTGTTATATACATTAACATAACATATATTCTAGGTTAATTAAATCTGATATTTTGTTTACATTTACTTTATCAGATTATTTCATTTGTATATTTATATCATTTTGTCGATCATTTCATAATGTGTAAGATAGATATATTTTGAAGTAATTAAGTAAAAAATAAACGGAATTTTCAATTTAATTTAAAAAATTAAAAAATTCCGTGAAATATATTTCGTTTTTTAGTAAACTGTCTACTAAGGAAGAAAGTAAGTAGTGAGATATTGTCTGATTTGAAGCCATACCTCACATCTAAATTAAATATAAGGGGATGACAGTAGATTATGGATTTATTAATTGGTACGTTGTTTTTAGTTTTAGTCTTAGTGATTTTTACGTTATTTACATATAAAGCACCTAGTGGTATGCGTGCGATGGGAGCTTTAGCTAATGCAGCCATTGCGACATTTTTAGTAGAAGCTTTTAACAAATATGTAGGTGGAGAAGTATTTGGTATTAAATTTTTAGAACAACTAGGTGACGCTGCGGGAGGTCTTGGTGGTGTCGCTGCTGCTGGGTTAACTGCCTTAGCTATTGGTGTTTCACCTGTGTATGCATTAGTTATCGGAGCTGCTTGTGGTGGTTTAGACTTACTTCCAGGGTTCTTTGCTGGGTATATTGTAGGTTATCTTATGAAATATACAGAAAAATATGTTCCAGATGGTGTAGATCTTATTGGTTCAATCGTTCTTCTTGCACCACTTGCACGTTTAATTGCGACGGGTTTAACGCCAGTAGTGAATAATACATTACTAAAAATTGGTGACATTATTAAAAGTAGTACGGACACAAATCCAATTATTATGGGGATTATTCTTGGAGGCATTATTACGGTTGTAGGTACAGCACCGTTAAGTTCAATGGCTTTAACCGCATTACTTGGTTTAACTGGCGTGCCAATGGCCATTGGTGCTATGGCTGCATTTAGTTCGGCATTTATGAATGGTACGCTGTTCCATCGTTTAAAATTAGGAGATCGTAAGTCAACGATTTCAGTAAGTATTGAACCGTTATCTCAAGCTGATATTGTCTCTGCTAATCCGATACCAGTGTATGTGACAAACTTCTTTGGAGGAGCTGTTGCAGGTTTAATTATCGCTTTATCTGGTATGATCAATGACGCAACAGGTACAGCAACACCCATTGCAGGATTCTTAGTGATGTTTGGTTTTAATAGTCCAATGAAAGTGATTATCTATGGTGTTGTAATGGCCATTGTGGGTGGTTTAGCAGGTTTTCTTGGTTCTCTTGTATTCAAAAAATATCCGATTGTTACAAAACAAGATATGATAGATCGTGAAGCAAAAAGAAAAGTTAAAACAGCATAAATATGAGTGACTTCTTTGTCAAAATATGGCAAAGAAGTTTTTTGTTGTATGTTTTAAATTTTCTATCTTATGTTTTTTGTGTAATAATATAATAAAAAGTTACACATATTGTAACGTTCATACACATCATGTGTATTGAATTTTAAATGCTAAATCTCTGACAAAGGAGTGGGCTAAGATGCAAAATTTAAGAAATAGAAATTTTTTAACATTACTTGATTTTTCAAAAAAAGAAATGGAATTCTTACTTAATCTCTCTGAAGATTTAAAACGTGCAAAATATGCTGGTATTGAACAACAAAAACTTAAAGGTAAAAATATCGCTTTAATTTTCGAAAAAAATTCTACACGCACACGTTGTGCGTTTGAAACAGCAGCTTATGATCAAGGTGCTCATGTGACGTATCTTGGGCCTACAGGTACACAAATGGGAGTAAAAGAAACGGCTAAAGATACGGCTCGTGTTTTAGGTGGGATGTATGACGGTATCGAATATCGCGGATTTTCTCAACGTACTATTGAAGAAATTGCAGAATATGCTGGTGTTCCGGTTTGGAATGGTTTAACGAATGAAGATCATCCAACACAAGTGCTTGCTGATTTTTTAACTGCAAAAGAAGTATTAAAAAAACCTTATGAAGACATTCATTTCACATATATTGGTGATGGACGCAATAATATGGCAAATGCATTGATGCAAGGCGCAGCTATTATGGGAATGACATTCCATCTTGTGTGTCCGAAAGAGTTAAGACCTAAAGATGAGTTACTAAAAACATGTCAGTCATTGGCTGATAAAAACGGCGGTACTATTTTAGTGACTGACAATATTGACCAAGGGGTGAAAGGATCGGATGTGATTGCTACAGATGTGTGGGTATCGATGGGTGAACCTGACGATACTTGGGAAGAACGTATTAAATTATTAGAACCTTATCGTGTAACAAAAGAATTAATAGAAAAAACAGGCAATCCACATACCATTTTTGAACACTGTTTACCTGCTTTCCATAATGCAGAAACAGAAATTGGTAAACAAATTAAAGAAAAATATGGTTTGAATGAAATGGAAGTCACAGATGAGGTCTTCGAAAGTGATCGTTCTGTTGTCTTTCAAGAAGCCGAAAACAGAGCACATACGATTAAAGCAGTAATGGTGGCAACTTTAGGCGAATAGAGAAAAAAGGGGGACCTATGGATGTCTAAAATCGTGGTCGCATTAGGTGGCAATGCTTTAGGGGAATCACCGAAAGAACAATTAGAGCTTGTAAAAGGAACAGCTCAATCATTAGTTGGTTTAATAAACAAAGGATATGAAGTTGTCATTAGTCATGGGAATGGACCACAAGTGGGAAGTATTAATTTAGGATTAAATTATGCAGCAGAACATGAACAAGGCCCGCCTTTTCCATTCCCTGAATGTGGCGCAATGAGTCAGGCGTATATTGGCTATCAAATGCAAGAAAGCTTACTTAACGAACTCCATACTTTAGGTATCAATAAAGAAGTTGTAACACTCGTGACACAAGTCGAAGTAGCAAACGATGATCCAGCGTTTCAACATCCAACGAAACCTATTGGCTTATTTTATACAGAAGAACAAGCAGATAAAATGAGACAAGAAAAAGGATATACATTTATGGAGGATGCAGGACGTGGGTACCGTCGCGTTGTGCCCTCTCCTCAACCTATTAATATTGTTGAACTTGATAGTATTGAAACACTCATTAAACATGGTACGCTTGTGATTGCAGCTGGTGGCGGCGGCATCCCAGTTGTTAAGGAACAAGGTCGTTATCAAGGTGTCGATGCAGTCATTGATAAAGATAAGACAAGTGCATTACTTGCAGCTCATTTACAATCGGATCAATTAATGATTTTAACAGCCGTTGATTATGTTTATATTAATTACGGAAAAGACAATCAAGAAGGACTAAGTGACGTTACAGTCGATGATATGAAAGAATATATTGCCGATAATCAATTTGCGAAAGGCAGTATGTTGCCAAAAGTAGAAGCAGCTCTTCAATTTATTGAAAAGAATCCCAAAGGTAGTGTGTTGATTACTTCTTTATCAGGTTTAAATGATGCGCTAGAAGGTAAAATTGGTACACGTATTACAAAATAAATAGTTATATTAAATCGCTTGAGCCTAATATATGTATTTTACATATGTAGGCTCAAGTTTTTTTATGAGTTACTCAAATATCTAATAGTTACAAGTTCTACTTCGGATTGTCTGAGGTTATATTCATAGACCATTTCATTTTAAAACATCCTTTGATTTAATCAAAGAATAATGTAAACTTATTATTATATAAAGTTTACAATTATGAGTTTTATTAGTGTATTTTAAAAGATAGGAGTGACAAACATCATGACATTAAATCTAGCAGAACGTGTATTGAATGGAGAAGCGTTAACTAAAGAAGAGTGTCTAAGTCTATTTCAAGACGAAACGATTGATACGTTTGAATTATTAAATGAAGCCTATATAGTAAGAAAACATTATTACGGTAAAAAAGTAAAACTGAATATGATTTTAAACGCGAAAAGTGGCATATGTCCGGAAGATTGTGGTTACTGTGGTCAATCTGTCAAAATGAAAGAAAAACAACGTTATGCTTTAGTGGACCAAGAACAAATTAAAGCAGGGGCACAAGTCGCGACAGACCATAAAATTGGAACGTATTGTATTGTAATGAGTGGACGTGGTCCTTCGAATAAAGAAGTAAATCATATTTGTGATACGGTAGAAGATATTAAAGCTATTCATCCACAACTTAAAATTTGTGCGTGTTTAGGTTTAGTCGATGATGAACAAGCGACACAATTAAAAGAAGCCGGTGTTGATCGCTATAATCATAATTTAAATACAAGTGAACGTTACCATGAGGAAGTTGTTTCAACACATACATATGAAGATAGAGTGAATACGGTTGAAATTATGAAAGAACATAATATTTCACCATGTTCTGGTGTGATTTGTGGCATGGGAGAAACAGATGAAGATATTATCGATATGGCATTTGCGTTAAAAGAGATTGATGCAGACAGTATTCCAGTAAACTTCTTACATCCGATTAAAGGTACCAAGTTTGGTGGGTTAGACTTGTTATCTCCAACAAAGTGTCTACGTATCTTAGCTCTGTTTCGATTGATTAATCCTACTAAAGAAATTCGAATTGCGGGTGGTCGTGAAGTCAATTTACGTTCACTTCAAGCAACTGCACTTCAAGCAGCCAATTCTATCTTTGTAGGCGATTATTTAGTAACAGGCGGACAACCTAATGAGCTTGATTACCAAATGATTGAAGATATGGGATTTGAGATAGACGGGTAGTGAACATATTATAAAACACCTTCTAGCAGTTTTGGTTAGAAGGTGTTTTATTTAATATCTATTTTTCAGTATTTTTTCTTGCTTTATACGCATGAGTTGCTGCTGCACTTGCATTTTGAGAAGCTTCTGCGGCATTTTCATTGGCTGCTCTAGCGCTATGTGCCGCTCTTTCTGCCCATATTGCAGATGCTTGGGAATTGGATGCTGCTAATTCTGACGCGTATTTTGCTGCTTTAGCATCTACACTTGTTTGAGTAACAGTAGAAAGAATTTGTTGTTGTTGTCCTTCCATACGTGCTTGATGTGATTCTGTTTCATATAAATTAATAGCTTCTTTTAAAGTATCAGCGCGTTGGTTATAAAGATAACTAAACATTGAACGTAAAGAATGAATGTGAGTATAAGCTTTTGGAATACGTTGTTGGGCTTTAGAAGCTGCTACAGTGTGGTGTATATCAGTTAATGTGTGTTGATGACGTTGAATATTATGTTGATGCTGTTGAATATCGGGTTGATCTTTCAGCTCTTTTTCAGCTTTTTTATATCCTTTCGATTTAGTAATTGATTTGTTTTCAGGTCTGATATTTTTATTTTTGACGAACCAGACGATAAGTAAAATGAGTCCAATCATCATAAGGCTAGTTGAGTGATAGATAAACAATGATATGAGTATCATCACAAGACTCGGTAATAATAATATTAACATGTTTTTCTTTTTGACTTGTTTTAATGTTAAGTGTTTTATCTCTTGTTCTTCTTGACGAATGAGTTTATTTTGAAACTCTTTTTGATCATGTGCTTTAATTAATAATGCGATATCTGACATTAACTGTTCTTTTGTTTGATACATATATTAACTACTCCTTATTCCATATTGAAATCTGAGAATTTAACTTGTGTAACGTCTTTATCTTTAGGTGAGAGGTCAACGAGTTTTTGATGTTTATTATCTAATTTAATCATTGTATATTTATAATCGTCATCATCCGCATCATCTCCTCTAAGGGCTGAAGGATTTGCTGTAAAGGTTCCAATATACTCTACATTTTTAGTGGGATATTGAGATTGACCTGTTTCAACGCTTGTATAAAACATAAAACTATCTTTGTCGGTAGCGGATTGATTCATCGCCTTACCAATATCATTTTGGAAATCTTTTTTAGAAATGTTATTTGTAGTTAGTAATGTGAATAAAGGTTTTCCGTTATCTGTGGTTAATTCTATATAGCTTTTAACATCTTGATAAGGTGTTTCGTCATAGTCAACGTCTTTACTATCTAGTGTTTTTTTGACTTCGTTGGCATCTAACTTACTAATTAAGCTAGGTGGAATTTCTAAAGAATCATCGAATGCAATCATTTTCATCTTGCCGGCTTTCGTGAGGTATATCCAATCTACTTTTGATTCTCCATTGGAATTACTTACGGTATATAAAAAGTGTTCCTTTTTATCATTAATAATATCTTTAATAGAAATATCTTTTTTATGTTCGATACTTTGGCTACATCCTGTCAGTGAAAAAGTGAATATTGCTAAGCTCATTATGATGAGGAAAGGTTTGAATTTTTTCATAGTAACAGCTCCTTAATAAAATTTTTAAAATGAACATGTAGGATGTATATATTACAACCTACATGTTATGAGGTCATACTTCATTTCTTAGATAAATCATTTGTAGTTTGATAAGTTCTACGGTGAATTGTTTTAATAGATGATCAGGAGAAATCAATCGTAACGAGCGATGATATTGAAAACACAAGTCAATTGCTTCATTAGGATTTAAATTCATTTGAACGTCATATGTTTTATCGTTTTTATTTAAAATTTTAATGTCATCACGTATTTTTAACGTTTCGTATAGCTTAAATGTCACTTCATATGTCACTTGAACACGTAAGTCATCTTGATGTGAATATTTAGGAGAACGTTTAATAAAGTAGCTATTTTTACTTTGTTCAAATTGAATTTGTAACTCAAGATCTGAGTGCAGCGTTGATTCATATAGATAATGTCGAATATTATCTATATCTCGTTGAATCGTTCTAGGATTCACATTAAATTCTGTTGCAAGTTCTAATTTGTTGACTGTTTCATTTTTTAATAATTTATCGTAGATATTTAATACTCTAAATGCTTGTTCCATAGGCGAAAGCTTCCTTTCACAAAACCTAAATTTATTATAAGAAACGACCTTAGACATGATAGGTCATTTCTTTAAAAGTTTTTATTTTATAAAAATTGTATTTTTCGCTTTAAATGGCGTACTATTTAAATTTGAAAATTCAAGTTAGTTATATCGTGTCTAACCTAGTCATTTCCCAGGACATATGAATAAAGAATGAACCATTCTATTAATTCAGATGGATTAGTCGATATGAGTTTTAAATAAGGGCGTAGTGTATGATTTTGATTCAATTTGTGAAAGATTTTAGTGAAATTGCAGTTTAATAATGTTTCATCGTTAGTGCATGATTGACCAAATTCAATACGTGCATATTGAGCGATTATCGTTTGTGGCGTTTCATTTAGATTATTGAGTTCTGTAATGATTTCGTGATATATCATGTCATTCACCTCCATTTCTCACGTTGGAAACTAAAGGCGCCTGACAAGGCGACTTCTTTATTATTAGAAGGGGAGGTACTTTTAAGAAATAGAAATCAGCATAATGAAAAAAATGCCACTCTTATCAATTGAGGTAAGGGTGGCACGATATTGAGATAAATTTAGAAATGGTATATAAAAGTCTCGCGCATTCATGCGCGAGACTTTTTGTCATTGATATTTCTTCTTTATCCTGATATCAAATCTTTTTCATTTATAGAATAGTCTTGTTTGAGAAGAATATATATAATCATTTAATGACGTTTTTGAAAATTTTTTCCAAAAGAAGAAATTGCCTAATGATGACAATATGAAATGATATAATATCTTTGAAATGATAAGAAATTTTATAGAAAAGAAGGGGTATCATGTCTCAATATGTCATTACAAATGGAAGAATTTATACGGAAGCACAAGTTATTGAAAAAGGGTATCTTGTCGTAGAAAATGGCAAAATTAGTGATATTCAAAAAGGTGATTATAAAGGTCATTTAAATCAAATAGATGTAGCAGGAAAGCATGTGTTACCAGGTTTTATCGATATTCATATTCATGGTGGCTATGGAGAAGATGCGATGGATGCATCGTATGACGGCTTAAATCATTTAGCTAAACAATTATTGTCTGAAGGTACAACAACATTTTTAGCAACAACGATGACGCAATCTGATGAGAATATTGAAAAAGCATTGAACAATATTGTCGCTTGTTATGAAAATCAAACGTTAGGTGAAGCGGCTGAAATCGGTGGCGTACATTTAGAAGGACCATTTATTTCTGAACACAAAGTAGGGGCACAAAACCCTAAATATGTACAACGTCCTACTGTTGAAAAAATTCGACATTTTCAAGAGGTAGCGAAAGGATTAATTAAAATCATTACTTTTGCCCCAGAAGTCGAAGGTGCTCATGAGACGTTAAATGAATTGCGTGATGATATCATCTTTTCAATGGGACATACTGTTGCCACATTTGAAGAAGCAAATGAAGCGGTAGAACGAGGTGCGAAACATGTAACGCATCTTTACAATGCTGCAACACCTTTTGAACATCGGAATCCAGGTGTGTTTGGTGCCGCATGGACCAATCAAAGTTTAAACACTGAAATTATTGGTGATGGGATTCATTCACATCCTGCTGCTGTAGATATTGCATATAAGCAAAAAGGAGCTACTCACATGTATTTAATTACAGATGCCATGCGTGCCAAAGGTATGAAAGATGGTGAGTATGATTTAGGTGGACAAAATGTGATTGTTAAAGGGAAAGAAGCACGTTTAGAAAATGGCACACTTGCAGGCAGTATTTTAAAAATGAATGAAGGACTGCATAATTTAATTCAATTTACGCATGATAGTTTAGACCACTTATGGCGAGTGGCAAGTTTAAATCAGGCCATTGCGCTTAATATTGATAAGCAAAAAGGGAGCTTAAGCATAGGAAAAGATGCAGATATCGTAATTGTAGACGACCATATACAAGTAGATACAACGATTAAATCAGGTACCATTCATCATTTTTAAGACTACTCGCATGGTGAAAAATGAATAATTTAGTATCTCTTTATCTTTTTAGGTTTATATATATGAAGTTTAGTGTATATACATAGTAAATCTACATAATATATGAATTCTAAGTAAAGGAGGGATAGATAATGCAAAATGATTTAAGATTTCCAAGTGCAAAAAATTTCTTTACTACTTTAGGATGGTTATCGGTCATTGCTTTATTAGCGGTTGTAGTGGTCAATGCGCTTTATAATAGTTCTTTTAAAAGTTGGTCAGATATCAGTGTGAATTTCACTCAAACGGATTTAATTTTCTTGATTACTTTCGCAATTATTGCGATAGTTTGTATCATTATTTCATTGCTTTTAAAATTATTTAAACATCCATAAGAAGTAAAGTTAATATATTAAAAGGGACAGAACTCAAGCGTTCTGTCCTTTTTAGTGGTTTAAATAATTAAATATGACATCATCAATGATAATGTCTACATTCGGATGCGTTTGTAAAATAGAAGCAGGTAATGTTTCAGTTTTCGGACCATTCATTAAACGCTCAATAGCTTCTTGTTTACGTTCTCCAAAAGCTAATAAAATGATACGTTTTGCGCGCATAATAGATTGTAATCCCATAGAAATGGCTTGTTTTGGAACATCATCAATCGTATCAAAATGAATACTATTTGCTTTAATCGTAGAATCAGTTAAATCTACAACTCGTGTTTGACTATCAAAAGATGTACCTGGTTCGTTGAAACCGATATGGCCATTTTCTCCAATACCTAATAATTGAATATCGGGTTGTCCTATAGAGAATAGACGCTGTTCATAAGCATATGCTTCGTCTTCAAGATCAGGTGCGTCTCCTCTTGGAATGTAGATATGATCTTCATTCCATTCGTTATGATTAAATAAAAGTTCATGCATATATGTGTAGTAGCTTTGAGGGTGTGATGAATTAAGACCCACATACTCATCTAAGTTAAATGTTTTAATATCATTTAAATTCACACGATTTGCCGTTAATAATTCAGATAATCGTGGATAGATTTCTGTCATCGTATTACCTGTCGCTAATCCAAGAGTAGCTGTCGGCGTACTTTGTATTAACTTTAATAACTCAACTGCTACATAATCACTTGCGATAGATTTGTTTTTTAAATTGATCAATTTCATCATCTAAACGCCTCCATATGTTTATGAATTCCAATATGAAAAAGCATTGTTCATAAATTCTCTACATAAACATTATACCCAACCAACTGCTAAACAATCGATTGTGCTAACATAATCTATATACATCACTTATATTGGAGAATAAAAATGAAAATAATAAAAATTGTTAGTATGTTTCTTTTAGCGATAATCATTATGGTTATTTCTCAAACGATTGCGCTATTATTTGATACATTGATACCATTTTATGGAATTGGAACAATTTTATCGAGTATCACTTATATTTTACTTACATTTTTCATCGTAAGATGGATAATTACTCATGTATTTAAAGAGGCGCTATCTTCATATCGAATTACAAAACCTGTATTTCATCCGATTTATTGGATTTTAGGGATTGCATTACCGTGTGTAGTATATGCGATTTACTTTATTTTTATACCGGGAGATTTTAAAGTACATCATTTTAACTCAATCAGTAAGACGATACACGACTTGAGTTACATTATTTTTATGCAAGCTGCAGCTGGTGCTATTGTCGAGGAAATAGTGTGTCGAGGTCTTTTAATGGGCTATATTGAAAAGAAAACGAACATTCGAATAGCAATCGTTGTTACTTCACTGTTCTTTGGTGTGATTCATTTATTGAATGGTGCTCTAAATGTTACAAGTTTCCTTTTATTGTTAGCTAGTGGCACTTTAGTTGGTATGATGTTTGGTATAGCAACATATCGATTTAACACCATTTGGGCGAGTATCACCTTACATTTCTTTTGGAATGTCTTTCAAGTCGTTTATATCACTACAAAAGAAACTGACTATAACGTCTTTCAATATGTTTTACGTTTTAAAAATATGGTGCTTACGGGAGGACAGTTTGGTTTTGAAACATCTATCGTCTCTACCATAGGCTATACCATTGTGATTATTGTTCTGTTAATGTGCCGTAGTCCATATAAAGATAGCAACTTATAACGCATTCAAAAGTAGTCGTAATTGTTCTATACTTAAAGTAAAGATAAATAAACGTAGTTAAGGAGAAAAGTTATGAAAAAGATAGTGGTAGTAATGCTTATTCTCATATTATCTATTGGCTTAGTGGGATGTCATCGATTGTCTAAAGAGAATAGTGACCATTCGGACAAAGCGGATACACAAGAAGAACATTCAACAGAGGAAAATAAAAGTTCTGATGATCAAGATATCAGTCTAGAACCAGATACAAAGATACCAGATCATGTTTTTGAAAAAACATCAGTACGACATACACAGATTTCTGAAAAAACGATTAAAAAAGATATTAAAAAGTATATTAACATTGATAAAAAAATCAATGATACGATGAATACATATAAAATGAAATTATATTCCAATCAAAAGTTATCCAATACAGAAGTAAATAAATTAAAAAAACTTGTTCAATTAGAGACTGAGAATGATACAAATTTTGGACAATACATTCAAAGTAATCAGATGCCAAATAATGACTATGTGATCTATACTGATAAAATAAGTCGTTATATTTCAACAGCCAATCGCATAGAGCAAAAAAGTTTAGAAATATCATTAAAATCGGATGATGATACATCTATTTTTAATGATATTGAGCAAGTGAATAAAGATCAAGACATTGTAAATGATCGAGAAAAACAAGATATTGCAAATTTCTTGGAAGATAAAAATATTAAAACTGAAGCGTTTAATGAGGATTCAAATCATATTGATATAGATTAATCGAATGAATTAAAAAAGGAGTGGGCCGATGAATTCAAAATGAATTCCGATCCACTCCTTTTTTGGCGAGATAGTTGTCGACTTCATTTAACTGGTATACTTTTTTAGCTAAACATTGCGATAAAGTAACTCACAATAATCACAATACCCGTCACGCCATTATGAATCATATGAACCATCATACTATCTCTAACGTTATGACGACGATGATAAGCGAGATAAAAAATCATCGCCATTGTGATATACATTAAAACAGCTACCCAATTTGAAATACCATGTTGAGAAGCGAAAATAAGTGAAGATAAAATAAATGGTAACCAAAAACTGCTACGTTTAAATAGTGTCTCTTTAAAGATACCTCGATAAATTAATTCTTCTAAATAGGGAGCTACAAACGTAAGGGTAAGTGCAAATACTATGACAGGAAACGCTTGTCCAAGTTGATCGGGAGAAGGTTTCGCGCCTTGAAAGTTACCCAGTAATGCCTTATCATTTTCTGTCTGTGCTTGACCTGTTATTGCCATCATTAGAAAACTCATTCCAATGACAATAACGCGAAGTAATAGTGCCCATCCGATATTAATCATAATATCTTTGCGTTTAAACGGTTTAATTGGCTCATATGTATGCCGTTGATAATAACGTCTAACCAGCCAAATAACGACAGCGGCTAACAGCATAAATAATAATGTTGCTAGTGTTCCACTTGTAACATCCATTTTTGCAGAAAAATTAGTAATAAATAAAATAAGAACAATAGGAATCTGAGCAAGTAACATCCATCCTATAAAAATAAGAACATTTAAGAAGCGATTCCCTTTAGGATAATGTTCATCTTTTTTATGATAATGAGAGTCAAGATTTGAATCTGAATGCATACGTGTTTCTGTAATACCTTGTTGAGTCATGATTGTATCACCTCTAATGTTTTTATTTGAACTACGTATACTGCAACTTGAACATAACATACTCTGATTTCAACCTACAACTTACTTTATAAAATATTTGAACTATTTATGAAAAAAGTGAGACAAAACTCGTTGTCCCACTCTTTATTTTGAATTAACCAATATTTAAATGTTTACCAGGTAAAGCTTTCAATAAATATGAATCATGTGTAATGATAATTAACTGTAAATGTTGAAATTCTCTTAACATTTGTAAGATGATATCTTCGTTCACCATATCTAAATTTGTTGTTGCTTCATCTAAAATCAAGACATCTGGTTCTACAAGCAAAGCTTTTGCTATCCATAGCCTTTGGAATTGGCCACCACTTAAAGTACTCACTTTTTTACCAAGTAATTGTGATTCTAACTTACATTGCGACATGACTTCTTTTATTCTGTCCTCATGTATAGCTTTAGGATAATGAAAATGAATTAAAGGTTGTTTTAATATCCAATGAACTGTTTTATTTGGATCAAGTGTACTCGAATGATATTGAGGCACATATTGGATATGTTTCATCCATTTGTGTTGTGAAATATGGCCAAGTTCTAAATCGTTATATATGAGTGTACCTTGATAATTTGAATCTAATCCTGCAATAATTTGAGCCAAAGTAGACTTTCCGCTTCCACTTACGCCACTTATCAATAAATGATCGTGTGTCTCTAATGTATAATTAAAATTTTTAAATATCTGTTTATTAGAAAAAGCTTTATTTAACTGTTTAATCTGTAACATATTGATATCTCCTATTAGCTAGTTCAATCAATTGCTTCGTGTAAGCATGCTGAGGATCACGTAAAATATCAGAAGCACGCCCTGTTTCTACAATGTTTCCGTTTAGCATGACACTGATATGTGTTGCATAGTTTAAGACTAAGTTTAAATCATGAGTTACAAATAGCACTGTCATATCATGTTCTGTCACTACATGATGCAGTAGAGCCATTAAACTATGACGATTGTTTTGATCTAGCGCACTAGTCGGTTCATCTGCAATTAAAAACTGTGCTTCTCTTACAATAGCCATGACAAGTGCAACTCGTTGTGCCATACCACCACTCAATTCAAAAGGATACTGATAATAAATGGATTCAGGTTGGTCCAATCCGAGATGTTTAAATTGACGTAATACAAATGCTTTTTGTTGATCACGTGTTAATGAAGATGACATAGAGTCAAACAATGCATCAAAGTGTCGCTTGATACGAACATTTTGGAAAAAATTGCGATTCGCATCTTGGAACATTGCATCCGTTTGCGTTAAATCGAGATGAATCTCACCACGATAGGTTAAATCATCTTCTTTCATATTCAGTACAGTACGTGTAAGTAAAGATTTACCACTCCCACTTTCTCCAATTAAACAATGAAAGCTTCCTTTTTCAATCTTTAAATGTATCTGTTTAAGTAATGGTTCATGTTTGTGATAAACAGATACATCATTGATATAAAGGACTGTATCTAATGTAGGTGACGACGATTGAGTATTTGACATATGAGTGCGAACCCTCCTAATAAGACACCTGGAAAGATAAATAACCAGGGCGCAGAATAGAAATAACTTTTACCGTCATGTAAAATGGCGCCTAATTCAGGAATAGGGGGTTTTACTCCTAAACCAATAAAGGCGAGACCGGAAATACTTAACATTAACTTACCAAAATCTGCAGTAACAAGTGCCATAATGTCGCTGATGAGATGTGGCACAATGTGATGTATTGTAACTTGGAACTTCGACATCCCACTAAGTGGCGCAAATTTAATGAACGGTTGTGTCATCGTGTCACGTGCTAAATTTCTGAAATACCGCAAATAGCGACCGAGCCAGCCGATGATGAGTGCAAGACATAATCCTACTACAGAATTATTAATAAAACCAAGGACGACAAGCGCGATAATGATAGCTGGTAAAGCGATTAACATATCTGCAAGTGCCATAATGATAGAATCTAACCATTTACCTACCATAGCTGAAATAAGACCAATAATCAGTCCAAGCACGATTGTCCCTATCATAATGAATGCAGTAAGACCAAGTGTAATCAAGCTACCTACAAATAGTCGTGTTAGAAAATCTCTACCCAAATCATCCGTACCAAGTAAATGATGTAAACTTGGAGGACGTAATGCTTGAGATTGATGAATTTGATTTGCTTTATCATATAGGACATAAGCGAGTATAACTAAAATGACTATCGTAATAGGCCATATGAAACGTTTAATCTTCATACGTTACTCGCCCTCCTAACGTTTTCGACATATTCAAACGAGGGTCACTTTTTTCTAGTAAAATATCACCCAGGAAATTCAATATCATAATGATTGTAATCATCATCATTAGAATACCTAGAATGAGTGGATAATCCCGAAGATTAATACTAATAATAAGCAATTTTCCTAACCCTGAAATACTAAAAATGACTTCTAAAATAATGACTCGACTGAATAAACGAATAAAATTATTAATTGTAATCGTAAGTAATGGCGCTAAGATGTCTTTAACTTGTACGTAAATACGATCTTTTAATTTAAACTGACGTAATGAGGCAAGTTGGTATGCTTCCTTACGAAGTGTACGTTTAAATAGATGACTGCTAAGTAAAACCATATGACTCCCTTCAACCAAGACTAAAATAGCGATAGGTAGAATGAAGTATTCAAAGCTATAACTTCCAACAAATGGTAGAAGATGCCATTTCACACCGAAATAGTAAATAAAAATAATGGCTAACCAATATTCTGGTAGTGATGTCACCACTTGAGACGCATGTAATATGAATGTAGACCACTTTTTCTTAGGATAATTTCCACAGAGATAGCCAATAATATAGCCAAGTGGAAATAAGATGATGGCTGAGATAAAAATAAGTTTCAAGGTAGGAGCAACGGCTTTAGCAATACGATCAGTGA
This sequence comes from Staphylococcus sp. FSL K6-0223, assembly GCF_038008285.1. NCBI lineage: Bacteria > Bacillati > Bacillota > Bacilli > Caryophanales > Staphylococcaceae > Staphylococcus > Staphylococcus sp. FSL K6-0223. The sequence continues at coordinate 195,329 of NZ_JBBOYX010000001.1, forward strand.
CAGGCTCGCCGTTACTAAAGCTCGTGCCTAAATCTCCTGTAAATGCATGACCTAGCCATTGTAAATAACGAATAGGCAATGCTTGGCTTAACCCAAGTTTATCTTGAGCCATCTTAATTCGTTCATCTGTAATTTGTGCCACACCATGTTCATGTAGATATTGAATTGCTGGATTTCCAGTTGTATGTTCAAGTAGCACAAATAAGATAAACGAAATAATAATGAAATATAATATAAGTTTAAGTAAATGTTTAATCATACTAATCATGATGAGATACCTTCAATTTATCGTAATTAATGGGTGCATCCGTTTGTCCCGAGAATTCGAATTGCTTAATCTTAGGACTTGTAACAAACACTTCGTTTGGATAAGCAATCGGCACTTCAAGATATTGTTGATCGATGCGATGTAAGATGTGATTAAATGCACGTTGTTGATCATCCTTATTGGTAATGGTTGAGAAGCGGTTAAGCATTTTTGTTAGCTGAACATCGTTTGCGAACATGCCAGGCTTATTTCCGTCTTGCTTAAAGCGTGCATTTAAAAAGTTATATGGCATGAGCGCATTCGTATAAGAACGATAGAAAATAAGATCATAATCTTTTCGGATAGTGAGTGTTTCATAATACGTTTGGGCATCTAAAACGTTAATATCCAAATGAATACCTACGTTTTTCAAATCTTGTTGCATAATTTCTGCTTTTGTTTTCCATTCAGGAAATTCATCAGTTTGAAGCGCTAATTTTAAAGAAAGGTCTCGTCCATTTTTTTCAAAGTAGCCCCGATCATTTTTTTTATAGCCTAATTGTTCTAGTAAGCGTGTTGCTTGAGTGGGATTATATGAATGGGTTTGTTGATTTGTGTCATTCACGAATTCTACGCCGTCTTGGAATAATCCTTTAAGCTGCTTATTTGATGATAAATGATCAGTATTAATCGCTTTACTAATTGCTTCACGTATTGTTTTATTTTTTAGGAACATGACTTCTGGATTAAAGGCCATGAACTGTGTTTCTGTACTTGGATATTGTTTTACCTTTAAATCTTGATTACGGTATGATTCCTTGATTTGTTGAGGAGTCAAATGTCCTAGAGATCCCCCAGTAATATCGATAGAGTGACTTTCAATCGCAAGATGTCGTGAATCGCTATCTTCAATAGTTTGAAATATTAAGTCGTAATCCAGTGGATGATGGTTGCGATAATATGGATTTGGTTTAAAAGACACAGTCTCATTTGTTGAATTTGCTACTTTGAATGGACCTGTACCAATCGCTTTTTCAAATTGACCTGTCGTTTTACCATCTTTGACGGCATTTGGACTCATGATACGAAGGGGGCGGACTTGTGATAACTCATTTAATACCTGATTAGATGGTGTTTTTAAATGAATGTCTACGGTATAGTTATCTTTAAGAGTGACCGATTTCAGTTTATCCAAGGTTTCCATAGGATTCGTTTTATCGGTTGCTTTCGCACGTTCAATTGAAAATTTGACTGCTTTTGCGTTAAAAGTTGACCCATCATTAAATTTAATGTTGTGTTTTAAATGGAATGTATAATCTTTTCCATTATTAGATACTTCCCAAGATTTAGCTAAACCAGGCTCAATCTTTCCATTTTCTCCATATGTAACAAGAGGTTGATATATTGCACTGTAGACAGGCATCGGAACATCAAACGCTTGTGCATCTAACTGGGTCGGGTTAAATTCTCGTGCAAGAGATACTTTCACTTCTTTGTGTTGATGTTGATCATGTGTACATCCAGTTAATAGTAGGGAGGCACACATTGCGAATGACAAAAGCAGATGATTTTTCAAATTTAAAACCTCTTTCAATTTATATTCGTTACTTATTAATGATACATGGAAACATTTATTTTGAAAATAAAAATGTCTACAAAATTATATGTTTTGTAGACAAATAAAATCTTTTTAATTATAGAAATTGTATCTTACATATCACTAATCATCTTATTTTCTAATGTGTTTCTCCTAAAGCTACTTTAACATCAGGGTGGTCTGAAATCGCATTGATTGCTGCTGTAAGTCCTTTTGTAATCGTATCTAAAGACATCGAAGGTGTATCAGGTTTATCTATGACTTGTTCTGGAATAAAAGGAACATGGATAAAGCCAAATCGTAAGTTAGGATAATAATTATCTGCAAGGTAACCTAATTGATAAAGCACATGATTGCAGACAAATGTGCCTGCGGTATTCGATAAACTTGCTGGAACACCCGCTTTTTTAATTGCTTCGGTCATTGCCTTAACAGGAAGACTTGAAAAGTAAGCTGGCGCTCCATCTGGATGAATGGCAACATCAATGGGTTGATTTCCTTTATTATCCGCAATACGTGCATCATCAATATTAATGCCTACGCGTTCAGGTGTAATATTGAAACGTCCCCCTGCTTGCCCGATAGATAATACCACGTCGTAATGATGGCGTTCTAATTCTTGTTGAATCACATCTTTTGATTGGTGAAATACGGTTGGAATTTCTAAAGTTGTAATGGTATGTGCCCCAATGGTAGGGTCCAGTTGTTTGACCGCTTCTAATGCCGGATTTACTTTTTCTCCGCCAAACGGATCAAATGCCGTTACTAAAATATTCATAAAGCTTCTCCTTTAATTTTTTACAGTTTAATAAATAAAATATAAAACATTTATTTACATCATTAAATAAATAATGATACAAGGCAACTTAAAAGATATATGAACAGTTTGTGAATAATTTAAAATTAAGAATAAAATTAAACTAGAGGGGTAAAATAATTATGTAAAAGGAGTGGTATTATGACAAAAACAGCAGTCATTACAGGTTCGGCAGCAGGGTTAGGAAAAGGAATTGCTCAACGTTTAGCCAATGATGGGTTTAATATTGTTATTCAAGATATTAATCAAAAAGCTCTAGAAAAAACGGAACAAGAGTTTAAAGAGAATGGATACAACGTGGTAGCATTTCATAGTGACGTATCTAAGAAAAAAGAGCAAGAAGAATTAGTTCAATTTGCAGTGGCAGAATTTGGTCAAATTGATGTATTTGTGAATAATGCTGGTGTAGATGCGGTGTCACCTATTTTAGATATTACAGAAGATGAATTGGATAAATTATTCCATATAAATGTATATGGCACGTTATTTGGAATTCAAGCAGCAGCAAAACAGTTTATTAAGCAAAATAGTAAAGGTAAAATCATTAACGCATGCAGTATTGCAGGACATGAATCTTATGAGGTATTAGGTACATACTGTGCTACTAAACATTCAGTACGTTCTCTCACTCAAACTGCAGCAAAAGAATTAGCTGAAAAAGGTATTACGGTGAATGCTTATTGTCCTGGAGTTGCTAAAACTGAAATGTGGGATCGTATTGATGCTGAAATGGTTAAACTAGATAGTAATCTAAAACCAGGTGAAGCATTTGAACAGTTCTCATCAGCAATTAAACTCGGACGTTATCAAGAACCACAAGATGTGGCTTCTTTAGTATCATTCTTAGCATCATCAGATTCAGATTATATTACTGGACAAGCCATTTTAACTGATGGTGGACTAGTTTATAGATAAAATAAAGAATGATAAAAGTGAAAAAATAATAAGCCTCTCTTACACTTTGATGTAAGAGAGGTACTTTATTAGATTTAAAAATATGTTATCCGTTCACTTTTTCAGTATACAATCCTTTATTCTTTCTCGAAAAGACTACCAAATCGTCACGATTTATTAAGTCATCGGTGAGTTGTAATTCTGTAATGGTATTAGAGTCATAATATTTAATATAGAGTGTTTTTGTCGTTAAATTAAAGACAGTTTGATATAACGTATAATAAAATCCATTGTCAGAAGGGCGAACAGCGCCTTTTGGTACACTCACATGGTCTAAAATTCTAAATGCATCTAAGATAGGATGATCATCGCTATCTGGTAATAAGTGATGAACAAGATAAGCTGCGCGAACAAAACGTTCGCCAGATGTATACCCTCCAGGTAAACCGAATGTGCCATTCATATTCCCTAAGTTAAATTGTTTTGAAAATGTATTATCAATTTTATATGGTGTCACATGCATATAGTGTTTCAAATTTTCATAATGCCAATTTAAATCTGGGTTATTTGTGAGTACGCCAATTGGATTATCAATCACTACGATACGTCCTTCAACAAATGTCACTTCCACAGTGCGCCCTGAAGCATCAGATAAATGATAATGTAAGGGAGGAACTTCGTTAATATCACTATATGAATAGGCTACAACGTTAACATGTTTCGCATTTTCAATAAGTTCTTCAATATTTCTGTTATAGCCGAGCGCCCACACAAGGACTTCTGTTTGCGAAATATTGATATAGCCGTCACGAATGTCTGTCGCATATGACGCATATCCACGATCGTATTGATTTGACATGGCAAGTCCATGTTCATTGACGCCATCTCCAAAAACAAAACCTTCCATATCAGAACCAGCACCTGCAAAGGCATATAACGTTTTCCCTTTATAGTCGACATGCGATTTAAAGGAGTATCCTCGAGGTTGAACTGCAGGAAAGCCATTCAAAGGGTAATCGTAATCCATCGTTCTTCCAAAAATAACATCTCCATTGCTGGCTCGAAATGTAATGCCTGTACACATATCGTCGTCTCCTCGTAAATTAATTTTTAATCGCTATTTTAAAATATAAACCTAAAATAAATGTTAACACATAAGCAACGCCACTAATTACATATGCCCACATCACTCCTTGATTATCTACAACAAGTGAAATACCTAAAGTACCAAGTGAGAAAAATACACTGCTTAATAAATTATTCAGTATATAGGTGGAGGTCAGGATTTCTTTTGGTACTTCACGTTGTACAACTGAGTTTAAAGAAATATAGCGTGAATCTTCGAAAATCCCCATTAATAATGAAATTAGTAAAGCAAGTAACACAGATTTATGTAGGATAAAGCTGACATTAATAAACGCTAATATGAGCGGAATGTAAATAATAACAGGGTAACTTATTTTTGTGAAAAATTGATCTTTACCATTTATCCATAATCCAGCAATAATCGTCCCACTAAAGAAGGCAGCATTGATGAGTCCAAACCAAAAATCATCGACATGTAAAAATGTTCTCGTATATGTAAGAATAATTGCAGCAACCCAAATGGATGTTGCGACAGATTCGAAAATTGTAGATAGATTTAGATATAAACTCAGTTTATTGGAATAGTTATGATGTAATACAGTTTTAAAGCTATTTAATATATTTTCTTTTTCATTATTATAAATATGCCGTTCTGAAAGTTGAATAATAAAGAAGTAGGATAGGATTTCTAGTACAAGCGCAAATAAAAATAAATATTTAGCGCCAATCAGGCTCATCAGAAATCCACCTAATGCCCATGTCGACAATTGAACAATGCTACTCATCATATTCATTAAAGCGTTCGCCGACGTTATGTATTCTTTCTTTTCAATAAAAGGAATCATCGCGTTCTTAATTGGATTGGTAAATCCATCAAATAGAGCATTTATAAATAGTAGAATAAAAATAAATATTGGAGATTCCTCAAATATAAGTAGACTTGCGATGATGGATAGACTCACAAGTTTAAGCCCTTGGAAAATCCACAATACTTGTTTTTGAGTAAAATACTGATAAATATAATTTGAAATAAAGCTACTAACAAAGAGTCCGGAAGTAAAAATAATTGGAATCATAGAAGCGGCAGTCGTTTTTGAGGTCATACTATACACTACCGAAATTAAGCCGACAACGGTTAACACGTCTCCAGTATTTGCGAATAGCTGACTATAAAAAAGATGGAAGTAATCTTTACTGTGCTTCTTCATAACAAAATCACCTTATGTAAGTTTTAATTTAAGTTATTATAGCACAGTAAGTATGTAAAAGTACCCTTTAAAAGTAGGTTGATACTTATAAAGGGTACATGTCATTATGCGTGAATATGTTCAGGAACATCTTTAAAGTTTTCTAAACGACGATTCCATTCCTCATCACTAATATGGTGTTTTGCAACGTAGCGATTACGTTCATGTTTGGCACAGTCATATGAACATGCGCCAAGATATTTTGCTTCATTTTCTTCGGATACTAAAATTTGTTTATTGCATTCTGGATTTGCACAGTTAATATAACGTTCGCATGGTGTGCCATCAAAGTGTTCTTTACCAATCACTGTTTTGTCTACATGGTTAACATCGACACTAATACGTTCATCGAAGACGTACATTTTGCCATCCCAGTACTCACCTTTTGTTTCTGGGTCTTTACCATACGTAGCAATACCGCCATGTAATTGTCCTACATTTTCAAAGCCTTCTTTTACAAGCCAGCCTGAGAATTTTTCACAACGGATACCACCCGTACAATACGTCACAATGTTTTTACCGTCTAATTTTTCTTTATTTTCACGAATCCAATCTGGTAAATCTCTGAAGCGTGTAATATCTGGACGAATGGCACCGCGGAAATGACCTAAGTCAAATTCATAATCATTACGTGCGTCTAAAATAACAGTGTCATCATCTTCTAATGCAGCTTTAAACTCACTAGGTGAGTAGTATTTACCAGTTGTCACACGTGGATCTACATCATCTTCTAAACCTAAAGCAACAATTTCTTTTCTAGGACGTACGTGCATTTTTTTGAATGCATGGCCCTCAGCTTCATCAATTTTGAACGTCATATCTTTAAAACGTTCATCTGCATGCATATGTTCAATATATTGATCTGTATCTTCTTTTGTACCAGATAATGTACCGTTGATACCTTCTGTAGATACTAAGATTCTACCTTTTAAGTTATGTTCTTTACAAAATGCTAAATGTTCGGTAGCAAATGTGTCAGGGTCATCAATTGTTGTATATTTGTAATACAATAATACTCTATAATCCATTTTCTGATTCTCCTCTAAAAGTTAATTTATCTGTATGTTAAACGTATCTAAATTGTTATTTATATAAAAATCGACATTATAATATTTTAACAAAATTATAACTTCTTTCAATATTTGCGCTCATAAATCAGTCAATTGACCTATACAAGGAGAATCATTTTACTTATTGAAATCGATTACATATAGTAAGCTTAAGTTTAGAATGTTTCAAGCGTATAATAAACTATGTAAATGAATGACATAAGGAGGCTTATTTAATATGTTGGATAATAAATTACCTAAATTAACGTATAGTGGTAAATCTAAAAGTGTGGTTCCTATTGTTTCTGAAAGAGAATTACAAACAGTTACAGCTGAACCATGGTTAAAAATTTCAGATGAAGGACTTCAACTTGAAGGACTTATTTTTGATAGAGAACATAACTTGTTTTTATGTGAAGTATTTGGTGGAAAGATTTTCAAAGTTAATCTACCAAGTAAAGATATTTCTGTAGCGTTTCAATCAGAAAAACAAAATCCAGCTGCAGTCAAAATTCATAAAGATGGACGATTGTTTACATGTTACTTAGGTGACTTTGAATCTACAGGTGGTATTTTTGCAACTGATGAACATGGAGAACACTTTGAAGAGATTATTTCAGAAATCAATACAGATTATTGTATTGATGATATGGTATTTGACAGTAAAGGTGGTTTTTATTTCACCGACTTTAGAGGGTATTCAACGAATCCTAAAGGTGGCGTCTACTACGTTTCTCCTGATTTTAAAACGGTAACACCAGTGATACAAAATATTTCTGTTGCTAATGGTATCGCACTTAGTACCGATGAAAAAGTCCTGTGGGTAACTGAAACAACGACGAATCGTCTTCACCGTATCCAATTAGAAGATGATGGTGTGACTATTGCGCCGTTTGGAGCAACCATACCGTATTATTTCACTGGTCATGAAGGACCTGATTCTGTTTGTATTGATAGTGATGATAATTTATATGTTGCGATGTATGGACAAGGCCGAGTTCTTGTCTTTAATAAAAGAGGGTATCCAATTGGACAAATTTTAATACCAGGTCGCGACGAAGGAAAAATGCTACGTTCTACGCATCCACAATTTATACCAGAAACGAATCAGCTGTTAATATGTACAAATGATATTGAAAATGGCTCAGAAGGTGGATCAATGATTTATACTGTGGAAGGTTTCGCTAAAGGTCATCAAAGTTATCAGTTTCAATCCTAGACAAGTAACAGAGACGTTTTCAATTCAATACTCCCTTGCTCATCATCGTAGTGAGGGAGTTTCATAATTTAAATGCATGTTTATGTTGTAAGTTATGACGTGATAAAGATCGTTCAATTTAAAGTATAATGTGAAACATCAAAGAATATAGATTATACTATAAGAAATAATATGACATACATCATGTATGAGAGGAGTATTGGATGAAAGACAATTGGATAACACATAAAGCAGATAGTCTCGTAGGATCATTCTATGACCAACAATCATATCAATTTCAACAAGAAGGGTTTGAAACGACACTTTCCTTTGGAACAGCAGGTATTCGTGGTCAATTTGGTTTAGGTCCAGGACGTTTAAATCGATATACCATTCAACGTCTAGCTTTAGGAATTGCATATTATTTACAAGATAATATGGCACAACCTTCCATTGTCATTCATTATGACATTCGTCATTTATCAGCAGAATTTGCAGACATTATCGCGCATATTTTAGCGTCTCATCATATTAAAGTATATGTATCGGATACATATCAAACGACTCCGCAGTTATCTTATGCAGTGAGATATCTTCAAACGTCTGCAGGTATTATGATTACAGCTAGTCACAATCCTAAAGATTATAATGGCATTAAAGTATATGGTGCTGATGGAGCACAGCTCGACGATGTCGCCTCACTTGAAGTAGCTAAGTATATTGAACAATTAGATGATCCACTTCATTTAGACATTGAATTAAATGAGGCGTTAATTAAAAAAAATATTTTACCCTTACCAGAAGAGATTAATAAATACTACTTTTCGGAAATTAGCCAATTGATTGGTGACATACCTCCATCAAACTTAAATGTGGTGTATACGAGTTTGCATGGTACAGGAACACCTATTATTCCGAAGGTACTAAGCCACCTTCACTTTAATAACATTGAACTTGTTGACTCACAATGTAAAATTGATCCTGATTTTAGTTCTGTAAAAAGCGCCAATCCAGAAGAACATGAAGCGTTTGATTTAGCTATCAAACAAGCCCAATACTCTAAAGCTGATTTAATCATTGCGACAGATCCTGATGTGGATCGAATGGGATTCGTTGAACGAGATTATGATGGTCATATTCACTATTTTAATGGTAGTGAGATTGGTGCGTTAATGATTAAATATTTAGTTGATCATACGACGCTTCCTAAACATCCAGTCATGATTCAATCCATTGTAAGTGGTGAACTAGGAAAACGTTTCGCAAAGCAACATGGAGTCACTGTGAAGGAAGTCTTAATTGGTTTTAAATTTATTGCCAAGGCCATTCGCGAATTAAATAACGATGAAGCGTTTATCTTTGCTTACGAGGAAAGTTATGGTTATCTTGCGGGAGATTTTGTGAGAGATAAAGATGCCATTCAAATTGTGCCACTTGTGATCAAATATGCGTCAATTTTAAAAAATGAAGGTAAAACCTTACGCGATGCATTAACTGACATTTACGAAGAAATAGGATATTATTGTGACCAACCTATATCTAAAGTATTTGAAGGGCAAAAAGGTCAACAAGAGATTGCAACGTTAATGGAACATCTTCGTCAACACATTCCAGATACGTTGGGCGGATTAAAAGTGATAGCAGTTGAAGACTATCAAAGTCAAAAGAGAATCAATAAACGGAATGATAAAGTTGAAGCGATATCTCTGCCAAAGTCAAATGTGATTCGGTTAATCTTTGATGAGGGATTTGTTGCATTACGTCCTTCAGGAACAGAGCCTAAACTCAAATTCTATCTTTCACTTAATGTTGACGATTTCGAACAAGTTTCGCATGATATCTATCAATATATATTTAATGATAATAAATAAAAATAGAAAAATAAGTGTAAAAGAATAACACCTTATATCGAGTCTTTGTACTCATGATATAAGGTGTATTTTAATTAATTATTAATATTTTCTTAAAAAGTCGAGTTGACGATGATATAATTTATCAGCAATATAAGCTTGGACGCGTGTAAGCACTTCTTCAATTTCTTGTGTCAGATTAGATAATACACGGACTGTAAAACCATGTGTAGGTAATTGCGTAATACCAATACGGCAATCGTATTGCTTTGTATAATCTTTAATTTCATCATACACATCTTCAATGAATTTTTGCGTTATATTAGGGTGTATACAATAAGCCGAACCAAGATGTGTATAGTTTTCCATATAGCCAATCGAACTCATTTTTGTTTCACTTGGGTGCATGCGTAAATTATCGTAGGTGATAAGCACATCATCTACATAAATTTCATTAATTAAATGCATGTAGTCGTAAGTGAATGGTGTGTCTTTTTCAGAATAGCCTGGGGTTAAAATATCGGTATAGAACATTGATGCACTTTTATCTAAATTAAAGACGTTATGTTGGAAAAACTTTGCTCTTTCATAAGCAATAATAGGATCTCCTACATATTCCATATAACCATCTTTTGCTATATTGAATGTTTGGTATTGTTTCACGCAATCGTTTAACGTCTTATATATTTTAGTTGCACCTTGAGAGGTCAAAGTGACTTTAGCATCTTCTTCAACATTAATATCCATACGATAACGATCGCCATCTAAATAACCACCGCCAACATTTACGATATAAAATGTTGGAATCGTAGAAAAATTTAAATAAATTGGACGAATAACCTTTAACGCTTTTTCGAAAAAGATATTACGGGCAACAGAACGCTCACCATTATTAAAAACAGTGAGATTCAATTGTCCAGTCCAAGAAGGTTTTGAATCGAATTGATGTTGTACCATTAAGCTAATCCTTTAAGTAATGCATCGCGTTCAATCCATTCAATGACATTATCTAAACCCTCGTCGGTTTTTAAATTTGTAAATGTGAAGGGACGATTGCCACGAAATGTTTTAGTATCTTCTGCCATTTGGTCAAGTGATGCGCCAACAAATTCTGCTAAATCTGTTTTATTAATGATAAAGTAATCAGATTTAATCATACCTTGCCCACCTTTACGTGGAATTTTTTCACCTTGAGCTACATCGATGATATAAATAGAGAAATCTACTAATTCAGGACTGAAAGTAGCAGCTAAGTTATCGCCACCTGATTCGATGAAAATAAGTTCAATATCCTCATGACGATCTAATAATTCATCGATTGCAGCAAAGTTCATTGATGCATCTTCACGAATTGCTGTATGTGGACAGCCACCCGTTTCCACACCGATAATTCTATCTTCTGGTAAAACACCAGTATTCACTAAGATTTTTTGGTCTTCTTTTGTGTAAATATCGTTTGTAATCACGCCAATACTCATATCTTTTGATAGACGACGTACAAGTTTTTCAATTAATTGTGTTTTACCTGCACCTACAGGACCGCCTACACCAATTTTAATTGGATTTGCCATGTATATTACCTCCTATGAAATAAAGATTCTCACGTTTACGTTTTCATGCTCCATTTGATTCAGTTCTAAGCCAGGAGCTGTTAAACCGAAATCATCTTCGCTTAATGTGAGAATGTGTTGTCGTGTCCGTTCGATATGTGGAATCATCTCCGTCACAACTTGTTGTCCTATTGTTTGACCTAAGGGAATTGCACGTACTGCATTTTGCGTTAAACTGGAAACGTTCTGATATAGATAGTAATCAATAATCGTTTCAATATCGACGCCTAAATAATGTCCTAGCATTGTAAAACAAATAGCTGGATGCAGTTTTGCACGTTTATCTTTCATTTGTTGATGATACCAATTAATCCATGGACTATCATAAAGTTCTATAGCAAGTTTTACCATACGTGTACCCATTTGTTTAGTACCTACACGTGTTTCTCTTGGTAAACTTTGGACATAAATTAATTGATCAAGGTGTAATACTTTTTCTGTATCACCATTATTTAAAGCGTTATAAACTAAACGCATTGCAAGGCCATCTGAATAGGTTAACTGTTCATTTAGAAAGAGTTCTAACCATTCTCTAAATGATGTAGCATCATGAACTGTCTGACGTTGAATATACGTTTCTAGTCCAAATGAATGACTAAATGCGCCAGTAGGAAATTGTGAATCACAGAACTGAAATAGTCGTAAATGTGAATGATCAATCATGTGAATGACCTATATGTCTGAAGGCTTTATTCACTTTTCGATCTTCATGGCTATAGGGAATACCTAGCGTTTTTAATAAATCTTCTACTAGGTAGTCATATTGTACAAGCATTTCAGTTTCTGTGAATTGCGCAGGTAAATGACGATTACCTAATTGATGCGCAATATCTCCCATTTCTTGTATGTTACGCGGCTTAATGACAAGTAAATCTTCCGAGTTTACATCTACTACAATCATATTGTTGTCATCTTGATATAAAATATCGCCATATTGTAAATCGATAGGTTGTTTTAAACGAATACCGATTTCATTACCGTGATCTGTTGTGACACGTTGAATACGTTTAACCAGATCAGAGTTTTCAAGATATACTTTTTCTACATGCTTTTGTTTTTCCTCTGCAGAAAGGTTAGCGATATTGCCTTGGATGTCTTCTACTATCATCTGAGTACCTCCTAGAATAAGAAGTATCTTTGTGCTAATGGTAATTCAGTTGCTGGTTCACTTGTGATTTTTTCACCATCTACAAATACTTCATATGTTTGTGGATCAACATCTAATTTAGGTGTTGCATCGTTATTTTTCATATCTTTTTTAGTAAGATTACGGATACCATGGACTGGTCGAACCATACGTTCTAAGTTTAGTTGGTTATAAATACCGTTTTCGTATGCTGTTTTAGAAACGAATGTAATCGCAGTGTGTTGTTTATTTGCACCATATTGACCATACATTTTACGATATTTCATAGGTTCTGATGTCGGAATAGAAGCATTCGCATCACCATTCACAGCTGAGTTAATCAATCCACCTTTAACAACAAGTTCAGGTTTTATACCGAAGAAAGCTGGATTCCATAGAACTAAGTCAGCTAATTTACCTTTTTCGATTGAACCAACATAGTCAGAAATACCATGTGTAATCGCAGGGTTAATTGTATATTTTGCGATATAACGTTTAATACGATTGTTATCGTTATAGTCAGTATCACCTTCTAGAGCACCACGTTGTTCTTTCATACGATGTGCAACTTGCCATGTACGTGTGATAACTTCACCCACACGACCCATCGCTTGAGAGTCAGAACTTACCATGCTAAACACACCCATATCTTGTAATACGTCTTCAGCTGCAATCGTTTCTTTACGAATACGTGAGTCTGCGAAAGCAATATCTTCAGGGATAGATGCATTTAAATGGTGTGTAATCATAACCATATCTAAGTGTTCGTCTACAGTATTGTGTGTATAAGGTAAGGTTGGATTTGTAGATGACGGTAAAATATTAGGATATGAGGCAGATTTAATTAAATCTGGCGCATGTCCACCACCAGCACCTTCTGTATGGTACATGTGTAAAACACGGTCTTTTACAGCGGCCATTGTATCTTCCATGAACCCAGCTTCATTTAATGTATCAGCATGTAGAGCAATTTGTACATCAAATTCATCTGCTACATCCAATGCATGACTTAGCGCTGAAGGAGTTGCACCCCAGTCTTCATGTACTTTTAAACCGATCACACCAGCATGAATTTGTTCAATTAATGCAGTGTGGTTTACAGCTTGTCCTTTACCAGTGAAACCAACATTAATTGGTAAATCTTCAGCAGCTTCTAGCATACGATGGATATGCCAAGGTCCAGGTGTAACGGTTGTAGCTTTAGCACCTTCTGATGCACCCGTACCACCACCTATATGTGTTGTCACACCACTTTCAAGCGCAACTTCTGCTTGTTCGGGGTTAATAAAGTGAACGTGGGTATCGATACCACCAGCTGTTACGATTTTACCTTCAGCAGAGATAATATCAGTTGTTGAACCAATAATAATATCTACGTTATCCATGATATCAGGGTTACCTGCTTTACCAATGGCAAAGATATAACCATTTTTAACACCGATATCTGCTTTAACAATTTTGTCATAATCTATAATTAATGCATTTGTTAATACTAAGTCAGCCACTTTGCGGTCATCACGTGTAACGTTAGGGTTTTGAGCCATGCCATCACGAATAGATTTACCGCCACCAAACGTTGCTTCTTCACCGTAATTTGCATAATCTTTTTCAACAGTTGCAAATAAGTTAGTGTCACCTAGTCGTACTGCATCGCCAACAGTTGGACCATATAAACTTGTATACTGAGATTGAGTCATTTTAAAGCTCATTACTGTTTACCTCCCATTTTGTTCACATTTTTTTCGCCATTATCACCTTTTGGCGCAGCATATTCATCATTTTCACCAGTTGGACGATAAACGCGATCTTCGTCAATTTCACCGTTAACTAAACCTCTGAAACCATAAATTTTACGGTTACCAGCATATTCAACGAGTTGAACTTTTTTCTCATCACCAGGTTCAAAACGAACAGCAGCACCAGCAGGAATATCTAAGTGTTTCCCATATGCTTTTTCTCGATCAAATTTTAAACCTTCATTGGCTTCAAAGAAATGGAAATGTGAACCAACTTGAATTGGACGGTCTCCAGTATTTTTAACATTGATCACTGTTTCAAAATGACTTTGATTAATTTCAACTTCTGTATTTTTTATTTTAATTTCACCAGGTTTCATTTAAAAATCCTCCTTACACGATTGGATGATGAATAGTGATTAATTTAGTTCCATCTGGGAATGTTGCTTCAATTTCAATATCAGTCAACATGCTATCAACGCCTTCCATGACATCATCTTTATTTAAAATTTGTTTACCGTAACTCATTAAATCAGCTACAGTTTTACCATCACGTGCACCTTCTAGTAATTCATCACTAATAAGTGCTAATGCTTCTGGATAATTTAATTTTAAGCCACGTGCTTTACGTCGACGCGCTACTTCAGCAGCTACCACGATCATTAATTTATCTTGTTCCCGTTGAGTAAAATGCACTGTTATACCTTCTTTCTTTTAAAAATAAGTACTGCAACATTAATCATAAAACTGTAGAATATTTTTAACAAGTAATTTATCTTTTAAATTTATTTAAAATCACTTTTTAAATTAAATTTGTATATATTTTTAATGTTACAAAAGTGTTTAAAAGGTATAATAATTAGAAAGGAAATGAATAAAATAATAAAGGTGAGTTTATGAAATATGTAGAGATTTTCTTAAAAAATATTGCTCAAGTCGTATTTATGAATAATAAATGGTCAGGGCTGTGTATTCTTATAGGATTATTTATTGCAAATTGGAAAGTTGGATTAGGGGCAGCAGTGGGAAGTCTCATTGCACTTGTTCTAGCGCCGTACTTTAATTATAGTGAGGATGAAATCCATGATGGATTAGCTGGATACAATTCAGTATTAACAGCAATCGGGTTAGCATTATTCTTAGAAGTATCTTTAATGAACTGGATTGTACTTATTGTGGCGACCACTCTTACTTTACCAGTTGGAGCTGCAATCCGAGAAATTTTAAAACCATATGGTCTACCCATGTTAACTTTTCCATTTGTCTTTATGACCTGGTTAATTTTAGCAATGGGCATGCAATTTTCAAAAATGCATATCACAATAGATATTTTGCCTACTAAAATTAAACATCCAGACATCAGTCATTCACATGTGAATTTTATTAGCGGTATCATTACAAACTTTAGTGAAATTTTCTTAGTGACATCAATCATTGGTAGTCTGTTAATTATGATTGGTATTTTTATTGGTTCAGTAAAAGGCGGGATCTATGCAGTAGTATCAAGTATTTTAGCAGTGATATGTATCACATTACTAGGTGGAGACTATCCCACTATTACTGATGGATTGTACGGCTATAACTCAATATTAACGGGTATTGCGTTGGGTGCGACGTTTAAAACAAAATTCAATCCGATTCTTGCAGTGATTACTGGTTTATTATTAACAGTAGTGATGCATGGTGCATTAGCTACAACATTAGCCCCAATTGGTCTTCCTATTTTCACCGCTCCATTTATTTTTGCAACGTGGCTTGTGATGTTTGCAGGTAAAGAGCAGCATGAAGTTAAAAGTTAGAACATATTAATGAGAGTGAGACCGCATTTCTTTTTAAATGTGTTGTCTCACTCTTTTTTTTATTATTTATGCTAATTTAGATATGATATGGATGAGAAAGAAAAAGGAGAGGGTTAATATGAAACGTATATATGTTGTGGGAAGTATGTCGATGGATTTGGTTGTGTCGACTGACCAAGTGCCAAGTAAAGGTGAAACAGTATTAGGAAATACATTTTTCACTACACCAGGCGGTAAAGGCGCGAATCAAGCAGTGGCAGCAGCAAGATTAGGTGACCATGTTCACATGGTAGGGTGTATTGGCGATGATATGTTAGGTAAACAAATTCTTGAAAATCTAAAGCATAATCATGTAAATGTTGAATATGTAAAAAAAGTAAAAGGACCTTCAGGTACCGCACACATTACACTAGCTGATAATGATAATAGTATTATTGTTGTACCTTCAGCAAATCATAAAGTCACAGTCTCTTTGGTAGACTCAGCTTTATCAAAAGCAAATAAAGGAGATATTGTGTTACTTCAACAAGAGATTCCAGCTGATGTTGTTGCTCACACTGTTCATTATTGCTATGAACATGAACTTACTTCTATTTTAAATCCAGCTCCATATAGAGACATTTCAGATGATATATTGGAACAAGTAACATATTTAACACCAAATGAAACTGAAAGTGAAAATATGTTTGAAGGAGACATTGATCAAGCGTTAGAACGTTATCCTGATAAATTGATTGTGACACAAGGTGCATTAGGTGCTGTATTTTACGATGGTTTAGAACAAATTGAAATTCAAGGAATTGAACGAGAAGTAAAAGATACCACAGGCGCTGGGGATACATTTAATGGTGCGCTTGCAGTCGGATTACAAAAAGACGATTCACTTGCTAAAGCTATTGCATTTGCTAATGTCGCCGCTAGTCATTCAGTTACAGCACTTGGCGCACAAGGTGGTATGCCCACAATAAATGACATAGCTCAAGATTTAGATATGTAGGTTTTGTATATAAACGTGTTAAGTCTATTTTAAAATAAGCGTATTCAAAAGTTGAAACACATCTATTATAAATAATATAAAATTATTATATAATGTTGGAAGGTATTATAATATTTCTATAACTTAAAGGAGTAACTATATGACTAAGACATATTTACTTAGCACGCTTATTGTTTTAATATCTATAGTTTTATGTGCATGTCAATTTTCAACATTGTCATCATCAAAGAAAGACACTAACAAGGATAAAGAAAATATTGCAAATATATATGCGAAAAAAAGTACTCAGAATAAAAAAGATTGGCAAGTGTATCAAGGTGATATTGCACATGTATTTTATCATCCAGTGATTACTGAACCTAAAGTAGCTTTTACACAAGAGAAGAATCAAGCTAAGGGTAATTTTGATTGGATGATTACAGCTGATGAGTTTAAGCGTTCATTAAATGAACTCTATAAACACCATTACATATTAATAGATCCACATGAGGCTTATGATTTAAAAGGAAAGACAGTTACTAGAAAAGAATTAAAATTACCTAAAGGTAAGAAACCATTAATTTTATCCATTGATGATATGAATTATTATGAGTACATGAGAGGTCATGGATATGCAGATCGTTTAGTGTTAGATCAGAAACAACATGTCGTTTCTGAAACTAAAGATAAAAATGGTAAGGTAACAACAAGTGAAACAAATGATATTGTACCTATATTGAATCAATTCGTGAAAGACCATCCTGACTTTTCACTCAATGGTCAAAAAGGCGTCGTTGCGCTAACAGGATACAATGGCGTGTTAGGTTATCGAACAAATGAGTTAAATAATAAAGATTATCTAAAACGTAAAAGAGATGCTAAAAAAGTTGTCAAAGTAATGAAAAGAGATGGTTGGACATTTGCAAGTCATTCATGGGGACATATCGATTTTGCAAATAGTTCATATGATCAAATTATTCGTGATACGAAACGTTGGAAAAACGAAGTAGAGCCTATTATAGGAAAAACAGATTTATTTATATATCCACATGGTGCTCAAGATAGAGGGGCTAAAGCATATCAATACCTTGTTCATGATGAAGGATTTAAATTTTTAGCAGGTGTAGGACCAAATAATTTTACAGATATCGGCAATGATAGTGTCTATCAAGATCGTGTTGCGATTGATGGATTAAATTTATATGATTTTAAATATAAATTAAAGCCATTTTTAGATCCGAGTAAGGTGTATAGTGAGAAAGATCGTCAATATTTTAAAGGAGATAAATCCTATCAATAGTATGCTATAAACAAAAGAGTTGGACAAAATTCATAAGACCATTTGTTCAACTCTTCTTTATTTTATAATTAAAGAATATATATTAGATACTTAGTTGTAATTCGCCTATAAAGTTGTTATAAAATATATTATACAATATTATAAAAATAAAAGTAGGTAATATAATGTTTTTGAAAGTAACACAAAGTATTGGAATACTTAGTTTATTTACATTATTAGGAACTTCAATCTCTCATGCAGCAGAAACACCCGTTGATATTACAAATAAAGAAGGTAATGTCGCAGTAAGTTCAAATTATGAACCTGATGGTGTAACGCTTACGACACAACAAGGCCAAATATTATATAATTTCCAAGGAAATAAAGAAGCGGATCCTGCTTCTTTGTCTAAAATGATGACCCTCTATTTAACATTAGAAGCAGTTCATCAAGGAAAACTTAAGTTAGACGATAAAGTTAAAATCACGAGCGCGTATGATCAATTATCTAAAAAGCCAAATTTAACATCTGTCCCTTTAAATCAAGGTCAAATATATACTATTAAAGATTTATTAACACAGGCAGCCTTACCTTCAAGCAATTCAGCCGCAATGATTTTAGGAGAACAAGTGAGCGGCAATACGTCAACGTTCACAGACAAAATGAATGCACAAGCTAAGGCTTTTCATATGAAACATACACATTTTGTGAATCCAGCAGGTGCTGCTAATGATTTACTTGGACAACAAGCACCAAAGAAATATAGAAAAGATATTTATCCTAAAAGTACGTCAGAAGATATTGCGATATTATCTCATCACTTAATCGCCAAACATTCGCAAATTTTAAACATAACGCAACTTAGTCAAGATACTCAAAAAGGTTATACTTTTAACAATACTAATTTATCAATTAAACATGAGCCCCTTTACTTAAAAGGTACAGATGGATTGAAAACGGGTACGAGTGATAAAGGATATAATATTGCTTTAACTAACCAACAGAATCACCTTCGACTCAATGAAGTGGTTATGAATGTGGCACCGTATATGGATAATAATGCCAAATACAATCGTAATCGAATAGGGAATGCGATTTTTAAACATTATCGTAAAGAATATGAATACAAAAAAGTGTTATCTAAAGGAGAACATAAGATTGACGGTAAGACATATAAAGTAGATAAAAATTTATATGATACCGTTCCTAAAGATAATAAAAAATGGGATATACGAATCAATAAAGATGGAAAAGCCTATGTGCACTATAAACGTGATTTCTTACCAGAAACGACTTATCCGCGAGTAAATGCTAAAAAAGTATGGAAATGGTTCTAAATAAAAGCGGGATACACTTTAACGTACTATTAAATGTGAGATTAATATCAAACAATTTAATAAGTCAGTACGATATTTGTTTCCCGCTCTTGTTTTATTTTAATAACTTTAAATGAACCTCTCTCGCTCCACAAATCATGGTAACGATATCTGAAGACACTTCATCAATGGATTGTTGGCCATACTGAATCCAGTTTAGAATAACGCTTAAAATGCCTCCAGTTAGAAATTCTCCATAAATGAACTCATCTATATAAAATTGTCCAATTTGTTTATCAAATTCAATTTGTTGTTTAACCACTGCATAAATTTGATTATATAAAATTTGATAAACTTCACTATAAATATTGATAGAAATGACACTTTTTACCATTGCTTTGTTATCACTAATGAAAAGTAAAATATCTTTCATAAATTTATTGAAAAATTGTCTCGGATCTTTTGGATCAATTTCAGGCAAATGTAACGTTCGAAAATATTCAATTAATGTACCGACAATATGATTAAGTAAATCATACTTATCATTGAAATGACGGTAAAATGTAGAACGACGTACATTTGCTTTTTCGCATAAATCTTGAATGGTGATATTTTCAAAAGATTTCGTTTCAAGCAAATCTGAGAATGTAGTAATGAGTGCTTTTTTTGTTCGTTGTACACGTAAATCTTGATTATTCATGCTGTTCACCTCTCATTTAGGACATTTTATCAAAAATGTCACTTAAGTTACATTTTCACTTAACTGACTCACAATAATATTTTATAAAATGATTATAATATAAGCGAAGGGTAGATTAATTTCTAAAGCGTTTACTTATAGTTTACTACTTTTCATAGATTACTTAAAAATATAAATAAAATGGGGAGTGAATCATATGTACTATAGTAATGGAAATTATGAAGCATTTGCACGTCCGAAAAAACCTGACTATGTTGCACAAAAATCTGCTTATCTTATTGGCTCTGGATTAGCATCTTTAGCTGCTGCATGTTTTTTAATTAGAGATGGGCAAATGGATGGGTCAAACATTCACATTTTAGAAGAATTATCTAAATCTGGTGGAAGTTTGGATGGTACTGAACTTCCAATGAAAGGCTACGTTATGCGTGGTGGTAGAGAAATGGAAAATCATTTTGAGTGTTTATGGGATTTGTTCCGTTCCATCCCATCACTTGAAATTGAAGATGCTTCAGTTTTAGATGAGTTTTATTGGTTAAATAAAGAAGATCCAAACTACTCAAGATGTCGTGTTATTGAAGAAAGGGGTCAACGATTACCTACAGATGGAGACTTTACTTTAACAAAACAAGCCATGAAAGAAATACTCCAATTATGTATGATGAAAGAAGAAGATTTAAATAATGTGAAAATTTCAGATGTCTTGTCAGAGGATTTCATGAATTCAAACTTTTGGATTTATTGGAAGACGATGTTCGCTTTTGAACCTTGGCATTCTGCAATGGAAATGCGTCGTTATTTAATGAGATTTGTGCATCACATTGGAGGTTTAGCTGATTTTAGTGCCTTGAAATTTACTAAATACAATCAATATGAATCACTCGTACGCCCTATGATTGCATACTTAACGTCCCATGGTGTGCAATTTGAATACAATGTTCAAGTGCTTGATGTTAAAGTAGATGTGACTACCAAAGACAAAGTTGCTAAAACAATTGAACTAAAACGAAATGGTAATAAAGAAACAATTCAACTCACACCCGATGATCTTGTATTTATTACGAATGGTAGTATCACAGAAAGTTCAACTTATGGCGATAATCACACACCCGCGCCTCCTACAAAAGACATTGGCGGAAGTTGGAATTTATGGCGGAACTTAGCTAAACAAAGCCCTGAGTTTGGCAATCCCGAAAAATTCTATAAAGATTTGCCAGATAAAAGTTGGTTCGTCTCAGCAACGGTAACGACAAATAACAAGACAGTAATTGAAGCTATCGAACGTTTATGTAAACGTGATCCATTGTCAGGAAAAACGGTAACAGGTGGGATTATCACAGTTAACGACTCTAAATGGCAAATGAGTTTTACTGTGAATCGTCAACAACAATTCAAAGAACAATCTAAAGATGAAGTGAGTGTATGGGTTTACGCTTTATATTCAGATGAGAAGGGCGATTATATCCATAAACCGATTGTTGAATGTAGTGGTCATGAAATATGTCAAGAATGGTTATATCATATGGGATTACCTATTGATCAAATAGAATGCCTCGCAACACAACATTGTAATACGATTCCTGTATATATGCCTTACATTTGTTCATATTTCATGCCAAGATCGATTGGCGATCGACCACTTGTTGTCCCTCAACACTCTCGTAACTTAGCCTTCATTGGTAACTTTGCAGAAACAGAAAGAGATACAGTGTTTACTACAGAATATTCTGTAAGAACAGCGATGGAAGCAGTTTATCAATTACTGGACATAGATAGAGGTGTTCCAGAAGTCATTGCGACAGAATTTGATATGCGTGTCTTATTAGATGCAGTCTATGAACTTAATGATCGTAAAGACTTAAAAACATTAGCCAAGCAAAATAAAATACAACAAGTTGCATTACACACGTTTTTAAAAAAGATAGAAGGTACGTTTGTAGAAGAACTTTTGACGCAACATAAATTATTATAATAGTGTGTAGGTAAATGTTAACCCCCGCGTGTTCGAGAACATGCGGGGGTTAAATCATGATTATTCAATATATCGTCTTAAATGCTTTGCTGTAACAGAATTATTAATATTTAGAAGTCCTTTAGGTTCTCCAGCATACAATAATTGTCCTCCATGTTCACCAGCAAATGGTCCAATGTCAATAAACCAATCTGCTTCTGTCATCATCGTTAAATTATGTTCGATTAAAATGACAGTATTCCCTTCATCAATC
This sequence comes from Staphylococcus sp. FSL K6-0223, assembly GCF_038008285.1. Lineage (NCBI taxonomy): Bacteria > Bacillati > Bacillota > Bacilli > Caryophanales > Staphylococcaceae > Staphylococcus > Staphylococcus sp. FSL K6-0223. The sequence goes on from NZ_JBBOYX010000001.1 coordinate 218,081, forward strand.
AAATGATTAAAGCATTCAATGAGAATAGGCAAATCGTCTTCATGAAGTCCTGTTGTAGGTTCATCAAAGATAAATATTTTTTAAGTTATTTTGTTTTGCGCCAATAATTTCGATATCGGACATGGTTTTTACCTCATTGCTATTATTACGCGACAGTAGTAAATGTATTCACTTTTCTAAAGGAAGAATAGTAACGTCAAGACAAGATTAAAATAGGTTTTTAAAAAATCTTTATAATTTTCACGTGTGACAGCGAATTGCTCTTTTTTATATCTTTTAGTAAGGGTAAGGTGATGATAAGACATCGTAGCTCGACCAAAATTTTGTGGTTTTGTAATCATGAGTTGCTTTACAAATATAGATTCAGGATGTGAGGTATTGTAGTTAATCATTTCATCAAAATCATGAATATCATGAGAAATAAACTCTGCTTTATAACGTGTTACCCACGTTGTTTCTTCCAGTTTTTGAAGAAGATATGTCGTAGGGGTTTCAAAAATGGCACGAAATTGACCTGTCTTTTCAAACACAATTTGTGTCGCTTCAATTGAAGTTATTGGGAGTGCTTGTAATGGTAAATCGCCAAATCCCACATCAGCAATATAGTAACCATTATTAATAAGCACAACCAGTGATAAATGAGAGCCTTTAGGACTGTAGTTGCCATTAAGCTGATGAACGGTTGCTGACATTCGAAACACTTTAAAACCTTTAGCTTCTAAGTAGCTACCGAAGAAGTGGTTCATTTCATAGCAAAACCCACCCCGATGTTGATATATAAATTTATTAAATAAATAATCTAAATCAACTGAAATCTTTTCTTTATTTTGAACACTAATATTTTCAAAAGGAACGGTTAGCATAAAGCGTTCCATATAATAGTTAAGTGCATCTAAAGTAGGTTGAGGATAACGTTGAGACTCAATATTTAAATAATCTTCAATTGTTTTAATATCCATAGTTTTTCCTCCTTAATTGTTATGTATTCAAAATATAAAATAGAACAAACGTGTGTTCTTAAACGAACACACGTTTGTGATTATAGTTCTTGTTTCTTAAAAATAGATAGTGATGAAAAATAAGAAATGACAAAAATAATAACACCAAGCAATGCATAACTACCAGTTGCTACTAAAACGAGGGGGTTTGAAGCGATTTTACTCATTGAACCTGCTTTTATGAGTATTGGCATAATAGCAAAGAACCACATGGATAAAAATAACGCAACAGCAACAACTGCTGTAGTAAGCATAATGACATTTGAATTCTCAGGACCAAATTTAAATGTGAGTGGAAACATTAATGCATACGTACAAGCCATCCCAATACCTATGAATGCTGAAAATAATGTAACCATAATATCTTGAGTCACGATAAGACAAATGATGGCGCCAATCATTAAACCAAGTAAAATGAGTAAACCATAAAAAGCAAAGTATGCTTTTACATAAGTATGTCTATGTGTAGGAAGGGTAGATACATAGTACATCCATTTAGAATCTTTTTCACGTTTTAAGTTATCTGATACGGGAGATAATAACATGACCATTAGCATGAAACAACACATCATTGGACTAAAAAACGCAAACACAATACTTAATACGATACCAATAATTAAATAGGTTATGAGAGGTTTTTTAGAAGCATAAAAACTACTAAGTATAAGTCCTTTCATTATTTGTCACCTCGCATAATTAATTTTGTAGCATCATCAATATTTTGAAGCGGGCGTGCTTGTTCAAAGTGTTGACGTTGCTTGACTAACGTTTGACGTTGACCATGACGTATTCGTGAAGCAATGATTACCTCTTGAGGTAAGTCTAAAGGGGATGTTTCATCTGTTTCGATAATGCCATAATCAGTTAGTAATATATGTTTGTCTTCTTGTAAAAGAATATGACCATCGCGCATAAAAATAAGTGTTGTAGCAAGTTGTTCCATATCCTCAGAAATATGAGATGAAAGTAAAATACCATGTCCTTTTGATACATAATCTTCGAGAATTTCTAACACTTCTTCTCGTCCTGAAACATCCATACCAGCTGTCGCTTCATCTAAGATTAATAATTTAGTATCATGCGAAAGGGCGATGGCTAATGCTGCTTTCATGCGCATCCCTCTAGAAAAAGTAGAAATTTGATTATTTTTAGGTAATTCAAATGATTGAATAAGATTGAAAAATTGATCACTATTCCAATGTTTAAAAATATTTAAAAATACTTTATCAATCTCTGTTATTGTCAATTTATTCGGTACACGTAAATCATCAAAAACTACACCTACGTGCTCTTTATAATTTTTATCTTTTTCGGAAATAATTTGATTAAAAAAAGAAATCTCTCCTGAATCTTTAAATCGATTACCCACTAATGTGTTAATAAGTGTGGATTTACCTGACCCATTTTTACCAATTAAGCCAATGACCTCTCCTGGATTTAAAGTGAATGAAATATCATTTAATTCGAAATTTGAATTCTTATACGATTTATTAAGTTGCTGTACTTGAAGTAAATGTGTCATCTAATGATCCTTTCTTTATAGAAGTGAAAACTATGAATGATAAAATTTATATGTTTTTAATAAATGACTAAATCCATTATAAATAAACAAAATGATTAAAATAAAGATTCCTAACGTTTGGGAATGACCAGTTTCTAACGAATAAAAACCTAAAAATATTGCACCAACCATAATTAAAGATAGGTTAATATAGAATGTTTTGAACAAAGAGTTAAAGTAAATATGTCGTTCTCCTTCATCTAAAATATTAATTAATTTCTCGGCATAATTTTTTTCTCCTAATTTGGGGTAGCGAGAATCAAATTTACGATAAAATAATCCTGTAATTACCGAAGAAATAATCGTTGTCATAAAAGGGAGTAAGGCCCAACTACTAGTACTAGAATTTCCATTTCCTAAGACAATGATAAAAAGAGCAATGAAGCTAATTGTTAATTGTAGATAATAAATAAAAGAATTTTGCATATATGCTAAATTAGCTTTCTTATCATATGAATCTGCTTCATCTTCATCAATATGTGTTTCGGATAAACGTTTGTAATGAACGGCTTTTTTTTGAATAATAATTAAATATATACTTAAGACTAGGATAAGCGCCACACAGATTAATGAGATTAAAATGACATTTGAATGTGTAGCATAATGATAATTTCCAAAGAAGTGAAAGCTATGGTTGTAGTCAATGAATAAAGCTATACATCCTCCAATCAGTCCGCCCATTAACAAAGTGATTATAAAACGACCTATTTTCATAAATCTTCCTCCTCAATTATAAAGATAGATTCAACAGGTTCATTAAAAATACGAGCTATTTTTATAGCAGTTAAAATAGAAGGTGTAAAGTCATTTCTTTCAATGAGAGATACAGTTTGACGTGAGATGCCTGCTTTTTTAGCAAGTTGCGTTTGATTATAACCTTCTCTTGCTCGTAATTCTTTCAATCGATTTCGCAATCATCATCATCTCCTCACAATCAGTGTATATTATCATAGTCATTTTGACAAATATATTTGTCAAAAAGTATCTAAAGTAAATTATGGGTAAGACTAACGATTGTCTGATGTCAGACATCCGGATGTCTAAAGCGTCTTACTATTTAATCTTATCCACTGTGTAATGTCTTCAAGATTATAAAGCTTGATAATATCTTGGTATATATCGTCTAAATTTATATTAGAAAGTGTAGAAATCAATGTATGTTCAATATGATTTAAAGCTATACTGATGTTACATTGTTGTGCTTTGTGTCCTTCTTTTTCTCCTAAAAAGTTGGTAAGTAAATGTTGACTTGAGAAGATATTGCCACGACCTTCAATAGCTAAAAAGACATCGTAAAAAGTAATATCTTTGAGTTTTTTTCTAAGTGTAAATCCTCCATTTTTACCAGTTGTTGAATATACCAAATTTTCTTTTACTAATGCTTTTACTATTTTTTTTAAGTAAGAATCAGAAACTTTAAGTCGCTTGCTTAAAGCGGTAGATGTCATTACTGATTGACGAGGGAGTTGATTTAAAATTAATAAGACATATATGGCTTGTTCCCAACCGGTAGATAATTTCATATATAAGCCTCCTATCAAATCTATTATATAATATTTTTATATTATATTTAAAAAATAAATTAGTTAATATATAATTGTGTTTAAAGACAAAATATATCTCAATTATCTTTAATTGAAAATAGGGAGACGACAGCAATGAAAAAACATCTAAATACTTCAATAACATTTTATATGTCTATTCTTTTTACGACTATTTTTATGGGATCATCTTTTCCAACTGGTAAATATTTAATTTCGAATGAACATGTTCCACCTATGCTTCTTGGTGGATGGCGATTTGTTATCGCAGGGTGTATGATGTTAATCCTTACATTTATGAGAAATGGAAAAAGGGGCATTCTACCCACAAGTAAAGGGAATAGTTATAAAGGATTTATATTAGTATTCGTTATTGGATTTTTACAAACAGCAGGGACGATGGGATTATTAAATCTTGCAATGGCATTTGGCGTGTCATCTTCTATATCATCTATTCTATTATTTACGAATCCGCTATGGTTGGCCTTTTTAGCGCATTTTATTTTAAATGAAAGGTTAACAAAAATTAAAATTACTTCACTTATACTTGGTGTGTTTGGAGTAGGATTATGTCTCGGATTAGATGAAACATTACTTGGATGGGGAACGCTTTTTGCACTAGCTGGCTCATTATGTTGGTCAATCAATACAATAGTGACAAAAAAGGTAGTATTTGATAAAGGACCCTGGATTTTAACAGGGTGGCAACTATTATTCGGTGGTATGTTTATGCTTATAATGAGTCTCGTTTTAAAAGAACATTATACATTTAGTTCTCTTAATCATTGGGGATGGATATGGTTCTTTTGGCTTATTATTCCAGCTTCTGTAGGTTCGTTTGGATTATGGTTCTATAGCTTAAGTCAACGAGGGGCAACTACGGCGAGTAGTTTCTTATTTTTAGTACCCCTATTTTCGACACTATTTTCAATTATAGGATTAAGAGAGCCCTTCACACTTCATTTAATTTTAGGAGGTTTATGCGTTGTGGTGGCATTAATTTTAATTCATCGTCAACCGAGAGAAAATATTTTATAAAATATAATATTCAATACATTGAATATAAATACATATATTAATAGAAATTAGATTACATAAAACGTTAGTTAAGCCATTTAAAATTGTCTTAATTTTAACATAATGAAAAAATATGAAAACTTGTCATTACTATATGTTTGAGAAATAAAAAAATTAAAAAAACCTCTTCACAGAGAATGTAATTTTGTGTAGTATATCTTTCATATGATTTTTAGAGAGAAAAAGAAGGAAACAATAATGAAAGATAACAGAATGATGTTCTTCATATTTATGTTAGGTACATTTACAGTTGGAATGGCAGAATATGTTGTTACAGGATTATTGACTCAAATTGCAGGAGATATGAAAGTATCTATTTCGAGTGCAGGTTTACTTATTAGTGTGTATGCAATTAGTGTTGCATTAATCGGTCCATTAATGCGTGTATTTACTTTAAAAGTGCGCGCACAACGTTTACTCCCAGTATTGATGGCCATTTTTATTATAAGTAATATAATAGGGATGTTAGCATCGAATTTTCCAATATTACTGTTATCTCGATTATTGTCAGCCTCTATGCACGCGCCTTTCTTTGGCGTATGTATGAGTGTGGCGGCAGCTGTTGCGCCTCGTGGTAAAAAACCACAAGCGATTGCTCTCGTTCAAGCCGGATTAACAATTGCAGTGATGATTGGCGTGCCATTCGGTTCATTTTTAGGTGGATTTGCGAATTGGCGCTTTGTCTTTGGCGTCATGATTTTGTTAGCTGTCATTACTATGTTAGGAATGATGAAGTTTGTACCTCATGTTGTATTGAGTACAGAAGCTAGTGTGAAAAAAGAATTAAAAGTATTTAAAAATCCACATATCTTAATTGTAATGGCAATTATTGTCTTTGGTTATTCAGGCGTATTCACAACTTATACGTTTATGGAACCAATGATTCATAAATATGCACCATTTGGAATTGTTGGTTTAACTGTATGTTTATTTATGTTTGGCCTTGGCGGTGTGTTTGGTAACTTGCTTACAGGTAATGTACCAGAACATAAACTTACACAGTACTTGTTCTATACCTTTGTGTTATTGTTTATAACGATTGTTTTATTTGTAACAGCAGTACATAGTGCGATTTTAGCCATTATTATTTGTTTCTTATTTGGTTTCGGCACTTTCGGTACAACGCCTCTATTAAATAGTAAAGTGATTTTAAGTGCACATGAGGCACCGTTACTTGCAAGTACACTTGCAGCTTCAGTCTTTAATATTGCAAACTTTTTAGGTGCCATTGTGGGATCAATACTATTATCAATGGGATTCCCATATCTTACGATTACATTTGTATCAGGCGGGATCATTATCTTAGGAATTATAATTAATACAATTAATCATTTTTATGAAAAAAAGTATGTTACATTTGATCATTAATCAAAAGCGTTCTAAATTGAGTGAATTCAATTTAGAACGCTTTTTTACAAAATGTAAAATGAATGTTAAATAATTACCTTAAAATTGACAACTTGAGGAATATGAGATAAATCGTGTTGCGTCATATAATCAATTAATACTTGTGCGCCTTCCTCTTGAATATCTTTAACGACTGGCGCTTCTGCAAACATTTTATAATCTCCGCCTCCAACTGCACGATAGTTGTTCACACATATGGTATACGTTTTTGTGTCTTCTAAAGGTGAAGCGCCGACTTTAATATCTGAAACACGTTGTCCTACAGGTGCACCAGCATGAATGGTATAAGAGATTCCTCCATACATATCATAATTAAAATGTTGAGGTTTTGGAGATGAAAATGTGTCACTGACTGTGATTTCATTATTGTCATTTACACTAAAATAACTTGCTGATTTTTCTAAAGCGGCTTTAATTCCTTTGCCATTAAGTTCTAAAACTTGGAATGTATTAGGAAAAGGATAGTTATTAATGATATCTCGCATTGTGACTTGTTGATTAAAGCCTTTAGCTGAATCAAATAGCGCAGTGCTTGCTATATCTGCACCACTTTTTTCTAACAAAATATAATTTATCAGATTAATAAGTGAATGAGGGTGTGTTCGAGCTTCGAACTGATGAGTGACTAGCATTGGTTCTGATAATGTTGTAATGTCCGTATCAAGCCAATCTTCAAGTTCATTTAAAAGTGAATGATCGTTGTTAGATAATGTTAATGAAAGATGAGAAGGCACAGATACAAGAGTGCTCTGTTTATCTGTAATTCGATGTTCATAATCTAATGTTAATGTCACCTTACCAAATTCTGTACCTCGTGTACCTGGTTGGATAATGGCGGTGTCATTTTTTATCATTGCAATATCACGATGTTGGTGTCCTGTTATAAGCACGTCAATATCTTTATGGAAACGTTCTAGTATATCAGATCCTTCATTTTCTCCAGTTAATTCTTCAGTAGGTATATCAGTATCAAGACTTCTTTCAAAACCGCCATGATAAGACACAACGACAACATCTGATTTTTTACGAACGTCTGGTAAAATACATTTTAATGTTTCAACTGCACTGTTGAACGTTAATCCTTTAATATGGGCAGGTTGTTCCCAATTTGGAATGAATTGTGTTGTTAATCCAATGACGCCAATAGTTATATCGCCACGTTTAAAATAATTTACGCCTTGACCAGTCAAAGGTGCGTTATTGTGATCAAAAATATTTGCACACAAGATAGGGTGATGAAGATGGTTTAAAGTATTTTGTAAATAAGGTAATCCATAATTAAATTCATGATTACCTAATGTACCAAAGTCAAAATTAAGTCGATTATAAATATCAGTAAGAGGTTGACTTGATTGTTCTTCAGTTGCTAGGTAATGGCATAAAGGAGAACCTTGTAAAAAATCACCATTATCAATTTTAAAACTATAGTCATCGTGTTGACGTTCTTGTTCGATAAGTTGATTTACTTTTAATAATCCCATAGGAAGATTTTGGTTTCTTTTTGAAAAGTCAGTGGGAAAAATATAGCCATGTATATCACTTACGATATAAAAAGAGAGTTGTGTCATAGGTCATTTCCTTTCATAAATAAAGAGATAAAAAGGGAAGTAGTTTATTGAACGCCACATACCTTTATTATCTCTTATGTGTTGTATTACTATTATAAATTATTGAATTGAACCTGTAGCAAGTGTTTTACTACCTTGTTTTAAACGAATATTCGCACCTGAAATAGATTCAGATGTTTTAGCTGTAAAAGTTAACGTTGCGTTACCTTGGTCATCAGTGGTTACACTTTGTTCTTGACTATAGCCTACCGTATCATAAGTTTGCCCATCTTGAGAAAAACGTGCAAGCTGTCTACCACCATCTTGATAAACACTTAATTTTAAATGATCAATAGTTGTATTTTTAGCCATGTTTGTTAATTCAACTTGAATATTAAATGGTTGATTTACTGATACATTATCTGGTAAATGGAATTGAACATTATTGCTAGATATCATTGAATTAGAAGTAGTTGTATCTTGGGAAGACTGTGATGTATTTGTATCCTCTTGTGAATGATTATTTTCAGTCGTATTGTCTTTTGTACTATTCGCTTTGTTATTACCATTATGGCTACCATGATTTTTATGATTACTATTTAGTTGTGATGATGTACTGCCATAACTACCTAGTTTAAATGTTGAACGATCGTACCATTTATAACCAGTTGGAGGTTGTGACCATGGTTCTTTTTCAGGTTCAGTTGAATGTTGTGGTTGTTCGAAATTAAGAAGTGGCGTAGGTTGATCTAACTTAATACCTGTTTCTTTTAAATTCGGTGTATGATCTTTTTTTCCAAACCAAGTTGTAATATTTTCAAGTAATTTACTATTATCTTGTTCTTTAAACCCATCATACGTTTTCTTAGTTCTTCCATTATCTTCACGTACATATTTAGGTGTACTATCTTCGACTAATGATGAATCTCCAATGAAGGCTGCTTTTCCTTTGCCTACTTTTGAGATAGCAACATAAGGGCCTTCTGCTATACCACCGCCATTGTAAATACCTTGATCGACTGCATGAGACCAACGTTGTTTTTGAGATAAATGGTCTGGTAAGAAAATAATACCTTTTGCTTTTGTAGGATCTGTAATTACAAGAGTTGAACCAGCATGCATTGATACAGAATGTACACCTTCAGTAATACCAAAGCTGTCACTAGATGATACAATATTTTGAGTGTTTAAATCACCTAAAGCGTTGTAACGAAAACGTACACCGAAGTGTTCAGAAAGCCAATCTGAACTTTTAACATTGCGCATAGCTTTAGCATGTTTTTCCTCATTTGTTAAATCTTTGGTGATATCTTGATATGCACCACGACGATAACCATTCATCACTTCTGAAGAATCGAAACGATTTAAGTTTCTGTCTGCATTATAATGATCAGAGATAAAGATGATATTGCCACCTTTTTCAACAAAATTAAGCATAGCTTGTTGTTCTCTCTTTTTAAAAGGAATATTGGCTTCTGGAAGAACGAGAATATTGGTACCACGTAGTGTATTAGGTGTAATATTAGATTCTCCATCGATTTGTTTCACAGTATATCCTTGTTGACGCATTGAATCAGCATAATCGGAAAAACCACCGTCAATGACCCAATCAGCAGCTCCTGCCGTTTGGCCGTGTGAAGCGTCAAAAGCGACAGTTTGAGTGGTAGTTTGATTTGGTGCAGCGTGACTGATTGGCGTTGTAGATAATGTAATTGCTGAAGCTAAAATAGTACTACTTAATACTTTTATCCATTTCATATTTTTATCTCCCAAATATATTTTTAAATGATTTATAGAAAAAGTATAATAAAAAAATAAGTTGATAATAGATTATTTAGAGAATGTTTAAATAAATTTTACAATTCTTTAACAGTGTAAAACAATTCTATAAAAAATTCACACATAATAAATGTTATTTTGGTTAATATTGTGCTACTCTTAATATTGTCAAATGAAATGCGTTGACAAATTACATGAATGTATACATAGCGAACGGGGGCAATATGTTATGAAGCAATTGAAGTACCTTTTAGTATTAGCGCTATCAGTTATTATTTTTGCAGCAGCATGTGGAAATAATAGCTCGTTAGACAATAATAAAAGTAGTAATTCGGATGGTGGATCAAGTTCAAGTAAAGATGGCTACACACCTAAAGAATTAACTGTACAATTCGTACCATCACAAAATGCAGATACACTTGAAGCAAAAGCAAAACCGCTTGAAAAATTATTATCTAAGAAATTAGGTATTCCAGTAAAAGTTTCTGTATCAACAAATTACAATACAATTGTTGAAGCAATGAAATCTAAAAAAGTAGATGTTGGTTTCTTACCACCAACTGCTTACACGTTAGCACATGATCAAAAAGCAGCTGATTTATTATTACAAGCACAACGTTATGGTGTGAATGAAGATGGTTCTAGTAATAAAAAACTTGTAAAAGATTATAAATCAGAAATCTTAGTTAAAAAAAATTCAGGTATTAATAGCTTAAAAGATTTAAAAGGTAAAAAAATCGCATTACAAGATGTAACTTCAACAGCAGGTTACACATTCCCAATTGCAACAATTAAAAAAGATACTGGTATTGACGCTACTAAAGATATGAAAATCGTAAACATGAAAGGTCATGACCAAGCTGTGATTTCATTATTAAATGGCGATGTTGACGCTGCAGCTGTATTCCAAGATGCACGTAACATTGTTAAAAAAGATCAACCCAACGTATTTAAAGATACTAAAATTCTTAAACTAACAAAACCAATTCCTAACGATACGATTTCAGTTCGTCCTGATATGAACAAAGACTTCCAAGATAAACTTAAAAAAGCATTTAAAGACATCTCTAAAACAAAAGAAGGACATAAAATTATTAGTGAAGTATACTCTCACGAAGGCTATACAGATGCTAAAGACTCAGACTTCGATATCGTAAGAAAATATGAAAAAGAAGTTCAAGATATGAAATAATTTTCACAAAGACAGAATTAAATAAGTGATAAAGAGAAGAGGCTAGGGCAATTGAGTCATATAAGAAATGTACATATCATTTCTTATGATCTTGTCCCGACCTCTTTCTCTGTATTAAAAAGAAGGGTGTAAACATACATGAGTCAGATAGAGTTTAAAAATGTGAGCAAGATTTATCCTAATGGTCATGTGGGGTTAAAAGATATCAATTTAAACATTGAAAAAGGTGACTTTGCTGTTATCGTAGGTTTATCAGGTGCGGGGAAATCTACTTTATTAAGATCTGTCAATCGTCTACATGATATTACTTCAGGAGATATTACAATTGAAGGTAAATCGATTACTAAAGCGAAAGGTAAAGAATTATTAATGATGCGTCGTAATATAGGAATGATTTTCCAACATTTTAATTTAGTCAAACGATCTACTGTGTTGAGAAATGTATTAAGTGGTCGTGTCGGTTATCATCCAACTTGGAAAATGGTATTAGGATTATTTCCAAAAGAAGACAAAATTAAAGCAATGGATGCGTTAGAACGTGTGAATATTTTGGATAAATATGACCAACGTTCAGATGAACTGTCTGGAGGTCAACAGCAACGTATTTCAATTGCACGCGCCTTAGCGCAAGAGCCAGCGATTATTTTAGCAGATGAGCCTGTTGCATCTTTAGACCCCCTCACTACTAAACAAGTTATGGATGACTTGAAAAAAATCAATGAAGAATTAGGCATTACCATTTTAATTAACCTACATTTTGTTGATTTAGCTTTAGAATATGGAACACGTATTATTGGTTTACGTGCAGGAGAACTGGTTTATGATGGTTCAGCAAGTGAAGCGAATGAAGATGTATTTAATGAAATTTATGGTCGTAAACTTAATGACGATGAGAAGCTAGGGGTGGAGTAATATGGCAACACCTACTACAAGTAAATATGATCAATATTTAAATAAAAAATTCTCTTTCAAAACTAGTTTAACTCTATTTTTAGTGATTGCGCTCGTAGTGTGGAGTTTTTTATACACTGGCTTTAACTTTAGTGACTTAATGGTAGGTATTCCACAAATCGGTTCTTTCTTTGGACAAATGGTTCCACCAGATTGGAGTTACTTAAGTACCATTACCAAACCTATGTTAGACACAATTCGCATGGCTATTGTAGGAACATTCTTAGGATCCATCGTATCAATTCCAGTTGCATTGCTCTGTGCAAGTAATATTGTAAAAACAAAGTGGATTACGATTCCATCACGTTTTATTTTAAATATTGTACGTACCATTCCTGATTTATTATTAGCTGCTGTCTTTGTTGCAGTTTTTGGTATCGGACAAATTCCAGGGGTATTGGCATTATTTATTTTAACAATATGTGTTATTGCGAAATTGTTCTATGAATCGCTTGAAACAATTGATCCAGGTCCAATGGAAGCGATGACGGCCGTAGGTGCAAATAAAACAAAATGGATTATGTTTGGAGTAGTTCCACAAACAATGTCTACATTTTTATCTTATGTATTATTTGCATTTGAGATTAATATTCGTGCCTCAGCAGTTCTTGGATTAGTAGGTGCTGGTGGTATCGGTTTATTCTACGACTCAACTTTAGGATTATTCCAATATCCAAAAACAGCGATGATTATTCTGTTCACTTTAGTCATTGTTGTCATTATTGACTATGTCAGCTCGAAAGTGAGGGAAAGACTCGCATGACACAAGAACAGCATCAGTTAGAAAAGAAATATCCAGTGAGATCAAAGGAACACAAACAAAGAATGATTAAACATTGGCTGATTACCATTGTTGTTTTAGCTATCATTGTTTGGGGTTTTGCAGGTATGCCTGCTTTAGAATTAAAATCTAAATCAATTGAAATTCTTAAATCTATTTTTAATGGATTATTCCACCCCGATTGGGATTACGTTTATATTCCAGCTGGAGAAGACTTACTTCGTGGTTTACTTGAAACGTTTGCCATTGCTGTTATTGGTACATTTATCGCAGCAGTAATTTGTATACCATTCGCATTTTTAGGTGCACGTAATTTAGTAAAAGTTCGACCAGTCACAGGGATTACTAAATTCATTCTTAGTGTCATTCGTGTATTCCCTGAAATTGTTATGGCGTTAATTTTTATAAAAGCAGTAGGTCCTGGTTCATTTTCAGGGGTACTTGCATTAGGTATTCATTCAGTAGGGATGTTAGGTAAATTATTTATAGAGGATATTGAAAGTTTAGACTTCTCTTCAGCCGAGGCTTTAAAAGCAAGTGGTGCGAATAAAACTAAAACACTTGTATTTGCGGTGATTCCTCAAATTTTACCTTCATTCTTATCCCTTATTTTATATCGTTTTGAATTAAACTTACGTTCAGCATCTATTTTAGGTTTAATCGGTGCTGGGGGTATTGGTACACCACTAATCTTTGCACTTCAAACACGTTCATGGGATCGAGTAGGGATTATCTTAATCGGCTTAGTGATTATGGTAGCCATTGTTGACTTTATCTCGGGAGCTATTCGTAAACGTATTGTGTAATAGAAAATATAATTTGAACATTTTTATAAACAAATAGAGCTATTGCCAGAACTTAGAAAACTGGACAATAGCTCTTTTATAATGCATGAAAGAAATGTTGTTACAGTATTAGTAACAGATACTTAGAAAAATACAGTTAATATTTTTTAGGAATAACGCGTCTAAAGCTAATACTTCTAAGGCTAGTATAAGAGTGAATATGCTAAAATCATTATATTTTGAAGTATTAGTGTCATATGCTTTAGTAAGGGGCGTTACTAAAGAATATGTAACGTTATTTAAGGGTTGTGAATGATGATAACTAAGTGTAGGTTCTGTTTTTAAATAATGCGGTGGTTCATGGATGTGTGATTCGATACATAAATCGTGTTGTCAGAATAACGTGTTGTTTGAATAGCATTTAATTTAGTATCATGGAGTTGAATCGTCGTTGTTCGCTGTTTCATTAAGTTCTGTTTTTCAACATAACTATTAAAATCGTTGTCATTATTTTCTAAGGTGTCTTTACTTCATCCATTTTCCTATGCAAGACTATTGAAACCGATACTTGTCTTCAGATAGATTTCACTGTGGGGCTGAAACATTATAAAAACATGTGTGTTGATTCTAACGGATGACGGGAATGTGATTCATGTTATAGTTAATACTCTGATTTATGTTGTAATCATTTCTAGATGTAATGAGTCATTTGTTTTGGTCATGATTAATTAGTATTGTTCTTTGAAGCAATAAGCTGATGAGGTATATGATAATGATATTGTTAATCAATATTCTGCTAGGATGTGAAAAAATGAATGAAGTTGCTATAAGTGTTGTACCGAATACCTATTTAAAGTGATGTATAGTCAAAGGCAGTTAGTTCTTAGTAATGATCATTCTACATACATAAAGATAATGATTTTATTTTTCAAAAATAACCATACCTATGTACATTTATAAACTAACATATTCATAAAAAAACAACCTTAATATTCCCTATCATCTATATGACAGTTTTGTCATACACTTAAAAGTTGATAGGATAAATCGCTATTAAATAAAACTATATGATGATATTGAAAGGGTGTAGAACATGATTTTTCGAAATGTAGTGGCAGGTGATTTAGAAAGTTTAATTCAATTAGAAAATGAAGGGTTTACTAAAGAAGAAGCAGCAACAACTCAAGCTTTAAAACAGCGTATTGAAATCATTCCGGATACGTTTATTGTTGCAGAAGAAAATAATCAAATTGTTGGTTATATTAATGGTCCAGTTATTTCGAATAAGTGTATTACAGATGATTTATTTGCATCAATTAGACCTAACCCCAATATGGGTGGTTATTTAAGTGTACTCGGTTTAGTTGTAGCGAAAGATTTTCAACATCAAGGCATTGCAGGCCAACTGTTAAATGATTTTGAGAGTATAGCAAGGCAACATGCACGTTTTGGAGTCACTCTCACTTGTCGCGATACTTTAGTAAGTTTTTATGAATCGCATGGATATATTAATGAAGGATTATCAGATTCTATTCATGCAAATGTAGCTTGGTATAATTTAGTAAAAGAATTATAAAAATTAATGGATACTGGGACATAATTCCTAGCAAAATAGCCAGTAAATGAGTTTATTATAAATCATTTATTAGCTTCTTTATTTACAATACTACGTATTGTTGGTTCGCTTTCTTAGGGGACAGTTTCAGCCTGTAGTCTTCAGCTTGTACTGTTCCCTCAAGAGTCTCCCTAAAATATTTAAAAAAATAGGGCACTTTCGTATAATTTAATAAACATCACTAAACTAAATTAACTAGGTGCCTTATGTATAAAGATTATAACATGCCTTAACTTACTCTACCAATGAAAACTTCAGTTCTTATCCCCACAAATGATATTTCACGATATGTCAATGATATTGTAGAAACCATTCCTAAGACTGAATTCGATGAATTCAGACATCATCGTGGTGCCACATCATACCAACCAAATGATGTGGTTATCACAAAATCAAAAGCCTTCTAATGAAACGATTAATCGATTTAGATTCAATCCAAGAATAAATGTTTTATTAGAATCATTATCTATTCAATTTCATAGTCAGTGTTTGAAACAAAATTTTATAGATGATCAGGCCATTTTTATTGATGGTACGAAAGTTGAGGCAAATGCCAATCGATATACACTTGTATGGAAAAAGAGTATTCAAAACCATGAGTCAAGGATGAATGAAGATTCTAAAGTACTCTATCATGAATGGGTGACAAATAAAATCATACTTGAGATTAAAGAAGAGCATGATAATGACTTAACAAAAGGAGAAATAGATTTGATTGGTAGTCATTTAAATAAAGAAATCGAAGATTTAAACCAACATATTGATAACGAAAAAATGTACTAAAAAAAGAAAATAGATACGGCTCAAAAGAACTAAAATTAAAAAATATAAAAAGCAAATTAATGATTGCTCTAAGCAAAAGCATAGATACGAAGTCCAAAAATCTATTTTAAAGGATAGAAATCGTTATTCTAAAAAAGACCATGATGCCACATTTATGAGAGTGAAAGAAGATTATATGAAAAATGGACAACTCAAGCTAGGATATAATTTATAAATAGCGACAAATTCTCAATTTGTTTTATCTTATAATGTGTATCAAAATCCGACTAATACAAGAACGATGAGACCATTTTTTAATTCAATTCAAAGATAATGAAGAATTATAACAGGGAATATTTTAAAACCCAAATTAATAAAAAGCTTTCAGAACCAAAAATAAAAATCATCTACAGTCAAAGAAAAATTGATGTGGAGCCTGTTTTGGATTTATAAAGGTTATTTTGGGTTTCACTTGAATGTTTATTCGAGGGATAAATAAAGCCAAAAGAGAGCTAGGATTTGTGCTAATGGCACTTTATATAAGAAAAGTAACAGCTCAGCAAACTAAAAATAATCAAAAAATTCTAAAAAATACCATTTCTATATTATTTCAATAGAAATTGTCTTTATTTCCTTATTCTGGAACTTTATGTCCCGGACTCTTTTTTAATTATAGTTAATACTTATAATCAATATAATTACAATTATCTTGATTTCAATGATGGAAATATAAATCCGAAATATTTATAAAACTACATATTTTTTAATAAATGAACAAAATTTTAAATTATAAAGTTTTTGCAAAATACATTTATTTGTGTTGATATATACATGTAAATAGTAATATAATGATTAAAATTCTATTGAACTATAAAAGTTAGTTAGAACCAAATTAATTAGAAATATAGGAGAATATTATGTCAAAAAAAGAAAGAGATTTTAAACGTTCTTTTGGGGAAGAAAAAGCTAGAGTTAAACTTTACAAATCAGGGAAACATTGGGTTAAAGCAGGTATTAGAGAACTTCAATTATTAAGAAGTTTAGGTTTATCATTTTTTGATAAAGATGTTGAAAAGACAAATGATTTGCCAAAATCAACCCAGCATAACTTAAAAACACAAGCATTGAAGACTACGGGACTCGTCGGGGGTGCATTTACATTTGCAATGTTAAATGATCATCATGCTTTTGCAGCCTCAGAAACACCTATGACTTCAGAAATTGCATCTAATAGTGAAACAGTCGCAAATCAAAACTCAACCACAGTTACAAACTCTGAAACCTCAACAACTGAGTCTATTTCAAGTCAAACAAGTACCTCCGAAGATGCTACATCTAGTACAAATTCAACAGAAAAAAGTGCTTCATCATCTATAACAGATAGTCAAACAAGTACAGATTCAACAGAAAAAAGTACTTCATCATCTACAACAGATAGTCACACAAGTACAGATTCAACGTCAGATAAATCTACATCAAATTCTGAAAAGCAAGATAGCTCGATGTCAAATTCTGATACTAAAGCTTCAAGTTCATCAATTACTAATAATTCAACAAGTAATAATAGCGCTACTTCAGAGAAAGATACTAATAGTCAAGCCAACACTACATCTACTGATAGTCAAAAAGGTAGTACTTCAACCAGTGATAATAGCAATACGTCAACGAGTACAAAAGATAATCAAATAAGAAAAAATTCGACAGAATCCAATAGTATAACGTCATCAAATTCTACATCAGACAGTAATAGTGGTTCAACAGTTTCTACTCATTCAACGACGTCACAGTTAACGAGTACTTCAGAAAGTCAGATAAGTACAGATTTAGGTTCTACATTATTAGTGAGCGATTCAACAAGTACATCTACAAGTACAGCACCACTAGAACTTAGAACATTTAGTAGATTGGCAACAACAACATTCGCAGCAGCAGCAGCAACTTCAACTACAAATACTTATACAGGTGCAGGGACTGATACAAATTATAATATTCCAATTTATTATAAATTAACAACTGTAAATAATGGAACGTCTATGACGTTTACGTATACAGTTACTTATGATAATCCTGCTACTAAGACGGTTGAAATACCTACAGCATTGTCTAATAGTTACGCAATATACAACACAGGAACAACTTATCAAACGATGTTTACACTAGGTAGTGCATATGGAACACCTTCAACAGCGACAAGTTATATTACCGATTCAACAGGTGCTCAACTTAGTAATCCAAAAGCAAACACAACTAATATAAACAAACAGGGTAGTGGATATTCTTGGGCAAACGGCTACCAAATGAATGGATTCCAAGCTAAACAAGGATATGGTTTAACCACAACTTGGACAGTTCCTATCAATTCTAGTGGAGACACTTCTTTTACATTTAACCCATACTCTACATCTGTGACAGGTGGGACAAACTTCTTTAATGGTCAAAAAGTTAATGTAACTGATCCAACAAGTACAGCTAATTCACAAAGTGCGTCAACAAGTACAGCTAATTCACAAAGTGCGTCAACAAGTACAGCTAATTCACAAAGTGCGTCAACAAGTACAGCTAACTCACAAAGTGCGTCAACAAGTACAGCTAATTCACAAAGTGCGTCAACAAGTACAGCTAACTCACAAAGTGCGTCAACAAGTACAGCTAACTCACAAAGTGCGTCAACAAGTACAGCTAATTCACAAAGTGCGTCAACAAGTACAGCTAATTCACAAAGTGCGTCAACAAGTACAGCTAACTCACAAAGTGCGTCAACAAGTACAGCTAATTCACAAAGTGCGTCAACAAGCGCATCAGATTCAGCATCAGAAAGTGCGAGTGACTCAGCATCAACAAGCGTGAGTGATTCAACAAGTGCAAGCACATCATTAAGTGGATCAACATCAACAAGCGTGAGTGATTCAACAAGTGCAAGCACATCATTAAGTGAGTCAGCATCAACAAGTGTGAGTGACTCAACAAGTGCAAGCACATCATTAAGTGCATCAACGTCAACAAGTGTGAGTGATTCAACAAGTGCAAGCACATCATTAAGTGAGTCAGCATCAACAAGTGTGAGTGACTCAACAAGTGCAAGCACATCATTAAGTGGATCAACATCAACAAGCGTGAGTGATTCAACAAGTGCAAGCACATCATTAAGTGAGTCAGCATCAACAAGTGTGAGTGACTCAACAAGTGCAAGCACATCATTAAGTGCATCAACGTCAACAAGTGTGAGTGATTCAACAAGTGCAAGCACATCATTAAGTGAGTCAGCATCAACAAGTGTGAGTGACTCAACAAGTGCAAGCACATCATTAAGTGGATCAACATCAACAAGCGTGAGTGATTCAACAAGTGCAAGCACATCATTAAGTGAGTCAGCATCAACAAGTGTGAGTGACTCAACAAGTGCAAGCACATCATTAAGTGAGTCAGCATCAACAAGTGTGAGTGATTCAACAAGTGCAAGCACATCATTAAGTGGATCAACATCAACAAGCGTGAGTGATTCAACAAGTGCAAGCACATCATCAAGTGAATCAACGTCAACAAGCGTGAGCGATTCAAATAGCGCAAGCACATCATCAAGTGAATCAACGTCAACAAGTGTGAGTGATTCAACAAGTGTAAGTACATCATTAAGTGAATCAACATCAACAAGTGTGAGTGATTCAACAAGTGCAAGCACATCATTAAGTGAGTCAGCATCAACAAGTGTGAGTGATTCAACAAGTGCAAGCACGTCATTAAGTGAATCAACATCAACAAGTGTGAGTGATTCAACAAGTGCAAGCACATCATTAAGTGGATCAACGTCAACAAGCGTGAGCGATTCAACAAGTGCAAGTACGTCATTAAGTGAATCAACATCAACAAGCGTGAGCGATTCAACAAGTGCAAGCACGTCATTAAGTGGATCAACGTCAACAAGCGTGAGCGATTCAACAAGTGCAAGTACGTCATTAAGTGAATCAACATCAACAAGCGTGAGCGATTCAACAAGTGCAAGCACATCATTAAGTGAGTCAACATCAACAAGCGTGAGTGATTCAACAAGTGCAAGCACATCATTAAGTGAGTCAGCATCAACAAGTGTGAGTGATTCAACAAGTGCAAGCACATCATTAAGTGGATCAGCATCAACAAGTGTGAGCGATTCAAATAGCGCAAGCACGTCATTAAGTGGATCAACAAGTACGAGTCTTTCAGACTCAGCAAGCGCAAGCACATCATTAAGTGAGTCAGCGTCAGAAAGTGCGAGTGACTCAGCATCAACAAGCGCATCAGATTCAGCATCAGAAAGTGCGAGCGACTCAGCATCAACAAGCGTGAGTGATTCAACAAGTGCAAGCACATCATTAAGTGAGTCAGCATCAACAAGTGTGAGTGACTCAACAAGTGCAAGCACATCATTAAGTGCATCAACGTCAACAAGTGTGAGTGATTCAACAAGTGCAAGCACATCATTAAGTGAGTCAGCATCAACAAGTGTGAGTGACTCAACAAGTGCAAGCACATCATTAAGTGCATCAACATCAACAAGCGTGAGCGATTCAAATAGCGCAAGCACGTCATTAAGTGGATCAACAAGTACGAGTCTTTCAGACTCAGCAAGCGCAAGCACATCATTAAGTGGATCAACATCAACAAGCGTGAGTGATTCAACAAGTGCAAGCACATCATTAAGTGAGTCAGCATCAACAAGTGTGAGTGACTCAACAAGTGCAAGCACATCATTAAGTGCATCAACGTCAACAAGCATGAGTGATTCAACAAGTGCAAGTACATCATTAAGTGAGTCAACATCAACAAGTGTGAGTGATTCAACAAGTGCAAGCACATCATCAAGTGACTCAGCATCAACAAGTGTGAGTGATTCAACAAGTGCAAGCACATCATTAAGTGAGTCAGCATCAACAAGTGTGAGTGATTCAACAAGTGCAAGCACATCATTAAGTGGATCAGCATCAACAAGTGTGAGCGATTCAAATAGCGCAAGCACGTCATTAAGTGGATCAACAAGTACGAGTCTTTCAGACTCAACAAGTGCAAGCACATCATTAAGTGAATCAACATCAACAAGCGTGAGTGATTCAACAAGTGCAAGCACGTCATTAAGTGAATCAACATCAACAAGCGTGAGCGATTCAACAAGTGCAAGCACGTCATTAAGTGAATCAACATCAACAAGTGTGAGTGACTCAACAAGTGCAAGCACATCATTAAGTGAGTCAGCATCAACAAGTGTGAGTGACTCAACAAGTGCAAGCACATCATTAAGTGGATCAACATCAACAAGTGTGAGTGATTCAACAAGTGCAAGTACATCATTAAGTGAATCAACATCAACAAGCGTGAGCGATTCAAATAGCGCAAGCACGTCATTAAGTGCATCAACGTCAACAAGTGTGAGCGATTCAACAAGTGCAAGTACGTCATTAAGTGAATCAACATCAACAAGCGTGAGCGATTCAACAAGTGCAAGCACATCATTAAGTGAGTCAACATCAACAAGCGTGAGTGATTCAACAAGTGCAAGCACGTCATTAAGTGGATCAACAAGTACGAGTCTTTCAGACTCAACAAGTGCAAGCACATCATTAAGTGGATCAACGTCAACAAGCGTGAGCGATTCAACAAGTGCAAGCACGTCATTAAGTGGATCAACAAGTACGAGTCTTTCAGACTCAACAAGTGCAAGCACATCATTAAGTGAATCAACATCAACAAGCGTGAGTGATTCAACAAGTGCAAGCACGTCATTAAGTGAATCAACATCAACAAGCGTGAGCGATTCAACAAGTGCAAGCACGTCATTAAGTGAATCAACATCAACAAGTGTGAGTGACTCAACAAGTGCAAGCACATCATTAAGTGAGTCAGCATCAACAAGTGTGAGTGACTCAACAAGTGCAAGCACATCATTAAGTGGATCAACATCAACAAGTGTGAGTGATTCAACAAGTGCAAGTACATCATTAAGTGAATCAACATCAACAAGCGTGAGCGATTCAAATAGCGCAAGCACGTCATTAAGTGCATCAACGTCAACAAGTGTGAGTGACTCAACAAGTGCAAGCACATCATTAAGTGGATCAACATCAACAAGCGTGAGTGATTCAACAAGTGCAAGCACATCATTAAGTGAGTCAGCATCAACAAGTGTGAGTGACTCAACAAGTGCAAGCACATCATTAAGTGAGTCAGCATCAACAAGTGTGAGTGATTCAACAAGTGCAAGCACATCATTAAGTGGATCAACATCAACAAGCGTGAGTGATTCAACAAGTGCAAGCACATCATCAAGTGAATCAACGTCAACAAGCGTGAGCGATTCAAATAGCGCAAGCACATCATCAAGTGAATCAACGTCAACAAGTGTGAGTGATTCAACAAGTGTAAGTACATCATTAAGTGAATCAACATCAACAAGTGTGAGTGATTCAACAAGTGCAAGCACATCATTAAGTGAGTCAGCATCAACAAGTGTGAGTGATTCAACAAGTGCAAGCACGTCATTAAGTGAATCAACATCAACAAGTGTGAGTGATTCAACAAGTGCAAGCACATCATTAAGTGGATCAACGTCAACAAGCGTGAGCGATTCAACAAGTGCAAGTACGTCATTAAGTGAATCAACATCAACAAGCGTGAGCGATTCAACAAGTGCAAGCACGTCATTAAGTGGATCAACGTCAACAAGCGTGAGCGATTCAACAAGTGCAAGTACGTCATTAAGTGAATCAACATCAACAAGCGTGAGCGATTCAACAAGTGCAAGCACATCATTAAGTGAGTCAACATCAACAAGCGTGAGTGATTCAACAAGTGCAAGCACGTCATTAAGTGGATCGACAAGTACGAGTCTTTCAGACTCAACAAGTGCAAGCACATCATTAAGTGAATCAACATCAACAAGCGTGAGCGATTCAACAAGTGCAAGCACGTCATTAAGTGGATCAACAAGTACGAGTCTTTCAGACTCAACAAGTGCAAGCACATCATTAAGTGAATCAACATCAACAAGCGTGAGCGATTCAACAAGTGCAAGTACGTCATTAAGTGAATCAACGTCAACAAGTGTGAGTGATTCAACAAGTGCAAGCACATCATCAAGTGAATCAACGTCAACAAGTGTGAGTGATTCAACAAGTGCAAGCACATCATTAAGTGAGTCAGCATCAACAAGTGTGAGTGATTCAACAAGTGCAAGCACATCATTAAGTGAGTCAACATCAACAAGCGTGAGTGATTCAACAAGTGCAAGCACATCATTAAGTGCATCAACGTCAACAAGTGTGAGTGATTCAACAAGTGCAAGCACATCATTAAGTGAATCAACATCAACAAGCGTGAGCGATTCAAATAGCGCAAGCACATCATTAAGTGAGTCAGCATCAACAAGCGTGAGCGATTCAAATAGCGCAAGCACGTCATTAAGTGGATCAACAAGTACGAGTCTTTCAGACTCAGCAAGCGCAAGCACGTCATTAAGTGAATCAACATCAACAAGTGTGAGTGATTCAACAAGTGCAAGCACATCATTAAGTGGATCAACGTCAATAAGCGTGAGCGATTCAACAAGTGCAAGTACGTCATTAAGTGAATCAACATCAACAAGCGTGAGCGATTCAACAAGTGCAAGCACGTCATTAAGTGGATCAACGTCAACAAGCGTGAGCGATTCAACAAGTGCAAGTACGTCATTAAGTGAATCAACATCAACAAGCGTGAGCGATTCAACAAGTGCAAGCACATCATTAAGTGAGTCAACATCAACAAGCGTGAGTGATTCAACAAGTGCAAGCACGTCATTAAGTGGATCAACAAGTACGAGTCTTTCAGACTCAACAAGTGCAAGCACGTCATTAAGTGGATCAACAAGTACGAGTCTTTCAGACTCAACAAGTGCAAGCACATCATTAAGTGGATCAACGTCAACAAGCGTGAGCGATTCAACAAGTGCAAGCACGTCATTAAGTGGATCAACAAGTACGAGTCTTTCAGACTCAACAAGTGCAAGCACATCATTAAGTGAATCAACATCAACAAGCGTGAGTGATTCAACAAGTGCAAGCACGTCATTAAGTGAATCAACATCAACAAGCGTGAGCGATTCAACAAGTGCAAGCACGTCATTAAGTGAATCAACATCAACAAGTGTGAGTGACTCAACAAGTGCAAGCACATCATTAAGTGAGTCAGCATCAACAAGTGTGAGTGACTCAACAAGTGCAAGCACATCATTAAGTGGATCAACATCAACAAGTGTGAGTGATTCAACAAGTGCAAGTACATCATTAAGTGAATCAACATCAACAAGCGTGAGCGATTCAAATAGCGCAAGCACGTCATTAAGTGCATCAACGTCAACAAGTGTGAGCGATTCAACAAGTGCAAGTACGTCATTAAGTGAATCAACATCAACAAGCGTGAGCGATTCAACAAGTGCAAGCACATCATTAAGTGAGTCAACATCAACAAGCGTGAGTGATTCAACAAGTGCAAGCACGTCATTAAGTGGATCAACAAGTACGAGTCTTTCAGACTCAACAAGTGCAAGCACATCATTAAGTGGATCAACGTCAACAAGCGTGAGCGATTCAACAAGTGCAAGCACGTCATTAAGTGGATCAACAAGTACGAGTCTTTCAGACTCAACAAGTGCAAGCACATCATTAAGTGAATCAACATCAACAAGCGTGAGTGATTCAACAAGTGCAAGCACGTCATTAAGTGAATCAACATCAACAAGCGTGAGCGATTCAACAAGTGCAAGCACGTCATTAAGTGAATCAACATCAACAAGTGTGAGTGACTCAACAAGTGCAAGCACATCATTAAGTGAGTCAGCATCAACAAGTGTGAGTGACTCAACAAGTGCAAGCACATCATTAAGTGGATCAACATCAACAAGTGTGAGTGATTCAACAAGTGCAAGTACATCATTAAGTGAATCAACATCAACAAGCGTGAGCGATTCAAATAGCGCAAGCACGTCATTAAGTGCATCAACGTCAACAAGTGTGAGTGACTCAACAAGTGCAAGCACATCATTAAGTGCATCAACGTCAACAAGTGTGAGTGATTCAACAAGTGCAAGCACATCATTAAGTGAGTCAGCATCAACAAGTGTGAGTGATTCAACAAGTGCAAGCACATCATCAAGTGAATCAACGTCAACAAGCGTGAGCGATTCAAATAGCGCAAGCACGTCATTAAGTGGATCAACAAGTACGAGTCTTTCAGACTCAACAAGTGCAAGCACGTCATTAAGTGAATCAACATCAACAAGCGTGAGCGATTCAACAAGTGCAAGCACGTCATTAAGTGAATCAACATCAACAAGTGTGAGTGATTCAACAAGTGCAAGCACATCATTAAGTGGATCAACGTCAACAAGCGTGAGCGATTCAACAAGTGCAAGTACGTCATTAAGTGAATCAACATCAACAAGCGTGAGCGATTCAACAAGTACAAGCACATCATCAAGTGAATCAACGTCAACAAGCGTGAGCGATTCAAATAGCGCAAGCACATCATCAAGTGCATCAACGTCAACAAGTGTGAGTGATTCAACAAGTGCAAGTACATCATTAAGTGAATCAACATCAACAAGCGTGAGCGATTCAAATAGCGCAAGCACGTCATTAAGTGGATCAACATCAACAAGCGTGAGTGATTCAACAAGTGCAAGCACATCATCAAGTGAATCAACGTCAACAAGCGTGAGCGATTCAACAAGTGCAAGCACGTCATTAAGTGGATCAACAAGTACGAGTCTTTCAGACTCAGCAAGCGCAAGCACATCATTAAGTGGATCAACATCAACAAGCGTGAGTGATTCAACAAGTGCAAGCACATCATCAAGTGAGTCAGCATCAACAAGCGTAAGCGATTCAAATAGCGCAAGCACATCATTAAGTGAGTCAACATCAACAAGTGTGAGTGATTCAACAAGTGCAAGTACATCATTAAGTGAGTCAACATCAACAAGTGTGAGTGATTCAACAAGTGCAAGCACATCATTAAGTGAGTCAGCATCAACAAGTGTGAGTGACTCAACAAGTGCAAGCACATCATTAAGTGGATCAACATCAACAAGCGTGAGTGATTCAACAAGTGCAAGCACATCATTAAGTGAGTCAGCATCAACAAGTGTGAGTGACTCAACAAGTGCAAGCACATCATTAAGTGCATCAACGTCAACAAGTGTGAGTGACTCAACAAGTGCAAGCACATCATTAAGTGCATCAACGTCAACAAGTGTGAGTGATTCAACAAGTGCAAGCACATCATTAAGTGAGTCAGCATCAACAAGTGTGAGTGATTCAAATAGCGCAAGCACATCATCAAGTGAATCAACGTCAACAAGCGTGAGCGATTCAAATAGCGCAAGCACGTCATTAAGTGGATCAACAAGTACGAGTCTTTCAGACTCAACAAGTGCAAGTACGTCATTAAGTGAATCAACATCAACAAGCGTGAGCGATTCAACAAGTACAAGCACATCATCAAGTGAATCAACGTCAACAAGCGTGAGCGATTCAAATAGCGCAAGCACATCATCAAGTGAATCAACGTCAACAAGTGTGAGTGATTCAACAAGTGCAAGTACATCATTAAGTGAATCAACATCAACAAGCGTGAGCGATTCAAATAGCGCAAGCACGTCATTAAGTGGATCAACATCAACAAGCGTGAGTGATTCAACAAGTGCAAGCACATCATCAAGTGAATCAACGTCAACAAGCGTGAGCGATTCAAATAGCGCAAGCACATCATTAAGTGGATCAACATCAACAAGTGTGAGTGACTCAACAAGTGCAAGCACATCATTAAGTGAATCAACATCAACAAGCGTGAGCGATTCAACAAGTGCAAGCACGTCATTAAGTGGATCAACAAGTACGAGTCTTTCAGACTCAGCAAGCGCAAGCACATCATTAAGTGGATCAACATCAACAAGCGTGAGTGATTCAACAAGTGCAAGCACATCATCAAGTGAGTCAGCATCAACAAGCGTAAGCGATTCAAATAGCGCAAGCACATCATTAAGTGAGTCAACATCAACAAGTGTGAGTGATTCAACAAGTGCAAGTACATCATTAAGTGAGTCAACATCAACAAGTGTGAGTGATTCAACAAGTGCAAGCACATCATTAAGTGAGTCAGCATCAACAAGTGTGAGTGACTCAACAAGTGCAAGCACATCATTAAGTGGATCAACATCAACAAGCGTGAGTGATTCAACAAGTGCAAGCACATCATTAAGTGAGTCAGCATCAACAAGTGTGAGTGACTCAACAAGTGCAAGCACATCATTAAGTGCATCAACGTCAACAAGTGTGAGTGACTCAACAAGTGCAAGCACATCATTAAGTGCATCAACGTCAACAAGTGTGAGTGATTCAACAAGTGCAAGCACATCATTAAGTGAGTCAGCATCAACAAGTGTGAGTGATTCAAATAGCGCAAGCACATCATCAAGTGAATCAACGTCAACAAGCGTGAGCGATTCAAATAGCGCAAGCACGTCATTAAGTGGATCAACAAGTACGAGTCTTTCAGACTCAACAAGTGCAAGTACGTCATTAAGTGAATCAACATCAACAAGCGTGAGCGATTCAACAAGTACAAGCACATCATCAAGTGAATCAACGTCAACAAGCGTGAGCGATTCAAATAGCGCAAGCACATCATCAAGTGAATCAACGTCAACAAGCGTGAGTGATTCAACAAGTGCAAGCACATCATTAAGTGGATCAACAAGTACGAGTCTTTCAGACTCAGCATCAGAAAGTGCGAGCGACTCAGCATCAACAAGCGTGAGTGATTCAACAAGTGCAAGCACATCATTAAGTGAGTCAGCATCAACAAGTGTGAGTGATTCAACAAGTGCAAGCACATCATTAAGTGCATCAACGTCAACAAGTGTGAGTGATTCAACAAGTGCAAGCACATCATTAAGTGAGTCAGCATCAACAAGTGTGAGTGACTCAACAAGTGCAAGCACATCATTAAGTGCATCAACATCAACAAGCGTGAGCGATTCAAATAGCGCAAGCACGTCATTAAGTGGATCAACAAGTACGAGTCTTTCAGACTCAGCAAGCGCAAGCACGTCATTAAGTGGATCAACAAGTACGAGTCTTTCAGACTCAGCAAGCGCAAGCACATCATTAAGTGGATCAACATCAACAAGCGTGAGTGATTCAACAAGTGCAAGCACATCATTAAGTGAGTCAGCATCAACAAGTGTGAGTGACTCAACAAGTGCAAGCACATCATTAAGTGCATCAACGTCAACAAGCATGAGTGATTCAACAAGTGCAAGTACATCATTAAGTGAGTCAACATCAACAAGTGTGAGTGATTCAACAAGTGCAAGCACATCATCAAGTGACTCAGCATCAACAAGTGTGAGTGATTCAACAAGTGCAAGCACATCATTAAGTGAGTCAGCATCAACAAGTGTGAGTGATTCAACAAGTGCAAGCACATCATTAAGTGGATCAGCATCAACAAGTGTGAGCGATTCAAATAGCGCAAGCACGTCATTAAGTGGATCAACAAGTACGAGTCTTTCAGACTCAGCAAGCGCAAGCACATCATTAAGTGGATCAACATCAACAAGCGTGAGTGATTCAACAAGTGCAAGCACATCATTAAGTGAGTCAGCATCAACAAGTGTGAGTGACTCAACAAGTGCAAGCACATCATTAAGTGAGTCAGCATCAACAAGTGTGAGTGATTCAACAAGTGCAAGCACATCATTAAGTGGATCAACATCAACAAGCGTGAGTGATTCAACAAGTGCAAGCACATCATCAAGTGAATCAACGTCAACAAGCGTGAGCGATTCAAATAGCGCAAGCACATCATCAAGTGAATCAACGTCAACAAGTGTGAGTGATTCAACAAGTGTAAGTACATCATTAAGTGAATCAACATCAACAAGTGTGAGTGATTCAACAAGTGCAAGCACATCATTAAGTGAGTCAGCATCAACAAGTGTGAGTGATTCAACAAGTGCAAGCACGTCATTAAGTGAATCAACATCAACAAGTGTGAGTGATTCAACAAGTGCAAGCACATCATTAAGTGGATCAACGTCAACAAGCGTGAGCGATTCAACAAGTGCAAGTACGTCATTAAGTGAATCAACATCAACAAGCGTGAGCGATTCAACAAGTGCAAGCACGTCATTAAGTGGATCAACGTCAACAAGCGTGAGCGATTCAACAAGTGCAAGTACGTCATTAAGTGAATCAACATCAACAAGCGTGAGCGATTCAACAAGTGCAAGCACATCATTAAGTGAGTCAACATCAACAAGCGTGAGTGATTCAACAAGTGCAAGCACATCATTAAGTGAGTCAGCATCAACAAGTGTGAGTGATTCAACAAGTGCAAGCACATCATTAAGTGGATCAGCATCAACAAGTGTGAGCGATTCAAATAGCGCAAGCACGTCATTAAGTGGATCAACAAGTACGAGTCTTTCAGACTCAGCAAGCGCAAGCACATCATTAAGTGAGTCAGCGTCAGAAAGTGCGAGTGACTCAGCATCAACAAGCGCATCAGATTCAGCATCAGAAAGTGCGAGCGACTCAGCATCAACAAGCGTGAGTGATTCAACAAGTGCAAGCACATCATTAAGTGAGTCAGCATCAACAAGTGTGAGTGACTCAACAAGTGCAAGCACATCATTAAGTGCATCAACGTCAACAAGTGTGAGTGATTCAACAAGTGCAAGCACATCATTAAGTGAGTCAGCATCAACAAGTGTGAGTGACTCAACAAGTGCAAGCACATCATTAAGTGCATCAACATCAACAAGCGTGAGCGATTCAAATAGCGCAAGCACGTCATTAAGTGGATCAACAAGTACGAGTCTTTCAGACTCAGCAAGCGCAAGCACATCATTAAGTGGATCAACATCAACAAGCGTGAGTGATTCAACAAGTGCAAGCACATCATTAAGTGAGTCAGCATCAACAAGTGTGAGTGACTCAACAAGTGCAAGCACATCATTAAGTGCATCAACGTCAACAAGCATGAGTGATTCAACAAGTGCAAGCACATCATTAAGTGGATCAGTATCAACAAGCGTGAGTGATTCAACAAGTGCAAGTACATCATTAAGTGAGTCAACGTCAACAAGTGTGAGTGACTCAACAAGTGCAAGCACATCATTAAGTGGATCAACATCAACAAGTGTGAGTGACTCAACAAGTGCAAGTACGTCATTAAGTGGATCAACATCAACAAGTGTGAATGACTCAACAAGTGCAAGCACATCATTAAGTGAGTCAGCATCAACAAGTGTGAGCGATTCAACAAGCGCATCTGAAATGCAACATTCAATGCATCATGCACATAGTCATTCTCAACTTCCTAAACACCATGAAGATTTACCTGAAACTGGTGAAGACAATTCAAATTCTTCAATACTTGTTTCAGCTGTTGCAGCAATGTTGACTGGTTTAGGTATGATTAGAAAATCTCGTAAAAATAAAAAAGATAATGATAGACAAAGACGTTAATAATTAAAAAGTAAGAGAACTTTAAAAGGCTAATGACTTCTCTCTTACAATTGAAAAATTAATAGTTGTTTATAACGAAGGATTTAAATGTCTATTAATATGAGTCAGGTGTCTTTTCTAAAAAATAGAGACTAAAGCATAATATTTGGTAAATAGTTTTAATTTAAGTACCAAAATAATTTATGTCTTTAGTCTCTTTGATATAATTAAACAAACGTTATTTTAAAAATTTAGGTGGAATTATGTTCAAAGAACAAGAATATAAAGTGTTATATAAAAGAATTATTTTTACGTGTTTTATTTTAGTCATTTATATTTTAGGAAGTCATATTTCAATCGTTAGTTCTAATTCTTTTCATAGTGGCAATGATAGCTTTTTTAAACTTGCTATATCTAACGTTGGAGGAGATCTTACAAATTTAAATATTTTTTCATTAGGTCTAGGTCCTTGGTTAACATCGTTAATTCTAATCATGTTATTGAGTTATAGAAATATAGATAAAATAACGAAACAAACACGTGCAGAAAAACATTATAAAGAGAGAATATTAACGTTACTATTTGCAGGTTTTCAAAGTTATTATGTAATTAACACATATATAAATAATAATTTTATTAAAGATAATAATATAATATTACTCATGCTGACTTTAATTACAGGTGCCATGCTATTAGTTTGGTTAGCTGACCAGAATATCACTTATGGCATCGCTGGACCTATGCCAATTGTACTTATAAGCTTAATTAAATCACTATTTAATAATCAGCATTTTGAAAGCATACACATCAATCCTTTACTAATTATTTTAACCATTATAGCTTTAATAATTGCCTTATTATTATTGTTATTTATTGAATTAACAGAGTATAGACTTAGTTATAGAGATATTATGAATAATGCAAATAAAAAATCGCCAACGTATTTAGCTTGGAAATTAAATCCAGCGGGTAGTATTTCAATTATGATGAGCTTATCTGTATTCGTACTTTTAAATAATTTAATCCACCTTATTGGAGCAATTTTTGGAAAGCATTTGAATTTGTATTTCTTAAGTTTTTCTAATCCAATAGGTATAACAAGTTACTTTGTTATTCAAATTATATTGAACTATGTCTTGTCTCGCTTTTTAATTAATACGAAAAGAAAAGCTGATGAATTTTTAAAAAATGGAAATTACTTTGACACTATTTATCCAGGCAAGGATACTGAACGTTTTTTAAATCGTAAAGCTCGAAAAGTATGTTGGATTGGAGCAATTATCGTAGCATTGATTCTTGCTTTTCCAATGTATTTGACATTACTTGCACCTGGTTTTTCTAAAGAAATATATTTTTCAGCACAACTTATTATATTGGTATACATCAGTATTAATATAGGAGAAACAATACGTACATATTTATATTTTGACCGTTATAAAGAAATTTTAAATAAATATTGGTAGGAGATTGTTATGAAACAGTTTATACCTGCATGGTATGACTCTAAAAATTGGTGGAATAGCACTACACAACCGTTTTATATAAAAAGAAAAGTCACAGAATTTGACGATATGATTAGTTTAATTTCTATGCATCAAAAAAATAATTCACAGTTCAATACCATTATTTTAAATTATCAACCGATGCTAAGATTATTTCTTCATAGACACGGAGTATATGAAATGTCTTATTGGTCACTTTTTGATGATATTCAAGGGGTAGCCCAAATGTCGCCACAAGCGATAGATTATAGAGATTTAGAATGGCCAGAAGATACCGAGTTTATCTATACGCCATTTCAAGTTATAGCAATTACCAGTGAAACTACTTATTCTAAAATGAATTTTAGCCAAGAAGGTTATCTCTTCGAAATAGAAACATATAAAGAGAAGTCATTGCAAGTTAAATATTTATTTGATGATAGAGGATTCATTTCTTCAATTGAAAAGTTTCAAAATAATGGACAACCTAGTTATAAAGAATATCTAGATATTAATGGTCATACTATTATGATACAAAGTCTTATAACACAAAAAGTTGAAATTTCTCGTGATTTTTATAGTCAATTTGAAAAAATAGAGTATTCGAGTATTGAAGAGATTATTTATGAAAAATTAAGTCAATATTATTTTAAATATATAGAACATCATGACAACGTCATCGTCGCAGCTGATCAACATCATAACGACATGATTAACAAGATATTTGATTTAAAAAATCTTTGTTTTTCAGTATTTACTCAACGTAATCGAACATTAGAGGAATCAATATTACAATCTATTATTCAGGCACAATATTGTATTGTAGATACATTAGAAAATGAACAACTTATTAAAGATTTTGTGAAAAAGCATGATATCGCTAACCACTTTAGTTTAATGCGTATTACACCCTTCGATGTACAAACGCTACCTAATATGAGTAGTCAACTCTATGAAACCAATATTGGAGTTTGGATAGATAGTTTAAATGAAGTAAGACTCAAAGAATTAATAGATATACTTATACAATATAGTGTAGAAAGAGAAAATATCAGATTGCATTTATTAACTAGAAAAAATGATACTGATATTCCAGAATGGCTTACTTATAAAATTAAAAATACTAACGAACAATTAAATAAAAATGAGGAACAGTTATCTTTAGAAGTACGAGATATTTTAGAAACAGAAGTTGAAGAAATTGAATATATTAAACTTATTTTTGTACCTTTTGAGGAGCATTTATTGAAAGAAATGTCTCACTTACGAGTAATGATAGACTTAGGAAATGAGCCTGACTTATACTTGCAAATTTCAAGTATCAGTGTAGGTATTCCGCAAATAAATCAACTTAAAACGAATTATGTTGACCATAAACTAAACGGTTTAATTATTAATGATACGTCTGAATTGATTATGGCTCTAGATTTCTATCTATTAAATCTTAAAAATTGGAATTATTCATTTGCACACTCTATAAAATTAAGTGAAGACTTCAGTTCTTCTAAGATTATTACACAGTTAAACCATTTGATTGAAGGTGAAAATAATGGGACGTAAATTTAGAGTACTACAAATAGGAGGACATGATTTGGGTTCACTATTTAAGGAAAAAGAAGATGTCGAATGGGATTATCTTGACGATGCAGTATTTCATTTTGAAAGTGGATATATTGATGCAGTTCAAGAGATTATAAAGGTCTATGGTGAATTCAATCTTGTCTTTGTGCAAAGTCCATATTCACAATCACTCATGAAACTATTACATTTAGTGAGTGTCCCGCATAATACAGTCATAGATTTTCATGTATGGTCAGATCTCTTTGAAAATGATTCTTTAGTAAGATCTAAATTAATAAAACCTTTATATTATGAAAATGAAGAAATGTTACACCATAAATTATTTTCAGTCACTTTCGTGAAACAATATGGTGATAGAGTTTCTCCTATAAAAGTAATGGTCAATCCTAGTTTTAAAGGAGAATATCATTATCAAGGAAATAAGGCACTCGT
This sequence comes from Staphylococcus sp. FSL K6-0223, assembly GCF_038008285.1. Taxonomy (NCBI): domain Bacteria; kingdom Bacillati; phylum Bacillota; class Bacilli; order Caryophanales; family Staphylococcaceae; genus Staphylococcus; species Staphylococcus sp. FSL K6-0223. The sequence goes on from NZ_JBBOYX010000001.1 coordinate 252,090, forward strand.
ACTTGAGGGAGATTTTGGAATGGAGTTTACACCATTACTTACATGGACACAAAATCTTGTTAATGATGCAAATATAGTTAACGAAATTTGGCCTGAATATACGATAGAAGGAGATATTGATCTTGAATATACGCTACGAATATTTCCATTTGGATCAACGGATATACCAGAAATGACCTTTCACTATCACCAAAAAGACTTATTGAACCCCATTCAATTACCACGATTATCTTATCAAGCTAATATAAGTGTGTCACTTAAAGCAAAAGGAAAAGGTAAGCTTAGTGTTGGAGCAGTACATAAGAGATGGTCACGTCTTGAAATGGGTCAATTTATTATGGGGGGACAACGATTTTCAGATGATTCTAGGGACGAATTTATGTATTACTTTAATCCGGGTGATATGAAACCACCACTTAATGTTTATTTTAGTGGGTATCGACCAGCCGAAGGATTCGAAGGTTTTTATATGATGAATAAAATGAATGCCCCATTTATCTTAATTAGTGATCCAAGGCTAGAAGGTGGCGCATTTTATTTAGGATCAGAGGAGTATGAACAAAAAATCATTAAGGTAATCAAAGAAGCTTTAGGATTTTTAAAATTTAAAGACAATGATTTAATATTATCTGGATTATCTATGGGGTCATTTGGTGCACTTTATTATGCTACTGTGCTTGAACCAGCTGCAGTTATTATAGGTAAACCACTTATAAATATTGGTACGATTGCGAATAATATGAAACTACTTCGCCCTAATGAATTTGGCACTGCTAATGATGTGTTATTAGCAAATGAGGGGGGGATTTCAAAACAAGATATTGCTAACATGGATCAACGTTTTTGGAATAAATTAGAACATAGTCATCTTTCAGATACCATATTTGCAATTGCATACATGAAGCATGATGATTATGATGCCATGGCATTTCACAATATATCACCTATATTAAGCAAACAACGTGCACATGTGATGAGTCGTGGTGTACCAGGTCGTCATAATGATGACTCACCAACAATAACAAACTGGTTTATTAACTTTTATAATATGATTTTAGAAGATAGTTTTGGGAGAGATTCACATGCAAGCACTAAATAATTATCGTATTGAATGGCGCTATATCCATCCTTCAACATTTATGTATGGAACGATATTACAGTTTAAAAAAGAAGGTACGTTGTTTAAAAACCCGCTTATGCCTTCAGGAACAGTGATTCATGCTTGGCATATGCTCACACGCTTTGATATAGACAAGGCAGTACCCTCTCTTCCAATTTTAAGAAAAGGGTATCATTATGAAATTAAACTAAATTTCGACGTTCAACCTCCACGTGCTGCATACGTTAAAGTCACATTTTATCGAAAAAATGATTCTGAATTGTCGTATTTAATTATTGAAAAGGAAGATGAAATCACAGAATTTAAATTTCCTCAAGAAGCCTATGCTTATAAAATTGAACTTATCAATTCTGGATTAAATTTTCTTTTATTTCATAATATCATTATTAATGAGTCAGAAAATAAACATCCTAAACATGATACCACTACAGATAAAATTGAAATAATAAATAAAGTTATTCATCAGACCAACACTACTAATGGAGGGATATCATATGGCAAATCGATTGAATGATATGATTAATCGTATGCGCTTAAAACGAATAGATAAACTACTATCTGAAGTCAATCGCTATAGTCAATTATTTGCCACATATTCTGATGAAGCGCTTCAAGCCAAAACTATCGAGTTTAAACAACGATTAAAAGATCAAAAATCATCTCTAAATCAATTATTACCAGAAGCTTATGCTACGATACGTGAGGCATCTAAACGAGTGTTACATATGTATCCAAAAGACGTACAAGTCATGGGCGCTATAGTGATGCATCAAGGAAATATCGCTGAAATGCAAACAGGTGAAGGTAAAACATTAACTGCAACGATGCCTTTATATTTAAATGCATTAAGCGGGAAAACAGCTTATCTTATTACGACAAATGATTATTTAGCGAATCGAGATTTACAAGAAATGAAGCCATTATACGAATGGCTAGGTTTAACAGCATCCCTAGGTTTTGTAGATATACCTGATTATGAATATGATGAGGGAGAAAAAAAGAAATTATATAATCACGATATTGTCTATACGACGAATGGGCGTTTAGGATTCGATTATTTATTTGATAATCTTGCTGACCATATTAATGCAAAATATTTGCCAGAACTTAATTTTGCAATCATCGATGAGATTGACTCTATCATATTAGATGCGGCGCAAACACCTCTTGTTATCTCAGGTGCACCACGTGTTCAATCAAATTTATTTCATATTGTTAAATTATTTATTGAGACATTAGAAGAAGATGAGCATTTTAAAGTAAATTTAAATAAGAAAGAAGTTTGGCTCACTAAAGAAGGAATTGAAAAAGCAAATCATTATTTTAAAGTCGACAATATGTATAAGATTAAATATTTCGATTTAGTCCGTGTTATTAACTTATCATTACGTGCAAAGTATCTTTTTCAAGATAACTTAGACTATTTTATTTATAACGGAGAAGTGGTATTAATCGATCGTATTACTGGACGGATGTTGCCAGGTACTAAGCTTCAATCCGGACTACATCAAGCACTTGAAGCAAAAGAAAATGTCGAATTATCGCAAGATTTTAGTGTTATGGCAACAATTACTTTCCAAAATTTATTTAAGCTATTTAATAAATTTTCAGGTATGACAGGAACTGGAAAACTTGGAGAAAAAGAATTTTTTGAATTATATTCAAAAATAGTGATTCAAATCCCAACCCATCATCCAATTATACGCGAAGACAAAGAAGATAGAGTTTATGTGAAATCTGATGATAAAAACAAAGCAATACTTGAACAGATAATTCATATTCATCAAACGAAGCAACCCGTATTACTTATTACGCGCACCGCTGAAGCTGCTGAATTTTTTTCTGCCCAATTATTTGAACAAAATATCCCGAATAATTTATTAATTGCTCAAAATGTAGCAAAAGAAGCACAAATGATTGCAGAAGCGGGACAGCAAGAAGCTGTCACCGTGTCTACAAGTATGGCAGGAAGAGGAACAGACATCAAACTTGGTAACGGGGTATACGAACTAGGTGGACTAGCAGTTATTATTAATGAACATATGGAAAATAGTAGAGTGGATCGACAACTCCGTGGCCGTGCTGGAAGACAAGGAGATCCTGGACAGTCTCAAATATATGTTTCGTTAGATGATTATATTGTAAAACGATGGAGTAATACCAAATGGGCTAATAATGATAAAATCAAAAAAATAGATTACCAAAAATTACAATATAGTCCATTTTTTAGAAATAAAGTGAGAAATATTGTGAAAAAAGCACAACGTGTGTCTGAAGAAACAGCGATGGTTAATCGAGAAATGGCAAATGAGTTTGAGAAAAGTATAGGTATCCAACGTGAACATATATATAAAGAACGTGATCGTATTTTGGCAATAGATGATTTTAAAGAATTTGATTTTGAACAATTAGCACGTGATGTTTTTGAATATGACATTAAAACAAAGTATATAGTCACTGAAAACGATGTAATTCATTATATTTACAATCATCTAAGTTTTAATTTTAAAGATGAAACGATGACTCAATATCTTGAATCTAGAGAAAGTATTATCAATTTCCTTCTTCAGCAATTTAATAAACAATTGGAAAAGAATCTTAATACTGTTAATGATGCGTATTTAAAATTAAGATTTTTACAAAAAGCAATCCTTAAAGCTATTGATGTCGAATGGATCAATCAAGTAGATCAATTACAACAATTAAAAGCAAGTGTGAATAATCGTCAAAACGGCCAACGTAATGCGATTTTTGAATATCATAGAGTAGCATTAGAAACATATGAACATATGACAATGAATATTAAAAGAGAAATGATTCGAAACTTATGTCTAAGCATTTTAACATTTGATAAAAAGCAAGATTTAGTGATACATTTCCCATAAAGTTGAGGTGTTGTTTAGTGACCATTTATAATATAAATTTTGGAATTGGCTGGGCAAGTAGTGGAGTAGAATATGCACAAGCTTATCGCGCCAAATTATTAAGACAAATTAATCAATCAGCTAAATTTATTTTTTTAGATTTTATTTCATCTGAAAATATTCAAACATTAACCCACAATATTGGCTTTAAAGATGATGAGGTTATATGGTTATATCAATATTTTAGTGATATTAAGATAGCACCCACGACATATACGATTGACCAACTGATTCAAGATTTAGGTAATCCTGTTACTGCACGTATTCAAACAGGAAAAGTGTTACGTTTATATATTGGTAATAATCAATCTTATGTAAGTTGCTATTTAAAAGAGGAAGATAAAGAAGTTGTAGATCGTGCTGAGTTTGTTGTGAATGGAATGCTGATACGAAAAGATTATTATAGTTATGTTCGTACGTTTTCAGAGTATTATGCACCAAAGGATAATCGTGCCAAAGTGTATATGAGACAGTTTTATAATGAAGATGGTTCTGTGGTATATCGAGAGTATATTGATGGAAATTCGAGTATATATGTGTTTGATGATGCTAGATTATACAGTAAACAACAGTTTGTAGCTTATTTCATGCAACAGTTACATTTAACTTCGGATGATATAGTCATTATTGATCGTTCTACAAAAGTAGGGCAAGCTATTCTTGAAAATAAAGGTCCTAGTAAAGTAGGAATTGTAGTTCACGCTGAACATTATAGTGAAAATTCAACAGATGATACTCATATTTTATGGAATAATTTCTATGAATATGTATTTTCTAAAGCACCTTTTATTGATTTTTATATTACGGCCACAGATTTACAAAATAAAATCTTATCTGAGCAATTTAAAAAATACACATCATATCAACCACGAATACGCACGATTCCAGTAGGCAGTTTGCAACAGCTTAATTATCCTAAGGAACATCGTCAACCTTACTCGATGTTAACTGCCTCAAGACTGGCTAGTGAAAAACATGTAGACTGGATTGTTAAAGCAGCAATTAAAGCTAAAAAAGAAGTACCTAAATTAAGGTTTGATATATATGGGCATGGTGGCGAAAAATCAAATATTGAAAATATTATTAAAGAAAATCATGCAGAAGATTATATTCAATTAAAAGGACATGTCAACTTAGATGATATTTATATGAATTATGAATTATTTGTTTCTGCTTCTACAAGTGAAGGGTTTGGGCTTACTTTAATGGAAGCAGTAGGTTCTGGTCTTGGTATGATAGGTTTTGAAGTCAATTACGGCAATCCTACATTTATTGAAGAGGGTAAGAATGGATATCTCATTCCAATCGATAAAGACAATCAAAATATAGAAGATATTACTGATAGCATGGCAAAAAAAATCATTCAATATTTCAATAAAGGATTAACACGTCCTCATGACATGTCTTATAAAATTGCAAAACCTTATGAAACAACAAATATCACGCAAAAATGGCAAAATTTAATTAATGAGGTGCTACAATGATTAATTTATTTGAAACATTTAATGATGCATCACAAAAATTACAACAATCTCTGTATCTTGCAGATTATCGACATCCAACAATTGTGATGGATGACAATGGTTTTTTACCTGATGATGTCATATCACCTTATAAATTTTTTGCTAATTATAAACAATTTAAAGATGATACACCAACTTTTTTTAATGAGGTGAATATTCCTCCTTTATGGGAAATTGCGGGAAATCAAAATATTGCAGAAATTATTGATAATGGCAAAGTGAGAGGACGCATATTTTACCGTGAACATTTTAAAAATAGAATTGTAAATTTTGTTGAATGGTTTGATGAAAAAGATCGTTTACGTTCAGTCGATCATTACACTAAAGAGGGAGTCAAATTTGCACAAACGGTATATGATTTAGAAAAAGAACCCATCTTAAAAACATATGTGAATCGTGAAGGTAAAGAAGTCATATATGAAAACTTTGTTACCAAAGACATTGTGCTGGATTGGAAGGGTCAATCTTATTTCTTTGCATCCAAACATGACTTCATTATTTTCTTTTTGAATCAATTAGATATAGATATTTCTAAGATTATTATTAATTCTCTTGCAACCCCATTTTTTGTACTTTATTATTCTGATTTTATTAAACAAGCCGTACTATTTTGGCAAGAAAATAGTGAGAGTCATGTCCCAGGAAATATGAAACTCCTATTAGATAAAGAGCAATGTCAGACATCGGTTATTATTCCAGATAAACAAGAATATGAACGTATTATAAGCCATATCGAAGCAAATTATATAGATAATATTCAATCAGCGGGATATTTATATGATTATCAAAGGAATAATAAATATACAAAACGCATACTGAATTTAACAAATTCCGATGATATTCCATATATTGAAGAATTGATAAAATTACATCCAGAGTTTGAATTTCATATCGGCGCGATAACTGAAATGTCTTCTAAATTATTAAATTTAGAGCAGTATTCAAATGTAGTGCTTTATCCAACAGTTACGCCAAAAACAGTTGATCGTTTGTTTAAAAAATGTGACATTTATTTAGATGTTAATCATGGTGGCGAAATTTTAAATGCACTTGAAAGGGCTATGTTAAACAATCAACTGATACTTGGTTATAAAGAAACAATACATCGACCTTCTTTTGTGGCAGATGACAATATAATTTCAATGCAACACTATCATGACTTAAGTAATATCTTAAATATTATTGTGAAAAATAAAGAACAATTTAAAGAACGACTTAAACAACAAAAGTTACACAATAATCAAATTGATAAACGACAATTTAAAAAGACTTTAAAACAAATATTAGGATTAATTTAAGTATTTAGAGTTTAGGAGTGATACATTGGAAACAGTATATCTAGCTGGAGGGTGTTTGTGGGGTGTACAAGCATTTATTAAAACATTGCCAGGTGTTATGGCTACTGAAGCAGGACGTGCGAATGGAATGACGCAGCGACTTGATGATGAATATGATGGCTATGTAGAATGCGTTAAAACAGTTTTTAATCCTGACATCACTTCAATTCATGATTTAATGCATTATTTATTTGAAATCATAGACCCATACAGTCTGAATAAGCAAGGCGTAGATAAAGGACCTAAATATCGTACAGGTGTTTATAGTGAAAATGAGAACCATCTTAAAGAAGCACAACAATTCATTCAACAACGTTCAGATAGAGATAAAATCGTTGTGGAAGTACGTCCTTTAGAAAATTATGTTAAAAGTGCAGACGAACATCAAGATAGATTAGATAAACATCCTGAAGATATATCATTATGTCACATCTCTAAAAGTATATTAAATAAATACAACTAAAAGGAATGGGACAGCATTCATATCGTATTCGTTGTCCCATGTGCGCTTTATTATTTCTTAGAAAATGTATCGATAAGACTAAGTGCAGCTAAACCTAATAAATCTAAAGCATGTTGTGCGCCAACCTTACCATGACCTGCTTCAAGGCGTTTGTATACTGCAACACTTAATACACTAAACGTGACAAGTGATCCTAAGCGAGAGATATTTTTATGCAAGACACTTGTGGCAAACAAACCCGATGCAATGAACTCAATCACACCTGCTAATTTCATTGCACGTTCCGATAATTTAAAATCTTGTGTAAATAGTTGTTTAGTGTAAGGGTTACCGGTAAGTTTACGTTTTGAAGCGGCATACAAATCTTTAGCGAGTTTTAAATTGGTAGCATAACGTAATATCATTATCAAAATGCTCCTTTATATCATATTTTTTAGTTAAACTAAGTATAAAAGTCGCGTTAAAAAAAGTTAAATAAAAACGTTCAGCATAAATGTGTGTAATGCATTCACGCTGAACGTTTTTATTTATATAGTTATTGAATTAGTTTTTACCGAACGTATCAGCAAAACTTAAAGCAGCTAAGCCGAGTAAATCTAAAGCGTGTTGTGCGCCTTCTTTACCGTGACCAGCTTCAAAGTGTTTGTAAGCTGCAACGCCTAATACGCCAAATGTTGCAATAGAACCTAAACGAGAAATATTTTTGTTTAAGAAACTTGCAACAAATAATGCAGCAGCAGTAGCTTCTACTGTACCTGCTAATTTAACTGATTTTTCTGGTAAACCAAATACATTTTTAAATGTATCAATCATTTCTTGGCTACCTTGTAATTTTGGTTTTGATGAATCATATAATTCTTTTGCAAGTTTTAAATTTGCAGCATAACGTAAGATCATTAATAAGTACTCCTTTTTTAGTTAAATTATTTTATTATAAAATAAGTATAATTTTTATACTAGAAATTATATGATTATTGGTAAGTAAAGTCAATAAAAAGCGTTAGATAATTACCTTTTTATAAGAAAGTGTTAATCAGTACACTTTAGAAACTATATTGAACGTGTCATAATAATACTGTTGTGACAAAATCTATGAAAGGAGTTATATTATGGAAACATCGATGAATTATAATCGAATGACTACAATTTTCTTTATTTCGGGTATTATTGTTATGGCAAGTTTATATACTGCTTTACCCCTTACCTCGGTATTCGCAAAAGATTTTGGCATTTCAAATGCTGTTGCCTCTCTAAATGGTGTGATCTTTTCAATTACGTATTCACTAAGTTGTCTATTTTATGGTACAATTTCTGAAAAATTTGGACGTATTCGTACGATTTTGTTTGGACTTATTGGACTCGTCATCATATGTTTACTTATAGGCTTCATTCATTCGTTCACACTACTTATTATTCTTCGTGCAATTCAAGGTATATGCGCGGCAGCTTTTTCACCTGTATCTATTACTTATGTCACTGAAACGTATTCCCCAGTAAAACGTGTGACTGCGATTAGTTTTATTAGTACAAGTTTTATGTTATCTGGTGTCATTGGCCAAAACTTGAGTGAAATTGTAGTACGTTATACTAATTGGCATATGGTGTATTTTATATTAACGTTACTTTACATTTTTATAGCAGTACTTATATATAAATATATTCCAGAAAGTCCAGTGAAAAATCCTCAACTCAAACTAGTAGGTTTCTTTAAAAACTTTAAAGATTTTAAAGATAATAAAATAGTCATATTATGTTATCTTATTTCTTTATCTTTACTTACAATGTTTATTAGTATGTATACAATCTTTAATCATTATATTACTTCTGATATTGTGGGTGGCTCGGAAGCAACAGCCATTAATGCTAAACTCTTTGGTATTATTGGGATGTTACTTTCATTATTAGCAGGACGTATGAGTGATCGTACAGGAGTTAAACATGTTATCGTAGGCGCATTAATTGTCAGTATAGTTTCTCTTATTTTAATGGGCTTCACTACAAATGTTATTTTATTAGTGATATGGAGTGTATTATTTGTAGGAGGTATTGCGTTTGCAATTCCATCTACTATTTCAAAAGTAGGTATGGTTGTCAATCGAAATCAAGGTTTCTTCTTATCTGTTAATACCTTTATTCTGTTTTTAGGAACAGCCATTGCGCCATTATTGATGATTCTTATTCAACCATTATCTAATTTCACATTACAATTTATAATGATTGCGACCATCGGCATCATCGCTCTTATAGTCGCTTTACTTTTACCAGGTAGAAAAAATGAAATACGATAATATATATGATATATAAAAGAATGACCAATGAAAAAATACAGGGAGTGTGACAACACTCATTTAGGATCTATTGACATACTCCCTATAACTTATGTATAAACTTAAGCTACGAAATATCCGATCAGACAAATTGCACCAATGAGTACAAATAAAACGCCAGGTAAATATATTTTTTCTCTAAGATCAATATCTTGTCTATATGCGACAAAGCTACTAATAGAGATGAGTATGATACCAACTACTAGTAAAATAATAGAAAGTATAAGCATCAACTCAGCCTCCTTCATATCAAAATTAATGAAAACGGTGTTCTCTTAATTTTATTATATTAGGAATAAACAAGTTTTTATAGCGATTTATTAATATAATGTAAAAATGTTATCATTTTTATAGTTATTTATTAATAAAATTTATAAGAAATTTACATTTAATAAAATAATTAAAAGGAGTAGAAAATGAATTCTAAAAGAATTGTTTTCTACTCCTTTGGTTATATAAATGATCTTTGCATATCATTGACGTCTAAATACTTTCATTTTTTAAAGAATAGATTAATGTCATGAAGTTTTGAATAAGAGAAGTGAGACGATGATCTGCCCGGTAAACGATAGAGATATAGCTTGAAGGTGGGCCTTCTTTTAATGACTTACCAATAATATTAGGATGATGGAATAAGGTGCTTTGGCTTACAAGACTTAGATAATTAGAATCTTTAATAATTGTTAATATACTACTAATACTATTTGATTCCATATGAACATTTAAATCAATAAAATTGTTTTTTCGCCAATCATCAATACTTTCTCGTGTTGAACCACTACTATGAATAATGAAACGATACGCATTTAAATCTTCTAATGAAATATCTGTTTTTGAAGCCAAAGGATGTCTTTTATCCATTGCGATAACAAGTGGATTTTCTTGAAGACGTTTCACTTTCAATTCTTTTTCATTGAATCCTTTTTCTGAAATAACACCGATATCAATCTCTCTATCTTTTATTTTATTTAGTATTATAGGAGCAGTATCTACAATTAAATTAATATCAATATTTGGATAATCGTGCATATATTTTTTAAAAGTGCTAGGAAGAATACTATAAATAGGTGCATGGCTTGCTCCAACGCGTAAAGTTCCACGTTTAGATTGTTTGAATTCTTCAATCATATTTGTTGTTTCATCAATTAAATTTAGCATTTTATTAGAATTACGATAAAGTAAGTCTCCAGCATCGGTTAAATTGAAACATTTCCCTTTTTTAAAATATAAAGGTATTCCAAGTTCGTTATTTAAATTTTTTAGATGAAATGTTACAGTTGGTTGCGTTATCCCCAGTTTTTCAGCAACAGCATTTTCATTCTGCAATTCAACAAAATTTTTAAAAATCATCATTTGTTTTGTATTCATAAATTAATTCCCCAAAATATATAAATTTTTTCTATTCTATTATTTATATTAAAGAAAGAATTTTGAGATTACGTTAATAAATTGTTTAAAGTTAGTTAATGTTGATACAGTATAATGGACTATACAGTATTGTCAGTAGAGAATTGAATCAGAATTCTGTTACGCTCTCATGTATTAAATTGAAAATTAAGGGTAATAACAATGTTGCGTAACAAGTCTTACAACATAAAGAATTTACATTTAAGGAGAGATTTACATGTCAGAAAGGCTACTTGTGATTTCTGATATTCATGGACATCGAAAAGCCCTTGCCACACTTTTAAAACGAGCAAAATATAATCCCAAAAAAGATCAGCTCGTACTTATGGGGGATTATGTCAATAATGGACCGGATTCATTTGGAACATTAAAATTAGTTAAAAGGTTAAAACGACGTGGTGCGATTGCTTTAGCAGGTAACCATGAAATGCGCTGGTTAAATAGTAAAAATAAAAAGATTAAGCGTTGGCATGCGTTCTTACGTGAATTATCTGCTGTTGAAGTGATTGGTAATTATATTTTTGCACATGCAGGAATAGATACCAATAAACCTTTGAATAAGCAGATTAAAGAATATACTACTGGGCATTATTCACATTCGCTTAATCGTCAGATTCCTAAAAATAAATATCTAGTTCATGGCCATGTACCGAATTATCGCTATGGATTAAAAAAAGACGACATTTATAAAAATAAAAATGAACTATCTATAGATACAGGCGCAGGACATAATAAGTTTTTATCGCTGATTGATTTAACAGGTCAATATCAGTATTCAGTAGAGGTAACGAATATTCGAAAAATGAATATAAAACGCTTAAACATATAATAGTTAATGATGTTTAATCTTTGATGAAAATAAATAAATAAAAATATAATAAGACATTCAAGTTTTATGTAAAATGTTATATAATGAAATGGAATATCACTAAAAAAGGGTGGCATTAATGAATAAAAATACGCAAAACGAAAATCGTAAAATGTCGAAGTTAAGTTCGTATTTAAAAGTGTCATGTTCAGCTTTAATATTAAGTAGTTCACTTGTAGGTTACGGGTTTACTAAAGATGCATTTGCAGCAACACAAGATGCAGAAACAGCAACTTCTGAAACTTCAACACATGTTCAAAAAGATTTACAAGATGCAATTAATAAAGCGAAAAAAGACATTAAGCAACTAAAACATTTAAGTGCAGTTGAGTTAAAAAGTTATAAAGAAGATATTGAAAGTGCTAAAAATCAGACTGAAATTAAAAATATAATCAAAGAAGCGAAAAAAGAAAATAAAGCAACAGCACAAGAAAACACAACGGACGTTTCAAACAAGGATAATAGTACTGAATCATCTAGCACTCAAGATGCGTCAACAGAAGAAAAAGCTACAACAAGTCACGACACTTCTGCTGATGATACATCTAATATATCAAATGATTTAGATAACATCGTATCAGATTTAGATGTTCTATCTAATAAAGTTGATAGCGGTCAACAAAAAGATGCAACAACATCAAATGAATCTTCGTCTTCTGAATCAAATACTTCTGAAAACACAACTGATGAAGTAACGAAAGAGGAATCCACTACGGAAGAATCATCAAAAGAAGCACCAACAACTGAGGATCCTTCAAATCAACCAACCTCTTCTAAATCAGAAACTTCTATTGTTGATAAATTAGATAGTATTAAAAATGATATCGATAGTGCTAAAAAAGACATGGAAAGTTCAAAAGAAAACAATTCAAACCAATTACCAAGTGATGACAATAATACTGAAGAGGCGACAACTGAATCATCTAGCACTCAAGATGCGCCAATAACAGAAGACACAACACATTCTAATTCAAACCATCATGTATTAGATGAATTAGCTAAATTAAACAATACGCATAAAGATCAAGACTTAGATACAGATGTACGACATCATCAATTTGATAAAGTGAATCACCAATTATCAGAAACTGAAAAAATTAATCAAGCTATTGCTAAAATTGAAAATAGTAAAGATGATGCCAGTCATTTATATATCAATCGTAAATTAGATCAATTATCTGATTTACGTGATAACATTCAACATCAAGCTGATTTAGCGAAAAAAGATAAACAAGCTATTGATAATGACATTGAAACTGTACGTAAAAATATAGAGAATAACCGTGATATTATTCTTAATCGTTTGCAACAAGCGTCTGACAAACAACATGCAGCTGAAGATATATTAAATAGCGTGTTTAGTAAAAATGAAGCACAACACATCTTGAAAAATATTAAAACAAAAGGGCAGTCTGATAAACAAATTGCAGATCAGATTATGAAACAAATTGATGGATTAACTTCAACAACGAGTGATGACATTTTAAAATCTATGTTAGAACAAGCTACTAATAAAGAGGATTTATTAAAAACAATTTTATCTACACGTTTAGGGCAAAATGAAGCGGCTACTATTGCGAAACGATTAGCCAATGACCATTTAACAAATTCACAAATTGTTGATCGCTTAAAACAAGCATTTAATCAACATGGTCTTGTGTCTAGTGATGATATTTTAAATGATATTTTAGATAAAACGTCTAATCGTAAACAAGCTATTGAAACAATGTTAGCAACAAAATTAAACCAAGCAAAAGCGAAAGCTTTAGCTGATATTATTTCAAGAGTACAATCTGACAAAGCGAATGCTTTGGATTTAGTGAAAAGTACAATTAACGGTAAAGCAAATGAATTATTACAACTTCAAAATAGCTTAGGTCAAGCCAAAAATAGATTAAATTATATTCTTGATCCAATTGTAAATCGCCCATCATTATTAGATCGTATTACGGGTAACACAAGTGGTTCAAATCTTGGTTCAAGTCTATTAGGCAATCTTCCTTCAGGTAGTAGTTTGCTTGATGGATTAACAAATGGAAACAGCTTACTTGACGGTATAAGTGATATTCCTAATCCAACACAAGGCTTATCATTAGGTCATTTAGGCGATGATGGTTTACTTAGCGGTTTATTTAATAGTGATGGAAATTTATCATTACCTGCAACAGGTGAAGCCATTAAGAAAAACTGGATTCCGATTGCAGCAGTGATTGCTATTGCAGGCGGGGCACTTGTATGGTTCAGTCGTCGTAAACATCACAAATCTAATAACTAAACCAAATAAATAGGAGTAAATAATTAATGCCATTGAACATTAATTATTTACTCTATTTTTATATGTTGAGTTGTTGCACTTAAATGGACAACTCAACATATGTAAAAGATGTATCCAAAGTATGAATCATAATCAATTTACTTTACATCATCATTGAATGTCATATGCATTAGACATAAACTTGAAGTGTGAAAAAACAATTTTAAAATGACTCAATTGTAATTATGACGTGGCACATGTTGAAGTGATTAAGATTAAAGGGGTGGGGAGCATGGAACACAGTGAACGCGTATCGCATATAGCATCTGATAAAAAAGAGAAAAAACGGTTTCGATTAAAAATGCCTGGTGCATTTACAATATTATTTATTTTAACCATTATTGCGGTGTTAGCAACTTGGATTGTGCCAGCAGGTGCGTATTCTAAGCTTTCTTATAATCCAGGAGCGCATGAATTTAAGATTGTCGATGCACATCATAAAACAACGACAGTCCCAGGGACACAAGAGCAACTTGATAAATTAGGTGTCAAAATTGATGTGAATCAATTTAAATCAGGTGCTATCAATAAACCGATATCGATTCCTGGAACTTACGAGCGCTTGAAACAAAAGCCAGCGGGTCCCGATCAAATTACGACAAGTATGGTAAATGGAACGATTGAAGCTGTCGATGTCATGGTATTTATTCTTGTGCTTGGTGGTTTAATAGGCGTCGTACAAACGAGTGGTGCTTTTGAATCGGGATTATTAGCATTAACTAAAAAAACTAAAGGACATGAATTTTTACTGGTCTTTATGGTATCTATCTTAATGATTTTAGGTGGAACGTTATGTGGCATTGAAGAAGAAGCGGTCGCTTTCTATCCAGTGTTGGTACCTATCTTTATAGCGATGGGCTATGACTCTATTATATGTGTAGGGTCTATTTTCTTGGCGAGTTCTATTGGGAGTACGTTTTCAACAGTTAATCCCTTTTCAGTAGTCATCGCCTCTAATGCCGCAGGAACAACCTTTGTAGATGGATTATATTGGCGTATTGCTGGACTTATTGTAGCAACCATCTTTACGATTGGATATTTATACTGGTATGCAAAACGCATAAAAAAAAATCCGAAACGATCATACACTTATGATGATAAAGTGAAGTTTGAACGACAATGGTCAGTGATTAAGAATAATAGTGAAGACAGTATCTTTACCTTACGTGAAAAAATTATTTTAATACTCTTTATCTTGCCCTTCCCAATTATGGTTTGGGGCGTCATGACTCAGGGATGGTGGTTCCCGATTATGGCGTCTATGTTTTTAGCCTTTACCATTGTGATTATGCTTATTGTCGCATTAGGTAAGAATGGATTAGGTGAGAAAAAAGTGGTCGATGCATTTGTTAATGGTGCATCAAGCTTAGTAGGCGTATCATTAATCATTGGTCTTGCACGTGGTATTAATAGGATTATGAATGATGGACTGATTTCAGATACAGTGTTAAATTTTTCATCATCACTTGTAAAACATGTGAATGGACCACTGTTTATTCTTGTATTATTGATTATCTTTTTCTTCCTAGGATTTATTATTCCTTCATCATCAGGATTAGCTGTACTGGCGATGCCAATATTTGCACCACTTGCTGATACAGTAGGTATCCCTCGATTTGTGATTGTTACAGCGTATCAATTTGGACAATATGCGATGCTATTTTTAGCACCAACAGGATTGATTATGGCTACATTACAAATGTTGGATATGAAATATTCACATTGGTTTAAATTTGTATGGCCAATTGTCGTTTTTGTATTTATCTTTGGCGGTGGCTTATTAGTTGCCCAAGTATTAGTATATTCATAATAAAAAAGCCATTGAGTTTCAAATTTTTGAAACTCAATGGCTTTTGTTATGCATTTATTTAGGTTGAATGTAGTGTAAAGATGAGGCAGTATCCGCATCAATTTGACGATATGATACAATACCTAATCCTTTTACATTTGATTCTGAAATAATGATTGATCCATCATCATTGACTTTTTCAACGAAAGCAACGTGACCATATAACCCACTTGCTCCAGATTGACCTGCTTCAAATACAACTGCTGTATGATTTTTAGGGGTTGTACTTACATTATACCCTGCGTCTTCAGCGCTATTATCCCAGTTATGTGCATCGCCCCAATGACCGCCTACATGTTTATCAAATTGTTGAGCACGTTCGTACACATACCAAGTACATTGACCATATGGATACGGTGAAGCAACATCTGAAATTGAAAATGGCTTAAATGCACTTCCTGAAACATCTGTGCCACTACTTCCTATTGATGTTGAGTATTTATCTAAATCAGGCATGTGTTTCTTATCAAAATCAGTTAAATTGTAATGTTCAATTAAGCTATTTAATTTCGTTGCATAGTTTGGATCAGTCGCATAAGTTTGGCTTAAATGACGTGTTGCTGAACGATAACTTGGTGCAATGTTTTTCCAAGATGATTTATAAATTGTAGGATTACCGTCAATACCGTGTTTGATTAAATCAGCATAATCTTTTAATGAAGCTTTAAGATTTGGATATTTACGGAAACTAGCATTAATACTAAATATATGATTATCGCTACTAGCTTCAAGTGTATTGAAGTTAACTGAAGCGCCTTTATAACTACCTTTCATACCGAATAAATTGTAGTTTGGTGCTTGTGCAAGAGCGCTATTACCTGAACTTGATTCTAAAATGGCCTGCGCAATCATAACAGAAGCATAAATGTCATTATCTTGCCCAATTTTATGCGCATCTTTAGCAATAGATGTAATAAATTCACGTGTTGCTTTATTTTCTACCACTGCCATCTTTCCATTAGTAACATTGTTCCCATCTAATTGTGGTACGTCTTGGAATAAACTTATAGCGCGTGTATTACTTTGTTTAAAATCATTTTCAAATGATTGTGGTGCTTCTTGTTTATGTTTTAGTTGTTTTTCCGTTGGTAATTGTGGATTGTCTTTATTTGTGTCTAGTTGGTCTTGAGTTGTTGATGTATCTTTTTTTGAATCTTCATTTTGTGATGCTTGAGATGTGCTGTCTTTTTTAGATGATGTATAGTCTTTATGTGTTTGTGTTGCTTTATCACTATATTTATCAAGAAGCGCATCTAGTACATCCTCTGATTGTTGACGATCTTTATTAGGTGTTGCTTGCTCTTCTTGAGAGGTTTGAGATGTTGTATTTTTTGTTGTTTGCTGTGATGTTGATTGATTGCTATTTTCAGATGTCGAGGACTCATTAGTATTAGAATCATTTAAATCTGAAGCTAATTGATTCAATGAATCTAAGGCTTTGCTTACGCTAGAATCATCAGTTGAATAATTGTTATTACTGTTACTATATTTAAATGATGACTCAGACGATTGATCTGACTGGTTATTTTCTGTTAGTACCTCAGATTGATTTGATGGTGTGGTATGACTATTTGACTTATCAGATGAGTCTTGAGGTGATGGATCAATTGTTGTGTGTTGATGTGATGATTCAGTACGATCTTCATCTGAAGAAGTTGTATTCGTTGCATTTTTGTCATCATTAGTATTAGATGAAGATGAATCACTTTCAACATGTTCATATTTAGAAATATCATCATCAAAATGGAATAAAGATGAAATCAAACTTGTTAAACTGAAGCCATTTTCAAAGTGACTAGGATCTAAAAAGTTTGATGAGAATGAATGATTTGAACCATTCATGTTAAATACAGATAATGGTGTATGATACGTGTCTTCATCTTTAGTATGAGATGAACGATTATTTTTCGAATGTGTTGATGATGGTTTAGAATGAGAAGCGGCATCTTCATTTGAAACTGTGTCTGATTGACTTTCTTTTGACTGAGGGTCTTGCTTTTTATTATTATCAGAGCTATCAGAAGTTGAATTTTCTGAAGATGGAATTTCATTGCTTTCAGTACGTGTTGTTTCTGATGTAGAAGTTGAATCCTCATTATTTGATTCAGATGTTTTAGTTTGTTTTGTAGTCTCTTCAGCTTGAGCAACACTAGACGTAAATGTTGGTAAAACCAGAGTTGTAGTTAGCAAATATATCATGAATTTTTGCTTCGACATCAATAAACGCTCCTTACTTTTGTATAATATATTTTATAAATCCGTCTTAAGTCAGACGATTTCTATCGTATTTTAACGTAGCATTAGCTTTGTCGTTAAAATTATTTTCTGCTATAATGCATGAGTACCATTTTAATTGTTGAAGTATATCAACTAATTACGGCATTCGTGATAAAAGTATTATACTAATTCTACGATATAAAAAACAATGTTTTAAATCATATTGATATAAATTCTTAATATTTCATTTTTAGGAGAGTGAAAATGAAGAACGCGTTTAAACTATTTTTGACAGACTTAAAGCGTGTCGCTAAAACATCTGCTGCTTGGGTAATTCTAGGCGGTTTGGCAATTTTACCTTCATTTTACGCATGGTTTAATTTATGGGCAATGTGGGATCCATATAGTAATACAGGTCATATTAAAGTGGCAGTTGTAAACGAAGACCAAGGCGATAAAATTCGAGGTAAGAAAATTAATGTAGGTAATACGCTCGAAGACACATTGAAGAACAATGATAAATTTGATTGGCAATTTGTCAGTCGGGAGAAAGCAGATCATGAAATACGAATGGGTAAATATTATGCAGGAATTTATATACCTAAGAAATTTACACATCAAATTACGGGAACACTTCGTAAACATCCGGAAAAAGCAGATATTACATATAAAGTGAACCAAAAAATTAATGCTGTCGCCCCTAAAATGACTGATACCGGTTCGACAATTATTGTTGATGAAGCCAATAAACAATTTAATACTACTGTAACGAAAGCATTATTGAAAGCAGCAAATAAAGTAGGTCTTCAAATTGAAGACGAAGTACCAACTATCGATAAAATTAAAAATGCAGTCTATACTGCCCATCAATCTTTACCTAAATTGAATAAAATTGCAGATAGAATTGTTTATCTTAATGATCATCAAGATCAGCTTGATCGATATGCGAATCAATTCCGTGATTTAGATAACTATAAAGATGATATTTTAAATGCTCAACAAAAATTAAATGATGTCAATGCAGCGATTCCTTCTTTAAATCAAAAAGCAAAACTCATTCTCGCATTGAATGAATATATGCCTAACATTCAGAAATTAGTGAATGTAGCAGCAGATGATATTCCTCAGACGTTCCCTAAAATTAATAGAGGGATAGAGATTGCGAGTCAAGGATTAGACTTAGCGAATCAACAACTTAACGATGCACAAGGTTATTTAGGTATGGCTAAGCAACGTGTTGGGGATTATCAAGAGGCAACTAGGCGAGCACAAGCAGTTAATGGTAATGTGAATAATAATTTACGACAACAAAGTGCGACAACTAATGACAACGGTATGCCTCAATATACGATTCAAAAACTAAGTAATAGTTCGAATAATGATCAATTACCTAATGGTCAGATTCTTTCGAATGAAGATGTTAAATCAATGAATAGTGGACTTGCTGAAGCATTACTTGCATTATCTTCAAATGCGGATAAGCAAGCTAAGGCATCACAATCTGATGTAAAAGCATTAAGAGATATAACGTATGGTGTCATTGCCTCTAATCGTCCAACAGAATATAATGACATGCTTCGAAATATTAAAGGACGTTTAGAAAACACTTCAAAATACAATCAACAATTGATTGATGTATTAAAAGAATTACAACAACGTGAACATGTGAATTTAGCACCACAAATTAAACGAATCGAAAGTACCAATAACCGTATTAATGATACGTTACGTTCTACTAACCAATTGATTGATGCATTATCAAGTGGTGGTAAAGGTAGTGCGGAGTCTATTAATGTATTAAGAAGCTTGCCAGCTTTAAATTCTGGTTTAGGTAGTTATAGAGATTACATTAAAGATAATTTAAATCATCGTTTACTTGTAGTTTCTAATGATATTACAAAACAATTAAGTGAAGGCCAAGTTGTATTATCAGATGTGCAATCTAAATTAAATACGATTAATCAAGTGATTCAAGCAGGTCAAGATATTGTAGGTAATGGTCAAACTCGTATTGCAACACTTCAAAGTGAATTACCATCACTTGAAGCGGGATATATTGAAGCAACTCAAACTGCTAAAAATTACTTCCCAACAGTACGAAAAAATGTAGCAAAAGCTGCAGACTTTGTACGTAATGATTTACCTGATTTAGAACAACGTCTTGCGAATGCAACAGCTACTGTTAATGCTAACTTACCAACATTATTTGATAAGTATGATAATGCAGTAGATTTATTAGATGAGAATCAACCAAAAGCAAAAGAAGCTTTAGCGAATTTAGCGAACTTTGCACAAACAAAATTACCTGGTATCGAAAGAGATTTAAATAAGGCTAATGATATATTCAATCAATTGGACGATGACGATGCAGTAGATAAGCTTGTTAATAGTCTAAAAAATGATTTGAAAAAACAAGCAGATGTTATCGCAAACCCAATTAATAAGAAAACTGTGGATGTTTTCCCAGTCAGAGATTATGGTTCAGGGATGACACCATTCTATACAGCATTATCCATTTGGGTAGGCGCTTTATTATTAGTGAGTTTATTAACAGTGCATAACAAACATGAAGAATTAGCAGATCAGTTAACGAAACGGCAAGAATATCTTGGTAAAGGAATGTTCTTTATCTTGATGGGTGTATTACAAACCCTCATTGTTACAACAGGTGACTTATTCTTACTTCATGCGCAAGTAGAATCACCATTGCTCTTTGTACTCGTTGCATTATTTGGAGCCATTGTGTTTAATACCATTGTTTATACGTGTGTATCTATACTGGGTAACCCAGGTAAAGCTGT
This sequence comes from Staphylococcus sp. FSL K6-0223, assembly GCF_038008285.1. Classification (NCBI taxonomy): domain Bacteria; kingdom Bacillati; phylum Bacillota; class Bacilli; order Caryophanales; family Staphylococcaceae; genus Staphylococcus; species Staphylococcus sp. FSL K6-0223. Next base: position 273,240 of record NZ_JBBOYX010000001.1, read on the forward strand.
AGCCATTATTCTTTTAGTATTACAAATTGCAGGTGGCGGCGGTACCTTCCCAGTGGCTACACTACCTAAGTTCTTCCAAAACATTTCGCCGTACTTACCATTTACGTATTTAATTGATTGTTTACGTGAAGTAGTCGGTGGTATTGTACCGGAAATTTTAATTACAAAATTAATCATATTTGGACTCTTCGGTCTTGGTTTCTTCTTAATTGGATTTATTGCTAAACCATTCTTAGATCCAATTATGACTAAGATTGCAAAACGCGTAGAAGAAAGTAAAGTAACAGAATAGAAAATAAAAGAGCCTGATTGATAATGAAATATCATTATCAGTCAGGCTATTATTTTTAATTAGACTTGTTATTAGATTCACTACTACGATTAGTGTGACTTTCAGTTGAAGACTGCGTACTTTGTTGTGATGAAGGTTTTTCTTCTGTTGAAGGTTGTTCAGTTGATGTTTGCTCTGAAGATGGTTTGTCTTCTGTGCTTTGAGATGTGGGTTGTTTTGATGTGTTACTTTCTGAACGATGTTGTGATTGTGACGTAGTTGATGATTCGCTTGTTTTTGGCTGTGTAATTTGAACAGTAGAGTGACGTTGTGTCGCTTGTTGGTCCTCTTGTATTGACTGACTGGTTGGCTCGGATTGCGCATTGGTACCATTGTCAGACTGACTTGTTTCATTAGATTGAACTGTATGACTTTCAGAAGTAGTTTCTTTTTTATCTTTCTTTTTAGTAGATTGTGTTTGATTTGGGTCAGATTGATTAGAATGAGTGGCTGCAAAAAAGACTGAAAATCCTAATGCCACAATAAGTAATATAATGACTATAGTTGCTAATATTTTTTTCAAATTATAGTCCTCCATTTTTAATTCATTTCTTTAATTTATTATAATCAAAGTTCAACAAATAGGTAGTATTTATATAACCAAATCATATTACATTTTATTTACATAATTCTGTGATAGATACATCTAAAGTACAGTGAATTAAGATAAAGAGTATGAGATAATAATAGTGAAATAAAAATTCATTAGAGAAAGAAGGACAATCATGAATAAAATAGTTAAATCTATAGCATCAGTTACTTTAGCATTTGGGACAGTATTAGGCGTAAGTACAACTGTTTTACCAATCGAGGATACAGCTCATGCAGCTACAAAGCCATATTATGTATATAACGGATATGTTGATAAAGACGCAAAATTTGTAACAAATAAACAGTTTATTAAAGCAGTTAAATATGGAAATGTAACAATGAATGGAATAAAATTTGAAAAAGCGCATAGTAATAAAGAACTTGAAAAATATAACCAAAAATTTACTGGTGTAAGTAAAGATGGCAAGAAGGCGAATAAAGTTCAATTTAGTGTTAAAGGAGATTTGACATATAATCAATTGAAAAAAGCGTATGGCTCAGATTTTAAAAAGGTAAAGGGTACTCCAAGTGATAAAAAAAGTGGTATTTTCGAATATCAACCTAAGAAAGATGGATTAATTGTTTCTTTTGTTATAACACATGGAAGAACAGTAGAAGTAAATATTGGCTATGAAGGTGTCACAACAAGTAAATAAATGATAAATACGAGCGGAATTGAGTTCAATTCTCGCTCGTTTTTATTATTCAATGTGACATAATACTGCAAATTCGAGTTGCATTGTTTGTGAGCCATTCTCATTACTAATTGTAATATACCGCTTTAAAATATCAATACGTTTAATATAAGCTGCAATAGAATGAATCGTACCATTTCTAAAATAACTAATCATAGCGAGTTGATGAGTTGTATATTTTTCGATTAATCGTCTATTCAGAATATTGAATTGATCATCCGACAAAGAGGGCATCGTTATTTTATTTTGATTTTCGATAAAAGTTTTTATTCGTTCATATTGTTCAGGCATCACTGTAAAAGGTGCCCACTTAATCATGCCACGTCCTTGTGGTATATTAGCGTCTAAATATTCTCTAGGAATGTTACGATAATCTGTTTCATGTTTGTATTGATCAGGAATCATTAAAATCACCTCGATAATATTATAGAACATATGTTCGTATTATTGAAGTGGTTTCTCATAATATAAATAAATCTTATATTTAAAAATTAAAATAATGAATTTATATATCATAAGACCACAAGTTTAACAAAGGGGAAGTAAACTCGTGGTCTAATGTTATGACGTAGTATAACTTTTTATGAAGGAGTAAATAGAACTATTACTCCTATTTATAGTATAACACAATTTTATAAAAAAATATTTAAATAGATAACCAATTGCTATAATGATTGTATAGATATGAGTAATGAAGTATGATATGAGTAGTTTAAAGAGAAAGAGGAAGACGCATATGAAAAAGACAACAAAAGTATGTGTAGCTACAACAATAGCGTTTAGTACACTATTAGGTGCTAGCGTCACAGATGCACTTGTTCAACAGCCGACTGCACACGCAGCAACGTTATCATATTACAACTATAATGGTTATGCGGGTCAAAATGCTTCATTCGTATTAGATAAAAATTTTAAAAATGCGATTAAAGCTGAAAATGTTAAATTTAATGGCATTAAAATTAAATCGACAACATCTAATAAATCGGTATTGAAATATGATCAATACTTCAGAAATGTATCTAAAGATGGTAAAACTGCCTCGTTATTAGATATGGAAGTCAAAGGTCAACTTTCATTAACACAACTTAAAAAAGTATATAGTAAAGAGCTACAAAAAATTGATAATGGTAACAACAACACAACAGGTATTTATTATTATCAACCTAAACAAAATGGTATGACAGTTTGGTTTGATGTTAATAAAGGTAAAGTAGACCGAGTCGTATTAGGCTATAGTACAGTACAAAAAGCAATGAATTAAATGGGTGATTGAAGTGAACGTATTCGCTTCAATCATTTTTTATACACATAGGCGAATAAATATTAAATGATTATATAAAGGTATTTCAAGTTAAAATTTTAAAATCGTCTTCTGATCGATAATTAAAAGGTTTTATTATTGGAAATTAACATTTAGTGCTACGATAGAATTATATACATGAAATGTATATTATGAACCACTGCTTCATGATAATTACAATAAATATACCATTTACTTGAAGGAGGAATACAAATGACAAAGGGGCCAATTCAAGTTAATAATGAAATCGGTACATTAAAAACAGTGCTATTAAAACGACCAGGTAAAGAGTTAGAAAATTTAGTACCTGATCATTTAAGTGGATTGTTGTTTGACGATATTCCATATTTAAAAGTGGCGCAAGAAGAGCATGATCAATTTGCAGAAACACTTAGAAGTGAAGGGGTAGAAGTCGTTTATCTAGAACAACTTGCTGCTGAAGCGATTGAAAATGAAGATGTAAGACAGCAATTGATTGATGATATTTTATCAGAATCTCAAAAAACAATTTTAGGTCATGAGAAAGAAATTAAAACATACTTTTCAACATTATCAAATCAAGCATTAATTGAAACAATGATGTCTGGGATACGTAAAGAGGACATTCAACTTGAAACAACGCATCTAGTGGAATATTTAGATGATCGTTATCCATTCTATTTAGATCCGATGCCTAATCTATATTTTACACGTGATCCACAAGCGAGTATTGGTAGAGGTATGTCGATCAATCGTATGTATTGGCGCGCAAGACGTCGTGAATCTATTTTTATGACATATATTCTAAAATATCACCCTCGTTTTAAAGATGCAGATATACCAGTGTGGCTTGATCGTACATCACCGTTTAACATCGAAGGCGGAGACGAGCTTGTGCTTTCTAAAGACGTATTAGCTATCGGTATTTCAGAACGTACATCAGCTGAAGCCATTGAGCGACTAGCAAGAAATATATTTAAAGACGACTATACGACATTTAAAAAAGTACTTGCGATTGAAATACCTAATAGTCGTACATTTATGCATCTAGATACTGTATTTACAATGATTGATTATGACAAATTTACAGTGCATGCAGCTATTTTTAAAGAAGAGAATCACTTGAATATCTTTACAATTGAGCAAGATGAAATGAAAGATGATATTAAAATTACACACTCTAGACAGCTACGAGAAACGTTAGCCAATGCATTAGGTGTAGATAACGTAGAATTGATACCTACTGGCAATGGAGATGTCATAGACGGTGCTAGAGAACAGTGGAACGATGGATCTAATACATTATGTATTCGCCCAGGCGTTGTGGTGACATACGATAGAAACTATGTCTCTAATCAATTATTACGTGATAAAGGTATTAAAGTGATTGAAATTAAAGGCAGTGAATTAGTACGTGGTCGCGGAGGTCCAAGATGTATGAGTCAACCTTTATTTAGAGAAGATATATAATGTTTTCACGTGAAACAAGTTATAATCAAAAACGTTAGTCATTTGGCTAGCGTCTTTTTATATTAAAAAACATTCCATTAGTCTACAAAAAGTGTAAAATAGATATCATACTTATAAATTGGAAGGACGAAACAATATGGCATTTATGACTATTAATTATAAATCACCTACGATTGGGATGAATCAATCGTTTACAGCCATCGTTCCAGAAGACGATAGCTTTTTTAAACAACATGAACCTGTAAAACCATTAAAAATGTTATTACTATTACATGGTTTATCAAGTGATGCGACATCGTATATGCGTTTCACAAGTATCGAACGTTATGCAGAAGCACATCAGTTGGCAGTGATTATGCCGAATGCAGATCACAGTGGTTATGCAAATATGGCTTTTGGTCATAGCTACTATGACTATATATTAGAAATTTACAATTATGCACATCAAGTGTTACCAGTATCTAAAAAAAGAGAAGATAATTTTATTGCAGGTCATTCAATGGGGGGGTACGGAACCATGAAATTTGCTTTAACTCAAAGCCATTTATTTTCTAAAGCAGCGCCATTATCAGCAGTATTTGATGTAAAATCATTACTCGATATTGAGTGGAATGACTTTGATCCCAAAGCCATTGCCGGTGAAGCTTTAAAAGTTAAAGGTACAGAGTTAGATACCTATCACTTAGTGGATGAAGCGGTTGATAAAGGCGCAACACTTCCAGAACTTTTTATTCAATGTGGCACAGAAGACTTCTTATATGATGATAATCAACGATTTATGACATATTTAGATGAAAAAGGTATCAATTATAAATATGAAGAAGGACCTGGGGAACATGATTATGCTTTTTGGGACAAAGCAATTGAACGTACAATTGAATGGTTAGTAGAGAAATAAAAATATCCCTTTGTGAGATATTCACAGAGGGATATTTTTTTATTTATTTAATAATTTCAATAGTTAAAGGTACGACATAATCTTCGTCTTTATTCATTGCAAGAATAGCTAAAATAGTATAGACAAAACCAGCAATACCTACAACGAATAAAGTTAAGTAACCAATTAACACTACAGTTAAAACTAAACTTTCAAATTAGCGAATGCCATCGATCAACCCATCAAACATGTTGATACATCTGGTAATAATAGATAACCAAAAATAAGAAATAGATACTTTTTCTATTTCTTATTTATTAATTCATAAACTAATTTGAGTTATTATTTTGAGTATCTTAAAATAATGACAAGTATTAATTATTTTAGGTTTTTCGTGAATATAAAAGAAGCTACTCTAAATTAATAAGGAGCGTAAGTTTAGTGTACAGATATTACATCACTTCAGTCGTTATTTTTCTAGTATTTTCACTGATATGTGGTATGGCTCTTGCTGAAGATAACAGTGAGAAATTATCAGTTGTGGCAGTGGGAGATAATTTAATTCATCCTGTTGTCTATAATGATGCACAACGTTCTGATGGCTCATTTAATTTTAAACCAATGTATTCTAATATAAAGAACGATATAACTACACCTGATCTAGCTTTTGTAAATCAAGAGTCTCCGCTTGGTGGAGATGATATTCCATTTTCAGGATTTAAACGATTCAACACGCCTAGTCAAGTAGCAGGTGACATTGTTGTAACTGGTTTCGATGTGATTAATGGTGCAAATAATCACTCCTTAGATCAAGGAAATCAAGGAATTACAAATCATATACAGACTTGGAAAAAATTTGATAATGAAGTATTGTTTACAGGAATATACAATTCGAAAAAAGAGGCGAATCGTATACATACTATTTCTAAAAATGGTGTAAAAATTAGTGTATTAAGTTACACGTATGGAACAAATGATATGGTCTCAAACGATCCATATACAGTAAAGACGTTTGACGAAGCTACTATTAAACAGGATATACGAAAAGCAAAACAACAAAGCGACGTAGTCATGGTGTCGGCACACTGGGGAAATGAAAATCATCATAAACCAAATAAGACACAGAAGAAATATGCTCAATTGTTTGCAAATGAAGGTGTAGACGTCGTCATTGGTACGCATCCACATGTGATTCAACCAGTAAAGTGGGTTAAAGCAAAAAATCATCATCATAAAACGTTGGTAGCGTATTCTTTAGGTAATTTTTTAAATGGACAGTATAGTGGAGATGAAAATAATCAATTGTTAGGAAGGATAAACTTCGATGTAGTAAAAGAACCTAAAGGTGTACATATAGGGAATGTTAAATGGACAAGCATGGTCAATCATTACGAACAAGCACGTCCTACCAATAAACAAACACGACAACATTTTAAAATTTATAATCTTGATGATTACACATCGCAATTAGCACAGAAACATGGACTACAGTATGATTCAGACAGTGAATGGAATGTCAAACATTTACAGGATATTACAAAAGATGTTATCGATAATAAATTTTTAAATGAAAAAAGTTTATAAAAAAGAGCGACTAAATATGTATTAATGACATATATAGTCGCCTTTAACTCATTTATTCAAAATTGTCCCTTTTTGTGCGACAATTGTTTGATTATCTTGAACATCTTCCATTACTAAAGCTTGAGCACCAATTTTAACGTTATTACCTATTGTTATGCCACCTAATATTGTGGCTCCAGCTCCTATAAGTACGTTATTACCAATTACAGGAGTACCATGTTTACTACGTCCACCAATTGTAACGTTTTGAAGAATTTTACAATTATCCCCAATTATAGCCCTCTCATGTATTACACATCCTAAACCACTATGTGCAAATTTTGTTCCTTTACCAATTTTAACTGTTCTAGGAACATCAGTAGCAAAAATTAAACGATTCATTTGTTGCATAAGTCTAGGAATAACTGGAATATTATGTTTTTGAAGCTTAGTCATTAGAAAAATAGATTTATTCATTAAAGACACAGTCTACGACCTCCTCTACTTTATGTAAATAATAAATAAATTTTCCAAAATAATCAATAATTAAAAAAAGAGTTTGAATAAAAATTAAACACGTGAAATTTAATTTTTATTTAAAATATTTATAATAGAACTTATTAAATAAAGCTACTATGTGTTTAACTATTGACATGCATAGTAGCTTTCAATTTATTTAATTGTTCTCCCAATATCCATTATTTGTTTTGATTAGCGAATGATTTAGAGATATCACGTAGTGTTTGAGGTGCGTCATCCCATTTCATTGTGACTTCAGTGAAGTGCATGTGTTCTTGATCTTCATTTATTTCATCGAAGACAGCCTTTAAATCTTTTGAAGTCTTAACATCATGGACTTTCACGCTATCTCCACCAAATACGTTTGGTAATGCTTTGTAATCCCACATGTTGATATCATTATAGGGCTCTTCCATACCATGAATGAGACGTTCAACAGTATAACCATCATTATTAATTAAGAAAATCACAGGTTTAATATCTTGGCGAATCATTGTTGATAATTCTTGAACAGTTAATTGGAATGAACCATCACCAATTAATAAGATATTACGACGGTGTGGGTTAGCTATTTGAGAACCTAATGTAGCTGGTAATGTGTAACCAATTGAACCCCATAAAGGTTGACCAATAAATGACATATTTTTAGGTAAAGTTAAACTGTAAGCCCCAAAGAAGGATGTTCCCTGTTCTGCGATTAATATATCATCGCCACCAATAAAGTCTTGCATCATTTTAAAGTAAATATCTTGAGTTAACATATCATCAGTTAATTCATAGTCATTTGATTCTGGTTGTTGGTAAGAAGGAAATGAAGATTTATTTGTATAATCTATCGTATTTAACGCTTCTAAGAATTCAGGCAATGCAATTTCTGTATCAATCGTATCGTTTAATTTGAATAGGCGATGGTTAATCATGACCACTTCATTAATATCAAATTGATATGAAAAGCCTGCAGTAGCTGAGTCAGTTAATTTGGCACCAATATTTAAAATAGCATCGCTATGATCGACATAGTCTTTAATGTCATCTTTAGCAATTTCCCCATCATAAATACCCATATAGTGTGGGTTTTCTTCATTAAATGCCCCTTTACCTAACGATAATTGAACAACTGGAATATTCGTTTTATTGACAAATTGTTCTAATTCATCATGTAGATGAAAACTATTGATTTCATGACCTGCAATAATTAATGGTTGTTGAGCTGAACGTAATTGATCAGCCACCATATCTACATATTGAGTTACATCTTGTTGAGGTGCTTTTTCAACTTTGAATGGTTGTTCAATTTCAATGTCTGACATAGCCACATCAATAGGTAAGTGAATGTGTACTGGACGACGTTCTTGAAGCGCTGCATTGATTACTCTAGGGATTTCAGTTGTTGCATTTTCAGGCGTGATATAGGCTTGTGCTGTTGTAATCGGTTCAAACATGTGTCGATAGCTATCAAAGCGTCCTTCACCTAAAGAGTGATGCACATATTTGCCTGCCTTTTCAACAGCTCTTGTTGGTGCGCCTGTGATAGCAATGACTGGAACACGTTCTGCATATGAACCTGCAATACCATTGACGGCACTTAATTCTCCAACACCAAATGTTGTTACGAGTACGCCTAGTCCGTTCATACGTGCGTAACCATCAGCGGTATAAGCACCATTTAGTTCATTCGTTGTTCCAACCCATTCAACGCCTTTATGACTTACGATGTCATCTAAAAATGCTAGATTAAAATCTCCTGGCACACCAAATATTTTATTGACACCTGCTTCATGTACTGCATCCATTAAATATTGTCCTACACGTTGTTTCATATTCAATTCCACCTTTGTATTGCTTTTGTTTACATATATAGGATAAGCCTGGTTATAAATAAAGTCAATATTATTGACCTTTTGATGAAAGTCGTTAGAAAATTTACTATAATAATTAATAATGACTTTGAAAAGGAACGAGTGAATATGGATCGAAATAAAAATGATTATGAGCATATGCTATTTTATTTCGCTTATAAAACGTTTGTGACGACTGCAGATGAAATTATCGAAAAATATGATATGAGTCGACAACACCATCGCTTTTTATTTTTTATCAATAAATTGCCTGGTATTACGATTAAGCAGTTACTAAACACGTTAGAAATATCAAAGCAAGGGTCTCACGCGACATTGAAGAAGTTAAAAGAAGAAGGCTTAATCATTGAACAACAATCTGAAGAAGATCGCAGAGTAAAACAATTATTTCCAACACCTAAAGGAAGTAAACTAGTAGAGAAATTAAATAAAGCACAAGATGAATTAATGCAACAAACGTTCCAAAAAATTGGAAAAGATTGGTATGCGATCATGGAAGAATTATCGAATTATCGTGAAGGGTTTCAAGATATTAAACATTTAAAAGATGAAAAAGAATCATAAAAAAGAAGCTAAACGGATGTACATCGACAGTTCAACTGTTTCTATACAATTTTAAGGAGAAAATATACTGTCTATGATCAATAAAGATGAAAAGTTAATTCAACTTATTTCAAAAGAATTAAAGATATATACATTTAATGTACAACGTACGATAGGATATTTGACTGTAATAAAACCAAATAATATTGCAGATTACAATATAAAATGTTAAGGGGTCAATTAGAATTAACACTAGATCTTCGAAAATCATTTTTTAGTAATGGTGATGATTCGTCAAAAGCACGTAAAAATGAAAAAATTGGACATCAACAATGGATCATTTTACGATAGCCATAAATAATGCAATTCGAAAGTATATGTTTTAATATAGAAGAGGTTAGAGTAAAGTAGAATGTTAAGATATCACATGTTAGCGTTTTAATTTTCTAACCTTATTTCATTTATAGAAAGAAAGTAGTGTAGAATGTGGCACCACGTTATATCGCAAGAATTTATTTTATAGTGCTTTTTATTATTTCATTGTTTGTACCGCGAATACTTAACTTTATGACATTAAATCTATTCTTAGCCTATATTCCTCTAGAGCTTTGCTTACTTTTAAAGTTATTTAAACCAAAGGAAACTAAAGAGTGGCCTTTATTTATTGTATTTGCACTTATTTTTATACTATTAGTTCCCAATACGTTCTATATGGTTACAGACTTAATCCATCTTAATAATTTTAAATTCAATTTCTTAGTCAGTTTAAATTTAATTGAATGGTTTGCGTTTGCGTATTTACTGGCAGGTGTCTTTTTTGCAATCTATTGTATGATCTTTATATTTATCAGCTTAGAACATTTTACTTCTAATATATGGCTTAATCGATGCTTAGTACTGAGTTTAATGTTTCTAAATGGGATAGGCATATATGTTGGACGTTTTTTAAGATTCCATACAGTTTATCTGATTACACGACCATTAACGATTACGCATCAAGTGTTTGATGCCATCGATTTAAAAAGTGTTATTTTTATTATGCTTATGGTATTATTACAAGCCATTCTTATATTATTTGTGAAAGGAGTACGATTAATAAAATGATTCGCATACTACTCCTCTTAGTCATTGTGATTATATTACAAGTAATAATTAAGCATTTTCTTAGTGACATAGAGTTAGATTCAAAGTATAAAAATATGATTACTTATGTACCATTAGGTTTAGGATTGTTTTTTGTTCAAAATGTCTATTATGAACGTAAGTATCCACATTGGGAGGTACCACTTAAAGAAAAGCTGAATTTAAAATATATTTATCTTTTTACTTTCTTAGAGTTTGTTGCGATATATATTTGTGTATTTGTGATGAAAAATTAAATATGTTTTCAATCCCTTCTCTAAAATGACATAAATATAACGCAATTTGTTCGATTGACTTTAAAAATAATACCAAATGAGTGTATAATAGATTTAGTATAGACTTGTTTTTTGACAAAACAAATCTAATGTACGCTAAAAATTAAAAGGAGTGACAATAATGAAAAAACTTTTAGTTACAACGATTATTGGTTTTGTAGGCTATATTGCTTTCAAAAAATATCAAAACAAAGTAAACGAAATGCCAAATATTGAATATTAATAAATGAAGCCAAGAGGTTTTCTTAAATGAAAATCTCTTGGCTTTTTATATATCTTTAATATACATAAAAATTATTAAATTTAAATTAATATAGCTGAATACAATTTATCCAACGCAGATATAATTAAATAATTCTTAAAGACAAATAATGTCTACACATTATTATATAATAAATTTAATTGTCAAATAAAATACAATAGTTTACATGATATTTACATTTTTTTAAAAATGTATTGATATTAAAGTTATAAGATAAAATGTAATGGTTAAATTTAAATGTTTACATATATATTAAACTATTTAGAGATTTAAAAATATATTTATAGAAAAGCTATTGTAAAAATATTTTTTAAAATATAAAATTAGTATTGAAAAACGTTTTGGAGGTTAATATGGAAAACTCGTTAAGTTTATCAAAATTTTTAACAGCTTTAAGAAAAAATTTAAAATTACTTATTTTATTACCACTTATTTTCATTTTAATTAGTGCATTAATAACTATGTTTTTAATGAAACCAAAATACGAGGCTAATACTCAAGTATTAGTAAATCAAAAAGAAAAAAATTCGGAATTAATGGCTCAAGAAGTACAAAGTAATATTCAGTTAGTTAATACGTATTCGGAAATAGTTAAAAGTCCCCGTATTTTAGATGAAGTAGCAAAAAAAAATGATGAATTTTCTTCTTCTGATATCAAAGGAATGTTAACTGTGACTACGCAAGCACAATCACAAATTTTAAATATTAATGTGAAAAGTGATAGTAAAAATGATGCGGAAAAGATAGCTAATGATATATCAGAAGTATTTAGTGATAAAATGCCAAAAATTATGAATGTAAATAATGTTTCAGTTTTATCTTCAGCTGATGGAACTGCATCAAAAGTTTCACCAAGTTTAATACTTAATTTAGTTATTGGACTTATTTTAGGCATAATATTAGCGATTTTTATTATTATAATGAAAGAATTATTCGACAAACGAATTAAAACAGAAGAAGACGTTGAAAGAGAATTAAATATTCCTGTATTAGGTTCAATTCAAAAATTAAAATAAGGAGAAAATCTTATGGCTAAAAGAAAAAAAGAAAAACGTAAAGCATTAGAGACACCTTTATATGTAGAAGATAACCCTAAATCAATTGTTAGCGAAAAAGTAAGAGGTATTCGTTCAAATATTATGTTCTCAAATGCTGAAGAAATTAAAAGTGTGCTGATTACTTCTGAAAAACCAGCAGCTGGGAAAAGTATTGTGTCTGCAAATATTGCGATTACTTATGCACAAGCTGGATATAAAACTTTAATTATCGATGGAGATATGCGTAAACCAACACAACATTATCATTTTGAAACATCAAACTATGATGGATTATCTAATTTAATTATTGGAAATTCAGATTTTGATAAAGCAATTAGATCTACGAGAGTGAAGAATTTAGATTTACTAACATCTGGTCCCATTCCACCAAATCCTTCAGAGTTAATAGCTTCTAAAAGGTTTAAAAAGATTTTTGAACATTTACAAAAGGAATACGATTTTATTTTAATTGATACGCCACCAATCATTTCTGTTACAGATGCACAAGTATTTTTACAATATGTACCAAATTGTATGTTAATTATTGATGCTCAGAAAAATAATCGAAATGAAGTTAAAAAAGCTAAACAACTCGTTGAACAAGCCGATGGACATGTTATTGGTGCAGTACTAAATAAAACAGCTAAAGAAAAATCTTCTAGTTATTACCATTACTATGGAGATGAGATTAAATCATGATAGATATACATAATCATATTCTTATTGGTTTAGATGATGGATCAAAGAGTAAAGAAGAGACGATTTCATTGTTGAAACAAGCTAAAGGTGAGGGGATTACAGATATTATTGCTACTCCTCATCATTTAAGTCCACAATTTGATAATTATTATGAAGACATCGTACCTAAAATGGATGAAGTATTGAGTATCGATGAATTTAAAGATATAGGAATTAATATCTATCCTGGACAAGAGATAAGAATTAGTGACCAAATTTTACATCAATTAGAGAACAAGCAAATTATTGGTCTTAATCATTCTAAGTACTTATTAATCGAATTACCATCCGGACATGTCCCACATTATACAGGTCGTTTATTCTTTGAATTACAATCGAAAGGCTATGTGCCAATCATTGCACATCCAGAACGAAATAAAGAAATTAGTACCAATTTAGATGTCCTTTATGAATTAATCAATGCAGGCGCGTTAAGTCAGTTAACAACGGCTTCACTAATGGGACATCATGGGAAGAAGACGCAAAAAAAATGTATAGATATGATTGAAAATAACTTAACACATTTTGTTGCCTCAGATGCACACCATGTGGAAAAAAGACCTTTCATTATGAATCGTCTATTTGAAGAAAGAAAGTTAAAAAAATATCATGAAGAAATTCATAATTTAATGAATAATGCGAAATTTATTATAGATAATGAAGATGTACCAAAAAAACAGCCAACTCAAGAATATACACAGAAAAAACTTTTTAATTTATTTTAATCAAATTTCACATTCTAAGTGAGGAGAGTTAAGTTGGATAAATTAAGTGCAAGAGGACGGCTTTTAATTTTAATTATTATAGATTCAATTATTGTAACCCTGTCTGTATTTATTTGTTACAGTATATTAGAGCCATATTTTGAGGGCTATTCAAAGAAAATTTTAATATTCACTTCAATTATATTACTGATTTCACATCATGTATTTGCATACATATTTAACCTTTATCATCGTGCTTGGGAATATGCGAGCGTGAATGAATTATTGATTATTGTTGAAGCGGTAACGTGTTCTATTATTTCAACAATAATTATTGTACCTCTTTTTACAGGACATCCACCATTTTTTAGATTGTATTTAATTACATGGATGATGCATCTGATTCTTATAGGAGGATCAAGAATTTCATGGAGAATTGGCCGCGGATTTATAGTTGGGAAACAAAAAAAGAAAAAGCCAACACTGATAGTAGGCGCAGGTCGCGGTGGGTCACTATTAATAAGACAAATGTTACGAAGCCCGGATATGGGATTAGAACCTGTCTTAGCTGTAGATGATGATCCACAAAAGCGGAATTTAGCTATTACTGGAGGAGTTAAAGTACAGGGCACGATTAAAGATATTCCTAATCTAGTGGAAAAATATCGTATTAAAAGAATTATCATTGCTATACCTACGCTTTCACCAGCTAGATTGAAAGAAATCACTGATCTATGTAACAGTACTGGGGTTGATATCTTCAAAATGCCAAGTATAGAGTCTGTATTATCTGGAGAATTAGAGGTTAATCAATTAAAACGTGTAGAAGTTGAAGATTTACTAGGAAGAGAACCAGTAGAGTTAGATATGGCCATGATTTCAAAAGAACTAACGCATAAAACAATATTAGTCACTGGAGCCGGAGGATCTATAGGATCTGAAATATGTCGTCAAGTATGTAAATTCGAACCAGAAAGAATGATATTACTTGGACATGGTGAAAATAGTATTTATTTAATTCATCAAGAGTTAACAAAATTGTATAAAGATAAAATTGAAATTATTCCAGTCATTGCAGATGTTCAAGATGCTCAACATATTCAAGAAATAGTAGACAATTATCAACCATATGCGATTTATCATGCAGCCGCTCATAAACATGTGCCATTAATGGAATATAACCCATCGGAAGCATTTAAAAATAATGTGCTTGGGACTAGAAATGTAGCAACTGCCGCTAAAAAAGCTGGCGTGAGAAAGTTTGTCATGATTTCAACTGATAAAGCGGTTAATCCACCTAATGTCATGGGTGCATCTAAACGTATGGCTGAAATGGTCGTACAAAGTCTCAATGATGAAAATAGTAAGACCGATTTTGTAGCTGTGCGATTTGGAAATGTTTTAGGTTCAAGAGGATCTGTCATTCCATTATTTAAAAAACAAATTGTAGCTGGAGGACCTGTCACAGTGACGCATCCAGATATGACTCGTTACTTTATGACGATTCCTGAAGCATCACGACTAGTACTACAAGCTGGTGCATTAGCACAAGGTGGAGAAGTCTTCGTGCTTGATATGGGAGAACCAGTAAAGATAGTTGATTTAGCACGTAATCTAATTAGGTTAAGTGGAAAAACTGAAGATGAAATTAAAATTGAATTTTCTGGAATTCGTCCAGGTGAAAAATTATATGAAGAGTTGATGAATAAAGAGGAAGTACACCCTGAACAAGTATATGAAAAAATATATCGTGGTAAAGTCACAACAATAAACTCAAAAGAATTAGATAAAATTATATGTAATTTACAGAATAATTTTAATAAACAATTTTTAATAGATTTTGCTAACAATAAAATCGATTTTATAAATAATGATAAGGATGGTAATGAAAATGTTAAATAATACTAAAATTGGTGTAATTGGTTTAGGATACGTAGGAATGCCTTTAGCTGTAGCTTTTGCTGAAAAATTTGATGTTATTGGATTTGACATTGATAAAGAAAAAGTTGAAAAATATAATAATAATATTGATCCAACTGGTGAAGTTGGTTCTGAAGGATTAAAAAATACAACTATGAAATTTTCTTCAAATGAAGAAGACTTAAAAGATGTGAATTTCTATGTTATTACTGTTCCAACTCCAATAAAACAGGATAATACTCCTAATTTAGCACCAATTGAGGGTGCTACGGAGTTAGTAGGACGTTATTTATCAAAAGGAGATATAGTGGTTTATGAATCTACAGTTTATCCTGGAGTAACAGAAGATATTTGTATGCCTTTATTAGAAAAAATCTCTAGTTTAGAAGGTATTAAAGATTTTAAAATTGGATATTCACCAGAAAGAATTAATCCAGGGGATAAAAAGAACACAGTTAAAAATATTGTGAAAATTGTTTCGGGTATAGATGATGAAGCACTTAAAACAATTTCAGAAACATATGGTGCAATTATTGAAGCAGGAATTCATAAGGCTCCAAGTATTAAAGTTGCAGAAAGTGCTAAGGTAGTTGAAAACAGTCAAAGAGATATTAATATTGCATTTATGAATGAATTATCTCAAGTATTTAATCGTATGAATATTAATACTTTTGATGTAATTGATGCTATGAATACAAAATGGAATGCTCTAGGATTTACACCTGGATTAGTTGGAGGACATTGCATTGGTGTTGATCCATACTATTTCATCTATCAAGCAGAGAACATTGGATTTCATTCACAAATCATTGCAGCAGGTAGGAAAATAAATAATTTCATGTCTACCTTTGTAGGAGAAAATTTAATTAAAGAATTAGTTAAAAATAGAATGGCAAACAACCCTAAAGTAGTAGTATTTGGCTTAACATTCAAAGAAGATACTCCAGACTTTAGAAATTCTAAAATTATAAATATGATTGAAGAATTAAATGAATATGGAATTGAACCTTTAGTTATTGATCCATACATGGAAGCTTTTAGACCGGATTTAGAAAATATCAAAGCAACTTATACATCTAATATCGAGGAAGTTGGCAGAGATATTGATGTTTTAGTATATTCAGTAAATCATAAGCAATTTAAAGAAATCAATGATGATAAGTTCTTAAAGTTATTAAATGAAAAACATGCAATAATAGTGGATTTAAAAAATAGATTTAAGCAATATGAAAATAGTAAAGTATCTTATTGGTCATTATAAAAGAAAGGAGAAAATAAAATGACAGAAAAAAATATTCCGTTTTCACCTCCATCTATTAATCAAGAAGATATTAATAATGTAATTGAAGTACTAAAATCAGGTTGGATAACTACTGGACCAAAAACTAAACAATTTGAAAAAGATATCACTAACTTTGTAAATAGTGCTAGAACTGTAGCATTAAATTCATGTACTGCAGCATTAGAAATGACTCTTAGATTGTTAGGTATAGGAAAAGATGATGAAGTAATTGTTCCAGCATATACGTATACTGCAACAGCAGCTTCAGTTTTTCATGTAGGAGCAAATATAAAAATGATAGATACTGCTGAGAATTCTTATGAAATGGATTATAAAGCTTTAGCTAATAGCATTACAGAAAAAACTAAAGCTATAATTCCAGTAGATATAGCAGGAAAACCAGTGAATTATGATGAAATATTTAAAATCGTTGAAGAAAAACAAAACTTATTTAAAGCAAATAATCAGTTCCAAAAAGCTTTTAATAGAATTGTAGTTATAGCTGATGGTGCACATTCATTTGGCGCTAAGTATAAAGGGAAAATTATTGGAAGTGTAGCTGATTTTACATGCTTCTCTTTTCATGCAGTTAAAAACTTAACAACTGCCGAAGGTGGAGCTGTAACTTGGAAGTTAAATAAAAATTTAGACGATGATGAAGTTTATAATCAATATATGTTGTTGAGTCTACATGGCCAATCTAAAGACGCATTGGCTAAAACTCAAGCAGGAAATTGGGAATATGATATTGTTGCACCATTATATAAATGTAATATGACTGATATTCAATCAGCAATTGGAATTGCTCAATTAGAAAGATACAAAGAAATTCTTAACAGAAGAAAAGAAATCATATCTATTTACGATGAAATATTAAATAAAAATAATATTAATATTTTAAAGCATTATGAACAAGAAAGAGAATCATCAGGACATCTATATTTAACGAGAGTAAGTGGTATAAGCGCAGAAGAAAGAAATCTTATCATTAAAAAAATGGCTGAAAAAGGAATTTCAACTAATGTTCATTACAAACCACTACCTTTATTAACTGCTTATAAAAATTTAGGATTTAATATTATTAATTATCCAAATGCTTATAATCAATTTGTAAATGAAATATCTTTACCTTTGCATTTACAAATCACTGATGAGGATGCAAAGTATGTTGCAAAAACATACTTAGATGTAATTGATGAGGTGACGAAATAATGAATTATAAAACTCATTATAAACGTGCTTTTGATTTAACATTATCTTTAGTAGCTATGCCAATTGTAGGTTTAGTTATAAGTGGTACTTCATTATTAATTAAATTAGATGATAATGGATCAGTTTTTTATAAAAGCTATCGATTAGGAAAAAACAAATCTAAGTTTCTAATGTATAAATTTAGATCTATGAAAATGAATGCACCTGATATTAGAAATCAAGATGGTTCGACTTATAATTCGGAAAATGATAGTCGAATTACGAGAGTAGGTAAAATTCTAAGAAAAACAAGTATTGATGAAATTCCCCAACTGATAAATGTCATAAAGGGTGACATGAGTATTGTAGGGCCGCGTCCAGATACTCCTGAAGCGTTAGAAATTTATAAAAATGATGAATCTAGAAAACTTGAAGTGAAGCCGGGAATTACTGGTTATAATCAAGCTTTCTTCCGAAACTCAATCCCTCAAGTATATAAGTTTAAAAATGATGTCTATTATGTTGATAATGTATCATTTAAATTTGACTGTATAATTATTTGGAAAACAATTTTAAGTGTATTAAAAAGAAGTAATATTAATAATAAGGAGAGCTAATAAATGTCTCAAATTAATTTAAGAGCTTTAAAAAAGAGTGACAGCAACCTAATCTTAGAATGGATGAAAAACGATAAACTGAGATATTTAATTGGTACAGTTTATCCTATAACAGAATTAGAACATGAAAATTGGTTTGAAAATCGAATGTTAGAAAAAGATAACAGACTATTTATTATTGAGATAGATAATGAAATCCCAATTGGAGTTATAGGTTTTAAAAATTTAGATTGGGTTAATCGAAACTCTGAATTGTTTATATATATAGGCAATTTAGAGTATTGGGGAAAAGGGTATGGCACTCAAGCTCTTAAGTTATTAATAGAATTTGCTTTTAATAAAATTAATTTACATATGTTATATTTAGAAGTATTTTCATATAACAAAGGTGCAATAAAAACGTATGAAAAATTAGGTTTCAAGAAAGATGGTATTTTAAGACAAAGTAAATTTCAAGATGGAAAATATTATGACAAAATTATAATGTCTAAAATTAATGAATGATGAGGTTTTAAATATGAAAAAAGTTATCATTCTAGGTGCAAGTTTTTTACAAGTTCCTTTGATAAAAACAGCAAAACAATTAGGTTATTATACTATTGTGGCCGATATGAATCCTAATGCAGAGGGTTTTGAATTTGCAGATAAAAAATATGTAGTTAGTACAATTGATACTGAAGCTTTGTTAAAAGTAGCTGAATTAGAAAAACCGGATGGCATAGTTACTGCTGCTACGGATATGCCAATGAGATCAATTGCTTATATTGGTGAAAAACTTAATTTAAATACAATAAGTTATGATACTGCTATTAAAGCAACAGACAAATTTAAAATGAGAGAGGCATTGAATAAAGAAAATGTGGCCATACCTAAATATTTTTTAGTTAATAATAAAGAAGATTATAAAAAAGCACTAAAAAATATAAAAGGTAAAAAAATTATTAAGCCTGTAGATTCTTCTGGTAGTAGAGGAATCTTTTTATTAGAAAATGAAAAAGATATTGATAAAGCTTATAAACATGCAACTGAAAACTCTAGAAATAGAACTATACTAGTTGAAGAATATATGCAAGGAGAAGAGGTTTCAGTAGAAACTTTAACAAGTAAAGGAGAAACTAAAGTAGTAGCTATTACTGATAAAATTACGACAGGTGCTCCACACTTTATTGAAAATGCTCATAAAATTCAAAGTACTAAGGATAAAGATATTAAAACTAAAATAAGTCAATTAGCAATAGCGGCTAACAAAGCTTTAAACATTGAAACAGGGCCTTCACACACAGAAATCATGGTAACAAAAGATGGACCCAAAGTTGTTGAAGTCGGAGCGAGACTTGGTGGAGATTTTATTACAAGTCACTTAGTAAAATATGCAACTGGCATAGACATTTTAGAAGCACATTTAAAACAAAGTGTGAATGAACCTTTACCTAGTATGAACAATATACTTAATAAAGGAAGTGCTGTTCATTTTATACAAAGTCGTCCAGGAGTATTAAAAAAAGCTATTATCCCAGATAGTGTTAAAAACCATCCACAAGTTATTGAAGTAGCTTTATCTGCAAACATTGGAGATGAATTAGGATTAGCAGATAGTAGCACAAGTAGAATAGGATATATTATTTGTCAAGCTAACAATTCGAAGGAAGCCCTAAATCTTTGTAAAAAACTAATAAAAAATATTGAAATAGAAATAGAATCTTAAAGGTGGTTATAAAATGAACATTTGGATAGTTTCAGATGGAGAACCTCTGCCTACTGATAATAATAACGTTAGGTTGAGAAGAATGGGGAATTTAACTAGAATATTAGATCAACAAGGGCATAAAGTAATTTGGTTTTCGTCTAACTTTGATCATTATAATAAAAATTTTAGATCGAAAGAAGATGAAGTGAAAAACTTATATACTAGATCTAAATTATTACTCTTATCTACAAAAGGATATAAGAAAAATGTTTCTTTAGCTAGATTCATGCATTTTAAAGCTTTTGGAAAAAAATTCAAACATTATGCTAATGCATTAGAAAATCCAGATTTAATACTTTGCACAATGTCTCCTATCGAAGTTGCTCAAAATGTTAAAGAGTATTCTAAAAAAAATAATATACCATTTATTATTGATATTAGAGATTTATGGCCAGAAATTTATTACGAAGTTACACCGAGAGCATCTCACTTTTTAGTAAAGTTATTAGTTAATAACTCTAAAAAGAATCTTAAAAAAGTTCTTAATAATACAACAGCAATAACAGGTGTAACAAAAGGGTTTGTAAATTACGGTTTAAAAATAAGTGATCTTAATGAGAGAAAATATGATATACCATTCCACACTGCCTATCCGAAATTTGATTTAGAAAGTTACAAAAAAAGATTTAATGAGTTTTGGGGAGAGTATCATCTTAACGAAGATGATTTTATAGTGACATTTGTAGGTAATTTTGGTAAACAATTTGATTTAGAAACTTTAGAAGGGGCTATAGATAAATTACAAAATAAAGAAATTAAATTTGTATTATGTGGTACTGGTGAAAAATATAATTATTTTGTTGAAAAATATAACAATAATAATAATGTAATTATTCCAGGATGGGTTGGTAAAGACGAAATAGCTTCTTTAATAGCTACCTCTAATGTGGGAATCGCACCATATAAAAATAGTATGAACTTTAGATTAAATGCTCCAAATAAATTTGGTGAATATTTGTCTGCTTCTCTTCCAATTTTAGTTTCCGTTCCAGGAATTATGTCAGATTTATTAAATGAAAATAATTGCGGTTTTGAATATGACTCCACAGAAAAACTTATAAAATTAATAGAAAATTATTATGAATCTAAAACACTACAAAAACAACATGCTAAAAATGCAAGAAATTTATTTGAACATTCATTTAATGCAGAAAACGTTTATAATAATTTCGAAAAATATTTAGAAGAAATTGCAGTGCGTTTTAAAACAAAAGATTAAAGAAATAAAAACAAAATTGTTAGGTGAAAAAGATGCAAATATTACATTTGAATTCTAATTTTTTATACTCAAAATTATATGAAAATCAGCTTAATGAAATGTCTTCCAATTTTGAACATATTATTTATAATCCTTTAAGAAATAAAAAAGAGAATAAAACAAAATATAAAGTATTAAAACCTGTATTTATTAATAAAACTGATTCTATTTTAAGTTTTAAGAGATTAGATAAATCATTTAAATATCTTAAAAAAAATATTTTATTAGAAGATTTAAATTTAATTCATGCCCATACTTTGACTAATGATGGTATATTAGCATTAAAAATTTATAAAAAATATAAAACTCCTTATATTCTAACAATAAGAAATACAGATATAAATTATAGTTTAAAATATAAAAAACATTTAAAAAATTTATACTTAAAAACAATATTACATTCGAAACAAGTCATATTTCCAAATCATTCTTATAGAAAGAAACTTTTATCAATATATAAAGATAATGAAAAACTTAAATCTAAGTTAAATAATTCATTAATAATACCAAATGGTATAGACCAATTGTGGATTGATAATCCAAATATACAATCTAAAACTATCGTAGAAAATAAAGTGAAGGTATTATTTATAGCTAGAATATATAAAGATAAAAACCTTCATAATTTATTAAAAGCGATAAATAATATGGATAATATTGAATTGACTGTAGTAGGAAAAATAATTAATAAAGATTATTATAATAAATTAAAAGAGAACTATAAATTCAAATATTTAGGAACTAAAAGTAAACATGAGTTAATTAATCTTATGAATGATTTCCATGTTTTTGCTATGCCTTCTTTTAAAGAAACTTTTGGATTAGTCTATGTAGAGGCTTTAAGTCAAAATTTACCTATTCTTTATACTAGAAATGAAGGAATAGATAAATATTTTGATGATAATAAATATGGAAAATCAGTTAATCCTGAAGATGTTAATAGTATTATTAATGGTTTAGAATATATAATCAAAAATTATGAGTCAATTCAAAATAATTTGAAAGATAAAAACTTCTTACAAGAATTTAATTGGATTAGAATTGGAAAACTATATGATAAATTATATTTAGGTGTAAAAAATGAATAAATTTTTAAAAGATTCATCATTAAATATTATCTCTAATCTTTTAGTAGTTGTTGCAATACAGTTAATTGCATTTCCTATTATTAGTAGAGTAGCAAATAGTAAAGAATTTGCATTACTAATAGTTTTGTATGGGATAGCTATAGTAATAGCTACTAGTTTAGGTAATACTTTAAATAATGTCAGATTGTTACATAGAGAAGGATTTGATTATAAAGATAGAGAAAATGTTTTTTCGAAATACTTTATAGCTATATTAATAATAAATATAATAGTCTTTACTATTATATGTGTATTTTATAGTAAAACTTTTAACTTAAATATATTATTGATGATTATTTTTTCTTTACTACTAACATCACGATATTATTTAAATGTATATTTTCGTGAAAATTTAAACTATAAAAACATTTTATTTGTTAATTTAAGTGTGTTAATAGGATATATTATTGGAATCATCATCTTTTTATTTATTAAGTTATACTCAGTTGTTTTTTTATTAGGAGAAGTATTTGGATTAATTTATTTATTAAGAAAAACAGTTTTTTTGAAGTATTTTAGTTTAAAGAGAAGCAGTTTTCAATCTGAAAACAAAAATATTTTAAAAGATTACTTAAATTTTTCGTTTATTAATATTGTTATTAACATTTTAAATTATCTAGATCGTTTCATTTTATTACCCATCATTGGACCAGTATTAGTCAATGTTTATTTTATAGCTTCAACAGCTAGTAAAATGATTGGATTAGTGACAACCCCGATTAACAATGTAATTCTTTCATATTTAACAGTAGATAATGGAAATAAAAATTTAAAAAGATTTATTCAAATAAATATAGGGATTATTATTGTAAGTATACCTATGTTTTTCATAGTTAAGTATTCATCATTGTTAGTTGTTTATATTTTATATCATAATTATTTTGAAAAAGTGTATTTAATTATTAATTTAGTAGTTCTAATTTGTCTGTTACAGATATTTATTAGTATTTTTCACCCTTTTTCAATGAGAATGATCAACTCTAAAATAATTCTTTATATACAATTAGGATATGCTTTGATTTATATCTTATTAGCTTTCTATGGGAGTTATATATATGGGATTTATGGCTTTTGTTGGTCCACTATAATATCGATGTTACTTAAGTTATTAACTACAAATTCATTAGTAATAAGTATCTCAATGAAGAAAGGAAGAAATTAGTGTGGGAGAAGATAATTCAAAAAAAATAAAAAATCAGTCACTAAATAATTGGATACTTAGTTTGTTATTTATTCTTCTATTAATTGGATCTTTGAATGCTAACGGTTCTAAAATAGGTATTTTAGCTTTGAGTTTAGTCATTGCTTTTACTAATATCTTTTATTTTCTAAGAATTTTATATAAACGTTATATAAAAATTTCTGATATTATTATATTATTTCTAATGGTTATTTATATTATTGTATCAATAGTTTCTTCTCAAAATGGCTTAGGAAATAAAGGGATTACCAATACATTTGAATTTGTAGCTTGTATAGGAGTATATTTATATTTCTCAAATAGTGAATGGAATAATAAGGTAATTCTTCTAATTTATAGAATTAGTATTGTATTTGTATTGTTTCACTTTTTAGTATGGATAGCGAAAGGATTTGGAAGAGAATTTTCAAGTATTTATCCTAATTCAAATATCTTGGGACCTTTTATGTTTATAGCTATTTATTTTATATTATTAAGAATATTTACTACTAAAAAAAGACTTATTCCTTATATATTTCTATTAATTGCATTGGTTATATTATTAGCAAGTGACACAAGATCAGTGTTATTATCTATATTTATTGGAGCAATAATCTATTTTATTTGGAATACAATAGTTAAAAATAAAGGATTAAGTATTTTTTTATTTATACTTATTATTGTTTCATTTGGTTCAATTGTGTTCGTATACCCTAAGTTGCCAAATTGGAGTCAATATGGAAAATTAGAAGCATGGATGTTAGAACATACTGGTAAGAGTATAATGTCTGGACGAGCTGATATATGGGGAAGATTAAATAACCTTATAGATTTAAGGCCAATTTTTGGTTTTGGTCCAAATACAGTAGCAACTGATGTGATTGGCAGAGAGGCTTCATCTCATAATCTATATATTAATATGGCACTTCAGATCGGTTATTTAGGTTTACTAATATTTATATTGATATTATTTACAATATTCATGTCTTACGTAAGTAAAGGTTCGAATAGATTAGTAAAATTGTCTGCTGCAGCTTTTATTGCGATATTAGCTCATCAACTTTTTGAAATCACATTAGTACAAAATCAACTTTCTATAGGATTATTGCAATGGTTAGTTATAGCAACAGGTGTAGGTGTTACTACGAGCAAAAGTAATGATAAAAATAAAAAAGAGGTTATAAATAATGAAAAATAAATCGCCTATATTTAAGATTATTCTTACTATCTTGATTATATTTTTAGTAATAATAATATGTTTAGTTGTTTTAACTTTCTTAAAATTCCATTCGTTGAACAATTCAATTAAAGAACCATTAGATAGAGATCACTCACAACTAAGACAAAAAAATTTAAAAGATGGCGATCCAATGACCGTTGTGTTATATGGTATTGATGATGATGCACAACGTCATCAAGAAAATTTAGGACAGCGTAGTGATTCGATTGTACTCATGTCGATTAATCCAAAAGATAACAAGACAGTCATGGTAAGTGTACCACGTGATACGAGAACTGAAATTGTGGGTCACGATTCAACGGAGAAAATCAATCATGCTTATGCGTATGGTGGCCCTAAAATGGCAGTGAATTCGCTTGAAAAATTAATGGATGTACCTGTTGATCACTATATTGCAATAAATATGGATGGGGTAAAAACCGTTGTAGATGAAATCGGTGGCGTGGATATCACAAGTGATGCAACGTTTACGACAAAATCAACTACACCGTTTCATTTCGAAAAAGGTAAGCAATATCACATGGATGGTAAGCAAGCTTTAGCATACATGCGTGCGCGTAAAGAAGAAGGCGCTGGCGGTGATGGTGGACGTCAATTACGTCAACAACAAGTCATTACTTCAGTTGCTAAAGAAGCGTTCTCAATGAATTCAGTAACAAAATTAAACAGTATATTTAAAGCAGCACAAGATAATTTAAGAACAGATTTAAGTTTTATCGAATTAAATAAATTTAGATCTGATTATAATAAAGCTGATAATAATGTAGAACGTTTAATCATTGATGGTCAAGATGACAAAGGTGACGACGGATTGTACTATTTCTATCCCAATAAAGATAGCTTAAACGAAGTAAAACAAAAAATTAAAGATAATTTAGAAATGAACTAATGATGTAAAAAAGCACTTTAGCAGTTTTTTACTTGCTAAAGTGCTTTTTTGACCATAAAACAAGACACGCTTCAATTATAGAGAGCGTCTTATCTATGAACTCAATACTATTGTTGATTTTGGTTAGACGTGACATCTTGACCAAAGAAGTCGAAGATGTTTTTTGCACTATCTGTGTTATCAATGTTACCACGGAATTTATCAGCACCTGGACCATATGCATAAGTATTTACATCTTCACCAGTGTGACCATATGTTGTCCAACCAGTATGAGATGCATCGTTAATTGGTTTTTGAATTGCATCTTGTAATTGAGTTGTTGCTTCTGCAATTTTTGGATCATCGTCATTTTTAGCTTTATCTTTAACGTCTTTTAATTCTTTCGCTGCATCTTTAACTTTATCTAATTGTTTTTTAGGGAAGTCGACACCATAACCTTCATTGATTACTGTTTCAGGGTCTTTACCTTTAGCAATTTGTTCAGTCATGTAACTGCCAGAATGTTTCATTTTATGAATAGCGTCTGGATTCCATACATAATCTTTACCTTTAGCGATGGATAAACCACCAGTTGAGTGGTCAGCAGTTGCGACAACTAATGTATCTTTATGATTTTTCGCATAGTCGATAGCGTTTTGGAATGCTTTATCGAAGCCGCTCATTTCTGACATGACACCAGTGATATCATTAGGATGACCAGATTTATCAATTGAAGCGCCTTCTACCATTAAGAAGAATCCTTTATCATTTTTTTCTAATTTAGATAATGCACTGTCTTCCATATCTGCTAATAATGGATTTTGTTGTGGTGCATCAATTTGTAACGGCATATTTTTTTCAGCAAATAAACCTAATACTTGATCATTTTTAGAGTTAGCTAAGTCAGTTTTATTGGTTACATAGTCGTAACCATCTTTTTGGAATTTCTCAGTTAAATGACCATTTTCTTTACCGAAGTATTTAGAGCCCCCACCTAAGATAACGTCTACTTTATGTTGGCCATTAATTTTATCATTATAAAATTGTTGTGCAATGTCATCTTTTTTATCACGATCATCTACATGTGCCGCATACACAGCTGGGGTTGCATCAGTGACTTCTGCTGTTGTCACTAAACCAGTTGATTTACCTTGTTCTTTAGCATATTCTAATACTGATTTTAAAGGTTTTTTATCATTATCTACAGAGATTGAACCATTATATGTTTTATGACCTGTAGCGAAAGCTGTACCACCTGCAGCTGAGTCAGTGACATTTTCTTTAGGATCATTAGGGTTAGTACGGTTAGTCCCTTTTAAATATTTATCAAAAGCAGTTTGATCTAATTCTTTGGTATTAGGATTATCTGCATAATAACGGTAAGCTGAATTATAAGAAGGACCCATACCATCTCCAACCATGAAAATCACATTTTTAGGATTTTTAGTGTTACCGATGGCCATGTAATCGCCATTTTGACCTTGTTGATCTTGAGCACCTTGTCCAGCACCAGATGCGAATGACACATGTGTTGTACCTAATACTGAAGCAGCTAGAATTGAAGTTGCTACTGTGGTTTTTCCAAATTTATTGATGAAACTCATTATTAAAAAAGCCCCCTAATATGTAAAATATAGATTACTTACATCTTTATATTAAGAAACTTTATTTGATTTGAAGTAAGTATTTAGTAAACTTTAGTTTAAGGTATTGTAAAAAACTATTAACTTATCATATTCTATGATTTAATAAATCAATTTAATATAAAGAATTGAAAATGTATGCTATAATAGTATTAAATAAAATAGTTTGATCTTATTAAGAGTAAGTGGAGGGAATTGGCCCTATGAAACTTCAGCAACTGCGCTTTGCGTGAGGTGCTACATCCAACAGGATTTTCCTGAAAGATAAGAAGATGTCGACAAGCGCTTCTTATTTAAGGAGGGCTATTTTATTTACCCAAATTAAAAAAAGGTGGTAAACATATGACAACATTACAAGAACTATTTAAAGAATTAGATGATTGGGAACAGCATAGTCCTAAAAGTT
The DNA here is from genome assembly GCF_038008285.1 of Staphylococcus sp. FSL K6-0223. Lineage (NCBI taxonomy): Bacteria > Bacillati > Bacillota > Bacilli > Caryophanales > Staphylococcaceae > Staphylococcus > Staphylococcus sp. FSL K6-0223. The sequence goes on from NZ_JBBOYX010000001.1 coordinate 301,605, forward strand.
GGGCAGGAAGTATGAGAAGAACAGCAAAAATCAATGATATCAAAAGACAAATTAAAGAAGCGATCACCATAGAAGATATTAGAAAGCATATTTTAAATAAAGAAGATTAAAAGTAAAAGAAGCATGGGAGTGAGACGGCGTATTCAAAATGAATTCGAATCTCGCTCCTTTTACTTTTTTATGAAACAGTTAATCTCGAATATATTCAATTTAAAGAAAAAGCGTTAAAATAAAGTTAAAGAAATCATGTCATTAATAAATATATAGAGGTGAATCAATAATGATATTCGTAATGTTATCTCCTTTACTGATAGTTGTATTTATCGCATTATCTATTATGGAAGAAAGAAAACGTAAGAAAAAAACAAAACATAAAGAAAATAAATTTGAACAAGAAAAAAATAAAATGTCTAATCCTAATGACAATAATGATCATGACGCAAAATAAAGGATGAAAAAAATGAAAGTATTGATTGTCGAAGATGATGTCGTCATTGCAGAAAGTCTAGGGAATGAACTCTCACATTGGAACTATGAAGTGAGTATTGCTAAGCAGTTTGATAATATTCTTGAAGAATTTAAAACTGCAGAACCTGAACTTGTGTTATTAGATATTAATTTACCTACATTTAATGGTTATCATTGGTGCCAAGAGATACGTAAAGTATCTAATGTCCCAATTATTTTCATTAGTTCGCGTACTGATAATATGGATCAAATTATGGCAATTCAAATGGGTGGAGATGACTTTATTGAAAAGCCATTTAATTTGTCACTTACTATAGCGAAAATTCAAGCATTGCTTCGTAGAACATATGATTTAACGGTTTCAAATAATGAGATGACTGTTAAAGGGTGTAAGCTCGTTGTTGATGAAGCCACACTATACTACAACAATGACTCTGTACAACTTTCGTTTACTGAACTACAAATTTTGAATAAATTATTTCAAAATGAAGGAAAATATGTCAATCGTACAGCAATTATTGAAAAATGTTGGGAATCGGAGAATTTTATTGATGATAATACGTTAGCAGTAAATATGACACGCCTACGTAAAAAACTGCAATCTATCGGTATTGTTGATTTCATTGAGACAAAGAAAAATGTAGGATATAAGGTGTAAATATGATGTTAAAAGCATTTATAAAATCGATACGTCATCAAATGATGATAGTAGCATTATTTCTATTACTTTTTTTGGTGATTTTTTTTCTTTTTAATTTGCCTTTCAACGCATTCTTTCTAGGTATGGCAATTATTCTTTTCATAATGATTATTTTTTGGTTGATTCAACTTAGTGGCTTTCAAGAAGCAATGTCTTTAAAAGAAGAAGTTGCTCACTTAGAAGATGAATTACAACGTGTAAAAAATGAACAAGCTGCATATCAAGTCAACGTTGAGAACTATTTTCTAACATGGGTGCATCAAATGAAGACACCTATTACCGCTTCAAAACTCCTTTTAGAAAGAAATGAAGATAATGTAGTGAATCGCGTGCGTCAAGAAATTATACAAATTGATAACTATACGAGTCTTGCACTCAGCTATTTAAAATTGATGAATCAAGAAACGGATATGTCCTTTTCAAAAGTGACCATTAACGATCTCGTTAAACCGCTTATTATGAAATATTCGATTCAATTTATCGACCAAAAAACAAACATTCATTACACACGCTGTGAAGATGAAGTGCTGACTGATGTTCAATGGTGTACGATCATGATAGAACAAATTCTTAATAATGCTTTGAAATATGCAAGAGGTAAAGATATTTGGATTACGTTTAACAACGAAAATCATGTGCTATCTATACGAGATAACGGTGTAGGCATTAGTAAAGCCGATCTTCCCAAAATTTTCGATAAAGGGTACTCAGGCTATAACGGAAGACTTCATCAACATTCAAGTGGCATCGGATTATTTATTGTTAAACATATATCGGCACATTTACATCATAAAGTAGAAGTATCTTCAACGCTCCATGAAGGAACTACATTTGACATACATTTCCCAGAAAATAATTAAACTTTCAATAATGTAAGGATAGGTAGTAACATTTTTAAGAAATGATTAATGTTACTGGTTTCTTTTTGTTTTATGATAGAAGTAAGGGATAAATTAAAGAGTTCAATGAAAAGAAAGGAAGCATGGATATCATGTTGTTAGACGTGAATAATGTAAAAAAAATATTTGGAAGAGGCCTGAATGCTACTACCGCATTAAATGGCATGTCATTTAATGTGGATAGGGGTGAATTTGTAGCGATTATGGGTGAATCTGGATCTGGGAAGTCCACTTTACTTAATTTAATTGCAACTTATGATAAAGCTACTGAAGGTACGATAACGATTGACGCGCAAAATATCCGTCAATTGCGTAATAAAGAAATCGCTTATTTCCGTCGAGACCATTTAGGTTTTGTTTTTCAGGATTTTAACATTTTACCGACGATGACAAATAAAGATAATATCTTAATGCCACTTGTACTTGCGAATCGCTCACATCAAACGATGCGTCATCGTCTTTATCGCTTAAGTTATCAGTTACATATTGAACCACTTCTTAATAAATATCCTTTTGAAATATCAGGAGGAGAACAACAACGCGTGGCTATCTGTCGAGCACTGATTAATGAACCAGATTTGTTACTCGCAGATGAGCCTACAGGTGCACTTGATTCTAAAACATCTAAAACGATTATGGAACTATTTAGAGATATTAATAAAAATGAGCAAACCATTTTAATGGTGACACATTCGGCTGTGGATGCTTCCTATGCCAAACGTATTTTGTTCATTAAAGATGGCCGTTTATATCATGAAATTTATCGAGGGGAGGAACTACAATCAGAGTTTCAAAAACGTATTGCTGATAGTTTAGCAATGCTTCACGAAAGTGGTGATTAAAATGACTTTTCGCTTGGTTTGGACGTTAGTCATTCAGAATTTTAAGACACAGCGTCATATTATAATTCCATTTATTCTAGTCATCAGTACATTATTTGGTATTGAATTTATTTTATTATCCTTAAACATGAATACTTCGATTCATAAGCATAGTGATGTAATTCCGGTTTTTATTAGTATAGGAAATTTTTTTATGTGTCTATTTGGCCTCCTTTTTATTCTTTATGCTAATCGTTTTATTATGCGACGTCGTCAAAAAGAGCTGGCCATGAATATGATTTTGGGTATGGAAAAAAAGCATTTTAGGTTAATGCTGTTTATAGAAGGAATATATCAATATATTATCATTGGGTGTCTGAGTATTATAGGTGGTTATTTATTTGGTGCATTAACTTATATGTCGTTAAATAGAATATTAGGTTATACGCAGGTCTCTTTAAAAAAATATCCATTTGATATAAGTGCAATGAGATACACCTTGTTGATGTTAGCAATAATGATGCTATTTTTATTTATTGTTAATAATATAAAAATCACTTTTCAAAGTCCTATTAAGTTAATACAGCAGCAACATCCAACGGAAAAACAATGGCCCAAACCTTTACTCTATATCTTATTGATTGTTGGAATCATAACTGTTGTTGACAGTTATATGATTGCCTTAAAAGATACACTCATTTTGGTTTCTCTACGTAATATTTTTATTGCTCTTATTTTAGTGACAATAGGAACGTATTGCTTATTTATATCATTGAGTGTTTTAGTGATAGATTGGCTTCAAAAGATTCCGAGTGTTTATTATCGACCTAAATATTTTTTTACTATTTCTGGTTTAAGTTCAAGAATGAATTCTAATTCTATTGGTTTGGCTAGTTTAACCATGCTATGTACTTTTCTTATTGTGACTCTAGGAATGAGCGTTGCTACATATCGTAGTGTAGACCAACGTGCGAATCATTTAATGCCAACACAATATCGTATTGAATTGAGTGGAGATGTGCATCATAGTACTACGAGCAAACACAAAGTACGTCAGCTAGAAAATGAGATTAAGAGACATGCTGATGTTGATGCTTTCAGAGAATATACAAGTGGAAGTGTTGCAGTCACTTATAAGAAGGGTTCATTTGTAAAGCGAGATAATGAAAACAGTCCATTGGATTTAGATAGTATATATTTAATTGTAATGAATCAGAAAGATTACAATACAATCAATCATACGCACCTGCGACTGAAACATAATGAAATGGGAATATTAGCGAATCATTTCATGTTTCAAAAATTAGACCATATCAAATTAATGAATCAAACATTTAAAACAAATCAGTTAAAAGGTGATCATTTTTCATTTCCAGTTCCAGGTGGAGTCACACTTGTTACTCATAATGTAAATCAACAACGTCAATTGATTCATTATTATCAAACAACAGCAAATATTAACTCATACATTGCTTTTAATCTTAAAACACAAGATACACAGTCCATAGATCATATTAAGTCTAAATTGATGAAACAATATGATATTCAAATTGATAATAAAGATGAATTAAATAAGGAAATGTTTGATATTTATGGCGGTCTGATTTTTGTTGGAACTATTGTTTCTTTAGTCTTAATGATTGGTACATTTACGATGATGTATTACAAAAATATTGCTGAGGGATATGAAGATCGAAAAAACTATCGAATTATGCGTCAAGTAGGTTTAGAAGGAGAACGAATTAAATCGGTTATTAATGACCAAGTAGTTATTATTTTTACTTTACCTATTATAATATCTATGATACATGTACTATGTGCTTCTAAAATGATTTATACTTTGCTTGGTATTTTAGATGTTAATGATATAAAATTATTTTTAACAACTTATATCGGTGTCTTAGTGTTTGTAATGATAATCTATGCTTTGATGTATGTAATGACGTCTCGTGTATATTATCGTCTCATTCATCGTTGATATATTAGTAAAAAGAAATCCTCATTCTTATATATAAATGAGTGTAAGACTTTAGGCAGTAGGGTATAAGGATAAAAAAAGGAGGCGGAATAATGGTAAAACAATATGATGATACAACAAATAGAAATAGTAACAATAACATTAAACGTACAGGGGAACACGTTCTTACTTGGATAGGTGTTGCGATTCAAGCATTAGTTGCAATTATATTTTTAATGATTAAACCCTTTATTGGTAATGCTGATTTTAAAGAACAAATTATTAATGAAGCTCAAAAACAAGACAATCAGGTTTCTATAACAGAAATAAATAATGGTATGGATGCATTAGGTGGTTTATTTAATTTCTTTACATGGGGTGCGTTCATCCCATTAATTCTTGCAATTATTGGCGGTATTTTAATTAATAAAAAACCTAAACTTGCAGGTATCTTATTAATTATTGCAGGTATTTTAGCGATTGCTACAAACTGGATTAGTTTAATTTTATGGTTAATTGCTGGTATTATGTTACTTGTTCGTAAACCTAAGCATGACATGTATGGCAATGGCGGTTATAATGATCATTACAGAAGAGACCATCATGATGTAAATGCAAATAATAATGCATTCATTTTGAATGAAGAAGAAGAAAGACAACAACAACGTTATATTAAAGATCATTATTCAAATAAAGATCAAGCAGCGGACAATAATAATGAAAGATACCACGATACACACGTAAATGATTCAAATGATGACGACTATCGTGATCAACGTTATTCAAATCATAAAACGAATAAACGAAGTAATGATTTTATTCAAGATGAAGCAAGAAAGCTTCAAGAAGAAAAAGATAACGATCCATACAAATATTAATAATATGATATATAAAAGCGATGGTATTCCTAAGTTAATACCATCGCTTTTTACGTTAATTTCTACTATATGGTTTGGATAAAATATATTAGACCTTAAACTAAATCTAAGTGTTCTCTTAGTGTAGAACCTTTATACTGATGTCGATATAAGCCACGACGTTGTAATTCAGGTACAATGAGTGTAACTACGTCGTTTAAACTATCTGGTAAAGAAGGTGGCATTAAGTTAAATCCATCTGCAACACCTGCATTAAACCAGCGTTCCATTTCATCTACAATTTCTTTTGGCGTACCTATGAGTGTCAGATGTCCACCCCCCGCATTAAGGTAACTTAGCAGTTCTCTGACAGTAGGTTGCTTATCTTGAATAATTTCTAAGATGGTTTCATATCGACCGACGGGACCGTTAAACTCTTCTAAAGAAGGTAGTTTAGGCACAGGAGCATCTAATTCCCACTGACTACAGTCTTGTTGAATGAAAAAACTGAGTTGCTTTAAAGCGGCTTTGATAGGAAGTCGTTGATCAAGTTCTGCTTTCTTTTTCAATGCTTCTTCATGTGTATGACCTACATAAGTGACTAGTCCAGGAAAGACTTTAATATAACGCTGATGGTCACGTTGTGCCATTTCACTATCTAAGCGCTCGCGATACCGTTTTGCTTGCTTCATATTCCAAGAAACAGAATATACTGCATCTGCATATTTTGTAGCTAATGCAATACCTTGTTTAGATGCACCTGCTTGCATGGCCACAGGTTTTCCCTGAATGCTACTTGGTGTTGTTAATGGTCCATCAACTTGAAAATATTTGCCATTGTGGTGAAGCGGTTTGATATTGCGATTTATCATTGTATGATGATGCCGATTGGGTTTGAAATCTTCAGTATGCCAAGAATCAAACAATCCATTCATGACTTGAGCAAACTCTTCAGCTTTTTTATAGCGTTCATCATGATTGGGTAGATGTTCCATGCTGTGATTTTGAGCTTCGGCATCTGTCATGGAAGTGACTAAATTCCATCCCACTCGTCCACCACTAATATGTTCTAAACTAAGTAACTGACGTGCTGCAGTGAATGGATTAGAAAATGTACTTGAAATGGTAGGAACTAATCCAACATGTTGTGTGACTTGAGATATAGCAGTTAAGTTAATCAGTGGATCAAACCAAAAACTTGGCATAGAAGTATAGCTAGGAATAAAAGACTGATTATCTGCGAAAAAGACTACATCTAACAACCCTTTTTCAGATAACTGAGCTAATTCTTGATAGTATTGAATATCACCGATACGTTCAATACTTGAATTGGGAAGTTGCCAAGCAGCTTGATGATGACCACATCCATAGATTAATACGCCGAGATGAAGTTGATGTTGATGAGTCAATTTAATTTCTCACTCCAATGTTTATTTTATTTCTATTCTAAGATAAGGAAGACCAGTTATATATTAATTCATGGTTAAACCACCATCGACAGTAATATTTTGACCAGTCATACCATCTGCTGCTTCGCTACTTAAATAAGCGACCATATTAGCAACATCTTGTGGGGTAGTCACTTTACGTAATGGAGTCGTCTGTGCAATTAAATCAAAAACGTCTGGTGTAGTGACAGCACTAGCATCAGTTGTTTTAAGCAATCCGCCTGACACTACATTAGCAGTAATACCATATTGCCCTAATTCGGCTGCAATATTACGTGTGAACCCAATCAACCCAGCTTTAGCTGTTGTGTATTCATGATATGGTACAACAGGATGTTGATATAAGTTTGTGCCAATACTTACAATGGTGCCAGAACCACGCTCTATAAATTGTGGAATGACACTTTGAGTAACATTAAAAGCGCCTTTTAGTGTACCATCAATTTGTTGTTGGTAGTCTTCCCATGATAAGTCTTTAAATGCCTTTTGCGCATTTGGATCAAATTTAAAATTAACTAATGCATTATTGACAACAACGTCAATTTTTCCAAAATGATGTGTTGCCTCATTAACTAAACGATCGACTTCGTCACGTTGTGTGACATCTGCTTGTAAAGCAATGGCGTTTTCACCAATCTCATGTGCTAATTGTTCAGCTGCTTCACGACTTTGATTGTAATTAATGATAACTTCAAATCCTTGTTTAGCTAATGTTTTTGCAATGACCGCTCCTAAACCACGGCTACTTCCAGTTACTAATACTGTTCTCGTCATAAATATCGTGCCTCCATTTACTTCATTTACAGCAAAAAAATATGCAACCTTCACATTAGGAAAGTTGCATTAAAATAGATATATCATTATTGAGAACAGTTTGACACATCTCAACAGGTCATCTTATTTTATACGACACTTTCCTACGCTAGTATAAGCTAGTTCAGGTTCAAAGGGTTTGAGGTTACACCTCATCTCAGTTTTAAAACACCCCTAGTGCATATGATTTAACTATAGTTTCACTTTATGACTTCTATTATGAGAAGTCAAGCGCTTCCATATAATATTCAACAACATAAAAAATATCATCAAATTTAAAGATAATATTTTATATAATTTATTTATATAATAAATTTAAATATGATAATTGAAAATTAGATATTCTGTGTTTAAAATAAATAAGGCACAAGACATGTACATCATAGAATAGATTAGTTATCCAACGTTAAATGAAAGTTTAACGTTTTTTTATTTTAAAAAATAAGGAGATCGACATTTATTATGAATTGGTTAGCAATTATTTTATTTTTAGCCGTTGTTATTGGAGTCAGCCTTTATGCATTTTGGCGTTCAAGGAAAATAAAGACTGATAGTGCAGGTGGCTATTTTATGGGAGGCAATAGTTTAACAGGATTTACGATTGCCTCAACAATTATTATGACCAACCTATCTACAGAACAAATTGTAGGACAGAATGGTCAAAGTTATGGCAAGGGTATGGAAGTTATGGCTTGGGAAGTCACAGCTGCTGTAGCCGTTGTCTTACTTGCATGGATATTCTTACCCAAATATTTAAGGTACGGTGTGGATACCATTTCTGAATTACTTGAAATGCGTTATGGTACCTTTACTAAACGCTTCGTTTCTATATTGTTTATTTTCACTTATGTTGTATCATTTTTACCAGTTGTCTTATATTCTGGTTCATTAGTATTTAATAAAATGTTTAGTATTGGGGAATACTTAGGAGTAAGTGATGCCACAGCAACGATTATTATTGCATTTGTCATTGGTGCAGTAGGTGTTATCTATTTATTTATCGGTGGTTTGTCACTGAGCGCATTTAGTGATTCAATCTATGGTGTCGGATTAATTATAGGTGGTTTGATTATTACAATTTTAGGTTTACATCATTTAGGTGATGGGAATTTTGTAAAAGGATTCGACCACATGGTCCAACGTACGCCTGAAAAACTAAACGCTTTTGGGGCCATTGATTCAGATGTTGTTCCATGGCCAACATTATTCTTTGGTATGTTCTTTAATAATTTATTCTTTTGGTGTGCGAACCAAATGATTGTACAAAAAGCCTTAGCTGGTAAGAATTTAAAAGAATCACAAAAAGGTGCGATATATTTAAGTTTATTTAAAGTATTTGGTCCTATTTTTACGGTGATTCCTGGTGTTATTGCATATAATTATTTCAACGGAGGTATAACATCTAATGATAATGCATATCCTGCATTGATTCAGGCGATTTTACCTGATTGGGGTTATGGTCTATTCGGGGCAGTTATTTTTGGAGCTATATTAAGTTCATTTGTTGGATCATTAAACAGTACAACAACACTCTTTACTTTAGACTTTTATAAACCTATTTTTGGTAAGCGTGCTTCGGATCAACATATTGCACGTGTCGGGCATATCGCGACAGTTGTGATTGGTGTTATTGTAGTAGGTATATCTCCACTTATTGCACTTTTCCCAAGTGGATTATATGCGATTGTGCAACAGTTCAATGGTGTATATAGTATGCCGGTACTTGCACTGGTCTTAGTTGCATTTTATTCTAAGCATACATCTAAACTAGGCGCTAAAGTAGCTTTAGTTACACACATTGTGTTATATGCTGCAATTAGTTTTATGGTACCACAATTAAATTATTTATATACTTTTAGTTTTATGTTCTTTATTGATTTAGCAATTATACTTGTCTTTAATAAATTTAAACCTTCCAATACATTTGATTTAAATACTAATAAAGCTAAAGTAGATCTGACACCTTGGAAATATCGTTATGTTGCAGGAGGTATTGTTCTAGGACTAGTCGTACTTGTATATATTATTTTTTCACCACTTGTACTTGCTAAATAATCATTTATAAATAGGTGTATGTTTGAAAAGAGTAGACTTTTTGACGTACACCTCACTTTATATATCTATAAAGAAAGGAGGATAACACAATGCACAAAATCGGTTTGATACCTTCACCTGGTGTATCTCGTAAACATGTAGAAGCTGTTATTCCAGATATAAAAGAACAGCTGAATCAACGTGTGAATGATCAACAAGAATGGGTATTTCAACTACACGTTGATTTAATGATTGGTTCAGCTGAAGATGTACACGAAAGCATTGATAAAGCAGCAAAAATGAAAGATAAACATGATTGGGATTTTGTTGTATGTATTACAGATTTACCAAGTATTTCTGGAAATAAAGTAGTTATTAGTGATTTTAATAATGATAAACAAGTAGCGATGCTATCTTTACCTTCATTAGGTTGGATCAATCTACGACGAAAATTAAGAAATAGTTTAACTTCTATTATTGAACAATTGTATTATTCAACTTCAAGAGTAGCTCCCAAGATTCATCCGCTTATACATCCTAAAGCAGTAGAACCAAATGAAGATGAAACGCCAAAGCAACGTTATATTCATCGATGGTTTATTCTCAGTTGGATTCAACTTATTTTAGGGTTAACACGTGCAAATGAACCATGGAAAAATATTTTTAATTTCAAAAAGATTATTTCAGTTGCTTTTGCAACTGGGACTTATGTATCGATTTTCTCCATGCCTTGGGAGCTGAGTATACAGTACTCTATAGTAAGATTTATTATACTTATGCTTATTGCTATCCTAGGTATGACAGGCTGGTTACTCTATGCACATCAATTGATTGAACGTAAAACAGCTAAATCGCAGCGTGTGTATCGCTATATTTATAATTTCACTACCATATTCACATTATTTATTATTACACTTTTAAATTATATTATTTTATATCTTTTATTAGCGATAAGTGTATCATTATTTGTTCCACCAAGTTTATTTAATCAATGGACTAGTGCACATCCTCATTTTACGTTTATAAATTATGTAAAATTAGTATGGTTTGTATCTTCACTAGGTTTACTTGCTGGGGCAATGGGGTCTACTGTAGAGAATGAAGAGAAAATCCGTCAGATTACTTATTCGTATCGACAATATCATCGTTATAAAGAAGCAGAACAAGAGAAGAAAGAAAAAGAACAAGCTCAATCATCTTCTCATGATGCATCAAATCAACAAGTTGAAGAAAGTGCATCCAATAAACAAAATAATGATAATCAACAAGATGAACATAAAAAACAAGATCATAGAGAGGAGGAAACAACATGAGTGAAGAAAAATTAATTGGTCTCGTTGTGGCGCCAGGAGTGACAGAGAAATTAGCACAAAGTTTAATTAATGACATACCCAATATATTATCAGAACAAGATAATCATCAACGTGACTGGAAAGTTGATCTCGTGGTGGATCCTCTTACTGGTTTTGCGGAAAGTGTGGAAGAAATATTCAAAAAAATTCAAGATTATCATAATAAAAGAGAATGGGATTATGTTGTAGGAATTACAGACTTACCTATGTTCTATCATCAAAACGTACTTGCTTTAGATATTAATAAAAAAAATGGCGCTGCAATATTTTCATATCCTGCATTTGGATGGCGTCCTGTAAAGAATCGCTTTAAACATGCTATCGTAACCATTATTAATGAACTTCATTATTCTGAAAGAGCGCATATAGGTTATGATGACAATAATAGGGTTAAGGAAGAAATCAATAAACAATTTCCTTTTTCACGTATTGAGAAAACAGAAGTACATTTAAAAGAAACAGGAAACAATCATTTAAGATATTTATCAAATTCACGCAGTCTTGGAATGATACGACTTGTCAGTGGGATGACCTTTGCGAATAACCCACTGAATATGATGGCAAGTTTAAGTAATATTGTAGCGATTGCTTTTACGACAGGCGCATTCGGATTGATTTTTTCAACCATGTGGAATATGGGGCTTGATTTTTCTGTATGGCGATTATTTGGAATTTCCATCATGGCAATTTTAGGTATGCTCGTTTGGATAATGGTCTCCCATGGTCTATGGGAATCTACAAAAAAAGCTAAGCATAAAAGAATTGTAATGTTATATAATTTAACAACCATCATGACTTTATTGATAGCCATTGTTATATATTATATGATTTTATATTTATTATTCTTAATAGCAGAGCTTGTGTTATTACCTCCAGGATTCTTAGGACAACAAGTAGGTTTAAAAGGACCAGCCAGTGTTCAACTTTATTTAAGTATTCCTTGGTTTGCAACCTCAATATCTACTGTTGCAGGAGCAATAGGTGCAGGTTTGCTTAATGATCAATTAATTAAAGAAAGCACATATGGTTACCGTCAAAAAGTACGTTATGAAAAGAATAACTAATTAGTAATAATGAAGTGAGAAACACTTCATTATTATTTTTTTATATAATATAATAAATTTATAGAAAACATCTTTAAAGTCATTTAAAATAATGAATAAATATAAGTGTGAATGGATTAAACTAAGACACAGACAACCTACAACACGAACAGAATTATGTGCATCATAAGAAAGAAAGTAGGTAACATCATGAAATTTTGTCCACAATGTGGAAATCAAATTAAAGAAGGTCAATCATTTTGTAATAAATGTGGTAGTGATTTAAAAGTTTTTAAACAATATAGAGAGAATCAATTATATGAAAGTGCGGCATCTCAAAAAAACAAAAGGTGGCCATATATTTTATTCGTAATACTTATAGTAGCTATTTTAATTTCTGGAGGTTTAACATACTATTTCTTTTTTGTGAAACCAGAAATGGTAAAGAGTGAGGAAGTGACAAGCACACATCATAAAACTAAAGAAGACATCAAAAAGACAGTGAGACAAGGAGAGAAAAAATCTAAACAAAAAAATGATAAAGAGATACGTATGAAGTCTCCAAATATTGATGTGATGTCCGAAGATTTTGAAAATACATATTTAAAGAGTGATTGTAGAGACGGCTATTATGGTATTAAGGTAGGTATGACAAAAAATGAAGTTGAAAAATTAATAGGTAAACCTACAGGCATATTGGAAGTGCCAGGGTTCAAATGGAAATCAACGAAATATGGAAATATTACAGTAGATTATAGCCCTAATAATGAAGAAGGTAAGGTAATAGCAGTAGGCGTAAGCCCAGATAATGTAAAAGCAGATGATTTTTTAAGTCGCTATTATTCATATGATAGTTATACACCTACTGAAATTATTTATAACAATGATAAAAGTAACGGATATTTAGTTGCAGTTGATATTGATGGCAATCATATTGCAAAAATTCAGTGCTTAGCTGAAAGATAAAAACAGATATCAACATGTTCACAAGCATCTAAGAATTTAACCTCAAGAAGTGAAAGTAGGTAATAAAATGAAATATTGTCCACGTTGTGGGAATCATATTCATGAAACTCAACGCTTTTGTAATCAATGTGGGAATGATCTAGAAGCATTTGAGCAATATAGAAATCAAATGATCACTAATTCAAAGCGAAAAAAATGGTCTTTTATTGTAATTGTCATTTTAGTTATTGCAATGATTGTCGTAGCATGTTCGACGTATTATTACTTTTTTGTCAGACCAGTAGATGCACCTAAAAAAGATACACCAGTGCATCAAGTATCTAAAAAAGATAGTGAAGAAGGTAAAGTTCCAAATGATCCTGATAAGGAAGGGAAAGAAACGATAGAGAATAAGAAATCACCACAGATTAATGTAATGAGTGATGATTTCTTAGAAAATTTCATGCATAAAAATACATTGAATGGATATATGGGGATAAAGCCAGGAATGACTGAAAAGGAAGTTGAGAGGATAGTTGGAAAATCAACAGGAAAAATTCATATTGATGGTATGGATCATGAATCTATTAAGTATGGAGATTTGGCAGTTAATTACGATCCACACTCTAAAGAAAAGATTGTCACTTCAGTGGGAATTGCTCCAAATAATATAAGTGAAGAAGAATTTATAAGTCATTACAATAATTATGATAAAAAAAATTTTAGAGATATTGTTTATAACAATATCAAAGGAAATGGTTATGAAATTGTAGTATATTTAGATGGAGATAAGGTGGGACTTATATTTGCGGTTCCAGAATATTAATAAAAAAGTGCGAGTCCATAATAGGATATTGCACTTTTTTTATTAATATTATTTTTTTAGTTCGAATAAAAAATGTATTTTTATTTTAAAGCAAATATTCCCTAAACTTTCTTGACTTTCTCCTCAAAACTCGTTAAAGTATTAGCATATTATTCTGACAATTCTGATAGGTATTAGATTAATAAATTTGTAAATACTGAGGAGGGACCATAGGTTTATGTCAGTATCAAAGATAACGTATGAGAGTTTTGATGGTGATCCATTTATTGACTCCATTTCTACTGACGACGCGACAAAGGGTGCCTATGAAATTTTAAAATGGGCTTATACTACGTATGGTGAAGATATCGTTTACTCATGTAGTTTTGGGGCAGAGAGCATGGTACTTATTAATTTGATTTATCAAATTAAACCAGATGCTCAAATTGTATTTTTAGATACAGATTTACATTTTCAAGAAACATACGATTTAATTGATAGAGTAAAAGAACGTTTTCCTAAGTTACGTATTGAAATGAAGAAACCAGAATTGACGCTTGAAGAACAAGCTGAGAAATACAATCCTGCATTATGGAAAAATAATCCAAATCAATGTTGTTATATTCGTAAAATTAAACCTTTAGAAGAGGTACTAGGTGGGGCGATTGCCTGGATTTCGGGACTACGAAGAGATCAATCTCCGACTCGTGCTAAAACAAATTTCGTTAATAAAGATGAACGTTTTAAATCGATTAAAGTATGTCCTTTAATTTATTGGACGGAAGATGACGTTTGGGATTATATTAAACAGCACGATTTACCTTATAATGAACTGCATGACCAGCATTATCCAAGTATTGGTTGTATTCCTTGTACAGCGCCAGTATTCAATTCAGATGATTCCAGAGCAGGACGTTGGTCAAGTTTTGAAAAAACAGAATGTGGACTTCATGTTGCAGATAAACCGTGACGTAAGGTTTAAAAAATTTTATACAAAAAACATAGTATTCTGATAAGGATTTAAAAATATTCTATATTCGATTTTTACTGGAAAGTCGAATATAGATTACATAATATAGAGATAGTAAGTATTTTAAAACAAAATAAAGATTGAAATGATAGAGGTGGATGAATTGAATCTAAGTGTTACCAATAGTCCTTTTACTGAAGGACAAGCCACACAAATTAATGAATTATTACAGACACTTACACCAGAACAAAAAGTATGGTTAAGTGGCTATTTAGTCGCAAATCAACAACTTACATCAGGAACATCTGACACACAAGGTTCACAAATAGGAGCTGTTTCAAAGGATACTGAAACAATGCTTCAACAAAATGAACCAACAATTCAACCTGAAAAACGAGCGATTACATTATTATATGGTTCAGAAACAGGAAATGCACAAGGTTTAGCAGAAATATTTGAAGAACGTCTTTCAAATATTGGACATAATGTAACGTTAAAAGCCATGGATGAATTTAAACCTAAAAATCTTAAAAATGTTGAAGATTTATTTATTATTACTTCCACACAAGGTGAAGGAGATCCACCGGATAATGCAGCCGAATTACATGAATTTATTCATGGTAGAAAAGCCCCTAAATTAGAGGGAGTAAGATTTTCAGTACTTGCATTAGGTGACCAAACTTATGAGTTCTTCTGTCAAACAGGTAAAGATTTTGATAAAAAACTTGAAGAACTTGGTGCCGAACGATTATATGAACGTGTTGATTGTGATGTGGATTATGAAGAAGATGCCGAAAAATGGATGGCTAATGTCATTAATACTATTGACTCAGCACCTGAAGGTACACAAAGTGAACAAGTTGTAAGTGAATCAATTAAATCTGCGAAAGAGAAAAAATACTCAAAAGCGAATCCATACCAAGCTGAAGTATTAGAAAATATTAATTTAAATGGTAGAGGATCGAATAAAGAAACACGTCATATTGAATTCTTATTAGATAATTTTGGTGAAGAATATGAAGTAGGAGATTGCTTAGTCGTTTTACCACAAAATGATCCAGCTTTAGTTGAATTACTGATGAGTACATTAGGATGGGATCCGGGAGATCAAATTCAAATCTCAGAAGATGGAGATACGATTTCTTTAGAAGAAGCATTAACATCTTACTTTGAAATTACAAAATTAACGAGACCATTACTTCAAAATGCAGCAGCATATTTTGATAATGAAGCGTTAGAAGACAAAGTTCAAGATAGTGAGTGGATACAAAATTATATTGAAGGTAGAGATTTTATTGATTTACTCAATGATTTCCCACCTGAAGAATTAGAACCTGAAGATTTATATCAAATCCTTAGAAAATTACCTCCTAGAGAATATTCTATATCAAGTAGTTATCAATCATTACCTGATGAAGTTCACATTACGGTTGGTGCAGTAAGATATAATACACACGGTAGAGATCGTTCAGGTGTATGTTCCGTTCAATTTGCTGAACGTATTCAACCAGGAGATACTGTTCCAATTTATCTTAAACGTAATCCAAACTTTAAATTCCCTAAAGATGGAGATACGCCTGTTATTATGATAGGACCTGGTACAGGAATTGCGCCATTTAGAGCACATATGCAAGAACGTGAAGAATATGGTTATAAAGGTAATACGTGGTTATTCTTCGGCGATCAACACTTTACTACTGATTTCTTATATCAAACAGAATGGCAAGAATGGTTAAAAGATGGTGTTCTTGAAAAAATGAATGTCGCTTTCTCCCGTGATACAGATCAAAAAGTATATGTACAACATCGCATTGCTGAACATAGTAAAGAATTTAATGAGTGGTTAGAAAAAGGTGCATCTATCTATATTTGTGGTGATGAAAAAAATATGGCTAAAGATGTACATCAAGCTATTCGCAATGTATTAGTGAAAGAACAAAATTTAACTGAAGAAGATGCTGAAAGCTACTTAAAACAAATGAAAAAAGATAAACGTTATCAACGTGACGTGTACTAAAGAAAGGGTGGAGAGTGAATGGCTAAAACGATTAAACAAATTGCTGATGAGTTAAATGAAAACCTTGATGCGTTAGAACATTTAAAAACTGAAAGTAATTATTTACGCGGTACGATTGAAGAAGGTTTAGCAGATCCTTTAACTGGTGCTATTTCTGATGATGATACCAAATTACTTAAGTTTCATGGGAGCTATCAACAAGATGACCGAGATGTACGTGATGAACGTCGTAAACAAAAATTAGAACCTGCATATGCTTTCATGATTCGTGTGCGACTACCTGGAGGTAAAGCAACACCTGAACAATGGATTGCAATGGATGATATTTCTAATAATTATGCGAATCATACATTGAAATTAACAACACGTCAAACATTCCAATTTCATGGTATTTTAAAACGAAATTTAAAATCATCTATGAAAAAAATTAATGAATCAGTGTTAGATACGATTGCAGCATGTGGGGATGTCAATCGTAATACAATGTGTAACCCAAATCCATATCAATCAAATATTAATAAAGAAATACTTGATTATGCTACAGCTATCAGTGATCATTTATTACCTAAAACGAATGCCTATCATGAAATTTGGTTAGATGGAGAGAAAGTGCTTGATTCTAAAGAAGAAGTAGAACCAATGTACGGGGAAAAATATTTACCACGTAAATTTAAAATTGGTATTGCCGTACCACCATCAAACGATATTGATGTATTTTCACAAGATATTGGTTTAATTGCAATTGTAGAAAATGATGAACTCGTTGGATTTAATGTGGCTATTGGTGGCGGCATGGGTATGACGCATGGTAATCCAGATACATACCCTCAAGTAGGACGCATTGCTGGATTTATTCCTAAAAATAAAGTCATAGATGTATGTGAAGTATTACTTACAATTCAACGTGATCTTGGTAATCGTTCAAATCGTAAAAATGCACGTTTTAAATACACAGTAGATCGTTTTGGTGTAGATAATATTGTTAAAGAATTAAATACACGTCTAGGCTGGGAAATCAGTGAAGCTCGTGAATTTAAATTTGAACATAATGGCGATCGTTTAGGTTGGATTGAAGGTGAAAAAGGTGTATGGAATTATACATTATTCATTCAAAATGGACGTGTAAAAGATACAGAAGACTATAAGTTAAAAACGGCGTTAAGAGAAATTGCAGAAACACATACTGGTGATTTTAGATTATCTCCAAATCAAAATTTAATTATTGCTAATGTAACTGAAGAGAAAAAAGCAGATATTCAATCTCTTATTGATAAATACGGTTTAACTGATGGTAAAAATTATAGTGGTTTAAGACGTAATTCAATGGCTTGTGTAGCATTTCCAACTTGTGGTTTAGCAATGGCTGAATCAGAACGTTATTTACCAACGCTATTATCTAAAATTGAAGATTTATTAGATGAAGCTGGTGTTAGTGAAGAAGAGATTACTATACGTATGACAGGTTGTCCTAATGGTTGTGCAAGACCTGCATTAGCTGAGATTGCATTTATTGGTAAAGCGCCTGGCAAATATAATATGTATTTAGGCGGAAGCTTTAACGGTGATCGCTTAAATAAACTATACAAAGAAAACATCGATGAAAAGGAAATCCTTGAAAGCTTAAGACCAATTTTAATGGATTATGGAAAATCACGTCTCGAAGGTGAACATTTCGGTGACTTCGTTATTCGTTCGGGTGTAGTAGCTAAAGTTCATGATGGTAGAGATTTTCACAGCTGATTTTTTAAAGAAATAGAAGGCGAACGGGGTGATAAGATGGGAAAGGTTTATCTTGTAGGTGCAGGACCTGGTGATCCTGATTTAATAACTGTAAAAGGTATGAAAGCGATTCAAGCGTCAGATGTGATTTTATATGATCGCTTAGTAAATAAAGAGATTTTAGATTTTGCAAAACCAAACACAAAGTTCTTCTATTGTGGTAAAGATCCAAATAAGCATTCATTGCCACAAGAGGAAACAAATCGTATGTTAGTGAATTTAGCGAAAAAAGGTCATACCATTACACGATTAAAGGGTGGCGATCCTTTCGTTTTTGGACGTGGTGGTGAAGAAGCAGAGATATTAGCGGATAATCAAATTCCATTTGAAGTTGTTCCTGGTATTACATCAGGAATTGCAGCTCCTGCTTATGCAGGAATTCCTGTTACTCACAGAGATTATAGTTCCTCAGTTGCGTTTGTTACAGCTGTGAATAAACCAGGTATGACGAAAGAAGCATATTGGGAACATTTAGCGCATGGTCCTGAAACATTGTGTATTTATATGGGTGTAAAACGTTTGCCTGAAATTTGTGAACTATTAGTGCGTCATGGTAAGTCAGTAGATACACCTGTAGCGTTAGTACATTTAGGGACAACAGTTTCTCAAAAAACAGTCACTGGAACATTAGGTAGCATTGTACAACGTGCATCTGAAATCAAAAATCCTGCAATGATTGTGATTGGTGATGTTGTAAATATGCGCCAAAAAATTAGCTGGTTCAAAGAACAAGTATCAGATGTTGAAATGACATTACCATAATTTGAAAAATATCTAATATAGGAGGACGACAATATGAACCATATGCCGCTCATGATTGATTTAAACCAGAAATCGATTGTCATAGTAGGTGGCGGGAAAGTTGCAACGAAACGAGCTTCAACTTTAATCGAATATTGTGCTGATGTTCATATTGTTAGTCCTAATATTTCAACAACTTTAAAAGAATTATTAGATAACGAAAATATCACTTGGAGTCAAAAAGAATTTGAGCCACAAGATGTTGAACATGCCGACCTTGTAGTGATTGCCACAAATAATAACGACGTCAATACAAAGGTGTTAGAAAGTGTTCCTCATCATGCATTGTGTAATCATGCTTCGAAAGCCCAAGTTGGAAATGTTACGATTCCAAGTATTTTAAAACGTGGAAAACTTTCTATTAGCGTGTCAACCAATGGAGCAAGTCCTAAATTGAATAAAAAAATTATTTCAAGAATAAGCGATATGTACGATGAATCATATGAAATGTATATTGATTTTTTATATGAAAGTAGACAACTAATTAAACGATTATCAATCGAGCCATCTAGGAAACAGGAGTTATTACAACACATTTTATCTGATGAGTATTTAGATGAGGTTAAGCAACGAGAATTCACACGATGGCTTCATTTGCAAGTTTAGGTATGAAGGGATATGTGATATATGAGAAAATTGTTTATATTTGCATTAGCTGGATTTTTAGCACAACTTGTTGATGGATCACTCGGAATGGGATTCGGTGCCTCCTCATCATCTATATTATTAACATACGGCATAGCACCTGCGATTGTTTCAGCAACGGTACATTTTTCAGAAATAGCAACGACTGCTGCATCTGGTACATCACATTGGAAATTTGAAAATGTACATAAGCCAACCATGTTGAAACTCGCAATACCAGGATCAATCAGTGGATTTATCGGTGCAGCATTATTAACTCAAATACATGGTGACTATATTAAACCTTATATAGCACTATTCTTACTTTCAATGGGTTTTTATATTTTGTATCAGTTCTTATTTAAACGTCACAAAGCCATTCATACACACGTAGGCACACTTAGTAGTGCGAAACTTGTTCCACAAGGGGCCGTTGCTGGTTTTCTAGATGCCATCGGTGGTGGAGGCTGGGGACCAGTCAATACACCGTTGTTACTTGCAAGTCGTAAAATTCAACCACGCTATGCCATTGGTACAGTGTCTGCAAGTGAATTTTTTGTAACACTTTCAACATCATTAAGTTTTATTATCTTTTTAGGATTTACTCAAATTAATTGGTGGTTTGTCATTGCATTAAGTATAGGCGGTATGATTGCCGCACCAATTTCAGCCTATTTAACTAAAATATTACCCATTAATATTTTAGCAATTTGTGTAAGTGGTCTTATTATTTTTACAAATAGTAATGCTTTAATGACGTATTTCATCCAAGACACTACAGTGACAAATGTTATTCGATTCGCAATTATTTGTGCGATTATTGTATTAGTTATTATTACTATTATTCGTAACAAAAAATTGTCTTTTTCTTATAAATAAAGCCGAGTAAACTAATCAAAATAATTAGAAAAGGAGTTATCAACGATGCCAACAAATGAAGATATTATCAATTATACAATTAAGCCACATGGTGGAGAGTTAATTAATCGAGTTGTAGAAGGAAAAGAAAGAGAAGCATTAATTGAAAAAGCGAACGCTTTTAAATCATTAACTTTAAATCCTTGGTCAATTTCAGATTTAGAATTAATAGCTATTGGTGGCTTTAGTCCACTTACTGGATTTATGGGGGAAGCGGATTATAAAAAAGTTGTTGAAGATACACATCTTGAAAATGGACTAGTATGGAGTATTCCTATCACTTTACCTGTCACTGAGGCACAGGCGAATGAACTTAATATTGGTGATGATATTGCTTTATATGGTGAAGATGGCGTACTTTATGGTACTTTAAAACTTGAAGAAAAATATACGTATGATAAAGAAAAAGAAGCTCAAAATGTCTACGGTACGACTGAAGAAGCCCATCCAGGTGTTAAAAAAGTATATGAAAAAGGAAATGTTTATTTAGCAGGTCCTATTCAATTAGTAAATCGTCCTAAACATGATGAATTTTCAGATTATCATTTAGATCCTGCTGAAACACGTCAATTATTCAAAGACTTAGGGTGGAAAACAGTAGTCGGATTCCAAACACGTAATCCTGTCCACCGTGCACATGAATATATTCAAAAATCTGCATTAGAAATTGTAGATGGCTTATTATTAAATCCTTTAGTTGGCGAAACTAAAGCAGATGATATCCCTGCAGATGTACGTATGGAAAGTTATCAAGCTATCTTGAAAAATTACTTTCCTAAAGATAGAGCACGTTTAGTTATCTATCCTGCAGCGATGCGTTATGCAGGTCCACGTGAAGCAATTTTACATGCTACAGTTCGTAAAAATTATGGTTGTACACACTTTATTGTTGGACGTGATCACGCAGGTGTTGGTGATTATTATGGTACTTATGAAGCACAAGAGCTTATCTCTCAATTTGAAGATGAATTAGATATTCATATTTTAAAATTTGAACATGCATTTTACTGCGAAAAATGTGGCAATATGGCTACAGCTAAAACGTGTCCACACGATGCATCAGACCATGTACATTTAAGTGGTACAAAAGTAAGAGAAAAATTACGTAATGGCGAATCATTACCAAAAGAATTCTCAAGACCTGAAGTTGCAGAAGTATTAATTAAAGGATTAAGACAAAAGTAATTTGGGGGAGTATATAAAATGAGTCAATCAACAAATATTACATGGCATGATTCAGAAGTAACTAAAGAAGATAGACAACGTCAAAATGATCATAAAAGTGCTGTCATTTGGTTTACAGGTTTATCTGGTTCTGGTAAGTCAACAATCTCTGTGGCACTTGAAAAAGCTTTATTTGAAGAAGGTAAACATTCATATCGATTAGATGGCGATAATGTCCGTCACGGTTTAAATAAAAACTTAGGTTTTAGTCCAGAAGACCGTAAAGAAAATATTCGTCGTATCGGTGAAGTAAGTAAATTGCTTGTAGATGCAGGAACAATTGCAATTACTGCATTTATTTCTCCATATAGAGAAGATCGTGATGAAGTACGTGACATTCTAGAAGACGGAGAATTCATTGAAGTATATACGGAGTGTAGTGTAGAAGAATGTGAGAAACGAGACCCTAAAGGTTTATATGAAAAAGCACGTTCAGGTGAAATTAAAGAATTTACAGGAATTAGTGCACCTTATGAAGCGCCAAAACATCCTGAAATAACTATTAATACTGAAACACAAAGTATAGATGAATCAGTTGAACATATTCTTAATTACTTAAAAGAACACCAATATATTTAATGAATAACCAAACGAGTGAGATAACGAATTCAAAATGAATGTTATCTCACTCGTTTTTTGCTATACATTCTTGAAAATAATAAATAATATTCCCCTATGTTATGAAATAAAACATATTTAAAATAATCAGATATATTACATCATTTGTAATGACACTGTTGATTAAATTGATAAAAAGATTGATATTAAAGTGTTTTGATGATGTAACAAAAGAGAGATTTAATTACAAAAACCGTCGTATTATTATGATTCAATTACAAGGTATTAACAACGCCCACAAACGCTTGTTTATCTGATAAAGTATGTCTTGTCGTTAATTAACGAGAAAAAATAATTCGAAGTAATTTAATATTGAGATGTCATTTGAAAGTAGCCACGTGATAAATAAAAGAAGAATGTTTTAAAATTCTAGGAGGATATTTAATTATGAAAAAAATCGCTACAGTAACTATCGCCACAGCCGGAATCGCTACAGTTGGATTTGCGCATCATGACGCACATGCAGCGGAAAATAATGGATATAACCCTAATGACCCAACTTCATATAGCTACTCTTATACAATTGATCAACAAGGTAACTATCATTACACATGGCAAGGTAATTGGAGTCCTGATCGTTTAAATCACACTAATGATTCAAATAATAGTCAATCTAGCTATAATAATTACAATAATAATAGCTATAATTACAATAGTAATTATTCATATACAACAAATAATAACCAAACATCTACTAACAACAATCAATCTTATACAACTAATAATACGACAGGTGGTTTAGGCGCTAACACTGCGTCAACATCAGATAGTAATGTAAAAGTTACAACTCAAAGTGCACCAAGAACACAATCAACTGCTTCAACTCAAGCATTCTCAGGTAAAACAAATTCAGGTGCGAATTACTATACTTGGGGTCAATGTACATATTATGTATATGACAAAGTTGGTGGCACAATTGGTAATACTTGGGGAAATGCAAATAACTGGGCTAACGCAGCAGCGCAATCTGGTTATACTGTAAACAATACACCTAAAGCAGGTGCTGTAATGCAAACGACTCAAGGTGGTTATGGTCACGTTGCATATGTTGAAAGTGTAAATAGTGATGGTTCTGTTACAGTATCTGAAATGAACTATCAAGGCGTAGGTGTAGTATCTACACGTACAATTTCAGCAAGTCAAGCAAGTTCATACAATTACATTTCATAATTTAAGGAAATGAACTATTAAAAAATTGGTTTAAAATAATGACTAAGATGTTTAAAAGAGCAAGTATATGAATTCAAAACGAATTCTACCTTGCTCTTTTTTATTTTTAAAAATTACATTTAATATGATTTAAATCACTTTATAAAGGGAAATATATAACTACTAATTCCTATAGTGTTCAAATATAAAGGTGGTGATTCACAATGGCGTTAGGAGTACTTCAATGGATCCTAGTGATCGCAATTGTGGTAATTACGATTGGCGTCATATTTGGTCTCATTTGGGGTTCACTTTTTGAGGAACGCTTTTATAGAAGTCGTTCTAAAAAAGAAGAAGAAGCACGTATTGAGAAAAATCTTAAAATGGCAAAAGGGCATACCGATGATGACGTAGTATATGATGAAGAAGGTCGTGCATCACTCAAAGAAGATTATAAAAAACAATAAATATTGATAAACCTTTAAGAATCTTTTTGATTTTTAAAGGTTTTTTCTTATCAAAATATTTATATTAATTAACTTTATGCAATTATATACTTTTAACAAATAAAAGTGATAAAATATATATGTTAAAAAATTCACATGAACTATTTAAAGTTAGGAGTTATTATAATGCTACTGTTTATAGTAGAAATTATCATAATGATTGTAGCCATTATGCTAGGATTGCGCACAGCAGGTGCTTTAGGCTGTGGTATTTTTGCTATTGTGGCCCAACTGATTATGATATTTGGATTTCAACTTCCTCCTGGTTCTGCCCCTGTTACAGCAGTACTAATTATTCTGGCAATTGGTATAGCTGGAGGAACGCTACAAGCTACAGGCGGAATTGATTATCTTGTCTATCTTGCTTCGAAAATTATTGAACGATTTCCAAAATCAATTATTTTTATTGCGCCTATGATTGTATTTGTCTTCGTATTTGGAGTAGGGACTGCAAATATTGCTTTATCACTAGAACCTATTATTGCTCAAACCGCAGTAAAAGCTAAAATCCAACCTAAGCGACCACTGATTGCTTCAGTACTAACTGCTAATTTGGCTTTACTTTGTAGTCCAGCTGCATCTGCAACAGCCTACGTTATTTCAGTACTTGCAGGTCATGAAATTTCAATGGGTCAATATTTGAGTATTGTCTTACCTACATCATTAATCACTATGTTTATGTTAAGTATATTTTGTACGTTTGTAGGACGTAAAAATACAATTACTGAAAGTGAAATTGCTCATACACCTGACGTTGATGTAAATCATGCTTTTTCTACTAGAGTAAAGATAGGTGTTTTAGCATTTATTTTGTGTGTGTTTGGTATTCTTACGTTTGGTATTTTTCCTCAATTCATGCCTTCATTTAATGTCAATGGAAAAGATGTCACTGTATCAATGACAGAGATTGTACAATTCTTTATGTATTTAAGTGCAGCAATTAATTTATTGATGTTGAAAGTGAATACGAGTGATATTCTATCTTCAAATATTACACAATCTGCTATTGGTGCATTATTTGCAGTACTCGGACCTGGTTGGTTAGGTGCGACAGTATTTAACGCACCTCATAATTTACATATCATACAAAATGATGTTGGCAAAACGATTCAAAATATGCCCTGGCTTGTGATTATTCTTGTAGCTGTAGTAGCGATGATTGTTATTTCACAAACAGCAACAGCATCGATTATGGTACCCATCGTCATGAGTATGGGAATTCCACCCATGTATTTTGTAGCAATGGTACAAACATTAAATGTTAACTTTGTTATACCTGCGCAACCAACGTTATTATTTGCAGTTAATTTAGATGAAACAGGACGTACACGACCTACAAGCTTTATTATTCCAGGATTCTTTGCAATAGGTGTTTCAGTTATTGTTGGTTTTATAATAAAAATAATATTAGGATATTAGTTTATAATAGAGTATTTGTAATATAAACGATTTAAAGTTTCATGACAATTTAATAGATTGAGAAGGCCTTTTGTGCCTTTTTGAATATTGAAGAGAAGAATTGTATTCTTCTCTTATTTTTATTTTAAAACAGAGAATTTCAAAAAAATATATATTCATTAAAAATGAATAAAAATTCAATGTTTATAATTTATTATTTGTTCAAAACGTTTATTTTTAATTTAACAATGTTGATATAGTTAATTTTTTTCGATAGTTTCAATGGAATAAAATATATAAATATTCAGTTTTCTAAAATAATTTTATGAATGTAATTTGCATTTTTATTTAATTTTAGATATTGTCATCATGTGAATCATTCACGTAAATAAAATATAAGTCGTACATATAATATTCAAAGGAGGATCTTAGTTGAAAAAAGAAAAAATAATGGATTGGCCCACCTTTATAGGTACTGTTATTGTCTTGCTTTCAGCAGTTATACCTATGATGGTCTTTCCAAGTGCAAGTGAGAAAGTTATTACTGATATAAATAGTGCTATTTCTAACTCGATAGGATCTGTTTACTTATTTATAGGTTTAGCCGTTTTATCCTTTGTACTCTATATTGCTTTCGGTCGATATGGTAATGTGACTTTAGGAAAAGCAAGTGATAAACCTGAATTCAATAATTTTAGTTGGGCTGCAATGCTATTTTGTGCAGGTATTGGTTCAGATATTCTTTATTGGGGTGTTATCGAATGGGCCTTCTATTATCAGGTACCTCCAAATGGTGCTAAAGGAATGACTGATGAGGCTCTTACATATGCAACGCAATATGGTATGTTCCATTGGGGACCTATTGCATGGGCGATTTATGTATTACCAGCTTTGCCTATTGGCTATTTAGTATTTGTAAAGAAACAACCAGTATATAAAATTAGTCAAGCCTGTCGTCCAGTATTGAAAGGACAAACTGATAAGTTTTTAGGTAAATTAGTAGATATCTTATTTATATTTGGACTATTAGGAGGAGCAGCAACCTCTTTAGCATTAGGTGTGCCATTAATTTCTTCTGGAATTGAACGATTAACAGGTATAGATGGAGACAATATGGTTATTCGCTCAATTATACTTTTCACAATCACAGTCATTTTTGCAATTAGTTCTTATACTGGTTTGAAAAAAGGAATACAAAAATTAAGTGATATTAACGTATGGTTATCATTCTTATTACTTGCATTTGTATTTATTGTAGGTCCAACAATCTTTATTATGGAAACAACTTTAACTGGTTTTGGGAATATGATGCGAGATTTCTTCCATATGGCAACTTGGATGGAGCCATTTGGTGGAATTAGAAACCGTAATGAAACAAATTTCCCTCAAGATTGGACTATATTTTATTGGTCATGGTGGCTTGTATATGCACCATTTATTGGTTTATTTATTGCTCGAATTTCAAAAGGTCGTCGTCTCAAAGAAGTCATATTAGGAACAATTGCTTATGGTACATTGGGATGTGTCTTATTCTTTGGAATTTTTGGTAATTATGCTGTTTATTTACAAATTAGTGGACAGTTTAATGTGGTTGATTTTTTAAATAAACATAGTACTGAAGCAACAATTATAGAAGTTATGCATCAATTGCCATTTGGTTCTTTAATTATAGTGTTGTTCTTAATATCTGCATTTTTATTCTTAGCAACGACATTTGATTCAGGTTCTTATATTTTAGCGGCTGCTTCTCAGAAGAAGGTAATAGGGGAACCATTAAAAGCTAATCGTTTATTCTGGGCTTTTGCTTTATGTCTATTACCTTTCTCCCTTATGTTAGTTGGTGGAGAACGAGCTCTTGAAGTATTAAAGACTGCTTCATTATTAGCAAGTGTACCCCTTCTATTTATATTTACGTTTATGATGATATCCTTTATTATCACACTTAATAAAGATCGGATTAAACTGGAAACAAGAGCAGATAAACTAAAAGAAGTAGAGCGCCGTTCACTTCGTATTGTTCAAGTTAAATCAGACCCTGAAGACGATAATTTATAATGTAAAAAATGATAGTACATTTAAAAACCCTCAGAAATTAGATAATAAATCTAATTTCTGAGGATTTTTGAATAATATTGATAATGAATTAAGTTATAACTCTTCTTCTTTTGGTATAGGATAATGTTCGAAAATGTCTCCAGATTCAATCGCAGAGCTTAAATTTTCTAACCATTTACAATATAATTTTGTGTGGTTCAGTTGGGATTGTATACGATCTATTTTTTCTTTTTCTTCTCCACTTAAATTATTAGTTTGTATTATGTTTTGAAGAATGTTTTCTGCTTTTTTCGTTGCTTCTAAATTTGTATCGACTTCACGTTCCCATTTTTGTGTGAAAAAGTTTCGAAAAAAATTAAAGAAATCTTTCTCGGCTATAAAATGTTGTTTGCGACTGCCACGGGTAAATTGTTGCTTAACGATATCGTATTCTTGCAATTTTTTTACACCAGCACTCATACTAGGTTTGCTCATTTGTAAATGTTCACGCATTTCATCAAGCGTCATACTGCCTTCAAAAACCATCGTACCGTAAAGATTACCAACACTACGGTTTGTACCATATAAATCCATTGTTTCACCAATTGAGTTGATAACTAAATCTTTCGCTTCCTCTATTTTTTGATTGATATTATTAGAATTGCTCATATTGCACCTCACTTATTTTGATCTTCATAAGATGTGAAATATTAACACAAATTTTACATTCTCACTCATTATATGATTTTTTCTTATGAGTTTCAAAAGTCAATTTTAATTTCCATAATATTTAAAATAATATAAAAAAATATATAAAGATGCTTTTTGCAATGACGTAAAAAATATGATAAGCTACTTTTGTAAAATTCGTTAAATAAAAATTTAACAAACTTAACGGAGGTAGTATGATGGAACTTGTAAAAGCATTGTCTAATCGCCAATATATCGATGGTGAATGGGTAGAGAGCGCTAACAAAAATACTAGAGATATTATTAATCCATATAATCAAGAAGTGATTTTCACTGTTACTGAAGGTACTAAGGAAGATGCTGAGCAAGCTATTTTAGCAGCACGTCGTTCATTTGAAAATGGTGAGTGGTCACAAGAAACAAGTGAAGTCAGAGGTAAAAAAGTAAGAGCAATTGCTGATAAAATTACAGAAAATCGTGATGAATTAGCCAAATTAGAAACACTAGATACTGGTAAGACATTAGAGGAATCTTATGCAGATATGGATGATATTGCAAATGTGTTTAATTATTTTGCAGGTTTGGCGGATAAAGACGGAGGAGAAATTATTGATTCTCCAATACCTAACACTGAAAGTAAACTTGTTAAAGAACCTGTAGGTGTAGTTACACAAATTACGCCTTGGAATTATCCATTATTACAAGCTTCATGGAAAATTGCACCTGCATTAGCAACTGGTTGCTCATTAGTAATGAAACCAAGTGAAATTACGCCATTAACAACAATTCGTGTATTTGAATTAATGGAAGAGGTTGGATTCCCTAAAGGGGTTATCAACCTAATATTAAGTAGTGGTGAAGAAGTAGGAGATACATTATCAGGTCATAAAGAAGTTGATTTAGTATCATTTACAGGTGGAATTGAAACTGGTAAACACATTATGAAGAATGCTGCAAATCATGTAACTAATATTGCATTAGAGCTTGGCGGAAAGAATCCAAATATTATTTTTGATGATGCTGATTTTGAATTAGCTGTAGATCAAGCATTAAATGGCGGATATTTCCATGCAGGTCAAGTTTGTTCAGCAGGTTCAAGAATTTTAGTTCATAACAATATAAAAGAAAAATTTGAAAAAGCTTTAATTGAACGTGTTGGAAAAATTAAATTAGGTAATGGATTTGATAGTGACACAGAAATGGGTCCAGTGATTTCTCCAGAACATAGAGATAAAATTGAAAAATATATGAAAGTTGCTAAAGATGATGGTGCAACAATTGCTATCGGTGGGAAACGTCCAGACGATGAAGATTTAAAAGATGGTTTATTCTTTGAACCAACTGTAATCACTAATTGCGATACTCATATGAGAATTGTTCAAGAAGAAGTATTTGGTCCTGTTGTTACAGTAGAAGGGTTCGATAATGAAGAAGAAGCGATTGCACTCGCAAATGATTCAATTTATGGTTTAGCAGGTGCAGTATTTTCTAAAGATATAGGAAAAGCACAACGTGTAGCTAATAAATTAAAACTAGGCACAGTTTGGATTAATGACTTCCATCCTTACTTCGCTCAAGCGCCATGGGGTGGTTATAAACAATCTGGTATTGGACGTGAGTTAGGTAAAGAAGGATTAGAAGAATACTTAATCTCTAAACATATTCTTACAAATAGAAATCCAGAACCTGTAAATTTCTTTAGTAAATAACTTTTACAATTTAACTATAAAGGACCGTAGACGTATTATTTTACGGTCCATTTGTTTTGAAGAATAAAGACGTATCAAATCAAACTAAATTGTATTTAAATAGAAGATTTATATTTTTATAGGAGGACGACAATATATGAGTAAAAATCAATCATATGATTACGTAATTATTGGCGGAGGAAGCGCTGGATCAGTATTGGGAAATCGTTTGTCAGAAGATAAAAATAAAGAAGTACTTGTACTAGAAGCAGGACGTAGTGATTATCCATGGGATTTATTTATACAAATGCCTGCAGCATTGATGTTTCCTTCAGGAAATCCATTTTACGATTGGAGATACCAAACTGAAGAAGAACCGCATATGGGACGTAAGGTAGACCATGCTCGAGGTAAAGTATTAGGTGGTTCAAGTTCAATTAATGGTATGATTTATCAACGTGGTAATCCAATGGATTATGAAGGCTGGGCTGAACCAGAAGGAATGGAAACTTGGGACTTTGCACATTGTTTACCTTATTTTAAAAAACTAGAAAAAACATTTGGAGCTGCACCATATGATAAATATAGAGGACATGACGGTCCGATTAAATTAAAACGTGGACCAGCCACAAATCCATTATTTAAATCATTCTTCGATGCAGGTGTTGAAGCAGGTTATCATAAAACAAACGACGTCAATGGATATAGACAAGAAGGCTTTGGTCCATTTGATAGTCAAGTACATAATGGCCGTCGTGTTTCAGCTTCACGTGCCTATTTACGTCCTGCAATGAAGCGTAAAAATTTAACAGTTAAAACACGTGCATTTGTTACTAAAATACATTTTGAAGGTAAGAAAGCTACAGGTGTAACGTTTAAACGTAATGGTAAGCTTCATACTGTGAATGCCGGTGAAGTAATTCTTTCAGGTGGTGCATTTAATACACCTCAGTTATTGCAATTGTCTGGTATCGGTGATTCTGAATTCTTAAAATCTAAAGGTATAGAACCACGCATGCACTTACCTGGTGTTGGAGAAAACTTCGAAGACCATTTAGAAGTATATATTCAACATAAATGTAAGCAGCCTGTTTCACTACAACCAAGCTTAGATGTAAAACGTATGCCTTGGATTGGATTACAATGGATATTTGCACGTAAAGGTGCAGCAGCTTCAAACCACTTTGAAGGTGGTGCTTTTGTTAGATCTAACAATCAAGTTGCATATCCAAATTTAATGTTCCATTTCTTACCAATTGCTGTAAGATATGATGGTCAAAAAGCACCGGTGGCGCATGGATATCAAGTACATGTTGGTCCTATGTATTCAAATTCACGTGGTAGTTTAAAAATTAAATCAAAAGATCCATTTGAAAAACCAAGTATTGTATTCAATTATTTATCAACAAAAGAAGATAAACAAGAATGGGTTGAAGCAATTCGAGTAGCACGTAATATTTTATCTCAACCTGCGATGGATCCATATAATGGTGGTGAAATCTCACCAGGACCATCTGTACAAACAGATGAAGAAATTCTTGATTGGGTACGTAAAGATGGCGAAACTGCTTTACATCCTTCTTGTAGTGCTAAAATGGGGCCAGCGTCAGATCCAATGGCAGTTGTAGATCCATTAACTATGAAAGTACATGGCATGGAAAATTTACGTGTCGTTGATGCATCTGCTATGCCTCGCACTACTAATGGTAATATTCATGCACCAGTTTTAATGCTCGCTGAAAAAGCAGCTGATATCATTCGTGGTAAAAAACCATTAGAACCACAATATGTTGATTACTATAAACATGGTGTTAGTGACGAGAATGCTGGAGCAATGGAATTCGATCCATACTATAAACATTAATAAGATAGTTATATGAAATAAGGGTTGGAATCAAAGATGATTCTAACCTTTTTATTTTAAATATCCCCTTCTACAACATTTTTAATACGTAAAGGCATATAATGAATGACAGAGAAGGAGTGATATGAAATGATTAAAGATTTAGTGCAACGTTTACAAGATAAGGAAAAGCGTATGATCGAGATTCGAAGACATTTACATGAATATCCTGAGTTATCATTTCATGAAACTGAGACACCCAAATATATTGCTAATTTTTATAAAGATAAAGAGTGTAAGGTAGAAACAAATATAGGACAAAATGGTGTAAAAGTAACGATAGATAGTGGTAAACCTGGGAAAACGATTGCTATTCGAGCAGATTTTGATGCGCTTCCCATTCAAGAAGATACTGGTTTATCATTTGCTTCTAAAAACGAGGGAGTCATGCATGCGTGTGGACATGATGCACATACAGCATATATGCTTATTTTGGCAGAAACATTGATAGAAATGAAATCTCAGTTCAGTGGCAAAGTAATTGTTATTCATTAACCCGCTGAAGAAATGCCACCTGGTGGAGCTAAAGGTATGATTGAAGATGGCGTATTGGATGGCGTTGATCATGTTTTAGGCACCCATGTGATGACTAATATGGCTCCTGGTAAAGTCTATTATCATAAGGGTAACGTTCAAACAGGACGTTCTTACTTTAAATTAATTGTAAAAGGTGAAGGAGGACATGGTTCTTCTCCGCATACTGCAAATGATGCGATTGTAGCGGGAGCTAATTTCGTTACTACCGCTCAAACAGTGGTCTCACGTCGCCTTAATCCATTTGAAACGGGTGTCGTCACAATTGGATCATTTGATGGTAAAGGTCAATTTAATGTGATTAAAGATAAAATAACCATTGAAGGTGACGTTCGCGCTTTGACAGATGCTACACGCGATCGTATTGAAACGGCTTTAAAACAAATGGTTCATGGTTTGGAAGAAACATTTGGTGTAAATTGTGAATTTACATTTAGTAAAGATTATCCTGCATTGTATAATGATCCTGACTTTACTGAATATGTTGCAGAAACCATTAACCAAGCAAAATTAGCTGATGTTAAAGGCATAGAAGTATGCGAACCTCAACCGCCATCTGAAGACTTCGCTTTTTATGCTAAAACATTGCCAAGTACTTTTATATATTCTGGAGCAAAACCGAGAGAGGGTAAAGCATATCCACATCATCATCCTAAATTTACGATTGATGAGTCAAGTATGTTAGTTGCAGCAGAAGCAGTAGGTGCAGTAGTATTAAACTATTTAACTATTGAATAAGCAGTCAAAATATATATTTAAGCAATAATTCTACATTTTTAAAGTAGAAGTCAAGTGTATACTCTAGTATTAAAGAATTTGTCATGATAGTATTATCCTATATCTAGATATTGGGGTGAGTTGATGAGTTTTTATGATTTTATGCAAGGATTTATTGATGATAAGACCCCATTAGGTGAACTTGCATCATGGATAAATCAAGACCAAAATTTTCCAAAACATGAATATCTTGCTGAAAATATACTTGATTACTTTTCTAAGACGTCGATGTTGGATCATGAATTCTTAGAAATTGTTAAACGTTCCCTTTCATTATATGAAGGAAGATAGAGATGAATAGCAGAATTAAAAATGATAGCTTAAAGCTAGTTAAGAAATGAAGGAACTAAGAAGTGACTTTAACTGATAGTTATAAAACATATGTAATAGAAGAAAAAGAAGAACGGACTATGTCTATCGAAAAAAATAATGATGTTCAATTATATACAGTACTTGAGTCAATAAACGAGTTAACAAACGATTCAATATGTGTTTTGAATCACTTGTTTGTTAATGAAGGTAATGAACCTCAATTTGAATCTAAATTTTTAGAGCGCACTAAATATTTACAAGATGTGCCAGGATTCAAAGCTTTACGTTTTTTACGTCCTCAAACTAAGCATCGTCATTATATTATTTTGACGTTATGGAAAGATCGACAATCGTTCTATGATTGGCAAAGTTCAGCCGCTTATGATAAAACGCATAAAAAAAGAGGCACTAAACAAGGTGTCGATAATAAAATAGTTAATCGCGATTTATCTTATAATGTAAGAATAGAACTTGCTAATTTAGAAACGAATGTTGATATAGATAATATATTTAATATTCAAAGATTAAGTTTCTAAAAAAGTAATATACTGGTATAGAAACTTAATCTTTTTTATATTTAAAACAAATACCGCATAGGATTGCGTGAAATTAAGATGTGTGATTTTATGAACGATGAAAACTTAAAAATTGGAAGGAAAATAAAGTAATGAATCATTTAAATTTATTAGCACCAGAGACATATAATATTGTATCTGAAATAGAAAAACATGCTTCAAATCAAAGTAAACAAGCAATTATTTATGAAAACGGTGTAGAAGAACCCATTAGTGTTACATACTCTGAATTAATTAAAAACGCTAATAAAGTAGGACATGTATTATTAAACCATGGACTAAAAAAAGGCGATAAAGTGTTAATCATGATGCCACGTGCTATCATCACGTATGAACTTTATATTGCAGCATTAAAATTAGGTATTGCAATTATCCCAAGTTCTGAAATGTTAAGAACAAAGGATTTACAATATCGTATTACGCATGGAGAAATTAATGCAGTTATTGTATTAGCTGATTTTATAGAAGAATTTAGAGATATTGAAGAATATAACGAATTAACAAAATTTGTGATTAACGGAAATCAAGAGAATTGGATTAGTATTGAAGATGAAAAAGCAAAGCAAAGTGATAAATTAGACATAGCCAATACAACAAGAGATGATGTTGCTATTTTATCTTACACTTCTGGAACTACAGGTAATCCAAAAGCTGTTACACATTCTCATGGTTGGGGATATGCTCATATGAAAATGGCACCTGAACATTGGTTAGCTATAAAAGAAGATGACTTAGTGTGGGCAACAGCTGCACCTGGTTGGCAAAAATGGGTATGGAGTCCATTCCTATCTATTATGGGATCAGGAGCGACAGCATTTGTGTATAATGGTAAATTTAATCCTTCCCGTTATTTATCACTATTACAAAACTTTAAAATTAATGTGCTTTGCTGTACACCAACAGAATACCGTATGATGGCAAAATTAGATAACTTAGATCAATACAATTTAGATCATTTACACAGTGCAGTATCTGCAGGGGAACCATTAAATAGAGAAGTAGTTGAACAATTCCGTAAACATTTTAATTTAACAGTGCGTGACGGATATGGACAAACAGAAAGTACGTTACTAATTGGTTTCTTAAAAGATACAGAACCACGTCCTGGTTCTATGGGTAAAGCTATTCCGGGTAGTCGTGTAGCAGTTGTTGATGATGATGGAAACAAAGTGGATACAAATGTAAAAGGTAATATAGCATTACCACTTGATTTCCCTGGATTATTTAAAGGTTACTTTAAAGATGAGAAACGTACAAAAGAGGCACATGCAGGAGATTATTACATTACTGGAGATTTAGCACATATCGACGAAGATGGCTATTTCTGGTTTGAAGGTCGCCGTGACGATATTATTATTAGTTCTGGTTATACTATTGGACCTTTCGAAGTTGAAGATGCACTCACAAATCATGAAGCGGTAAAAGAATGTGCAGTTGTAGCAAGTCCACATCCAATTCGTGGCAATATTGTTAAAGCATTTATTATTTTAAAAGAGGGCTATAAACCAAGTGATGATTTAGTGAAAGAGTTACAAACTTTCTCTAAAAAAGTAGTCGCACCATATAAATATCCACGTGCGATTGAATTTGTAGAAGATTTACCAAAAACAAACTCTGGCAAAATTCGTCGTGTTGAATTACGCGATGCTGAACGCACAAAATATAACAACGCTCAAAATAAATAATCATATTCACCACACTGATAAATTAGTATGTCACTAATTTATCAGTGTTTTTTTATGATGAGAATACTGATGTATCAGATAACATGAATATTGAAAATTTGTCTATATTTAGAAAAATTAAAAATAAAGATAATTTTAATTGTATTTCACGTGTTATTATGACATACTTTTAAATAATTAGTATGACATAATAAAAATTTGAGGTGATTTATAATGACTAAATATATTTATGCGTTTGATGAAGGACAAAAATCAATGAGAGATGTATTGGGAGGTAAAGGAGCTAATCTATCTGAAATGAAACGCTTAGGTTTACCTGTACCAGATGGTTTCACCATTACCACAACAGCATGTATTGAGTATTTAAAACAAGGTAAGTCATTATCTACTGACATCAAAACAGAATTAATTGATCACTTGGCTTCATTTTCAGAGAGAACCGGAAAAATATTCTCTTCTGATACTAATTTATTACTTGTTTCTGTAAGAAGTGGTGCAAAAATTTCTATGCCAGGAATGATGGATACAATATTAAACTTGGGCTTAAATGATGAGAATGTAGAAAAATTAGCTAAAAAAACTGGGGATAAACGTTTTGCTTATGACTGTTATCGTCGTTTATTACAAATGTTTGGTGAAGTCGTATATAGTGTACCTATGCAAGCATTTGATACATATTTCGAACAGTATAAAAAACAACATCATTTTGAGAATGACGCTGCCATTAGTGCAGAGGGTTTAAAAGAAATTTGTAAGCGCTTTAAGGAAATATATGTAGAAGAAGTACATAAACCTTTCCCACAAGAGCCTTTGAAACAACTGGAAGAAGCTATAGAAGCTGTATTTAAATCTTGGGATAATGATCGTGCTCGTATTTACCGAGATTTAAATGATATTCCACATGACATCGGCACAGCAGTAAATATCCAAGAAATGGTTTTCGGTAATAGTGGAGATAATAGTGGAACAGGTGTTGCTTTTACGCGTAATCCAGTGACTGGCGAAAATAAATTATTTGGTGAATATTTACTTAATGCACAAGGAGAAGATGTTGTTGCTGGTATTCGTACACCTAAAGATATCTCAACATTACATGATCAAATGCCAGAGGTTCATCAAGCATTTGTAGATGTGACAAAACAATTAGAAAAACACTATAAAGATATGCAAGATATTGAATTTACAATTGAAAATGGACAATTATATTTACTCCAAACTCGTAATGGTAAACGTACAGCACGTGCAGCTATTCAAATTGCTGTAGATTTAGTGAATGAAGGTATTATTACTAAAAAAGAAGCAATGAAAAAAGTTGAAGTAAAATCAATTGATCAACTGTTGCATCCTAATTTCGATGAGTCTTCATTAAAAGAAGCAACAGTTGTATCTAAAATGGGATTACCTGCGAGTCCAGGTGCTGCAACAGGTCAAATTGTATTTACTGCTGAAGAGGCGAAAGCACAATCAGATCAAGGTAAAAAAGTGATCTTGATGAGACCAGAAACGTCTCCTGAAGATATTGAAGGTATGATTGCAAGTGAAGCGATTGTAACCACACATGGTGGCATGACGTCTCATGCAGCAGTTGTAGCTCGTGGAATGGGTAAATGTTGTGTGACAGGATGTTCTGATTTAGAAATTAATACGAGTGCTAAGACGGTATACTATGGCAATCAAACACTACATGAAGGAGATATGGTTTCAGTTGATGGTTCAGAAGGTGACATTTATTTAGGTGAGATTAAAACAGTCAATGCTGAGCATAGCGAGTCATTCAATCAATTTATGGAGTGGTCAGAAAAGACAGCTCGTTTAAAAGTACGTATGAATGCAGAAACACCTCAAGATATTAAAGTGGGTTACCAATTTGGTGCTAAAGGCATCGGATTAGTACGTACAGAGCATATGTTCTTTGGGGCTGAGCGACTAGTAGAGATGAGACGTTTCATCTTATCATCCTCTCGTGAAGACCGTCTCGAAGCACTTAATCATATTAAACAATATCAAGTAGAAGACTTTAAAGAAATTTTTAAATTATCAGGTGAACATCCTACAATAGTACGTTTACTTGATCCGCCATTGCATGAGTTCTTACCACATTCTGAAGAGGATATTGCGAATGTTGCGAAGCAATTAAATATTTCAAAGGAAACATTAGATAAACGCATTGTGGATTTAAACGAAGTGAATCCAATGCTTGGACATCGTGGTTGTCGTTTAGCCATCACATACCCTGAGTTATATGAAATGCAAGTAGAAGCGATTATTGAAAGTGTATTTAAATTAAAAGAAGAAGGCATTCAGTGTAAACCAGAAATTATGATTCCGTTAGTGTCTACAGTCGAAGAATTTACTACTTTAAAAGAAAACCTTGTTAAGACTATTGATCAATTAGAAAAACAACATCAAGAAAGCGTAGATTACTCAATGGGAACAATGATCGAAACGCCTCGTGCATGTCTTATTTCAGACGAATTAGCAAAATATTGTGATTTCTTCAGCTTTGGTACGAACGATTTAACACAATTGTCATTTGGTTTTTCTAGAGATGATGCAGGGAAGTTTATAAATGTGTATACTGAAAGAAATATATTGAAACTTGACCCGTTCCAAACATTAGATGAAGATGGCGTTGGAAAACTAATTGAAATGGCAGTTAAACAGGCAAAGAAAGTGAACGAAAATATTAAGATTGGTGTATGTGGTGAATTAGGTGGAGATGCAAAATCTATTCATTATTTCAATCACTTACCAATTGATTATGTATCATGTTCACCATTCCGAATTCCAGGAGCAATTTTAGCGACTGCTCAGAGTCAAGTGGAGGAAAGTGAGTAATCAAAAATGAATGAAGTCGAGTCACAAGCACATAATTTAAAATTATTTATTGTTTCAGATTCAATTGGAGAAACTGCTCAACGTATGATTCATGCAACTTTAACCCAGTTTCCAGATTTAAATAATGTAGAAATAAAAAAATTTCCTTATATTAAAGATGAGGAAGAATTTTTAAATATATTAAATTTAGCGAAAGAACACCACGCAATAGTAGCTACGACATTAGTAAGTGAATCATTTAATGCACTTGGTCACGAATTTGCTAGAGAACATCATATCCCATATGTAGATTATATGTCTGATTTAATTAGCATTATTGAACACGTGACAGGTGAAAAACCATTGATGGAAAGTGGTGCGTTAAGAAAGTTAAATGAAGCTTATTTTAAGCGTATTGAAGCGATTGAATATTCAGTTAAATATGATGATGGTAAGCATTTTTCTGATATAGGCGAAGCGGATGCGTTGATTGTAGGGGTATCACGTACTTCAAAGACACCATTAAGTATGTATTTAGCGAATAAAGGCTACAAAATAGCAAACATTCCTTTAGTACCTGAAGTTAGTATTCCAGACAGTGTTTTTAAGCAAAAAGGGTTACAAGTATTTGGATTAACTGCAAGTCCACAGTATATTGCAAATATACGAAAAAGTCGTGCTGAAACATTAGGTTTGTCGAAAGAGTCTCAATATAATAATTTA
The DNA here is from genome assembly GCF_038008285.1 of Staphylococcus sp. FSL K6-0223. Lineage (NCBI taxonomy): Bacteria > Bacillati > Bacillota > Bacilli > Caryophanales > Staphylococcaceae > Staphylococcus > Staphylococcus sp. FSL K6-0223. The sequence continues at coordinate 341,489 of NZ_JBBOYX010000001.1, forward strand.
AATCGTATAAAAGAAGAACTCAGTTATGCAGAAGAAGTATTTAAAAAATTAAATGCTACAGTGATTAATACTGAGTATAAATCAATTGAAGAATCAGCTTTTTATATTGAAAAGTTTTTACAAAATAATAAATAATCATTATATAAGGTTGTAAGTAAATCATTAAGTGATTGTAATGACATCATGTTATAATAAAACTTTGATCATTCAACTATTCTTACTATTTAACTTATATTGATAAATTTTTTGCTTAATTTAATGATAATGAATTCATTAATTCGAATATTTAAGTTTTTCTGATTTACAATTGACTATATTTGTTTTAACATAGTAATGAAAGACTTAACACATTACTAAAACAATATATTGATTACTAGATATTAGGGAAACAAGAGCAACAGGTAATTATAATATATTGTGAAACATAATTTTTGGAGAGGTGTACAAACATGACAGAATCAAAAGATATGATTATTGTCGGTGCTGGTGTAATTAGTACAACAGTTGCATCTATGTTCAATGAACTTGTACCTAACTGGAACATCGATCTTTATGAACGTTTAGATCGTCCAGGTATCGAAAGTTCAAATGAACGTAACAATGCTGGTACTGGTCACGCTGCATTATGTGAATTAAACTATACTGTAAGACAACCAGATGGTACGATTGACATTGAAAAAGCAAAAGAAATTAACGAACAATTTGAAATTTCTAAACAATTTTGGGGTCATTTAGTAGAATCAGGACAAATTAAAGATCCTAGAGATTTCATTCATCCTTTACCACATATCAGTTTCGTACGTGGTAAAAACAACGTTCAATTCTTAAAAGAACGTTACGAAAAAATGAAAGATTTCCCTATGTTCGATGATATCGAATACACTGAAGACATCGAAGTAATGAGAAAATGGATTCCATTAATGATGCAAGGTCGTTTCGATGATGGCTTAATGGCTGCTAGTAAAATCGACGAAGGTACTGACGTTAACTACGGTGAATTAACTCGTAAAATGGCACATAACTTACAAAACGACGATTCAAACGTAAACGTCAACTATAATCATGAAGTACAAGACTTCAAACGTTTATCTAACGGTAAATGGCAAGTTAAAATTAAAGATTTAGCTAACAATAAAGTCTTTACTAAAGAAGCTGACCATGTATTCATCGGTGCTGGTGGTGGATCTATTCCATTATTACAAAAAACTGGTATCGAAGAAGGTAAACATATCGGTGGTTTCCCAATCATTGGTCAATTTATCGCTTGTACAAATCCAGAAGTTATCGAACAACATGATGCGAAAGTTTATGGTAAAGAGCCACCTGGCACACCACCAATGACTGTTCCTCACTTAGATACTCGTTATATCGATGGTGAAAGAACATTATTATTCGGACCATTCGCAAATGTTGGCCCTAAATTCTTAATTCACGGTTCTAACTTAGATTTATTCAAATCAGTTAAACCACACAATATCACTACGTTATTAGCTGCAGCAGTTAAGAATATGTCATTACTTAAATATTCATTTGACCAAATCATCATGACTAAAGAAGGTTGTATGAACCACTTACGTACGTTCTACCCTGAAGCTCGTGATGAAGATTGGCAAGTATATACTGCTGGTACACGTGTACAAGTTATTAAAGATGATGAAAAAGAAGGTAAAGGATTCATCCAATTCGGTACAGAAGTGGTTGACTCTAAAGACCACTCTATCATTGCTTTACTTGGTGAATCACCAGGGGCTTCTACATCAGTTTCAGTAGCGTTAGAAGTTATCGAAAGAAACTTCGAACAATATTTAGATGAATGGAAACCAAAAATCAAAAAAATGATTCCTTCATATGGTGAATCATTAATTCATGATGTTGACTTAATGAGAAAAACTCGTCGTTTAACATCTAAACAATTAGAATTAGGTTTCTATGAAAATACTAATGCTAAATAAGAAAAATTAGAAAACTGTTAACAGGACATCACGTTCTGTTAACAGTTTTTTTATTAAATAAATTTAATGGTTATAACTGCTTAAAAACATGAAAAAAGTGATGAGCACGTGACTCATCACTTTTAAATAAAAATCTGACTATTAATTTTTATTTACTGAAGCATCGTAGATTGAATCTACTGCATCGCCTAAAGCTTTATCAAATTCTTCTTTTGATTGGCCTGCACGTAAATCACTTGCTAATGCACGTGAGAAGCTTGCAATTAATTCATCATTGTCTTTTAATAATTTGTTTGCTTCGTCTCTGCTGTAGCCACCAGATAATACAACAACACGAACAACATTTGGATGATCAGCTAATTCTTTGTATAAGTTAGCTTTAGTAGGGATAGTTAATTTTAGCATTACTAATTGATCATCATTTAAAGAATCTAAGCCTTTTTTAAGTTCAGCTTTTAATACTTCTTCGATTTCAGCTTTGTCTTTAGCGTTAATGTTTACTTCAGGTTCAATGATAGGTACTAAACCTTTAGCAATGATTTTTTTAGCAATTTCAAATTGTTGTTCAACAACGTCTTTGATACCTTGTTCATTTAATTCTAAGATGTTAGAACGCATTTTAGTACCGAAGATATGACGTTCAACTGCACGGTCTAAAGTTTCATCTAAGTTGTCGATAGGTTTCATTAATTGGACACCATTTTGCTCTTCAGCTAAACCTTTGTCGACTTTTAAGAAAGGAACGACACCTTTATCAGCTAAGTAGTCACCAGTATATTTACCTTCAACTTCACGATCCATAGTTTGTTCAAATAGAATCGCACCTAAAATTTTATCTGAAGTAAATGAAGGTGAAGTGACAACACGTGTACGCATATCATGTACAAGTTGGAACATTTCGTCATCATTGCTGTATTGATCTTCGTTTACACCATATTCTTTTAATGCTTTTGGAGTACTACCACCACTTTGGTCTAATGCAGCGATGAATCCTTTCCCATGACTTACTTTTTCTAATTGTTCTTTATTCATTATGCCTTTCACTCCTTTAATAAACTTTCAATATCATTATCGTAAAAAATAATAATATTCTCAAGTATAAAGTAATTAATTATTGAAATTTCTTAATTAACAATTTACAATTTTATGAAATTACCGTATTTATACATTTAATGTAAACATTCAAACATATTCAAAGGGGATTGTTATGAAACAACGTATATTAATTATTGGTAGCCCTGGTTCTGGAAAATCAACATTGGCATATCAACTACATTTAAAATATCAACTGCCACTTTACCATATTGATCAAATTCAATGGCTTAATAATAAAAACGTCATTACTTTTGAAGAATTAAAACAAAAACTTGAATCTATTGTAGTAAAAGAGGAATGGATTATTGATGGAAATTATTCTAGTACACTTAGTATGAGATTAAAATATGCAACTAAAGTCATATGGATTAAAGAACCAAGAGTAAAATGTATACTTAGAGTAATCAAGCGTTACATATATTCACTATTTAACAGAGAACATATCGGAGGAAATCCTAAAACATTAAGTTTTGAATTTATTAAGTATATTTGGGATTTTCCTAAAAATAATGAGCAATTTATCATGCAACAAATGAAAAGATCAATACCAAATGTTCAGTGGATCATCGATGATTCTAAAGCATTATCTTTACGTTTTCTTTAAAATTTTAATATATGTAAATATTAAATAGAATATTTTATAAAACTTTAGTGTATCGTATATTTTTTGTTAAAATATGCTATTCTAAAGTAAGTTAAGTTCTTATTAATTGAAGTTAGTCTTTATTTTTAAATCGTTTATATATGATAACTAAGTTCTTAATTAATACTTATATACTTTCTTGGAGGAACAGTAATGAAGAAAAATAAAATTTTTGCTGTATTAACAACAAGTGCTCTATTATTGGCGGCTTGTAGTAATGGAGATAATGCATCTGATAGTGGACAAAAAGATGGAAATCAGAAAAATGAGCAATCTAGTAATAAAAGTGGTAATAGTCAAAGTGATGCATTGAAAAAGAATAATGATAAAAATACAAATGAAAATAAAGTAGAGTATCCTAAAGATGGTGTTAAAGGGATTTATGTAACAAGTAATTCTACACAGGGTGCTAAAATGGATGAGTTAGTTAAATTAATCAAAGATTCTAATTTAAATACCATGGTTATCGATGTGAAAGATGATACAGGTAACATTACTATGAAATTAAATACAGGCAATAAACAAGTGGATAAAAATACGCTTGATATTGTAGATGGTAAAAAATTATTAAAAAAACTACATGATAATAATATTTATCCAATTGCACGTATTGTGACATTTAAAGATACAAAATTAGCAAATGAACACCCTGAATGGACATTCAAAAATAGTGATGGTTCTGTTTGGACAAATGGTAAAGGGGATAGCTTTGTTAATCCATTTATGAAGGAAGTATGGAAGTATGATATTGATGTTGCAAAAGCAGCTGCAAAAGCAGGCTTCCAAGATATTCAATTTGACTATGTACGCTTCCCAGAAGGATTTGAAAATCAAGCAGATAGCTTAACTTATAATAAAGGTGAATATAAAAATAGTCAGATGAGTTCAGGCGATCAACGTGTGGATACAATTACTAAATTCTTAGAATACGCAAATAAAGAATTAAAACCAATGGGAGTTAATGTGTCAGCTGATGTATTTGGTTATTCTGCATTAGTTGAAAATGCACCTGGTATTGGTCAAAGCTTCCCTAAAATTTCTAAAAATGTAGATGCCATTTCATCAATGATTTATCCATCTCATTGGAGTAATGGAGATTTCGGTTTACAAGCACCAGATACTGAGCCATATAAAACAGTTAATCGCTATATTCAAAAAGAAAATAGTTTATTAGATACATTAGGTAAAGATAAGCCTATTTCAAGACCATGGATTCAAGACTTTACCGCTTCATATTTAGGGGCTGGTAATTATATTGATTATGATGCAAAAGCGATATCTGAAGAAGTTCAAGCTTTAAAAGATAACGGTGTGAATGAGTTCTTATTATGGAATGCAGGTAATGATTATACAGAAGGTGTTAATTATAATCCAAAAAAAGGCAATGCTAAAGAACAAGACCCTGAAGGTGTAGAACAAACTAAAAACAAAGATGATCAACATTCTGATAGTCAAGATAATGAACAAGCGGATAATAAAAATAAATAATATAGAGACAGTTTCTTGTATATTAATTTAGTATGGAAATGATTTATCTTGTAGAACTATTTAAACGAAATCATGATTAAACAAAAGGAGTGAGTCAGAATTCATTTTGAATTCGTTGACTCACTCCTTTTTTATTTATTAAAAATGTTTAGTAGATCAATAAGAATGACTATGATGTTTTTGTTTCAGTAATAATGAAGTTCCCATAACTAATAGAAGTGAGGCTAAAAGTTGAGTTGAGTGTTGTTGTGTAACGTCTCCAGTACTTGGGAGCGTTTTAACAGAAGATTGTGATGTTTGAGTATCTTTAAGTGACTTAGATGATGGTACCTCAGAAGAAGCAACCGTTCCTACATAATAACGGTTGAGTTCACGTGCACAATCAACAGAATGAACTTGTTTATGATTAGAAGAGGTTGTTTTAGCGGCTTTAGCGATACCTGATTCTGCATGAATGCGTGTATCTTGAAGTTGATTAAAGTCACTATATCTACCATTTTTGTACTCAACTTCGCCATTTTTATGAACTTTATACATTCCACTACCTTCATTTAATCTATTATGACTTATAATTTCAAAGTATGCGCCTTTGTCAACAGTACGACCCAATCGTTGTAGGTTTGGATTACCTCCACTATTAGATAATGCCTCTGTAGCAATTTGTTTAGCATTTTCTTTAGTCACTAAGTTAGCAGTATGTGCTTCTACAGATTGAGTCGTTGTAAGTAGCATTGTACTTGTTAAAAGTGTAGATGCAACGAAAGATACTTTCTTCATAATGAAAACCCCATTTCATTCATGATCAATTACAACTAGAGTGTAGCATTTGAATAGATCAGAAACAGGGATTTTAAAAAAAACATAATAAATCTTTAACTTAACTTAAAGAATAAATAATTTGTAAACATTAAATCAATATTTATCACATGATTTATATAGGACATTAATACTTCTTTTTAGAAAAATATGGAATGGAACAAGCCATTAAAATCATAAAAATAATATGAGCAATCATCCATAAACCGTATTCATTCCAGCTAAAGTGAAAGAATGAACGCTTTGCCATAACGACGAGTGACGGATAAAGAGAGCCAAAAACAATCATTAATAAGACATAACTTATTTTATATAATGGTTTAAAGACGTGATAAATAAGTAAGAAAATAAAATATATTAACCATCCTATAAAAACATGAATGGCTAGTTCTAATAATAACGGCGTTTTGCTTGGATCAATTAAGAAATCGATGTTAATTAACAATAAAGTAAGATGAGTCGATTGAACTATGCCATCCATGATAGTCATTGTAATTAATAAGATAATACTTATAACTAAAGCACTAAGACAATGATAAAAATAACGGATCATAATTTTCCTTCCTTCTTATATACATACTATAAGAATATTCCCTGAAATATTAGATTTAACACTTTTTAAATTTTTAGAATATTGAAAAAACATGTTGACCAAAGTTTAAATCAATGATAAGTTATTAATAATTCAATAATCTATTAACTCTTATCAAGAGTGGTGGAGGGATGTGCCCTACGAAACCCAGCAACCGTCATTGTATGACATGGTGCTAATTCACATAAAGTTAATCATACTTTAGAAGATGAGAGAAAGTGTGTCGATGCTTTCTCTTAATAGTTGAAAGTATTTTTTTATGTCTTTACATATCTAGTAAGAGGAAATGAGAATTGAAAATTTATAAAAAGGTGTCAATACATATGAAAAAATTAATAGGTATGATCAGTATTTTGTTAGTAACGATAACGCTAGCAGCTTGTGGAAATCAGAAAGAAGATAATAAAAAAATTACCGTAGCAGCGTCGCCAGCACCTCATGGTGATGTGTTAAAAAAAGCTAAGGAAGAAATGAAGAAAAAAGGATATGATTTAGAAGTCAAAGAAGTTAATGATTATAAGGTGCCTAATAAATTATTAGATAAAGGTGATGTTGATGCGAACTTCTTCCAACATGTCCCATATTTGAATGCTGAAAAGAAAAGTCATGGTTATAAAATTGAAGAATTAGGTAAAGTGTTTACGACGCCTATGGGTGTATATAGTAAAAAATATAAAAATTTAAAAGACATTCCAGATGGATCGACGATTTACGTTTCTAATAATCCTGCAGAAGAAGGACGTTTTTTATCTTTCTTTGTTAATGAAGGATTAATTAAATTAAAAAAAGGCGTTAAAATTGAAAATGCAAAATTTGAGGATATTGCTGAAAATAAAAAACACTTGAAATTTAACCATCAACAAGGTGCAGAGTTTTTACCAAAAACATATAAGAATGGTGAAGGAGCTGCAGTCATTATAAATTCAAACTATGCGCTTGATAATGGTTTAAAACCGTCTAAAGATGCTATTGTTATGGAAGGTAAATCATCACCATTTGCGAATACGATTGCCGTGCAAGAAGGTCATAAAAATGATGAAAAATTCCAAACATTATTAAAAGTTATGCAATCTAAAGAAATCAAAGCGTATATTAAAAAAGAATATGGCGATGATGTTATTCCATACGAAAACAAATAAGTCATAAAAGGTCTCTATTAGAGGCCTTTTATGATTTATATTTATCATTGTTTAAAAGATAGAAACAATATATTTTAATTTTTCTGAAAATATTTACAAATCTGACAATTATTAGTAAGATATTGATTATTATCACAAGAATTGAAGTCAATAAAGAAAGTTAGATATAAGTTGTTGATACTTTGGGAGAGGATGAGTCAATTTGAGTAAAGCAGAGGATATGATAAAAGAAGAGAGCAAGTATTTTGCTACTTCAGGACGTATAAAATATTATCCATTAGTGATTGATCATGGATATGGAGCAACTTTAGTAGATATAGATGGAAAAGAATACATCGATTTGTTAGCTAGTGCAAGCTCACAAAATGTGGGTCATGCACCACAACAGGTAGCAGAGGCGATTAAAAAGCAAGTAGATAAATTTATTCATTATACCCCCGCATATATGTATCACGAGCCTTTAGTGAAACTGTCTAAAAAGTTATGCGATATTGCGCCAGGTGATTATGAAAAACGTGTCACATTTGGTTTGAGTGGTTCGGATGCGAATGATGGTATTATCAAATTTGCACGTGCTTATACGGGACGACCCTATATTATCAGCTTTACAAATGCTTATCATGGCTCTACATTTGGAGCGTTATCAATGTCGGCTATCAGTTTAAATATGCGTAAACATTATGGCCCTTTATTAAATGGTTTTTATCATATTCCATTTCCAGATAAATACAGAGGGATGTTTGAACAATCTAAATCAAACACTGTTGAAGAATATTTAGCGCCATTGAAAGAGATGTTTGCTAAATATGTTCCAGCTGAGGAAGTAGCTTGTATTGTGTTAGAAACGATTCAAGGAGATGGTGGACTATTAGAACCAGTAGAAGGCTATTTTGAAGCACTTGAAGCGTTATGTCGAGAATACGGTATTTTAATTGCTGTTGATGATATCCAACAAGGATTAGGTCGTACAGGTTCTTGGAGCTCTGTGGACCACTTTAACTTTACACCAGACCTCATTACATTTGGTAAATCATTAGCAGGTGGATTACCAATGTCAGCGATTGTGGGTCGAAAAGAAATTATTGAAAGTCTTGAAGCACCAGCACATCTATTTACGACAGGGGCAAATCCAGTAAGTTGTGAAGCGGCTCTTGCTACGATTGAAATGATAGAAAACGACGACTTACTAACAGCTAGTTCTGAAAAAGGAAACTACGTGCGTCAACGTATGAATCAATGGGTAGATCAATACGATTACGTAGGAGATGTGCGCGGTATTGGGTTATCTATTGGAATTGATATTGTTAAAGACAAACAGTCAAAAGAAAGAGCTGCTGAAGAAGCATTGAAAATTTGTAATTACTGTTTTGAACATGGTGTAGTGATTATTGCAGTTGCTGGGAACGTCTTACGTTTTCAACCGCCACTCGTTATTACTTATGAACAGTTAGATAAAGCGTTAGATGTTATTGAAGAAGCGCTTCAAGCACTACAAGATGGTAATTTAAATCAATATAGTATAGAAGGACAAGGTTGGTAAAATATATTAAAAGAGCAAGAAAAGACATTAAGTGAATGTCTTTTCTTGCTCTTTTCAGTATACTTCCCTTAAAAAACAATTGAATGTTTCTAAAGGGGATATGAGAAATATAAGTAGTTCATTATCTTAATCTTTTGGTACGACATAATCATCTTCATCATTCTTTTTAGAATGTTTAATACCATAGAATACATAAATAACAATACCAACTAAGAACCAGATTAATGTATAAAGTTTAGCTTCAAAACTTAATCCCCAGAATACAAGCAAGACTAATAAAAAGGTAATGACAGGTAATACAGGGAAGAACGGTACTTTAAATGCTGGAATTGGTAAATCTTTGCCTTCACGTTTTCTTAAACTATACATTGCAATAGATACAAACATAAATGCGATTAATGTACCTGCTGAAATTAATTGAGCTAAGAAAGCAAATGGGAACATGGAACCAATTAAAACACCGATAATAGTGAGAATAACAAGCGCTCTATTAGGTAAATGTTTATCATTTAATTTGGCTAACCAAGAAGGTAATAATCCGTCACGACCAAATGAATAAAGTAAACGTGAACCAGCTAACATCATACCGATTAATGCTGTAAACATACCGATGACTGAAATAGCTTGAACTACTGCTGCTACTACACCATGTCCACTTTGACGAAGTGCCCAACCAACAGGTTCAGCATTCCCAGCATATTTTGAATAATGGAACATACCAACTAATACTAAAGCTACAGCTACGAATAAAACAATCGCAATGATTAATGATCCTAAAATACCACGTGGCATCGTTTTTTGCGGATTAATAGCTTCAGCTGAGTTGGCAGCAATTGAATCAAATCCTATGTATGCCAAGAAAATCATTGATACACCTGCATAAATACCTTGCCATCCACCAAAATCACCAGTTGCAGTGACTTTATGCTCAGGAATAAATGGAACATAATTACTTGCTTGAATTGCTGTTAATCCAACAATAACGAATAAAACAATCGCTAGAACTTTTAAAATAACAAGAATATTTTCGATACGAGCAGCTTCACTCATACCACGAGATAATAATAATGCAGTTAAAATAATAACAATTGCTGCAACTAAGTCTATAATTCCTCCATTTGCACCAAAAGGGTTAGATAAAGACTTAGGTAACGCAATACCTAAAGGAGACACAAGTCCTCTTAAATTGGCTGAAAAACCAGAAGCTACAAAGGCAACGGCAATAAAGTATTCGGCAAGTAATGCCCAACCAGCTACCCATCCAAAGAATTCACCAAATAAAACGTTAATCCAAGAATATGCAGAACCAGCAAAAGGCATGGCTGCAGCCATTTCGGCATATGAAAATGCAACTAAACCAGCAACAATTGCAGCTAATAAGAAAGATAAAGCTACGGCTGGACCAGCATGCTCTGCTGCTACTACACCAGGTAAAGTGAAAATGGATGTTGATACAATAGTACCTACACCTAATGCAAGAAAATCTTTAACACGTAACGTACGTTTTAAATGTCCATCTTTACTTTGATAGATAGTGGGATCTTCTTTTCTAGTAAAATTTTTGAAAAAACTGGCCATAATTATGAACCTCCACTAATAAGTTTAAAATTTAATTAATTAGCTTGTTAGCTATATAACATTTATTATCATAGCATAAAAGAACGGTATTTTGTCTAAAATTTCTGAAAATTTCAAGTTTTCTTACTTTTTATTAAACAAGAATACATAACTAGAAAATTTAAATGATAGATTTGATTATATCAGATAAATCTAAAATAAAAACAACAAAAAAGAGTATATTTACTCTAAAAATATAAAAAAGTAGTAATTATATCAATATTGGTACTATAATTATAGAAGACAAGTCAAGTCATTAGACCTTTTTAATTGTGTCATTTTACAATGGTTAAAGTATATTGACCTATTCCAATATGGAATGGTTACTATCGAAAATATGTATTTTATTAATGTTTCGATGCGTACTATAATAAGAAACGTAATAAAGTTACAACGTATTCAAATGTTCTAATAAGTATGTTTTACTATCATTCCCTTAAACATGACATATATAATAGAAAACTCCCATCTCATATTTGAATATGTCTAATTAACTGAGGTTACACTTCAACTTTAAAAATTGAAGTTATTTAAATATAAAGAAGCCGCAATTAACATGTGACTAAGTCTTTCCCTCTTTTTCCCTAAAAAAATAGACATGTGTGTGGCTTCTTTTTAATTGAGTATAAAAAAATAGAAAAGTAATTTTGAAATAAAAACTTTAAATTACAAATGTAAACTTGAAAGGATATGAATATAAAATGGCTAAAGAAAACTATTCTGCTGCAGATATGGTCATTGATACTTTAAAAAATAATAATGTGGATTATGTATTTGGTATTCCAGGTGCAAAAATCGACTATTTATTCGATGCATTAGAAGATGATGGCCCAGAACTTATCGTTACACGTCACGAACAAAATGCTGCAATGATGGCACAAGGCGTTGGACGTTTAACAGGTAAACCTGGTGTTGCATTAGTAACAAGTGGTCCAGGGGTAAGTAACTTAACAACTGGATTATTAACAGCTACTTCAGAAGGTGACCCTGTATTAGCAATCGGTGGTCAAGTTAAACGAAATGATTTATTACGTCTTACTCACCAAGCTGTAGATAACGCTGCGTTACTAAAATCATCAACTAAATATAGTGCAGAGGTTCAAGATCCTGAATCATTATCTGAAGTTATGACAAATGCAATCCGCACTGCAACTTCTGGTAAAAATGGTGCAAGTTTCATTAGTATTCCACAAGACGTTATTTCATCTCAAGTGCAAAGTAAAGCAATCGACTTACCAGAAAAACCTCATTTAGGGGTACCAGCAGATGAAGAAGTGAATGAAGTGCTTCAAGCGATTAAAGATGCTAAATTCCCTGTATTACTTGCAGGTATGAGAAGTTCTAGTGAAAAAGAAACAGAAGCAATTCGTAAATTTGTTGAAAAAACAAGCTTACCTGTTGTAGAAACTTTCCAAGGTGCTGGTGTGATTAGTCGTGAATTAGAAGACCATTTCTTTGGTCGTGTTGGTTTATTCCGTAACCAAGTGGGTGACGAATTACTAAGAAAAGCTGACTTAGTAGTTGCAATCGGTTATGATCCAATTGAATACGAAGCAAGTAACTGGAATAAAGAATTAGATACTGAAATTATCTCAATTGACGAAGTGCATGCTGAAATTACAAATTACTTACGTCCTAAAAAAGAATTAGTAGGTAATATTGCAGGTACAATTCAAATGATGTCAGAAAAAGTATCTGAACCAATTATTGATCAAAAACATTTAGATGACTTAGAAGAATTAAGAGCAAATATTATCGAAGCTACTGGCATTAAATATGAACATGAAGACGGTATTTTACATCCAGTAGAAATTATCAATACAATGCAAAAAACGTTAACTGATGATACAACTGTTACAGTAGACGTAGGTAGTCACTATATTTGGATGGCTCGTAAATTTAGAAGTTACAATCCAAGACATTTATTATTCAGTAACGGTATGCAAACTTTAGGTGTTGCGTTACCATGGGCTATAGCAGCTGCATTAGTACGTCCAAACACACAAGTTGTATCAGTTGCTGGTGATGGTGGTTTCTTATTCTCAGGTCAAGATTTAGAAACTGCTGTACGTAAAAAATTAAATATCATTCAATTAATTTGGAATGATGGTAAATACAACATGGTTGAATTCCAAGAAGAAATGAAATATAAACGTGCAGCTGGTGTAGCATTTGGTCCAGTAGATTATGTTAAATATGCAGAGTCATTTGGTGCGAAAGGTATTCGAGTAACAAGCCCAGAAGAACTTGAAGCTGCAATTAAAGAAGGTTACGAAACAGAAGGACCTGTTTTAATTGATATTCCAGTAAATTATAAAGATAATATTAAATTATCAACAAATATGTTACCAGATTCTTTAAATTAATTTTCTAAAAATAGGAGTGAATATTAATATGGGTCATGTATTATATCAACATGGTACATTAGGTACATTGATGGCAGGTTTATTAGAAGGAACTGCCACAATCGATGAATTATTAAAACATGGTGATTCAGGACTAGCAACACTTACAGGTTCAGACGGTGAAGTTATCTTCATTAATGGAGAAGCTTACCATGCAAATGAAAAAAAAGAATTCGTTAAACTTAAAGGTGATGAATTAACACCTTTTGCAACAATTACTAAATTTGAAGCAGATGAATCTTATGAAACTTCTAATAAAGATTCTGAAACAGTATTAAATGAAGTAAAAGAACATATGTTAAGTGATAATTTATTCTCAGCAGTAAAAATCACTGGTAAATTTAAAAAAATGCATGTTCGTATGATGCCAAAACAAGAACCACCATATACAAGATTAATTGATTCAGCACGTAGACAACCTGAAGAAACTCAGGAAGATGTTAACGGTACAGTGATTGGCTTCTTTACACCTGAATTATTCCATGGTATTGGTTCTGGTGGTTTCCATATTCATTTCGCCAACGATGATCGTAATTTCGGCGGACACATTTTAGATTTTGAAGTAGATGATGTAAAAGTTGAAATTCAAAACTTTGAAACATTTGAACAACACTTCCCAATCGATAATAAAACATTCACTAATACTGAAATTGATTATGCAGATATCGATGCAGAAATTAGAGAAGCTGAATAATATATCATCATTAGAGTTCGAATCGTTTAAGATTCGAACTTTTTTATTTCATTAAAATAATATTTTAAGCAATTCAATTTAATGGTATAATGATTTCGAATTTTATGTTTATGGAGGTATATAGGATGCAATGTCCAAATTGTGGTCAGTCATATCAACAAGGAGATTTATTTTGTGGAGAATGTGGAACGAAATTAGATCAGATTACACCATCTACAACAACACCAGAATCATTAAACTTGGATAGTCATATAAACAAAAGTGTAAATCACTCTACTTCAAGTTCTGTTACTTCGCCAAATGCTATATCAAAAGAACAGCCTACAGTGAATCAATACAACAATATTGAGTCATCTCAAACGCAAGATGCACCTGATTATACATCTTATCAACAACGTTATGGTAATCCTAGTGCTTCAAGTCAAAAAGTTAAATCTGTTGTCGAAGAAAGTAAAAAATTCTTTAAACAAGTGTTTAAACGGCATGATACAATCATTGAGAGTCATCATTCATTTAGTTACTCATTATTAGCTTCATTAGTGATAGTGGGCTTATTAATTTTAGGATTTTTTATTCATTTTATGATTGAAGATAGTTTTGGTTATATCGTTTCAGGAGTATTTACTATTGTTCTAAGAGTAATACTAGGCATCGCTATTGCTATAGCTATTCTTTTCTTTATTACTTATGGAGTGATACGTTTAACTGTACTTCAACCTTTTCAAATTAAAAAAGTTTTGTCAGACTTTATTTTAACGAATACATTATCAGTGCTTATACTTTTGTTAGGATTTATTTCACTATTTTTAAAACTTTATATTTTAAGTGGGGTATTAGGAGTATTTTCGATTATCTTATTATTCACATCATGTATATATTTAATTGCTAAATATAGTGTAAATAGAAAATTACGTATCCCTAGTTTTTACGGTGTTATCATATTTTTCGTTATTATTGGATTTGCATTACATTTATTTGGATCATCGTTAATTAGTCAATTCGATGATTTCGGAGTACTACGTAGATTATTTGGAAGAGGTTTTAGTGGCTTATTGTAAGCATTATGGAAGTAAATTTGTTCCAATTTAAAATGTATGTACTCAATGTGATACGCGTGTCATTAATGAATTTAAGTAATCACCATCTTTAAGAAATAATATAAAAAATACATAGGGCAATAAAAATTTTCAAAGAAATAGAAGATGAGGCTATTAAAAAAGTTCAAGATATAGTAAGTCGATAATATCTGATATATTTTTATTGTATAAGTCTCAAACTAAAAATAATATATAATATTTTATAAGGAGAATTGAGAAATGTTAAATGCTGAACCTATGATTAAGAAGATGAAAAATCAAAAAATCAATTATGATAGGGTGTTGAAAAAACTGATTAATCAATGGGAGCGTGAAGGCGTTCGCCCTAAAATTTTATTACATAGTTGTTGTGCACCTTGTAGCACATATACATTAGAATATCTATCTCAGTATGCAGATATTGCTATTTATTTTGCTAATCCTAACATTCATCCTAAAAATGAATACTTAAGACGTGCCAAAGTCCAAGCACAATTTGTAAAAGATTTTAATGAGAAGACTGGATATTCGGTAAAATATATTGAAGCTGATTATCAGCCATATGAATTCATGAAGATGGCGAAATCGCGTGGTCTTACTGAAGAACCTGAAGGTGGAAAACGTTGTACAGCGTGTTTTGAGATGCGTTTAGAGCTTGTCGCAGAAGCAGCAGTGAAGTATGGATATGATTATTTCGGTAGTGCATTAACATTATCTCCTAAAAAGAATGCTCAATTAATTAACGAACTCGGTATGGAAGTTCAACGATTATACAATACATATTATTTACCTAGTGATTTTAAGAAAAATAAAGGTTACGAACGGTCTATAGAAATGTGTAATGATTATAATATATTTAGACAATGTTATTGCGGATGTGTATTTGCAGCGATGGAACAAGGTATTGATTTTAAAAAAATTAATCGAGAAGCTAAAGCATTTTTAGAACAATTTTAAAAGGAGTAAGAGAGAATGAGTTAACCATTCTTTCTTACTCCTTCGCTTTTAGTTATAACGTACGATGGATAAAACGCACAATAGCTAAAATAGCAATAACAAGGGCAGATAGTAGTCCAGCAATTTTTATACCTTTCTTCTCTTTTTCAGGTTTAGGATCTTTATTTTCCATCATTTCTAATAGTTCACGTTCAATTTCAAGATCCAAAGCTGTTTTCTTTTCACCATTGTAACCGATACTATTATCGTATTCTTGAGAAGATTTGGCATCTTCAATGTTATTCTTATCTTTAGTTTGTGACTTTGTTTGTTTATCTTCTATAGTCATCAACATACCCTCCGATAGTACGTGCTACGTGTAATATTAGTATAGTACACTTTATCGTTTAGTGAAATATTTTAACGTCTAGCATCTAGTCCAATAATCTCACTAATATGACTATAATGGTTTGCTTTTAAATATTTAGCAATATCTCGATTAATCTTTTTAGTTAAACCAGGGCCTTCTATCACGAGGGATGAGTAGATTTGTACAAGTGACGCACCATTTCGCATCATTTGAATAGTATCTTGTGCACTAAAAATACCACCTGTACCAATGATTAAAAATTCGCCATTCGTTTGTTGATAAGCCCATTTTACAAGTTCTAAATTACGTTTAAATAAAGGTCGACCACTTAATCCTCCGTCTTCTACTTTATTTGGAGAAGATAATCCATCACGTTGACGTGTGGTATTGGCTAAAATCATACCATCAAAGGTTTCTGTAATTTGAGGTAAAATAGTTTTAAAACCTTCAAGTTCTAAGTCTGAAGTTAACTTTAAAAAGATTGGGACATTCACTTCGTGTTGTGCTTTATAATCTGTTAAAGCATGACATAACATTGAAAATTCATCTTTATCATGGAAACTTTGTAAGTTTTCAGTATTAGGTGAGCTAATATTCACAGTGAAAAATGATACATCTGCTTTAAACGCATCGATGACTTTAATATAATCTTGATAACGCTCTTCGTAAGGTGTCGTTTTATTAACGCCCACATTTAAACCTACAGGAATAGTGTAAGCATGACGTCTTAAATTCCATAAAGCTTTATTCATCCCCATATTATTAAAGCCCATACGATTGATTAAGGCATCATCTTCAAGTAAGCGATACATACGCGGTTTAGGATTGCCATCTTGTGGTTTAGGTGTAATGCCACCAAGTTCAAGAGCACCGAAACCAGCATTTTCAAGTGCTTTAGGCACTTCACATGATTTATCAAAACCAGCAGCTAAACCAACTGGATTTTTAAATGTTATCCCTTTAATGTTTTGTGAAAGAGAGGGGTGTTCATATGTAAATAATTTATTTACAAAAGGTAGTAAAAAAGCGTTTTTCTGAGTGAATTTTAAGGCATCTACTGTTAATCCATGTGCCTTTTCAGGTTCGATTTTGAATAAAAGAGGTTTAATTAATTTGTACATAATAATGCTCCATTTCATTGTATTTGAGGCTTACGATCCTCATTTAATATCATTGAAAAAACATTCCTTTAATAGACTAGCACGTTCGATTAAAAATGAATAGTCAAATTTGAAAGTGTTTGAAAAATTGCCTAACTTTAAATCATTTTGGAATGACAAAGGTTAAAGCACATCCATTTAGGTAATAGAATAGTAGATAAAGAATTGGACTAAGGAGGATAATTAATGAAATCAGAATGGAAAAATCAATTACCTTTAGAGGGTATTCAAGATATTTCACCAGTAAGTGGTGGAGATGTAAATGAAGCATTTAAAATTACAACAAACAATGATATATATTTTTTATTAGTTCAAAGAAATCGTAAACCCTCTTTCTACGCTGCCGAAATGGCTGGACTAGAAGCATTTGAAAAAGCAGATATTACAGCACCAAGAGTGATTGAAAACGGCGAAATTAATGGCGATGCGTATCTATTACTCAGTTATTTAGAAGAAGGCAGTAAAGGAAGTCAAAAAGAATTAGGACAACTTGTAGCCAAAATGCATAGTTATCAACAGTCAGAAGGTAAGTTTGGATTCGAGTTACCTTATGAAGGGGCTGATGTCTCATTTGATAATACATGGTCAGAGTCTTGGAGTGAAATTTTTGTAGAACGCCGTATGGATCATTTAAGGGATGAACTATTACGTAAAAATTTATGGAATGAAGAAGATAATAAAGTATACGAACAAGTACGTTCTGTTATGATTAATGAATTAGAAAATCATAATAGCAAACCGTCTCTTTTACACGGTGATTTATGGGGCGGTAATTATATGTTTTTAAAAGATGGGCGTCCCGCTTTATTTGATCCAGCCCCGTTATATGGAGATAGAGAATTTGACCTAGGTATCACTACTGTCTTCGGTGGATTTACACAAGAGTTTTATAATGAATATGAAAAGCATTATCCTTTAGGAAAAGGAGCAGAAAAACGCTTAGAGTTCTATAGATTATATTTATTCATGGTGCATTTAGTTAAATTTGGTGGTATGTATGCAAGTAGTGTGAATCGTTCAATGGATCACATATTGGCCTAATAAAATACTTCGGGTTAAGTCGTCTTAATCCGAAGTATTTTCTTTCGTCTTTAATGAAGTCATCATATCATTAGATGTTAAAACGAACGATGAAGTGGATACATTACTGCATAAAGTGAAAGCGTTAGGTGGTAAGGTGATTGATGAACCTAAGACTTCTCAAGGTTATTACGGTGCAACATTTGCTGATCCAGATGGACATAAATATAATTTCTTAGTTTGTTAGTTCAATTAATTTTATAAAATACGCCAATTAATATACGCCCCAAAGTTAGAATGAGATCTAATGGTGGGGCGCATTTTTAATGAAAAAGTTATCATGAAGACGTTTTTTTATCTTTATATAGATTCATATAAATAATAGAAATAATGATTAAAATCGCGCCGGTTATGAATTTAGGCGTTAATGGTAAAGGGAAAAACGGGAAAGAAAATATAAACACAAATATAGGATTGAGGGTTCTTATAATATTCGCTTCACGAAACGAAATGTATTTCAAACCTTCATAAAATAATAAAAGTCCTATTACGCCACTACACAAAGCAGAAAGTAAAATAGAGAACAAGCCTATGCTTATATGTATGGTATGTAAATGATTAGTCACAATTAATATGATACCTAGCAACAAAGTAGAAGTCGCCTGATTGTATAGTAAGATGGTTTTAGAATCAATGTCTTTGACGGTCTTTTTAGCTAACATATTCGTTAGCGCAAAAAAGAATGTATAAGATAGGGTGACAATCACACCTAATATACTGTTAAAATCACCTGAAAAATGAGTAATCAAGAATGAACCTATAACAGCAAAAATTATAGGAAAGGTATCGTTTTTGCACAACGTTTCATTTAGAAAGAGCACTGAAAGAAACAACGCAAATATAATATAAAATCTTCCTAATAATCCAACACTAACTGGATCTAACAAACTTAAACTTACATATTGGAGTAAATTACCTATTGTATTAGTAATACCTAAGAGCCATATAAATTTGTTATGATAGATTTTTATTTTACTTTTATCGAGTAATACAGTTATTAATAATATTAAAGTTGAAAACAAAGCATTAAAAAAACTTGCTTGAATAGGTGATAAATCAGTGAGTGAAAGTTTGTTTAATATTGGGGTTAAAGACATGATTGCTATGGAAATAATATTAAATAAATACCCTTTTTTAACCTTATTCATGGTATGCCCCTAAATATTTAAAAATTTCTTCATATAACCCATCTTGAAATGATAATAAATTTTTGTCTAATGGTTCTTTCGTAAGTATTCTTTCAGTAGTTTCTGAATATTTCGGTATATCTTTAAAATAGCTTACTTCAGCTTTTGTAATTGTAGTGGTATGGCCATTTGGTAGTATATAGTAACCTAAATAGTCTATATCACTTTCATTGATGACAGCGCCAGACTCTTCATAAGCCTCTCTGATAGCTGTCTCATTCATCGTTTCATTATGGTTTACCTTACCTCCTGTTAATTCCCATGCTCTTTTTTTATTTTTAACAAAAACAAGATGTCCTTGATAGGTTAAAACAATTAAAACAGAATCATATTTTGTAACTGTCTCATTAAATTGAAGTTTGATATGATTTATAATCATTTTTATCTACCTCCTTTATGAGGTAGATATAACTGTAGAATCCAAAATTTTTATTAAAAACATTTAATATTTGATCAATTGATGAAATCAGTTTAAAACTGATTGAGTCGTTCTTAAAAGTCTTTCGTGAGACTACTTTAAAACCATATTTATTAGCTATCTTTTCTAAATCATTTACGCTATATTCCGTTTGATAACCAAATTTCCAAACTTTTAATAAAATTTTTATTTTCTTATCTAAAATACCAAACGAATATTTATTTGGTGTCATTAATATAAGGTGTCCATTAGTTTTCAATACTCTATACATTTCCTTCATGACTTTATCAGGGTTTAGAAAATGTTCTATAACACCTAATGAAATAACTGTATCAAATGTATTTTGAGGGTAAGGTAAATTTTGAACATCTCCAATAACATACTTAAATTTGATTCCAGTTTTAATCATATACTCAGTTGCAATACTTTTTGCATTTTCAGAAATATCAATACCATGTCCTTCAATTTTATAATTCTCAATAAGTTTGAATAGGATGGCCCCATCCCCGCATCCAGCTTCTAATACTTTATCTCCTGGACTAAAATAATATTCATTATAAATAAATGTTTTTAATTTATCTTTTGCTCTTTCAATTCTTGATGGTGGGAAATTATATGATACTTTATTCATAGATGCACCTTCTTAGTTGTTTTATATATTTATTTTATATAATATCATAATTATTATCGTGATAAGTTATGATATTTGATTCTATACCTGAATATATCTTATAAATAAACATTTGTGGCTTGGACTATTCTACGATAGACTATGAAATATATTTGTTGAGTGGCATATAGAATCAGTCGCATAAACGAACATAAGTGAGCAATTACTTCATTAAGTAGTTTTAATTATTAAAATCAAAGAACTACTTTATATTTTCCCTAGGAAAGGGTTTCAACAAAATGAGCTGTGATTCAATTAAGAACTTTACTCAAAATATGGACATAAAAACTCTGCCCTCAAAGTCAGAACTTTGAAGGCAGTCTAAGTCTTGATAATAAAATTTTAGTTTTTTTGAATATTGCCGTATTCTTCTCTTAAGTCATACACTTTATCAGGTGTAACGTCTTGACCAAGTGGATCGACAACTTTCATAGTTGAGAACGTATGAAGGACTTGGCCTCTAATCATTCCTAAATATTCTTGTCTTAATTGATGTTGTTCTTGTTTTTCTTCAACACTCAAACTTTCCACTTTTTCTTTATTTGCTAATTGATTAATTCTTTCTAATAATTCTCTCATTAATTTTTCCTCCTAAATGGTATGAGCTGGAAAATGGGGTGTGATATATGTTCCAACTTCTTCTATAAGTGCTTCGATATCACGATCATCATTTGTAAATCTTAAGATAATATGATTTGTATTAATGGATTCATAAGCTTTTAATATTTGTAGTAAATTTTTACGTCCAGTACGGAAACCACCTTTAATCGGTTTTACGGTTTCATTTGGATTTTGGGATAAATCAATCATTAGAATATTCATAAACGGTTTGAATCGGTCGGTACCACTATGCCAAGCTTCAACTAATTTCTTTTGATCTTGAAAAGGTTGTGCGTAAAATAGCCAACCATCCATATGCTGTTGTAACCAGGACATGGATTGTCTTGAGTAGCCTGTACCAAACATCGGAATCGTATGATGTTTAGGCAATACTTGTAACCCAGAATCCTCATATAATTCAAAAATTGAATTTGAAATGTTGGGAGAATGTGATTGCCAAAGTGCTCTTAATGATTGAATGGTTGTTTGATAACGTTCTGTTAATGCACTTTCATCTACTTTAAATGCAGGGAATTCGAAAGAACGATCACCGGTAGCCATACCGAGTAATAAACGTTGATTGGAAATAAGATCAAGTGAGGCTGCTGATTTAGCTAAATGGATAGGATGACGTAGTGTTGCCACAATACTGCTGGTCCCAAGTGCAATTTTTGAGGTAAACGCACTTAAATACGTTAGGAAAACAAATGGGTCGTAATTTTCAGTTACAGATCCTAAATGAGGACTATATAGTGGATTATCTCTTACGAATAAACTTGTAAATCCTAATCGTTCAGCTTGTTGTGCAAACTTCACTTGTTCGTTAAAATCAATATGCTCTTTATTTTTACTATCAAATGGTATGGATAGACCTAATGTTAATTTATGATTTTTAAAGGTACGTTTAAAACCCTCATGATTTTCTATCTTGGACATATCATCCCTCCTAACTAAACTTTATATAAACAACACTTATTATCTAAACAACAAGTGTTGTTTATAATATAACCTAAATAATCATTTTATGCAAGTCGCATGCTTTTCTATAAAACAACACTTACAATCATTAAGACTGTAAGTGTTGTTTATAGAATTATAGATTTGTAATATGGTGAAGTAAAAATGGTAAGTTTTGATCAATAAATTGCTCAGCACTTAGTTCGCTTGTATCTAACCAATGTCTTGCCAGTCCACATAAACCAGCGGCTAAAAAGCTTGCGCTATTTTCAATAATACTAGAATCGTGCTCGGGATATTTATGTTGTAACATAAGGGTAAACATAGCTTCCAACTCGTTGTTAATGCATTTATGAGCATGGTTACAAAATGTCTCACGATTGAGTTTGCAAGCATTTTGTACATTTTCCAAATAATATGCTATCGAGACAAATAATTTAGAGATAATCTGACCATTGAGCGTTTCTGAAATAGACAACGTTTCTTTAATATCTTTAAGAACAGTCATTGATAATGAATAATCTAATATTTCATATTTATCATTAAAGTGTGCGTAAAATGTAGCCCGATTAACAGTAGCACGGTCAGTAATATTTTTTACTGTAATTTGGGTCATTTCTTTTTCTTGTGACACATTTAGAAATGCTTCTACGAGTAATTGTTTTGTACGTATGACTCTTGGATCCATTTTATTGCTTGGCACAAAGACATCCCTTTCATTTTAAAATGTGATTACTTTAAATTATTAAACGAACAAAGAAGGTTGTCAAAGAGTATGATTACTCTTTCTATTTTAAACTATTATAATAGAAGCAACTCGTTTTTTCTTTTTAAATTACATACATATTGTTGGTCAAAATTCTTAAAATATCCATAAAACCAGAAAAATTTAAGAAAATGATAAAATAAATATTCTGAAAATTTAGAAAATGTGTTATAGTATTTTTTATCATTACTTAATACAATAACAAAATATTATAGGAGGTATAAGAATGACAACAGAACTTAGAAAAATAAGCGTTGGAGATTTTATTTTTAGAGTACTTTCCGGAGTGGCTATTGGGATTGTGGTAGGTTTAGTACCGAATGCCATTTTAGGTGAAATCTTTAAAGCTCTTATGCATCACCATCCTATTTTTGCAACATTACTACATGTTGTTCAAGCATTACAATTTACTGTACCAGCATTAGTAGGTGCGTTAATTGCGATTAAATTTAATATGACTCCTCTTGCGATTGCAGTCGTATCAAGTGCAGCTTATGTAGGAAGTGGTGCTGCTCAATTTAAGAATGGGGCTTGGATTATTGCAGGTATTGGTGATCTAATCAATACGATGATTACTGCAGCAATTGCAGTTTTATTTATTCTACTTATTGAAAAACGTGTAGGAAGTATGGCATTGATTGTTTATCCAACAATTGTTGGAGGTCTCTCAGCTACAATTGGTGTGCTCATCCTACCATATGTACATACTATAAATATTGCGATTGGTAATATGATTAATAGTTTCACTGAATTACAACCTGTATTGATGTGTATGTTAATCTCAATGGTATTTAGTTTTATTATTATTTCCCCATTATCAACAGTAGCTATTGCTATTGCCATTGGTATTACAGGTTTGGCAGCCGGTTCAGCTTCAATTGGTATTTCAGCTACTGAAGCGGTTTTACTTATTGGCACAAGTCAAGTAAATCGTGTTGCAGTACCAATTTCTATTTTCTTTGGTGGCGTGAAAATGATGATGCCAAATATGGTGAAATATCCAATTATTATGCTACCTATTTTGATTACCGCAGCGGTTTCTGGTGTAGTTGGTAGTCTTATCGGTATTGCTGGAACAAAAGAGTCTGCTGGGTTTGGATTTATTGGTATGATTGGGCCGATTAGTGCATTTAAATTTTTACACGTCGATTCAGCTGTTATGAGTATCATACTAATTATTATTGGATTTTTTGTTGTACCTTTAGTAACAGCATTTATACTAGATGTTATTTTACGCAGAGTCTTAAAATTATTTACAAATGATATTTACAAATTTATGGGATAAACGCATTAGCCTGGGACATGATGAATTGTCTCAGGCATTTTTAAATTTAAACGATAAACGCCAATAATGTTACAATAAAATAGAAAAAAGATTAAAAGGATGAAGGGTTAATGGCGAAAAAAATTGAAGCTTTAGCATTAAAAACAGCAGAATTAACACGACGTACACATGAACTAGGCATTCCAGTGATGATATTATTTGAAGGTGTACCTGCATCTGGGAAGACGCGCTTATCTAATGAGTTATTATTAAATTTAGATGCGAAGTATACACAATTTATTGCGACACAGTCACCTAAACAGGATGATTTAAGATATCAATTTTTACAAAAATATTGGAATACCTTACCTAAAAAAGGTGATATAAATATTTATTTTAGAAGCTGGTATTCTCATTATCTAGATTATAGAGAAAATAAAATTAAACACGACAAATATAAAAACTATGATGTACTCAAACAACAAATTTCTTCTTTTGAAAATATGCTTAAACGAGATCACTATGAAATCATTAAGTTTTTCATAGAAATTAATGAAGAAAAACGTCAAGAACATATTCAACAAACCAAAGATAATCCATTGACGCGTTGGAAAGTTCAAGAATATAGTAATGTACTTTCAACAGATATTTATCTTAAAGACATGCGTCAATTTATAAAAAATGATAAAGCATGGGAAATCATTGATTATACCGAAAGAGAAAAAGCGATTGAAACAATGTATGAACATATTATCAAACGTCTTGAAACAGCGATTGAAACAATGTATGAACATATTATCAAACGTCTTGAAACAGCGATTGAGAAGCATGAGCAAAAAGAAGAACAGCGAGACGGTAAATTTCATTCTAATTTTAAAACATACCTTTTTGATAGAAAGGTGGATAAAGTAAAAAAAGATGAATATAAACAGCTCATTGAGGAATTGCAAAATCGTATGAGAGAAATTCAATTCGCTTTATATGATAGAAAGATTCCACTTATTTTAGTATTTGAAGGTATGGATGCAGCTGGTAAAGGCGGAAATATTAAACGAATTAGAGAAAAATTAGATCCAACGGGTTATCGAGTGAATGGCATTAGTGCCCCTACAGATGTTGAATTAAAACATCATTATTTATGGAGATTTGCGAAAGAAATGCCAAGAACTGGGCACATCGAATTATTCGATAGAAGTTGGTATGGTCGTGTATTGGTAGAGCGTGTCGAAGGTTTTGCTACTGTCGATGAATGGCAACGTGCATATGATGAAATAAACGCATTTGAGAAAATGTGGACAGATGAAGGAGCGATTATTTTAAAGTTCTTCCTTACATTAGATAAAGAAGAACAATTAAAACGTTTTAAAGATCGTCAAGAAAATGTTAATAAACAATGGAAAATTACAGATGAAGACTGGAGAAATAGAGAAAAATGGGATTTATACGTGGAATCAAGTCACGATATGGTTGAGAAAACAAATACATCCTATGCGCCATGGCTTGTTGTCCCTGCTGATCATAAAAAAACCTCTCGTATTGAGATACTAAAATATATTATTCGTAATTGTGAAAAGGTACTTTGGGGAGTAAAGGATTATTAAAAATAAATAAGGAAACTTAATACGTACAAGCTCTTGTTTTTTTATCAAAAGTAAAGAATTTAAATAGCCAATTACACTTTAAAAATATTACAGTAATGTAACAAAACATTAATTTGTAATATTACTAATGATGTTAAAGTATTGTAATTTTTGTAAGAAAGTATTGTAAAACGTTAATTTATAATAAAAATAAACTCCATATTGATAGATTTTATATATTACAGGAAGTATTTAATATATTTCAATATTACAAAATGATGGATTAATTGTAATTTTTTGTAAAAAAAGCGTAATACTATTCTACGAATTTTGTGTTATAGTAGCTATTGTCAAAAGTTAAACAACAAATCAAAACAGAAATTAATCTTAAATAAAGAACGAAACATAACGAAAATATATATTTCAATTTTGGAGGAATTATTTATTATGAAAAAGACAGTAATCGCTTCGTCATTAGCAGTAACTTTAGGTTTAACAGGATATGCTTTAACAAACGATCACAGTGCACATGCATCAGAACAAACAACTAACTATTCTCATTTAGCTGACTTAGCTCAAAATAACCCATCTGAATTAAATGCTCACCCAGTACAAGCTGGTGCATATAACATTTCATTCGTAAAAGACGGTTTCAAATATAACTTTACTTCAAATGGTAACACTTGGTCTTGGAACTATACTTACACTGGTGGTGCTGACACAGCTCAATCAACTACTGACTACACTGAGTCTTATAATCAAGCTTCAACTCAATCAGTAAGTTCAAATAATCAAGCTAGCACTTCAAATGTAAAAGCTGTTTCAGCTCCAGTACAAAGAACGTCTAGCTACAATAACTACAGTGCTCGTACAACTTCATACTCAGCACCAAAAACAACTTCATACTCAACTGCTTCAACTGGTGGATCAGTTAAAGCTCAATTCTTAGCTAACGGTGGTACTGAAGCTGCTTGGAATGCTATCGTAATGCCTGAATCAGGTGGTAATCCAAATGCTGTTAACCCAATTGGTTACAGAGGTTTAGGTCAAACTAAAGAAGCATGGGGTACTGGTTCAGTAGCTACACAAACTCAAGGTATGGCTAACTATGCTAAATCACGTTATGGTTCATGGGACGCAGCAATTGCTTTCCGCCAAGGTCACGGTTGGTGGTAAGATTTAAGTAGATAACTGGATAGGACATCGAGTTATCAAAAAAGGAGGACGACAATGTCGTTCTCCTTTTTTATTTTTTAATATAATATTTTTAATTTCTTGCTTAATACATATAAAGATAGATAAAATGGATTATTCATGTTCTGCATTTTTAATTTATGCAGGAGTAAACAGAGATTTGAAAGATAAAGTTCATTTGCATAATGTGATTTTTGCTGAAAATTTTAGAGGGAATATTGACGATATCTTTGAAGGAAGATTGCCGAAAGACCCTTCTATATATCTTTATTTCCCCTCCGTTGAAGATGAGGAATTGGCTCCTGAAGGAAAAACAAGTATGTACATTTTAATGCCAGTACCTGAGCTTAAAACAGGTCAAATCGATTGGAACAATCCAGCCATAATTGAACAGGTTAAAAATGAAATTTACAAAAAAACAGAAACAATTGAATCACTTAAAGGATTACGTAACGATATCGTATCCGAAACTATTTTTACACCCTTAGATTTTGAAACACATTATAATGCTAAATTCGGTACAGCCTTTGGATTAATGCCTACTTTAGCACAAAGTAATTATTACCGTCCGCCTAACGTGTCCCGTGATTATAAAGATTTATATTTTGCAGGCGCAAGTACACATCCAGGCGCAGGCGTACCCATTGTATTAACAAGTGCTAAAATAACAGCAGAGGCTATGTTAGAAGATATAAAAAATATGAAATAGAATAAATAAATCTGAAAATTGACAATTATCAGTGTAATGTTAAAATAAGACTTAATACGTAAGAACTTATCGAGAGAAGTGAAGGGATTTGGCCCAATGAAACTTCAGCAACAGGCTTCATAAATATAAAGTACTGTGCTAACTCCAAGAGGATAATAAATAACCTCAAAGATAAGTGACATATATCTCATGAAGCTATATGCCACACAAAAGTGGTATATAGCTTTTTATTTAAGGAGGAATAACATGGTTATTTCAAAAAGATTAGCAGCCATTCCTGATAGCTATTTTGGAAAAACGATGGGACGTAAAGTAGAACATGGCCCTTTACCACTTATTAATATGGCAGTAGGCATTCCCGATGGTGAAACACCAGAAGGTATTATTGAGCATTTTTCTGAAGCGATTCGGATTCCTGAAAATCAAAAATATGGTGCCTTTCATGGTAAAGAATCATTTAAAGAGGCCATTGTTAATTTTTATCAACGTCAGTACAATGTGACATTAGATAAAGAAGATGAAGTATGTATTTTATATGGTACAAAAAATGGACTAGTAGCTTTACCTACATGTGTTGTTAATCCTGGAGAAAATGTGCTACTTCCGGATCCTGGATATACAGATTATTTAGCAGGAGTGATGCTCGCAGATGCCAATCCGGTTCCATTAAATTTAGATCCTCCAGATTATTTGCCAAATTGGGATAATGTAGATAAGAGAGTACTAGACAACACAACGCTTGTTTATTTAACATATCCCAATAATCCAACAGGATCAACGGCTACAAAAGAAGTATTTGATGAAGCAATTGAACGATTCAAAGGTACAAATACAAAAATTGTGCACGACTTTGCTTATAGTGCTTTTGGCTTTGATGCTAAAAATCCAAGCATACTTGCTTCAGAACACGGTAAAGATGTCGCTATTGAAATTTTCTCACTTTCAAAAGGATATAATATGTCAGGTTTCCGAGTGGGTTTTGCAGTAGGAAATAAAGACATGATTCAAGCATTAAAGAAATATCAAACGCATACAAATGCTGGAATGTTTGGTGCGTTACAAGATGCAGCGACGTATGCACTTAATCATTATGATGAATTTTTAGAAGAACAGAATGAAACATTTAAACGGCGTCGAGATAAGTTTGAAGCAAAATTAAGTGAAGCCCATCTACCATTTGTGCATTCTAAAGGCGGTATCTATTCATGGTTACGTACACCTCCAGGTTATGATAGTGAAACCTTTGAACAATATTTATTAAAAGAGAAATCTATTTTAGTTGCTCCAGGTATACCATTTGGTGAAAATGGAAAACATTACGTGCGTATCTCACTTGCATTAGATGATAAATGGTTAGAAGAAGCAGCTAGTAGGTTAATTGACCTAGCTGATATGTATAAAGCAAAGCATAGTTAAAAAATTATGAAGGAAGAGGATCAATATATGACCAAAATTAAAATTATGAGTGTAAGAGATGAAGATATACCATATATTAACGAGTGGGCGAAACAAAACAATGTTGATGTTGATTTAACCAAAGAAATGTTAACAGAGACAACAGTTGATACTGTAAAAGGATTTGATGGTCTATCGTTATCTCAACAACATCCAATTACAGAAGAGATTTTTGCGAAATTGAAACAATATGGAATTAAGCAAATTGCACAACGTAGTGCAGGATTTGATACGTATGACTTAGATTTAGCTACTAAGTACGACATCATTATCTCAAATGTACCCTCGTATTCTCCAAGTTCAATTGCTGAATTTGCTGTTACACAAGCCATCAATATTGTAAGGTATCAAAAACGTATTCAACATAAAGTGCATAATTATGACTTTCGTTGGGAACCTTCTATATTATCACAATCTATCCGAGACTTAACTGTGGCAGTAATTGGTACTGGACGCATAGGTTCGATTGTGGCAGAAATTTTTGGAAAAGGTTATAACAGCAAGGTTGTTGCTTATGATCCATTTCCAAATAACGCTTTAGCAAAATTCGTTGATTATAAAGATACATTAGAAGAAGCAATTAAAGAAGCTGATATTGTTACCGTGCATATTCCAGCTACGAAATATAATCATCATTTGTTTAATGACGTTGTTTTTTCAAATTTTAAAAAAGGTGCCGTATTTGTGAATGCGGCAAGGGGATCAATTGTAGATACACAAGCTTTACTTTCTGTTATAGATAGTGGTCGAATTAAAGGGGCTGCATTAGATACATATGAATATGAAAGAGGATTATTCCCAGGTGATTATCGTGGAAAAGAGATAGATGATGTACTGTTAAAGCAACTTATCAAAAGAGAAGATATTATTTTAACACCACATATTGCTTTCTATACAGAAGCAGCTGTCAAAAATCTCATAGTAGATGCACTTGATGCAACTATGGATGTTTTAACTAGTGGTACGACTAAACTAAGGGTAAATTAAAATAAAAAAAGTTGGAGTATTACCTCCAACTTTTTTATTATTCTTTAACATCATAGCCTTGATCTTCAATAGCGTCATGTAAGTCTTTTGTTGAAACAAGTTCATCATTATAATCTACACGAACTTCGTTTTTATCAAGGTCTACTTCAGCAGTTCTGACACCATTAATTTTAGCTAATGCTGATTCGATTGTATTTTTACAATGTTCACAACTCATACCATCTACTTTAATGACTTTATTAATCATTGATTGTCACCTCCGAATATTTCATAATTACTATACCCATATTTTACGCTTTTTAAATTTTTATGAAAGTATAAAGTTTAAAATTCATTTATAATTTCATTCGTTTTAGACGTAATGCATTAGTTACAACGCTTACAGAACTTAATGCCATCGCTGCACCAGCAATCCATGGAGCGAGTAAGCCCATAGCAGCAATAGGAATACCAGCAGCATTATAACCGAACGCCCAAAAAAGATTCTGTTTAATATTTCGAATCGTTTTATGACTTGCGTGAATAGCTTTAGGTACTAAGGCAATGTCTCCACCTAAGATAGTAATATCAGCTGCTTCAATTGCGACTTCAGTACCTGTTCCCATGGCAATACCAATATCTGCTTGAACTAAAGCAGGTGCATCATTAATACCATCGCCAACCATCGCAACGTTTTCACCTTTATCTTGAAAATGAGCAACATGTTTAGCTTTATCTTCCGGAAGAACGTTGGCGATAACATGATCAATACCAACTTCATTTGCAATAGCTTGAGCTGTAGAGTGGTTATCACCTGTAATCATTACCGTACGTAAATCCATGTCTTTTAGTTCTTGAACTGCAACTTTGGCTTCAGATTTAACAGTGTCTGCTACAGCGATATAACCACGTAATATCTGATCATATGCAATCAACATGACAGTTTGTCCTTTTTGTTCAATTTGGGTAATTTCATCTAATAAAGATGCTGTATCAATATGATGATTTGACATTAATGATCGGTTGCCTATGAATAATGTCTTATTATTGATTGTAGCTTTAATACCATGACCTGGTAATGTTTCATAGTGCTCTATATTTGTTAAAGTAAGCTGTTTTGTTTTAGCGTACTTAACAATCGCGGTTGCCAAGGGATGTTCAGAATTATTTTCAGCAGAAGCTACATATTGTAATAAAGTATCATCACCTTTAAAGTAAGTCACTTCTGGTGTACCATGTGTCAATGTACCCGTTTTATCAAATACAACTGTATCAATTTGATGAGTACGTTCTACATATTCGCCACCTTTAAACAAGATACCTTCTTCTGCTGCACGTCCTGTACCAACCATTATAGAAGTTGGCGTTGCAAGTCCTAATGCGCATGGACAAGCAATGACTAATACAGAGATCATGGCAACGAGTGCATCTTCAAATTGACCAGGATGAACGAAGATAATCCATATGATAAAAGTGAGTACGGCAATACCAATAACAATAGGTACGAAATAGCCAGAAATTATATCTGCTAAACGTTGAATAGGTGCCTTTGAACTTTGCGCTTCTTCAACTACTTTAATAATATTAGATAAAGCAGTATCTTGACCTACTTTTGTTGCTTGAACGGTAATGACACCATTTTTATTTAGTGTTGCACCAATCACTTCATTATCAACGGTTTTATCTATAGGCATGGATTCTCCAGTTAGCATAGATTCATCTACTGTTGTTGTCCCTTTAATGACTTTCGCATCTACTGGGATTTTTTCTCCTGGTTTAACAAGTAATGTGTCTCCAACTTGAACATTTTGAAGCGGAACCATTGTTTCTGTTCCATCATCTTTAATAAGACGTGCTTCTTTGGCTTGTAAATTTAATAATTGATTTAAAGCATGTGTTGTTTGTGATTTTGCACGTGCTTCTAAATACTTGCCAAATAAAATTAAAGTGATTAAAACAGCACTGGTTTCAAAATAAAGGTGGGGCTGTGTGTTTGAATCTAATAACCATTTACTCATTTCGTAAATACTATAGAAATAAGCTGCACTAGTACCAAGTGCTACAAGAACATCCATATTGGCACCACCATTACGTAAATTCTTGTATGCGCCAACATAAAATTGCCATCCTATAATAAATTGAATGGGAGTGGCTAAGATAAATTGAAACCAAGGGTTCATAAATATTTCAGGTAACGGTATATTAAATAAATGAACAAGCATAGTTAAAAGTAATGGAAAAGCTAATATTGCTGAAATAATGAGTTTATTACGTTTTCTTTTTAATTCTTGAACTTTACGAGAAGCTTGTTCTTTTTTTGATTGTTTAGGTTTAGCATCATAGCCGAGATGTTGTATTCGTCCAATGAGCGTATCAACATCAGTTTGACCTGGATAATAATCGATCGTTGCTTGTTCTGTGGTTAGATTGACTGTTGCTTGCTTAACGCCTGTTGTTTTATTTAATACTTTTTCAATACGATTAGAACAAGCGGCACACGTCATACCTATAACGTCTAGTTCACTTTTATCTGTTTCAACGTCATATCCTAATTTTTGGATCGTTTCAATAAAATCGCTTACTTCATATTGATCATTAGGATAATCAATGGTTGCTTTTTCAGTTGCCAGATTCACTTGAGCATGAACGCCATCTATTTTATTCAATCGTTTTTCAATACGATTAGAACAAGCGGCACATGTCATACCAATGATATTCAAGGTAATTTGATGATTTTGAGTCATATTTTTGTCCTCCTACCATCTTCAATATACCCCCTTAGGGTATATTAGTCAATGACCTTGCTTAATAAAAAAAGAACAACGTTACTCTAAATAAAATGAGTACATTGTTCTTTTATTCATGATAGCTATGAATATTAAAAGAAATCAGATGGTTTAAAATGACTTAAATCTAAATCTTTAAAATTATTGAAATTTGGGTGAGTGATAGATTGTATAAGTTCACCACTTTTAGCTTCATTATAGTATTGGTTAGCTTCATTCATTAAATCATAATCTTGAACTGTTTTTACAAGCCCTAAAATGATAAGAATAGTAATGATACCCTTTAGAATGCCTTTCATATTGTAACACTCCTTTTTTATCTCTATATGAGTCATTTTTAGATTAATTATATTATAAAGATTCTATGTTAAAATTTCATGCATCTGTAGTATGGACTTTATATCATTCAAAAGTAGTAAGTGTAATCATTTTGTTTTAAAAATTAAAGAAATGGGAACGGTTAAGTAAATAAAGAAGGAGTGAAGATGTATGGACTTATTAGATTTTCATAAAAAAATTAAAGGTTATACACAAGAAAAACAACCAGGTTCTGAAAAAGACATGGATCCTAGACCTATTGCTGAAATGGAAGAATACAAAGCAGGCGGTAAACTAAAAGGAAAAGTCGCATTAATTACTGGTGGTGACTCCGGTATTGGTCGTTCAGTAGCGATTTTATATGCCAAAGAAGGCGCTGATGTAGCTATTGGTTATTATAATGAACATGAAGATGCTGAAGATACTGTCAATCGTTTAAAAGAAATCGGCGTTAAAGCAAAAGCATATTCTCATGATTTAAAAGATGCTGATCAATCAAAAGAACTTATTGAAAATGTTGTTAACGATTTTGGTGGTCTCAATATATTAGTAAATAATGGCGGCGTGCAATTTCCTAATGAAGACTTTTTAGATATTAAACCAGAACATTTCAATGAAACATTTAAAACAAATATTTTTGGGATGTTTTTCTTAACACAAGCTGCAGTACCTCATTTAAGTAAAGGTGATGCAATTGTTAATACAACAAGTGTAACGGCTTATCGTGGTTCTGGTCATCTTATTGATTACTCAGCAACGAAAGGTGCTATTGTGTCGTTCACACGTTCTATTGCAACATCATTGATGGAAAAAGGAATTCGTGTTAATGGTGTAGCGCCAGGTCCAATTTATACTCCATTAATTCCATCAACATTTGATGAAGATAAGGTAGAAAATCAAGGTGGAGATACACCAATGGGTCGACGTGGTCAACCTGCTGAACTTGCGCCAGCTTATGTATTCTTAGCAAGTTATGCAGATAGTTCTTATATTACAGGTCAAATTATCCATGTTAATGGTGGCGACTATATTACGTCTTAGTATGTAGTACTTACGAAGATAATAAAGTATTCTGTCTACGTATAACCGTAGGGAGAATACTTTTTATATTTATAGAAAGAAAAGAGGAAAAGACAATGACTGAAAAAGAAAAAATGTTAGCACACGAATGGTATGAGGCAAATTTTGATGAGGAATTAAGAATGGACAGACAGCGTGCTAAAGACTTATGCTTTGAATATAATCATACGCGACCTAGTGATAGAGAAAAACGACAAGCGATTTTAAAAGAATTACTTGGCTATGAAGCGAAACAACTTTCAATCAGCAGTCCATTTGACACAGATTATGGTTGGAATATAAAAGTTGGAGAAAACGTGTTTATCAATAGCAATAGTTATTTAATGGATGGTGGTGGCATTACGATTGGCGATAACGTCTTTATAGGACCATCATGTGGACTATATACAGCACATCATCCACTTAATTATCAAGATCGTAATAAAGGATGGGAATTGGCAAAACCTATTCATATAGGAAGTAATATTTGGTTTGGTGCGAGTGTGACAGTTACGCCAGGTGTTTCAATTGGTGATGGCTCAGTTATTGCAGCAGGTAGTGTTGTAACAAACGATATTCCACCGAATAGTTTAGCTGCTGGAGTGCCAGCAAAAGTGATAAGAACGATTGACCAAAATGAAACAATAAATATGCCTAATCACTTTGAATAATATAGTAACCAACCTTTAAGTAGGAACACGTATACTTAAAGGTTGATTTTTTATATAAAATAACAATGTGTATTGAAATTAAATATTTATTATATAATATAATTAAATGATATAATTGTAGAGTGCTGAATGTGTGTATTACTATATGTGCATCATTGAAATCGTTCAATTCATTTTAATGAAACAACTTAAGAGAAATAAAAGCAACTTAGAAAGGATAATGAATATGACACTTAAGACATGTCTTACAAATCAATTAAGACGTAAATTGAATTTTTTATTTACGCCAATACAAAGAAAAAATAAATCTGCTTATACAAGTAAAGTAATGACTTACGCTAAATATTATAAAAAGAATAATGTTAAGGAATATCAGATATTATATCAAGTGAGAGATGGAAAAAGTATCACAGATAGTCCATATGCAATATTTAAAAGTTTAATTCAGCAACCTCGTTATCGTAAATATAAACACATATGGGTAGTAGATCATCACGAAACATTGCTATTTTATAAAGCAAGATTTAAGCACTATAAAAATGTAGAGTTTGTTATTAAAGAATCAAGAGAATATTTGAAAGCATTAACGGAGAGTAAGTATTTAATTAATAATTCTACTTTTCCATCCTATTTCATTAAAAAACCAAAGCAAATCTATATCAATACATGGCATGGGACACCTTTAAAATATATGGGATTAGACATTGAAAATAGTCTATATGGTTCTCAAAATATTATTAAAAACTTTTTAAGCAGCGATTACTTAATTAGTCCTAATCACCATACGACGACGATTTTTAAACGAGCCTTTAGACTTGAAAATATTTATGGTGGAGAATTTTTGGAAATTGGATATCCTAGAATCGATTTAACTTTAAATTCAAATCGAAAAGACATAATTAGCGAGTTGAATCATTATCTTCATATTAGTAAAGAACAAAGTATTTTATTGTATTGTCCAACTTGGAGAGGCGAGGATGTCAATGCACCAGAAGCAAGTTTAAATCATATCGTTGAAGAAGTTGAAAAACTTAAATATCATCTAGATTATCAAGTATTAGTCAAAGTACATCCTTATTTATATAAAGACGCGCTTAAAATAAAACGTTTAAAACCTTATTTAATTCCTGATTATTTTGATACCAATGAAATATTAGCGATCGTTGATTTAATGATTACAGATTATTCAAGTATCTTCTTTGACTATTTAGTAACCAATAAACCGATTGTCTTCTATACTCCAGATTTGGATGAATATCAATCATCACGAGGTATGTATATTGCTAATCGTGACCTACCTGGTCCTGTCGCTCATCATATTGAAGATGTGATTACAGCGATTAAGCAAAAAGTATATGATGAAGATTCAGTGAAGAACAAATATCAATATTTTAAAAATCAATATACCTATCTAGATGATGGAACTGTTACTGAAACACTTATTAACATACTATTTGAGGGTAAACGTAAGCGTCCTAAACGTAAGATCTGTGCTAAGAAAAGAGTGTTAATTTATCCTGGTGGTATGAAAAATAATGGTATTACAACGTCTATCATTAATTTATTAGAAAATGTCGATTATGAAACATATGACATTACATTGTTTACTAATAAAAGTAAAAATCTTGAAGTTTTAAATAACTTAAATAGTATTAATAAGAACGTTAGAATTATTTTGAGAGTACCTCCATTAGCAGCATCATTGAAAGAAACGTATAGGATCGATTTCGTAAGACAGAGAGGATTAAAAAGTACGTTAGAGCATTTGATATATCCGAAGAAAGTATACGAAAGAGAAATGCGAAAAGTATTAGGTCATAGCCAATTCGACTATGCGATTGATTTTAGTGGGTATTCTATGTTTTGGGCTAATTTAATTTTAGCAACAAAAGTAAAACGTAAATTGATTTATTTACATAGTGATATTAAAGCAGATATGAAAAGAAAAGTTAACGGTGTTAAAATACATTATCAAAATTTAAAAGGTGTACTCTCGCTGTATAGTCAATTTGATCAATTAGTATGTGTATCCGATGCTTCTAAAGATCAAAATAAACAGAAGATGAATGATAAATCATTGAATAAGAAATTTGTCACTTCCAGAAATACGATTAATTTGAATAAAATCAATCAATTAAAATTAGATGACTCTGAAAAATTTGAAAAACAACACCAATCCGTACTCGTACGCATCAATAATGGAGATATAAGTTCAGTACCATTTAAGGAAGACGATTTCAAAATTGTAACTGCAGGACGATTATCACCTGAAAAAGGCTTCGACTTACTTATTGATGCATTTAGTAAAGTACATGTCAGTCATCCGCATACAAAGTTATATATTATGGGGGAAGGTCCTATCCGTGTTCAATTAGAACAACAAATAAAAAGGTTGAAATTAGAAAAACATGTCTTTTTATTAGGTCAAAGGAAGAATCCATACTATATCATGAAACAAGCAGACGTCTTCTGCTTAACGTCTCATTATGAAGGACAATCAATGGTATTACTTGAAGCATTAACTTTAAAAGTTAATATTATCGCGTCAGATATTATAGCAAACCGCTATGTACTCGGTAATGGTAAATATGGTGCTCTTGTGAGTCATGATGTTGATGATATCACCGTCGCATTAGAACAGTGTATTCAAAAACAACCATCTCAATATGAAGTGTTTAACGCACAAGAATATAATCAATTAGCACTTAAAGAATTTTATAAACTACTCAAATAGTAAAAAACGGTTAGCATATTAATAAAAGCTAACCGTTTTTCTATTAAATAGTGATGTTGTTATGTTTATTATAAGTCAAATAAGCTGTAATACCTTCTTCAATACTATATTTAGGTTTGTAACCTAATGATTTAAGTGGGGTAATGTCAGCACAAGAATGTTTAATATCTCCAAGACGTGGAGCTTCAAATTGATAAGGTATATGATAATCAAAGCCATTTTCAAACGATTTAAAAACAGC
Organism: Staphylococcus sp. FSL K6-0223; assembly: GCF_038008285.1. Classification (NCBI taxonomy): domain Bacteria; kingdom Bacillati; phylum Bacillota; class Bacilli; order Caryophanales; family Staphylococcaceae; genus Staphylococcus; species Staphylococcus sp. FSL K6-0223. The sequence continues at coordinate 379,667 of NZ_JBBOYX010000001.1, forward strand.
TTTCAAATTTGTTTGTGTTCCTGTGCCTACATTATAGATAAAACCATCCGTTAGAGTAGTATTAAGAACAATTGATATAGCATTGATTAAATCATCGATATAAACAAAATCACGTGTTTGTTCACCATCTCCATAAAATGTAAAGGTTGAATGATTTAAAAACTTAGTATTCATAATAGAAATGACTCCTGAATAATCAGATGTTGGATTTTGTCTAGGACCGTAAATATTAAAGAACCTTAGACAAGTACAAGGAATTTGATATAAATGATTATAAATCTTAGCATATTGTTCTCCAGCGTACTTTTGAATAGCATATGGAGATAATGGAAATGGTTTAGATTGTTCTACGGATTTAGGTAAATCGGGTAGATGACCATAAATAGCTGCAGAAGAAGCAAATATGACTTTTTTAATATTTGGATTATATGTTCGAATTGCTTCTAATATATTGACAGTAGCATCTATATTAATACGATTGGATAATTCTGGCTTTTCGATAGTTTCTACTACACTCACCATAGCAGCTAAATGAATGACAAAATCAAATTGTTCTTTTTGTATTAACTGTGTTACAAATTCAAAATCGGTGATGTCTTTAATATAAATATGTTCATTGTTCACAAAAGGTATATTCTTTAAAAAACCGGAACTTAAATTGTCAATAACATGTACTTCTGTGTCATGTTTCATAAAATATTCTGCTACATGGGAGCCAATAAAGCCTGCTCCACCAGTGATAAGTGCTTTCATATATATACTTCCTTTTCTAGATGTCGGTTAATTGTGTTGTGATTATTATACTTTATTTTATTTAAATTATAAATTATTTATATAATAGAGTGTATTGATAGGGCTACATTAGTATTTGAATAAAAGGTCAAACAAACAATTTTGTAAGCGGTTGCAAATGAAGGAGTAAGCATAGTAAAATGAAGTTAATGATAGAAAATATCATGATTAAGAAACAAAGGGTTAGAGAATGAATTTAAATACTTAGAAACATATAGGGGGTAATGAAGTATGGTAGTACCTTTCAAAAATGAACCTGGTATTGATTTTTCTGTGCAAGAAAATGTTGAAAGATTTCAAAAAACGTTAGAAAAAGTAAAACATAGTTTAGGTAAAACGCTTCCTATTGTCATTGATGGTGAACATATCATTAAAGATGATACATTCGATTCAATTAATCCAGCGAATACATCTGAATTAGTAGCTAAAGTGTCAAAAGCGACAAAAGACGATGTAGATAACGCATTTGAATCTTCAAACAAAGCTTATGACGCATGGCGTAAATGGTCACACAAAGATCGTGCTGAATTAATGCTTCGTGTCGCAGCAATCATTCGTCGTCGTAAAGAAGAAATTGCAGCAGTCATGGTGTATGAAGCGGGTAAACCTTGGGATGAAGCAGTTGGAGATGCGGCTGAAGGTATTGATTTTATAGAATATTATGCTCGTTCAATGATGGAACTTGCAGATGGTAAACCGGTCTTAGATCGTGAAGGTGAACACAATCAATATTTCTATAAACCGATTGGTACAGGTGTAACCATTCCACCTTGGAACTTCCCATTTGCAATTATGGCAGGTACAACATTAGCACCAGTGGTTGCAGGTAATACAGTGTTATTGAAACCTGCTGAAGACACAGTGCTTACTGCATATAAACTGATTGAAATTTTAGAAGAAGCAGGCTTACCTAAAGGTGTGGTAAACTTTGTGCCTGGTGATCCTAAAGACATTGGTGACTACTTAGTTGATTCTGTGCATACACATTTTGTGACATTCACAGGGTCTCGTGCAACAGGAACACGCATTTACGAGCGTAGTGCAGTTGTGCAAGAAGGTCAAACTTTCTTAAAACGTGTGATTGCTGAAATGGGTGGTAAAGACGCGATTGTAGTAGATGAAGGTGTAGATACAGACTTAGCTGCACACTCTATTGTAACGTCAGCGTTCGGATTCTCCGGTCAAAAGTGTTCAGCATGTTCACGTGCCATTGTGCATAGCGCTGTTTATGATGAAGTCTTAGAAAAAGCAATTGAGTTAACAAAAGATTTAACAATAGGTAATACTGTCAATAATACATTTATGGGTCCTGTTATTAATAAAAAACAATTCGATAAAATTAAAAAATATATTGAAATTGGTAGTAAAGAAGGAAAAATTGAAATTGGTGGAGAAGTGGATGATTCAACAGGTTACTTTATCCATCCAACAATCATTTCAGGATTAACATCTTCTGATCAAGTGATGCAAGAAGAAATCTTTGGCCCTGTAGTTGGCTTCACCAAATTCAATAACTTTAATGAAGCCATTGATATTGTAAATGATACAGATTATGGCTTAACAGGAGCGGTCATCACAAACAATCGTGAACATTGGATTCAAGCTGTAAATGAATTTGATGTAGGTAACTTATATCTAAATCGTGGATGTACTGCAGCTGTTGTAGGTTACCACCCATTTGGTGGTTTCAAAATGTCAGGTACAGACGCTAAAACAGGCAGTCCTGACTATTTATTAAACTTCTTAGAACAAAAAGTCGTATCAGAGATGTTCTAACATAACTAAGTGGTAGGTGCTGTGGAAAGTCGAATTCGTTCGATTTTCCATAGCTTTTTTTATAGTCTAAATAAGAAAATAAATACGCTAAACAATGTATGAATCGTATATAAAATTTATGAAAAATGAATAAATAAATGATTGTAAAAGTAAGTGAAAAAGGTTATAATTTAAGTGTTGAGAATGATTATTAATTACAAATAGAAAGTGTGACTGGAATGATAAATGTAAGCACTGCATCAAAAGATAAAAAGTATGTAGTTAAACAAATTGATATTCAAAATAAAAATATGCTATATCGTTTAGGTGCCTTTGGCTTAAATGTAGGTAGTAAAATCAGTATTAAACAAAAGTGCTTGTTAAATGGACCAAGTGTTGTTGAAATTAATGGCCAATGTGTAAGCATTCGTCAACGTGATGCACGTTTAATTATGTTAGAGGAGTAAGCCTATGCACGAAAGCTTCTGTATATTAGGTAATCCAAATGTAGGAAAGACATCATTGTTTAATGCACTAACCGGTTCGTATGAATACATTGGAAACTGGAGTGGCGTTACAGTTGAAAAGAAAGTTGGACAATTAAAGAAAGATATTGGCAATTTAATCGATTTACCGGGTATTTATGATTTATCACCTATTTCTAAAGATGAAACAATCGTCACAGACTATCTGATGACAAATACATTTACAGGTATGATTAACATTATTGATGCCAGTCAATTAAAGAGAAACCTTCAACTTACAATACAATTAATGGAATTAAATGAACCTATTATCATTGGATTAAATATGGTAGATGTGGCAACGCAAAGAGGTATTAAAATTAAATATGAAGGTCTAATGAGAAAACTGAAAGTACCTGTATTTCCCATTGTTGCTCGTAAAGGAAAAGGTACGGAGGAATTGCTAAATGAATTGTCTTTTTTAAATCCAAAAGAAAAACGTAACTTCAAAATCAGTTATGGTAAAGAAACTGAAGATGCGATTAAGCAAATGACTTCTATCATTCAAGCACATACAGAATATCCTTCAAAACGTTTACGCTTTATAGCAATTCAGTATTTATTAGACAATCCGGAAATCGAGCGAGAACTACCTTCAGTCATTTCCGAACAAATTGAACCTATTAAAGAGAAGTTAAGTCAACACTTAGATATATCAATACGACAACATATTGAAATAATTCGAAATCAATACATTGATCGTCTATTAGATGGTGTCGTTGAATATCCGAATGAAGAACAGCAATTTTTAACTGAAAAACTCGATAAAATAATAATGAATAGATACTTAGGTATTCCAATATTTCTAGTCATTATGTGGCTGATTTTTCAAACGACCTTTACTTGGATAGGAACACCATTATCAGATCAGCTCGATGCTTTCTTTAGCGGACCGCTCACAGACTGGTTAAAGGCAGGCATGCATTATATACATGTTGCGCCATTTCTACAGAATTTGATTACAGATGGTATTGTAGCTGGAGTAGGTTCAGTCTTAGTATTTGTGCCACAAATTATTGTATTATTCTTCTTTATTTCACTTTTAGAAGATTCAGGATATATGGCACGAATTGCAGTTTTAATGGATAGAACAATGGAATCAATAGGATTAAGTGGTAAATCATTTATTCCAATGATTATTGGATTTGGTTGTAATGTACCTAGTATTATGGCAACACGGAGTATTGAAAATGAAAAAGAAAGACTCATCACTATTTTAATTGCACCTTTCATGTCATGTTCGGCGCGATTGCCAGTATATGCTATTTTTGTAGGAGTATTTTTTGAAAAGTATCAATCTCTTGTAGTGCTAAGTTTATATGTATTAGGAATTGTAGTGGCATTAATTGTAAGTACATTACTTAACAAGTTTATTCTTAAAAGTGAGAATTCCGTATTTATTGTAGAACTACCTACATATAGAGTGCCATCAGTTAAAACGTTATGGAGAAGTACTTGGGAAAAAGCAAAAGGATTTGTTAAAAAAGCAGGTACATTTATTTTTGGTGGTTCTGTAGTCATTTGGGCATTGAGTTACATCGGTCCTCATGGGGTGAATGTACAGATTGATGAAAGCTTCATGCATAGTATTGGAGAATTCTTTGGACATCTAATTGCTCCATTAGGATTTGGTAGTTGGCAAGCAGGCGCTACGTTAATTCCAGGATTCTTAGCCAAAGAAGTCATTGTAAGTTCTATGGCTATCCTGTATTCTTCTAGTGAAGGTGGTTTAGTGAATGTCATTCAACAACAGTTCACACCTTTATCTGCCTATGCCTTTATGATTTTTATATTATTATATGTGCCATGTATTTCAACTGTTGCAACAATTCGTAAAGAAACAACATCATGGAAATGGACACTTACAGCATTAATTTATCCAATTTTTACAGCGTATATATTAACATTTGCATTTTATCAAATAACAAAACTATTTATATAAGGATGATGACAATGACTTTATTAATAAACGTAATCATTTTTGTTGCTATTTTTGGTTACGCTGCGTATACATTATATAAATTCTTTAATCGCTCTACTCAAGGAAAATGTGGTGGTTGTGATACAGATTGTAGTTGTGATATTAATGCATCTAGCGAGTTAAATGAATTAAAATTAAATCATATAAAAAACAATAATTAATAATAAATAAAACCCGTTGAATTAATTCGACGGGTTTTATTTACTAAAACGATATAACGATTGTTTGATCATTAATTAATCGTTTTAATATTAACTAATTTATGAAAAATTTCATCCATTTCTTTAGGTGTAAGTGTTGTCTCCTCATTTTTTTGCCACTCTAAAAAACCATCTATAATTGAACCAAAAACATAGAAAACTAAGCTTTTAGGAATGGTTTCTTCAAGTGCTATCCGATCCATATTTTCATAAAAATCATTTTTGATAATATCTATAAGAAACTGATTTCTAACTTTGTTGTATTCATTATCCTCTTCTTGCATGTATTCGATTCTAGACAATGTTTCACGATTTAATGAATTAGACAAAACTTGAAACGGACGATTAATACGTTCCTTAATATCAATTGCAAAGTAATTTTTCCCAATGACTTCAAGTAAATAGACGAGTAGTTCATATTTATCATAAAAGTGTTTATAAAATGTAGTACGATGAATACCAGCATTTTCACAAATTTTATGAACTGTAATAGAAGAGAAGGGTTCTATTTCTAGTAAAGCATATAAACTACTCGTTAACGCTTTCTTAGTCTTTATCACTCTTAAATCTTTATCATTCAATGTCTTTCTCCCCTAACATGTAAACTATAAAATATTTATATAGAGATACATAATATATGATTATAGAATAGAAATATCTATAAATAAATAGAGAATAACTAATAAATTATAATTTAATAAAAGAAATGATTTTTTATGTTTAGCATTAAATAATTTACAATATAGAAAAGTTTTAACTAGGATGAATAGGGTATACAAAATTTAAAGAAATTAATTAGAATTATAAATAAAAATTAAAAAATTATAGAAAAATAGTATTATTTATAGAATGATTCAATGTTAATTCGATAAAAGATAAAAATACTCTATACTGGAGGATGGTATAATATGAAAGGTAGTAAAAGATTAGATCAAATTAAAGAAGATAATAAAAAGCAACTTAAAAAATTATTTAAGTATGACAAAAATAATGCTTTATCATTTAGTAAACAAGATCGTGAAAAAGTTCAAGATAAATTTGGTGTATATGTTATTTTTGATAAAAAAACACCAATATTTGTAGGTCAAACTGGAGGATATTCAACAGGTTATCAACCTATTACGAAAGACTTATTTAATAAAATGGGACAATATAACTTAAAATCTGGTGTAGGCACAACAAAATTTAAAAAAGGCTTAGCTCAACAAAAAGGTGTAAGCGAAGACGATATTAAATCAATCACAGCTGAAGATTATGGATTAAAATTCCAATATGTAAATGTGAAAGATGAGCCAGCGTTTATCAATATATTAGAAATTTTAGCATTAGAATATGCTAAAGATAAAGGTTATGAATTATATAACTTCAATTAAGAATTATTGTGTTATTAAAATAAACTTAGTATTAAAAAGTTATTAATAAATGTGTCAGAATGGATTAATGGGAGCGAGAAGAGGAATTCAAATGAATTCAGTCTCGCTTCTTATTTTTTATTACAATACAATAGAGTAAGGAGGAAGCTATATGTCTTATTCAATGCTTTATCAATCTCCAGTAGGTAATTTAGAAATCATTACAGACGGAGAAGTAGTGATGCAATTAGAATATTTATATCAATACACACATTTACGTTTTCCTACAAATCATGAATTATATATTTTTAAAAAAGTAAAACGATGGCTTGATGACTATTTCTTAGGAAATAATCCAGAGATTGATTTTCCTTTACAACCTCATGGTACACCTTTTCAACAAGAAGTATGGGCTTATCTTAATACGATTCCATATGGAGAGCTTACTACTTACGGAACGATTGCCAAACATATCGGTCAATTATTAAACAAACCAAAAATGTCTGCACAAGCTGTAGGTGGAGCGGTAGGAAAAAATCCAATTTCTATCATCATTCCTTGTCATCGCGTTGTAGGAAAAGATGGTAGTTTAACAGGATATGGTGGAACAATTGATAATAAAATTAAATTGTTAGAAATTGAAAATGTGAATATGAGTCAATTATATCGACCATTATACACAACTAAACCATAAATAAAAGGCGCCTAAGACATAATTCGTTGTCTTAGGCGTTTATAATGTGTTGGGGGAGATGGGATGACGAATTCATTTTGAGTTCGTCGTCCCATCTTTTTTAATATCTGAGTGATATACATTATTCAGGAGAATGATAATATCTAATATCATCTTCAATGTTTTCTAAATAAAAGATATTTTTATCGTTTTCTACGTTTTCAATCTCATGATCGAAAGATAAATCATCAAAACGTCTGAAGAATGATTCGTATTCTTTTACAGATACTTCTTGACGTTCATTTAATAAAGCTTGATGTGCTTTTTTATCTAAGTGTTGTTCAAAACCTTCCACTACTGTGGCGCTAAAGAATTCTCCCACAGACCCAGAACCATAACTAAATAATCCAATTGTTTGACCAGGAGTTAAAGTTCTGTTTTCAAGTAATGAAGTTAAGCTTAAATAAAGTGATCCAGTATATATATTACCTACATAGCGATTATAGTATACAGCATCTTCATAACCAGACGTTAATCGAGATTGAGTCGTTTCATCAGTATCATTAATGATAGAATCTAATGCTTTTTTGCCCATTTTAGTAAAAGGCACGTGGAAACATAATGATTCAAAATCGGATAATGATTTATCTTCACGACGTGCATACTCTTTCCAACTTTCTTGGAATGATTCAATATATGCGTCTTTTGATAACGCGCCTGCAACAAGTGGATATTTATGGCCAGTCGGTCTCCAGAAATCATACACATCTGCTGTATAAGCAACAGCATCATCGTTTAATTGTAAAATACGAGGCTGATGTGAAATTAACATTGCCACTGCACCAGCACCTTGTGTAGGTTCACCGCCTGACTCGATACCATAACGTGCTGTATCACTTGCAATGACCAATACTTTTTCGTTAGGACGGTTTGCAAGATAATCTTTAGCAAGTTGAATTGCAGGTGTAGCTGCATAGCAAGCTTCTTTCATTTCAAAACAACGTGCAAAAGGTTGGATATTTAATAAATGATGAATTTGAACTGCTGCAGCTTTAGCGTTGTCGATAGCAGATTCAGTAGCAACGATAACCATTCCAATATGTTTTTTATCATCTTCTGTTATAATATCTTTAGCAGCATTGGCTCCCATTGATACAATATCTTGAGATACTGGACTTACTGCCATTTGTGTTTGTCCAATCCCAATTAAAAATTTGTTTGGATCAACTTGACGAGCTTCTGCAAGCTTCGCCATGTCTACATAGTATTTAGGGACATAAAAATTGATTTTATCGATACCTATATTCACAGGCATGTCATCCTTTCGAATAGTCTAATTTTAACAATACAATACTCTGTATTTTACCAAAATAAATTACTAAAATACAATTATATATATACTACAGGCAAGGAGATAAAGAATGAAACAAATCGCTATTGTAAGTGCTAAAAGAACGCCAATTGGCAGATATAAAGGGAAATTGAGAAATTATTCAGCTGTTGAACTAGGTACAACAGCTTTAAAAGGAGCTATTGAATCAATTGATATCGATCCAGCTCTTATTGAACAAGTTATTTTCGGAAATGTCTTACAAAGTGGTATAGGACAAAATTCTGCACGACAAATTGCTATTAAATCAGGTATTCCTGATACAACTCCAGCGATGACGATTAATGAAGTATGTGGTTCAGGACTGAAAGCAATTATTTTAGGGAAGCAACTTATTCAGTTAGGGGAAGCTAAAGTCGTTGCTGTTGGTGGTGTTGAAAGTATGACTAATGCACCTAAACTTATTTTAAAAGACGGAGAAGATCCTGTAGAAAGTTTTATGCATGATGGATTAACGGATGCTTTCCATTATGTTCCAATGGGTGTCACAGCAGAAAATATAGCCGAAAAATATCATGTAACACGTGAAATGCAAGACGAGTTTGCTAACCATTCTCATGCTAAAGCTGCAAAGGCAGTTGAAGAAGGTAAATTTGATAATGAAATTATAAAAATGACAGACGCTGAAGGTAATGAGATGACTTCTGATGAAGGTATAAGACCAAATAGTAGTGTCGAAAAATTATCTACTTTGAAAACAATATTTAAAGAGAATGGAACAGTCACTGGTGGTAATGCTTCAAGTATTAATGATGGATCATCTGCCCTTATTTTAATGGAAGCAACATTTGCAAAAGAACATGGATTTGAAATTCTTGGCATAGTAGGCGATTACGCTGAAGTAGGTTGCGATCCACAATACATGGGGTATGCACCTTTTTATGCAGTAGAAAAATTATTAGAAAAAACACATCAACACATTAATGATATTGATATTATAGAAATGACTGAAGCATTTGCAGCTCAAAGTATACCTGTTAAGGATCATTTAAAAATACCTGATAACATTTTAAATATTTATGGTGGTGCCATCGCGCTAGGACATCCTATTGGTGCAAGTGGTGCACGTCTTGTTACAACACTTGTGAATGCTTTAGAACAAGAACATCAACATACAGGTATCGCAACAGCTTGTATTGGCGGAGGACTAGGTATTGCTTTAATGATTGAAAAGGGAGTACATTAATATGAAAAGTTTAGATAAAAACTTTCGTCATTTATCAAGAGAAGATAAATTAAAACAATTAGTAGACTACGGGTGGTTAGATAAAACGAATTATCAAACATTATTAAGCAATCCAGTTATTGATGAGGAAGTGGCAAACAGTCTCATCGAAAATGTCATTGGCCAAGGCACATTACCAGTTGGATTATTACCTAAAATTATTGTAGATGAGAAAGAATATGTGGTACCTATGATGGTTGAAGAGCCATCAGTTGTTGCTGCTGCGAGTTATGGATCGAAACTTGTTAACCAAACTGGAGGATTTAAAACGATAAAAAGTGAACGCTTGATGATCGGACAAATCGTATTTGATGATGTTAAAGATACAGAAGACTTAACACAACGTATTCAAAAACAAGAAAACCAAATTAAACGTATTGCAGATGAAGCCTATCCTTCTATCATCCATCGTGGAGGTGGTTATCGTGGTATTGACATAGATGCATTTCCTAATGAACAGTTATTGTCTCTTAAAGTATTTGTTGATACTAAAGATGCGATGGGTGCAAATATGCTTAATACCATTTTAGAAGCAGTGACAGCCTATCTAAAAAATGAGTTAACAGATCAAGAGATATTAATGAGTATCTTATCTAATCATGCAACGTCTTCTGTTGTAAGGGTAGAAGGTGAGATTGATATCAATGATTTAAATCGCGGCGATTATTCTGGTGAAGAAGTAGCTAAGAGAATGGAACGTGCGTCAGTGCTTGCACAAGTCGATATTCATCGGGCAGCAACACATAACAAAGGAGTTATGAATGGAATTCATGCCGTTGTTCTAGCTACAGGTAATGATACACGAGGTGCTGAAGCAAGTGCGCATGCTTATGCAGCACGCGATGGTCAGTATAGAGGTATTGCTACGTGGAAATATGATGAAGCCCGAGGACGTCTTGTGGGCACAATTGAAGTACCGATGACTTTAGCCATTGTTGGCGGAGGAACGAAAGTATTACCAGTTGCGAAAGCGTCTTTAGACTTACTCAACGTTGAGTCTGCTAGAGAATTAGGACATGTAGTAGCTGCAGTAGGTTTAGCACAGAACTTTTCAGCTTGTAGAGCCCTTGTTTCAGAAGGTATTCAAAAAGGACATATGAGTTTGCAATATAAATCATTAGCGATTGTTGTAGGCGCTAAAAGTGAAGAAATTTCAAAAGTTGCTGAGCAACTCAAACAAGAACCTAAAGCAAATACTGAAGCGGCAGAACGCATTTTAAAATCAATACGCCAATCTTAAAAATAAGCCATGAAAATTTAGAAATAGAAGAGATTCCATCACTAAACTTTCATGGCTTATTATGTTGTGTCAATTAATAAATGTAATTGTAATTACGCGCAGCAGATGCACTAATATAACGCGTACTGTATGCTAGTGGACGGTTATAATTATATTCTGAAACAAGAATCTTTCCATTACTGTAAACACGTTCAACGATGGCAACATGACCGTAATATCCTGCAGTTGATTGCATAATAGCATAGCGTTTAGGCTTATGTCCTGTTCTATAACCAGCACGTTGAGCTCTATAGTACCAGTTTTTTGCATTGCCCCATTGATTTGAAACCGGTTTACCTAATTGAACACGGCGTTTATATGCCCACCAAGTACATTGATATTTATTATAATAGTTATAACCAGCTGCTTCAGAAGTATGTGTATGTTCAACATTTTGATATGTATAAGTGCCAGTAAAAATAATTGTCGTAGCTAATATTAGACGTAAAATGAATGTTTTAATTTTCATTAAGTTCTCCTCAAAAATTAAATAATTTAAAATCTAAAATAATAATATTATTTAAAAAGTTGTAATACAATATAAGGAATGAATTATACAAATAACTGTAATACTTCTGAAATATACGTAATATATTGTAGCTAAATTTGTGCATAAAAAAGACGCCACAAGGGCGCCTTAGTGAGATGATACTTCCATGTAATGTATAACTACATTTTGTTGAAATCATACATCTGTGAATTGGTTAAAAACAGCTAATGCTCTTTTAACACTAGTCACTGGTATGTTTTCAAGACACGGATTTGTTCGAAAATATAGCAATATTTCGTTTTGGCTCTTCACGTCTTTAGGAAAAGTGTTATCTTGATTAATCCAATTTACCAATTCACCTAATGGTGTGTCATCGCCTATAAAATTTTGCATAAATTCGTAAAAGCTCAATTCATCACCTCATATTTATTTGAGCCGATTTTGATTATAACATTTTTTGTAATTTGAAAATATAGTTTTGTTTATATGAAAAATAATTTATTTATAAATATTATTTTTCCATAAAGTATACATATTTGAGTAAGTTATCGAATGAATTCAAAATCTAATGAATTTACATTTTTCTTACAAAAATAATGTATAATAAAAAAAGAATTTTTTAAGAAGGTGAGCAATTGGATATCAAGCATATGAAATATTTTATGGAAGTTGTGAATCAAGGTGGTATGACGAATGCTTCTAAATCTTTATATATTGCTCAACCAACTATAAGTAAAGCAATAAAAGATATTGAAAATGAATTAGACATGCCTTTATTCGATCGACAAAAGCGTTATTTAGTTCTTACAGATGCAGGAAAAGTGTTTTATAAAAAATGTGAAGAGATTTTAGCATTATATGATAATATTCCAAATGAAATTAATGGCTTGCTTGGTTTAGAAACAGGTCATATTAATATTGGAATGTCAGCGGTGATGGATATGCAACAGTTTATTAATATTTTGGCGGAGTTTCATAAATTATATCCAAACGTTACCTATAGTCTTAATGAAAGTGGGGGTAAATCGATTGAAAATCGTTTGGTTAACGATCAAATAGACATTGGCATTACGACCATTCCTATAGATGAGAACACATTTGACTATGTGTCTTTATACAGTGAAGATTTAAGACTTATAGTGAGTGAAGAACATCAGTTAGCTAAGCGTTCATCTGTGACTATGGCTGACTTGAAAAATGAAGATTTTATATTATTCAATGAGGACTTTTATCTTAATGATAAAATTATAGCTGCTGCAAAAAATGCTGGTTTTATCCCAAATACAGTGTCCAATGTATCACAATGGAATTTCATTGAATATTTAGTAATAGCACGATTAGGCGTCAGTATTTTACCAGAACATATTGCCAAGATGTTAAAAGATAAGATTAAAAGTATAAAAATTGAAGATTCAGGTATGAGCTGGGAACTTGGAGCAATTTGGAAAAAAAATAAACTTTTAAGTTATGCAACGTCTAAATGGATACAATTTATGACTGAAAGATTAGAAAACAAATAAACAGTTCATTTTTTACAAATAGTGAAAAACCTTAACCTAGGTTTTTTCACTATTTTTTTATTTTTAAAACGGTTCCATAGAAAATAACTATAAGTTATATATAAAATCAATATTTTTATAATCTATCAATATAGATTACAATCTTGAATATAGACTAAAAAATCGCTGTAACAAATTCGACAAATTTATGGAGGTCAGTCGTTTTGAAAAAAGCATTAAATATTATAGAGATTATTCTTCAAATCGTATTGGTGGTAGCGATTAGTATTATAGGTTCACTGCTACAAAAATGGCTACATATACCATTAGCAGGAAGTATTATCGGTATGATATTATTTTATATTTTATTACATTTTCAAATTATTCGCGTTGAATGGGTTTCTAAAGGAGCCGACTTCTTATTAACCACAATGGTCTTCTTCTTTATTCCTTCAGTTGTAGGAATTATGGATATTGTTTCTAATATCACTACAAGTTATATTATTTTCTTCCTCTTGATTATTATTGGTACAAGCTGTGTGGCACTTGTTTCTGGATTTATTGCTGAAACAATGTCTAAGAAAAAACCTCATACTAAGAAAGGAAATCATTAAAAATGGATATATTAAAAGGCGTTTTAATGATATTATTAACTGTTGTAATGTATAAACTTGCTCAAATATTACAACGTAAATATAATAACCCATTATTGAATCCAGCATTAATCGGTTCACTTGGAATAATTATTGTTTTACTTTTAACACGTCAAAACTATCACGATTACATGATTGGCGGTCAATGGATTAACCATCTATTAAATGCCACTGTTGTATGTCTTGCTTATCCACTTTATAAAAATAAAGATAAGATTGTAGAAAATATTGGGGTCATTTTTTCAAGCGTCATGGCTGGCGTGATATTGAATTTTGTGTTAGTGTTTAGTTCGTTAAAGTTATTAGGTTACTCAGAAGAAACAATCGTAACTATACTACCTAGATCAATTACAGCTGCTGTAGGAATTGAAGTCTCTCAAGAACTTGGAGGTACAGATACGATTACAGTACTGTTTATCATTACTACTGGATTGATAGGTAGTATGATGGGTTCAATGCTACTTAAGGTTGGTCAATTTAAAACATCAATCGCGAGAGGTTTAACATATGGAAATGCATCACATGCTTTTGGAACTGCAAAAGCGTTAGAACACGACATCGAATCTGGCGCATTTAGCTCAATTGGAATGATTTTAACAGCAGTTATTAGTTCAATTCTTATTCCAATTATGATTAAGTTGTTTTACTAAAGGGAATACAGAAACAAATTGTATATTTAGGAAAGGGGCTATTTAATCAATGGCGAAGATTAAAGCAAATGAAGCATTAGTTAAAGCATTACAAGCTTGGGATATTGATCACTTATGGGGTATTCCAGGTGACTCAGTTGATGCAGTAGTAGATAATTTAAGAACAGTTAGAGATACTTTCAAATTTTATCATGTACGTCATGAAGAAGTTGCAAGCTTATCAGCTGCAGCATATACAAAGTTAACAGGTAAAATCGGTGTAGCTTTAAGTATTGGTGGACCTGGGGTTGTTCACTTGTTAAATGGTATGTATGACGCTAAAATGGACCGTGTACCTCAACTTATTATTACAGGTCAAACGAATAGTACATTATTAGGTACAAAATTCTTCCAAGAAACTAACATTTCTAAAATGGTTGACGACGTAGCAGTATTCCATCATCAAGTTCAAAAAGGTGATGACTTATTTGAAATTACAAACGAAGCGATTCGTACTGCATATGAAAAAAATGGTGTAGCAGTTATTATTTGTCCAAATGACCTATTAACTCAAAAAATTAAAGACACTACACATCGTCCAGTAGATACGTCTAGACCAGTGTTACCAACACCATCTTATCGTAGCATTAAAAAAGCTGCCAAATTAATTAACAAAAGTAAAAAACCAGTTATGCTTGTTGGTGTAGGTGCAAAAAATGCTTCAACTGAATTACAAGACTTCATTGAAGCAGCTAAAATCCCTGTAATTCATACATTACCAGCTAAAACTGTTTTACCTGATTCACATCCATACAGTGTGGGTAACTTAGGTAAAATTGGTACAAAAACGTCTTACCAAACTATTCAAGATGCTGATTTATTAATTATGGCTGGTACTAACTTCCCTTATGCAAATTACTTACCTAAGAAAAATATTAAAGCGATTCAAATCGACACAAATCCAAACGTAATCGGTGAACGTTTCGATATTAATGTTGGTATTGTTGGCGACGTTAAATTAGCATTCCATCAATTAACTGAAGCAATCAAACCAGTACCTCGTCGTTCATTCTTAGACAAGACGTTAAAACGTAAAGCTGTATGGGATAAATGGATGGAAAAAGACATGAATAATACAAGTGCTCCAATTCGTCCAGAACGCTTAATGAAAGCTATCAATGATTACAGTAAAGATGACGCTGTATACTCAATCGATGTTGGTACTTCAACTGTTTGGGGTACACGTTACTTAGACTTAAATGTTAATAATAAATTTATTATCTCAGCATGGTTAGGTACAATGGGTTGCGGTCTTCCAGGTGCCCTTGCTTCTAATATTGCTTACCCAGGTCGTCAAGCAATTGCAATTACTGGTGACGGTGCATTCCAAATGGTAATGCAAGACTTCGCAACTGCTGTTCAATACGATTTACCAATGACAATTTTCGTATTAAATAACAAACAATTATCATTCATCAAATATGAACAACAAGCTGCTGGTGAATTAGAATATGCCATCGACTTCTCTGATATGGATCATGCTAAATTCGCTGAAGCTGCTGGTGGTAAAGGTTATGTATTAAAAGACCCTAACCGTATTGATGAAATTGTTGAAGCAGCATTAAATGAAAATGTACCAACTGTTGTTGATGTACATGTTGATCCAAACGCTGCGCCATTACCAGGTCAAATCGTTAACGAAGAAGCATATGGTTATGGTAAATGGGCTTACAGATCTATCACAGAAGACAAAGAATTTGACTTCGATAAAGTACCACCAATCTCTGTAGCTGCTAAACGTTTCTTATAAGACATAGATTCGAAACACTGACGAAAGTAATGCTTTTGTCAGTGTTTTTTTATGAATATTTAAATTAAAAAAATGTAAAATATTAGTAAAAAAGATATTGAAAACGCTTTATATTATAGGTATAATTAAATTGTTAAAAAAGAACTGCGTGTTACTATTCGATTAGGCATGAGCAGATAAGCTATCATTATTTTTGTCATAAATGATGGGCTTATTTGGTCATGCTTTTTTAATGCGTAAAAAAGATATATTGAAAGGATTGAATCAAAATGTTTAAAAAGCTATTTGGACAATTGCAACGTATTGGTAAAGCATTGATGTTACCTGTGGCAATTTTGCCTGCAGCTGGATTATTACTAGCAATTGGAACAGCTTTTCAAGGTGAAGCATTACAGCATTATCTTCCATTTATTAAAAATGGAGTAATTCAAAATATTGCTAACATGATGACAGGTGCTGGTGGTATTATTTTTGATAACTTACCTATCATTTTTGCACTCGGTGTAGCAATAGGACTAGCAGGTGGAGATGGTGTAGCAGCCATTGCAGCTTTTGTCGGATTTATTATTATGAATAAAACAATGGGAGCATTCTTAAATGTTACGCCAGCACAATTGGAAGACCCATCTAAAGGATTCGCAAATGTTTTAGGCATACCTACACTTCAAACTGGAGTGTTTGGTGGGATTATTATAGGGGCTCTAGCAGCTTGGTGTTATAACAAATTTTATAATATTTCCTTACCATCGTATTTAGGGTTCTTTGCGGGTAAACGTTTTGTGCCGATTATGATGGCAACGACATCGTTTATTTTAGCTTTCCCAATGGCTTGGATTTGGCCATTCATTCAAAATGGATTAAATGCATTTAGTACAGGTTTGTTAGAATCTAATACTGGATTGGCAGTATTCTTATTTGGATTTATTAAACGATTACTTATTCCATTTGGTTTACATCATATTTTCCATGCGCCATTCTGGTTTGAATTTGGTTCTTGGAAAAATGCAGCTGGAGAAATTATTCGAGGAGATCAACGTATTTTTATTGAGCAAATACGTGAAGGTGTTCATTTAACTTCAGGTAAATTCATGCAAGGTGAATTTCCTGTTATGATGTTTGGATTACCAGCAGCAGCATTAGCAATTTATCAAACAGCTAAACCTGAGAATAAAAAGGTAGTTGGAGGTTTGATGTTATCAGCAGCTTTAACATCATTCTTAACTGGTATTACTGAACCGTTAGAATTTTCATTCTTATTCGTAGCACCATTATTATTCTTTATTCATGCAGTACTTGATGGATTATCATTTTTAACACTTTATCTACTACATTTACATCTAGGATATACATTCTCTGGAGGATTCATAGATTTTGTTTTATTAGGTATTCTTCCAAATAAAACACCATGGTGGTTAGTGATTCCAGTAGGATTAGTTTACGCTGTTATTTATTATGTTGTATTTAGATTCTTAATTGTTAAATTCAACTTTAAAACGCCAGGTCGTGAAGATAAACAAGCCTCTGTAGCTAATACATCTGCAAGTAAATTACCTTTTGATGTGTTAGATGCAATGGGCGGTAAAGAAAATATCAAGCATTTAGATGCTTGTATTACACGTTTACGTGTTGAAGTCAATGATAAGTCTAAAGTAGACGTTGAAGGACTAAAAGCTCTTGGTGCTTCAGGGGTGCTTGAAGTAGGAAATAATATGCAAGCTATTTTTGGTCCTAAATCAGATCAAATTAAACATGATATGGCACGCATTATGAATGGAGACATCACAAAACCTAGTGAAACCACTGTGACTGAAGATACATCAGATGAGCCAGTACAGTTGGAAGAGGTAAAAGAAACGGATATCTATGCACCAGGTACGGGTCATATCATTCCATTATCTGAAGTTCCAGATAAAGTATTCTCGGAAAAAATGATGGGTGACGGTATTGGATTTGTTCCTGAAAAAGGCGAAATTGTAGCACCATTTGATGGTACAGTTAAAACAATTTTCCCAACGAAACATGCCATCGGTTTAGAATCTGATACAGGAATTGAAGTATTAATTCATATTGGTATCGATACAGTGAAATTGAATGGTGAAGGCTTCGAAAGTTTAGTTGATGTCAATGAACCTGTTACACAAGGTCAACCATTAATGAAGATTAATTTAGCATACTTAAAAGAACATGCGCCAAGTGTTGTCACACCAGTGATTATTACAAATCAAGATGATAAAACATTAACATTCGATGATGTTGATTCAGTAGATCCTGGTAAGCGTATTATGACAATTAAATAATAAAACAAGCCTGGGACATCATATGTGTCTCAGGCATTTTTAATGTATTGGCGGTCGATGACTGAATTGAAAAGGTGTTGTCTCAAGGTTTTCAATGCTAGTTCTCTTTGCTATAGTAGGGCGACGAATTCAAAAAGAAATCTTTCTCTTTTATTTTTTATTTAATACACAACATTATTTAGTTATATCATTCTCAATTAATAATTTGATTGCTTTATGATCTGTAGCATTTCTAAATAAGTCATAAGCATTTTCAATTTCGCTTAATTTACTATAATGTGTCACGAGTTGTTCAGGTTGAATGATTTTAGATTTGAGTGCTTCCAACAATTCTTCAGTGGTATTAGCAGAAACTAAACCAGTTGTAACGTTGATATTTTTAATCCATAATTTTTCGATATCAAATTGAACGGGTAAGCCGTGAACACCAACATTAGCAATTGTTCCATCGACGCCAATCAACTTTTGACATAAATCAAATGTTGCTGGAATACCAACTGCTTCAATAGCAACATCGACGCCACGATGATTGATATCTTTGATTTGTTTAATTGCTTCATTCACATGACTAGAATTAATTGTATGAGTCGCTCCAAATTTTTTGGCTGTAGCTAAACGATGATCATCTAAATCAATCATAATTATTTTTGAAGGTGAGTAGAATTGAGCAGTTAATAAAGAAGCTAATCCAACTGGTCCAGCACCTACAATAGCAACAGTGCTACCAGGTTTTACTTTTCCTTTTAATACACCAATTTCATAACCAGTCGGTAAAATATCTGAAAGCATCACGAGTGCTTCATCAGGTAAAGAAGTAGGAGCATGATATAAAGAATTATCTGCAAAAGGGACTTTCACATATTCTGCTTGCGTACCATCAACAAGATGACCTAATATCCATCCACCGCCATTTTCACAATGAGCATAGATACCTTTTTTACAGTAATAACATTTGCCACAAGATGAGATACAAGACACAATGACTTTATCGCCGACTTTGAAGTTATTGACATTCGAACCAACAGATTCAACAATACCAATACCTTCGTGACCTAATGTCGTATATTGAGGAACTTCAGGTGTGTCCCCTTTAATAATATGTAAGTCAGTACCACAAATTGTTGTTTTGACCATTCTAATAATAGCGTCAGTACTTTCCGTAACAACTGGTTTTTCTTTATCGACGAGCTTAGCTACGCCAGGTTTTTCATAGATGTAAGCTTTCATGTTGATTCCTCCAATATAAATTGTGAATTATTTCACAAACATTATAACATTAATTTAATAAGATGTATTCTATTTTGAAGAGAAAATCATTGAACTATTGTTGAACGTATTTAACAAGAGGATTTAGATGAAAAAATAAGTGTAACATCGTAAAATAAGTATGTATAAGAGAACGAGACCGTTAAATTAAATAAGTAGGTGAAAATATGACTAAAAATATTGAAAGTATTGAACAATTTCATCAATTTATTCAAACGCATCGATTAGTAGTGATTCATGTTATGCGGAATCATTGTTCAGTATGTCATGCGGTATTGCCACAAATTGAAGATATCGTCAATGATTATTCTAAAGTCCATTTTGCTGTTATCAATCAATCTAATGTAGAAGCTATTGCGGGAGAACTATCTATATTTACTGTTCCAGTGGATTTAATATTTTTGGACGGAAAAGAAATGCATCGACAAGCGCGTTTTATTGATATGCAAGATTTTGAGCACCAATTAAGTTTAATGCATGAGAGTTTAAAATAAGTTAAGAAAGCCTAAACACGATAAATGAATTGTTGTGTTTAGGCTCTTTTATTACTATTTATTTAAAATTGATTCAATGAGAGCATCAGCACGTTGTTGATGCTCTAAAATAATATGACTTGATTGTTTGAAACGAGTAAGTTCATCTTCTTCCAATTTCAGTTCAATGACACGATCAGCACCATTACCGTTAATCACTGTTGGCGTTCCAATATAAAGGTCATTTAGTCCATATTCACCTTCAAGATAACTTGAAACATTCATAATCACATTTTTATTAAATAAAATAGCTTCTACAATACGTACTAAACTTAATGATATACCAAAGTTTGTAGTACCTTTTCGAACGTAAATATCATATCCCACTTGAGTGGTTTGCGAAGCGATAGATTGTTTGAACGTGGTTTGGTCTACTCCTTTATTCAGTAAATCAAGGACAGGTTCACCGGCAATTTGAGCATGAGACCAAACAGCTACTTGAGAATCGCCGTGTTCGCCAATAACAGGCGCATAGACATTTTGTGGTGCCACATCAAACGTGCGACTTAAGAAAAATTCGAAGCGAGCTGTATCTAATGAAGTTCCTGATCCAATAATTTTATTCTTAGGAAATTGAGACACACGTTTTATAACATAACTCATAATATCGACTGGATTAGATGGAAGTACAAAATAACCATCGAAACCATGAGCAATGACTTTTTGAATCATAGGCACAAAGATATTCACATTATCTTCTAATAATTTTAAACGTGTGTCACCTTTATCTAATTTTGCACTTGCACAGATCACGACGATATCAGCATCACTACAATCACTATACGAACCAAGATGTACATCTACAAACTTATCACCAAAAGGTGTAGCATGATTTAAATCCCATACATCTGCTTTTGCTTTATCTTCATCAATATCAATAATAGCTAGTTCATCGACTAGTCCTTTAGCTACAACTGCATGTGCAAACGCAGAACCTACGAATCCACTACCAATCAGCACAATTTTATTTCTTTTCATTCAGCATAACCTACTTTCTAAAATAGAATAAAAATTCTGATAATTATATTTAGAATAGCACTTATCACTACTTTTTTAAATATTTAAAAGTTGAATAAGCGATTTACTAAAATATAACGACTCTGAGGTATATAATAATATAGAGTATAGGAGGTCAAAAGATGAAAAAACGATTATTAACCGTAGCGACATCTGCAATTCTTGGAACTTTAGCTTACATTAAAGTAAAAGAAAAACGCAGTTATCAAAGCTTTATTACTGAAAAATATATTCGTATGTCTGGAATGAAAAAAACATTTGAAAATACGAATGATGCTAAAAAAGCATTAGAGGAAGTTAAACCTTTAACAGCTGGTAAATATGATGGGACGGATTATGAATTTAAACATCGTGCGCATACTAGAAGTATTAATGGATCTGTCACATATATTGTTAATGATAAAAGAGAACCTCATCAAGATGTTGTGCTTTACATTCATGGTGGTGCTTGGTTCCAAGATCCATTAGATAATCATTTTGATTTTATTGATCAACTTGCAGGAGAATTGGATGCACGAGTGATTATGCCTGTTTATCCTAAAGTACCTCACAGAGACTATCGAACAACATTTGAATTACTAAAAAATATTTATCAAAAAGAAATATTGGAAGTTGAAAATCCGCAACATATGACGATAATGGGAGATTCAGCAGGCGGTCAAATCGCTTTATCATTTGCACAATATCTTAAAAAAGAAACACAATTACCACAACCAGGACATATTGTGATGCTGTCTCCAGTTCTTGATGCAACATTTAGTAATCCTGAAGCTAAAAAATATGAAAAAGTAGATCCTATGCTAGGAATTGAAGGAAGTAAATATTTCATTCAATTATGGTCTGGTGATACGCCAATAGAAGACTATAAAATATCGCCAATTAACGGAGATTTAGAGGGTCTTGGTCGTATATCTATTTTTATAGGCACAAAAGAAACGTTATATCCAGATGCATTAAAGCTCTCTAAAATGTTAAATGATAAAGGAATTGAACATGATTTTACACCTGGTTATAACTTATTCCATATTTATCCTATTTTCCCATTACCAGAACGTCAAAAGTTCTTTACACAACTGAAAAATATAATGGGAAAAGATTAAATACTAGTTTGAACATTGGTGTTATTTTTAAAAGCACTCGAATAAAGAATAAAACATCTATGATAGCACATATGACTAGGCTGTTTTTTTAAAAAGATAATAATAAAATAATGAGTAAAATGAATATCATTCTAAGAATTTGAAATGCATTGAAAATCGAATGTTTAGGTTGTAAAATTTCAGCAAAATTCAATAAAAACATGTCACTTATTAATAGTCTAGCAGTAAGTAACATATTAATTCGCATTTTATATAAACATAAAAACAGATACTAACTTGTATTATTCTCTAGAGTTAGTATCTGTTTCTTTATATTCAGTATTAATAGTATCGTTATGTGAAGATAGGGCATCTTCTTTTTCTATTTCAGTAAAATTTGAAGTCGAATGTGGTGATTTGTTTTTATTGATTGTCTCGTGAGAAGATTGAGAACTGTTGTTGATATAACGATGATCAGTATCTAATACAGAATTACTCATGTCATTTCCTTGTAGACTGCCAATCAAAATAAAGATGAGATAACTAGAACAAGCCAGTAAAACTAAAGAAAGATAAATGCCAACTGCAATTTTAACAGGTTTAGCCATAGATTTATCCATTTATGTCCTCCTAGAGTCATAGCAATGTTTACTTATAAACTAACATGAGAGTTTTAAGTAAATGTAAATAAGAAGTAAATATTTATCGATTTACTATTAATAAATGTAAGGTAATTAAATTTGTCGATATTAATTTGAAATAATCAATAATTTATTCGAGAAAATATTGATATTCTATTAACTTTTTTATAATTTTATACTATTTTTAACTGAATATTTACATTTTTAAAACTGACTAAATATTAAGATGATAGCATACCCTTATTAAAGTGTTTAACGCATTCATTAAGATAATATTAAATGAAAGAAAAAATATGTTTAAAGAGAGGGACTTCAGTTTGATTCTCATTATCATTTGTATCGCTTTGATATTATTTCTAGGAATTAGAGAGAAAAAGCGACATACACACCGTTTAAATAAGATTCCTCTACGAATAAATATTAATGGTATTCGTGGTAAATCAACTATTACAAGAATGATTTATAGTATTTTGCGAGAAGATCAATATCATGTCATTGGTAAAACAACAGGCACTGATGCCAGAATGTTGTATTGGTTTACAGAGAAAGAATATCCTGTCCTTAGAAAACCGCAAGGCGCCAACATAGGAGAACAAAGAGACATTGTGCAAAAAGTAGTTAAGCAAAAAGGCAATGCGCTTGTTAATGAATGTATGGCAGTGAATCCAGATTATCAAATTGTCTTTCAAGAAGATTTAGTAAAAGCGAATATTGGTGTCATTGTCAATGTTATGGAAGACCATATGGACGTATTAGGGCCGACACTTCAAGATATTGCTCAAGCATTTACTGCAACGATTCCCCGAAATGGAAAATTAGTAGTCATGAAGGATGAGTTTACAGACTTTTTTGCTAAGGAAGCTAAAAAACGTAAAACTGAACTTATTGTTGTAGATAAAAATGATATACCTGAATCATACTTAAGGAAATTTAATTATTTAGTATTTCCTGATAATGTCGCTATCGCTTTAGGTGTAGCGCAAGCTGTAGGAGTTGAAAAAGACGTTGCACTGCGCGGCATGTTAAATGCACCTCCTGATCCAGGAGCGGTTGAAATTAAATATTTTAATGCAAATAACACAAAAAATGTATTTGTTAATGCGTTTGCTGCTAATGAGCCTCAGTCTACGAAAGCGATATTAAATAAAGTAGAATCATACGATTATCCTTATACAAAAAAAGTAGTGATTCTTAACTGTCGTTCTGACAGGGTGGATCGAACGCGACAGTTCGTTGAGAATTTTATTGAGGACGTCGAATTCGATACCTTAATTTGTACAGGAAAAAGCACGCAAATGGTTACAGATTTAATGCAACATCTACCTGAAAAAACATACATAAACCTTGAAAATCATGATTTTTCAGATATAGAAAAAGCGATTCTTAGTGAATCACATCAGGCACTCATATTTTGTGTTGGAAATATTCATGGTCCAGGTGGAAAAATAGCAGAATTTATAGAAGGGATAGAATAAAATGATAGGTTCGGAATTATACTTTTCCCTATTTGTTGGTATTGTATTAAGTTTAATTTTTGCAGAAAAATTTGGGATTAATCCCGCAGGTCTTGTTGTACCTGGTTATTTAGCACTTATTTTTGATCAACCCATTATGTTACTATCTGTGTTGGTCATTAGTTGTCTCACTTATTTTATTGTTACGTTTGGTATTAGTAGATGGGTCATTCTTTATGGTAGACGTAAATTTGCAGCGATGATTTTAACTGGTATGGTTCTAAAATTTGTTTTTGATTTAATTTATCCACTCACTCCATTTGAAGTTGTAGAGGTTTCAGGTATCGGAGTTGTTATTCCTGGTATTATTGCCAATACCATTCAAAAACAAGGTGTTGTAATTACATTAGCTACGACAATGTTATTAACATGTATTACTTATGTCATCTTGTTCTTATATAGCTTTATTAATTAATCGCGAGCGAGGAGCGCATAATAATGAAAAAGAAAAAACGATTATCAGCGAGCGAATGGTTACTTAAGCAATCGAAACGACATAAACGAAGAAACTTTTTGTATACGTTTATTGTCTTAGTTATCACAGTAGTACTTCTAATTTTTGCTATTCGAGCTGTTAAAGTTGAACCTGTAGAGGCGATGCCACATTCGGGTAATAGTATTAGAAATACATATTTAGGAAATATCACTTTGAATAATGACATCAGAAAAGTCAATTTAAATGATGTTTTTAAAAGTTTAAGACAGCCATTACAACAAAGTGATTTTTCCACAGCTTCTTTATATGTGAACCAATTTTCTAAAAATCCTAAAGAAAATATAAACAAAAACATAGAAAACATTATGTTTTTAAAAAAACAAAATATTAAAAGTATCAATTTAATTAATAGCACTATAGATAATGTACAAGCACAAGATTTATCCAAAAAAGTTGAAGCACAAACAGATTATAATTTTTTAACTGGAAATGGTTCGAATCCAATTAATAGTAAAACAGTGCAACAAAAAGTTAAAAATAAAAAAGTCGCTAATGTTTCGTTCACAGATATTGAATCGTATTATGAAGATCCTTTAAAAAATACGACATCTATTAGCTTAGATCCCAAAATTTTTGTACCATTAATTAAAAACTTAAAGGAAAACAATGATCTTGTAGTTGTGAACGTAGATTGGGGGATTCCTAACGAACGTAATGTAACAGATCGCCAAAAAGCTTATGCCCATGCATTAGTTGATGCAGGTGCAGATGTAATCATTGGCCATAATACAGTTATACAAAGTATTGAGAAATATAAACATGCTAGTATTTTTTATAGTTTAGGAAATTTAACCTCTGCTGATTTTCTATCAAAAAATCAAAAAAGTATAGTGGTTCAACATGATTGGGATGGTCAGCATCATCAATTTCAAATTACACCTGTTCGCTCTGCAGATGGAAAATTAACAAAAGATCATATGAATAGTATGGAGTCACAACGTTATTACAATAATATTAAAGATAAAACAATTCATCTGAAAGAAAAGAATGGGGGGTATTCTTTTGAATATTAAACAACATTGGTTACCTATTGTTACAACACTCATTATTATTGCTATTTTATTAATGGTTACATTTGCTAGAGCAAATGAAGGTCTCGATAATTACGAA
This sequence comes from Staphylococcus sp. FSL K6-0223, assembly GCF_038008285.1. Taxonomy (NCBI): domain Bacteria; kingdom Bacillati; phylum Bacillota; class Bacilli; order Caryophanales; family Staphylococcaceae; genus Staphylococcus; species Staphylococcus sp. FSL K6-0223. Next base: position 405,872 of record NZ_JBBOYX010000001.1, read on the forward strand.
AAAAATGAATTAAATAAAGCCACGGAGCAATATTTATCTAAAGGGGCCAAGTAGTATGAATATCTATAATAAAGTGACACTATCAGTCATTTTAGTGATTACAATTTTAATCTCATTTATATTTTATTTTTTTAATAAAGAAGATAAACTTGATAAAGATGATCTATATGAAAACAAGATTGCTAACCGTAAATCAGCAACCTCTGATGAGCAAAAAACGTATGGTGTCGCTTCAAACAATGCGATCGCAACACGTGTAGGTAATAAAATTATTGAAGATGGTGGTAATGCAGTTGACGCAGCGGAAGGTGTCGCATACGCGCTTGCAGTAACAGAACCTCATTCATCTGGATTAGGTGGTGGCGGCGCTACACTTACCTACGATGGTAAAAATGGTGAAGAACCTCGCATGTATGAATATAAAACAACATCTTCATTTAATTACAAAAAGGGAGATAAAATAGGGACACCTGGTTTTGTACGCGGTTTACATGATATGCATGAAAAAGAAGGTAAAATGGATGAGAAAAAAATCTTAAACTATGTCATTCCATTAGCTGAAGATGGCTTTGAAGTAGATTCAGAGTTAGAACGTAGCTTGAAATTATTTGGTTCTGACATTGATCGAAACTCTCCCTTCTTTAAAGGCAAGCGTACAGTTCGTGAAGGTGCAATTGTAAAACAACCTGCTTTAGCAAATACTTTAAAGAAAATTCGAGATAAAGGACCGGATTATTTTTATAATCATATTGGAAAAAGTATATCTAAACAATTAAAAAATCAACTCACTGAAGAGGATTTTAAACAAGTAAAGACAGAAGAAAAGAAACCTATTAGTACAAAATATTTAAACAATACTGTTTATGCTGCATCTAACCCATTAGGTGGAATCTTAATGGAACAAGGTTTGAAGATTGATGAAAGCGTAAATTCTGCAAATGATCGTACAGATTATATTACAGGGATTGTCAAATCTCGTGATATTATGTATCGAAATAGAGATATTGTTAATGGCAAAGAATCTAGTAGCAATACGTACTTGTCTCAAGATTATTTATTAGATAAGATTAACGGTATCAATTTTGACGAACAAGGTAGTGACTTCAATACACAACGTATTGATAACACAAGTACAACGCACTTTGTAGTGATTGATAAGAACGGTAAGTTAGCAAGTACTACAAATACATTATCAAGCTTCTTTGGAACAGGTAAATATGTTAAAGAAGGTTTTTACATGAACAACTCGCTAACAAACTTTTCAACAGATCCAAACAGTCCAAACTATGGTGAGAAACATAAAGCACCACGTTCTTATACGTCACCTACTATTATTGTTGGACCCGACTTCTATATGGGTATTGGTTCGCCTGGAGGAAATAAAATTCCAACGATTCTTAATGAAGTCATTGTAGATTATTTAAGAGGAAATGGGACGTTACAAGAATCTATTAATAAGCCACGTTTTTATAATGATGGTGGAACAATCTTCTATGAAAATGCTATGGATGATAATGATGTCAATATTTTCAAAAGTCTAGGTTTTGGTGTAGAAGAAAAACGTAACGATCCTAACTTTGGTAGTGTTCAAGGTGCGGTTTATAACAAGCAAGATAGAACAGTGGAAGTTGGACAAGATGTAGGAAACAGATAATAAAAAGGGACAAAAATCAATCGGTTTTTGTCCTTTTTTTATTTACTTAAAATAAGTATTGAAATAATTATTTAAAACGCTATCATAAATACATAGATAGCTAAATTTAATTTATATATAATAGAAAATATAAAAATAATAAATTGTCATTAATATAATTATATGAATAGTGATATAAAGGGTGAGTCGTATGAAAGAAGCAGTATTAGGTATTGATCTTGGAACTAGCGCAGTTAAAATTATTGCGGTAAATCAATCAGGCCATGTGATTACTTCAACAAGTGTGCCTTTAAATTTAATACAATCCCAACCTGGATATAGTGAACAAGATCCAGAGGAATGGTTTAATGCAGTTAAAACAGGCATATATCAGTTAAATCATTCTGATGAAATGAAATTATATAAAGTGAAGGGTATCTCATTCTCAGGGCAAATGCATGGGCTAGTAGCTTTAGATAAAGAAGGTCACCCTGTACGACATGCTATTCTTTGGAATGATACACGTAATTCAGAACAATGTAAGCAAATTAGATCGGTTTATGGAGAGCGATTAAATGGAAATCCGATTCTTGAGGGTTTTACACTTCCTAAGATGATGTGGGTAAGTACTCATGAACCTGAACTATGGAAGAAAGTAGATGTGTTCGTTCTTCCTAAAGATTATGTACGTTATCGTTTAACAGGTAAGATTCACATGGAATATTCTGACGCTGCAAGTACGCTCCTTCTTAATCCAGAAACGCATGATTGGTCAAAAGAAGTTGGAGATACATTTGATATAGGAGATGTTTATCCCTCACTTGTGAAATCCACAGACGAAGTTGGAACTATTCAAGAACCCTTAGTGAGTGAACTGGGTTTTACATCTTCGGTAAAAGTATTTGCTGGGGGTGGAGATAATGCTTGTGGTGCAATTGGTGCAGGTATAATCAATGATAATGATACATTATGTAGTATTGGTACTTCTGGTGTAATCGTAAACGTAGAAAAAAGTAATCAAACGCACTATAAAAATAATATACATTTTTTTGATCATAGTGTTCCAAATACATATTATGCAATGGGAGTAACGCTGGCTGCAGGATATAGTCTTAATTGGTTAAAGAGAACATTTTTTGAGAACGATACGTTTGATGAAATTGTTAAACAAGCGAGTACCTCTTCAATAGGTGCAAATCGTTTATTATTTGCACCTTACCTAGCTGGTGAGCGTACACCACATGGCGATGCATTTATTCGAGGAAGTTTCATTGGCATTAGCGGTAACCATTCTAAATCAGACTTTGCACGAGCGGTACTAGAAGGTATTACCTTTTCTTTATATGATTCAATTCAATTGATGCGAGAAGCGGGAAAAGAAATTACACATATTACTTCAATTGGTGGAGGAGCAAAAAGTGAATTTTGGCTTCAAATGCAAGCTGATATTTTTAATGCATCTATACGTAAATTGAAGCATGAAGAAGGACCAAGTATGGGGGCAGCAATGATTGCGGCGTATGGATTACAATGGTTTGATTCTTTTGATGACTGTGTAGCGCAATTTATAGACGTTGAACATATATATGAACCAAATTTGCAACGACATCAACAATATGAATCTTATTACAATATTTATAAACAAATCTATCAACATACACATCAACTTACAGAAGCATTATTAAAGGTTTAAAGTGTTTAGCACATGATTATTTAGAAAGAAACTCGAAGAATCAGATGATAAAGTAGGGACAGATATCGTTTTTATGTCCCTACTTTTTAATAGTAAATTCCCATTAATATCCCTTATTATAATTAAAATATTATATTTTTTAATAAATATATTGACAAAAACCTAATATAGATATTAAATAATATATATAAATTCCTCATTCCAAATAACATTATCTGTTAAGTATGGAAAGGAGTGATAGTTATGAACAATACTCATTTCATTGATCAACTATCACACGTAAATATGATTGAGACGCTTTATTTAAATTCCAATGATTTAAAACCCTCTATGAATCTTTTCCTAAATTTATTATTTAAACGATTATTACTAGAATACTATGTATACATTCGTACAATTTATAATAAGTATGCATGTTTAGAAACGCCATTTCTATCCTTTCAACTTTTTTTCAATAATTTTCATGAGTTATTTTATATCATGTATACACTCATCGATACGCAAAATATAACAACTTATTCTAACGTTTTAGAATAGTAAAACGATATAGTTAAGTATGTTTGTGTGTATAAGAGATCCACCCCATTAAGAAATAGAGTGAGTAAGAAAACAATAAATAATTGATAAAATTCAATCAAGTGGTGAACATTCATATTACTAAAAGATGTATTATAACTGAGTGTATTTATAAACATCTTTTTCAGTAGAAGTGAGTATATTTCTCGTTTCTACTGTTTTTTTATGAACAAAATTAATATTTTGCGTCTAATTTTTTTTACATGAAAATTAAATTCGTTAAAATACTTAAAATGTGAATTATTTCACAAATAAATTTTAGATTTACTGTATTAGGTGTTGAAAACGTTTTCCAAGGGGTGTACTATGACATTGGCTAGGAAATTAGAGAGAAAGAGGTTATCGGGAAATGAATATTATTTTAGGCGTTGGGACTCTTGTATTAGTATTAATTGTAATGACACTTTTCTTAAACTTTGCACCATATGGGAAACAAGGATTACAAGCACTGTCGGGAGCAGCGTGTGCAACTTTCTTGCCACAGGCATTCTTAAGTTATGCGATAGGTGGCGTTTTCCATATTCACTTCTTCCAAGTGATTGGAGATTTAGCAGGGAGTTTAGCTGGCGTTGCAGTAGGAATTTTGACATGTGTTAATTTAGGTATTTCACCAGTATTTGCAGTTATCGTTGGTTTAGTATTACATGATTTTAAATTATTACCAGCATTTATTGCAGCGTATATTATTTCATTTGGTATTAAATTTATTGAGAAAAAAGTACCAGAAGGTTTAGACTTAATTGCAGTTATTTTAATTGCTCCAGCTGTTGCATTTGGCTTAGCAACAGTCATTAGCCCAGGAGTAATGGCTGTATTGCAACAAATTGGTGGTGCAATTACTGCTGTAGGAGATAGTCATCCATACGCTTTAGCAGTGATACTTGGATTAGTCATTCCAGTTACAGGTATGACACCATTAAGTTCAATGGTACTGACAAGCTTATTAGGTTTAACAGGTGTACCAATGGCAATCGGTGCATTAACTTGTACAGGCGCTTCATTTGTTAACTACGTGATGTTTAGTAGATTAAACATTGGTGGTCCATCTAAAGCATTTGCAGTTTTTGTTGAACCGCTCACTCAAATTGATTTAATTGCTAAATATCCATTACAATTATATGGAACAAATGCCTTGATTGGTGTAGTAAATGCATGTATTGTAACATTTAGTGGACTAGTAATAAATGTAAAAGGTATGGCTACACCAATTGCTGGTGCAATTGTATTGTTTGGCTTTAATACACCTATGAAAGCAGTAATTACAATCATTGCTGTAGCAATTTCAAGTATCATTTTGGCGTTCGTGATCAGTACATTGATTAAAAAATTCAATCTCATGGATTTATCTATCAAATTACCATCTAAACAAAAACAACCTAAGGAGAGTGTTTAAGAATGGCTACTAAAAAAAGTTATGACTATCAAAGTGCGTTTGATATTATTGGACCAGTCATGATGGGACCTTCAAGTTCTCATACAGCTGGAGCAGTAAAAATAGGGAATGCTGCTTTTAATGTACTCGGAGGCATTAAACCAGAAACATTAGCAATTCATTATTATGAATCATTCGCAAAAACACACCAAGGGCATGGTACAGATTTAGCAATTGTAGGTGGTGCAATGGGTTATAGTACGTTCGATAATCGAATTAAAGATTCATTAACTATTGCTAACGATTTAGGTATTCATGTTGACATTATTGAAGAAGATGGAGAAAGTATTGGAGAACATCCAAATTGTGCTTATTTAATTGCTGAAGCAAATGGACGTCATATTGAAGTGATTGGTAATTCTATAGGTGGCGGTACCATTAAATTGAGAAGAATTAGTGTTGAAGGTATAGATGTTAACTTTAATCATGGCTTACCCATTTTAGTCATGGATGGATCTAAAAATAAGTCGGAAGTGAATCATTTCTTAAATGAAGTAAACGAACTTGGCGTAAGTATAGACGAAGAATTGGTTGAAACAGATGATGATAATAGTTTAGTTGTTTTACCGTTAACAAAAGCAATCAAAGAATCAACATTAAATCAAATCAAAGAAAAATATAATCACTTAAATATATCCTATATAAAATAAAGGAGGATTAAAAATGTTCGATTCAATTAGAGAAACTATAGATTATGCTGTTGAAAACAATATGTCATTCGCGGATATTATGATTCAAGAAGAAATGGAATTATCAGGTCAATCACGTGATGAAGTTAGAGATTTAATGAAAGAAAATTTACAAGTCATGCGTGATGCTGTAGTTAAAGGGACTACAGGAGATGGGGTAGAAAGTGTCACAGGTTATACGGGACATGATGCAGCTAAAATCCGTGATTACAACGAGAATTATCATGCTTTATCAGGCCATGAAATGATGGAAGCAGTTAAAGGCGCTGTAGCAACAAATGAAGTCAATGCAGCAATGGGGATTATTTGTGCAACACCGACAGCTGGTTCCTCCGGTACGATTCCGGGCGTATTATTTAAATTAGAAAAAACACATGGTTTAACAGAAGATCAAATGATTGATTTTCTATTTGTTGCATCATTATTTGGACGTGTGGTTGCAAATAATGCGAGTGTTGCTGGAGCAACGGGAGGTTGTCAAGCAGAGGTAGGTTCAGCATCAGCTATGGCAGCAGCAGCTGCAGTATCTGTCTTTGGTGGTGAACCAGAAGCTTCAGGTCATGCGATGGCATTAGCTATTAGTAACTTATTAGGCCTTGTGTGTGACCCAGTGGCTGGACTTGTTGAAATTCCATGCGTCATGCGTAATGCCATTGGTTCAGGAAATGCATTAATTTCAGCTGATTTAGCTTTAGCTGGTGTGAAAAGTAGAATTCCAGTCGATGAAGTCATCGAAGCGATGGACAAAGTAGGGCGAAACTTACCTGCACAACTTAGAGAAACTGGACTAGGTGGTTTAGCAGGTACACCAACAGGAGAAGCCATTAAACAAAAAATCTTTGGTAATGCAGAAGACCCAGTCAATAGTTTTTCATAACATTTAAAATCCTAAACCATTCTTGAATGACAACATATTCAAGAGTGGTTTTTTTACGCCTTAAATTATCAGAAAATTTCAAAAAAGTAATTGCAATATTTCACTTTTGGATATAAAATAACTCAAAAGGGGATGATGATATGCTTAGATTATATCTCTTATTTTTAGCCTTCATCATTAATACAACGTTAACGCGTGTATGGACGATCGAAGGAACTTGGGAGAATCTTTTACTTCAATCAATGTCCATGAGTATAATGTTTGTATTTCTTTTTTACTATGTGTGTTTTATGCTTGAAAATAGAAAACATGAAAAAATAGATAGCCTTAGAGATGAAGAATAAACAAAAAAGTCGAGACAGTTATGTGAATAACAAGATCTCGATTTTTTTATGAGTTATTTATCCGTATTTAAATCATATTGATAGAAAGCTAAATCAAGCCAACGTTCAAATTTATAGCCTACGTTTTCAATCGTACCAGCATGTTTAAAATTGAATTTTTCATGAAGTTTAATACTTGCTTCATTTGATGCATCTATGCCTGCAACTATAGTGCGATACTGGCGGTGTTTAGCATCATCAATTAAATGCTCGAGTAAATGTGATGCCACGCCTCTTCCACGATAGTCTTTATTTACATATATAGAATGCTCAATAGAATATAAATAGGCAGGCCAATTTCTAAATTGACCATACGTGGCAAACCCAGCAACTTTATTATCTATTTCAAATATAAATATAGGTTCGTTTGCAAGCACTTTTGTTTCGAACCATGCTTCTCGTTCAGCAAGACTTTGTGGATTATAAGTATATACAGCAGTTGTATTCAGTATGGCATCATTATAAATATTTAATATATCAGGTAAATCTTTACGTTCTGCTTTTCTAATCATGATAAGCACCTACTTATAGTATTTATTGTTAATTTAAGCACTTGCATGAAGTTAAATCAAATATATGTCATATAATCTAACATTTTATTTAGAAAAATAAATGATATACTATGAATTAAGAATTTTAAAATTAAAGGAGTACTACTTAGTGAAAAATTGGACAAATCGACTCATGACCATTATTGGTGTGATTTTGATATTAGTAGCAGTATATTTATTTGCGAAACCATATATTGATAATTACTTACATGAAAAAGATAATGACGATAAAATAGAACAATATGATAAAAATGATAAAAGCAATACATCAAAAGAAAAACCTACGATTCCAAAAGATAAATCGAAAATGGCAGGGTATATCAGTGTACCCGATGCGGAAATCAAAGAACCTGTTTATCCTGGTCCTGCGACACCTGAACAACTTAATAGAGGTGTAAGTTTTGCAGAAGATGACGAATCACTTGATGATCAAAATATTTCTATTGCAGGACATACATTTACTGATCGTCCACATTACCAATTTACAAATTTAAAAGCAGCAAAAAAAGGCAGCAAAGTTTATTTTAAAGTTGGAGATGAAACTCGAGAATATAAAATGACAAGCATTCGAGATGTAGATCCTGAAGATGTTCAAGTATTGGACGAACATAAAGGGGAAACTAATCAACTGACATTAATAACGTGTGATAATTATAATCAACAAACAGGCGTTTGGGAAAAAAGAAAAATTTTCGTAGCTAAACAAATTAAATAAATATTTTAGTTGACCGTTCATCTTCTCATTGATGAGCGGTTTTTATGCATAAAATTTTATTCTTTGTATGTAATTTCTAAATGTGAATATAGTTTCACTCTTCAAGTACTGACTTCAATCCCAATCATAAGGTGGATATAATGGACGATGAAAAGTATTGTAAGGGGGAAACCACTCATGATTAGAGCCATTGCAGTAGATATGGATGGGACATTTTTAGATACAAATAAAGAATATGACAAAGCGCGCTTTGAGATAATTTATCACGAATTAAAACGAAGACATATTGAATTTATTGCAGCCAGTGGTAATCAATATGCTAAGTTAAAGTCTATTTTTGGAGAGCGAGACATGTACTTCATTTCTGAGAATGGTGCAGTGATTTATCATGGTAATCAATTGTATAATTACCGTAGTTTTGATCAAACCATATATGAAAAAGTAGTGAATTATATTCATCTTGATCAACATATCGACGAATTCATTGTATGTGGACTTAAAAGTGCATATATTTTAAAAGATACGTCAGAAGCCTTTAAAAAAGATGCCCATTTTTATTATCGTCAATTAGAAGAAATAGATACATTTCAACCTTTACCTAATGATGAATATGTGAAGATTGCATTAAATATTAATCGTGAGACACATCCCACTTTGGATACAGATTTAGAAACAAAGTTTAAAGAAGAAATTAAACTGGTTTCAAGTGGCCATGATAGTATTGATATTATTATGCCTAATATGACAAAAGGCCAAGCGTTAAAACGTTTGTTAAAAAAATGGGAAATGTCACCATCTGAATTAATGGCATTCGGTGATGCTAACAATGATAAAGATATGCTAGAATTTGCAGAGCATAGTTATGTTATGGCAAATAGCCATGATCAATCATTATTTGATATTGCAAAATTTATAGCGCCAAGTAATGATGAACAAGGGGTACTTCAAATTATAGAAGAAAAAGTATTAAAGAGTGAGACAGAATAATTCGTCGTCTCATTCAGTAGTCGACTACTAACACATAAAAAAGGCCTAGGACATCATAAGTTGTCCCAGGCCTTTTTATATATTAAATCTTAGTTTAATTGAGTGTCACATTTACCTGTGTTAATGACAGATAATGCAGCATTTAATCCACCTTCAACTAAGTTTCTAACTGCTTCATCTGAGAAGAAAGCAATATGAGGTGTCACTAAGATGTTTTCATTTTCAATTAATTCAAGTAACGTTTTATCTTCAATTTCTTTACCTGTCCAGTCATATGTGAAGTAATCAGCTTCATTTTCATATGTGTCAATGGCAGCACCGTATAAAGTACCATCATTTACAGCATTAATTAAAGCTGGTGTATCAATAACAGCACCACGAGCGGCATTTACTAATACAGCGCCTTTTTTCACTTTGCTAAACATGTCAGCATTGAATAAGTGGAAGCTTTCTTTGTTAGCAGGTACATGTAAAGAAATGATATCAGCATCGGCAATGGCTTCTTCAACTGAATCTTTATATTCTAAGAAATCTAATGAGTTGTTTGGATATGCATCATAGCCTACTACTTTTGCGCCAAAACCAGCATAAATTTTACCAGTTGCAGCACCAATACGGCCTGTACCGATAATTGCAACAGTCATGTTTTTAACAGGTGTAGACATGATAGGTGCAGCCCATTTGAAATTATGTTCTTGAACGCGTTTTTCAATTGCAGGGAATTTACGTACTAATTGTAAAGCGATTGATACTGAGTATTCAGCAATTGTTTCAGGTGAATAACTTGGTACGTTAGAAATTACAATATTGTGTTTTTTTGCAAGATCTAAATCATACATATCAAAACCAGCAGTACGTTGAGCGATTTGTTTAATACCGTATTTTTCAAGTTTAGGATAAACAGAATCTGATAATTTACCGAATTGCATTGTAGTTACGCCATCGAAACCTTCTAATTGATCTACTGTGTCTTCGCTTAAAATTTCTTCAGAAGTAACAACTTCTACATTGTGTTCTTTACCCCAATTTAAAGCGTCTTTTTTTTCGTAATCACGAGTTCCGAAAAACATAATTTTTGTCATTAAAATAACCCCATTTCATTTTGTATAAAAAAGTTAAAATTTAATAAATACGTAAGACTAAAGTTAAAGTAAGAGATTTGGTACAAAATCATTAAATATTATCTCTAACAAAACTTACAACCCTATTATATTGTGAATTAGTTCACAAATCAATTAAAAAGGATTTTTTATTTTGTATAATGTGAAATTATATACATAAAATATCATTTAAAATGAAATATTACAACTTAGAATTAGACAAATCATTTTGAGCTAATTATTTTGGCTAAAATAGTTTGTATTTTATAATTTGAGTAAGATTTTTAATAGAGGAGTGGATGACTATCAATCAGATTCAAAATACCATTATAGATGCGTTTAAATTTAGATTTGCTACTAAGGAATTCGATACAACAAAAAAGATAAGTGATTCTGAATTTAATACAATTCTTGAAGCAGGACGATTATCTCCTAGTTCGTTAGGCCTTGAGCCTTGGAGATTTCTTGTGATTCAAAACGAAACGCTGCGTGAGAAATTAATACCTTATAGTTCTGGTGCACAAAAGCAACTTAAATCTGCCAGTCATTTTGTACTAATTTTAGCTCGTAAGAATGTAACACAGACGTCTGATTATGTACAGTCATTTATTAGAGGGATTAAGCAGTATGAAGAGAGCACCATTCCAATGTTTGAAGATAAAGTACAGGGATTCCAAACACGTTTTCATATTAATGACAACGCTAGAACCATTTTGGATTGGGCGTCTAAACAAACCTACATTGCATTAGGTAATATGATGACAGCAGCTGCATTAATGAATATTGATTCCTGTCCAATGGAAGGTTTCGATTTAGATGGCGTAACTGAGTTATTAGAACATGAAGGAATCATTGATAGTAATCAGTTTGCACCTTCAGTTATGGTAGCTTTTGGTTACAGAAAAGAGAATCCTACAAAACCTAAAACACGTCAACCACAAGAAGATGTAATTGAATGGTTAAATTAAGCATAGTTTTGTAAAAAAAGGGTAAATAATAAATATACAAAACGTATCAATGATGAAGTGAATTTAACATTACTTTATAGAGAGTTACGTTATGATTTATTTATAAACAAAGAAAGAGGGATGAAAACGTATGGCAAAAGTAAATGTTAGAGATTTTTTAGATGAACAATATGATTTATTTATAAATGGCGAATTCCAACCAAGTGAAAGCGGAGAAACACTTACGGTAACTAACCCAGCAAATGGTGAAGAATTAGCTAAAGTTGCTAAAGCAAATGAAAAAGATGTTGATAAAGCAGTGCAATCAGCACATGATGCATTTGATAGCTGGAGTAAAATTTCTAAAGCAGAACGTGCAGATTATTTATTAGAAATTAGTCGTCGTATTGAAGAAAATAAGGAACATCTAGCAACAGTTGAATCACTTCAAAATGGTAAACCTTATCGTGAAACTTCAACGATCGATATTCCTCAAGTAGCTGAACAATTTAAATATTTTGCAGGAGTATTAACGACTGATGAAGGTTCGGTTAATCAAATAGATCATAACACTATGAGTTTAGTTGTAAATGAACCTGTGGGAGTAGTAGGTGCAGTAGTAGCATGGAACTTCCCAATCTTACTTGCATCTTGGAAATTAGGTCCAGCATTAGCAGCAGGTAATACAGTGGTGATTCAACCATCATCTTCTACACCATTAAGCTTAATTGAATTAGCTAAAATTCTTCAAGATGTGTTACCTAAAGGTGTAGTCAACGTCATTACTGGTAAAGGTTCAGAATCAGGTGATGCGATTTTCAAACATGAAGGTGTAAATAAATTATCATTCACTGGTTCAACTGATGTAGGCTATGGTGTTGCTAAAGCAGGTGCTGAACGTATTGTGCCGACTACATTAGAACTTGGCGGTAAAAGTGCTAATATTATCTTTGATGATGCAAATTTAGATCAAGTCATTGAAGGCGTTCAATTAGGTATTCTATTCAACCAAGGTGAGGTATGTAGTGCCGGTTCACGCTTATTAGTACAATCATCTTTATATGATAAATTATTACCAAAATTAAAAGAAGCGTTCGAAAATATTAAAGTAGGTGACCCATTCGCTGAAGATACAAAAATGGGTGCACAGACTGGCCCAGAACAAATTGAAAAAATTGAAAGTTATATTAAATTAGCAGAAGAAGATGACAAAGCAAATATTTTAACGGGTGGACATCGTATTACTGATAATGGTTTAGATAAAGGCTACTTCTTCGAACCAACAATCATTGAACTTTCAGATAATAGTCATAAATTAGCACAAGAAGAGATTTTTGGACCTGTTGTTGTAGTCGAAAAATTCGAAGATGAAGAAGAAGCAATTAACATTGCTAATGATTCAGAATATGGTTTAGCTGGTGGTGTCTTCACTACAAACTTACTTCGTGCATTAAATGTTGCAAAAGCAATTCGTACTGGACGTATTTGGGTTAATACGTATAATCAAATTCCAGCTGGTGCGCCATTTGGTGGTTATAAAAAATCTGGTATCGGCCGTGAAGTTTATAAAGATGCAATTAAAAACTATCAACAAGTTAAAAACATCTTTATTGATACAAGTAATGAAACAAAAGGCTTATACTAATTAAAGTATAATTAAATAGTTTAATAAATGTTTTGAAATGTCGACAAAGGTGTATACTTTGTCGGCATTTTTTTATGAAGTATGATTAAGAAATAGAAAAGTATGACGGATTTTATTTTGAAGTTGTATAGTCCTCTTGGTAACCCCAATTCAACTTATATGAAGGCTTTCTGATGAAAATCTAAATATTAAGATCTTCAAACTGAAATCAAAATTTAATATAAATTGTATTTTCAATTTAAATATTGGTGGTTAATATATTATAAATACGTCTTTATATTTTAAGTTTGATAAAGTTTAAATACATTATATATTTTGAAAAGGAAAAATGATGAAACGTTTAAAATTTTTAGTTATTTATTTAGTTATTACAATTATAGTAAGTGGTTGTTCAAACATTGACAATGTAAAGCATCCTAAAGAAGCATATACACCTAAGTCATTAACTGTTGGGTTTATCCCATCTCAAAATGCTCAAATTCTTAACGCTAAAGTAAAACCTTTGCAACAATTATTATCTGATGAGCTGGAGGTTCCTGTAAAAGTACATATAGCAACAAATTATAATACAATGATAGAAGGATTGAAATCGAAAAAAATCGATATTGCTTTTATTTCTCCTGTTTCTTACACATTAGCTCATGATGCTCATGCAGCAGATGTATTGTTAAAGTCAAAAGGGTACCTAGTAGATAATAAAGGGAATCAAACACATCACCTTGTAGATTACTATCGATCTCAAATTGTGGTTCGTAAAGATAGTAATATTAATCATTTAAAAGATTTGAAAGATAAGAAGATAGCATTGCAAGATGTGGAATCAACGTCAGGATATATTTATCCTTTAGCAACATTAATGGAAAAAGGAATAAAAAAGTCTGATATTCAAATTCAACAAGTGAAAGGTCATGATCAGGGATTAATTGCATTATTAAATCATGATGTAGAAGCTGTTGCTACATATCAAGATGCTCGGGCAGATTTAAAAAAAGATGATCCCGATATTTATCAAGAAACTAAAGTGATTTATCGTACAAAGAAAATTCCTAATGATACCATTTCAGTACGTAATGACATGAGTAACAAATGGAAAAATAAAATTAGTCAAGCATTCATTAATATAAGTCATACAAAAAAAGGTAAACAGATTATTAGTGATATTTATGGTCATCAAGGTTATGAAAAAGCAAAAGATAGTGACTTTGATACTGTAAGAAAATATCGAGATTTCGTAGATTAAAAAAGGTTGGATGATTGTCATCCAACCTTTTTTTAATCAGGAACCACACTCACATCTCCATGAATAGTCATACTAAACCTTTCAGGTGATGTTAAATTCGTTTCTTTAGCGTGAGGTTGATAGATATCAATATGTGTTAATCCATAAGTGTTCTTATTGTCTGGATTCACTTGATTAGATTGCCATGTATTCACAGCAATGTGATGATGATAGTGTTGTGTAGAAATAAATAAACTTTGAGGGAGATTTGAAATATGTTCAAAACCAAGTTGATCAATATAGAATTGACGAGCCTCTACCAAATTATGTGTTTTTAAATGGAGATGTCCTAGTTTTCCATCTGATGGAAAACCTTGCCAACCATTTTCAGTACGATGTGAAATTAAATCTTGTGCATCAACTTCAAGAGTATCCATTTTAATAAAGCCATTCTCCCATTCCCAACCACTAGAAGGGCGATCTTGATAGACTTCAATACCATTACCTTCTGGGTCATTGAAATATAGTGCTTCACTTACTAAATGGTCACCGCCACCAACAGGCTGATTTAAACTACTCATATGATATAGGAAGTTAGCTAAATCTTGTCGTGAAGGTAATAAATAAGCGATATGAAAAAGGCCAGCTTCTCTAAATTCAGGATGACGTCCATGATCTAAAAGATGAAGCGTTAACGTGTGACCATGTTCTCCAACATTAAAAATAGTTTGTGTGTCAGTTTTCTTTTTAATAGAAAAACCGAGTACTTCAGAATAAAAGTGATTCATTTTGTTTAAATCTTTAACATTTAAAGTGACGTTCGTCACTTGCATTGCTTCTTTTGAATGAAATGTAGTCATGTATCATAGCCTCTCTTTTTTATACTAAGTATATTAAATACACTAGAATAGTTACTAAGAGACAAGATAAATAACTTGATTAAAAAATCCTCTAGAGAATCATTCTCTAGAGGATGATATTTTACTTTTATCCTAAATAAACATCTTGGTAACTATCATTTTTTTCTAATACATCTTTTGCAAATGGACAAGAAGCGATAATTTTTAAGTTATTTTGACGAGCATGTTCTACAACTGCATCAACTAATTTAGTTCCTAAACCTTGACCACCTAATTCATCAGATACACCAGTGTGATCGATTTCAATTTCATTGTTATCAACTTGTTTGTAAGTGATTTCTGCTTTAGGATTATTTTCGTCTTCACCTACATAAAATTTATTGTTACCTTGTTTAATTTCTTCAGCCATATTACTTCACTCCTTATATAATGTCTTAGTATTATTTATCACATTTCCGCTAAATTAAAACATTACATAAATAAAATTTAGAATATAAAAATTATAAAAAATTTAAATACAAAGTCATTGCTTTTTTATAAAAGAACAGATATAGTTGAGAACGAAATTATTACGTTTTGGAGGGGTTTGTGTGAAGAAGATGATCGCAATCATCAGTTTAATGTGTTTGTGCCTCATATTATCTGCTTGTAGTACAAATCGCGATATCACTCACAAACATAAAAAGGTAACAACTGAGAATAAATTGAAAATTTATACTACGGTTTTTGCGTTTGAAAGCTTTACAAAACAAATTGGTGGTAAATATGTGGATGTAGATACGATTTATCCACCGGGTGCTGATATGCATACATATGAACCTAGTCAACGCGATATGATTAATATTGCAAAGAGTGATTTATTTGTTTATTCAAGTGATCATCTTGATCCAGTAGCGGCTAAAATCACAAAATCAATGAATAATAATGATATGAAATTGGCGGTTGCAAATAGTTTAAATAAACAAATCCTTTTGAATGAAGACGATGATCACGATGAACATGGACATCATCATGAAGCAACATCATATGATCCTCATGTTTGGCTTGATCCAATACTAGATCAACAATTCGCAAAGAAAATTAAAGATGATTTAGTTCACAAAGATCCTACACATCGTATATATTATGAGCATAACTATAAACAATTAGTTGAAGATTTAAAACAAATTGACCATACATTATCTAATATAACGACGCGTCCTAAACGAGATAAAGTAATTATTTCTCATGATTCATTAGGATATTTAGCGCGACGTTATCACTTCGAACAAAAAGGGGTTAGTGGTATGAATAATAAAGAGCCAAGTCAGAAAGACATCTTAGCGCTCATTAATCAAATAAAAGACACACATGAACCGTATATTTTATATGAACAAAATATTTCTTCAAAAATAACCGATGTGATTCGTCAAGAGACACAAACACAACCTGTAAATTTTAATAATTTAGCAGTATTGTCTCAATCTCAATCAGAAGACCAAACACTCACGTTTCAATCTATTATGAAAAAAAATATTCAAGCCCTTGATAAAGCATTAAATAAATAAAAAGAGAGCAAAAAAGAATGTAACGCCATTCTTTCTTGCTCTCTTTTTTTATTTTTAATTTACCATCTAATATAACTTACAGTTGTATTGTAATATTCTTCAAAACCATGAATACCATCTGCACCACCAAGGCCAGATTCTCTCCAACCTGCGTGATAACCATTGACTGCTTCTTCTGCCTCACAATTCGCATACACTTCTCCAAATTTTAAACGTTCAGTAGCTGTCATAATTTCTTTTAAGTTTTCAGAGAAAATATAAGATGATAGACCAGCGTTAGTATCATTTGCCATATCAATAACGTCATCAAAGTTTGTATACGTAGTTATAGCAAGAACAGGACCAAAAATTTCTTCTTTAAAAGCACTATCAGTCGTTTTTACATGATCTAAAATAGTAGGAGCGTAGAAGAATCCTTCACGGTCTAATTTATAACCACCTAACACTAAATCTGCTCCATTTTTTACTGCTTCTTGAACTTTATCATCAATACTATCTAATTGTTTTTGATTAATGATTGCACCATAGTCAGTGTTTTCATCATATGGATCTCCAACTTGAAGCGCATCCATTTTATCTTTCACTTTGTTAATAAAGTCATCATGTACATCTTCATGAACAAAGATACGTTCTGGACATGTACATACTTGACCAGCGTTATTAATACGTGCAGTAACGATATAATCAACAGCTTTATCTAAGTCAGCGTGTTGTGTGACAAGAACAGGCGCATTTCCACCTAGTTCTAAGTTAAGTTTTTTAATGCTGTCAGCTGCGTTTTTGAATACAGCTTTACCTGCTCCCATACTACCTGTTAATGAAACAAGTTGAATATCTTTATGAGTTGCCAATTGTGTTCCAACTGTTTCGCCAGTACCTGGAACGATTTGAATAAGACCAGCTGGAATAGTTGAATCACGGAAAAGTTCAGCGATTTTTAATGTTAATAATGTTGTTTCTTCACTTGGTTTGATAACGACAGAACAACCCGTTACAATAGCTGGAATCACTTTACGCATAAGCACTAAAATTGGAGCATTCCAAGGTACAATACCAGCCGTCACACCGATAGGTTTTTTTGTCAGTTGAATGGTTTCGTTTACTATACTATTTTGTAATACTTCACCTTTGTTACTCATCCTTAAACTTGCCATATAATCAATGAATTCTATTGATTTATCAATTTCACCTTTAGCTTGTACTATTGTTTTACCTTGTTCTTTAACGTATAAATGAGCAATGTCATCTTTATGTTGTTCAAGTAAAGGAATTAATAATTTTACATGCTCAGCACGTGTAGGAGCTGGTACTTTTTCCCATTCAAGTTGAGCGTGTTTAGATTTTTCAATTGCGTCGTTTACCTCTTCTTCAGTAGCGAATGTAATCGTATCGATTGTTTCTCCCGTAGCAGGGTTAATCACGTCCATTGTTTCGTTTGACTTACTTTCTACAAATTCATTATTAATAAATAGTTGATTCGTCATTAACGACACCTCCATACCTATTATTCCCGTAAAGTATTAAATTTAATCTATAAAAAAAGAAGATTCAAAAGGAGATTAATGTTCTCCCTTTGAACCTTCTTTTTTTGAATATTTAAAATGTCTAACCCCTTTATATAAAATAGGAATGAGTAGAATAAAGCCAAATAACCCCATAATTGGAAATACTTTGCCAATGAGTGAAATAAAGCCGATAAATGTACAAATGAACGTCACGATTGTCATGACGATAATAAGTACAAAATATTGTTTTGAAAACGGTGTTGTGAAACGAGAGGCGAATGCGTACATTAAGCCTACAATAGTATTATAAATCACTAGAATCATAATAATAGACATGATAGTTCCCAAAATAGGTGAGATATGTCGTGCCAGTAATAAGGTTGGAAGCGCTACGGATTTAATATCATTAAATTTTGTCATTAAGCCTAAATTAATCATTAAAAGTAAAAATGTAATAATGACGCCACCAATTAATCCGCCCCAAATAGAAGCACGTTGGTCATGTAAACGTCCCCCCATGACACTTAGAAAACTGAAGGCAGCAGCAATTTGTAAACTGGCATAATTGATGCCATCAAACCACCATCCAAGTGAAATAGATGATTTATGCTGTGCATATTGATTTGCACTTTCAAAGTCAAGATGGCCAGTTGCAAGATAATATATCGCAATAATTGTGACGACGATAACTAAGAAAGGTGTAACGATACCTAATACTGCAATTAAACGATCAAATTTTAAAAATAATGTAACTAAAATCAGACCGACGAGAATAAGTGAACTAAGCCAATAAGGTAAATGAAAACTTTCTTGAATTGTAGATGCCCCGCCCGCGCTCATAATAATAGCGAGTGAAAACAAAAATAATGTTAGGACAATATCAAATACTCGAGCAATCATAGGGTGCAAATAATAATGAATGGATTCTGAATGATTATGTGATTTTATGTTGTAACCAGTATTTAAGACAAACATACCGCCTAGTGTGATGATTAATCCTGTAATCATAATCCCTAAGACACTGAATTGACCGTTACTTGTGAAAAATTGGAATATTTCTTGACCTGTAGCAAAACCAGCACCAACGACAACGCCTACAAAGGCAAATGCTACGATCATCGACTCTTTTAAAACTTTCATTTTTAAAAATCCTTTCTAAATCAAACACATGAGAATATATTAATCTATTTTAAAGGACATTTTGTTAAAAATAAATATTAAAGTTTACTTGTAATGAACATTGTATTTCTCAAAAATACATTAGAAAGAATTTGTATAAATTTTAAGTTATATGGGGTATATAATAGTTTATAGTTCTTATATAAATGTTGTTTAAAAAATGTAATTAATATACTATACATTATTCAGTAAAGTTTGATAGGATATTGCAATATATTCAATTTAAATAAGGAAGGTGTAGATATGTTATTTGATTTACCTGTAATGCTAATTATTGTATTATTTCTTGCATTAGGTATCTTCAGTCAATGGTTAGCAAATCGAATTAAATGGCCTTCGATTGTAGTAATGTCGATTGTTGGTTTATTAGTGGGACCCATATTAGGACTAGCAAATCCTGAGCATACGCTAGGTTCAGAGATATTTAGTCCAATTGTATCTCTTGCGGTAGCAATCATATTATTTGAAGGAAGTAGTAATTTAGATTTTAGAGAATTAAAAGGCATTTCTAAGGCGGTTATACGTATTATTACGATAGGCGCCACAATTGCATGGATTCTTGGAGCCATTGCCTTACATAAAATTTTAGGTTTTCCTATTTCTATCGCTATTGTTATGGGAGGATTACTTCTTATTACTGGACCAACAGTGATTCAGCCACTGTTAAAACAAGCCAAAGTTAGAAACAGTGTAGATACTGTTTTACGTTGGGAAAGTATTATACTTGATCCACTTGGTCCAATACTAGCATTAGCTGCATTTTATGTGTATCAAATCATTGGACAAGGTTTTGGTTTCCAATTACTCTTTATATTTATTTTTAAAATGTTGATTGTAGCATTAATTGGCTTTGGTGCTTCATTCTTCTTCAATTGGCTCATCCAACGCGATGTCATACCACAAAATTTAATGCCTTCCATTCAGTTGGTGTTTATATTGCTCGTGTTTAGCATCTGTGACCAAATTCTCGATGAATCTGGTTTACTGGCAGTAACCATTTTTGGATTAATGATGGCACGTTATAAACGACATGATTTAATTTATAAAGAGTCAGATCATTTTATTGAAAATATGTCGTCCATTCTAGTTTCAACGGTGTTTATTTTAATAACATCATCATTAACACCATCTGTATTGATGAATGTATTATCATGGAAGCTTGTAATTTTCTCACTTGTCATGATTGTGTTAGTACGTCCCATTGCTGTTTTATTATCTACTATTGGTACTGAAATCACTAAAAAAGAGCGTGCGCTTGTAGCCATGATGGCACCAAGAGGGATTGTCGTATTAACTGTAGCACAATTTTTCGGTGGATTATTCTTAAATGATAATATGAAAATGGCATCTTATATTACACCGGTAACATTTGGTTTAGTATTTATTACCGTAGTCATATATGGTTTTAGCTTTACACCAATAAGTAAAATGCTTGGTTTAGCAAGTACTGAACCTCCAGGTGTCATTTTAGTAGGTGAGAGCGAATTCTCTTATCACTTAGGTAGACAGTTACAATCGCATGGTATTCCAGTGATGGTGTTTAACTTGTTTAGTAACACTTCTGATAAAGCTGAAGAACTCGGCTTTGAAATTTTTAAAGGAAATTTATTATCAAGTAGTGATCGTATGTATGCAGACTTAATTCGCTATAACAAATGCTTATTAATGACCAAATCATTTATTTTTAATAGTCTTGCATTTAATGAGTTAGTTCCAGAATTTGGATTAAATAATGTAAATATGATGCCAGTATCCTTTACAGATGATCAAGCACGTAATAATTTAAATGGACCGCTTCGTAATCATATTTTATTCGATGAAAAGCATAGTCCAAGATGGTTTGACAATGTGATTACGAATCAAAATATTGTCGAAGTTCCAGCCTCTTCATATCATGATATTACAGATAAAGATATGATTATTTATCACATTAATGACGATAAAGAAGCGACATTCCATAGGAGTACAAAATCAATGGATGAGTACGACAATGGAACTTATGGTATTTTAAGAAACGTATATAAATAATAAAATTGCCCGGCGACAGTTCATTTGAACTGTTGCTGGGCATTATGATTATAGGTTTATTTTAAATATCTGTCGTGCATTAATAATTTTAACATGCGAATTTGTTCCATAATGTCTTTACCGACATTCGTATCTCTAATCTTTTTACGTTGTAATTCTTCATCAACGACACGTCGTACTGATAGTTCATCAGCACCATCAGATAAGACATTCTCTTTAGAATCAAAGAATTGGTGTGCTACAAGCTGCATACCAAATGAATTGTAAAGTAACGTGTAACCTGCGATACCTGTCGTAGATTGATAAGCTTTTGAGAATCCACCATCAATGACTAACATCTTCCCATTAGCTTTAATAGGATCCTCGCCATCGATTTCTTTTACTGGTGTATGTCCATTGATAATACGACCTTCATCAGGATTAAGTCCGAAATCTTTTAGCATTTTGCGAATCATATCAACATCTTCACGTAAGTAATAATAAGGGTTTTTCGGTTCTTTATGAGACGCTTTATCTTCAATGAAGTAGCGCTCAAATGTAGTCATGGCACGTTTACCAAATAAAGAACTGTATTTTCCTGTCCATAAATACCATACAAGATCCGTAGATAAATCATCTGTTTTCTCTTTGTCGCTAAACGCTAAGCGCACGTGACGTTCAAAGACATCTAATAAATCACGGCCTTTATGTTTTACACCTTCAATTTCAAAAGATTCCATTTCGCCATTATCATCTACAGGAATGCAACCATGAATAAGAAGATTTCCATTATAAGGGAGATATAATTTACCTTTTTGCATTAGAAAGGCCATATGACGTTTTAATTTTTCAGATTGTTGGAAAGACAGTAATAATTTATTAACAACATCTTCTTCTTCTGGTAATAATTTTGCAGGATCTTTAGGGTCCACCGTACTAAAGCAAGTATCTTTTAAAGGATACGTTTTACCATAAATTGTAATTTCGTTTGTATCATAATTTATTTTTTCTAAAACTAAACGGTCATCCATTTCAAAACTTGGGCGACGTTTAATAATTGGCATTTCAAGCTTAAATTGAATCATTGCAATGGCTTGGTGAATCTTAGTAATTTGTGCTTCTTCGTGTTTAGATAAGCCCACTTTTTTATCCGGACGTTTTTTCGGTTTGAACGCTGGGTTATCGCCATCGTAATGTTTTTCAGCTAAAGTGAGGAGTGGTCTTAAATTAATACCATATGCATCTTCAATAATATCTAAGTTATCGTAGCGGGCACATATACGTAGTAAATTGGCTAAACACACTTTAGAACCTGCATAAGCGCCAATCCAAAGTACATCATGATTACCCCATTGAATATCAACAGAATGGTAGTCAATTAATGTATCCATAATTTTGTCAGGTTCTGGACCACGATCGTAGATATCACCCACAACATGAAGATGATCCACGACAAGGCGTTGGATAGTATAAGATAATCCAATGATTAAATCATCTGATTGCTCAAGCTCGATAACTTGATTTAAGAGTGTTTCATAATACGATTTTTTATTGTTAAATTCGTTATTTTTATAAAGCAACTCTTCAATGATATATGTATACTCTGAAGGTAAAGCTTTACGTAGTTTTGAACGCGTATATTTTGAAGAACAATATGTGATTAAATCAATCAAACGCTCGATTGTCAGGATATACCATTCATTTAACTCACGTTTTGAATTAAAGTCATTCTTAATGAGCTTTAATTTTTCTTCTGGATAATACACTAGTGCAGCTAAATCATCTATTTCTTTTTGAGATATGTTACCTGAAAAGATATCGTTAATTTTAGCACGGACATTACCAGAGCCATTTCTTAATACGTGTTGGAACGATTTATATTCACCATGAAGATCGCTGACGAAGTGTTCAGTACCTTTTGGTAATTCTAAAACGGATTCTAGATTAATAATTTCTGTTGCAAGTTTTTCAGGACTATCAAATTGCTGAGATAGTAAATCCAAATACTTTTTCTTTAATTCACTTTCCGTAGATTGAGACATTTGATTTCACTCCTGTATGGGAAATTTATTAGATAATAAGCAGAGTAATAAAACCGCTTACATAAATTATCGTTAAAAAGCATCACTTTTTCAATAGTGATGCTTGAATTGTTGTAAATTTAATTTGAAAGTAAAATTAATGTACTTATTTAGCGTTATTTTTTTTGAAGAATAGACGATAGAGTACATAAAGAATAATAATGATAAGAATCACATACATAAAATAAGAATATGTATGGATGCCAGACATTAATACATCGAAACTATCGCTAAGAAGACGACCAAGTAAAATTAAGGCAAAGTTCCAAATCGTTGTGCCTAATAAAGATAACATCGTAAATGTTGCAACATTCATTTTATTGATACCTGCTGGAATAGTGATTAATACACGTAAAACAGGAATGAAACGACATAATAGAACTGCCCACGCGCCATAACGTTTAAACCAGTCGTTCGCACGTTTCACATCATTTCCTTTAAGTTTGAACCATTTACCATACTTATCAACAAATCGATAAATACTTTCCTCTTTAATTAAACGACATAAATAATACAAAATAAGTAAACCGATAAATGAAGCAATTGTTGAAATAATAAATAAGACTAAAATTGAAAGACCTGATTTAACTGACATTAAACCTGCAAATGTTAATATAATTTCAGAAGGCACAACAGGTAAGACATTTTCTAATAAAATAAGAATGAAAATGGCTGCATAACCCCATTGACCTATAAAATTTGTAATAATTTGTTCCATTATAAAGTTAAAAATCCTCCGTTATTGAACATTACTCGAATAAAAAATTCATAGTAAATTCATTATATAGGAATTTACTATGAATTGCTTGTGATAACATAATAAGGATTGTACAACTCATTTTAAGGATTTTAAATATTGATGATACAATTGTTCTGCTTCATTATCATCTTCAACGCCATAGACATTCATTCTACCATCTTTGAATAAGGTGATTTCATAATTACCGTCTTTAATTAGTTTTGCAAATGAGGTTGACTTCACAATATCACCTGGGAAATGTTCAGCATAGTCAAAAGCAGTAGGTTGATATCTAAATAGGTAGGTTTTTCCGCATAAGCTTTCAATATTCTGTTGTTGTTTCGTTTCTAATAATTCGTAATGACCTTTACCACATACGTCACATTCATCATCTTTTAAAATATCGATATTCAATGCTTTATAATCAATATGAAATGCATCAAGAGTAATTAACTTATGAGAAAATCCATGACCAGATAAATAACGAATCGCTTCTGTGACCTCATAGCTTGCTACCTGTGTAATCACAGGCGGTAATACGCCGTTAATAGCACAACTCTCTGCACTGGTTGGAATTTGTTTTAATAAACATTTCAAACAAGGTCCTTTGAAATCAATGCCGTAAACGGTACCTTTACTGCCTACAGCAGCACCATACACCCACGGAATATGATGTTTGTGACAGGCTTCATTAATAAGATAACGAATTTTGAAATGATCCATACCATCAATGACAATATCAGGATTGACGGCTTTTAAAATATCCTCAATAGTTGTAGAGTCAATTTCTTGATAATAAGTTTGAACATTTACATTTGAATTAATGTGTTCAATCTTTTGTTTAACTGCGTGAACTTTAGGGACCATATGATGAGCATCATCTTCAGTATAGAGTGCTTGGCGATGTAAATTAGATAATTCAACGATATCCATATCGACAATGGCTAAATGATGTGCACCCATACGTGCTAAAAGCTCCGCAACGTGACTTCCTAACGCGCCTGCACCAAGTATTAAAATGGTTGCATTGGAGAGGGCAGTTTGGCCATCCTCTCCAAATGCATGGTAACGCAATTGACGGTTATAGCGTTGCATTATAAGAATCCTAAACCTTCAGTAGGGCTTGATGCTTGGGCTGTATATTTTACTGGAATACGTCCTGATTCATATGAGAGACGACCTGCATGAATACCAAGTTTCATTGCTTCAGCCATTTTAACAGGGTCTTTTGCACCTGAAACTGCAGTGTTTAAAAGAATAGCATCAGCGCCTAATTCCATCGCATGACACGCATCTTTTGGTGAACCAATACCAGCATCCACAATAACGGGAACATTTGAATTTTTAATAATGTAACTTAAATTAAGTTGGTTATTAATACCACGTCCAGTACCAATTGGAGAAGCAAGTGGCATGACAGCATGAACACCTAATTCTTCTAAACGTTTCGCTAATACGACATCATTAGAAATGTAAGGACATACGATATAACCTTTTTCTAATAACACTTTACATGCTTCATATGTTTCAAATGGATCAGGTAACAATGTTTCATCGTCACCAATCACTTCGACTTTAATCATGTCACATACGCCAGCATGTTTTGCAATTTCAGCGATACGAATCGCTTCTTCAGCAGTTTTAGCGCCGGCTGTATTTGGAAAAGTAATAAAGTCTTTAAGATTAATATTTGCTAATGGATTAGGTAAGTTTTTATCATATAAATTCATACGTCTTACAGCAAAAGTCAGCACATTCGCTTCTGCTGCTTCAATCGCTTTTGTTTGCGTAGCTTCATCTTCAAATTTTCCTGTACCTAATAATAAACGAGATTTAATTTCTAATGGTCCAATGTTAAACATTTTATCCGCCTCCAACAAATTCTAATAATTCTAATCGATCATCTTCACGTACTGTATGTTGATCGTAGTCTTCTTGTTTAATTAAAGTTTTATTATGTTCGACAATGACACGTTTAGGATCTAATTCAAGAGATTCAAGTACAGATGTAATAGATTGTTCTGAATCAAAATTGAATGTGTCCCCATTAATGATACACTTCATGATTTAACCTCCTTGAAGCACTAAATGATTCATATCGACGCGGTTTAACACCGGTGAGTATCCAATTGGCGATATCACGACCAATAATAGGCGAAAGTAAAATACCGTTACGATAATGACCAGAAATCACATATAAATCTTCATCAATACGGTCCATTATCGGTATTTCTCCTTCAGTATATGGACGGACACCAGACCATTGTTTAATGACTTTGCCGTGTGCGAGTTCTGGTATACGTTCATTTGCAAAGTGGTGTAACCAAGAGATACCATCGTCTGTATTACCAACTGAATAGTTATCAAACTCGCTTGTGGCACCAATTAAGAAACGATTTGGATATTTTGGTACGATGTAACAGCCATTGGTCATAAATACGGTTTCTTTTAAATCCAAATGATCATTTTCAATCAGTAAGACTTCACCTTTTACACCGACTACATCTCTAGGTAATGAGTATTGAGTTAATAATTTAGATGTCCATGCGCCCGCTGCCACAATGACTTTCTTAGCTTGTAATGTGCCTTGTGACGTTTCAACATCGTAGTACCCATTTTGGCGATGAACAGATTGTACCTCTGTATTAAAATATCGCTTAATTTGACGTTGCTTTAAAGATGTAAATAAAGCTTTAGTGTAGTGATTGGCATTAATTTGTCCATCTTGTGGAATGTAAATAGCCATTTCACTTGATGTTACTGTACCATTCGTTAAATGAGTAAGTTCCTCATCTGAAAGAACAATGACGCTAGAATCTAAACCGCTTAAAAATTGATACTGCTTTTCTAAACTTTCAACATCTTCAGGACGATTAGCCACTTTAATTAATCCTGAATTTTGAAACTGAATATCAATACCTGTCTCATCTTCTAAATCTTGACATAATTGTGGAAAGAGACTTCGTGATTCAAGAGCAAGTCTAAATAAATCAGTATCTTCAGTAAATTCATTTTGAGCACCTAACATACCACCTGCTTTATATGATGCGTGTTTACCTGGCACGTCACGATCGATAAGTGCAATGTCAAGGTGAGATTGGCTTAATTGTCGCGCAATAGACATGCCAATCACGCCCGAACCTATGATTAAAACATCATGCATCTTTCAACCACTCCTTTCGCAACAGTTCAATTTGTTGTAAAGATGCGTTCATAAAAAAAGAAATCGCACAAATTCCTTTAAAACCATGAGGTAATTGAGGAATCGTTTTTTCAGTGATACCTCCAATGGCATAAATGGGAATAGGAATCTCTAACACACGTTGAATCTCTGCTTTTGATCGAGGCAATTGATTAGGTTTTGAAGGTGTCTTAAAAATGTGACCAAAAAAGACATAATCAAGATCGTGTTCATAAGCTGCTTTAACAGATTCAATTGAATGTGTAGACATACTTACTTCAATCTCTGGATGCGTTGATTTATAGCTAAATGCATCTTCATCCATTTCTCGAAAATGAATATGAGAGAGGTGAAGTTGTTCAAGTAAATGTACATCACTATGAATAATGATTTTTGATTTAGGGAATCCTTTTTCTATAAGTGATGTTAAAAATGAAGACAAATCACTTGATGACATGGGAGTACGAAACAATAAACCATCTATTCCATCCGAGATATCAAGAAAATGTTGTACATCATCATTGGTTAAATCTTTATATTTCGTTATCGCTATAAAAATGAACATCACTCCTTATTAAACAAAAAACGCTATTTCCCTGCAGTAGGGAAATAGCGTTTTGTTTAACTTTACGATATCCTAGTCGCCACTTTCCTACGCCAGTACAAACTGGATCAGGTTCCAGGAATTATAAAGTTCGTTCTTTACTCTCAGCCTTAAACAAAGGCACTTCCAGTGGATCGTTTATTCAGTTGTGTTTAAAATAAACATCAGCATTTTTGCTTCATTTTTATTCTACAACCTTTTTTAATAGAGTTCAAATACAAAAATAAATTAGATTTATAGTAATATATTTTTTAATCAAGAAACCACGTTTTATATAGCCATGTATAAATTAAATAAAAAATATTCAAAAAGTAATTGTAAACGTTTACAAAAACTGTTAATATTATAAAAAATATATCAGAAAGCCTATGAGATGAGGCTCGAAAGGCGGTTGGAAACAACAGGGAAAGACGTGATTGGGAGTTTTCATTGTCAACGTATAAGTAGAATCAACACAATTTTAAAGGGAAGCAGGAAAAATAATTATGGTACAAAGACAAAAGAAAAGTAAGGTTCGTTGGTATTTCGCTATCGCATTCTTTATTATTGGGGTTATTGCATATATGGATAGATCTAATATCTCATTTATTGCACCTCAAATGATGGAAGATCTTCACATGACAAAGCAACAATTTGGTTTATTAGCTTCATTCTTCTCACTGGGTTATGCATTGATGCAAGTCCCTTCAGGTATGTTAGCAGAGAAGTTTGGTCCGCGTAAGATGATTTCAATCGCATTATTATGGTGGAGTGCATTTACAATTTTAACGGGAATGATTAAACATCATGGTCTATTATATTTAGTACGTTTCTTATTTGGTATCGGAGAAGCGCCAATGTATCCATCTAATGCAGTATTCAATTCAACTTGGTTTGCTAAAGATGAAAAAGGGAGAGCATCGAGTGCGTTGTTAGCAGGATCATATTTCGGTCCAGTATTAGCACCAGTAGTTACCATCGCAATTGTTAATGCATTTAACTGGCAAGCTGTATTCTATATTTTCGGTGCGGTTGGTATTGTGATTGCAGCACTTTGGGCAATTATTGCTAAAGATTTACCTGAGCAACATCGCATGGTCAATGAAGCAGAAAAACAGTATATCATGCAACATCGTGATTTAGTAGAAACAACTAAATCCGTAGCACCTTGGAATCAATTTTTTAAACGCATGAGTTTCTATGCTATTGCAGGGCAATATTTCGTAGTTCAATTTGTTATTGCTCTATTCTTAATTTGGTTACCTACTTATTTAACTGAGCAATATCATGTACAATTTAAAGATATGACAATTAGTGCTTTACCATGGTTTATTATGTTTATTTTAATTTTATCTGCGGGTGCGATTTCAGATAAAATTTTGCATAGCGGTCAAAGTCGTTTTGTAGCGAGAGGGTTAATTGCAATTGTTGGCTTTATCGTATTTGCTATCTCCATCTTCTTTGCAGTTCATACACAAAACTTATATGTGACCATCTTTTGGTTATCACTTGGCTTAGGTGGTATGGGTATTTCAATGGGAATGAGTTGGGCAGCAGCAAATGACATTGGACGTAACTTTGCTGGTACAGTATCGGGTTGGATGAACTTATGGGGAAATATTGGTGCGTTAATCAGTCCGTTTTTAGCAGGTGCATTAGTATCATCACTTGGCTGGACAATGACATTCCAATTATTAATTATTCCAGCGGTGATTGCAGCTGTATTATGGTTCTTCGTGACACCAGACAAACCATTAATTAAAGACGAAAGTAGACATATTAAATAATATTTATACATTATCTACAAAAGTAAAAGCTTGGGACATCATCAGTTGTCTCAGGCATTTTTAATATATTGACTATCGATGACTGAATTGAAAATCAATGCGGCCTTTCTTCTTACTATCGTTTTCTTTTTATAATAGACGGGTAAAACGTTATAATTATATTTGGAAGGTGATTATATGATTATTATTAATGCGAAACTTAAAATTAAAGAAGATGTGCGTAATGACTATTTAGATTTAATGAACAAATTAGTTCAAAGTTCACGTCAAGAACCGGGTAATACATTTTATGCTCATTATGAAGATGTAGCAGAACATAACACATTCGTTGTTGTTGAAAATTATAAAGACCAAGAAGCGGTTCAAGCACATAACCATTCAGATCATTTCAAAGCATTTAGTGAAAATATAGGAAAATATGTCGCTGAAGAACCTGTCATTGATGTAGCAGAAACAAAATAATAACTAAACTTGCCTTGTCTAAGTGATATTTGTGCTTAGGCAAGGCGTTTTTCATGTTATGATAAGATGTATGAAAAATGAAAGGAAAGATAGTAGTGGGACATGTGATTGCTTCATTAATAAGGTTTGATAAGCCTAAAATTAATCTATGGAAAGGTATACGCCAAGGATTATTAATGATTATCCCAACATTGATAGGGTATTTACTAGGACATTTTAGTTTTGGTTTACTCGTAGCAACTGGAACTTTGGCACATACTTATGTATTTAAAGGTTCAGCACAATCCATGTTAAGAACAGTCATTATTTGTACGTTATCCTTTACCATTTGTATGATGCTTGGAACATTAACTGTCAATCAGCCAGTTCTGTACGGCGTATTATTATTAATCGTTACTGTCATTCCATTCTATGTATTTAATGTGTTAAAAATTGCGGGTCCTTCATCCACATTCTTTTTAGTTACATTTTGCTTATCCAGTAACTTACCTGACGCTCCAGAACAAGCACCGATTCGTGGCTTAGCGATTTTTATTGGAGGAATGTTAGCGACATTAGTCGTCATTTTAACTATTGTATTCCAAAAACAAAAAGCTGAAGATCGAGCGATTACCTCTGACTTTCAGACGATTAATAATTTAATGCATCACTTTAATGATGCTGAAAAATTTAAAGACATTTCACAAGACACAGTAACGAAATTTAAAAATTCAGAGAAACTATTGATTACATCGACTACTGCGATGAGTGAAAAGTTAAGTTCTCGCTTTGAAAAGTTATTGCTTCTTCATACATCAGCCCAAGGAATTTATGCCGAGTTACTTGAACTAAATGAAAAAAATATTCGTCCCATCCCTCAAGAATTGATTGAGATGATGGATATGATTACAAGAAATGCCTATAAATTATCTTCAAAACGAGAAAAATGGACGAAAAAAGTCGATGTGGATGAACCATTTGAAAGTTTGATGCAACACATACTTAAAATAGACGAAATTGCACAATTACAACCAGAACAAATAGAATCTGAAGCGAGTATTCGTAAGCCATTATATAGTAAACGTATCGTTCAAAACTTAACACTCGATTCCATTATTTTCCGCAATGCATTAACGTATGCTGTTATTATGGGCGCAGCTATTTTTGTCTCGTTATTTTTCAATATCCAACGTTCATATTGGATTCCATTATCCGCCCATACAGTATTATTAGGATTAACGACGATTCGGATGTTAGACCGTTCATTAGCACGTGGTCTTGGAACAATTGTAGGGACTTTACTTCTATCAGCCATACTCTTTTTCCAACCTCATTTAATTGTCGCAGTCATTTTAATGGGGCTGTCTGCTATGATGACAGAAGGATTTGTCGCAGCAAATTATGCTTTTGCAGTTATTTTTATTACAACACAAGTCATCCTGTTAAATGGTTTAGCCTCTGGTAATTTATCCATTGATATTGCGTATACACGAATTGTTGACGTATTGATCGGGATTGTGATTGCGGTCATTGGTGTTTTAATCATTAATCGAAAAAATGCGTCAACCATGTTACCTACTGTGATTGCAGAAGTGGTACGTAAAGAAGCGGTTATTTTCCAATATTTATTTTCAGAAAATAAATACCAAGATACAGCACGTGATAGAACAGAAAGTTTATCATTATCTGTAAAAATGAATAACATGACACAAGTGTACAATTCAGCTAATGGTGAATTATTCTCAAGTAAAGAGGCCATTCGTTATTATTATCCAAGTATTTTTGCCTTAGAAGAAATTAGCTTTATGTTAATGCGTGCAATGCAAGACAAACAACGTCAACGCATTTCAGAAAAACAAATGGGAGAATATCTTGTCACATTTGAAAATGTAGCAAAACATTTTGAATTACGCGGTAGTCTTAATGAAAAAGAATTGACGGATTTACCACAGTATAATTATTTAAAATCTGCCTTAATGAAGTTACAAGATAATTGTGTAGCAACACGTAAAGACGTTGATCATACAAATCATCAGAAAACGGTGGACGCTTAATATCAATGTATGACGTTTCATTATAGCGTAGGGTGGTAAAGCTTACTAAACACTATAGAGGAGCGTGACATCATGCCTTGGACAATGGATGATTATCCACAAACTTGGAAACATTTAGATGAATTAGAGCGTAAAAAAGCAATTGATATTGCAAATGCGATGTTAAAAGATGGCTACAAAGAGGGAGACGCTATTCCTATTGCAACAAAACAAGCAGAAGAATGGTACAAAGATGCCAGTAAAGAAGAATTAGAAGAATTAAAACATAAACATATTACTCAACATCAAAAAGATCCATCAGCACGACCTGAACTGAATGATGAAGATGTTCATGTATATTATGAAGATCATGAATGGAAAGTCAAAACAGAAGATGCAAAACAAGCGTCTGATACATTTAGTACTAAAAAAGAAGCAAAACAACGTGCTAAAGAAATTGCTGATAATCGTGATACACAAGTGATTGAACATAAAAAAGATGAATAATGTATAAAGTCCGAATAGCAATTAAATCTGCTATTCGGCTTTTTTTATGACTAAATGACTCAGACTAAATGAGTAGCGTAAAGTCTAGGTTATCATTTTTAGTTCACTTAAGAGTTAGATATAATATACAGTGATGATTAAAGGAGGCAACAAATATGTACGTAGAGAGAAAACCATCATTGTACATTGAAGAGTTACGCAGTGAATTCAAAGAAAATATTAATAAGTTTAAGAATGGAGATGAAGCATTCGATAAACTCGTGGGTTTCGTAGAACTCGATCATTTATACTCTTCTGCATTAAAAGAGATTAGTACAAAATTAGATATTTTAGATGACAATTTTAATCATATTTACAAACATAATCCAATTCATCATATGGAACGTCGCGTCAAAGAAATGACGAGTTTAGTTAAAAAATTGCAACGTAAAGGTTTAACTATAGATGCAGAAACAGCGAAAACCAATATTTTAGATATCGCTGGTATCCGTGTGGTGTGTAATTATCTTGAAGATATTTATGTGATTGAGAAGTTATTATTAAAACAAGAGGACGTTAAATTACTTAAACGTAAAGATTATATTGAACATCCAAAAGAAAATGGTTATCGCAGTCTTCATATAGTCGTGTCGATTCCAGTTTTTCTAGCCGATAGAGTAGAGGCTACACCAGTAGAAATTCAAATTCGAACAATAGGTATGGACATGTGGGCAAGTTTAGAACATAAAATTCGTTATAAA
Source organism: Staphylococcus sp. FSL K6-0223 (assembly GCF_038008285.1). Taxonomy (NCBI): domain Bacteria; kingdom Bacillati; phylum Bacillota; class Bacilli; order Caryophanales; family Staphylococcaceae; genus Staphylococcus; species Staphylococcus sp. FSL K6-0223. The sequence goes on from NZ_JBBOYX010000001.1 coordinate 439,509, forward strand.
AATAATACCAATACTGAGGACTATAAAGATAAACTTAAAGAATGTGCAGTAGAAATCTCAGATGTCGAAGCAAAAATGCAAACCATTCACTCAGACATTCAAGATAAAGATAAATAGTTTAGTAATATAGCGAAACGATAGAAACGTATAGCTATTGTTTCGCTTTTTTATGTAAGATAAAATGATATATTTTTATGATAAAATAAATGAATAGTAATATATATTTTTTGGAGTTTTAAAATGATTGAGCAGAATTTTAAGTCACAACGATATGAACTAAAACAATTTAAGGGTGAACACATTGAAGTCGCATTTGCCGGAAATAAGGATGCAGATAAAACCATCGTATTTATACATGGAGCAATGATGACATATCGCATTATGTTGTTGTTTGAACCTTATTTTAGAGACAACAACCTGATTTTTGTTAACTGTCCAAGTAGAGGCAAAAGCTCTAACATTGTAAGAGAACAACATACGTTAGATGATTATTCTGAGCGTATCAATGATGTGCTTTCACAAGTTATAGAAACATACGGTATTAAAAATTTAGTTATCATAGGTTATTCTATGGGAGGGATGATTGGCACACGCTTATTAAAATTTAATACTTTACCTATTTCACATCTAGTTTATTTAAATAGCGCCGCACGTATTACACCAAATCAAAGCATGTTGTCACGTTTATTTACTTCAAATAGTAAAAGAGATCATTTTAAAGATGAGATGATTGCTTTTAAAAATTTACCGCAATATATTTTGAAAAAATCTTTTCATAACAAAAATAATAGCATTCGTAATTTATTTTCATATATTGCACCCATTAAAACAATTATTACAGATATTATTTATTCTACAAACGCAGATTACCTTCCAGATATAGAAGAAATAGAACAATTTCCTAAACTTTTATTTATTTCAGGTGAAGATGACGAAATCATTCCTTACACGGATTCACAAGAAACAATGAAAATGTATAAAAAATATGGCGGTGAAGTAAATGAAGTCATATATTCTGGTATCGGACATATCGACTTTCCTGCTGTCTTGGATAATCTGCCTAATGGCACAATAGGTATTATTGACCACATTAAACAGTGGATTCAAGAAGAATGAGACCACCGGCAGACTTCATAAGCAAATGTTAAAATAATACTTGCTTATGACGTAGCGTCATTAGCTATGTTAACAGTAGGAGGTGAATGATATGTCACACTATACGATTGGAGAATTGGCAAAACAGAGTAAAGTCACGATTCGAACATTACAATATTACGATCGAAGAGGATTACTTATAGCTCATCGACAAACTGACTCTAATCGCAGATATTATACTGACGAACATGTAAAGCAGCTTGAACTGATTTTAGTATTAAAACAATTAGGATGTACGTTAGATGAAATAAAGACATTACTTGATGAAGATACAAATATGAACACGTTTAAAACATTACTTTCATTGAGAAAAGATGCGTTACATTCAAAAGTAGAGATGTACAGTCATACGTTAAATCAAATTGAAAAAGTCGAAACATACATTTCTGAACAGTCAAGTGCGCCTATAAACCATCTTACTGATATTGATGATGCTATGAAACAAGAATATAAAATAACATACTTTAGAAAAAAGATTTGGATAAGTGTTGGAATCTTAGGAATAATACAATATAGTGGTTTACTATTAAGTCTATTAAGACGTTCAATTAAGCCATTGATTGTTATATTACCCATCTTAATCACATATGCCATTGTGCTGACAGCAATATATTTAAAAAAGGTGTTATATCTGTGTCCGAATTGTCACCATACATTTAAACCTACATTAGGTGTTTTCGTAAAAGCGAAACATACACCTAAAACAAGACAACTAAAATGTCCTAACTGCCATCAAACACATTATTGTATCGAAGTATACCAAAACGAATCGTAATAAACACCTGGCTTATAATGAGCTAGGTTTTTTAAATTACAAAAAAGTAAGCGCTTGCAAAATTTAAAATGGTGTATTACTATACTTGTATACAAGTTAACGTATTGAGGTGAAAACATGGAACAGCATTATCCGAAACAATGGAAAAACAGAATGACTACAGGGGAAAGTATCGCTGCGGAACTTAGGTTTCAGATTGTTAATAGTACGCTTGAACCCGATACATTACTAACTGAAAATCAAGTGGCTAAACAATTCGATGTCAGTCGCTCTCCAGTTAGAGATGCATTTAAATTGCTGCAAACGAATCAACTCATTCACCTCGAACGTATGGGTGCAAGGGTTCTTGAATTTGGTGAACAAGAAAAGAAAGAATTATATGATTTGAGATTAATGCTTGAATCCTTTGCATTTTCAAAATTAAAGCATATTGATAGAAAAAAAGTGATTAAAGAAATGAGAAAACATTTAGAAATGATGAAAGTCGCTGTTCAATTTGAAGATGCTGAATCCTTTACGCAACATGATCTTCAATTTCATGAAGCATTGATTCACGCCTCTCGACATCACTACCTTCAAACATTTTGGAATCATTTGAAACCCATTGTAGAAGTACTTGTATTATGTTCAATGAGAGAGCGAATGAGAACAAATAAAGAAGATTTTGACAGAATACACCGTAATCATTCGATATTTATAGAAGCGGTAGAACGTTATGATACGGATACGTTAAGAGAAGCGTTTCATTTAAACTTTGACGATGTAGGTAAGGATATTGAAAGCTTTTGGTTACAATAAATAGAAGGAAGAAGGAATACATATGAAATACATGATTGGAGTAGATATTGGAACAACAAGTACGAAGTCAGTACTTTATGATGAACAAGGTCAATTTATTACAAAGCATCATATTGGCTATCCTTTACATACGCCAAATGTTGATGTTTCAGAAGAAAATCCTGACGAATTATTCGATGCCGTATTAATGACAGTCAAACATGTGATTCGCGAATCTGGGGTGCATAAAGAAGATATTAAACTCATTTCTTTTAGTGCGCAAATGCATAGCTTAATTGCATTAGATAGCCAACACGAGCGCTTAACTGAAAGCATGATTTGGGCGGATAATCGTGCGAATCAATATGCTGACTTGATAAATGAGCAATATGGGGGACATGACATTTATAAACGCACAGGTACACCCATTCATCCTATGTCACCACTCTCTAAAATCTTTTGGATGAAACATGAACAACCAGATATTTATCAAAATACTGCAATGTTTGCGGATATTAAAACATATATTTTCTATCAACTTTATGGAGAATACGTGATTGATCACTCTATGGCTTCAGCAACAGGTATGTTTAACTTACAGCAATTAGACTGGGATCAAGAAGCACTTGAATTACTCGGTATTTCAGCCTCTCAATTGCCTCAACTTGTACCAACGACCCATATTTTAAAAGGGATGAAAAAACGTTATGCCACATTGATGGGCATCGATGAAAATACGCCGGTTGTAGTTGGCGCAAGTGATGGCGTGTTATCAAATTTAGGCGTCAATAGTTATAAAAAAGGGGAAGTTGCAGTCACAATTGGGACATCAGGTGCGATTCGTACAGTTATTGATAAGCCGCGTACAGATTATAAAGGTCGCATTTTCTGTTATGTCTTAGATGAAGACCATTATGTGATTGGTGGACCGGTCAACAACGGGGGTGTCATTCTTCGATGGTTAAGAGATGAATTACTCGCCAGTGAAGTTGAAACAGCTAAACGCTTGGGAGTGGATCCTTACGATGTGCTTACTAAAATAGCGAGTCGTGTTAAGCCAGGTGCAGATGGCTTAATTTTCCATCCGTATCTTGCAGGAGAACGTGCACCCTTATGGAATGCGAATGCGCGTGGTTCATTCTTTGGCTTAACATTGTCACATCAAAAAGAACACATGATACGCGCTGCACTTGAAGGGGTGTTGTATAACCTTTATACCGTTTATTTAGCACTTATCGAAGTAATGAATGAAACACCAAATACGATTAAAGCAACAGGTGGCTTTGCGAAAAGTGAAGTATGGCGTCAAATGATGGCAGATATTTTTGATACGGATGTCATCGTACCAGAAAGTTATGAAAGTTCTTGTCTAGGTGCGTGTGTCCTTGGTTTAAAAGCATTGGGAGATATTGAAGATTATTCAATTATCGAAAATATGGTTGGTACGACTTATGCACATCAACCGAACCAAGATACAGTAAATATGTATCAACAACTTGTAACGATATTCATAAACTTAAGCCGTACACTCGAAGATCGCTATGAAGAAATTGCAGATTTTCAACGTAAACATATGAATTAATCGACGTATTTAAATAAATGAAACATTAAAGGGGAGAAGACAAATGGGAACAATATGGACACTAGCAAGTGTGGTTATTGGAATCGTATTACTATTAACATTGATTATTTTCTTAAAACTCAACACATTTATTTCATTAATTATTACATCTATTGTAACGGCCATCTTATTAGGTATGCCTTTAAATAAAGTAATGGAAACGATAGAAGCAGGTATGGGCGGCACCCTAGGTCATATTGCACTCATTTTTGGATTAGGCGCAATACTTGGTAAATTACTGGCAGATGGTGGAGGCGCCAACCGTATTGCGGATACACTGATTGATAAATTTGGACCAAAACATGTTCAATGGGCAATGTTAATTGCAGCCTTCATCGTTGGTATTGCATTATTCTTTGAAGTAGGATTAGTATTACTCATTCCACTTGTTTTTACAATTGCTAAACGTGCGAAAGTGTCACCACTGAAACTAGGATTACCTATGGTAACAGCATTATCTGTGACACATGGTTTTTTACCACCACATCCTGGTCCAGTAGTTATAGCAAAAGAATTAAAGGCGAATATTGGACATGTGTTACTATATGGGATTATCATTGCCATTCCAGTGACACTCATTGCAGGTCCGGTTTTTAATAAATTTGCACAAAAACTCATCCCATCTGCTTATACACGTGAAGGGGATATTTCAGCACTTGGTTCACAAAAAGAATTTAAAGCATCTGAAATGCCAAGTTTTGGTTTAAGTATACTCACTGCTGTATTACCTGTTATTTTAATGTTATTATCAACGGTTGTTCAGTTAGTGACTGGACATGAAAATGCTAAAAATCTGTTTGAACAAATCATTTACTTTATCGGTACAGCAGGTACAGCGATGTTAATTTCAGTCATCTTTGCTATTTTTTCAATGGGCTTACATAGAGGAAGAAAAATGGATGACATTATGAAATCTGTAACGAATGCTATTTACCCAATTGGGATGATGATTTTAATTATTGGTGGTGGCGGTACATTTAAACAAGTTCTCATTGATGGCGGTGTAGGGGATACGATTGCTAAGTTATTCGAAGGCTCAACCCTGTCACCTATCTTATTAGCATGGATTGTCGCTGCAGTATTACGTATCGCACTAGGTTCAGCAACAGTCGCAGCAATTTCAACAACAGGTATCGTCTTACCATTATTACAACATTCAGATGCCAATGTGGCACTTGTCGTACTTGCCATTGGTGCAGGGAGCGTTATCTTATCACACGTTAACGATGCGGGATTCTGGATGTTTAAAGAATATTTCGGATTGACTGTGAAAGAAACATTCTTAACTTGGTCATTACTTGAAACCATCATTTCAGTATCGGGCATCATCTTTATCTTATTCATTAGTTTATTTGTATAACTTATCAAAGAAGTGAGAGAGAAATCATTGAATTTCAATCTTGCTTCTTATTTTTTATATCATGAAAGAATACAGTCAATCGCTATGAATGACAATAAAAGAATGATAAACTTACTTATAATATAAAAGACAGAATGTGCAAAGGAGATATTCGAGTTTGAAACAGATAAAGAAAGCCATCATACCTGCGGCTGGTTTAGGAACACGTTTTTTACCAGCGACAAAAGCCATGCCTAAGGAAATGCTTCCTATTTTAGATAAGCCAACGATTCAATATATTGTTGAAGAAGCGGCACGTGCAGGCATTGAAGATATTATTATTGTGACTGGTAAACATAAACGTGCGATTGAAGATCACTTCGATAATCAAAAAGAGCTAGAAATGGTCCTTGAAGAAAAAGGTAAAACAGATTTACTAGAAAAAGTACATTATTCTACAGATTTAGCGAATATCTTCTATGTACGCCAAAAAGAACAAAAAGGATTAGGACATGCCATTTATACTGCACGTCAATTTATTGGTAACGAACCGTTTGCAGTATTATTAGGCGATGATATCGTGGAATCTGAAGAGCCAGCGATTAAACAATTAATGAATATATATGAAGAAACAGGACATTCTGTTATTGGAGTGCAAGAAGTGCCTGAAAATGTGACTCACCGTTATGGCATAATTGATCCATTAGAGAAACAGGGTCGTCGCTATGAGGTGAGACAATTTGTTGAAAAACCTAAACAAGGTACAGCACCTTCTAATTTAGCGATTATGGGACGTTATATTTTAACGCCAGAAATTTTCGATTATTTAAAAACACAAAAAGAAGGCGCCGGTAATGAGATTCAATTAACCGACGCGATTGAACGTATGAATAGTGCTGTTCCAGTGTATGCATATGACTTTGATGGTGATCGTTATGATGTTGGAGAAAAATTAGGCTTCGTTAAAACGACAATAGAATATGCGTTAAAAGATCCTAAAATGAAAGATGAACTCGTAACATTTATTAAACATTTAGGATTATAATAATTAAAGTGCCTAAGACATTGAAGAACAAGTGGTTATTCTTCAATCTTCTTAGACACTTCAATCTCATCAAAACTAAACCTAAAAACAGGACACACCCTATTTTCCGCTAAGGCGTGCCCTAATTAGAGAAGATATAAATTGTCGACAAACACTTCTCTAATCATAAATCCTCAACATCCCAGAAAATTTTTTTCTGAGAAACTTTTCCTCAGCGTCTTAGGACTTCTCCTAAGACATTTTTATTATATAATATAAAATTTGAATATCATAGATGTTGCAATAGCAATAATTCGACTAATAATAGCACTTTTCGGGAAAATTAAGATATTAGATAGACATTAATATTGAATTGAATTTTTTTGTAATCTTATGATTGTTATCGCAATAGAAAATAAAATTAAATAGTTTTTAACATACAAGATGTATATTTAAATTTTATTAGTTAAATTAATTGAACATGTATTAATAAATAGTTAAAATAAAATTAAATATTTAAAAACGAACATATGTTCCTTAAATGAGGAGATTTTTAATGGAAAGAAAGTTAAAAAAGAAAAATAATTTTAATGTTGTTAGTCTATTTTCAGGTGTGGGTGGTCTAGATTTAGGATTTATTTACGAAGGATTTGAAATTATTTGGGCAAATGATTTTGATAAGTATGCAGTACAGACATATAAAGAAAATATTAATTCAAATATTTATGAAGGAGATCTAAATGATATATATAAAACTATACCTAAGCATGATATATTAATTGCTGGTTTCCCATGTCAACCTTTTAGTTTAATGGGGAAAAAGTTAGGGTTTCAAGATCAAAGAGGAACGCTTTTTTTTACTATTGAAAAAATAATTAAGCTTCATAAACAAAAACCAAAGATTTTAGTTTTAGAAAATGTTAAAAATTTATTAACACATAATAATGGGAAAACTTATGAAAAGATGGTTCAAATATTAGATGATCTTGGGTATAAAGTTTACTCTAAAGTGCTTGATGCTAAAGATTTCGGTCTTCCTCAAACTAGAAGAAGAGTATTTATGGTTTGTATTCTTAAAACCTATTTTCAAAATAATAATAATTATGTATTTCCATCACCTATTGAATTAAACAGTACTGTTTATGACATTTTAGATAAACATGTTGAAAAAAAGTATTTTTTATCAAAAAAAATACTCCCAACTATATTAGCTCATGGAAGTGGAAAATATTATTCAAAATCAGAGATTGGACTAGAAATTGCTAGGCCGCTTACTTCTACAATGCACAAAATGCATAGAGCAAATCAAGATAATTATTATATAGATGAAAAAAATAGAAACTTATTTAAAGATACTCATGAAAAAGAAATATCTTCTATTCGAAGATTAACTCCTAATGAATGTAGGAAGTTACAAGGTTTTCCTTCAGATTGGAAATACGTAGTGTCAGATACACAATTATATCGTCAATTCGGAAATGCTGTTGCTGTTAATGTTAGTTATTATTTAGCACGATCAATAAATGAATTTCTAGAAAGGAATAATGAATAAATTGAAGATAAAATCTTTAGCTTTTAGTAATAATGTATTTGATAGAGAAATTTTGCAAAAAAAAGAGTTTATTGAAATGGTTGAACATCTTATAAATACAATAAAATTACTAGACATAAGTGATAAAGATGAGCAATCAATAAGTGAGGAAACGATAAGAGTATTAAGGGATTTTGGGATCTTAAGAACTGATGAAAATATTCAAGATTTGGAAGGGATTATCGGAGAGACGTTACTTAAAAAATTAGTTAGTGAAATAAATAAATTAATAAATATTGATATTTCTAATATTGTAGAATTAAAAAAGTTTTGTTTAAAATTAAGAAATGAAATATCGACTGATAAGTTTAAAGAAAAATATACTTTTGTAGACTTATTTTGTGGGGCAGGAGGGTTGTCTTTAGGTATTTCTCAAGCAGGTTTTCAATCTGTGCTTGCAAATGATGTAGATAAAACAGCTTTAAGAACTTATCATTTTAATCATCCAGAAATAGAAGGTAAGAATATAATTTTAGATGGAATTGAAAATATTGTTGGAAATATAAAAAAATATATTGAAGAAGATATAGATTTAGTAATAGGTGGGCCTCCTTGCCAAGGATTTTCAAATGCTAATAGACAAAGAATTATAGATGATCCTAGAAATAATCTCTATAAATATTATGTTCAAGCAATTCATATTTTAAAACCTAAAGCATTTATAATGGAAAATGTGAGGGGAATGGAAAAAGTAGCTGAACAAGTAATTTCCGATGTTAATAGTCAAAATGCTAATTACTATATAAGTTATAAAGTGCTTAATGCATTAAATATGGGCATTCCTCAAAATAGAGAAAGATTAATTTTTATAGGTATTCGAAAGGATATATCTGAAATAACAGAAAATCATGCTAAGAAATTACTAAATGAAATTGAATTTAAAAATTTCAAATTAGACAATAGCTTTTTTCCTGCAATTAGAGATTTGAAAAAAGTAAGTGCTTCTCGTAAAAAAAATTCTACTAAAGGTGATAAAGAGTCTGGGTATATTATAGATAGAAATCTTGAAGAAGAAAAAAGTGAATATGTTAAAACTATAAATAATGGCTATGAAAATGGTTTTATATTTAATCATAAAGCTAGATATAATAATGACAGAGATATAGAAATTTTTTCAAGAATGCTTCCTGGTGATAAGTCAGATAGTCCTAGAATTGTAGATATCATGCCTTATAAGAGTAGAAGTCATATATTTAAGGATAAATACTATAAATTAATTCCAGATAAATACTGTAAAGCCATTACAGCTCATATGAAATTTGACTGTAATATGTATATTCATCCATTTCAAGCGCGAGGTTTAACTCCAAGAGAAGCAGCTAGAATTCAGTCATACCCAGATGATTATTTCTTTTTAGGTGCATATACCAAGACTTTTCAACAAATTGGAAATAGTGTCCCCCCTTTAATGGGTAAAATAATTGGTGAAGAAATCTATAATTTTCTTAAAGAAAATACCACTAAAGTTTGATTAAATTCATCTTTAGTAGTATTTTTTTTATAGATATAAACGAAATAAAAGGAGGATTCAATGTATACTCAACAGTTTGTTCTAATACAGAAATTTTTGGGAAGATATTGCAATCTAAATATAGTTGAAGAAAACTACGATGCCATATTAATAAAAAAGTTAGCATCTACTAATATTATTAAAAAAGATAGTAAGTCACATCAATCACATATAGCTATTACTGGAAATAAAAATTTTGATTTTTTTCCACATATTATAATACATCGTTATGTAGAAGAAGAATATAGAGAACAAAAAATGAAGTCTTTTTATATTTTGAGATTACCTATAGTTATACATAAAAGCAATATAAAATATGTAAATGAAGAAAACAAATTTGATTTTTCAGACGATACAATAATCGGTAAAGCTTCTATAAAATATAGTAGACCTAATAGTCCTCAGTTAGAATTAGGTAACACTAGCCAATCAGATAAAGTATTTGTAAATTTCAGAAAATGTTTTGACGAAAATGATGTATTAATATTACTGAAAAGAAAAAAAGAATTAGTATATGATGGTTTTATAATGAAAAAAAGTGAATTTGAAAATGTCAAGTTAATCGAAGGGACTTATTTCAATTTAGATAACCGAAAGAACTCAACTTTTGTAGATACAAGTTTATTAATTCGTGATAAAAGAATTAGTAGCGGAAAAAATATTATCTATTATGGTGCGCCTGGAACAGGCAAATCATATCAAGTTAATGTAGACTATCCTAATTATGATAGAGTTACTTTTCATCCAGAGTATACATATTTTGATTTTGTTGGAGGCTTAAGACCAGTTAGTGACGAGGGAAAAGTAAAATATGATTTTGTTCCTGGACCATTTACTAATGTACTATTAAAAGCTATGCAAAATCCAGAGGAGAGTTTTGGCTTAATTATTGAAGAGATTAATAGAGCTAATACTGCTGCTGTATTTGGTGATATTTTTCAACTCCTAGATAGAGATGATAAAGGAAATAGTAAATATGGAATAGTAAATAAAGATGTGATGAATTATCTGAGTAATAATTTAAAAGATATTAGAATAAGTGAAATAATTATTCCTTCAAATATGAGTATAATTGCTACTATGAATAGTTCAGATCAAGGAGTTCAAGTACTAGATAGTGCTTTTAAAAGACGTTGGGAATTTAAATATATGCCAATTAATTTTAATAATGAAAATCTATATAATGAAAAAATTGATTCGTTGAATGTTTATTGGAAAGATTTCGGTGAAGCACTAAATATGTTTTTATCAAGAAATGGGATTGAAGAAGATAAACTTATAGGACAATGGTTTTTAAATGAAAAAGAACTACAAGATGAAGATTTGATAGCAAGTAAATTGCTTATATATTTATGGGATGATGTTGTTAGATATAATCGTAAATTACTTTTTCCTAATATATATACATTCGCACAATTAATTAAAGAATTTAAAAGAAATGGACTGTCAATATTCGCTCCTGAATTAAAACAAGAAATTCAAAATTTAGAAAAGGTTAATTTAGGAAATCAAGAAAATGAATAATATTGATAAGATATTTATTGAAGGAGAAGTTTATTGTGAAACTCAAGTTCCTAAAAGTTTATTAGAAAAAAATTATTTTAATACTATAAAAATAAATTTAGAAGTTACTAAATACAAAGCTCGAATATGTGGAATAATTAATTTAGAGAATAAATTTTATTTATTCTTACCTAAAGGTTACAAAGATAGAGATTTTACTGACTATAAAAATTTTGCAAAGTTATTATTCGAATGTTTAATTAATTATAAAAATGAAGTTTTATTAGAAGATTATGAATATGATTGGTTAGGTAAAGAAACTAATACTTCACAATTTATAAATTTAGTTGAGTGGCTAATCAATGATTTTAAAGCTAACGGTATTTATAAATTAGAAGATAAAATAATCAAAAAGAATCAAAAAGGTAAAATAAATTGGCAAAAATCTATTCAAAAATATACTCCATATATTCAAAATGACGAACTAATTCAGTTGGATTTAATTTCGGAAAAAAGCGTAATTAATAATGATGAACTTATTTCAATTATACATAATAATATTATGTATGAATGCGAAAAAGTTTTTGGGTGGTTATTTACTTTTGAAGGAAATTTCAATCATCAATATATTGAAATAGATAAGAATATTCAAATTAAGCTATTACAAAAAGAATTAGAAAAAAATTTTATAGATAGAAATATTGAATTATTAAAAAGATTAATTACTTATCTAGAAATTTATAGAGATAATAATTTCGAATTTGTCTTAGCCACACCATATTTTTATACTGTTTGGGAAGAAATGCTAAGAGTTACTTTTGAAGAAGATAAAATTCTATTTGATAAAGTTCCTAAACCTTATTGGGAATTTAATGGAAAGGTTAGAAAACTTGATCAAATACCTGATATTTTAAAACAAAAAAAAGAAAATTTATTTATTATTGATGCAAAATACTATTTAATCAATAAAAATGATATATCTAGTTTACCTGGATGGTCTAGCATAGTAAAACAAATGTATTATAGACTTTCTTTATCTAAAGAATTTGATAGTATTAAAAATATTTTTTTATTACCTAAATCTTTAAATAAAGAAATAAAATATATAGGAAGAACCTCAGTAGAAAATTACGAAGATGATTTTGATTATGTGTACGCTTTTGTTATAGATATAAAATTAGTAATAAAATCATATCTTAAAAGAAAATCATTAGTATATTTGCTAAACAAAATTGAAAACAATATAAAAAATTGATATTAGAGATAGAATATTTAATTTGAAGGTTATGAATTAAATAAAGATATCATAAAAAACTGCTAAGCCAGTATTTTATGATATCTTTTTTGTTTTATAGTATTATGGTTTGCAATATATTTATTTATACATATACATATTATATAATTAATATATTAAAAATACTTTATAAGGGGATATTTATGAAAATAAACGATAGTAAATACGAAGTATATGTAAATCATATTCATCATAGATTAAATAAGATAGGTCAAAGTTGGGAAGAGATCAAAAACTTAGGTAATGAAAATACCGATACACAACTAATGTTAGATAATCTATCTTCTGCTTTGATTGCTGAGAGATTGACAGTACAAGAATGGGAAGAACTTGTTGAAGAAATGTATCAGTTAGAAAAGGAAGTTAATATTGTCAAATTAGGAAGAAACGCCGAAAATGATGCTAAAATACCTAATACTATTTATTCATCTTGGCAAACATATAAACAAAAACTTGAAGATAAAGGTTTTTCTGAAAAATCAATTACTAATATAGAAAAATCTTCATTTGAGATATTAAAATCATTACAATTTGATACTCGAGAGAGCGGACCTATAAAGGGTTTAGTAGTTGGTAATGTTCAGTCTGGAAAAACAGCTAATATGGCAGGATTGATGGCTATGGCTGCTGATAATGGTTTTAATTATTTCATTGTTTTATCAGGTGTTATAGAAAACTTAAGACGACAAACAGCTTCAAGACTATACGATGATTTAAAAAATGTGAAGTTAAGAAATTTGGATTGGACACGTGTAGATAACCCGACTATTAGATCTAGAGAACCAGAACACGATATTAGCAAATATAATTTAAGTAATAACTCTAGGGATAAGTATTTTACTGTGTGTCTGAAAAATAAAGGTAGATTGGAAAGCTTGATTAAATGGCTAAAATCAGACCCTAATAAAGCAAAGCAATTGAGAATACTAGTAATAGATGATGAAGCTGATCAAGCAAGTATTAATACTAAAGATATAGAAGAAGAAAATTCAACAATTAATAAATTAATTAAAAAATTAGTGAATGATAAATCATTCTTAGCGATGAATTATATATCTTATACTGCAACTCCTTATGCAAATGTATTAAATGAAACTAGTAAAGACTCGTTATATCCTAAAGACTTTATAACTTTATTAGAACCATCTGAAGATTATATAGGACCTACACAAATTTTTGGTATGGAAGAGCCAGAAAAAAGTCCAAAAGTTGAAATTATAAAAGAAATTAGTGAAACAGATGCAAATTTGATAAAAGATATTCAAAAGGGTGAAACTGGACAAAATATACCAAGAAGTTTTAAGGATTCAATAAGATGGTTTATATTGACGGTTTGTGCTATAAGAACATATTCACTAAAAAAACCTATTAGTATGTTAATACATACAAGTTTTAAAATAGATCATCATGAAATCATTGCTGACAAAGTTCAAAATTATATTAAATATTTAAAAGATAATTTTGACGAACAAGTGTTATCAGAATTTCATGAATTATATGAATCTGAACAATATGTTATGAATAAACAAGTTTTTCTTAAGGGTATGGGAAGTTATTCTACACCAGAGCTTGTGCCAGAATATCCGGTATGGGAAAAAGTTAAAGAACAATTAATTAAAATGATTTCTCTTGATGATGATGAATTTATAAGTTATATACCATTAAATGAGGAAAAGGCCCCAGTATTTCATAATGGAATACATTTAGCAATAGATAATAGTAGAACAAGAGTAAATAATCAACAAGTAAGATTAATATATCCTGATAAAAATAATATGCCTGAGGTTGCCCCAGCATTTATTGTTATAGGCGGAAACACTTTATCAAGAGGTTTAACATTAGAAGGATTAACTACTACTTATTTCTTACGTACCACAAATCAAGCCGATACTTTAATGCAAATGGGAAGATGGTTTGGTTATAGAAAAGGATATGAAATTTTTCCTAGAGTATGGTTAGATGAAAATGCTAACAGACGCTTCTTATTTTTAAGTCAAATGAATGAAGAATTAAGAGAAGAAATACAACAATATGCCATCAATGGAAATACACCTATAGACTACGCTCCACGTATCAAGAACTCACCAGATTATCAACTAATTAGAATTACATCAAACAATAAACAACAGTCATCTATTGAAAGAGAATTTGACTTTTTTGGATTTAATAGTCAAACAGTATATTTCGAAAAAAATAATGACATGTTAAAACATAATTTAAATATAACAAAAGGCTTTCTTGAAGAGTTAAAGAACTGTGAGGTTAAAAATAATAAACTTATATGGAGAAATGTTGATAATTCGAAAATTAAGGCTTTCTTAAAAGATTATAAAGTATCACAAATAGATACTAAAATGCGAGCGTTACCTGCCTTAATTGAATGGCTCGAAACAAATGGAGGCACCCTTAACGGTTGGAGTGTTATTTTATCAGGAACAGGAAAAGTTTCTTCTTCAGAAAACCATAAGTGGAATATCAATGGATTTCATGTGAATTCAGTTGTTCGTACGAAATTGGTTAAAAGAAGTCAAGGAGATACAATTTCAATTGGCACCCTAAGAGTACCAGAAGATTTATATTCTGATATAGAATCTCCTCTTGAAAAAAAAGAAGGAAGATCAGCTAAAATGATAGATGTTCGTAATACTAGGGAAAAAAATGGATATGGTAATGTGCCTCAATTAATTATTTATAGAATTAATAAGGGAGATAAGGATATTAAAGTCAAAAATCCAGAATCTAGAGAAAAACTAGATTTTCCAGAGGACATTATTGGAATAAATATTATGCTTCCAGGAGTCTCTAAAGGTAATAATACTACTTATATTTCTGCAAAAATTGATTTTAAAGATGAAATGATAGATGAAGATGAATTTAAAGAAGATTTTAAGAATGAGGAGAAAGAAAAATGAAATTAAAGAATGCTCCCAATGACTTACAAAGCATGGCTCAAGATGGTGATGCAATTTTAAGATCGTTACAAAATAAGAGTTTACCTATTGTAGATCTTATGGTTAGAGAGTCTTTACAAAATAGTTTAGATGCTACACTACCAGAAAGTAGTGAAACAATTGTAGATTTTACATTAGGAAATTTCAATTCTTATCAACTTGCAACTAACCTTGAAGGTATAGAAGACAATTTAAATAGTAAATACAAGGAATATGAAAATTTCATTGCAATAAGAGATGAAAATACTTCTGGTTTAACAGGGAATTATAGTTCTACTGACCCAGAAGAATTAAATAAAAGTAATTTTTATAAATTAGTATTTGGTATAGGCAAAAATCAAGAAGCAGAAGGAG
This sequence comes from Staphylococcus sp. FSL K6-0223, assembly GCF_038008285.1. Taxonomy (NCBI): domain Bacteria; kingdom Bacillati; phylum Bacillota; class Bacilli; order Caryophanales; family Staphylococcaceae; genus Staphylococcus; species Staphylococcus sp. FSL K6-0223. The sequence continues at coordinate 455,403 of NZ_JBBOYX010000001.1, forward strand.
CAGGTGGTAGCTGGGGTTTAGGAAAAACGAGTTATTTCAGAATTGGAGCAGGAATAGTTATCTATTATACTCGCGTGAAGACTGATAATGGTTTTGAAGAAAGACTAATTGCTTCGCTTATAGAAAGTCCAAAACAAAAAGAAAAACTATTACCGAATAATGTAAGAGGTATTGCTTGGTGGGGAGAATATAAAGATGAATCAGATGAAAGAATCTTTCCTCTGACTGATTCAGAAAAAATTAAAGCGTTCTTAGAAATATTTGGATTAAGTCAATATACAAACGAAGAAACAGGCACAACGATTATCATACCTTACTTAAAAGATTTTAATTTAAATGAAGATGAGGAAAAGCTTTATCCTTGGGAAGAAGATAAAGAGCTAGCATTAAAATATGCAATTCAAAGATGGTATAATCCAAGATTAAATAATGAAGAATATAGAAAGTTAGTTAATAATTCTAAATTAATTGCACGAGTAAATGAAGAACCATTACTTGATAACTATAATATAGAACCATTTTTTGAAATGATGAAAGATTTATATACAAGTGCTTTAAAGGGAGAAAGTGGAGACAAAACAATAGTCACTCAACCCATTTATCTAAAGAAAAATGGTATGGATAAGCCGAGCAAGACACCGGTAGGACATATTGCTTTTAAAAAAGTTTCTAAAGAAGAGCTTAAAATGACGCCCCCTGATAATAGATATTCACCGCTAGAATTAATTGGCCTAAAAAATGAGAAAAAAGTCTTAGAAAATAGTTCTAAAATAATTGCTTATTGTAGAAAACCAGGGATGATTGTTGAGTATAGTATTGATGGTGAATGGGCACCTAAAGCAAGTTTGTTTAATGAAAATGATTTACTAATTGGTTTTTTTGTACCTAATTCGGAAGGACCATTAGCAATAAAATTTCAAAAAGAAGGCTATGATAAGCTTGAACAATATTTAAGAGCAACAGAAAATGCTGACCATGCTAATTGGATAGACGAAGATGGATTCGGTATTATAAATAGAATGAAAATTACAACAAGTAAAATAATAAGTGATTTTTATCAAGGTAATGATAGTGAAAAACAATCATCAGCTACGTCAGGCATTTCGAGAAAATTTGGTAAGTTATTTTTACCTCCAAAAAATTATGGAAGAACTTCTACAAGTAAGAGACAAAATAATACTAATTCTAGAATCTCAAGTGATAAGAATAGATTAGCTGATATCAATATTTTATCTTCTGAACCAATTGATAGAAATACAGTGAAAGTAGAGTTTGAAGCAAGTATTAAAAATACAGCTACTAGTGTTGTTTATCTTGAAGTTTTATCTCAAGAGAAAAAAATGACGAAAAAAGACTGGATAAAAACGATGGGAGAAGAAATTCAGTTTCCTTTTGAAATTAGTGACATTAAAATAAATAAAATTAATGAACAGATTTTAAATAAAAATATTGAACAATTTAATGATGAACAAATATCAATTTATCAAGAGTCTAATAATTTAGATGAATTTATTATAAAAAATATGAGTAACGATAAAGTTATTGTCTCTGGAGAAATGGTTATAAAAACTAATACCTTAGACTTTATACCTAATGTTTCTATAGCTTCAGATAAATATAAAGAGAAAGGAGATGATTAATTTTGACTCTTTCGACAAATCAAATAGCATTATATAGAAAGCTAAATGAGAAGTTTATTGATGAAGCAGGGGTTAAATTCGAACAACTCAGACTATATTATTCTTCTAATGATTTGGAAGAAGAAAAAGAAATTTCAATAGATAGCGAAAATGGAGTTTCTATTAATATTAATGAATTTGACTCAATGTGGTCTCCTTACGATAACAATCTTAGATTAGAGCAAAAATTGATTATTGAAAAACCATATTTATTATTCGGTAAAGATGGTATCACATGTACTGATAATACTATAGGTTTAGCAGTACATATTTATTCAAAAAGCTCTAGCTTTCAAGAAACAGTGAGAATTGCATCTTTTAAAAATCAAGCAAATAAACTAGAAATTACATTTGATTATAATTTTGAGCCTTCAACGATTAGAGGAGTAATCAATCTAGATTTCTTTTTATACTTAAAAGAAGTAAAAGATACGCTACCATATATGGCAAATACACAAGGAATGACTTTATCTTATGAAGATTTAAATCCTATTGAATTAGTAGTGGATGGAGTAGGATCTAGTTTTCCTATTACAGAGTTTGAAGATAAAGAAGGACCATTGTGGAAAATTGAAAAAAATTGGATATCGCCAGATGAAGATACATTAGATGCATCTAATGTAAGTATTGCATTTAATATTAAACATCCTCTGTTTTCAGAAGTGAAAAAAGAAACAAGAAAAATTAATCTTGGATATATGAATCACATTATTATGCAAGCTATGGTCCTTATTATTCAAGAAGTAATTCTCATTGAACAATATTCTATAGAAGATGAAGGAAATTTACTTCCTGGTACAATTCTTTCAGCTGTTTCATATTGGGTAAAAACTTTTAATGTAGATACTAGTGATATATTTTCTATACAAAATAGTCTTATGAATGGTATTGAAAATTTAAATCAGGAGGAAACAAATTAATATGATTAATTGGGAAAATGTAAGATACGATATAAGTAATGCCAATAAAGACTTTGATAAACTAGTCGTTAATATAAATGAAATTGAACCTATTAATCCTCCAGAAGAATTTGAACATTTACGTGAACAATTAATTGAAGCTAGAGATTCATTATATGATGAATATAATTTTGATAATGCGAATAAATTGGACTATCAATTTGACGTTTTATTTGGATTAAAGTTATATGATATTTTAAGAAAAGATGACGATTTTTCTAATAGAGTAGCGGCAAATGACGAAATTTGGAGATTTTTATCTATTAAAGTGATACCAGATATTGTACATGCCAGATGGGGAATGAATGCTTCTCACTTTTATCAAACGTCACGTAGAATTTGGTTGAAAACGATATGGTGGTATATTCATTTGTCATGGCAAAATAGTATTGACGAAACTTACAAAATTTTAATAGATAATACGACTGATACTATACTTCAATTAGTTGAAAGACCAGGTTTAGGATATAATGTTGAATTATTTAGAGAAATTATGAAACAATATGCAAATTATAATGATAGCTCAAGAAATTTATTTAGAACAGTTTTAAAATTAAACACTGCTAAAATTCTTACTACATCTCCTGAGTTAGTAGATGGGGGAATCGAAAAATATGTTGATAGTTTATTTAAAATGGCTAAGGTCCAATAGTAATGATTTATAATAATGAACTATATTTAAATGTATTAAAAGAAAACTGTAAAATTTATGATAAGTTATCGATTATTTCAGGATATGCTTCAGCATCTTTTTTAGAACGAATTATAGAAGAATTTCCTAATTTAAAAATAGAATTATTCATTGGTATGAGTCAAGAAGGCGTATTAAGAGCTAATCATAAACAGTATTTAAGAATTATGAGTATAAATAAAAATGTAAATATTTATTATCAGTATAAGGCAGCTTTAACTCATATTAAAGCATATGTTTTTTCTAACAGTGAAGAGACTAAAAGCTTTGCGGGCTCTGCAAACTTTACAGAAAATGGATTTATATTTAATAATGAATTATTATGTGAAACTAATGAGTCTTTAAATGAATTATTCGATGATCAAAAAAAGAAGTCAAAATTATGTAATGATAAATCAATAAATGAGTATTTGCAAATTGTAGATAAAAGAAATTTAAGAGAAGATATTTTTAATGATATCGATTCTATTAAAAAAAATATTAAAGAATTTAATAAAAAAAATAATATAAAATCTGACTTAAAAGTGGATAATTCAGATGTTTTTATTAAATTACCAATTGTTGTACCTTTAAAAGCTAATAAGAGATGGGATAGTTCAGGAATAAATGGCGAATTTTCTAATAGGAAACCTCATTTAATTAAATCTAATTATAATAATGTAGCTGATATGAAAAGCTTTTTTATTCAAGATGCTGAACTTGACATCATTGATTTTAAGGGAGAATCTATAAAAGGTAAATTAGATGGGGAATTTAATAGAGAATTACATTTTCTAAATATTAATTTGTATGATTATTTTAGTAATATAATTGGTTTAAAAGAAAAAACCCCTATAACTCACGAACATCTAGAGTATTTTGGTTATAAATTCTTTACTTTCAAAAAAGTTGATAGTAATAAATATTTATTAACATTTACAAATTAAAGGGGGAATTAAAATTTTTAGAGTAATAGAAACGTTTAGTGGTATAGGCAGCCAAGCTCAAGCATTAAAAAACTTAAATATTGATTATTCAGTAGTAGCAACTGTTGAATGGGAAATTGGCGCTTTATATGCATATGATATCATTCATAATGGTTCACAAGATCTTAAACCACTAAGACATCATACGAGAGAATCTATTTTGAAGGTTTTATCAAAATATAGTTTATCTAATGATGGAAAACAACCGATGACTCAAAGAGGTTTAAGTGCATTAAATATGACTCAACTTAAGTCAATATTAATTGCAATTGGAAGAACAAATAATTTAGTAGATATCACTTCGGTAAAAGCTATAGATTTGCCTGATGCTGATTTACTTACATATTCGTTTCCATGCCAAGATTTATCAAAAAGCGGTCATTGGCATAAAAATGAAGGTGGTATAGATAGAAATGCCAATAATAGAAGCACATTATTATGGCAAATTGAAAGAATATTAAAAGAGTATGTTGAACAAGATAAAACGCTACCTAACTTCTTATTAATGGAAAACGTAAGTGAAATTTTATCAGATAAGCATAAAGATAATTTTATTGAGTGGTGTGAGTTTTTAGAATCTTTGGGATATGTAAATCAAATATATACATTAGATTCTAGAAATTTTGGAGTGCCACAAAGTCGAATAAGAACTTACATGATGAGTATTAAAGTCAATAATGAATATCAACAAAGAAAATTAGAACAATACTTATTTGAAAATAACTTAGAACATTATCAGTCTATTAACTTTCATCCTTTATCTGAGTATTTAAAGCTTGATTATAATAATGATATATATAGACATGAAGCTATAGAAAGCACTCCAACTTTTACTCCATCTCGAGAAAAAATATTAAAATTAAATAGACATCTTGCTAAAGATAATATTGCATTTGATAATACTATTGCTAGAACTATTACTACCAAACAAGATAGACATCCTAATTCGGGTATTATTTTATATGATCAAATCAATTTGGTAGAAAAAAATAAAATGTATCGAAACCTTACTCCTAGAGAATGTTTTTTATTAATGGGTTTTGATGAAAAAGATTTTAATAACTTAATGAGAAATAATATTGTTTTTGAAAATGATAGAAAAATCTTACCTAATTCTAAGCTTATTCGTTTAGCTGGTAATAGTATCGTTGTGAATGTTCTTGAAAAAATATTTTCTCAAATGCTAGAAATTGAAAAGACGATTCTAAATAATCAATTTCTTAAAAGCTAAGACTTAGTATGTTTTTAAGTCTTTTATTTATGTGTGCAATTTGCGACATTCCTAAAGGAGCAAATTGCACGCATTTTTCTATTCCCTAACATACTTATCATTTAAATTCAACTTACATGTGAAAAAATGAACAAACAAATTTTTAAATTATTGAACTATTTGTGAAAATCATCACATACCCCTTTTAAAATAAAAAAAAGCGTGTATGATAAGAATTGTAAGGAATAAGTAATTGGAGTGATACTAATGAGAAAGGTAATAGAAGGCGTTATTTTTTCTGAAGAAGGTAGCTACGATATTTATTTAAAAACAGGCGTAAACCAAGGATTAATTAGTGATATAAAAGATGGATATATGACAATTGATTCAATGTCGTATTTAGATGCTGAACGTTTATACTTCTATGGTCTCGAACGTAAAACACTAGTTACAAATTAAAATACAGAATTGAATGACCTCCTATAACATTCATGAACGTATAATGTCATGCCCTCGTTGGTGAGCAATCGAGGGCATACCCTAAATATACCCCCAATCATTTTTGGATAATGTGTTAAAACCCACATCTCACTTCCCTTGATGTGGGTTTTTTATTATAAAGATTTAAAGTTGTTCTTCACTTCGTTATATTGATACTCTTGATTATACAATTTGAACTTATAGCCCTCTTCACTAGAAAAAGGCATTCGAATATTTGGAATGTGATCCATTCGTGCAATAAATTCTCTTTCTTGACGTGTGCGTTCTTTGACACTCATGTTTAACCATTCTTCTTTAGTAAATAAATCTTCGAAACGAAATGAAAAACTTGTGCGGCCTACTTTTTGACGTAATGCTTGAACTAATGGACTAAAATCTTTCGCAATCACAGACATATTCTATTCCCCTTTATTTATAGTAATATATATCTTCACTTTATTACGTTTACTTTTAAATTACAATCTATAATTGAGACTTTAAATTGATACAGACGTTTATTTATAGAGAATTATGGAAATTGAATGAATAAACAACAATAAAGGATGATGAATATGGCTAAATTAACAGATAAAGTTGCGATTATTACAGGTGCGAGTAGTGGAATTGGTGAAGCAACAGTCAAACGACTTGCTGAAGAAGGCGCTAAAGTTGTACTAGCTGGTCGTAGTGATGAGAAGTTACAACGTGTTGCAGAACATTTGAATGAAGGCGACTACCTTATTACGCCAACCAATGTGATGTATCGTGATGACGTTGATGCGCTCGTAGAAAATGCGATTGCTAAATTTGGAAAAGTCGATATCTTTGTTAATTGTGCAGGCATTAACTTATCTTCTAAAATCACAGATTACAAAGTAGACGATTGGGATAAAATGGTTGATACGAATATTAAAGGATTATTATATGGTCTGAATGCCGTACTTCCTCATTTTGAAGAACAATCTAGTGGTCATATTGTCAATATGGCATCTATTTCGGGCTTTGAAGTTAATAAGACAAGTGCATTATACAGTGCAACGAAATCTGCTGTATTACGTATCGTAGAAGCTTTAGAAAAAGAGCTTGCGCGAACAGGCATTAAATCAACAAGTATTTTACCAGGAATGGTAGATACGCCTATGACAGAAGGATATGACTTTGGTGATAGAAAGAAATTAGATCCTGAGAATATAGCTGATGCGGTGATTTATGCAGTGACACAACCTGCACATGTGAACGTTAATGAAGTCATCGTTCGTCCAGTTTAAATCTAATGAGAATAAGAGCGTTTCTTGCCTATGGTAGGGAACGCTCCTTTTTTAGTCAATATTAGTGTTGAAATGTTACACTTATATTGAAAGATCATATAACTTAAAAGGGTGATAAAGTAATGGAACAACGTTTATTTGAATTGCTAGATGTATTAGTCAAATATAATACGGAGAGTCCTCCTGGACGTAATACGGATCCTTTACAAGATGAGATTGAGCACATATTAAAAACACTAAACTTTGATATTCAACGTGAACATTTATATGAAAATGATAGTATTATCGTCGCAACATTAAACGGGGAAGATGAGGATGCACCTAAATTAATTCTCAATGGTCACGTAGATGTGGCAAATGTGGACGATGATTCTAATTGGCAATATCCACCGTTTCAACTGACTGAAAAAGAGGGATGGCTTTATGGTCGTGGTGTGAGTGATATGAAAGGCGGTATGGCCTCGCTGTTTTATGTGCTTGAAAAACTATATCAAGAAGGACGACGACCTAAAGGAGACATTGTCGTGCAATCTGTAGTAGGAGAAGAAGTGGGTGAAGCGGGAACAAAACGCGCATGTGAAATCGGTCCTCAAGCAGATTTAGCATTAGTATTAGATACAAGTGAAAATATGGCACTTGGACAAGGCGGGGTCATTACAGGGTGGATTACTGTTAAAAGTAAGAATACCATTCATGATGGTGCACGTAGTCAAACGATTCATGCTGGCGGAGGTTTATTTGGTGCGAGTGCAATTGAAAAAATGACTAAAATCATTCAAGCACTGAATGAACTTGAACAACACTGGGCAGTAATGAAACATAGTCCTGGCATGCCACCAGGTGCGAATACGATTAATCCAGCAGTTATTGAAGGGGGACGTCATCCTGCTTTTATTGCTGATGAATGTCGTTTATGGATTACGGTTCATTATTTACCGAATGAAAGTTATGAAGACGTTACAAAAGAGATAGAAACGTATTTAAATCGTGTTGCAGATGCAGACATTTGGTTGAGAGAGAACCCGTTACAGTTCGAATGGGGCGGTGAATCAATGATAGAAGATAAGGGAGAAATTTTCCCAAGTTTCACTATTCCATTAGAACATCCAGGCTTTAAACAATTACAAGATGCGCATTATCACGTTCATCATAGCGAAATGAAACATGGTATGAGTACCACAGTGACAGATGGAGGTTGGACAGCTCATTTTGATATTCCAACCATTTTATATGGTCCAGGTAGTTTAGAAGAAGCCCATAGTGTGGATGAAAAGATAGAAGCACAAGAACTTCAAACTTATAGTAATGTGTTATATTCATTCTTAAAACACTGGTATGAACATCCTGAGAAATAAATTAAAAAGCCAAGTCGTGCTGTTGAATGACACGACTTGGCTATTTTATAATCACATTATTTTTTTAATGTTTTTCGAAGACGATTGACCCAGCTAGCTCTTCTTTTGGAAACGACGGGCATTCCTGAAGGCTGGGTTGTCTCCTTTTTTAGCTTTTTACCATATTTAACTGCTTCTTTCATCAAGTAAGCTTGTGAATTTAATGGAGATAAATCATTTTGAACGTAATGATACTCACCATACTGATCTTGATAACGACCTTTTTGATTATCAGACAATTGTAAATTCATAAAGTCTACAAGACGTTTACCGATTTCTTTATCTTCTACAGGGAATAAGATTTCAACACGTTTAATCATGTTACGTGTCATTACGTCTGCAGATGATAAATAAATACGTTCGTCACCATTATTGTAGAAGTAGTAAATACGAGAGTGTTCTAATAGACGACCTACAATACTGACAACTTCAATATTTTCGCTGACACCTGGAATGCCTGGTTTTAGGCAACAGATACCGCGAATAATGAGTTGAATTTTAACACCCGCTTGAGATGCTTCAAATAATTTTTCAATGATGGCCTTATCAGTTAAGGAGTTCATTTTCATCATAATTTTACCGTTACCATGTTGACGATGACTTGCAATTTCTTTATCAATGCGATCAATAAAGACGTCGCGAATATCGAATGGTGCGACAATTAATTTATTATATTCAGGTTTAACTGAGTAACCACTTAAATAGTTAAAGAAATTAATGGCATCTTCAGCAATTAATTTATCTGTCGTAATGACACCCATATCTGTGTATAGTTTTGCAGTTTTATCGTTATAGTTACCTGTACCTAAGTGTACGAATGAAGTTAATTCGCCACCGATACGTTTAACGACAAGAGCAATTTTACTATGTGTTTTTAAATGGGTCATACCATAAATGACGTGACAACCTGCATCTTCTAACATACGTGCCCAATGAACGTTATTTTCTTCGTCGAAACGTGCTTTTAATTCTACAAGTACAGTCACTTGTTTACCATTTTCAGCCGCTTCTTTTAAGCTTTTAATAATGGGTGAATCTTTACTTACACGATAAAGCGTTTGTTTAATCGCAATCGTGTTAGGATCTTCAGCTGCTTCACGAATAAAGTCTACGATAGGCTCAAATGATTCGTATGGGTGATGGAAAAAGACATCACGTTTTAATGCAAGATCATACACATTATTGTTACCTAATGAACGTGGAATTTGTGGTGTATATTTATCATATGTTAAATATTTCAATTTATGGGATAGATGGTCAACTAAGCCAAAGATAAATGTTAAATCTAAAGGTCCATTAAGTAAGTAAACGTCTTGTTCATCCACTTCTAAAGTGTCTGTTAACCATCCTAAATCTTCGATAGACGCTGTACGATTGTCGACTTCTAAGCGTACAGCAGAACCACTTTTACGTTCTTTTAAGAAGCGTTCAATTTCGATAAGTAAGTCTTCAGCACCATCTTCATGAATCGTTAAATCAGCATTTCGAGTAATTCTAAATGTAAAGGTATTTAATACTTCATAGCCTGTAAATAAGTGATTAATGAAGTGTGTAATGACATCTTCTACCATGACTACATATTGTTTTGAACCTTCATTATAAGTTAAAAATCTAGGGATAAGAGATGGAATTTGAACAATCGCTGAGTTAATGGCATCATCTGTATCGATATCTACGAAGATATTTAGACTTTTATTATTTAGTTTTGGGAAAGGATGGTATGCATCTATACCAAGTGGTGTTAACGTTGGTAAAATAGTTAGTTTAAAATCTCTTTCTAACTTGCTTAAAATAGAGTCAGATAAGTTTTCTGGTTTACACATAACAATGTCATAATTGCGTAATTCTTCGATAAGTTCGTTATAGCGTTCATATTGTATATTGACATATTTTTTAGCTTTTTCTTGAATCGCATCTACTTGTTCTTGTGGTGTCATTTGTGTTTTGTTTTCAGGTTTATCGAATCCCATTTTTACTTGGTCTTTTAAACCAGCCACACGCACCATAAAGAATTCATCTAAGTTCGAACTAAAGATAGATACGAAATTTAATTTTTCTAATAGTGGATTGTTGTTATCATAAGCTTCTTGTAATACACGATAGTTGAAATCTAACCAACTGAGTTCGCGATTATTATAGTACTTCGGCAAGCTAATATCATAGTCTCCCAATTGAGTTTGCATATTCAAAATACACCTCGTCATTTCTTCGATTATCAATCTTTCTATTTGTAAAAATATATAGTCTATGACAGAACTATCTACCTATAATATAGCATACAAATTTTAAGATTTTGTAAAGACAATGGATACTGATCCTTTAAGAATCTTTTCGATATGCTTTTTCTGTCTTAATGCTTGATATTTCTCAGCAATCGGTTCACCTTCAGTATAATGTACGGTCAGTTCATAATCGTCATTGCCTTTTTTCGTTTCTTTTAAAGTCACGTCTTCAACAAAGCTAGTTTGTGAAATATTTAAAGCATTCACAAATTTAATAATGCCACCTAGTGCTTGAATTGTTTCAATTTCCTTATTACTGAACCAATCTGTTTCTTTACAATAGAACTTAAGTAAAGATTTATTTTTAAAACTTGCTAAAAGGGCGAGTTTAACGCGATCTTTATGTGTATAACCATTAATCATTGAGTTCGCGATAATATAATACGTATGTGGAGAACTTGAATCTGAATCAATAAATTTACCTAAATAATAAATATAGGTCGCTTCTTCAAAGAGACGTTGCTCTGTGTCATTAATCTTTAAATCACCTAAATCAAGTAATTGTTTTAATAAAGATTGTGCTAATTTTAGACGACCTTGTGAGCTATGTTCTTCGATGTGATAATCATGGGCTAAGAAATAAATCGATTCTTTACGCACATTATTTTTGTCAAATACATCTGGATAGCGTGAGCGAATTTGTTTAATAATATAACCTTCACGTAAGCCATTTCTTGAAAATGTGAATTGCTTCGCATCTATTTTTTTATAAAGTGTCTTAAATACTGACACCGCTGGAAGAATAATATCTGCACGATCGCGACTTAATCCATCTAGGTTATTTAACTCATCACGTGAACTTTTACGTATAACGTTGTACACTTCATCAATATCTTTATCTGACATTGTATAATTGTGTACACCACTTATAGGATAAGCGTGTTCGGATTGATGAATACGTGCTACGTTACGTGCAGAACCACCGACGCCGACTAATGCAACATCTTGATCTTTAAGCCAATCTAATGTACTAAATTGTTGAGATAGAAATTTCTCCATATCTTTGATCGCGCCTTTATCATTGTGATCTTTGCCATCAAAGAATTTATGTTTTAATGTTACTACACCGAAAGGAAAACTGTGTGATTCAAATAATTCTTTATCCTTAAATAAAGTAACTTCAGTTGAACCGCCACCGATGTCTACAGATACGCCATTTTCAATTTCCGTAGTATGAGTAATAGCATAATAACCATAATATGCTTCGTCTTTTTCAGGGATAATTGAAATTTCAATATCAAGTTCATCTTTTACTTTTTTAACAATGTCATCCTTATTCTCAGATTGACGAATTGCTGCTGTTGCGATAGGATGTAATTCTTTTACTTTAAATTTTTCAGATACAGATTTAAAACTGCGTAATGCTTCAATGAGTACTTTAATACCTTCTTGACTCATTTTATTTTCTTTTGTCAAATATTGACTCAAGCGAGCAGGCGTTTTAATGTTGAGCAATTCATTTAATCCTGCCTCTTTGCTAAATTTAAAGATAACTAATCTAATCGTATTCGAGCCAATATCTATTAATCCTATACGTTCTTCCATCATGGCCTCCTAAGTCTTTCAATACTTCCTATTATAGTTTTATTTTACATGAATTTTATTAATAGAAAAAGATACGAATCATATTTACATTTCTTTGGATATAGAAAAGAATTCAATTGTAAAACGATTTCATTTTTAGTATCACGTTTAATCTGAACTATTTAGTGGAAGAATAAGGTTGTATTAGAAAACAAGTTCACTAGGAGTGTGACAAGATGAGACGTTTAGAAAATAAAATTGCAGTCATCACAGGTGCAAGTACAGGTATTGGACAAGCATCGGCAAAAGTGTTAGCGCAAGAAGGAGCACATGTCTTAGCACTTGATATTTCAGATGAATTAGAAAAAACTGTAGATGACATTAATCAAGAGGGCGGTAAAGCGACAGCTTATAAAGTTGATATCTCTCAAGATCAACAAGTGAAAGATTTTGCTGATAAAGTTAAACAAGACTATGGTCACATTGACATTATCTTCAACAATGCAGGTGTAGATAATGGGGCAGGACGTATTCATGAATATCCAGTTGAAGTATTTGATAAAATTATGTCTGTCGATATGAGAGGTACATTCTTAGTAACGAAATTCTTATTACCATTAATGTTGGATAATGGAGGTTCAATCATTAATACAGCTTCATTCTCAGGACAAGCAGCAGACTTGTATCGTTCTGGTTATAATGCCGCTAAAGGTGGCGTCATTAATTTCACTAAATCGATTGCGATTGAATATGGCCGTGAAAATATTCGTGCGAACGCGATTGCACCAGGTACTATTGAAACACCGCTTGTAGATCATTTAGCTGGTACGTCTGAAGACGAAGCGGGTAAAACATTCCGCGATAATCAGAAATGGGTCACTCCACTTGGTCGTTTAGGACAACCTGAAGAAGTAGGTAAATTGGTTGCTTTCCTAGCATCAGATGATAGTTCATTTATTACAGGTGAAACGATTCGTATTGATGGTGGTGTGATGGCATACACTTGGCCTGGTGAAATGTTAAGTGAAGATAAATGGAAACATTCTGTAGAATAAATCATAGTGGATATATTAGCGTTTAAGTGTGAGAGAAGGCTTCAGTATGAGGCTGTCTCTCGCTTTTTATGTATTTAGATAAATAATTCTATTTTATAAAAATGGTATAATATTGTCGTCGTCTTTCCTTTAGACGGTAGTACGTTTAAAGGAGGTGAAGTTATGACGTTAATATTTGTACTCGTTATTGCACCTATATTAAATAGGTGGCTCAATATATTGTTTGATTATTGGTTTGAACAATATAAGAATAAAAAAGACGGCAGATAATCCAATACACAAAGAACCCCTAGTCTAGGGCAATAGACTAGGGGTTCGCATCGTTATGACGTTAATACTCGTTAATGTGATATTAACATAAGTAGATGTAACATTTCAATATTCAAATTACCATTTAATTTGATTATACGTTTGGTCATTTAAAGAACGTACAATTTCAGTGATTAATCGTACTGAATTTTCATAATCATCTGTATGAAGAACAGATACATTTGAGTGCATATAGCGTAATGCCACACCAATAGCAATTGTTGGAATACCATCGTTAGCAACATGGATACTACCAGCATCTGTACCACCGCGTGGTGTAGTATCCCATTGAACCGTAATATAATGTTTTTTTGCCACTTCTTTAATATGTTGACGTAAGCCTTGATGTGCCACATTTGAAGCATCCATTAAAATAATTACTGGGCCGTCACCAATGGCTGTATCACTACCATATTGTGCCATTCCAGGTGTATCGTATGCGACCGCAACGTCGACTGCGATAGCTAAATCGGGGTTGATTTTATTTGCTGCGACTTTAGCGCCACGTAAACCAACTTCTTCTTGTACAGTGCCACCTGCATATAAATTAATACCGATCGATTCATCTTTAAGATTGTTAAGTACGTCAATAGCAAGTGCACAACCGTATCGATTATCAAATGCTTTGGCAGTTAAATATTTACCATTTGCAAGTTGTTCAAACTCACTATAAGGTGTAATCATATTTCCAATTTCAATACCGTATTGTTCAGCATCTGCTTTACTTCTAACACCAATATCAATAAACATATCTTTGATATCGATAGACTTTTTACGTGCTTCTGGTTCAAGTACATGTGGAGGTTTAGAACCAATAATACCTCGTATTTCTTTACCATCGTCAGTCGTGATGGTTACTTTTTGAGATAACATCACTTGGCTCCACCAACCGCCAATAGGTTGGAATTTAATAAACCCATTATTGTCAATTTTAGTGACGATGAATCCAATTTCATCTAAATGACCAGCTAACATTAATGATTTAGATCCCGTTTTACTTTCCTTTTTACCGAAGATACCACCCAAACCATCTTCGATAATCTCATCACTAATAGGTGTTAAATAGTCTCGCATTTTTTCTTTAACTTGGTATTCATAACCAGCGATACCATTAACATCTGTTAATGTTTTTAGTAATTCGATAGATTCTTTCATACATTGAGTCCTCCTAAAAACGTTGTTAAGTGTATTGTAGCATGGATAAAATGAATTTTATGAACAATAGTTTATCATATCTATGCAAATTAAATGTATCCCATTCATAGTTGGTAAGTGATATAATTTGTTTAAAATTAAAGATGGGGAAGTAGATGAGCATAATGAAAAAAGTCTTAACATTATTTGGGTTGTCAGTGTTAAGTGTTTGTATATTAGGGGCTTGTAGTCAATCACGTTCAAAAACATACGAAGGTGAGATTGATGGTAAGCATGTTCTTACAACATTAACTTATAAAAAAAATAAAGTGATTAAACAATCAACTGTCAGTACTTTAAAATATGATGATCTGGGAATGTCTAAACAAGAAGGTGAAAAATCTTTTAAAGACTATCGTCCATTAAAAGGGGAAAAGGGCGTAACATATACGCTAAGTAGTAGGCATCAAAAAATAGTTGAAAACATAGATATTGATTATAACAAAGCAAACTTAAAAGATGTTAGTCGTTACTTTGCATTAGCACATTATTCTAAAAACTATAAAAAAGTGACAATGGATGGTACGGTCAAAGAACTTAAAAAAATTGGATTCAAGAAAAAAAGCAATATGAATGAAGAATAATAAAAAAGTGAGACAACCTTTCGATGATATAGATTGTCTCACTTTTTTGTTGACTATTGAATAAGTTTTAATTTATAACTTGCGATATCTTCAATATGTCCATTTTTTCTTTTAATCACAATATGATCTTCTGTAATTTCATTTGGACTTTTAACACCTATTGCAGCTGCAACATTAAATAATCCCTCGTGTAAACTCGTCACATAGTTTGTGACACGATATTGCTTTTCTTCAACAATTAAAGCCTTTTCTTTTTTAGGATCCGTTGTTGCGACGCCAACTGGGCAAGTATTTAAATGACATTGTTGGCTCATAATGCAACCAATGCTGATCATCATACCTCTTGCAATATTACATAAATCAGCACCAAGTCCAAGTGCAATGGCTATTTTATCTGGTGTAATAAGTTTTCCAGATGCGAATATCTTCATATATTTGCGTGCATCATAACGTTCTAAAACACCAGTAACGATTGGAAGGGCAGTAAAAAGTGGGAGGCCAACACCATCTTGTAATTCTTGGAAAGTTGCCCCTGTTCCACCTTCACCACCATCAACAGTAATAAAGTTTGGATAAATATCTAGGTTAATCATTTCTTGAACAAGGGCTTCAACTTCATCAACTCTGCTTACCACAATTTTAAAGCCCACAGGTTTCTGACCGAGTTTTTGCAACTTAGCTACAAATTCTAATAACTCTTTTGGATTATTAATGAAATCGAAGCGGTTAGGTGAGTTGATTGTCTTATAGGGTTCGATATTACGAATTTTAGCAATTTCTTCTGTAACTTTATTGCCCTCCATATGACCACCACGTGTCTTAGCACCTTGTGCAAGCTTAATTTCAAATGCTTTAACTTCTTTATGGTTTGCCACATTTAAGAAAGCTTCTTCACTAAAACCACCGTCTTTATCTCTCACGCCGAATAAACCTGGTCCAATTTGATAAATAATATCGCAGCCACCTTTAAGATGATATTCAGATAATCCACCTTCCCCTGTATTCATCCATGTGCCAGCACGTGCAAGTCCTTGAGATAATGCAGTAATCGCGCGCCCACCTAATGAGCCATAACTCATACCAGATTGGCCTACTAAACGTTTGACTTTAAAGGGATGTGCTAATTCTTCGCCTATAATAACTGCATGATCATCTGATAAATAATAAGGATCGATGTGTTTATTCTCACGATGTTCTTCACGCTTAAACAATCGTTCATTATCGATTGAATAAATAAATGTTGAAATCATTGAATGGTTATCAATTTGAAGTTCTGACTTTTGTAATGGAAACATAGCGTTTCGAATATAAAAGCCTTCTTCATAGTTTTTTTCTGTACCAAAACTAGTCATTCTTGAATGATATTTACCTGCTAAAACGATATCAGTATATTGATTTCTTGAAAATGGTTTTCCTTCGGTATCATTTGCAAATAAATATTGACGTAATTCTGGTCCTATTTTCTCTGAAAAGTAACGTACTCTGCCTAATACAGGAAAGTTACGTAACACACTATGTTGTTCTTGTCTTTTATCTTTGAATAAAAGATATAACCCAACCATTAATATAGAAAGTAACACCATAATAATAAGAATATTAACTATAAATTGCATGACAGTAAGTAAAGTTGTCATGCCCATCCCCCCTCAATTCTCTTTATACTGTAAATCTTACATCAAAAAATTTTATTTACAAATATAAATAAATAGATTTAATATTTATCTTTAAATATCAAATTGTGGAAAAGTTAGAATCTCTTATGACAATAATGTTTTTAAATGATAAAGTACTATATGCGTAGATCGTTGAGGTGATATATGAAAAAAGAAAAAGATGTGATCACACAAGTGGTATCAAAAAATCGATGGAGTAGTCCTAAAATAATAAAAAAGGATTTTCTACTCATTCCTTTATTTATCTTTTTCCAAATTTTAACGCCTATTATTATTGTTTTTGGCGTATTAGGTGTGACGGCTATGGTTACCCAACAACCACCGCCATCTTATTTATATAATGTGATGCTAAGTCTAAGTTTTGTGATTGCCCAATTTATTGTGTTAGGATTATTTTTCACATTACATAAGTTTTATATTGCGAATGTTGTACGACGACAATATCGTATTGCGATTCATCAGTATTTGAAATTTATGATCATCATCGTAATGGTTAGTGTGATGTTATATTATGGTTTTAATGCATTGGCACACATATTACCGCATCCTTTTGGCTATGTAGACACACAAGCACAACGTCGTTTAGAAGGATTGTTTATTCATCCAAGTGCACTGATATTCACTTTTATTTCAGTAGTATTATTACGCCCCTTAATTGATGAGTTACTATTTCGTCATCTATTGATTCATGAATTAGGTAAAAAATTTAATCTTTTAGTAATGATGATTGTTAGTGTCTTAATAGAAACTATTGTCCAAGTATATGATTTAATTTCAATATTGGAAGCCATACCTTACATGATTATTTCAATAGGTGCAATGATTGTATATATGAAAAGTGGGAAAAATTTAGCAGCGTCCTATCTTTATCATAGTACTGTACAACTCATCATATTTATTATTACAATGATTGATAAGCTTGTTTAAATAGAAAGAATAGGAGAGTTATATGACTTCGGAACATAATGATACATACTACCAAACCTCAGAGCAGCGACCGATAAGAAATGAATTTGATTCAAAACGTATTGTTAAACGTGATTTTTGGCTCATACCTACATATTTAGTCATGAATATTGTTTTTCCGTTGATTCTTACATTTATTGTGATGGGAATAATTTCAGGCATCACAGGAGGTCATATATCGGAAAGTAAGTTTACAAAATATTATTTAGGATATGCCCAAGTCTTTACGTTAATTGGTCAATGTCTTGTATTAGTAGTCTTTTATTTAATGCATCGCAAAACCATTATTCCTATTGCCATCTCACGATTCAAAGCTTTAAAAAAACATATTCCACTCATTATCATTGTGATGGTGGCCCTTTATTTGTTGCAAGGCGCATATGGTTATTTAATGGAATTTTTACCGAAACAATATCAGTTTGATGATACAGAAAATAACAAAATGATTATTAAAATGTTTGAAATCAATTGGCTTTGGCCTGTTTTATTTTTAGATATTGTGATTATTACACCTTTTGTAGAAGAATTATTATTTAGACATTTGTTAATTCATGAGTTAGGTAAAAAATTAACGTATGGTGTGATGTATGTCGTGTCAGTGCTCGGATTTGCAGGATTACATATGACAAGTGCATCATCACCATTTGAAGTTGGTCCTTATTTAATTATGGCTACAGGATTTGTTGTGGCATATCACTTAAGTGGTCGAAATTTAGCGATGACGATTACCCTTCATATGATAAATAATTTTATTTCTTTTATAGCGATTATTATGAGTATCATTTGGGGTTAAGAGTAAGAGGTAGAGTCATTGAAATTCAAAAAATAGTAACATTGAATTTCATTACTTTGCCTCTTTTTTTGTTATGATAAAAAAGAATATGTCATCTCATTAAAGAGTAAAGATAAGGAGGAAACGCTTGTGTTATTAGAAGTAAAACATCTGACCTACAAAGCAGATCAACGAACGATACTCAATAATATTAATTTTAAATTAGATCAAGGTGAAACCGTTGCAGTGGTTGGTCCTTCTGGAAGCGGAAAAAGTACATTCTTAAAGCAACTCAACAATTTAATTAGTCCGACTGAAGGAGAATTGTTATTTAAAGGAAAACCATATGATGAGTACAGTCCTGAAGAATTACGTTCTAAAATTAGTTACATGATGCAACAAAGTGAATTATTTGGAACGACAGTAGAAGATAATATGGCTTTCCCAGCATTAACGCATCATGATCAATTTGATGAAGATAAAGCGAATGATTTACTTAATAAAGTCGGCTTGTCAAACTATAGTCTAGATTCAAAAGTAAAACATATGTCTGGTGGAGAACGTCAACGTATTGCTATTGCACGCCAGTTAATGTATCAACCAGAAATATTACTTCTAGATGAATCAACGAGTGCACTTGATACGCAAAATAAAGAAAAAATTGAAGATATTATCTTTAAATTAGCAGATGAAGGCGTCGCTATATTATGGATTACGCATAGTAATGATCAAAGTATGAGAAATTTCCAAAGAAGAATTACTATTAAAGATGGTCAGATTACAAATGAGGAGGTGTTAAGTCATAATGAGTAATACAGCGCTTTGTTTAACAGCATTATTATTATTAATTCCTATTATTATTTCATATAAAGAAGGCTTACATATTATCAAAGATTTAGTCGTCGCTTCGATTAGAGCGGTGGTTCAATTATTAATTTTAGGATTGATATTAGAATATATTTTTAAAATTGATCAAGTATGGATATTATTGATTGCAGTATTAGTCATTATTATTAACGCTTCTTGGAATACAATTCATCGTGCATCGCCTGTTATGCATCATGTGTTTTGGATTTCTTTTGTTTCTATATTTATATCAACAGCAATTCCGTTAGTATGTGCAGTGCTTGCTGGTGCTATCGATTTTAAAGCAAATGATGTCATTCCTATCGGTGGTATGCTTGCAAATAATGGTTTAATTGCCATTAATTTGGCATATCAAAATTTAGATCGTGCGTTCGTTCGAGATGTAGATGATATTGAATCTAAGTTAACATTAGCAGCAACGCCAAAGCTTGCGTCTAAAGGGGCGATTCGTGAAAGTATTCGTTTAGCGATTGTTCCAACAATTGATTCTGTAAAAACATATGGATTAGTGTCTATTCCGGGTATGATGACAGGATTAATTATTGGAGGTATGGCACCATTACAAGCCATCAAATTCCAATTACTTGTTGTGTTTATTCATACTACTGCAACGATTATGTCTGCATTGATTGCAACGTATTTAAGTTATGGTCAATTCTTTAATGCACGTCATCAACTCGTAGCACGTACAACGAATATAAAAGACAATAACTAAATCTCAATGACATATTTTTTCGCACAAAAATTTAAAAAATTATTATATAATGAAACAGTTACGAATGATAAAGGTTACCATTGCGTAACTGTTTTTTTATACCAAAATATATAAAGAAAGGAGTTCTATGCATGTCTGTCATGCGAGTGGCAACCTTCATTATTAGTGTGTTTATCGTCGGTATGGTTGAGATGATGGTTGCAGGAATTATGAATTTAATGAGTGGAGATCTCGGTGTCTCTGAAGCGATTATTGGTCAGCTTGTGACTTTATATGCATTAACATTTGCTATTTGTGGCCCCATACTTGTTAAGCTTACGAATCGCTTTGCAGTACGACCGGTCTTATTATGGACACTCGTTGCATTTATCATTGGAAATGCCATGATTGCGGTGGCGCCTAACTTTACTATTTTAGTGATTGGACGTATCTTATCTTCAGCAGCCGCGTCACTCATTATCGTTAAAGTCTTAGCTTTAACAGCGATGTTAACGATACCTAAAAACAGAGGAAAAATGATTGGTGTCGTTTATACTGGATTTAGTGGGGCTAACGTATTTGGCGTCCCGATCGGTACGATGATTGGGGATGCAATAGGTTGGAGATTTACGTTCTTATTTATTATTATTGTGAGTGTGATCGCCGGTGTACTGATGATGGTGTATTTACCATCAACATCAGAATTAAATCAAGTTCAACGTCAATGGGGTTCAACTTCAAATAAACAGCTAAATACATCTAAAATTTTAAGACCGGTGGAGGTAGTCAAATATTTAGCAATTACTTTTTTAATTTTAGTAGCAAATTCTGTGACATTTGTTTATATTAATCCTCTTATTTTGAATCATGGTCATCAAATGGGATTTGTATCATTGGCGTTATTAGTGAATGGGATTGCAGGAGTGATTGGTACGTCGTTAGGTGGCATATTAGCAGATAAACTTAGCAGTAAACGTTGGCTAATCATTGCCTTTTCTATTTTTATAGTTATGATGTTGATAATGAATCTTATTTTGCATACTGTTACCCTATTATTAATTGGATTGTTTATATGGAATATTGTACAGTGGAGTACCAACCCAGCAATTCAAAGTGGTATAATTGAACACGTTGAAGGTGATACGAGTCAAGTGATGAGTTGGAATATGTCGAGTCTGAATGCGGGAATAGGATTTGGGGGCATTATTGGAGGACTCGTTGTTTCAAATATCTCTGTTCAAGCAGTCACGATTGTGAGCGCGATGGTTGGAGCTATGGGTCTTATTATTGTCATAAGTTTAAAAAATATGTCTTATATAAAAAATTAAGTAGGAAGTGGAACAGAATTCATTTTGAATTCATTGTTCCGCTTCTTTTTATTTATATATATAACAATAAGGTGTTTGAGGAGAATAAGATGGCCACGGCATAGTGTGGTATGTCGCAAAATAGATTAAATCATCTATCATGTGTTTACTGAGATGACGTTCATGTTCTAATGAGTTCACACCATGCGCTTTTAAAATCTCTAATTTTCCAAACCAAAACACTAAATCTAAAATATGATAAGCAGATTGAAACGGTGATGCATTAGAAAGGCACCAGTCAAAACGTAATTTCCAACAATGGAGATTGTTGTCAAGTTGATTTAAAAATGAAATTGCAGGTGTTTCAAAATAATGCGTTGTCACCATACGGGCTTGGTCTTTACCAGTTTGAGCTTGAGAAATGTGAAGGTGTATATCATTTAATGTCATGACTTCCACAAAGCGCTCAGGTGATAATTTTCTAGATTCATTGCGAATATAAATATTGCCTTCCTCTTTCGTAGTACCTATAACAACCGGTTTAGTAAATTGAGAAAGGGGACAAGACATGTTTGACTCTTGAATAGGTGCATAAATCAATTCAAGACCTTTTGATTTTCCGCGTGATGCTTCATCATAAGCCATTAATGATAATATCTCTAAAGTTGTTAAATGAGTCATTCTTTTTTTAGGAAAATAGGTATCTTTCAGATAGGCAAAATGGGCTGCTTTCTTTTGTCCTAATAAATGAGAATCAAGACGTAGCGTTCCACTTAATAACATCACTTGATGATAGTATTTATCTAATTCTGGTCGTTGCATTAATGCCATAATACTCATACTACCAGCAGACTGTCCCATTAATGTTATATTGTTTGAATTTCCACCGAAATATTTAATAAACGTATGTATCCATTTGAGTGCATTAATTTGATCAGACAAACCATTGTTTTTATTATAATCGCTATTGAAGTAAGACCAGTCTAAAAATCCTAAAGCACCTAAACGATAATTAAACGTAATGACAATGACATCATGTTGTTCAACAATATGTTCAGGTGTATAAAGTTCCTGAGAACCATGTCCGTTCACAAAGCCACCACCATAAAAATAGATAATGACAGGCTTATTGTTATATTGATTATTTTGACACCAAATATTTAAATATAAACAGTCTTCACTTTGATTAAATAATTGAGCATGTGATGAGAAGAAGGTTTCGAGTTTGTTGTAGGGTTGTGGTGGTATAGATTTAAACGATGTTGCTTCAATGGTCTTATTCCAAGTTTTTAAGCATTTCGAGTGTTTAAATCGATGTTCATTGATAGGTTGATTAGCATAAGGAATCCCGAGAAAGTAATTAATTTTCTTTTTAGTATAGCCTTTAATATCTCCGCCATGTGTTTTAATTAAGGTCAACAGTATCATCTCCATACTTATCTTATATCTAATATAACATTAAAAAAAACGTCTGAAGCAAGTTGAGACTATTCTCTAACTTGTTTCAGACGTTTGAATGATTATTCGTTACCTTTAGCAGCTGCTTCCGCTTCTTCTGGCGAACCATCTTTCATTTTTTTATTGATTTTCTTAGCACGTTTGAAGTAAATACTATTGAAGTGACTTGAAGAACCAATTTTATAAAAAATGAGGGACAACACAATAATAGCAATAAAGTCATATGGGTAGTGAATCCAGTTCATACCTTTAAATTCTTTACTACCTATAAATGACATAGCAGCTAATAAAATAAGATAGACAATAATCCATAAGCTACCGCCAATTTGCTTTTTAGTATTTTTCCAATTCATTTTATATTCATAGAAGAAGTAAATTGGTAAACCTAAAATAATAATTAAAATAACTTCTGCTGTAGTAGGCCACATTGCCCAATAAATGGCCAATGATGCTAATACGAATGATAAAGGTGCCATGATTTTTAATAATTTACCACGGAAGGGACGATGCAATTTAGGCCCCATTTTACGTAACGCAATAACGGTAGTAGGACCTGTAAGATAGGCTACTAATGTTGCAGTTGAAATAACAGCTGCAAGTACCCCCCAATCGCGGAATAACGTTACCATGATCATACTCATGACAGCATTAAATGCAATCGCAACACGTGGAATATTATATTTTGAATTAATTTTTCCTAAGAATTTAGGAATATGACCATTTTTTTCCATAGCGCTTAATACGCGACCAGTAATGGCTACAAATGATACACCAGTACCAAATGGAGATACTACGGCTTCAATATAAAGTAAAATGGCTAACCAATTAATACTTAATAAAATTGCCATGTCTGCAAATGGTGAATTAAAGTTAATACCGTGCCAACCATGTGAATGAATCATTGATTGTGGCATTGAAGTGATAAATGTACTTTGTAAGATAATATATAAAATTGCACTTAATATTAGTGAAATGCCGATACCACGTGCAATGTTTTTCTCAGGATTTTTAATTTCTGAGCCCATATTAATGATCGTTTGGAATGCATTAAATGAGAAGATAATACCTGATGTTGTTGTTGCTGCAAAGATAGGAGCACTACCATATGGCATAAATGTATTCAAGGAATGACCATAGTTTCCTGCATCAAACCCTGAGATCGTTAACATAATAATTGTTAGGAGTGGCACCCCTAATTTAAATACAGAAATTAAACTTGTAAATGAGGTTAATAATTTTACAGACCAATAATTTAATAATGAAAAGACAATGATGATAATGTAAACAACAAATAAACCAACTGTACTTATAGAACCATTATGCATCAATGCCTGAGTTGGCTTAGCCCAGTCCCAAGGCCAAGAGCTGATATATTGGACTGCAGATACTGCTTCAATTGGAATAATCGTTACGAGTGAGACCCAATTTGCCCATGCAGCAATGAAGCCAAGTAATGAACCATGTGTATATTGAGCATAGTTACTCATGCCACCAGATTGTGGAAACATTGTTCCTATTTCAATATAGTTATAAGAAATCGTTCCAATAACTATGAAGCCTATGACCCATGAGATAATGGCTGCTGGTCCAGCAACTGAAGATGCTTCCCAAGCTCCAAAGAGCCAACCAGAACCAATTAACGAACCTAAACCGAGTAACACGAGTTGCGTCAAGCTAATTTTATTATCGTTTTTATTCTTTCCCATAAATACTCCTTTTAATTTATTTTATTTTTTATAAAAAAAACACGATATAATTATACGCTTATCATTTAATTAGTCAAACTAAATATTTAAGAGATTTCAAAATATTATTAAAAGGAGTTTATTAAATTTTTTCTATAATATAATGATGATAATGTTATGAAAAAGTATGTAGTGAAACCGATGTAGAAAGGGAATAAATGATAAATAAAAATAGAGATGATAGGCATAGAATCTTATGATTTGAAATAATACAAAAAACCCTGTAAAGAAGTTTTCTTTACAGGGTTAAAACATTTAATTAATATTTTTGGTCACCATTTAATTTAACTAGGATTTTAGCTTGTGATTTATCATTAACTAATTGATTGAATCCTGATTCAACGATGTCAGCTAATTCAATTTTATCTGTGACAACGCTCTTAACATCTAAGCTGCCATTTGCGATTAAATCAATTGTTTGTTGGAATGTTGTTGGTGTATAAGCAATAGTAGACGTTAATTTAACACCAGAGTTTGTCAATAACATTGGATCAAAGTTAACTTCGTGTGCAAAGATTGAAACAATGACAACACTACCTCTTGGGCGTGTTACTTTTACAGATTGTGCTAATGTTACGCCAACACCAGCTACTTCAAAGGTTACATCTACACCGTTTTCAGTATGTTCGTTTACGAATTCTAATGGGTCAGTATTACCAGAGTTTACAACGTGAGTTGCGCCCACTTCTTTAGCTTTAGCTAAACGTTCTTCTGATAAATCAAATACAAAGATTTTACTAGCACCAGCTGCTTTAGCTGCAACGACTGTTAATAAACCAATTGGACCTGCACCAAAGATAGCCACTGTATCACCAAATAATAAGTTACCTTCTTTAACAGCTTGCACTGCTACTGCTGTTGGTTCAACTAATGCACCTTCTTGAGCAGACACATTTTCAGGTAAGTGATACACATTGTCTTCAGGTGCATTAGTAAATTCAGCGAAACCACCATCTGAACCCAATCCGATGAATGTATACCCATCATATAAATCTAAATTTTCTTCTTTTTCACGTGCAGAAACAGTTGGGTTTACAACGACACGGTCACCTTTTTTATATTTTGTAACGTCTTTCCCCACTTCTTCAACGATACCTGAGAATTCATGTCCTAAAGTTACAGGTGCTTTTTGACCTAAGAATGGATCAGGTTTGTCAGTTGAAATAAATACTGGACCTTCTAAATATTCGTGTAAGTCAGTACCACAAATACCAGCCCAAGATACTTTAACTTTTACTTCGTTATCTTTTAATTCTTTTGGTTCACGATCTTCAACGCGAACATCTTTTTGACCATACCATACTGCTGCTTTCATGATATATAACATCCCTTTCATAATAAAAAACACTTTGTAATTATAGATTAATACGAGGAACTCAGAAATTCAAATATATATAAATGAATTGTTAAACACTTTAGAAAAATTTGACAATTTTTCGAACTTTAATTGTAGACAATATAAAAAAGTTGGAATGTACTATTTACAAAGAATAGTTGTATATAAGTAATGTTAAATTTAAAAACTTAAAAAAATAATTAGGTAAAAAAATTAATTATTACATATAAATAATGTTTCAAAAAATTATAAAGGGTATATAAGTATAGGTGGTGGAATTTTAACGATTTCTATTAAAATGCAATTTTTTAAAACTTTATTACGCAATGGCCATATGGTTCTTGATTGAGACAATCAAAAATAGAATACTTTGGCTTTTTTGTATTTAAAATTTTCCATCATTAATACGATAGAAGGGGACATCCTATGACGCTTAGTATAAAGAACCTTACTAAAATTTATTCTGGAAATAAGAAAGCAGTCGATAATATTTCTTTAAATATTGAAGCTGGAGAATTTGTTGCATTTATTGGAACAAGTGGTAGTGGTAAAACAACAGCATTAAGAATGATTAATCGCATGATTGAACCTACAGAGGGTTCAATTGAAATGAATGGTAAAGATGTACGTAACATGAATCCAGTAGAATTACGTCGTAGTATTGGATACGTGATTCAACAAATTGGATTAATGCCACATATGACTATCAGAGAAAATATTGTGCTCGTTCCAAAACTTTTAAAATGGTCTAAAGAAAAGAAAGATGCTAAAGCAAAAGAGTTGATTAAATTAGTCGATTTACCTGAGGATTACTTAGATCGTTATCCGTCTGAACTGTCGGGTGGACAACAACAACGTATTGGTGTAGTTAGAGCGCTTGCAGCAGAACAAGACATTATTTTGATGGACGAACCGTTCGGTGCATTAGATCCTATAACTAGAGATACGTTACAAGATTTAGTTAAAGATTTACAAAAAAAGTTAGGAAAAACGTTTATTTTTGTAACTCATGATATGGATGAAGCGATTAAGCTAGCAGACAAAATTTGTATTATGTCGAAAGGCCAGATCGTTCAATATGATACACCGGACAATGTTTTAAGATATCCAGCAAATGATTTTGTTAGAGAATTTATTGGACAAAATAGACTGATTCAAGATCGACCAAACATGAGAACGGTTGAAGATGCAATGATCAAACCAATTACTATTCAAGCTGACGATTCTCTTAATGATGCAGTCAATATTATGAGAACCCATCGTATAGACACTATTTTTGTAGTGAATAATAAACATCGTCTTTTAGGGTTTTTAGATATTGAAGATATAAATCAAGGATTACGTCAAGGTAAAGAATTAATTGATACGATGCAGCGTGATGTTTATAAAGTACATATCGATTCAAAACTACAAGATTCAGTGCGAACTATTTTAAAGCGTAATGTACGTAATGTGCCTGTAGTAGATGATCATGATACATTAATTGGACTGATTACACGAGCAAACTTAGTAGATATTGTGTATGACTCCATTTGGGGTGAAGAGAATGAAACGAGTCACTCTTCTAAAACCTATTCAAATGAAGTTGAGCGAGAGAATGAACGTCAAAATGAAACACAACAACGTTTAACAACACAAGGTACACAACGTTATCATGAAGATATTATGAACGGAACAGATAGAGAACATACCCATAATACGGATGATACGGGAGTGGATCGTTAATGAGAGACTTTTTTGCACAATACGGAGAAGAACTCGTATCGAAAACGATAGAACATTTCTATATTTCTATTATTTCGTTACTTATTGCTATTGTCGTAGCTGTACCACTTGGTATTTTATTATCAAAAACAAAACGTACGGCGAATGTTGTATTGACTATTGCAGGTGTACTTCAAACGGTACCAACACTTGCCATTTTAGCGCTTATGATTCCAATTTTTGGTGTAGGTAAGACACCAGCAATTGTAGCTTTATTTATCTATGTATTATTACCTATCTTAAATAATACAGTATTAGGAGTTCAAAATATTGATAAAAACATTATTGAAGCTGGAACAAGTATGGGGATGACAAAACTTCAATTAATGAAAGATGTGGAATTACCCCTTGCCTTACCATTAATTATTAGTGGTATACGTCTTGCAAGTGTATATGTCATTAGCTGGGCTACACTTGCGAGTTATATTGGTGCAGGTGGTTTAGGTGATTTAGTATTTAATGGCTTAACTCTCTATGAACCACCAATGATTATTAGTGCTACAATTTTAGTGACTTGCTTGGCACTGATTGTGGATTTCTTATTATCTTTAGTTGAAAAATGGGCTGTACCTAAAGGTCTTAAAGTATCTAGATAGTTTAAAAGGGAGGAATGAACAGCTATGAAAGATATTAAATATATATTTATCGTTCTTGCATTGTCTCTCGTAGTATTATCTGGATGCGGCTTACCCGGTTTAGGTGACAGTAATTCGAAAGACAGTGTGAAAATTACAGCGACTGAAAGTAGTGAAACCAAAATAGTAGCAAATATTGAGAAATTAATGATTGAACATTATACAAATGGAGATATCAAACCAATCATTATTGGAAATTTAGGTTCAAGTATTGTTCAACATAATGCACTTATGCGTGGAGATGCTAATATGTCAGCGGTGCGTTTTACAGGAACAGAGTTAACCAGTGTACTCGATGCACCCCCAACTAGAGATGCGAATAAAGCCATGGATGAGTCACAGCGATTATTTAAAAAGAAATATGATCAAAAATATTATCATTCACTTGGCTTTGAAAACACGTATGCGTTTATGGTAACAAAAGAAACTGCTGATAAATATCACTTAGAAAAAGTATCAGACTTAGAAAAATATAAAGATCAGTTACGCTTGGGTATGGATACGCAATGGATGAATCGTGCCGGAGATGGATACCCAGCTTTCCAAAAAGAGTATGGCTTTAAGTTCAAAAGTGCACGTCCAATGCAAATTGGTTTAGTGTATGATGCACTTAAAAACAAAAAATTAGATATTGCCGTTGGTTACTCCACAGACGGACGTATTGCGGCATATAATTTGAAAATCTTAAAAGATGACCGTAACTTTTTCCCTCCATATGATGGCAGTCCATTAGCCACAGAAGAATTAATTAAAGACCATCCAGAGATTGATAAAGCTTTAACAAAATTAGAAAATACAATAAGTACAAAAGAAATGCAAAAACTGAATTATGAAGCAGATGGAAAAGGAAAAGAACCAGCCGTCATTGCAGAAGAATTTATTAAAAAACATAACTATTTTGAAGATAAGAAAGGTGGTCAATAACAGTGAAAGGGAATGTGTTAAGTTCGCTTTATGAATATTACACTTTGAATTTTGGCTATCTGATGGAACTCTTTTTTAAACATTTATTGATGTCTATATATGGAGTATTGTTTGCATGTATTATTGGCATTCCAATTGGTATTTTAATTGCACGTTATTCAAAAATAGCATGGCCAGTGATTACTATTGCTAATATTATTCAAACCGTGCCAGCTATTGCAATGCTTGCCATACTTATGTTGGCGTTAGGACTCGGTCCATCAACAGTTGTATTTGCAGTATTTTTATATGCCTTGCTACCGATCATAAAAAACACCTACACAGGTATTACAGAAGTTGACTACAATATTAAAGACGCAGGTAAAGGTATGGGAATGACCAATAACCAAGTTATGCGTATGATTGAGCTTCCACTATCGCTATCTGTAATCATCGGTGGTATTCGTATTGCACTTGTTGTAGCAATAGGAATTGTTGCTATTGGTTCATTTATTGGTGCACCGACGCTAGGAGACATTATTATTCGTGGAACGAATTCTACTGATGGTACAGTCTTTATTCTTGCAGGTGCGATTCCAATTGCATTAATTGCGATTTTAATTGATATTGGTCTACGTTTATTAGAGAAAAAATTAGATCCCACACATCGTTCTAGTAAACAAGTACAAAGTTTAAGATAAATTAAAAGCGTTGCTTAGACGATGACTAAGTTGTTACTTAGTTCGTCAGCAACGCTTTTTTTATTAGAATAATAGTGAAGCAAGTGGTGGTACGATTACAACAATAATCACACCTACAATTACTACTGCAATACTTCCCATTGATTCTTCTGTTTCTCCTAGTTCTTTAGCAGCGGCAACACCAAGTGTGTGTCCACTTGTACCAAGAGCTAAACCACGTGCAATTGGATTTGAAATTTTAAACATTTTTACAATTTTTCCACCTAATGCTGAAATAACGACAGCGTTAAGGATAACTGCTAATGATGTTAATTCTTTTACACCACCGATACCGTCAGATACTGGTAAGGCAATCGCAGTTGTTGCAGCTTGAGGTAACATAGACGCACTAATTTGATCACCTAAGTGGAATAATGTTGCAACTAAATAGATTAAGATTAAAGCTACTAGTGTACCCACAGCAATACCACCAAAAATTTGTAACCAATACTTTCTAAGTACTTGACGTTTTTTATAAAGTGGAATCGCGAAACTAATTGTTGCAGCTTCTAAGAAGAAGTTGATAATATCTCCACCAATTTTATAGTTATCATAACTAATACCTGTTACTTTTAAAAAGACAATTCCTGCCACCATCGCTACAAATAAAGGTGCCAGTAGGAAAAAGCCATTTGTTTTTTTATAGAAATATTGTGCAATAATATATGGAATTAATGAGACTAAAATACCAAAATAAGGTGTTGTAATACCTAAGTGATCAGCCATTAGTTTTCCTCCTTAAGTCGTGTTTTTTCATTTTGTTCTTCAGTAGGGAATAATGTTTTTGTTACAAATAATTGTGATACATAGCCCACACTGACTAATAATAATAATGTTGAAATAATAATTAATAGAATAATTAAAATTGGATGTTGACTTAAAAGTGGTAACGAATTAATAACTGATACACCGGCTGGTACGAATAAGAAGCCGATATTATTTGTTAGAGCGGTTCCCACACCCTCTACTTGACGTAATTTTACGACTCCTGAACTTAATAAAATAAATAATAATACGAGTCCGATTACCGATGCAGGCATTGGAAACGGAATAAATGATTCAATAATTTTTGAAACAAATAATACAGCAACAATAGTTAATACTTGGATAAAGAAATTGAAAGTTTTACCTGCTTTCTTATTTCCTTGAGTATTAGCGGTAGTTGAATTGTTTTTCGCCATATTGATACTCTCCCTCTTTTTCTTTTCTCTTGATGTTAGTATAAAATGAAACCGCTTTCTTGAGTTAGATTTAGAAGTGAGTTACGAAAATTAATAGGTGAGTTGCAGTATTTTCCAGTTGAAAATCAGAAAGTGTTTATAGAACAATAAATGAACTATGATGGCATTAAAAAAGCTCTTAATCTAACACTTGATCATATGAAGTGTTAGGTTAAAAGCTAACTTAGAATATATATTAAGCAAGACCAATTTCTTGTTTAAATGATTTCATAAATGAACGACTAACTTGAAATTTAACATTCGTTGTCATTGTCACTTGATACGTATAATTAAACCAGTGTTCGACACTTTCGATATACTGCTTGTTAATAATCGTAGCTCTATGAATTTTTATAAACAACTGCTTAGGTAATTTCTTCTCATAATAATTGAGCGGTTCTGTCGTTTCATATGTTTTTTTTAAAGTCGTAATAGTCGAAATTCCATTGTTCACAGAAATTGCAACAATATCGTCTAAATTGATGACATAAATACGCTCATCCACTTCGATAGGAAGTACACTTTGATGATTAGTATAAGAAGAAGTATTCGTTTGTGATTGTGGAGAGTGGATAGGGTCTGACAATGTTTGAATCTGTTGTTTAGCGTTTAATAATCGTTTTACTTTTTGAACTGCTTGTTCAATTCGTTCTAATTCAAAAGGTTTTAATATATAATCAACTGCATCTAATTCAAATGCTTTTACTGCAAACGTATCATGTGCCGTAGCAAAAATGATATAAGGGGGTTGTTTCATTTTTCGAATTTTATGAGCTAAATCAATCCCATTTTCATCCATTAAATTAATATCTAAAAACACTAAATCATAGGTGTGACAGAGCAGTTTTTCTAAAGTGTCTTCAATATTTTCAGCTTCATCGATTATTTCGAAATCAGATATTTCATTTAATAAGTAATGTAATTCATTACGTGCTAATGGCTCATCGTCAACAATAAGTGTCCTCATTTAACGTTCCTCCTTGATTAAATGATATGGAATCATACAGGATACTGTTGTTCCGTGCTTAGATGTATCAAAGTGTAATTTTACATTAGAACCATATAAACCAGTGAGACGGCGATTTAAGTTTTCTAGTGCACTACCAGTTCCAGTTTCTGAAGCCACACTGATTTGTCCAAGTGAGGGTAATTTTTCAGGCGCTATACCATGTCCATTATCACTAACTGATAGTTTTAATGAGGCTTCTTTGTATTGAACGTCTACACAAACAATGTTATCTTTTCGTCGATGTTTGAATGCGTGTTTAATTGCATTTTCCACCAAAATTTGAATGATGAATGGTGGAATTAATACTTGTTTATAGGCATCATCAATATGATATTTAATTGTAAATCGATCTGGAAAACGTGCTTGCTCTAATGATAAATATGCTTTGACTTGTTGTAATTCTTTTTCTAAAGTAATCGTGCTATTACGCGCACCTTGTAAGTTTGATCTGAAAAATTGACTCAATTGCAAAAGTAACTTGCGTGCTTTTTCACTGTCAATACGTACAAGTGCTGAAATGGTGTTAATCGCATTAAAGAAAAAGTGTGGATTAACTTGAGCTTGTAGAGACTTAATTTCAGCATCTCGTAATAATTTACTTTGCGTTTCGGCCAGTCCCAGTTCTAATTGACTTGAAAAAATATCTGCTAAACCCCGAGCAAGTTGTTTAGTTGATGTCGTAATATGATTATAGTCTGTAAAATAAAATTTTAAAGTACCTGCGACGTTTCCATTCGTCATTAAGGGCACAACGATAGCTTCTCGAAGTGGACAATTCGGATTATTACATCCAATGTCCTCTTTTGAATTGGCTTCTTTTAATTGGCCTGTACGTATGACTTCTTTAGATAAATTAGTAATGATTTCTTTTTTAGCGACATGATGATCACTACCCGCGCCTACGTGTGTTAAAATATCGGTTTTATTAGTAATTGCCACAGCAGATACTTTCATTAGCCTCAGTATAATTTCAGCTACAGGACGAGCAGATTTTTCATTTAATCCTGAACGAAAATAAGGTAGTGTTTTGTTTGCTAATTCAAGGACGTCATGAGTTTGAATTGCACGTGTTTGCTCTTCTTGTTTTAAAGTAGACAGAATAATAGATAAAAATAACGCAGTTCCAATACTATTAATTAATATCATCGGTAAAGCAATAAATTTTACCAATGCCCAAGCATTAGAAACATCATCAGCAAAAATTAAAATACAAGCCATCTGAATACTTTCGTTTATTAATCCAATCATGGCACCTATTAAAACAGTTGGATAGCGATTATGTCTC
Organism: Staphylococcus sp. FSL K6-0223; assembly: GCF_038008285.1. Taxonomy (NCBI): domain Bacteria; kingdom Bacillati; phylum Bacillota; class Bacilli; order Caryophanales; family Staphylococcaceae; genus Staphylococcus; species Staphylococcus sp. FSL K6-0223. The sequence goes on from NZ_JBBOYX010000001.1 coordinate 489,371, forward strand.
ATGGTGCGATATCCATAAAATCCAGAAATTAATGCAATGATGACTGATGAAAATAGGTAAATATAAGCATTTGCGCCACCAATGAGGATTCGTGATAAGCCCGAGATAATACCAACGATAATCGCTACAAAAGGACCACCAATTAAACCAGACATTCCAATCGTTAATACCCGTGTATTCGCAAGTGACGTTTCATTATTTAGATGATAGTAAATATTACTAGAAATAATTTTGCCATGCTCAATTTCAATTCCAGTAAAGTTAGAAATAATTGCGAATAATGAAAATAAGATGGTGAGTTCTATTTGAGCACGTAATTTTTCACGTGCACTCATAATCGTCTTGAAGTGATTAATATTCATTAAAATGTAAGCAATAATAATAATTAAGCCTACACGTTCAAGTAATAAAATAAATAAATTAAACATTTTTGCACCTATTAAGTATATTAATAAAATTCAAAATTTTTACTACACTTTTTATTATAGTATGGAAAATTTAAAGTTGATAGTTTAAAATGTTCACTTATAAATACTTAGCACTTAATTTATATTAAATGATAATTTATTTTGGAAAATAATATTTAAAAAGAAAAAAAGATTTTTATATCCCATTATAGTAAGCTATGATAAAATTTTAATGTAGTTTAAAATTATATAGTTTTTGGGCAAGGTAGGAGGAATTTTTTTATAATGGAGTCTTCAAAAGAATTTAAGGGAGATAATCGGTTACTCGTTGGAATTATTATTAGTGTATTAACATTTTGGTTGTTTGCGCAATCGTTACTTAATATTGTGCCAACACTACAATCATCATTTAATACCGATTTGGGTACCATTAATATTGCAGTGAGCTTATCTGCCTTATTTTCTGGTTTGTTTATTGTAGGTGCTGGAGATGTTGCTGATAAATTTGGTCGCGTCAAAATGACTTATTTGGGACTAGGCTTAAATATCATTGGTTCATTATTATTGATTATTACACCAGTTCCATGGTTATTACTGATTGGACGTGCTTTGCAAGGTTTATCAGGTGCATTCATTATGCCATCAACTCTTGCGATAATTAATGAATATTACATAGGAAAAGAAAGACAACGTGCATTAAGTTTTTGGTCTATTGGCTCATGGGGCGGAAGTGGAATATGTTCATTGTTCGGTGGATTTATCGCTTCAACAATAGGATGGCAATGGATTTTTATTATTTCTATTGCTTTGTCAATACTTTCATTTTTCTTAATTAAACACACGCCAGAAACAAAAAATGAACCAGATACGGATACAGACAATAGCGGTTCAAAATTTGATTTTATAGGTTTGATTTTATTAGTTATTACATTATTAAGTGTCAATGTGATGGTAACACAAGCTTCTGATCGTGGATTATTATCACCTGTCATTCTATCGTTATTTGGAATATTTTTAATTGCTGGTATATTCTTTGTTCTTCGTGAATTTAAAACTGAGAACCCACTTGTTGATTTTAGTTTATTTAAGAATAAAGGATATAGTGGTGCTACACTTTCAAACTTCATGCTAAATGGAGTAGCAGGTGGTACGCTTATCGTAGTAAATACATATTACCAAAGTCATTTAGGTTTCACTTCATTACAAGCAGGTTTAATCTCTATCACTTATTTAGTAGCAGTGCTTGTAATGATTCGTGTAGGTGAAAAACTATTACAAAAATTAGGTGCTAAAAAGCCATTGCTTATAGGTAGTGGATTTACATTTTTAGGGTTACTACTTTTATCCCTCACCTTCTTACCTAATTTGTTTTATATTATTTCAAGTATTATTGGTTACCTACTATTTGGTATTGGGCTTGGTATGTATGCCACACCATCTACAGATACAGCAGTTGATCAAGCGCCAGATGATAAAGTGGGTGTTGCCTCTGGATTGTATAAAATGGCTTCATCACTAGGAAATGCATTTGGTGTAGCTTTATCAAGTACGATTTATGGTGTTTGTGCAGCGAAAATGAATTTAGAACTTGGTGGTTTAGCGGGCGTACTCTTTAATGCCATCATCGTTTTAACTGCTTTCTTTGTCATTTTCTTCTTAATTCCAAATAAAGCTAAACGTGCTTAATTAAAACTGGATATTAATAAAATTTAAATCTGAGGTGCGAATAGAGTACCTCAGATTTTTTATATTGAATAAAAGAATAAATGTAAACATAATAATGAGTACTTATACAGGGGGATAATGACTTCTACGTCAATTATTGAAAAATAAAAAAAGTTCTAAATTTATCAAATTATTTAGAATATTCTGTTTATATTATTGACGATACTTTATTAAAGTAGTATTTTAAAAATAATATTAAAAGAAGGAGTCGAATATTATGAAAATAGCAATTGCTGGTTCAGGAGCGTTGGGAAGTGGTTTCGGTGCAATGTTATATCGCCAAGGTAATGATGTGACACTCATTGATGGTTGGGAGCCACAAGCAACAGCTGTAAAACATGAAGGTTTACATATTGATATAAATGGAGAAGACTATCATTTAAATATTCCTATGTATCAAGATACAAAAATACCAAGTGATCTTCAATTTGATATTGTATTTTTATTTACAAAAGCTATGCAACTTGAGAGCATGCTAACACATATCCAGCCACATATTCATGATACAACAATTATGGTTTGTACAATGAATGGTCTAAAACATGAAGAACGTATTGTAAATTATGTAGATAAATCACGTATTGTTCGTGGTGTAACTACGTGGACGGCCGGCTTAGAATCACCTGGACATACTCATTTAATGGGTAGTGGTCCAGTAGAGATAGGTTCTCTTGTGCCAGAGGGACAGAATAATGTTGAAGTGATATATAATCTATTAGAACAAGCGAAGCTCAATCCACATAAAAGTGAAGACTTGCAACAATCTATTTGGAAGAAGATTTGTGTAAATGGGACAGCAAATGCGCTATGTACAATTTTAGAATGTCGTTTATCAACATTAAATGAAAGTGAATATGCAAGAAAACTTGTATATGACATTACTAAAGAGATAGTAGAAGTTGCTACTGTTGATGGTGTACATTTAAATGCAGATGAAGTCTATCACTATCTTGTCGATTTAAATGATAAAGTAGGTCCACATTTCCCATCAATGTATCAAGATTTGATTAATAATAATCGACGTACTGAAATTGATTACATTAACGGAGCAGTGGCTCGCTTAGGTTCAGAACATCATATCGATGCGCCAATTAATCAATTTGTAGCGAACATGGTACATGCCAAAGAAGAGCAACGTCAAGCTAAGTAAATAGAATGCAAAAGTGAGTTAAAAGTGATTAACTCACTTTTTAATTTGTAATCATTAAGGGTAAATATAATATATAGTGAGATAAGGAGTTGTGAAATTAATGAAACAATCAACGAAAAGAGTTATCATGACGGGTGTTATTGGCGGATTATTAAGTGGTGCAGTTAAAATGGGATGGGAAGCACTCATCCCTCCAAGAACGCCACAACGTGAAGAAGAACCACCACCAATGACATTACTGCATAAATTGAATTTACCTGACAATGTTAAACATGCTACGTACCGTTATAACGAGAACGATATACCTATAACTGTCATGGGTATTCATTATGGCTTTTCAATTGCAAATGCTATGGTATATGGATTACTTGCTGAAAAGTGTCCAAAAGTGGCGACATTAAGAGGTACATTCTTCGGTATTTTGATTCATATTGCTTTTCATGAATATATACTGCCTAAATTAAATCTAACACCACAAGTTAAAGATTTACCTAAAGAAGAACGCATTTCAGAATTATTAGGTCATATTGTTTGGATGAATACGATTGATTTAATACGAAATAGTCATCGATAAATAAAAAAGGAAGCGCGTGATAGTCACGCGCTTCCTTTTTGATATAATTGATCTTATCAATGGTTAGAAGTGCTTGAGGATGTTTCTGAAGTAGTTTGACGCTTTGTTTCTATGCGTTGTCTTAATTTTTCTCCCTCAATTTTACCCACTTTCGCATAATGGCTATGAGCAAAATGCATTTGAATAATTAAAAACGTTGCACTTATAGCCCAATATACACTTAACGCTGATGCTGAATGTAATGATGCATAAGTAATAAATAAAGGGGATAAGACCATCATGACATAATAAGATCGACGTTCATTTTTAGGATAATGAATTGAGTTGACAAGAGGTTGTATAAAATACATCACAGCTGCAATGATGGTCATGATTATGTCAGTATGCATTAAATTAAACCATAAAAAATGAGGATGCTGAGTAATACCACCACTTGTTGGATATTTAATTGATGTGTATAATCCGAGAAGAATTGGAATTTGAATTAAAATTGGAAATGTGCCAATTAAATTTTTAAAAGGATTGATTCCATACTCATTATATTTTTTCATTAATAATTTATTTGCTGCACGTCGTTCTTCAGGCGATTGAGCTTCTTTAATTTTTTCTTGGATTTTATTAATTTCTGGTTTTACGACATCTGTTTTGCCACGAATAACATGAATATTTTTTACTTGAATACACATGAGTGGCATCAGTATTAAACGCAATATAAATACAATGACGATAATAGCTAAACCATAGTTTTCATTGAATGTATGTCCTAAGAAATGAAGTAAAGCATCCATCGGTTTTACAAATATAGTATAAAATAGGCCGTGTTGTTCTTCTTTATGAGAATAGTCACAACCTGCAAGCATTATTAAGGCCATCGGTAATAAGAACCATTTCTTTTTCATATTTAAACTCCTATACACTGGTCTTTAATAATCTTAGTCTTAGTGATATAAGCTTAACATAATAATGAAGAAAAGAAGAAATACATGTTTTAATAGATTATATTGGTCGTTTGGATCGCGTTATGATGTTTAGGATAAAATAACTCCATAGACTTGTCAGTAATAAGACGAAGCTAAATAATGTTATTTTCGCTTGTAATGGTAACCATGACATCATAAAACGCCAATCAGAATTTGATAATAAGAGTGTTGGAAGTAAGTGGAGAATCGCTAAAATAAGTGTAAAAGTTAACAGCATCATACTTATTTTGATGAGTAATCCACGAGACATCGTTTTAAAATGAATAGACTTAAATTTAAAAATTAAACGATAGATTATTAGAAAAACACTTGCTACAGCTATTAGCAAAATAATAGTGATGATGATAAATAGGATATTCCACTGATTAATAAGATATTGTAACGTTTTAATATGTTGACCATTACTCATTTGTGTATTGAGATGCTGTGCAAGTTCGGCTACATTTTTTGAATAGCTATTAGCAAGGACTACAATGCCATAATCTTTTTTTGGATTTAAAATAATATATGAAGAATAGTTTTCAAGTGTGCCAGGATGATATACAATTGTTTCTGAATGATTATCATCAATAAACCAACCTGTTGCATAGTGAACGTCTTGAGAATTATCTATTGCTTTAACTTTAGGTTGATGTGTTAGTTGAACTAATGATGCTACCTTTTTTGGCGGATTAAGTTGAAACTTCAACCAAGAGGCTAAATCTTTCGTGTTCGTCATCATATAGGCAGCTGGATTATCTCCTAAATTAAATTCAGGACTATCAGCATAAGCTTTTCCTTTTTTGATTACATACCCTTGAGCATCATTGTTCTTTTTCATATTACTTTCCTTTACAGTTGATTGTGTCATATGTAATGGAGTGAAAAGATGTGTGTTTAAGTAAGTCGCATATGATTGATGTGAAGCCTTTTGAACAATCAAACCTAAAATATCATAATTCATATTGGAATATTCAAATTGCTTGCCAGGTTTAGCATCTAAGTTACGTCCTTTGATACTATGAACAAGGCCTTCTAGACTGTTTGTGTCTTTTGTGATTTTGTCATCATTTGTGATGTCTCCTGAAATACCACTTGTTTGAGCAATCAATTGATCTACTGTGATATCTACTTTTTTATGATTATATTTCATATAGAAACCTGGAATATAATGACTGACTTTATCATTGAGATTGATTTTATGTGCCTCAACAAGTTGCATTATTGCATAACCCGTAAATGCTTTGGTATTTGAAGCAATTTCAAAACGCGTATTTGGTGTGACTTTGGATTTCTTTTTAATATTTGAAAAACCATAGCCTTTATTAAGAATCGTCTTATTATTTTTTACAATAAGAATGGACATTCCTGGAATATGATCGTCTTTCATTTTATTAACAATCATGTTATCGATATAACTTTGTGACGATGGACTAAACATTGAATAACTAGGTTTTAATTTAATAGCTATGGAAAGAATAATGATTCCTACTAATAAAATCATCCCAAGCATGATAAAATTTTTTCTCATTTTCCCTTACTTCCTTACTTAATACTCCTTAAAATTAAACCTCTAAAAATAGTATAGCAAGTTTAAACTTAAACCGCTCTATACAAATATTAAATACTGTTGATACCTCTTTATAACTAGTAAAAAAAGATATACTCTAAAAATATAATTGTAAAAAGTTACTTAAAATGTAATTTATACTATATTATTTCCACGTAAATGTATACTTTTTCACTAAATAGGAGTATATTTTATCCATTAAAAATGAATATAAAAAGAGGTAAGGATGGATTATGTTCACTCAATTTAAAAGACTTATTATTGGTAAGCCAAAAAAAAATAGAGACTTAAAAAATGAAAAAATAAGTAACTTTAAGGCTTTAGCAATTTTATCTTCTGACGCATTATCTTCAGTAGCTTATGGTCCAGAACAGATTTTAATTACTTTATCTATGGTTGGCGCTATTGCATCTTGGTATACATTACCTATTGCGGCTGCTGTTTTAGTGCTACTTGCAGCATTGATTCTATCATATCGTCAAATTATATATGCTTATCCTAAAGGCGGAGGAGCGTATATGGTTTCTAAAACAAATTTAGGAGAAAAATGGGGATTGCTTGCAGGTGGCTCTTTATTAGTAGACTATATTTTAACCGTCGCAGTAAGCATTTCATCAGGTGCGGATGCTTTTGTTGCAGCATTTCCAGGGTTATATCACTATAAAGTATTCATTGCATGTTTATTGGTACTATTTATTCTAATAATGAATTTACGTGGTTTAACAGAGTCAGCAACTGTGCTCTCTTATCCAGTTTATTTATTTATAATTGGATTAATAGTCATGATTGTTATTGGAACATGGCAAGTGGCAACCGGACAAGCAGAACCTCATATGCAGGCGACAGTAGGAACCGCAGTGCCAGGTGTCACATTATTTTTATTACTTAAAGCATTTTCTTCAGGTGCATCATCTCTAACAGGTGTAGAAGCCATTTCGAATGCAGTAACAAACTTTAAAGATCCTGGATCTAAAAATGCAGTTAAAACGTTAATTACTATGGGAATGATATTAGCTTTCTTACTTGTAGGTATTGTGGGATTAGCATATTGGTATGGTATTATGCCACAGACTGAAACAACTGTATTATCTCAACTTGCAATGAATATTTTAGGGCATAATGTAGGATATTATTTTGTACAAGTAACGACTGTCATGATTCTTGTCCTTGCAGCTAATACTGGATTCACAGCTTTTCCAATGTTAGCTGCAAGTATGTCAAAAGATAAATATATGCCACGTATGTTTAACGTAAGAGGAGACCGTTTAGGTTATTCAAATTCAATTATTACATTAGGCATTTGTGCAATGTTGCTTATTATCTTTTTCCATGGTAAAACTGAAAATCTTATTCCTTTATATGCAGTAGGTGTGTTTATTCCATTTACACTAGCTCAATATGGAATGGTTTTAAAATGGATTCGTGGTCGTGAAAAAGGATGGTCTACTAAACTTATTGCAAATGCTATAGGGGGTACTATTACTTTTATCGTATTTATGATTTTCTTAATTACGAAATTTAACCAAGTATGGCCAATCTTAATTTTTTTACCGATTGTTGTATATATATTTACGCGTATTAATAGACATTACAAGGATATTGCTGAGCAACTTAGCACAACTAAAATTGTTCAAGATATGCCAGTGGTCGATAAAAATCTAGCGATTGTACCCGTTAATACGATCACTACAGCATTAAATAAATCTATTTATTATGCACATATGATTGCAGATGATGTGATTGCTGTACATGTATCTTTCGGAGATCAAACTGATAATTTATTTATTGAAAAATGGAATAAACAATATCCAGATATTAGACTAGTGACGTTACACTCAGAATATCGCAGTGTCATTCGTCCGATTTCTCGATTTATCGATAAAATTAATAAAAAAGCGAATGATCAAAACTATGTCATCACAGTGGTTGTCACTGAATTTATTCCTAAAAAACCATGGCATAACTTTTTACACAATCAAACGAGTTTGCGATTAAAAATGCATTTATTCTATCAAAAAAATGTTATTTTAGCGACGGTTCCTTATAAATTACAAAAGTAGAAGAAAATAAAAAGAACTCGAGAGATACAGGTCTCTTGAGTTCTTTCTATATATTAATGATTTAATTCCTTGGCAAGTACAATTTCATTATAGTTAATATTTTCACGTAATTGTGCGGCAATTTCATTTGTAACTTTATTTCTAGAAATCAATTCATCTAAAATTTGACGTTGAGTATACAATGCATCTAATTTGGCATCATATTGTTGTTGAGTATTTAATTCATACATGAATTTATTTTCCTCACTTTGACGTTTTCGATTATGATGTTGTCTTAACTTACGTGATAATGCATAATATTGGTTGATAATTAAACTGACTTCGAGAACATTTGTGCTATTTTGTTCTTCTTGAAGTCTTAAAGTCACCTGACGATTAACAATACGTATGATGTGTTGTACTTTTTTAAAGTTATGTCTTAATTCTTTTCTGTCAGTATAGCGTTGTTGTTCAAATGATGATTGATTCACACTTTTACGTGAATCTTTTCGCGCTTTAAATCTAAGTATGATTAACTTACTAAAACGATTCAATTTCTCAATAAAAGACATTTCTCTAAATGATTGTGTTAATTCCATTACTTTGCGATAATCACTTAAATCTTTTTTAGTAATACGCTCCTGTTTAATTAACTGTTGAAGCGTCTCAGTTTCAACATCTTCTGCAATGTCTCTTAATCGATGTAATTCTTTCGTATTTTTATCATCACTTTCCATGTCGATTAAAAATGATAATTCATTAAAATATTGATTCAGAATAGGTCGATAATCAATATCTTTGTGTGTATCTGCTTTTTCTTTTAATGTGCGAATAACATGTTGAATCATGAAAATTTTAGCTGATTGATAACTCATACCTTTGAAGTGTGATTGTTGTTCGGATGGCGTAATGAATGGAAGGATCATTTGTGCAAAAATTAAACTGATAAGTACCATCATTGAAGCAATAAAGAGTAAATCATTTCTATGATCAAAGTTCTGATTGCCGTTAATAATGAATGGTAATGTTAATGCCATTGACAATGAAATCGTTCCATGAATGCCACACAAAGTCATAATAAATGCATAACGACTCCGTTTTGGTGGTTGTGTTTCTTCTTCGTCATCGAGATATGCTTCAACATTTTTCGGATAGTAAAAATCTTTGAACAAAACATAGACCCAAATAAATCTAAAGATATAGATGGCAAATGCTATAAGGAATGCTACCACAATTAGAAAAACTAAATTTTGTGGTTCATTACGTACAATTTCCAAAATAACTTCTGGCACAATATATCCTAAAACGACGAAGACAAAGCCATTTAATGCATAACTTAATGTATTCCAAATTTGATTATAGTTCATTTGTAATTCAGTTTGGGCGCGAATGAGACGATCTCGTTCTAAACCATGAATCAACCCAGCTACCACAACTGCAATAATCCCAGAAGCATGAACTTCTTCAGCAATAAAATAAATGACAAAAGGAGTAAGTAATTGGATGAAAGTCAATGTATTACTATCTTTTAAACCTTTATTAGAAGTGAGGTAAACACGTAAACTGACGACTAAAGCGCCAATTATTGCACCTACTAAAATACCAAGAAATGTTGAGAGTAGAAATTGACCAATTGCATTTATAGCTGAAAAACTACCTGTCACCAGAGCAGTCACTGCAATTTTAAAAGAAATAATACCTGCAGCATCATTTAATAGAGACTCTCCTTCTAAAATTGCCATAGACCCCTTGGGTAATACTTTACCTTTAGTAATGGCTGATACAGCAACTGCATCTGTCGGACATAAAATAGCTGCAATAGCAAAAGCAGCTGGCATCGGTAAATTAGGCCAAATCCAATGAATGAAAAAGCCAACTCCAATCACAGTTGTAAATACTAATCCCATGGCCATAAGCACGACAGGTTTTCGGTATTCTAAAAGCTTTTCTCTAGAAACATGTGTCCCTTCCACAAATAAGAGTGGGGCAATGACAGCCATCATAAAAACTTCTGGTTCAAATTTAAAATGTAGTGGAATGGGGAAGATGAATAGCGCTACACCTAAGGCAATTTGAATGAAAGCTGTTGGAATGTTGGGGAAGCGATGATAAATAATAGAACTAATGATAACGGCAAGTATAAATAATAAAAAAGCTTCTAACAATTCCATATGTATTATGACTCCTTTCTTTTTTAAATACTTAATATTTTATCATGATTAAAAAAATAATGAGATATTTTAGTATATGTCATTCTTAAGACATAGAAAAGCGAAACTGAATTCAGTTCCGCTTAATAAAATATCTAATGATTGATTGATTCTCGAGGTTGCTGACGTGTTTTTTCAGCTAAATATTCAGCATTTTTCTTATACTTTTTATAGAACAAGAATAAGAATATAAACCAAACTGGTGAAATAAATATGGCTACTCTCGTATCAGCACTAAAGAACAATAACACAAATACAAACAAGAAAAATGCAAGAATAACATAAGCCAGTGCTTTACCGCCTAGAAGTTTAAATTTATTGTGTTTATGTTCTTCAGGATTTTTTCGTACATATATAATGTAAGAAATAATAATCATTGCCCAAACAACTATAAATAATACAGTTGAGAGTGTAGTGACATAAATAAATAATTGAATTGCATCTGGAAAGATAAAATTTAATAATGCGGCTAAAAGTAATGTCCCAGAAGATACAAGCATTGATAAGTAAGGCACACTATGATGATTTGTCTTACTTAACATTTTGGGTCCTAGTCCTTGTTTAGATAATCCAAATAAAATACGACTATTTGAATAAATACCACTGTTCGTTGCAGAAGCGGCTGCTGTTAATACGACAAAGTTAACAAGTCCTGCTGCAAAAGGTAAGCCAATCATACTAAATAACATTACAAATGGACTTGCATCAGGGTTAATCTTATTCCAAGGAATCACTGACATGATCACAAGTAAGCTTCCCACATAGAATAATAAAATTCTAACAGGTACATTATTAATTGCTTTTGGAATCACTGTGCGAGGATCCTTAGTTTCTCCAGCTGTAACACCTATTAGTTCAATACCGATAAATGAGTAGACAGCAATTTGGAATGACATTAAAAATCCAGCTGGTCCATTTGGAAAAATACCACCATGATTTACAAGATTACTAAAAGACGCATGTCCATATGACGTTTTAAATGAAAAGAAAATCATAACTAAGCCAACGATAATCATAGCAATAATAGTAATAATTTTTATAATAGAGAACCAAAATTCTAACTCTCCAAATAATTTTGCACCAAGCATATTAAATGAAATAAGTAAGAGTACGATAAATAATACAGTTAGCCAGTGAGGAACGTTTGGAAACCAAAAACTAAAATATTGTCCCATTGCCGTTAAATCAGACATACTTGAAACAATCCAAGATAACCAATATGTCCAACCAATGACAAAACCACCGAATGGTCCCAAATATTCGTTGGCAATATCTACAAATGAATTGAAACGTGTATTACTAAGTAATAATTCTCCAAGTGCTCTCATGAAAGCAAATAACACTATACCAATAATTAGATAGGTGATTAGTAGGGATGGCCCTGTTAACGAAATCGTTTGTCCAGAACCTAAAAATAATCCTGTGCCAATAGCACCACCAATTGCAATTAATTGAATGTGTCTATTACTTAATTCTCTTTCTAACTGTCTTGCCATAGACTTCCCCCTCAGAAAGCCACACGATAATTACGTAAGCGCTTTCTTTAAATTTTAAAAACTTGTTTAACAAAGTGGAAAAGAGTGAAGATCAATTTGTAATTAATTAGAATATTCAGATTTTTAAAAGTTTACTTTTTTAAATTTTGTTAAATATGTAACTTTGTTAAAAGTTAATTTTATTATACTCTTAATTTTCAAAAAAACAAATGTGTGTATACAACTATGAAAAACAGAATAATTTATATTTATAATAATCTATAGCATAATAGATAAAATTTAAAAATGTATTAGAGGAGTAGAGGAATGAGAATCGGAGCGATTTCTGATCTACATATAGACAGACATCCTAAACTAAAATCAAATGTATATCTAGAAACATTGATTAAAGTAGTTCAACATAGAGAGATTGACTTACTATTAATTGCAGGAGATATTTCGAATTATTTTAGAGATAGCTATCAATTTATTAAAGATTTAAAAACTGCTTTACATATTCCCATATTATTTGTTCCAGGAAATCATGATTATTGGAAAGCAGAGGATGGAACGACATCTCAAGATATTTATGATTTTTATAGAACAAAGCCAGAGTGTTTGTTGGATCATCCATATGTAATTAATGATAATTGGGCTATTGTAGGCCATACTGCTTGGTATGATTACAGTTACGCTGATAAAAAGTTTGAAGAAACTCGATTAAAAAAAGGGAAATATTATGGGGCCACTTGGCAAGATAAAGTGAAAATCGATTGGGATGAAGATGATACGATTTTATCCAAAAAGGCGGCTAAGCATGTTAAACAAGCATTGGAGCAACTTCAAGATAAACAAATTATTTTAATGACACATATTGTGACACATTCTAAATTTGTAGTACCTACCCCTCATCGTATTTTTGATTTTTTCAATGCATTTATAGGTACATCAGATTTCGACCGATTATATCAACAGTTTCCGATTAAATACAGTATTATGGGGCATGTTCATTTTCGTAAATCTTTAGTAGAAAATAATATAACCTTTTTATGTCCTTGTTTAGGTTATAAAAGAGAATGGCGAACAGCAGATATATATTCAGAAATGAATCATGCATTAATAGACTTTGTAATAGAATAAAAAAGAGCAAGAAACGACGTTCAGAAGACAGTCGCTTTTTGCTCTTTTAATTTATGGTTTTACATAGATACATTTTTTACCAGGGGCGTTAAAGCTACGCTCCATGAATTCTTTTTTAATTTTTATAATCTGGAAGCGATTAGGTACTAATGCAGGCACAATTATTTTTCTTAAAAAGTGACTCCATAAAGGATCAATATAATAGTAATGTGTGTCGTCATATCCAATAAGTAATGTAACGTGAATGTTAGACACAAGCTGACGCGTGTGGTTATCAAATTTAAACGTTTTACGTGAAGGTTTTTGACCTAAGCTTGTATGATACATAAGAATCGGTTGTCCTTGATCAATCACAGTTTCTAATTCTTCTAAATTCGTACCAGTGCCATCTACGATACGTGAATCAAATGTTTGTAAATATGGAACATAAGCAGAAGGGAAAATCGTTTGGTGATGACCAAACTTAACAAGTAAATGGTGACCAACATAGCCTTTATAGGGATTATTTGGATGCGTAGGCCAATGTTTCATAATATCAGTAGCTTTAATATTATGATGATTATATTGTAATAACATAGCTGCAGAAACGCCTTCACAACCCATAATCATAGGGATTGGAAAAAGTTGACTTTTAGGCGTAACTGATAATAATTTTTTATTCATTAACGTTCTCCTTTATGTCAGTAAAACATTGTTTTAAAGTAAATTTATTATATACCTTGATTAGAGTAGCGTATAATCATTTGAATTCTTTGTATTAACAAAATGTGGGTCAACATATTTAAGACAATAAGAAGAATGTTGATATAGTAATTGATGTTAAAAATTCAAACCCAAAAGTGATTAAAGATATCATGCTTAAAATGTATCTTATTCATATACTAATTTTTAATATGCAACAGAAAGATTGAACAGTTAATATAAAATAAAATTGGGAGTTATGCATTTAAAAATGAATATATGCAAACTCCCAAGTATTATTTTATTTTGCGGCATGAACAATATCATTTATGTTATGTTTATTGCGTCAAAAATCTTTATTGCACATTATACCGATAGATAACATTAAAGGACCTGCTTTCTTTTGATTCTGTAGATATGGGTTTAGTCCTTAAGATGTCATAGCTTCTTATTTAATCTGATTGTGTTAAAAAAGTAAGTCAATCTTATTTTTCTAGGATGCATGTTATCGTTAATACAAATTAAAATTTATTAAATAATACGTGATTTTCAAGATGTACATGTTCATGTGTTTCACGTTCTAAATGTTCAAGGCGTGTGTAGACTAAACGCCAAGTATTACATGCTTCACTAGGTGGCTGATACTGATTTGTTAAATCGCTCATTTCTTCTAATAGATGTCCAGTTTGAGTATGATCTTCAACTAAACTTTCAATAACCTGATGCGCATTCTTAACTTGTTCACCACGTGCAATTTTAATGAGTAATGGAAAATCATGATTATCTTCTTTATCCATATGTTCAAGCATACCATCACGATACTGGCGATATAACTCTTGTAATTGAAGTAAATATGGATGGTTTGGTCCATGAACTTTTGCAATTTTAGTGACATAAGGTGAAAGGTTTTTAAATTCTTCATGCATTGTTTCATGGTAACGTGATTGAATATATTGAATTAAGGAAGGGACATCTAAATATTTAACGTTGATATTTCCTGTTGAATGTACAGGTAAATGATTAATTTCTTCTATAATTGTATCGACATTTACTTTTTTATTTTTTACTGCATTTTTAATTGAGATATTTCCACCACAACAAAAATCTATTCCGTATTTTCTGAAAACATCCGAACTTAATGGAAAATCAGTAACGACATTAGCAACAATTGAATCTTTAGTGACCATAAATAAATCCTCCTTATTTAACTATAGTTTATTATAGTAAATAATAATCATTTTCAATTAGAGAAGAATAAGTTGTCATGTATTTGTTGAAAAGTCATTACAAATTTGTGAATGTTAAAAAATACTTGAGATATAATAATTGTCTCAAATATTTTTTAACATATTAGCAGTCGATGTTTATATTAAAAATGGATGCTAGATTACGTTTATTAATATAAGAATATATTAGATACGTTGATATTTTTTAAAATATAAAAATTGAAGTAAAACTATGAGAATTGCTGTGATAACAATTACTGTGAGATAAGGCATTACATTATACTGTCCTTTAAGACCAACTAAAGGAGACACTAGACCACCAAGGATAAATTGGAATAAACCCAGTAAACTAGAAGCATTTCCACTTCCACCAGTACGTTCTTCCATAGCCATTGAAAATCCTAAGGGGCCGATTGAAGTGACAGGACAAACATTTAAAAAGAAAGCGACTAATAAGAGCCACAATGGACCTTGTAATATCAAAGTAAATACAACGAGAAGTACACCAATAAGTTGAATGAAAGTCAAATAAATTAAGATTTTAAAACGATGTATACGTTCAACAAGCAAAGCAACGATTTGACTCACAACAATTAAACCAATGCCATTGATTGCAATCATTACGCTAAATTGTTGAGGCGTCATATGGTATATTTTCTGAGTGATAAACGGAGAAGCAGATGAAAAACTAAATAACATAACATAAGTTAATCCTTGCAAAAACATTGGAATAATAAATCTTGGTCGTTTAAGCAAACGCCCAAAGTCAGAAAATATATGTTTAAAATTGGAAGTGACGTCCTCAGAATGATGTGTGGTCGGCATATTGAAAGTAACGCCACCTAACATGATCATGCTAATAGCTGTTAAAATAACAAAGATAATTCTCCATGAGCCAAGAGAAAGCGATAAACCTCCAAGTAAAGGCATTAAAATAGTCACTATACCATTTACAACCATAAGAGAAGCAAGAAATTTAGCTAGAGTATTTCCTTGGTAATAATCTCCTGCGAAAGCTTTAGCGATAACAATAATACCTCCGGCAGTTAATCCTTGTACCAAACGTATCAATAAAAATAGTGGAAATGTTGTAATAAATATCGCACCACATGAAGCTAAAACGAATACACTAAGAATCATTAGTGCAATTTTTTTTCGACCGAATACATCTGATAAAGGTCCGAATATAAACTGTCCAAGCGCTAGGCCAATCATTGCAAAGGATAGGGTGAGTTGTATGCTTGATGTTGATGTATTAAATTGTTGCTGAACTGCTGGTAAAGCGGGTAAATACATATCTATAATCATTGGACCAAATGCTGTCATTGTTCCTAGAACGATGAGTAATAGCATCGGCAATTTAGTATGTGTTGAGTTATGCATAATTGTACTCCTTGAAAAGATTTGCAATGTACATTATATAGGTTTTTGAGAAAATATGTAATTTCAAATATAAAAAGCTCTAAAAAGATTGATTTAATCAATTTTTTTAGAGCTGAAATTTATCACAATACATAAGAATATTAATTATTATTACCAAGAATACTGTTTAGTTTTTTCTTGATATCATCTACTTTATTATTGACATCATCTAATAGCGCATTCACTTTGTTTTCATTTGCGTTGTTTTGTTGTGCATTATTTGCTTCTTTTAATTTATTAACTTGGTCTTGATAAAATTGAGTTAATTTAGAGTCTTCTTTAGTAATCTCATTATTTTTTAATTTATCAATTTGAGATTGAATTTGTCTAAGACGCGATTCAGTGTCTATTTTATCTTTAATATCATTTTTTGCATCTTCAACTTGTTTCTTGATATTATCGCTTTGATTTTGAACTTCTTGTTGATAATTTTTAGATACATCATTTGTTGCATTATACGTATGTTGTTTATTGTCCGATTCCTTTTTATGATCAATATAAGATTTAGTCGCAAAAATGCCAATAATTAAAAGAAGAATTGCAATAATAGCGATTAACCAACGTTTTGATTTTTTGTTTTTTTCATTCTCTTCTTCTAGTAATTGTTCACGTCTAAAGTCACGATCGTTATAGTAACGATTAGCATTTTCATCATAATCGCCCTGATTTTGATGATGATACTCTTGACGAGGTTCATTTCTTCTGTAATTTTCTTCACTTTGACGTCTCTGTTGACGTTGTTGATACTCGCGACTTTTTTGATTACGTTGTTGATATTGATCATCGTATTGATATGAATCTTTGTATTTTTCAGTACGTTTCATAGATTTCACCTCTTTTTAATCATTTAACTTAATTAATCGAGCAATATTTTCAGCAGTTTGTGTTAAGAATCGTTCTCCATTTTCTAATAAATAGGGGAGTTCTGATGGCGTTTCTATAATGCTAAACACAGTATCAATTCCATGTTGATATACGGCTTGATAATTTTTTCCTAAACTACCGCATATACCAATAACAGGTAAGTCGAATTGTTTGGCTGCTTTTGCCACTCCGATAGGTGTTTTACCATAAATCGTTTGTACATCTATTTTTCCTTCTCCTGTAATAACTAAATCGGCATCTTTAATGCTTTGAAGAAATTGCGTTTCTTTTAAGACAATATCGATGCCATTAGATAATGACGCATTGAAGAAAGTGAGAATACCAGCTCCTAATCCACCGGCAGCTCCAGCACCAGGTATATCTTTAACACTGTTATGATATGCTTTCTCTATCATATCATGATAATTTGCGAGTGCGGAATCCAACTTTGGTATCATCTTTTCAGTTGCTCCCTTTTGTGGTCCGTAAATATATGTTGCACCATTAGAACCTAATAAAGGATTTGTAACATCACATGCCACTTCAAAGGTAACGTCGTTTAATCTATAATCTAAATTTGACGCATCTATATGAGTTAAATGAGCAAGAGCGCCACCACCAAGTTCAATTTCTTCATTATCAGAGTTTAGAAATTTTACGCCAAGAGCGGTCAGCATACCACTACCACCATCATTTGTTGCACTCCCCCCTATGCCTAATATAATTTTAGTCACATTATGGTTTAGAGCATCTTTAATTAATTCGCCAACGCCAAATGTTGTAGTAATTAAAGGATTACGTTCATCTGTACGAATTAAATCTAATCCTGAAGCTGCTGCCATTTCAATAATAGCCACATGATTATCTCTCGAACGAGCATAAGATGCAGTCACTTCTCTAAAAAGTGGATCATGTACTTTAATGCTATGAATTGTCGCATCTAATGCTTCTATTAAAGCTTCGGTTGTACCTTCGCCACCATCTGCCATAGGGATAACCTCTGTTTTAAGCGCATCACCGAATATATTTTTAAAACCCTGTTCTATAGCTAATCCAGCTTGTTTAGCAGACATACTCTCTTTAAATGAATCTGGCGCAATAACCATTTTGTTTATGTTCAACGAGATCACTTCTGATTAAAATTATAAATAAAAAACTAAATTAAAATGATTTAATGTTTAAAATATAAAAAAAGTATATAATGGTATTTAATTAAATAGAATTGATTAAACACTATAATGTAACATTATTGTAGTGGAGGAGTAGTGTAAATGTCTAACTTTAAACAACACGAATTTTACATCTGGGTCATAGGGTTATTATTATTTTACGGTTACTTAGGTTTAATTATTCCTTTACATGGAATCGATTGGTTTTTTGGAAGTCATCAAGGCATAAGTACCTTTTATCATCATTTTGATAATTTGAATGGACGTTATATTAGTAATTTAATTGAACTTGTAGCAGTGCGTTCGGTAATATTACGTATGATTATGTATTCAATAATATCAGTAAGCATTATTTTATTAATACTCAAATTGATACGCCAAACATTTTCAATCCGTCATCTCATGCTTGCAACTATGTTATTGCTTATTATACCTAATTCAGTTTTTTCAGAGAGTTATGGAAGCTTTGGCTACTTTTTTAGTTATGCTTTTGGAATGATATGTGTTCTCTATAATTTGTATTTTATAAGTCAAATTTTATTTATAAAAGATGAACTAAAAATGTACAATGTCATTTTATTTTGGATCAGTTGTTTCAGTGGGCAATTATTTGCTGAATCATTAACTTTTTTCGTTAATTTGGCTTTATTCACGACATTAATTGCTTATTTTGTGTTAAAACGTAAAATTAACTTTAATTTATTAATAGGGTTTCTATTATCATTATGTGGTACATTAATCATGTTGATTAACCAGACGTACATTAATTATCTAAGTGACATTCAAGCAATGAGAGCACACATTGATGGCTTAGGTTATGTTCATAAATTAAGAGTTACAATATTAAATGACCTTCCACGTTATATGTTTTTTAATCATATTATCATAGTGTCTATGATTGCGATTGTTATAATTGGGTTACTTATAAAAAATACTCGCTTTCAAACGTTTTCTAAAATCAGACAAATGATATTAATGATTGGTATACTTGTATTGCCTATATACAAGATATTTATTTTTGAACCCTTTAATTTTAATCAAACAACTTTGATTACAAGTTATGGTCTAATTAATTTCTTATTATGTTTTAGCTTTTTCGTCAGTATAAGTATGGCTAGTTTTATTATAGTTACAGATAGCTACTATCGTATTATTTTAATAGTTGCTTTTATTTCTATTATTTTAAGTGCTATACCTATCTTTTTCATTTCAGAGGTAACGTCTCAACAGTTCTTTATTGTATATATAATGTGGTGTGTGATATTGATTACTTTAGTTACTGAATTACATACTTTAAAACAAAGCTATGATAATATTCTTAAAATTTGTGTAGGATGTTTATTATTCGTATTTATTGCTATTTTTACGATTGTGCATTTTAAATATGAAGCTAGATTAAATAATATTCAAACTCAAATTCAACAACATAGAAATGAAATTATTGTAAAACATTTGCCATTTGAGACATATTTCTATGAAATGACTCCAACTGAAGAAATCGAAAAGGAAAATTTCAAAGAGTACTATCAAATTTCAAATAATAAACAACTTAAAATATTGCCGTTTGATATTAATGTAATAGAAGACAGAGGAGATTAACTATGAAGTTAAAACAAACGCACTATGAAATAATTAAATTCGTCATAGTGGGTGGGATTAATACACTTGATTATTATTTAGTGTATCTCATTTTACTAAAATTATTACACATTCACTATATGGTGAGTCATATTATTGGATTTATAGTAAGTTTTATTATTTCTTATTATTTAAATTGTTATTTCGTTTATAGAGTTAAACCAACCCTTAAGAAATTTTTAAGTTTTCCATTAACACAAGTAGTAAATATGGGAATGCAATCTTTGTTTTTATATATCTTTGTAAGATGGTTTAATTTCCCTTCTGAAATTGCACCGTTTGTAGGACTTATCGTTACAATTCCGATTACTTTTATATTATCTAAATGGATTTTAAAAGACTAAAATTTAAAAAAGAGCTAGAATTGTGTACTTCTAGCTCTTTTTTTTATAAATAGGAAATTAGGTTTGACTAAAAAATTAATTAGCTTATTTTTATAAAAATGATAGAAATAAAAAAATATTGTAATTCAAATTTTGATAGTACATACTAGTAATACTAAGTGTTTAAGGTGGTTAGCTAGATATGACCCAAAACGAAAATCTTAAATTGGCGCAAAGAGGCGCTTATTTAAGTTTAGTTGTTTATATCGTTTTATCTGTTGCAAAATATATTACTGGATATGTGTACGATTCGGCAGCTGTAAGAGCAGATGCATTGAACAATATGACTGATATTGTTGTATCTATCGCTGTTATTGTGGGGTTAAAGATTTCAATTAAGCCAGCTGATAAAAATCATCCTTATGGTCATTTGAAATCTGAAAATATTTCAACGCTTTTCGTATCATTCATTATTATGTTTGTAGGTATCCAAGTAGTGATTGAAAATGCACCTCGAATGTTGACAAATGAACACCATATTCCAAATTTTATTACGATTATTATTAGTATGATGAGTGGTGTCATTATGATTGGTGTTTATGCTATTAATCATAGACTTGCAAAACAAACTAAAAGTAGCTCATTAGACTCGGCCTCAAAAGATAATTTATCTGACGGTTTAGTCAGTATTGGTACTGCTATTGGATTATTATTTACACAATTTGGTCTACCTATTATTGATGTGATACTTGCTACTGTATTAGGATGTTTAATTATTTATACTGGGTTTGGGATATTTAAAGATTCAATTTTTGCATTGAGTGATGGATTTAAGGAACAAGATTTAGAAGAATATCGAAGTCTTGTTCAAGAAGTTACAGATGTAAGAGAAGTAAAAAATGTAAAAGGACGTTATCACGGCAGTAGCATTTTTTTAGATGTAACGATTGTAGTTGATGCAAATTTATCATTACAAGAAGCGCATGATATTTGCGATAGAGTAGAAACACATTTAGAACATAATGGTATATCGTCTGTATATGTTCATCCAGAACCAAATACATTAAATGAGAAATAAAAAAGAGCGGGAGTATACTCCTGCTCTTTTTTGATTCAATTTACCACCAACCATTTGATTCTCTAAAACGTATCGCTGCTCCAATTGATCCATAACGTTCTTTTGCATATTGAATCATGCCTTTAGTTTGGGTTTCCACTGATCCATACCCCCATGATTGGTTAGTTTGGCCTAATCCATGGTATTGACCATTTGATGCATTAGGGTTACCGCCGGATTCAGGAAGTACAATTTTCTCCCACATTTCTTCTGTGCCTCCAGCAGCTAAGAAACGTTGATATACTGATTGTGTACGACTTGAAGTACTAGAAGTTGTCGCGTTTGAACTTGATATATTTAAATTAGATGTATGACTTTGATGATATTGGTATTGATGTTGTTGAGAAGGGGATGTTGATACCTCTTCTGCGTGTGCCTGGCCACTTTCTAATCCAGCGGCACCTAATGAGAGCATGGTCATTAATGCAAAAATTGATTTTTTCATGATAAAAAACTCCTTTGTGATTTGGATATTAATGTTCGAATTAAAACATTGCATCCCAATAAATCTAGATGTTGACTACGGTATGTTCACTATAACAGTTAATTTAATGACATAGGTTACTGTCATATCAAGAATCATTATCAAATATGAACACGAAGTAACAAATATCTCAAACGTTTATCATATATTCCGAATTAAATTATAAGTAGTCCTATTATGAAAAAAAGTGAAATAGTTCTATAATAATGGTGTAAAGATAAATAGATATTAAATTAAATAATGAGGAAAGTATTTATAATTCAATCGTTATACTCATTAACTTTCTATTAACCTAAGGAGTGTTATATTATGCCAAAATTAATTTTATGTCGCCATGGACAAAGTGAATGGAATGCGAAAAATTTATTTACCGGTTGGGAAGATGTTCAACTGTCAGAACAAGGGAGAAATGAAGCCATCACTTCAGGTAAAAAATTAAAAGAAAACAAAATTGAAATTGATGTTGCTTATACTTCTTTATTAACAAGAGCATTGGAAACGACTCAATATTTATTAGCTGAATCTGACCAAGAATGGATTCCCGTTCATAAAAGTTGGCGCTTGAACGAACGACACTATGGAAAATTACAAGGGTTAAATAAAGATGATGCCCGTAAGGAATTTGGTGAAGAACAAGTTCATCAATGGAGACGTTCTTATGATGTATTACCGCCAGCACAAACTGAAGAACAACGTCAATCTTATTTAAATGATCGTCGTTATCGTCATTTAGATCATCGTATGATGCCTTACTCTGAAAGTTTAAAAACAACATTAGAGCGTGTCATTCCAATTTGGACTGATCATATTTCACAACATTTATTAGATGGGGATACTGTACTTGTAGCAGCACATGGTAACTCTATTCGAGCATTAATTAAATATTTAGAAAACGTATCAGATGAAGACATTATAGGCTATGAAATTAAAACTGGCGCACCGTTAATTTATGAATTAGATGATGATTTAAAAGTAACTAATCATTATTATTTATAAAAGTGTGAGCAAGAATTTTTATTTATTGTAATATAGTAGATACAATAAAAGGCTAAAGCATTAAAGAAGTGCTTTAGTCTTTTATTAATGTAGTGGAGTAAGATTGTTTGTAAAAATAGTTAAACGGTTTTAACTAACGTCGATATTGCTTAATCATCTTTAATGCACGTTTGCGTGTTTTAATATTAGAACTTTTTAAGTTGCGACGTGCAGTTTGTAAATCTTGTTTCATAAATAGTCCTCCTTTTTATAAAGAATAAAGGAAAAGATGGTTTATGTAAATAGTAATTATTACGATTTATAAAATAAAAATAAGGAGATGATACCATGTCGCATAGTAAAAAGTTAATTATGATTTTCACTATGCTATTAGGTGGTTTTTTTGGTTTATTAAATGAAACCTTGTTGACCACAGCATTACCGAGAATAATGAAAGATTTTCATATTGCATATTCTCAAGTACAATGGCTCACAACAGCCTTCTTACTAACAAATGGAGTAGTTATTCCATTATCTGCATTTATTATTCAACGTTATACAACAAGACAGGTCTTCTTAACTGGAATTATTATATTCTTTCTAGGCACTTTACTAGGAGGATTTAGCCCTAATTTCACTACTTTATTAATTGCAAGAATTATCCAAGCATTAGGTTCTGGTATTATGATGCCACTAATGATGACGACTATATTAGATATATTTGAACCGCACGAACGTGGAAAATATATGGGGATGTTTGGATTAGTGATTGGTTTAGCACCAGCGATTGGACCTACATTATCTGGATATTTGGTTGA
This sequence comes from Staphylococcus sp. FSL K6-0223, assembly GCF_038008285.1. Lineage (NCBI taxonomy): Bacteria > Bacillati > Bacillota > Bacilli > Caryophanales > Staphylococcaceae > Staphylococcus > Staphylococcus sp. FSL K6-0223. The sequence goes on from NZ_JBBOYX010000001.1 coordinate 513,337, forward strand.
ATACATTAATTGGAGAGCATTGTTTTATGTTGTAGCTCCAATTTTAGCAGTGACTTTTATACTTGCTTTAATTTTTATTAAAAACGTTGGAGTAAAAGTAAAAGCGCCCATTGACATGCTATCCATTATCTTATCTATTATCGGATTCGGTGGTATGTTATATGGGGTAAGTTCTATTTCTCAGAAAGGTTGGAATGACCCAGTCGTTCTGAGCACTATTATTTTAGGCATTATTTTTGTAGTTTTATTTATTTGGAGACAAGAACGACTTGAAACCCCTCTATTAAGTTTTAAAGTATTTAAAAATAGTCAATTCGCAGTGGGTATTGCTATTATGGCTGTAACGATGATTTCAATGATTGGATCTGAAACGGTCTTACCTATGTTTGTACAAAATGTGTTGCAACGTACGCCTGTTGATTCTGGTTTGATATTGTTACCCGGAGCAATTGTAATGGCAATCATGTCCATCATATCTGGGCGTTTATATGAAACGTTTGGAGCACGAGTACTTTCAATGATAGGTATGATTATTGTAACGATTACGACGTCCTACTTTGTAGTGATGGATGAGCATACGTCAACAATTGTTTTAGCAACTATTTATGCGATTCGTATGATTGGTATTGCTTTAGGGTTAATGCCTGTAATGACGCATACAATGAACCAACTAACTCCAGAATTAAATGCTCATGGATCTTCAATGACAAATACGATTCAACAAGTAGCGGGTTCTATTGGTACAGCTGGTTTAGTAACAATTTTAAGTGTAGCAAGTCAGCATTTTAAACCGACACCAAGTGATTATCAAGGAATGGCTAAAACAGAGATGATGAAACATATTCAAACAGACGCAATGATACATGGTTATCATTCTGGCTTTTTATTTGCAGTGATTATCACAGTCGTTAGTTTATTATTAACTTTTTTACTTAAACGAAAAAAAGATATAAATGAAGAAAGTTATTAACCTCATATCTAAACATTCTATTTTATTTAATAGTTTAAATAGTTATTGACTATTCATATTGATGAGATTAGAATTAATTTATTCTGACTAATTTAATAGGAATATGGAGGAGTTATTAATGAAAAGACTTTTATTTGTAGCTTTGACACTTATTTTTGTATTAGCCGCATGTGGTAATAGTGATTCATCTGACAAAAATAGTGATTCAAAATCAAGTAGCAGTAATAGTGATAAAAAAACATTAAGTGTAGGAACTGAAGGGACTTATGCACCTTTTACTTTTCACAACAAAAAAGATCAGTTAACTGGTTATGATATTGATGTAATTAAAGCTGTTGCGAAAGAAGAAGGATATAAACTTAAATTTAATGAAACATCTTGGGATTCAATGTTTGCTGGTTTAGATGCAAAACGTTTTGATGTCATTGCAAACCAAGTGGGTATTAATAAAGAAAGAAAAGAAAAATATAAATTCTCTAACCCTTACACTTATTCAAGTGGTGTCTTAGTTGTTCGTGATGATGAGAAGAATATTAAATCATTTGATGATGTTAAAGGTGAAAAATTAGCGCAAACATTTACTTCTAACTACGGAAAACTTGCTAAAGATAAAGGTGCTAACATCACTAAAGTAGATGGTTTCAACCAGTCTATTGATTTATTATTATCTAAACGTGTGGATGGTACTTTTAATGATAGCTTATCTTATTTAGATTATAAAAAACAAAAACCTAATGCTAAAATTAAAGCAATCAAAGGTGATGCAGAACAAAATAAATCAGCATTTGCATTCTCTAAAAGTGTTGATGATAAAGTTGTTTCTGATTTCAACGATGGTTTGAAAAAACTTAAAGAGAATGGTGAACTAGCAAAAATTGGTGAGAAATGGTTCGGTGAAAATGTTTCTGAGCCTAAATAGTCAACAACAACACGCATTAGATGCAGCAACTCAAGCATTTGGACCCATGTTGGAAGGTTTAGTAAAATACTCTATTCCAATTACAATTGTGACATTTATTTTAGGTTTGATTATCGCTTTGTTTACGGCGTTAATGCGTATTTCGTCTAGTAAAGTATTAAGAGGAATTGCACGTGTATATGTATCTATTATTCGTGGGACACCAATGATTGTACAACTCTTTATTATCTTTTATGGTATTCCAGAACTTGGACGTCTAATTACTGGAAATGCAGACGAACAATGGACATTGTCTTCTGTTGTTTCAGCGATTATTGGATTGTCTTTAAATGTGGGTGCATATGCATCTGAAATTATCCGTGGCGGTATTATTTCTATTCCAAAAGGCCAGACAGAAGCGGCATACTCTATTGGAATGAATTATCGTCAAACGATTCAACGTATTATTTTACCTCAAGCGATTCGTGTTTCAGTTCCAGCTTTAGGTAACACATTCTTAGGATTAATTAAAGACACTTCATTATTAGGATTTATCTTAGTAGCTGAAATGTTCCGTAAAGCGCAAGAAGTTGCTTCTACAACATACGAGTACTTTACAATTTATATTCTCGTAGCTGTGATGTATTGGGTTGTTTGTTTTATTATTTCAGTCATCCAAGGCTTCTATGAATCATATATTGAAAGAGGGTATAAGGCATGATTGAGTTATCCAATATTCATAAATCTTTTAATGATAAAGAAGTAATTAAAGGTATTGATTTGAATGTAAAAAAAGGTGAAGTTGTCACATTAATTGGTCGTTCCGGTTCGGGTAAGACTACATTATTGCGTATGATTAATGCGTTAGAGATTCCGACTGAAGGCAACGTTACTGTGAATGATAAAACTTATACTGCTAAAGATAAGAAATCTCAAATTGAAGTACGTAAACAATCAGGTATGGTATTCCAAAGTTATAATCTTTTTCCACATAAAACGGCTTTAGAAAATGTGATGGAAGGTTTAGTAACTGTAAAGAAAATGAGTAAATCAGAAGCTAGAGATAGAGCATTAGACTTACTTGAAAAAGTAGGTTTGACACATGTTAAAGATCAACGTCCTCATGCACTCTCTGGTGGTCAACAACAACGTGTGGCGATTGCGAGAGCTTTAGCGATGAATCCTAAAGTGATGTTATTTGATGAACCTACATCTGCACTTGACCCTGAACTTGTAAATGATGTGTTGAAAGTTATTAAAGAATTAGCAAATGAAGGCATGACGATGGTGATAGTTACTCATGCAATGCGTTTTGCAAAAGAAGTATCTAATAAAGTTGTATTTATTCACGACGGAGAAATTGGTGAAGAAGGGTCTCCTGAAGAATTATTTAATCATCCTAAAACTGATGAATTAAGACGTTTTTTAAATGTAATTAATAAAAATTAAAAAAGAATCGTCGTTTGAGATATTTCATCTTGAACGACGATTCTTTTTATTGAATAATGCTTTCTTTCTTCACATAAATAGACTTTAGAAATGTTTATTATTTTAAACTGATAGTAAAACAGTAAGCTCAAATTGAAGTACTTTATTCTCATATTGATTAAATGTCATAACTTCAACGGTTAAACTACCAAATTGTTTTTTTAATTTTTTATCTAAAACTTTAACTTTTACATATAAGTTATCATTTGGATAAACAGGTTTAATAAAGGTTACATTATTTAAATGAGTCCTTGCTATGATGTCTTCTTCATATTTATTTTCTTCAATCCAAAGTTTAAAGGAGAGAGAAAGGGTATGCATACCTGATGCTATAATCCCTTTATACATTCCTTGACCTGCTTTTTTCTTATCTAGATGCATATATTGAGGGTCAAATTGATGAGCAAACTCTAATATTTCTTTCTCAGTTATTTTGTAATGTTTACTAATGAATGTATCTCCTATAGAAAACATACTGTATTTCATAGTTATATGCCTACCTTAAAGTATACTTATAATGCAATGATTATCTTCTATTTTTGATCCATTGTTGAGTATGATAAAGAACAGGTTTAATTGGCTTAATGAAGTCACCAATATATTCATAAACACCAGCATTAAAGCCTTTTTTGAACTGTTGGACACCATAATCTTCAGCATTTTCACTAAAGTCTCCAGTAATACCATAGAAGTTGTAACGGTCAATGTTATGCTCTTTAGCAAATTTAATCATTTCCCACTGTAAACGATAGGCCCCCATATATTCATTATATTTTGGATTAGAACCACTAGATAAATAATATACTTCATGTTCATTGTAGATATATAATGCAGCTGCTAGATTTAATACTTCACCTTCTGCTGCAATTTTATCTTTTGTTTGGTTTATTTTACGTTCATTGCTATCAAATTGTTGTTGAAGTTGATTGCGTTTATTTTTGTTCTTTTTAGAGTTAGGGCTTTCTTTTAAAGCTTCTTCAATTTCAGTAAGTTGTTTTGTTAAATCCTCATGTTTATGTTGTAGAGTAGACAAATAATCTTTTAAATCGATATAAGCTAATTTTAGCATGGCATGATCTTTATATGTTTTTTGCATTTCATAGAAATAAGGCTCATCTCTAAATTTAAAGCCATGTTTTTCTTCAGCCATTTGGAACAGTTCAAAGAAAGTATGTGTGTCTTCCATAGGTAATGTTTTAACTTTTACGCCCATCTCATATGTCTTTTTAATATTACGACGTGTTTGATAGTCCATTTCTTTTAGTAATTGTTCCTCAGTTTTATCTTTAAGATCAAGTACAGACAGCCAACGAATTTGACTCATTGTACTATAACCTACAGACCATCCTTGATGTTTATATCCTAAGTCTTCAAGTGTTTTAATCACTGCACGATTATCGTAGCTTTTTAAGATTTCTCCATCTGCATTACGTAGGTTTTCTAAAATATATGGATCTACTAAAACAAATAGACAATTTTGTTTTTTTAAATATTCTGTTAGTGATTTGAAAAAGAAGTGAACCAGTTTGATATTGCTATAATCCATTACTGGACCACGATGTGTGTAAAAATATTTATAAAATTTTAATGCGCGTGCTTCAGTCATTAATGTTGCTGCAATGACATCTCCACTATCATCTTTAACACCTACAACATGTACATCATGTTTCATCTCATTTCTATTATCCAAGTGTATTCGAGATTGTGTATAGTGAGAAAAATGTTCGGATGTGAATTTTTCAAATTCTTCAGGTGTTAAACTTACGAATTTCATGATTATCTACTCCTCTGTATTTTTAAGAATTCTAAACTATTTTATCAAATTAGTTCTATTATTACACACATTTAGTAAATTAATTTACTCGTACTTTAGTATTAGATAATAATTATTTTTTAAAATATATAACTATAAAACTTAAAATATAATATTTTTTAATAGTCTAGTTTATATTGCAAAACCACTGTATGATAATCAGTATAAGCATAGTATAATAGTAAGAGTTATATTAGGTTAGATTAGAAAAAGTAGGAGTGAACATATTTGAAAAGATTGATTTTATCATTAAGTGTATGTGTCATATTGCTAGCGGGCTGCGGTAATGATGAATATGCTAATAAAATAGATAAAGCTGTAAAACTACAAGATAAAAAACAAGAACGACTTGCTAGGAATGAACAAGGCGATGTGGTAAAACACTTTGATAAAAAAGACGCTAATATATATGTGTATGAAAAAGGTAAATATGTTGTATTAGCATATAGACCATTAAGTAATAACGATGAAATGCATTATTATACATATCAATTTAAAGACAAGAAGGCAACTTATTTAGAGCACTTTGATACGAAACAATATATTAGTACACATGATTCGGATTATAAGGAAGAAAATCTTAACTAATTGAAACAATCTTAAGGAGTATATATGAAAAAATTGATTTTTATTGGAGCTGGGATCATATGTTTAATCATTATCGTTGTCGCTTGCTCTCGAAATAAAAAAGAAACAACCCCAGCTCATACGAAAAATGGAAAAATTTTAATTGTAGAATATGGAGACTATAAATGTCCTTATTGCAAGAAAATTGAAGATAACGTCATGCCTATCATAAAAAAAGATTATATTGATACAAATAGAGTGGAATATCAATTTATTAATGCAAGTTTTCTTGGAAAAGATTCATTAATGGGCTCTAGAGCAGGGAATGCTATTCAATCTATTGCACCAAAAGAATATCTTACATTCCAAAAAAATATATATGCTCATCAACAAGAAGAAAAAAAACATTGGATTACTGAAACATTACTAGATAAAGAAATTGACCAATTAAATATTTCTCAAAAACAAAAAGATCGCATAAAAAAAGAATATAAAACTAAAAATAGCGATGCTTGGAAGGAAGCAGAAAAACAGAAAAAGTTAACAAAAGAAAATCATATTCAATCTGTTCCAACAGTTTTTATCAATGGTAAAAAAGTAGAAGACCCTTATAAAGTTAAAGAATGGAAACAATATTTATAGCATAATACAAAAGACCTAACTTAGTGTTGTTTAAATATTAAATTAGGTCTTTTAATTATGTTTTTATATAGTTTATGAAATATTTAAAAATCTTACATTTAAAATCATTATTTTTATAAAAAAGGGAATAGAGATAAAAGAAATAAAGTTAGAACAATTAATTTACTTTAATTAAGTCGTTTAGTTTGTCATTTTCATTAGATTTATTTAATATACTGAGTATAATAATTATATTAAAGTAGAAGATAGATAAAATGAATACTATTAGTTTTATCATTTCACTATTGGAGGGAAAATAAATGGCTAACTTTAATTTAGATCCAGTTCATTCAGGTGTGAATTTCTCAATACAACACCTTGTAATTAGTAATGTAAAAGGACGTTTTAACGATTTTGATGCAGATATTACAGGTGACTTTCATGATTTAAGTTCTTTAAAAGGCACTTTTACTGTTCAAGCTAATTCTATTGATACTAAAGTAGAAGATCGTGATAATCATCTTAAAAGTGAAGATTTCTTAAACGTTGAACAATATCCTGAAATTAAATTTGAAATTATTAGTGTTGATGACCATTCAGTTACTGGTAATGTAACAATTAAAGATCAAACACAAAAAGAAACATTCGATTTAGATTATAAAGGTATTAGCTTAAACCCACTTAATAATAAAAATACAGCAGGTTTAGTTATTACTGGCGAACTTGATCGTGAAAAATATGGTGTTACATTTAACCAACCATTAGAAACTGGTGGTTTCTTATTAGGTAAAACATTAAATGTGGAATTCGATTTAGAATTTCCTATTGAAGAATAATAAAGTTAAAAAACAGGCAGAGTTCTAACTTTGCCTGTTTTTTTATTGTCTTAAAATATAATAGTTGTTAAATTATAGAAATCACCATTTTAGAAATTAGGAGAGATAACGATGTCAATCGATGTAAAAGAAAATAAAATAATTTTTAAAAGAACATTTAAAGCTCCTATCAATGATGTATTTGATGCCTATACAAATCCATCGTTATTTGAGCAATGGTTTCATCCTCAAGGCGCTAAGACAAAAGTATATCGTTTTAATACTGAAGAAGGCGGGGAAGCCTTCTTTGCAATAGAAACCTCAGAACAGACAAGCTATACATTAACAGAATATCGAAAAGTGGATCGTCCGAAGTATCTTGAATACTTTGATTACTTTGCTACACCTGAGGGAAAAAAAGATACGCGTTTACCTGGTATGCATATTTCAATCAATTTTAACTCAGATAATAAACAAATGACTACTATTACGTCTACGTCAGTGTTTCCAACTAAAGAAGCAGCTCAACAAGCAGTAGGTATGGGAATAGAAGCAGGTATGAATTCAACATTAGATCAACTAGAAGTCTTACTTAATGAATAAATCGTCACGAGGATGTCAAAATTAAATTGAACTTTTAAGTTATAATAATATTGAAAAGAGGATGATATAGTATGAAAGAAAGATATTTAAAAGTGCTGGGATTATTTTCAATTAGTACTTTAATTCCAACATTATTAATTAATTCAAAGTGTTTAAATAATGGCGTCATAAAATATATTTTAAGAACGGCATTAGGCTATGGTATTTTTGCTTCAGGATTACGTTATTTTTCAAAATTAAAAAAAGCACATTAATATCATGACAAGAGCAAGATATGGAAAATAAACCTCCATATGTTGCTCTTTTTTAATCTTCTCTATTCAAAATGCACTTCACTATATATAATATAAAATTATAAATGAATTAAGGAGAGGGAATATGACAAGTAACCATACAACAATTGAAGATACATATACTACAAAAGATCTTATTAAAGCGGCTGTAAGACAGGTACAAATGAAAGAAGTTATGGCAACTCAAACACCTGGACGATATTTACTAAAGTCAATGATGTCAGGATTTTTATTAGCTATTGTTACAGTATTTATGTTAGCAATCAAAACACAGTTTGCAGGAACAAATGATGGACTTGTTAATTTATTAGGAGCAATCTCATTTAGTTTAGCTTTAGTTCTTATTGTTCTAACTAATTCAGAATTACTTACTAGTAATTTTATGTATTTAACTGTCGGATGGTACTACAAAGTCATTGCAGTTAAAAAAATGTTATACATATTCTTATTTTGTTTTATTGGAAATATTATAGGTGGGTTTATTTTATTCTTATTAATGAAGGGTACACATGTGATGACACCTGAAATGGTTGCAAGTCTAAGTAAAACAGTACATTTAAAAACGGTAGAATCAACTTGGTTAAATATTCTTATCAAAGGGATATTCTGTAACTTCTTTATTAATATTGGTATTTATGTTTCAATGCTTTTTAAAGAAGGTTTAGCGCGCGCATTTTTCATTGCTGTTGGTGTGATAGTATTTGTATTTATGGGATATGAACACGTTGTATTTAATGCTGGATTATATGCAGGAATGATTTTTTATAATAGTGATGCATTATCATGGATAGATGTGCTAAAAAATATCGTATTTGCTTTTGTAGGTAACTATATTGGTGGAGGTATTTTTGTAGGGCTTGTTTATGCCTATTTAAACGGAAAAAGAGACAGTATAAAAGCATAGTAAGACGATCAAAGAGCGGAAATATCGAGAGACATTTCCGCTCTTTTAATCCCCAACATATTGACTTAATATTCAGAAAATCTTATTATTTTAATCAACATTAAAATAATAAGGGGGAAACCATTTGGTTGCGAATATTCTAGTAGCTCATGGCATGAGAAAAGGAGATCAAAATAAAGCACTCGGTGAATTTATAGATAGTTTATTACAAGATGAAACTTACGCTTATGAGCTTGCTTTTATTGAAAGTGAAGAAAAAAGCGTTGAAAATACGATTACTAATTTAATAGAAAAAGGGGAAACGCAATTTAAAGTTGTACCTTTACTTATATTTTCAGCCATGCATTACATTGTAGACATTCCAGAGATGTTAAGAAACATTAAACAAGCACATCCAAATATAATATATGAAATTAGTGCGCCTCTTGGTACGCATCCATATATGGTGGATTTAGTAGAACAACGTATTAATGATGTGGATATGAATAAAGAGTCAGATGTGGCAGTTGTATTGATTGCACATGGTAGCTTTTCTTATACTAAAGCACATGATGAACTAAAAGAATTTAGTACTAAGTTAAAGCAAGACAAACCTATATATTGCCGTACGTTATATGGAGATATTACGTTTAAAAATGATTTAGATCAACTTTCAAGACAATATCGTCATCTTATTGTGGTTCCAATGTTTTTATATGATGGACGTTTAGTTAATAAAGTAAAGGGTCTTATATCAGAGATGGATATTGCTAATGAATTGCACATGACTCCGTCTATTAATTTCGACCCTATTTTAAAATCGATTATTCGAGAGCGATTAAAAGAATTAACAGTATAGTAACTACATACATCTTTCATTATATGAGTGCTAAATCCTTACTCATGTAATGGAAGGTGTTTTTTATTAGGGAAATCCCCGATTTTACATTTAAATGTGAAAATAATCACATTTTTAAAAGAATATGGTATAAAATAGCCTTGTAAAGAATAGTGAGTTCAAAAATATTTGAAGTTAATCATAATTAAATGTAATAAAAGGGGCATTGATATGGCTAAACAAAAACTCGTAATGATTGGTAATGGTATGGCTGGTTTAAGAACAATTGAAGAAATTTTAGAACGTTCAGATTCTCAATTTGACATTACAATTATTGGTAAAGAACCTTATCCTAATTATAATCGAATCATGTTATCCAACATTTTACAAAAGAAAATGACAGTTGAAGAAACGATTATGAACGATTATGACTGGTATAAAGAACATCATATTGAACTAATTGTAGATGATCCAGTTGAAAAAGTAGATAGACAATCCAAAACTGTCACTACATCTAAAGGTATCACTGTAGCTTATGATATCTGTATCTTTGCGACGGGTTCAAAGGCATTTGTTTTACCTATACCTGGATCAGAATTACCAAGTGTCATCGGTTGGCGCACAATTGAAGATACTGAGCGTATGATTGAAATTGCTAAAACAAAAAAACGTGCCATTGTTATTGGTGGAGGTCTTCTTGGATTAGAATGTGCAAGAGGATTAATGGATCAAGGTATGGATGTAACAGTTCTTCACTTAGCAGAATGGTTGATGGAAATGCAATTAGACCGTAAAGCTGGAGATATGTTAAAAGCTGATTTAGAACGTCAAGGCATGCATATTGAACTACAAGCAAATTCTAAAGAAATTATAGGAACAGATGATGTAGAAGCTATTAAGCTAGCTGATGGTAGAGTAATAGAAACGGATTTAGTCGTTATGGCTGTTGGTATACGTCCATTTACCGAAGTAGCTCGTGAAGCGGGATTAGAAGTGAATCGAGGTATCGTTGTTAATGATTACTTGCAAACATCTGATGAACATATCTATGCCGTGGGTGAATGCGCGGAACACAACGGTAAAGTATATGGTTTAGTTGCACCTCTTTATGAACAAGGTAAAGTGCTTGCTGATTATTTAACAGGTAAAGAGACTGAAGGATATAAAGGTTCTACAACATTTACGTCTTTAAAAGTATCAGGTTGTGATTTATATAGTGCAGGACAAATCGTTGAAGATGAAACTGTACACGGTATCGAAATCTTTAACAGTGTAGATAATATTTACAAAAAAGTCTACCTAAGTGATGGTCGAGTGGTAGGTGCCGTTTTATATGGCGATACAGATGATGGTTCAAGATTTTATAATATGATGAAAAAACATGAATCACTAGAGGACTACACACTAGTGTCACTTCTACATAAAGGCGGAGAAGAAAGTGGAACTTCAATAGCAGATATGCCTGATGATGAAACAATTTGTGGTTGTAATGGTGTAGATAAAGGTACGATTGTCAATGCAATTACAACAAATGGGTTGACTACTGTAGATGAGGTTACAAAAACAACCAAAGCAGGAAATTCTTGTGGTAAATGTAAAGGACAAATTGGAGAAATACTAAAATGTACATTAGGTGATGAATTTGTAGCTGCTAAACCAACGGGTATTTGTGCATGTACTGATTTAACACGTGATGAAATTGTTACCCAAATTAGAGCTAAAGGTTTAAAAACATCAAAAGAAGTTCGTCATGTACTTGATTTTAAAGATAAAAATGGTTGTCCAAAATGTCGCCCAGCTATTAACTACTATCTAAATATGGTATATCCTCATGAACACCAAGATGAAAAAGCATCAAGATTTGCGAACGAACGTTATCATGCAAATATTCAAAATGATGGTACTTTCTCAGTGATTCCACAAATGCGTGGTGGTGTCACAGATGCTGACCAATTAATTCGTTTAGGTGAAGTAGCGAAAAAATATAACGTGCCTCTTGTTAAAGTAACAGGGTCTCAGCGTGTAGGGTTATATGGTCTTAAAAAAGATGAGTTACCAAAAGTTTGGAAAGATTTAGGTATGCGCTCTGCCTCTGCATATGGTAAGAAAACGCGTTCTGTGAAAAGTTGTGTTGGTAAAGAATTCTGTCGATTTGGTACACAATATACTACACGTTTAGGTATTCGATTAGAAAAAACATTTGAATACATAGACACACCTCATAAATTTAAAATGGGTGTTTCTGGTTGTCCAAGAAGCTGTGTAGAATCAGGCGTTAAAGACTTTGGTGTCATTTCAGTAGAAAATGGCTATCAAATTTATATTGGCGGTAACGGTGGCACAGAGGTCACTGTAGGTCAATTACTTACTACTGTTGAAACAGAAGATCAAGTGGTACAACTTTGTGGTGCGCTTATGCAATATTACAGAGAGACTGGAATATATGCTGAACGAACAGCACCATGGCTTAAACGACTAGGATTTGATCATGTTAAAGAAGTGCTTTTAGATGAACAACGTCAAAAAGAACTTTTTGATAGAATTATGGATGCAAAACAAGCACTTGAAGAAGAACCTTGGGAAGCTATTGTTGAAAATAAAGAAGCACAAAAAATATTTGAAGTCGAGAAAGTGTGAGGATGAGTGTAATGGAAAAAGTTAAAGTAACAACTATGGATGAATTAACACCATTAATTGGTAAAAAGGTTATCGTTAAAGATAAACAAATCGGTATATTTTTAACAGAAAATGGACAAGTGCATGCTATTAATAATGTGTGTCCACATAAAGAAGGACCGTTATCTGAAGGTACTGTAAGTGGAGAATATGTTTATTGTCCACTCCACGATCAAAAAATTGATTTGAATACGGGTGAAGTGCAAGAACCTGATACAGGTTGTGTTGAAACATATCAAGTTGAAATTGAAGATGGAGACGTATTTATATGTCTCTAGTCACTAAAAGTGAATTTGGAAAAGTATATTTAATTGGAGCTGGTCCTGGCAATCCTAATTTGCTAACTAAACAAGCAGAACGATTAATTCGTCAAGCAGATGTTATTTTATATGATCGTCTTGTCAATCCATTGATATTACAATATGCAAAGCCAACTACTGAAATCATAGATGTTGGAAAAAAACCTTATACTAAACATATTCAACAAGAAGGTATCAATTTAAAAATAGTAGCAGCAGCGAAAAAGTATAAAATTGTTGTACGTTTAAAAGGTGGAGACCCAGCAGTGTTTGGCCGAGTAACTGAAGAAATAGACATTTTAAAAGAACATCAGATTGCTTATGATATTGTACCTGGGGTAACTTCTGCGAGTGCAGCGGTAGCTTCATTAGACTTAGGTTTAACGATGCGCTCAGTAGCACCAAGTGTTACATTTTCCACAGGTCATTTTAAAGATGATATTGATCAAGACATGGATATACGTAATTTAGCTAATGGTGGTACTTTGGCAATTTATATGGGAATTAAACGATTAAATGATATTATTAATCAAATTAGAAGATATACTAAAGAAGATTATGATATTGCTATCATTTTTAATGCTACGTGTTATAACGAAACCATAGTGGTTGGTAAACTAAGCACTATTGAACATCAATTATCTAAGCTTAATATGAAACATGATCCAGGAATTTGTATATTAGGCCATATCATTAACTATATGGATGACGAAAAGATTATACACTCAAAACAAACAATAGATGAAACATTGTACGTTATTAAAGGGAATAAAGACTTAGCCCTTTCAAAAGCAGAAGACTTATCTCAACAGTATTTAAAATGCTTAATTCAATATGATGAAACTTATCATTCTTCACAAAAGTATTTATATGAATCGATCATAACGCAGCACCAAAATATTAAATATATTGAAGTGTAGTTCTTTACGCTTCGAATGTCATAAGTGAGATAACACGATATTTAAAACGTGTGTTATCTCACTTTTTTTAGGGATTCTTTTATATGAAATAGGTAATTCCCTAATATAAAAACCATGTGAAAAAATGTACAATTTAAATGAAATTTCTTTAAATAACATTGGACATAAGTAACGTATTACCTTTGCAGGTAGGAGGATTTATATAAATGGGAAAATTCGGATTAAACTTTTTCAAACCAACTGAAACGTTTAATGGAAATTGGTCAGTTTTAGAAAGTAAAAGTAGAGAATGGGAAAAAATGTATCGTGAAAGATGGAGTCACGATAAAGTAGTAAGAACCACACATGGCGTAAACTGTACAGGATCATGTTCGTGGAAAGTTTTCGTTAAAAATGGTGTGATTACGTGGGAGAATCAACAAATTGACTATCCAAGTTGTGGTCCAGATATGCCTGAATTTGAACCTCGTGGATGTCCACGTGGCGCGTCATTTTCATGGTATGAATACAGCCCACTTCGTGTAAAATACCCTTACATTAGAGGTAAACTATTAGATCTATGGACAGAAGCACTTGAAGACAATAATGGAAATCGTATCGCCGCATGGGCATCTATCGTTGAAGATGAAAAGAAAGCTAAATTATATAAAGAAGCACGTGGTAAAGGTGGACATGTACGTGCAAGTTGGAAAGATGTAACAGATATTATCGCAGCACAAATTCTTTATACTATTAAAAAAGATGGTCCGGATAGAATCGCTGGTTTTACACCTATTCCAGCAATGTCGATGATTAGTTATGCATCTGGTGCGCGTTTTATTAATTTATTAGGCGGGGAAATGTTAAGTTTTTATGATTGGTATGCTGATTTACCACCTGCATCTCCTCAAATTTGGGGTGAACAAACTGATGTACCTGAATCAAGTGATTGGTACAATGCTTCTTACATCATTATGTGGGGCTCTAACGTTCCACTTACTCGTACGCCTGATGCCCATTTTATGACTGAAGTACGTTATAAAGGTGCAAAAGTGATTTCTGTAGCACCAGATTATGCAGAAAATGTTAAATTTGCTGATAATTGGTTAGCACCTAATCCAGGAACAGATGCCGCAGTTGCTCAAGCTATGACGCATGTCATCTTACAAGAATTTTATGAAGATAAACCAAGTGATATGTTTGTTAATTATGCAAAGCAATATACAGATATGCCATTTGTATTGATGCTGGATGAAGATGAGAATGGTTATAAGGCAGGACGATTTTTACGTGCAAGCGATTTAGGTATAAAAAGTGAAAATGGTGAGTGGAAACCAGTTATTCACGATGCGATTAGCCACAAACTTGTGGTTCCAAACGGTACAATGGGTCAACGTTGGGAAGAAGGCAAACAATGGAATTTAAAACTTGAAACAGAAGATGGAAGTAAAATTGATCCAGCTTTATCTGTTGCAGAAGAAGAATATGAGTTACAAACCATTCAATTCCCTTACTTTGATAGTCAAGGAGACGGTATTTTCGAACGACCTATCCCAACTAAAAAAGTTAAATTAGCAGATGGTAAAGAAGTACGTATTGCTACAGTATATGATTTAATGGCTAGTCAATATGGTATTAAACGATTTGGTCATGAGTTAGAAGCTAAATCTTATGAAGATAGTGAATCTAAATATACACCTGCATGGCAAGAAAACGTCACAGGTATTAAACAAGAATTAGTGACACAAGTAGCAAGAGAATTTGCACAAAATGCTATTGATACTAAAGGACGTTCGATGATTATTATGGGTGCGGGGATTAACCACTGGTTCAACTCTGACACCATTTACCGTGCTGTATTGAATTTAGTTCTATTATGTGGATGCCAAGGTGTTAATGGTGGAGGTTGGGCTCACTATGTTGGGCAAGAAAAATGTCGTCCAATTGAAGGATGGAATACTGTAGCTTTCGCTAAAGATTGGCAAGGTCCACCACGTTTACAAAATGGTACAAGTTGGTTCTATTTTGCAACTGATCAATGGAAATATGAAGAATCTAATGTAGATAAATTGAAATCACCACTTGCTAACAACATTAAACATCAGCATCCAGCAGATTATAATGTGACAGCAGCACGTTTAGGTTGGTTACCTTCATATCCACAATTTAATAAAAACAGTTTGTTATTTGGTGAAGAAGCAAAAGATGCGGGCGATGATTCAAATGAAGCTATTTTAAAACGTGCGATTGAATCAGTGAAAAATAAAGAAACAGAATTTGCTATTGAAGACCCAGATTTAAGAAAAAATCATCCTAAAACATTATTTGTTTGGAGATCTAACTTAATTTCAAGTTCAGCTAAAGGTCAAGAGTACTTTATGAAACATTTACTTGGTACACGTTCAGGATTAATGGCTGAACCGAATGAAGATGATAAACCAGAGGAAATTAAATGGAGAGAAGATACAGTAGGTAAATTAGATTTACTTGTATCATTAGATTTTAGAATGACTGCAACGCCTTTATATTCTGATATTGTGCTGCCAGCAGCAACTTGGTATGAAAAACATGACTTATCTTCAACCGACATGCATCCATTTATTCATCCATTTAATCCAGCAATTGATCCATTATGGGAGTCACGTTCTGACTGGGACATTTACAAAACATTGAGTAAAGCAATTTCAGAAATGGCTAAAGATTATTTACCAGGTACATTTAAAGATGTGGTAACTACACCACTTGCACATGACTCTAAACAAGAACTAGGTTCTGAATACGGTATCGTTAAAGATTGGTCTAAAGGTGAAGTAGAAGGTATTCCAGGTAAAACTATGCCTAACTTCTCTATTGTAGAACGTGACTATACTAAAATTTATGATAAATACGTTACATTAGGACCTTTACTTGAGAAAGGTAAAGTAGGGGCACACGGCGTTAGTTTTAGCGTTAAAGAAGAATACGAAGAGCTAAAAAGTATGATTGGTACGTGGAATGATGACGATGAACATTCTGTTAGAAACGATAGACCACGTATTGATACTGCACGTAAAGTAGCTGATGCAATTTTAAATATCTCTTCGGCAACGAATGGTAAATTATCTCAAAAATCATATGAAGATTTAGAAAATCAAACTGGAATGGAATTGAAGGATATTTCAAAAGAACGTGCATCTGAAAAAATTTCGTTCTTAAATATTACAGCTCAACCAAGAGAAGTTATCCCAACAGCAGTATTCCCAGGCTCTAATAAAAATAATCGTCGTTATTCTCCATTTACAACAAATATTGAAAGACTTGTACCTTTTAGAACGCTCACTGGAAGACAAAGTTACTATATCGATCACGAAGTATTCCAGCAATTTGGTGAAAGCTTACCAGTATATAAACCAACACTTCCACCAATGGTATTTGGCGCAAGAGATAAAAAGATAAAAGGTGGACAAGATGCACTTGTTCTACGTTATTTAACACCTCATGGAAAATGGAATATTCATTCAACATATCAAGATAATGAACGTATGTTGACTCTATTCAGAGGAGGTCCAGTGGTTTGGCTATCTAATGAAGATGCTGAGCAACATGGTATCAATGATAATGATTGGCTTGAAGTTTATAACAGAAATGGTGTTGTAACTGCAAGAGCGGTAACGTCACACCGCATGCCGAAAGGTACAATGTTTATGTATCACGCTCAAGATAAGCACATTGAAACACCAGGTTCTGAGATTACTGATACTCGTGGGGGATCACATAATGCACCTACAAGAATTCACCTAAAACCTACGCAATTAGTTGGAGGATATGCACAAATTAGTTATCACTTCAATTACTATGGACCAATTGGAAACCAACGTGATGTGTACGTCGCAGTTAGAAAAATGAAGGAGGTAAATTGGCTTGAAGATTAAAGCGCAAGTTGCAATGGTATTGAATTTAGATAAATGTATTGGGTGTCATACATGTAGTGTGACATGTAAAAATACTTGGACAAATAGACCGGGTGCAGAATACATGTGGTTTAATAATGTAGAAACCAAACCAGGTGTAGGTTATCCAAAACGTTGGGAAGATCAAGAGCACTATAAAGGTGGTTGGGTATTAAATAAAAAAGGTAAACTTGAGCTTAAATCAGGTAGTAAGTGGTCTAAAATTGCCTTAGGTAAAATCTTCTATAATCCAGATATGCCGTTAATCAAAGATTATTATGAACCATGGACTTATAATTATGAACATTTAACCACAGCTAAAGAAGGTAAACATTCACCAGTGGCAAAAGCACATTCATTGATTTCAGGAGATAGACTAAATCTTGAATGGGGACCAAACTGGGAAGATGATTTAGCTGGCGGACATGTAACAGGACCAGAAGATCCAAATATTCAAAGAATTGAAGAAGATATCAAATTCCAATTTGATGAAACATTTATGATGTATTTACCTCGTCTATGCGAGCATTGCTTAAATCCTAGTTGTGTTGCTTCATGTCCTTCAGGGGCTATGTATAAAAGAGATGAAGATGGTATTGTTTTAGTCGATCAGGATGCATGTCGTGGGTGGCGCTACTGTATGACAGGTTGTCCTTACAAAAAAGTATATTTCAACTGGAAAACAAATAAAGCTGAAAAATGTACATTCTGCTTCCCAAGAATTGAAGCAGGAATGCCAACTGTATGTTCAGAAACATGTACAGGAAGAATGAGATATTTAGGCGTTTTATTATATGACGCTGATCGTGTACACGAAGCGGCTTCAGCTGAAAATGAACAAGATTTATATGAAAAACAACTTGATATCTTCTTAAACCCATTTGATGAAGAAGTGATTGAACAAGCAGAAAAAGATGGTATCAGTTATGAATGGATCCAAGCTGCTCAAAATTCACCTGTGTATAAATTAGCGATTGAATATAAATTGGCATTTCCATTACATCCTGAATTTAGAACAATGCCAATGGTATGGTACTGCCCGCCTTTAAGTCCAATTATGAGTTATTTTGAAGGTAAAAATTCAGGTCAAAATCCAGATATGATTTTCCCGGCCATCGAAGAAATGCGTTTACCTATTGAATATTTAGCAAACTTATTTACAGCAGGTAAAGTAGAGCCAGTAAAAGAAGCGTTACAAAAAATGGCAATGATGAGAAGTTATATGCGTGCTCAAGTCACAAACAAACCATTTGATACTTCTAGATTAGAACGTTTAGGTTTATCAGAAATTCAAACAAAAGAAATGTATCGTCTATTAGGTTTAGCTAAATATGAAGATCGATTTGTTGTACCATCTTCACATAAAGAAACCTATTTAGATACGTATCACGCTCAAGGTAGCCAAGGATATGGCGGTGAATATTTCGGAGATAATTGTGAAGGCTGCGGTGTTCCAGTAGGTTCAACGTCAGGAAAATCTGGTCAAGAGATTTATAATGAGAATTTCTATGGAGGTATTTTCCGTGATTAATCTAACACAATTTAAATACTATCAAGAAAGTTTTGGATATCTTGCACAACAACTTAATTTTCCAGAAAAATTAACATTTCATCCTAATACATTTGAAGAAACGATTCATCCTTCGCATCCAGGATATGCAGATTTAATGAAATATCGTGAAATTATGTACCAATTTACTTTATCTGAAATTAAAGCAATTTATACGGATACATTTGATTTCAATAAAACATCACCACTTTATATGACTTACAATAAATTTGATACTCAAAAAGAAAGAGGTCAAATGCTCGCAAAACTAAAAGTACTTTATGAAATGTTTGGATTAAAAATGGTAGATAATGAATTATCAGATTATCTACCATTGATGTTGCAGTTTTTACATGTAGCAAGTTGGCATAATGATCCTCGTGCAGAAGGCAATATTGAGTTAGTGATTATGATTATTGAAGATGGTACATATGAAATGGCAAATCAATTAGCTAAGGAGAATAATCCTTACGCTTATGTGATTCGTGCATTACGAGAAACATTAAAAGCTTGTTTAGACATTCCAAAAGAGGTGACACATCATGCTTAATCAATTTCTTTGGATTATTTACCCATATTTATGTGTGGCAATTTTTATCGTTGGTCATATTGCTCGATATAAATATGATCAGTTTTCATGGACTGCAAAATCGAGTGAGTTTTTAGAAAAAAAACAACTTAAATGGGGCAGTCTGTTATTTCACTTAGGAATTATTCCAGTATTTTTTGGTCATGTGGTGGGGTTAGCTATTCCAGCAAAATGGATAGATGGACTTGGCATAAGCGAAAGTACATATCACTTTGGAGCTGTTTATATTGGTAGTATTTTTGGTATAATGACTCTAATTGGAATGTTACTTTTAACAGCAAGACGTTTAACGATTAGTAATGTGAGAAAGTTAAGTTCAGCTTCTGATATTTTCGTAAATTTCTTATTAATATTGATTATATTTATGGGATGTTTCTCAACTTTAGTTACTAATGCAATGGTAACTGACTTTGATTACCGTCAAACGATTTCTATATGGTTTAGACACTTATTTACATTCTCACCCAATGCAGCACTAATGACAGGCGTTCCATTATCATTTAAAATTCATATCTTATTAGGATTTACAATATTAGCTTGTTGGCCATTTACACGTCTTGTACATGTATGGAGTATTCCATTAGCATATACAAATAGACGTTATATTGTATATAGAAAACATAAAGCACCTCGTGCACATTAAATATAAAAGGAGTACGATATATGATTCCGGAACCTTTGTTTGAACCGGTACATTTTCAGCAGGAACTTGACACACTTAGAAAAAAAGTAAACTGTGATTTTGCTGCTGTTGCACTATATGAAAACCACGAACCTTCTGGACCTATTAAATGGCAATATGTTTCAGGTAATTTAAACAGTCGTTATAAATTGATTGTTTTGAGAAAAGGCAGAGGCTTAGCTGGGACAGTCATGAAAACAGGAAAGCGAATGGTTATAGAAAATGTTTCCAAAACAATAACACCAGAAGAAAAAATTAAGTACCCTATTTTGATGAGTGAAAACTTAAACGCGCTCGTTGCTATACCATTATGGCATGAACAGCATGTTGCAGGCGTGTTATTATTAGGACAAAGAGGTAGTAAAACATTGCCTAAAGTGATTAATCAATTAAATATTAAAGGCCGTTTGTGGGAATTTAATGAAGAAATCTAGGTGATATATGTGTTAGAGTTATATAATCTGCAAATGGAAGACTTACTAAAAAAATATTATGAAACTACAAATGAAAAAATTGTTTTTGTAAACAAAGAAGGAAAAATCATTGCAATGAATGACGCCGCTGAAGAAATTATTTCAAAAGATAATAATTATAGTGCGATGACAAATGCGATTTGTGATCGTTGTGAAGGGTATTCAAATGAATTTGAACTTCAAAGTTGCAAAAATTGTTATTTAGACACATCTAAACCAAACGATATCAATTTTCAAGTGTTTATGAAAACAGTAGATCATAAAGTTCGACCATTTACAGCTTCTTATCAAGCGATTGATGAAGATAATGAGATATATGCATTTACACTTCAAGATATTTCGCCGCAAATTGAAAGACAAGAAAAAATGTATCAACGTCAGATGATGAGAAAAACAATTTCCGCGCAAGAAAATGAAAGAAAACGTATTTCTAGAGAACTACACGATAGTGTTGTACAAGAAATGCTAAATATTGATGTTGAACTCAGATTGCTGAAATATCAAAAAGAATCCTCAGAACTTGTCCAACAATCGCAACGTATTGAGGGATTAATGTCTAAATTGATTGATGATATAAGACATTTATCAGTTGAATTAAGACCCTCATCTCTAGATGATTTAGGCTTGGAAGCGGCTTTTAAATCATATTTTAAACAATTTGAAAATAATTATGGTATGCAAATTGTATATCAATCTAACATTAAAGATAAAAGATATGATAGTGAAGTAGAAACGGTTGTTTACCGTGTGGTACAGGAAGCGGTATTTAATGCATTAAAATATGCAGGCGTAAGTTCGGTAGATGTCTTTGTCCAGGAGGTTGGACGTTTATTAATAGCTGAAGTGATTGATCATGGTCAAGGTTTTGATCCGAATTCTCAACCACAAGGTACAGGACTAGGATTGTATGGTATGAATGAAAGAGCAGAGCTTGTAAACGGAAAAGTGAATGTAGAAACACATTTAGGAAAAGGAACTATTATCACTTTAGAAGTACCACTCTAGAGAATGTAAAGGGACTGACTTATAATTGAAAATAGTAATTGCAGATGATCATGCAGTAGTAAGAACAGGTTTTTCTATGATATTAAACTTTCAAGAAGATATGGAAGTTGTAGCTACGGCTGCTGATGGAGTAGAAGCATATCAGAAAGTGATGGAATACAAACCGGATGTATTAATTATGGATTTAAGTATGCCACCTGGTGAGTCTGGCTTAATTGCTACTAGCAAAATTTCTGAAAGTTTTCCTGAAACAAAAATATTAATTTTAACAATGTATGATGATGAAGAATATCTATTTCATGTTTTAAGAAATGGTGCTAAAGGATATATTTTAAAAAATTCACCAGATGAACAACTGATTTTAGCAGTACGAACAGTGTATAAAGGTAAAACGTATATTGATATGAAACTAACGACGTCATTAGTAAATGAATTTGTAAATGTTTCTAATCAAGATGAAAAAGCAACCAATGATCCTTTCAAAATACTTTCTAAAAGAGAATTAGAAATATTACCATTAATTGCAAAGGGATATGGAAATAAAGAAATTGCTGAAAAATTGTTTGTATCCGTTAAAACAGTTGAGGCACATAAAACGCATATTATGACTAAATTAAATTTAAAATCTAAACCAGAGCTTGTAGAATATGCGCTTAAAAAGAAACTTTTAGACTTTTAAATATATTGAATAACTTAAATAATGACACTTATATTATATTTCACCAACACATGATATTCATGTGTTGGTTTTTCTTTGTCTTATTATTTAAATATAGGGGGATTATTAGAGAGTATAAGGGAAACTCCTTATGTTCATATTTTCACAAAGTGATTAAAATTTAACTGTAATCAGTAATTAATCACACAAATTGGCTATATTGATATGTGATTTAATTATCGATAATAGAAAATAAAACATTGATGAAGGTGAAAAAATGAATAAAACTAAGGGTGGTTTTCAACTTACGTTACAAACTTTAAGTCTTGTAGTTGGATTCATGGCTTGGAGTATTATTTCTCCATTGATGCCATACATTTCACAAGATATTAAAATTAATCCAGGACAGTTATCAATTATTTTAGCGATACCAGTTATCCTAGGATCGATTCTTCGTGTACCATTTGGTTATTTAACAAATATTATTGGCGCTAAATGGGTATTCTTTTGTAGTTTTATTATATTATTATTTCCTATTTTCTTCTTAGGACAAGCCCAATCGCCTAGTATGTTAATGGCGTCTGGATTTTTTTTAGGAGTAGGAGGAGCCATTTTCTCTGTAGGTGTCACTTCAGTTCCTAAATATTTTTCAAAAGACAAAGTAGGATTAGCAAATGGTATTTATGGAATGGGGAACATTGGTACAGCAATTTCATCATTCTTAGCACCTCCTATTGCAGGTATTGTAGGATGGCAAACAACAGTAAGAAGTTATCTTATTATTATCGCTATTTTTGCAATATTAATGTTTTTCCTTGGAGATGCTAAAGAACCTAAAGTTAAAGTGCCTTTAGGCGCTCAAGTTAAAGATTTATCTTCAAACTACAAACTATATTATTTGAGTTTATGGTACTTTATTACATTTGGTGCTTTTGTAGCATTTGGTTTATTCTTACCTAACTATTTAGTTAATAATTTCGGAATAGATAAAGTAGATGCAGGTATTCGATCAGGAGTATTTATCGCATTGGCAACATTCTTACGACCTGTGGGTGGGATTTTAGGAGATAAATTCAACGCGGTTAAAGTCTTGATGATAGATTTTGTTGTGATGATTATCGGTGCAGTTATTTTAGGTATTTCAAGTCATATTGCCTTATTTACTATAGGTTGTTTAACAATTAGTATTTGTGCTGGATTAGGAAATGGACTTATCTTTAAACTTGTGCCATCTTACTTTGCTAAAGAATCTGGTACTGCAAATGGAATTGTTTCTATGATGGGAGGATTAGGTGGTTTCTTCCCACCACTTGTTATCACGTATGTTACTTCATTGACAGGTTCAAGTCATTTAGCATTTATTTTACTAGCTGTATTTGGAATACTTGCTTTTATTACAATGGGTCATCTTTACAAAAAAGAATACGCAAAATAAATAAACAACGTAGTGCACTAGCACTACGTTTGTTTATTAGCTTATGCTAAGTATCTATGTTTTCAATAATCTAATGTAAAATGAAATATGAATACAACGTACTTTGTTTGATGAGAGGTTGAAATAATAACACAAGCTGAAACTACCCTCTAAGAGAGTAAGGCAATAATACGAAGAATTATAAATAAGCCAGTAAATGAATGTCTCATCACTCATTTACTGGCTATTTTTCTGAAAGTTATATCTCAACTTCTTTTATTTATTCTACTGTAATTGTAGTACCTTCGTCTTCTTCAGTGACATTCTTAGGTAAAATCACCACTAAAACACCATCTTCATAACTTGCTTTGATTTGATTTTTATTAATATCTTCGAATTCAAAGCGTCTTACCAATTCTCCGCTTGAGCGTTCACTTAATTGAACACTACCTGTTTGCTCAGATACTTGTTTAATTACTTTAATCGTTAAAGTAGCATGTTCATATTTAAGATGAATGTCTTGTTTCTTTACGCCAGGTAATTCGGCTTCTAGAACATATTGATTTTTTTGACTGTAAACATTTGTTGGGAAGCTTTTAGTTGAAAATTGGTTAAATACTTGTTCACCTAGATCACGAAATACATCTCTTGGATTATTTTTAAAAATAGCTTGATCAAAAAATTCTCTATTATTCATATATGAAATCTCCTTTTCAGAGTAATATGTCATAAAATATATTGAAATTTTACAATATCATTATATAAATAGAGATACTACACGTAAAGTAAAAGCAATTTGAAAGTTTGAAGAATTAAAAAGTGAAAGATGTGGAATAAAGAAACATGACAAAAGACGTCGATATTATGTATTAGTTAGAAAATAAAAGAAAGAAGGAACAATAATTACTTAGCTTTTGTCATGTGTATTAACTATTCAGCATTAGAGCCGAAGTTCTCTGAAATAATATGTCTTAAGCTACTAGCAAGGCCATCCGCTTCATCGTCAGAAATATCAAAATCATTAAACACTTGATTAGAAATTTGCTCTAATACTGGTTTAATGTCTCTACCATTTTGAGTTAATGAAATTTGTAAATTACGTTCATCTTCTTTTTCTCGCATGCGTTGTACGTAACCTTTTTTCTCTAATTTTTTTAAGAGAGGCGTTAAAGTTCCAGAATCTAAGAAGACGCGTTGACCAAGGGACTTAATGTTTATTTTTTCGTCGTTTTCAATAGCCATAAGAACCATAAAACTTGTGTATGTTAAATCATACTCTTTTAGATAGTGAGTATATTTTTTAATTACCTCTTTTGAAGTAACATAAAGTAAAAAACATAACTGTTTACTTAAATAACTGTCCTTTACATACATATTTTTCCCCCCTCAACTTATTTAAAGATAGTATGAACAATACCTATTGTCAAGACTATATCCAGAGTATTATATAAGTTTTTTAATAAATTTAAAAACAAATTTAACTAAATCTACATATAAATTTAGAATGTTGATTTATTTCAAATTCTAAATTAAATTATTAGTATATTTTGTTACAAAAAAGAGGTATCACTTTAAAAAAGTTACTATTTCATTCATAATTATTTAAATGATAAAAGAAGCTATTTTATTGAGTAAGAGGATGAAGGAGTGCTCTGATGAGTAAGAAGCAAAAGATTATTAGAATTATTATTATATTAGCTATTTCTCTTGTAGTAGCTATTGCGTTCTTCTTTGGAACGAAAGCGTATCAAGGGCATAAAAATGTGCAACTTGTAGACAATTATATAGAACAAAAACATTTGAAAGATAAAATTAAATCAGAAAAAACATTATATAGTGCTAAAAGAGGCGTTTATTATAAACAAGTAGTGTTTAAAGACGAACCTAATTTAACATATATCATTCAGCCAATTGGTACACGTAAAGGTATTTTAGTTGAAGGATTTGATACGGAAACCAAGAAAAGTATTAAAGGTGCAAAACATAACTATTTCAACCAAAATTATAAGCCATAATATATAATCAATACGTAGAACCAGAGATATTAATGATGATTACTACTCAAAAAAACAATATCTATAGAAAAATAGATATTGTTTTTTTAAATGAAATTTTTTGTTAAATGGTAAAGGTAAACGAGTTAGTTAAAAAAGATTTTAGAGTAATGTCATTCATTTATAAACCGCTCTTACATTGAGAAGGTTAAAGATAGTGATTGAATTCCAACATCTATATTCTAAAAATATTCTCACTTTTCTGTTTTTAATTAATTATTTTTGCCAAATTAAATATGTATATTATTTAATAGTTTTTAATTTGTTATATCCGAATTTTGAATAATTTGATATAATTAAGCGATGTCAGAAGAAGGGGGTTTCAACGTGACTCTGTTCAAGAGAAAAGTTAGCCTACCTATGCAAGTATTAATTGCATTAGTGCTAGGTGTAGTAATTGGTTTATTATTATTTGGACAAACAGGTGTTGCAAATTATATTAAACCTTTCGGTGACGTTTTCTTAAATTTAATCAAAATGATCATCATCCCAATTGTATTCTGTTCACTTGCTTTATCTATTTCGAATTTAGGGGATTCGAAAAAAATAGGAAGCTATGGATGGAAATCAATTCTTTATTTCGAAATTATTACAACCATCGCCATCGGTTTAGGTTTAATTATTGGTAATATTTTTAAACCAGGAATTGGATTAGATCCTGATAAGTTACCTAAAGGCGATATTACTAAATATCAATCAACTGCGTCTGCCGCAGAACAATCTACATACGGTAACCACTTTATTGATACAATCGTAAATATTATACCAACTAATATTTTTGAAGCTTTAACTAAGGGTGAGTTATTGCCAATTATTTTCTTCGCAGTATTCTTTGGTTTGGGATTAGCTGCGATTGGAGAAAAAGCTGAACCAGTTAAAGGTTTCTTAAACGGTACATTAGAAGCCGTAT
This sequence comes from Staphylococcus sp. FSL K6-0223, assembly GCF_038008285.1. Classification (NCBI taxonomy): domain Bacteria; kingdom Bacillati; phylum Bacillota; class Bacilli; order Caryophanales; family Staphylococcaceae; genus Staphylococcus; species Staphylococcus sp. FSL K6-0223. The sequence continues at coordinate 540,263 of NZ_JBBOYX010000001.1, forward strand.
TTTGGATGATTAATAAAATCTTAAAATTAGCACCAATTGGTGTATTTGCATTTATTTGTACAACTGTTATGACATTCGGTGCTTCAGCTTTAATTCCATTAGCTAAACTTGTTTTAGTAGTTGTGTTTGCGATGATTTTCTTCATTATTGTTGTTTTGGGTATTGTAGCAAGAATTTGTGGAATTAGTATTTTCTCAATCATTAAAATACTTAAAGATGAATTATTACTTGCATTCTCTACTTCAAGTTCTGAAGCAGTGTTACCAGTAATGATGAATAAAATGGAGAAATTTGGTTCACCAAAAGAAGTGACTTCTTTTGTTATACCAATTGGATATTCGTTTAATTTAGACGGATCAGCCTTATATCAATCTATCGCCGCTTTATTTGTTGCTCAAATGTATGGTATTCACTTATCATTATCTGAACAAATCATTTTAATGGTGACATTAATGGTTGCATCTAAAGGTATGGCAGGTGTGCCAGGAGTATCTATCGTAGTGTTATTAACAACATTGGGGGCAATGGGCTTACCAGCTCAAGGTCTTGCGTTAATTATCGGTGTAGATCGTTTGTTAGACATGGTTCGTACATGTGTGAACGTTATTGGTAATGCATTATCTACAGTAGTTATCTCTAAATGGGAACATGTTTATGATAAAGAAAAAGGTAAGAAATATCTAGAATCAATTTAAAAAAAGAAATCTGACATTTTTAGCGTCGCTTGGATAAGCGATGCTTTTTTATTCAAAAAGAAAAAGCGAGATAACTGATTTTAAATGAATGTTATCTCGCTCTTTATACTGCCTAATATATCAAAAGTTACATGCCTTTCATATCATGCATTTCATGAATTTTCATCATGAGACCATGTGGCACTTCATCATGATTTACTTTTGATACTCTAGAAAATGAATCAGAACCTTTTTCTTTTATTAAAAAGACAAAATCGCCTTTTTTTACTTTTACATTAGTGTTAGAAGGTAATTTAACATTTTTCTCTACTTTTTCAGTTTGTTCATTTACCATTTTATCAATAGTGTGACTATCTTTCATATAGCCATAGTAGGATTCTTTTTGCTGACCATTTAGCATTACAATGACTAAAATAATGCTAACAATTAACATAATTGCAATTAAAAAAATTCCTAACCCTAAACCTTTTTTGTTCTTCATTAAGACTCTCCTTAAATATATTAATTTATTTATACAAAAAATAGAATTAAATTGCAATAAAAGTTTCACAAAAATTCAATTGTACTTCAACTAATATAAATGAAGCATTATAAATAAGCAAAAAAAAGTAGATAGAATTCATGATACATTCTATCTACTCTTATTAACAATCAAATTAAAGATCAATTGTGATTGGTGTATCAATATCATCATCATTCATTAAAGTAATCGTTTTTGGATTTATTTTTAACACACATAAATTAGAATCCTCTTTAGAATCGAAGAATGTTTTGTCTTGTGTTTCCCACAACCAATCAATGACTTTCTGATCTTCTACAATGTCAATACTTGCTTCTATTTCAACAAAACTATTATTTGTTGTTTCATTATATCCTAGTAAAATATATGCTTCTGGATTACTTTGAATTTCTTTTACTTTAGAACTTTCATTGCTTGTTTTTGTATATAAATTAAGACCATCGTTATAAAACACCATATATCTGCTATTCGGTTTATTATTATATGCAGTTGATAATACGCCAATTTTAGAAGTATTTAAAACTTTCTCAATCGCTTGAGTCACTTTTTGTTTGTCCAAACTAATCATCTCCTTATTGTATTTATATCCTTTTAAAATTAAATTTAAACAGATTTGATATAAATATATTTCACTTCATCATGATGCAACGTTATGTTAAATGGATGATTGGTTTCTTCTTGTATAAATAGTTCTGTTTTAGGTTGATTGCATCTATCTAACTGATGAATAATACTTTTTTCAATGTATACAGGTAAATTATCTTGAGACATTAATTGATGGATCGTCCCATGTTCTTTATTTAATGTATTTGCGATGATTAAGCTGTTTTCGTTTAATTTATTTAGTATTTGATAATGCTGTTTACTGTCAGACAAATAGCGATCATTAATTTTATTAAATAAGATAAAATGATAATTTCCATCTTTTTGACTCATTAAGTAATTATTTGAAATATGGATAGGCACATCGATAAATGCTGCAATAAATTGATAAAGATGCATAATTGGAAGTAAACTCCCATGTCGATTAAATAATGCAATAAACATCGGATCATCTTCAAAAAGGTGATAGCAAATACCACCTCCATATTTTAATAGCGCCGTTAAATGACAAACTAAATCTGCTAGTTGAAGTGGATGCCTACCGTCATTTGTATACTTAAAGCAACGTAATGATAAGCTACTATAGACAAATTGGGTCGAAGGTATATTAGAATTCTTTATAAAATGAACGTAGTTTTCGAAATGAGTATTTGCATGAGTAAATCCACGTTGGTATTCAATTAATATATTTTTCGTATCAATATTTTCAATGTCAACAAAATAGTAATCAAAATTAAGACGCTTCATTGTATCATAGACTTCTTGTAACTTTTCGTACTGATGTAATAATCCTTCCACTAAAACACCATATTTAATCGAACGATTTTTGTTTCTAAGTTTTAAATATGATAGATGAATATCTTGGATAGTCATTGACTTGGTATCAAATACGAGCATAAATCGTACACTTTTTTTATTCCATTTATAATCTTGATTATTTTCTAGAAACGTCATAATTAAATCGTAAAAAGTAGTGAACTCAGATTTATTTTTGATAATGACAGCTAAACTGATATTTTTTTCAAATAATTTTTCGAAGCAGCGATTGAGTAAGTTTCCGTTAATTGAATGTTGATTCATATCACTCATATCATTAATCAAAATGGCTGGTTTAGGTAAATAAGATAAATCGATATCATAATGATCATTAAAAACAAACTGGAATAATTCATTAATATTTTTAAAATGAATAAATGCCTTTGAAGATTGAGTATGTTGAAAGGCTTCTAATTGCTCAAGATCAATGATAGTTGTTTCGGTTGATAATTGTTCAGTTGTTTCAAACTGAGAGATTAATTCAAAATGCTTAGGTTCAATGTCACTCTTCAGTCGTATCGCAGATATAGGATCAGAATGATTCAGTTGAGAACGAAATTGTTTTGGACTTAAATTAAGATAATTTTTAAATTGATTAGTAAAATTGGTATGACTACTAAAACCGGATTGTTCAGAAATACTTGTAATAGAGTCATTTGTACAAATGAGTAATCTAATAGCATGATTAATTTTCAAACTTGTATAATAATCTTTAAAATTAATATTCAATATACGTACAAATAAATTTGAACAATATGACTCAGAAATAAGTACATGTGCTGCAATATCTTGTAGAGAAATATTGGAAGTGATGTGATCATGAATGAATGTAAGTATATTAATTAAGATGTGCTGTTCAACAGGAATCTTTGGAATATATATATGAGGATGTCTAATAACTGCTTCTTTATAAAAAGTTTGTATGATCTTTGGAATAACTTTGTCATCATGATGAGATGTGTTGTACATATGTTCTATATTATTTAAAATGATTGATTTGATAAAATGACTTGATTGTAAGAGATGTGCATCAAAGTGGCAATTAAAAAAAGCAGAGTCTTCAAGATAAAAGTAAGCCATTGGTATTTTGAGCTCAATCAGATTTCTTCCTTTATTAATTTGATATAAATCACCTTGATTAATGATTGCAATATGATTTGATAATGGGTGATACTTTCCATTGATTGTCATTTCTAATTCATTAGTTAAAGAAAATAATATAAGCACATGGTTGATGTTTCTCCTAGGCATAGAAGTAATATTTTCATGTAAAAAAAGAGTACTGCTCATAAATAAGTCTCCTCATCTAGTATAGTATTTGTAAGCGGGGATTTAGGTCTGTTTGAATAATAAGAGTTATTATATATGAAAATAAAAGAGATATTAATAGTTAAAAATAAAAAAATTTCGTTTATTTTTAAGTGAAAACGTTAACAATTTTATAGATGCACAATATTATTATTTTTTTTAGAATGTCGCATGAGACTATTGAAAATTTTTAGTAGGTCAATGAAACGAATTTAAATGCATAATAAATATAGATTTTGAGTGAAGAGATATAAGCTATTAAACAATGATTCACTTGAAATTAAAAATGACTAATTCTGTACATACATCACGATACAACATCATTTGAATATATAGCATCAAGAATGAATTTACTTATATATTTGATATGAGCCCCATATATTTAAAATCACTATTTAAATGTATATCAAGACACAACATCTTAGAGCATTAGCAACCGATATACAATAGTTTAATGAAACGAACGATTACGGTATTTTAAATAGAGAAAATGACATCACTCCGTAGAGTAAGCAACTTAGAATAAAAGATGCATGCAAATATAAAAGGTATTAACAGTAGCTAACTATTATATTTAGAATCATTATAACTCCCCAAAAATTTCTATTTAATGTGTAACAATTTTACATCATAACATCTAAATATACTTTTACTTAATTAAACATCACGAAACATATTCAAAGTTAAGAATGTCAGAATTAGTATTAAAAAAACCTGGGACAACATGCGTTGTCCCAGGTTTTTTGATGTATTAGCAAGTAGTAATTAAATTGAAAATACAGTAGATCAAGTTTTAAACTCTAGTAGAGGCGCTCTAGTACAAAGATGTTCATAAAGAAACTAATATCCAACACAAAGTGAGGTTAAATTGTAGAAGTGAGACATTGAATTTTATTTTACTTTCACCTTTTCATTAAATTAAAATATAAATTAAAATTAATTATATAAAATATTTATAAGATATTGCTTTGTTTTTTGGAACCGATTACAATTATATAATGAATATTAAAATGAGTTTCATATATAGGAGGTTAGTAGAATGAGCTATAAGAAATCGGCTGAAGATATATTAGAAGCGATAGGCGGAGAAGATAACTTAGATGCTATGGCCCATTGTGCCACAAGATTAAGACTTGTATTAAAAGATGAAAGTATTATAGATGAAAAAAAGTTATCTGAAATGGATGTAGTTAAAGGAACCTTTTCTACAGGAGGACAATATCAAATTATTATCGGCTCAGGAACAGTCAATAAAGTATTTGCAGAGTTAGAAAAAATAACAGGAAAAGAGCCATCAACAACTGCTGATGTAAAAGACAAATCGTCGAAGCATATGAATCCTTTACAACGTTTTGTTAAGATGTTGTCAGATATATTCGTACCAATTATACCAGCCATCGTTGCCGGTGGATTATTAATGGGTATTAATAATCTACTTACAGCGCCAGATTTATTCTATCATCATAAATCATTTATAGATGTTCATAGTCAATTCGCTGGATTAGCAGATATGATTAATGTTTTTGCTAATGCACCGTTTACACTATTACCTATTTTAATTGGCTTTAGTGCATCGAAACGATTCGGCGGCAATCCATTTTTAGGTGCAGCGTTAGGAATGATTTTAGTACATCCTTCATTAATGGGTGCATATGATTTTCCTAAAGCAGTTGAAGCGGGTAAGGCTATTCCACATTGGGATTTATTTGGATTACATATTAATCAAGTTGGATATCAAGGACAAGTGTTACCTATGCTTGTGGCAGCCTATATCTTAGCAACTATTGAAAAAGGATTACGTAAAATCATTCCTACTGTATTGGATAATTTATTAACGCCTTTACTTGCAATATTGAGTACAGCATTCTTAACTTTCTTATTTGTAGGACCTATCACTAGACAGCTTGGTTATTGGTTATCAGATGGTTTAACATGGTTATATGAATTTGGAGGTGCAATTGGTGGATTTATCTTTGGATTATTTTATGCTCCAATTGTGATTACTGGTATGCACCATAGTTTTATTGCAGTAGAAACAACTTTAATTGCAGATCAAGCAAAAACAGGTGGATCATTTATTTTCCCAATCGCTACAATGTCAAATGTAGCACAAGGTGGGGCAGCGCTTGCTGCTTTCTTAATTATTAAAAATAATAAGAAACTTAAAGGTGTGGCTTCAGCAGCTGGTATCTCAGCTCTTTTAGGTATTACTGAACCCGCTTTATTTGGAGTTAACTTAAAATTAAGATATCCATTTATTGGTGCAATAACAGGTTCAGCTATAGGCTCAGCCTACATTTCGTTTTTCAAAGTTAAAGCCATTGCTTTAGGTACTGCAGGATTACCTGGATTTATTTCAATTAACCCAGCTCATGCTGGTTGGCTTCATTATTTCATAGGTATGTTTATTGCGTTTATAATTGCAGTGATTGTCACTTTAGTTTTATCACGAAGAAAAGCTTACAAAGCTGCAGCAGAATAAAAAAGTAACCCTTGCGATACATTGCAAGGGTTACTTTTTTATTAAAGTTTTTGCTTACGCCATAAGAAAATACTTACAATAGTGACTAATATTAAAGAGATTCCTACGATAACCAGCCACGAAACGTAACTCTTATCATCAATAGGTAATGGAACGTTCATACCAAAGAAACTAAAGACAAGGGTAGGTAGTGTCAGTAATACCGTGAAAAGAGTTAATGTCTTCATAATATTGTTCATTTCATTTGAAAGTAATGAAGAATACGAAGACGTGATACTTTCTAAAATACCTGTGTATAATTCAGTTGTTTCAATCGCTTGGTTATTTTCAATGACTAAGTCCTCTAACAAATCTTCATCTTCTTCAAAACGTTTAATTGCAGGCAAACGGAATAATTTTTTAATAATCGTATCATTCCCTTTTAAAGCTGCTAAAAAGTAAACCAAACTTTTTTCTACTTCCATTAAACGATAAAGTTGTTTATTCGTAATACTATTTTTCAAATCTCTTTCAATACGGATTCTTGATTTATTTAAAAGACGCAAGTTTCTGTTATAGTGATTTGAAATAGTAAGTAAAATATCTAAAGCAAAGCGACTATGAAATTTTAAATTTACGTTATCTTGTCTTGAATAATTTTCAAGAAATTCATTTTCAGCATCACAAATTGTAAAAATCACACCATTTCCAATCACAATACCTAGAGGAATGGTAACAAATGAGAGAACATGACGATTCGTAGAACTTACAATAGGCAAGTCGACAATAATAAGAGAATAGCCAGTATCTTCATCATATTCAATACGTGCACTTTCATCTGCATCAAGAGGATCACGAATAAAATCTTCTGGCAGATTGTACTGTTCAATTAATTGCTCAATTTCTTCTCTATCAGGTTCGACAACATTTATCCATGATGCAGATTGGTTTATATTTGTTTCAACTATTTCATTAGTAGTTGAGTGTTTATATGCAGTCAACATAATCGATAGTTCCTTTCTTAGTCTTTATTTCGCTGTGTCAATATTTAAAGCTTTATATTGATGCTGAACCATGATTCTTAAAGGTCCATTATAAATAATTTTAAAAATATGATTGGTTAAATCTTCAACTGAAAGACGGTGGGGATCATTCACCCAAAATTTAACAGTAGATATTGTTGCACCAGCAACATAACTATGAAAATATTTTTCTGGTATACCTTCAATCTCATGATTTGTACTAATATATTTTTGCATATTTTCCCCGATTAAGGAATAAATTTTTTCTTCAAGTTTTGACTTCCTATTTAATTGTAAGATCGTTTGATAAAAAGTAATATTATCCGAAATATGTTGAAGCATATTTTTTAAAATAATATTAATAAAATTTTTAGCAGTATCTTCTGGATCTTTTCCCATAATATTATGAAGATGATTTAAGAATGTCATTTGAGAAATAAATTCATCTTCCATATCTGATAATAATAAATATTTATCTTCATAATGTAAATAAAAGGTACCTCTATTAATATCTGCACGATCTGCAATATCTTGAATTGTAATTTTTTCTAATTCCTTTTCATTTAATAATTCGATAAATGAAGACTTAATTGCTGACCTCGTCTTACGAACTCTCCGGTCTTCTTTCATTCTGCATCAATCCTTTATAATTAATTAACAATATGATCATTATTGATTATTGTATTGAAGTGATAATCTCATTATAATTTACAAGGTATTAAATATTCAACACATTGTTCAATAAGTATAGGTAGGTAAGTAGAAATGAATATTTTTAAAAGTAAATTACTATGGTTCGCACCAATTGTAGCTATTTTATTATTAGTGATATTCTCTTTAGCGTTTTATCCTGCATTCAATCCAAAACCAAAACAAATACCGATTGCAGTGGTAAATAATGACAAAGGTATAGATATCCAAAGTAATAAAGTAAATATTGGTAAAACAATTGAAGATAAATTAATGGATAGTGATTCTGATACTATTAAATGGATTAAAGTAGATAAAGAATCAGATATTAAAAAAGGGCTTAATGATAATAAATATTACGGCGCAGCTATTTTTAATAAAGATTTTTCAAAAAATGCAATGAGTAAAACGCAGTTGATTATTTGAAAAAAGGTGTATTATATTATTTAGATATCTAACTAAATGAGATAGGCACAAATGGAATATAATTATTAATATTGGGTTAGTGTGTTAGTATATGAAACGAAACATTATCCTAGTACTATTTATATTAAATGCGTTGTTTGGTTTAATAGGGGTTGTATGGTCATTATTAATCACTGAAACAATTTGTTCATTATTAGCAATGTTTATTGTATATATGTTAAGACACAAGTTAACTGTGGACACGCAGGCGTTAGTAGAAGAATAAAATAATTTGATATTAAAGTGAGCTATAAGGGAGAAGATCTCTTATTTAGCTCGCTTTAAATTTATATAAACGATGACATATTACAATAATTATTGTTAAATAAGTTATATTACTTTATTATTGTTAAATGAGTATTTTTTATAGGAGGACGTCAATGGTCATTTTAAAGCGAAGTTCTAAAGTAGCTATAGCGTTATTGATGATGTTCCTATTTTTATTCGTGCCGAGTATGACAAAAATAGCTTCTGCGCACGCTACTTTAGAAAAAACAACCCCAGCACAAAACGGTCTCGTATCAAAACAACCAGATACAATCAAATTAACATTTAATGAGCCGGTAAATGCCGAATATTCAGGGATAACGATATATAATGATAAAGGAAAGAAAATTGCTGATATTAAACCAAATACATCAGGACATTCAGATACTTTATCTTTCTCAGGCAAGCAATTAAAAGAAGGTACACAACAAATTAAATGGCACACTGTATCTGCTGATGGTCATGAAATTAGTGATCAATTTGAATTTTCAGTTGGTAAAAAAACAGCCAATGGTGTAGATACTACTCCTGTTGCATATGAAACGCCTGCATTTTGGTTTGGTGTGTTTAGATATATCGCTGAAGGCGCAACAATTATTTTAGTTGGTTTGTATTGGTTAAACGGTATTGCACGTAGAAATAATTTATCAACATTTGATATTTTCCCTAGACATGTCGCTGTATCATTAATCATGATGATGGCATATATTATGTCACTTGTACTCTATCTGATGACTCTATCATCTGATATTTTGGATTCAGTTTTAACATTTAATCCAAGTGTCTTAATTCAATTCCCATATATACTGAGCGCAATTGCTTTAATTATTCTAAGTGGATTGTTTGTATTAAGAAATATGGAACGAACATGGTATTGGGCTATTTCGATTATTATGATTTTAGCTTTAAGTATGTCAGGACATGCTTGGTCTCAAAGTGTTCCTGTTTGGTCAATTATACTTAGAACATTACATTTAGCTGGTATCAGTTTATGGCTAGGCGCATTAATTTATTTGTTTTCTTCAGTATTTACTAAAAAACGAGATGCAGTTGATTTATTACGCGAAATCTTATTTAAAGTGAATGGAGCTGCTGTTGCAGTTATCATAGTTACTGGTATATTAATGTCGATGGATGAAACTAAAATTCTATCAATATGGTCTAATATGCAAACATGGACAATATTATTAATAATTAAAATCGTAGGAACATTAATTATGATGGCTTTAGGTTTTATGCAAACAACGCGCGCCTTAAACAAACGTTATAGAATTAATAAAGTCTCTTTAATTATCGAAGTTTCTATTGGTATTATTTTAATACTTGTTGGTGTTATTATGAGTCAAATTAATATTCCATAAAAGGAGATTGTAAAATATGTTTAAAAAATTATTTGCTTCAGGTTTAGTGTTCTTCTTTTCACTAGGTTTATTTAAATATGCTGATGCACATGTGACGATAAATCCAAAAGTAGTTGAACCTGGATCTTATGAAAAAGTGGATGTTCGAGTACCTGTTGAACAAAAAGATCATACTGAAAAAGTCGAATTAGATATTCCAAAAGAAGTACAAGTGTCAAATATTCAACCCGTAGAAGGGTATAAATATAGTTTAGATAAAGACAAAAAAGGTAATATCACAAAAATCACCTGGAAAGCGAAAGATAAAGGCATTGGTCCTAATGAATTTATCGAATTCCCACTTCTTGTAGCAAGTCCTAAAGAAGAAGGCACATATTCATTTAAAGCTGTGCAGACATACGATAATAAAGATAAGGTAAAATGGACGGGTAAAGCGAATAGTGAACATCCTGCTCCAACATTGGAAGTGGAAAAAAATGCAAATGCTGTAACTGTTAAAGAAGACAACGCTAAAAAAGATGAAAAAAGTCACTCATCTTCAGGTGGTTCTATCGCATTATGGATTATTTCACTTGTTGCCATTATTTTATCTTTAGTTGCATTATTTAAACATGCAAGAAATAAATAAGACATATAATAAAGTGACTTCTAGTACTTGCTAGAGGTCATTTTTTATAACCTGATTTGATTACAAAATTTTGTCACTTTAAAGATAGAGATAATCGATTATAATAATTGAAGTAAGGGAGGATTTTTATGCGCAGATTATTATACGCTTTTTTAGTCTATATGATTATTGGACTTGTAAGTGGATTTTACTACAGAGAGTTAACGAAAGCACATGATTTTACGGGCGATACGCAACTAGCGCTTGTTCACACACATACGTTAATATTAGGTATGTTTATGTTTTTAATTTTACTTCCGCTTGAAAAAGTATTTAAGTTAAGTAGTTATTATTTATTTAATTGGTTCTTCATTGTATACAATATCGGTGTTATTGTTACTGTGGGAATGATGCTGACAAAAGGTACTTACCAAGTCACTGGAAAAAGTTTTTCACCAGAAGCATTTGCTGGATTTGCAGGTATCGGTCATACAGGAATGCTTGCTGGCTTATTATTACTTTTCTTTTTACTAAGACAAGCCATTTTAAAAGAACAAAGAGATTAAAATAATAATTTGAGACACAATAGATTTAAACCTATTGTGTCTTTTTTTATAATTAAGCATAAAGAGACTACAAGAGGAGGACGTCTTAATGATTCATTATTCAAATCATCCGCCAAATGTTAAAGATTATTGTGAATTAAGAGTAAAAGCGGGCATGAGTCCTAAATCAGAAGCAGCAGCACAAAAAGGATTACCTCATGCATGTTTTAATATTACTATTTATGAAGAATCAACATTGATTGGGATGGGTAGAGTCATTGGAGATGGGGGAACTGCATTTCAGATTATAGATATTGCTGTGCATCCATATTATCAAGGACAAGGTTTTGGGAAAGAAATCTTAAAACAAGTGATGGCATTTATTGAAAATCATGCAGAAAAAGGGACATATGTCAGTCTGATTGCAGATTATCCAGCTGATCAATTATATAAGAAGTTTGGATTTCAATCTACCGAGCCCAAATCTGGTGGAATGTTTAAAAAATATTAAAAAAGAGATGAGATTAAATGTCTTTTAAGTTCGTTATGTTATATCTAGATTATGCTTTACGTAGATATTCTAAATAAAAACCTCTAGGTGATGGCTTTTAGATTACAAAATATAAATGAATTTTTAAGTTCTAATAAGCTAAATAAAGCTGAAACAATTATTTGAAGTACATCTAGTACATAAATTAAATATATTATTTAATAAAATATTCATAAAATAATATACACATATAAAATGAATGATGATAATATATAAATGAACAAATACACCTATTGTTCAGTACAATATAGTAAATGATTGTGAGACATTGAGTCATAATATAGTTATATTTTAAATAAAAATGTTTCATCATTTACACCTATACAGCTAAGAATAAACATCAAGAATAGGAGTGAATAATCACTGTGAATTATCGAGAAAAATTACAGAAGTTTAGTATCCGTAAATACACAGTCGGTGCTTTTTCAACTGTTATTGCGACATTAATTTTCTTAGGTTCACCTCAAGCACACGCCAGTGAACAACTACAAAAAGATGCGCAAGTGATTCAAGCAAAAGCTAGAGCCCAAGAACAAACTTCAAATGAGACAAGTAACAAGCAAGTTCAATCTAACACAGAACCTAAAGCTTTACTTGTATCTGAGAGTCAAAAAGAAAACAATGAAACTCTAAATAAAGTTCAGACTACAGATACATTAACAAATGATTTAACATCATTTTCATCTCAAAACGAAAACAAAGATACATCTCATACAACAACAGATTTAAAAGAAAACAATGAAGCTAAATCTCAACTAAATAAATTAGATGATATAAATGTAACCGAGGTAAATGAAGGACATAGTCATGACAACCGTAATCGTACTCGTTACGAAGATAGAGAAGCATCAGATGATACACTAGTATCTTCAACTTTAACAACAATTGATGCTGATAAACTTCAAGCAGCTTATGACCGTTCTTACGCTGAATATCGAAAAATTGATAGAGAACAATCTGATAATAAAAAAGTTGCTAAAATTAAAGCAACATTTGACAAAGTTAATGACTTTTTTAGTACTAATGATAATACAAACCAAGCATTAATAAATGAATTATATAAAGAAATAGAACAAGCTAACGCTTTAATCGGTTCATTACCACAACGACAAGTAAGTACAATCAGTACAAGAGCAAATAGAGAAGCACGTGCTGTAAGATCAAGTAGACGTCCTGTACGTGGACAAGGTGGGACGAGACCCCCTAGCAATACTGCTAATACTTATACCCCGCCAGTAGTTCATAACTCTAGACCAAAACCTGGCTCAAAAGTAAAAAAGAATTCAGATTTGTATAATAATGCTAAAAAAGAATGGTATGTAGAAAATGAAAATGATGGTTCCGGTTATTGGTCAGGAACGTTTTTACATGCAACGAATAAAAGTGCACCATATTACGCTACACGTTCTCATTATCGAAATATGAGTCCATCTAGTGTTAGAGGTATTGCAGAAATTTCATCAATTAGACAAAATGATGGATATTTATGGACGATTAATTTTAATAAGTATCATATTAAACGTAATGGCATGGTATTTTGGTTTGGTTTACCTAAAGGTCAAACGCCAACGGGACCAGTACGTTTTACTACCACAGATGTAAATGGTCATGAAACATCATCATCTGGTACTGGAGACGGTAGAGATCAAGCATTATCAAGAATGTGGGATTCTGCTGGTGGTATTACTTCTAGTGCATATAATTTCAGACAAGGAAATCCTTTGAATAGAAGTGAGTTCTATAACGATTCAGTTAATCATATTTATAATTTAGGGGATTTTGCACGTGGTAATGAAAATCAACCATTTACATTCTTTGAAAGAGAAGGTGTTCCAAATAAAATTAAAGTAGCTGGAGACGATATTTATCGTTATTTAACTGGGCAAGTAGATCATAATCAAGGTATTGATCATATCTATGCATTTCAAGCTAGAGGAACAGATAGTTATACCATTCAATTTAAAACGTCTGGTAGCTCACAAGATAGATTATATTATGCAGCAGGTGGTAGAGGGATTGAATTTAATGAAATCAACAACTATAACCAATTATATTTAGAGCCGCTAGAACAGTATAATGATCGTAAAACTAAAATTGTAGATGTTATCGATCGCGTACTGCATATTGACCATGTTGAATCAGCTTATGATGTGCCAGAGCGTAGAATAATGAAAAAACATTACTTAGATGGCGATTTCGCTACACACGAATATGCTGAAGATGTTTCAAGTTATCTAAGTAACCCTAGTGATCATGTAATGGGTTTATTCCCTAGAGTGCCTACTGATCGTTATAGAGGTAATTTTGGTGTAAATCCGCTTAACTCTTATGAAATTCATGAAATGTTTTCTGAAGAAAAATTAAAAGAGGCTGCGAGAACAGGAAGACCAATTGAAATTTTTGTTGGGTTTAATGTAAGTGATGCATACCATAATGGTGAAACAATCAAAAAAGTAAATTTATTTGTCAAACCAAAGTTAGAACAATCTATTGGATTCTATTCAGATAATGCACCCGATAATAAAGAGAATTCACCTGAATCACAAGCTGCACATCATGCTGTCTTTTTACAACAAGAAGGTCAAATGCTTAATACAGTGACTAATGGTAATAGTAAGGATTATCATCAAAATATTCGGATTCAATTTAAAAGTAACGAGTCTGCAAATGTATGGGAAATCTCTGGATATCCACCCTCTCTACGAATTGAAGATGCAGTAGATAGACCCAATACAGAACTTGAGAAAAATAAAGTATTGGTTGGTCAATTGCCACCAGGACGCCATGTGATGACAGCGAGAATTGGTAATGAAACTAAAATCTTTGAAGTCATTGCCAAACCCAATCCGCCAGTTATTTCAACACTTGCGGCACAATTAGGACAAAAAGGTGGTAAAAAACCAACTATTACAGTGACACATGTACCACAAGATGAGAGAGCAAAAGTACGTTTAGTTTCAGGTGGTACAGATGGTGCAGGTCCTGGCACATCACCTTTAGGCTATACTGTACTCGCAGAAAAGATGGCAAACTTAGATGGCACGGTGACATTTGAAGAAAGTGATTATACTAATCCTTTACCTAATAATGGGGTTATTAGAGCAATTACATACTATGAAGATCCAGTGCAATCCAACTTTAGTAATTCGATTAATGTAGGACTAGATACTACACCGCCAACTTTTGGTGACGTAAGAGGCCTTCAAGATAAATATTATCGTGGAGATAACGTTAATATTTCAATTCCTGTTTCTGACAATGCATATGGTTCAGGTGTGGAAGATGCATCTATCACTGAAAATAGTGGTTTACAAGCAGTATTTAATAGAGATACTTCTGGAGACGCAGGTACTTTAGTGATTACTGGAACGATTTCTAATAATGCAACATGGAACAGTGATATTCTTGTTCAACCTGTAACACATGATAGAGCAGGTAATAATACTAATGTAAGTCCATATCATCTTCATATTGGAAAGTTATCAGATGATAAACCAGTTCAGTTATTTAGCCAGCAAGAATTGAAAACAGTGGGTAATCCTAATAGTATTTCGCAAAGCGAAAGAAATGATATCATTAACTCGCTTAAAGCTAAAAATAGTAGTTTGACATCATTTTTAAGTACACTTAACCCGTATATGGTTGGTAATGATGGTAGAGTAGTCTTGACATTTAAAGATGGTTCGACTCGTATCATTGATCCGACTCAAGTGATTACATATAGACCACAACGTAAATCAATATATACTGAGCCAGGTAGTTCAAATACAAAAGAAGCATTTATTACAATTGCTAAGGGTCAAGAGTATACAATTGGACCTGATTTAAGAAAATATTTCTCATTAAGTAATGGACAAGATATTCCTAATAATGCGTTTACAACTATTAATGGAAGTTCAATACCATCAGCTCAAGCAATGAGTCGTCTAAACGCTGGGGTTTATACTTATAACGTAGATGCATCGAATGCATACAACCATAGTTCAGAACGTTTGACAATTAAAGTTAATGTAGTTGATGTCAATACATTAGCAGAAAATCAACGTGTTTATCGTTCCACAACTAAAAATTTAAGTAATGATGAAATTACACAAGTTAGAAATGCCTTTAAAGCTGCTAATCCACAATTAAATCTAAATGATAGTGATATCAGAATTGAAAACGATGAACCTTTGAGTAATAATCCAAGTCGTGTAAGAGTGACGATGACTAAAGGTGAATTAACAAAACAATTTATTTCAACATTTGATCATATGGATTTCTTAAAATGGATAAATTTACGTAATGATTATACTGTGACTTGGACAAGTCAAAAACTTAATGGAAGAGACACAGATGGCGGATTTGAGTGGTCTCCAGATGGTAAAACAATAATTTATCGATATGATGCAACGACTGGGAGAAGAATAACAGGCAATGACGTATTATCACTTTTAAGAGCAACACCTAAACATGCGGGGTTGAGAAACCACATAGAAGGTCAAGAGAAAATGTTAGCAGAAGCAGGATCGAGAAATGGATCTAAACCAGTAGGCTATTCTAGAGGTAACAGTATCTATACAGATGGAGAACGTCCATTTACATATGATGGACAACCAATTCAAGTATTAGACTTAGTTGATAGCAATACTGGATACGGTAATTCAAATGTTGGACATAGTGATTATAGACATACAAGTAGTAATTCAACGGTTATTAGTGGTGATATTCCAGATATGAATGGAGCAGCTGGTTTCCATTTAGATAAAGTGCTTAAACAAAATGGTACTGGTAATGGAATTATGGGTGCAATAGACAAACAACAATTGTATTTAGCTCCTTACGGTGTGAAAAGTTATATCCAACGTCTTGGACAATCAATGACATCAACAAACAATGTGATTAATATTGTGTTTGTGCCAACTGATAAAGTAACGCCAAATATTGTATTAGATAATTATAATGATCATATTGTATTTTCAGGAGAGACTTTCAGAAATACACTTACATTAACTGATAACTTTGGTATTAAAAATGTTACTGTACCTAATGACAGTCAAATACCTATGAATGTATCAAACCATTCGACATTAAGTGGTGTTGCCCCTAATGTATCTACCCCAACGTCTAAACAAGTGAAAGTTAAAGTAACAGATGGTAGTGATAACGAAGCAACGGCTGTATTTAATGTATTAATTAAACCATTAAAAGATAAATATAGTGTCATGACTACTGCTGATGAGTCGCATCCAATACGTATAGCGAATATTAGTAACAATGCAAGTTTATCAGAGGCGGATAGACAAGCAATTTTTAATAGTCTAGATATTTCGAAATCAATTACAAATAGAAATTACATTTCAGATGGTAGTAATGAAATAAGAAGTAGAGAAATTAGTAATGTTCGTCGCTCAGGTAATAATGCAAATGTTGAAGTGACTATCACTTATGCAGATAATTCAAGAACAACCATTACTGTACCAGTAAAACATGTTATTCCTAATGTAAAAGGGATAGAATTATTTACAGTACAAGGCCAGCCATTCCCAAGTGGTAAAGGATCAAATAATAGTGATTTCTTCGTTGTAAATAATAGTCAGCCTTTAACAGATGCTACCGTGACTTGGATTGGTAATGGACCAAATATTAACTCTACAACGGTAGGTGTTTCACAAACTTTAAGAGCAAATATCTTATTTGATGGTGAAACAACACCCATTGAAAAAGAAACACGCTATAGAGTAGTTAAAGCGAAACCAAAAAGAGTATATCAAACAACAGTAAATGGAAACTTCTTGTCTTCAAATGAAGGATCATCATTTGCTGCAGGTTCATTTGTAGAAGGTATTGCAAATTATTTACCATCGGGTATGAACTTCAATTGGGCCGCTGGTTCTGGACGACCATTATCCAATAGTCCAGGTATTTTCACAGAAACAATTAATGTGGTATATCCTAACGGTCAAATAGAGCCAGTTAATGTATTATTTAAAGTGAAACCAACTACGCCTTCAATTGATGCTTTAAGTACAAAATATAAAGCTGATTTATCTGGACAATCTATTAAAGTAAATAATGTTCCAAATAATGCACAGGTTAAACTATATACTGAAGATGGTAGAGAAATTAGTGATACAACTATGACTAGAAATCGTGATGGTTCAGTGTCTATTACAATTCCAGGAGTATTACCACTTGGTAATATTAAAGCTAAATCAATTATCACGGTTGATCATTTAACGATTACTGAACAAAATAATAATGGTTCTGTTGTGAATTCAACACGTTCAGAATCAATAGAATCAGATTTAAGTGCATCTTCACCTGTAACAAAACAGCTTGAAGCGGTAGACGGCGGATTAAAATTTGTTAAAGGGGATAATATTGATTTAAATAATCCTAGAACTTACATTAAATCGAATTCAGATATCATACGAGTAGAATGGGAACAGAATGCTAATCAGTGGAAAAACACAATTGGTACTACAACTAAACGTGTCATTGTCACATTGAGTAATGGAGAAACGAGAACAGTTTCTATTCCAGTAACCATTTATGCACCAGCCACTGCTAAATCACCACAACGTGATGTGGTCGGTCACGCGTTAACTTATGGCGATGACGCAGCAAATTATGTGACATTTGAAAATAATTATATGAATGGGGCTACAGTGACTTGGAAAAATAATAATGCTCCAAGTAATAATATTGCTGGCGTTCAAAGCTTAACTGCTGAAGTAAGGTATAACGGTATTAATCACGTATATAATGTCCCAGTAAAAGTATATGAATATCAATATAAATTTAAAAAATCAGAGTATAGTACGATTGTAGGAACAAGTTTTGAAGGAAATGGAAATATTAATAATTATATCGTATTAGAAAATGCGAATGGTTTACCTACAGATGGTTTCCATCTTGTTTGGACTCAAAATACCACAGCTTCTCATAACGAACAATGGTCAAATTTAGCACATCCAAATCAAGCTTTCAAAAAAGAAGCGAGCTTTGAAGTATTAGATAACCAAAATCATGTATTTTTTACTTCTGATACAGCAATATTTAAAGTGACAAATGCAGTTCCAAATCCAGCAATTGTTACACAAAATGATGTTGGTGATGTAGTCATTTCACCAGGGGCAGGTAAAAACTTAGGCGTTAATGCTGGAAATATAATTGTAAATCCAGATAGAATTACTGTTAAAAAAGGAAATCAAGTTATTGGCACATTTGTCAAAAATAATACAGGCAAATGGACAAAAGCTAGTGATTCTATAAACACACCTGGTTTATCAGTTTCTCCAGATGGTAGTAAAATTATTTATGACAAAATGTCAGTTCCAAATGATACATTGATTAACACTGAATCAACGACAGGTAATGGAGAATTGACAAGTGAAGCTGCTATAAGTGCGACTTACAAAGTTAAGCCAGCAACACCATCTAACACAACATTTGTATTTAAACAAAATGGTGAGTTCGAAGTTATTCCAAACAATGCTAATGCATCAACAACAAAAAATCCTACAGATAAAGTTAAAATTAGCTATGTAGAAAAAATTGGTAATAGTACAGAACAATCTAGAGAATTAATTGTAACTAAAAATAATCAAAATCAATGGTCGATGAATAATCAGCTAGATTATGTAACACTTGATTCTAGAACAGGTAAAGTGACATTTAAAGCTAATTCTTTAAAACCGCATGTACTGATTAATACAGAATCTATTGCTGGAAGTGACGATAATTTCAGTCATAATACAGTTGGAATTGTGGGACCAGAACATCATGATGTTATCATTCATGAGATAGTCAAAGAACCTGGTGAAAGAGTTAGTAATGAGGAACTTAATAATGCGATTAATGTAGATAATAAAGATCATGCTAATGTAAACGAAGGAGTAAGTTTACCTACAAATTTACAGAGTGATACAACACAAACAGTACCAACACGTATTACTTATAGAGATGGAAGTATAGAAATTGTAAATGTACCAATTAGAACCCATGCAGATAAATCGAGTATTAGAAATGCTTTACCTAAACTTGACGCACAAGGAGACACTAATGGTAAAACACCATCAAGTGTGAGTGCATATAATAATGAAATGCAGCATTTGCATGATGAAATTGAAGCAGTTCGAAGAAGAGCTAATGAAGTGTTATCAAATGATAGAGCAACGAATACTGATGTTGCAAATGCGACAAATAATATTAATGATGTCTCATTGAAAATTCAACATGCAATTTCATTGCTACAAAATAAAGCAGATAATAGTGCTTTAGTTGAAGCAAAACGTCAACTTGATGAAGCAACGGCAGAACAAGATCCAACGCCAGGAATGACACAAGTAACATCAGATAATTATAGAGCGAAAAAAGCAGAAGCAGAGCGAATTAGTTCAGAAGCCCAAGGTGTGATTAACAATGGAGATGCGACAGCTGAAGAAATCAGAAATGAGAAAGCGAAAGTAGAAGAAGCATTAACTCAATTAACTGAAGCAAAAAATGCATTAAAAGCAGATAAGTCAGTGTTAGAACAAAAACGTCCAGGATTAAATCATGTAGGTGTTACCGAAGGTTAAATAACATAAATTTTATGAAACGTTGATATATCAGCGTTTATAGGTTATTTTTGATTTATTTATACATAAAAAAGGGCAGAATAAGGGCGTTATATGAAAGAAATAAAAAAAACTACCATACATAAATGGTAGTCTCAATTCTACTGATTAAGGTAATTTTGTAATAATTACTTTGTGTGTTAAATCATCAACTTTATTTATATTTGCATGAAAATAAATTTTATTTGCAACAATATCTGCTGCTCGGATTAAGGCCTTTTTTTTAGAATCGCAAAAACATAAATTTACAGAATCGATATTTTTAAATAATGGTGGAAAAAATTTATTGAAATTAAAGTTAAAAGTACCACATTTAAACTCTTGTTCTAAACCTTCTCGTAGTTCATAAAGACCATTAGTTGCAGTTGTATGTTCATCGCAAAGTACATTTAAATATTTTACATCTTTTGGAATTATATCTCCACTATTGATTAGAGATTGTAAAGCTCTTTTCAAGCCAATTTTAAAAGCATAATCTAGATATCTTTGCTTATTCTTTTTATGTGAAAATATATCGTTGTTAATCTTTTCCAAGTCAATTATGACGCCAAATTTTATACATTTATTTAAAGATCTAAAAATTTTACCCTTATCTTTATTCGATAGAGTAGTAGATTTTAATTCTTTACTTTCGTATGTATTGTTTCTTCTAATAGATTTTTCTACGTGTATGTATTTTCGATTCTCTCTTTCTTTTATATTTATATCTAAAAAAATTATACCACCAAAAACAAAATACTTTTCATTATTTTTATCAAACACACCAGACTCATCACTATAAACAGTTATATTCATAAAATTCTACCTCACATATAAAAGAAGAGGACGGAATTATCCGCCCTCAATCTCCTTACCACCGACGACCACACAGGCCGCTTAAACGTTAATTCGGTTAGGTAAGTGTACAGCATAGTTTTTATCTGCAAATATAATATAACATTATTTAAATTAATTATCAATATTTTGATAATTAACTTAATTTTTCATACTTCTCTAACTTACTCATCATATCTTTATCCATTTGTTCAGTAACATGACTATATATCTGTAAAGTTGTTTTATAATCTTTATGGCCTACACGATCCATTATTGCACGCAGTGACACGCCTAATTGTGATAATAAGGATATATGACTATGACGCATAGTGTGAGTTGAAATATCTTTTTCAATACCTATATTCTTTGCAGCGTTCTTAATGTTAGCATTAATAGACGATAAGGGCATAGGACTGCCTTTGCTATTTGTAAATATAAAATTTCTCTCTTTAAAATTACTATCCCACTTAGCCGATTTCTTATTTTCCAACATTACCTTACGCAATATCTCGCAACTTCTAGTGGTAATAGAAATAGTGCGATAAGAGGCCTCAGTCTTAGTTGTATCTTTAAAGCCACGTACACCATCTTTAGTTATCCATGCTATTGTGCCATCAATCTCAATCTTTTTATTCTTAAAATCAATGTTTTCAGGTTGGAGTGCTAATAACTCACCAATTCTTAAACCGTTCAATACTTGAAACTCAGTAATGTATGCAGTCATCATATATGAGCGTTTAATATAGCCTTTATTACTAGTGCTTGCCTTATGATTAAGTTCATCAATGAGTTTATGTACTTCATTCATTTCTAGGTAATTCTCACGTTTAGCTTTGATTTCTTCTCTAGTTACTGCTTTCTTAGGTAATGACACATTATCTATATATGATATATCTGAGATATTGTATCTTTGCTGAGCAAACTTCAATACGCTCTTTATAAGGCTCACATTGACTTTAATTGTAATGTGTTTAATATTATTTTCTTTCATTGATGTATTTATGTAATCTTGAATAACTTGAGCATTCATTTTATCGACAAGAATATCCTCATTTATTCGCTCTTTGATGTGAACAAGTCTGTATGTTTTTGCTCTTATAGTTGATTGTTTAGCACCAGATACTAATTTGTAATTCTCAAACCACTCATCACATGCAGCATGGAAAGTTAGCGTCTTGAGTGTAGTAGGTGTCTTATTATTTAGCTTTTCTTCTATACGCTCATTTAAGCGTTTCTGAGCCTCTTTCTGTGACTGCTTACCATTCTTATTAAGTACCACGCTAACACGTCGCCATTTGTTTGTGAGTGGATCTTTATACTTCTCATAATAGCGATATTTAGTTTCACCATGTTTATTAGTAAATTTCTCATGCCACATGTGAGTGAGCCTCCTAAAAATCATATTTTGTTATTCTTAGTTCATTTTCTTTTTTAATTTTTTCTAAAATGTAGTTTATAGTTGGAAGATCATTTAAAGTGATATTTTTATTATTATAAATTTGAGCAAATAATAATTCACAGATATCATCACAAAAGTTTTTATCTGTATCTTCAAAAGAATTAACATCTTCATAGAATAAGTTTTTAAATAAACTTCTGCTAACATTGTCAATAAATAGCATGTTTTCATAATATTCAAGATGATAATTAAAATATATAAATAATCTATCTATAATGTTATCTTCATCAGAGTATAAGAACGCCGCTGAATGAATACCTTGTGCTACTGATAAATAAGTAGAATAATTAGTATATTTTCTTATAACGTTTTTATTTTTATTAGTCTTTTTATAGTAAAACACTAAATTATTTATGATGTTTTCTGTTCTATGATCCGAGTTTTTTGATTTTTGATTTTGTTGTAATAAATACAAATAAATATACTCTATCTTATCATCTACATTTAATACTTCTTTTGCAATTTTATGTGCTGAACCTAATGAAATAATTGGGCTGTTATAAAAGTGTAAAATATATTCCGTTTCGCTAATTATTTCATTCCCCTTTGAAGTTGGAACATATACTTGTGGCAATTCAATTGCATTTTCATCTATATTAGTTTTGACTCTTTCTATCAATTCTGGCTTATTTCCACCTAATTTGAGTTTATATTCTCTTAATATATCTTTTAACTCAGGAACTTTAAGATAAGGTAAAGAAACATCAAAATTCGATTTTATATCTAGAAAGCCTAAGTTGATCAATTTATTTAGAATTTTATCTACATTAATTTGATTTTCTAACAAATAAAAATGATTTTTAACTTCTTTGCCAACTTTTCTGTTTTTATTTAAATGTAATATTAAAATATCGTTAGCATTTAAATCAGAATTATGAATGTTGTTGTTATTATCATCTTTAACTTCTGAAACTAAGACTTTATTATGTTTTTGAACATTTTCATTCAAATTTATTTTGTTTTTATTTGATGTATTAGTTTTACTGTTTGTTATTGGTTTTGTCTGTTTCACTTTTTTACTATTATTGATTTCAGTATCATGTGGGACATTATCCTTCTTAATATGACTATTTGTTTGAACGTTATTTAATCGAGTTGTTTCAGAATTAGATATATTTTTGTGATTATTATTGGATTTATTACTTTTATAATCTAAGTTCTTATGTTTAAACAATTTAACTATACTAAATACAATAAGCGATATAAAAATTATAAACGTAAAAATATCTGGAAATGTCAATCCATCTTGAGAAACTTTACCAATTCCACCAATAATCATAAAGAAAGAAGATATTAATATAAAATAATAAAGTATTTTTTTCATCTCTTTTTAACTCCCAAAATTTATTACCCTTTATATTCACTTTTCTATGGTGTATTAGACATTGTTCGATAGAACCACCACCTTAAATGATAAGTTTAACTTTTATTAATAAATGCATATCATATGTAAACCTCTTTTAGTTATTTTTTATCGTTTTCTTTGAGAGATTGAATACTGTTATGATTGGCAAATAATTTTAATTGTTTTTCATTTAGCATAGCGTCTTTTCTGAAATCGTTGAATTGTTTTTGTAACTGTTCAATATCTTCACTTAAATAATCTTTTTCACGATTTAGTTTATTAATTAAAAAGGAATGAAGAATTTCATTTATCGTATTTTTGTCATAATCATCTAATAATACACCATTGAAAAACTTTTCATTTAAATCATCATTTAGATGAAAAGCTAAATCATTTATAGGTTTTTCTAAATTTAAAGATTGTTTTTTATTTTCATTATCTTCATATTCAAAAAAGTTCTTTTTTCTATTTTTCTCATCTTTATTGTCAATTTTCTTATGCATATCTTCATAGAAAGTAATGAAGTTTTCATAGATACTTTCAAATTCTTTTTTATCAAATTCACTATCTTCAGCAGATAAAAACTTATATAGAATTTTCTTAATTTCGTCATTTATTTCTTCAGATGACTTTGATTGATCATTAAATTTTGAGTTTTTTAAACCAGCTAATAATAAGTATAAAGTTCTTATGGTAGGGAAATTTCTTTTGTCATTTTCTAATTTACTTATATAAGCATTTGATACACCAGATAGCTTTGAAAGATTATTTACTGAAATATTCTCTTCTAATCTAATATCTTTTAAAAGTTTTGAAAATTTCATTTTTTCACCTCTACTTTATAATAAAACACATTGTATTTGAATACAAACAAAAATAAGTTATAACAAATCTTTTAAAACTATTGACAATAATATATGTAAGGTGTTAACTTTATATTGTACTCTTTAACAGTACACAGTTATCATTAACAAAGGTGGTGTTTATATGAACAACAATTTAAGCATGCTAATGGGTAGAGATAGAGTTAGTGCTTTGAAATTAAGCAAAGAAACTGGAATTTCAAGAACTACAATTCATGGTTTATATCATGAAAGAACTAAAAGCCCAGATATGCAAATTGTCATGAAGTTGTGTGACTATTTCAAAGTTACACCTAATGAATTTTTTGGAATTAAAGAAAAAGAGGAGGCCTAAACTATGCCACATGTAAAGCTGCAAGATTTACCAACTAAAGAAAATGTAGTGACTGAACCTAAACAAGTGATAGTAAAGCCAATCATGGCAAAGCCTAATGCCATTGCTAAACTATTTGGGATTTCTTATTCATCGGTTAATAGAATTCTCAAAGAATATGATAAAGATAACAAAGGTGTAGAAGATCTATATTACAGCTTGTCATCTACTATGACAGTTATCTCTATTGATGGCTTTAAAGAATATTTAAGCAAACGTCATAAAGGTTGGCTTTAATTGGAGGTGGTAAAACATGGCTAAATTCATAGTCAAATTAATGTTAATTTCAGTAATTTCATTCCTTAGTGGTTGGCTTTTAGGAATACATGTAGCTTTCACTATTTACATGTTAGGTAGTGTGATTGCAGCATTAAATATTGAAGAAAATGGAGGAGTAGTAAATGAACATTAATCAAAAATTAAACATAACAAATAATTTCAGAGAGGAAAATGGAAAAATGAAAAACTTAACTAATCAAGATTTTAAAAATATTAAAGGCAAATTGAACTATGAGCATATGGTGAATGGTAAAAAACATACTAGTAAAATGATTAAATTATTACAAAAACGTCATATTAAAAATTTATCAGTTATTAAAAGTGAATATCCATATTTAAGTGATAATGAAATTTTTGAAATTCTTGCAGATTATCGAGAATACGAAGATTTACTATCAGCAATAGATACTTTCACAGATTTCCCTATCATTTACGAAGATTCTAATATTGGTAAATTCTTAACTAAAGATGATATTGAACACTTAAAAATAGCTATTGAAGAAATGACAATTTTTGCTGAAAGTTTGGAGGAGTAGTAAATGAAAAATTTAAAGTATCAAATTCACGAAATTAAAGATGAGGTAATAAGTGCAGATTTAACTTCTAAACTCAACGCACTCAGAAACTTAGTAGCAGATGAAATGGAACGTGCTGAGGAATATAAAAAAATGCTAGTTGCGTCTAACGATCAAGTAGCAGCATATACTGCAAATGAAAGTATTCAAAATCATTTTGTTTATCTCGCAGTAATCAATTCAATCTTTACTGATGTGAGTTCAATGATTGAACAAGTAGAACATCATTATAACAACGCAATAGATGAATTAAAAAATGCGTCACTTCCAACCGACCAAAGCGAAAGTAACGCATAATATATAAATTTTATTAAATACAAGAGCAATAAGAAAATACTCCATTTGTATTATAACATCTTTGCTCTTGTTTTAATACATGGAGGTATAAAATTGAGCGTAATTCAATTAGAAAATGATACTCAAGTGAGTGTGGTTTGGTATGGAAACGAAAAATCAACTTCATTCAAAAACTTCTCTCAACCTAAGTGGAGTGAATTAATTAGTCGTTTATCCATTCCACAAAATAATGGAAATAAGTACGCTAGAGGGACAGCAGTATATGGTGATGTTGCTGATGGTGTAGATGATAAAGGTAATGAATATCGAAAATATAGAAATGATGACAATGTACTTTATAGAGATGTACTTGTACTTGATTATGATGATGAAGATGATTTAAACAGGTTACACAAGTCAATTAGAAGCGAATTAGAGGGCTTTGCATGGTTTTGGCATACAACATTCAGACACACAAATGAAAGCCCTAGAATACGCTTGTACGTGCCACTGAGTGAGCGTATAAGTACAAATGAATATCGTGCATATGTAAGAACATTAGCACAAAAAATTGCGTGCAAAATTGATGAGGGCAGTTATCAACCATCTAGGGCTATGGCATTACCAGTTAGAAAAAGTAATGAAAGTCCTTTTGAATTTCAATTTAACGATGCTGCAATTATAGATAAATCGACACTTAAAGAGTGGGCTAAATTATTTGATATTTCTACTCAAGAAAATTCTACTCAAAACTTTAAAAGACGTGACGCAAGTCATTGGGAAGAAAAAGCATTTGGCGTTAGTGAAGGTGGGCGTAATTCTTCATTAGCAAGTCTTTTAGGCCACTTATTTCAGCGTAGAGTAAATGAACACATTATTTATTCTTTCGCTCAGATGTGGGGACAATCATGCACACCACCAATGAATGAACGTGAGATAAACGCTACTTTTTATTCAATTATGAAAAAACACTATAACAACTAGAGAGGAGTTTTCTATGAACTTTACTAATAATGAAATTATGAACGAAATTAAGGAGAATATGAATAAAAAGACATATACTCCCGATTTTATTCCAGATGGTTACAAAGTAAAACCTAATAGTTATGGTGCAGCACTTTATCAAATTATCCCAAGTAGAAAAGATGGTGAACCAGATAAAGAAAGATTTATCACTACTACTATTCCAGAAATCAATACTAGGTATGAAAATATTGAAAATGGTGAAGTGAGTTATAATATGCTCTTTTTTGATAATAGAACACCAGTGAATTTAAATGTTACTGCCGAAGAAATCACTGATAGTAAACAACTCCTCAAACTAGTGAATAGAAAACTAGATGTAACTTCTAATACTTCATCAAAATTAATTGATTATATTAATCAGTCAAAAAGATATAGTCCACCAATTAACATAAAAGTAGCAACTCGATTAGGACATGTAAAAGATTACTTCATATATCCATACAAAGATCAAATGGAAAATAGTAATGTGAAGTTGCATAACAATGATAGAGGTTTTCAAAAACTGATTAATTCTTTTAAAAGTAAAGGAACGCTTGGTGACTATTCAGAAAAGGTATTTGTAAAAATTAAAGATTTACCTATGGTTATGGTGATGTTATACGCCTCACTAGGCTCAGTATTACTTTATGAATTTGATATTATGCCATTCATTGTTGAACTTGCTGGAAGTACTTCAACAGGTAAAACATTCACTTTAAATTTAGTAGCTAGTGTGTGGGGGACTACTGATCTCACAACTACATGGAGTTCTACTAGAAATAGTATTGAGGCTATGGCATCATTTTTAAACTCATTTCCAATGTTTAAAGATGATACACGTAATATATCACCTAATTTTATAGCTAATGCAGTCTATAACTATTCAAGTGGTGAGAGTAAAAGTCGAAGTAATAAAAAATTAACTATTGATGAAAAGAAAGAATGGAAAAATATTTTACTTTCTACTGGTGAGGCTTCAATTACGAATATGGCAGATGATAAGGCTGGAGTATCTGCTCGTGTTGTTACTTTAGAAGAACAACCTTATCCAGATAATTATGATTTCATCTCGTTAGATCATGAATTTAGAGAGAATTACGGAACTCTAGGAATTGAATTTATTAAACAATATCAATCAAAAAAAGATGAATATAAAGAAAGTTTTGAAAGCTATTTAAGATACTTTAATGAAAAAGGTATCAACGAAGTAATGCAACGTATTGGAAAGTGCTTTGCCTTATTACAGCTTACTGGTGAAATTCTTAATGATATTGATGGCTTTGAACATGACTACTATAAGATTATTAACCAAGCATATGAAAATATGTTGAAGAATAATAAAACGATAGATAAACCTAAGCAAATACTTGAGGATATGCTGCAATATTTAGACGCTCATCGAAATAACATCACTGGTGATGGATATAGTCACGTGAAAAATGGGGAGATTAAGGCAGTATATAAACGTGGTTACCTATGTATTTTAGGCGATACAGTGAAAGACATATTAGGCCATGAAATGCATACTATAACAAAACAATGGGATAAGAAAGGGTATTTAGTTAAAAATGAAAAAGACCGTCTACAAATGAAAATTAGTCATTCAAATATTAAACATAGAGGTTTTGCTATAAAAAATGAAATAGTTAAAGAACTAGGGTTCGACTTTTCAAGTTCAAACTATCCTTATTCAGATTATTAATAAGTTCCCAATAGTTCCCGTTGAGTACCCGTTCAAAAGATATAAACGGGAACTCAATAAATGCTATATTATCAGGCTTTAAGTCTAATAGTTCCCGAAGTTCCCACTTATATATAAATGGTATATATGATTTAAAAAAATAACTAGAGTAATTAATTATAAAATACAGAACTATAAAAAATAATTAACGGGGACAACGGGAACTAAGTTTATTAAAACTATATATATCAAGGGTTTGAACAGTTCCCGATAAAAAATAGATATGGGGACTTAACGGGAAATAGTTCCCAACAATTTAATATGGAGGTCAAGTATGCCAACAATTACAGAAATAGGACACCAACAATTTAAGATGTTTATAAATAATAATAAATTTCAGCAGCATGTGAAGAAGGAACAAGAGAACATGGCTAAAGGTTTGATTATAAGTCTTTTAACTAATTCTACTAAAACTCACAAAATCTTTATTCAAGAAGTTATTTTATTAAACAAAAAATATTATCTCTATTGTTTTGGTGGGGATATATCATTGATAACTAAAGATTTCAAAGCACTCATAAAGTTTAATATTAGAAAGCCTAATCCGTTACTTAGTCAATATTTTAATAGTGATTGGATCATTGAAATAGATAACTTAAATTCACTTAAAAAAGGACATGGAAAAATGCTAATAAAAGATATATTGGCAATTTCTACAAAGCTAAATCTTGAGGCTTGCTTATGGACTGAGAACGATAAAAATACAAAATATTTTGAAAGATATAATTTTAAAAGTATCGGTAAAGTTGGAAAAGATAACGAAAATTTAATGATTAGAAGAAAGGAACGTGTATAGTATGAACGTTGAAATTATAGCAAATGAATTTGAAACTAGAGCAGCAACACTATTAAGATATTTTACTGGACTATGTGAAAGTAGTTATAAATTACCTTTTTCATTTAAGATATATAACGATCCATTTAATGTTGTGTATCTAGTAAGTAAAGGGAAGATGTATGCTCATGTATTGATAAAAGATTGCGAAGTGAGAAAAACTTTTGAGATTGCTTCAGAAAAGCATACTGAGAAACTAATAGAGAGCATTGAGGGGTATTATGCTGGTTATGAATTACCTGATGGTACACATGACACTATAAGCGATATGATGGCTAGTTTCATGTTTGATAATGATTATTTCATGTATGGCCTAGAAATCTTTGCAGAAAGTAACAATAGCGATATGTTCGATTATATGAGTAGAGATTTCAATATAGCTGAACTGGAGGACGTTCAATCTAGTAATGCAGATGTTATAGGTAATATGGAAGCGTTGTATCAGTTAGCTACTGGAATTAATGAACCAGTACCAGAATTAGTTGAGGGCTTGAAAATCATTACTGAGTTTATTCAGAATGAACAGGCAAATGAAGTCGATAGTAAAGTATTAATTGAACGATTAAATGAGTTGAAACATTCTTATTATAAAGATGTGAAAGCGTAATTTTATAGGTCATGCACTTAGTAGGTGCATGGCTTTTTTATATGTAAATCGTAATTGTTAAGATTTGTTAATGATTTTAGATTGAGCTTAGGTAAAAAACGAACATTTGTTCTATAAAAGAAAGTGTGTGAAATTATATGAAAAGTAGTATAAACGCTTTATTTATAGTGTTAAATGGAATGTTAAGAAGTTATATAAATGTTATTAAAATAAGAACATACGTTTGTAATTTAAGTGTAAATTTAGTATAATAGTGTTATAGAAGTAATTATACTTTTATATAATTTGATTAGTTTTCTTGTTCTCTGAAATTACGAATACAATAGTTAAAAAATGCAAATTCACTAGATTTTCATTTATTACCTCCTCATTTAATTAGGTCTGCTCAAAATAACTAAAAAATGAGGTATTAAATAATGACAATAACAATTGAAAAAGAATTAACTCAAGATCATATTAAAGTATTAAATGTATTACGTAACACTAAGCACAATATTATTACTAAACAAAATATATTCAATCAATTGAATATGGAGTTTACTAAAAACAATGAAAGATGGTTACAACATACTATTAATAGTTTAGTTGTAGATTATGGCTATCCAATCGGATATAGCTATAAGAAAGATACTAGAGGCTATTTCTGGATAAAGTCGAAAGAACAAAAGGAATTGGCCTTACTAAGTATAAAGCGTCATATTGAGGGCAGTATGAAACGATATGAGGCTTTAAAGAAGACTGAGATTTAAGGTGATGTAGTGAGTGCAGCGATTGAAATTATCCAAGAGAAAGTTAGCGATTACGAATTGTTCACTAGATTTAATACTTACTACATTCAATCAAGAATAGCACTCATAGAAAGTGATATAGAAGATATGTATGACCGAACTACACCTAGTTTATGTAGTGATACTGTATCAGAAAGTATTTACTATGAGAGTTATTCCGTTGAAAATCTAGCAATCGCTATATTAGAAGAACGTCAGAAATTAGAACGGTATAAGAGGAAAAGTCAAAGAGAATTAAACGCTTTTTATACTGTTCTAGGGCGTTTCTCTACTAAAGAACAAAAGTATATTAAAAATTATATTAATACACGCTCAGAGGCTCATATGAACGTGATAGAGCGTTTTAAGATTGAACTATACAAATATATTCAAGCAAATAGAAATGAACGTAATAAAGGTATAGAAAACAATTATTCATATATAAATGACAAGCGTCAAAAAGTAAAGACTTATCCTCATAAGTTGACGCTTAACCAAGATAAAGCACTCAGGGAAAAAGAAGATGGTGCTATTGAAAAGAATATGAATAATGATGAGTTTGTAGCAAAGTTGAATGATCTAGATAAGAAATCATTTAAAGAATTTATTTATAACAGAAATGAAAATAATATCGACTTTGAGAAAGTCTTGATATTGCTGCAAACTATACCGAAACGATTACCACAAAAAGAGATTAAAAAGCCATATAACTACATAAGAGAAATAGGCTTAAAAACTAATTGAAACGAGGAATTTAATTGAAAACTGCAAAATATTTTGATGAATACAACGAATATGTCATAGGTCAGAGAGAGAGTATCGACAAACTTGAAAAGGAACGTCAGGAACTTATACAACGAATTAAAGAAGATAAAGCTAAATATAAAGAACTAATCGCTAACTCACAAGATGATGAAGCTGATGAACTCTATAATACATTTGACAGTAATGAGAAGAAATTAAAAGCGTTAGAGAAACGCTTATCGACTAAAAAAGAAGTGTTTGACGAGGCTAGACGTAAAAAGGCGATTGAACTCATTAAACATCAAGCAGATTTACCTCATTTGTACAAAAAAGACAAAGAACGTATATTAGCAAAATTCAAGCCAATTATTGAAGAATTTAACACAGTATTAACTGAAATTAATGATTTAAATGCTAAATACGAAGAAGAGTATAACCGTTACACTATTCCATATCATAGAGAAAACTTTGATGAAGATGATGAAGTAAAAAGGGAATTGCGAAATCACTTTAGAGATATTCTGTACAGTCCATACATTACAGGTATAGAATTACCATTCACAGATCAATACAATCATAAACTTAAATTTAGAGGTGATAAATAATGACTAGAAAACACAATTTAGATAAGGTATCCAATCACATCATGTTAGAAACTGATTTGTCAGATAAAGATCGTGATAAATTATTAGATGTCGTTGAGGCTCAAATTAACCAAAATAATAATGAACAACGTAGAAAAGAATTATCACAAAAATCAAAAAGAGATGTAAGTTTTATGCAGATGGCTAGAGAAAATCGCATTATCAAAGGTTAATATCATACACGCCTATCCTTAGCGATAGGCTCATTTTATTTGTGAGGTGCATACATGAACCTTAAAAGAGTAAACTACTCACTAACCTATCATGAAACTAAAATATCTGAATATACTTTGCTAACAGAATATAACCCTAAGTTTATAAATACCAAGATTAAGGCCATTACAACACAAATAGAGATGATGTATCACTTAAATATCTCACATATGACTACAAGTGATGTTCATGGCGTTGTGTCTATATCATACCCACTAGAAAAGCTAGTGATTAATATAATTGATGAAAAAGAGAAGTTACATCGTTTCAAAACAAAATCGAATAGAAACATGCAGCAATTAAAACAGGGTATTAAGCGATATACACCTAGTGAACAAAAGGAAGTCATGTATTATATGCAGTCTAATGGCTCAGTCATAGATTATGACCTTATAGAACGCCTACAACGTGATTTATACGCTTATAAGCATAAAGTAAGTGTTGCTACATGATGTACGATAAACAAGCGATTAAACAGTTTATAATGGACTATCACAAAGAGAAAGCGTCAAATGTTGTAAGTTATGATGATACTAATATAGATGATTTCTTTTCACTGAGTGATGAAGTCGAACCTTTTGAACTAAGTGAGAATACTGGTAATCAAGTATTCTTTAATGAACTAGATCAGCTTATTTATGCAGTAGGAACTAGAAGGGAATACTACATATTTTTCTTACTATGTGAAGGGAAATCTATGAATGAAATTGCAAAGATATTTGAGTTAAGTAGAGAAAGAATACGTCAACTATTGAATGGTTTATTAGATAAATTATAGGAGGGATAACATGAGTGATTTAAACCCTAGACAAGAAAAGTTTATATCTGAATACCTAAAGACACTAAATGTAACACAAAGTGCAATTAAGGCTGGTTATAGTCCTCATACTGCAACTGTACAAGGTAGTAGGTTGCTTAAGAATGAAAAAGTGGCTAAGTACATTGATGAGCAACGTAAGAAAGTGATTGATGAAGGTGTACTATCTGCTAACGAACTACTTCATATCCTAAGTAATGCAGCAGTAGGAGATGAGAGTGAAGTAAGAGAGGTCGTTGTTAAACGTGGTGAGTTTCAACGCAACCCAGACACTGACAAAATGAACTTAGTGTACAATGAGCATGTAGAAATGGTGGAAGTACCTATTAAGCCTAGTGACCGTTTACGTGCTAGAGATATGTTAGGTAAGTATCATAAGTTATTTACTGATAAGAAAGAGTTATCTACGGACACACCAATTTTTATTAATATAGGTGAGTGGCCAGAAGATGAGGAAGAAGAAAAACGTAAAGCACTAGATGAAATACACGAACAACACCCTAATAGAACAATGATTATTAATGATATTCCAGATGAGGACTGATAAGCATGAGGTAGAAATTACTACATCGATATTCATTGATGATGTGCCTGAAGAAGATTAAAGAATGATCATGAAAATAGCACTTACTCAATTTTGAGTAGGTGCTTTTTGATTAAACTTTTTTGTGTGACCAAAATTATTGTTCAAAAAAGAGTTTAAAAATATTTAAGTTAATCATTTTTGATTAAGTTAAGGTATTAGTCATTAATGTATAACAGTGTAAAAGTACGTAGTCTTTGTTGAATATGTACTTTTATTTATGAGTAATTAAGGTATTAGTATTTTGCAGTACCCTTTATTTTGTATTTAGTTTTAATTAAGGGATTAGTTTGTTAGTATCAAATTTAAAGATATCTAGGAGGGAATATAAATGGGGTCAGTTCTCACTGTTGCTTTAATATTCTTAATTTTAGCTCTAGTCTTTAAATCTCTTAAGAAAAAGAAGTAAGTAAGGTATACATATTTGAGTAGTATTATTTTTTAGTTATAAAAAGTAAGCGTTTTCTATTTACATTTAGAGCCTTTTATAAGATAATAACCGTAGCTACTAAAATTTACTACTCAAAATTGAGTATCCTTTAAAATGACTGTATCCTTTGGGTGCAGTCTTTTTATTTATAACCTGTCAAAACCTTACATTTCATACAATAACAAACGAACTTAAAAGTCTACTTGTAACCAGTACCTTAAAATAGGGAAGTGGTTTGTAAAACAAAAAGCGTACCTCAAATTAGGGGTACCTTTTAATTATATGTAATGAGCTCAAATGTGAGTTTGTTATTATAAATGCATTTACTAAAAACAATTTGGATTAAGGGAATATATTGAAAGTTGTATTTCGCTTCTAAAAGCTGATACGTCAAGTTAGCGTATCAGAAATTTAAATATAGACTTATTAATCAATTTAATAGCTGACGCACTAAGTTAGTGCATTAGAAAACCGAAATGTCGGTTATCTAATTCAGAAAAGAAGTTTGTGGCTTCTCTGCGTAGTCAAAATGGCAACGCAGCATACATAATGATCTAGTATTAGTTTTATTATCCCCAAATGTGGGGAGTGAGAATGTAAACAATTTATAGATACTGTAAAAATTGTAGACAATGAATAAATTTAATGCGTATAATAACATTAGAAGTTGTTCCCTTATGAAGCACTTCTATATTATATTTTTCTATATGTGAGTCATTTTTTCTTTGCTATGTCCATTGGGCATAGCTTTTTATCTTATTGTAGACAAATATATAAATAATGAGATAATAGCAAAAGAGGTTTAAGACCTCTCACTTCTTTACGTACATATAGAGTTTTTACTCTATCTCAACTACAATGGGGCTAACCTTAATTGGTTAGCTTCTTTTTTTGCGTAAAAAAGCACTCTCAACTTAGCTCATGACGGACTAAGTGAGAGTGTAGATGAAAAGTAAGGAGTGAAACGTTTTTATTACTTTATTACATACAAATTAATAATTTTTATTATAATAGTGTGGCTAAATAAAAATTAGTGTGTAATAATAACAATTGAGATTGTCTAACTGGCGACTTTTCCTTTCCATTAAGTATTTCTTCTCCATCGAAAATACTGTATGTTTAGGCAATCTCGACACTTTAAAAGCTTTCATAAATAGCATAACTCTTAGGGGCGTAAAGCCCCTTTTTGTATGCGAAAAAGCCTCACTAGTACACGACTAGTAAGACTAAGTTTCAATGAAAGTAATGTTAACTACGAATTATTTTAACATACCTCTACTTTATTTAATAGACATATACTTTATGTAACCTTTCGTGAGAGGAACTGCATGAAAAATTCATTTAGTTAGTGGAGAAACATGACGCTAATTGATCTAATGACGTATAAGGAAATAAAGATATGGAACGAACTAAATGCAGCAGAAAGGGTAGGCATTATACTATCCTTTAATTTATTGTTAGTGAAGAATGGTGTAGATAGAAGAATAGTACCATCTGTGAAGTTAGATGATGATAGGATATTTATTTATAATTAAAAAAGTTGAATAGTGGTATTAGTAAAGTAGAGATATTAAAGGAGATATGTCTATGGAACTAATAGGAAAGTTAGCAAACTTTATTATGAGCACTATTTCTAATTGGATAGGAAGTAGCGAATTGATAAGAGATATTTTCAAAATTAAAGATAATAAATATGATAAATAATGAAATAGTTCAAACGTCACTTACAAGATGGCGTTTTTTTGACAATTAGGAAGTAAAAAAATAATAAGGGTAGGCGAACTACCCTGAAATTATAATTCTTGAATTACTACCTATAATATTATTCTAGCTCTTTTTCAATCTCTTCACCCTTAGCTCTACCTTTATCATCTACTTCAGTTTTAGGATCTTTCTTTTTCTTTGCGCTCTCTTCTACATCTTTAGTGCCACATGCTCCTAAAATTAATGTGCTTGCGAAAATTAATGCTAAGAATTTTTTCATAATATATCCCCTTTGGTTTGTTTTTAATAATAAGATTTTATAAAAACATCAATTTTTTATTTAAAAACAATTTTATCTTCGTCATAAGCATCAACTGAATAACCTACATATGCATGTGTTTTTAATATTAAATGTTTTGGTTCGCTTTTAAAGTCATATTCATAAATATTAAATTTGAATTCTTCTGTTATTGTTTGGTGTTCTTTTAATTCAACATTTGTGTGTAATGTAAATGTTTGTAATTCATTTTCTAAAACAGGAAATTGACTATTTTTATCAGGATTTTCATATCTTTCTACTAAAGTTAATGAAATTTTGTTAATAGTTTGAGCAGAACTACCACCCTCTATTCTTACAATTCCTTCCAAAGTATCATTACTATGAATACTTTTATTTTTTACTAAAGTTTCAACCTTCACAGAGTTTATTCCAATAGAAGCAAGAAGATTTTCAAACATAGAATCAAATCCTTTCTGATTATTTTTTAATTATACAATTACCATAACACTAATCCACTCTATGCAATTTAAAAACTCTCAACGGCTCAAACGTGATAGAGTAATTGCCATATCGAATATATAAATAATTCTATCATTTTACTAATTTAAAATGTATAACGTATATAAAATATTAAGTTATTAATTATTTTAAGATGCTGAGAGACACATTATATTGCGATGAAATATAATAAGGTGATACATGTTCTTTTAAAGTAATGTACAAAGGGCATAAAAAGGGCAATTATATGAAACAAAGGGCAAAGGTGTGAATGTAAAAAATAATTTTATAAGGTTATAATTGTTGGTTTAATAGTATTTTGAATGAGTTAGAAATATAATGATTTATTATGGTGTTTTCGAAGGTAAACAACCGGCGAGCGTGACTGCATATAATAATGAAATGGCTAAAATTCATGATGAACTTGAAGCAGCGAAAACAGAAGCAGATAGAGTGATTCATGATGACAATGCGACACCAGCACAAGTAACAGCGGCTATCGCAAAAATTGACGCGGTACAACCTAAGTTAGATAATGCCATTAGTTTACTTCACGACAAAGAAAACAACAGTGAATTAGTGAAAGCAAAAGCGAAATTAGATGCAGCGACTAGCGAGGAAGATCCAACGCCAGGAATGACGCCAGCAACAGCAGATAATTATAGAGCGAAAAAAGCAGAAGCAGAACAAGTCAGCAGAGACGCACAAAAAGTGATTGAAAATGACGATGCAACATCTGGGGAAATTGCGCAAGCAATAGCTAAAGTAAATGAAGCTACAGTTGCATTAAAACAAGCTAAACATGATTTAATTCCAGACAAAACTTTATTGAATAATGCTAAAAACAATTTAGAAACAAGCATTAATCAGGTGCCTGAAACTAAAAATATGACTAGTGATTCTGTTGAAAATTATAGAAATAAATTAAGTCAAGCAAAAGATACATTAGCTAATGCACAAAAAGTTATTGATAACCTAACTTCAACAGTTGATGAAATTCATAAAACTATCGAAAATGTGAAACGTGCTAAAGATGAACTTGAACAAGCTAAACATGACTTAATATTAGATTATGATGCTGTCATTAAAAAAATTAAACAACAAACTGATTTAACAGAATCACAGAAGGATAAATTAATAGAAAAGACAAAAGCTTCTACAACTTCTGATGAATTAGAAAATATTAAACATAATACTAATTTATTAAATGATGCGATGAAACAATTAAAAGAAAACATCGCTGAAAAAGATAAAATCAAAGCAAGTATTAATTATACTGATGGAGATAAAGATAAAAAAGATACCTATGATGATGCTTTAAAAGAAGCTGAAAAACTAATTAATGATGCAAAAAATCCTATTATTGATCCTAGCGTGATAAATCAACTTAAAGATAAGATAATTGATGCTAAAAATAATTTAAATGGTGCAGAAAAATTACAAAATGCTAGAAATAATGTTAAACACATATTGGAAAACTTAGAACATTTGAACAATGCACAAAAAGATGCGTTTAACAATATGGTAGATAATGAAAATTCACGTGATAATTTAGATATAATTATTAATAAAGCTAAAGAAGTGGATAAAGCTATGAAACATTTAATTGATGAAATAGCTGATAATTTAGATATCAAGCATTCTGTTAATTATTCAGAAGCTTCACCAGATAAAAAATCCGCTTACGATGAACTTATTAAAAAAGCTGAAGACTTAATAAATAAAGGTATTGGTACAAATGCATCACTTGAAGAAATTAATAAATTAATTCAAGATATTAAAAAAGCAAAATATGATTTAGATGGAAAACATCAAGTTGAATTAGCTAAACAAAAAGCTTTAGTAGAGTTAGAAAATGAAGTTAACCGATTGAAAGATGAAATTGACAACAATCCTAACCTTTCTAAAGAAGATAAAGAAAAACTTAAATCTAAATTAGAGCGTCTTCTTGAAAATGCAAAAGGTCAGATTAATAATGCAACTACATTAACAGACCTTAATAAGATTAAAAATAATACTCAAAAAGAAATCGATAAATTAAAAGCATTAATTGATGCTAAAACTTTGGCTAAACAAGAAATTATTGATTTTGCTAATAAAAAACATCAAGAAATTCTAAATAATTCTAACTTAACTGATGCTCAGAAACAAAAAGTGGTAGCTGAAATAGATAAAACTTTACAAAAAGTGCTTGAAAACATTGATAACGCCAATGACATCAATGAAATTAACCGTAAACTTAAAGAGGGCAAAGATAATATAGCGAAAATTGTTGCAAAAGAAATTACTAATGCGTTAATAGATAATAAAATTAAAGAAATTAAAGCACGCAAAGATTTAACAGATGAACAAAAAGCTAAATTAATTGATTATCTTGAAAAACTTAGACGTGATACGTTAAAAGAAATTGATAAATCACATATTGATGATATCGGTTCAATTATCCAACAATTAATGGACAAATTGAATATGCTTGATATTGATAAAATTGAAAACATCTTAAGTCATAACAATAAAGACAATAATCAAAATCAATCAAATATTGACGGTATTCAATCTAATAACAGTCATTTATCTAAATCACATAGATTACCTGATACTGGTTCAGAAAGTACATCTATTCAATTAGAGATTGAATTAATGACACTATTAGTTGGTCTAGGATTAGTATTAAAAAATCGTAGAAAAAAACAAAAAAATAACAAGAATAAAAGATAAAAAAGATATAACTTAGTATCTTTAAAAATAAAGAGCAGGAAACCACTATAAACTGGGTTTCTTGCTCTTTTTTTATTAAATAAATATGAACTATGCTTCAAAATCTATAATAATTCTTCCAGCGTTTTCATGATTAAGTACTGTCTCAATAGAATGTTTTAAATCTTTAAAAGCAATTGTATTTTTAATTTCATGTAATTTATTAGATTTTAAATCAGTTGCTAATCTTCTCCATACACGTTGACGTAATTTCATTGGTGTCATAACTGAATCAAGTCCAACGACGCTTACACCGCGAAGAATAAATGGAAATACTGAAGTTTCAAAGTGGTTACCTCCAGTCATACCAATTAATGCAACACCGCCACCATTTGTTAGATGCTTTGCTATATAAGGTGTTCCAGGACCACCGCAAGGATCAATAGCAGCTTGCCAAGTTCTTTTTCCTAATATTTCATTACTATCTTCAGAAATACGATCGATAACTTCTCTTGCTCCTAATTCTTTTAATTTATTTGTAGCTTTTTTATTTCCAGTACTTGCTACAACTTTATAACCAAGTTCATTTAACATCATTACAGCTAAAGACCCAACACCACCAGAAGCGCCACGTACAAGTACTTTATCGCCTTCAAGTGTCATAAAGTTTGCTTTTTCTAATTTTTCTATTGCTAAACCAGCTGTGTAACCAGCAGTCCCATAAATCATCGCTTCTTCAAGTGTTAGATTTTCAGGACATTTAACAATCCAATCTGATTTAACACGGGCATACTCACTAAATCCACCGTAATGATTGACGCCTAAATCATAGCCAGTAATAATAACTTCTTCACCTTTTTCGATTGTAGGGTCATCAGATTCTACGACTGTACCTGCCAAATCAATTCCAGGAACCATTGGATATGATTTAAGTACACCGCTATCTTTAACAGTGGCTAAGGCATCTTTATAATTAATACCAGAATATTGAACTTTTATTAAAACTTCACCTTCAGGTAAATCATTGATTGATAAATCTTTGAAATCACTTGTGACAGTGCCATCATTATCTTTTTCAACCATAAACGCTTTGAAATTTACACTCATAAAATCGTACTCCTTAAAAATAAAAAATTAGATGTTAATTGCATATCCTAAATAACCATACCACATTTTAAATGAGTCATTAAGTTAAAAAGTTTATATAAATTAAATATAAAATAGTCTGTATTTTGATAAAAAATAATTATATTGACAGTAAAACAGCATAAATATATAATTTTATTGATAATGATTATCACTTGATAATAATCATGTTGATAGAGATATAAAACTGCAATTTTAAAATTTAGATGTAGAGAATATACATTTTAAAATATTTAACATCAAAAGATAATCACTAAATTTTAATGAGGTGAATTTATTATGAAGAAATTACCAACTATTTTACTAACATCATCACTACTATTAACAGCTTGTGGTCATAATAATCACGATAATGCTAATGAGAAAACTTCAAAAAAATCTACAAATGAGAATAAAGTAGCATTACAGAAAGCAGCTAAAGAATATAGAAAATATACAAATGAACAGTTAGATCAGTTTTTAAAAGGAACTGAAGAATTTGTATCTGCAATAAAAGCAGATGATATTGAAAAAGCAAAATTTTTGTATCCTAAAGTACGCATGTATTATGAACGTTCTGAACCCGTAGCTGAAGCATTTGGCGATTTAGATCCTAAAATCGATGCCCGCCTAGCTGATATGAAAGAAGAGAAAAAAGAAGATAAGTGGACAGGGTATCATAAAATTGAAAAATCTCTTTATCAAGAAAATAAAATAGATGAAATGACTAAGAAGGATGCTGATCAATTACTAAAAGATGCTAAAGAATTAGATGCTAAAATAGATACATTAGATATTACACCTAAGTTAATGCTACAAGGATCAGTGGATTTATTAAATGAAGTATCTACATCAAAAATTACTGGAGAAGAAGAGATATACTCTCACACCGATTTATATGATTTTAAAGCAAATATCGAAGGTGCTCAAAAAATTTATGAATTATTTAAATCTGAATTAGAAAAGAAAGACAAAAAATTGAGTTCTACAATTATGGATAATTTTAATAAAGTGAATCAATTACTTAATAAATATAAAAATAATAATGGTTATAAAGATTATAGTGCAATAACTAAAGAAGATAGAAAAGCGTTATCAGATGCAGTTAACTCACTAGGAGAACCATTAAGTAAAATGGCTGTGATTACAGAATGAGTAATATAAATCATAAAAATCACCCTCAAATGACTAGACGTTCATTTTTAAAGTTACTAGGTATAGGAAGTGCTGGTGCTGTTATTGGAGCAAGTAGTGTAGGCAGTATCTTTTCGTTTAAATCGATGTTTGATACTCCTGAAAGTGAAGAAAACGATTCATATGAATTTTATGGACATATTCAAGCTGGTATTACTACACCAACTCAAAAAAATTGTAATTTCATTGCATTAGATTTAAAGTCCAAAGATCAAACATTAATTAAAGATATGTTTAAAAAATGGACTCAAATGTCTGTTAGTATGACTGACGGTGCTATTATTGGAAAAAATAGTAACAATACACTATTACCACCTGTAGATACTGGTGAATCAATAGGATTAGATGCTAGTAAACTCACTTTAACATATGGCGTGAGTAAGTCTTTTTTGAAAAAAATAGGATTATCATCTAAAATTCCATTTGATTTTAGAGATATACCTCATTTTCCTAATGATCAATTAGATGAAGAGTATAGTGATGGAGATATTATGATTCAAGCATGTTCAAATGATCCTCAAGTTACTTTTCATGCTATACATAACTTAATACGACCTTTTAGAGACATCATTAAAATTCGTTGGTCACAACATGGTTTTATTTCTGCTAAAAAAAATGAAACACCGAGAAATTTAATGGCATTTAAAGATGGTACAGTTAATCCACGAAAAAATAACGATTTGAAAAAATATGTATTTATTGATAATGGATGGGCAGAAAATGGAACGTATTGCATTATAAGACGAATCCAAATACATATTGAGACATGGGATCGTACCGCACTAGAAGAGCAAGAAGCAACATTTGGTCGTAAACGTTCTACAGGTGCACCTCTAACAGGTAAGAAAGAATTCGATAATATTGATTTAAATGCTAAAAATAATAAGGGCAAGTATGTTATCGATGAGAATGCGCATACACGTTTAGCTCGTGAAGTAAAAACTTCTATTAAACGTAGAGCATATAATTATAATGATGGTACAAATGCTAAAACAGGTGACTTAGATACTGGACTCATGTTTATTTGTTTCCAAAAATCTATTCAACAGTTTATCGATATTCAAAATAATTTAGGACACAATGATAAATTAAATGAATATATCACACATCGAGGTTCTGCATCATTTCTTGTATTACCAGGGATACAAAAGGGAGGTTATATCGGTGAAACACTCTTTAATTAGGATATCGATAATTACTCTCTTAATCATTATTACACGTCTGTTTTCATTGACTTCAGTTAGTGTTGCAAATGATAGTCAATTAAATGATGCGTATGTAGCTATCTCTGATGCGAAATCGACGTTAGAGCACAAACAATTAAATTATAACGAAAAACAAAACGTGTTGAATGAAGTAAAACATAAAATAATGTCTTTAAATATTAAAGAAAATAAAAAAGGAAAAGATGTTAAATCGAAACTTCATATGCTTGATCAAGCAACGACTACAAATAAACAAATCGACTCGTTATCAGAGTTAACAAAATCTCTCATCGTTTACGAAAGCTCAGTATCGACTGATGATATTAATAAAGATATTAAAAATTTAAAAAAACAAATTGACACAAAAGATAATATAATTCAAGAAGCTATAAAAAATAAAGATAGATCAAAATTACAGTCTATTAATAATATGTTAAATCAAACTTGGAAAAATCATGAAACGGCCATTAGAAATTATGATGAGAATAAATATGGACAAATAGAAGTGTACTTGATGCAATTGCGTGTAGCTATTCAAAAAGAACCATTAGACATAAAAAAAGTAGATAATGCTTGGAAGACATTTAAAACAAGTATTGATACTGTTGATAAAAAGCAATCAAATACCGAAACAAAGCAATATAAAGTTACCCAACTTAATATTGAATTAGAGAAAGCAATCAAAGGTATTGAGAGTCATCAGTTAAAACAATCAGATGAGGCACTGACTAAATTTATACAAATATGGCCTTATGTTGAAGGCAAAATTCAAACTAAAAACAGTAGTTTATATACAAAAATTGAAGATAAAATTCCATATTATCAAAGTATTTTAGATAATAGTAATAAGGATCGCATTAAAGAAAGTTTAATAAAAATAAATTCTGAAATTAAAGATAATGTAAGTGAAGAAGCGTATTCA
The DNA here is from genome assembly GCF_038008285.1 of Staphylococcus sp. FSL K6-0223. Lineage (NCBI taxonomy): Bacteria > Bacillati > Bacillota > Bacilli > Caryophanales > Staphylococcaceae > Staphylococcus > Staphylococcus sp. FSL K6-0223. The sequence goes on from NZ_JBBOYX010000001.1 coordinate 584,773, forward strand.
TCCATAGATGTAATGATTATCTTTTTACGTGAAGGATTAGAAGTATTATTAATCATATTGACATTAACAACTATGACAAGAAATGTTAGAGACACTAAAGGGACAACAAGTGTCATTGGTGGCGCTATATTAGGTTTGATTTTAAGTCTCGCATTAGCACTTATCTTTATTCAAGTACTAGGAAATAATGGATTATTACGTGAAGGTATGGAAGCAGCACTGGGAATAATAGCAGTTGTTTTAATGTATATTGTGGGTATATGGATGCATAGACGTTCAAGTGCTAAGCGATGGAATGATATGATTCAACAAATGTATCACCATGCAATAAGTAATAGAAACTTAGCATTATTAGGTACAATTGGATTAATATCCGTTTTGAGAGAAGGCGTTGAAGTCATTATCTTTTATATGGGAATGATGGGAAGTATAAAAACTTTAGATTTTGTTATAGGAATTATACTAGCCATTGTTATATTAATCATATTTACATTGTTATTCAAAACAGTTATACGATTGATACCTATATATCTCATTTTTAGAGTACTTTCTATTTTAATATTTATTATGGCATTTAAAATGTTAGGAATTAGTATTCAAAAATTACAATTACTTGGAATGATAACACAACATAGTATTGAACATATTCCAACACTTAATATCATTGGTTTTTATCCAAGTATTGAAGCGATGGGTGCACAATTAATTTATATACTATTAATTGCTTATTTTACTTTAAAACATACTAAACCAAAGCATCATATCTAAGTTAAAATAAAGTCTCAAATGAGTGGATTAATTCACTCGTTTGAGACTTTTGCATTTGATTCGAATTCATTAATGTCGAGTAGTTATTTTAGTTAAAAGAATGCTTATTTCAAATAAAATAATGAGTGGTAAAGTTAAAAATAGATTCAAAGTGATATCGGGTGGTGCAAGAATACTAGCAATAATGAAACAAGTAAAATAAATATATTTGCGATATTGGTGTAATTGTTTAATATCTATAACATCCATTTTAACTAGTCCCATACAAACCACAGGCAATTGAAAGACGACACCAAATATAAATAACCACCTTATTAATTCATGTAAATAAGCATTAAAACCAATCACCGGTTGAATATACATTGTTTTCGATAATGTTAATGAAAATTTTATAATTAACGGAAATCCGATAGTATAGGCGAAACCGACACCAATGATAAATAACGCAGTACATAATAAACTATATTTATAAATAAAAAGACGTTCACGTCGATGAAGCCCTGGTGATATAAATGCCCATAATTGATAGAAAATAATAGGAAGAACTAAGCATAAAGTTACAAAACTAATGATTAGTATATAGATTTGAATCATTTCAGTGAATGAAAAAGTATGTAAAACAACTTGAGTGCGTTTAATATGATAAACAAAAGTTGTGATCCACCATTTAGATGATATGTATACTAACGGCAAAGAAATTAAAAATGAAATAAGTATATTAGTTAAACGTCGTCTTAATTCTTCAAAATGTGCGAGTAAGGTCGAACTAGTTTGATTTGTCTCGCTGTTGTTTAGAATGTTTACTGGGTGTTTCCTCTACCTCATCTGAATCAATATGTTCAGCTGCAGACTTAAATTCTCTTAAAGTACTGCCAATCGCTTTACCAAATTGTGGCAATTTTTTAGGACCAAAAATAATTAATGCAACAATACTAATAATGACTAAACTGGTAGGTCCAGCAATACCTAATATAAATAACTCATGAAACATCTTAAACACCTCACTTTAATATAGTCTATCTTTACTTTATACTTATTGATAATTATTATCAATATATATTTTAATTTATAATAAAATAATTTAATATAGTGTTTAAAATGTGTTTGATAAGGAATAAGGTATTATCTAGTTTTGTGAAAAAATAAGTACAATAAAAGAGGGGAAATATGAAAGAAGAAATTGAAGAAATTAAACAAGATAATGTAAGTGAGTTAAGAAAAATTGCAGAAAAAACATTTTATGATACTTTTAAAGGTAGTTATACTGATGAAAACTTTAAAAAATTTTTTGAAGAAAACTATAATGAAACGAAGTTATTATCAGAAATCGAACATCATCAATCATTTCACTATTTCTATAAGGTCGATGATGAGATTGCTGGTTATTTAAAATTAAATATTAATGAAACACAAACTGAACCAAAAGGTAATCAATATTTAGAAATTCAGCGCATTTATTTTGATAAGGATTACCAAGGTGGAGGGAGAGGAAGTCAATTTATTCAATTAGCGATTGATAAAGCAAGGGAGTATAATAAATCAAAAATATGGTTAGGTGTTTGGGAAAATAATCCTTCTGCCATTAGCTTTTATAAAAAGCAAGGCTTTGAAATTACAGGACAACATGATTTTATTAATGGTAATGTAATAGACACGGATTTAATTATGGAAAAAGAAATTTAAAATAACACAATAAAGCACTAAGCGTACAGAAAAGTTCTGTACGCTTAGTGCTTTATTATTTATCTAAAATATCTCTCATAAGTTGAGTTAATTTTTTTAGAGATTGATTATTACGATTTATAAGTGCATGTTGATGAATGGTAGGAATCCTATCATGAATTAAATGATTTAGTAACAATTCTTCGTCTGTGTACCAAACTTTTGCTAGACTATTCAGCACATCAATATAGACGCCACGTTCTTCTTTATATTCTTCGTGGTTAGGAGTATATAAACAAACTTTTTTATCAATAGTTAGGGCATCAAAAATGATAGAAGAATAATCAGTAAGTACAATGTCTGATACTAAGATTAAGTCTTGTGTTTCGATATCCATAGGAGCCTCAATGACACCTTCTGGAATAGCATCATCACCTTCAATATGCCCCTTATATATCACATAGTATTTTTCTAGTAACTCTGGTGTCATCGTTAAAGGCGTAAATGATTCTGTATTTTTATGCCATGTTGGCGCATATAATAAAACAGGTTTTGTATGATTGAGTTTTAATTTTTCACGTATTTTTCTTTGCTGATTTTGATTATCTTTATAGTTTAGTAAATAACTTACTCTTGGATAACCAAAAGGAAGAAATTGAACCGTTTCATTAGGAAAAGCAGTCTCAAATAAACCTTCTGAAGCTTTTGAATCTAATAAGACATATGATTGGTGTTTCCATTTATTATATTTTCTTGCTCTGTAATTATAAATAGTTTGATTTTGATAAGGTTCTTTACTATCTAAAAATAATTCTTTAATAGGTGTACCATGCCATAATTGAATGACTGTACCATTAGGTTGGTAAGCTTCAGGCATATAACTTTCAATGACTACAATTTTTGCAGTTTCAATAAGTTCTTTATTATGTTCTGCATCAATGGGAAGGAAATACGGTCCACGTCTATCGTCAGTAATGTAATAAGCTTCTGTTGTTGGATTTCGTTTTACAAAATAATTAAAAAGGTATTTAGAGTTACCTCTATAGCCATAATCGAATCCTAAAAATACGACATGATTTTTCAATTTGGATGTATCTTTAGTATAGATATAACTTAATTTTTTATGATTTTGAATAGCACGTTGATGAATTTTATTGTACATCCATTTAGGTAATTTAAATTTTGTTGTTACAAGCCAGCTATCAGCAAAACGAAGAGTTTCGTCAGCTAATGGATGCTTATATTTAGGAAATGGAATCGAATGGCCGTGGATATAAGCTAATTTATTTAAATCAAAGTGATTGGCAATTTTAATTTCTCGTGTATCTAATGAATTCCAAAATGAACTAGATGTCTGTAATTCTTCAATAAAATCAAAAACAACATGTCCATCTATATCGATCTCATTTTTTAAAATAGTGATGACTGCTAGATCCATAATAGATTGAATTTGATATTTTGAAAGGTAAATCAGCGCAGTATCAATATTATAAATGATATTTGGATAATGATTAATATTATTCATCCAAGCGAGAAAACTTAATTTATCATTCCCAAAATAACGACAATCATTAAGGTAAACACCATGGATTGTGTAATCAACCGCAATAGAATGTTCACCTAATGGGACAGCATTAAGCATGTCTTGATTAATTTTTATTTCGTTAGAATAGGGGATAAAATGTGAATACCCTGCAGATTTAGCTTTATTAAGTTGTATATCTAGATGTGCCATATTAGATATATTTATTTGTTTAATCATTATGCATTATCCTTTAACTCCTAAATTTCATATTTTTATTTTACCATGCACTTTTAAAAAATTCATATTTACATGAATGATCATATAAAATCATATATTAATGAAAATTCAAATAGATTTTACTACTATTGTTGACATAAATTATTTTTACAGTATTGTCAATTGTGATAAGAAATGTTATATTATTTTTGTGAAAATATTCACAAAAATAAAAAGTGTAATATTCTAATTTTAACTTGAATACAATATGTTAATTTTTGTGAATACCTGTTAAAATTAGAAAAGTGAATTTTTAGTTGTTTAGCTAGATAATTCATCAATATAATAAAATATTAAGGAAAGAAGCGTTTAAACTATGTTAGTACATTCTTTTAACCCTTTTGGTAACTTAGTGTTATCTAGTTTGATTGCAGCGATTCCAATCATTTTATTCTTGTTATGTTTAACAGTGTTTAAAATGAAAGGTATTTATGCAGCAATTACTACTTTAGTAGTGACTTTACTTATCGCTATCCCATTCTTTAAATTACCAGGTGGTATTGCGACAGGCGGTGTAATCGAAGGATTCTATCAAGGTATTATTCCCATTGGTTATATTGTTATCATGGCCGTTTTATTATATAAAACGACTCAAGAATCAGGTCAATTTAGTACAATTCAAGATAGTATCATGAGTATCTCTCAAGACCAACGTATTCAATTACTATTAATTGGTTTTGCGTTTAATGGTTTCTTAGAAGGTGCTGCTGGTTTTGGTGTGCCAATTGCAATCTGTGCATTATTACTTGCTCAATTAGGTTTCAAACCTTTACAAGCAGCAATGTTATGTTTAATTGCTAATGCGGCTTCAGGTGCATTTGGTGCAATCGGTATTCCAGTAGGTATTGTGAATACACTTCATTTACCAGGTCACGTACAAGCTATGGCTGTTTCTCAAACATCTACTTTAACTTTGGCAATTATTAACTTTATTATTCCATTCTTATTAATCTTTATTATCGATGGATTTAAAGGTATTAAAGAAACATTACCTCAAATTTTGGTAGCATCAATTACGTTTACTGTATTACAAGGTTTAATTACAGTATTTGTTGGACCAGAATTAGCTGATATTATCCCACCATTAGTAACAATGGGAGTTTTAGCAGTATTTTCTAAAAAAGTTCAACCGAAAAATATCTTTAGAATTCAAAAAGATGTTAAACCAGAAGCGGTTAAACCGCATAGTGGTAAAGAAATTCTATACGCATGGAGTCCATTCATTATCTTAACTGTTATTGTTATGATTTGGAGTGCAACATTCTTCAAAAACTTATTTGCACCAAATGGTCCTTTATCAGCATTAGTATTTAATTTCAATTTACCAGGCACATACAGTGATGTTACACACAAACCAATTATGTTAACTTTTAACTTTATTGGTCAAACTGGTACTGCCATTTTACTAACAATTATTATTACAGTATTAATGTCTAAAAAAGTTAGCTTTGGTGATGCAGGTCGTTTATTTGTCGAAGCATTTAAAGAATTATGGTTACCAATTGTAACAATTTGCTTCATCTTAGCAATTTCTAAAATCACAACTTATGGCGGTTTAAGTGCAGCTATGGGTCAAGGTATTGCAAAAGCAGGTGGCGTCTTCCCAATCTTATCTCCAGTATTAGGTTGGATCGGTGTGTTTATGACAGGATCAGTTGTAAACAACAACTCATTATTTGCACCAATCCAAGCTTCTGTAGCACAACAAATTGGTACAAGTGCACCATTACTTGTTGCAGCTAATACTGTTGGTGGGGTTGCAGCTAAATTGATTTCACCACAATCTATTGCGATTGCAACAGCAGCTGTAAAACAAGTAGGTAAAGAATCAGAATTACTTAAAATGACTCTGAAATACAGTATAGGATTACTTATCTTTATCTGTATTTGGACATTTATCTTATCTATATTTATGTAGATATCATTAAAAGGATTGCAATTCGGAGAATTCCGATTGCAATCCTTTTTTATTTGAAAATAGAATAAAAATAATCGTAAATTTTATCTGGAGAATAATGTTCAAGAGTTCGATGACTCGATTTAATCATGTTTTCTGAATGCTCTTTCTTTTGAATAGCAAGATCAATATATTTTGCTAATGATTGTGCATTCGCATAGTCTGCTAAATAACCATTTTTATTATGTTGAATCAGTTGTGAAGGTCCAAGTGTATCTTTAAAACTAATAACAATATTGTCTTGAGCCATTGCTTCTAATATGACCATTCCAAATCCTTCATTTCGTGAAGGAACGACAGTCATTCGACTTTGCGCTAATTTTTCATTAAGGTGTTGAGTAGCTGGATGTATAGTTATTAAGTCATTAAGGTGGTGATGATTAATAGTTTCTTGTAAATGTTGATGTTCTTGACCTTCACCATAAATCTCAATTTTATATTTTTTCTGTCTAAGCGTATCTTTAATGAGTTGGACACTTTCGATTAAAATATCATAACCTTTTTCATATTCTAGACGTCCGGCACTTAAAATAATATTTTTTTTAGGTAGATTTAATTTTTTAGTTCGAATAATATTAGGGACGACATATACAGGCGTTTTAATGAATGATTCATAATGGTCTTTATCCGTATGAGTTAAAGTGGTTAGTGCGTCTAGATGTTGATAAGCATCTAATATTTCTTGTCGATATGCTTTGGGATAGGCATTTAAATTCATATGCTCCATACCTATTGTCATTGCATGTCCATGATAATATTTAGAAATAAATATATTAAAACTTGCTCTTGTACCTATGAGTACATCGGTATCTATATCATTAATTGCGCGTATCAATTTATGTTCAATATACTTCGAGAATTGATTTAAACCAGGCTCATGTTTTGAAAGGTAGATAGGCTTTAATAAAGGAGTGTATTTATTAAGCCGATTCATGAAGATAGAAATCACATTTTGTGGTTTTAGTCTATAATCAACTAAGTGTTTTATTTTAATAGAAGAATTAAGTTTGAAGTAAGGCTTATCTTTAGCTCTAAAAACAGAGATAATTTCAACGTTATGACCTTTGTCCGCTAAGGTATTTGCTAATTCAGTAATTGCTTTAACTGTGCCACCTAAGGCGTATATATTATGCATTAAAAAAGTAAATGATTTCATGATTGTACCTCGTTATTAATAATATTATAAAAATTATAGCATGTAATAAACCAACTGTATAAATGTTGTAAGCTTTATAATAAAATTAAAATATTTTTGAAAATAGAGATAAAATAATGTGATAATTCGTGTAAATACTTTTTTCAAAGAGAAATTATGTATATAATTACTATAGTAATTAAAATTTTATTTACGCTTTTAACGTCAAATTAATATTTATTTTTTTATCGATAAAAGAAAGCGTTTTAAATTAAAAATGGTCGTGTTTATTTCGACTGAAGATGTGATTATAAAAGGGGGACTGGGTTGTTATGAGTATAGAACATAGCAAAACAGATGTCATCTTAATCGGTGGCGGAATAATGAGCGCAACATTAGGAACATTACTAAAAGATTTATCTCCAGAAAAAGAAATTAAAATTTTCGAAAAATTGGAACAATCAGGTGAGGAGAGTTCTAATGTATGGAATAATGCTGGAACAGGACATTCAGCTCTATGTGAATTGAATTATACAAAAGAAAATAAAGATGGCAGTATTGATGTAACAAAAGCAATTAAAATTAATGAACAGTTCCAAGTATCTAAACAATTTTGGGCTTATCTAGTCAGAACTGGTCAACTAGAACATCCAGGTAATTTTATTCAATCTGTGCCACATATGAGCTTTGTTAAAGGTATTTTAAACGTAGACTTTTTGAAAAAACGTGTAAAAGCTTTAAAAGAAAATATTTTATTTCAAAAAATGGAAATCACAGAAGATCGAGATAAAATTGTTGAATGGGTGCCGTTAATGGTAGAAGGTAGAACATCACCCGTTCCTATTGCATTATCTCGGGATGAAACTGGTACAGATGTAAACTTTGGAGCACTCACTAAAAAATTAATTTCTAATTTAAAAGAACATAAAGTAGATGTTACGTATCATCAAGAAGTTCAAAATATTGAAAGATTAAATAATGGTTATTGGAAAGTGACTGTCAAAGATTTGAAGTCTAATACAATTCACACGTTTGAATCTGAGTTTGTGTTCATTGGTGCTGGAGGAGCAAGTCTTCCACTTCTACAAAAAACTGGAATTAAGCAGTCTAAACATGTAGGTGGTTTCCCAGTAAGTGGTCTTTTCTTACGTTGTAAAAACGAAGACGTTATTGAACGTCACTATGCAAAAGTATATGGTAAAGCAGATGTTGGAGCACCGCCGATGTCTGTACCACATTTAGATACACGATTTGTAAATGGAGAACGCTCTCTATTATTTGGACCGTTTGCAGGTTTCTCACCTAAATTTTTGAAAACAGGATCAAATTTAGATTTAATTCGCTCTGTTAAACCGAATAATATTGTGACGATGTTAACAGCAGGAGTTAAAGAGTTCAATTTAACTAAATACTTAGTTTCTCAATTAATGCTTAGTCATAAAGATCGAATGAATGATTTAAGAATCTTTTTACCGAATGCTAGAGACGAAGATTGGGAAGTTGTTATTGCTGGACAACGTGTTCAAGTGATTAAAGATACAGAAGATAGTAAAGGGAACTTACAATTTGGTACAGAGGTCATTACTTCTGATGATGGATCACTTGCAGCATTATTAGGTGCTTCTCCAGGAGCTTCAACAGCTGTCGACATCATGTTAGATGTATTAAAACGCTGTTACAAAAATGAATTTGATGCTTGGATTCCAAAAATTAAAGAGATGATTCCATCGTATGGACTTAAACTTAATGAGCATGAAGAAGTTTATAACGCAGTAAATAAAGAAGTAAGAAAATATTTAAATGTGAAATAATCAAAAAAACAGGTAGTGTCCTTTTTAACACTGCCTGTTTTTGTCTAATAAGTTAAAATAGGGTATGTGGAAATAGAATTTTAAATGTCGTGCCACTTTCAGAATTACTAGATACACATATTTTACCGTGATGTAAATCAATGATGGACTTAGTAATTGCTAGTCCTAAACCATTACTATTATCACTAGCATTGAGTTTATAAAAACGATCAAATAGATGTGGTATCGCTTGTTTAGAAATAGTTTGTCCTTCATTTGTTACCGCAAAAATAATATGATTATTTTCTTGATTCAAAGTAATATCGATAATGCCATTTATATCTGAATATTTAATAGCATTTTGAATTAGATTCGAAAATGCTTGATGTAAAAGGCGACGATTTCCCTGGAAATATATGTTATGCATATCAGATAATAACATCAATGATTTATCATCAATCGTGTATTGTTCATGTCGAATGATATCAGTAATAAGTGAAGATAATTCTAATTTATCGTCAACAGATAAGTGATTCGCATTATCTAATTCAGATAGTAATAGTAGTTCTTTTATTAAGTTACTAAGACGTGTAATTTCTAAATGAATATCATTGATTAAACTATGACGTTCATCTTCTGAATGCGCAGATTGTAATTCAGTTAATAGTCTTTCAATATGTGTAAGAGGTGTTTTAATTTCATGTGAAACATTTTGAACAAAATGCTGACGCATGTCATCTAATTGTTTTAATGACTGACGCATGGTATCAAAGCGAAACTGTAAAGTTCCAATTTCATCATGACGTGTACGAGAAATGGGTGTTTCAAAATTCCCATTCATTAATTGTTCTGTCGCCATTTTTAACTTTTTAATAGGTTTAATGATCGAGTATGTTGAAGCAATAACAAGCGAAATAGATATCAGCAATAAGAAAATAAGTAATACAAATAAAAATATTCTAAACTCGCCGAATGTTTTACCTATATCTGGCCGCATAAATACTGCTATAGGTTCATGGTCTTCATAAAATCTTATGCCCACCGTGTTATCTGTTTCGTTATCAAAGAAACCTGTCACAAATAATTCAAAAGGTTTGTTTTTTATACCGTGATAATCATGACCACGCATAACTTGGTTAATAGATGATGAGGACAGTGTATCTTTTCTAAAAGGTTCACCATAAAATGTTTTTTGTCCTTGTTTATCGACGGTAACGATTTGATAATTCATTTGTCCTAAATGTTGAAAATAAGACTTTACGTATTTTGAAGGAAGTTGATGTTCGTATGTACGAGCTTCTTTTAACGTACGCATAATTTTAGTGTCATTATTTTCTTTGAGATTGAAATGATAATATATATTTGCAATGAAAAAACTAACTAATGCACTAAAAATAATCACAGTAATAGTATAAATCGCAATGCGACTATATAATGTTTTAAACATCTTTATTCACCTTGTATCCCTGTCCCCTTACTGTTTGAATTTCAATAGTTGCTTCTAATTTTTTTAAGCGTGCTCTTAAACGCTTAATATGAACATCTACTGTTCTTTCATCGCCTGCATAATCGAAACCCCAAATTTTTTCAATAATAGACTCTCTTGTGAAAATTTGTCTTGGATGAGTACACAATAAAAATAGAAGTTGGAATTCTTTAGTAGGAAGATTCATTTTTTTAGATTCTACACTTACCTCCATAAATTCATCATTTAAACTAACATTTCCTATTTCAATCTTATTTTGTATATTAATTTGATAACGACGCAAAACGGCACGAATTCTAAATAATAATTCTTTAATTTCAAATGGTTTAGTTACATAGTCATCTGTGCCACTGACAAATGCGCGTTCTTTATCACTTAATGCATCTCGTGCTGTAAGCATAATAACTGGTAATTGATAGCGATCTTTTAATAATTGACATAATTCAAATCCATCCATACCTGTCATCATAATATCTACAACTGCGATATCCACAAGATGATGATTAAGATATTTTAAAGCTTGTTCTCCACTCGAATGTGTCACTGTTTTTATATGATCCGCTTCTAAATGTTTAGAAACATAATGCAAGAGTTTTGGATCATCATCTACAATTAAACATTTTATCATTTACTTTTCGCTCCTTTTCTTGTTATTATACGAATCTTTAAAATCTAAGACAATTTTCTTTGTTGTTCATATTCAGTTCATATTTACTCTCTATACTGTTTAATAAAGATAAATAGGGAGGAAAAAAGAAATGAATTTAGCTTGGAAAGAAATAAAATTTTATAAATTTCGATATATATTAATTATGCTAATCATCTTTTTACTAGGGAGTATGGTATTGTTTATTAATGGTTTAGCTCAAGGTTTAGCGAGAGAAAATGTGTCATTTTTAAACAATCAAAATGCACAAACATATATTATTGAAAAAATGAAAGAACCTAAAATTGAAAAATCACAACTTGATTCAAATCAACAAAATAAGATAGAAGATATTATAAATCAACAAGCAACACATCTTGGACCTCAAACATTAAAATTAAAACAACAAGATCAAGATATTCTTACTTTCTCTACCTCTAAAGAAGGTCGTCCCTCTTTAAAAGAAGGTCGATATCCTAATCACTCACATGAAGTTGCAATAAATGATAAATTAACAGGACAAGATGTAAAAAAAGGGGATACGATTAAGTTTAAAGGTCATAAAGAAGATTATAAAGTAAGTGGTATTATTGAAGATACAATGTATTCTCATAGCTCAATGGTTATGATGAATCATTCAGATTTTAAAGCACTTAATAAAAATTATTCTACATTCTATCCAGTTAAAGAATTAAGTAAAAAAGATAAAAATAGAATAAATGATATTTCTAATGTAACAACTGTTAATGAAAAAACATTGACTGATAACATTGCAAGTTACCAAGCAGAACAAATGCCATTGAATTTAATGATAATTAGTTTGTTCGTGATTACAGCAATTGTATTAAGTGCATTCTTTTATGTTATGACCATCCAAAAAATCTCACAAATAGGTATATTAAAAGCAGTAGGAATTAAAACGAGACATTTATTAAGCTCATTAATTATAGAGATTATTTTAACTACTATGGTGGGTGTTATTTTAGCCACAATACTTATTTTAATATTAAGTTTAATTATGCCAGTGACTATGCCATTTTATTTAGGTTACGGTACAATTTTATTAATGATTGTTATTTTTCTTATTGTAGGATGTATCGGTGCCTTACTATCATTTATCAAAGTATTAAAAGTGGATCCAATTGATGCTATTGGAGGTATGGAATAATGACATTAAAACTCGAACATATTAGTAAAACATTTGGAGAAGGTTTAGCGAAGACAAACGTATTAAAGGATATTAATTTAGAAGTTCAACCAGGAGAGTTTATTATTTTAAATGGTGCATCAGGTTCAGGTAAATCGACACTATTAAATATATTAGGTGGGTTGTTGACACCTACTGATGGTAAGATATTATATGAAGGTCATGATTTGTATTCAAATTATAAAAATAGTACAGAATTAAGACTTAATGATATTGGTTTTATTTTTCAAGCATCACACCTTGTTCCTTATCTAACTGTTGAAGAGCAACTCACTGTTATTGCTAAGGAAGCGGGAGTAAATAAAAAAGAAGCTGCTTCAAATGCTAAATATTTATTAACAGAAATTGGTCTCAAAGATCGTTTGAATGCATTTCCACATATGTTATCAGGAGGAGAAAAGCAGCGTGTAGCAATTATGCGTGCCTTTACAAATAATCCTAAAATCATTCTTGCTGATGAACCAACAGCAAGCTTAGATGCAAGTCGTGCTACGAAAGTAGTAGAGATGATTAGGGAACGTATAAAATCTGAACAGATGGTAGGTATTATGATTACACATGACGAGCGATTATTTGACTATGCTGATCGCGTCGTAAAATTAGAAGACGGCAAAATACTTAATTAAAAAGTGAGTAGTATGAATATGATGGAAAAGTCTGGGTCATATAAGAAAATGATCCAGACTTTTTGTATATTAAAGTAATATCCAAATTGATACTATAAATAGTCCAACTAAATACAAAGTCAAAAGTAATTTATATTGATACATAAGTGCAAGGAAATCGCGTAAAAGCGCTTTATCTAGAAAATGATAAGGCGTTGAACTTCCTAATCCTATTATGTTTATATTTAACTTTTGTGCAAGACGTAAGGCTCTTAAAATATGAAACTGACTCGTCACACATAAAATATTAGGGACATTTTCAAACGATGTATTAATGAAAGATTTAGAATATAAAAAGTTCTCATATGTACTGCTTGATTGTGATTCCATCAATATTGAAGAAGATGACACGCCACATTTCATGAGATAATTCTTCATTGCTAAAGCCTCTGAAATTGGTTCGTCAGGACCTTGACCACCACTTACCAATATGTTGCAATTATGCGACTGTACTTTATAGATTTTTAAAGCTCTATCCAGTCTAGAGGCTAGCATAGGAGTGACTGTTTCAGTGAATATACCTGCGCCAAGTATAAGAATCACATCATATTGTTTATGGGTTTTAGCACGTCCAAATGCAGAAGAAAAAATTAAATATATAATGAAAGTGTAACAAGCACTAAATAAAATTAAAGCAATCCATAAAAACATGCCATTTAAAATAGATAATGGTATTGTACTAAGATATATAAATATACCAATAAATAAGACACCATTTATTAATCTACGAAACATTTTGTTTAAGAAACGGGTTCCTTTTTTTATTTTAAATAGATGAGAATGTTTGACAAGCAAACCGATGGTAGAAATGATAATTAATATAAACAATCCAGTTGGTAGAGTCATGGTCATTATATTAATGAGATTAATGGTGAAACATAATATCACGCTTGTAATAAAAAAAGAAAGGGAGATAAAATGTCTTATATTAAACAAAACACTTAGGATAATAATTAAAACAATAAATAATAAAATGATTGCTAGCATATTTAATAACCTCATATCTATTTATATATTTAAATGTAATGAAAGGGTCACAATTTAGCAACTATTATATTTTTCTATTTGTTTTCAACGTGGAAAATTATTGATATTATTTAACAGAGTATAAAAATTAACTACATAATATATGAAATTATTTAAGTAAGGAGATTTGTAATGAATAGAATCTCAAAAAATCATATTGAATTTATGAAACATTTCATAGACGATACAAATACATTAACGTCTAAACTTTTAAAAGATCAACAAGTAAAATATGGTGTTTCTACTGAGCAATCGAATGTACTACGATTACTTAGTCATCATCAAGCTTTATCTATAACAGAAATTACTGAAAAACAAGGGGTTAATAAAGCGGCAGTAAGTCGTCGTATAAAAAAATTAATAGAAAGTGACTTTGTTGCATTACAGAAGCCTAACGATAAAATAGATCAACGTTTAAAGTATATTGTCTTAACAGAGAAAGGGCACCAATATACGGAAGAAAATAACGAAATTATAAGTCAAATTGTGAATGATATGGTTAAAGACTTATCTAGTAGTGATATAGAAAAAGCTCTGAGTGTGCTTTATATTATAGATGAACGTGTGAAGCAGTTTAATGCTAAGGTAAAATAAACGTTAATCGGAAGTTATCTCCACAAGAAAAAAGGGTTATAATATTTGTGTGAAAAATATAAATGACATTGCATCTTATGAGAGGAAGTTGATGAGAAAATGAAACAATGTCCTTATTGTGGACAAGAATTAAATAAAAGTGATAAGCAATGTTCTAATTGTGGAAATATGATACCAAAAGAAAAAAATAAAGCAACATCGTCCTCTCAATCAGAACAATCTAATTTAAAATTTAAAAAGTTTATTCCGTGGGTCATTATAGCTTTCATTGTTGTTTTAATTGGTATTGTTTTCATACTATTAAGAAATTTCAATTCCCCCGAAGCTCAAACTAAAATTCTTGTAAACGCGATTGATAACAATGACGCTCAAAAAGTAGCGACATTAATTAGTACTAAAGATGTTCCTGTAGATGATGAAGAAGCAAGTGTTTATATTCAATATATTAAAGATGAAGTTGGAATGATGAAATTTATTCACGATGTCAAACACACAACAGATAAATTAAATAAAAGTAATCATGATTCTGCCTATATACAAACAAAAACAGATAAAAATGTATTAAAAATTAGTAAAAATGGAACGCGTTTTTTAATCTTTAATAACATGAGTTATAGACCACCTACAAAAACGGTTATTGTTAAGCCGAAAATAGATACAAAATATAAATTTAAAGCTGGTGGAAAACGTAGAGTCATTCATGCAAAGGCGAATCAAGCAACTTCTATTGGCAAATACATTCCAGGTGTTTATGCTATCGATGCTGAAAAAGACACGGAATATGGTCATTTTACAGGTCAAATGAAATTTGATTTTAGATATGCTAAAGGAAATACTGTGGATGTTAATGAGAACTTTAACGAAGCTGCACTTAAAGTTAAATTAAAGGGTAAAAGTGACTTAGATAAAAACACATTAAAAGTAACTATTAATGATAAAGAAATGAAATATGATGCATCAAAAATATATGGTCCATATCCTCAAAATAAAGACATTAGTGTTTCAGCTACAGGTATGGTTAAAGACAAAACATTTACGTCTACAAGTAAAACAATAAAAGCAAAAGATTTAGGAAACATTAATAGTGCCATACTGGACTTTGATGAAGATAAAATTTCTGATTATGTTTCAAAGAAAACTGAAGAAGAAAGTATACTTAGAGTTACGTTAGAACCATTTTTTAATCAATATGCTTATGCTCTAAATAATGCTATTAATCAACAAAATTTTGATATAATAAGTCCATTTCTAAAAAATAAGTCTGATGCATATATAGATATAAAAAATCATTTAAGTGATTCAAAGCATTTTGAGTTCTCACAGTTGTTAAGTGCAACTCAAAGTGGAGATATTATTAAAGCTAAAGTACAACAAATTAATCAACGCGGAGAAATAGAATATGTCACTTATGAAATAGAAGAAAATAAAGATAATGGAATATTACAAATTATAAACATTAAATAGATACTAAGGAGAATATTTAAATGGAACAAAGACATAACCAAGATAAGCATTCCTTGTTATTTATTATTATTCTAGGTATGTTGACTGCTATAGGACCTTTAGCGATTGATATGTTCTTACCCGGTTTACCTGAATTGAAAAATGATTTCAACACTACGACAGCTCATGCTCAATTAACACTATCGTTTTTTATGATTGGTCTTGGAATTGGTAATTTATTTGTAGGACCGATTTCCGATAGTTTGGGGCGTAAAAAACCTTTAATTATCGTTATGACCATTTTTACTCTTGCAAGTCTCGGAATCATATTTGTTCATAACATATGGCTTATGATTATCTTAAGACTTTTACAAGGTATTACTGGGGGAGGCGCGGCAGTTATTTCAAGAGCCATTGCAAGTGATTTATATAAAGGTAATGAATTAACTAAATTCCTATCTTTATTAATGCTAGTTAATGGTGTTGCTCCGGTTATTGCGCCTGCGCTTGGAGGTATCATTTTAAGTGTAGCAGTTTGGAGAGTCATATTTGTTATATTAACTATCTTCGGTATATTAATGGTAATGGGGAGTCTAACAAAAATACCAGAATCGTTAAGTTTAGAGTATAGAGATAGCAGTGGTATCAAAGTGATATTTCAGAATTTTAAAAGCTTATTAGGTACACCACGATTTGTGCTACCCATGCTCATACAAGGTGTTTCATTTATTTTATTATTTAGTTATATTTCTGCTTCACCGTTTTTAGTTCAAAAAATTTATGGTGTCTCTCCACTGCATTTTAGTTGGATGTTTGCTGGAATAGGAATAACATTAATCGTCTCTAGTCAATTAACAGGAAAATTAGTAGATTATATTCATACGCAAACACTTTTAAGGTTATTGACATGTATCCAAATTATTGGTGTATGTATTGTTTCGTTAACGCTCATCCAACATGGATCATTCATTTTTTTAGTGATTGGTTTTATAACATTAGTAGCTCCAGTTACAGGTGTAGCTACTTTAGGGTTTTCTATTGCGATGGAGGAAAGTACCACTGGTAATGGTAGTGCTTCAAGTTTATTAGGACTTGTACAATTTTTATTTGGAGGTATTGTTACACCTTTGGTAAATGTAAAAGGAGAATATAACAGTATGCCTTATCTAACAATCATTATTAGTGCAATTGTAATCCTTGTTATTTTACACCTTATTAATTTTAAAGTGTTTAAAACAAAAAGATAAATAAAAAGGAGCAAAACAGAGTTTAATTTGATTCTGTCTTGCTCCCTTCTTTATTATCTCTGTAACTTAATTGTATTGGATAATAAAGAATTTGCTACTTCTTTAGGACTTTCTTGGCAACCGCTTCTTAGCCAATAAAGAATTACTCCAATTTGACCGCTAATGGTATAAGAAATAAAAAGTCCTCTATTTTGAATTAAGGTTTCATTTTCAACTAAAATCTTATCGTAATATTTCTTTGTAATATCTAAGTAGTCCATAACTAAACTTCTATTTGGATTTGAGATAAAAATAGCGTGAAAAAAAGATTTCTTTCTATATATATATTTAAGAATAATATGAAAGAACTTAAATACTTTTTCAGGCTCTTTTTTTATATTGTGAAAATTATTAGAAAGTGTTTTTAATAATTTTTCATACTTATTTAGATGGTAACTTTGGATTGTAGACAATAAGTCATATTTATCCTGAAAATTATCATAAAATGTTGAACGATTAATTTTACTTTGTGCACATATCATTTTAATTGAAATTTGTTCGAAGGGATAATCTTCTAGCAAATCGATCATACTTATTATAATTTTATATTTCGCTTTTAATTTCATGCATGTCACCTAAATTTAAAAAATAACCGACAATTTTTTAAGTTTTGTTGGTGTTTTTTTTACTGATATGTCTTTATAATATATAAAGTGATTTTTAAAAGCAAATAGGAGGAAAGTTCAATGAAGAAAATGGTGTTAATCAATATCATTACTATCGTTGCTTTAGTTATTATCGGAGTAGTTGGATTTTATTTCTATCATAATGCAACTAGCTATGTAACAACTGATAACGCTAAAGTTGACGGTAATCAAATTAAAATTGCGAGTCCAGCATCTGGACAAATTAAATCTTTTGACGCAAAACAAGGTGATCAATTGAAAAAAGGTGACACAGTGGCAGAAGTAACTGCTCAAGGTCAAGATGGTCAAACTCAAGATCAAAAAATTAAAATGCCACAAGATGGTACAATTGCTAAAACTGATGGAATGGAAGGTTCTATCGCTCAAGCAGGTTCACCAATTGCTTATGCATATAATTTAGATGATTTATACATTACAGCTAATATCGATGAAAATGATTTAAGTAGCATTGAAAAAGGCGATAAAGTTGATGTAACAATCGACGGTCAAGATTCTAAAATCGATGGTAAAATTAAAGAAATCGGAAAAGCAACTGCAAATAGTTTCTCATTAATGCCATCATCAAACAGTGACGGTAACTATACTAAAGTTTCACAAGTGATTCCTGTGAAAATTTCTTTAGATTCACAACCATCTAAAAATGTTGTTCCTGGAATGAACGCTGAAGTTAAAATTCATAAAGACTAAGGAGGTCATAAAATGACAGTGACCTTCATTATTGGATATATCGTTGCAGCGGTCATTTTAGTTGGTTTAATTAATTTATTCGTGTTGAAATCACGTCATAAATCTAAATTAAATCAATCAAAGGGACAACAAGTAAATGAAGAATCTAAGAGTCAAAATAATCCATCTAAATTTAAAATGAGTGACTTAGAACAAAATAACGATGCAAAGAATGCATCCTCTTCTCAAATCAGTGAAGAGAAAAAACGTTACTTTAATAATGATCAATCTCATTATAAGGAAGATAACGATATCAATAATGATAAAAGAAAAAATCATTTTGAAGAAGAACAAGAGCAACAAGATTCATCTTCAGAACAAATTCATCCTGAGCAAAAACAAACGTCACATTCCTTACACTACTCAGATGATGAACAACGCAATACGCATTCTGAAGATACAGTAAATCATAATGATAGAGATGTTAATAATCAACATCTTTCCAAAGATTCTATTTATGAACCTATTAATCCTGATTCACAAGAAGGACGTGTGAACGAACGTATAAAAAATCAAAACCAAGATTTTGTTTTCGGTAAAGGGATTACAAGAGGTAAAATTTTAGCTGCTATGTTGTTTGGTATGTTTATCGCAATTTTAAACCAAACATTACTTAATGTAGCTTTACCTAGAATTAATACAGAATTCAATATTTCTGCTTCAACTGGTCAATGGTTGATGACAGGATTCATGTTAGTAAACGGTATTTTAATACCAATAAGTGCGTTCTTATTTAATAAATATTCATATCGTAAGCTATTTTTAATAGCGCTTGCATTATTTACACTTGGCTCATTAGTTTGTGGTATTTCAACTAACTTCCCAATTATGATGGGAGGACGTGTTTTACAAGCGATTGGCGCAGGTATATTAATGCCATTAGGATCTAATGTAATTGTTATCATTTTCCCACCTGAAAAACGTGGTGTGGCAATGGGAACAATGGGTATCGCAATGATTCTTGCTCCAGCGATTGGGCCAACATTATCTGGTTACATCGTCCAAAATTATCATTGGAATGTTATGTTTTATATGATGTTTATCTTAGGACTACTTGCTTTCTTATTTGGATTAGCATGGTTCAAAATTTATCAAAAAACAATCAATCCTAAAGCAGATTATCGTGGTATCGTATATAGTACAATTGGATTTGGTGCTTTATTATATGGCTTTAGTGAAGCTGGTAATAAAGGATGGGGTTCAACTGAAATCATTATAATGTTTATCATTGGTGTTGTGTTCATCATCTTATTTGTTATTCGTGAATTAACAATGAAAGCACCAATGCTTAATTTAGAAGTGCTAAAATCACCAACATACACACTTACTACTGTTATAAACATGGTAGTAATGATGAGTTTATTCGGAGGTATGATTTTATTACCATTATATCTTCAAAATTTACGTGGTTTCTCAGCATTAGATTCTGGTTTACTATTATTACCAGGATCATTATTAATGGGGGTATTAGGACCTGTTGCTGGTAAATTACTTGATACTATTGGTCTTAAACCACTTGCTTTATTCGGTATTGCAGTGATGACTTATGGAACGTATGAATTAACAAAATTGAATATGGATACTTCTTATCTTCATATTATGAGTATTTATGTAATACGTTCGCTAGGTATGGCGTTTGTTATGATGCCGTTAATGACTGCAGCTATCAATGCTTTACCACCTCGCTTAATTTCTCATGGTAATGCGTTCTTAAATACGATGAGACAATTAGCTGGTTCAATTGGTACTGCGATTCTTGTTACTGTAATGACAACTCAATCTACAAATCATCTTAATGCATTTGCAACTGAATTAGATAAAACTAATCCAGTCATTCAAGATCATGTACGTGAAATGGCCGCACAATATGGAGGTCAACAAGGTGCATTACAAGTTATCTTGACTTATGTAAATAAATTAGCCTCAATCGAAGGTATCAATGATGCATTTTGGATTGCTACAGCATTAAGTGCCTTAGCATTCATTTTAAGTTTATTCTTAAAAGGAAAAAAAGGTGCTGAAGCTGAACATAACAGATTGATGAGTAAAGAAAGTAATAAATTTTAATAAATAAAAAAGGTATTGGACATATAAAACGTTCAATACCTTTTTATTTTATTAAATATAGAATGAGATGAGATGTCTATTTGATTCTAGGATGACGATTTCTAAAGAAAAAGCTTATAAATAATAATGCTAAACTACTTGAAAGTAAGATCAATGCATTGTGAATAGCATCTGCTTCAGTAATAATTTGATTTGGTGCTAAATCTAAGAAAAAATGATGCAAGTTCTGAGATACTTGGTTTCCTACCATTTGAATTGTATAACTAAAGGAAAAAGCAATCATTAACACAACAGCGATAACGATGAAATTAATCACTTTTAAAATCGTTCTATTAAATACAATGGTTAAAATTGAAATAATCATGCTAAGAATACATAAAACGAAAAATATATTAAAGGCTAGAATAAATTTATCTATGATACCTTGTAAGTTAGCGACTTCACTAATATTAATATTGAGCGGTCCAATCTGAGTAGTTGTATTTTGAAAGTTTTTAATCTCAGAGAAATCAATCGCTTGATTTGCAAGAACAAAATTTAGAATAGGCTGTTTATACATGCTATAACAAGTAATCCCTACAAGTATAAGAATGATGATATGTATAATTAAACTTATCCACGAATTTTTCTTTTTACCATAATAAGCTTGTTGGTTAACACGGACATATGGGGGGCGATTTGTTTGATATCTATTAGGATTTTGATTTTGCATTATTATTACTCCTTTGCCGTCATTCATTTGTTTTCTATAGTTGACTCATTTATACTGAATTTAATATGCAATAGGCAATTATATGAACTAGATTGCTCATTTTTAATCATATAAATAGTATTATATCGTTTTTTTAAGCTTTCTGTAATAAAGTTTGATTAATTTTATAAATTTATAAGGTAGGTAAAAATTTTATGAAAACACGCATGGTAAATAGAATTGTTAATAAATATTTACTACATAATCGCTCAATTCAGTTTAAGAGTGAAGACGAGTTTAACTCGTTTATGGAGCGTAGAAAAGATATTAATAGAGCGAAACATAAGCAACCTCCAACTTTAAATGTGAAAGCAAATCTTGATAAATTATCTTTAGGAGATATGCAAGTGTTTAGATTTAATTTTCGTCACGAAACTAAAAAGAAAATTTTGTATATTCATGGTGGGTATAACACGTTACAACCTTCTCCATTCCATTGGAGATTAATGGATAAACTTGCACTCAACACTTTATATGAGGTCGTTTTACCGATATATCCTAAAGCACCAGAGTTTCATCTTAAAGATACATTTAAAGCAATTAATAATGTATATGAATCGTTATTAAGTGAAGTTAATAATGAAAACATTGTTATTATGGGTGATGGAACTGGTGGAGCACTTGCACTTAGTTATGTACAACAATTAGTAGAAAATGACAAACCTTTACCATACAAAATATGTTTAATTTCTCCGATGCTTGATGCAACAATGACAAATCCTCAAATTACTGAATATTTGGTTGAAAAAGATCGCTTTGTTAATATTCAAGGGCTTCAAAACATAATGAATGTGTGGAGTGATAAAGAACCATTATCAAATTCTTTAATTTCGCCGATATATGGAATAAAACAAGGATTGCCACCAATTATAATGTTTGGTGGTGGTAAGGAAATTTATTATCCAGATATGCAACGTTTGGCATATGAATTGGAAACGCATCATCAATCTATACAATTTTTTGAGTATCCAAAAATGTTTCATGACTTTGCGTTATTCCCAATTCATGAATCTCATAAGGTGATTAAACAAATTAATAAGGCAATTCATGAATAATGATAAGGACTAAAGTAGAATCGAGTTAGATTTTACTTTAGTCCTATATTTTTATATTGAATATTTATTGACTTGCGATAATAATTCACTAATTATATCATGTTGGCCTTTACAATGATAATAAGTATCGAGAGATTGTGCCAATCTTAAGTTTTCTTTGGGTTCATAAGTTGTAGTATGTAACTCTATTACATTTAAAAGTTGTTTTTCAACGTCTTGCGAATATCTTTTTAGATTAGCTATTAAATCATTTTCATCCGTAGTCGTTTTAATTTCTCTATCTAATGCTTCTATCGCTTGTTTTTGTCCTTGGTAAAAACTAATATTAAATGTTCGTTGAATGAGCTCTCGACTAGGTCCATTCATAAATAGTGAACGGTTTTCATTTAATTCAATTAAATGTATTTTAAGTGTATCACTAAGGTCAAATAGTGTGTTTTCTAAGATTTCAGAAATAGTGTCTGTCATTATGCCTCTCCTTTCTTTGGAATGCCAATTTGATGTCCTAATGATTTAGGCCAGCGCTTATCATATTGAGAATCATAGTATATTTGGATATTAGATTTATAGTGTGCGGGGAAAGAAGCAGGTCGGCGTGTTGAACGATTAATACCCATCATCATTATTTCGCTTGTTGCAGCTAAAGTTTCATCATTTTTAAATAATTCTAAAAAGAAGTGAACACGTTTTTCATCATAATTATAAATACGAACACGAACTGAAAATGATTCTTCGAAGTGTAATTCCTTTAAATAGGTTGTATGTTCTTCGACTGTAAATGTTGTATAATTAAGCGCTTCTCTTTCTTTCAATGATAAACCATTATAATGATTAAATTCACTAATAACTTCACTGAAAACTGAATTATATTCTGCATCGTGCATATGTTGGTTAAAATCAACTTGAGAAGATACTACACTTTTATGAATAATAAATGGATAGTTCA
This sequence comes from Staphylococcus sp. FSL K6-0223, assembly GCF_038008285.1. Taxonomy (NCBI): domain Bacteria; kingdom Bacillati; phylum Bacillota; class Bacilli; order Caryophanales; family Staphylococcaceae; genus Staphylococcus; species Staphylococcus sp. FSL K6-0223. The sequence continues at coordinate 608,431 of NZ_JBBOYX010000001.1, forward strand.
TAATATTTTATCCCTTCTTTAAAATTTTATAAAAATACTTTACTAACATAAAATAACACATACACAATATTTAATTCATGGTAGAATGATAACCGTATGGTTAAATAGGAGGAAACAGAAAGATGACCATGATAATTCGATATCAAACTAAGGACGAACCACTAACTCAAGTTGAACAAATCAGTGATGTACCTAATAATGCTACTATTGTGTGGTTGGATTTTGAAGATGCAACATCCAAAGAAAATGATTTTTTGATTGAAAACTATAATTTTAACTATTTAGAATTAGAAGATGCCATTAAAGGGGTACCACGAGTTAAATATAAATCTTATGATGATTACCAATACATGGTATTTCATAGTATGCATAAAGATAATTTTACTCCTATAGCATTGAACGTATTTCTAGACGGAAAAACATTAATTACTTATCATCAACATCATTTTGAATCATTAATGGAAGTTGTCAAGATGAATGCGCGTAAACATGATCCAGATTTAGATTGTGCTGATATCGTTATACATATCCTTGATATGATGGTAGATAAATATTTTGATTTTGTTTATACCATTGAAGATGAGGTATACAACTTTGAAGATGCACATGTAGATGATACACATAGTAAAAAAGTAATGGATAATGTCTTTCAATTACGTTCTAATCTTATAAAAATAAAACGTGTATTATTCCCAATGCAGGAACTTGTGAATACAATTAAGACTGAAGGTAACTTAATTGTAGATTATAAACATTCAATGTATATTCAACATATTGATGATCATATTATTAAACAAAATAATATTATTAGAACCTCTCAAGAAATGACAAATGAAATTCGAGAAAATTTTGAATCTTATTCTTCTTTTAGAATGAATAGTATTATGCAAGTATTGACACTCGTGTCAGTTATATTTTCTCCTTTAACATTTATAGTAGGCGTATATGGAATGAACTTTGAATATATGCCAGAGTTAAAATGGCATTATGGTTATTTTATTTGTTTAACTATAATGTTACTCATTTCAATTGCATTAATTCTCTTCTTTAAAAAGAAAAAGTGGTTTTAATATAGAACATAGTTTAAGGAAAGTAGGTTGTTACATGAGTGATATCCAAAGAGAGCAAAGAAAAAATGAACATGTAGAAATTGCAATGGCACAACAAGATGTCCCTCAATCAGATTTTGACCGTATGAGGTTTGTACATCATTCAATTCCAAATATCAATGTGAATCAAGTGGATTTAACGAGTCATACTTCAAATTTTGATATGACATTTCCCTTGTACATTAATGCAATGACAGGTGGAAGTGATTGGACTAAGACAATTAATGAAAAGTTAGCAGTCGTTGCTAGAGAAACAGGCTTAGCTATGGCTGTAGGATCTACACATGCAGCTTTAAGAAATCCTAAGATGGCTGAATCATTTAGTATTGTACGTAAAACAAACCCTGAGGGCATTATATTTAGTAATGTAGGCGCAGATGTACCAGTAGATAAAGCTGTTAAAGCAGTTGAATTATTAGACGCACAAGCTTTACAAGTACATGTGAACGCACCACAAGAATTAGTGATGCCAGAAGGGAATAGAGAGTTTTCGACATGGTTAGAAAATGTGGAAGCAATTGTTCAACGCGTGAGTGTACCTGTTATCATTAAAGAAGTAGGATTTGGCATGAGTAAAGAATTACTACAATCTTTAGTAAATATAGGCGTGACGTATGTAGATGTGAGTGGAAAGGGTGGCACTAATTTTGTCACGATAGAAAATGAGCGTCGTTCAAATAAAGACATGGATTACCTTTCAAATTGGGGCCAATCGACTGTAGAATCACTACTTGAAAGTATAAGTTATCAAGATAAACTAAATGTATTTGCAAGTGGTGGATTACGCACACCTTTAGATGCAATTAAAAGTTTAGCTTTAGGTGCAAAAGCTGTTGGCATGTCACGTCCATTTTTAAATCAAGTTGAACATGCTGGTATCACTAGTACCATTGAATATGTAGAATCATTTATAGACCATATGAAATCTATTATGACAATGTTAGATGCTAAAGATATTAATGATTTAAAACAAAGTAAAATTGTTTTTGATAGTAAGTTAATGTCTTGGATAGAACAAAGACATTTAAAAGTTGAACGTGGATAATATTAATCGCTTTTGAAGAAGGATGACCTTTTCAAAAGCGATTTTTTTATTGAATGAGGTGTTACTTCCATGTTTCTTCTGGTAATAGACAATCAGATTTTCTCATTCTAGAGACATATGGATTTCCTTTAACAGTATATCTTAAGTGTTTTTCTGTCCATTCACCTTTATTTGGGATACCTATACGTGCACTTTCTTCAATCTCTCTAGGAAATTTTCTATTCTTTACATCAATAGATAAACGACATTGATTAATTGTTGAACCATCTATTGCTCTAGGAATATTAAATGCTTTAGTCCACTTTCCTGGCCCATTTGTAAGTTCGAAACCAGATTTATTTCGGTTGATTTTCATAGTTTCGATACCATCTTCAGGTTCAACTGCACGTATTAAGACACCTTCTGGGATACCTTCTTCACGTGTTACTAAATTAATAAGTAAATGCGTATGCATAACATGGCCATATATGGTTCCACCACGTTGATATAAAGAAGTGACTTTAGGCGTTTGTTTCCCACCAAATCCATGTGCTGCTTTATCTTTAAAACCTAAATAAGCTTCTGTTTCGACAATATAGCCACTATAAGTTTGTGTATGATCTTGATAACTAATTTTAACGCCTAATAAAGATTTAGCCGTTTCAATTGTTGGTTTATTTACAAAGTCCAATATAAATACCTCTTTCTTTAAATGAATCATTTGGATGCTTGTCTAAATTTTTTAATAATTTTATTATAGTGGAAAATGTTAGAGTTAGAAAATATTAAATACATTGATAGAGAATGAAAAAACATTTAATAGATAGCGTTTACATTTTTAATTTATATAAAACCTATGGAATATTAATTAAAAAAGTGTAACAATATGTATTGATGATAAAGTCAAAGTTTAAAAGTAATAGATGAAATTTAAAGCAGTTTGCTACAATGAAACTAACTTTTCAAAAGTTGGTGAATAAAGAAATGATATATTCAATATTTATTTTTGTATTATCAGGTCTCTGTGAAATTGGTGGAGGCTATCTAATTTGGTTGTGGTTAAGGGAAGGACAATTAAGTTGGTTAGGGTGTATTGGTGGACTAGTACTTGTCTTATATGGTGTGATTGCTACATTTCAAGTGTTTCCAACCTTTGGACGTGTCTATGCGGCATATGGCGGAGTGTTTATTATAATGAGTATCATATGGTCATTTGTATTTGATAAACAAATTCCAGATAAGTATGATGTCTTAGGTGCTGTTGTATGCATTATTGGTGTATTAATAATGATTTTACCAAATAGAGCCTGATCAAGCGTGTTGAGAGGGAGACGTAAGTAATGATAGTTGAAGTAGAGAAACAAAATCATGGTATAGATTTAATTAAAATAGATAATGACGATACGTATATTGTATTTACAAACTATGGAGCACGAATTGTGTGTTGGAAATATCATGATAATAATATTGTGTTAGGTAATAAAGTAGAAGCGGATGAATTTTACCCTGAAAATCCATATAAATTTGGAGCTACTATTGGACGATATGCAGGACGTATTGAAAATGCTTCTTTTAATTTGAACAATAAATATTATCAATTGGAAGCAAATGAAATGACTAATCAACTTCACGGCGGTAGTAATGGTTTAGACAGACGGTTGTTTGATTATGAAATACAAAATAATATAACAAATATTAAAGTTATATTTAAACTTCAGATACAATCAAAAGAGGATGGTTATCCTGGAGATATGATGATTAAGGTTATACATACATATGATGTTGAACATCGCTGGACGATTGAATATGAAGCAACATCAAATGAAGATACATTATTCAATCCTACAAATCATGTGTACTTTAATCTAAATAGAGATAATAATGTCATTGATAATCACTCTATAATAAGTGAACAATTAAAAATGTATCCTATTGATCAGAACCATCTTATTTCCAGTCAACAGCCTATTGATTTATTAGAACGATTTAATCATCGACCTATTCAATTTCAAGATATTTTTAATTCTGAAGATAAACAAATTAAAGAACAAATACATTTTAATAAAGGTCTCGATCACCCATTTGATATTGGTCATCATCGTCTTATCGTTGAAAATAACGAGTTTGCGTTAGATGTAGAAACAACAATGACTAATATAGTAATTTTTACTTTTAATGATACATCAGAATGGAAGAGTGATTTTAATATTTATAAACCTCATTCAGGTGTAGCGCTAGAAACACAATACTTACCTAATGATATTAATAATGAAGGCAATAAAGCTAAATCAATTCTAAAAGCTAATGTTCCATTTTATGCGAAGACAATATATCATATTTCAGAAAAATAACTTTATTTTTATTCAGAAACATACCACTATGACATTAAGTGATAGTGGTATGTTTCTATTTATTCATTGCTTTTTCTTTTAATAATTTCAATTTTTCAATACGTTTAGGAGATAAGTAAGGATTATTAATAGCTTTATTTAAACGATCTATATTTTCACGGTCATTATAATAAATATCATTCAAATTTTGAACAGATAAGCGTGTAGGAGATTCAGCAGTTTTAAGGAGTAATAAATGATCTTGTTGCTGCACATAACCTTCTTTTAAAACACGCATATAAAATCCTGTTTTACCTGAGGATGACATCCGCTTAACTAAATGTTTAATACCATACTTTCTTTGAATCTTCCAGCAAGGTTCACGTATTTCAGAAACTTCTACAATTGCCTCTCCTAATTGATATTGATTTCCAAAATACACATCATTTTCATCAAGGTCAACGAGAGTTAAATTTTCACCAAACATTGCATAATCAGGTAGTATATTAATATCATCTTTATACATTGCATAATTTTTCTTACTAAAACAACAAACAGCTTTGTGTGGACCACCATGGTCCTTATAAGCTTGTTCATCCTCACTGAACCCTGTATAAGATAACCACATTTTTCCAGAAAACATTGTTTTATTTAAAGCAGAATGCATTGGACGTTTTTGATCATAGTTTAAAGTTTTAATTTTACCAGTTGAAATAGCATATACCGGAATCATGTTATGGTCTCCTTTTTTATCATATCTGTTATTTTACTATATTTTTAAAAAGTATAAAAATATCTTTTGATAAATTAAATGAATGTAAAATAGACCTAGGTATTTTAAAAAGGCTAGTGTAAAATAATAAATGAGTATATGAAAAGGAGTTATAGTACCGATGAAGGATGCGAAAGAACTCAAATTAATGACGACAGATGATGCAGTAGCTCAAATCCAAGATAATATGATTCTTGGAATTGGAACAGGAAGTACAATTGAACTATTGATTCCTAAGATTGCAGAGCGTATTCAACAAGATAATTTAAATGTTACAGGTGTATGTACATCTAATAAAAGTGAATTTCTTGCTAAACAATATAATATTAATGTGGTTGATATTAATGATATTACTTATATAGATTTAGCTATTGATGGTGCAGATGAAATCGATTCAGATTTAAACCTTATTAAGGGAGGCGGTGGTGCCTTATTCAGAGAGAAAGTCATTGATGAAATGGCAAGACAATTTATAGTTTTAGCAGACGAAAGTAAAATGGTAAATTACTTAGGTGAAACTTTCAAATTACCTATTGAAGTTGATAAATTTAACTGGTTACTGATATCTAAAAAAATTGAAGCATATAATGATATCTCAGTCGAACGAAGAATGAATGAGGATATACCATTTATTACAGATAATGGGAATTATATTTTAGACTGTGAATTAAAAAGTAAGATAGATCCTTATCAATTACATGAATTTTTAATTCATCTCACAGGTGTGCTAGAAACAGGTTATTTTTTAGATATGACAACACAAGCGATTATTGGCACTCAAGAAGGAATTAAAGTAATTAATAAGAAGTAAAAAAGAGAGGAACATGTTTAAGTTCCTCTCTTTTCTTTTTATTTATTAGATTTATGGATATCATTGATTTCTTCTTTTACATTATCCACTACAGATGAGCGTCTATTTTCTGTATATTTAGAAGATGATTTTAAATGATGATCACCGTCTTGGACTTCAGATTCATTAGTCTGTGTATGAGTCACATTATTTTCTTGTAACGATTGATGTGACGTTTCTTTTTTATCCAATTCACTATTAGATATCTTATTTGAATCATCTATGTCATCATTTACATGGTCTAAATAATTATTAGGTTCTACTTCATCTAATGATTGGTTTGTTGTTTTATATAAGATAAAGCGAATGACTAAACTTAAAAGAATGAAAATAATACCAACAATTGTAGTACTTAAAGCAATAACTTTCATAGAGAATAAGTCGCCAGTTTCTTCGCTAAATAAGAATACTTGAGCAAATGTCATTGCAGCATGGAATAACGTTGCAATATAAATCGTACGACCTTTAGTTGCTCTAATTAATTCACCGACAATCATTGAAAACATAAATGTATATAAGAAGTGATAACCTGCATATTGCATTCCATATGTCGTGTTAATAGTCCAAATAGAATACATTAAACCTACAATGATTGAAGCAAAAAATGTATTGACTTTACTTTCAACAATATTTTGTAAATATGAACGGAATCCAAATTCAGCAAAGAAAGCCATGAAAATATGACCAATCATAATTGTAAATACAGATACTGATAAATCATTGGCTTGTAATAAAATAAAACTATCAGCAAATCTATTGAAACTCATCATTCCAATAATAAAAATAATGAGCGGCAAAATTAACGCAAGTATTATACGTTCAATAACTCTAATATCAATAGAGAAATTCAAACCAGCTAGTTGAGTACGCTTATTTTTAAATGCAATAATACAAATTATTGCAGCAATAAATGGCGCTAAATTATTAATACTAAACACAAAACGTTTAATACCAATAGATGCTTGAAAGTCTCGCAGGATTAAAGACAATGCCATTGTAACAACGAAAAATACAAAAATTGTTAAAGTCCATTGAAATCCTGAAATACGTTTCGTCTTCATGTATGTAACCTCCATTAGGGTAACCATATATATTCTTTTCTTAATATTATACATATTACAAGGGGATAAATAAATTGTCCATTTTAAATATCATTAAAATGTAATAGTATTGAATTATTTTTAAATTTTTGAAACTAATATTTAATGTCTGAATCATAAATTAAAGGGTAAATAATTTAATAAAAATGGGTATTGATTGTATAAAATATGTTATATGATTAAGATAACCTTAAATAATTAGGAGGCATCTAATATTATGTACAGTGAAAGCAATCCAAAACTATGGAAAGGAAGAGTAGATAGTCAAAATGATCCTAAGCAGTTTAAGCATTTTCAGACCGTCACATTTGCTAATTTAGAAAAAATAGAAAATCGTTTTGATAAAGTTGGTGTAGGTTTGTTAGGCTATGCCGTTGATAAAGGGATTGAACTGAATGAAGGAAGAATTGGTGCTAAAAAAGGACCAGACGAAATAAAAAAAGCGTTTGCCCAATTACCTGATTTAAGTGAATGTGAATCTCTTGTTGATTATGGAAATGTAGAATATACAAAAGGTTCTCTAAGTGAAGTTCAAGAAGAAATGGGAGATTTGGCTGCTCGAGTTATTCAACAGCATCACCAATCTTTTTTTATTGGTGGAGGACATGATATCGCATACGCACAATACCTAGCAACGAGACACACTTATCCTGATGCTTCTATTGGCATTATTAATATCGATTCACATTTTGAGACGCGTGCTGATGTACAATCTAATTCTGGTACAATGTTCAGACAAATTTTAGAAAAAGATGATAATGTTGATTACTTAGTTTTAGGCTTATCTCAAGGTAGAAATACACGTTCTCTATATGAATATGCTGAAGAAAAAGGAATTATCTATGTATATGCAGATGAAATTTTAAATGATTTGTCTCCAACCATTAAAGATAAGATTGAACGTTTTATTCATCAGCATGAAACGATTATGTTTACAATTAGTATGGACGCCATCGATAGTGCATTTGCACCTGGAGTAAGTGAACCTACTGTCCTCGGATTGAATCCTCATTCTGTATTTAATATAGGTAAACGCGTTATATTAAGTGGAAAGACATCTTCTATTAGTATTGCTGAAGTCAATCCAAATTATGATATTGATCATCGTACTGCTCAACTTGCAGCGAATTTTATTCACCATTTTATAGAGTAGTTATTTTAAAAATTGAAATGAACTTTTAGATAAGAGTAGTCCACCATTCTAAGTAATGGATATCTACTCTTATTTAGTTATAAGAAAAGTTTGATAATTATGATACTATAGACTATACAACATTTTATTGGACTTAGAGAAAGGGAAGTGACATTGATGACAAGTTTTAACGACGTTGTAAAATGGAGACGCATGTTTCATCAATATCCTGAGTTATCAAAATACGAATATAAAACGACGCAACGTATAAAAGATATATTAACTTCATACAATATTAAAATGATTGACATTCCAATGGAAACGGGCCTAGTAGCAGAAATAGGACAAGGAGAAAAATGTATTGCTGTTCGTACTGATATTGATGCGTTACCTATTCAGGAGCAAGTTAGTCAAGACTTTACTTCTACTAATGATGGAGTGATGCATGCTTGTGGACATGATATTCACATGGCTAGTATCTTAGCTATTGCTACCAAGTTAAAAGAAGAAGAAGAACAATTAAATGGAAGAGTAAGGTTTTTATTTCAACCAGCTGAAGAGCTTGGGTATGGTGCTAAAGCCATGGCTAAAACCAATGCATTAGATGATGTACAAGCGATTGTTGGATTTCACAATTATCCAACATTAGATATTGGAGAATTTGCAATTAAATCTGGTCCTATTACGTCTGCTGTAGATCGTTTTGAATTTAAAATTCATGGCAAGGGAGCTCATGCTGCCAAGCCAGAGCAAGGCAATGACCCTGTAATGGCGTTAGGGCAATTAATTACAAGTTTGCAAACAATTATTAGTCGTAATTTATCTGCCTTTGATAGTGCTGTCATTACAATAGGAGAAGTGTCTTCAGGTAATACTTGGAATGTTATTGCAGATAATGCTTATGTTCAAGGCACGGTACGTTCATTCAAACCTGAAGTACAAGATTATATTGAACAACGTATGCATGATATTGCTAAAGGATTAGAACAATTATTTAATATAGAGATTGAATTAATTTATACACGTTTACCAGGCGCAGTTATTAATGACGTAGAGCTTACAAAACATGCTAAAGAAGCGGCAAAAAAAGTAGGATACACAGTAATTGATTTAGAACATCCGTATACAATTGGAGAAGATTTTTCTGGTTTATTAGAGCATCATCCAGGGGTATTTGCATTTATTGGATCGAATAGCGAATATGATTTACATCATCCAAAATACAATCCAGATGAACGTATTTTAGAAAAAACACCTGATTATTTTATAGAACTGATTTATCAATTATTAGCATAATATTTATTAGAAAATTTTTGGAATTATGATTTAATTACTATTTAATGTGGTAAAGCTGTATTGAGTGATTAAATAGGAGATGATTTTAATGGGTGCACAAGATCCAAGAACTAAATTTAAAGATTCTGATTATAAAAAACAAGAACAAGAAACACCAGGTTATCAATATAAAATGTCACCTAAACCAGATTGTGGTGAAGAATCATATGAAGGTCATGGCCGTTTACAAGATTATAAAATGCTAGTAACTGGTGGCGATTCTGGTATTGGACGTGCAGCAGCAATTGCTTATGCTAAAGAAGGCGCTGATGTAGCTCTTAACTACTTACCAAGTGAAGAACAAGATGCACAAGAAGTTAAAGAAGTCATCGAAAAAGCTGGAAGAAAAGCAGTGCTTATCCCTGGAGATGTGAGAAATGAGCAGTTTAACTATGATTTAGTAAAACAAGCTTATAATGAATTAGGTGGCTTAGACAACATTACTCTTGTTGCAGGTCATCAACAGTATCATGATGATATTCATGGATTTACGACTGAACAATTTGCTGAAACATTTGAAACAAATGTGTATCCAATTTTTTGGACTGCTCAAGCAGCAACTAAATATTTAAAACCAGGTGCTTCAATTACAACGACATCTTCGGTGCAAGGGTATAAACCTGCTGCAATTTTACATGATTATGCCGCTTCTAAAGCAGCAATTATTTCATTAACAAAAAGTCTTTCTGAAGAATTTGGAGATAAAGGTATTAGAGTGAATAGTGTAGCGCCAGGACCATTTTGGTCACCTTTACAAATCAGTGGTGGACAACCTCAATCAGCAATACCAGAATTTGGCCAAGCTACTCCACTAGGTCGTGCAGGTCAACCTGTTGAATGTGTGGGACCATATGTATTATTTGCTTCAGAAGATGGTAGTTATTTAACTGGTCAAGTTCATAGCGTTACTGGTGGTATTCAAATCGACTAATTTAGTTAAACGTTAAGTATACTGGCGAGAGATTTTTAGAAATCTCTCGCTTTTTATTTTATAAAGGAGAATTAAAAATGAAAGGGATTAATCCAAATCAATTATCAGATATTCAAAATTATAAATTATTAAGTGGTTCAGTTATACCTAGACCTATTGCGTTTGTAACATCGGAAGATGAAAAAGGTAATTTAAACGGTGCACCATTTAGCTTTTTCAATGTAGTGAATAATAAGCCACCTATGATAGCAATTGCAGCACAAAGAAGTAATGGTAAGCGTAAAGATACTGCTATAAATATTGAAAAAACAAAAGAATTTGTTGTGCATATTACAGATGAATTCAATATTGAAGATATCAATGAGACGGCTGCACCTTTAAAATACGAAGACAATGAATTAGAACGCACATCATTGACTCTTATCAGTTCATCTATTATACAGACGCCTGCTGTGAAAGAAGCTAATATTCGTTTTGAATGTAAATTAGATCAAATGATTCAATTAGGTACTAAAAATGATGGTGCGGATTTAATTATAGGAGAAGTTGTTATGTATCATATAAATGAAGATGTCTATTTTGAGGATAGTAAAATTGATTTTAATCAGCTTAAACCGGTAGCACGTTTAGCGGGAAATAATTATTCTAAACTCGGAGACACATTTACAATTAAACGTCCAGAATCATAATAATATGAATTTTACATGTAATTGTATTGACGATGATATATGAATCTTGTACCTTTAAATATAAATTCAATTAGTATTAAGGAAAGTAGGTTAAATATGGAAGAAGGGAATAAAGGGCATGCATGGGCACTACTACCTCTTGTGCTATTTATTGCATTATTTTTAGGAATAGGAATCGCTACTGGAGATTTTAGTAATATGCCTTTAAATGTTGCGATAACGATTACTGTGATTGTAGCATTAATGATGAATAGAAAAGAAAAATTTTCAAAAAAGATTGAAATATTTACCCAAGGAGCAGGGCATTCAAATATTGTCCTAATGGTTTTCATCTTTATCTTAGCAGGTGCATTTTCAACTACTGCTGAAAAAATGGGTGGTGTTACGTCTACAGTTAATTTAGGACTATCACTCATACCACAAAATTTTATTATTGTAGGATTGTTTATAATTTGTATGTTTGTCTCTATCTCTATGGGAACCTCAGTTGGAACTATCGCAGCACTTGCACCTGTAGGATTTGGATTTTCTCAGGCAACTGATATTTCAGCTATGTTAGCGATGGGAACAGTAGTAGGCGGTGCGATGTTTGGTGATAATTTATCAATGATATCAGATACCACAATAGCAGCAGTACGTACTCAAAAAACAAAAATGAGCGATAAGTTTAAAGTTAATTTTTGGATTGTTTTACCAGGTGCAATTCTAACAATTATCATTTTATTTTTCTTAACAAATGGTGTACATATTGATCATTCTAAGCAATATGATTATAACTTAGTGAAAGTCATTCCTTATATTTTAGTGCTTGTTTTAGCCGTCATTGGTGTGAATGTTATCGTAGTTTTAATTAGTGGTACTATACTTTCTGGAATCATTGGTCTTATTGATGGTTCTTTCAATTGGAAAGGTTTATTAACTGCTATATCAAAAGGAATTATTGGAATGGAAGATATTGCAATTATAGCTTTACTTATTGGTGGGCTTGTTGGTCTTATTCAACATAATGGCGGTGTAGAATGGTTGCTTAATTTTGTGAAATCGAAAGTGAAATCGAAACGTGGTGCTGAATTTGGTATCGCTAGTCTTGTGAGTGTAGCGGATATCGCTACAGCAAATAACACAATTTCAATTATTATGTCAGGACCATTGGCTAAAAATATTGCCGACGAGTATGAAGTAGATCCTCGTAAATCAGCAAGTCTTCTTGATATTTTTGCTGGATGTTTTCAAGGTCTGTTACCCTATAGCCCTCAACTTATTGCAGCAGCGGGTGTCGCTGGAATATCTCCTTTTAGTATGTTGCCATATTGTATTTATTCAATTTTATTAGGCATTTGTGGAATTCTAGCAATTGTATTTAGATTTCCACGTCTTAAGACGAAATAAATGATATATAACAAGTTAAAATCATCTAAATTTATATTTTTTTTAATTTCTGATAGTTGAAATTTTGGTAGTATTTATAAATGCGTTAAAATATAACTAAGAGTGAAAGTAGGTGAGATGAGTGGCAAAATATAATGTAGAAAATGAACAAGTTGAGATTCATATTGAGCGTTTATTTAAATATTCTCCAGAATTGGTTTATAGTGCTTGGACAGATATAAACTTATTAAAGCAATGGTTTATGACCTCCCAACGAACAAATAAATTATTTGATGCAGATATTCATGAAGGTGGACAATATCGAATAGTAGATGCTCGTAATGGTAAACAAAATGTAATTCAAGGTAAATATGAAGAATTAGTATCCGATGAATACATCAAAATGACTATTGGAATGCCAGAATTAAGCGATAGTCAAGATGCTATTGAAGTAGAATTTGAAGAGCGTGAATCAGGCGGTACGCAAATGTTCTTTTACTATCAATCTATAGTAGAAAAAGAACGTCGTTTAACGGCTTTAGAATATAAACATAAAAAGAAAGAATATCATGATTCTACTGCACATGGTTTAGAATTAATGTTTGATCGAATGAATGAAGTTTTAGATCAATATGTAGAGGACAATGATATGTTACTTTAATTAAAATGAAAAGACCTATTGAGTAAAAGTCAGTTATTACTTAATAGGTCTTTTTATTTATTGTAATTCACCGTTTTCTTTTCGCTCATTATATTTTCTTAGTAGCGTTTCAAAAAAGATATGATAATTAATAAAGCTAGAATAATCTATATCATTGTATAAATAAAATGTATGGCTAGAAACGTAAACATTATAATTTGCCTTTTGTGCTAATGTATTGTCTTTCATGGTTGTAACAGAAATAAAATAACGTTGGCGCAATTGAAGTAAATTAGTAATCTCAGTTAATTGGTGAGTTTCTCCAGATAAAGAAATCACAAAAAATAAGTCATCTTCATTAGAGTAGTTAAGTACCATTTTAATCTCATGTTCATCATGCAATACAATTACATTTTTATGCATAGTTAATAAGATACGTTGTGCTTCTTCAGCTACATTTTTCTGAGCTCGTCCAGTACCATATAAGTATACATTGGTAGCTTTATCAATTTTTTCAGTAATAAGGTTAAAATTTACCCTTTCTAGGTAAGTAAATGTTGTTTCAATTTCTTGTTTAAATTGTTTGATTGAATCGGTAGGAACTTCATGTAAAGATTGACTTTCAAATTTTAAATAAGATTTAAAATCACTATAGCCATCAAAGCCTAATTTACGTGTGAAACGATGAATAGTTGCGTTTGATGCATGTGTATATTGTGATAGTTCTTGTATTTTTAAAGTTTTACATTGTTCTATATGTGTATTAACAAAATGAGCTATATGAAGATCATTGTCATTTAATTTATCAAAGTTAGTATTAACTCTCTCATCTAATAACATATAAACACCTCAAGTTATAATATTGAAAATTTTTTCATCTATAGAAAATATAAACTGATTATACAAAAATATTTCAAAATGAGTCAATATCATTGTATATATGAAAGCGTTTACTATAATAGAATTAAGATATTAAGAAAGCGCTTAAAAAAGTGCAATATCATATGATTAACTATGATATTTAGATTTGGGGGTCAGCATATGAACGCAATAAAACGTTTTGGGAGCGCAATGATAGTTCCAGTATTAATGTTTGCATTCTTCGGGATTATATTGGGGTTTGCAACACTATTTAAAAACCCAACAATAATGGGTGGTTTGGCAGACAGTCACACATTTTGGTTTAAATTTTGGTCAGTCATTGAATCTGGTGGTTGGGTTATCTTTAATCACATGGAAATTGTATTTGTAGTAGGTTTACCAATTTCACTTGCTAAAAAAGCACCAGGTCACGCAGCATTAGCAGCTTTAATGGGTTACTTAATGTTTAATACATTTATCAATACCATTTTAACGCAATGGCCACATACGTTTGGTGCAAACTTACAAAAAGGTGTTGAAAATGTTACAGGTTTAAAAGCAATTGCAGGTATTCCAACATTAGATACTAATATTTTAGGTGGTATCATTATTTCAGCTATTGTAACTTGGATACATAATAGATATTACAGTAAGAAATTACCTGAAATGCTTGGTGTTTTCCAAGGTTTAACATTTGTAGTCACTATTTCATTCTTTGTTATGTTACCTGTAGCAGCCATTACATGTGTAGTGTGGCCAACGATTCAAAGCGGAATTGAATCATTACAACACTTCATTATTGCTTCTGGTTATATAGGCGTATGGTTATACCATTTCTTAGAACGTGTATTAATACCTACTGGACTTCACCATTTTGTTTATGCACCAATTGAAGTAGGTCCAGTTGTAGCAAAAGATGGTTTAAAAGCAGAATGGTTTAGACATTTAAATCAATTTGCCGAAAGTAGCAAACCATTAAAAGATCAATTCCATTATGGTTTCATGCTTCAAGGTAATGGTAAAGTATTTGGCGCAATTGGTATTGCTTTAGCAATGTATTCTACAACACCTAAAGAAAATCGTAAAAAAGTAGCTGCATTATTGATACCTGCTACATTAACTGCTGTTGTAGTTGGTATTACAGAACCATTAGAATTTACATTTTTATTTATTGCACCATTCTTATTTGTTATTCATGCATTATTAGCTGCAACAATGGATACAATCATGTATGGTTTTGGAGTAGTTGGTAATATGGGTGGAGGACTACTTGACTTTATTGCAACAAACTGGATTCCACTTGGACAAAATCACTGGATGACTTATGTAGCTCAAGTTATTATTGGTTTAATTTTCTCAGCAATTTACTTCTTTGTATTTAGATATCTTATTTTAAAATTTGATATTCCATTACCAGGACGTCGTGCTGAAGAAGAAGTGAAACTATTTTCTAAAAAAGATTATAAAGAGAAAAAAGGTGAAGATAGTACAGACACTTCAGGTTTTGAGCCTAGTAATGAATATGAAGAAAAAGCATATTATTATTTAGAAGGTTTAGGTGGAAAAGAAAATATTAAAGATGTGACAAATTGTACAACACGTTTACGCTTAACTGTTAATGACGAATCAAAAGTAGAAGATACTGCATATTTTACACATCAACAAATGTCACATGGACTTGTAAAAAGTGGTAAGAATGTACAAGTAGTTGTAGGGATGACCGTACCACAAGTACGAGAAGCATTTGAACACTTAGTATTTGATGAAAATGACAAAAAATAAGATACTAAAAGGGTCGAAACATTTTGTTTCGACCCTTTTAGTATTCTAAGAAATACGTGCATTATGTAATGCGCGAGCTTTATATGTGGCTGATAAAATATCAATATTTCGACAAGCAATAAACTGAATGAGTTTCGAGAATATTTCTGGTTTACAACATACGCTAGCATAATTATTGTTTAATGTATAAGTTAAATCATATTGATTAGAGAAATATGTCATTATATCAATAACTTTATCTTTAATAAAAGCATCTTGTAATCCATCTATACATAAATTAAAGCGTTTAGAAGAAGAATAATATTGTCCAGAATCCAATAAGATGTGTGTATTTCTAGAAGAAAGAATTTGGTAAATAGAAATTTGGTAAAAACTTAAAAAACTAATGAAATAGGGCAATTGTTGTTTAGGCAAACTGATTTCAAGGGCTGGAGTATTGTTATATTTAATAATGTTGTATTGAAATGATTCGCAAAATTGAACATTTCTGCAAATTTTCATTAATTGTTTTTTAGTCGATCTTGATTGCAAACCTACAATATTTAGAATGTAAGTTTCAACTTTATCTATCCACATGCAAGAACCTCCCAATTCTTAATAATATGTAGTCTTCATGTCATTATCATTCTTAAAATGAAACACGTCGTTCCCATATACAGTCTGATTGTATCACTCTTTATTATGATTATCACTACGACTTTTGAATGAATTTTAATTTAATATTTTTGTAATATATTCGTAACTCTATTTAAAAGAGAAAAAATAAAAATATACATATTTTTAAATATTCTGAAAATTCATTGTTTTACTTTTTCTCCTGTGATACTCTTATTTCATTATTTAAAATAAGAGGGTGACATTATGTTAAGTAAAGTAAGTGAATTTGCAACTAAGACATTTTTATTATGGATGTTTATTGCTGCTATTATAGGTTTTATATTTCCAACTCAACTAGCGACGATGGGTCAATTCGTCCCATGGCTATTAGGAATTGTGATGTTAGGCATGGGAATGACAATTAAACCTAGTGATTTTAAATTAGTTTTTAAAGAGCCGAGGTCTGTTATTATCGGAGTGATCTTACAATTCACTATTATGCCTACCTTGGCCTATACTATTGCTAAAATATTTAATTTACCAGCTGAGTTAGCAATTGGAGTGATTTTAGTTGGATGTTGTCCTGGCGGAACATCAAGTAATGTCATGAGTTATCTAGCTAATGCTAATGTCGCGTTATCTGTAGCGATTACAAGTGTATCTACTTTATTAGCACCATTTGTAACACCGGCTTTAATTTATTTATTTGCTCATGAGTGGTTACATGTATCATTTTTAAGTATGTTATGGTCGGTCATTCAAGTTGTTTTATTACCAATAATCATAGGATTCCTTTTACAACTTGCTTCCAAAAAAGTAACTCGGGAAGCTACTAAAATTTTACCAATTATTTCTGTAGTAGCGATTTCATTGATTTTAGCGGCTGTTGTTGGAGGGAGTAAATCACAAATTCTTAAAACTGGATTCCTTATTTTTATTGTAGTCATTTTACATAATGTAGTGGGCTATTTATTAGGTTATGTTTTAGCGCATGTATTCAAACTTGATAGAAGAGACAAAAAGGCCGTTTCTATTGAAGTTGGAATGCAAAATTCAGGTTTAGCTGTGTCTTTGGCAACTGTACATTTTAGTCCACTAGCAGCAGTGCCAGGAGCTGTATTCAGTTTTGTTCATAATATTTCTGGACCTATTCTTGCCAAATATTGGTCTAAACGTTAATGTAATATGTTAAACTTACCTATAATATTAAGTTTAAAGGAGAAATATCATGTATAAAGCAATAGTATTCGATTTTGATGGTACAATTGTCGATACTGAACAACATTTATTTAATATTATTAATAAGCATTTAATTAGTCATAAAGCAACACCAATTACACTCGATTTTTACCGTGAAAATATTGGTGGAGAAGCAAAGGATTTACACGAATATTTGGAACAGACGATTGGAAAAGATAATAAAGAAATTATTTATAAAGAACATCATCAAACAAGTAATCAATTAGAAATTAATCCTACGATTAAACAATTAATGAAATACTTGAAGCAACGTCATATTCCTATGGCAATTGCGACAAGTAGTTATAAAAAGGATATTTTTCCAGTATTTAAGAGTTTAGGTTTAGATGAATATATAAATATTATTGTTGGGAGAGAAAGTGTAGAATATGTAAAACCAGAGCCAGAACTTTATTTGACTGCGGTTCAGCAACTTAATTATTCTCCAACTCATTGTTTAGCTATTGAAGACTCTGTAAATGGTGCTACAGCTGCTTTTCGCGCTGGATTAGATGTTATAGTAAATACAAATGATATGACTCAAAAACAAGATTTCTCAACTATTCCATATATTGGTAAAGATTTAAATGGCGAAGAAATTATAAATCGTTTTTTTGAAAAGGGTCATGTGTGAATGACATGTCGTCGCAATTAATCATCTTCTTTTTAGCTGGACCCATTATTATCGGAATAGGAAATCTTGTTTTAGGTCCAATATTTAATAAACGTATTCCTTTTAGAGTTCGTATACGTTCATTCATGTTAGGATCAATGATATATCTTATACTTGCTTTTATAGCGTATTTCTTTTTGTTACAAGGCAAATTATAAAGTGACTGACCAATATAACAGTAAAAAAGGAACCTTTTTCTAAGGTTCCTTTTTTATTAAATAATTATTTTTAGAATAATTGTAAAGACTAATAAAACAATTAAAATCGCATCAATACCTACCATTACGGTAAATCTAGTGCTTTTAGATCCTTGAGATTTAGCTTGTTTCATTGCATTATAATTTGGTATGAGACTTAAAAATAATAAAACAATAATTAATATTATACCAATAGTGACTGACATATATTTATTCTCCTTTTCTTTTTTCAATCCATTCCCATATAAATCCTGCAATAATACCTACACAGATTCCTGTTAAAACACCGAACTTTGGAGAAGATAATAATGTTCCTATAATTAAAAAGATTATAACAGCGATAGATAAAGTAATACTAAATTTTATTTTACGTTGATCAGAATTAAAGATTGAAAATACAATTAAGTATAGTAAGAAAAATACTAAAGTTGCTAAAAGCGTTCGTAGTATAAGCAAACTTACCATGTGTTGTTGTTCACTAAAAAAGTTCAGTAAAAAGAACACAATAGCAAAAATAATAGATACCTTCATATCCTTTTTTAATAAATGCTGCATAAGGTTAAACTCCTTTAAGTCTATATAAGCAGTATAGCATACTGCTAAAGTATCAATTAAATATATTAATTTAGTAATATGATTCTCAACTAAAAATAACCCAATAACACAAATATTAGATTATTCATTTTTGCAAAAAGTAAAAAAATTTAAGTAAATTGACGAAACCGCTTTCGACAGAATTTAAAAAATATATTTTATTTTCTGAAAATTATAGTATAATAACTTCAATAAGGTAAAGGATATGTCGACTAAGAAAACGTAATAAATATTTTCTAAAGGTTAAAAGTATCGCACCTTAGTCCAAATAGAGATGGGGTATTTTTATGGATAATAATGAATTACATAGGGGACTGAGTGCACGTCAAATTAGAATGATTGCGCTGGGTGGGACAATCGGTGTAGGTTTATTTATGGGGGCAACAAGTACAATTAAATGGACTGGACCATCAGTTATTTTTGCGTATTTAATCGCAGGGATATTCTTATTTTTAATAATAAGAGCAATGGGAGAAATGATTTATTTAAATCCAACAACAGGTTCATTTGCAACATTTGCTAGTGAATACATACATCCAGCTGCTGGCTATATGACAGCGTGGAGTAATATATTCCAATGGATTGTCGTTGGGATGAGTGAAGTCATTGCCGTAGGTGAGTATATGAATTATTGGTTCCCTCATTTACCACAATGGATACCAGGCGTGATTGCAGTAGTATTATTATTAATAGCAAACTTAGCTTCAGTTAAAGCGTTTGGAGAATTTGAGTTTTGGTTTGCAATGATAAAAGTGGTAACAATTGTATTAATGATTATTGCTGGATTAGGATTGATTTTCTTTGGAATTGGTAATGGAGGACACCCTATCGGTATTTCTAACTTATGGAAACATGGTGGATTTATGCCAAATGGATTAGTTGGTTTCTTCTTTGCACTTTCAATCGTTATTGGTTCTTATCAAGGGGTTGAGCTAATTGGTATTACTGCAGGTGAAACAAAGAATCCTCAAAAGAATATTAAAAGTGCTGTAAATGGTGTTATATGGCGTATATTAATTTTTTACATAGGTGCTATTTTTGTTATTGTTTCAATATACCCTTGGAATCAATTAGAAAGTATTGGTAGTCCTTTTGTAGCTACATTCTCTAAAATTGGTATTACATTTGCCGCAGGTTTAATCAACTTTGTTGTATTAACTGCTGCATTATCAGGATGTAACTCTGGTATTTTTAGTGCAAGTCGTATGATATATACACTTGCTCAAAAAGGGCAAATGCCTAAAATCTTTACACGTGTAATGAAAAATGGTGTGCCATTTTATCCTGTATTAACTATTGCAATTGGTATTTTAATTGGAGCATTATTAAATGTTATTTTACCTTTATTTATAAAAGGCGCTGATAGTATTTTCGTGTATGTTTATAGTGCATCTATTTTACCAGGTATGATTCCATGGTTTATGATTTTAATCAGTCATATTCGTTTCAGAAAATTACATCCAGAACAGGTTGAAAATCATCCATTTAAAATGCCAGGAGGCACAATTTCTAGTGTTATGACAATTATCTTTTTACTCATTGTTTTAATTGGTATGTTATTTAATAAAGACACAGTTATTTCAGTGGTTATAGGTATTATTGTCTTAGCAGGGGTTACAGTGTATTACTTTATTCGCGGTCATCACAAAAATGATGCTATAAAAAGAGTAAAATAACGATAAAAATATATAATAAAAAATCTGAGACGTGCATAAACGTCTCAGATTTTTTAACGTTTGGATAGTAAATCCCTAAATTAAACATAGACTAATATCAAGTTTTTTTAATTGTAGACCGAGACCCCAACATAAAGTCATTCAAAAAGAACGTCGACGCCCAACATAAGTTGGGAATGAAGTGGAACAATGAGTTTTATCCCACTCCTTTTTTATTAATGTTTAAATTCAATTTTTGATAAATACTTGTGGTAATTATCTAATGAAATCTTTGACTGTGTCATATAGTCTAAAGAAGCGTGATAATTACGTGCTATAAAGCGGTAAAATATAATATCAATCGTATATAATTGTGCAAACAATGCAGTTGTCGCACTCATACACAGTTCGTTTTTATAATCTTCATTATACGTTAAAACTAAATCAGAATCTTTTGCAATTGAATTATTGTTAGAACTTGTAATTGTAATCATTGAAAGGTTAAAATCTTTAACGACTTTTACCATTGCTTGTAGTTCGCTCTGTTCACCACTATGGGTAATAAAAACGACACAATCATTTTTATTATGTGTAGACAACATTGTAGTTAGTAAATGTGTATCTTGAACTAATTGAATATTGAGACCAATACGGGACAATTTCTGATAAAATTCAAGCGCACACACGTATGAACTCCCATAACCATATAGAAAAATGGTATGTGCCTGTTTAAATGTTTCGCAAATAGCGTCAATAGTTTGGTGATCTATAAAATGATTACTTTGTTTTAACGACGCTTTAGTTTGAAAATATAATTTTTGTTTTAAGCTTTCTACTGATTCATTTTCTACTAACTTGATATTATACGGTGTGACTTGTTTAGGAAACCATTGCTTAATTTCATCGCGTATAGCTTTAAAATTTTGATTAATTAATTTTTGACTATAACGATTCATAGTAGACACACTAATATTAAGCTCATCTGCAATCGCTTCATTAGACATTGAAACTAATTTATGTGGAGAATTTAATATGAAACGTGAAAGTTTCTGTTCACTTTTAGAAGACGAAGCGTAGACTTCATCTATCCTACTTAAAATATTTGTCATCCAATCACCTAATTTATTAAAAGTTTTTCTTTCATCATAAATAGATAGATGAAAATGAAAACATCTCTATCTAGGCATGTGAATACATCATATATTACATCTAAATTCCCACAAATATCGATAAATAACTGTAAAGTGATTAAGTTAAGTAAAGGTTTACGTAACAGGATTACCGAAATAATGTGATATTCTCCCACCAATATGACATTATTTCGTGAATTAAAAAACAGTATGCAGTTTTTACTTAATATTAATCAAGCATTATTATACATACTATAAATTACAATGACAATTTACCTACTAAACTTATCGAAAAAATAAGGTTATTGATAATTATTAATTTGATTATAAACTTTATAAATATGATTTTGACGTTCTTGCAAATCGACGATTAAATTTCCATTTTTAAAATTTTGAAGAGGGATTTGTTTTAAATGAGTCATCAATTCATTGTATTGTTCGAAGCAATACGTTTGTGAATCAGAACAATGAGATGAAATACTATTTATTTGATTATGTTTAAAATGCGCACGACAATGATTAATAAAATTATTGTAATCTTTAATTCCCAAAGATAAATGTGCTATGTCCATAAAATAATAATATTTAGCTTTTTCTAGTAAAATTAATAATTGAATTAAAATGTGTTGATCGTATATTAAGGTTTTATAATGCATGGTATACTCATCCTTTAAAAGAGGGTGTTAAGGATATTTGGTATGTAAGCATTTAGTATTTGAGAATGAAAGTGAGAATACACGAAAATTTCTTCAATACTCACTTTATTCATTGTTTTTAGGTTGTAGAAATTCCTTATAGTTATGAATAGTAATATCGTATGTTTGAATTTTTTTTTCAAATGAATAAGAAATATCAACAATATTTAATATTGATAATTCACGAGTTCTACCGAATCCAATTTCATAAACAATAGCAAACCATTGACCGTTACGGCACAGTAAGCCGATGAATATCACATTTTCTGCAGTAATTTCATTATTTTCTGAAAAGTCAACAAGCATAACATGTCTTTCGTTACTATAAATTAAAATATCTGAAAACAAATGTGGTAATGTTAGAGAATGTGTATCTTCTAATTTAATATTATTGGAGATATGTTTCAGTATTTTTAGCATTTGTGTATTAGGTGTTTTTAAACATTGGTTCATAATTGAATGAATGTCTTGAGTGTAAGGTAATGTAGAGTGAGATTGACTTTCTTGCAAAGTTAAAAATAGTGCAATAAGTTCGGATTCATTTAATTTAAGATGAAAATAATGATCAGTATTTTGAATTTCATATCCACCGCGTCTTCCTTTATGAGCGTATATATGAACTCCTTTAGATTCTAAATCATCAATATCTCTAGTAATTGTACGGGTAGAGACATTAAATTGTTTTGCTAAATCAGACGCATTGATTTTATGTCCTTGTTGAATTAATGAAATAATTTGATTTTGTCTTTCCATTTTATTCAATATACTCACCACCTATGAACATTACATATTACATTAATTATAACATAAGACTGAGATTCAAGACATTTTTAGTAATAAGTTGATTGGAAGTGTAATAATAAACTATTTTTATTTAGAAAACGCTTACAATCATTAGATAATTATGCTAATATAGTATTTGTAACAGGGTAGAACGATTTCAAACAAAGGGGTAGGGGCTGTATAACAGATAGCTCAAGGTGAATCGTTCGGGTTACATCGAAACATCTTCAATATTTATTACTTACTTTCCTTTCTATTTTGTCGGCTAGCAAATGACTAGCCGATTTTTTATTTAAAAAAAATAATATGTTATATGATAAGATGAATAAAAACGTTGAGGTGACATCATGCAAAAACAACAACTTCAATTTATAGATAAGCATATTACGGATTGGTTCCAACATTTAGATGGTATTATTCCTAATTTAATTAAAAACATGGTTACAGAAACAAAAGAAAATCGATTCGATTTAGTTACAAATGTAGATAAACAAATACAAAATGATTTCGAGGCCTATCTGGAAAAGTATTTTCCTACACATCAGTTATTAGCTGAAGAAAAAAATAATGAGGGTATTGAACCTTATCAGGGACACCTTTGGATTATGGACCCTATTGATGGAACAGCCAATTTAGTGAAACAACAAGAAGATTATTGTATTATTTTAGCTTACTTTGAAAATGGACAACCTAAATTATCTTATATTTATGACTACGCTCATAAAATAATATATAAAGCAATTGAAGGTAAGGGGGCCTTCATGAATAATGTCAAACTTGAGTCTCCAGAAGTATTATCGCTTAAAGATACTATTGTTTCATTTGGTTCAGAATACGTGAATGAAAAATTAAGTAAAGCTTTGTATCAATCGTCTTTTAGTGTGAGATATATAGGAGCTTGCGGATTAGATTCAGTGCGAGTGATAAAAGGACAATTTGGAGCACATTTTAATACTAATCCTAAACCTTGGGATATCGCAGCACAGTTTTTATTCGCCAGAGAATTAGGATTAGTGATGACACAGATGGATGGACAACATCTTGATTTCGCTAAAGGTGGCCCCTTTATTATTAGTAATAAAGGGTGCTACGAGGAGATATTAGCTATTATTAATGATAAACACTAATCCTTCTCTTCTTAGTTATTTAATATATTTCCTACTAAAGTTGTATAGTAAATTAAATCATTTAATATATAATAATGGAGATATATTTTAATATAAGTAGAATAGGAGGAGGAAGATGCAACGTCCTGATAGAAAAAAACGTTCCTCTAGTAAAATAATGAAATGGATTATTAGTATACTTGTTGTGTTAGCTGTCGTTACTGTAGCCGTTATCGCGACAACAATATTGATAACAGGTAATAAAATTCATAACTCGCTTCATCGTCAACAATCTGAATTGCGTTCTCATAATGTTAATTTAAAAAATGGAGATCCATTTACAATTGCCTTATTTGGTGTTGACTCTAATGCACAACGTAAAAGCACAAATGATGGTGAACGTAGTGATACAATAATGATTTTATCAGTGAATCCAAAGAAAAAAACGACTGAGCTTGTAAGTATTCCACGTGATACTCAAGCAGAAATCGTAGGAAGAGGTACAACTGAAAAAATAAATCATGCTTACGCTTATGGGGGGCCTACCATGGCTGTTAAATCATTAGAAAAACTAATGAATGTGCCAATAGACCACTACGCTACTATTGATATGGATGGATTACACGACATGATTGATTCGGTAGGCGGTGTTAACATAGTAAGTAATGATACATTTACAGTTCAAGGTACAACATTTACTAAAGGGCAATCTACTCATGTTGATGGAGATACAGCCATGGCATTTATTAGAAGTCGTAAAGAAACAGGTGCAGGTGGTGATTTTGGACGTCAAGAACGTCAACAACTAGTTTTACAAGCTATGGCAAATAAAATGGTTAGTTCTTCAGCGATTACACATTTGCCATCATTAATTACTCAAATTCAAAAGAACGTCACAACTGATTTAACATTAGGGGATTTAAATGAAATTAGAAGTCATTATAAAGAGGCTAATGATACAGTTAATCGTCATCAGCTAGAAGGGACAGGTAGTATTCAAAATGATGGATTATGGTATTTTATTCCTAATGAAAGTTCAAAAGTGCAAATGACAGAGGTATTAAATAATAATTTGAAAAAATAAAAAAAATATATAGCAATTAAAAAATCTGAGACTAATTTATAGGTCTCAGATTTTTTATTTAAAGATATAAAAATTTAAAAGTATATTCTTTATTTAAAAGAATAAAGAAAGGTCAATAGATATGATTGAAAGCCTTAACATTATATGATTTTAGTTATACAATAATATTAATTCTGTATTGAATATGGGGAAATAATACAGAATCTTAATGAAATTGGTTGTTTATGGAATATAAATATAAGGTGGGGAAAGCAATGCAAGAACATTTAGTTTTAACCCTAGATGATGTGGATTACCTTGTAGAACCTGGAACAAATTTACTTGAATTTATTAAATCTCGTGATACTTTCGTTCCTTCAATTTGCTATAACGAATCCATGGGTCCAATTCAAACCTGTGATACTTGCATGGTTGAAATTGATGGTAAAGTTGAACGAGCGTGTAGTACAGTAGTTGACCGTCCGATGTCAGTCAATACTCAAAATAAACGAGTGAAAGCTAGCCAAAAAGAAGCATTAGATAGAATTTTAGAAAAACATATGCTGTATTGTACAGTATGTGATTATAATAACGGTGATTGTGAGATTCACAATGCAATGGATGCATGGGGATTACAAGAACAATCATATGAATATAAAACAAAGCCTTATGAGAAAGATTATGGTCCTTTCTATCGTTATGACCCAGACCAATGTATCCTATGTGGTAGATGTGTAGAAGCATGTCAAGATGTGGAAGTTAACGAAACACTTTCTATAGATTGGGATCGTGAGCACCCACGTGTGATTTGGGATAATGATGTTCCAATAAATGAATCGTCTTGTGTATCATGTGGTCAATGTGCGACAGTGTGTCCATGTAATGCAATGATGGAAGTCAATATGGAGGGCAATGCAGGATATTTAACTGATACAGAACCGGGTTCATTAGCAGCTATGATTGATTTAACTAAAAAAGCTGAACCAGGTGATGGATTGTTATTTGCTGTGTCGGATTCTGAAGCAGAGATGCGTAAAGAAAGAATTAACAAAAATAAAACAGTATGTACATATTGTGGTGTAGGATGTTCATTTGATGTATGGACAAAAGATAGAGAAATCTTAAAAGTTCAACCATCACACGACTCTCCAGCAAATAAAATCTCTACTTGTGTAAAAGGCAAATTCTCGTGGGGACACATTAATTCGGATCAACGTTTAACTAAACCTTTAGTACGTAAAAATGGTGAATTTCATGAGGTTGAATGGGAAGAAGCCCTCGATGTTATAGAAAAGAACTTTAAGCGCATTAAAAATGAATATGGTGGCGATCACCTAGCATTTATCGCCTCTTCAAAAGGTACAAACGAAGAGTCATACTTAATGCAAAAACTTTCTCGCCAAGTATTTGGTTCAAATAATATTGATAATTGTTCGAGATATTGTCAAGCACCTGCTACAAAAGGATTATTTAGAACGGTAGGACATGGCGGGGACTCAGGTTCTATTGATGACTTGGAAAAAGCAGCTATGACGGTACTTATTGGTACAAATACAGCAGAAGCACATCCAGTTATTGCTTCAAGAATTAAACGTGCACAGAAATTGTTTGGACAAAGAATGCATGTCTTTGATATTCGTAAACATGAAATGGCTGAACGTGCAGATGAATTTTATCAACCTAAACCTGGTACGGACTTAGTATGGTTGAGCGCTGTGACAAAATATATTATCGATCATCATTTACATGATATTGAATTTATTAAAGAGTGGGTTGACAATTTTGATGAGTATTATGAGTCATTAACTCCATTTTCATTAGAATATACTGAAGAGGTTACAGGAATTTCAAAAGCGCGATTAATTAGTTTTGCGGAAGAATGCGCAAAAGCAGAATCTGTAGCTATTTGTTGGGCAATGGGTGTCACACAACAAGATATTGGTAGTGATACAAGTACAGCAATTTCAAATCTTCTTCTTGTAACAGGTAACTATAGAAGACCTGGCACAGGGGCTTATCCATTACGTGGCCACAATAATGTTCAAGGTGCAAGTGATATGGGAAGTATGCCGGACCAATTTCCAGGTTATCAAATGATACACAATGATGAAATTAGATCGAAATTTGAGAAAGAGTATGGTGTTACATTGAATCCAACGCCTGGTCGAGATAATCATCAAATGATGGATGGTATTCATGAAGGACAAATTCATTCACTATATTTGTATGGTGAAGATACTGGAATTGTAGATTCAAATATTAACTATGTACAATCTGCATTAGAAAAAGTTGAATTTTTGGTAGTTCAAGATGAATTTTTAACATTTACAGCAACGTATGCAGATGTTGTGTTACCAGCTAGTCCTTCATTAGAAAAAGATGGCACATATACAAATACAGAGCGTAGAATCCAACGTATTAATCAAGCACTATCACCTTTAGGTGACTCAAAACCTGACTGGGTAATTTTCCAATTGATTGCTAAAAGAATGGGCTTTGATTGGAATTATAGTCATCCTTCAGAAATCATGGACGAAATTGCACGCTTAACACCGTCTTATTCAGGTGTTAGCTATGAAAGATTAGAAGGTTTTAACAGTTTACAATGGCCTGTAGCACCAGATGGTACAGATCAACCTACATTATATCTTGATGGCTTTAATTTCGATAATAAACGTGCAAAATTATTTGAATTAACATTTGATAATTTCTTTAAAGAAGATGAAGTATATGATTTACATGTAAATAATGGTCGCGTACTAGAACATTTCCATGAAGGAAATATGACATATCAAACAGAAATGATTAAATATAAAATGCCTCACGCATTTGTAGAAATTTCACCTGAATTAGCCAAAGATCGCGATATCCATGAGGGTGCAGAAGTAAAACTTATTTCTGATACAGGAGAAGCTACTTTAGTTGCTACAATTACTGATAGAGTTAAAGGAAAAGAAATATATATTCCTTTAAATAATGATGCTATGAGTAATGGCGATATAGGTGCTATAAATAAATTAACTAATAGTGACGTGGATTATGCTACACACACACCATCTTATAAACGTACACATTGTCGTTTAGAGGTTATAACTAGAAAAGGTAAATCTCCCTTAAATCCAACGAATTTCCGTGTAGATAAACATCGTCATCCGCAATATAGTGTCCAAGTTCAGAAAAAATGGAAACGTAAGGATTATATTTTCCCAGGAAATGTGGTGGATTAATATGGCTGAAAGAATAACTAAAATTAATCGTCTTGAAAAATCAAAAGAACAACTTAAGTTGGAAAGTTTGAATGAAGTTACAGATGCAATTGTTGAAAATAAGGATAGTATTTTAAAAGCTATTCGTATTATTAAAAATTTAGATGATGCAAAACTCTTAGATGCTATTAACGGTGGTATTAAAGGTCGTCAAGTTATTATAAATAAATTCGCTACGGAATTAAATAAAGATATGTATACTGGACTCATTACAAATTTAGCTCCAATGGTATTTATGCTTGGGAATTTAGAAGTTAAAGAACTAAGTCAATTTTTAAATAAACTTAATAGTGGCTTACACGTAGCTAATCAAGCAAGTCCAAATGCCAAAACGACAATACGAAGCTTAATGAGTGTATTAAAAGATGATGATATGAATCGTAGCTTAACGTACATGATAAATTTACTTAAAGGTATGTCTAAAGAATAAATTGAATATATACGACTCCTTAATATAAGAACGAAATGACTTATGTTGAGGAGTTTTTTTAGAAATGAATTTGTAAAATATAGTATACATCTATTATGATAAAGTAGAGTGTATAAATTAAAGTGTAAGGAGAGAGGACTTATTCATCCAAATATTATTAAAATAATGACTATTATTTCTAATATTTTTGTTGTATTAGGAATTATATTTTTAATTATGATGAAATTAATGTTAGCGATAGCAATGTTTGCCGTTTCATTGGCAATTAGTCTTGTTATTTTTAATGTTTTATTTCGAGATCGTACGGGCATGAAAATTATTATTAATATTTCGTTTGCCATCGTCATTATTGCTATTATAGTTGCATACAGTATGTTATCTAAATAAGACAATTAGAGGAATTTCAATTTATGAAATATAGAAATAGTAATCAGTTACGTTTATCTATTATACTTTTTATTATTGTTCTCATCATATTGATTGTATTACTTTGTATCAATCATAAGGATATACTACGTAATGATCGAAGATACAGTTTTCAAGAGGCCCTTCAAAAGCAAACCCAATCGAACCAATTAAATACCATTGATAAAAATAATCAGTTTGTTCTAGCGAATAATAATGAAGTGAAAAGAGCAATGAGTATTTCTAAAAAAGACAATGATTTAAAATATATGGATCTATCTAAAACGGTTCCAATGAATGAAGATGAGGTAAAACATATACTTAAAAATAAAGGTATTTTAACAGATCAGGCTCAAACATTTTTAAAAGCCCAAGATAAGTATCAAGTGAATATTATATATTTAATGAATCATGCAATCATAGAAACAGCAAATGGTCAATCCGAACTGGCTAATGGTATTAAAGAGAATAATCATAAATACTATAATTTTTTTGGAATTGGTGCATTTGATCAAGATGCCATTGCTACTGGTCATAGTTATGCTAAAGAACATAATTGGACAACACCAAGTAAAGCAATTATGGGCGGTACAGCTTTTATTCGTCATCAATATTTTGAAAACGAACAAATTACGCTTTATCAAATGAGATGGAATCCTAAAAATCCAGGGTCTCATCAATATGCGAGTGATATTGAGTGGGCAGATAAAATTGCAGATAATATGAAAAAAGATTATGAACGTTTGGGTATAAAAAAAGATAAGATACGTAGGAATTACTATATATCTAATAAATAGAGATATTGAGGTGTAATAGAATGAAAGTTGCAGTGATAGGTGCTGGTATCGGAGGTTTAACGGTTGCAGCACTTTTACAAGAACAAGGGCATGATGTCAAAGTCTTTGAGAGAAAGACTGATATTAAAGAAGTAGGTGCAGGTATTGGTATCGGTGATAACGTTTTAAAAAAACTCGGTAATCATGATTTAGCTAAAGGTATCAAAAATGCCGGACAAAATTTAAAATCATTAAATATCTATAGCGATAAAGGTGATTTGCTTACATCTGCTAAGTTGAAAGAGGGAACATTAAATGTGACATTATCTCGTCAGTCATTAATAGAGTTAATATCTTCATATGTAAAACCTAATACTGTATTTACTGATTATGAAGTGACTAAAGTGGATGTTCAATCTGAACTGCCAATGCTTCATTTCTCAAAACATGCAAGTCAGACGTTTGATTTATGTATTGGAGCGGATGGTATTCATTCAATCGTTAGAAAAGCATTATTCCCAGACTCTAAAGTGATTTATCAAGGTTATACGTGCTTTAGAGGAATGATAGATGAAGCGGACATAATGAATCAATATACAGCAGATGAATATTGGGGAAGACGTGGACGCGTGGGCATTGTGCCTCTAATTAATAATCAAGCCTATTGGTTTATTACAATTAATGCAAATGAAAAAGATCCTAAATATGTATCATTTGAAAAACCACATTTGCAGGCTTATTTTAATCATTATCCTA
The DNA here is from genome assembly GCF_038008285.1 of Staphylococcus sp. FSL K6-0223. Classification (NCBI taxonomy): domain Bacteria; kingdom Bacillati; phylum Bacillota; class Bacilli; order Caryophanales; family Staphylococcaceae; genus Staphylococcus; species Staphylococcus sp. FSL K6-0223. The sequence goes on from NZ_JBBOYX010000001.1 coordinate 639,719, forward strand.
ATCAAGTGAGGGCATTGTTAGATAAACAAAGTGAAACAGGTATTATTAAAAACGATTTATATGATTTAAAACCTTTAACTTCATTTGTACATCGTCGTACAGTCTTATTAGGAGATGCTGCCCATGCAATGACGCCAAACATGGGTCAGGGCGCAGGACAAGCAATGGAAGATGCTATCGTTTTAGCTAATTGTATCGCTTCTTATGACTTAGAAAAAGCATTACAGCGATATAATAAATTACGTGTAAAACATACTAAAAAAGTAATAAAACGTTCTCGAAAAGTCGGAAATATCGCTCAAAAAGATAATAAACTAGTTGTTGCATTGCGTAATGCTATCATGAAACGTATGCCAAAACGATTTTTTAGTGGTCAAACTAAATTTTTATATAAAACAAAAGACAAATAAGGAGTTATCATAGAATTCACTATGGATTCTATGATAACTCCTTATTTTATTTAACCTTATTTTTTATTAACAACAAATTGCGGTTCTTCACCATTCAATTTTTTAATTGTATCATTAGCTACAATTTTAGACATCATTTCACGAGCTTCGAACGTAGCATTACCAATGTGTGGCGTAATGACTACGTTATCTAAAGATTTCAAGCCTTCAGTAATATCTGGCTCAAATTCATACACATCGAGAGCTGCACCTTCAATATCTTTATGCTTCAATGCATCAACAAGTGCTTGTTCATTAACGATTGGTCCACGCCCTGCATTGACTAAATAAGCAGTAGATTTCATTTTTTTAAATTGTTCTGAATCAATCATGTGGTGTATATCTGGATTGTAAGCAGCATTGATTGTAATAAAATCAGAGTGTTCTAATAATGTATCTAAATCAACGTATTTAGCACCAATTTCACGTTCTTTTTCCTTTTTTTGGTGAGGACCTGTATAAAGGATATCCATATCAAATCCTTTTGCACGTTTAGCTACTGCACTACCAATTTCTCCAAATCCGATAATACCAAGTGTTTTGCCTGAGACTTCACGGCCTCTAAAGAATAATGGCGCCCAACCATCAAATCCTTTTGTACGAGAAAGTTTGTCACCTTCAACAATACGACGAGCAATTGCTAATACTAAGCCGAATGTTAATTCAGCAGTTGCAGCTGTAGATGCTTTTGGTGTATTTGTAACATCAATGTTTTTTTCACGTGCATAATCTACATCTACATTATTAAATCCAGCGCCATAATTGGCAATAATTTTAAGATTTTCACCACTGTCAATTACTTCTTTATCTACATTAGTGGATAAAATACTAATTAAAGCAGAAGCATCTTTGACACCTTTTTTTAATGTTTCTTTATCGATGATACCTTCACCTTCATACATGTCTACTTCAAAATGTTCTTTGAGTAGATTTAAACCAGCTTCTGGAATTTTACCAGCTATATATACTTTTTCCATCCATCTCACTCCTTTGTATTCTTTCAAATTAAGTATAATGGAAGAAAGATAGGGACACAAAGAATTTATATGAATAAAGTTACTGTATTATTTTTAAAGCAATTACGGATATTAAGATTAAACCAATACAAAATATACGAATAAATTTTTTTGATTCATTATAGAAAATCATACCTACAATGGTACCTCCAGCAGTCCCGATCCCTGTCCATATTGCATAGGCAGTTCCCATCGAAATCGTCTGCATAGATAGTTTTAAAGTACTAAAACTAAATATAAAAGTAAGCGCACCTAGTAGAATATATATTTTTTTATGTGTACGATTCAGTTCATTTAAGAAAACAACACCTAAAATCTCAAAGCATCCTGCAACTAAAAGGTATAACCACGCCATTTTATAGACCTCCTTCAGATTGATCATCAGTAGAAAGCTTTAATCCGATAATACCTATAATTAATAAAATAATAAATAATAATTTCATAAGTGAAATGACGTGATTAATAAATAACATATCAACGATAACTGTTCCTGCAGCGCCTATACCAACAAAGACAGCATAAACAGTACCTACTGGAAGTTGTTTTGTCGCAGAAAGCATTAAATAAAAACTTAAAGCAATAAATAATAAAGTGATGAGCCAAGTAAACGTATTATGAGCGTAATTTAAACACGTAACCCAAACAACTTCTATCAATCCAGATAAAATGACCTTTAACCATTGCATTATATCCATTACTCCTTATAATATTTTTGATAAGTAAAAATATTTTCTCAAACAATTATGAGTTATGCAATTTTAGAAAATAAAAAAGTGAGAAAGAATTCATTATGAATTCATTTTCTCACTTTTAAATTAATGAAAATATAATCTTAAAGGTTATCTTAAACGGTAATATATTTATATTCAAGTTATATCAATCTTAGATATTTACGATAAATGAATATAATTATAAGCACTTACTTCGCTTGCTGAAATTGTACGTGTATCAGTCACGTATGCGCCACCTGTGTAATTCATTTCTGAAATTGTAATTGATCCATCACTATTTACACTTTCTACATAAGCCACATGTCCTAAACTTCCTGCTGTGGTTTGTAAAATTGAACCTGCTTCAGCATGATGATTAACTGTGTATCCAGCTGCTTTTGCAGCATTTGCCCAGTTATTTGCGTTACCCCATGTTGAACCAATAGCACCATTCACTTTGTCATATACATACCATGTACATTGACCAGCGGTATACAAGTTGTTCTTAGTTGAAGATGTTGTCTTAGTTGATGTACTCGTTACACTTGAGGAATTTGCAGTAGATGAACTACTAGATGACGTAGTATGAGATACACTATTTAATTTATTCATTGTAGATGTGGCGCTAGTTACATCTTCTGTAGTATGACTGGCTAAATATAGATTAGAATTTGTATGATTGTTTGAGTAAACAGTATTAGTGAAATGAGAAGGTGTTTGCTTGTTAGTGACGATTTTTTTAGATTTTGCTTGATTATAGTGAATTACGTTATGATTTTGCTTTTGGTGATTCAAATGTTGAGTAGGTTGGTTTTGTGCGTTGTAGTTTGATTGACCAAAATGATATCTTTGATTATTTAGAGTTGAATGATTAATTTGACGTGCTTGATGTGCTATATTAGATTGACTTGTTTGTTGATGATTATAGTCTTGCTTTTGAAGTTGATTCTGATTTTGTTGGTGATTTAAATTTTGTTGTTGTTCACCATTATTATGTTGTTTTTGTTGGTTCACTTGTTGAGTAGCTTGATTTTGAGTTAATTCTGCTGCATCTGCATGATGTATATTTAATCCAAAAGCAGAGACTCCAATTCCTGCTGTCAGTGTTGATAATGTAATTAATTTTTTCATAAATAAAGTCCTCCCAAATACTATTCAACAATAGGATAATTTTAGCGATATGTTGAATATGTTTTAACATTAACTTGTCGCTGTTAACGACAAGTCATACTTTATCAGATAAAAACATGTAGTAAGGCATTGTTACTTTACCGTAAATGAAATTCAAAATTCTTGTACAACTATGTAATAAAAATCTGTTTAATATTTCTTAATGAAATATTTCTTGCAAACTGCATGTTTGCTATACATTTTCTAATTTTTTTGAAAATATTAATAGAATTTATATTACAGCACCTTGTAATAAACTTATTATATATATAGGTATATACTTAAAGGATAAGCGGTTACATTTATGGAGATTTATGTGATATCATACTACTAATAGTGTTTGTAAAAATTTAAATTAGGCTATAGAATAAAATAATACTATTTTGAAGATGCAGTATTTATATCTGCATCTTTATTTATTGATAATAATTTTTTTAGATGACTATTAAAAATTCTAAATAGAGAAATGAGGAATGATAACTATGAAAATTGCAATAGTAGGATCAGGAAATGGTGCGGTTACAGCTGCAGTAGATATGGTCAATCAAGGACATGAAGTCAAATTATATTGTCGAAATTCATCAATTCACAAATTTGATAGAGCGTTAGAAAAAGGTGGATTTGATTTTAATAATGAAGGTCATGAAACGTTTGTACCTTTTACAAATATTAGTGATGATATTGAATATGTATTAAAAGATGCAGAAGTGATACAAGTAGTGATTCCTTCATCTTACATTGAATATTATGCAAAAGTGATGTCTCATTATATAACGGCGGAACAAATTATTTTCTTTAATATCGCAGCAGCTATGGGATCAATTCGATTTATGAATGTATTAGAGGAACGTCATATTAATATTCAACCTAAATATGCAGAAGCTAATACCCTTACTTACGGAACACGTGTAGATTTTGAAGAGGCTCGAGTGGATTTATCTCTTAATGTAAGAAAAGTCTTTTTCTCAACGTACAATAAGAGAGAGTTAAATGAATGTTTTGATAAAGTGAGCCAATTGTATCCACAATTAGTAAAAGAAGAAAGTTTGTGGAAAACGAATCTAGAAAATGGAAATCCTGAAGTTCATCCAGCTCCTACACTATTAAATGTAGGTCGTATAGATTATGCAGATACATTTGCATTATATAAAGAAGGTATCACAAAACACACAGTGCGACTTTTACATGCTGTAGAATTAGAACGTCTAACTTTAGGGCGTAAATTAGGTTTTGAATTATTAACTGCTAAAGAAGCGCGTATTCAACGAGGTTATCTAGAACGTAAAGACGAGGATGAACCGCTAAATCGTTTATTTAATACAAGTCCTGTATTTTCACAAATTCCAGGACCGAACTCTGTAGAAAATCGTTATCTTACTGAAGATATCGCATATGGACTTGTATTATGGTCAAGTTTAGGACGTGAAATTGGTGTAGATACACCGAATATTGATGCGATAATTACGATTGCCTCGACTATTCTCGAACGTGATTTCTTTAATGAAGGGCTAACAGTAGAAGAACTTGGTTTAGATAAATTAGGATTAAAATAAGTATAATGTTTGGTATAGAAAAGAGGTCTTAAGAAAAAAGAAAAAGGAGCAGATATATGAAAAGAAAACCCACATTTCTAGAAGCAATATCTACAATTATTGTCATGGTAATAGTTGTTACAATTGGATTTATTAAATTCAATATCCCTATTCAAGTATTGTTACTTATCGCCTCAACCTACGCTGCTTTTATTGCTATGCGTGTTGGTTTAAAATGGAAGGATTTGGAAGAAGGAATTACACATCGATTGACAACAGCTATGCCTGCTATTTTCATTATTTTGGCTGTAGGTATTATTGTAGGTAGCTGGATGTACGCAGGTACTGTACCTGCATTAATCTACTATGGACTTAAGTTTTTGAATCCTAGTTATTTTCTAATTTCAGCATTTATCATTTCGGCTATATGTAGTTTAGCAACCGGAACAGCTTGGGGGTCTGCGTCTACAGCTGGGATTGCCTTAATATCTATTGGAAGTCAACTTGGTATAAATCAAGGAATGGCAGCAGGTGCAATTATTGCAGGTGCAGTATTTGGAGATAAAATGTCACCTTTATCAGATACAACCAATCTTGCTGCACTTGTAACAAAAGTAAACATTTTTTCTCATATTAGAGCAATGATGTGGACAACCATTCCAGCATCAATCATTGGACTTATCGTATGGTTTTTTGCAGGATTAAATTCCCAAGGTAATGTAAATACTAAGCAAATAAAAGTACTTTTAAATGAACTATCTAGTATTTATAATATTAATTTTTTTGTATGGATTCCTTTAATTGTGATTATCATTTGTTTAATATTTAAAATTTCAACTGTTCCATCTATGCTTGTTTCAGCGTTGAGTGCTATTTTGATAGGTAAGTTTAATAATGGATTTAAATTTGTAGATGGTTTTAAAGCAACGTTTGATGGTTTTACATCATCTATGACTGGGCATTCTCATGTTACCGAAAATGCAAAAACATTGATTGAACAAGGTGGAATGATGAGTATGACACAAATCATTGTGACCATTTTTTGTGGTTATGCATTTGCAGGTATTGTAGAGAAATCTGGTTGTTTAGATGTAATGTTACAAACTGTTGCAAAAGGTGTTAAATCTGTTGGTACCCTCGTTCTTATTACTGTGCTATCGTCCCTAATGTTGGTGTTTGCTGCTGGTGTGGCGTCAATTGTTATTATTATGGTTGGGGTACTTATGAAAGACATGTTTGAAGATATGAATTTAGATAGAAGTAATTTATCTCGTACATTAGAAGATTCCAGTACTATGGTTCTACCATTAATTCCTTGGGGAACATCTGGTATTTACTATGCGCAACAATTAGGAGTTTCAGTTGATCAATTCTTTATTTGGGCAGTACCATGTTATTTATGTTCTATATTAGCAATTATTTATGGATTTACTGGCATTGGAATACGTAAAAAAATAAATTAAATGATTAATTCGATGTTTAATTCCCTTACAATATGGAAATAACAAATTAGGATTAAAGTATTAATGAGAAACATAGTAGCGATGTTATTTAAAAAAATACATTCATTTTAGATATCCTAAAAAATGAATTAAAAGTGGATTTAATTTTTGTGGCGAGAATTCAATCCATAATAACGAATTTGATTAATATGATAACTTAAAGCGTTCTAAACACTAAAGTTTCGAACGCTTTTTGTATGTATGCATAAAAAAAGATTTAGAATTCATATTGAATTCTAAATCTTTTTTCTTTATCAATTTAATTAATGAATGAAATTATATGAAGCAGCTTCACTTGAAGAAAGTGTACGAGATGTTACTACACCTACACCATGTCCATAATTCATTTCAGATACTGTGATTGAACCATTACTATTTACACTTTCAACATATGCTACGTGACCGTAAGCACCAGCAGTAGATTGCATAATTGCACCTGCAGATGGACGGTTATTTACTGTGTAACCAGCAGATGCTGCAGCATTTGCCCAGTTATTTGCGTTACCCCAAGTTGAACCGATTTTACCACCTACACGGTCATATACATAATATGTACATTGGCCAGAAGTATAGTAGTTTCTACCTGAGCTAACAGAGTTAGAAATTGAAACACCTGTTGATGACGGTGCAGTTACAGTAGTTACTTTTACATTATTATTAGAAGTAGAAGCAGAAGCTGAACCTAAACCACCAGTTTGTTGATTATTTGTTGTGTAAGATTGTGTTGGATTACTAGCAACTTGATTTGAGTTATTAGTATGATAGTTGTTATAACTATATGTTGAATTTGTATTAGAATAATTATTATATGTATTGTAGTTATAATTGTAATTATAGTTAGAATGATTTAAACGATCTGGGCTCCAGTTACCTTTCCAAGTGTAATGGTAGTTACCTTGTTGATCGATAGTGTAAGAGTAGCTATATGAAGTAGGATCATTTGGATTATATCCTTGTTCAGCTGCATGAGCTTCATGTCCTTGTCCGGCGATAGCAATTGCGGCAACTCCTGCAGTAGCGATTGTAGCTGTAGCGATTTTTTTCATTATAAATTTCCTCCTGAGAATTAAATTAATATTATTTTATATTTAATAGTCATTTGTTAACTTAGTCTTTAAATCATTTTACTTAACGACAAGAAATACTTTATCAAAAAAATTACAATTTGTGGGGAATGTTAATGATTTGTAATTTTTCGATAATATAAAAGCTTGTAAATTTAATTATTAGTAATATTTTTTAATATAAAAAAAGCTATTATGACAGTGTTTACAGAAGAATATGAAAAAAATACTCATTTTCTTGTAATCTTTTTGTAAAATAATAGAAAAATAAGTTATAACAAAATAATTTAGCCTATTGAATGATTCCTTGATTAAACAAATACTAAAAAATCATTTTATATGTCCTCTTTATATATAAATAAAGTAAGTTTATATTGAAAAATAATAAAATCATACTATAAGATAATAAAGTGATAAAATAAGTCAAAATATTGCTACTGCTAATACCGAAATAAAACATAAAATTGTATATGAAGATAGATCTCCGATACGCATGCATAAGTATCGAGGCGATAATTCAATAGAATTAAGTGATGAATAAAGGGGAGAAATGTCATCGCTTATATCTAGTCTTTATATTACAAACGAGAGGAAAGACGTATGATAGATAATTTTTCGGTAAAGCTTTTAAAAAATACGAGAATAGTAAAACAAAAAGAATCCAATATCAAACTTATATATTGGTTAAAGGGTTCTGGAAAAATAAATTTAGACTTAGATACATATAATATGAAAAAAAGAGATCTCGTATTTATTATGTTAAATGATTTATATTCGATAGAAGGCGAAATGAACTCTGTTATTGCAATAATAGAAATTTCATTTACAGATTATTTAAGGTTTGCAGACGATTATATCAGACAAAAAGGATATAAATTTTCTTCTATTGAACGAAAACAATTAGAATCATTTATTATTAATCTTCTTGAATTTGAAAGTCGAAAACCTCGACTTCCACACATAAGGGATAAATTAGTTAAACATTTATGTGTAGAATTAGGTTATATTCAAAGAAAACATCGTCAAAACTATAAACTAGACAATCCACTTGTAGATGAAGTTCATGAATATATTATCGAACATCATCATGAAAAGATTAATAAACAAGCATTAGCGAATTCACTTGATATGTCTAACAAAGAGTTAAGTCAAGTGATTAAATTTCATACACCTTATCATAATATTGCTCAATATATTAATGATATTCGTTTGAAATTATGTTTACTTGATATTTTAGATAGCAGTGAATTTATTCAAGATATTGCTTATAAACATGGATTTAATCATTTTCCGAGATTTATTGCATTATTTAGTAAAAAATATGGGATGACTCCAGGTCAAGCACGAAAAAAACAATTTGCTCCAATATATAAGACTACCGAAACGGTTGAAATATCTTTAGATTATGAAGCACAGTTACTTATAGCTGAGGCCAAAAGTAACTATCATACCTAAAATAGGATTAAGTCCAATAATAAGTAAAAAGATAAAGTATTTAGACCTTTACTCATACTTAATATGAAGTAAGTATATGTATGATATAGAGATAAACTTGTAACACTTTAAAATTGTATCGCAATACTAAAGTCTGTCTTCTAGAATTGTTGTATAAATTGCGAGGTGGCGACTATCATGACAAAAAATGATATGGATGTACTATTATTTTATCTTTTATTTTATAAAGCAGTCGATGAACTTTTAAAATATTCTAAAAACCTAAATATTGAACACCTAAATGTACTATATGCTATTATTGATTATCATAAAACGAGCCATCAAGGTATGGATATTGAAACACTAATGAAAAAAACGTATTTATCTAAACGAACTTTACTTTATCTTGTGAGCCATTTGTATCACGAAAATTGGATTTTTAAATCTTATGATGCAAATGATCAACGAAGATTAAGAATCTTGCCTGTAGAAATGTATGAAAGAAAAATGAATCATTTATTATTAGAAATTGGAGAATTACTTGAAAATAACTATCTTAAAACATCAATCAAGAATATGAATTATTGCAAGTTAACATATCTAATTACTATTTATAAAGTTTTAAGTAAGATTGAAAAAAATATTAAGCACTATCAGTTAAGTTTAAATGATTTGCTTGTTTTAGGCATTATTTGGTTGAATCAAAATGATATCTCGTTGAAATCGATAAACTATTTTTCGCGTTGTCAGTCTATAAATATAAATTTAGTAATTAAACGATTACAACAAAGTGGTTATATTTTGAAAAAAAGAGATGATCTAGATGAACGTAGAGTGTGTATAAAGTTAAATATGTCAAAAAAGGAAGAGATTCATTATATCTTGAGTCATTGTAGTAAAATGATAAAAAAGGAATTAACATTATAATTTGTTTCAAAAAATAAAAATAACTAGTAATGTAAGATTATCTCTTACATTACTAGTTATTTTAGGTGTATAACACATGAAATAATTATGTATAATTTAATTTGGCAAATGAGATTTTAATATATAATATCATTTTAATTTCATAAAAATATTGAAATATTATACTTAAATGTTATAAAATAATTTTTATAGCATAAGAAATGTTTAGTGTTGTAGTAGTAGTATACATGAACCTTTTAGCAACTAGATGTACATCAGAGGAGTGGTTTAGAATATGGGACAAATTAAAGACATCAATGATTTAGTTAACGCAACATTTCAAGTGAAAAAGTTTTTTAAAGACACTAAGAAAAAATATAATCTGAATTATGAAGAAATTTATATTTTAAATTATATTGTTAAAAGTAAAAAAGATGAAATTACTTCAAAAGAAATTGCAACGTATTCAGAATTCAAACCTTATTACTTAACTAAAGCATTACAAAAATTAAAAGATTTACAATTATTATCAAAAAAACGTAGTATACAAGATGAAAGAACAGTTATTGTTTATGTAACAAAAGAGCAACGCGGGAGAATTAATGCTTTAATTGCTGAATTAGAGAAATATATACAATAGAATGATGATGGGGTAAATGAGTGAGACAGAATGTCTGTCCACTCTTTTTTAATTCTATTATACTATGTGAATGAGATGCTTTATATTATTAAAACCGAGTGTTAAACTATGATTAAATATATCAAATATCGAATAGGTGATAGTCATGTTAGATTCATTTTTAATAAGTAGTGATATTCAAAGAAAATGGATTGAAAAATTTAAAACAATTGAAGATACATTTAAACAAAGAGCAGCAAAAGAAGATATTGAGTCTAAATTCCCATTTGACAATATAAAATGGCTTGTAGAGGAAGGTTATAGTGTGTTAACTTTACCTAAATCATATGGTGGAGAAGGTGCAACCATAGAAGATATGGTCGTTTTACAATCGTATCTTGGAGCCATAGATGGCGCTACAGCACTATCTATAGGCTGGCATCTAAGCGTTGTAGGGCAATTATATCAACAGCATATGTGGAGTCAAACTATGCTTGATCAATTTGCAAAAGAAGTAAAAAATGGCGCACTTGTAAATAGAGCAGTAAGTGAAGCGGATACTGGTAGTCCTACTCGTGGTGGAAGACCTGCTACGCATGCAATAAAAACTAAAGACGGATATAAATTAAATGGTGTGAAAACATTTACTTCTATGAGTAAAGCATTGACACATTATATTGTTGCTGCATTTGTAGAAGATATTCAAGAAGTAGGCTTCTTTTTAATTCCTAGAGAGAGTAAAGGTTTAGAAATTGCAGATAATTGGAATATGTTAGGGATGCGTGCAACGGAAAGTCATGATTTAGTATTAAATGATGTTATAGTTCCATTTGAAAACTTTGTAGAAACGAAACATAAACCGCAACCCAATGGATGGATTTTACATATACCAAGTGTATATTTAGGTATTGCCCAAGCAGCGAGAGATTATGCTATTGAGTTTGCCAAAACGCATTCCCCTAATAGTATTGATGGAACAATTGCTACGCTACCTACTGTACAACAAAATGTTGGAAAAATGGAATCACTCTTATTATCTGCTCGTCATTTTTTATGGAGCACAGCTAGAGGTTACAATCAATATAATGAAACACTTAATATTTGGAATGAAACATCTGCAAGTAAAATTTTAGTCATGAATCAAGGATTAGAAGTAGTGGATCTTGCTATGCGAATAGTAGGGGCGAAAAGTTTAGAAATGGATCGTCCATTACAACGCTATTATCGTAATATGCGTGCGGGCCTACATAATCCTCCTATGGAAGATGCAGCATATACGAATATTGCAAAATCTATACTTGATTTAATGTAGAATGAATTTTTTATGTATAATATGTTTAAAGAAAGCTATGATTACGTATAATGTAATCATAGCTTTTTTACATATTTTTGGAGGGATTTAATGACTAAAATATATTTTAATCATGATGGCGGCGTTGATGATTTAATATCACTATTCTTATTACTACAAATGGATAATGTTGAATTAGTAGGTGTAAGTACAATCGGTGCAGATTGTTATTTAGAACCTTCTCTAAGTGCTTCATGTAAAATTATAAATCGTTTTTCAAATTTATCTATTGATGTAGCTCCTTCATATGAAAGAGGAGTTAACCCTTTTCCGAAAGACTGGAGAATGCATGCCTTTTTTATGGATGCGCTTCCTATTTTAAATGAGAAATGGATTGATAAACGTTCTGTAACGAGTACATTTGAAGCTTATGAGGATATTATTAATGTATTAAATAATAGTAAAGAAAAGGTGACTTTATTGTTTACTGGTCCGTTAACCGATTTAGCCAAAGCAATCAAACATGATAAAGCAATAGTAAACAATATTGAAAAGTTAGTTTGGATGGGAGGAACATTTTTAGAAAAGGGAAATGTAGAAGAACCCGAACATGATGGCACAGCTGAATGGAATGCTTTTTGGGATCCTGAAGCTGTTAAAACAATATTTGATACGTCTATCAAGATAGAAATGGTAGCGTTAGAAAGCACTAATCAAGTACCATTGACGCCAGCTATTCGTCAAATGTGGGCAAATCAACGTCAGTTTATAGGAGTTGATTTTTTAGGAATCAGTTATGCAGCTGTACCTCCTCTTACTCATTTTGTCACAAACTCTACTTATTTTTTATGGGATGTATTGACGACTGCTCAAATTGGTAAAGAAAGCTTAACAGATTCTATAGAACTTAAAGTAGATGTATATACAAAAGGACCAAGTCAAGGACGTACATATAAGAGTGATGATGGACGTATAGTGCGTGTCGTTAATCATGTCAATCATGACGAATTCTTCAACTATATCACGTCTTTAGCTAAAAAAGTATCTCATTAACTTCAAATGTAAACTTTTTATATAAAACAGTTTACATAAGTGGTATAATTTTCTTCATAAAAGGAGGAAATCAAATGAGTACAAAAAATTTAGTATATACAGCTTTAATGACAGCGGTTATTTGTATTTTAGGCCTAGTACCCGGAATACCATTACCATTTATGCCTGTACCAATTGTATTACAAAATATAGGTATCTTTTTAGCAGGAGTTATATTAGGACGTAAATATGGCGCACTCAGTGTTATTATCTTCTTATTATTAACAGCCACAGGTTTACCATTATTATCAGGTGGACGTGGCGGAATAGGTGTGTTTGCAGGTCCTTCAGCAGGATTTTTATTCTTATATCCAGTAGTGGCATATCTTATAGGTTTAGTAAGAGATCGTTTTAAAAATCATATTAATTTCTTTACATTATTTATTGGTATGCTTGTATTTGGTGTTTTATTATTAGATATTGTAGGAACAATCATTATGGGGTTCATTATACATATGCCTATAAGTAAAGCATTCTTATTGTCATTTACATTTGTTCCAGGAGATATCATTAAAGCGATTATTGCAAGCTTGATTGGTACAACATTACTTAACCATTCACGTTTTAAGAATTTGATATAATAGTACAAAATATACATAGTAAGGTGATGGTTGCTATGACACACATAACAATGAAGCAGATTAAAGAAAATGGAAAAATATACTTAGAAAATGAGTTGAATATTATATATTTAACACCTTCTGATCCAATTACATATCACATGAATAAGTGGCAGTACAAAACGTTACCTTCAATTAATCAGTGGTATGCAGATATGGAGAAACAACGAATTTTGCATAAAAAACAACATTCTTCTCATTTATCTTTTACATTTCCAGAAAACCAATTACTTCATTCTACATGGTTAGAAGCGATACGCAATGAAGGATTTCAATTAGGACTACTTGAATTGTATGCGATAGACAGTGCTACATTAAAACAATTTGAGAGCAATATTCAGGTAGATATTGAACCTGTAACTTCATTCAATATGGAAGATTATCTAAGTGTTTACAATGAATTTTCAAAACCGTATGGCGAAGCGTTTACTAAAGAAAGTGAAGAACGAACGAGAGAAGCAATATTAAAGCAAATAGATGACGTCACTCGTATAGTTGCATATTATCTTCATAAACCTGTGGGGATTTTGGATGTTATAGTTACAGATGAAACTGTTGAAATTGATGGGTTCGGCGTTTTAGAAGACTATCGTCATAAAGGAATAGGTACTACGATGCAGTCCTATGTAGGCCATTTAGCCGGTTCTCGACCAGTCATATTAGTGGCAGATGGCGATGATACAGCAAAAGACATGTATATAAAGCAAGGCTATATTTTTCAAAGCTTTCAATATCAGATAGTCAAAGAAGATGCGATATAAATAAAAGTAGGGAGTGAAAAATGAATTTATAATAAATTCTAATTCACTCCTTTTACACGTTCTGGATGACTATAAATATTAAAAGAATCACCTCTAATAAAACCAATAGCAGTAATATTTAAGTCATGTGCCAGTGTTATTGCCAATGTGGTAGGTGCAGATTTCGATAATATAACACCGACACCGATTTTAGCTGCTTTTAGTAAAATTTCAGATGATATGCGTCCACTAAAAATAAGTACTTTATTTCTAACAGGAATTTGATGAGTAAGACAAAAACCGTAAAGTTTATCTAAGGCATTATGTCTACCTATATCTTGACGATGTTCAAAAAATGCCTCACCATCACTAATTGCTGCGTTATGCAAGCCACCTGTTTGTTTAAATAAGGTACTTGCACTTTGTAAACCTGTCATCATATTTAAAATTTGTCTTGGAGTGAGAATGATATTAGACATAGACGTTTTAGCAATTGCTGCATCATTTTGAAAATAAAATTCTCGACTTTTTCCACAACATGAAGCAACCATGCGCTTTGTAGAATACTCAAAACGGTCGCTTAATGACTTAGTTAATTCTACATGAGCAAACCCTTTACTATCATCAATTTGTAAATGTTTAATTTCTTCTTTTTTATAAATGGCTCCTTCAGATGCTAAAAATCCTATGACTAACTCTTCTAAATGTGTCGGACTGCAGATTACTGTAGCAAATTCTTTTCCATTTACCATAATCGTTAATGGAAATTCGGTTACATAGCTGTCTTCAGTTTCGATGAGTTGCTCATCTTCATACCTAATAATTGGTTGATTTTGAACGGCATCTTTATCCATGAATGTCTCCCCTTTGGTTATAACTACTTTATACTGTATCATTATATTCACAAAAAGTATTTCAATATTGAATGATTATATAAAACTTTATATTTTAAAATTTAGAAATAAATATAAAATACGGTAAAACTGTTCAAAAGATATAAAAAGCGTATAATATTTGATTGAATAGGGGGCATAAAAATAAATGACTGTAAAACGATTATTAGCGGTGTTAGGGACTTTCATTATCATTATAGCAGGTTGTTCAAATTCAAAAGATAATGACAATAGCAAGCAATCTTCAAAGTCAAATAATAGTGATAATCCTAAAACTGAATTGAAAGTTTCAGCAGCAGCAAGTTTAAGTGATGTAAGTAAAGCATTAAAGAAAGAGTTTGAAAAAACACATAAAAATGTAAATGTAACATTTAATTATGGTGGATCAGGGGCCTTAAGACAACAAATTGAAAAAGGTGCACCAACTGATGTCTTTATGTCTGCAAATACGAAAGATGTAGATATGTTGAAAAAACATAATCAAGCTCATAATACATATAAATACGCACATAATCAGTTGGTATTGATTGGTGATAAAAACAGTGATCAAGCTTCAGTAAAAGATTTAAAAGACAACGAAAAATTAGCTATTGGTGAAGTGAAAACTGTACCAGCAGGTAAATATGCGAAACAATATTTAGATAATCAACATTTATATAGTGATGTAAAAGATAAAATTGTATATGCCAAAGACGTTAAACAAGTATTAAATTACGTTGAAAAAGGTAATACTCAAATGGGATTTGTATATGAGACCGATTTATATACGAATAATGAAAGAACAGATAAAGTAAATGAGATTAAAAAAGCGGATTTGAAAAAACCTATCACTTATGAAGCGGGAGCAACATCAGATAACAAATTTGCTAAAGAATGGATAGAATTTTTAAAATCTAAAAAAGCGAAAGATATTTTAAAAGAATATCACTTTAAAGTATAGGGGGATGACATATGCCTGATTTAACACCTCTATGGATTTCTATTAAAGTAGGATTTATCAGTACGATAATTGTCTCTATATTAGGAATTTTTATTTGTAGAACGTTATATAAAAGAAAAGGGCATGCAACTCAATTTCTTGAAAGCTTAATATTATTACCTATTGTTTTACCACCGACAGTACTAGGGTTTATACTTATTATTGTTTTTTCACCTAGAACATTTGTGGGCCAATTCTTTCAAAATGTACTTCACTTACCCGTAGTATTTACAATGACAGGTGCAGTAATTGCATCTGTCATTGTTAGTTTTCCACTGATGTACCAACATACTATTCAAGGATTTCGAAGTATTAATCCTAAAATGTTAAATACTGCACGAACAATGGGAGCAAGTGAACGTAAAATCTTCTATCGTTTAATTCTACCATTATCTAAACGCTCAATTATTGCGGGTATTATGATGAGTTTTGCGAGAGCTATTGGAGAATTTGGTGCAACATTGATGGTTGCAGGATATATTCCAAATAAAACCAATACTCTGCCACTGGAAATCTATTTTTTAGTAGAACAAGGAAAAGAGAATCAGGCATGGTTATGGGTACTTGTACTCGTTGCATTTTCTATTACAGTCATTAGTATGTTGAATTTTGCGAATCGTGATAAAGTTCAGGAGGTAGACTAGATGTTACAAGTTAAATTACAACATCAGTTAAAGCAAACGTTGATTCATATTAACATTGAAGATACAAAAGCTAAAATATATGCAATACAAGGTCCCTCCGGTATTGGAAAAACGACAATATTAAATATCATTGCGGGATTAAGACAACCAGATGAGGCTTATATCAATATTGATAATCATCTATTAGTGGATACTGAAAACCATATTAATGTAAAGATTCAACAACGCCAAATTGGCTATTTATTTCAAGATTATCAACTTTTTCCTAACATGACGGTTCTTCAGAATATTACATTTATGACTAAACAGTCTAAACATATTGATGAGCTTATTCAACGTTTAAATATTAGCCATTTAATAAATCAATTTCCGCCGACACTGTCTGGTGGGGAAGCCCAACGTGTAGCACTCGCGCGAACTTTAAGCACGAAACCCAATTTAATTTTACTTGATGAACCTTTTTCAAGTTTAGATGATATTTCTAGAGATGAAGGCATCCATCTAGTTAAGCAAATTCATGAGGAATGGTGTATACCTATTATTTTTGTAACGCACTCTAATTATGAAGCAGAAGTATTAGCAGATGAAATTATTCAAATTAAATAAATAGGAGTAGGATATCGAAGTTTAGAACGTTTTAGATTTCTGTCCTACTCCTATTTCGTTATAATAAAAAGAAGAGAGAATGTTGAGAGAGGTTTCAAATAATGACTCAAGAACGTTATTCAAGACAAATTTTATTTAAAGATATTGGAGAACATGGACAACAAACCATTAATCAGAAACATGTATTGATTGTTGGAATGGGCGCTTTAGGTACCCATGTAGCTGAAGGACTTGTTCGTGCTGGTATTCAAGAGTTGACTATTGTGGATAGAGACTATATTGAATATAGTAATTTACAAAGACAGACATTGTTTACAGAAAGTGATGCAGATCGTATGCTGCCAAAAGTGGTTGCTGCACAAGATCACTTAAAACATATTCGTTCTGATATAAAAATGAATATTTATATTGAACATGTAGATGCTCAATTTTTAGAGCAATATGCAACGAGTGTAGATTTGATTATTGATGCAACGGATAATTTTGAAACAAGACAATTAATCAATGATTTTTCCTATAGGTATCGCATTCCTTGGATTTATGGTGGAGTAGTTCAAAGTACCTATGTAGAAACTGCATTTATTCCAGGTCAAACCCCTTGCTTTAATTGTTTAATGCCTCAGTTACCAGTTATAAATCTGACATGTGATACTGTCGGTGTGATTCAGCCAGCCGTAACGATGACCACAAGTTTTCAATTACGGGATGCTTTAAAGATATTGATTGGTAAACAGATTCCCACAAAGCTGACATATGGAGATATTTGGGAGAATACACATTGTTCTTTTGGTTATAGTAAAATGCGTCGTGATGATTGCCCAACTTGTGGTAAGAATCCTAGCTTTCCGTATTTATATGCTCATTCGACTTCATATGCAACTTTGTGTGGTAGAGATACAGTTCAATATGAAAATAAAGACATTACAAAAAAAGTATTAGTTGATTTTCTTACAGCACTCGATATTCGTTACCATGAAAACCAATATATGTTAGTATTTGAATTTAAAAAACATAGAATTGTATATTTTGAGGGTGGGCGAATGTTGATTCATGGTACAACTAAGAAATCTGAAGCAATACATTTAATCAATCAACTATTTGGATAAGGAGAGAATGATGATGCATCAGCATGATAACAAAGAAGTTAAAAAAACAATTCAATGTGCAGTGTTAACAATTTCTGATACACGAAATAAAGAAACAGATAAAGGCGGTCAATTAGTTCAAAAGTGTTTGAAAGAACTGAATATAGAAGTGACAGAAGAACACTATCATATCATTAAAGATGACAAGGAAGACATCCAATCTCAAATTGACGAATGGTTAGCATCAGATATTGATGTCATTATAACGACTGGAGGCACTGGTATAGCACAACGTGATGTGACTATAGAAGCTGTAAAACCACTTTTAGATAAAGAAATTGAAGGATTCGGCGAACTTTTTAGATATTTAAGTTATACGGAAGATGTAGGAACAAAAGCGCTTCTCTCAAGAGCATTAGCGGGAACAGTTATGAGTAA
This sequence comes from Staphylococcus sp. FSL K6-0223, assembly GCF_038008285.1. Taxonomy (NCBI): domain Bacteria; kingdom Bacillati; phylum Bacillota; class Bacilli; order Caryophanales; family Staphylococcaceae; genus Staphylococcus; species Staphylococcus sp. FSL K6-0223. The sequence continues at coordinate 658,509 of NZ_JBBOYX010000001.1, forward strand.
ATTAATCTTTACGTTGCCGGGATCAACTGGGGCAGTAAAGTTAGCAATGACTAAACTCATTATTCCGGAATTAAATCATATGGTTTATGAACTCCATAAATAAAATAGTCATAAAAAGCATTGTAAATCATAGGTTTCCCTAATTGAAAATGCTGCTTATGACTATCATAATAGAAGAAAATCATAAAGATTAATCACATTGACGGTGATAATCTCCAGATTTACCTCCAGATTTTGATTCAAGGTATGTGTCACCAATGATCATTCCTTTATCAGCTGCTTTTGTCATATCATATACTGTGAGAGCTGTAACTGAAGCAGCTGTTAAAGCTTCCATTTCAACACCAGTCTTACCTGTAGTAGAAACCGTAGCAGTAATGCTTAATTGATAGTGGCGTGGTGTGTTTGCTTGATTCCAAGAGAATTCAATATCTATTCCAGTTAAGGGCAATGGATGACACATAGGAATAATAGTCGATGTATTTTTAGCAGCCATTATACCTGCAATTTGAGCAGTATTAAGTACATTACCCTTTTTATTTGTATTGTCTATAATTTGACGGTAAATCGTCTCATTCACTGTGATGCTTGAATGCGCTTTAGCGATACGTTTTGTAATACTTTTATTAGAAACATCAACCATTTTTGCATTACCTTGATGATTGATATGTGTAAAATTTGACATAAATAGCCTCCTATAGAAATATCTAAAAAATCATAACATATAAATAAAGTTATAAACATTTATTTTTAATGAGTACATCATTATCTTACTGAGTTTATAAAATAGTATAGCATGAATTTATCGTGTAATTGGAGTTGATAAAATGGTAGTTGAAAAAAGAAAACCAATACCTATTAAAGAAGCAATTGAACGTATTGTAAAACAAGATATATATACTCAACAAAATAATATATCATTAGAGGACAGTTTAGGATATGTCTTAGCAGAAGACATTGTAGCAACTTATGATATACCACGTTTCAATAAATCGCCGTATGATGGTTTTGCTATAAGAAGTGAAGATTCGGCTGGTGCCTTTTCAAAAAATCGTAAAACGTTTAAAGTGATAGATCATATTGGTGCAGGCACAGTATCTCATAAAACAGTTGGAGAAAATGAAGCAGTTCGTATTATGACAGGCGCTCAAATTCCTGAGGGTGCAGATGCAGTAGTGATGTTTGAACAAACTGTGGAAAATGGAGATACATTTACGATTAGAAAACCTTTTGAAGAGAATGAAAATGTGTCGCTAAAAGGAGAAGAAACTAAAACAGGAGATATCGTTTTAAAAAAAGGACAAGTCATTAATCCTGGAGCTATTGCAGTACTAGCGACCTATGGTTATACAGAAGTGCCTGTATTTTTAAAACCAAGTATTGCAGTTATTGCTACTGGAAGCGAATTATTGAATGTAGACGAAGAATTACAACCAGGAAAAATTAGAAATTCTAATGGTCCGATGATACAAGCGTTAGCTGATAAAATGAGATTAACGATAGAGCCTTATAGTATACAACAAGATGACTTAGAAAGTAGTATTCAAGTCATCACTAAAGCAATGAAAGATCATGATATTGTCATTACTACTGGAGGCGTTTCGGTAGGAGATTATGACTTTTTACCAAAGATATACAAAGCAATTCAAGCAGAAGTGTTATTTAATAAAATTGCGATGCGTCCTGGAAGTGTGACAACTGTGGCAGTTGCAAATAAGACGTATTTATTTGGTTTATCAGGGAATCCATCGGCTTGTTTTACTGGTTTTGAATTATTTGTTAAACCAGCAGTGCAACATATGATGCAAGCCAAAGCAGTTTACCCTCAAGTTGTGAAAGCAACATTAATGGAAGATTTTGCGAAAGCCAATCCATTTACAAGATTTATTCGAGCAACTGCATCTTTTACTCATAATTGTGCGACTGTGGTTCCATCCGGATTTAATAAATCGGGTGCTGTGGTAGCAATAGCACATAGTAATGCAATGATTATGTTGCCAGGGGGTACAAGAGGATTTAAAGCCGGCCATACGGTAGATGTTATTTTAACTGAATCGAATGTTTTCGAAGAGGAACTATCATTATGATTTTACAAATAGTTGGTTTTAAAGATTCGGGTAAAACAACGTTGTTACAACAATCTATTACATTTTTAAAATCTCAAGGCTATCACATTGTGACGATTAAACATCACGGACATGAAAAAGATGATATTACACTTCAATCATCTAATGTGGATCATATGAAACATTTTGAAGCTGGTGCAGATCAGAGTATTGTTCAAGGATCTGCTTATCAACAAACAGTAACACGTAGAAATCAGCCGTCGCTTGAACAACTGATAAAAGAAAGTGTAACTATTAGTTATGACGTTATTTTAGTTGAAGGGTTTAAAAATGAGGATTATGACAAAATAGTGGTATATAAAACCCAAGAAGAATTAGAAGAACTGAGACTTCTTACACATGTTCAATATTTTTATAATTATAATAATGAGAATGCTTTAAAAAACTATGAGCAATGGTTACTAAAATGGATGAAACGAAAGGATGAACATAAAAATGAAACAATTTGAAATCGTGACGAATCCAATTGAGCCCGAACAATATAGAACATTTACTTTAAATGAACATCAAGGAGCTGTTGTTGTATTTACAGGTCATGTTCGCGAATGGACTAAAGGGGTGAAAACAGAATATCTTGAGTATGAAGCTTATGTTCCAATGGCTCAAAAAAAACTAAAACAAATTGGAGAAGAAATTACACAGCGTTGGCCAGGAACGATAACAACGATTGTACATCGTATTGGTCCCCTACAAATCTCTGATATTGCAGTATTGATTGCTGTCTCTTCGCCACATCGTAAAGATGCCTATCGTGCAAATGAGTATGCGATTGAAAGAATTAAAGAAGTTGTGCCAATTTGGAAAAAAGAAATTTGGGAAGACGGTGCAGAATGGCAAGGACATCAAAGAGGAGATTATAGTCAAGCAACTAAAGGAGAGGCTTAAATGAGAGTATTATATTTTGCAGAAATAAAAGAAATATTAGAAATGAATTCAGAAGACATTGATTTAATAGAAGATATTACAGTAGAAACGTTTAAAGAATTATTATTTGAACGTCACCCATCCATTCGTGATAAAAAATTTCAAGTAGCTGTAAATGAAGAATTTGTTCAACTTAATGATATTGTAAAGCAAGATGATGTTGTTGCGTTAATACCTCCAGTTAGTGGTGGTTAAATATGAAAGCAATTATTCTAGCTGGGGGACACTCTAAACGTTTTGGTAGTCCTAAAGCATTTGCTTGTATTCACGGGGAAATGTTCTATAAACGAATTATTAACACATTAACAGAAACGAATTTATTTGACGATATTATTATAAGTACAAACAAACAACTTAAGAATGAATTTGAGTATAAACATATTATGGTAGATGAAGAAACACATGCAGATAAAGGCCCGTTATCAGGAATCTACACAGTTATGAAACATTATAATAATGAAGAATTATTTTTTGTGGTCTCTGTAGATACTCCTATGATTACTAAAGAAGCAATAAGTCAACTATATCAATTTACAATTTCACAGCGTATGGAACATCAAGCCGATATTATAGCTTATTCAGACGATGATAAACCTATACCGACCATTGCTTTTTATAGTCGAGGAGTCATTTCGAATATTGAAAAAGCACTCAATTCTAATGATTATAGTTTACAGCATGTATATAAAAATGTGATAACATGTTTTCTAGATACTAAAGAGGTTCAGCCTTTAAAAAATTGGTCTAAAAATATTAATTATCAAGATGATTTGAATACTTTACTTCATCAGATTAATGATTAAAGGGGGACACGTTAATGACGATCCAAATTAAAGATAAATTAGGACGTCCTATAAGAGATCTACGAATTTCTGTAACAGATCGTTGTAATTTCAGATGTGATTATTGTATGCCAAAAGAAATATTTGGTGATGATTTTGTTTTTTTACCTAAAGAGGAATTACTTACATTTGATGAAATTACAACAATTGCCAAAGTTTATGCTGAATTAGGCGTGAAAAAATTAAGAATCACTGGTGGAGAACCTTTATTACGACGTGATTTATATAAATTAATTGAAAAACTTAATCATATTGAAGGTATTGAAGATATTGGTATGACCACTAATGGTTTACTTTTAAAAAAACATGGTCAAAAGTTGTATGATGCAGGATTGCGTAGAATTAATGTAAGTTTAGATGCAATTGATGATGAAGTATTTCAAGCAATCAATAACCGTAACATTAAAGCTTCTACCATCTTGCAACAAATTGATTATGCAATATCTATTGGATTTCATGTAAAAGTAAATGTAGTGATACAAAAAGGAATTAATGATGATCAAATCCTACCTATGATTGAATATTTTAAAGATAAACATATTCAAATAAGATTCATTGAATTTATGGATGTAGGTAATGATAATGGTTGGAATTTTAGTAAAGTTGTTACGAAAGAAGAAATGCTATCTACTATTGAAGAAGAGTTTGATATAGAACCTCTTCCACCTAAATATTTTGGTGAAGTTGCCACATATTATAGACATAAAGATAATGGTGCACAGTTTGGTCTAATCACAAGTGTTTCAGCTTCATTTTGTTCTACTTGTACAAGAGCAAGATTATCATCTGATGGGAAATTTTATGGATGTTTATTTAGTGTGATTGATGGTTTTGATATTAAATCATTATTGCGTAGTGGTGCTACACATCAAAAATTAAAAGACACGCTCATTTCATTATGGCAAGCACGTGATGATCGTTATTCAGATGAACGAACAGAACAAACAGTAAGAAATCGACAACGAAAGAAAATTAATATGAATTATATTGGTGGTTAATCTATACAGAAGCAAGTGATAATCATATGTGATATCACTTACTTCTGTATTTTAATTTGATAGTATTTTTAATTAATTTTAATAATTTCAAAGTAATTTATATTAATCACTAAACAGATATAAATTAATATTTGTAATAGATTAAATTGTGCATATGTTATATAATTAAATTAAGCAATTTTATTATATTATGTATTTATACAACTTAGAATCAACTTTGGAGGCATGTACTATGAATAATAAAGTGACTCGCTTTATTGAAGCGGAAAGAGAACTTAGTCAATTGAAGCATTGGTTGAAAATGACGTATAAAATTTCTATTGAGGAATTTGTTGTTTTATTTAAAGTGTATGAAGGTAAAAAAATTAGCGGAAAAGAGTTACGCGATACATTACATTTTGAAATGTTATGGGATACAAGTAAAATTGACGTCATCATCCGCAAAATTTACAAGAAAGAATTAATTTCTAAATTACGTTCTGAAACAGATGAACGACAAGTATTTTATTTCTTTAATGCGTCGCAACAAAAAGTATTAGATAAAATGAAAAATGAAATTGAAGCTATTAGTATTGCAAATTAATTAAATAAAAAGAGCACCTCTAATATTCTATAACGAATCATAGGGGTGCTTCTTTTTATATATTAAATGAAAGATTAATACGTATTACCATTCACTTTTCTACCATGAACAATTAAATAAAGTACCGTACATAAAGCGGCTACAATAGCCATAATGAAATAAACTTGAGTATACGTGATTGAACCTGTAAATAATCCAAGCAACGATGGACCAAAACCAATACCAATATCTAATCCAATAAAGTAAGTTGAAGTTGCAATTCCATATTTACTTGAAGGTGACACTTTAATTGCAATGGCTTGCATAGAAGAAGAGAGATTTCCATAGCCAATACCTAAGAACACGCCAGCAAGTAATAATACCCAACCATTATAGCTAAATACTAATAAAACAAATGTGATAATTAAGGCAAGAAATGCTGGATAAACCACAACATTTTCATTTTTTGCATCAATCATCCTACCAGCAATAGGTCGAGTGATTAATGAAGCGACCGCATAGAAAATAAAGAAATAACTAGATGCTTCTAACAAATGACGTTGCTCAGCAAAAGATTTTAAGAATGTTAGGATTGAAGCATAGTTCAACCCGATAATCATCATCACAATTGCTACTGGTACAGCTTCTTTAGCAATGAAATTATGAATGTTGAAACCAGAAGCTTGGGCTACTTTTCTATCAATTGCATTTTTAGTAGGATTAAAGTCAATTTTAATAAAGACTGAAACAATTAAACTTGCAATTCCTAGTATAAGACAGATAAGAAATAGTAAATTAATTGAGAATGATTTCAATAATAAAATTCCAAAGAAAGGACCAATGGCTGATCCAAGAACAAGACTTAGTGAAAATAAGCTAATGCCTTCACTTTTACGTTCTACAGGGGTAACATGTGCAGCAATTGTACCTGTAGCTGTCGTTGCGATAGCTGTAGCAATTCCATTTAGGAGTCGTACTAACATCAAGATGGTTATCGATCCTGGGATAAAATAAAGTAACTGAGTAATGATTAGAAAAATTAAACCAGCAATTAAAATCTTTTTAGGACCAAAACGATTGACATACTTTCCCGTTCCAAAACGTCCTATCAATGATCCGATAATAAATAGTCCTACAACAAGTCCAGATAAGCTGTCCGACACATGATAGGATGTTTTAGAATAATCAGCGATGATAACTAATAATAAGTACATACACAAATAAACAAAGAAGTTAATCATAAAATTGATCGTAAAACTTTTAGTAAAAATAGGTTGTTTAGTAGTACTAGTCTGATTCATGAGGATCCCCCTTCAATAATGTGTTATGTAATTTTTTCATAATTGCTATGACGTGATCCAAATCATCATTAGATATATTAGATTGATGGATTAAATCTTCTTGAATAGGTGTAATACAAGCATTAATGTTCTCAAATAATTGCTGTCCTTTTTCAGATAAACTTAATAGCTTTTCACGTTTGTCAGTACCTGGAGTAACCAAAAGTAAATCTTTTTCAAATAGTACTTTAATAATTTTACGCGCAGTTGGTTTTTCAATAAAACGACGTTTAGATATTTGAACTAAAGTCGTTTGGTCATATGTAGCAATATCTTTAAGCACTAACCACTGACCTGTATGTAGACCAAACTGATCTAATATAGATTGAGTACGTTTAATATAAGGACGATAAATACCAATAAAACTATTAAAAAATTCATTTGTGAGCATTTTGAATTATCTCCCTCAAAAATAGTTAGCAAGGCTAACTAATTGATGACGAAAAATATTATACGCCGATTTCATTCATTTTTCAACACTAAATATAAGTTATAGAGTAAAGTATAGTGAAATTTGTTAAAATACAATTAAGTTTAAATTAGTAAAGGGGATATTGATAAATGAAGTTGAAATTTGATCATATGATTCATTACGTCGATCAATTAAAAGGATTTAAATATCCAGGTGAGTTATTAAAAATTCATTCTGGAGGCAAGCATCATCAATATGGCACTTTCAATCGTTTAACTTATATAAATGGAAATTACATCGAACTCTTAGATGTTGAAGATGTCGAAAAGTTAAAGAAAGAAGCTAAAACTGAAGAGGGTAGAGTCGCTTTTGCAACGAAAATTGTTCAAGATGATTTTAAGCAAGGATTTAAAACAATGGCATTTAGAACGGAAGATATAGAGAGGGTAAAACAATCTTTAAACGAACGTCATATTGATACGATTGGTCCTATACATATGGACAGAGAAGATAAAAAGGGTGAAAAGATAAGATGGAAGTTACTCTATATCGCTGATCCCGACTATATGGTTAGGCCACCTTTTTTTATTGAGTGGAATAAAAATAAAGTCGATCATATGCAAAATTTAGACTCATTTTTTCAGAAACAATTTAAAATTGATAAAATTATTATAGATAGTTCTAAACGCTCTAAAACCTTAACTAAGTGGCAAAGCTGGTTTAATATGGACATTATAGAAGAAAATGAGAACTACACTGACTTAAAATTAGAGGGGGATACTATCGTTTATCGGATTCAAGATGCGGCTCAATCTGGATACAATACCATTGTTTTTAAAGATAATGAAACTACGACTCCTTATTCAATTATTATTAAAGGAGCCAAATATCGTTTCGAACCGAATGAAGGAACTAATTAAATAGATAGGTATAAGTACTATGTGCGATAAAAGCAATATGAATAAAAACTAGTACTAGAGAGATTAAGCTTAATATTAAAGAAAAACGATTTGTTTTTAATAATATAAATAAAATGGTAAGTACAAGTGATAAAGCGACAAACATCACTCTCAGACTAAAAAAATTTATAGTTAAAGGATGAGCCATTGTATAAATTATTGCAATAGCATTACATACAATAAATATAAGTAAAATTATATTTCTCAATTTTAAAAACCTCTTTAATAAAAAATAGTAGTGTTTTTCATTCATTAAGTATAACAAAAAGAATAGCTTTTTGAAGAAAATTCAACTTCTATTATGAGTTTGTCGACACTCTCAAATCTACAATGTATAATGATAAGTAATGCAAAGATAAAGGAGTTTTATATAGCATGGAAAAGATGAATATCACAAATCAGGAACATGACGAATTTGTAAAAACTCATCCGAATGGTGATTTATTGCAACTGACAAAGTGGGCAGAGACAAAGCGCTTAACTGGATGGTATTCAAAATGTGTGGCAGTAGGTGAAAATGGTGAAATTAAAGGTGTAGGACAGTTATTATTTAAAAAGATACCGAAGTTACCATTTACATTATGCTACGTATCACGTGGATTCGTAGCCGATTATAATGATAGAGATGTACTGAGAGCACTTTTAAATGAAACCAAAAAAATCGCTAAAGAAGAAAAAGCGTATGCGATTAAGATTGATCCAGATGTTGAAGTAGAACATGGCACAGAAGCACTTAAAAATTTAAGAATGCTTGGATTTAAACATAAAGGGTTTAAAGAAGGATTATCAAAAGACTATATTCAACCTCGTATGACAATGATTACACCTATTGATAAGACGGATGATGAAATTATTCAAAACTTTGAACGTCGTAATCGTTCTAAAGTTAGATTGGCGCTTAAACGAGGTACTAAAGTTGAACACTCAAATCGTGAAGGGCTTAAAACATTTGCGAAATTAATGCAAATTACGGGTGAACGTGATGGCTTCTTAACACGTGATATTAGCTATTTTGAGAATATTTATGACTCATTACATGAAGATGGGGATGCAGAATTATTCTTAGTGAAATTAGAGCCACAACAAGTGCTTGATGAAACGAATAAAGATCTAGAAGCTCAAGAAGCAGAAAAAGCTAAACTAGAAGCGAAGTCAGAAGCACGTCCAAATGATAAAAAAACAGCTAACAAATTAAATGATGTAAAAAATAAGATTTCTAAGACAACTGAATTAAAAGAAGATTTAGAAAGATTAAATCAAGAACATCCAGAAGGCGTATATTTATCAGGCGCATTACTTATGTTTGCAGGTAAAAAATCATATTACTTATATGGAGCTTCTTCAAATGATTATCGTGATTTCTTACCGAACCATCATATGCAATATGAAATGATGAAATACGCAAGAGATCATGGTGCAACAACGTATGACTTTGGTGGCACAGATAATAATCCATCAAAAGATTCTGAACACTATGGATTATGGGCTTTTAAACGTGTATGGGGCACTTATTTAAGTGAAAAAATTGGTGAGTTTGATTATGTCTTAAATCAGCCGTTATATCAATTAATCGAACAAGTTAAACCAAGACTTACAAAAGCCAAAATTAAACTCTCTCGCAAATTAAAACGTAAATAATTAATTTACAGTATTGTAGATACAGTATTTAATCTGAACGATTCTATAAAGAAACGTTCAGATTTTTTTACCAATATTAATAACTTATTATAGGAGAAGTAATTAAATGATTAAAAAAATGCTTCAATTTTCATTAGGTAATAAGTTTGCTATTTTCTTAATGGTTCTTTTAGTCATTATAGGTGGCATATATTCAAGTGCTAAACTTAAATTAGAATTATTACCTGATGTTGAAAACCCAATTATTTCTGTCCAAACGACGATGCCAGGCGCTACACCTCAAACGACACAAGGTGAAATTAGCTCGAAAATTGATAAACAAGTCAGATCACTCGCTTATGTAAAAAGTGTAGAAACACAATCGATACCTAATGCTTCAATTGTGAAAGTTGAATATAACAACGGAACTGACATGGATAAAGCTGAAGAAGTACTGAAAAAAGAAATAGACAAAATCGATTTTAAGGATGGAGTAAGCGAACCAGAATTAATACGTAATTCTATCGATGCTTTTCCTATCGTAGCTTACTCATTTACAAATAAGAGTAATGACTTAAGAACCACTACAAAGGAAATTAATGAACAATTAATACCTAAACTTCAAACTGTTGATGGTGTTCAAAGTGCACAACTGAATGGACAAACTACACGTCAAGTTACTTTAAAATTTAAACAAAAGGAATTGGATAAAGTAAGGTTATCTGCGGAGGATGTTGAAAATTACATTAAGACAGCGACAAGAGAAACACCACTCGGTTTATTCCAATTTGGAAATAATGAAAAATCCCTTGTTGTGGATGGTCAATTTAAATCAGTCAGTGCATTAAAAGATTTAAACATCCCGCTTTCTATAGCAGGCCAAGGACAATCAAGTGATTCTAACGATAATAGTATTAGTAGTACTGGCCAAGAAGGTAGTCAATCATCTAGTGCAAGTCAATCGCAAACGAATAGCTCTTTAAAAGGAACAAATGGTCAAATGCCAAGCGTGCCACTTAAAGATTTAGCTAACATCACTGTGGGCGATGAACGAGATTCTATTTCAAAAACAAATGGTAAAGACGCAGTGAACGTACAAGTAATGAAAGCACAAGATGCAAATACAGTTCAAGTGGCTAGAGCAACGCAAAAGAAAATAGACGAGTTTGTTAAGAATAATAGTGATATCAAAGCTACAAAAACAATGGACACAGCTAAACCAATTGAAGATTCATTATATACTATGATTGAAAAAGCGGCATTAGGTACCATCGTCGCAATTATTGTTATTTTATTATTCTTAAGAAATATTAAAACAACAGCGATATCTATCGTTTCAATTCCGTTATCTATTTTGATTGCACTTATTGCACTGAAATTAAGTAATGTATCACTTAATATTTTAACTTTAGGTGCATTGACGATTGCGATTGGTCGGGTCATAGATGATTCTATTGTTGTAGTAGAAAATATCTATCGACGATTATCAGATCCAAGTGAACAATTAAAAGGGAACAATTTAGTTATTAGTGCAACGAGAGAGGTATTTAAACCTATTTTATCTTCTACGATTGTTACAATTATAGTTTTCTTACCGCTAGCTTTTGTTTCCGGCTCAGTAGGTGAAATGTTCCGACCATTTGCGTTAGCTATCACATTTAGTTTACTGGCTTCGCTTCTTGTTTCTATTACTGTTGTGCCAGCCCTTGCCTCAACATTCTTTAAAAATGGAATAAACATAAAGGGCAATGTTAATGAAGAAAATAAATTAGGAGGGATTAGTAAGGGATATAAACGAGTACTTGGTTGGTCACTTAATCATAAATGGCTTGTTCTTATTATTAGTATTGTTATATTAATTGCGAGTATAGGAATTGGTGCAGCTAAATTAGGAACAAGTTATATTTCTACAGGGGAAGATAAGTTTTTAGCGTTAACTTATACACCTAAACCAGGAGAAACTGAAGAAGCAGTACTTAAACATGCTGAAAAAGCTCAAAAATACCTTCAAAGTAAAGATAAAGTTAAAACAGTTCAATTTTCTGTAGGGGGACCTTCTCCAGCAGATCCAACGGGAAGTACGAATAGCATGGCTATTATGGTGGAATATGATTCGGATACGCCGCACTTTGAGGAAGAACCAGATAAAGTGGTTACACATCTTTCTAAAATGAAAAACCCAGGTAAATGGAAAAATCAAGACTTAGGTACAGGAGCTGGAAACAATTCAGTGGACGTAACTGTTAAAGGATCTTCTACTGATGCAATTAGAAGTACAGTAACTAAAGTTGAAAATAAAATGAAATCCATTAAAGGTGTAGCAGATGTCAATTCAGATTTATCACAAACCTATGATCAATATGAAATCAAAGTAGATCAAAATAAAGCAACAGATAAAGGTATTTCAGCTGCACAATTAGCATTGAATTTAAATGAGAACTTACCAGAAAAAACAATTACAACTGTTAAAGAAAATGGTAATAATATAGATGTAAAAGTAAAACAGAATAAACAAACAAATTGGTCTCAAAATAAACTAGAAAACATCGACTTACATGCACCAAGTGGAGAAACTGTTAAATTAAAAGATATTGCACGTCTAAACAAAACAACAACACCAAGTAAACTTGTTCAAGAAGATGGCGATTATGCTACAACAATTTCAGGTAAAATTACCGCTTCTGATGTTGGTGGAACTTCTAGTAAAGTGATGCGTGAAATCAATACAATTGATAAACCTAATAACGTTAAGTTTAATGTTGGTGGTGCAACAGATGATATTAATACAGCTATGAGCCAACTCGCTTTTGCAATGCTTATTGCTATTGTTATTGTGTATCTTGTGTTGGTTATCACATTCAAAGGTGGTTTAGCACCATTTACAATTCTATTCTCATTACCATTTACAGCTATTGGTATAGTATTTGCATTATTGATTACCGGAGAAACCATTTCAGTACCAAGTTTAATTGGTATGTTGATGTTAATTGGTATTGTTGTTACAAATGCAATTGTATTAATTGATAGAGTGATTTCAAATGAACAACAAGGTATGTTAATGAAAGAAGCTTTAATTGAAGCGGGTGGAACCCGAATTAGACCTATTTTGATGACTGCAGTTGCAACAATCGGTGCATTATTACCATTATTATTTGGGCAAAATAGTTCAATTCTAATTTCTAAAGGAATGGCCGCTACAGTCATAGGTGGATTAGTATCATCAACACTACTAACCTTAATCGTAGTGCCAGTTATCTATGAAATACTCTTTACTTTAAAAAACAAACTTACACGTAAATAAAGATAAATTTAGGATAAGTCAAAAAAAGCAATTGAGACGTATGCACATACGTTCAATTGCTTTTTTATTAATACATAGTAAAAGTTAAAATAATATATATTACAAAAATAATAATAGATATAATATTTAAAATTGAAACACCTTTATAATCGTTTTTAAGTGCTTTAAAAGCTGTAACTTCTACATTTCCTACAAGAAGAAGCAATACAACAAATACCCACCAATTTTCACTAGGAAATTGGATCGTAGTGATAGCTACTACAAATAATAATAATATTCCCATAATAAGACGTAAAATATGTACGAACATTGATTTCATTTTAAAAATACTGATATAACTTACAATAAGATACAGTATGGGTAATAAAATTAAGTATATTTTCACTTGATGACATCCTTTCTATTACGACTAATATCATAGCATTCATGAACTTTCATGCCTAGATATATTGAAAAATTATTTCTGATGTAATTTTGAACGTATGTCTGAAATTTCTTTTTCAATTTCTTCTAATTGTTTTACTAAAGGATCAATCTGTTGATTTAGTGATTCTTTTTTCTCTAAATCATTTTGTAAACGAATATAATCGTATTTAAGCTCAGCTAATTGTGATTCTAAGTCCATGTCTAGTCGAACTCCTTATTTATTAATATGATTAGTAATGATTATAGCATGAAACAAGTAACTTCTAAAAATACTGTTAATTGTGTTAGAGTAATTAGTTGTAATGGAATATTAGGGAAGAAGGGATGAATTGTGACTGAGCAATTTATAATAATTATTTTGTTAATTGCATTAGGTTACTTACTTAAACGTATTAATTTTATTAAGTCTGCAGATAGTCAAGTATTGTCTACGCTTGTATTGAATGTCACATTACCTTCTTTAGTTATTGTCAATTTAAATAGTGCGAATCTTGATTTATCATTTTCTATTTTACCAATTATGATGCTCATCTATGGCATATTGGCCAAAGTAATTATGGTTTCATTATTTAGAAAATATGATAATCATGTCAAGGGTTCAGTAGGTATGATGGCAGCGTCATTAAACATTGGTTTATTTGCTTATCCACTTGTAGAAACAATTTGGCCTGAAAATGGTATGATTTATTTTGGTATGGCCGATATCGGTGGGGCAATTATTATGTTTGGAGTCACTTACTTTGTAGGTAGTTATTACAGTGAAGGTAGTGATCAATTTAATTTCAAATTTTTAGGGAAAAAGTTAATTTCTTCAGTACCACTCGTTACTTATATTGTAATGTTTATACTTAATATGGCTAATATTCATTTACCAAAAGCTTCAATTGACTTTTTTACCATTATTTCTAAAGCGAACATGCCATTATCAATGATTTTACTTGGAATTATGTTGAGCTTCAGAATTGAAAAACAATTTTTACCAATTGCAGTGAAATATTTAATTGTCCATTACGGACTTGGATGTATTGCTGGTTTATTAGTCCACTTTTTCTTACCAACATCGGATGATATGATTAAAACAACGTTATTAATTACATGGTTACTTCCTGTGGGTGTAGCAATTATTCCATATTCAATTCAGTTTAAATATAAAACATTGCCATTAGTTGGAATGGTTACTAATATTTCTATTGTGATAAGTATTATTATTATATATATTTATCAAGCTATCTTTGTATAAAAACTATATATATATGAAAAAAGCAAGCGATTTTTAATCATCGCTTGCTTTTTTACTTTATAGTATGATTACCCTTTTCCACCCATAAATGCAGGATAGTTCATCATACCACCATCAACATATAATGTTGTTCCATGAACATAACTAGCTAAATTAGAAGCTAAGAACAATGCACCGTTTGCTACATCTTTTGCATCACCGATTTCTCTAGCTGGAATCATTTCTAATGTTTCGGCACGTGTTTTTGGATCAGAGAATTTTTCTTTTGTATGCTCAGTCACAACGGCACCTGGAGAGATATTATTAATACGAATACCGTGTTGGGCATATTCCATTGACATTGTTTCCATCATTAACTTAAGACCGCCTTTACTTGCAGCATAGTTAACGTAATTTGACCAAGGAATGGTATCATGCACGCTTGAAGTATTAATAATAATACCTTTCTTATCTTCTTTTAAAAATTGTTTTACCGCTTCACGTGAACCAATAAATGCACCAGTTAAGTTAATATCAAGAACTTTTTGCCATTCAGCCATAGACATTTCATGACTTGGAGTGGCTTTTTCAAAACCAGCATTATTAATCATGATATCAATTGTTCCAAATTCTTTAACAGCCGTTTCTACTAATCGTTTCACATCTTCTTCGACTGAAACATCGGCTTGCACCGTAATTGAGTCACCGCCAGATTTTTTGATTGTTTCTTGAAGGGCATCAAGTTCTTTCATATGACTTTCTGATCTATAATTTAAGACTACTTTCGCTTTTTCTTTACCAAAAACTTCCGCCATTGCTTTTCCTATGCCACTGCCAGAGCCAGTAATAACAACAACTTTATTTTCTAATTCAGAAAACATTGTATGACCTCCTCAATATACTTATTTTAAGTTTCCTAATATAATTGCTGCGATGATAATCAACGCAATACCTGACCAAATCCCAATCATTTGGCGTCGATCTTTTTTCTCACCTAATAAGAATATACCACCAAGAGTAGAAACTATAACTAATAATTGTGATAATGAGAAACTTGTTGCTACACCAACTTTAGGTTGAGAATAGAACATAAATAAGTTACCTATTCCCCAAACAATCCCTGGAATAATATTAAGTGTGGTAGATTTAATATTTGTTTCATGTCTCATTGAAAGTAAAAATCCACCAATAGCCATACCAACTGATTGGAAGAATAAGGCATCAGTACCATTTACGCCAAATATATTCCCGATTACTACATAACCTACATAACCTAATGTACCTACAACTAGAATCACCATTGCTTTACTAAAATTAGGATCTTTTGTAGAACGCTCATTTTTTCCTTTTAGTGATGTAAGGGCAATTCCTGTTACTAATAAAACCATTGCAATAAGTCCTAAAGTAACTTGTAATCCAGTACTCCATTCACCTAAAAAGATAGCACTAAATAAAGTTGTACCTACTAATTGTAAACCAGTAGAAATAGGCATTGTTTTAGATACGCCGACAAGGTTAACAGATTGTAATTGAGTTCCTTGACCGAATGCCCACATTGCACCAGAAATTAACCCTACAATGATGACAGTAGGGTTATCAAATTGTGCATGACCTGTAAGAAGTAAGATTAAACCAATAACCAATGTACCTAACGTTGTACCTCTAATTTGATTGTATGGACCTCCTCCTACAAATACATTGATTAATACGAGACTTCCCCAAAATAATGCAGGTAATAAGGCGATTAATATGTTAATAATCTGCATTTATTACTCACTCTCCTTTTCAAAAATAAGTGCTTTCCTTTCCATAACACTTGGTGAATATTTTATATTATTTGTGATTGATATAAAACGCAATTGCTCATTTTTTTATAAAATATAAAAGACTAATATTATAAAAATGTATAGCCTAAGTATTTTAGTAAGCTGAATTTAATATAGGGGTTTTACTTTAAATTAATAAGTTGAGATGGAAAGTAACACTATTGCTATACATGTTACAATATTAAACGTATGAAAATAAAAAGTAAGAATGCGAAAGGAAATTTGAATGAAATCATTAATTCTAGCGGAAAAACCCTCAGTAGCGAGAGATATTGCAGAAGCACTAAATATTAAAGAAAAACATAATGGATATATTGCAAATCATCGCTATATAGTGACATGGGCTTTAGGTCATTTAGTAACAAATGCGCAACCAGAACATTATGATAAAACATATAAAGAATGGAAATTAGAAGATTTACCTATATTACCTAAGCAAATGCATACTGTGGTCATAGGTAAGACAAGTAAACAATTTAAAATTGTAAAATCTTTAATATTAAATAAAGATGTGAAAGACATTATTATTGCTACAGATGCTGGACGTGAAGGAGAACTGGTAGCACGTCTCATCTTAGATAAAGTAAAAAATAAAAAGCCAATTAAACGTTTATGGATTAGTTCGGTGACTAAAAAAGCAATACAACAAGGCTTTAAACATTTAAAAGATGGACGTGAATATAATCACTTGTATCAAGCAGCTCTTGCACGAAGTGAAGCGGACTGGATAGTGGGTATTAATGCTACTAGAGCACTGACAACTAAATATGATGCTCAACTTTCATTAGGAAGAGTACAAACACCAACGATTCAACTGGTTTATCATCGACAACAAGAAATTAATCATTTTAAACCTCAAAAGTATTACACACTTTCTTTAAATGTAAATGACGCTATATTTGATATTCAAACGAATCAAAGATTTACTAATAAAGAAGAAATACAAAAATTATCTAAAAAAATAGAAGGACAATCAGGTCAGATTGAAGATGTTTCAATTAAGCAAAAAAAATCTTACGCAAAACCTTTATATAATTTAACTGATTTACAACAAGCATCATACCAGCGATTTAAAATGGGACCCAAAGAAACTTTAAATACCTTACAGAGTCTTTATGAACGTCATAAACTATTAACATATCCAAGAACAGATTCTAACTACTTGTCTAACGATATGACAGATACCATACAAGAACGTCTCCAAGCCTTATTAGCGACTGATTATAAATCACATGCTCGTCAGTTATTGACTAAGTCATTTACAACTAAGATGCATATTTTTAATAATCAAAAAGTGTCAGACCATCATGCGATTATCCCAACTGAAATTAGACCCAACTTTGATACATTAACTAACAGAGAAACAAAACTATATTTAATGGTTGCACAACGATTTTTAGAAACATTAATGGATCCTTATCAGTATGAAGCGACACAGGTTTTTTTAAAAGTGGGAGAATATCAATTTAAACATGCCAAAAACGTCACACGTAAATTAGGATTTAAAGCACTTAGTAACAATGATTCAACTGCTAATAAGGCTATCACTTTTAGCAAGGAAGAGACCTATCATGTACAACAAGTCAAAGTAAACGAACATGAAACAACACCACCTGAATATTTCAATGAAGGTAGCTTACTTAAGGCGATGGAAAACCCACAAAATTATATTCAATTGAATGACAAAAAGTACGCTAATACCCTTCATAAGACGGGAGGAATTGGAACAGTAGCGACGCGTGCAGATATTATTGAAAAACTATTCAATATTAATGCAATAGAATCAAAAGATGGGAAATTAAAAGTGACATCTAAAGGAAAACAAATATTAGAGCTTTCTCCTAAAGCGCTGACTTCTCCTTTAATGACTGCAGAATGGGAAGAAAAATTACTTTCTATTGAGAAAGGTAAATATAACGCTAAACAATTTATTAATGAGATGAAAGATTTTACTAAAGAAATTGTTGGGGAAATCAAACATAGTGATCAAAAATATAAACATGATAATTTAACTTCTACTGAATGTCCCAATTGCGGTAAATTTATGATAAAAGTAAAAACTAAAAACGGACAAATGCTAGTGTGTCAAGATCCTAGCTGTCATACTAAAAAGAATATTCAACGTAAAACGAATGCACGTTGTCCTAACTGTAAAAAGAAAATGACATTGTTTGGAAGAGGAAAAGAAGCGGTCTACCGATGTGTATGCGGTCATACTGAAACCCAAGCACAAATGGATCAACGATTGAAAAATAAAAATAATGGTAAAGTTTCTAAAAAAGATATGAAAAAATATATGAATAATCATGATGAATTGGATAATAATCCTTTTAAAGATGCATTAAAGAACTTAAAATTTTAACTAAAATCGAACTTATAATGAAATAAGTCGATAAAAGTTCGTTTTTAGTATTGTTTTTTTAAGTAAGTAATATTAAACTATTAAAGTATTTCAAAAAAAGGAGTTTAAAGCTGTGAAAAAATACTTCCAATTCGACGAGTATGGTACTAACTACAAAAGAGAAATCATCGGTGGTATCACAACTTTCTTATCAATGGCTTATATATTAGCCGTGAATCCTCAAGTCTTAAGTTTAGCAGGTGTTAAAGGTATATCTGGTGATATGAAAATGGATCAAGGTGCCATTTTTGTAGCGACAGCATTAGCAGCCTTTGTAGGATCTTTATTCATGGGACTGATTGCAAGATATCCGATTGCGCTTGCCCCAGGGATGGGGTTAAATGCGTTCTTTGCATTTACAGTTGTTTTAACAATGGGAATTCCTTGGCAAATCGGTTTAACAGGTGTGCTATTTTCAGGTATATTCTTTGCGATATTAACAGCAACTGGATTGAGGGAAATAATTATTAATGCAATACCCTATGAAATGAAAATGGCGGTTTCGGCAGGTATAGGGCTATTTATTACTTTTGTAGGTTTACAAAGTGCAGGTATTATTGTAAAAAATGATTCAACGCTTGTAACATTAGGTCATTTAACTAAACCATCAGTACTTTTAGCTATATTTGGGATTGCTATAACAATCATTTTATATGCTAGAAAGGTTCCAGGTTCAATTTTTATTGGTATGATTATAACTGCAATTGTAGGGATGATTACAGGTCAAATTCATACACCATCAGGTATTGTAGGTAAAATTCCAAGTATTACACCTACATTTGGAGCAGCTTTTGAAGCATTTAAAGATCCAGGCCAATTATTTACTATCCAATTTCTTATTGTTATTTTAACGTTCTTCTTTATTGATTTCTTTGATACTGCAGGTACTTTAGTAGCAGTAGCAACCCAAGCAGGTATAATGAAAGACAATAAGTTACCAAGAGCTGGAAGAGCATTATTTGCAGACTCACTTGCTACAATTGTTGGGGCTATTTTTGGTACAACTACAACAACCTCTTATATTGAATCTACTTCTGGTGTTGCAGTAGGAGCACGTACAGGTTTTGCAAGTATCATAACTGGTTTTTGTTTCTTATTAGCATTATTCTTTAGTCCACTAATTGAAGTCGTTACAAGTGCAGTAACAACACCAGCGTTAGTTGTAGTTGGTATTTTAATGGCGGCAAACTTTGCTGAAATTAATTGGAAAAAATTTGAAGTAGCAGTACCAGCATTTATTACAATCATTATGATGCCTTTATCATATTCAATTGCTACAGGTATTGCATGTGGGTTTATCTTCTATCCAATAACAATGTTAATTACTAAAAAACATAAAGAAGTTCATCCTATCATGTATGTATTAATGGTATTATTTATTTTATACTTCGTGTTTGTACACGGTTAGACATAAAAAGACACATTTAATTTTTGAATTAAATGTGTCTTTTTAATATTGAAATTATTAATTGTTTTTATCATCTTTGTATTGAGTATAAATAACTTTAGAATCTTTATTTGGAATGTAAGTTGGTGCGTTGAGCACAACAAATATAAAGAATACCATTAAGAAAAAGAGTACCCAATGCGTAAACATACCAATAATAGGTAGAAAAGCAACAAATGATCCAATTAATCCAATAAATGGAATCATTGCCATTGGCTTAATTGTGTTTTGAGAATCTACTAATAGAATGATTCCTAAAATAAGATAAAGTAAAGCATTTAATAATAAAGGTTGCCAACCAAAGCCAAGAATAACTGAGCCTCCTAAAAAAGGAATACCATAGAAAAATTCACTAGCTATTAAGAAGATACTAATAATTGCTAAAGTAAGTTTCACATTTCTTTTCATTTATATTATATTCACCTCCGATAAAGTTCATGAATTTTAAAATAAATTAGCATTAAAAATGTATAGCTATAATTTCAAAATTCATTACTCTCTATATCTATTATAAAGGTTTATAGAAAAAAGGGAAAAAATTTACTCAAAATGGTTGAACTACATAAAAATTTCCAGTACAATACTTAAGTATGTGTTAGACGTAAATAAAAAAAGTTAAAGAAAAACCTTGATTTATCAGTGTTTTTCTTGTAACATATTTAATGTTGGACTTAAAGAAAGCGATGAAGCGAAAGGTTACTGACACACCCGGCCGCTTTGCCATGGCGTTGTGTGAGATAGTTTTCGTGGAGAAGTCTATCACTTCAATGTAGACGAACAAGGAGGGAAAATTATGGCAAAACAAAAAATCAGAATCAGATTAAAAGCTTATGATCACCGTGTAATTGATCAATCAGCAGAAAAGATTGTTGAAACTGCTAAACGTTCTGGTGCAGATGTATCTGGACCAATTCCGTTACCAACAGAAAAATCTGTTTATACAATTATTCGTGCGGTGCACAAGTATAAAGATTCTCGTGA
Organism: Staphylococcus sp. FSL K6-0223; assembly: GCF_038008285.1. Lineage (NCBI taxonomy): Bacteria > Bacillati > Bacillota > Bacilli > Caryophanales > Staphylococcaceae > Staphylococcus > Staphylococcus sp. FSL K6-0223. The sequence goes on from NZ_JBBOYX010000001.1 coordinate 679,890, forward strand.
ACAATTCGAACAACGTACACATAAACGTTTAATCGACATTGTTAACCCAACACCAAAAACAGTTGATGCTTTAATGGGCTTAAACTTACCATCTGGTGTAGACATCGAAATTAAATTATAATAGATCAATTTAGGAGGTGGACTTTCGATGACCAAAGGAATCTTAGGAAGAAAAATTGGGATGACACAAGTATTCGGAGAAAACGGTGAATTAATCCCTGTTACAGTAGTAGAAGCAAATCAAAACGTAGTATTACAAAAGAAAACTGAAGAAGTTGATGGCTACAATGCTATCCAAGTAGGTTTTGCAGACAAACAAGCATATAAAAAAGATGCTAAATCAAATAAATATGCAAATAAACCAGCTGAAGGTCACGCTAAAAAAGCTGGCGCAGCACCTAAGCGCTTCATTCGTGAATTCAGAAACGTTAATGTTGATGAATACGAAGTAGGTCAAGAAGTCACAGTAGATACTTTTGAAGCTGGAGACATTATTGATGTTACAGGAACTTCAAAAGGTAAAGGTTTCCAAGGTGCAATTAAACGTCATGGTCAAGGTCGTGGACCAATGGCTCACGGTTCTCATTTCCACAGAGCTCCAGGTTCAGTAGGTATGGCTTCAGATGCTTCAAGAGTATTTAAAGGTCAAAAAATGCCTGGACGTATGGGCGGTAACACAGTTACAGTTCAAAACTTAGAAGTTGTTCAAGTTGATACTGATAACAATGTTATTTTAGTAAAAGGTAATGTACCTGGACCTAAAAAAGGTTTTGTAGAAATTAAATCTTCAATTAAAAAAGGTAATAAATAATAAGTAGCGAAAGGAGGAAAAAGCATAATGGCTAATTATGATGTATTAAAAGTAGACGGATCAAAATCTGGTTCAGTTGAATTAAGCGATTCAGTTTTCGCAATCGAACCAAACAACAGTGTTCTTTTCGAAGCAATCAATTTACAACGTGCTTCTTTACGTCAAGGTACACACGCAGTGAAAAATCGTTCAGCTGTTCGTGGTGGTGGACGTAAACCATGGAGACAAAAAGGTACAGGACGTGCACGTCAAGGTACAATCCGTGCTCCACAATGGCGTGGTGGTGGTATCGTTTTCGGACCAACTCCAAGAAGCTATTCATACAAAATGCCTAAGAAAATGCGTCGTTTAGCATTACGTTCTGCATTATCTTTCAAAGTTCAAGAAAACAACTTTACAATCGTTGATACTTTTGGTTTTGATGCACCAAAAACAAAAGAATTCAAAAATGTTTTAACTACACTTGAACAACCTAAAAAAGTGTTAGTAGTAACAGAAAACGAAGATGTAAATGTTGAATTATCTGCACGTAATATTCCTGGTGTACAAGTAAGTACTGCTCAAGGATTAAACGTATTAGATATCACTAGCGCTGACAGTGTAATCATTACTGAATCAGCTGCGAAAAAAGTTGAGGAGGTGCTCGGATAATGGAAGCTAGAGATGTTCTTAAGCGCCCCGTAATCACTGAAAAATCTTCTGAAGCAATGGCTGAAGATAAATATACTTTTGACGTAGATACTCGTGCTAACAAAACTCAAGTTAAAATTGCAGTTGAAGAAATTTTCGACGTTAAAGTTGAAAGTGTAAATATCATCAACTACAAACCAAAGAAAAAACGTATGGGCCGTTATCAAGGCTATACAAATAAAAGAAGAAAAGCGATTGTAAAACTTAAAGAAGGTTCAATCGACTTATTCAACTAAAATAAAATAATATTACCATTAAGGAGGTAAGCGACAATGGCTCTTAAAAAATATAAGCCAATTACAAATGGTCGTCGTAATATGACTACGTTAGACTTCGCTGAAATCACGAAGACTACACCTGAAAAGTCATTATTACAACCGCTACCGAAAAAAGCGGGTCGTAACAATCAAGGTAAATTAACAGTTCGTCACCATGGTGGAGGACATAAACGTCAATATCGTGTAATTGACTTCAAACGTAATAAAGACGGAATCACTGCTAAAGTTGATTCAATCCAATATGATCCAAACCGTTCAGCTAACATTGCTTTATTAGTATATGCTGATGGTGAAAAACGTTACATTATCGCACCAAAAGGATTACAAGTAGGCCAAACAGTTGAAAGTGGTGCTGAAGCAGATATCAAAGTTGGTAATGCTTTACCATTACAAAATATTCCAGTTGGTACTGTAATTCATAATATCGAATTAAAACCTGGTAAAGGTGGACAAATTGCTCGTTCAGCAGGTGCAAGTTCACAAGTACTTGGTAAAGAAGGTAAATATGTATTAATCAGATTACGTTCTGGTGAGGTACGTATGATTTTATCTACTTGCCGTGCTACAATCGGTCAAGTTGGTAACTTACAACATGAACTTGTTAACGCTGGTAAAGCTGGTCGTTCAAGATGGAAAGGTATCCGTCCAACAGTTCGTGGTTCTGTAATGAATCCTAACGATCACCCACACGGTGGTGGTGAAGGTCGTGCTCCTATCGGTAGACCATCTCCAATGTCACCATGGGGTAAACCAACGCTTGGTAAGAAAACACGTCGCGGTAAAAAATCATCTGATAAACTTATCGTTCGTGGACGTAAAAGAAAATAATAACAACTTATTTGAGTGTGCGGCTTAACAGCTGCACGCACACAATAAGAAGGGAGGCGCCCAAATGGCTCGTAGTATTAAAAAAGGACCTTTCGTTGATGATCATTTAATGAAAAAAGTAGAAGCTCAAGACGGAAGTGAAAAGAAACAAGTAATCAAAACATGGTCACGTCGTTCTACAATTTTCCCAAATTTCATCGGTCATACTTTTGCAGTATATGATGGTCGTAAACATGTACCTGTTTATGTAACTGAAGATATGGTTGGTCACAAATTAGGTGAATTTGCTCCAACTCGTACATTTAAAGGACATGCAGCTGACGATAAAAAAACTAGTAGATAATAATATATATAAGTAGAGGAGGATATCCTAATGGAAGCAAAAGCGGTTGCTAGAACAATCAGAATCGCACCTCGTAAAGTAAGATTAGTTCTTGACTTAATTAGAGGTAAAAATGCTGGAGAAGCTATTGCTATTTTAAAATTAACTAATAAAGCTTCATCACCAGTAATTGAAAAAGTATTAATGTCCGCTTTAGCAAATGCTGAACATAACTATGACATGAATACAGATGAATTAGTTGTTAAAGAAGCATATGCAAATGAAGGACCAACTTTAAAACGTTTCCGTCCACGTGCACAAGGTCGTGCAAGTGCAATCAACAAACGTACAAGCCACATTACAATCGTCGTAAGTGACGGTAAAGAAGAAGCTAAAGAAGCTTAATAACTATTTAAGGAGGGAATACTGTGGGTCAAAAAATTAATCCTATCGGACTTCGTGTTGGAGTTATCCGTGATTGGGAAGCTAAATGGTACGCTGAAAAAGATTTCGCTTCTTTATTACACGAAGATTTAAGAATCCGTAAATTCATTGATAACGAATTAAAAGAAGCGTCAGTTTCTCACGTTGACATTGAACGTGCTGCTAACCGTATTAACATCGCAATCCACACTGGTAAACCTGGTATGGTAATTGGTAAAGGCGGTTCAGAAATTGAAAAACTTCGTAATAAATTAAATAACTTAACTGATAAAAAAGTACACATCAACGTTGTAGAAATTAAAAAAGTTGATATGGATGCTCGTTTAGTAGCAGAAAATATCGCACGTCAATTAGAAAATCGTGCTTCATTCCGTCGTGTACAAAAACAAGCTATTACAAGAGCTATGAAACTTGGTGCAAAAGGTATCAAAACTCAAGTATCAGGTCGTTTAGGCGGAGCTGACATCGCTCGTGCTGAACAATATTCAGAAGGAACTGTTCCACTTCATACTTTACGTGCTGACATTGATTATGCACATGCTGAAGCAGACACTACTTATGGTAAATTAGGTGTTAAAGTATGGATTTATCGTGGTGAAGTTCTTCCTACTAAGAATACTAGTGAAGGAGGAAAATAATAATGTTACTACCAAAACGTGTTAAATATCGTCGTCAACATCGTCCAAAAACAACTGGTCGTTCTAAAGGCGGTAACTTTGTAACATTTGGTGAGTATGGTTTACAAGCTACAACAACTTCTTGGATCACATCTCGTCAAATCGAATCTGCTCGTATCGCTATGACACGTTACATGAAACGTGGCGGGAAAGTTTGGATTAAAATCTTCCCACATACGCCTTACACTAAAAAACCTTTAGAAGTACGTATGGGTGCTGGTAAAGGTGCTGTTGAAGGCTGGATCGCAGTTGTAAAACCAGGTCGTATTTTATTTGAAATCGCTGGTGTATCTGAAGATGTAGCTCGTGAAGCATTACGTTTAGCAAGTCACAAACTTCCAGTAAAAACTAAGTTTGTAAAACGTGAAGAATTGGGTGGTGAAACAAATGAAAGCTAAGGAAATTAGAGACTTAACCACTTCAGAAATCGAAGAACAAATCAAATCTTCAAAAGAAGAGCTTTTTAACCTACGCTTTCAGTTAGCTACAGGTCAATTAGAAGAAACTGCACGTATTCGTACAGTTAGAAAAACAATTGCACGTCTAAAAACTGTTGCTCGTGAAAGAGAAATTGAACAAAGTAAAGCTAATAAATAAAGTATAAGAAAGAGGAGGTTACAAAAGTGAGTGAAAGAAACGATCGTAAAGTTTATGTAGGTAAAGTTGTTTCTGATAAAATGGACAAAACAATTACTGTACTTGTTGAAACTTACAAAACACACAAATTATACGGTAAACGAGTAAAATACTCTAAAAAATATAAAACTCATGATGAAAACAATTCAGCTAAATTAGGAGATATTGTTAGAATTCAAGAAACTCGTCCTTTATCAGCATCAAAACGTTTCCGTTTAGTAGAAATTGTTGAAGAATCAGTAATTATTTAATACAAGATTAGAGATAAGGGAGGTTTAACTAATGATCCAACAAGAAACGCGTTTAAAAGTAGCAGACAACTCTGGTGCTCGTGAAGTACTTACAATCAAAGTATTAGGTGGATCTGGTCGCAAAACAGCGAACATTGGCGATATCATCGTATGTACTGTTAAAAATGCAACACCAGGTGGCGTTGTTAAAAAAGGCGACGTTGTGAAAGCTGTTGTTGTTAGAACTAAATCAGGCGTACGTCGTAACGATGGTTCTTATATCAAATTTGATGAAAATGCATGTGTCATTATTCGTGATGACAAAGGCCCACGTGGTACTCGTATCTTTGGTCCTGTTGCTCGTGAATTACGTGAAGGTAACTTCATGAAAATCGTATCATTAGCACCAGAAGTACTATAATTTATAAAAACCATAATATTTAAGGAGGTGCCCACATGCATATCAAAAAAGGTGACAACGTTAAAGTTATCGCAGGTAAAGATAAAGGTAAAGAAGGTAAAGTAATCGCTACTGAACCTAAAAAAGACCGCGTCGTTGTGGAAGGTGTTAACGTTATTAAAAAACACCAAAAACCAACTCAATTAAATCCTGAAGGTGGAATCTTAGAAACAGAGGCAGCAATCCATGTTTCTAACGTACAATTATTAGATCCTAAAACAAATGAACCTACTCGTGTTGGTTACAAATTTGTAGATGGTAAAAAAGTTCGTATCGCTAAAAAATCTGGCGAAGAAATCAAATCTAATAATTAATAACTAGTTGAAAGGAGGATCCACTTTGAACCGTTTAAAAGAAAGATATAATACTGAAGTTACTCAAAACTTAGTTAAAAAATTCAACTATAGTTCAGTAATGGAAGTACCAAAAATCGAAAAAATCGTTGTAAATATGGGTGTTGGTGATGCAGTTCAAAACTCTAAAGTGTTAGATAATGCTGTTGAAGAGTTAGAATTAATCACTGGACAAAAACCATTAATCACTAAAGCAAAAAAATCAGTTGCAACATTCCGTTTACGTGAAGGTATGCCAATCGGTGCAAAAGTAACACTTCGCGGAGAAAGAATGTATGAATTCTTAGATAAATTAATCGCAGTTTCATTACCTCGTGTACGTGACTTCCAAGGTGTTTCTAAAACAGCTTTCGATGGTCGTGGTAACTACACTTTAGGAATTAAAGAACAATTAATTTTCCCAGAAATCGATTATGATAAAGTAAGTAAAGTAAGAGGAATGGATATTGTTATCGTAACAACTGCTAACACTGACGAGGAAGCTCGTGAATTGTTAACAAACTTCGGTATGCCATTTCGTAAATAATCTCTAAAAGGAGGCTAATTAAGTGGCTAAAACTTCTATGGTTGCTAAGCAACAGAAAAAACAAAAATATGCAGTACGTGAATATACTCGTTGTGAACGCTGTGGTCGTCCACATTCTGTATATCGTAAATTTAAATTATGCCGTATTTGTTTCCGTGAATTAGCTTATAAAGGCCAAATTCCTGGCGTACGTAAAGCTAGCTGGTAAGATAAAAGAGTTTGAAAGGAGGCAACAATAAATGACTATGACAGATCCAATCGCAGATATGCTTACTCGTGTAAGAAACGCAAACATGGTGCGTCACGAGAAATTAGAATTACCTGCATCAAATATTAAAAAACAAATTGCTGAAATCTTAAAAAATGAAGGTTTCATTAAAAACGTAGAATACGTTGAAGATGATAAACAAGGTGTTATTCGTTTATTCTTAAAATATGGTCAAAACAATGAACGTGTTATCACAGGATTAAAACGTATCTCAAAACCAGGTTTACGTGTATATGCTAAAGCGAACGAAGTGCCTAAAGTATTAAATGGTTTAGGTATCGCATTAGTTTCAACTTCTGAAGGTGTTATCACTGATAAAGAAGCTAGAAAACGTAACGTTGGTGGAGAAATCATCGCATACGTTTGGTAATAATAAATAAGGAGGTGCCATAACATGAGTCGTGTTGGTAAGAAAATTATTGACATCCCTAGTGACGTTACAGTAACTTTTGACGGACAAACAGCTACTGTAAAAGGTCCTAAAGGTGAATTAACTAGAACTTTTGATGAAAGAATGACTTTTAAACAAGATGAAAACACTCTAGAAGTTGTAAGACCTACTGATTCTAAAGAAGATAGAACAGTTCACGGTACAACTCGTGCGTTATTAAATAATATGGTACAAGGTGTTTCTCAAGGTTTTGTTAAAACTCTTGAACTTGTTGGTGTAGGTTACCGTGCTCAAATGCAAGGTAATGACTTAGTATTAAACGTTGGTTACTCTCATCCTGTTGAAATTAAAGCTGAAGATGGCATTACTTTCGCAGTAGAGAAAAATACAACTGTTACAGTATCTGGTGTATCTAAAGAACAAGTTGGAGCTATCGCTTCTAATATTCGTTCAGTAAGACCTCCAGAACCTTATAAAGGAAAAGGTATCCGTTACCAAGGTGAATATGTTCGCCGTAAAGAAGGTAAAACTGGTAAATAATAGATAACTCTCTAAAGAAAGGAGTAATACAATGATCAGTAAAATTGATAAAAACAAAGTGCGTTTGAAAAGACATGCTCGTGTGCGTACTAAATTATCAGGTACAGCTGAAAAACCACGTTTAAATGTATACCGTTCAAACAAACATATTTATGCACAAATTATTGATGATGTTAAAGGTGAAACTTTAGTACAAGCTTCATCTCAAGATAAAGATATCGCTAGTGATTCTACTTCTAAAGTTGATTTATCAACTAAAGTTGGTGAAGTAATCGCTAAAAAAGCTTCAGATAAAGGTATCAAAGAAATCGTATTTGATCGTGGTGGCTATTTATATCATGGTCGCGTTAAAGCGTTAGCTGAAGCTGCGAGAGAAAACGGATTAGAATTTTAATTTAAAGGAGGGACAAATACATGGCTCGTAGAGAAGAAGAAACGAAAGAATTTGAAGAACGCGTTGTTACAATTAATCGTGTTGCTAAAGTTGTTAAAGGTGGACGTCGTTTCCGTTTCACTGCATTAGTAGTAGTAGGAGATAAAAATGGTCGTGTAGGTTTCGGTACTGGTAAAGCTCAAGAGGTACCAGAAGCTATTAAAAAAGCTGTAGAAGCAGCTAAAAAAGATTTAGTAGTAGTTCCACGTGTAGAAGGAACAACTCCTCACACTATCACTGGCCGTTATGGTTCTGGTAGCGTATTTATGAAACCAGCTGCACCTGGTACAGGAGTTATCGCTGGTGGTCCAGTACGTGCCGTATTAGAATTAGCAGGTATCACTGATATCTTAAGTAAATCATTAGGTTCAAATACACCTATCAACATGGTACGTGCGACATTAAATGGTTTACAAAACCTTAAAAACGCTGAAGATGTTGCGAAATTACGTGGCAAATCAGTAGAAGAATTATATAATTAAGGAGGGAAAATAAATAATGGCTAAATTACAAATTACCCTCACTCGTAGTGTTATTGGTCGTCCTGAAACACAACGTAAAACTGTTGAAGCATTAGGTCTTAAAAAGACTAATAGTTCAGTAGTTGTTGAAGATAACCCTGCAATTCGTGGGCAAATCAACAAAGTTAAACACTTATTAACAGTTGAAGAAAAATAATTAAGGAGGTGCCTAAATAATGAAATTACATGAGTTAAAATCAGCTGAAGGTTCACGTCGTGTACGTAATCGTGTAGGTCGTGGTGCTGGTACAGGTAATGGTAAAACTAGTGGTCGCGGTCAAAAAGGTCAAAAAGCACGTTCAGGTGGTAGCGTAAGACCAGGATTTGAAGGTGGACAATTACCTTTATTCCGTCGTTTACCAAAACGAGGTTTCACTAACATTAATCGTAAAGAATATGCTATTGTTAACTTAGACCAACTTAATCAATTTGAAGATGGTACTGAAGTAACTCCAGCTTTATTAGTTGAAACTGGTGTGGTTAAGAATGAAAAATCTGGTATTAAAGTACTAGGTAATGGTTCACTTGATAAAAAATTGACAGTGAAAGCTCACAAATTCTCAGCTTCAGCGGTTGAAGCTATCGATGCTAAAGGTGGAGCACACGAGGTGATCTAATGTTTCAAACGTTTATGAGCTTCTTTAAAACTAAAGAAGTTCGAAACAAGATTTTCTTCACATTAGCAATGTTAGTAATATTCAAAATAGGAACTTATATTCCGGCTCCTGGAGTTAATCCTGAGCCTTTTGAACAGCAAGGTTCTGATCAAGGTGTCGCTGCTCTTCTTAATACGTTTGGTGGCGGAGCCTTAAAGAACTTTTCTATCTTTGCTATGGGTATAATGCCGTACATCACTGCTTCTATCGTAATGCAATTATTACAAATGGACATTGTCCCTAAATTTACTGAATGGGCTAAACAAGGTGAAGTAGGTAAAAGAAAGCTTAGCAATGTAACACGTTATTTCGCTATCATATTGGCATTTATACAGTCAATTGGTATGGCATTTCAATTTAATAACTATTTAGGCGGTAAATTGATTATTCATCAATCTGTCATGAGTTATTTATTGATTGCTGTAGTTTTAACAACTGGAACTGCATTTTTAATTTGGCTTGGTGATCAAATTACACAGTTTGGTGTAGGTAATGGTATTTCAATCATTATCTTTGCAGGTATTTTATCAACGTTGCCATCATCAATTATCCAATTTGTGCAACAAGCATTTGTTGGTAATGACGATACAACGTTAGCATGGTTAAAAGTCATCGGTTTAATTGTTGGATTAATTTTATTAACAATTGGAGCGATTTATGTATTGGAAGCGAAACGTAAAATTCCAATTCAGTATGCTAAAAAACAATCTGCACAACGTTTAGGATCACAAGCAACATATCTACCTTTAAAAGTAAACTCTGCAGGGGTTATTCCAGTCATCTTTGCGATGGCATTCTTCTTATTGCCAAGAACATTAACATTGTTCTTCCCTAAAGCTGATTGGGCGCAAAATATTGCAGAATATGCTAACCCTTCAAACACTTATGGTATGATTGTTTATGTTATATTAATTATTGCATTTGCATATTTCTATGCCTTTGTTCAAGTTAATCCTGAAAAAATGGCTGACAACTTGAAAAAACAAGGTAGTTATGTACCAGGAATTAGACCTGGGGAACAAACAAAAAAATATATTACTAAAGTACTTTATCGCTTAACTTTTGTAGGCTCTATTTTCTTAGCAGTTATTGCTATTCTTCCAATTATAGCGACAAAATTTATGAATTTACCTCAATCAATTCAAATTGGTGGTACAAGTTTATTAATCGTTATTGGTGTAGCAATTGAAACTATGAAATCACTTGAAGCACAAGTGAGTCAAAAAGAATATAAAGGCTTTGGTGGTAGATAATTTGTAGGAGGGCAATTTATGAATATCATTTTAATGGGTTTACCTGGAGCTGGTAAAGGTACTCAAGCGAGTGAAATTGTTAAGAAATTCCCAATACCACATATATCTACTGGTGACATGTTCAGAAAAGCGATTAAAGATGAAACTGATTTAGGAAAAGAAGCTAAATCATACATGGATCGTGGAGAATTAGTCCCTGATGAAGTTACTGTAGGTATCGTTAAAGAAAGAATTTCTGAAGACGATGCAAAAAAAGGTTTCTTATTAGATGGATTCCCTAGAACAATTGAGCAAGCTGAGGCATTAAACAACATTATGTCTGAGCTTGACAGAAATATTGATGCTGTTATCAATATTGAAGTTCCTGAGGAAGAGCTAATGAATCGTCTTACAGGTCGTCGTATCTGTGAGAAATGTGGTACAACTTATCATCTTGTATTTAATCCTCCAAAGGTTGATGGTGTTTGTGATATCGATGGTGGAAAACTTTATCAACGTAAAGATGATAATCCAGAAACAGTATCTAATCGTTTAAGCGTTAATGTTAAACAATCTAAGCCAATTTTAGAGTATTACGATGAAAAAGGCGTATTGAAAAACATTGATGGTGCGAAAGATATTGACGAAGTAACCAAAGATGTCATTGATATCTTAGATCAATTAAAATAGGTCAACTAATGTGCGATCTAGATTTATGTGAACTTTGATTAGGTTTCTCTGGCAAGAATTTATTTTTTGAGTGTCGTATGACGATCATAATTCCCGCATTTTGTTAAACTTATAATAACTATTCACTATATTAGATTCGTATCGTTGAAGTTGTCTATTGACGATTACCTTACTATTGTAAAAAGGGGGAAGTTAATCAATGGCGAAACAAGATGTAATAGAATTAGAAGGTACAGTACTTGATACTTTACCAAATGCTATGTTTAAAGTAGAATTAGAAAATGGTCATGAAATTTTAGCACATGTAAGTGGTAAAATTAGAATGAATTATATTCGTATTCTACCTGGCGACAAAGTAACAGTAGAAATGTCTCCGTATGATTTATCACGCGGTAGAATTACGTATCGTTATAAATAATCGTCACTCCATAATATAGGGAGGTATAAAAATGAAAGTAAGACCATCAGTAAAACCTATTTGCGAAAAATGTAAAGTCATTAAACGTAAAGGTAAAGTTATGGTAATTTGTGACAATCCTAAGCACAAACAAAGACAAGGTTAATAAAAGAGAGGTGTAAAAATATATGGCACGTATTGCAGGAGTAGATATTCCACGTGAAAAACGCGTAGTTATTTCATTAACTTACGTATATGGTATCGGTACTTCAACAGCTAAAAAAATTGTTGAAGAAGCTAACGTATCAGCTGATACACGTGTAAAAGATTTAACAGATGACGAATTAGGTCGTATCCGTGAAGTAGTTGACGGTTATAAAGTAGAAGGTGACTTACGCCGTGAACAAAACTTAAACATTAAACGTTTAATGGAAATTTCATCATACCGTGGTATTCGCCACCGTCGTGGTTTACCAGTTCGTGGTCAAAAAACTAAAAACAATGCTCGTACTCGTAAAGGCCCAGTTAAAACTGTAGCTAATAAGAAAAAATAATAGGTAAAGGAGGCAAAATATAAATGGCACGTAAACAAGTATCTCGTAAACGTAGAGTTAAAAAGAATATTGAAAATGGTGTAGCACACATCCGTTCAACATTCAACAATACAATCGTAACTATCACTGATGAATTTGGTAATGCTTTATCTTGGTCATCAGCTGGTGCATTAGGTTTCAAAGGATCAAAAAAATCAACACCATTCGCTGCTCAAATGGCATCTGAAACTGCTTCAAAATCAGCAATGGAACATGGTTTGAAAACTGTTGAAGTAACAGTAAAAGGACCTGGACCAGGTCGTGAATCAGCTATTCGTGCATTACAATCAGCTGGTTTAGAAGTAACAGCAATCAGAGACGTTACTCCAGTACCTCACAACGGTTGTCGTCCACCAAAACGTCGTCGCGTATAATTTTTATTGATTGTTATTGTTACAAATCACTGAGCGAAACAATTTTAAAATTAATTCGACGTTATTAAGGAGGATTTTGTAAATGATAGAAATTGAAAAACCTAGAATTGAGACAATTGAAATTAGTGAAGATGCTAAATTCGGTAAGTTCGTTGTTGAACCACTTGAACGTGGCTACGGTACTACACTAGGAAACTCCTTACGTCGTATCCTACTATCTTCATTACCAGGTGCAGCCGTTAAGTACATCGAAATTGAAGGTGTTTTACACGAATTTTCAGCTATAGACAATGTTGTTGAAGATGTTTCTACAATTATTATGAACATCAAAAAATTAGCATTAAAAATCTATTCTGAAGAAGATAAAACATTAGAAATTGATGTGAGAGATGAAGGCGAAGTAACAGCAAGTGATATTACTCACGATAGTGATGTTGAAGTTCTAAACCCAGAACTTAAAATTGCAACAGTGTCTAAAGGTGGACATTTAAAAATTCGTCTTGTTGCTAATAAGGGTAGAGGTTACGCATTAGCAGAACAAAATAATACTAGTGATTTACCAATTGGTGTAATTCCTGTAGATTCACTATATTCACCTGTTGAACGTGTAAACTATACAGTTGAAAATACACGTGTAGGTCAAAGTAGTGATTTTGATAAATTAACTTTAGATGTTTGGACTAATGGTTCAATTACTCCACAAGAGTCTGTTTCATTAGCTGCTAAAATTATGACTGAACATTTAAATATTTTCGTTGGTCTTACAGATGAAGCGCAAAATGCTGAAATCATGATTGAAAAAGAAGAAGATCAAAAAGAAAAAGTACTTGAAATGTCTATCGAAGAATTAGACTTATCAGTACGTTCATACAACTGTTTAAAACGTGCAGGCATCAATTCTGTTCAAGAATTAGCGGACAAGTCTGAAGCTGATATGATGAAAGTGCGTAATTTAGGTCGTAAATCTCTTGAAGAAGTTAAATATAAATTAGAAGATTTAGGATTAGGTTTAAGAAAAGAAGATTAATAAGTTAAAGGAGGTTAACTCATGGGTTACAGAAAATTAGGTCGTACTTCTGATCAACGTAAAGCTATGTTACGTGACTTAGCTACATCACTTATCGTAAGTGAGCGTATTGAAACTACAGAAGCTCGTGCAAAAGAAGTTCGTAGTGTTGTTGAGAAATTAATCACTTTAGGTAAAAAAGGTGACTTAGCATCTCGTCGTAATGCTGCTAAAACATTACGTAATGTTGAAATCTTAAATGAAGATGAAACTACACAAACTGCACTTCAAAAATTATTTGGTGAAATTGCTGAACGTTATGCAGAACGTCAAGGTGGATACACTCGTATTCTTAAAGTAGGTCCTCGTCGTGGTGACGGTGCTGAATCAGTTATCATCGAATTAGTAGATTAATTTTATATATAAATACACTAACTACTTGTATTTAAAGCAAATGAGTGCAACGATAATGTTTGCCACATACAAATATTGTCTAGCTCAGAGTACCCCATCAACTAAATACTAATATAAAGCGTGAACTCAACTAAAATGTGATGGGGTGCGCGCTTTTTTAATTTTAATGAATCTATAATGATTAAAAAGAGTCGTGCTTTTGAGGCATGACTCTTTTTATATATAAAAGACGTTTACTCATGTACATCTAGTTTTTATTCATGTAAACTAATGTAGTAACTATTAATAAAGGAGGAAGGCTGTGAAAACTGATAATAACAATATCATCGAACTTAAACATGTACATTTTCAATATCAAAAAGATGCGGCCTTCACTTTAGAAGATGTGTCATTTAATATACCAAAACATCAATGGACATCCATTGTAGGACATAATGGTTCGGGGAAATCTACAATTGCAAAACTTATAGTTGGAATAGAACAAGCAACTGAAGGAGAAATTTTTTATAACAATCATTTAGTTACGCCTGATTATTTAAGAGAGGTTAGACGCCATATTGGTATTGTCTTTCAAAATCCAGAAAATCAATTTGTAGGTTCAATTGTGGAATATGATGTAGCTTTTGGACTCGAGAATCACGCAGTATCTCATGACAAAATGAAAGCAATCGTCATTCAATCTTTAGATAATGTAGATATGAAAGAATATATGGAATATGAACCACATTCTTTATCGGGAGGCCAAAAGCAACGCGTGGCTATTGCAGGAGTCTTAGCACTAAGTCCAGATGTCATCATTCTTGATGAAGCAACCTCTATGTTAGATCCCCAAGGTAAACAGTCTTTACTTTCATTAATTAAACAAGTTAAACAAGAGAAAAATTTAACGATTATTTCTATTACTCATGATTTAAGTGAAGCGTTAGAAAGTGATCATGTCGTCATTATGAATAAAGGCAAAGTTTACAAAGAAGGCAAGCCAAATTTTATTTTTTTAAATACACAGTATTTAGTAGAGATTGGTTTAGATTTACCATTTGCAATGAAAATGAATCAAAAGCTAGGCTTTAAAGATGAATTCACTACATATGAAGGGCTGGTTGATAAATTATGACCATTCAATTTAATCATGTTTCATATATTTATCAAAAAGGCACTCCTTATGAATATCAAGCCTTAAATGATATCAATCTCAAAATTGAGCAAGGTAAATACTATGCGATTGTTGGTCAAACAGGAAGTGGTAAATCCACACTCATTCAACATTTTAATGGGCTATTAAAACCAACAAAAGGTAGTATTACTTTTGATAATAAGGAGATTACTCATAAAACAAAAGACAAGCATCTACGAGAATTAAGACAACAAGTAGGTTTGGTTTTTCAATTTCCTGAATCACAATTGTTTGAAGATAGTGTGGAAAGAGAAGTGGCATTTGGTCCTAAAAATTTTAAGATGAATGTGGAACAAGTTAAGTCATATGCGTATCAGTTACTCTTAGATTTAGGTTTTGATCATCATATTATGGAACAATCGCCATTTGAAATGTCAGGTGGTCAGATGCGTAAAATTGCATTAGTTTCTATCCTTGCAATGAAACCGAATATAATTATTCTTGATGAGCCTACTGCTGGACTTGACCCAAAAAGTCGTCAACAAGTGATGGAATTAATAAAATCAATTCAGGTCAATCATCATAAAACTGTCATATTAGTGTCACACGATATGAATGATGTGGCGCGATATGCAGAGGAAATCATTGTAATGAGGCAAGGGAAAGTAATAGAACAGTGCTCTCCTAAATCATTATTCAGACAACACGAAAAACTGAAAGATTGGCATATTGCATTGCCTGATGTAGTACAACTGCAATATGATTTTGAAGATAAATATCAAACCATGTTTAATGATATTGCCTTAAATGAAGATGAGTTTGTAACATTGTATCAGGAGTGGCAAGAACATGAAAAATAAACTTATTATAGGACGTTATTTACCTAATAACTCTGTGATACATCGTCTTGATCCTAGAGCAAAGTTGATTTTTGTATTTGTATTTATTATTTTTATCTTTTTTGCTCATTCTTTTGCTACATTCGCTTGGGTAATATTATTAATTCTATGTTTTATGAAAATGGCTAAAATTCAATTTTGGTTTTTAATTAAAGGATTAACACCGATATTTTTCTTCTTAATCTTTACGTTTTTAATGCACATTTTCTTTACTCACGGCGGGACTACGCTATTAGAAATAGGTTTTATTAAAATTGATAGTACAGGGGTATTAGAAGGTATTTTTATTTCTTTAAGATTAATAACGATTGTTATGGTTGCAACAATTATGACATTATCAACAAGTCCAATTGACTTGACTGATGCTTTTGAAAAGTTAATGGCCCCATTGAAACTATTTAAAATTCCTGTGCATCAATTAAGTATGATTATGTCAATTGCTTTAAGGTTTATTCCAACATTGATGGATGAATTAGATAAAATTATTCTTGCTCAAAAATCAAGAGGTTCTGAAATCAGTTCGGGGAGTTTAATGACAAGAATTAAAGCTTTCATCCCATTAATGATACCGCTATTTATTTCTGCCTTTCAAAGAGCTGATGAATTAGCCATTGCAATGGAAGTTAGAGGATATGATGCTAATGTACAACGTACAAGTTATCGTAAGTTGTCATGGCATAAGAGAGATACTTTGAGTCTATTCAGTCTGATACCTATTGGAATGATATTATTTATATTAAAATATATGGGAGTGTAAGACATTGCGCATACTAGTAAATATTGCGTATCAAGGACATGGATTTCTTGGTTTTCAAATTCAACAACAAGGTAGAACTGTTCAACAACAATTTGAAAAAATTTTAAAACGTATGCATCGCCGACATGTGCGTATACATCCATCAAGTCGCACAGATCGTGGTGTGCATGCTTATGAACAGTATTTTCATTTTGACACAGAATTGAATATTGAGCCTAAACAATGGAAATATGCGATGAATAGTGCGTTACCTGAGGATATTTACGTGAATAGTGTAAAACAAGTAGATGACACGTTTCATTGTCGTTATGATTGTGTAGGTAAGAGATATCGCTATAAAGTGTATCAAGCGGAACATCGCAATCCATTTGAAAGTGGTCTTAAGACATTTATAAAAGATGACTTAGATTTAGATAAGATGAATGAAGCGGCTAAACACTTTATTGGAACTCATGATTTTACTGGATTTTGTTCACAAAAGACTGAAGTTGAAAGTAAAGAACGTACACTATACCAAAGTGAAGTTGTAAAAACGGACGAAGGTTTTGACTATATCGTCACAGGTTCTGGTTTCTTATATAATATGGTGCGTGTTCTTGTAGCTTTTTTAATAGAAGTAGGTAAAGGGAAGCGACAACCTAACGAAGTTCCTGAACTGCTTAAAGCTAAAAATAGAGATAATGTGCCTTTTACAGCACCCGCTGAAGGATTATATCTTGAAAAGATATATTTAGATCCAGAAGCACTTAAAAATGACTTTGGTGAGGATGTAAAAATACATTACAAAAAATCATTACAAAATGACTAATATGCATTGACAAATGGGCTTATAAAATATAAGATAGTTAACGGTATTGTTTTATATCATCCCACGATAAGCCCCGGAAACTTATTGTGTTACAAGATATATAAGCAGATTAGACAGGAATAAAATAAATGAACATTACGCTTTGAAATCGTAACAGAATGACCTAGATTGCAGGCCTCGTTCGTAGGTTCGACTGCGATGAGTACCTGTAATCTAAGACGAAGCATTTATTTTTAGGAGGATAATTATTATGCGTCAAACATTTATGGCAAATGAATCAAACATTGAGCGCAAATGGTATGTTATCGATGCTGAAGGCCAAACATTAGGTCGTTTATCATCAGAAGTAGCATCTATCTTACGCGGTAAAAATAAAGTAACTTATACACCACACGTTGATACTGGTGACTATGTAATCATCATCAACGCTGAAAAAATCGAATTAACTGGTAAAAAAGAACAAGATAAAGTTTACTACCGTCACTCAAATCACCCAGGTGGTATTAAATCAGTGACTGCTGGTGAATTAAAACGTAACAACCCTGCTCGTTTACTTGAAACTTCTATCAAAGGAATGTTACCAAGTTCACGTTTAGGTGAAAAACAAGGTAAAAAATTATTTGTATACAGTGGCGCTGAACACCCACACGCTGCACAACAACCAGAAAACTACGAATTACGTGGTTAATTAGAAGGAGGAAATTACATTGGCACAAGTTGAATATAGAGGCACAGGCCGTCGTAAAAACTCAGTAGCACGTGTACGTTTAGTACCAGGTGAAGGTAATATCACTGTTAACGATCGTGACGTACGCGAATACTTACCATTCGAATCATTAATCTTAGACTTAAACCAACCATTCGATGTTACAGAAACTAAAGGTAACTATGATGTATTAGTTAACGTATACGGTGGTGGTTTCACTGGACAAGCTCAAGCTATCCGTCATGGTATCGCTCGTGCATTATTAGAAGCTGATCCAGAATACAGAGGTTCTTTAAAACGCGCAGGTTTATTAACTCGTGACCCACGTATGAAAGAACGTAAAAAACCAGGTCTTAAAAAAGCACGTCGTTCTCCACAATTCTCAAAACGTTAATATTGGAATTGTTGCAAACTTGTTTGCTTACAAGTTCAATATGCAAATTGCGTCAGCAATTTGTGTTCAATTAAAATGTTTAAAGCACTTCTCAAAGTTGAGAAGTGCTTTTTTATATAAAAAGGCTAGTAGTTCTAAAAAACACTAGCCACATGTATATCTATTTATTTTTCATAACTTCTTCAACCACTTCTGTCATGTCATTATGAATAACTAAACTTGCTTGTCTATCATACGGTGTAGCGTCTCTATTAATAATTACAAGATTGTCTCCTGTAAAGTTAGAAATAAAGCCAGCAGCAGGTTGTACGACCAAGGATGAACCTAACACAATGACAGTATCTGCTTTTTGGATTTTATCTAATGCTCTAAAGACAGTAGGCTGATCGAGCATTTCACCGTATAATACGATATCAGGACGAATGACATCACCGCAGTTCTCACAATATCTTAATTTGTGTTCCATAACATATGATTTCGTATATTCTTTCCCACAATTGATGCAATAAAAGCGATTCAGTGTACCATGAATTTCATCAATATGTTCACTTCCAGCATCCTCATGTAACCCATCGATATTTTGAGTAATCACACCTAAAGATTTGCCTTCTTTTTCTAACTCTGCAATCCATTCATGGACGATATTAGGTTTTTTATCTGCTACTAGTAGTCGTTTATGATAAAAGTCGATAAAGCTTTCTTTATTATCATTTAAATGATCAATACTTAATAAATATTCAGGTGAATAACCCTCTTTTGAAATTTCATCAAATAATCCACCCATGGAGCGGAAATCAGGTATACCACTTGCAACTGATACACCCGCACCAGTAAAAAATACAATTTTGTTTGATTTATCAACAATTTCTTTTAATTTTTCAATTTTATTACTCAATCTGAGCACCTCGTTTATAATAATGACTAATATAACTTTTTTAAAATGAATTTTATACTATTATTACAACATATTTTTACCTTTATTTTCTAGTTTTAAAACAAGTAATAGTATAGAATGAAATTGCGTTTAAAATCTTTATGAGATATATGTGTTCATTTTATATGGACATGTTTAATAAAATAAGTTGGATGTGAGAATTTGAATGAATAAATACGATCGTTTAGAAGAAATTACTAAACTCGTAAATCAAAAAGGAACGGTTAGGACAAATGAAATCGTTGAGGAACTTAATGTATCTGACATGACAGTGCGTCGTGATTTAGCTGAACTAGAAGAAAAAGGATTACTAACTAAAATACATGGTGGTGCACGTAGTAATTCAACTTTTCAAATTAAAGAAAAGTCTCATCAAGAAAAGCACACAGAGAATATTGAAGAAAAACGTGCTGTCGCAAGGAAAGCTGTTAACTTAATTGAAGAAAATGATACGATTTTTTTAGGACCTGGAACAACAATCGAGTTACTAGCTCAATTAATAGAACGAGAGTCATTAACAGTGATTACGAATTGTTTTCCAGTATTTCAAATATTATTTAAAAAGCGTTCGCTAAATTTTAAAGTTTACTTATTAGGTGGAGAAATGAGAGAACTTACTGAATCATTTGTAGGTGAAATGACAAATACGCTTCTTAAAACAAAACGATTTAGTAAAATGTTTTTTAGTTGTAATGGAATAAAAGATGCAGATGTACTCACTTCTACAATTGACGAAGCGTATACACAACAACTTGCACTTCATCGTTCACTTGAAAAATACTTATTAATTGATACTTCAAAAATTGGAAAAGAAGATTTTACTCAATTATGTCATTTAGAAGATTTAACAGCAGTAGTTGTTGATAAAAATGATGAAGATAATGTACAAAAATTAAAAGCTTACACAGAAGTGATATATTAATTGAATGATACCAAGATTGTTTAAATAAACAATCTTGGTATTTTTTTAGATAATTGAACGCAATTAAACATAAAAACAAAATATTTTGTTTAAAAAAATGAAATTTCAAACAATATTCCAACATTTATTGTTGATTATTTGTTTATTTATGTTTATAATTTAGGTGTAAAGATTTGAAAGCGCTTTTTCAAACACATGTGTTTAATTATCTTATTTTCAAAGGAGAATCATTATGACAATTTTTATTGGTTCAGATGTCGCTGGTCAACGTCTTAAAGATGTTGTAAAAACATTTTTAAAAGAAAATAACCATGATGTAGTAGATGTAACAGAAGGAAAAGAATTAGACTTTGTTGATTCAACATTAGCAGTTGTACACGAAGTACAAAAGAACGATGATAATTTAGGAATTGCAGTGGATGCTTATGGTGCAGGTAGTTTTATTGTTGCTACAAAAGTAAAAGGAATGATTGCTGCTGAAGTATCAGATGAACGTTCAGCATATATGACACGTAGTCACAACAATGCACGCATGATTACAATGGGTGCTGAAATTGTAGGCGATACATTAGCTAAAAATATTGCTAAAGAATTTGTAAATGGACACTATGATGGCGGACGTCACCAAATCCGTGTAGATATGTTAAATAAAATGTGCTAATTGGAGGAATAAATAATGAAAATTGCTATAGGTTGCGATCACATTGTAACTGATACAAAAATGGAAGTTTCACAACACTTAAAAGCTCAAGGACACGAAGTTATTGATGTAGGTACGTATGATTTTACACGTACACATTATCCTATCTTCGGTAAAAAAGTAGGAGAAAAAGTTGCTAGTGGAGAAGCAGATTTAGGCGTATGTATTTGTGGTACTGGCGTTGGTATTAGTAATGCAGCAAACAAAGTCCCAGGTGTAAGAACAGCATTAGTACGTGATATGACATCAGCACTTTATTCAAAAGAAGAATTGAATGCTAATGTTGTTAGTTTCGGCGGTAAAGTAGCAGGTGAATTATTTATTTTCGATATCGTTGATGCATTTATTAAAGCGGAATACAAACCTACTGAAGAAAATAAAAAATTAATTGCTAAAATTAATCATTTAGAAGCACATAACGATAATCAAGCTAATCCTCACTTCTTTGATGAATTCTTAGAAAAATGGGACAAAGGTGAATATCACGATTAAGGAAGATGTGAAATGATTCTAACATTAACTTTAAATCCTTCAGTTGATATCTCTTACCCATTAGAACAGTTTCATCTAGATACTGTGAATAGAGTTAAAAAGACGAGTAAAACTGCTGGAGGAAAAGGATTAAATGTAACACGTGTATTATCAGAATTTGGCGAAAATGTGTTAGCAAGTGGCTTTTTAGGTGGCGCATTAGGTCAATTTATTGAAGAACAATTAATGGATGCTCAAATTGAACAGTCTTTCTTCAAAATAAAAGGAGAAACGCGAAATTGTATCGCTATTCTACATGAAGGACAACAAACTGAAATACTCGAACAAGGACCAACTATTGACAAGAGAGAAGCAGACAGCTATAAAGCACATCTTTTAGAACTATTTAAAAAAGCCAATGTTATAGCGATGTCTGGAAGTTTACCTAAAGGTCTTAATACCAATTACTACGCTGATATTGTGAAATTAGCAAATGAACAAGGGCTACTCACGATTTTAGATAGTTCTGGTCAATCATTAATGGATGTATTGTTGAGCGAAAGTAAGCCTTCAGTGATAAAACCTAATATTGATGAATTATCTCAATTATTACACACTACTGTCACTACAGATATCGATAGTTTAAAAGAAGCGGTTACTCAACCCATCTTCAAAGGTATTGAATGGATTATTGTTTCTTTAGGTGGCGATGGCGCTTTCGCTAAACATCATCAAACATTTTATAAAGTAAATATCCCAAAAATAGAAGTCGTTAATCCTGTAGGGTCTGGTGATTCTACAGTGGCAGGTATTGCATCAGGTCTTGTTCATCAACAATCCGATGAAGATTTACTGAAAAAAGCGAATGCATTTGGAATGTTAAATGCAATGGAGCATCAAACAGGTCATATCAATGTAGATAAATTTAAAGAACTATTCAAACAAATTGAAGTTATAGAGGTGTAATTCATGACAAAATCACAACAAAAACTAGCATCAATCGAACAATTAAGTAATCAAGATGGGATTATTTCAGCTTTAGCATTTGATCAACGTGGGGCATTAAAAAGAATGATGGCTGAACATCAAACAGAACCTCCTACAGTTGAACAAATCGAACAATTAAAAGTACTTGTATCAGAAGAGTTAACACAATATGCATCTTCTATTCTTTTAGATCCTGAATATGGCTTACCTGCTTCTGATGCACGTAATAAAGAGTGTGGTTTATTACTTGCATATGAAAAAACTGGATATGACGTGAATGCAAAAGGTCGTTTACCAGATTGCTTAGTAGAATGGTCTGCTAAACGTTTAAAAGAACAGGGTGCCAATGCAGTTAAATTCTTACTTTATTATGATGTAGATGATTCAGAAGAGATTAACATTCAAAAGAAAGCTTATATTGAACGAATTGGTTCAGAATGTGTTGCTGAAGACATTCCATTTTTCTTAGAAGTGTTAACTTATGATGATAATATTCCAGATAATAAAAGTGCTGAATTTGCAAAAGTAAAACCTCGTAAAGTAAATGAAGCAATGAAGTTATTCTCAGAAGAGCGATTCAATGTTGATGTGCTTAAAGTTGAAGTACCCGTAAATATGAATTTTGTCGAAGGATTTACAGAGGGTGAAGTTGTATACACAAAAGAAGAAGCAGCACAACATTTCCGTGATCAAGAAGCAGCGACACATTTACCTTATATTTATTTAAGTGCTGGTGTATCAGCTAAATTATTCCAAGACACATTAACATTTGCACATGATGCAGGTGCACATTTCAATGGTGTGTTATGTGGACGTGCGACATGGTCTGGTGCAGTTAAAGTTTATATTGAACAAGGAGAACAAGCTGCAAGAGAATGGTTACGTACAACTGGTTATAAAAACATTGATGATTTAAATAAAGTACTAAAAACAACTGCAACATCTTGGAAAGCAAAATAACTTAGGGGAGGTTATTCATATGAACAGAGAAGAAGTACAATTACTTGGTTTTGAAATTGTCGCATATGCTGGAGATGCACGTTCAAAATTATTAGAGGCATTAAACGCTGCTAATGAAGGTGATTTTGATAAAGCTGAACAACTTACGGAGGAAGCAAATGAATGTATTGCAAATGCACATAAAGCTCAAACAAACTTATTAGCTCAAGAAGCGCAAGGTGATGACATTGCATTTAGTATTACAATGATTCATGGTCAAGACCATTTAATGACAACGTTATTATTAAAAGATTTAATGAAGCATTTAATTGAATTATACAAAAAAGGGAGCTGACCCCTATGAATAAGTTAATAGCATGGATAGAAAAAGGAAAGCCGTTCTTTGAAAAAATATCTCGTAATATTTATTTAAGAGCGATTCGTGATGGATTTATTGCAGCAATTCCAATTATCTTGTTCTCAAGTATATTTATTTTAATCACATATGTACCTAACGTGTTTGGCTTTACTTGGAGTAAAACGATGGAAGGTATATTGATGAAACCATATAACTATACCATGGGAATAGTTGGTTTGATTGTAGCTGGAACAACAGCGAAGTCTTTAACCGATTCCTACAACAGGAAATTAGATAAAACCAATCAAATTAACTTTATTTCTACAATGATGGCTGCGATGAGTGGATTTTTATTCTTAGCAGCAGATCCTATTAAAGAGGGTGGATTTTTAAGTGCATTTATGGGCACAAAAGGATTATTAACAGCCTTTATTTCAGCCTTTATTACCGTAATTGTTTATAATTTCTTTATTAAAAGAAATATTACAATAAAAATGCCTAAAGAAGTACCACCAAATATTTCTCAGGTATTTAAAGATATCTTCCCGTTGTCAGCGGTTATTATCATTATTTATGCATTAGATTTATTATCAAGAACATTTATTCATACAAATGTAGCGAACGCCGTATTAAAAATCTTTGAACCATTATTTACTGCGGCAGATGGCTGGATTGGTGTCACACTTATCTTCGGTGCTTTCGCATTCTTCTGGTTTGTAGGTATACATGGTCCATCTATTGTTGAACCAGCAATCGCTGCAATTACTTATGCAAATCTTGAAACAAACTTAAATTTGATTCAAGCAGGAGAACATGCAGATAAAATTATTACACCTGGTACACAAATGTTCGTTGCAACTATGGGGGGTACCGGTGCTACATTAGTCGTACCATTTATGTTTATGTGGTTAACTAAATCAAAAAGAAATAAAGCCATTGGTAGAGCATCGGTTGTACCAACATTCTTTGGAGTAAATGAACCAATTTTATTTGGTGCACCACTCGTATTAAATCCAGTATTTTTCATACCATTTATTTTTGCACCAATAGTAAACGTATGGATCTTTAAATTCTTTGTTGATGTACTTAAAATGAATAGTTTTAGCATCTTCTTACCATGGACGACACCAGGGCCTCTTGGTATTGTGATGGGTACAGGCTTTGCTTTTTGGTCATTTGTGTTAGCGATTGTATTAATCGTAGTTGACGTTATGATTTATTATCCATTTTTAAAAGTATATGATGAACAAATTCTTGAAGAAGAACGAGGCAATAAAGAAGTAAATAATGAATTAAAAGAAAAAGTATCAGCAAACTTTGATACGAAAAAAGCAGATGCAATTTTAGCAACTGCTGGTGCAAATGAAGCGACAACAACTGAACCAGCACCTTCCGATGAGGAAGTATCGGCTAAAGAGTCATCAAATTCAATTAACGAACAAACTAACGTTTTAGTCTTATGTGCCGGTGGCGGTACAAGTGGATTACTTGCAAATGCGTTAAACAAGGCTGCTGAAGAATATCAGGTACCTGTAAAAGCGGCAGCTGGTGGTTATGGTGCACATATGGATATTATGAAAGACTATCAATTAATTATTTTAGCGCCTCAAGTTGCTTCTAACTATGAAGATATAAAACAAGATACAGATCGATTAGGTATTAAATTAGCAAAAACTCAAGGTGTTGAATACATTAACTTAACTCGTGATGGCAAAGCAGCATTAGACTTCGTTCAACAACAATTTGAAAAATAATTAGGAGATGAAAGTATAATGAAAAAATTACCAGAAGATTTTATTTTCGGTGGTGCAACAGCAGCTTATCAAGCAGAAGGTGCGACTCAAACAGACGGAAAAGGTCGTGTAGCCTGGGACACTTATCTAGAAGAAAACTATTGGTATACAGCTGAACCTGCAAGTGACTTTTATCATAAATATCCAGTTGATTTAGAATTAAGTGAAAAATTTGGTGTTAATGGTATCCGTATATCTATCGCGTGGTCAAGAATTTTTCCAACAGGTTATGGAGAAGTTAATCAAAAAGGTGTAGAATTCTATCACAATTTATTTAAAGAGTGTCATAAACGACACGTTGAACCGTTTGTTACATTACATCATTTTGATACTCCAGAAACACTTCACAGTGATGGAGATTTCTTAAACCGTAAAACGATTGATTATTTTGTAGACTATGCAAAATTCTGCTTTGAAGAATTTACTGAAGTCAACTATTGGACTACTTTTAATGAAATTGGTCCTATTGGTGATGGCCAGTATTTAGTCGGTAAATTCCCACCAGGAATTAAATATGATTTTGCAAAAGTATTCCAATCTCATCATAATATGATGGTCGCACATGCAAAAGCAGTTAAATTATTTAAAGATAATGGATATAATGGGGAAATTGGAGTAGTTCATGCATTACCAACTAAGTATCCATATGATCCTTCAAATCCGAAAGATGTAAGAGCAGCAGAACTTGAAGATATTATTCATAATAAATTTATCTTAGATGCAACATATTTGGGAAAATATTCTCGTGAAACTATGGAAGGTGTACAACATATTCTTTCTGTCAATGGCGGTAAATTAGATATTACCGATGAAGATTATGCTACATTAGATGCTGCAAAAGATTTAAATGACTTCTTAGGTATCAATTACTATATGAGTGATTGGATGAGAGGATATGAAGGAGAATCAGAAATTACACACAATGCTACTGGAGATAAAGGTGGCTCTAAGTATCAACTTAAAGGTGTAGGACAACGTGAATTTGACATAGATGTTCCTCGTACTGATTGGGATTGGATGATTTATCCACAAGGTCTTTATGATCAAATTATGCGTGTTATAAAAGATTATCCTAACTATCACAAAATTTATGTTACTGAAAACGGACTTGGTTATAAAGATGAATTCGACGAAGAACGTAAGACAGTTGATGATGATGCACGTATCGACTATGTTAAAAAACATCTTGAAGTCATTGCTGATGCGATACGTGATGGTGCCAATGTAAAAGGTTATTTCTTATGGTCACTTATGGATGTGTTCTCATGGTCTAATGGTTATGAAAAACGTTATGGTCTATTCTACGTTGATTTTGACACACAAGAACGTTATCCGAAAAAAAGTGCATATTGGTATAAAGCATTAGCTGAATCTAAAGAAATTAAGTAATTTTATAAA
Source organism: Staphylococcus sp. FSL K6-0223 (assembly GCF_038008285.1). Classification (NCBI taxonomy): domain Bacteria; kingdom Bacillati; phylum Bacillota; class Bacilli; order Caryophanales; family Staphylococcaceae; genus Staphylococcus; species Staphylococcus sp. FSL K6-0223. Next base: position 706,840 of record NZ_JBBOYX010000001.1, read on the forward strand.
TTTGACAGGACAGAAATTTTCATTTCTGTCCTGTTTCTTATTTTATTGAGATACTAGTATTAAAAAATAAGGAGTATAATTTTCTCGTATATTCTATGGAGTATTTATCTTTCACGTATTTTAAGAAAAATGATGATAATCATCTGCTATTTCCGACACTAAAAAAGAAGTCAATATTGCTAGAACATATAATGGCATTCTTAATTTAAATGAAAAGGTGAATGAAATTCAAGTTGATCAAAATGGCAAACCAAACAAAATGAGTGAAGATGATAAAAAGTGACTTGGATTAAAAACTATTTATAAAGGTAAACAAATAGAAGATTTAAACATTTATGAAGATAATTAAAATGGTATGCATTTTGACGTTAAAGTATCTAATAGCTCGTCTCGGCCATTAAAATCTTTGTTAGAAGCAAGTCCAAAAACGTATAAAAATTCTTAATATATAGAATCAACGACTCAACATAGCCAACTTCATGAAAATAAAGATGTTGCAAATAAAAACATTAAAGTTTATGAAACAAATAAAAATTAGGAGCGTTCATAATACTGACTCTCCTAATTATCTAGACAAGCATGAGCTATAAGTTCAATTAATTTAGTACGATGAGTATGTCCGTATACATTAGGAAGAATCATGATTTCATCGACTTCTAATTCGTTTTGTAATTGTATTAACTGCTGAGCTACTTCATGTGGTAAGCCACTAATCATTCGACGTTTATTTTTTTCTATTTTTTCTCGATCTCTTTCAGAATAATGACGTTGCTGTGCTGTTTCAATAGAAGGATATACTTTAGGTTGTTTAAGATAATTAATACGTATTAACCACAAATTTAATGTATCTACTAATTGCTTAATCGTTAATTCATTTTCTGCCGTAACGACAAAAGTAGCTAAAATAATATAGGGTGAATGCGAATGACCATGATACTCTGTAAAACGCGATTTATAATGTTGAATGACATGTGTTAAATTTGCGTGCGATTGACCCATATGAGCAATCACAAAAGGTAAGCCTTTTTTTGCGGCAAGCTCAGCACTTTGTTCACTCATTCCTAAAATAAACATCTCAGGTGAATGCTCTGTGTATGGAGTGGCTTCTAAAGTTTTGAAACGATGTGAATGAATAGTGTCATTCGTAAAGTATTTGTTCAAATCATCTATTTGTTGAGATAGTTTGGGTTTTTGAGTTTTAAATTCATTTAGCGCTTCGTTTACATTTTTGAAGCTAGGAGATCGCCCAATTCCCATATCAATTCGGCCAGGATGTTTGACTTCCATAATTTTAAATTGTTCTGCAACTTTGTAAGCACTATAATGGGGGAGCATCACACCGCCACTTCCAATATGAATAGAGTGTGTATGTTCAAGTAACATAGCCATTACGATTTCAGGAGCGCTTGATACAACAGAAGGAACTTGATGATGTTCTGCTACCCAATAACGTGCATAACCAAGTTTCTCTGATAGTTGAGCAAGTTCAATTGAATGATTTAAAGCTTCTTGTGGTGTATCACCTTCAAAGAGTGGTACATAGTCTAAGATACTTAATTTCAAGTTTAAGACCTCACTTTGCTTGGTATAATAAAGTATTAAGTGTTATCATACTAGACATTATAAAGTGAAAGCAGTTGAATTGCGATAAAATTGTTTGTGATATGACACTGTTTTTGAATACTGAAAGGAGTCTTTTATAATGAATAATGAGCAAGTTTTATTAGCAAAATATCCTGAAGGTATCCCCCAAGATGATACATTTAAATATGAAAATATTGACATAGTTGATCCGAAAGAAAATGAAATTCAAATTGAATCTTTATATATATCTGTCGATCCATATATGCGTGGAAGAATGACTCAAGCTGATTCTTATGTGGAGCCTTTTAAAATTGGCGAACCTATTCAAAGTCACATTGTAGGCAAAATTATTAAATCAAATTCTGAAAAATTTAATGAAGATGACATTATTGTAGGTATGTTACCATGGAAGCGTATTAATACAGTAAATGAAGAGAATGTAAGTAAAATATCTAATACAGATGTACCACTTTATTTATATTTAAGTACGTTAGGTATGACAGGTCAAACAGCTTATCACGGTTTATTAGAGATTGGTCAACCAAAAGAAGGCGACACTGTAGTAGTTTCAGCAGCTTCTGGTGCAGTAGGTGCTGTGGTTGGTCAAATTGCTAAAATCAAAGGTGCTACAGTAGTAGGTATAGCTGGTGGAGATAAAAAAGTGAATTATCTAACAGAAGAATTGGGTTTTGATGCAGGCATTGATTATAAAAAGGATGATTTTGCAGAAGCATTAGCAAAAGCCGTACCGAATGGCGTAGATGTTTATTTTGAAAATGTAGGTGGCACAATAGCCGATGAAGTTATGAAACATCTCAACCGTCATGCACGTATTCCTGTTTGCGGTACGATTTCTAATTATAATAATACTGAACAAGAAAAAGGTCCACGTGTACAAAGCACATTAATTAAACATCAAGCACTGATGCGTGGTTTCTTGGTAGCGGAATTTTCCGATGACTTTGAACATGCAAGTAAAGAACTGGCAACGTGGATACAAGAAGGAAAAATTAAAACAAAAGTATCTATAGAAGAAGGATTTGAATATTTACCAAAAGCGTTCAGAAACTTATTTACAGGTGAAAACTTTGGCAAACAGATCGTTAAAGTGTCAGAGAATGTATAATTTAAAATTCAGTAAAAGGTAGGTATATACTTATGAAAGCTATAGGATTTAAACAACCATTTAAATTAGAAGAAGGAAATGTATTTGAACCATTTGAATTAGATATGCCCCAGCCATCTTCTAGAGAGTTGCTTGTTAAAATACAAAGTATAAGTGTAAATCCGGTTGATACAAAACAACGCCTTACTGAAGTTAAAAATTCTCCGAGAATTTTAGGTTTTGATGCAGTAGGGACGGTTCAAAAAACTGGAATAGAGGTTACAATGTTTAAGGAAGGCGATATTGTATTTTATTCTGGTGCGCCTAATCAACATGGTTCAAATCAGGAATATCAACTTATTGATGAACGATTAGTCGCAAAAGCACCTAAAAATCTTTCGGCAGAACAAGCTGCTAGTCTTCCGTTAACTGGTATTACAGCGTCAGAAACTTTATTTGATGTGTTTAAAATTTCAGAGAATCCAAATCAAAATAAAGGGAAAACATTACTTATTATCAATGGCGCAGGTGGTGTTGGAAGCATTACGACTCAAATTGCTAAGGCATATGGTCTAAAAGTCATTACAACTGCGTCACGTCAAGAAACAATCGATTGGTCAAAAAAGATGGGTGCAGATATCGTACTCAATCATAAAGAAGATTTAAAATCTCAATTAGAACAACAGCACATTGAAGCGGTAGATTTCGTATTTTGCACGTTTGATACAGACATGTATTATGAAACAATGATAGATATAGTGAAACCAAGAGGACATGTTGCTACGATTGTAGCTTTTAAAGGATCACAAGATTTAAATTTATTAAAAACAAAAAGTGTTTCCTTTACACATGAATTTATGTTTACAAGACCTATTTTTCAAACAGAAGACATGATTAAACATCATTATTATTTAGAGGATATTGCTAAAAAAATTGAGAATGGTACGTATCAAAATACAACGACAAAAGTCATCAATGGCTTAACAGCAGAACATTTATATGAAGCACATCAAATATTAGAATCCAATTCCATGATAGGAAAACTTGTTATAAATGTAGAAGAATAGAGAATGATTTAACACCTCTTAGTGTCTATAAATAAGACATTAAGAGGCGTTTTTATTATTTTATAATATATCAATTTGATTAATTATAAAAATTCCAATATATCGTTAGATATAACATGAATAGGGTATAGAATTTCTAACTATCAGAAAGGAGAATAATATAATGCGAAAAAAATCTATAAGCATTGTATTTTGGATTGCATTAGCTATCTGTACATTATTTGTAGTGTATGGAGCGATATTACCTAAGCAATTAGAAGCAATCACGCAAAATATTACATCGTTTATTGCAGTTAATTTTTCTTGGTATTATCTTTTACTAGTTTTAATTATATTTTTTATTTGCGTATACTTATTATTTTCAAGATATGCATCCATTACGTTAGGTGTGGAAGGAGAAGAGCCAGAATTTTCATTACTTTCTTGGTTTGCTATGTTGTTCAGTGCAGGAATGGGAATAGGATTAGTGTTTTGGACTACAGCTGAGCCAGTTAGTCATGCCTATAAAGCAACGCCTATACATAAAATTGGTACACAAGCAGCAATTAATGATGCGTTCCAGTTTGCTTTCTTCCATTGGGGAATTCATGCGTGGGCAGTGTATAGCATTGTTGCATTAGTTTTTGCTTATTTTAATTTTCATAAAGGGTATCCAGGTTTAGTAAGCGCAACGCTTGTTCCAATTTTTGGAGAAAAAAGAATGAGAGGACCAATCGGAAGTGCTATAGATGTTTTAGCTGTTATTGCAACGGTTACAGGTGTAGCAGCTACCTTAGGTTTTGGTGCTTTACAAATTAATGAAGGTCTTCACTACTTGTTTAAAGTACCGAGTCATTTCGGCACACAAGTCATCATTATTATTATTGCAACTATTTTATTTAGTTGGTCTGCATGGTCCGGAATTGATAAGGGAATAAAAACTTTAAGTAATATTAATATGATTTTAGCTTTTATTGTATTAATAGGATTATTTCTAGTAGGACCTACTTTATATATTTTAAATACATTTACTAACGGATTAGGAAATTATATTTTTAATTTCTTTAGTATGAGTTTGCGTATTCCAATGGATGGTGGCGCAAAATTTCAATGGGTACAAAATTGGACTATATTTTACTGGGCATGGTGGGTGTCTTGGGCACCATTTGTAGGAATATTCATTGCACGTGTATCACGTGGTAGAACAATTAAAGAATTTATTTTAGGAGTGTTATTTGCTCCAGCTCTTGTATCTTTCTTTTTCTTTGCAGTGTTCGGAGGAGCAGCAGTGTATCTTCAGCATAGTGGAATTGCTAATATTGCTAAAGAAGCAGCAGAAACTGCAACATTTGCCACTTTAGAGCATTTTCCATTGGGATTTGTATTAAGTATTGTTACTTTAATCGTTGTTATGATTTTCTTTGTAACTTCTGCAGATTCGGCTACTTATGTACTTGGAATGTTAAGTAGTAAAGGAGATATTAATCCTAACTCTTTCGTTAAAGTAAGTTGGGGTATTATTATGGCCTTATTTGCGATGATAATGATTTACACCGGAGGAACACAAGCAATTCAGAACTTATTAATTATTGCAGCACTCCCATTTTCCGTAGTTATTATTCTTATGATATGGTCTTTATTTAAAACGTTGAGTTCAGATCATCCGCGGGTATCAAAGAAAGATGTTTTAATGAAAAAAGATAATTTAAAATACAAAAAAACGAATAATATAAAAAAACGAAAATAATTATGAAAAACAGGTTTTTATTGTGTTAAATTTGGGAATATTTAATCTAGAAGGTAAACTTTAATAAATTTAAAAAAATTAAATAAAAAATTTTAATGTTAACGTTTTAAAAAATTTTTAAAGGGTACTTAAATTTTATAATTAAATAATTTCAACAATGACTAAGGAGGTGTGTTTAGAGGTGCATAGATTTAAAAACTTTATCCTTGGCCTATTAATAGTTGCGATTGTTGGTTTCTTATTGTTTATGTACATAGATGATAGTCGTATTAAGCGTTATCAAGACTATTTCTTACAATTCAATTGGTTCCAACCACTATTAATTGGTTTATCTGCTTTACTCGTATTAATTGGTATTATATTGGTATTTAGCATCTTTAAACCAACATATAGAAAACCAGGTCTTTATAAAGATTATAATGATGGACATATTTATGTATCACGTAAAGCAGTCGAAAAGTCTGCATACGATACATTAACTAAATACGATGAAATCAGACAACCAAACGTGGTTACTAAACTTTACAATAAGAAAAACAATTCTTACATTGATATTAAAGCTGATTTCTTAGTACCTAATGATGTGCAAGTAAAATCATTAACTGAAAGCATTAGATCTGACATTAAACATAATGTTGAGCATTTTACTGAAATGCCTGTTAGAAAATTAGAAATTAATGTTAGAGATCAAAAATCTGCCGGACAACGCGTACTATAAGGGAGGGATAACATGGCTGATAATAATCAAAATAGTCAAGATTCTACTCAACAAATTATCGACTTCCTAAAGTCGTATAAATGGCGAATTATAGGTTTCTTTGCATTCTTAATTATTGCAATCTTATTCCTGACTTTAGGGTTCTGGAAAACAATTTTAATTATTGTTTTATGTTTAATCGGAATTGGCGTTGGGTATATGAAAGACCGTACACAAGATTTCATGAACTTCTTAAATCGATGGAGTTAACATTCATTATTTAAGAATTCATATAAATTAAAAAATTAAGTATTAAAAATTAAATTTTATTTAAAAAGGAGAATTCACATGGCTGTAGATAATAACAAAGCTAAACAAGCGTATAATAACCAAACTGGAGTAAATGAAAAAGAAAGAGAAGAACGTCAAGAACAAGCACAACAATACAGAGAAGAACGTCAAAATAATCAACAACATTTTGAAAATAAATTAACGTTCTCTGATGAAGTTATCGAAAAAATTGCTGGTATCGCTGCTCGTGAAGTAAGAGGTATCTTAGATATGAAAGGCGGATTCACTGACAGTATTTCTAGTGCATTCTCAAGCGGTAACAACGTAACACAAGGTGTTTCTGTTGAAGTTGGTGAAAAACAAGCGGCTGTAGACTTAAAAGTCATCTTAGAATATGGTGAATCAGCTCCAAAAATCTTCCGTAAAGTAACTGACTTAGTTAAAGAACAAGTTAAATACATTACTGGTTTAGATGTTGTTGAAGTTAACATGCAAGTTGACGACGTAATGACTAAAAAAGAATGGGCACAAAAAAACCAAAAAAATAACAACAACAATAACAATAATAACAACAACAATAATTTCGAAAGATCAGATTTACAATAATCTTATTGAAAAAAGACCTTGGAATGTTCCAAGGTCTTTTTATAGTTAATATCATTTTTTAACAAGAGACGGAATAACATTCAAATTGAATGTTATTCTGCTTCTTAATTTTAATGTAGTGGATTATTAACTTTAATATAAGTGTAATGATGTGCTTCATCTTCTAAACGCATAGTGGTTACACATTTATAATCAATTGTTGCAGCAAATAAAGTATGAGTAATCTTTTGCATACGTTCTGTATCAACATCAGTCAACTTAGCTAATATATCTTGAATAGTATGACTGATATGATGCCACGTTATTTTTTCAAAATTTATATTTTCTACTTTTTCAGTAATTGTTAATATTAATTCAGCTAGATGATTTTGAACAGTTGAATAGAATACTTTATTAAAAACAGAGGTAGTAGATTGAGTAAGAATTCTAGATTTCTTATGGAAATGTGATGTTTTATACCCCATTTTGTTTAATTGAGTTTCATCAATACGTAATCCTTCGAAATCTCGAATATAGATTTTACTTAAACTACCATCTTGATTAAATGTAGCAATAGAATTTTGTAAATGTGCCTCTAGTGCGATTCCATATTTTACATATAGTGGAATAACTAGTCCTAATAATTGAGTCGCATAATCTTGAATCCATGCATAAGCCGCTTTTTCAAATGTCTTAAATTGATGTGTATGTTGATATCGTTTTATTAAGCTTTCAATCGGCGGTTCAGTATTGTTTGGATAATAAGCAACAAGACTAGACGGTATGACAGGTATTGTATCTTCTTCGATTAATGTATAAATATTTTCTCTAAATAATGTTCCCAGTTGTTCACTACGTTCAGTTTGGATTGTTGAATGATCTTTAGAATTATAAAAATGAATGCCAGCAATTTCATCTAAGGTTTCTATGCGATAAGGTTGAAAATCAGTGTCGTTTTTTAAAATATCATTCACAATTTTAGTAACTAAAGGTCCATTATGCGTTGTTTGTTCAGAAAGCGTACGTATTTCCCCAGTAATATGAACATTTGTAGAAAGTTTAATATGCGGGAATAGTTTAGGATATTTTGGCATTAATGTTCTGAATGATAAGCCAGCATAATAAGGTAAGGTCATATCAATAGGAATAATAAGTTGTTCATCTAGTTCTTGTTGATATTGACTAAGTAAAATATGTTCGAATTGCCAAGGATGGACAACCATTAAATGATAATCTTCAATTCTTATATCATTATATTTATTTAAAAGGTGAGTAAATAATTTATGAAAAGATTGTTGAAGCATATCATTATAGGTTGAAGATAAGGATTGAACATTTGCTATACTATTATGTATGAATACACATTTTAACTGGATTTCTTGACCGTATTCTGAACTATAATGAATATTCTCTTTAGCACTCATCCCTTTACGAAGCTTTGCGCCTGGATGAAGAGGATGACCTTCTATAACTGATTGTTCCGAACGTAAATAACTATCGTCACTTTTTGCAATTAATTCCCATAAGGATTCGTAGTTTGAATGCATATGTTTAGCTTGATAACTTAGTGCCAGAATCATATTAGCAGCACTATTATTTAAATCTTCTCTAAATTGTTCACTAGCAGCGTTATCAAGTTTTGGCTCTTCAGCTAAAATTAAATCTAGAATATCATTTGGATGTTGGATTCTTTCATATTCATGATTATGATGTTTTAAGATATAAAAGGGGCCTTCCACATCTATCCGGTCGAAGGCATATCTCCCTTTTATTTGACTGTAAATATCGATATTTGATTTTGGAAAATGAATACATAATACGTCTTTATCTTTAGAAAACATAGATACGGTTAATTTGTTAGGTCTAATAATCTGACTATTATCTTTAGCGTGTATTAAGTTTTCACGATATAAAGATGTAATAAGACGTTGAGAAATTTTATCTCTACCTATTAAAATATATTGTTTAAAATGATCGATTAAATCAGGATAAAATTCATTTAAATATGTATAAACATCATATTCTTCATTAGTAAGTTGTAAGTTATGATTATTAATGGTTGTATTTTTATTCATATAACACCTCATCCACATTCTACAAAATTATAAATAGTTTGTATAATATCTAACTCTAAAATTAAACCTTTTTAAAAGATAGTTTAAATTTAAGACACAATATTTTAATAAATTCTAAGTTCATGTCATTGCTAGTAACCTTAATTAAATTTATAATTATTAAACTAGTTAAACTTAATTATGAAAACGAATGATAAGGCGGAGGATTTAAAAATGTTAAACGAGTGGAAGCATGCAGATCGAAATATGCAATATAGAGTAGTAAATGCTCTAATAAAGGAAAATATATGGACTCATTCAACTACCATTTTTAAAGAAAATTATTATATAACGATTGAGTTTGAACAAGTGCTTCTAAACGTTCATTATAAATACGAAAGTGCATTATCTCGATATGAATTTGATGGGCCGATAATATATATGAATCATCAACATAAAGAATCAGTGGATAGTCTAGAAAACCTATTAGACATACTAGTAACAGACTTTCATATTGATATCCCATTCCATTTAAAAAGTGAACTTATTCATAGCAGAGATAGTTTCATTGAAGTATATAAAGAATTTGATACACGTCATGAGTATCTTCAAAGACATGATAAATATATAAATGACTCAGAACGATTAAATTTTTTTACTTGGCTAGAAAAGTTGAAAAAAAATAATGATATAGATGACGTACTATATTCTGAAAGCTTAATATTTGAAGGTCATCCTACACATCCACTTACTAAAACAAAATTACCTTTATCAATGGAAGAAGTGAGAACCTATTCGCCAGAATTTGAAAAGATTATTAATTTGAAAGTGATGCTAATACATAATGAGTATGTAAATGTTACAACCATTCTTGATCATTCTCAGTTCATTTTAAATGAGGTTATTCCTGAATATCTTGATGAATTACATACATTCATGAATGATAGAGAACGTTTGCTTAAAGACTATAAAGTCATTTTAGTTCACCCATGGCAATATGAACATACTATTCGTAATAAATTTAAGGAGTGGCTACAAAATCACATTTTGATATCTACTCCATTTCATGTTCCATCTAAAGCAACATCTTCTTTTAGAACAATGTCGCTAATCAATCATCCTTATCATGTGAAATTACCAGTCAATGTTCAAGCTACTAGTGCAGTTAGGACAGTATCTCCAGAAACAACAATTGATGGACCCAAATTAAGTCAAGCATTACATCGTGAATTAAATCAGTATACACAATTAGATGTTGTACTTGAGCCCTATGGTTTATTTGCTAAAACAGATAGTGACGATGCTAGACAACTTGCTTGTATTATTCGTGAAAAGCCTTTTATAAAGAACGATGGTATTTTATTAGTTACAGGTGCATTAGTAAATAAAAATGTAGTAGATAATGAAATCACAGTAGATAGTTACCTTAAATGGATTAATGATGATATCAATCAACATACCATTCATCAGTTTATGCGAAATTATACTCGTCAGCTGGTAACACCTTTATTAGCTTTAATACAAGATTATGGTATAGCTTTAGAAGCACATATGCAAAATACACTAGTGCATTTAGGACCAAAGTATCAAATACAATTTATAGTGCGAGATCTCGGTGGCTCTCGAATAGATATTAAAACCCTAAGTCAAAGATTAAAGCATATAGAAGTGGAAAATAAAAGTTTACTTGCAGACTCAATTGAAGAAGTCATTATGAAATTTCAACACGCAGTCGTTCAAAATCAACTAGCAGAATTAATTTTTCATTTTAAAAAGTATGAATTTATAAAAGAAGAAGAACTTTTTAATATAATTCAAGAAGAAATAGAAGTAGCAATTAATGATACTAAGCCTCATGCAGATACATTAAGAAAAGTTTTATTTGGACCTACAATTACAGTAAAAGCATTGTTGAAAATGAGAATGAAAAAGAAAGTGAAAAAATATCTGAATATTAGTTTAGATAATCCAATAAAAAGAGAGGTGAATTAAGTGTCTCGTATTGTAATCAATTTATCAAAGATTGAATATAATGCACATGTATTAAAAATGTTGTTTGACAGCAAAAATATAGCCATGATACCTGTGATAAAAAGTATTGCTGGAGATGAACATATCATTAAACGATTAATGAAAGTAGGATTTAACTACTTTGCAGAATCTCGACTAGAAAATATTCCTCAGCAATTTACAAAAGATTGTCAATTTTTACTTTTGAGATCTCCTTTAAAGCATCAGTATGAAGATTTGATTAAAAAGAGTTACGTAAGTATTCAAACAGAAATGGCAACAATACATCAGTTAAATCATATTGCAAATGAAATGAGTCATCAACATCAAGTTATATTGATGGTCGATTGGAAAGATCAACGTGAAGGTGTATTACCTTATGATATAGTTGAATATATTCATGAAATAAAACTAATGAATAATATAAAACTTTTAGGTCTTGCATTTAATTTCATGTGTTTTAAGTCTAAAGCTCCAACATTAAATGATATTGACGAAATAAATCAATTTGTTCATCATGTACAATACGAAACAGGAGTATCATTTGAAGTTATTTCTGGAGGTAACTCAAGTATGCTTCCATTATTAAAACAATATGATTTAGGATGTATTAATGAGTTGAGAATAGGAGAAACATTATTTCGTGGTGTGGATACAACTACTAATCAAAATATACCTGAGTTATTTCAAAATGCAATATTACTTGAAGCGGAAATTATTGAAATTAAACCTAGGTATACGAAGACAAAAGAAAGTTACTTACAAGCTATTGTAGATGTGGGATATATTGATACTGTGATTGAAAAAATAAAACCACTCAATCATCGAATAGAAATTATGGGTGCTTCAAGTGATCATTTAATGATAGATTTAAAAGAAGAAATTAACTATAAAGTAGGAGATTGCATACCATTTTCATTAGAATACGAAGCGCTATCACAACTAATGTATCATCAGAGAATGGAAAAATATTATAGTGAAGAACATACTATTTCTCAACGTATTAACAATTTGAATCAATCAAAATATATCAACAACAAATAACGCATTATATAGAATCTGAGACATCAATAGTGTCTCAGATTTCTTTATGCGTTGGCGTTGGCAGTCAACGTTTTCGTGATGGGCCAACGAATTCAAAATAAATTCTGTGCCAATCTTTATTTTTATATTTTATTGACAATGATAATCGTTATCAATAAAATGAAGATATACCTCAATACATATTAAGGAGTGTCATCATGAAAAGAACAACAATTTTTGGAATTATTTCAATATTACTGATTTTAGTATTAACAACTGCATGTGGAAAGGTAAGTAACAATGGTTCAAATTCATCTAATCAAATTTCGTCATCTAAAGATATTATTGAGATTAAACATGATTTAGGAACAACTAAAGTACCTAAAGATGCTAAGAGAGTAGTAGCTTTAGAATTTTCATTTGTTGATGCATTAGTAGCTTTGGATGTTAAGCCTGTAGGAATAGCAGACGATAATAAAAAGAATAGAATAATTAAACCGTTAAGAGATAAAATTGGAAATTATACATCTGTTGGTACGCGTAAACAACCAAATTTAGAAGAAATAAGTAAATTAAAACCTGATTTAATTATTGCTGACAGTAATCGACATAAAGGAATTTATAAGGAATTAAGTAAAATTGCTCCAACAATAGAATTAAAAAGCTTCGACGGCGACTATAATGAAAATATCGGAGCGTTTAAAGTTATAGCTAAATCTCTTAATAAAGAGAAACAGGGTAAAAAACGTTTAGACGAACATAAGAAAAAAATAGCTCAATATAAACAAGAGATTCAATTTGATAAAAATGAAAAAGTACTTCCAGCTGTAGCTTCTAAGTCTGGGTTACTAGCGCATCCAAGTGAATCTTATGTGGGACAGTTATTAGGTGAATTAGGTTTTAAAGAAGCATTAAATAAAGATGTGACGAAAGGATTAAGTAAATATTTACAAGGACCTTATTTACAACTCAATTCAGAAACATTATCTGAAATCAATCCAGAACGCATGTTTATTATGACAAATGGTGCAAGTTCTAATGAACCTTCTTATCAAGAATTGAAAAAAGATCCTATTTGGAACAAACTTGATGCAGTTAAAAATCATAAAATAGATGTGGTTGATCGTGATACATGGGCCCGCGCACGTGGTTTAATCTCTTCAGAAGAAATGGCTAAAGAAATCGTAGAAATCTCAAAAAAAGATAGAAATAAATAGGATGGATTGACAATGACTATACAAAAAAGTAATCGTCTTTCTGCTAATAAAAGATCAATCAAGAAGCGTATGACACTCACCTTTTCAGTGAGTGTTTGCCTTCTTGTTATTTTTGTTTATCTTAATTTAGCCACTGGAACTTTAAATATTCAAACTAAAGATATGTATCATTACTTTTTTACTTCAATTGAAAACAAGCAGACGTTTATCATTCAAAGTGTTAGAATGCCAAGGATGATTGTTGCCATACTTGTGGGAGGTGCCTTAGCTCTGGCTGGTTTACTCATGCAATCTATAACTAGAAATCCATTAGCATCTCCGCAAATATTTGGGGTAAATGCGGGTGCTTCATTTATTATCGTATTAGTGACAGTATTAATGCCTACGATGGGAAACTATGCAACCTATTTAGCGTTTATTGGGGCATTTATTGGTGGGTTAACTGTGTATTTATTATCTGGTTCTACGAAAAAAATAACACCAGTGAAATTAGCTTTAGCAGGAATGGCAGTACATTTGTTTTTTAGTAGTCTTACACAAGGTATTATTTTACTTAATGAAGATTCTAATTCTACTGTTATGTTTTGGTTAGTTGGCTCTTTAAATGGAATGAAATGGAAAGATGTAATGATAATTTGTCCTTGGATTCTTATGGGACTTATCATACTAATTGCATTTGCAAGACAACTTACAATAATGGAATTAGGTGATACACTAGCCAAAAGTTTAGGTCAAAAAACTGAAGTGATAAGAATCATTATCGGATTACTTGTTATTATATTTGCTGGGACATCTGTCTCTATTGTAGGACCTATTGGATTTATAGGATTAATCGTGCCACATATAGTAAAACGTTATGCACCGCATAATTACTTCATTTTAATTCCGTTAACATTTATAGTTGGCGCAAATTTATTGTTATTATCTGATACATTGAGTCGTTTAATTACATATCCCTATGAATCACCAGTTGGAATTGTTACTTCATTTATAGGAGCATTTTATTTCTTATTTATTACTTTAAGGAGAGTGAAACGAATATGACACACCACTCATTAGCTATTCGTTATGCACTTGTCGTTACGATATTAATCATAAGTATATTTATTAGCTTATGCGTCGGCGCAACAATGTATAATCCCGTTAAAGTAATAAATAGTTTATTGATACAAGATGATTTTATTCTAAATGAATATCGTATACCTAGAACACTTTTAGGATTAATAGTAGGAAGTAGTTTAGCTATTTCAGGAACAATCATACAAGGGGTAGTAAAAAATCCTCTCGCTTCTCCAGATGTTATTGGAATGACTAAAGGTGCAAGTTTAGCAGCGATTATAATTATTATGGTTTTTCCCAATGCTCCTTTAATCATTTTACCTATGGGTTCATTTGTTGGTGCATTAATAATCAGTTTAATTTTATCTTTTTTAATATCTCAATTTAATATTAAAGGATCTACCTTGGCATTAATTGGCTTAGCAATTGGTGCTATATGTACAGCAATTGTACAATTTTTACTAATACGAAATCCCATGGATGCAAATAATGCGCTTATATGGTTAACAGGTAGTCTTTATGGTCATACGATAGAAAATGTATATTCAATTTTACCTTGGTTTATTATTACGATTCCAATCGTCATTGCTTTAAGTCATCAACTCGATATCTTAAACCTAGGAGATTCAATAGCGATAGCATTAGGTACACGAATAAAACGTATTAAAATGATACTGTTGATTTTATCAGTGATGTTAGCAGGATCATCTATTTCAATAGTTGGAGGAATCAGTTTTCTTGGATTGATTGCGCCACACATAGCTCGAAAAATCGTCGGATATCGTCATGTTCACGTCGTAATGATGTCTGGTTTAATTGGAGCAATCCTCATTTTATTTAGTGATGGATTAGCAAGAGGTATTCATCCGCCACTTGATATACCAGTAGGCGTAGTTATTGCCATTGTTGGTGTTCCATACTTTTTATTGTTACTTAGAAGAATTTAAATGTTAAAAGAGTGAGATCGTATTCACAGTGAATGCTATCTCACATTTTTTGTGGAATTTTAAACTTTTGTATATTGCAAGTTATTTGAAAATAAGATATAGTAAAGTACATATTGTTTATAAAAATACATATAAAGTTATATTTATATAATTAATAGACGTTAATTTCGATGAAAATACAAAATAAATGAATAAATACAATTACCTATACAAATAGAGAGAAGGGTGAATATTGGAGAATTATAACAAACAGGAAAAAATAAAAGGAAGAATAAAATTTATATCGATGTCAATCATTGGTATTATTTTATTTTTAATACCTATTCCAAATGTACAAGATGGGGAGAAACAAACAACATTACCAGTGGCATTTTTGGCAAATTGGTTAAAAGATTTATTAGGACCTGCAATGTCAATTCTCATTATTACAATCATTACGTTATCGACTATTTTGACTATTTTATTTTCAACAATTTTAAAGGATAAAGTAAAACCAGGTGGTCTTATCGCGAATGCATTTCAAGTAGGCCCAGTGTGGATGATATTAAGAGTACTTGCAGTTGTATTTGCTTGGATGACTTATTTTAAAATTGGAAGTAAAGTGATCTATTCAGAAGATACGGGCGGATTAGTATTTAATGACTTATTACCTACATTAGTAGCAGTATTCCTTTTTGCTGCCTTATTTTTACCTTTATTAATGGAATACGGTTTATTAGAATTTTTAGGACCATTGTTTAGACCAATCATGAGACCATTATTTACTTTACCAGGACGATCAGCAGTTGATAATTTAGCCTCATTTATAGGAGATGGAACAGTAGGCGTGCTTATTACAAGTCGTCAATATGAAAAAGGTATTTATTCAAAAAGAGAATCAATAGTAATTTCTACAACTTTTAGTGTTGTATCGATCACATTTGCTATTGTTATTGCTCAAACTATTGGATTACAACAAAAGTTTTTTGTATTTTATTTAACAGTAATTGTTTCTTGCTTAGTTGCAGCGATGATCATGCCAAGAATATGGCCACTAAATCAAATTCCGGATGATTTTACGAAAGAAGTATCTGAAAGTACACGACTTGAAAAACTTCCAGAAGGAAAAACTGCATTAGCTCACGGTTTTGATGAAGCTACAATTGTAGGGCTAAAAGCACCAGGAGTTAAAGAATTTTTTAAAACGGGAATTAAAACGGTGATTGATATGTGGTTTGTTATTTTACCAGTAGTTATGAGTATAGGGACTATTGCTACGATAATAGCAAATTATACACCAGTATTTGAAATCATAGGAAAGCCATTTATTCCTATATTACAATTACTTCAAATTCCTGAAGCTGCAAAAGCATCCGAAACTTTACTTATTGGTTTTGCAGATATGTTTTTACCTTCTATCTTAATAGCGACGGTGCACAGTGAATTGACACGATTTGTGATTGGTGCTTTAAGTATATCTCAATTAATTTATCTATCTGAAGTGGGCGGTGTGATTTTAGGTTCTAAAATTCCAGTCAGTCTCGGAAAGTTATTTATGATATTTTTAATTAGAACTGCAATCACATTACCAATTATTGCTTTAATGGCACATTTATTACTATAAAAAAGAAGCAGGGTAAGGATTGATGAATGCAATTCCAATTCCTTCCTGCTTCTTTTTCTATTCTAAAGTTGATAGTACGTTTGCTTTTACAATTTCACTTGTTACTACTGGTGAATCTTCTGTTGAAGATTTTCCAGTATTTTTATGTGCTTCTTTAAACGCATCACTTTGGGTCCAAGCTTTGAAGTTTTCTTCATTGTCCCACCATGTATTAACATACATATCTTCAGTATCATTAGTATTGTCAATTTGCCAAACTTCAATTTTTCTGAAACCGTCTAGTTGTTCAATCTTACCACCTTTAGTGAAACGTGGTGCCATTTTTTCAGCAAATCCTTTTTTTACAGTAATACGATTTGTAACAACAAACATAGTCAGACCTCCTTGCTTATTTATTTTAATAATATACAAATTCAAAGATATATCAAATAAAACACATGTAATAAATAAGAAAAATAAACGTTTAAAGAAAGGTATCTATATACCGAAAATATGTTCGTATTTTAAGACTATTTATGTTAATATATCTTTAATAAAGGAGAAGATAAATGACAGGAAAAACGCATGTAGCTGCTGGTTTGCTTGTAGGAGCAATAACAGTTGACCATTATCATACAGATCTATTTTCTACTGTAACAGTAATTTGTTTAGCAATAGCAGGAAGTTTACTTCCAGATATTTGTCATACAAGAAGTAAGATTGGAAGACAATTTAAAATTCTTAGTTTGCTCGTTAGTACTATCTTTGGGCATCGAACATTTACGCATTCATTGTTATTCTTAGGTATGATAGGTTTTTTACTTATTTTAATTCAAACTCCGACTTATTATTTAGTTACTATTATCGGTGCAATGGCTTCTCATGTTATACTAGATATGTTGACACCTAGAGGGGTAAAGTTACTTTATCCAATACCTTTAGCGATTAAGTTTCCTTTTACTTTCAAAACTGGTGGTTTTTTAGATGCATCCTTATCAACAGCATTTAGTATTGGAGCAATATACATAATATTTCAAGAGTTTATAAATGAAATTTTGAAATATGTGAGCCATTCATTGTCCGGATGATATCAATGAATATGATGGATCATCTTTCTTGTCTTAATATCAAATTTATAATTAATATGATAAATATATTTGAATGACACGAACTATCTATAAGGAGAGTTATAAATGCTAGATCAAAGTAAATTAGAAAAATACAATCAAGAACATTTAATTGAATATGAGAAAATGATGAGTAGTAATGAAAAAGAGCAATTAGATGAAAAAGTGAACTCATTAGATTTAGAATTTATTCAAGAACTTTATCAAAGTTTATATGTTAATCGTAAAACAATTACAGATGTTACTGCAGTTTCTGAAGTTGATTATAAAATTAAGGAAGCATTCACTGAACAAGATCGTGAATATTATGAACATAAAGGAATAGAAGCAATAAGAAATGGAGAATTTGCTGTTGTTCTTATGGCTGGTGGTCAAGGCACACGTTTAGGTTATAAGGGACCTAAAGGTTCTTTTGAAATTGAAGGTGTAAGCTTATTTGAACTTCAAGCAAGACAACTATTGCATCTAAAAAATGAAACAGGACATTGTATTAATTGGTATATTATGACTAGTGATATTAATCATGAGGAAACATTACGTTACTTTGAAAACCATGATTATTTTGGTTATAACCCAGAACGTATTCACTTTTTTAAACAAGACAACATTGTGGCTCTAAGTGAAAATGGTAGACTGATTTTTAATGAAAAAGGCTATATTATGGAAACACCTAATGGTAATGGTGGGATATTTAAATCGCTAGAGCATAAAGGTTATTTAGATAAAATGGAGAAAGATGGCGTAAAGTTCATTTTCTTAAATAATATTGACAATGTGTTAGTAAAAGTTCTTGATCCAGTATTTGTAGGATTTACAGTAGTAAATGATAAAGATATCACATCTAAATCTATTCAACCTAAAAAGGGTGAAAGTGTTGGACGATTAGTTAGTAAAGATAATAAAGATACTGTACTTGAATATTCAGAACTTGATGAAAATGTAGCGAATACATTTGATAATGCAAATATTGGCATTCACGCATTTAAGTTATCATTTATAAATCAAGCGGTAAATAATGATTTACCATATCATTTAGCCATTAAAAAATTGAAACAACTGGATGATGACTTTGGTTTGATTGAAAAAACATCTTTAAAATTTGAACTATTTTATTTTGATATTTTCCGATATGCGAATAGTTTTATTACATTACAAGTTCCAAGAAAAGAAGAATTTTCACCCTTGAAAAATAAAGAGGGAAAAGACAGTGTAGAAACTGCAACTGATGATTTAAAACGAATGAATGTAATTTAAAGGATGGTGGAATACGATGTCTAAATCATCTCAGCATACAAAAGATAATGTAATTGAATCATTTAAAGACATCATTCCACTATCTTTTGGCGAGGAAATTGGTAATGCAACCTCACATGGTGTTGCTGCACTAATGACTTTATTTTTACTGCCTTATGCAGCAGTACATAGTTATAATGAGTATGGAACACTAAGTTCTATTAGTGTCTCTATCTTTGTTATTAGTATTTTCATGATGTTTATTTCCTCTACTGTATATCATTCAATGAAAAATAATACATCGCATAAGTATATATTAAGAATTATTGACCACAGTATGATATATGTAGCAATTTCTGGAACGTATACACCAGTCTTACTAACAGTTGTTGGAGGTTGGTTAGGATGGCTGGTCTTTTTGTTATTATGGGGAACAACAATATGGGGTATTCTATATAAGTCAATTTCAACTCATGTAAATTCCAAATTAAGCTTAATTGTTTACTTAGTTATGGGATGGGTTGGTATTATATTTTTACCTGTGATTATTATTAGAACATCTTGGTTATTTATTTTATTTATCGTATTAGGTGGTCTTTCTTATACTATTGGAGCATGGTTTTATGCACAAAAAAACCGTCCATATTTTCATATGATATGGCATATTTTTATCGTTATTGCATCACTCTTTCATTTTATAGGAATCGTATATTTTATGTAGACCTAGTTGAAAGGTTATATCATTGAGAATAACTTAGTTTATTAAGTGCTTATTTAGAAACAGGACTATGAATTCAAAAAGAATTCTATCCTGTTTTTTCTTTTTTTAATAATACATTAAAATTGTTTATGAATATAATTAAGGATATTCTATATTATGAACTTTTTAAATATATAGGAGGGCAAAGATGAAATTAAAATCAATAGGTATTGTAGTGACTTTGGTTTTAACAATGTTTATGGCAGCAATTGAAAGTTCAATTATTTCACTAGCATTGCCTACCATTCGTAAAGATTTGAATGCTGGTACAGCAGTGCCATTAGTCTTTACCGTTTATTTTATAGCACTTGTAGTAGCAAATCCTATTGTGGGTGAACTTCTCACAAGATTTAAGATTCTATATATAGCTGTAGTCGGCATACTATTATTTGGTATTGGAAGTTTTATGTCAGGCATGAGTGAGACGTTTATAATGTTAATTATTTCAAGAGCCATCCAGGGACTTGGCGCAGGAGTTATGATGTCTTTGACTCAAATTGTACCAAAACTAGCATTTGAAATTCCGCTTCGTTACAAAATAATGGGCATCGTTGGAAGTGTCTGGGGAATTTCAAGTATTCTTGGACCATTATTAGGTGGTGGAATATTAGAAGTTGCAACATGGCATTGGTTGTTTTATATCAATATACCAATAGCATTGATAGCTATTGTTTTAGCTTTTCTTACTTTTCATTTTCCAGAAGAAGCGGAAGTACAACATATACACTTTGATGCAAAAGGATTATCTTTGTTTTATATTTTTATCGGACTTCTTATGTTTAGTTTATTAAATAAAACAGGTGTTACTTTTAATATTATTGCATTAATACTAGCAATAGTTATATTATTCGTTTTATTCAAATATGAAAATAAAACAGATATGCCTTTTTTACCAATAAATGAATTTAATAAATCAATTACACTGGTATTTATAACTGATTTACTTATAGCAATATGTCTAATGGGGTATAACTTATATATACCTGTTTATTTACAAGATTATTTAAAATTATCTCCAATACAAAGTGGATTAGTTATATTTCCACTTTCTGTTGCATGGTTAGCTTTAAACTTCAACTTAGCTAAAGTAGAATCAAAATTTTCAAGAAAAAAACTATATATCGGAGCTTTCATATCATTAATTTTAAGTAATATGATTTTAGTATTTGGACTTCATATTCCTCTTATTATTGCGGGAGCTGTGATTCTTGCAGGATTGAGTTTTGGCTTTGTTTATACTAAAGACAGTGTGATTGTTCAAGAAGAAACAAGTCCTAAATATATGAAAAAAATGATGTCATTCTATGCATTAACTAAAAATTTAGGATCATCTATAGGATCTACATTGATGGGGTCATTATATGCACTTCAATTTGGTTTATTAGGAGGTAACTTCTATAATATATTAACTGTAAGCACAATTGTTGCGCTTATATTAATTTTAATGTGGGTATTTTTATTTGAAGAGAATAAAGAAGGTATAAAATAATAATTTTAAGTTACTATATATAAATGATAAAGTGGCATTATAAAGTATGGATGAAAAGAGGAGGAAAGAGAGAAATGAAATTTTCTAATCAAAAATTTAATGGTATCTTTCCGACTCTTCTTATTCTTCTTATTTTTATTCTATCAGGTTGTATATTTTTAATATTTTTAGGATTTGGGTTATTTGGATTAAGTCGAATTCTTATTTTTTTAAAATTAGGATTCTTTACATACAATAAGGATTTATTCAGCAATTTAGTATATTACGGTAGCTATATAGTATTTGGATACTTTTTGCTATTTGCTATTGAGCATTTAATGGATTATTTTAGAAAGCAATTACCTAATAATCCATATTTTAATGGAACACTATTTCATTTAATTTCATATGTGATTACGACTATTCTATTCTATTTTGTTATTCATATTCATTACGTATATATTAAAATTGAATTTTGGGTTATTGCATTAATTATTGGAATACTATATTTATGTAAAATGATTTTTTATCCAGATAGCGAAGACTTGAATGATAAGAAGTAAACATAAGCTATAAATTCTTGATAAATTCAACACAGATTATAAGTAAATTTGTTAAAATGTAAATATAAAGAAACTTAAGGGGGATAATGAGTTGTTAACGGTAGAACAAGTAAAAAAAATAGTGGGAGACTTAAAAGACCCAATTATTAATGTGCCTTTAAAAGAAACAAAGGGAATTGTAGAAGTAAAAATAAAAGAAGAAATTCAACATGTAAGTGTTAAAGTTGCTATGGCTCAATTAGGAGGACAACCACAGCTTGATTTGCAAATGTCAGTGGTTAAAGCTTTAAAAGAAAACGGAGCAAATACAGTGGGCATTCGTTTTGAGGAACTACCTGCTGAAGTTGTGGAAAAATATACAGGAAAAGAAAAAGAGAAACCTAAGACAATTGAGGGATTATTATCACAGAATAATCCAGTGGAGTTTATTGCAATTGCTTCTGGTAAAGGTGGAGTAGGGAAATCAACTATAGCCGTAAACTTAGCAGTAGCATTAGCGAGAGAGGGTAAAAGAGTAGGTCTCATAGATGCTGACATTTATGGTTTTAGTGTTCCAGATATGATGGGGATAGATGAAAAGCCTGGTGTTCAAGGAAAAGAGATTATTCCTGTAGAACGTCATGGTGTTAAAGTGATTTCAATGGCATTTTTCGTTGAAGAAAATGCACCAGTTATTTGGCGTGGTCCTATGTTAGGAAAAATGTTGACGAATTTCTTTGTTGAAGTTAAATGGGGAGAGTTAGATTACTTATTACTTGATTTACCTCCTGGAACAGGGGATGTAGCTCTTGACGTTCATTCAATGTTACCAAGTAGTAAAGAAATAATAGTAACTACACCACATCCAACAGCAGCATTTGTAGCAGCAAGAGCTGGAGCTATGGCTAAGCATACAGAGCATTCTATTTTAGGTGTTATTGAAAATATGAGTTATTTCGAAAGTAAAGAAACTGGAAAAAAAGAGTATGTATTTGGTAAAGGTGGAGGACGTAAACTTGCGGACGAGCTCAATACCCAATTGTTAGGAGAACTACCTCTTGAACAACCTTCTTGGAATCCTAATGACTTTTCACCATCTATTTATCAAGAAGAAGATCGATTAGGAAAAATCTATAAAACAATTGCGCAAAAAGTAATTGCTGCAACAATAAAATAATAAATAAAAATTAGTGTAAAAGTGCTCGAAAAAAATATCATTTCGAGCGCTTTTTCTATTGCAAAATATAAAAATTCTGATAGAATATCTTTTTGTGAGCAAGTTAGAAGAATTGCTTAAAACAAAAATAAAATTATTAAAATAATTTGTTGACACTAAATGAATTGTTTGATAAGATATAAAAGTCGTTTTCAAGAAGTGTTAATACATTTTAAAAAATGTAAATTCGGTGTAAAATTTACCATTGCAAAATCTTGAAAAACGATATAAAATATTAAAAGTAATCGAAATTAGTTATTGACTTTCGAAATTGAAGTTGATATAATTTAATAGATTATATTTTAAATGAACATTGAAAACTGAATGACAATATGTCAACGTTAATTCCAATAAAGTAACTTAAATGTTACAAACACTATTTAGTATTATGAGCTAATCAAACATCATAAATTTTTATGGAGAGTTTGATCCTGGCTCAGGATGAACGCTGGCGGCGTGCCTAATACATGCAAGTCGAGCGAACAGACGAGGAGCTTGCTCCTTTGACGTTAGCGGCGGACGGGTGAGTAACACGTGGGTAACCTACCTATAAGACTGGGATAACTTCGGGAAACCGGAGCTAATACCGGATAATATTTCGAACCGCATGGTTCGATAGTGAAAGATGGCTTTGCTATCACTTATAGATGGACCTGCGCCGTATTAGCTAGTTGGTAAGGTAACGGCTTACCAAGGCAACGATACGTAGCCGACCTGAGAGGGTGATCGGCCACACTGGAACTGAGACACGGTCCAGACTCCTACGGGAGGCAGCAGTAGGGAATCTTCCGCAATGGGCGAAAGCCTGACGGAGCAACGCCGCGTGAGTGATGAAGGTCTTCGGATCGTAAAACTCTGTTATTAGGGAAGAACAAACGTGTAAGTAACTGTGCACGTCTTGACGGTACCTAATCAGAAAGCCACGGCTAACTACGTGCCAGCAGCCGCGGTAATACGTAGGTGGCAAGCGTTATCCGGAATTATTGGGCGTAAAGCGCGCGTAGGCGGTTTTTTAAGTCTGATGTGAAAGCCCACGGCTCAACCGTGGAGGGTCATTGGAAACTGGAAAACTTGAGTGCAGAAGAGGAAAGTGGAATTCCATGTGTAGCGGTGAAATGCGCAGAGATATGGAGGAACACCAGTGGCGAAGGCGACTTTCTGGTCTGTAACTGACGCTGATGTGCGAAAGCGTGGGGATCAAACAGGATTAGATACCCTGGTAGTCCACGCCGTAAACGATGAGTGCTAAGTGTTAGGGGGTTTCCGCCCCTTAGTGCTGCAGCTAACGCATTAAGCACTCCGCCTGGGGAGTACGACCGCAAGGTTGAAACTCAAAGGAATTGACGGGGACCCGCACAAGCGGTGGAGCATGTGGTTTAATTCGAAGCAACGCGAAGAACCTTACCAAATCTTGACATCCTTTGACCCTTCTAGAGATAGAAGTTTCCCCTTCGGGGGACAAAGTGACAGGTGGTGCATGGTTGTCGTCAGCTCGTGTCGTGAGATGTTGGGTTAAGTCCCGCAACGAGCGCAACCCTTAAGCTTAGTTGCCATCATTAAGTTGGGCACTCTAAGTTGACTGCCGGTGACAAACCGGAGGAAGGTGGGGATGACGTCAAATCATCATGCCCCTTATGATTTGGGCTACACACGTGCTACAATGGACAATACAAAGGGCAGCGAAACCGCGAGGTCAAGCAAATCCCATAAAGTTGTTCTCAGTTCGGATTGTAGTCTGCAACTCGACTACATGAAGCTGGAATCGCTAGTAATCGTAGATCAGCATGCTACGGTGAATACGTTCCCGGGTCTTGTACACACCGCCCGTCACACCACGAGAGTTTGTAACACCCGAAGCCGGTGGAGTAACCATTTGGAGCTAGCCGTCGAAGGTGGGACAAATGATTGGGGTGAAGTCGTAACAAGGTAGCCGTATCGGAAGGTGCGGCTGGATCACCTCCTTTCTAAGGATATATTCGGAACATCTCATAGAGATGATACGGATTAACGTGACATATTGTATTCAGTTTTGAATGTTTATTTTTAAACATTCATGATTAATTGAATATTGCATTGACTATTATATTTTGTTATAATACTTAATTGTGATTATTAATTAATGACATTGTACATTGAAAACTAGATAAGTAAGTAAATAGATTTTACCAAGCAAAACCGAGTGAATAGAGTTTTAAATAAGCTTGAATTCATAAAAAATAATCGCTAGTGTTCGAAAGAACACTCACAGATTAATAACTATATTAGATTAAGTTATTAAGGGCGCACGGTGGATGCCTTGGCACTAGAAGCCGATGAAGGACGTTACTAACGACGATATGCTTTGGGTAGCTGTAAGTAAGCGTTGATCCAGAGATTTCCGAATGGGGGAACCCAACACAAGTTATGTTGTGTTATCGACAAGTGAATTCATAGCTTGTCAGAAGGCAGACCCGGAGAACTGAAACATCTTAGTACCCGGAGGAAGAGAAAGAAAATTCGATTCCCTGAGTAGCGGCGAGCGAAACGGGAAGAGCCCAAACCAATAAGCTTGCTTATTGGGGTTGTAGGACACTCTATACGGAGTTACAAAGGAATATATTAAACGAATCATCTGGAAAGTTGAATCAAAGAAGGTAATAATCCTGTAGTTGAAAATATATTCTCTCTTGAGTGGATCCTGAGTACGACGGAGCACGTGAAATTCCGTCGGAATCTGGGAGGACCATCTCCTAAGGCTAAATACTCTCTAGTGACCGATAGTGAACCAGTACCGTGAGGGAAAGGTGAAAAGTACCCCGGAAGGGGAGTGAAAGAGAACTTGAAACCGTGTGCTTACAAGTAGTCAGAGCCCGTTAATGGGTGATGGCGTGCCTTTTGTAGAATGAACCGGCGAGTTACGATCTGATGCAAGGTTAAGCAGAAAATGTGGAGCCGTAGCGAAAGCGAGTCTGAATAGGGCGTATAGTATTTGGTCGTAGACCCGAAACCAGGTGATCTACCCATGGTCAGGTTGAAGTTCAGGTAACACTGAATGGAGGACCGAACCGACTTACGTTGAAAAGTGAGCGGATGAACTGTGGGTAGCGGAGAAATTCCAATCGAACTTGGAGATAGCTGGTTCTCTCCGAAATAGCTTTAGGGCTAGCCTCAAGTGATGATTATTGGAGGTAGAGCACTGTTTGGACGAGGGGCCCCTCTCGGGTTACCGAATTCAGACAAACTCCGAATGCCAATTAATTTAACTTGGGAGTCAGAACATGGGTGATAAGGTCCGTGTTCGAAAGGGAAACAGCCCAGACCACCAGCTAAGGTCCCAAAATATATGTTAAGTGGAAAAGGATGTGGCGTTGCCCAGACAACTAGGATGTTGGCTTAGAAGCAGCCATCATTTAAAGAGTGCGTAATAGCTCACTAGTCGAGTGACACTGCGCCGAAAATGTACCGGGGCTAAACATATTACCGAAGCTGTGGATTGTCCTTTGGACAATGGTAGGAGAGCGTTCTAAGGGCGTTGAAGCATGATCGCAAGGACATGTGGAGCGCTTAGAAGTGAGAATGCCGGTGTGAGTAGCGAAAGACGGGTGAGAATCCCGTCCACCGATTGACTAAGGTTTCCAGAGGAAGGCTCGTCCGCTCTGGGTTAGTCGGGTCCTAAGCTGAGGCCGACAGGCGTAGGCGATGGATAACAGGTTGATATTCCTGTACCACCTATAATCGTTTTAATCGATGGGGGGACGCAGTAGGATAGGCGAAGCGTACGATTGGATTGTACGTCTAAGCAGTGAGATTGAGTGTTAGGCAAATCCGGCACTCTTAAGATTGAGCTGTGATGGGGAGAGGAAATTGTTTCCTCGAGTCGTTGATTTCACACTGCCGAGAAAAGCCTCTAGATAGAGATTAGGTGCCCGTACCGCAAACCGACACAGGTAGTCAAGATGAGAATTCTAAGGTGAGCGAGCGAACTCTCGTTAAGGAACTCGGCAAAATGACCCCGTAACTTCGGGAGAAGGGGTGCTCTTTAGGGTGCAAGCCCAGAAGAGCCGCAGTGAATAGGCCCAAGCGACTGTTTATCAAAAACACAGGTCTCTGCTAAACCGTAAGGTGATGTATAGGGGCTGACGCCTGCCCGGTGCTGGAAGGTTAAGAGGAGTGGTTAGCTTCTGCGAAGCTACGAATCGAAGCCCCAGTAAACGGCGGCCGTAACTATAACGGTCCTAAGGTAGCGAAATTCCTTGTCGGGTAAGTTCCGACCCGCACGAAAGGCGTAACGATTTGGGCACTGTCTCAACGAGAGACTCGGTGAAATCATAGTACCTGTGAAGATGCAGGTTACCCGCGACAGGACGGAAAGACCCCGTGGAGCTTTACTGTAGCCTGATATTGAAATTCGGCACAGCTTGTACAGGATAGGTAGGAGCCTTTGAAACGTGAGCGCTAGCTTACGTGGAGGCGTTGGTGGGATACTACCCTAGCTGTGTTGGCTTTCTAACCCGCACCACTTATCGTGGTGGGAGACAGTGTCAGGCGGGCAGTTTGACTGGGGCGGTCGCCTCCTAAAAGGTAACGGAGGCGCTCAAAGGTTCCCTCAGAATGGTTGGAAATCATTCATAGAGTGTAAAGGCATAAGGGAGCTTGACTGCGAGACCTACAAGTCGAGCAGGGTCGAAAGACGGACTTAGTGATCCGGTGGTTCCGCATGGAAGGGCCATCGCTCAACGGATAAAAGCTACCCCGGGGATAACAGGCTTATCTCCCCCAAGAGTTCACATCGACGGGGAGGTTTGGCACCTCGATGTCGGCTCATCGCATCCTGGGGCTGTAGTCGGTCCCAAGGGTTGGGCTGTTCGCCCATTAAAGCGGTACGCGAGCTGGGTTCAGAACGTCGTGAGACAGTTCGGTCCCTATCCGTCGTGGGCGTAGGAAATTTGAGAGGAGCTGTCCTTAGTACGAGAGGACCGGGATGGACATACCTCTGGTGTACCAGTTGTCGTGCCAACGGCATAGCTGGGTAGCTATGTATGGACGGGATAAGTGCTGAAAGCATCTAAGCATGAAGCCCCCCTCAAGATGAGATTTCCCAACTTCGGTTATAAGATCCCTCAGAGATGATGAGGTTAATAGGTTCGAGGTGGAAGCGTGGTGACACGTGGAGCTGACGAATACTAATCGATCGAAGACTTAATCAATTTTTTCAAGTTTTGCGACGCAAATCTTTACTTACTATCTAGTTTTGAATGTATAATCATTCATTTGTCTGGTGACAATGGCAAGGAGGTCACACCTGTTCCCATGCCGAACACAGAAGTTAAGCTCCTTAGCGCCGATGGTAGTTGGACTGACGTTCCGCTAGAGTAGGACGTTGCCAGGCATATATATTATTCCGCAGTAGCTCAGTGGTAGAGCTATCGGCTGTTAACCGATCGGTCGTAGGTTCGAATCCTACCTGCGGAGCCATGGCTCCTTGGTCAAGCGGTTAAGACACCGCCCTTTCACGGCGGTAACACGGGTTCGAGTCCCGTAGGAGTCATTTATTTGGAGAATTAGCTCAGCTGGGAGAGCATCTGCCTTACAAGCAGAGGGTCGGCGGTTCGAACCCGTCATTCTCCACCATTTAAATATCGGAGGGGTAGCGAAGTGGCTAAACGCGGCGGACTGTAAATCCGCTCCTTCGGGTTCGGCAGTTCGAATCTGCCCCCCTCCACCATCTTATTGGGCTATAGCCAAGCGGTAAGGCAACGGACTTTGACTCCGTCACGCGCTGGTTCGAATCCAGCTAGCCCAGCCATAAGAGCCATTAGCTCAGTTGGTAGAGCATCTGACTTTTAATCAGAGGGTCAGAGGTTCGAATCCTCTATGGCTCACTTTAAGCACTCCTTAATGGGGTGCTTTTTTATTATCCATTTTTAGTAGTGATTTTCATGAAAAATTTATAAGTATGACTTTCATAGTATGACAGTTACACCTTTCATTGGTATAATTATGAGTATGAAAGTTATAGACGGAGGAGAGATTATGGATTTTTCCAACTTTTTTAATAATCTTAGTACTTTGAAGATTATTACAAGTATATTAGATATACTTATTGTCTGGTATGTCCTTTATCTTCTCATTACTGTATTTAAAGGAACTAAAGCAATTCAATTGCTTAAAGGTATATTATTTATAGTTATTGGACAACAAGTAAGTAAACTTCTCAATTTAACTGCTACCTCAAAGTTATTTGATATTGTGATTCAATGGGGCGTTTTAGCTTTAATTGTGATATTCCAACCAGAAATTAGACGAGCACTTGAGCAATTAGGGCGAGGGAGCCTATTTAAACGCTATACTAATACTTACAGTCATGATGAAGAAAAATTAATCCAATCTGTATCAAAGGCTGTTCAGTATATGGCTAAAAGACGAATTGGAGCATTAATTGTTTTTGAAAAGGAAACTGGATTGCAAGACTATATTGAAACTGGTATATCAATGAATTCTGCAATATCTCAAGAATTATTGATAAATGTTTTTATACCTAATACACCATTACATGATGGGGCTATGATTATTCAAAACACTAAAATTGCTAGTGCTGCATGTTATTTACCACTTTCAGATAGTAATAAAATTTCTAAAAGTTTAGGTACAAGACATAGGGCAGCCGTAGGAATTTCTGAAGTTTCGGACTCATTTACTGTGGTAGTATCTGAAGAAACCGGTTCAATATCAGTTACTTTCGATGGTAAATTAAGACGTGATGTTTCTGATGAAGTATTCGAAGAGTTATTAGCTGAACATTGGTTTGGAACTCGCGCTCAAAAGAAGGGTGTGAAATAGCATGTTAGAAAGTAAGTGGGGATTAAGATTTTTTGCCTTAATATTAGCGATCTTTTTTTATCTTTCTGTTAATAATGTGTTTGGCAATATTTTTAACAATGATAATCTAGCTCAGAATTCTTCTAAAACAATTGAAGATGTACCTGTAGAAATTCTTTATAATACCAAAAATTTACATGTTACTAAATCACCAGATACTGTTGATGTTACTATTTCAGGACCACAATCAAAGTTATTGAAAATAGAAAGTTCAGACGATATCAAGGTCACAGTTAATTTATCTAATGCTAAATCTGGAAATTATAAAGAAGATTATATTGTTAAAGGATTAAGTAACGATATTAGTTATAATGTTAAACCTAAACACGCTTATATCACCTTGGAGGATAAAGATACTAAAACAATGCATGTTCAGCCTGATATTTCACAAAACAATGTAGATTCAAATTATAAAGTAAGTGAAACTTCTTTGAATAAAGACACTGTTCAAGTTACTGGTGGTAAAAAGCAATTAGACAAAATTGCATATTTAAAAGCGACATTTAAAAATGCGACTAATATCAGTGAGAATACTACTGATGTAGCTGAAATTACTGCATTTGACAAGCAATTGAATAAATTAAACGTTCAAATCAAGCCTAATAATATTAAAATGTCAGTGAAACTTGAACCTTACAGTAAAAAAGTAAAAATTAAAACCGTTAAAAAGGGTTCATTACCTGATGATGAAAGTTTAGATAGCATTAAACTAAATGAGAATGAAGTAGAAATTTATGGTAATAAAGATGATTTGAAGGATATTAATGACATAGAAGCCGATGTCAATTTAGATGATATCACTGAATCGACTGATAAAACACTTCAACTCAAGATACCTAAACAGGTTAAGAAATCTGAATTTAATGAAGTCACAGCACATGTCAATTTAAAATAGTAAACTAGATAATAAAGGAGTAATGAAAATGGGAAAATATTTTGGAACAGATGGTGTAAGGGGAGTAGCTAATAAAGAATTAACACCTGAATTAGCGTTTAAACTAGGTCGCTATGGTGGTTATGTATTAGCACATAATGAAGGAGAGAAACATCCTAGAGTTTTAGTTGGTAGAGATACTCGTGTGTCTGGTGAAATGTTAGAATCAGCTTTAATCGCTGGATTAGCATCAATAGGTGCAGAAGTAATGAGATTAGGAGTTATTTCTACTCCAGGTGTTGCATATTTAACACGTGAAATGGGAGCACAATTAGGAGTAATGATTTCTGCATCTCATAATCCTGTAGCTGATAATGGTATTAAGTTCTTTGGTGCTGATGGTTTTAAACTTTCAGATAAGCAGGAAGAAGAAATTGAACAATTATTAGATCAAGAACAACCTGACTTACCACGTCCAGCAGGCAAAGACATTATGCATTTTTCAGATTATTATGAAGGTGCACAAAAATACTTAAGTTATCTTAAATCTACAATTGATATAAATTTAGATGGACTTAAAATTACTTTAGATGGGGCGAATGGATCAACTTCTTCACTTGCGCCTTTCTTATTTGGTGATTTAGAGGCAACGACAGTTACAATTGGTTGTAATCCAGATGGATACAATATTAATGATGAATGTGGGTCTACTCATCCTGAACATTTAGCTGAAAAAGTTGTAGAAACTGAAAGTGATTTTGGTTTAGCTTTTGATGGAGATGGAGATCGTTTAATTGCTGTTGATGAAAAGGGTAACATCATTGATGGTGACCAAATTATGTTTATTATTGGTCAAGAAATGCATAAAAATCATGAATTAAATAATAATATGATTGTATCTACTGTAATGAGTAACTTAGGATTTTATAAAGCTCTTGAAACAGAAGGCATTCAATCAAATAAAACAAAAGTTGGAGATAGATATGTCGTTGAAGAAATGAGACGAGGCCATTATAATTTAGGCGGAGAACAATCTGGACATATAGTAATGATGGACTATAACACGACTGGTGATGGACTACTAACTGGAGTACAACTTGCTGCTATTATTAAATCAAGTGGTAAAACTTTAAGTGAGTTAGCAGCACAAATGAAAAAGTATCCACAATCATTAATTAATGTAAAAGTAACAGATAAACATCATGTATCTGAAAATGAAGACGTTAAAGCTGTTATGAATGAAGTTGAGAATGAAATGAATGGTGAAGGAAGAATATTAGTTAGACCTTCAGGAACTGAACCATTAGTAAGAGTAATGGTTGAGGCAGCAACAAATGAAGATGCTGAACGTTATGCTCAAACAATTGCTGATAAAGTAAAAGAAAAAATGGGATTAAATTAATAGTACCATTTAAAAACAAGAATACACTCTCTTTAAAGTTAAAGCCGTAGAACTGAAAACTTTAAAGAGAGTATTTTTTTAGCAAAAAATATAAATTAAATATCAAATTATAACTATAAGTTTATGAATTAAATATAATAATATTTGCAAATAATTATTAGAAAAGGGTAAAATAGAGAGTATTGGAAGAAAGGAGGATAGATGTAATAAAAATAAAATAAAGCGCCTGGACAAATAATTAAAATGTTAACCATTTAGTATTAATTAAGAGAATGCTAATAGACATATTAATTATATTGTAGACGAGGAGAATAGTTATCGATATAATCGGCGGATGCTATTCCGGATGTGGCACATTCGTTAGCTTATTATTTAAAACATATAGGTAACTAGATGTACAAATATAATAAGAACGCCAAATAGAAAACATAGAAATATGATGTTTAGAATCCAATACAATAAAACGAGCAATGTCTAATTAAAAAATTTTATATAACAGATAAAATTATCATATGACTATGTAATGGAGGAAAAAGAAATATGTGCGGAATTGTTGGATATATTGGCTTTGATAATGCCAAAGAATTATTACTATCTGGTTTAGAAAAATTAGAGTATAGAGGATATGATTCAGCAGGAATTGCTGTTGTCAATGATGAAGGGACTACTGTATTTAAGGAAAAAGGTCGTATTGCAGAATTAAGAAAAGTAGCAGATAGCAATGACATTGATGGTCACATTGGTATTGGTCATACTCGATGGGCTACTCATGGGGTACCTAGTCATATTAATTCACATCCTCATCAATCAAATAATGGACGTTTCACTTTAGTGCATAATGGTGTAATTGAAAATTATGAAGAACTAAAAAGCGAATACTTATCAGATGTAACGTTTAAATCAGAAACTGATACAGAAGTTATCGTTCAATTAGTAGAATATTTTTCAAATAAAGGTTTAGAAACTGAAGAAGCATTCACTAAAGCAGTATCTTTATTAGATGGATCGTATGCTTTAGGTATGTTAGATTCTGAGGATGAAGACACTATTTATGTAGCTAAAAATAAATCACCTTTACTTGTTGGTATTGGTGACGACTTTAATGTTATTGCTTCAGATGCATTAGCAATGATTAAAGTTACAAATCAATATAAAGAAATTCACGATCATGAAATTGTTATTGTTAAAAAAGAAAGTGTAACAATTAAAGATAAAGATGGAAATATTCAAGATCGCCCAACGTATACTGCTCAAATAGATGCATCAGATGCTGAAAAAGGTATTTATGATCACTATATGTTAAAAGAAATTAATGAACAGCCAGCAGTAATGCGTCGTATTATTCAAGAATACGAAGATGAAAATGGAGATTTAAATATTGATTCTGAAATTATTAAAGATGTATCGAATGCAGATCGCATTTATATTATTGCTGCAGGAACAAGTTATCATGCTGGTTTAGTTGGTAAAGAATACCTTGAAAAACTATCTGGAGTGCCAACTGAAGTTCATGTGGCATCAGAATTTGTTTATAACATGCCATTATTATCTGAAAAACCTTTATTTATTTATATCTCTCAATCAGGAGAAACAGCTGATAGCCGTGCAGTATTGGTTGAAACAAATAAATTAGGCCATAAGTCTTTAACAATTACAAATGTAGCAGGTTCAACGTTATCTCGTGAAGCTGATCATACGTTATTATTACACGCAGGACCTGAAATTGCTGTTGCATCAACTAAAGCTTATACAGCTCAAATTGCTGTATTATCAATTCTTTCTCAAGTTGTAGCTAAAGCACATGGACGCAATAACGGTATTGACTTATTAAGAGAATTAGCAAAAGTAACAACTGCAATTGAAACGATTGTAGATGATGCACCAGTAATGGAAAAAATTACTAAAGAATTCTTAGAAACGACTAGAAATGCTTTCTTTATTGGTCGTGCGATGGATTACAATGTAAGTTTAGAAGGAGCATTAAAACTTAAAGAAATTTCATATATTCAAGCTGAAGGATTTGCTGGTGGAGAGTTAAAACACGGTACTATTGCTTTAATTGAAGATGATACGCCAGTCATTGCGTTAGCTACGCAAGAAAATGTGAATTTATCAATTCGTGGTAATGTTAAAGAAGTAGTAGCACGTGGCGCTAAACCTTGTATTATTTCAATGGAAGGTTTAGAAAAAGATGGAGACACATATGTGATTCCTCACGTACACGAATTATTAACGCCTTTAGTATCAGTAGTAGCGCTACAATTAATCGCATATTATGCAGCTTTACACAGAGGATTAGATGTTGACAAACCTCGTAACTTAGCTAAATCAGTTACAGTTGAATAATTCAAAAAGCTGGGACATGGATGACATGTCTCAGTTTTTTATTTGATTTGTTAAATAATCAGAATCATCATACAATTATTTTAAGTAGAGGTGATCATTTGATAAATTTAAAACATATCTATAAAAAGAAACACGGAAAAACAATCATTAATGATTTAAATTGGCATATTGAAGCGGGAGATAATTGGATTCTTTATGGGTTGAATGGTGCAGGAAAAACAACACTATTAAATATCATGAATTCTTATGAAAGTGTATCTCAGGGTGAAATAGAATTGTTTGAAATGATACCAGGTAAAAAAGGATATTCTGCAGAAAACGTTCGTCAACATATTGGATTTGTTTCGCATAGTTTATTAGAAAAATTTCAAGACGGTGAGAAAGTGATTGATGTCGTATTAAGTGGCATATTTAAATCTATCGGTCTATATAAAGAATATTCTGATGAACATACTAAAGAAGCAGAAAAATTATTAAATTTAGTAGGAATGTTATCATATAAAGATCAATATTTAGGATATCTCTCAACAGGACAAAAACAAAAAGTAATGATTGCTCGCGCGCTTATACATCAACCTGATGTACTTATTCTTGATGAACCAGCATCAGGATTAGACTTTTTGGCTAGAGAACAGTTATTATATTTATTAGAAAATTTAAATAAGACATACGCTCATTTGACGATGATTTACGTGACTCATGTCATAGAGGAAATTATTCCATTATTTAGTAAGATATTTTTATTAAAAGAGGGTAGTTGTTTTGGTAAAGGAATAACAAAAGATATTTTAACTGATTCGATGATGTCTAAATTTTTTAATAACCAAATTGAAGTTATTCAATATAGAAATCGATATCATCTTTATATAAAACATAATTGAGTTTGCACTTTGGTTAAATAAATGTCACAATTTTAAGAAAGAGTTAGATGGAGGGTATCACGATGGCATTAGAAAATATTAAAGCAATATTCTTAGATATGGATGGAACACTATTGCATGAAGATAATAAAGCGACTGTAAAAACAAAAGAAGTAATTGATCAGTTAAGAGAAAAAAATTATAAGGTATTTCTAGCAACAGGACGTTCTTATTCTGAAATTCATAGTCTAGTACCAAAAGGTTTTAAAGTAGATGGTATGATTAGTTCTAATGGAACAAGAGGCGATATTGAAGATACAATTTTATTTAAACATAGTTTGACAATAGATAGTGTAAAAAAAATCGTGCAACTAGCTCAACAACAACACATTTATTATGAAGTTTTTCCTTTTGAAGGAGATAGAATTTCATTAATTGAAGATCAATCATGGATGGAAGATATGATTGATAGTGAACATCCACAAAATGAAGTGAGTGAAAGTGAATGGAAATCACGTCGAGATGCCATGAATGGTAAAATTAATTGGAGAAAAGATATTCCAAATGACGACTATTCTAAAATTTATCTATTCAACAAAAAGTTAAATAAAATTAAAACGTTTAGAGATGAATTAATACAAAATAAAGTGTTATTAAATATTAGCGTATCTAATTCTTCAAGGTTTAATGCTGAGACGATGGCTTATCAAGTGGATAAAGGCACTGGAATTAAAGAAATGATAGATCATTTCGATATTAAACAAGAAGAAACACTTGTTATTGGTGATAGCGATAATGACAGAGCAATGTTTGAATTTGGAGGATACACTGTTTCAATGAAAAATGCACGTCCAGAAATTCAGTCTATTACTGATGATACTACACAATATACAAATGAAGAGGATGGCGCGGCTTTATATTTAGAACAACATTTTTTAAATTAAAATAAGGTAAGAAAGTAGGAGAAACCTGCTTTCTTACCTTTTGTGTTAAATAGTGATTTATTTATCGTTATTCAAATTTTTTTGATGATTTAAGTCTTCTTTAATATGATTTTTTGTCTCATTAAAAGATGAAGGGTCGTTTTTTAACGCTTCTTTTTTATGATTTTTTTCTTTTCGTTTACTTTTTTTCTTTTCTTTTACAGGTCTATTCACATTCTCACCGCGACGTAAGAAATATTGAACAATACCCATTAGAATTATAAAATATAGAATTAAACGTACAATAATAATAAGCGTTTGAGCAATAATTAAAATCACTTGTGCTACATTTTGGGACATATTTCCGGTTAATACAGTTAATATTGTACCAAGTGGTTGTGTAATGATAATAATGAGTAGGTTAATTAATAAGATAGCTAAAAAGAATTTGAACCAAGTTTTACGTCCATTTTTAATGCCTTTAAAGCCGTCTTTAAAATGACCTATAGCACTTAAGTCATTTTTACGTGCAAATGATACAGTATAATTAATCATTAATATAAAGAAGAACCAATATACGATTGAAAGAATGAATCCCATAATGATAATTAAGATAATTTGTACAGTAAGTAAAATGCCAATAGCGTGATCAGATGTACTTACTGACTGTTGAATAGATGTGAATAATGGTGTTAATGCTTTATTAAATAAAAAGTTTAATCCTAATGTGATTAAATATAATACAGCATAAACAATAATAGTAATAAAAGCTAAAAGAAGACCTTTAACATATTTTCCTTTTTTAAAAGCAAAAAATAAATCAGAAAATTGAACAGCTTCTTTTTCAATGGCTTTAGCCATAATATTAAAAGCCCCCGCAAGTAATTGATAACCTGCAAGTATAAAGAATAATAATCCTAAGACTAGGACGAGTATTATCATAGATAATGACGCGCCAGCTGACTGTTGAAATTGTGCTGCTAGTTGCATCTGCATAAAGTTTTGAACGAAGAAAGTTCTAGCAATCACAAATGCCACAAATACAATAATAAAACTTACTAAACTAAATAGTATTGTTTTTATGAGTTGTGACTTAGCATTTTTAAATGCTAAACTATGAAATTTAAACAAAATAAGCACTCCTTTACGTTAATATAATACACAATATCAGAATTTGTGATTTTTTTAAATTAATATCTAACAATATTATGTTTTAAGTGTTAAAATATGCTAATGATTTAATAATGAAAGGAGACTTTATGGTGAAATTTGCAATTTTAACCGACGTTCATGGTAATTTTGATGCCTTACAAACTGTTTTAGATGATATTGATAATAGAGAAGATATCGATCAAATCTTTAACTTAGGTGATAATATTGGAATTGGCCATGAAACCAATAAAGTATTAGATATGATTTTCGATCGAGATGATATGGAAATTATTGCTGGTAATCACGATGAAGCCATTATGTCAATTGTTAATGGTACACCGTATCCAGAAGATTTAAAAAATAAATTTTATGAACACCATCAATGGATTGAAAGTCGAATGGATGAAGATTACTATGATGTATTAAATACACTACCAAGATATTTAGAAAAAACAATTTGTGGGAAAAAATGTTTATTTATACATTATGAAATTGAAAATCAAAGATTAGAAGAGGGGATTGATAAACAACCATTTGAACCTATTGTAGATAATCAAAAAGAAGAGATAGTTAAATTATTTGAAGATAAGGATGCGGATTTTATAGCTTTTGGACATAATCATCAATTACACTTGTATGATGATAATAACAAAACCTATTTCAATCCTGGTTCAGTAGGACTTAATAATGGTAAATATGCCGTATATGGAATCGTCACAATTAACGAAAATGAGTTTAGTGTTGAAAGAGTAAAATTACCGTATGATAATGAAGAATTTCTTCAAGGATTTGATGAAAAACATGTACCAGGCAAACAATTTATTTTCGATTATTTTATATAAGTAAAAAAAGTCGAGCAGAAACTAATATGAATTCTGTTCGACTTTTTACTTATATTGTAAACTGCGGACATTGTTTGTGTAGTCTTAATGATGAGCGTGCTCTTTATGTAATCCAGAGCATAGTACTGAAGTATCGTGATCATGTTGGGCTGTTTCTAATTGAATTGTCATATGTTGTATATTTAAGTGAAGTAATTCATGTTCTATTTTTTTAAGAAGTCCTTCACAGTCCTGAACAGACATAGTTTCAGAGACGACTGCATGACAACTTAACGCATTCATATCATTTGAAATAGTCCAAACGTGATAATCATGGACATTATAAATTTCATTATGATTTATAATTGTACTAATGATTTTATCTAAATTGACGTCACTTGGTGTACCTTCCATTAAAATATTAAGTGACGAACGTGAAATACCGATTGCACTTTTCAATATAATAATGGAAACTAGAATGCTTGCGATAGGATCAGCAATTGTAAAGTTAAATACGTATATAAGAATAGATGCTATAATGGCACCTAATGAACCAAGTAAGTCTCCTAAAACGTGAATAAAAGCACCGCGCATATTTAAGTTATGTGACGTATCACCGCTTTTAAACATGATTATTGCAACGATAATATTCACTATAAGTCCAATCACACTAATAATAAACATTTCAGTGGATTGCACTTTAATAGGATTGAAAAATCTTCTAATCGCTTCGATGATAATGACGCCACTAATAATTAATAAAGTTATACCATTAAATAAGGCAGCTAAGACTTCAAAACGCTTGTAACCGAATGTTTTAGTTGAAGTAGCATTTTTCTCTGCATAAATAAATGCGATTAAAGCAACTCCTAGTGAAACAGTATCGCTAAACATATGAAGTCCATCTGATAATAGCGCAAGACTATTAGCGATAAATCCTCCTAAAATTTCAACAATCATAAATAAGCCTATAATAATAAAAGAAATTGTTAATATCTTTTTGTTATTGGTATGGACATGATTATGAGTATGGTTATGATGGTGTGTGTGATTAGACATTTATTATTCCTCCTAAAATTTCAACAATCATAAATAAGCCTATAATAATAAAAGAAATTGTTAATACCTTTTTGTTATTGGTATGGACATGATTATGAGTATGGTTATGATGGTGTGTGTGATTAGACATTTATTATTCACCTCTTTGATGATGAGCATGTTGAATGGCTTGTTTTAATAAAGTAGAAACATGTTGATCGTCTATAGAATAAATCATGGATTGTCCATGACGTGACGATTTAACGAGGCCTGCTTGTTTTAAACTCTTTAATTGATGCGATACATTTGATTGAGTTAATTTTAATGTATGCGTAATATGCCCAACACTAGCTTCACCTTTATATAACAATTCTAAAATACGTAAACGGTTATAATCGCTTAACGCTTTAAATGTCTCAGTTAAACGGTTAAGCATGTATTCATCTATAAATATATCTCTATCTTTATTTGTATTGGACATCACATGAGACCTCCTCTTTAATATATTAATATATATTCATATATTAATATATAGTGTCCTTGTCTAAGTGTCAATGATATATAGTAAATAAGTTTAAAAATGATACTAAGTGGTATTAATAAACTATGAAATGAATTGAAGGAGGAAATAAGTTTATGAGTATATTAGTTATTGGTGCTAATGGTGGCGTAGGTTCTAAATTGGTTAACCAATTAAAAGAAGATCAAGTTGATTTTACAGCCGGTGTTCGTAAAGAAGAACAAGAAAGTGCGTTAAAAGATCAAGGTGTTAATGCCATTTTAATAGATGTAGAAAAAGATAGTATTGATGATTTAACTGAGAAATTCAAAGGCTTTGATAAAGTTATTTTCTCAGTTGGTTCAGGTGGTAGCACAGGTGCTGATAAAACAATCATTGTTGATTTAGATGGTGCAGTGAAAACGATTGAAGCAAGTAAAAAAGCAAATGTTAAACATTATGTAATGGTTTCTACTTACGATTCACGTCGTGAAGCATTTGATGCAAGTGGAGATTTAAAACCTTATACAATTGCAAAACACTATGCAGATAATCATTTAAGAAATTCTGGACTAACTTATACAATCGTTCATCCAGGTGGTTTAGAAGATAAATCAGGTACTGGTGAAATTAAAGCTGACTTGTATTTTGATGAAGGAAGTACAATTCCACGCGAAGATGTGGCTTCTGTATTAAAACACGTAGCGACTTCTGAAAATAAATTTGAAAATAAAGAATTTCAAATTCTTTCAGGGCATCAATCTATTCAAGAAGCATTATCTCGTTTTGAGTAGTTAAGTTAGATAATTAATTACAAATGAAAAGTTCTGTGTTAGAGTAGGACAGTGAGTTTTAAAACTTGCTGTTCTATTCTTTTTTATTAATATATATAATTTCTATTAAATTAATAATGAAATTGATATAATAAACATATGAGTGAAAATTTTTGTTTAACGATAGAAGCGAAACAGCTTTCATATAGAATTAGTTATCTGATATATTAAAAGCTTAAATAGATAGTAATTTAAAGATAAAGTGGGTCATCAATTGTTCTAATTATACATAATCATTTAAATACGATATTTCACTTTAAAATAAAGAGAGAAGCAATAACCGTGTTTTAGGAGGTGCAATCATGCCATTATTTTTAAAGCCTATTTTCTTTGAAAAAATATGGGGCGGTAATAAGTTAAATCAATTTAATTACGACATACCAAGTGAACAAACTGGAGAATGCTGGGGTATTTCTGCACATCC
The DNA here is from genome assembly GCF_038008285.1 of Staphylococcus sp. FSL K6-0223. Taxonomy (NCBI): domain Bacteria; kingdom Bacillati; phylum Bacillota; class Bacilli; order Caryophanales; family Staphylococcaceae; genus Staphylococcus; species Staphylococcus sp. FSL K6-0223. The sequence goes on from NZ_JBBOYX010000001.1 coordinate 748,163, forward strand.
GAATGGAAAAAATATGATTGAAAATGGTCAGTATGCTGGTCAAACATTAGATCAAGTATGGAATGATCATAGAGAATTATTTGGAGACTTTCCAAGTAAAGATTTCCCTTTATTATGTAAAATAGTGGATGCAAGACATCCTCTATCTATTCACGTTCATCCTGACGACTCGTATGCATATGAATTTGAAAATGGTCAATATGGTAAGTCTGAATGTTGGTATATTATTGATGCAGAAGAAGACGCTGAAATTATACTCGGTACTTCTGCTGATTCAAAAGAAACATTTGAGAATAAGATAAAAGAAGACGCGGTGTTGGATGCAGTAGAAAGAATCAAAGTTAAACCAGGTGAGTTTTATTTTATACCAGCTGGAATGCTTCATTCTATAGGTTCTGGCGTTTTAGTATATGAAACAATGCAATCATCTGATATTTCATATAGAGTATATGATTATGAACGTAATCGAACTGATGGATCATCATTAGAAGTTAGCAAAGCATTAGACGTGATTCAATTTACTGCAAATGCACCTACTATAGTACCTGAAACTACAATTGTAGAAAATCATAAACGTAGCCAAATTGTATCTAATGACTTTTTTACAATGGTTAAATGGGAAATAAGTGGAACGCTTAATTATATGAAGCCTCGTGAATTTTGTCTTATTTCTGTATTAGAAGGTCGTGGACAAGTGATTACAGATGGTGAAATCTTTAAGCTAGAAAAGGGATCTAATTTTATTTTAACTTCTGAAGATTTAGATAGCGTATTTGAAGGAGAGTTCACTCTAATTATAAGTTATATTTAGTTAATCAATTTAATTTATAAGCAGACGTGTTGGAATAATTTCTATATCTAGCATGATTTTCTTGTGTGATAGCTGAATCTAGAAGTTTTTTATCTTCCGCTTCCTGTTAATCGGAAATCTAATAATGTTTAAATAATGAGATAGTATATTTTAATAGTGAAATGGAATTTTGTGAGGATTCATATGATTCTATTTCACTTTTTTGAATTTAAAAAGTGATTTAATAATACGTCAACTCTATTAAAAAAATATGATAAAATAAAAAAAACGAAATCTTATAGACTATTCATATATTTAAATTTAAGCGATCTAAAAATGACTAATAGGTGCTAAAATTAATATTAATATATACATGAATAAAGATGCTAAATTTAAAATAAGTAAGAAGGAGATTCTAGATGGCAGAAGAAGTAAATTACTTTTGGTTAAATTGTGGATATACAAGATGGAACCATAATGAACCATTAGTTGGACAAACAACTTTATTTGAGTCTGGAGCACAGTTCAATCCTACTCAGGGTTTTCGAGCGTTCAAAAAAGCTAAAATTGGCGATCAAGTGATTTTTTATCAAGTACAAACAGATACTGGATTATTAGGAATTGGGGAAATTATTAGTGTTCAAACAGGAGCACAAAATAAAATTAGAGTTGAATTTAAATTTAATGAAGAGTTAAAGCCTTTAACTACTGACTATTTAAAACGTAGTGAAGTGCTAGATTATCGAATGAATAATATGCGAGAAACGTTAATAAATCAACTCACAAAAGAGGAGTTTCAATTAATCGTTGAGTTAGGAAAAGGTAACATTCAATTACCTCGATATTTCTTTTTATCTGAAACTGAAAAATTTGAACCTGATACCCATTATACGATTTTTACACATACTTATAATGGAATTAAACGGAATGGTTATCATTTTTATAACCAATTAGAAGTAGGGGATAATTTAATATTTTATGATAAGAATAGTAATCAATCGGTCGTAGGAATTGGTGAAGTATCTCGTCATATTCATGAAAAACCTCCAATTCCTGGTCGTACTAATAGTACTGCAATTGAGATTTATTATGAAAAGAATATCACTCCTGTTACATTAGGAGCACTAAATAAACATCCTAAATTAAAGAACTTATACTTTTTACAAGAAAATGCTAAGCAAGCAATAGCAAGTATGAGTCAAGCACAATACGATGCTATTATAGACATGAGTGAAAATGATGGGATTAGAACACCATTTGAGACTATTAAAAAACCAGGATTCAATACGGATCATGATGAGACCATTAAACCTTTTATTTTACTCGTTGTAGATAAACGTGAAGAAGGTTTGAAAGCAGCCAATAATCTTTTACAAAAAACGAATGCTAATCCAGTTATTACTAGTGGTCACCCTGACTTTAGTGAAGATATGTTATATGGCAAATATCTACCTAATGAGACAGGTGCTTTATATTATAGAGAAGGTTTTATTACACAACTTATGCCTAAAAATGACAAAAGTTACTTAGTGATTGATAACTTTAATAGACTTGATCCAGATATATTTCAAACTTATATTAATGTTTTAGAAGGGTACGAAGTTACATTACCTAGATATAATAAAGACGGTAACATGATTACTTGGTCTCGTGAAAAAAATTCTTTTTATCATTTTAATCCTAATTGGCATATTATTGGCGTAACATACGAAAAGTTAGAAGATATCAAAAATAAATATTCACAACAATTTTTAAAATATACACGTATTGTAAAAGTGAACCATGATGCATAATGTCAAACAAGTTAGATAAAAACAGCATAATGTATAATTAGTTAAAGTGGATATAGAATTTGAAATAAATTCTATATCCACTTTTTCTGTGTTTAATGAGTCCTTGTAAAAGGAATATATTAAATAGGTTAAAAAGGAAGGTGACGGAACATGCCAATCGTTTATTACGATGGAAATTGTGTGTATTGTTATAATTATTGTATTTGGCTAATACAACATGGTTTACCTAAAAATTATGAGTTTGCGACTTTAAAAGGAGAGGCGGGACAACATTTATTTAAACAACATCCCGAAGCTAAAAATAAAAATAGTGTGATACTACAAGAAGGAGATCGTTTATATTACGAGACTACTGCAGTAGCAAAATTAATCACAACATTAAGTAGTAAAAAATGGTTAGGCATACTACTTAGAGTAATGCCATTACCAATAAGAAATTTAGGTTATCGACTGTTTGCTAATAATAGAGATAAAATGTGGAAAACACATTGGCATAAACCAAACGCATATGAAAAATCATTCTTTATTGATGATGATAGACAATAAATGAGAAAACTATTTTTTAATTGATAATATCTATATATTTTGATTATATATTATAAAGCTTTTGATAATGATTCTATATATTTATTCATAAGTATTAATGTTTTTTAATTGCGTGTGTAAAATGACTTTACAGATTATAATTATTATAATATAATTATGATTGTAAAAGAGAGACTTGACTGTATAAAAGTACAAAAAAGGAGAGATTCGATGACTCAACAAGATGTAGTAAAAGAATTAAATCAACAAGTAGCAAACTGGACAGTAGCATATACAAAATTACACAACTTCCATTGGTATGTTAAAGGTCCTAATTTCTTCTCATTACATGAAAAATTTGAAGAATTATACAATGAAGCTAGTCAATATGTAGACGATTTAGCAGAACGTATTTTAGCAATTGGAGGTAACCCAGTAGCAACATTAAAAGAAAGTTTAGAACTTTCAATTGTAAAAGAAGCAGAAACACATTACACTGCTGAAGAAATGGTTAAAGCTTTCTCTGAAGATTTAACTCAAATTTCTAAACAACTTGGAAAAGCAATTGAAGTTGCAGGAGAAGCAGGAGACGATGTTTCAGAAGATATGTTTATTGGCATGCAAACATCAGTAGATAAACATAATTGGATGTTTAAATCTTATTTAGTTTAAATATTCTATTTTAAAAAGAGCCATTGTGGACGATAAAACGTCTACAATGGCTCTTTTAACTTTTAATATTAACATTGATAAGTGATTATTCAGCGATTTCTAAAGCAATTTCCATCATTTGAGTAAATGATGTTTGACGTTCTTCAGCTGATGTAGCTTCATCTCTTAAGATATGATCACTTACAGTAAAAATACCTAATGCTTTTTTACCAGCATGAATTGCATTTAAATATAAGCCAGCTGATTCCATTTCAATACCTAAGATACCCATGTTCTTCCAACTATCGTTAAAATGTTTATCGGCATTATAAAACGTATCTGATGATAAAATATTTCCAACATGTGTAACTGCTCCGATATCATCAGCAACTTGTTTAGCTTTAGTAATTAACTCAAAATCTGCAATTGGAGCAAAGTGACCAGGAATATTAAATTGATCTACATAATTTGAATTAGTTGAAGCAGCTTGAGCAATAATGACATCATATAAATTCACATTCTCTTGTAATGCACCACATGAACCAATTCGAATAATTGTATCAACATCAAAGAAATTATAAAGCTCATACGAATAAATTCCAATACTTGGAATACCCATACCTGAACCCATTACTGAGATTTCTTTACCTTTATATGTGCCAGTGTATCCAAACATATTACGTACTTCATTAAATTGCTCAACATTTTCTAAAAAGTTATCAGCAATATATTTTGCACGTAATGGATCCCCAGGCATTAATACTGTTTTAGCAATTTTAGTTCCATTAGGTTGAATATGAGGTGTACCGTTTGTCATGAATATCTTCTCCTTAACATTTTTATTCAAAATAAAGATAACATTTGTTTAAAATTTTTGCGAATTTTTGTACTATATAAATGAGAGAAACATATAAATTATGTTAATACAGTTGGCTTTCGAGCAATACATTGGAGGAAATTTTTATGGAATATTCAAAATATATTGATCATACACTTTTAAAACCGGAATCAACACGTCAACAGATTGATAAAATTATTTCTGAAGCTAAGGCGTATCATTTTAAATCGATTTGCGTTAATCCAACCCACGTTAAGTATGCTTCTGAACAGCTTGTGAATTCTGATGTGCTTGTATGTACAGTGATTGGGTTCCCACTTGGAGCTACAACAACCGCTACAAAGATTTTTGAAACAGAAGATGCGATTAAAAATGGCGCGTCAGAAATTGATATGGTTATCAATATAGGCGCACTTAAAGATGGAAGATATGAAGACGTTCAAAAAGATATCGAAGGCGTAGTTGGCGCAGCTAATGGAAAAATAGTGAAAGTTATTATTGAAACTGTTCTTTTAACAGACGATGAAAAAGTGAAAGCAAGTGAACTAGCAAAAGCTGCTGGTGCAGATTTCGTTAAAACATCAACTGGCTTTGCTGGGGGAGGCGCTACACCAGAAGATGTGAAATTAATGAAAGACACTGTGGGAGACGAATTAGAGGTTAAAGCTTCAGGTGGCGTACGTAATTTAGAAGATTTCAATAAAATGATTGACGCAGGCGCTACACGTATAGGTGCGAGTGCTGGTGTCCAAATTATTCAAGGTTTAGAGTCAGATTCTGATTATTAATCATGCAGTTGATGTAACAGCATACAGATACAACAGCTTATTTTGAGAGGAGTTCAGAATGATGAGAATGATAGATATTATTGAAAAGAAACGCGATGGAAAATCATTATCTAAAGAGGAAATTGAATTCTTTATCAAAGGCTACACGGAAGGAGATATCCCAGATTATCAAGCCTCAAGTTTAGCTATGGCGATTTTCTTCCAAGATATGAATGAAGAAGAACGTGCAGCTTTAACTATGGCAATGGTTAATTCAGGTGATGTTATTGATTTATCAAAAGTCAATGGTATTAAAGTAGATAAACACTCAACTGGTGGCGTTGGAGATACGACGACATTAGTGTTGGCACCATTAGTAGCTGCAGTGGGAGTGCCAGTTGCCAAAATGAGTGGCCGTGGTTTAGGACATACGGGTGGTACGATTGATAAATTAGAATCTATTGATGGGTTTCATGTTGAAATCTCTGAAGCGGACTTCATTAAACTTGTTAATGAAGATCAAGTTGCAGTGATTGGACAAACAGGCAATTTAACACCTGCAGATAAGAAACTATACGCATTAAGAGATGTTACAGGAACAGTTAACTCTATTCCTCTAATCGCATCATCTATCATGAGTAAGAAAATTGCCGCGGGTGCTGATGCAATCGTCCTAGATGTTAAAACTGGAAATGGTGCATTCATGAAAACATTAGAAGATGCCGAGGCTTTAGCACATGCTATGGTTAGCATAGGAAATAATGTTGGTAGAAATACAATGGCTATTATTTCAGATATGAGCCAACCACTTGGTCGTGCGATTGGGAATGCTTTAGAATTAAAAGAAGCGATTGATACATTAAATGGTCAAGGACCTGAAGATTTAACTGAATTAGTATTAACGCTTGGTTCACAAATGGTCGTACTTGCTGAAAGAGCAAGTACACTTGAAGAGGCGCGTCAATTGCTCAATGAAGCCATTGAAAATGGCTCAGCATTAGATAAATTCAAAACATTTTTAGAAAATCAAGGTGGCGATGCTTCAGTTGTCGATTCACCGGAGTTATTACCGACTGCCGAATATCAAATTGATTATAAAGCAAAATCAAGTGGTGTAGTTTCAGAGCTTATTGCTAATGAAATTGGCGTTGCTTCAATGATGTTAGGTGCGGGAAGACAAACGAAAGAAGATGACATAGATTTAAGTGTTGGCATTGTGTTGAATAAGAAAGTAGGAGACAACGTCAATGAAGGAGAGTCTTTATTAACGATTCACAGTAATCGTGAAAATGTTGATGATGTAATTAAGAAACTTGACGAAAGTATCGAAATTAAAGCGCAAGCAAAAACACCAACATTAATTCATAAAATAATTACAGAGTAGGAGTGTTAAATATGACGACACCATTTAAAAGAGTACATTTAATTGTCATGGATTCAGTAGGTATTGGTGAAGCACCTGATGCTGCAGCTTTTAATGATGAAGGTTCACACACATTAAAACACACGTTAGAAGGTTTTAACCAATCATTACCTAATTTAGAAAAATTAGGATTAGGTAATATTGAAGATTTGCCAGTAGTCAATAAAGTTGAACAACCAGGTGCTTTTTATACTAAATTAAGTGAAGCTTCTGTTGGAAAAGATACGATGACAGGACATTGGGAAATTATGGGACTAAATATCATGCAACCATTTAAAGTTTATCCAAATGGATTTCCTGACGAATTAATTCAAGAGATTGAAGAAATGACAGGTCGAAAAGTTGTAGCAAATAAACCTGCTTCAGGTACTGCAATTATTGATGAATTAGGCGAACATCAAATGAAAACAGGGGATTTAATTGTTTATACTAGTGCAGACCCAGTACTTCAAATTGCTGCACATGAAGATATTATCCCACTTGAAGAATTGTATGATATTTGCGAAAAGGTTCGTGAATTAACTAAGGATCCTAAGTACTTAATTGGCCGTGTTATTGCACGTCCATATGTTGGTGAACCAGGAAACTTTACTCGTACATCTAATCGTCATGATTATGCTTTAAAACCATTTGGTAAAACTGTTATGAATACATTAAAAGATAGTGATTATGATGTTATTGCTATTGGTAAAATCAATGACATCTATGATGGCGAAGGTGTAACTGAAGCCATTCGTACAAAAAATAATATGGATGGAATGGATAAGTTAATAGAAGTTGTCAAAAAAGACTTTAATGGATTAAGTTTCTTAAATCTTGTTGATTTTGATGCTTTATATGGTCATCGTCGTGATAAAGAAGGTTATGCACAAGCCATTAAAGATTTTGACGAACGCTTACCAGAATTAATTGATAATTTACAAGAAGATGATTTAGTGATTATTACTGCTGATCATGGTAATGATCCAATTGCAGAGGGAACAGATCATACTAGAGAATATATTCCAGTGCTTATGTTTAGCCCTAAAATAGATGCATACCATGAATTATCAGGAGATACAACATTTAGTTCTATTGGTGCAACAATTGCAGATAATTTCAATGTTGAATTGCCAAAATACGGAAAAAGTTATTTAAAAGAAATGGGAGTTGAATAATTATGAAAATAATGAGATATTTGTTAGGTTTAGCATTTGGAACAGCAGGAATACTACATTTTACAAAGGAACGTCAATTTAGATCGATTGTACCGGAGTATTTACCATTACGAAAAACAGCAGTTTTAGTGACAGGCGTATTTGAAATGTTCTTTGGAGTTATGTTATTAGCTAAAAAACCTGCGGATTGGTTGAAAAAAGGTATTAATGCATTTTTACTTGCGGTTTTTCCAGGAAACATTTACATGGCAAGAAAGCAATTACCATTAGGAAATAAATCTATTCCTAAGTGGGCATTATACTTAAGATTACCACTTCAATTCATTTTAATAGCTATTGTAAAAAAATTATAATAAAACTTAAATAAACAATACCCTACCTAAAGCATTTAGGTAGGGTATTGTTTATTTAATTATTAATTATTTGCCTTCACCAAAAATGTCGTCCCATTGATTACGCTTATCTAAGAATTCTTTTGCGAGTGCTTTAGCACCTTCAAGAGAATGACTAGCAGCCCAACCGCATTGAACTTCATTGCAAGCAGGAACTTCTGTAGCTTCTAACACATCATTTAAAGTTTTTTCAATAATATTTAATACATCTTCATAATCATCGTGATCAATAAATGAAACATAAAAACCAGTTTGACAACCCATAGGACTTAAATCTACAACTTTATCAGAATGATTTCTAATATTTTCAGCCATTAAATGTTCTAATGAATGTAGCGCTGGCATATCCATATGCGCTTTATTTGGTTGTTTAAAACGTAAATCATATTTTTTGATAACGTCTCCATTAATCCCTTCCATTGTGCCTGCTAAGCGAATATATGGTGCAACTACTTTTGTATGGTCAAGATTAAAACTTTCAACGTTCATTTTAGTCATATTTATTTCCTCCTATAAATACATTGCTTGAATAATATGATTGTAACAAGAGTGCTAATCATTTACAATTTTCTTAATCAAGTAATTCAAATGCTTATTGTAAGAAAATTTTGTAAATTCAAATGAATGTGATGACAATCTATAGTAAATCCGATAAAATAAGTAATAATTAAATTTAAAGATACATCAAGAAATGGATTGACTTGATGTCTAAATAAATATGGATATTAATATTCGTGTATAAAAGGAGTATAGATTGATGAGTAGTAAACAAGAGATATTAGACTATATAGAGAATAAAAAGTACGATTATGTCGAAATAAGCCATCGTATACACGAGCGTCCTGAGTTAGGCAATGAAGAGATATTTGCATCAAGAACATTGATTGATCAATTAAGAGCAAATGATTTTGAGATAGAAACGGATATTGCCGGACATGCTACTGGGTTCATTGCAACTTACCAGTCTGAAAAAGAAGGACCAACTATAGGATATTTAGCTGAATATGATGCTTTACCTGGTTTAGGTCATGCATGTGGCCACAATATCATTGGGACAGCAAGTGTATTAGCAGGAATAGCACTTAAACAAGTCATCGATCATGTTGGTGGAAAAGTAGTTGTATTAGGATGTCCTGCCGAAGAAGGTGGAGAAAATGGAAGTGCAAAAGCTTCATATGTAAAAGCCGGTGTGATTGATGATATTGACATTGCACTTATGATTCATCCTGGAAATGAAACATATCCAACGATAAATACATTAGCCGTTGATGTGCTTGATATTAAATTTTATGGTAAAAGCGCCCACGCTTCAGAAAATGCGGATGAGGCTTTAAATGCATTAGATGCGATGATTTCTTATTTCAATGGTGTAGCTCAATTACGTCAACATATTAAGAAAAGTCATCGTGTACACGGTGTAATTTTAGATGGAGGTAAAGCTGCTAATATTATACCTGATTATACACATGCGAGATTTTATACACGTGCCACTACTAGAAAAGAACTTGATATTTTAACAGAACGTGTTAATCAAATTGCAAGAGGTGCAGCCATCCAAACGGGTTGTGACTATGAATTTGGTCCTATTCAAAATGGTGTAAATGAATTTATAAAAACACCTAAACTAGACGAATTATTTGAAAAATACGCCATAGAAGTTGGCGAAGAAGTAAGTTATGATGATTTTGGTTTTGGTTCGACAGATACAGGAAATGTTAGTCATATAGTTCCTACGATTCATCCACATGTTAAAATTGGTTCAAGAAATTTAGTAGGTCATACACACCGTTTTAGAGAAGCAGCTGCAAGTGTTCATGGTGATCAAGCTTTGATTCGAGGCGCAAAAATTATTGCTCTTATGGGACTAGAATTAATTGAAAATAAAAAACTATTTGATGAGGTTGTAGAGCAACATTCTCAAATAAAGGGGTAAATAAATGAAAAATGAATATAGTGTTCCAAAGTTAACGTTAAGTGATTTGTATAATGAAAATATTGTATATAATTCAAGGCCTTCTTATGCATTGAATCCTTGGCTCACAACAGAAGAGCATCAGTCTAATTTTTTGACTGGTCGTGAAATGATTATCGCTAAGGATATGCCGATTGTTGTACACGAAGCGAGTATTACAGATAAGTTACAACAACTATTTGATTTTATTGGTAAAAAAATACCAAAGCATCTTTATACATTTAGAGATCGTGAAACGTATGAACGCTTGTTACAAGAGATTATCAATAAAGAAGGGAAAAAAATATATTTTCAATATATCGAAAACAATGACATAGTAGATGACGAAGCGTATGCCATTGATAAAGACGTTTTTGTAGCTTTAAATAATAAATCACGTATTCCTGAATGGACAAATCATAAATATTTACCAGACCGTGAAATTGTGTCAATTAGAGATTTCAAAGGTCGTATCAAAGATTGGGATTATCCTTTTGTAATTAAGCCAGGAGATGAATTACCAACTGCAGGTGGTTATGGCGTAATGATTTGCTATAACGACGAAGACTTAGAAAAAGCAACTCAACGAATATTTGAAGCGGCCCATGCTACCGATAATTTAATCATTGAACAAAAAATAGAAGCAGTTAAAAATTATTGTGTCCAATTTGCATATTCTAAAGAAATAGGTATCACCTATCTAGGTACTGCCCATCAAATTACTGATAAATATGGTCTATACGCAGGAAATGAAAATGTGCATGATGTTCCAGAAAAAGTGATTCAAGCTGGTCGTGAAATTATGCAAAATGGAGTGAACTTAGGCTTTATTGGTGTGGCAGGATTTGATTTATTATTAGATGAAAATGATAATGTATTTGCTATAGATTTGAATTTTAGACAAAATGGTTCGACAAGCATGCTACTATTACAAGATGAATTAAATCCTAACTATCAAAAATTTTATAGTTATTTTTCAAGAGGAGATAATACTCGTTTCTTCAATGTTATTTTAAAATATGTTAAACAAGGCGTGCTTTATCCTCTTTCGTATTATGACGGTGATTGGTTTGGTAAAGATGAAGTGAATTCTCGCTTTGGATGTATATGGAATGCTGATTCTAAAGAAGAAGTTGAACAATTAGAACAAGCATTTATTAGTGAACTTGATGATACTAATTAAGTTAGAGTATAGGTTAAATTAATTATAAAAAAAAATATGGATGTTTGACGTTAATTTTAATATAATTTAACATTTAATTAGTATATTAAGAGAGAGGGTTTGTAATGGAATATAAGCATAATGACTATTTCAAAGAGATATTAATTAATGAAGTCATTATTTTGGCTAGTAAAAATAAAAAATTAATTCGTATTCATCATGAAGATGGTGATTACACAGGAATGTGGACGAATGAAGACATCGCAAAAGAGTATTTAAATCACTCAGACATTCAATTTGATCGACTATTAAATATTGATATTGATACGTTCGTTACGTATGATATGGATGAATTGTTTGATGAAAGTGATAAAATTTTAATCAATACTTCAAGTAAAGAAGAGGGACATATTGTCAAAGTTGTAGACATGATGAATGAACTCATGTCTGAATTAGACAAAATTCGTCTTAAAGAATTTGCAAAAGATATTTCAAAAGAAAATCATGTTTTTGGCTTAACACGTAAAGGGGAAAAAAGATTTATTCTTATTAGTGATAAAGAAAATCAAAAACCTAATATTATGCCTGTATGGAGTATTAAAAATCGGGCACGAAAAGTTCGTGATAAAGATTTTGAAGAATGTGATTTAATCGAAATTGAAGGTAGTGTATTTAGTGAATGGCTTGATAAATTAAGAGATAATGATCAAGCTGTCGCAGTAGACTTAAAACCTGGAGTCGTAGGCACCATTGTTTCTCCACAAAAAGTATCTAATGAATTATCATTTTAAATCAAATCCCAATAGGTTTCTTTTTTAAGAAATCTATTGGGATTTTTATGTTAATGTTTTTAGTTTGAATTAGCTTAAATGAAGGACACCGATTGCACCTGAAAATGCACCATTTTCAATATAAAAAGGATGACATCCTCGTAAAACAGTATAATCCTCAATAACTTTTCGTAGTAAGGGATTATTATTAAAAGAAGACCCAATATAAACAACATTTTTTGTTTGACATTCACGAGCTACTGTAATCGCCATCGTTGTAATCACTTCGCCAACGACACCCACGACAGATGCTAATTTATCTGAGTTAGTAAAATGTTCATTCATATTATTTAGTACATTGCCAAAGTTTGCAGCAGTGAGTTCACCAGGAATAGGCGGTTCAGAATCTTTATATATATGTTTAACTTTTAAATCGATAATATCTCTATTTCCAGATTGAGCGAGATTTGTAAGTGTTTCATAATCAGATATTTCAGTCAATAAATAACCTAAACCTCGAATCATTCCGCCACCCGTACCAATTCCGCCTACACGTTCTTGATGGTGACCATTATAATAGTGTAAAGATGTACCAGTACCTATGTTTGCAAATATGTATTGATTAATATGATGGCCTTGCTCCTTAAGTAAAATACCTAATCCCTTTGAAGCAGCATCAAATTCAACAAATATTTGGGATGATTGTTTGATGTTTTCAGCAATAACGCCTGCGTTACCACCTGTTAAATTGATTTTTTCGAATTCATTTTGGTTTAACCATTGAATGACTTTATTTATATCTGTTGTTAATTCAGTTGACAATGTACGGTGTGTATCATCTTCCATTGCTATTTTAATTAATGTACCGCCGGCATCGATACCTACTCTCATTTTTTTCACCTCTAAAATTAATATATGACATGTTAATACTATAATAATTTTGACGAATTGCAATTATTTTACAATATTATAAAATAAATAGTAAATATTAGAGTAAATAGATTATTTTATAAGATTTAAAGGTTATATATGATATTATTAAAACAACTTTGAGATATAGGGGTTAATTTTATGAGTATAGTAAAGCAATTTGAAAATATTACAATTCAGGAATTTGAAGAACAATATCGCGATGATGTCTTAAACTTTGAATTAAGCGAACGACAACAAATTTATTCATCATTACCTAAATCTGTATTAGAAGATGCTTTAAAAGATGAAAATCGAGTAGCTAATATTGCCATTAATGAAAATGGAGATGTAGTAGGATTCTTCATACTTCATCAGTATTATCAACATGAAGGATATGATACACCTGAGCATGTCGTTTATGTTCGATCATTGTCTATTAATGAAAAATTTCAAGGACAAGGCTATGGTACAACTATGATGATGTATTTACCTCAATATGTTCAACTATTATTTCCAGATTTCAATCATTTATATTTAGTTGTTGATACTGAAAATGAAGGGGCATGGAATGTATATGAACGTGCTGGATTCATGCATACTGCTACTAAAGAAGAAGGACCCATCGGTAAAGAACGTTTATACTATTTAGATTTGGATTCTAAACATGTATCGTCATTGAAATTAGTTGAGAATAAAAATTCAAATATTGCAATGTATCAAATTATTGATTTATTAAAAGATGATCAAAAAGTTGGATTTATTGCACTCGAACATCTAGATACTCATCTAAACATCGCTGCAATAGAAGTCTATAAAGATCAAAGAAAAGAGGGGATTGCTGGGAGTGCTTTAAGACAACTTCCTACATATGTACGTAAACATTTTAAAGAAATAAGAAGTATAGGTATTACATTATTTGGGGAAAATAATGAACTTAAGCCATTATGTATTAGTAGCGGCTTTGTTGAGACAGATCAATCAGATGACTTAGTTATTTTCAAAAAATATATTAATTACTAATTGAATAGCAATTGCGAAATCATAAAATGTCATTTATAATTTATCTTTGTTACTATTAATAAAAGCAATGTAAAGATAATAAAATCCTTTGAAAGGAAGTTTAGTTATAATGAAAATTCAAGATTATACTAAAGAAATGGTTGATGAAAAATCATTTATCGATATGGCTTATACTTTATTACACGATAAAGGGTCAACAATGAATCTCTATGATATTATTGACGAATTTAAAAGTCTCGGTAATTATGAATATGATGAAATTGAAAATCGTATTGTACAATTTTATACTGACTTAAATACAGATGGACGTTTCTTAAATGTTGGTGAAAATCAATGGGGATTACGTGATTGGTATTCAGTAGATGATATTGAAGAAAAAATTGCACCAACAATTCAAAAATTTGATATTCTTGATGACGATGATGAAGAAGATGAAAATCTTAAGTTACTTGGTGAGGATGAAATGGATGATGATGATGATATTCCAGCTCAAACGGATGACCAAGAAACATTAGATAATGCTGATGATGATGAAGAAGATATTGACGGTTCAGATATCGTTATTGAAGAAGATGAAGATGATGACATCGCTGAAGGTGAAGAAGAAGCATTTGAAGACGCAGAAGATTTTAATGACTAAATATTAGTTTTAATTGACTTTTGAATGAAAAATGTTAAAATTTTATTCGGGCTCCTTTAATTAGGACACGTGTATAAATGTTATACGCTCCCCTTACAAATTTGTGAGAGGGAGCGATTTTTTTATTTTTAGGAAATGTTTAAATTTTGTAGAGATAGAGTAAGGAAGCAACCCTTAATAAATTAGGAGGTCAGACAATGACAAAATTTATCTTTGTAACCGGCGGAGTAGTTTCATCTTTAGGTAAAGGTATTACAGCCGCTTCTCTAGGAAGATTGTTAAAAGACAGAGGACTTAAAGTAACAATTCAAAAATTTGATCCATATTTAAATGTTGATCCTGGTACAATGAGTCCTTATCAACATGGAGAGGTATTTGTTACAGATGATGGCGCTGAAACTGACTTGGACTTAGGACATTATGAACGTTTTATAGATATCAATTTAAATAAATATTCGAATGTCACTGCAGGTAAAGTATATTCACATGTGCTAAAAAAAGAACGTCGTGGAGATTATTTAGGTGGAACAGTTCAAGTGATTCCACACATTACAAATGAAATTAAAGAACGCTTATTATTAGCTGGAGAAAGTACAAATGCGGATGTGGTCATTACCGAAATAGGCGGTACAACAGGTGATATTGAATCTCTTCCATTTATTGAAGCTATTCGCCAAATTAGAAGTGACCTTGGCCGTGAGAATGTTATGTATGTTCATTGTACATTACTTCCATACATTAAAGCAGCTGGAGAAATGAAAACTAAACCAACACAACATAGTGTAAAAGAATTACGTGGTTTAGGTATTCAACCTGATTTAATTGTTGTTCGAACAGAATATGAAATGACTCAAGATTTAAAAGATAAAATTGCTTTATTCTGTGATATAGATAAAGAAAGTGTTATTGAATGTAGAGATGCATCGTCATTATATGAAATCCCATTACAATTAAGTGCTCAAAATATGGACGATATTGTAATTAAACGCTTAGATTTAGATGCTAAATACGATACACAATTAGATGAATGGCAATATTTATTAGATACCGTTAATTCATTAGATGGTACGATTACTATTGGCTTAGTTGGTAAATATGTAAGTTTACAAGATGCATACTTGTCAGTGGTGGAATCACTAAAACATGCAGGTTATCCATTGAAAAAAGATGTTGTAGTAAAATGGATTGATTCAAGTGAAGTGACAGACGAAAATGTAGAGAGTTATTTAAGTGATGTTGATGGAATTTTAGTTCCTGGTGGCTTTGGTTTTAGAGCAAGTGAAGGTAAAATTTCAGCTATCAAATATGCAAGGGAAAATAATATACCTTATTTTGGTATTTGCTTAGGAATGCAATTAGCAACTGTCGAATTTGCAAGAAATGTTGTAGGACTTAAAGATGCTCATTCAGCAGAACTTGATCCAAATACACCATATCCAATTATTGATTTGTTACCTGAACAAAAAGATATCGAAGATTTAGGTGGCACATTACGTTTAGGTCTTTATCCATGTACTATTAAAGATCATACTTTGGCACATGACATTTATAATGAAACAAATATTGAAGAGCGTCATCGTCATCGTTATGAATTTAATAATGCTTATAGAGAACAATTAGAAGATAAAGGAATGGTCTTTTCTGGTACTAGTCCAGATGGTCGTTTAGTGGAAATGGTAGAAATTCCAGAAAATGATTTCTTCATTGCTTGTCAATTCCATCCGGAATTCTTATCTAGACCTAATAGACCACAGCCAATTTTCAAAGCTTTTGTAGAAGCTGCTTATAAACACCAACAAAATTAAAATATCAAAATAGAAGCGGAATAGACTTTAAAAGTAGTCTATTCCGCTTCATTTATATCAATTTATATAGAAGATAAAGGTTGTACATGTTAGGCGCTAATGATTATAAAGTTAATTTATAATTCCAAGTCTCTAGTCATTTCAATCATTTGTGTATATATATCATAGTAAATGTAATTAAACGCCATTGTATGAGGTTGTACAATTTTATCGTAATCCTCAGTATATACAATCGGACGCGGAGTTGATAAGTTTACAAAATGCATAAGATGTTCAGGGAAATCTTCTTGTTTAGGACGATTGCATACTAATACAAAATCAATATCTTTGTCTATTAATTGTTGAACATCTTGAGCAACCTCCTTAGTATAAAAAGGAGAGAATAAAAATACACGATCAGTTGTGTCTAAATCATTTAAACTGTTTAATTCACTCAATTTTTTACTAGAATTTAATTTTTCATCACTTTCTAATATAAAAGTTTCAAAAAATTTTAAATCTCCATAACCATTAATATATACATATCCTTCTCCACCAATAGCTTGGATTAAACATTGAGCAGCCATTTGTATGTCTAACGCTTGGTCTTCTAAACGATTAAATATACCCGTTAATTGTGTTTGTAGTATCTTTGACATGATTATCCTCCATTTCATTAGTATTGTAATGAAATATAATATTTTATGCAATGAAGCTTCAAAAGTTATCAATTATTTTTAAATTAAGCATGCAATAAAAAATATTATCTGCTATAATAATTTTTGAAAATTTATGTAATTGGATACAAGGAGGAACTTTCATGCCATTAGTTTCAATGAAAGAAATGTTAATCGATGCGAAAGAAAATGGTTATGCGGTTGGTCAATACAACTTAAATAACTTAGAATTTACACAAGCTATTTTAGAAGCTTCTCAAGAAGAGAACGCGCCAGTGATCTTAGGTGTTTCCGAAGGTGCTGCACGTTATATGAGTGGTTTTTATACAGTAGTTAAAATGGTAGAAGGTTTAATGCATGATTTAAACATTACTATACCAGTAGCTATCCACCTAGATCATGGTTCAAGTTTTGAAAAATGTAAAGAAGCTATTGATGCTGGATTTACTTCAGTAATGATTGATGCTTCACATAGTCCATTTGAAGAAAATATTGAAATTACTTCTAAAGTAGTAGAATATGCACATCAACATGGCGTGTCAGTTGAAGCTGAATTAGGAACAGTGGGTGGACAAGAAGATGATGTTGTAGGCGGTATCATCTATGCTGATCCTAAAGAATGTCAAGAATTAGTCGAAAGAACTGGTATTGATACTTTAGCACCAGCATTAGGTTCAGTACATGGTCCTTATAAAGGCGAACCTAAATTAGGCTTCAAAGAAATGGAAGAAATTGGTGCATCAACTGGATTACCACTTGTTTTACATGGTGGTACAGGTATTCCAACTAAAGATATTCAAAAAGCAATCCCTTATGGTACTGCAAAAATTAATGTAAATACTGAAAATCAAATTGCTTCAGCTAAAGCTGTTAGAGATGTATTGAACAATGATAAAGAAGTTTACGATCCTCGCAAATACTTAGGTCCAGCACGTGAAGCTATTAAAGAAACAGTAAAAGGCAAAATTAGAGAGTTTGGTACGTCTAATCGCGCTAAATAAAATAATTATTATTAAAGGTTAAGGCAACCTGAACTGTCAGCAAAGTGTTCGCTTTGTTGACAGTTTTTTTATTTTATACAAAAATTTTACGATATATTATTAAAGTATTTGTATAAAGTTAGTCATGCTGAATGTTAATCAATTACTGACTCATGATTTATAAAAAATAAATTATCTCTTTTTAAAATTTATGAAAAAACAGAATTAAATAATTGTTTAAATTGATTTATAATAGTGTTATCAATCCGTTATATGAAATATTAGATTTTTGGATATTAATATTATAATTGCTAAGTTTTTTTAAAAGTTAGTATTTTACAAATAAATAATATATAATTTATAATGCGAATTATGTATAATTTTACAAAAGGCGAATAAAGGAGAAAAAATAAATGAGTCAAGAAGTAATTAAAATCCGAGGTGGTCAACCACTAAAGGGTGAAGTTACAATTAGTGGTGCAAAAAATAGTGCCGTAGCTATTATTCCAGCTACTCTATTAGCGCAAGGACAAGTGAAAATTGACGGTTTACCGCAAATCTCAGATGTTGAAACACTAGTGAGTTTATTAGAAGATTTAAATATTAAAACAAATCTTAATGGTAAAACATTAGAAGTTGATACAACAGACATTAAAAATGCACCGTTACCAAATAACAAAGTTGAATCTTTACGTGCTTCTTATTACATGATGGGAGCCATGTTAGGTCGCTTTAAAAAATGTGTGATTGGTTTACCAGGTGGTTGTCCATTGGGCCCACGTCCAATTGATCAACACATTAAAGGATTTAAAGCTTTAGGTGCTGAAATTGATGAATCAAGTGATACATCAATGAAAATAGAAGCAAAAGAATTGCACGGAGCCAACATCTTTTTAGATATGGTAAGTGTTGGTGCAACCATCAACATTATGCTTGCAGCTGTTCATGCAAAAGGGCAAACAACGATTGAAAATGCTGCCAAAGAACCAGAAGTAGTAGATGTAGCAAACTTTTTAAATAGCTTAGGCGCAAATATCAAAGGCGCCGGTACGAGTACTCTAAAAATCAGTGGTGTTGAAGAGTTACATGGAGCTGAATATCAAGTGATTCCTGATAGAATTGAAGCGGGAACGTATATGTGTATTGCCGCTGCTTGTGGTGACGAAGTAACAATTAAAAATATTGTACCTAAACATTTAGAAGCGCTCACAGTTAAACTAAATGAATTAGGTGTTGATATTGATATCGATGATGATAAAGAACAAATAGTAATTAAAGGTAAATCATCATATAAAAATGTAGATATTAAAACATTAGTATATCCTGGATTTGCTACTGACTTACAACAACCTATTACGCCTTTATTATTTATGACAGATGGTCCATCTTTCGTTACAGAAACGATATATCCAGCTCGTTTCCGCCATGTAGAAGAGCTCAAAAATATGGGAGCTAGTATTGAAGCAGATACGTCTACTGGTACTGCAACAATTAAACCTTCTAAACTTCAAGGTGCCAAAGTATATGCGAGTGATCTACGTGCAGGAGCTTGCTTGATTATTGCTGGATTACTAGCAGAAGGTGTTACAACAATTTATAATGTTAAACATATTTATAGAGGATATACAGATATCGTTAAACATCTTAAAGATTTAGGTGCGGATATTTGGACTGAACAAGTTTAATTATTTTTGATATACTTAAATATATTAATTGCTGAAGTATATTAAATACCTGCAATGTTTAAGAAGTTTTGAATAGAGGTGAAGACAATGGAAATCTGTCCATATCTCGAAGAAACCTTTAAAATTGTTGGTAGAAGTTGGAACGGTTTAATCATTAATTACCTATCTCGATGCGCTGATTATACTGCACACTTTTCCGATATGAAAAGGGATTTAAAAACAATTACTCCACGTGCATTAAGTATTAAGCTTACAGAATTAGGTGAGTGGGAATTAGTAGACAAAAAAGTCATTTCTACACGTCCTGTTTCTATCGTTTATGAGTTAACCGATAAAGGAAAAGCACTTGCTGAGGCTTTAAGACCAATTGAAGCATGGGCTAGAGATTACGTCACATTAGAACATAACGATTCAGTTAAATAATATAGTTAAAAGGTTGGAGTTTATATAAACTTTAACCTTTTAATTATGTTTAAATAACATCAAATCGGATATATATTAGACATACACATTCTTAAGGAGTGAATCATTGATGAGAAATTATACTCAACAATATATTAATGGTGAATGGATTGATAGTGAAAGTAACGAAACAATTGATGTAATTAATCCAGCAACAGAAGAAGTTATTGGAAAAGTTGCAAAAGGTAATGAAAAAGACGTAGAAAAAGCGGTTCAAGCTGCTCATGACGTATATTTAGAATTTCGCCATAGTTCAGTTGAAGAAAGAAAACAACTACTAGATAGAATAGTAGAAGAATATAAAAATAGAAAACAAGATATTATTGAAGCAATTACTGCAGAGTTAGGTGCTCCACTAACTGTTTCAGAAAATGTTCATTATCAAATGGGTTTACAACACTTTTCAGAAGCACGTAGAGCTTTAGATTCATTTGAATTTGAAGAACGTCGTGGAGATGATTTGGTAACTAAAGAAGCGATTGGCGTTTCTGGATTAGTTACACCATGGAATTTCCCAACTAATCAAACATCTCTTAAATTAGCAGCAGCATTTGCTGCAGGTAGTCCAGTTGTGTTAAAACCTTCTGAAGAAACACCATTTGCTGCAATAATTTTAGCTGAAATCTTTGAAAAAGCAGGCGTTCCTAAAGGTGTATTTAACTTAGTTAATGGTGATGGTGAAGGTGTAGGTAATCCATTAAGCGAACATCCTAAAGTTAGAATGATGTCATTCACTGGTTCTGGAGCTACAGGTTCTAAAATTATGGAAAAAGCAGCTAAAGATATCAAAAAAGTATCTCTTGAATTAGGTGGCAAATCACCATATATCGTACTTGACGATGTAGATATTAAAGAAGCTGCAAAAGCTACAACTGGAAAGGTTGTTAATAATACTGGTCAAGTATGTACTGCAGGAACAAGAATCTTAGTTCCAGAAAGTATTAAACAAGAATTCTTAACTGCCTTAAAAGAAGAGTTTAGTAATGTTAAAGTTGGCGATCCACTTGATAAAAATACTCAAGTAGGACCAATCATTAGTAAAAAACAATTCGACACAGTACAATCTTATATTGATAAAGGTATTGAAGAAGGCGCTGAATTATTATATGGCGGTCCAGGTAAACCAGAAGGATTAGATACAGGTTATTTTGCTAGACCAACTATTTTTGTAAATGTTAAAAATGATATGACTATTGCACAAGAAGAAATTTTTGGTCCAGTTGTTTCAGTAATCACATATAATGATTTAGACGAAGCAATCGAAATTGCTAATGATACTAAATATGGTTTAGCAGGATATGTAATTGGTAAAGATAAAGAAACACTTCAAAAAGTAGCACGTTCAATTGAGGCAGGTAGAATTCAAATTAATGAATCTCCAAACGAACCTTATTTACCATTTGGTGGTTATAAACAATCTGGTATCGGTCGTGAATGGGGCGACTACGGAATTGAAGAGTTCTTAGAAGTAAAATCAATTGCTGGTTATTTTAAATAATTAAGTATAATGAAATATTTTAATATAAATACAGTTCATGGAATTGTTTTAGTTCCATGAGCTGTTTTATTTTTTGAAATTTAATAAAATCATTTTGTAATTAAATTAAAAATTTGCTATATTAATTCTAGTATTTAAGATGCTAACGTTTAAAACATTTAAGTTATAATCATTTAGATGATTTGACAATGCTAGTAGCTAGATGATTTTTATAAAAATATAAGAAATGGGTGCAATTTATGCCTGAAAGAGAACGAACATCACCACAATATGAATCTTTTCATGAATTGTATAAAAATTATACGACAAAAGAACTTACGCAAAAAGCAAAATCATTAAAACTAACTAATTATAGTAAATTGAATAAAAGTGAGCTTGTCTTGGCAATTATGGAAGCTCAAATGGAAAAAGATGGAAATTACTATATGGAGGGTGTTTTAGATGATATACAACCTGATGGATATGGTTTCTTAAGAACCGTTAATTATTCTAAAGGTGAAAAAGATATATATATATCAGCGAGTCAAATTAGACGTTTTGAAATTAAACGAGGCGATAAAGTAACTGGAAAAGTACGAAAGCCTAAAGACAATGAAAAATACTATGGACTTCTACAAGTTGACTTTGTTAATGATGAAAATGCAGAAGTTGTAAAAAAACGTCCTCATTTCCAAGCACTTACTCCGTTATACCCAGAGGAAAGAATTATTCTTGAAACAGAGCCTCAAAACTATTCTACTCGAATTATGGATTTAGTTACTCCAATTGGTTTAGGTCAACGTGGTCTTATTGTTGCTCCTCCTAAAGCTGGTAAAACGTCATTACTTAAAGAAATTGCAAATGCAATTAGTACAAATAAACCAGATGCTAAATTATTTATATTATTAGTAGGTGAACGACCTGAAGAGGTAACTGATATAGAGCGTTCAGTAGAGTCAGCAGAAGTAGTACATTCCACTTTTGATGAACCTCCTCAACACCACGTTAAGGTAGCAGAGTTATTACTAGAAAGAGCAAAACGTCTTGTAGAGATAGGACAAGATGTCATTATCTTGATGGACTCTATTACGCGTTTAGCAAGAGCATATAATCTTGTTATCCCGCCTAGTGGTAGAACATTGTCAGGTGGTTTGGATCCAGCATCCTTACATAAGCCTAAAGCATTTTTCGGTGCTGCGCGTAATATTGAAGCAGGTGGTAGCCTAACTATTTTAGCAACAGCTTTAGTAGATACAGGTTCACGTATGGATGATATGATTTATGAAGAGTTCAAAGGTACAGGTAATATGGAACTTCATCTTGATCGTAAATTATCCGAACGTCGAATATTCCCAGCTATTGATATTGGACGTAGTTCTACACGTAAAGAAGAATTATTAATTAGCAAGTCCGAATTAGACTCATTATGGCAACTTAGAAATATGTTTACTGATTCTACCGATTTTACAGAGCGTTTTATAAGAAAATTAAAACGTTCAGAAAATAACAAAGAATTTTTTGAACAATTGCAAAAGGCAGCCGCTGAAAGTACAAAAACAGGAAAACCAATTATCTAAAATATATGATTGAGGGTTGCGTTTTCCTTCAATAACTATTATAATTACACAGTATTGGGTAAAAACTCACAAATAACTCTGTTCCAGATGGTTCAGGGCAAAGGAGCTGAAAAAAATGAAACAAGGAATTCATCCTGATTACCACAAAGTCATCTTTTTAGATACAACAACTAACTTTAAATTCTTAAGTGGTTCTACTAAAACTTCTTCAGAAACAATGGAATGGGAAGATGGTAACGAATACCCAGTTATTCGCTTAGATGTATCATCTGATTCACATCCATTCTACACAGGACGTCAAAAATTCGCTGCTGCGGATGGTCGTGTGGAACGTTTCAACAAAAAGTTTGGTCTCAAATCAAACAACAATTAATTTTGAACTTAAAATGCCTGCCTAATCTATTATGTATAGAATTAAGCAGGTATTTTTTTATTTCTAAACTATTTTATTCATTTGTTCAATGATAACCCAGTAATAAACTCATTTATAATAAACGAAAATATGATATAATTAAGCGATTATGTTTTGAAAAAGGTGGAACTTATAATGTATGAAACTTACCATTCTGGTTGGATTGAATGCATTACTGGAAGTATGTTTAGTGGTAAATCGGAAGAATTAATTCGTCGATTAAGAAGAGGAATTTATGCTAAACAAAAAGTAATCGTATTTAAACCGGCTATTGATGACCGGTATCATAAAGAAAAAGTTGTATCACATGATGGTAATGAACTAGAAGCCATTAATATTTCAACAGCTAGAGAAATACTATTACAAAATTTATCTCAATTTGATGTCATAGGGATAGATGAAATTCAATTTTTTGATAATGAAATTGTACATATAGTAGAAAAGCTAGCTGAAGAGGGTCATAGAGTTGTAGTAGCAGGTTTAGACATGGACTTTAGAGGTGAACCTTTTGACCCCATGCCTCAAATTATGGCTGTAAGTGAACAAGTGACCAAATTACAAGCCGTTTGTGCAGTATGTGGTTCGTCATCAAGTCGGACGCAACGTTTAATCGATGGACAACCAGCAAGAATTGATGACCCAATTATATTAGTAGGAGCAAATGAAAGTTATGAGCCAAGATGCAGAGCACATCATATTGTAGCACCTAGCATCAATGACAAGGAGGAAATATAGTGTTTGATCAATTAGATATTGTTGAAGAAAGATATGAACAGTTAAATGAAATGTTAAGTGATCCAGAAATCGTCAACGATCCAGATAAATTACGAAAATATTCTAAAGAGCAAGCTGATTTACAGAAAACAGTAGATGTTTATAGAGATTACAAAAGTAAAAAAGAAGAAGTAGCAGAAATAGATGAAATGCTAACTGAAACAGATGATAAAGAAGAAATTGAAATGTTAAAAGAAGAAGCATCTGGATTAAAAAGTGAACTTCCTGAATTAGAAGAACAACTTAAATTCTTGTTAATTCCTAAAGATCCAAACGATGAAAAAGACGTTATTGTCGAAATTAGAGCAGCAGCTGGTGGAGATGAAGCAGCTATTTTCGCAGGCGATTTATTAAGAATGTATACAAAATATGCGGAATCTCAAAATTTTAAAACTGAAATTGTTGAAGCGGCAGAAAGTGATCATGGTGGATATAAAGAAATCAGTTTTTCAGTTTCAGGTAATGGTGCCTATAGTAAGTTGAAATTTGAAAATGGTGCTCATCGTGTACAACGTGTGCCCGAAACAGAATCTGGAGGACGTATTCATACATCTACAGCGACTGTAGCTGTATTACCTGAAGTTGAAGATGTAGAAATTGAAGTGCGTAATGAAGACTTGAAAATTGATACGTATCGTTCAAGTGGTGCTGGTGGTCAACACGTTAATACTACAGACTCTGCTGTGCGTATTACGCATATTCCAACCGGTATTATTGCAACGTCTTCAGAAAAATCACAAATTCAAAACCGTGAAAAAGCATTAAAAGTATTAAAAGCACGATTATATGATATGAAATTACAAGAAGAACAGCAAAAGTATGCAGCTCAACGTAAATCAGCTGTAGGGACAGGAGATCGTTCTGAACGTGTACGAACTTATAATTATCCTCAAAGTCGTGTGACAGATCATCGAATTGGCTTAACTTTACAAAAGCTCGACCAAATTATGGAAGGTAAATTGGATGAAATTATTGATGCATTAACACTTTCTGAGCAAACTGAAAAACTGAAAGAACTAAATAATGGCGAGCTTTAAAGATACCTTACAAGAAGCGATTGAATTAACAAAAGAAAAAGGATTTGAGCAATCTAGAGCGGAATGGCTGATGTTAGACTTATTTAAATGGTCTAGGACAGATTATTTAATGCATATGTATGATGAGATGTCTCAAGCTGAAGAAGCAAAATTTTCACTTGCATTAGACCGTATGTTATTAGGAGAGCCTATTCAATATATTGTTGGTTTTCAATCATTTTATGGATATCAATTACAAGTAAATTCTCAATGTCTTATTCCACGTCCAGAAACAGAAGAAGTTATGCTTCATTTTTTAGAGCATTGTAAAGATGGAAGTACAATTGCTGATATAGGAACAGGCAGTGGAGCGATTGCAATTGTACTTAAAAAACTAAATCCAACCTTAAATGTAATAGCCACAGATCTTATTGAAGATACTCTAGAGGTAGCATCTGATAATGCACATCAATTAAAAGCAGATATCAGATTTCTAAAAGGTAACGCCCTTAAACCACTTATTAAAGAAAATATTAAATTAGATGGCTTAATTTCAAACCCTCCTTATATTGATCAAACTGAGATGAAAGATATGGAAGATACGGTAGTAAAGTATGAACCTCATATCGCGTTATTTGCTGAGGATGAAGGGTATGAAATTTATGAGATGATTCTAGATGATTTACCAAAAGTACTTAATAAAGGGGCTTATGTAACTTTTGAAATTGGATATAATCAAGGAGAAATATTAAAAGCACGTATTATAAATAAATATCCGCATGTGAATGTAAATCTCTTGAAAGATATTAACGGATTAAATAGAATGATTTCATTTAAGTGGTAATAGTGGAGTGGGAAAGAAATGTATTATTTTCTAACCCACTTCTTTTTCTTTAATAATTTCACATATGTGAAAGGTGTGATCAAAGTGAAAACAAATATATGGAATATGAAAGATTATAGTCAAGATCCCCACACGTTTTCTCAATTAGCAGAAATAAAAACTATTTATGAAAATGGTGGCCTAATTGCGATACCTACTGAAACAGTGTACGGTTTAGGTGCCAATGCTAAAAATGAACAGGCAGTAGAAAACATTTATAAAGCCAAAGGACGCCCGTCTGATAACCCACTGATTGTTCATATTTACAAGCAATCACAAATGGATGCATTTGTATCAACTATCCCTAAGAAAGCTAAGAAATTAATGAATGCATTTTGGCCTGGCCCAATCTCGTTTATTCTTCCTTTAAAACAAGGATATTTATGTGAGAAAGTGACAGGTGGTCTTAATTCTATTGCTGTAAGAATGCCAAGTCATCCAATTGGAAGAGCAATATTAGAATATGTTGATTTACCAATCGCAGCACCCAGTGCAAATATAAGTGGAAGACCTTCTCCAACGACATTTCAACATGTTTATAATGATTTAAATGGAAAAATAG
The DNA here is from genome assembly GCF_038008285.1 of Staphylococcus sp. FSL K6-0223. Lineage (NCBI taxonomy): Bacteria > Bacillati > Bacillota > Bacilli > Caryophanales > Staphylococcaceae > Staphylococcus > Staphylococcus sp. FSL K6-0223. Next base: position 775,243 of record NZ_JBBOYX010000001.1, read on the forward strand.
ATGGTATTGTGAATGGCGATCAAAGTGAAGAAGGCTTGGAGAGTACAGTTTTAGATTGTACCCAATTTCCTTTTAGAATAGCAAGACCAGGATCAATTACTCAAACAATGCTTAATCAGGTGGTACCTCACTGCGTCATTCAATATGATTATAATCAATTAGAACGTCCCATAGCACCAGGTATGAAATATAAACACTATGCACCTAAAACACCTGTATATATGTTAACTGAATTGACACAACCTATTTCTGAGTTAAATGAATCAGGGTTAGCATTTGTTTTACCTTCTAGTATGAAAAAGTATGTACCTAAAGATGGTATATTTATCTCTCTTTGTGAAAATCAAAGAGATGTTAAAGGGGCTAATCATAACTTATATAAAATTTTACATGACATTGATGATGATGAACGAATAAAAAAAGCATTTATTTATACTTTTGATAATATTGAAGGTTCTGAAGCAGTTATGAATCGTATGCTAAAAGCAACGGGAAATCAAATAGTTAAAGGAAGAGAATTATGAAGATAATATTTGTATGTACTGGAAATACTTGTAGAAGTCCTATTGCTGAAAGTATAGCTACAGCGCTTCTACCTAACGATTCTATTCAATCACGTGGATTATTTGCAATGAATGGACAATCCATTACTCCTGAAGCATTAGAAGTTATTTTAGAAAATAATTTACCAGAACCCTCTGTATCTCAAATATTCAGTCAAGATGACTTAAAAAGTGATTTAATTTTAACGATGACCAATAGTCATAAACGACAGTTAATCAGTCAATTTGGGACAGAATATCCTATTTATACATTATGTGAGTATGTATCAGAAACAGGTGAAATAGATGATCCATTTGGCGGTAGCATAGATACCTATCGTCACACATTTAATCAATTATATTCTCTTATTAGCAAATTGAAACACGAAGAATAAAGAGAAATATTACGCTAATAGTATAAGTTGAGTAATAAATAAGTTATAATAAAGAAGTATAGCTTGTCAGCTATGCTTCTTTTTATCTTTGTAAGTGAGGTGAAATAATATGCAAGAACTTACAACTTTACTGGATGAATTGAAAACTCAATCGTTTTTCAAAAAAGATGAGATTTGTGTGATAGGATGTTCAACTTCTGAAGTAATTGGGGAAAAAATTGGGTCAGTTGGTTCAATGGAAGTTGCTGAAACTATTTTTAATGAATTGGAACGTATAAAACGTGAAACGGGCGTTTCATTTGCGTTTCAAGGTTGTGAACATATTAATAGGGCGATTACAATTGAGCGTGAAGATTATAATCCATTTACTATGGAAGAAGTAACTGTTGTACCAGATGTTCATGCAGGAGGAAGTCTTGCTACATATGCCTATCAACATATGAAAGATCCAATAGTCATTGAATATATAAAAGTGCCTAAAGGTATTGATATTGGTCAAACGCTTATTGGAATGCACATTAATCATGTTTGTGTTCCGTTGAGAACAAGCGTTAAAAAAGTTGGTGAAGCTACAGTTACAATCGCTACTTCAAGACCAAAAAAAATTGGTGGAGAAAGAGCTAAATATGAATAAGTTCTAAAGGAAGAAGGGGAATATATGTCTTATATTAAAGAACAAGATCACATTATTTATGAAGCGATTCAAAATGAATACAACCGTCAAAACAATAATATTGAGCTCATTGCTTCAGAGAACTTCGTTTCAGAAGCGGTAATGGAAGCGCAAGGATCTGTAATGACAAATAAATATGCAGAAGGCTATCCAGGTCGTCGTTACTATGGTGGTTGTGAATATGTTGATGTTACGGAAACAATAGCTATTGAACGTATCAAAGCTTTATTCGGAGCTGAACATGCAAATGTACAACCCCATTCAGGTTCTCAAGCTAATATGGCAGTGTATTTAGTTGCTTTAGAGATGGGAGATACTGTGCTTGGAATGAATTTAAGTCATGGTGGTCATTTAACTCACGGTGCTTCAGTTAATTTTAGTGGTAAGTTTTATAACTTTATCGATTATGGCGTAGATAAAGAAACTGAAAGAATTAATTATGATGAAATTCGTGAATTGGCACAGAAACATAAGCCTAAATTAATTGTAGCTGGTACGTCAGCGTATTCTAGACAATTAGATTTTAAGAAATTTAAAGAAATTGCTGATGAAGTTGGTGCTAAATTAATGGTTGATATGGCACACATTGCAGGTTTAGTAGCAACTGGATTACATCCTAATCCTGTAGAATATGCTGACTTTGTTACCAGTACAACTCATAAAACGTTGAGAGGACCACGTGGAGGCCTGATTCTTTGCAAGGAAAAGTATAAAAAAGAGATAGATAAGACAATATTTCCTGGAATTCAAGGTGGACCACTAGAACATGTGATTGCTGCAAAAGCTGTTGCTTTTGGAGAAGCTTTAGAACCAGATTTCAAAGTGTATCAAGAACAAGTCATTAAAAATGCTAAAACTTTAGCTGAAACACTTCAAAATGAAGGATTTAGAATTGTTTCAGGAGGTACAGATAATCATCTAATTTCAGTAGATGTGAAACAATCAGTTAATTTAACGGGTAAACAGGCTGAAGAAACATTAGATTCAATTGGTATTACATGTAATAAAAATACAATACCTTTTGATCAGGAGAAACCATTCGTTACAAGTGGAATTAGACTAGGCACTCCTGCTGCAACGACGCGTGGTTTTGATGAAGTAGCATTTAAAGAAGTTGCTTTAATTATCAGTACAGCATTAAAAAATTCAAATGACCAAGCAAAATTGAAAGAAGCTAGTGATAGAGTAAAACAATTGACTCAACAATATCCGCTATATGAATAACAACATAAATGGAGGAAATGAATTATGAGTAAAGTACATGTATTTGATCACCCACTCATTCAACATAAATTGAGTTACATTCGTGATAAAAATACTGGAACAAAAGAATTTAGAGAGCTTGTTGATGAAGTAGGTATGCTAATGGCATATGAAGTTACAAGAGATTTACAATTGCAAGATGTAGAAATTGAAACACCTGTAACAACTATGACAGCAAAACGATTAGCTGGAAAAAAATTAGCAATTGTACCTATTTTAAGAGCAGGATTAGGGATGACAGATGGTGTATTAAGCTTAGTTCCAGCTGCTCGTGTAGGACATATTGGTTTGTATCGTGATCCTAAAACATTAAAAGCAGTAGAATATTTTGCTAAATTACCTCAAGATATCGATGAACGTGAAATTATAGTAGTTGATCCAATGTTAGCTACAGGCGCTTCAGCAATCGAAGCAATCAATTCACTAAAAAATCGAGGTGCAAAGAATATTCGTTTTATGTGTTTAATTGCCGCACCTGAGGGTGTTGAAAAAATGCAAGAAGCGCATGAAGATGTTGATATCTATATTGCAGCTTTAGATGAAAAACTTAATGAAAAAGCATATATTACACCTGGTTTAGGAGATGCTGGGGATAGATTATTTGGTACTAAATAGTACTATAGGAGTAAATATTATGAGAAAGATTATGACAGTCTTTGGTACAAGACCGGAAGCAATTAAAATGGCACCTTTAGTTAAAGCACTTGAAAAAGATTCAATGCTAGAACCAATTATTGTTGTAACTGCTCAACATAGAGAAATGCTTGATTCAGTTTTAAAAACATTCAACATAAAACCACATTATGATTTGAATATTATGAAAAAAGGGCAAACTCTTTCAGAAATAACAGCTAAATCTATTATTCAACTTGAGCAAATTATGAAAAAAGAATGTCCAGATATGGTACTTGTTCATGGTGATACAACAACTACTTTTTCTGGCGCATTAGCAGCATTTTATAATCATACCTCTGTAGGCCACGTAGAAGCTGGTCTTAGAAGTGGGAATAAATATGCGCCTTTTCCAGAAGAAATAAATCGGCAGATGGTTAGTAACATTGCCGATTTACACTTTGCTCCTACTATTGGTGCAAAACGCAATCTAATTCAAGAAAATAAAGATAAGACATCTATAGTGATTACTGGCAATACTGCCATTGATACACTAAATTTTACAATTAATAAAAATTATACTTCTGAGTTGATAGAAAAGCATAAAAATAAAAAAATTGTATTGCTGACCGTTCATCGTAGAGAGAATATTGGAAAACCTATGGAACATATTTTCAAAGCAGTTAGAGATATCGTTGAAGATATTGAAGACGTTGTAGTAGTTTTTCCTTTACATATGAATCCCGAAGTTAGAAAACTATCATACGCTTATTTAGAAAATCATCCAAGGATAGAGCTTATTGAACCATTAGATGTTGTCGATTTTCATAATTTTGCTAATCATGCTTATTTAATTTTGACTGATTCTGGAGGCATTCAAGAAGAAGCACCATCATTAAATAAACCAGTTTTAGTTCTTAGAGATGTAACTGAAAGACCTGAAGGTGTAGAAGCTGGAACATTAAAAGTAATTGGAACAGAGTATACACATGTGTATCAAGAAATAAGAAAATTATTAAAGAACAAACAAGTTTATAATAATATGGCCTATGCTCAAAATCCTTATGGAGATGGAAAGGCATCTGAACGTATATGTGATAGTATTAAATACTATTTAGGATTAACTGAAGAAATACCTAAAGAATTTGAAAAGTTAAAAAATTGTTGATTTATTTGTGAACATTTTATGACAATATTGGTGTTAATTTAAACAACAATTTGAATAGAATTGACACATAAATTACCCTATATTATTATTGAAATTGTATGAGTGGAACGGTTTCCATGATTGTCATAAGTTTTGGAGGCACAAAGAATGAAACGGTTCAGCATCATATTTAGACAATTCATTCAATATTACATTTATTTTTTAATATTGTTAAGTATTTTGTATTTTATTAAATCTAATTCTTTTTTATTAGGCTTAATAATTGGGACACTTGGGTCTCTAATCAACACATACATTTTTGAGATATATCTTTCTAGGGCAAAACAACCAGATAATATACATATTTCTACAGGTAATGTATGGAGATACTTAGTCGCAATTATTGCATGTATAGTATGGGTTGTCTTTAAAGAGAATGTAAATATCATTGGTATAATGATAGGCCTTATGATTTCTTATGTATTAATCATTTTTCGCCCTCTCTTGCTAAAATAGTAAACTATATACAGAAAGAGGTGAGTACATGGATCACAAATCCCCACTCGTAAGTTGGAATGTGTTTGGATTTGATATTGTTTTCAACTTAGCAAGTATTATGATGCTTATTATTACTGCTATTATTGTTTTTATAATAGCTATTGTTTGTACGCGTAATCTTAAGAAAAGACCTAGTGGCAAACAAAACTTTATCGAATGGATTTTCGATTTTGTAAGAGGCATTATTGAGAGTAACATGGCTTGGAAAAAAGGTGGTCAATTTCACTTCTTGGCGGTAACATTAATTTTATTTATTTTTGTTGCCAATATGCTAGGTTTACCATTTGCAATTGTTACACATGATCATTATTTATGGTGGAAATCTCCAACTGCTGACGCGACTGTAACGTTGACGTTATCTACGATGATGATTTTATTAACACATTACTATGGTGTTAAAATGCGTGGAACAAAAGCATATGTTGGTAATTACTTTAAACCTTTCTGGCCATTAGCAATTATTAATGTCTTTGAAGAATTCTCTTCAACATTAACACTAGGTTTACGTCTTTACGGTAATATTTTTGCTGGTGAGTTACTATTATCACTATTAGCTGGCCTGTTTTTCCAAAACGGCTGGGGCTGGATAATTAGTATTCCTGGCTTAATTATATGGCAAGGATTCTCAATCTTTGTCGGTACAATCCAAGCATATATCTTTATTATGCTATCTATGGTTTACATGTCCCATAAAGTTGCGGACGCACATTAACATAAACAAACATTTTAGGAGGAATTATTAATATGGGTTTAATCGCAGCAGCAATTGCAATCGGTTTATCAGCATTAGGTGCTGGTATCGGTAACGGTCTTATTGTTTCTAGAACAGTTGAAGGTGTAGCACGTCAACCAGAAGCACGTGGTCAATTAATGAGTATTATGTTCATTGGTATTGGTTTAGTTGAAGCATTACCAATCATCGGCGTTGTTATCTCATTCATGACATTATTCAGATAAGAAATGTTCGAGGCGAAGTCTCTTTGATCTTCGCCATTCGTTTTATTTAGTGGCAAAGTGATGATTAATAATGAAAGGAGTGTCAAATGCCAGTGAACGCATTAACTAATTCATTTGTTTTAGGTGCAACTACAGGTGGCGTTGAATGGGGAACAACAATTGTTACAATTATTACATTTATAATCCTATTAGCGTTATTGAAAAAATTTGCTTGGGGTCCATTAAAAGAAGTAATGGATAAACGTGAACGCGATATCAATAGAGATATTGACGAAGCTGAAGAAGCAAAATTGAATGCACAAAAACTTGAAGAAGAAAATAAAAAGACACTTAAAGAAACACAAGATGAAGTTCATCATATTCTTGAAGATGCAAGAATTCAAGCACGTAAACAACATGAAGAAATTATTAAAGATGCACATGAACGTGCAAACGGTATGATTGAAACAGCACAAAGTGAAATCAACAGTGAAAAAGAACGCGCTCTTGCAGATATTAATAATCAAGTTTCTGAGTTATCTGTTTTAATAGCTTCTAAAGTTTTACAAAAAGAAATTTCAGAACAAGATCAAAAAGGTCTCGTTGATAAGTATCTTAAAGAGGCAGGCGATAAATAATGGCAGATGTAGCAAAAAAATATGCTAAAGCTTTATTTGATGTCTCTATAGATAAAGATCGATTAGATTTAATGTATGAAGAATTACAAGAAGTTAGTCATGCAACTTTAAATTACATTGATGATTTAAAAGCAATTGATTCAAATCCTAATCAGCCTGCTTCTGAACGACGTAAATTCGCAGGTATTGTATTTGGGGATGCGAACTATTACTTAAAAAATATGCTAATGATTTTAGCAAATAATCGTCATTTAGCGCTTATCCATTCTATCTTTAAAGAATTTAAACATTTGTATGACCATCATTATAATCAAGGTGATGCTTTGGTTGAATCTGTATATCAATTGAATGAAGAAGAATTATCTCGTATTGAAAGAGTAATTCTTAACAAAACTAAATTGTCTAAAGTACATATTACAACTAAAATAAATCCTAACTTAATTGGCGGTTTTAGAGCAAAAGTTGGGACTACTGTATTAGATGGCAGTATAAAAAATGATTTAGAACAAATAGAGCGTAAATTTAAAAGAGTTAATTAAAAAAGAGGAGTGACATAGATGGCCATCAAAGCTGAAGAAATCAGTGCATTACTTCGCTCACAAATTGAAAACTATGAGTCAGAAATGTCTGTTGATGATGTAGGTACCGTCCTTCAAATTGGTGATGGTATTGCATTAATTCACGGATTAAATGATTGTATGGCTGGTGAGCTTGTAGAGTTTTCAAATGGAGTGCTTGGTTTAGCACAAAACCTTGAAGAATCAAATGTGGGTGTCGTAATCTTAGGACCTTATAGTGAAATTAGAGAAGGCGACGAAGTTAAACGTACTGGCCGTATCATGGAAGTGCCAGTAGGTGAAGAACTTATCGGACGTGTTGTAAATCCACTTGGTCAACCAATTGATGGACAAGGTCCTATCAATTCAACTAAGACACGCCCTGTTGAGCAAAAAGCAACAGGTGTTATGGATCGTAAATCAGTTGATGAACCATTACAAACTGGTATTAAAGCGATTGACGCATTAGTACCAATTGGTCGTGGACAACGTGAGTTAATCATTGGTGATAGACAAACAGGTAAAACAACGATTGGTATTGATACAATTTTAAACCAAAAAGGTTTAGATACAATTTGTATTTATGTAGCTATTGGTCAAAAAGATTCAACAGTACGTGCAAACGTTGAAAAATTACGTCAAGCTGGTGCTTTAGACTACACAATTGTTGTATCTGCATCAGCAGCGGAACCAGCACCATTATTATACATTGCCCCTTATTCAGGAGTAACAATGGGTGAAGAGTTCATGTTTAATGGAAAAAATGTACTTGTTGTATATGATGATTTAACTAAACAAGCAGCAGCTTATCGTGAATTATCATTATTATTACGCAGACCTCCAGGTCGTGAAGCATATCCAGGGGACGTCTTCTACTTACACAGTAGATTGTTAGAAAGAGCAGCTAAATTAAGCGATGCATTAGGTGGCGGTTCAATTACAGCTTTACCTATCATTGAAACACAAGCTGGAGATATCTCTGCATATGTTCCAACTAACGTAATTTCAATTACTGACGGACAAATTTTCTTACAATCTGATTTATTCTTCTCAGGTGTACGACCTGCGATCAATGCCGGTCAGTCTGTATCACGTGTTGGTGGTTCAGCACAAATTAAAGCAATGAAAAAAGTTGCCGGTACATTACGTTTAGATTTAGCATCTTATCGTGAGTTAGAATCATTTGCACAATTTGGTTCTGATTTAGACGAATATACTGCTAGAAAATTAGAACGTGGTAAACGTACGGTTGAAGTTTTAAAACAAGATCAAAACAAACCACTTCCTGTTGAAAATCAAGTGTTAATTATTTATGCCTTAACAAAAGGTTATTTAGATGACATTCCTGTAGAAGACATTACACGTTTTGAAGATGAATTAAATAGTTGGTCTAAATCAAATGCTTCAGAATTATTAGGAGAAATCAGAGAAACTGGTAACCTTCCTGATGATGCTAAATTTGAATCAGCTATTAATGAATTTAAGAAAAGTTTTAGCAAGTCTGAATAACTAAACTTTAAATCAAAAAGGTGGTGAGATAATGGCTTCTCTTAAAGAGATAGATAGTCGTATTAAATCGACGAAAAAAATGAAACAGATTACTAAAGCGATGAACATGGTTTCAAGTTCTAAATTACGTCGAGCTGAAAAAAATACTAAGCAATTCGAACCTTATATGGAAAAAATGCAAGATGCGATAACTGCTATTGCAGGCGCAAGTAAAAATTCAAGTCATCCAATGTTAAGACCAAGACACATTCAACGTAGTGGTTACCTGGTTATTACAAGTGACAAAGGATTAGCGGGTGCTTATAGTTCGAATGTGCTTAAACGACTAGTCAATGACATTAAAGAAAAACATACAAATAGTGATGAATATAGCATCATTGTTTTAGGTCAATCCGGTGTTGATTTCCTTAAAAATAGAGGTTATGAAGTTGAAAGTTCACTTGTTGATGTACCTGATCAACCTTCATTTAAATCAATACAAGCTATCGCTAAGCATGCGATTGACTTATTCAGTGAAGAACATATTGATGAACTTAAGATTTATTATAGCCACTATGTTAGTGTTCTTGAAAATAAACCTTCTGTTAAACAAGTTCTACCATTATCTCAAGAAGATTCTAGTCAAGGCCAAGGTCAAATGTCGTCATATGAATTTGAACCAGATAAAGACTCAATCTTAAGAGTTATTCTTCCACAATACGTTGAAAGTTTAATCTATGGAACGATTCTTGATGCTAAGGCTAGTGAACATGCAGCACGTATGACTGCAATGAAAAATGCATCTGATAATGCAACTGAACTTATTGATGACTTATCATTACAATATAATAGAGCGAGACAAGCTGAAATCACTCAACAAATTACAGAAATTGTTGGTGGTTCTGCCGCACTTGAATAATATTTTAAAGGAGGAAACAACATGGGTAATGGCCGTGTAACTCAGGTTATGGGTCCTGTAATTGATGTTCGATTCGAACATAATGAAGTCCCTGAAATTAATAATGCCCTAATTATTGAAGTCCCTAAAAATGATGGCACATTCAAATTAACATTAGAAGTTGCATTGCAATTAGGTGATGATGTTGTTCGTACTATTGCAATGGATTCAACTGATGGTGTTCAACGTGGTATGCAGGTTGTGAATACTGGTAAAGATATTAGTGTTCCTGTAGGTGAAGAAACACTTGGACGTGTGTTTAACGTTTTAGGAGAAACAATAGATTTAAATGAAAAAATAGATAGTTCTGTTAGACGTGATCCAATTCATCGTCGTCAACCTAATTTTGATGAATTGTCTACTGAAGTAGAAATCCTTGAAACAGGTATCAAAGTTGTAGACTTATTAGCACCTTATATTAAGGGTGGTAAGATTGGTTTATTCGGTGGTGCCGGTGTAGGTAAAACTGTATTAATTCAAGAATTAATCAATAATATCGCTCAAGAACATGGTGGTATTTCTGTATTCGCTGGTGTAGGTGAACGTACTCGTGAAGGTAACGACTTATACTATGAAATGAGCGATAGTGGCGTTATCAATAAAACTGCCATGGTATTTGGACAAATGAATGAGCCACCAGGTGCGCGTATGCGTGTTGCTTTATCTGCATTGACAATGGCTGAATATTTCCGTGATGAACAAGGTCAAGATGTACTTTTATTCATTGACAATATTTTCCGCTTTACTCAAGCTGGTTCTGAAGTTTCAGCATTATTAGGACGTATGCCTTCAGCTGTAGGTTATCAACCAACATTAGCAACTGAAATGGGTCAATTACAAGAACGTATTACATCTACTAATAAAGGTTCAGTCACTTCAATTCAAGCAGTATTCGTTCCTGCCGATGACTATACTGACCCAGCACCAGCAACTGCGTTCGCGCATTTAGATGCAACAACAAACTTAGAACGTAAATTAACTGAAATGGGTATTTATCCTGCGGTAGACCCATTAGCTTCAACTTCTAGAGCTTTAGAACCATCTATTGTTGGACAAGAACATTATGAAGTTGCACGTGAAGTTCAATCTACATTACAAAAATACAGAGAATTACAAGATATCATTGCAATTTTAGGTATGGATGAATTATCTGAAGAAGATAAATTAACAGTAGAACGTGCGCGTAGAATTCAATTCTTCTTATCACAAAACTTCCATGTGGCTGAACAATTTACTGGTCAAAAAGGTTCTTATGTTCCAGTTAAAACAACTGTAGCGGACTTTAAAGATATCTTAAATGGTAAATATGATCATATTCCTGAGGATGCGTTCCGTTTAGTTGGAAGTATGGATGATGTTATTGCTAAAGCTAAAGATATGGGTGTTGAAGTTTAAACTAATTAGGAGGTAAAGATAATGAACACAGTAAATCTTGATATTGTCACTCCTAATGGTTCAGTCTACGAAAAAGATGATGTTGAACTCGTTGTATTTCAAACTACTGCGGGCGAAATAGGTATCATGAGTGGACATATTCCGACAGTTGCCGCATTAAAGATAGGCCATATTAAAGTTAAGTTTAAGAATGGTACTGAGTATATAGCTGTTAGTGGTGGCTTTGTTGAAATTAGACAACATAAAGTATCTGTCATTGTTCAAACAGCTGAAACAGCTAGTGAGATTGATGTAGAAAGAGCTAAGTTGGCTCGTCAAAGAGCTCAGTCTCATTTAGATGAAGAGGATAACAGTGACATTAACCGAGCTAAACGCGCATTAGCTAGAGCGGAAAACCGTCTGCGTGTAGCTGAATTAAAATAATGATTAAATTAAATGATGTGGGATAATATTTATGATGAATATATTATTTCAATTTAGTGAGAATGGTTAATGAAAAAGTAACAGATATTAAAATATTATTGGTTTAGTTAATTATTCTTAATATATTAAAAGAGTTTGAGACATTTAATGGTGTTTCAAGCTCTTTTTTTATTGTACATAAAAGAACTTAGAATGATAATAACTTTAAATTTTTATTTTAGTTACTTTTATTAAATATCGTAACGTTCTTATGTATCATTATTAACTTTTTTAATGTACAATATATTACAGAAATCTTTAAGGAGAGAAAAGAATGGAATATGTTGGACAATTTGCAATAATACATCTATTTTTACATGTAATATGTATATGTATTGCGTACTGGGCATTACATTCTCTCAGATTAGATCAATTTTTTAAAAAAGGATATTCAACACAACTACAAGTGTGTATGATTTTCTTAGCAATTTTAATGGGTACTGCAGTAAGTAACTTTATCGTGGATTTATTACAGTATTCTACACAAATTAAATATTTATTTTAAAAAATGAATTTCTACTAATTAACTAAAAATGTAGATATACTAATTAAATAAGTAATTCAAAATGGGAAATGTTATAAGAAATAGGAGTTTAATGTGGAGGATTAATATGGATAAGATAATTATAAATGGAGGCAATCGCCTTACTGGTGAAGTTCAAGTAGAAGGAGCTAAAAATGCTGTATTACCTGTCCTTACAGCATCGTTATTAGCGTCTGAAGGACAAAGTAAATTAACCAATGTGCCAGATTTAAGTGATGTTGTTACTATCAATAATGTTTTATCTACTTTAAATGCTAAAGTGGATTATGATAAAGAAAACGGATCAGTTACAGTTGATGCTTCTGCTACACTAAATGAAGAAGCGCCTTATGAATATGTGAGTAAAATGAGAGCAAGTGTGTTAGTAATGGGACCTTTATTAGCACGTTTAGGTCATGCAATCGTTGCATTACCAGGTGGCTGTGCAATTGGTGCTCGTCCAATTGAACAACATATCAAAGGTTTTGAAGCCTTAGGTGCAGAAATTCATTTAGAAAACGGAAATATATACGCAAGCACTAAAGAGGGATTGAAAGGTGCAAATATTCATCTAGATTTTCCAAGTGTAGGTGCAACTCAAAATATTATAATGGGTGCTTCTTTAGCACAAGGAAAAACAGTTATCGAAAATGTAGCTAAAGAACCTGAAATTGTAGATTTAGCTAATTATATCAATGAAATGGGTGGTAACGTTGTTGGTGCTGGTACAGATACCATTACTATCCATGGTGTTGAAAAATTAACGGGCGTTGAACATGCAATTATACCTGATCGTATTGAAGCAGGTACACTTATTATCGCAGCAGCAATTACAAGAGGAGATGTTTTTGTAAAAGGTGCTGTTAAAGAACATATGACAAGTTTAATTTATAAATTAGAAGAAATGGGAGTTAACCTCGATTTTAATGAGGAAGGTGTACATGTTACTACAAATGGTGAACTTCAACCTGTAGATATTAAAACACTGCCTCATCCAGGTTTCCCTACAGATATGCAATCACAAATGATGGCATTATTATTAACAGCTGAAGGCCATAAAGTGGTAACTGAAACAGTATTTGAAAATAGATTTATGCATGTTGCAGAATTTAGAAGAATGAATGCTAATATTAATGTAGAAGGTAGAAGTGCTAAAATAGAAGGTAAAAGTCAACTACAAGGTGCTCAAGTAAAAGCTACGGATTTAAGAGCAGCCGCAGCTCTTATTTTGGCTGGTTTAGTGGCAGAAGGTACAACTCAAGTAACAGAACTTAAACACTTAGATCGTGGTTATGTTAATTTCCATGAGAAGTTAAAATCACTTGGTGCAGATATCAAAAGAGTCGATGACTAATTTTTAAATAGATTTGAGGTAATAGTTATGGAAACAATTTTTGATTATAATGAAATAAAAAAAATCATTCCTCATAGACAACCTTTTTTACTTATTGATCGTATTGTTGAATATGAAGAAGGAAAGCGTTGTGTAGGTTTAAAACAAGTTTCAGGAAACGAACCGTTTTTCCAAGGACATTTTCCTGATTATGCAGTTATGCCTGGTGTTCTCATTACAGAAGCTTTGGCACAAACTGGAGCGGTAGCTATGTTAAATAGTGAAGAAAATAAAGGTAAAATTGCATTATTTGCTGGGATTGATAAATGTAGATTTAAAAAACAAGTGACACCTGGTGATACTTTAATGTTAGAAGTTGAAATTACAAAAATTAAAGGTCCTATTGGAAAAGGTACAGCAAAAGCTACTGTTGATGGACAACTTGCTTGTAGTTGTGAACTTACTTTTGCTATTCAAGATGCGTAATTAAAATAAGAGTAGTAGCGAAATCATTCGTTTCGTTACTACTCTATTTTTATCTTTCAAATTTTTCTTCTTTTAATTTCGGTTTAGATTGCATCATTCTGTTAAATGTAATTTTTAATTCTTCTCCTGATAATCCTTCATCAATAAGTTGTTCTAATAGTGTTTCTGCGTATACCTGACGATGTGTATAAATATGACAATCGAAAATAATTGATATTTTCTTTTCAAATAGAGAGATATGTTTTATTGTTGCATCAAACAATGCTGGATCGTTAGAAGGTCTAGTAATTACCACTCTGATATCTAATACTGTTTGTGATTCATAAAATTTTTGCATGATATCATAATGTGTATCTGAAATTACAATTTCTAGGAGCCAACCTGTACCACTATTCTCTTTATTTATAATAACACCATCATAAAGTTCAAATTCTGAAATCCTGTTATCATCGCTTACTATTTGGAATCGAACTGCTTTAAAAGTCTTCATAACATGTCTCCCATACTCTTAAACATTTTTAAATTATATGATTATTGTTTTTTTGTTAAATAAGTCGTCTCATATCTTAATATTTTACTTAAATATATCAGATATTAATACTAAAAAGGGAAGAAATCTAAAAAAATAGCTTTTTGACGTTATATTCAATTCTATTTAATATAACGATATAAGGAGGTGACACATGTTAAATAAGATAGTAATCGTTGGTCGTATGACTAAAGATGCAAAAATTTATGATAATGAGGAGGTGAAAATCGCAACGTTTAGTGTGGCTACTGAACGTAATTATAAAGATGAAAATGATGAAATAGCGTGTGATTATATATTTTGTAAAGCATTTGGTAAGATGGCTAGCAACATTGAAAAATATACTTCTCAAGGATCTTTAGTAGGTATTACTGGCCAAATGCGTTCTCGTAAATATGAAAAGGAAAAACAAACTCACTTTGTTACAGAATTATATGTTGAAACAATTAAATTTATGTCCCCTAAATTAAATAATGAAAAACTCTCAGATAGCTCACTAAATACAGACACTTATCCATTTGATAATCTCGAATTAATGAATATAAAATAAAACTCTCTATTTTTAATACTCCAAACCTTTCCAATTAATATAAAATAAGTCTTTCAATTATACTCAAATATACTCAAGAGGTCGGTATAAATATTCCGACCTCTTTAACTATGTATAAGACATTAGATACAACTCATTCATTGAATGATAAAAAAGACAGTGTATTTTTCTGAAATATTACAAAGTAATTACAGTTGGTTCTTTTATTATATATCTAATAAACACTGCCATTAAAGTGTTTATAGTATATATATAAGAAAAATTATTTACAAATCTATGTAATTTTAATGTAAAATAAGTATATTTTTTTTATTTCACTGTAACCTGCTAAGCTTTTTTAGATGTTAGAGTAGTATCCGTAAAATATTTAAGAAAACAAATGACTTAGGAGGATTATACTATTATGAAAAAGACAATTATTGCATCTTCATTAGCAGTAGGCTTAGGATTAGTAGCAGGAAACGTAAGTCATGCTGATGCAAGTGAAAATCAAATTAATAAAGAAAAATTAGCTCAATTAGCGGAATCTAACGATCAATCATTAAATCAACATCCTATTCAAGAAGGAGCTTATAATTACCAATTTAATTTAAATGGTAAAACTTATCATTTTTGGTCAGATGGAACATATTTTAAATGGGAATATTATCCATCAAACGGTTCAACTGTAAATAGTGCTAATCAAAATGTAGCTTCAACTCAATCAGCACAAAATGTATCTTTCCAAAATAATAATTATAATCATATAAATCAATCAGCTTCAACTTCAAATGTAAGTCAACACTATGCAAATGAAGCTCAAACACAACAAGCACCAAAAACAACACAAACTAAACAAGCAACTCAAACACAACAAGCACCTGCTAATGCAACTACAAATCAACCTAAACAATCAACAAGTGGTTCATCTGTAAATGTAAATAGTCATTTACAACAAATCGCTCAACGCGAATCAGGTGGAGATATTCATGCCATCAACCCTTCTTCTGGTGCAGCAGGTAAATATCAATTCTTACAATCTACTTGGGATTCAGTAGCACCAGCACAATATAAAGGTGTATCACCAGCACAAGTACCTGAAAGTGTTCAAGATGCTGCGGCAGTAAAACTTTATAATACTGCAGGTCCATCTCAATGGGTTACAGCGTAAAACTTAATAAATAATTTACTAGTGCCTGAGACAATATGAGTTGTCTTAGGCATTTTTATATATATTGATAGTAATGACTGAATTTAGAAAGATTTCTGTACTATTCTTTATTTATTATATTTATAATAATAGTTGTATGAATTAAACTTATTTCAATGAATATCTTTTTTATTTGAATTATAACAATGGTTTTGTTATGGTTAAATTAAACTAAAGACTACTAGGGGAGCCATGGAACATGGCTGAGATGAAGCATTCAGACCCTTATAACCTGATTTGGTTAATGCCAACGTAGGAAAGTAGTAATACATATTCATTCATTCTATTTTTTTGAATATTGACTACATTTCTACGTTGAAATGTAGTTTTTTTATTTAAGGAGGAATAGTTAATGAGTTTTTCAGATGAATTAAAGCAAGCGTCAAAGCCAATTATTGAAGAGATTTATAATGATGGTTTTATTCAAGATTTATTAAAGGGAAAATTATCAAAACAAGCAGTACGCCAATACTTACGTGCTGATGCTTCTTATTTAAAAGAATTTACTAATTTATATGCTTTACTTATTCCTAAAGCACCTACTATGAAAGAAGTGAAATTCTTAGTAGAGCAAATTGAATTTATGTTAGACGGCGAAGTAGAAGCCCATGAAATTTTAGCGGACTATATTAATGAACCTTATGAAGAAATTGTAAAAGAAAAAGTGTGGCCACCTAGTGGAGATCATTACATTAAACATATGTATTATCATGCTTATACACACGAAAATGCTGCATACACTATAGCTGCAATGGCACCATGTCCTTACGTATATGAAGTGGTTGCTAAATGGGGATTAGAAGATTCAAATCTTAATAGAGATGCACTTACTGCTAAGTGGTTTGATTTTTATAGCACTGAAATGGCACCTTTAATTGAAGTATTTGACCGTTTGTTAAATGAACTTACAGAACATTGTACCGAACAGGAAAAAAGAGAAATTAAAGAAGCATTTTTACAAAGTACTGTACATGAACGTCACTTCTTTAATATGGCATACATTGATGAAGAATGGGATTTTGGAGGAGCAAATCATGAATAAACCTAAGATTGCGTTAACAATTGCTGGTACTGACCCTTCTGGTGGCGCAGGAGTTATGGCAGATTTAAAATCATTCCATGCTTGTGGCGTATATGGAATGGCTGCTATTACAAGTATTGTGGCTCAAAATACTAAAGGAGTTCAACATATCCATAATCTAGAAACTAGTTGGGTTAAAGAACAATTAGATAGCGTATTTGATGATGAATTACCTCACGCAATTAAGACTGGAATGATTGCTACACATGAAACGATGGAACTGATTCAAACGTATTTAAAAAATCATAGCAATATTCCCTATGTTATCGATCCAGTTATGCTAGCAAAAAGTGGTGATTCCTTAATGGATGATGAAACAAAAAAACATCTTCAGAAAACGCTCTTACCATTAGCGGATGTCGTTACTCCTAACATTCCAGAAGCTGAAGAAATTACTGGCTTGAAAATTGATACTGAAGATAATATTCGTAAAGCAGGTCATATATTTATAAATGAAATAGGAAGTAAAGGTGTAGTAATTAAAGGCGGTCATTCTGCTGATTTAAATAATGCTAAAGACTTTTTATTTACTAAAGATGATGTCTATACTTTTGAAGAGAAGCGATTTAATACGCCACATACTCATGGTACAGGTTGCACATTTTCAGCTGTTATCACAGCCGAACTAGCTAAAGGTAAAACAATTTATGAAGCTGTAAAAAAAGCTAAAAAATTTATTTCATTAAGTATTGAACATACACCTGAAATCGGTCAAGGACGCGGCCCGGTAAACCATTTTGCTTATATGAAGAAAGTAGGTTTAGACGATGAATAGTTTAGAAAAGATAAGACAAGAGAATCCACTAGTAGTCTGTTATACCAATGATGTGGTTAAAAACTTCACTGCGAATGGACTCTTGAGTATTGGTGCAAGTCCAGCAATGAGTGAAGCTCCAGAAGAAGCAGAAGAGTTCTATAAAGTAGCAGGGGCACTGCTTATAAATATTGGAACATTAACTAAAGCAAATGAAAAAGATATTTTAGAAATTGGAAAAATTGCTAATCAACAAGGTACACCCATTGTATTTGATCCAGTTGCTGTAGGCGCATCAACATATCGTAAACAATTCTGTGAAACTTTTCTTTCTGAAATAAATGTTTCTGTGATTAAAGGAAATGCATCTGAAATTCTTACTTTAGTAGATTCAAATACTACAATGAAAGGCACTGATGGGGAAACAGACTTAGATGTAGTGACAATTGCTAAAAAAGCTTATGAAAAATATCAAACAGCAATTGTTATTACAGGTAGAGAAGATGTTATTATTCAAGATAATCAAATTGTCAAACTATCAAATGGTTCTCCATTACTGGCAAAAATCACAGGCGCTGGTTGTTTATTAGGCGGTTTAGTTGCTGGATTTTTATTTAGAAATACACATCCATCATTACAAGTATTAGAAGAATCAGTAAGTTATTATAATATCGCTGCAGAGATTGCTGAAAAAAGTGAAAAGGTTAATGGACCTGGAACATTTTTATCTCAATTACTTGATGAAATGTATCAACTTAACTATGATACTTATAAACAATTTGTAAAACGTGAAGAGGTTTAAATATGTTTGATTCAAAAAGCTTACAAGTCTATTTTATATGTGGAACACAAGACATCATCGGTGATCAAAATATTAAAGATGTTTTAAAAGCAGCATTAGAATCAGGAATTACATTATTTCAATTTCGAGAAAAAGGGCCAAATGCTTTAGTAGGGGATGAAAAAGAAGCCTTAGCTAAGGAATTAAAAACACTTTGTCATGAGTATAAAGTACCTTTTCTAATTAATGATGATGTGGATTTAGCTGAAAAAATTGATGCAGATGGTATACATGTAGGTCAAGATGACGAAATAATTGCTTCTTTTGCTAATCGTTTTAAAAATAAAATTATAGGGTTAAGTGTAGGAAACGTAAAGGAATATCAACAATCAGATTTAGAACACGTAGATTATATAGGTGTAGGTCCAATGTATGAGACATCTTCAAAATCTGATGCAAGTGCCCCTGTAGGTCCTGAAATGATTGCAACATTAAAAAATATTAATCCAAGCTTACCTATGGTTGCTATAGGTGGTATTACTGAAGACAATTGTGAACCTATAGCTAAAGAAGGCGCTGATGGTGTGTCAGTTATTTCAGTCATTACACATAGTCAAAATATTGACAAGACTGTTAATAAATTAAAGCACTATTTCAAATAAATATCTCTTTTTTTCAGTTTTTGTTTTCTAGTACACCCTATCTATGATAAAATTATTTCTACGTGAATATATCAATAGAGGTGTAAAAATGAAGAAGAAAGCGCTACTACCTTTGTTATTAGGGGTAATGGTCTTTTTAGCTGGATGTGACTATTCCAAATCTAGTAATAGAAATGGATTTTTCTACAATACATTCGTTGAACCAATGGCTAAAATTCTACATTGGTTAGGCCATTCTGTTTTTCATGATGATTATGGTATTGCAATCATCGTTTTAGTATTAGTTATTCGTATTATCTTATTGCCTTTCATGCTATCAAACTATAAAAATAGCCATATGATGCGTGAAAAAATGAAAATTGCTAAACCTGAAGTAGAAGGTGTACAAGAAAAAGTGAAACGTGCACGTACTCAAGAAGAAAAAATGGCTGCTAATCAGGAAATGATGGAAGTTTATAAGAAATATGATATCAATCCTATGAAGAGTGCTTTAGGCTGCTTACCTGTTTTAATTCAAATGCCTATTGTTATGGGATTATATTTCGTATTGCGTTATCGTATTGGTGGCGGTATTACAGAACATCCACATTTCTTATGGTTTAATTTAGTACATCCTGATATTTGGATTACTATTATTGCCGGTGTGTTATACTTTATTCAAGCATGGGTGTCAAGTAAACAAATGCCTGAAGAACAACGTCAAATGACTTATATGATGATGATTGTTTCACCTATTATGATTATTTGGATTTCATTAAGTTCAGCTTCAGCACTAGGTTTATATTGGTCTGTCAGTGCGGCATTCTTAATTATTCAAACATTCTTTGCAAATAAACATTATGAAAAAGTTGCAAAACAAGAAATTGGACCTATGGTTGAGGCACATAAAGAAAATAATTCAAATAAAAAAGGTAAAAATACGCAAGTTGTTTCTAAAAATAATAAGAAGAAAAAATAATATAAGCATAATACGATAAAAAAGTAGGAAAAGATAGATGATCTTTTCCTACTTTTTTTATTCTTCTAAGTGCCACTCGCTATAAAATTGAGATAAAAATAGTTTCATAAATTGATGACGTTCTTCAGCTAGTTGAAATCCTGTTTGTGTATGCATTAATTTTTTTAATTTTAATAACTTATCATAGAAGTGTCTAATAGCAGAAGGAGGTAAATCAACCATATCTTTTTCTGAAGGAATTGAATGATAGGGAGATTCTGTCCACATCGGCTCATTGAAATGTCCAGAAAATTGAAACGTTCTTGCTATACCTATAGCACCAATAGCATCTAAGCGATCAGCATCTCTAACGATTTGTCCTTCGATTGGAAGTGTAACATCGTTATTTCTACCATTTCGATAACTCAAATGTTTAATAATAAAAATAATATTCTTTTGAACAGTATCATCCAATTCTATTTTTTTAAAAAATTGATGTAATTCGCTTAAAGCATGGTGTTTATCAGTCAATTTATCATCTATGACGTCATGCAATAAAGCTGACAATACTATTGTAAGAAAATCGCCTTGATGTTCTTGTTTGGCAATGTATTTAGCTAATAATGTGACACGTTCAATATGTGCAATATCATGTCCAGAGTAATCATTTTTATGAAATTGGTACATATATTCTTTAGCTAATAATATTTGTTCTGCTTGATTCATAAACTACTCCTTTAAAAACATGTATTGAATGCGTTTAAAGAATAGGTGATAATAATTGAGATATGCCTTCTTTAAACTTAATCCAAGTACTACGTTGATTATATAATTCTTTAGTCAACTCATATGAGACTTTCATATCTTTAATAAATGCTTTTTTAAGTTGAAGAGAAATATCTTCGTCATAAATGAACGCATTCACTTCGAAATTTAATGTAAAACTACGATTATCCATATTTGCTGTACCTACAGTAGCGATTTCATCATCGACAATGAGTGTTTTTGAATGTAGAAATCCATTATTATATTGATAAATTTTAACACCTGCGTCTAATAAAGAAGCGGCATTTTTTAATGTAGCCCAATAAACAAAAGGATGATCGGGTTTACAAGGAATCATTAAATTAACTTCAACTCCACCTAAAGCGGCAATTTTTATGGCATCAATAAAAGCTTGATCAGGAATAAAATAAGGTGATTGAATATAAATAGAATGTTTTGCTGACATAATCATTTTTAAATAGCCATATTTAATTTGTTCCCAGTCTTCATCAGGACCACTTGAAGCGATTTGAACACCAATCTCGCCGCCTGAATCTACATCAGGAAAATATCTATCTTCATAGCTGATATTGTCACGTGTTGATTGTGAATTCCAATCTAAGATGAATCTTAATTCTAATGCATTGACAGAATCACCTTCAAGTCTTAAATGAGTATCTCTCCAATAACCAAATTTTTTACCTTTACCAAGGTATTCATCACCAACATTAAACCCCCCAACATAGCCAATCTTGCCATCTATAATTACAATTTTTCTATGATTACGGTTATTCATTCTTAAATTGATTAAGGGCAATTTGGAAGGGAAGAAGGCTTCTGCGCGTCCACCTTTGTCTTTAAACTGTTTCAAATCTTTCTTGCGTAATGTTCTTGAACCCATATCATCATATAACATTTTAACTTCTATACCATCTTCAAGTCTGTCTTCGAGTGCCTTTAAAATACGACGTCCAAGACCATCACTTTTGAAAATATAGTATTGAATATGTATATAATCTTTAGCATTCTGAATATCTTCAATTAATGCGTCAAATTTAGCATGACCATCTGTAAAGATTTTTATACTGTTATCAGTAGTTAAAAATGCAGCATTATTATAGAGTAACATGTGCACCATTTCTTTAAACTTAACAATTTGATGATTACCTTTAGAAAAATCATCTTTTTCAAGTGCATTTAATTGCTCATCAACGATCATAGCTAAACCTTTACGATCTTCTTTTTTTAATTTAAAAATATGTTTGCGTTGTATTTGACGCCCTAATAATAGATATAAAATAAATCCTACTATCGGTAGAAATACAAGAACTAAAAGCCACGCCCAAATGGAACCTGCACTACGACGTTCCATGAAGATAATGATAAATGCGAAAATCAAGTTTAATATAAAGGCAGTGATTAATATGATGTTAATAATTAAAGAAGAGTGTAAAAAAGATAATTGCACGATCTCTACCATATTCATTAATTGAACCTCCTAAATCATTTAAAATTAATGTACTAACAAATATTGTACCATGCACTATAATAAATGGTATGATTAATTTTTAAAATAAAAATGTATAATTGACGTAATAAAGAGGAAATTATACGATGATATAGAAGTTATGAAAGGGTGAATTAGTTGGAAAATCAAAATCATGCCCATCATTCTGAGCAAGTTAAATTAAATTTAAAATCTCGATTAAATCGAATAGAAGGACAAGTTAAAGCAATTAATCGAATGATTGATGAAGACGTCTACTGTGATGATGTATTAACTCAGATAAGAGCAACACGTTCAGCACTTAATAGTGTTGCTACTAAGTTACTGGAACATCACATGAAAAGTTGTATTATGGAAAAAATAAATCAAGGTACTGAAGAAGAAGCAATGGAAGAACTACTAGTGACATTTCAAAAACTAGTGAAAGATTAGTTAGGAGATTGTAATATGTTAAACAGTAATATTGTATTTATAGATAACATTGAAACAGAAGAACAAGCACAAATGTTAAATGAACGTTTGTTAAATATGATTGGAGTACATACAGTATCAATCGATATAGAAAGAAATAAGGTTAATGTTGAATATGAAACACCTACTAATTTAAATAGTATTGAAAAAGAAATTTATGACGCTGGATTTAAAGTACTTTCATAATAAAAAGCTTTAGTGTAACTTAAATAATTTAAAATAATTTTCAAATATGGTAGTAAAGCATGACTAATTAGGGTAGTATATCATTGAAGGTCAAAAAACGAGGTGAGATACCATGAACAAATCAGATAAGTTACAAAATGTAGTCAAATTATTATCATCTTTAGGCGTCAATATCAAAAAAACAAAATCTCGTTTCGACATTATTAATACTTTGCCTACCACAAAAACCGTTACTCAAGAACTTAAATAATATGTGATTGAAAAAAGTCTGAGACATTATTAGTTGTCTCAGACTTTTTTATATGTTGGAGATACATTATCGAAGTGGAACGATAATGTCAAAATGAGTTTTGTCCCATTCTCTTTTATACTATTTTCATGTTATTAACTGAATTAAAATATATTTATCACTAAGCATCTTTGGACGCTGGCTTTTGATGGTAATAAATAGAAAGTATAACACCAATACCTAGCATTAAACTCCATAATGCGCTACCACCATAACTAATAAATGGTAGTGGTATACCTGTAATAGGTAAGAGTTGAATCGTCATACCGATATTTTGCAAAATATGGAAGACGAGTAAAGAAATATAACCAATTAAAAATACCTTATTAAATGATGAAGTTGTTTTTATAGCTAAACGGATAAGATGGAAAATTAAAGCTAGGAATATAAGAAGTAATATCACTGCTCCAATAAATCCAATTTCTTCTCCAATGACAGAAAAAATAAAATCGGTATGGTTTTCTGGAATGTATACTTCTCCGTGATTATAACCTTTACCAAATAATTGACCGGATCCTATAGCTTTTAACGATTCCGTTAAATGGTAGCCATCTCCATTACTATAAGCATAAGGATTTAACCATGAATTGATTCGACCCATTTGGTACATTTTGATATGTAACGTTTTCTCAATCAGAGAGGGTTTATATATAATGGCTAAAATAATGCTACTTCCTAATACGGCTACAGTAATAAAGATAGGAGCAAGAATGCGCCATGTAATACTACTCACTAGCATGATTCCAACAATAATGGCACACAGAACCAATGTAGTTCCTAAATCATTCTGAAGTAAAATTAATATCATAGGTACCAGGGATATGCCAATGATTTTAAAAAATAAGATTAAATCAGTACGAAAAGATTTATTAAATGTAAATCGATTATGATTAGAAACGATTTTAGCCAATGCAAGTATCAAAATAATCTTCATAAATTCTGAAGGTTGAATACTAATTGGACCAAAAGCATACCAACTTTTAGCGCCATTAATAATAGGCGTAATAGGTGTTTCAGGAATGATTAATAAACCTAGTAGTAAGATACAAAAGAAGATATACCATATATATGTATTATTTTTTATTTTTTTGGGAGAAAAAATCATCACAATAAGTGCTAGTATTGCTCCTAAAATATAATAGATAATTTGACGAATACCAAAATTGGCACTATATTGGCCGCCACCCATAGCAGAACTGATTGTAGTCACACTAATGATGGCTAAAATCATTATTAATGCTATAAGTATCCAGTCAATTTTTCGAAGCCAATGTGTTGTAGGCTGTTGACGGGATGAATATTTCATAAAAAACTCCTTAAATTCTATGGAATAGTATATATAGATTTTACATGACTTTATATGATTATGCTACAAAATATAGAAGATGATATAAAGTCGAAGCAGTTTAATCTAAAAAATAACAATTAACATGAATGGACTATTCTTTAAGAAATATACATATTTTTATTTATTGGTAAATGCAAAAAACACTGATACTGTGATAATATGGACATTTAGAAAGAATAATTTAAATTACATATCGTTAATGAAAAGTATAATTAACAATTTAAACTTAATACATTATAGTATTATAATTATGATGAGAGAAACAAAAGCGTAATTAAACTTCAATTTATAAATGGCTTTTGTCATTATTTTTCTCGATGGAGGATATAAAACATGGTAAAAGAAAATATTTGTATCGTATATGGTGGTAAAAGTGCTGAGCATGATGTATCAATTTTAACAGCACAAAATGTATTAAATGCGATTAATAAAGACAAGTATCTTGTAGATATTATATATATTACAAATGATGGTCAATGGAAGAAAAAAGAAAATATTACAAAAAATATTAAAACTGTTGAAGAATTACATTTAGAAGACATAAGTCCTGGAGAAATTACATTACTTTTAAAAGAAAATGGGGAAGGAAGTAAATATGATGCTATTTTCCCATTATTACATGGACCAAATGGTGAAGATGGTACCATTCAAGGTTTATTTGAAGTGCTAGATTTACCATATGTAGGAAATGGTGTATTAGCTGCATCAAGTTCGATGGATAAATTAGTAATGAAACAATTGTTTGAACATCGCGGTTTACCACAACTACCTTATATTAGTTTTTTAAGAAGTGAATATGAAAAATATGAAGGTAATATTATTAAACTCGTTAATGATAAATTAACATACCCAGTATTTGTAAAACCTGCTAACCTTGGATCTAGTGTGGGTATTAGTAAATGTAATAATGAAGATGAACTTAAAAAAGGGATTGAAGAAGCATTTCAATTTGATCGTAAGTTAGTGATTGAACAAGGTATTATTGCACGTGAAGTGGAAGTCGCAGTTTTAGGTAATGATTATCCTGAAACAACATGGCCTGGAGAAGTAATTAAAGATGTTCAATTTTATGACTATAAGTCAAAATATAAAGACGGTAAAATCAGTTTACAAATTCCAGCAGATTTAGATGAAGAGGTTCAAATGACGTTACGTAATATGGCATTAGAAGCATTTAAAGCTACAGATTGTTCTGGATTAGTACGTGCCGATTTCTTTGTGACGGAAGATAATCAAATCTACATTAATGAAACAAATGCGATGCCTGGTTTTACAGCATTTAGCATGTATCCAAGTTTATGGGAAAATATGGGATTATCATACTCTGATTTAATCACTAAACTAATTGATTTAGCTAAAGAACGTTACGAAGATAAAAAGAAAAATAAATATACTATCGATTAAGCGAGGAGCCTAAGTATGATTGAAGTTTCTTTAAAACAAATTCAAAAATGGATATCTTGCGATATTGATGAAGCATATTTAGAACATCAAATTAAAGGAGTCACTATCGATTCTCGTCATGTAGAAAAAGAGATGTTATTTGTTCCATTTAAAGGTGAAAATGTAGACGGTCATCGTTTTGTAGAACAAGCACTAAAAGATGGTGCTGGTGCTTCATTTTATGAAAAAGGACAGGATATTAGCGATTCAATTCAAGGACCTATTATATGGGTAGATGATACATTAACTGCTTTACAACAATTAGCTAAAGCGTACTTAAAGCATGTTAATCCAAAAGTAATTGGAGTGACCGGCTCTAATGGTAAAACCACAACAAAAGATATGATTGAAAGTGTGTTACATACCGAATTTAGAGTCAAAAAAACACAAGGTAACTATAACAATGAAATTGGTTTACCTTTAACCATTCTTCAATTAGACAAAGACACAGAAATTTCTATTTTGGAAATGGGTATGTCAGGATTCCATGAAATTGAATTGTTATCTAAAATTGCGGAACCTGATATTGCGGTTATCACAAATATTGGTGAATCTCACATGCAAGATTTAGGTTCTAGAGAAGGTATTGCTAAAGCCAAATCTGAAATTACTATTGGTCTTAAATCTGATGGCACATTTATATATGATGGAGATGAACCACTTCTAAAACCGCATGTTGAAAATGTGAAAGATGCTAAACTTGTTAGTGTTGGTTTAAATCATGACAATACATTAGTATGTAAAGTGGAAAATAGTAAAAATGATGGTATAGCATTTACGATAAATAACAAGGAACATTATGAATTACCAATTTTAGGTATTCACAACATGAAAAATGCTACTATCGCTATTGCAATTGGACATGAACTTGGTTTAGATTACGACACAATTCAAAAGAATATAAGTAATGTACAACTCACAGGTATGCGTATGGAACGACATGTTACTAATAATCAAATTACGGTTATTAATGATGCTTACAATGCAAGTCCAACAAGTATGAAAGCTGCTATTGATACATTAAGTAATATGAATGGACGTAAAATCATTGTACTCGCTGATTCTTTAGAATTAGGTGAAAATAGTCAACGTATGCATGAAGATGTAGGTGCTTATTTGGACAATAAAGGTATTCATACGTTACTTACTTACGGTAATGATGCTAAGTTTATAAGTCGTACAGGTGGCCAGTTTGTGGAAGATGTAGCTTATTTTTCAGATAAAAATGAACTGACTCATTATTTAAAGTCTATTTTACAACCTGATGACAAAGTGTTAATTAAAGGGTCACGTGGTAATAAACTTGAAGAAGTAGTAAATGCTTTAATTTAATTATTAATAATAATTAAGAGTTGCTTAGAAATGAAAGGTTTCAAAGCAACTTCTTTTTATTATTTTAATAGAACCAATACTCTACTTAAAAATGTTATTTGCTGTAGATATGAAAATTGCTTTATTGCTATAACTATTTTTAGGTGGTACTATATAGAAGTTGACGTAATAAGAAGACCTTATATACAAAAACGTATATTGATAAATAAAAGAATTAAAAGGAGAATTATATTGCAAAATTTTAAAGAATTAGGGATTTCGGATAAAACGGTAAAAACCCTAGAAGAAATGGGTTTTAAAGAACCAACACCGATCCAAAAAGAAAGTATCCCTTATACATTAGAAGGAAAAGATATCCTTGGTCAAGCTCAGACAGGTACGGGTAAAACAGGAGCTTTTGGTATCCCTTTAATAGAAAAAGTTGTTGGAAAATCAGGCGTTCAAGCTTTAATTTTAGCACCTACAAGAGAATTAGCAATGCAAGTTGCTGAACAATTACGCGAATTCAGTCGTGGACAAAATATTCAAGTTGTTACTGTCTTTGGTGGTATGCCAATTGATAGACAAATTAAAGCGTTAAAACGTGGGCCTCAAATTGTAGTAGGAACACCAGGACGTGTTATCGATCATTTAAATCGTCGTACATTAAAAACGAATGATATTCATACTTTAATTTTAGATGAAGCGGACGAAATGATGAACATGGGCTTCATTGATGATATGAGATTTATTATGGATAAAATCCCTGCTGAACAACGACAAACAATGTTATTTTCAGCGACAATGCCTAAAGCTATTCAGACATTAGTACAACAATTTATGAAGTCACCACAAATTGTTAAAACAATGAACAATGAAATGTCTGATCCTCAAATCGACGAATACTATACAATTGTTAAAGAGTTAGAAAAATTTGATACATTTACTAATTTCTTAGATGTACATCAACCTGAGTTAGCTATTGTATTTGGTAGAACTAAACGTCGTGTGGATGAGTTAACAAGTGCATTGCTTACTAAGGGTTACAAAGCAGAAGGATTACATGGAGACATTACACAAGCCAAACGTTTAGAAGTACTTAAAAAATTCAAAAACGATCAAATTGATATATTAGTTGCCACAGACGTTGCAGCACGTGGTCTTGATATTTCAGGTGTAAGTCACGTATATAATTTTGATATACCTCAAGATACTGAAAGTTATACACATAGAATTGGACGTACAGGTCGTGCAGGTAAAGAAGGTATTGCTGTTACGTTTGTTAACCCAATTGAAATGGATTACATTCGTCAAATTGAAGAAGTAAATGACAGAAGAATGAAAGCTTTAAGACCACCTCATCGTAAAGAAGTGCTTAAAGCACGTGAAGAAGATATTAAAGACAAAGTTAAAAACTGGATGTCACGTGAGAGTGAAGATCGTTTAAAACGTATTTCTAGTGAATTATTAGAAGAATATGATAGTACTGAATTAGTAGCTTCATTATTACAAGAACTTGTCGAAGCAAACGATGAAGTTGAAGTTCAATTAACTTTCGAAAAGCCACTTGCAAGAAAGAGTCGTAATAATAAAGGTAATCAATCAAGACGTGGTGGTAAACGAAATAATAAATTTGATAACAAAAATAAACGATCAAAAGGTAATTTCAACAAGAAAAAAGGTAAAAAACAAGATCGTCGAGATAGACAAGATAAAAGAAAAACATCTATCAAAGGTCGTACGTTTGCTGATTTACAAAAATAGTTGTTATAGATAAGAATAAATTTGCTTGATTGAGCTTGAGATATAAACATATGTCTCAAGCTCTTTTTGATTATAAGTTACCTATTAAATTTATAAATGCTTATACTAATATTATTTTAAAGAAAAAGAGGATAATTGATCGTATTTAAATAGATAGTATTCAGTTTTGGTTTTTACATTAATATCTATCATATTATTTTTAAAAAATAGTATGATATAATATAAAAAAATTGTTAAGGAGTTTATTGTGCAATTACATCACTCTTTTCATAAAAGTCCTAAATCCGCATTTTTATATCATTGGTTAGTAAGTGGAGTCACGTTACTAATAGAGCTCATTATTTTGGGTGGTGGGTTGTGTTGTTGGAAAGCATTTCACTGGCCACATTTTATTTTTTATATTCTACTTGTGTTAACTATTTGTTCTCTTATTCGTTTTATTCTCCAACCTATCAATAGATACTCTTATAGATTTTATAATATAGAAAATAAGAACATAGAAATTTTAAATACTTTTATTTTTAAAAGGTACAAAACAACAAAAATTGAAAGGTTACAACTTTTAAAGGTTAAAACAAATCCGTTATTAAAACAGTTTAATCTTAAGAGAATCATTGTTGTAACTGCAGGTCATGAACTCACAACACCTGTTGTTTCTAATAAAGAAGCAGAACGATTAATATTACATATCTTATCACAAATGCGAGGTAGTAATGATGATATTTAAACCTCAAAAACTACATCCGATTTCTTATTTCACGGGTCTAATAAATGTTATAAAGCAAAACATTTTTGTCATTATCGTGTTTATTGGATTTAATATATGGAATTTTGATTTTACAAATATTAGACATTATATTGGACCAGGTATCTTTTTATTGATTATTCTTTTTTCTATGATTAATCAATTTCAAAAAGTACGTCTAACGCGTTATTGGATAGAAAATGATCAATTTATAGTCACATCTGGATGGTTAAATAAAAAACGCAAAGAATTAAATTTGAATCGAATTCAATCCTTAGATACCACACAAGGACTGATTAATCAATTAGTAGGTGGAGTACGACTACAAATTAAAACGCCGAGTGATGGTATTGAACTTGAAACGATTTCGAAACAACAAAGTGAATTGATTGAACGTACAATTAAAAAAAGACAACTTCAGTTAGATAGTCAAGAAATAGAGACTAATCATAAGCCCAATAATAGCGAACAAGAATTAATATCTGAAGATAATAGTAATAATAAAGTAATTTTTAAAATGTCTAATAAACTGTTGATTTTTATGTCATTGACCAGTGGCGTGATAGGTGTAGCATTCGCCACTATTTCCCCTATTATAGGTGCATTTGAAGATGTTATCCCATGGGAAAAATGGACGTCTCGTCTTTTTCAATGGATACAGTCAGTGACGTTTTTAGTGACTATTATTATATTGACTGTACTTATATTTTGTTATGTTATAGGTACTCTAATTGTTTTTCTCCGTTATTATAACTATACAATCACACAACGTGATAATGAGTTGAAAATTACTTATGGATTACTAAATGTAAAAAATGTCACAGTGCCTACTGAACGATTACAAGCAGTTGTAGAAAAACAGTCATTTATTAGAAAGTTATTTGGATATACCTCTATATACTTTATTATTACAAGTGATTTAGAAGTTAAATCTAATGAAGATGTAAGTGAAAATGGAAAAATTATGATTCTTCCATTTATTAATAAAAAAGAGGCATATTCTATTATTAGAAAATTAATTCCTGAAATGCAATTTAACTCTATTACTGAAAATGTACCAAAACGAGGATATCATCGACATTTTTTTATACCTAGTATCATATTAATTCTTGGTGCAACTATAGGTGCTTACTATTGGAGTATATGGAGTTATATGATAGCGATAATTATGATTATCTTTATGGCAATTCATGCGTATGTGTATATATCTGTTTCTGGATTATGCAATAGAAAAAATGAAATTGCACTTCGTCAAGTAAGTATCATGCATATTAATTCTTATTATTTTAAAAAGGATAAAATTATTGGTATGAATGTTAATCAAAATCCATTGTTAGAAAAGAGCCATTTAGCACATTTACATTTTATTATAGCTAAGGGTGCGGTAAATGAAGATATTAAGCTTAAATATGCTTCTGAAAAACAGGTTCAATTAAATATTGAGACCTATTTAGGAGGGTCTAAGATTGAATGAACATAGTTTTATGAACACGAGTGGTCTAAAGGTGATGAGAATCACATCATTGATAGGGCTTATAATTATTACTGTTTTTTTATTTCTACTCAATATGATAGATGTTTATTTTACTCATATATCAAAACTTTCAATTAATATCATTATTTCTATAGTCATTATATTGCTTTATATCATACTATTTATTATTGTTATTCCGCTTCTGAGATATCATTATTTCAGTTATTACTATGATGAAAACGAGATTCATATTAGAAAAGGTATCATAACTGTTGAAACAGATATGATACCGTTTTATAGAATACAAAATATAGAAGTCATAGAAGGATTCATAATGAGAAAATATAAATTAGCACATCTTCATTTATCTACTGCAGGTGGAGAATGCAATATAGAACTAATTGCAAAAAAAGAAGCGATTTATTTAAAACAAATGATTCAAAATAGAAAACACGAACTATATGAATGATAAAGGATAATTAAGTGAGGTGTGGATATGATACATGGTATTGGTATTGATTTAATTGAAATTGACCGAATAAAAGACGTGTATATTAAACAAAGTGATAAATTAATACATAGAATACTAACAGAGCAAGAACAGCAAAAATTTAACTCTTTTAAAAATGATAAAAGAAAATTAGAATTTTTAGCAGGACGATTTGCAACTAAAGAAGCATTTAGTAAAGCATTAGGAACAGGGTTAGGAAAAACGGTAGCATTTAATGATATTGATTGTTATAACGATGAAAAGGGGAAACCTTGCATCGAATATCCTGGTTTTATTGTTCATGTCTCGATTACGCATACACAACATTACGCAATGAGTGAAGTAATATTAGAAAAGTAAATCATATCAATTTTTTATAAGTTTAAATAAGGAGGACTTCATATGTCAGATGTTGCTTATAGACCGACATATTTAAATGTAGATCTTGATGCCATTCTATACAATTATAATATTTTTAAAACACTTCAAAGTGATAAGTTGGTGATTCCTGTAATTAAAGCGAATGGATATGGATTAGGAAGTGTAAAAATAGCAGAAATTTTAGAAAATAATGGGGCTCAATTTTTTGCAGTTGCTACTTTAGATGAAGCCATTGAATTACGCTTACATAATGTAAATGCTAAACTATTAGTTTTAGGTGCGATATCACCGAAAGATATAAATAAAGCGATTCAATATGACATTACCTTAACTGTGCCTTCACAGTTTTGGTTAGAACGAGCGATTCATTATATAGAAGATAACTCAGATCATGTATATCTTCACGTGAAATTAGATACAGGAATGGGAAGACTAGGGATTAAAACGCTTGAAGAGTATCAGTTAGTCATTAATCTTATTAAAGAACATCCAAATCTTATTTTTGACGGCGTTTTTACTCACTTTGCCAATGCAGATGAACCTGGTGATTCAATGAAACAGCAATATGCATTTTTTGAAGAGTTGGTAACAAAAGCAGAGCGACCAAAATATATACATGCTCAAAACTCAGCGGGCGCTTTATTAGCAAATTGTAAATTATGCAATGCGTTAAGACTTGGAATTTCACTATATGGTTATTATCCTTCTGAATATGTTAGAAATGAAGTTGATGTTCAATTAAAACCAAGTGCTAAATTAATAACTCAAGTTGTTCAAACTAAATATTTAAATCCTGGAGACTCTGTAAGTTATGGAAGTACATTCACTGCAACTGAAAAAATGAAAATAGCGGTTTTACCAATTGGATATGCAGATGGTTTCTTAAGATCTATGCAAGGATTTGCCGTAAATGTCAATCAACAGCAATGTGAAATCATTGGAAGAGTATGCATGGATCAAATGATTATTAGTGTACCGGATGATGTGAAAGAAGGAGATGAGGTTATTTTAATAGATAACAATTTAAATTCTTCACAAGCAGTAGAGGCATTAGCTGCAAAACAAAATACAATTAATTATGAAGTTTTATGTAATTTAGGACGCAGACTTCCAAGAATATATTATTTAAATAAAAAATTTGAAGTTACAAATGAATTATTAAATTAGTATAGTCACTTGTTACAAAATTTGTTATTATAAAACTAAATTAAAGTTTATAATGTCTTGTTTGTATCAATTGGAGGTTCATAGTATGTTAACTTTTAATCAGAATAGAAGCCATAGTCTTGAACAATCATTAAAAGAGGGCTATGTCCAAATGGCCGATTTAAACCTCTCCCTAGCAACTGAAGCATTTCCATTAGAATGTGAAGCTTGTGATTGTAACGAATCATATCTTACATCTAATTATAAAAGTGAATGATTAGAAGAGGCGATGTATATTTAGCTGATTTATCACCAGTTCAAGGGTCTGAACAAGGGGGAGTAAGACCTGTAGTTATCATTCAAAATGATACTGGTAATAAATATAGTCCTACAGTAATCGTTGCTGCGATTACTGGTAGGATTAATAAAGCGAAAATACCAACACATGTAGAAATAGAAAAGAAAAAATATCGTTTAGATAAAGATTCAGTCATTCTTTTAGAACAAATACGAACATTAGATAAAAAAAGATTGAAAGAGAAACTTACATATTTATCAGAAGATAAAATGAAAGAAGTTGACGATGCATTGGATATCAGTTTAGGTTTACACGATGTTCGTCCTCAAAAAAATTAGTATTTTATATGTATAATCCAAAAAATATGAAATAAACTTTTGAAATAAATCAATTGTACTTTTGAAAAGTTTTAATTAGACTAAATTCAGTTGAATTCAATGATACTATTGAGTAAGTTTATGACTATTTAGAGATATCGCAGTAGTTAACTGAATTGAAAATATTTAACTCAAGTTTTCAATTTCAATTAACCTTGCGGGGGTAAGACAGCATATTCACAAAATGAATACTGTCTTGCTCCCTTTTTAAGTAGAAGAGTTATTTTAGAATAATATACATTTGATATTAATGAATAAATTTAAAATGTTGTATTGTGTCAGACAATATTTAAACATATTTTAATCAGCTATGAAGTAAGGAGGCAAAATTCGTGGAAGAATTTAAAAAAAACTATAAGCAACTTATAGATGAGAGCTTGGTTACTAAAAATAAAGAACAATTTTTAAAGAAGTGCGATGAATTCACTGAAGAAGTAATCAAAAAGGATATTCTACCAGAAGATGTTGTTGATTTACATAAAACGTATATTGCTTCTTTAAATTTAAAAACATCTCAAATCTTAGATACATTAGACGTATTAGAAGAAGTAGTAAAAGGCTTTGGATATAGCTATAGAGATTATCAAAATTTAGTTGATAAAATGCAATTCCACGATAAAGAAATTGACTTAGCCTCTAGACTTCAACAAACGATGTTAAAAACAGACATTCCACAGTTTGATAGTATACAAATAGGTGTTATTTCAGTAGCTGCTCAAAAAGTAAGTGGAGACTATTTTAATTTAATTGATCATAGAGATGGTACGATGAGTTTTGCTGTAGCAGATGTTATAGGGAAAGGGATTCCAGCAGCATTAGCAATGAGTATGATTAAATTTGGAATGGATTCCTATGGTCATTCACAATTACCAAGTGATGGTTTAAAACGACTCAATCGTGTGGTAGAAAAAAATGTTAATCAAAATATGTTCGTCACGATGTTTTATGGACTATATGAAGAAATGAATCACTTATTATATTGTAGTTCAGCAGGTCATGAACCAGGATACATTTATAGAGCTGAAACTGAAACATTTGAAGAAATTGAAGTTCGAGGAAGAGTACTTGGTGTAAGTCAACATACGCGATATAGTCAACAAGAAATTCCAATATATTTAGATGATTTAATTATTATTTTTACTGATGGTGTAACAGAAGCTAGAAATAAAAAGGGGGAGTTTATTGCAAAAGATACTGTTCTTAATTTAATTAGAAAATATAAGCATATGCATCCCCAAGATATTGTTCAAATCTTATATGAAGCCATTTTAAAAATACAAAATACGCAAAAAAGAGATGACATGACAATTTTAGTAATAAAAAGAGTGAATTAATTATTTAATTTTTTGATTATATTATAATAATAATGGGTATAGTTGCTATAGTATACATATCGAAAAAGATTAGGAGTGTAAGTAAATGAATCTTAATATAGAAACGATAACCCATGATGATTATTATGAAGTTATTGTTGGTGGAGAGTTAGACGTATATACAGTACCCGAGTTAGAAGAAGTACTTGTGCCTATGCGCCAAGAAGGAAATCATGATATTCACGTGAACTTAGCAAATGTAAGTTATATGGATTCAACGGGTTTAGGCTTATTTGTAGGAACATTAAAGGCTCTAAATCAAAATGATAAAGAATTATATATTTTAGGTGTCACAGATAGAATTAGTAGATTATTTGATATTACTGGTTTAAAAGATTTAATGCACGTTAATGAAGGAACGGAGGTAGAGTAATTTGTCACTCAAAAATGATTATATTGAAATGAAGTTACCTGCCTCAGCAGAATATGTAAGTTTAATTCGCCTTACCTTATCAGGGGTATTTACAAGAGCAGGTGCTTCATACGATGATATTGAAGATTCAAAAATTGCAGTAAGTGAAGCGGTTACTAATGCTGTCAAACATGCGTATAAACATAGTGAACAAAATGGTATGATTAATATTTGTTTTGAATTATTTGATGACAAAATTAAGATTATTATTTCAGATCAAGGTGAAAGTTTTGACTACGAATCTACAAAATCAAAATTAGGGCCTTACCAAGAAAACGAAAATATCGATTTCTTACGTGAAGGTGGGCTAGGGCTATTTTTGATTGAATCATTAATGGATGAAGTAAAAGTTTCAAAAGAGTCTGGTGTAACAATTAGTATGATTAAGTATATAAAAAAAGAGCAGGTGCCAAATAATGACGAAAGAGTCGAAATCAGTTAATGAGATATCACCTGAACAAATTAACCAATGGATTAAAGAACACCAAGACAATATAAATCCTCATGCGCAAGATAAATTAGTTAAACATTATCGCAAACTAATTGAATCATTAGCATATAAGTATTCAAAAGGACAATCACATCATGAAGATTTAGTTCAAGTGGGTATGGTTGGTTTAATAGGTGCTATTAACAGATTTGATATATCTTTCGATCGCAAATTTGAAGCATTCTTAGTGCCAACTGTTATTGGTGAGATTAAAAGATATTTACGAGATAAGACATGGAGCGTTCATGTTCCTAGAAGAATTAAAGAAATTGGTCCAAGAATAAAAAAAGTGGGCGATGAACTTACGAATGAACTCGGACGTTCTCCTTCAATTTTAGAAATTGCGAACCGTTTAGAAGTAAATGAAGAAGAAGTATTAGAAGCCATGGAAATGGGTCAAAGCTATAACGCACTTAGCGTAGATCATTCAATTGAAGCAGATAAGGATGGATCTACAGTTACATTGTTAGATATTATGGGTCAACAAGATGATAATTACGACCTTACTGAAAAACGAATGATTCTTGAACGTATTTTACCAATCTTATCTGATAGAGAAAGAGAAATTATTCAATGTACTTTCATTGAAGGATTAAGTCAAAAGGAAACTGGTGAACGTATTGGACTTAGTCAAATGCATGTATCTAGATTACAACGAACTGCAATACGAAAATTACAACAAGCTGCTAAGCAATGAAATTGAGGAGCGACCAATGAGTTCATATTGAATTCTATGGCGCTCCTTTTATTGTTAAAAATGTAATGTGAAAATAAAGATATGTTAAAATTAAAGAGAATTTATATACAAAGAGTGGTTATAACATGGAAAAGACATTAATTAATGATATTGTAAAAAAATATCAATTTTTAGAAAAACAAGTCATAGCTGTATTAAATCTATTAGAGGAAAATAACACAGTACCTTTTATTGCCAGATATCGAAAAGAAGCAACTGGTGGTTTAGATGAGGTTCAAATTAAACAAATATCTGATGAATATCAATATGTAGCGCATCTTCAAAAACGTAAAGAAGAAGTTATACATAATATTGAACAACAAGGTTTACTTACTGATGAATTAAAGCAAGACATTCTTCAGCAAACAAAATTACAACGTGTAGAAGATTTATATCGTCCTTTTAAACAAAAAAAGAAAACTAGAGCAACTGAAGCAAAACGAAAAGGATTAGCACCATTAGCTCACTTTTTAATAGAAGGACAAAGTATGAATGTAAATGAAGAAGCTAGAAAATATTTAAGTGAAGAAGTTAAAACAGTTGATGAGGCAATTCAAGGTGCTCAAGATATTATTGCTGAACGTATTTCGGATAATCCTAAGTATCGACAACGTTTACTTAAAGACGTTTATTATCAAGGAAAGATTGTGACAACAAAGAAAAAACAAGCAAATGATGAAAAAGAGATATTTAGTATGTACTATGATTATTCTGAGCCTATAAAAAGAATAGTTAATCATCGAATTTTAGCAATGAATCGTGGAGAAAAAGAAAAAGTATTGTCAATTAAAATTGAATTTGATACTACTTCAATAGAAACATTTATACAATCGCAAGAAGTAAAAAAAGCTCATCAACTAGTTGAATATATTGAGTCTGCAATTAAAGACAGTTTAAAACGTTTAATCATGCCTTCAATTGAAAGAGAAATTCGAAATGATTTAACTGAAAAAGCAGAGCATCACGCTATAGAAGTGTTTAGTGAAAATTTAAAACATTTATTATTACAGCCTCCTATGAAAGGTAAACAAATTTTAGGTGTCGATCCAGCATTTAGAACTGGATGTAAATTAGCTGTTATTAATCCTTTTGGAACATTTATTGCTAAAAGTGTTATATATCCTCATCCTCCAAAATCTAAAATAGAATTGGCAGAAAAAGAATTAGTTAGAATGATAACTGAAAATAATGTTGAATTAATTGCAATTGGTAATGGTACAGCAAGTCGTGAAACGGAACAATTTGTAGCAAATGTAATAAAAAAATATCAACTAAATGCTCAATTTATTATCGTAAATGAAGCAGGAGCTTCTGTATATTCTGCCTCTGAAATAGCAAGAAATGAATTTCCAGAGTTTCAAGTTGAAGAACGAAGTGCAGTGTCTATTGGTAGACGTGTGCAAGATCCGCTTAGTGAATTAGTGAAAATTGATCCTAAATCTATTGGAGTAGGACAGTATCAACATGATGTAAACCAAAAAGAACTTGAACAAGCTCTCACATTTGTCGTAGAAACTGCAGTTAACCAAGTAGGTGTAGATGTAAATACCGCTTCAAAATCTTTACTTCAATATGTTTCGGGATTATCAAGTACCATTGCTCAAAATATAATTGATTATCGTGAAGAAAATGGATCTATAAAGCATCATTCCGAAATAAGCAAAG
Source organism: Staphylococcus sp. FSL K6-0223 (assembly GCF_038008285.1). Lineage (NCBI taxonomy): Bacteria > Bacillati > Bacillota > Bacilli > Caryophanales > Staphylococcaceae > Staphylococcus > Staphylococcus sp. FSL K6-0223. The sequence goes on from NZ_JBBOYX010000001.1 coordinate 814,363, forward strand.
TAAAACGTTTGGGTAGTAAAACGTTTGAACAAAGTATCGGATTTTTAAGAATAGTTAATGGTAAAGAACCATTAGATAATACATCTATTCATCCAGAAAGTTATCAAGCGACATATCAGTTTTTAGAAAGTTTACAACTATCAATTGATGATTTAGGTTCAGATAAACTTAAACAAACACTTAGCGATATTAATATTGAAGAAAAATCAAACGAAATTGGAATAGGCAAACCAACACTAGAAGATATTATAAAATCTCTTAAAGCGCCAAATCGTGATCCTCGTGATAGCTATGAAACACCACAGTTAAAATCTGACATATTATCAATCGAAGACTTGTCTAAAGGTATGAAGTTAAGTGGAACGGTTAGAAATGTAGTAGATTTTGGAGCATTTGTAGATATAGGTGTTAAACAAGATGGTTTAGTTCACATTTCAAAATTATCAAAGAAATATGTTAAAAATCCTATGGATGTTATTAGTGTAGGAGATATAGTTGATGTTTGGATTTTAAATATTGATAAAAATAAAGAAAAAGTATCATTGACTATGATTAATCCTAATGAATAATAAAATGCTTCAAAAGTTAGTAGAAACAACTTCACTTGAGTATTTTAAACAACCTTTTAAACATAAAGCGTATTTTAATTCTCGATTACGAACAACAGGCGGACGATATGTATTATCTACACACCATATTGAGATTAATCCGAAGCAATTTTCTCGTTTTGGAAAAGAGGCTTTAATAAATATCATAAAGCATGAACTATGTCATTATCATTTACATTTATCCGGAAAAGGTTATCAACATAAGGATCATGACTTTAAAATGCTAAGCAATAAAGTTCAAGCACCAAGATTTTGTCAGCCGATTCAAAGCTATGAAGAAAGAGCAAATTATATATATCAATGTTGTAAATGTAAAACTACATATCTAAGAATTAGAAAAGTTAATACTGATAAAATGAGATGTGGTAAATGTGGAAGTAAATTGAAATTAAAGATGTATTTATAAATAAATTTAAATATGAACAATAAGACTTTACTAATATAACAATGTCCTTTAAAAACCTACAATGTTGTAGGTTTTTAAACTTTTTAATAAAAACTATTGACTTATGTTTAAAAAGTATGTATTATAGTTATCGTTGTATTAATGAATGACGTAAACATTAAAAAATAGTAAATTTGTTTAAAATAATATTAAAAAGTTATTGACTTTTTATTACAAATCATTTACAATAAATACTGTTCTCGATAATCAATAGATTATTGCGTTTTGCCAGCGGTCGTGGCGGAATGGCAGACGCGCTAGGTTGAGGGCCTAGTGGGAGAAATCCCGTGGAGGTTCAAGTCCTCTCGGCCGCACCAAATCAATTCCAATCATTATATATTGCGGGTGTAGTTTAATGGCAAAACCTCAGCCTTCCAAGCTGATGTTGTGGGTTCGATTCCCATCACCCGCTCCATTATAAATTTTAAATGAACATTGAAAACTGAATGACAATATGTCAACGTTAATTCCAATAAAGTAACTTAAATGTTACAAACACTATTTAGTATTATGAGCTAATCAAACATCATAAATTTTTATGGAGAGTTTGATCCTGGCTCAGGATGAACGCTGGCGGCGTGCCTAATACATGCAAGTCGAGCGAACAGACGAGGAGCTTGCTCCTTTGACGTTAGCGGCGGACGGGTGAGTAACACGTAGGTAACCTACCTATAAGACTGGGATAACTTCGGGAAACCGGAGCTAATACCGGATAATATTTCGAACCGCATGGTTCGATAGTGAAAGATGGCTTTGCTATCACTTATAGATGGACCTGCGCCGTATTAGCTAGTTGGTAAGGTAACGGCTTACCAAGGCAACGATACGTAGCCGACCTGAGAGGGTGATCGGCCACACTGGAACTGAGACACGGTCCAGACTCCTACGGGAGGCAGCAGTAGGGAATCTTCCGCAATGGGCGAAAGCCTGACGGAGCAACGCCGCGTGAGTGATGAAGGTCTTCGGATCGTAAAACTCTGTTATTAGGGAAGAACAAACGTGTAAGTAACTGTGCACGTCTTGACGGTACCTAATCAGAAAGCCACGGCTAACTACGTGCCAGCAGCCGCGGTAATACGTAGGTGGCAAGCGTTATCCGGAATTATTGGGCGTAAAGCGCGCGTAGGCGGTTTTTTAAGTCTGATGTGAAAGCCCACGGCTCAACCGTGGAGGGTCATTGGAAACTGGAAAACTTGAGTGCAGAAGAGGAAAGTGGAATTCCATGTGTAGCGGTGAAATGCGCAGAGATATGGAGGAACACCAGTGGCGAAGGCGACTTTCTGGTCTGTAACTGACGCTGATGTGCGAAAGCGTGGGGATCAAACAGGATTAGATACCCTGGTAGTCCACGCCGTAAACGATGAGTGCTAAGTGTTAGGGGGTTTCCGCCCCTTAGTGCTGCAGCTAACGCATTAAGCACTCCGCCTGGGGAGTACGACCGCAAGGTTGAAACTCAAAGGAATTGACGGGGACCCGCACAAGCGGTGGAGCATGTGGTTTAATTCGAAGCAACGCGAAGAACCTTACCAAATCTTGACATCCTTTGACCCTTCTAGAGATAGAAGTTTCCCCTTCGGGGGACAAAGTGACAGGTGGTGCATGGTTGTCGTCAGCTCGTGTCGTGAGATGTTGGGTTAAGTCCCGCAACGAGCGCAACCCTTAAGCTTAGTTGCCATCATTAAGTTGGGCACTCTAAGTTGACTGCCGGTGACAAACCGGAGGAAGGTGGGGATGACGTCAAATCATCATGCCCCTTATGATTTGGGCTACACACGTGCTACAATGGACAATACAAAGGGCAGCGAAACCGCGAGGTCAAGCAAATCCCATAAAGTTGTTCTCAGTTCGGATTGTAGTCTGCAACTCGACTACATGAAGCTGGAATCGCTAGTAATCGTAGATCAGCATGCTACGGTGAATACGTTCCCGGGTCTTGTACACACCGCCCGTCACACCACGAGAGTTTGTAACACCCGAAGCCGGTGGAGTAACCATTTGGAGCTAGCCGTCGAAGGTGGGACAAATGATTGGGGTGAAGTCGTAACAAGGTAGCCGTATCGGAAGGTGCGGCTGGATCACCTCCTTTCTAAGGATATATTCGGAACATCTCGTAGAGATGATACGGAATAACGTGACATATTGTATTCAGTTTTGAATGTTTATTTTTAAACATTCATGATTAATTGAATATTGCATTGACTATTATATTTTGTTATAATACTTAATTGTGATTATTAATTAATGACATTGTACATTGAAAACTAGATAAGTAAGTAAATAGATTTTACCAAGCAAAACCGAGTGAATAGAGTTTTAAATAAGCTTGAATTCATAAAAAATAATCGCTAGTGTTCGAAAGAACACTCACAGATTAATAACTATATTAGATTAAGTTATTAAGGGCGCACGGTGGATGCCTTGGCACTAGAAGCCGATGAAGGACGTTACTAACGACGATATGCTTTGGGTAGCTGTAAGTAAGCGTTGATCCAGAGATTTCCGAATGGGGGAACCCAGCACAAGTTATGTTGTGTTATCGACAAGTGAATTCATAGCTTGTCAGAAGGCAGACCCGGAGAACTGAAACATCTTAGTACCCGGAGGAAGAGAAAGAAAATTCGATTCCCTGAGTAGCGGCGAGCGAAACGGGAAGAGCCCAAACCAATAAGCTTGCTTATTGGGGTTGTAGGACACTCTATACGGAGTTACAAAGGAATATATTAAACGAATCATCTGGAAAGTTGAATCAAAGAAGGTAATAATCCTGTAGTTGAAAATATATTCTCTCTTGAGTGGATCCTGAGTACGACGGAGCACGTGAAATTCCGTCGGAATCTGGGAGGACCATCTCCTAAGGCTAAATACTCTCTAGTGACCGATAGTGAACCAGTACCGTGAGGGAAAGGTGAAAAGTACCCCGGAAGGGGAGTGAAAGAGAACTTGAAACCGTGTGCTTACAAGTAGTCAGAGCCCGTTAATGGGTGATGGCGTGCCTTTTGTAGAATGAACCGGCGAGTTACGATCTGATGCAAGGTTAAGCAGAAAATGTGGAGCCGTAGCGAAAGCGAGTCTGAATAGGGCGTATAGTATTTGGTCGTAGACCCGAAACCAGGTGATCTACCCATGGTCAGGTTGAAGTTCAGGTAACACTGAATGGAGGACCGAACCGACTTACGTTGAAAAGTGAGCGGATGAACTGTGGGTAGCGGAGAAATTCCAATCGAACTTGGAGATAGCTGGTTCTCTCCGAAATAGCTTTAGGGCTAGCCTCAAGTGATGATTATTGGAGGTAGAGCACTGTTTGGACGAGGGGCCCCTCTCGGGTTACCGAATTCAGACAAACTCCGAATGCCAATTAATTTAACTTGGGAGTCAGAACATGGGTGATAAGGTCCGTGTTCGAAAGGGAAACAGCCCAGACCACCAGCTAAGGTCCCAAAATATATGTTAAGTGGAAAAGGATGTGGCGTTGCCCAGACAACTAGGATGTTGGCTTAGAAGCAGCCATCATTTAAAGAGTGCGTAATAGCTCACTAGTCGAGTGACACTGCGCCGAAAATGTACCGGGGCTAAACATATTACCGAAGCTGTGGATTGTCCTTTGGACAATGGTAGGAGAGCGTTCTAAGGGCGTTGAAGCATGATCGCAAGGACATGTGGAGCGCTTAGAAGTGAGAATGCCGGTGTGAGTAGCGAAAGACGGGTGAGAATCCCGTCCACCGATTGACTAAGGTTTCCAGAGGAAGGCTCGTCCGCTCTGGGTTAGTCGGGTCCTAAGCTGAGGCCGACAGGCGTAGGCGATGGATAACAGGTTGATATTCCTGTACCACCTATAATCGTTTTAATCGATGGGGGGACGCAGTAGGATAGGCGAAGCGTACGATTGGATTGTACGTCTAAGCAGTGAGATTGAGTGTTAGGCAAATCCGGCACTCTTAAGATTGAGCTGTGATGGGGAGAGGAAATTGTTTCCTCGAGTCGTTGATTTCACACTGCCGAGAAAAGCCTCTAGATAGAGATTAGGTGCCCGTACCGCAAACCGACACAGGTAGTCAAGATGAGAATTCTAAGGTGAGCGAGCGAACTCTCGTTAAGGAACTCGGCAAAATGACCCCGTAACTTCGGGAGAAGGGGTGCTCTTTAGGGTGCAAGCCCAGAAGAGCCGCAGTGAATAGGCCCAAGCGACTGTTTATCAAAAACACAGGTCTCTGCTAAACCGTAAGGTGATGTATAGGGGCTGACGCCTGCCCGGTGCTGGAAGGTTAAGAGGAGTGGTTAGCTTCTGCGAAGCTACGAATCGAAGCCCCAGTAAACGGCGGCCGTAACTATAACGGTCCTAAGGTAGCGAAATTCCTTGTCGGGTAAGTTCCGACCCGCACGAAAGGCGTAACGATTTGGGCACTGTCTCAACGAGAGACTCGGTGAAATCATAGTACCTGTGAAGATGCAGGTTACCCGCGACAGGACGGAAAGACCCCGTGGAGCTTTACTGTAGCCTGATATTGAAATTCGGCACAGCTTGTACAGGATAGGTAGGAGCCTTTGAAACGTGAGCGCTAGCTTACGTGGAGGCGTTGGTGGGATACTACCCTAGCTGTGTTGGCTTTCTAACCCGCACCACTTATCGTGGTGGGAGACAGTGTCAGGCGGGCAGTTTGACTGGGGCGGTCGCCTCCTAAAAGGTAACGGAGGCGCTCAAAGGTTCCCTCAGAATGGTTGGAAATCATTCATAGAGTGTAAAGGCATAAGGGAGCTTGACTGCGAGACCTACAAGTCGAGCAGGGTCGAAAGACGGACTTAGTGATCCGGTGGTTCCGCATGGAAGGGCCATCGCTCAACGGATAAAAGCTACCCCGGGGATAACAGGCTTATCTCCCCCAAGAGTTCACATCGACGGGGAGGTTTGGCACCTCGATGTCGGCTCATCGCATCCTGGGGCTGTAGTCGGTCCCAAGGGTTGGGCTGTTCGCCCATTAAAGCGGTACGCGAGCTGGGTTCAGAACGTCGTGAGACAGTTCGGTCCCTATCCGTCGTGGGCGTAGGAAATTTGAGAGGAGCTGTCCTTAGTACGAGAGGACCGGGATGGACATACCTCTGGTGTACCAGTTGTCGTGCCAACGGCATAGCTGGGTAGCTATGTATGGACGGGATAAGTGCTGAAAGCATCTAAGCATGAAGCCCCCCTCAAGATGAGATTTCCCAACTTCGGTTATAAGATCCCTCAGAGATGATGAGGTTAATAGGTTCGAGGTGGAAGCGTGGTGACACGTGGAGCTGACGAATACTAATCGATCGAAGACTTAATCAATTTTTTCAAGTTTTGCGACGCAAATCTTTACTTACTATCTAGTTTTGAATGTATAATCATTCATTTGTCTGGTGACAATGGCAAGGAGGTCACACCTGTTCCCATGCCGAACACAGAAGTTAAGCTCCTTAGCGCCGATGGTAGTTGGACTGACGTTCCGCTAGAGTAGGACGTTGCCAGGCAAATCATTGTATGGATGCGATGAGCTGATATTGAGACCGTGAGGTCTCTTTTTTTATGTCGAAATTTAGATAAATCTTTTGAAACTAATGAATTGAGGAGTAAATGTATTAAACTAAAAAATGATAAAAATAATAAAACTTCTTCAATAATATACTGAAGAAGTTTTTAATATTATTTCAAATTAATAATGAATACAACATTTTATTTTCATTAATATAAATATTTGATGGATCAAATTCATCGACATTATGTTTTAATTGTTCTAAATCTTGATGATTATTTAACTGAATGCCAATAATAACAGTACCCGTATTTTGAGAAGCTTTTTTTAGATATTCAAATTTAGTAATATCATCTTGAGGACCTAAAACATCATTAACAAATTCTTTTAAAGCTCCTGGACGTTGAGGGAAATTTAAAATGAAATAATGTTTCATTTCTTCATATAAAAGTGAACGTTCTTCAATTTCTTTCATACGATTAATATCATTATTTCCACCACTGACTACGCATACTACAGTTTTTCCTATAATATTGTCTTTATAAAATTCAAGAGCTGATACACTTAATGCACCTGCTGGTTCTGCTACTATTGCTTGTTTAGAGTACATATCTAAAATTGTAGAACATACTGCGCCTTCATCAATTTGTAAGTAGTCGTTGACGTATTGTTTGACAATATTAAAGGTAATATCACCAACACGTGCTACTGAAGCGCCATCAACAAATTTATCTATATGTTCTAAAGTTACAACTTTATTTTGAACTACTACTGATTCATACATACTACTTGCTCCGGCAGGTTCGACGCCAATGATTTGTGTATGTGGACTATGTTCATGCATATATGTACTTACACCGGATATTAGACCTCCGCCTCCAATAGCTGCAAAGAGATAATCAAATTGAATCTTTTCTTTTTTTGCTTCTAATAAAATTTCTTTTGCTAATGTCCCTTGACCAGCGATAGTATAAACATTGTTGAATGGATCAATAAATGTCATATGATGCTCATCTGTATAAACTAAAGCTTCTTTTAAACAATCATCAAATGTATCGCCAGTTAGAACGATTTCTACATTTTCTGCACCGAAGAATTTAACTTGATTTACTTTTTGAAGAGGGGTTGTCACTGGCATAAAGATAACAGCTTTTAAATTTAATGCTTTAGCAGTATAAGCTACTCCTTGGGCATGATTACCAGCACTTGCGCAAGTAATACCTTTTGATTTAGCTTGTGTGTCTAATACTGAAATAGCGTTATAAGCACCACGCAATTTAAATGAGCGTACCCATTGCAAGTCTTCTCTTTTTAAATAAACATTACAATTATATTTTTGTGAAAGATAATGATCATATTGTAATGGTGTTTCTTTCACAACATCTTTTATACGTAAATAAGCTTCGTCTACATCAGTAGCTGTTACCGTTGTCTTTAAAACCATTTGTTATCATCCTTACATTGTTTTCTCATATTTCTCTATTAATTCTTCATATTTTAATGTAATAGCAATATCATCTAATCCATTTATAAGTTTATCTTTCCAAGTTTCATCTATATCAAAGTGGAAAGATTGATTATTTGCTGACACAGTTTGATTTGGTAAATCAACCGTTATATTATTTTGATCGGCTAGATATTTTCTAGATTGTTCATTTAAAACAATAGGTAACATTCCATTTTTTGTACAATTCATATAGAAGATATCGCTAAAACCACCAGCAATAATAATATTAAAGCCAAAATCTTTTAAAGCCCAAGCAGCATGTTCACGACTTGAACCACAACCAAAGTTGTCTCCAGTAATAAGAATTGAAGCACCTTTATATTTTGGTTTGTTTAGATTAAAATCCGGATTATCTGATCCATCAGGTAAATAACGCCATTCATCAAAAGCAAAGGGTCCAAAACCAGTTTTAGTAATTCGTTTAAGATGAACTTTTGGAATAATTTGATCTGTATCAATATTGTCGTTAAACAAAGGGACTACTTTACCTGTGTATTGGGTGATAGGTTGAATATCCATTACTTATACAACCACCTTTCTTACGTCAACGAATTTACCATTTATTGCTGCGGCTGCAGCCATAGCCGGAGAAACAAGATGTGTACGTGCACCTTTACCTTGTCGACCCTCAAAATTTCGATTACTTGTTGAGGCACAATGGACACCTTCTGGTACTTGGTCAGGATTCATTCCTAAGCACATGGAACATCCAGGTTCTCTCCATTCAAAGCCTGCTTCTTTAAATACTTTGTCTAACCCTAGAGATTCTGCTTCTTTTTTTACTGTACGTGAGCCAGGAACAACAATAGCAGTAATTTTAGGATGTACTTTTTTTCCTTTTACGATATGGCTTGCTTCTATCAAATCTGATAGGCGAGCATTAGTACATGAACCTAAAAAGACATAACCTAAATCGATATCTTCTGCTTTTTGACCAGGTTTTAGTCCCATATAGTTGTATGCACGTTCATCATTAATATTTTGAATTTCTGGGAATGGAGAACTAAAATTCACACCCATCTCTGGATTTGTGCCCCATGTCACTTGAGGTTCTAAATTGGTTACATCAAGTGTAATCACTTTGTCAAAATGAGCATCTTCATCTGAATATAGTTTCTGCCATTCTCCAATAGATTGATTAAAGTTCTGTGCATATGGTCGACCTTTGATGTATTCAAATGTAGTTTCATCCGGTTGAATAATACCGTATTTAGCTCCACCTTCAATTGCCATGTTACAAATTGTCATTCGACCCTCCATGGATAGTGATTGAATGGTTTCTCCAGTAAACTCAAGTGCATAGCCTGTTCCGAAATCTACACCATGTTGATTGATTAAATGTAAAATAATATCTTTAGCATACACACCTGGTTGTAATTTACCTGAAACTTCAATTTTAAGATTTTTAGGTTTTGTTTGCCATAATGTTTGAGTTGCAAAAACATGTTCTACTTCACTTGTTCCAATGCCAAAAGCAATAGCACCAAATGCCCCGTGAGTTGCTGTATGTGAATCACCACATACGATTGTCTTACCTGGTTGTGTTAATCCAGTTTCAGGACCTACCATATGAACGATACCTTGCTCATCTGAACCCATATCAAAAATATGTACACCAAAATCTTTGGCGTTTTTCTGTAAAGTCGTAATCTGTTTATTAGCAATTTCATCTCTAATATTAAATATATCGATTGTAGGAACATTATGATCAAGAGTTGCAAAGGTTAAATCTGGACGTCTAAGTTGTCTTTTTTGAAGTCTTAATCCTTCAAAAGCTTGAGGAGAGGTCACTTCATGTATAAGATGTAAATCTATGTATAAGAGTTGAGGTTCGCCTTCGTTACCAGTTAAGACATGTTTATTCCAAACTTTATCAAATAATGTTTGAGCCATTATTTATGTACCTCCCTTTATTGATAACTTTTTTTTAGTAACTCAAAGATGTCTGAAGTTTTATAGTGTCCTCCAAGATCTTTTGTTGTTTTACCAATTTTAATTAAATGATATACAGCATGTTCTAATTCTTCTGCTGCGACACTTTGATTTAAACTTTCTCTTAAACACATTGCTAGTGACAATACCATTCCAAATGGATTAGCAAGATTTTGATGAGCAATGTCAGGCGCTGAACCATGAATAGGTTCATAAAGTCTAGTACCGTGTTCACTAAAACTTGCCGAAGGTGATAAACCGAGTGAACCAGGTATTACTGAAGCTTCATCACTTAAAATATCACCAAAGAGATTTTCAGTAACAATGACGTCGAATTGTGAAGGATGAGTAATTAAATGCATACTACACGCATCAACGAGTAAATGATTTAATTCGATGTCCGGATAAGACTTGCTTACTTCAGTAACAGTTTTTCTCCAAAGTTTACTTGAAGCAAGGACATTCTCTTTATCTACAGAAGTTACTTTTTTACTACGAGTACGTGCTAATTCAAATGCAACTTTAGCAATACGTTCTATTTCAGCTTTAGTATAAGTGAGAGAATCTAATGCTTCAGAATGATTCATATGTCTAGGTTCACCAAAATAAATGCCACTCGTTAATTCACGAACTATAACTAAGTCTGTATGTTTAACACGCTCTTCTTTTAAAGGTGAAAATTGACTGGTACCTTCAGTCACTTTAGTAGGACGAATATTAGCAAATAAGCCTAACTTTTTACGTAACGCTAATAATCCTTGTTCTGGACGATTATTAGGATCTGTCCATTTTGGTCCTCCAACTGCTCCTAATAAAATCGCATCTGCTTCTTGACAGGCAGAGAGTGTTTCATTAGGAAGGGGAGTGCCATGTGTATCAATGGCGGCTCCTCCAAAATCATAACTTTTTAAATTATAGGTGAAATTGTATTTCTTACTTATTATTTCTAATAACTCTAAACTTCCATTTAAAATTTCAGGTCCGATGCCATCTCCGGGTAAAGCAACAATTTTATATGTCATTATTTATTACCTACTTTCTCTAAATCTTGGGCAATATATTTAGCATGAGCTTCTACATATGCTTTACAAGAAGCTTGAAGTATATCATGATCGATACCTATACCATTAACATGTTGATTTTCAATAACAAGCTCAACATGAACCTCAGCTTGTGCATCTGTACCTTCAGTAACTGAATCAATTCTATAATCGATGAGTTCACTATCCTTTTTAAAAATACGATCAACAGCATTGTAAATTGCAACAATTGATCCTGTACCAATGCTTGAATCTTGATAAATATGACCTTTTTTATCTTTAATGACAACAACAGCGCTTTGTAGACCATTTGAAACATATTGTAATTGCAAAGTTTCTACTTGATAAATTGCATTTTGTTCATGTTCAGAACCTTGAATAATCGCATGAATATCTCGGTCAGATACTGATTTTTTCTTATCTGCTACTGCTTTAAATTGTTTGAATAACTCGATTTGTTGTTTAGGTTCAATGTCATAACCTAACGTTTTAAGTTTTTCAGCAAAAGCATGTTTACCAGAAAGTTTGCCTAAAGGTAATTCGTTTTTGCTTATTCCAACAAGTTGAGGCGTCATGATTTCGTACGTTTCAGGATTTTTAAGAACACCATCTTGATGAATACCTGATTCATGACTGAAAGCATTTTGACCAACAATGGCTTTATTTCTTGGAACTCGAATGCCTGCATATCTAGAAATTAAATCTGAAGTCAATTTAGTTTGCTCTAATTTTAATTTTGTTTCAATACCATAATGAGCTTTGCGAACGTATAGTGCTAATGCAATTTCTTCTAATGCAGTATTACCTGCACGTTCACCAATACCATTTACAGTACCTTCAATGCGTTTCGCGCCATTTTCAATTGCAGCTAAGCTATTTGCTACTGCCATACCCAAATCATCATGACAATGTGCACTATAAATAATTTCTTTTTCTGATTTAACATTTGTAATAAGAGATTTAAAAATAGCACCATATTCACTTGGATAGCTATATCCAACAGTATCTGGAATATTGATTATTGTAGCTCCAGCATCAACAGCTGTTTGAACAGATTTTATAAGGAATGCTTGATCTGTTCTTGATGCATCTTCTGGTGAGAATTGTACTACATCGAATAATGATTTAGCATAACTGACATGTTCCTTAATTGATTCTAAGACTTCTTCTTGAGTCATTTTTAGCTTATGCTCTAAATGAATAGGGGAAGTAGCAATAAATACATGAACACGTGGTTTAGCAGCACATTTTGTTGCTTCATATACAGCATCAATATCAGATTTTTTACATCTTGCTAATCCACACACTGCAGTGGTAGTTAATGCTTTAGAGATTGCTTCTACAGATTTAAAACTTCCAGTACTTGAAGCGGGAAAGCCTGCTTCAATAACATCGACTCCCCATTTTTCAAGTTGCTTAGCAATACTTAAACGTTCATCAAATGAAAAATTCACACCAGGTGTTTGCTCTCCATCTCTTAACGTTGTATCAAATATTTGAATATGGCTTTCCATTTTTAACATCTCCTTACATTTTATTTTTGAATGCTTTTAGATTTAATGAATGGCATCATTTTTCTTAGTTCACGACCCACTGCTTCAATTTCATGACCATGTTGTTGTTCACGTAATTCATAAAATTCTTTAAATCCATTTTCGTTATCTTTAACAAAGCGATTAGCGAAATTACCATTTTGAATATCTTTAAGTACTTCTTTCATATTATCTTTAACATCTGGAGTAATGACACGTGGACCAGATACGTAGTCACCAAATTCAGCAGTATTTGAAATTGAATAACGTACATTTTCCATACCGCCTTCATACATTAAATCAACGATAAGTTTCATTTCATGTAGTACTTCAAAATATGCTAATTCTTTTTGATATCCAGCTTCCACTAATGTCTCGAAACCACTTTGAATCAGTTTATGAATTCCCCCACAAAGTACAGCTTGTTCACCGAATAAGTCAGTTTCAGTTTCTTCTTTAAATGTTGTTTCAATAACACCAGCACGTGTAGCACCAATACCTTTTGCATAACTTAAAGCAATATCACGTGCATGACCTGTAGCATCTTGTTGAACACCAAATAATGCTGGCACAGCTGAACCTTCAACAAATGTACGTCTTACTAGATGACCAGGGCCTTTAGGTGCTACTAAGAAGACATCTACATCTTTAGGTGGTTCGATGACGTTAAAATGAATATTAAATCCATGTGCAAAAGCTAATGCATTACCAGCTTCTAAATTTGGAGCAATTTCATTTTTATATACATTACCTTGAATTTCATCAGGAAGTAATACCATAATAACGTCTGCTTGTTTAACTGCTTCAGCCACTGGATAAACATCTAATCCATCTTCTTTAGCTTTATTAAATGAATTACCTGGACGAATACCAACTCTTACGTCGTAACCGTTATCTTTAAGGTTTTGAGCATGTGCATGGCCTTGAGAACCGTAACCGATAATAGCGATTTTTTTACCTTGTAGTGCATCTTTTTCTACTGATTGATCATAATAAACTTTTGTCATAATACTTTCCTCCATTAGTTAAAAAATTTCAAAAATTGCGAATATTAAAAAGGTAATAATTAACTTTATGATGTTAGACATTAAATATGATAATTGATGTAAAATGCTAGCGCATCATCTAAGAATTAATCATTCACATCTTCAACATTAATAACACTGACTTGTTTTTTTAATTTAGTAATTAAAATTCGATATACATCTTCATCCTCAATATGAACTTTGATTGTCATATCAGATATGCCATCTTCACTAGCAGGTTTTACATATAATTCATTGATATTGTACTGTAATCTTACAAAAGCACTTGTGATTCGATTTAACGTACTGACTTGGTCAGCTACTTTTAATTTTAAAGTTCGGTTCATTCTAGGCCCTCCATTTCATGATTAGCTTTACCACTAGGAATCATAGGGTTTACAGGTTCCGCTGGAGAAATTCTTACTTCAATTAAAGCAGGACCTTCATAATTAAAAGCTTCATCTAATTGCGCTTTTAATTTATTAGGGTGATCGATTAAGAAGCTTTTAACACCGTAAGCTTCAGCCATTTTAATAAAATCTGGTTGATCATTGAAAACAGAATGTGAAAAACGTTGATTAAAGAATTTATCTTGCCATTGTTTTACCATTCCTAATGTACCGTTGTTAATTAAAACAATTTTTACATTTAGATGATATTCAGGTAATAACGCCATTTCTTGATTGGTCATTTGGAATCCACCATCACCTACAAAACAAATAACTGTTTTATCTGGAGCTGCGAGTTGTGCACCAATTGCTGAAGGAATACCGAATCCCATTGTTCCTAATCCACCACTTGTAACCCATTGACTATGATGTTTAAACGGATAAAATTGTGCTGACCACATTTGATGCTGACCTACATCTGTAGTGATGATGGCTTCACCATTTGTGATTTTACCAATATATTCAATCGCTTCTTGTGGACGACAAAATGTATCATTAGCTTCTTTGTACTTAAATGGATGTTTTGATTTATTATCTAAACAATGATCTACCCATTCTTTGTATGTAGCATGACTTTGATGTTCAGTAACTAATGCTTCTAATACTTTTTTACAATCTGCAACAATTCCGAGTGTTGTAGGAATCACTTTATTAATTTCTGATTCATCAATATCAATGTGTACCACTTTAGCATTTGGTGCGAATTCCTTAGGATTACTAGCCAAACGATCATCAAATCGACTACCTAAATTAATGAGTAAGTCACATTCAGTGAGTGCCATGTTACTTGCATAAGAGCCATGCATACCGCCCATACCAAGGAAAAAGGGATTTTCATATGGAATAGCACCTAGACCTAATAAAGTTGTAACAACAGGAATTTGATGGTGAGTAACAAATTCGGTTAATAAAGCATTTGATTTTGAGTGATTGATACCTGCTCCAGCTAAAACAACAGGTTGTTTTGCATGATTTAAATATTGAGAAAGTTGTTGAATATCTTCTTTATTTGGATTTTCAGTTACTTGATATGAAGGTAAATGAACTTTTTCTTCAAGTGGAGCAGAAGAAGTTAAAACACCCATATCTTTTGGGAAATCAATAACTACAGGTCCTTTACGTCCAGTATTTGCTAAATAGAATGCCTCGTGAACAATTCTAGGGATATCATTTACATGTTTAACTTGGTAATTAGCTTTTGTAATTGGTGTCGTCATTGATAATAAATCAGCTTCTTGGAATGCATCTTTACCAATACCAGGGGTTGCCACTTGTCCGGTAAATACGACTAAGGGTAGAGAATCACAATAAGCATCAGTAATACCAGTGATAGCATTTGTAGCTCCAGGACCACTTGTTACGACGACGACACCAGGTTTGCCTGAAACACGTGCGTATCCTTCAGCGGCATGGGTAGCACCTTGTTCATGACGTGCAAGAATATGTTTAATTTTTTCATCATAAAATGTATCGTATAATGGTAAAACTGCGCCACCTGGATATCCAAAAATGAAATCAACATCTTCATGTACAAGTGCTTCTACTAATAAGTCAGAACCACTTCGAGTTGTAAGTGTTTCAGTTTGTTTATTACTTTCCTTTGTTTTTGACATATTTATCGCTCCTTAAATTTAAATAAGATTTTCTGGGACTTGCATAATACCACCCGTATTTGCACTGGTTACTAAAGCAGTGTATCTTGCAAGATAACCTGTTTTTACTTTAGCTTTAAAAGGCTCAAGTTCTTCTTTACGTTTATACAATTCTTCTTGAGGCTGATTAACATCTAAAGTTCGATTTACTAAGTCAATAGTAATTTCATCACCATCTCTAATCAGACCAATAGGACCTCCTGAGGCTGCTTCTGGTGAAATATGACCTACAGCGATACCACGAGTAGCTCCAGAAAAACGTCCATCCGTAATTAAAGCAACATCTTTTCCTAAACCTCTTCCGACGATAGATGATGTAGGAGCTAACATTTCTGGCATACCCGGACCTCCTTTAGGTCCTTCATATCGAATGACCACTACGTGACCTTCACGAACTGTTTTATTATCAATTGCTTCTACAGCTGCATCATGTGAATCAAAGCAAATTGCTTTTCCTTTAAATACTTTGATTGAAGGATCAACACCACCAACTTTAATTACTGCACCTTTAGGAGCAATATTACCGAATAAGACGGACAATCCACCTTCTTTATCATATGGAGCATCTAAAGAATGAATAACATCGAAATTTTTAATCTCTTTACCTTGGTTATTTTCTCTTAATGTTTTACCAGTAACTGTGAGTCGATCTGGATGTAGGGTTCCTTCTTTTTTCATTAATTCATTAATGATTGCTGGACATCCGCCAGCTTCATGAACATCGTGCATAGAATAAGAAGAACTTGGTGCAATCTTAGATAAATAAGGCGTTTTTTTAGCAATTTCATTAATTCTTTCTAAGTCATATTCAATTCCAGCTTCATTAGCAATTGCTAATGTATGAAGTACAGTATTTGTTGAACCACCCATTGCCATATCTAAAGCAAATGCATCATCAATTGCTTCTTTCGTAACAATATCACGAGGTTTAATATCATTTTTTATATTTTCTACCAATTGGAATGCTGCTTGTCTAATCATTTCACGACGTTGATCGCTTACTGCTAAAGCTGTACCGTTGTAGGGAAGTGCTAATCCTAAGACTTCCATTAAACAGTTCATAGAATTTGCTGTGAACATTCCTGCACATGATCCACATGTTGGACAAGCATTTTGTTCCATATCTAAAAATTCTTCTTTAGTAATTGAACCTTCTTTAAAAGCTCCGACTGCTTCGAACATAGATGATAGAGTTAAAGCTTTTCCCTGAGCAGATAAACCAGCTTTCATTGGGCCACCTGAACAAAAGATAGCAGGGACATTTGTTCTAACAGCTGCTAATAACATGCCAGGTGTAATTTTGTCACAGTTAGGAATATAAAATACACCATCAAACCAATGAGCATTGATAACAGTTTCAGCCGCATCTGCAATAATTTCACGTGACGGTAAGGAATACCTCATACCAATATGTCCCATTGCTATTCCATCATCGACACCGATTGTATTAAATTCAAAAGGAATTGCTCCTGCTTCACGAATCGCTTCTTTTGCAATATCAGCTAATTCTCTTAAATGAACATGTCCAGGAACGATATCGATATATGAATTACAAATTGCTACAAAAGGCTTATTCATGTCAGTAGGACTTTTAAGTGCTCCTGTCGCGTGTAATAGGCTTCTTGCTGGTGCTTGGTGATCACCTTTTTTTATCATGTCACTTCTCATTTATTCATTCCCCCATAAATTACTAATTATTAAAATAAAAAAACGCCCCAATAAAGTTGGGACGTTTTTAAGTCCCATTCAATGAGAAATAGGACTTAAACATTTAGTAAATTAAGCTACTAAAGTTCCAGCCCTGAAGAGTATAATAAAATAATTAAATTTTCTAGTGGTGACAGTGAATATGTAAATGATTGCATGGTATTATACTCCTTTCTTGAATGGATGATTATTTGAATAGTTAGAATTGTTTAAAAATTTGATAAATTTAATTTACACTAAACAGATATTAAAGTCAATACTATTTTTAGAATTTTCTAACAATTTAGAAGAATAATTTATGTTTTATTAATGAGAAATTTTTAGTAAAGTTTGTTACAATTATTAAGTTAAATTTAGATGAAATAATGAAGAGTAAAATAAACATGAGGAGAGAGAACAATACATGATACCTATCAAAAATTTAGATGAGATGGAACATTTTGCTAAAATTTTAATGAAACATGTTGGTTCAAAAGATGTCATTTTATTGAATGGAGATTTAGGTGCTGGTAAAACAACGTTGACTCAATTTATAGGTAAATATCTAGGAGTAAAGCGTAATATTAATTCTCCTACGTTTAATATCATAAAATCATACAAAGGTAAGGAGTTAAAACTTCATCATATGGATTGTTATCGCTTAGAAGATTCAGATGAAGATTTAGGATTTAATGAATACTTTGAAGATGACGCTGTTACAATAATTGAATGGAGTCAATTTATACAGGAGTTCCTTCCAGAAGAGTATTTAGTGATTAATATTACGACTATAAATGAAAGTCAACGACAAATTAATATAGCAGCAAAAGGCTATCATTATACTAAAATAAAGGAAGAGATAGACAATGAACTTACTGTTAATTGATACTTCAAATCAACCCATGTCAATTGCTTTGATGAACGATGATGAGGTTTTAGCAATAAAAACAACAAATAGTAAAAAAGATCATTCGAGCCAACTTATGCCTGGTATTCAATCCTTATTTAATGAATCGAATTTAAAAAAACAAGAATTAGATGGGATTGTTGTTGCAAAAGGACCTGGCTCTTATACAGGAGTGAGAATAGGCGTTACTGTAGCGAAAACATTAGCCTATGCTTTGAATACTAAATTATATGGTGTCTCATCGTTAAAAGCATTAGCGGCTACTATAGATACGAATGATAAAAGAATTATCGTACCAATATTTGATGCTCGTCGCCAAGCGGTATATACAGGATTATATCAATATGAAAATAATCAATTAAATACAATTGAAAAAGACCAATATATTTCTTTAGAAGCGTTGCATAAAAAACTCAATGCTTTAAATCAACCTTATGTGTTTGTAGGAGAGGACACGGAAAAATTATCTGAATTACTACATGGAGATATTGAGACTAAACTGCCTAATGCAACTGTCATGAAACACTTGATTCATCAACCTGAGAACATTCATACGTTTGTACCAAATTATATAAAATTGTCAGAGGCGGAACGTAATTGGTTAAACCAACAGAAGAACAGTTAACTATTAGAGCGATGCAAGTCGATGATGTACCAAGTGTTTTCGATATTGAGAGAGAAAGCTTCAACGATAGTTCATGGACCATTGATGCATTTTACCATGAATTAAATGAAAATAACTTCGCAAAGTACTTTGTTGTTATTTTTCAAGAAGAAATTATTGGATATTTAGGATTATGGATAGTAATTGATCAAGCTCAAATTACAACCATAGCAATCAAAGAATCATTCAGAGACTATGGATTAGGTCAGCTATTACTTAATTATGTGATGGACTATGCTAGGCATACTTGTGATGTGATGAGTTTAGAAGTGAGAATTACGAATGTGATAGCTCAACATGTATATAAAAAATTAGGGTTTCAATATGGCGGTAAAAGAAAAAATTACTATGGAGAAGGCGAGGATGCATTAGTGATGTGGGTGAATTTAAATGAATAGAGACATATTAATATTAGCGGTTGAAACAAGTTGTGACGAAACAAGTGTAAGTGTTATAAAAAATGGAAATACGATTTTATCTAATATTGTACTTAGTCAAATAGAAAGTCATAAACGTTTTGGGGGAGTAGTCCCTGAAGTTGCAAGTAGACATCATGTAGAGGGAATTACGACTACAATTGATGAAGCGTTATCTTCAGCTAATGCTACTATGGAAGATATCGATGCCGTAGCTGTTACACAAGGGCCTGGATTAATAGGGGCACTTCTAATAGGAATTAATGCAGCAAAAGCTTTAGCATTTGCCTATAATAAGCCAATCATTCCTGTTCATCATATTGCTGGACATATTTATGCTAATCATCTTGAAGAACCGTTAGCCTTTCCTTTAATAGCATTAATCGTTTCGGGTGGACATACAGAACTCGTTTATATGAAATCACATTTAAATTTTGAAGTCATTGGTGAAACACGAGATGATGCTGTAGGAGAGGCTTATGATAAGGTAGCAAGAACAATTGATTTACCATATCCAGGAGGCCCAGCTATAGATGCACTTGCTTTGGAAGGAAAGGACACATACCATTTTCCTAGAGTATGGCTTGAAAAAGATAGTTATGATTTTAGCTTTAGTGGATTAAAAAGTGCAGTGATTAATAAGTTACACAATCAGCGACAAAAAAATGAAGACATAAATAAAGAAGATGTTGCTACCAGTTTCCAAGATAGTGTTGTCGATGTATTAAGTACAAAGGCTATTAATGCTTGTAAATCTTATCATGTTGAACACCTTATTGTAGCTGGCGGAGTAGCTAGTAACAAAGGATTAAGAGAACGATTAAATCATTTGTGTAAAGAAAATAACATTAAACTTTCAATACCTAATTCAAAGTTATGTACAGATAATGCTGCTATGATTGGGGCTGCTGGATATTATTACTATAAAGCTGGAGTAACTTCATCTCTAGATTTAAATGGAAAAAATAATATTGATATTGAAGATGTAACAGTTGAATAATAAAGTAAAAAGTAATTGAACTTAAAATCAAATAAGTTTCAATTACTTTTTTATTTAATTAGGTTAATGTATTGATATATGATATATGTCAATAGAGAACGTGTGTACTTATCAACAAATAGTTAATATCTTGTGGATAAAAAGGGGGTAAAGGTGTGAATATAGTTTGAATGTTGTGTAAAAGTTATGTAAATTATTATCATTCACGTTGTGGATAACTAGGATAAGTTCGTGGATAACTGATATATCAGTATTTTAGTTGTTTATAAATTTGTGAATGAAATAAATAAAAAAACTAGTAAAAATTTGATACTTTTACTAGTTTTTCTTAGATATATTAAATTTTTTCTTGCAATTCTTCCCATTCAGCCATAACATTCTCTAATTGTCGTTCGGTACTTAATTTCTGCTCAGCAAGTTCATTTGCCTTAATAGGATCATTAAAAATATCAGGCTGAGTCAATTGTTGATCAATTTGAGTAATTTGTTCTTCATATTTTTCGATTTGTTCTTCACATTGCTCAATTTGACGCTCAATTTTTCGTAATTCTCTCTTATATTGTTTTTGAGAAGCATACGTATTAGTTGTTGACGAATCGGTGTCTTCTAAATCAAGCGTTTCATCTTTATTGTGTTCCGCTTCAAATTCCTTTAACGCAGAAGCTTCTTCTGTTTTCTCAATAAAATATTGATAGTCACCTAAATACAGTTGACCACCATCTTTATTTAAATCAAATACTTTATTTGCTAGTTGATTAATAAAATATCGATCATGGGAAACAAATAAAATTGTACCTTCAAAATCTTTTAACGCTTGTTCTAACATTTCTTTAGAATCTATATCAAGATGGTTAGTAGGTTCATCGAGTATCAAAACGTTATCACGTTGTAACATAAGTAAAGCTAATTGCAAACGTGCTTTTTCGCCCCCTGATAAATCATTAATAACTTTTTTGACGTCATCTTGAACGAATAAAAATCGTCCTAAAATAGCGCGGACATCTTTTTCATTCATCATAGGATATTGATCCCAAACATAATCTAATATTGTTTTATTAGATTTGAATTCTGCTTGTTTTTGATCGTAATATCCTATGTTTAAATTAGCACCATAAGTAATTTCTCCACTTAATGCTTTTTGACGATTTGCAATTGTTTTGATAAGTGTAGTCTTTCCAACTCCATTAGGTCCAATAATAGCAATATGGTCTCCTTTTGTAACTTCAATATTAATAGGAGCAGTGATAGAGGATTGATAACCTACTTCTAGATTACGGATATGCATCACATCATTGCCAGTATTTCTATCAAATCCAAACTGGATATTAGCACTTTTAGCATCCATCATTGGCTTATCGATACGTTCCATTTTTTCTAATGTTTTTCGACGACTTTTAGCCATACCGCTTGTTGAAGCTCGAGTAATATTTTTTTCCACGAAAGTTTCAAGGCGTTTAATTTCTTCTTGTTGTTTTTCATATTCTTGCATTCTTAATTCATAGTATTTATCACGTTGAGTAATAAATTGCTCATAATTACCTACATAACGCTTCACATCTCCTAAAGCAACGTCATATATTTGAGTTACAATTTTATCTAAGAAGTATCTGTCATGACTAATAATAATGATGGCACCTTTAAAATATTTTAAATAATCTTCTAACCACTTAGTTGTTTCCAAGTCAAGATGGTTTGTAGGCTCATCTAATAGTAATAAATCGGGTTCACTTAAAAGCATTTGTGCTAAAGATAAGCGTGTTTTTTGTCCGCCACTAAAATCATTAATGGGTTTATCAAATTCTTCTTCAGTAAAGTTTAAACCATGCAATACTGTTTTAATTTTACTTTCATATTGATAACCTTCAAGTTGTTCAAATTGATTAGATAATGATTCATAACGCTCCATATGTTGTTTATAATCTTCTGAATCATAACTATCAACGTGAGCGGCTAACCAATCAGTTTCATCATTAATAAGCGTTTCCATATGCTTAATATGTTCAAATGGTTTTGACATTTCTTCAATTACAGTCAGAGAAGAATCAAGTGTCATTTGTTGAGTTAAATAACCAATGCGTAAATTCTTGATTTTTGAAATATGGCCACTATCATAATCTTCAACACCTGCAATAATCTTCATTAACGTTGATTTTCCAGCGCCATTTCTTCCTACTACGCCAATACGTTCTCCAGTTTTAACTTCAAAATTAACATGATTAAATATATCTTCACCATCAAACGATTTTGAAATATCATTTAATTGTAAAAGTATCATTCAAGTTTCACCTTTCTATCTATGTAACAATCACATTTATTTAACTTTAAATTTGACATTATTATATCATTTTACAATATAAGGTATGCTTAGGAAACTAAGATATTTATTTTTGAAATAGGTTACGGTATAATATTGCAGTATCCATAATAGGCATTATATATATTTCACTAAAATAACTAATTGCACTCTAGTTAGTTTGAATATATAGATTAAAAAGTTCAAACAAAAGGGGGACATTGCATATGCCTCAAAATCAATCAAAAATACCTCGCGCTACATTAAAACGTTTACCTTTATATTATCGATTTGTTAATTCATTGAAAATCAAAGGTATTGATCGTGTGAGTTCTAAAACAATTAGTGAGGCTTTAGATATTGAATCAGCTACGATAAGAAGAGATTTTTCTTATTTTGGCGAGTTAGGTAAGAAAGGATATGGCTATAACGTTGAGAGTCTTTTAGAATTCTTTAAAACGGAGATTAGCGATAGTAATAATATTCATATTGCTATTGTTGGCGTAGGGAATTTAGGACGTGCATTACTTACTTACAATTTTTCAATACATGATGAAATGACAATTACAGCTGCATTTGATATTGATAAAGATATTGTTGGTACAAAAGTTGGAAAAGTGACAGTAAAGCATATTGATGATATTTCATCTGAACTTCAAAAACAAAATATTAATGTAGTGATTCTTACTACACCAGGAAGTGTGGCACAATCTGTTTCAGATCGACTTATTAAGGCTGATGTAAAAGGTATCTTAAACTTTACTCCTGCTAGAATTGATGTGCCAAATGATGTTCAAGTTCATCATATCGATTTAGGTATCGAATTACAATCACTATTATTCTTTATGAAAAACTCTTCAAATTAATATTAAATTATTTTTTAAAGCTAAAATGCATTTGCATTATAGCTTTTTTATAAATATATTAATTTAATGGAAACATTAAAAAATGGTGACGAATTAAAAATAGACTTTGATTGCACTCAAGCAACTGAAGCCATTCCAAACTGGGCAGCTGAACAAGGGTATCCTGTAACAAACTATGAACAACTTGATGATGCTTCATGGACAATCACTGTTCAAAAAGCTTAAGTTTTTCTTTATAAATGTAATGTAATATGACAAATTGTGTCATTTAATCTTACGTGTTTTTGCTATTCTTAAAAACTATTAATATGATGTTTTTAAGGAAGTGGTAAAAATGAAGATGGATGACACAATTTTTTTATTTCTATGTATTTTATTAGTTTGGTTAATGACACCAGGATTGAGTTTATTTTATGGAGGCTTAGTTCAATCTAAAAATGTTTTAAATACAGTGATGCAAAGTATGGCTGCTATAATTATTGTTACGTTTACATGGGTGGTCATTGGATTTTCTTTGAGTTTTGGTCATGGAAATGATTGGATAGGTAATTTTGATTTTATTGGTTTGCAACATGTAGGATTTAATACGAATGTTCAATTTAGTCCACATATTCCGTTTGCCTTATTTATGTTATTTCAGATGATGTTTTGTACTATTGCGGTTTCCATTTTATCAGGTTCAATTGCTGAGCGAATGAGATTTATTCCTTTTACTATTTTTATATTTATATGGGTAATTATGATTTACAGTCCTGTAGCTCATTGGGTATGGGGCGGTGGTTGGATTCAACAACTTGATGCTTTAGATTATGCTGGAGGTACCGTAGTACATATTACATCGGGAGTATCAGGATTAGTATTAGCAATAATGATAGGTCACGGAAAAAAAGTAGAGAAACTACAGCCGAATAATTTACTTATTACACTTATAGGTGGTATTTTTGTTTGGATAGGATGGTACGGTTTTAATACAGGAAGTGCGTTTACTTTAAATGATATAGCAGTGATATCGTTTGTAAATACTATCATTGCTGCGAGTGGAGGAGCATTTAGTTGGTTGATTCTTGAATACTTTTCTAATAAAAAGTTAAGCTTACTTGGTTTATTATCAGGTGTACTGTCAGGACTCGTAACCATTACACCAGCAGCTGGATTTGTAAACTACTTAAGTGCATACATTATCTCTATGATTGGTGGTATAGCATGTTATTTTGTGGTCAATTCTATAAAAGAAAAATTAAGATATAATGATACACTTGATGCCTTTGGTATTCATGGTGTTGGAGGTGTGATTGGTGCAATATTGACTGGTGTATTTCAATCACATAAAGTTAATAAAGATATATTAGATGGATTAATCTATACTGGTCATTTACATACTATATGGATACAATGTATTGCAGTTATAGTAGTAGTACTTTACTCGATTATTATAACTTTTATTATTGGAAAGATATTATCAATTTTTATGTCCCTTGCTACGACTGTTGAAGAAGATATGACAGGTTTAGATCAACTTGTGCATGGTGAAAAGGCATATTTTTATGGGGAATTAAATAAATTACATAAAAGGTATTGATATATATTTAAAATGTTGAAGTTTCATTAGTAAAACAGTATTTGAAGATAATCACGATATGATAAAATTAATATTATGTTGATATTAATTTAGATGATTAGTCTATTAAAAAATATATCAGATATTGCAAAGTTTGCGGGAGTATTGTAAATACAATTTCCCGCTTTTTAAATCATGGATTGTAAAGTCTTAAGACTAATTACCGTTACGATATTAAATGATAAAATTAATACTAATGATTTAGGAGGCCTAATATGACTGAGTGGTCAAGAGAACAACGCTATCGTCGTATTGAAGATGTGAACAAAGATGAATTAGAAGCGTTAAAGCATCGAATAGAACAATCAAGCTATCGTCAACACTTTCATATTCAACCTGAAACAGGTTTATTAAACGATCCTAATGGATTAATGTTTTATAACGGAACATACTATGTATCTCACCAGTGGTTTCCATTGGGTGCCGTGCATGGACTGAAATATTGGTTTAATTATACTAGTAAAGATTTAGTGACATTTGAACCAAATGGTCCCATATTAAAACCTGATACGATTTATGATAGTCATGGGGTATACAGTGGAAGTGCTTTTGAATTTGAAGGAAACTTATATTATATGTATACAGGTAATCATCGAGATGAAGAATGGAAAAGATATGCCAGTCAAATGATTGCAAAAGTAAAACAAGATGGTTCAATCGAAAAATTAAATAAGCCTGTGATTGCTCATCAACCTGAAGGATATACAAGTCATTTTAGAGATCCAAAAGTATTTAAACATCATGAAGAATATTATGCAATATTAGGTGTCCAAACCCAACAAGAATTAGGACGTTTACTTTTGTACAAAATGATACATCGACAGATTGATCAATGGGAATATATTGGAGAAATTACAACCGAACTAGAAGATTTTGGCTATATGTGGGAATGTCCAGACTATTTTAGTTTAAATGGACAAGATGTAATTATTTTTAGTCCTCAAGGTATTGATGCAAAAGATGAAAAATATAGAAATATTTATCAATCTGGATATCTAATCGGTCATTTAAATTTCGATACATTAGAATTCAAACATGATACATTTATGGAACTTGATAATGGTTTTGATTTTTATGCGCCACAAACATTTATAGATGAATATGGTAAGCGTATTTTAATTGGGTGGATGGGATTACCAGATACTCAATATCCTACAGATGAAGAAGGTTGGGCACATTGTTTAACGATACCTAGAGAGTTAACAATCGAAGAAGGACGGTTACGCCAACGTCCTTTGAAAGCGTTAGAGACGTTACGTCAAAATAAAGAAACAGCATTAGGTTATGCTAACAAATATAATACAACACTTCATCCTTATGAAGGTACGCAATATGAGCTTATTATTGATATTTTAGAAAATGAAGCAACAGAAATATATTTTGAATTAAGAGCATCTAAGTTAAATTCAACATTAATTTCTTATAATACTAGGGAGCAAAAGATTACATTAGATCGATCAGAAAGTGGTGCATTACCTAGTAATGTTGAAGGTGTGACAAGATCTACATATTTAGATTCGCCATTAAAGCAATTACACATTTTTGTGGATACTTCAAGTATTGAAATTTTTTGTAATGATGGAGAGCGTGTCTTGACGTCAAGAATTTTTCCTGATGAAAATGCTACAGCAATTCGCACATCTACAGAAACAGGTCAAGTTTATTTGAAATTTACTAAATATGACTTAGGGAGAGATAAATAAATGAGAAAGTTATACGCTATTGGTGAAGCATTAATCGATTTTATTCCAAATAGAACAAATATTGAACTTAAAGATGTAACGCAATTTAGTCGACAAGTTGGCGGGGCACCTGCTAATGTGGCAAGTGTGGCTAAAAAATTAGGTAGTAGTACAGAAATGGTTACACAACTAGGTAATGACGCTTTTGGAGATATTATTGTAGAGACGTTAGAAAAAATAGGCGTTGGTACAACATATATTAAACGAACAAATACAGCTAATACTGCACTCGCTTTCGTTAGTTTAAAAGAAAATGGAGAACGAGATTTTTCTTTTTATCGTAAACCATCAGCTGACATGCTTTATCATGCTTCGAATTTAGATGAAATCAATGTTTCTAATCAAGATGTTCTACATTTTTGTTCTGTTGATTTAATTGAATGTGATATGAAAAATGCACATCTTGCTATGATTGAAAAATTTGAAGCGGCTCATGGGATGATAGTATTTGATCCAAATGTTAGATTACCACTATGGGATAGCGCAGAAGCGTGTAAAGTAACTATTCAATCATTTCTTCCCAAAGCAAATATCATTAAAATTTCAGATGAAGAAATTGAATTTGTTACTGGAATAAGTGATGAACATAAAGCGATTCAATCTTTATTTAAAGGAAATGTTGAAGTAGTTATCTATACACAAGGAGACAAAGGAGCAACAGCTTATTTAAAAGATGGGACAATTATTCATCATCAAGGGTATAAAGTTGAAGCTGTTGACACTACTGGTGCTGGAGACGCGTTTATTGGTGCAGTCATTAATAGAATTTTAAATACAGAATTAACAGACATTACTTCTCTATTTAAAGGAAAAGGAGAAGAAATTTTAAAATTTAGTAATTTAGTAGCTGCAAAAGTAACTACTAAGTATGGCGCTATCGAAAGTATTCCAAGTTTAGAAGAAGTTATTGAAGAACTTTAAAAAAGAGATTAAGAAACCCCTTCAGATATTAAAATGAAGGGGTTTTAATATTATATCTTTTTAACATTACGTACAGAGGCATAGCAATGCTCACCGTTTCTGAAAGTTACAATTCGTTCTTTAGAATCGACTGAATCGATATTATGGCGATTTACAACAAAACTATTGTGACATCTGAAAAAACGATCATCGAGTTGTGCTAATTCTTTAAGATTTCCGTAGAATTCAATCTGACGGTTATCAAGATGCGCAATTAAACGATGGGATTTTGTAGACGATTCAAAGAACATGACATCATTATATTGTACATATATTGAATTGCTACCACGCTTTAATTCAATTGTCTCAACATTACTTTCTTTTGAAAGTAATTTTAAACGTGTATGAGCAGTTTCAATACAATCTATTATTCGCGTTTTAAGTTGATTAGGATCATCTTTAAAAATAAAATCCATTGCAGATACCTTATAGACAAATGTTAGGTAAGTGAGTTCACTATGACTTGTAACAAAGATGATATTCCCAATAGGATCATACTTTCGAATTTCACTTCCAAGTTTAATACCGTTAATATCAGCTTCTAATTGTATATCTAAAAAATAACATCCAACATCATTCATTTCTTTTGACTGTTCAATAATTTCATAAGGATCATCTGTCGCTAACGCTATTTCCATCGGTTTTTCTTCAATCATTATATAGTTATTAATAATTGAAACCATATTTTCACGTTGTTTCACATCGTCTTCACAAATGAATATTTTCATTTTTTCACATCCTTATGGCATATTATTTATAATTTCTACTTTTTGAACGAAGTAGCCATTTTCTATAGTAGTATCAAGTAACACGTTTTCAGTAGTATCAGTAATGTCTTTTAAAGTCGTTAGACCAAGTCCTCTGTTATCTCCTTTAGTTGAAAAGGAATCTTGAAATAATTCATGGATTTTCGGCATATCTTCTTTACATTTATTCATAACAATAAACATGACTGACGTTTCGACATTGATGAATGCAATTCTAATTAAGGCATCTTCTAATTCTTCTGAAGCCTCAATAGCGTTATCAATGATAATCCCAATGATACGGCTTAAATCAACTGTATTCATCTCAATATGATCAATTAACTCTGGCACTTCAATACTAATAGGTATATTTTTTTCTTGAGCTTGTAAAATTTTAGTTGTTACTAATCCTTTAATAGCACGCACTTTTAAATTATCCGTACCATTAATTTTGATTGAGTTCATTTGAAGGTTATCTTTCATAGGAACAATATTGTCATTAAAATATGTCTTTAAACCATCCATATCATTTTCTCTTATGTATTCTGACATTGTAGTAAGAATATTGACGTAATCATGTCTAAACTTACGCATTTCATTATTAATCGATTCTATTTGTAGTGTGTATTCATAATACGTTTCAATTTCTTCCAAACTTTGCTTATAACGCATTTCTCTTAATGTGTTTATCGATATTAATATAATAACAATGGCGAAAAAGAGAAGTATACTAATAAAAATTAAAGCATAACCTTTTAAAGTTGTTCCACTACTCTTAGGTATTTGAGAATACGTAGAAAGTATCATAAATGATGAAACTAATACTATAGAAATAACAAGTAAATAAGTTTTGTTAATTGCTAAATAAGATTTTTTAAGTCTTTTAAACAGAAATTTAAAAGAATAACCTAGGATAATAGAAATAAATGAAAAAAATATAGTATAAGAAATAGCAACTAAAATAGTATTACTAATATAGAATCGCAAGAAAATTGATATAAAAAAACCTATAAAGTTACTTAAAAACATTAAGATTGCACTACTTAGGACAGCTAAAATAGAATATAACTTTACTTTTAAATATAAAAATATTACACAACTAATAAGTAAAAATAATAATAGAAAACTGCCAAAAAAGTAATACAAAAAAGCAGAAGGGATTATAATCGCAAAAATGATTAAATAATCCCTTAAATTATATTTAATATCTAAAATAATTTTTGCAATTAAAAATAAAAGAAAACCTTGAAAAAAAGGCAAAGCTAAGTTTTCAAACAAATTCATAAGTCACACACTTTCTGACAAATACTATCTTTCTAAATTTGTTAACTCTTCAGGAACTTCTGATTCATCGAAATATCCATAGCATGTTGAATAAGTGGCAAGTGTACCAACAGTTTCTAAGATTAATGAGAATAGTTTAATGAATAAATCTGTAATAAATGTCATAATTAATAATCCTCCCTAGGAAAAAAGAATGGTAATAGTGTTGTACTTTCAAGTATCATACCTAATAAAATTAATTGTTTATATGGCTCTGGTACTATAATAGAAATAATGATTAAAACCACTACTAAAATAATAGACTTTATTTTTTTGCGAGGTTTTAGTCGTTCGGGTATGGGTTGTTTCTTAGTGGCAGCTGGTGCATAAATAATAATCAGTAATAATGCAATACCACTAACACTATACATGATACCCATATTAATATGATAGTAAGCAATGAGCCATGGTAAACCAACAAATAAAATTAAATTTTGAATATGGCATAGCAAAGTAGACTTTGCATGCGCTCCGTGTGCATTGTGTCGAATTAAAAAATAACTAATGTGTGTGATTAAAGTATACAAAAATGTATGGAATATGAGCGCAGCACCATATGTCACAATTGTTTTAGCAATATTACTAACAACCACTTGCATGCCTAATCGTACTTTTAAGAATTGGATATGATCAAGGTTGTTTTTCTCTTGTAAATAAGATGCAAAGTGCTCAATTTTATCATCAATTGCTTTCAATATTGTGCCACTCTCCTTGACTATATTATACAATTTTGTGCAATTAGTCTGTAAAATAATGCTTAACTGTTAAAATTTAATACTTAACTGTAAAAGTAATTCGATAACTCATATTTTACCATATAAAAATAAACAGTTTAGTAGAAAAAGATGCAAGTTAAGAAATTTTTAATAACTTAAATGAATGTTATGTTTTAATATACTCATATCACATTAAAGTGATATAAACTTAATAATCTTAGTCTTTAAATTGTTAGTCTTTGTTTTATTCGAATAAATCTTTTTTTGATTTTGTTAGTAGTTGCGAAATTAAAAGTTGATTTATCGATGAGTTGTAAGGAATGTTTGTGTAGTTTGACTATGTATTTGTGATGATCGAGACCAATGGGTTATTCGATAATATCGATTTTCATAGTGAAATATTTCATTTATTTATTTCTTCGTGTAGTTCTATTCATTAATAAGCTATCCCAACTTATTGATGAAAAATGCATAATACTCGCTGAAGTGTTAACTCAGTAGAAAATAATTAACTTAGCTATTCTGAATAGAAGGTAATTATTTTCAATATGCAAGCTATCAAAACATTGTTATGCAATGTAATTTTTCATAATTAATAACATCCCCAAAAAATTGAAAAATAACTGTAAATCATTCCCTTAATTAAAAGTCGTGAGTCTCTCCCAAGCTCACGACTTTTTTTATTTATATAAATGAGGTTTTAAATTTCTAAAGATTGGAATAGCATCTCTTTGACGTGATACTTCTTGAATGTTGATATCAATTGAAATAGTATCTTCTTCTCTGTTTAACTCATCAAGAATATCTCCATTAGGATTGATAACCATTGAATGTCCAGCGTATTCAGTATTTCCATCATGACCTGTGCCATTACATGCGACGATGAAAATATCATTTTCTATAGCTCTAGCTTGAAGTAAGCTTCTCCAATGATTAAGCCGAGATGTTGGCCATTCGGCGATATAAAATGCGATTTGAGCACCTTCTCTAGATGGGTATCTTAGCAATTCAGGGAATCTTAAGTCATAGCATATAATTTGAGTGGCGAGAGCACCTGATGATAAAGCAAATGGTTCTGGAACTGTTTTTCCATCTTCTAAAAATTCTGGTTCATTTAGCATTGGAACTAAATGAACTTTATCATATTTGTTAATACGACGACCTTCTTTAGATACAGTAAAAGCAGTATTATAAACTTTATTATTTCGTTTATTTGAAACAGATCCTGCGACGATGTCAACTTGATATGTTTGAGCAAGATTCGAAATAAAAGGAAAACTACGTGATAATGCTTGATCTGCTTTTTCATTTAATTCTTCTAAAGCATAGCCATTGTTCCACATTTCTGGCAACACAACAACTTCAGTATCAGCATCTAATTGAGTATTAAACCATTCTGAAATTTTTTGTTCATTTTTCTCAACATTTCCATATTCGACATAAAATTGGAATATTTGTATTTTCACTTTAACCACTCCTCAACCTGCTTAATAATTTCAATTTACTAAATTTGGCTATGAAAAGCAAAATGAAGCACATTACAATTAAGGTAAAATGACTTAACTGTAATATGCTTCATTGATAAATTTAAATTTATTATTTTTTAATAATAAATCGTTGATCAGTAGGATGAATTTCTTTTTCACCAGCTTGTTCTTCAATATCACCAAATGGCATTTGTGCTACAAGTTTCCATGATGCTGGAATATCAAATGTTTGTGTTGTAACTTGATCAACTAGTGGATTATAGTGTTGTAACGATGCGCCGATACCTTTTGAACTTAGTGCAGTCCAAATTGCGTATTGATGCATAGCATTTGTTTGAACAGCCCAGTTAGCAAAATTATCAGCATATGATGGCATTTGTTCTTGTAATGATTTTATAACATCTTCATCTTCAAAATATAAAATAGTTCCGTAGGCATGCTCGAAACCATTAATTCTTTGATTAGTAGGTTCAAAGTCGCGATCTGGTCCCATTACATCTTTGAGTACAGTTTTAGCATTTTCCCAGAATTTAATATGTTGATCATTAAGTAATAAAACGATACGTGTTGATTGTGAATTAAAAGCTGAAGGCATATATTTTACAATATGTTCAATCATTTCCTCTAATTCTTCATCACTAATAGAAATAGATGTTTTAGTTTTATAAATTGTACGTCTGTTTTCAACTTCAGTTAAAAATGGTTTTGTGTTTTCTTTATCAAATAGTCCCATCAAATAATCTCCTTTTTTTAATATATCCAGTATAAAATTTATACTGGAATAAGTAAATTATTATATAACAAAAAATTTCATAAATATTAATATTCTTTATCAATTTGTTTATATGCATGCATGATATGTTTTTATTCTTTATACTAAAACTGTTAAAAATAAGAGGAGGTCTCAGAATGATAAAACAAAATGTTATTCGAACAAGTCTTATTTTTGCTATAAGTGCAACTATATTCAGTCACTATAGTTATGCTGAAACCTCTTCTAATATAGAGAGTGAAGACGTAGATCAGAAAGTAAACCTACAAAAAACTTCTGACACTCAGCATTCTAAAATTGAACTAAGTAATGAAAATCAAAACATAAAAGAATTTAATCATACCAACGATGAAACTAGCAACACAGAAGAATCACAACAAGAAAGTAACGAAACTAACAGTAAGGAAGAATCAACAGCAGAGGAATCACAAGAAGAAGGCAACGAGCCTAACAGCACAAAAGAATCAACAGCAGAGGAATCACAAGAAGAAGGCAACGAGCCTAACAGCACAAAAGAATCAACAGCAGAGGAATCACAAGAAGAAGGCAACGAGACTAACAGCACAAAAGAATCAACAGCAGAGGAATCACAAGAAGAAGGCAACGAGCCTAACAGCACAAAAGAATCAACAGCAGAGGAATCACAAGAAGAAGGCAACGAGACTAACAGCACAAAAGAATCAACAGCAGAGAAATCACAAGAAGAAGGCAACGAGCCTAACAGCACAGAAGAATCAACAGCAGAAGAGTCACAAAAAGAAAGCAACGAGCCTAACAGTACAAAAGAATCAACAGCAGAGGAATCACAAGAAGAAAGTGACGAAACTAATAACCCTAAAGAACCAAAAACAGAGAAAGCACATGAAACGAACAAGGAAACTGATAGCATAGAAGAACCAAAAAAAGAAAAAGTTAATGATAAGAATCAACAAAAGAGTGGAATAGAACATATCCATAAAAATAACACGTCATCTTCTAAAGAAAAAAATCATAATAAATATAAAACAACACAAAAAAGTAAAAATGATGATTCGACTATTTTTAAGCAAGAAGAACATCAAAATGTAAGGTCTAAATCAATGAAGTCGAAACAAAATCAAATCATACAACCATATAACGATAATACTTCATCCAATGTTTACTCAAACACTAATTATCAAAAGGGTAAGTCTCAAAATAGTGTTTCAAAAACAATGTTTAACCAATTGTTTTCACGACAACTAGTTGAAAACAATCATAATAACTTTGAACCAACACATTTAAAGCAAAATAATCTATATTTTCAAAGTGATAGAAGAAAAGAATCCACTTATCCAAGTATATATCAAATAGAGTCAAGATTTTCAGAAAATATCTTAAATAGGTTTAATCAATATGCAAAGGGTGCTTATAAGTACAACCCATATATTATTAATAAGGTTAATCATTTAGATGATAATAGTGAAAAAATAACAAATAAAGATTTTAATCGTTTAATTACGAAACAAAAATTTGATAATCAAAATCTAAATATATTACAAGAGGATTCTCAATACTTTAGATTTCAATATTTTAATCCACTTAATGCTAAAGAATATTATAAAAATTTAGATGAGCAAGTTTTATCATTAATTACAAGTGACATTGGCTCTATGCCTGATTTAAAAAAGCCAAAAACAATTCATAAGTATGAAGTAGAAGAACATACAAAAGTCATTACTTCTCCTCATAAAAAAACAGAATCAAAATCATATATAAAAACTTTGAATATGATACTGATTCCTACTTTAATTTTAATATCTTCCACTGTAATGATAATTTATGTATATCAAAAGTTAAAAACGAAAAAAAAGTAAAAGCATCAAATGTCTAGAGCATTCGATGCTTTTATTTATTAAGATAAATTATGTGCTAGTTACACAAATGAATAATAAATTGAGTTTGTTGTTTTAAATGATTTAATGAATCGCCAAGGAAAATTTGCATTACTACAACGAAGCCATTTTGAAACATATGAATAAGTATCGGAACAGAAATTCGTTTTGTTAAAGTATAAGCTAATGAAAGTATCATCCCCATACCAAAATAAATAAGAATAAATTTAATATCATTATGAGCTAATGCAAAAAGTAAAGAACTTACGATAGAAGCAATTAAGAAGGCAATGATTCTATTTCCTTTAATTCGATCATATAGTTCACCAAAGAACACTTTTCTAAATACATATTCTTCTAAAATAGGGCCTACAACAGAAATTAATATAATAAAAATAGGGAGTTGTTTTGCTACAGCCATTATTCGTTGAGTATTTGGACTTTGTTGTGGTTGACCGAAAATCCATATGTTAATCACACCTACAATAACTTGATATAACATAACTATGAAAAAGCCAAGTACAGCCCATGGGATAATATAACGTTTTGATTCTTTATGTTCTTGCTCTAAGTTTGTAGGATTCTTAATTTTGAAATGAAGAAAGATGATTAAAATTGCTGCAAGTATAAATAAGATAACTTGAGTATACACTCCAGCCCTAGCTAAAGCCATACCTGATAAACGATTAAATATAGGCGTCTGTGCTAGAACTAAGGGTAAAAATTGTGCTAAAGCGTATATAAATAATGTTAGTATTGCCACCCAAATTCTTGCCATTTGAAACCTCCAGATTAAATATCAATAATTCTTATTTTATCGTAAAAAACTCAGATGTACAAAAGTAAGAGAATGTTTTTACTTGAAATATTGACCAAATTTGATTATTATAAAAATTAGGTTAGCACTCATTATATTAAAGTGCTAAATAGACCCTGCTAAGGAGGAACAATCATGCTTAAACCATTAGGAAACCGTGTGATTATCGAAAGAAAAGAACAAGAAGAAACAACTAAAAGTGGAATCGTTTTAACTGATAGCGCAAAAGAAAAATCTAACGAAGGTGTTGTAGTTGCGGTAGGCAGCGGACGTCTTCTTGATAATGGTGAGACAGTTGCTCCCGAAGTAAAAGAAGGTGATTCAGTAGTATTTCAAGAATACGCTGGATCAGAGATTAAACGTGGAGAAGAAACTTATTTAATTTTAAATGTAGAAGATATATTAGCAATTATAGAAAAGTAAAAATAACTATATAAAAATTGTCAAAAAAATGATTAATATTAATGGAGGTCGTATAGATGGCTAAAGATCTTAAATTTTCAGAAGATGCTCGACAAGCGATGTTACGTGGTGTGGATAAACTAGCAAACGCTGTTAAAGTAACAATTGGTCCTAAAGGTCGAAATGTTGTATTAGATAAAGAATATGTTGCACCTTTAATTACAAACGATGGTGTAACAATTGCCAAAGAAATTGAATTAGAAGATCCATATGAAAATATGGGTGCTAAATTAGTTCAAGAAGTAGCAAATAAAACAAATGAAATTGCTGGTGATGGTACTACAACTGCTACAGTATTAGCACAAGCAATGATTCAAGAAGGTTTGAAAAACGTAACAAGTGGTGCAAATCCAGTTGGTTTACGTGAAGGCATTGATAAAGCAGTCAGAGTAGCAGTTGAAGCATTACATGATATTTCTCAAAAAGTTGAAAATAAAAATGAAATCGCACAAGTAGGTGCAATTTCTGCTGCTGATGAAGAAATTGGTAAATATATTTCTGAAGCAATGGACAAAGTAGGTAATGACGGTGTTATTACAATTGAAGAATCTAATGGACTTGATACGGAACTAGAAGTTGTAGAAGGTATGCAATTTGATAGAGGTTATCAATCTCCATATATGGTAACAGATTCTGATAAAATGATTGCGGAATTAGAAAGACCATATATTTTAGTTACAGATAAGAAAATTTCATCATTCCAAGATATACTACCTTTATTAGAACAAGTTGTTCAATCAAGTCGACCAATCTTAATTGTGGCAGATGAAGTCGAAGGTGATGCATTAACAAATATTGTATTAAACCGCATGAGAGGTACTTTCACTGCTGTAGCTGTTAAAGCACCTGGCTTTGGTGATCGTCGTAAAGCAATGTTAGAAGATTTAGCAATATTGACTGGTGCAACAGTGATTACAAATGATTTAGGATTAGAATTAAAAGATGCTTCTATTGATATGTTAGGTACTGCAAATAAAGTAGAAGTAACAAAAGATAATACAACTGTTGTTGATGGTGATGGAGACGATAACAGTATTGATGCACGTGTAAGTCAAATCAAAGCACAAATTGAAGAAACTGATTCAGACTTTGATAGAGAAAAATTACAAGAACGTCTTGCTAAATTAGCTGGTGGCGTAGCAGTGATAAAAGTAGGTGCTGCTTCTGAAACAGAATTAAAAGAACGTAAATTACGTATTGAAGATGCGTTAAATTCTACACGCGCTGCAGTTGAAGAAGGTATTGTTGCAGGTGGCGGTACAGCATTAGTTAATATCTATAATAAAGTTGAAAAAATAGAAGCGGAAGGCGATGTTGCGACAGGTGTTAATATTGTACTTAAAGCTTTATCAGCACCAGTACGTCAAATTGCTGAAAATGCTGGATTAGAAGGTTCAGTTATTGTTGAAAGACTTAAACATGCTGATGCAGGTGTCGGATTCAATGCTGCTACAAACGAGTGGGTGAATATGCTTGAAGAAGGTATTGTAGATCCTACTAAGGTAACACGTTCAGCTTTACAACACGCTGCAAGTGTTGCTGCAATGTTCTTAACTACTGAAGCGGTAGTTGCAAATATCCCAGAGCCTGAAAGTAATGATAATGCTGCAATGGGCGGTATGCCAGGTATGATGTAAAAACGCCTATAAATGTTGATATATCAATGTTTTGTGTTTTTACTGGTCATAATTTAGTTATAGAAATTTAGGAAATATAATAAAAAGACTGATAAGTTCATTTTGAAGTGTGCTTTGTCAAATAGACAAGTAAATAATTAAAAGATATGGTTGGTTTTGTTTTATGCAAAATCAGCCATTTTTAATGTTAGTTTTTTATATTAAAAAAATGGACATATTCTTTAATTATTTGTTTAGCTTTACTGATATCTTTAAATATAATTTAAATATTTTTTACATAAAACTTGTCGAAATTTTACATCTTTTGATTTTCAACAATTTTATTTAATATACAAATTGAAAAAAAGAAAAAGATAATAAATAAAAATGCTAAATTTAATAATCAAAATAATAATATAGATTAATA
Organism: Staphylococcus sp. FSL K6-0223; assembly: GCF_038008285.1. Classification (NCBI taxonomy): domain Bacteria; kingdom Bacillati; phylum Bacillota; class Bacilli; order Caryophanales; family Staphylococcaceae; genus Staphylococcus; species Staphylococcus sp. FSL K6-0223. Next base: position 852,416 of record NZ_JBBOYX010000001.1, read on the forward strand.
TAGTGATAAAAGAATTCTTGCTTTTTATATTTATGTTGTTATTTAATTTTCTGACGGTTTTGATTATAGAGTGAATCTGTACTGAAATATTGATTAGTTAATTCAAAATGATCCAGTTAAAGGTGATATGTGGGCTAAATAGTATGCAAATTTATTAAATGTTAATCCTAATATGAATATTGAACTAGCGTCTTCATTTGAACGTGGTGCTAGTAATGAAAAATTCAAAAAACAAGGTGGAACACTGATTTATACTACATGGAAAGATGGAATGAACCCTATTAAATACTATAGTGACTTAATAGGAAATAGAAAAGTATGAGTTTTATATTGGAGTCTAGGGCAAAAAATGATTGTCTTAGATTCTTTTTATATATTGGAGTGCTTATAAAAGTTTTTAAATATAAAAATTATATAATTTTTATGATATTTATTTTAAGTGTTTCGAAGTATAATGATATCAAAGATATAAATAAACATTGACTTTTAAAGGAGAATCAACAATGAGGATTAATATTTTACAACATACCCCTAATGAAGGTCCTGGAGTTATCAGAGATTGGGCTACCGAGCATCACCATGAATTATATATTTATCATCCTTATTTTAATGGCGGTATCATTCCCAATGTTAAAGAAACAGATTTACTTATTATTTTAGGAGGACCCATGAGTCCTAATAATGAGGATAAATGGATTTTTGAAGAAAGAGAATTAATTCGCAATTTAATACAGCAAAATAAGCCAATATTTGGTATATGTTTTGGCGCTCAACAAATTACTAAAGCACTAGGATATACTGTAGGAAAATCTCCAGTAAAAGAAGTCGGTTGGAATAAAGTTTATCTTGAGTCATCCATCATTCCTAATATTCCAAAAGAATTGATGGCATTACATTGGCATGAAGAAACATTTTATATACCTAAAAATGCACAATTATTATTTTCAAGTCAATATTTAAAAAATCAAGGATTTATTTTGAATAATATTATTATTGGATTACAATTTCATTTTGAACCAGATGCTCATGATATAAAAGAGATTGTCATGAATGATGCTTCATACGCGGTTGATTCCGTATTAAATCAAACGTCAGAACAGATTCTTAACCAAGAAGTACCAAAAGAGAATAAAGAAGTAATGTTTAAATTATTAGATTTTATTACAAGTCATTAAAAAATAGCGAGAGCCTTCCTGGTTAGGTCTCTCGCTATTATACTTTTATGTTATTTTAAGTCATCAATTGCTTTAGCAATAGAATCAAAAACATGTGGAATATCGTTTTTTTCAACACAACTAAAAGCAATACGAATATCTGTATCATTAAGTGCAATAATACCAATTGAGTATTTATCGATTAAATGAACACGAAGTTCTTCAGGGTTAACACCGATTACTTTAAGTGCCATAAAGTATCCAGAGTTAAAATCATATGCTTGCCAATGTTGTTTATATTTTTCATCATAAACTACTTCTTTTGTTACTTCATAACGCTCTTGTAGTGTTTTTACATTAGCTTGTATTTCTTTATCAAATTGTTCATGGTTCTCTAGTATATATTTAATTGCACTTTGAGAAGGCATTGCTCCACTTGAAATATTACTTCTAATTAATCCTTTAACTTTAGCCTCTAATACGTCTTTAGCTTTTTGATTATTTAATCCAAATGTAAGGAAGCCAACACGTAAACCCCAAGCAAAAAATTCTTTAGTTGCACCGTCAAGGCGTATCGGTAGAATGTTTTTTGAATCTAATTGAGTAATTGCAGTAAAAATAGATTGTGTATAGACATCTTCATAAAATAAACCATAGTATGCATCATCTACGACTGTAATCACCTTAGTTCCTTTTTCTGCTAAGCGTTCAATTGCTGAGACAATTGTATGAACTTCTTCTTGAGTAGGTGTATAGCCTGTTGGATTATTAGGATAATTTAAGATAATAATTGCTTTATCTTGTTTAAAATTATCTAAAGTAGATACAAGTGAATTTGTTGTATAATGTCCATCTTGATCGAAAATAGCATAAGTTTCAATATTTGCATTATGTCTTGTATTAAAAATAAGTTTATAGTTTCCCCAGTTATGTGTTGGTAATAAAATTGTATCTTCATCATTTACAAATAAGTCAGCAACTAAAGATAAACCATGTGTTAATGCATTCGTCACGATTGGACGGCTTATAGATGAAGCTTTTAAACTAGGATTTTCTTTTAACATTTTTTGTTGCCATAAATCTCTTAAAGTTTCAATTCCTTGTGGCGGAGCATATGGGAAAATCTCATCCGGAGAAAGATGATTGTAGACATCAAATAATGTGTCTGCATACATTTTTCCTTTATCATTAGTTGCCATACCAATTGTTGCATTGTATTTTGTTGATTTGGCTTCTGCAGACTGAGACAGAATACCTTTGGGATAAAACATAGATTGACCTAATCTCGATAACATGCTTAATATTTCAGGACTGTCATCGACTAGTTGATCGTTTAAATGTTGTGCTAAAGGATGCATTTTCATAACCTCGCTTTAAATTGTTATTCACATTATATATTATCTTGAATTAAACAAAATATAAAGTTTTCTAATAAAAAATAAATCAGAGAAGTGTTTTATTCACAAACGGAACATATGTTCTGTTTGTGTGTTAAAATATATATAGGTCATCATGAGATATGACACTTTACTTTGTGGAGGTGTAGTGTAATGTCGTGGTTATTAGAAGGTTTAGTCACACTTATAACAGGGAGTATGCTTATTATATTTCGAGTTTGGTTAGAAACTAAGTGGAAAAATAAATAAGATGGCCTTACACAAAAACCCCTTAACTTGATGTGGCAAGTTAAGGGGTGTGTAATGTAATTTGTGGATATAACACTATCTTAACATAGAGCATATACAATTCAATTTTAATTAAATAAATGATTAATGCATATAAAATAAAAAATTTGATATAATTATCATAATGAGGTGACTAAAAATGATGAAACACCTAACAAAAATTTTTGTAGGTTTAGCTATTGTTTTGTTTGTCATTGGATATTATCTACAAGCCACTGGACATGAAAGTCAAGGTATAAAGTTATTATTGGCTGCCATTATGTTTATGATATGTGCATTTATTAATCGTAGCAATGACAGACGTAAAAATAAAAAGTAACATATGAAAACTATGATGCAATTACCACTGTAATACTGTATCATAGTTTTTTTGTTTAACTATGTTTATAGTGTATATACAACTTATGTCTTAAGAATACTGATTTTATCTTATTTTTATTATTTCACTTTACAAATCTGTATATACTGTATATATTATTTATATACAGTTGAAAAGGGGGACATAAATGAAAGTTATTCTAAAAAACACCAGTGAACAGCCCATTTATGAACAAATTAAACAACAAATTAAAGAAAATATATTAAAAGGTTACGTTGAAGCTGGAAGTCACTTACCATCTATGAGAGAACTAGCGAAAGATTTGCAAGTCAGTTTAATTACAACAAAGCGTGCCTATGAAGATTTAGAAAAAGAAGGATTTGTCACAACAATAAGAGGTAAAGGAACATTCGTAAAAGAACAAGACAGTTCAATTTTAAAAGAAAAACAATTTTTTGTAATTGAACATCTTGCACGTTCCATGGTAAAAGAAGCAAAAACAATTGGTATGCCTCTAAAAGAATTAAATGAAGTTTTAGCTTTAATTTACGAGGAGGAAGATGAATGAAAGCGATTGAAGTTAAGCACGTAAGTTATAATACTAAAACTTTCCAAATCAAAGATCTTTCATTCAGTATTCCTCAAGGATTTGTTACGGGCTTTATTGGAAGTAATGGTGCTGGCAAGACAACAATGATTCGATTAATGATGGATTTGCTTGAACCTAATACTGGAGAAATTAAAATCTTAGGACGACAAATGAAAGAGTCGGCAAAATGGATCAAAAATAAAATTGGTTTTGTTTACTCAGAAATGTATTTCAACCAACAATGGAATATAAAAAAACTAGAAAATATGATTTCTCCTTTCTATTCTAAGTGGGATAGTCATATATTCCATCAGTATTTAGAGCGATTCAATATACCAAGTCATCTTAAAATTAAGCATTTCTCTAGTGGAATGAAAATGAAGTTATCTTTAGCCATTGCTTTAAGTCACCACGCTGAGTTATTTATATTGGATGAACCAACAGCAGGTTTAGATCCAATTGTAAGAAATGAAGTTCTAGAAATATTGCAGCAAGAATTAATAGATGAAAATAAAACGGTTTTTATTTCGACTCATATTATTTCAGACTTAGAAAAAATAGCAGACTATCTTGTATATATAAAAACAGGCAATCTTGTACTTGAAGGCTATTGTGATGATATAAAAGAGAAATATTTTATCGTAAAAGGTGATAACAAAGATTTAGATGATGAATTAAATCAACTCCTTTTATATAAAGAAGAAAAGCATACGGGTTATGTTGGTTTTACAAAACATGGTCAAGCATTTAAGGAACTATTTGGAAAACAAGTTGAAATAAAACATCCAACGATTGAAGAATTAATGATTTACCTTGAGAAAATGAAAGAAACTAATGATGTTGAAACTCAAAATAGAAATGGGTTGATGGCATGAAGCAACTAATAATAAGAAATTTTAAGTTAAGACGTTGGACACTTATCATTTATTTAGTGCTTATTGTTATTAATCCTATTTATACTCTATTTTTTTCAAAAACAAGCTATGGTTTCGTTGTATATACTCCACTTGCCATTACATTAATGATTATAAGCATTTTAGATTCAGGACAATTATTTAGAGTACATAGACGATTAGGTGGAAAAGAGTCGTATCTTTTTTATGAAAGCTTACCAATAACTAAGAAAGAATTGCTTAATGCAAATTATCTGACATGTATTATATTAACGATTTTAGGAACATTGATTATTGGATTATATAATTTTCAATCAACAAATATTCAGGTAAATGAGTTGCGTTATTCGACAGCACTTTCATTTTTGAGTGTAAATTTATTTAGCATCCCTATTGCTTTTAGTAAAAGTACAGAAAGAAAAAGAGAATATATTTCTTACACTGTTTATATTATTTTAATGGTACTCGTTATACCGATGGCAATTGCATTTATCTTTTTGGCTATTAATGTATTCATTTTTCATAATGCACTTGATCCAAATGTATTTAATAAATATTTAAGTATTGGATTAGTTATTATAAGTGTGATTTGGCTAGTTACAAATTATTTTATTCAAATAGCACGTATTAATCGTCGCTAGAAAAAAGGAGGACTTTTATGAAATTAGAAAATATTACTAAAACATACGGTAATAATAATGTTTTAGACAATATAGATTTTGATTTTGGAGATAGCAAAATTGTAGGACTCATTGGTAAAAACGGTGTAGGTAAAACTACACTGATGAAAGTGATGAATGGAAATATTATTAATTACAAAGGTAAAGTTAATTTAAAAGATGATGAAAATATTGGCTATCTCATTGAACATCCAAAACTTTATGATAATAAAACGGGGCTTTATAATTTAAGACTCTTTGCTCAGGTGCTTGGTCAAGGATTTGATAAAGCCTATTCAGATAAAATTATAGATGCTTTTGGTATGCGTCCTTATATTAAGAAAAAAGTTAAAAAATATTCAATGGGTATGAAACAAAAATTAGCGATTGCCGTATCATTAATGAACAAACCAAAATATCTTATTTTGGATGAACCTACAAATGGTATGGATCCAGATGGCTCAATCGATGTTCTAGAAACGATACAATCTTTAGTAAATGAATTAAATATGAAAATTCTTATTTCAAGTCATAAATTAGAAGACATCGAATTGATTTGTGATAGAGCTGTCTTTTTAAGAGATGGACATTTCGTTCAAGATGTCAATATGAAAGATGGTAGTGCAGAAGAAAGTACCTCTATTACGTTGGACAATGATGATTTTGATCAAGCGCTAAATTATTTACAAGAACATTTTAATGTTATTCATTCTTATAAACAAAATGGAGAAATTCTTATTAAAGCAGAACGAGATTATCGAACATTGCTTAAAGCGCTCGCACATATTAATGTGTATCCTAAATATATTGAAACACGTAAAAATTCGCTTCGAGATACGTACTTTAATATTAATCAAAGAGGTGACCATTAGATGAAGAGTTTACAATTAGTTAAATATGATATATTAAGTTTTTTTAAAAGTTATTTAACATATATCGCGCTTATATGTATCTGGGGTATCATCACAGCAATGACTGTACTATTAGCAAAAAATAATGATAAAGTCGATTATTCAATGATATTACCAATGGCAAATTGGATGTTTCTATTCTTTGGTTTACTCGTTGTTATTAAAACAATTACACGTGACTACTCTCAAGGAACGATTCAACTTTATATGAATAAAGTGAAAAATAGAGTAGGTTATGTGATAGCGAAAACGATTTCGATTATTATTTTTTCGTTCATATTTACACTTATCACGTATGTTACACTTTTAGTTATTCAGACTTTTACAGATGGTAAAAATTTAAATGGAGATAAATTCCTAACGAATATTTGGTTCTATCTTATCTTCTTACTATTTTTTGGATTATTATTATTCTTAATTACTTTAATTGTCCAAAAACCAGCAGTCATTTTTACATTAGGTATCTTTTTAGTGTTTATCGTACCATTTTTACAACCATTTTTAGGTTTAATCCCTGAATGGGGCGATAATATTCAAAAATCACTCAAATATATACCTTTTAGTTACTTAACAGAAAAATCATCATCAGGTAGTATTAAATTTACGAATTGGCAATGGTTCATTTCTATTGCATCTATTGTTATTTTATTTATCGCTGATGTACTTTATGCTGCTAAACGAGACATTTAAATTAATAACTTTTTAATAAAACTGGCGACGATACGTTCAATTTTTGTCGCCAGTTTTATTTGCATTGAAAGGTACTTTAATATTTTTTGAATATAATCATAGTTATGATATATTAAAAAAATAAGTATATAAGTGGTGGTCCTATTGCATATTCAAAATAGATGGGTTATCTCAATTTTATTTATTGTCATTTCTTTATTAGTTGTACTAGGATTGACAATTTATAAAAATGAAAAAACGGTTGATTTAAGTGATGTAGAAATTAATCATTTAAAGCTTAATGAAACGTTTGATAACTCAGAATATAGTTTAAATAAGCATGTGAAATTAGATAGGTATGTTTTTTATAATCATAATAAATATAAAAATTTAACAATAAAAGTCAAGAAAAAACATCACAAAATTAAAGGAATTATCTTAGTTAAAGATACTTTTGTTAACACAAATTTTGATGTTCATATAGGTGACCAAATCGATGCTGTTATAGATAATCTAGGTTATAACTATGACAAAGATAAGGTAGGTAAAGGTTATGATGCTTTAGTGTATCTTGATAAAGATCATCACATGAAATTATCAATTTTATATAAAGATAATATTGTTAAGCGAATTGAATTCTTTAGTCGTTGATAGTTAATAAAAATAAATTTATGTTTTAAGAAAGTATGTGAAAGAGAAATGGATAAAATTACTTTTTTGAATGAACTGGAAACGGAACTTGATGATTTACCACGTAAAGACAAAGATAAAGTTATGAATGAATATGAAGATATCTTTTATAATCAAGAAACAAAAGGCAAGACAGATGCTCAAATATTAGATGATTTGAAAAATCCTTATACTATTGGAAAAGAAATAAAAGCTAAAGAAGCAATTTCACATGCTAAAGTTACACCTAACTTTCGTAATATTGTAAAAGCTATTATGGCATCATTAAGTTTGGGTGTTATTTCTTTTTTCTTAATTGTTATCCCAATGATAATATTCTTAATATTTCTAGCCTTTGTTTTCGTCATTTCAATTGTGCTTATTTGTTTACCTATCTTATTAATTATTATTAGTATCCTTAAAAGCACTCCTGACTCTTTTAGTAATTTTCTTTATAGTATTTCTTATGCTGGAATAGGTATATTAGCGTTCGTTGCAATAATAAAAATTGTTCAGAATTTATATAAACTTGTTTTAAAATATTTATCATGGTATATAAAAATAATTAAAGGAAGAATCCAGTGATGAAAAAGTTAACAATAAGTGGATTAGTTATATTTGTTGTTTTTTTTCTAGCAGCAACGTTGGTATGGTTTGTTCATGATAAAGATATTTATAAACGACTGAAATATAATGAAACGTTTCATCAATCATCTATCTCTAAATTGAATATAGATAGTTATAGTTCTGATATCACTATTACTCAAGGTTCTTCATTTAGAGTGAAATATTATGGGGACAATAGTATAAAAGTGAACACTCAAAAAGACAGCTTAAATGTAAAAGAATCACGTTCTTCTAAAAGAGGATATAGCTTTAATTTAAACCCTTTTAAAAGAAGCAAGTTCAACATACATATAACCATTCCACCTGATAAATTAAAACAATTAAATATTGATGCTAAATTAGGAAAATTAAATATTAATAACATAGATATCAAAAAAGCTAGAATTAGAAAAGACGGAGAAAATTTAAATATCAAAGAAGCTAAACTTGATCGTATTGATTATTATAGTGATCATGGCACAATTAATATAAAAAATAGTGATATAAAAAATAGTCAATTTAAAGTAATACATTCTAATATTGTGGTTAATCATTGTACCTTGAAAAATGGATTGTTCATTACAAATGAAGGAAAGCTTGACTTTAAAAACATGCCAAGTCAAATTGATATGAAGAGCTCAAGTAAAAAAGGTGATATAAACATTGATTATAAAACCAAGCCTAAAGACACCTTGTTAAAACTACATCCAGGAATGGGTGACAATAACATTAAGAATCCTTATTTTAAAGATAGCAAAGTAGGTAATAGTTATAATATTATAGAGTGTTATAACGTTAAAGGTGATATAAATATTAAATAGGATGAAAAAGATTAGACAAAACGTTGATTAATTAAATTTTAAAACGTTTATCTAATCTTTTTTTATTAATACGTAGCAAATGTTAAATCAGTATCTAGCTTTCCAGTAAATTCTATTAAATCAAGTTCATGACCCTCTAACCATGATTGAAAGTCGATAGATAGAGGGGGTCTATTCTCACCTAATGTCATCCAAGCTTTTAAATGCTTAGGTTCATACATTGATGTATGAATCGTTCCTGACCAACTTTTAAATAACTTACTATAAATATTATATTTAGGATCATTAAAAAGTTTAAACGCAGTATATTTATCTATATCTTCTGACGTTTGACTAATTGTGCGAGCAAGACGTTCTTTAGATTCTTTGGTATAGTTACGATTTTCATGTGTTAATATTTCAAAGTGATTAGTACAAACTTTATCATATCTAACATCAAATGAGCGTGGCGTAATTTCAACAATTGCATGATTTAAATGCTTATCCATTAAAATATAACTAAATGAACTTCTATGGGGTAACTCTTTTAGAAATTGAATTGCTTCTTTTACATCTTTACAATATTCTAAGACAAGTCGTCCTACCATATAACATACAAATCCATTTGCAGGATGCTTACGGTGCATAAAATTATATCCCATCACAAGACCTGCTTCATTCATACCATCCATACGACCAGTTACTCTAGAGGTTGGTCCTATTTGCGCGAGTCCACCATCATTTGGTTGATAAAGAAGATATCTGCCATCATATGTAGCAGGATGATAGTCATAATTACGAACCATATAATCTTTACCTTGAAAAACTGTACATCCACTTTCATTTAAATCAGTAAAACGATAGTGACCGAAATTTAAAATCATTTGTTTAGTCGGTAAATTTAATATCTCTTGCATTCCTAATAATTCTTCCCAGATTTCTGGTGCATACGTTTGGAAAATGCTATATGTTTCATTAACATCAATGTCAAAACGAGGTATACGCTTCTTCCATTCACGTTCTCTATTTTCTAGTAAGGGCGTCTGTTTTAACCACTGAGCAGTTTTGATACCTAAATCAAAATGTGATCCGCGAAAGGTCATAATATCTGACTTAACTTCTTGCATGAAAAATCCTCCTATCATTTGTTTTATTATTTATATTGAACAATAATTTATATTAAATTTAAAGTCTTATAATGTTTATTTATATATGATAGTAATTCACTGTGTAAATAAGACAAATGTCATTCATTATAAATAAAGAAAAAATATTTGATTTTTTAAAAATCTTTAATTTTAGGTTTGAAATAATATATAAAAAGGTATGTATTTAATCATAACGTTAACTATGTTAAAATGATTTAATGTAAACGTATTTATTTTAAGTACAGGGGTGAAACATAAATGTGGGATTTCATTAAAGGTTTATTTAAATTCTTATTAAGCTTTACAGCTATTACAGCACTAGTTGTTGGTGTAGTAGTAGTAGTATTTGGCTTTATTTTCAAAAAAGACTTTGAAGATATCGAAAGAAAAACAAAAGAAATCGTATCTGATATTGAAAGCAATAATGCTTAATGCAACGATGTACCATATACCAGTAATTTCATTTGAAGTTACTGGTTTTTTTTATTACTCTTAAATAAATACAATTGGCTAGTATAAATGTTAATAATATTGAATATAATGGAGGTATTAAAATGACAACCAAAGGTTATGTGGGGTCTTATACAAAAAAAGAAGGTAAGGGTATTTATATATTCGAACTTAATGAAGATAATGGAGAAATACAATCAGTAGATACAGGATATGATATCGAAGCATCGACTTATCTTGCTCAAACTGAACAATTTTTGTATGCAATTACTAAAGAGAATGAAGCATGTGGTGTGGCTGCATTTAAAAAAGACGAGAATGGACAGCTTACACTCATTAATAAATGTTTAGCTTCAGAGAATGGAACAGGGTGTTATATTTCTGTTTCTAGTGATCATAACTTCTTATTCGAAGCGGTTTATACTGCTGGAATAGCACGTATATATCAACTTAATCCAGAGACAGGCGAAGTGGTAAAATTAATTGAAGAGTTAGAACATAGTTATCCAACTGGAACACATGAGCGTCAAGATCATAATCATATTCATTTTATTAGAGAAACCCCTGACCATAAATATGTAGCTGTGACTGATTTAGGTGCAGATAAAATTGTAACATATACATTCGGAGTTGAAGGGTTTAAAGAACATGCAGTATCAAAATTCCATGCTGAAGATGGACCGCGTCATATTGAATTCCATAATAATGGGACATACGCGTATGTTGTTCATGAGTTATCTAATAGAGTAAGCGTTGTACAATATCATGATGGAAAATTTGAAGAAATTGAACGTCATTTAACGATTCCTGAAGATTTCACTGGAGAAACTAAATTAGCAGCTGTGAGACTATCTCATGATCAACAAAATCTATATATTAGTAATCGCGGACATGATAGTATAGCGATATTTACAGTAGTTGATGATGGAAAAGGAATTAACCCGGTTGAAATAGTAAAAAGCGGGGGAGAATTTCCAAGAGATTTTAATATTACTGAGTCAGATGAATACCTTGTATGTGCACATCAAGAAGGAAATTACGCGCTAACAGTATTTAGACGTGATACAAATAGTGGTATGTTGATTGCTACTGACAATCAGTATACCGCACCTGAAGGTGTATTTGTTGATTTCTTGAATTCATTGTTATAGATAAAAAATATCCCTATAATGTAAACACTTGTAAAGTGAGCCATTATAGGGATTTTTTTATAAGTTTTTGAAAAATGTTCTAATATATTTGAATTTACCTTTATAAGGGGGATAGATAATACTCGAATCTAGTCGAGTAGATTTAAAAATATATGATTTCATATGACTAAATGTATCAAATGAATATTTGCCATGATATTCGCCAATTCCTGAAGCACCTACGCCACCAAAAGGTAAATTTGGGTTAGCTAAATGCATTAAAGTGTCATTGATTGCACCGCCACCAAATGACAATTCTTCTAGCACACAGTTCGTTGTATTTTCATCTTCACTAAATAAATATAAGCTTAGAGGTTTAGATTTGCTTTGAATAATATCTATCGCTTCATTAAAATCATCGTAGACGATGATGGGTAATAATGGACCAAAAATTTCTTCTTCCATAATTTTAGATTGTGGGGTAATGCCGTCTAAAATTGTAGGTTCGATATATTGTTCATTTTCATCCGTATGCCCACCAAAAATCACTTCATTACGATGTATTGCTAATAATTCAGAAAGTCGATTAAAATGTTTTGTATTAACAATACGTCCAAAATCAGGACTATTTTGAATATTTTTGCCATAGAATTCTTCAATAGATTGTTTAAATGATTGAATTAATTCATTTTTAACTTTTCTATTCACTAAAATGTAATCTGGTGCTACACAAGTTTGACCAGCATTGGTGAATTTACCAAAGCTAATACGATCACTTGCTACTTTAATATTAGCAGTTTCATCTACAATCACTGGTGATTTACCACCAAGTTCAAGTGTGACAGGAACTAAATTTTTACTTGCTGCTTCGTAAACAATTCGACCTACATTTTCGCTACCAGTAAAGAATATATAATCAAATGGAAGATTGATTAATGTTTGAGTTTCTTCAACGCCACCTTCAACGACAGCTACAAAATCGCTTGTAAATACATCCTCAATCACTTTTCGCACTACTTGTGCAACATGAGGAGTAAGTTCAGAAGGTTTAATGATGGCGTTATTACCAGCTGCTATAGCACCAATAAGAGGTTCGAATAAAAGTTGTACAGGATAATTAAAGGGACCGATAATTAATATTGTCCCATAAGGCTCAGGCTTAATATAACTCTTTGATGGAAACATAAATAGGGGTGTATCTACTTGCTTAGTTTTAGCCCAGTTTTTTAATTCTTTACGAGCTGTTTTTATACTTTTTAAAAGTATACCAATTTCAGTAGCATACGCTTCTACTGAACCTTTCCCTAAGTCTATTTTTAACGACTCTAATAATTCTGTTTCATGGTCTTTAATACTTTTACTTAATAGTTTTAATTGTTGTTTACGAAATTTGATATCTTTAGTTTGATGTGTTTTAAAAAACTGTTTACTTTCTTGAAATTGTTTTTCTATTAAATTCAATTGTAGTACCTCCTGTACAGTCAATCCCAATACCGTTATAGGTGTGATTGACTATATAATTTTAGTTAAATGTATCCAAGGTTAAAACATTTGAATGAATGATTAAAATAAATTAAAAAAAGGCTGAGAGTTAAGTAACCTACTATCTCAGCCTTATTATATATGAATTAAAATATGAATTATTTAGTTAAAATTTCAGTGATTTGAGGTACAACTTGTTTTTTACGAGAAACTACACCTGATAAGAAAGCCATACCATCATCTAATTGAACATTGAAGGCTTGACCAACTTTATCCTTTTCAGCTCCGACAACTAAAATTTTAGAATCACTGTTAATAATATCAGTGACAACTAATACAAATAAATCATATTTTTCGTTTGCACTTGTTTCTAACATTGCTTTTTCCAATTCATCTTTACGATTTAAGACTTCATCAATATCTACAGTATTGACTTGAGCAATACGAGTAACATAATCTCCCATATTAAATGATTTAGCATCCATATTTAATAACTCTTCAGCAGATTTATCAGTTGTTGAAGCACCTGCTTTCAACATTTCTAAACCATATTCATCTAAATCGACATTAGCAATGTCTTTTAATGCTTTAGCAGCATTTACATCTTCTTCAGTACATGTTGGAGATTTAAATAATAAACTATCTGAAATAATAGCTGAAATCATTAATCCAGCAATTTCAGGTTTAATCTTAAAGTTACGTTCTTTATACATTTTATAAAGAATTGTAGCAGTACAACCTACAGGTTCTGCACGATAGTATAAAGGGCCTGCTGTTTCAAAGTTCGCAATTCTATGATGATCTACGACATTCACAATATTCGCTTTAGCAATAGTTTCAGCACTTTGTTGGAATTCATTGTGGTCAACTAAGATAACGTCTTGACCTTCTAAATCATCATTTAATAAAGTTGGTGCATCAACTTTAAAATGATCTAATGCATATTTTGTTTCAGCACTCACTTCACCTAAGCGATAAGGAGTTGCTTCAGAATTTCCAGTTTGTTGTTCAAAATCAGCCATGATAATAGCTGAAGATATTGCATCTGTATCCGGATTTTGATGTCCAAAAATATAAGTTTTTGCCATTGATTTATTCACCCTTAATTTTTAAATTTATCCTTATTTTAGCATGTTTTAATTGATAACTTCTACCTTTGCACCTAATGAGTTTTTAAAATGAGCTAAAGCGAACTGATGACCCTCTTCATTAAATGAGGCAACACCTTGTTCAGGGATAATAATATGATAGCCTAAATTATAAGCAGAAATTGCTGTATGGAGTACACATATATCAGTACATACACCTACAATTTCAACAGTATCAATATGTCTTTCTCTTAATAAACTATCTAAAGCAGTACCATAAAAAGAATCATAACGTCGCTTATCTAAATAATGTACAGTATCTTCATTTTTATATTTATCAAAAAATGATTTTACCTTACCATATAATTGACGACCTGAAGTGCCTTCAATGTTATGTGGTGGGAATAATTTAGTTTCAGGATGATACGGGTCTTCTTCAAAATGTAAATCCATCATGAAAAAGATATTATCATGTTGATGTTGATATTGATTGAGTCTTTCTACAATAAACTGTTCAATATCTTGGCCTGGTTTACCACAAGTTAATCGGCCGTCATCAGCGATAAAATCATAAGAATAATCTACAACAATCAATGCTTTGTTAGTCATAATAAACATCCCTTTCTTAATAAATGTTTGAATACCTTAAAAAATGTATAATATTAAATTATAAATATAGTATAGCTATACACCATTATGGTTACAAATATATTTAATAACAACATAAGATAGGGGATAAAAAATATTGATCAATGCACAGGATTTTGGTTTAAAAGGAAAACATAAACGAAGAGATACTAAAGCTATACAAAAAGCACTTAATGCCGCAAGATATGGAGAACATACAGTTTATATACCATCTGGGACTTATTATATTAGTAAAGCATTAGTGATATATGATCATACCACTTTAATATTAGAAGATGATACCATCTTGCAGCGTCACTCGAGAGATGCATTGTTAAAAAATGGTAAAAAATTTGGTTTCTATCATGGATATCAAGGAAATGGGCATATTAAAATAAAAGGTGGTATATTTGATATGAACGGTTCAAAGTACCCCTACAATAATACCGCAATGTCTATAGGTCATGCTGAAGATATCGAGTTAATAGATATTACAGTACTTGATGTTGTAGGTGGACATGCACTAGATGCTTGTGGAATCAATGGTTTATATATTAAGAACTGTAAGTTTAAAGGCTTTTTTGATGTAAATGGTGATCGCTCATTTTCTGAAGCAATTCAATTAGACATTCAAGTGCCTGGGTCATTTCCTAAATTTGGTACGACTGATGGCACGATTACCAAAAATGTTGTCATTGAAGATTGCTATTTTGGAAATTCAAACCAACCTAAAATGCAAGCTTGGAATAGAGCGATAGGCTCTCATGCCAGTCGTTATAATCGCTTTTACGAAAATATTCATATAAGGAATAATGTGTTTAACGGAATGAATGAATATGCATTAACTCCGTTAAAATCAAAGACAATGTTTATCTCAAATAATACCTTTATAAATTGTAATGGTGGTATTCGTTTTCTTGGAGTTAAAGATGGAAAAAATGCGGCTGATGTTTCTACAGGACAAGTTCAAAAGACTCAAGCTGGAGATAATTTGACTGTAACCGGTAATCATTTCGAAGGAGAAATGAAAAGAGATGCTATACACGTGAGAAGTTATAATAATGTAAAACATACTAATGTTTTTATTGCAGGTAATTCGTTTAATCATTCGACACAAAGATTACATTTAGAAGATATTTCTAATTTGACATTTAATCAAAATGATAAAGTTAAAGTTAAAAAAATTAATATTGATTAGTATTTAATTTAAAAAGGTATAATTATAGATGAAAAATAAATGATACGCGCTTTATTATGATATATAATAAAGCGTTTTCTTTTATGTTATAATATCATTATATATTTTCAAAAAAGTCAGATTTCTATGAGGCTTGTTTGCAATATAATAGGTATCAAATCAACTTTGTTGAGATGATGCCATATTTCTAAAAATAGAATATATTAAGTTAAGTTTCTAATTTTAAAGGGGGAGAATTAGATGACTAAGCAATCAGGTTTTCGAAGAAATGCACAATACTTAACATTTTTTTCTAAAAAAGATCATACAAATCAATCTTATTCTATGGGGCAATTATTGGGGCTCATTTTAGGACCGTTATTGTTTGTTCTTATCTTATCATTCTTTCATCCAGTAGAACTTCCTTTCAAAGGGGTATATGTTTTAGGAATTACGGTGTGGATAGCTATTTGGTGGATTACAGAAGCGATACCAATTGCTGCAACGAGTTTTTTACCACTCATACTTTTGCCTTTAGGACATGTACTTTCGCCTGAACAAGTCTCTTCTGAATATGGTAATGATATTATCTTTTTATTTTTAGGTGGTTTTATTCTTGCAATTGCTATGGAAAGATGGAATTTACATACACGTGTAGCTTTAACTATTATTAGATATATTGGCGCAAGCACGAGTAAAATATTATTAGGCTTCATGATTGCTACAGGATTCCTATCAATGTTTGTATCAAATACAGCGGCTGTTATGATAATGATACCTATTGGTTTAGCAATTATTAAAGAAGCGAATGAGTTGAAAGATGATGACGTTAAATCAGATAGTATTTCGAAATTTGAAAAATCACTTGTTTTAGCAATTGGTTATTCTGGGACCATCGGAGGATTAGGTACACTTATTGGAACACCGCCACTCATTATACTAAAAGGACAATTTGAACAACATTTTGGACAAGAAATTAGCTTTGCTAAATGGATGATTGTTGGTATTCCTACAATCATTATTTTAATAGCACTAGCATGGGCTTATTTAAGATTTATCGCATTTAGACATGATCTGAAGTATTTACCGGGTGGTCAAACATTGATTGAAGATAAACTCAATCGTCTTGGTAAAATGTCTTATGAAGAAAAAGTAGTTCAAGCTATTTTTATTCTTGCCAGCTTACTATGGATAACAAGAGAATTTATTTTAAAAAATTTTTCAATAACATCTGAAGTTGCAGACGGTACAATTGCAATATTTATTTCTATTTTACTTTTTATATTTCCGGCTAAAAGTAAAGAAAAGCATAAGCGAATTATTGATTGGGAAGTGGCAAAAGAATTACCATGGGGTGTACTTATATTATTTGGTGGAGGCTTAGCTTTAGCAAAAGGAATTTCAGAAAGTGGTTTAGCAAAATGGCTAGGTGAGCAACTGAAAATGTTAGATGGGGTGCATCCACTAGTAATCGTTATTGTCATTACAATATTTGTGTTATTTTTAACAGAAGTGACTTCGAATACAGCAACTGCTACAATGATTTTACCTATTCTTGCTGCGCTATCTGTAGCAGTAGGTGTACATCCATTGTTATTAATGGTACCTGCAGCTATGGCAGCAAACTGTGCTTACATGTTACCAGTAGGAACACCCCCAAATGCTATTATATTTGGATCAGATAAGTTGAGTATTAAAGAAATGGCTAAAGTAGGATTTTGGGTTAATTTAATTTCTGCAGTGATTATTATAGTAGTTGTTTATTTCTTAATGCCACATATTTTAGGATTTGATATTTCTGACACATTAAATTTAAAATAAAATTAAATATCTTGAAATCATATATTCATTATGTATGTTTTATCTTAATACTTTAAATAAATACATAAAAAGAGCCTGGGACATCATGAGTTCATGAGTGATCCTAGGCATTTTTAATATGATGCGGTTAGATTTTCAGAATGAGAGGATAACTTCAACACAAATATTGTCCACTCTATTTTATTGACGATGAAAAGCGCCAATAATTTTTACTGAAAAATCTAATGTTTCTAATATCGAGATAACTTTATTCAAATTATCTGATAGACCGGTATCTGCTTGTACAAAGAAACGATACATACCCAGTTGAGTTTTCAGTGGTCTTGATTCAATCCATGATAAATTAATATCAAATAATGCAAATGTAGTCAGTATACTTGCCAGTAATCCAGCTTTGTCATACTTAGGGGTAATTAATAGCATTGTGTTATTCGTTTTAGACTCAAAGTTATTATCATTTTTTATGACTAAAAAACGTGTAACATTATGCGGATAATCTTGAATATTACTCTCTATAGCAGTATATCCGTACATTTCACCACTACCCACAGGAACAATGGCAGCTACATCTGAGGAAATTTTTTCTAATCCTTGAATCGTACTGTCAACATAATCGTAAGAAAATTGATGTTTTTGAATGTATTGGCTTGTTTGACTGATGGCTGGTGCGATAGAGTATACCTTTTTTATATTTTCTATCTTTGAGTCCCTTGTCGCATATAAACCAAAATTAATATCTAAATGTATTTCCCCATGTGCAAAAACATGTTGTTGAGCTAGTGCATCTGCCACAATGTTTATAGTTCCTTCAATTGAATTTTCTATTGGTACAATTGCTACAGATTGAGCGTCTCTATTTACTGACTTAATGACTTCATATAAATTAGACTTTGGTATGAAGTTAAAGTTATCTTTTGAAAAATATTTTTTAGCAGCTAAATATGAAAATGTACCTTCGGGACCTAAATAATATAAATGCATGATGAATTGTCACCTCATGAATCTTGTACATTAGTGGAATGGACATTTCATCGGTGTCGCTTTTTTATAATGGAAATTAGGATCTTTAATAATATTTTTGTATCCATGATGGTAATTAGCAGTTAACGTTGGCGATAACGGTGGGGCTAACCATGACCATTTTCCAGTAACATTACGATGATGCTGTTCCTCTTTTTCTTCAAATAATTCAAATTGTTTAGCAGCAGTTAAGTGGTCAACAATAGAAACACCCTGTGATTTAAAAGAGTGATAAACTGCATAATTTAATTCTACTAATGTACGATCTTTATTAAATGAATTATTTTTAAGTGTACCAAATTCAAATGTTTCTGCAACTTTTTCAAGCAAATTATAGCGGTAAGTATCAGTAAAATTACGAACTGCAATTTCAGTGACCATATACCAACCATTAAAAGGAGCAGTTGGATATGTAATTCCACCTATTTTCAAATCCATATTAGAAATAATAGGAACACCATACCATTTTAAATGTAAATCTTTCAGCTTTGGAAATTGATCATGTTCTATATCTACTTCTTTAATCAATGAAGCTGGAAATTCATGATATTTTATAGGTGAATTTGGTAATTGATAAATAAGAGGAAGCACGTCAAAGTCTGTACCTTTGCCTTTCCATCCCAAATGATTAGCTAATTGTGTTATCTCGCGTTCTGATGGATCGCCTTTATCTTCATATCCTGCGTAACGTATTAATTGATTGTTATATATTTTAGGTGCATCAGTTGAAGAAAATATAGTGATATATGGTTTGATTTTACCGCCATTTGTTGCTTTGTTTAAATGATTATGAAGCGCATCTAAGAAATGTTGTTCTGTATAAATATCTCGTGCATCCACAACATTTAACGATTCCCAAAATAAGCGTCCGACACATCGATTGGAATTACGCCATGCCATTTTAGCGCCATAATTTAGTTCTTCATAAGTATGTGTATAGGTACCTGTCCGATTGATTTCTTTCTCTATCTCAGTGATACGTTTAGAAATAGTATGATTTGAGTAATTTAATTCACCATACATAGTTTGGATAAAATTTGTAGCTTCTTCTAATAGCATATAATCACCTCAATAGTA
This sequence comes from Staphylococcus sp. FSL K6-0223, assembly GCF_038008285.1. Lineage (NCBI taxonomy): Bacteria > Bacillati > Bacillota > Bacilli > Caryophanales > Staphylococcaceae > Staphylococcus > Staphylococcus sp. FSL K6-0223. Next base: position 872,390 of record NZ_JBBOYX010000001.1, read on the forward strand.
TTATAAGCGAGTAACTGATATAACACATACAATAAATACTTATGTCATGAATTTGTCGAATTAAAAAAATTTAATTTTTAAATTAAAGACTATTATCGAAAATACTCACTATTACTGAATTGTGATAAAATATACAAAAAGGTTGTTAGGAGAGATGAGGATGTATCGTTACGAAGATGATAGTTTAATGTTACATAATGACTTATATCAAATAAATATGGCAGAAAGTTACTGGAATGACGGTATTCATGAAAGAAATGCAGTGTTTGATTTGTATTTCAGAAATATGCCATTTGGAAGTGGATATGCTGTTTTTAATGGGTTAAAAAGGATGATTCAATTTATAGAAAACTTCCATTTTAGTGATTCTGATATCGAATATTTACAATCAATAGGATATAAAAATGATTTTTTAAAATATCTTAAAAATTTGAAATTTACAGGGAATATTCGCGCGATGCAAGAAGGGGAATTGTGTTTTGGGAATGAACCATTATTACGAGTAGAAGCGCCATTAATTCAAGCTCAACTTATTGAAACGATTTTACTTAATATTGTAAATTTTCATACGCTTATTACAACGAAAGCTAGTAGAATTCGTCAAGTTGCACCACAAGATACGTTAATGGAATTTGGTACACGACGTGCACAAGAAATTGATGCCGCAGTTTGGGGAGCGCGTGCAGCATATATTGGTGGGTTTGATTCAACAAGTAATGTCCGAGCAGGCAAATTATTTGATATTCCAGTTTCCGGAACTCATGCTCATGCACTAGTTCAAACATATGGTGATGAGTATAAAGCATTTAAGATTTATGCAGAACGACATAAAAATTGTGTGTTTTTAGTAGATACGTTCCACACTTTAAAATCAGGGGTACCAACTGCAATTAAAGTTGCAAAAGAATTAGGAGATTCCATTAATTTTATAGGTATAAGATTAGATTCTGGTGACATTGCATATTTATCGAAAAAAGCTCGTCGTATGCTTGATGATGCAGGCTTTAAAGACGCAAAAATCATTGCTTCAAATGATTTAGATGAGCAAACAATTACCAGTTTAAAGGCACAGGGTGCAAAAGTAGATTCTTGGGGTGTAGGGACTAAATTGATCACGGGTTATGATCAACCAGCCTTAGGAGCAGTTTATAAGCTTGTCGCTGTTGAAAATAATGAAGGTGAATATGTAGATCGTATCAAGCTATCAAATAATGCGGAAAAAGTTACTACGCCTGGTAAGAAAAAAGTATATCGTATTATTAATACTAAAACTGGCAAGGCTGAAGGTGACTATATCACGCTTGAACATGAAAATCCTAATAAAGAAAAACCATTAAAGATGTTCCATCCAGTTCATACTTATAAAATGAAACATGTTAAGCATTTTGAAGCAATTGATTTACATCATTCAATTTTCGAAAATGGTAAATTAGTTTATGACTTACCAAGTGAAAAAGAAACTCAAGATTATTTAAAACAATCATTATCACAATTGTGGGAAGAAAATAAACGTTATTTAAATCCACAAGAATATCCAGTAGATTTAAGCACAAGTTGTTGGAATAATAAACAAAAGCGCATTCTTGAAGTGACAGAACATGTTAAGGAAATGGAGGAAGATAATGACTAATTTACAAGATATCGTAGTAAAAGAAATGAAAGTAAAGAAACATATTGATAGTCAACAAGAAATTCGTGAGATTATCCAATTCATTAAAAATTATGTTCAATCACATACATTTATTGAGTCATTAGTACTTGGCATATCTGGTGGTCAAGATTCTACACTTACTGGTAAATTAGCGCAATTAGCAGTTGAAGAACTCCGTAAAGAAGGAAGAGAATGCCAATTTATAGCAGTTAAACTTCCCTATGGTAAACAAAAGGATGCTGATGAAGTAGAAGATGCACTTCATTTTATTCAACCTGATGAAGTGATTACAGTTAATATTAAACCAGCAGTAGATCAAAGTGTAGCATCATTGAAAGAAGCGGGTATTGAACTTACAGATTTCCAAAGAGGAAATGAAAAAGCAAGAGAGCGCATGAAAGTACAATTTTCTATTGCTTCAAATCGTAGTGGTATTGTTTTAGGAACGGACCATTCAGCTGAAAATATCACAGGTTTTTATACTAAATATGGTGATGGTGCTGCTGACATTGCACCTATCTTTGGACTAGATAAACGCCAAGGTAGACAGCTTTTAGAATATTTAGAAGCGCCAACACATTTATATGAAAAAGTGCCTACTGCTGATTTAGAAGATGATAAACCTCAATTACCTGATGAGGAAGCATTAGGGGTAACTTATAATCAAATTGATGACTACTTAGAGGGCAAAGAAGTACCAAGTGATGCAAAAACAACGATAGAGAATCATTATGTTAAAAATGCACATAAAAGAGAATTGGCATATACTCGCTATACTTGGCCTAAACATTCATCTACAAAAGAATAAATGAATACTCTAATAATTAAATGATTTAATTACTATTAGTTTTTAGTGACAAAATTATTTGTGACTGATAAAATTATTTCGAATTTTAGTTAAATGAAATGAGGAATAATATGTCAGTAATTACGTCAAATCCATGGATAATGGTATTAGCGATATTCATCATTAACGTTTTTTATGTTACATTTCTTACAATGCGTACGATTTTAACGTTAAAAGGATATCGTTATATGGCAGCAGTAGTAAGTTTTCTTGAAGTTTTAATATATGTTGTTGGATTAGGGCTAGTGATGTCTAGTTTAGATCAAATTCAAAATATTATTGCATATGCCTTTGGATTCTCAATAGGTATCATTGTTGGAATGAAAATTGAAGAAAAGCTTGCATTAGGCTATACAGTTGTAAACGTAACATCTGCAGAATACGAGCTTGATTTACCTAAAGAGTTACGAAATTTAGGTTATGGTGTTACTCACTATGAAGCACATGGTAGAGATGGAAGTCGAATGGTAATGCAAATTTTAACACCTAGACGTTATGAACGAAAATTAATGGAAACTGTTCGTAGTTTAGATGAAAAAGCATTTATCATTGCGTATGAACCTAGAGCCATTCACGGTGGATTCTGGACTAAAGGTGTTCGAACTAAGAAAGTAAAAGCATATGAAGTAGAAGAAATAGAAAGTGTTGTGGAACATAGTGAAGTTCAAGGTAAATGAAAATGAAACTATTTCAGATTGTATTGCACGTATGAGAAAAGAAGGATACATGCCAGTCAGACGTATTGAAAAACCTGTTTACTTTGAAGATAAACAAGGAAATATAAAGATATTACGACAAGATATTCAATTTGTTGGTAAGAAAATCGAAAACGACATTTAATAACTGCTCATATATAGGTCTTTGACACTTTAGAAGTCAGAGACCTTTTAATATTTTTATAAAGTTCGTAAACCTATATTCAATTAGAATAAAAAATCTTTATACTTTTAGTATAGAATCTGTTAAACTATAAATATAGAGTTAAATACGAACTATTTTACTTAAAAACGATTTAATGTACAGCTTTTTATAAAAATAATTACATAAGATAGGAGTTTAATAATGATTGAACGTTATTCAAGAGAAGAAATGTCTAGTATTTGGACAGACCAAAATAGATATGAAGCATGGTTAGAAGTTGAGATTCTTGCTTGTGAAGCCTGGAGCGAATTAGGGTATATTCCTAAGGACGACGTAAAAAAAATTCGTGAAAATGCTAAAGTTGATGTCAATCGTGCAAAAGAAATTGAACAAGAAACACGTCATGATGTAGTAGCATTTACAAGACAAGTATCTGAAACACTTGGAGAAGAACGTAAATGGGTTCATTATGGATTAACTTCTACAGATGTTGTAGATACTGCATTAAGTTATGTAATTAAACAAGCTAATGAAATTATTGAAAAAGATATTGAACGCTTTATTAAAGTACTTGAAGAAAAAGCTAAAAAATACAAATATACATTAATGATGGGTCGTACACACGGTGTTCATGCTGAGCCAACTACTTTTGGCGTAAAAATGGCATTATGGTATACAGAAATGAAACGTAATTTAAAACGTTTTAAAGAGGTACGTAAAGAAATTGAAGTTGGGAAAATGAGTGGTGCAGTAGGAACATTTGCCAATATCCCTCCTGAAATTGAAAGTTACGTTTGTAAACATCTCGGAATTGACACAGCCCCTGTATCAACTCAAACACTTCAACGTGATCGTCATGCTTATTACATTGCAACTTTAGCGTTAATTGCGACATCATTAGAAAAATTTGCTGTAGAAGTTCGTAATTTACAAAAAACTGAAACGAGAGAAGTTGAAGAAGCATTTGCAAAAGGTCAAAAAGGGTCATCAGCAATGCCGCATAAACGTAATCCAATCGGTTCAGAAAATATTACAGGTATTTCAAGAGTGATTCGTGGTTATATTACGACTGCTTATGAAAATGTCCCATTATGGCATGAACGAGACATTTCTCATTCTTCTGCAGAGCGAATTATGTTACCAGATGTAACAATTGCATTAGATTATGCTTTAAATAGATTTACTAATATTATCGACCGTTTAACAGTATTTGAAGATAATATGAGAAATAATATCAATAAAACATTTGGTCTTATTTTCTCACAACGCGTTTTACTTGCATTGATTAATAAAGGTATGGTTCGTGAAGAAGCATACGATAAAGTACAACCTAAAGCAATGAAATCTTGGGAAACTAAAACACCTTTCCGTGAACTTATAGAACAAGATTCAACCATTACAAATGTTTTATCTAAAGAAGAATTAGACGAGTGTTTTGATCCAAAACATCATTTGAACCAAGTTGATACCATTTTTAAACGTGCTAATTTAGAATAGTTTACTAATATAGTTTTAGTATTTTCAATTGAAATAACTACACTTTAATTAATTAATGCGTTAAAATATAGTTATATTTAATTTGAAAATAGGGGTTGCTTGAGATGCAAATTGAAAAATTAAGAGGAGAAGCATTGGATGAATTATTTGATGCTATCTTAACACTTAAAGATAGAGAAGAATGTTATCAATTCTTTGATGATTTATGTACAGTCAATGAAATTCAATCTTTATCTCAAAGACTTCAAGTTGCTAAAATGATAAAGCAAGGTTTTACTTATGCAACTATAGAAAAGAAATCTGGTGCATCAACAGCTACGATATCTAGAGTTAAACGCTCACTGCAATGGGGTAATGATGCGTATACAATGATTTTAGATAGATTAAATGTTGAAACAAAAGAATAAATAAAGAGAGACAATTGCTTAGCTAAAAATAGCAATTGTCTCTTTTTTGTGAATATAATTTTTACAATTTATACTAGTATAAACTTAGTGTATTGATTTAGAATTGCAAAGGTAAAAATGCTATAATTTAGTGTATGTTAAAAGAAGGAGTTATGGATAATGTATGACATTAGAAAGTGGCAGCATGTATTTAAACTTGATCCTGCCAAAGAGATTAGCGACGAAAATTTAGAAGCCTTATGTATGTCAGATACTGATGCCATCATGATTGGTGGGACAGACGATGTAACTGAAGATAATGTCATTCATCTTATGAGTAGAGTTAGAAGATATCCATTACCTTTAGTGCTAGAGGTTTCAAATTTAGATAGCGTAATGCCTGGCTTTGACTTTTATTTTATACCTTCAATATTAAATAGTAATGATGTGACGTATCATAATGGTTTGCTTCATAAAGCATTAAAACAATATGGTCATATGATTAATTTTGAAGAAGTGATGCTTGAAGGGTATGTCGTTCTTAATCCAGATAGTAAAGTAGCCAAACTTACGCAATCAAATACTCAGTTAGATGTTGAAGATATTGAAGCTTATGCTCAACTCGTTGAAGAAATGTATAAGTTGCCAATTTTGTATTTAGAATATAGTGGTACATATGGAGATAAAGATATTGTAAAAGCCGCTTCCCAAATGTTAACCCATACACAATTATTTTATGGTGGCGGTATTAGTTCTTTAACTGAAGCTAAAGAAATGAAAAACTATGCCGATACAATTATTGTAGGTAATATTATATACTCAGATATTAAAAAAGCTTTAAAAACTGTAAAAATAAAGAAGGAGTCGAAATAATGAATGCTCTAGTAAGTAATATGAATAAAGAACAAAGTGAAGCAGTTAGAACGACAGAAGGTCCTCTGCTTATCATGGCTGGCGCAGGTTCAGGTAAAACAAGGGTGTTAACACATCGCATAGCCTACTTATTAGATGAAAAAGATGTGTCTCCGTATAACATTTTAGCTATTACCTTTACTAATAAAGCTGCAAAAGAAATGAAAGAGCGTGTGGAACACTTGGTTGGTGAAGAAGCTCAAGTGATTTGGATGTCAACATTCCATTCAATGTGTGTAAAGATTTTAAGAAGAGATGCAGATCGTATTGGCATTGAACGCAACTTTACCATTATTGACCCAACTGATCAAAAATCTGTAATTAAAGATGTACTTAAAAATGAAAATATTGATAGTAAACGTTTTGAACCGAGAATGTTTATTGGTGCCATCAGTAATTTAAAAAATGAATTGAAAACGCCCGAAGATGCGATGAAAGAAGCAAATGATTTTCATTCACAAATGGTTGCAACAGTATATAGTGGATACCAACGTCAACTGTCTAGAAATGAAGCATTGGATTTTGATGATTTAATTATGAAAACGATTCGTTTATTTGAACGTGTACCAGATGCATTAGAATACTATCAAAATAAATTTCAATACATCCATGTAGATGAGTATCAAGATACAAATAAAGCACAATATACACTTGTTAAATTACTTGCAAGTAAATTTAAAAATTTATGTGTTGTAGGTGATTCTGATCAATCAATATATGGATGGCGTGGTGCAGATATTCAAAATATATTATCTTTCGAGGAAGACTATCCTGAAGCAAAGACCATTTTCCTAGAACAAAATTATCGATCAACAAAAACCATTTTAACAGCTGCAAATGAAGTGATTAAACATAATACTGAACGGAAGCCTAAAGGGTTATGGACCGCAAATAATGGTGGAGAAAAGATTAAATATTATGAAGCGATGACTGAACGTGACGAAGCAGAATATGTAGTTCGTGAAATTATTAAACATCGTAAGTCTGGAAAAGACTATAATGATATGGCAATTTTGTATCGAACAAATGCACAATCACGTGTGTTAGAAGAAACATTTATGAAATCAAATATTCCTTATACGATGGTTGGAGGCCAAAAGTTCTATGATCGTAAAGAAATCAAAGATCTATTAAGTTATTTAAGAATAGTAGCAAATAGTAATGATGATATTAGTCTTCAAAGAATTATTAATGTTCCTAAAAGAGGGATAGGACCATCATCAGTTGATAAAATTCAACGATATGCACTAGATAACAATATTAGTATGTTTGATGTATTAGGAGAAGTGGATTTTATAGGGCTCTCTAAAAAAGTGACTCAAGAATGTATACAATTTTATGAAATGGTTCAAAACTTAATTAAAGAACAAGAATTTTTAGAAATTAGTGAGATTGTTGAGGAAATACTTGAAAAATCAGGATATCGTCAAATGTTAGAACATGAACAAACAATTGAATCACGTAGTCGTCTTGAAAATATTGATGAATTTATGTCTGTACCTAAAGACTATGAAAAAGATACACCTTTAGAAGAACAATCATTGATTAACTTTTTAACTGATTTATCACTTGTCGCAGATATTGATGAAGCACAAATTGATAGTGGTGTAACGTTAATGACCATGCATTCTGCAAAGGGATTAGAGTTCCCAATTGTATTCTTAATGGGTATGGAAGAATCACTTTTCCCTCATATTAGAGCAATTAAAAGTGATGACGAACATGAGATGGAAGAAGAAAGACGAATTTGTTATGTAGCCATCACACGTGCAGAAGAAGTGTTATATATTACACATGCAACTTCTCGTATGTTATTTGGACGTTCACAAGCAAATCTACCATCACGCTTCTTAAAAGAAATACCTGAAGAATTATTAGAAACACCAGCAAAATCAAAACGACAAACAATCACTTCTAAGTCAACGACACCGTCAAAACGTGGTTTTAGTAAACGTACGACTTCTACTAAAAAACAAGTATCTGCTTCAGATTGGAAGGTAGGAGATAAAGTGACACATAAATCATGGGGCGAAGGTATGGTGAGTAATGTAAGTGAAAAAAATGGCTCTGTTGAATTAGATATTATATTTAAATCTGAAGGTCCTAAGCGTTTATTAGCTCAATTTGCGCCTATCGAAAAAAAGGAGGATTAGTAAATGGATAACATTCAAAATCGTGTCAATGAACTGCATGATTTATTAAATCAATATAGTTACGAATATTATGTAAAAGATAATCCATCTGTACCTGATAGTGAATATGACAAATTATTACGTGAATTAATTGACATTGAAAATGCACATCCTGAACTAAAAACTGACGATTCTCCAACAGTTAGGGTTGGTGGAGAAGCTCAATCATCATTTGAAAAAGTAAATCACGAAACACCTATGCTTAGTTTAGGTAATGCTTTTAATGAAGAAGAATTAAGACGTTTTGATGAACGTATTCGAGAACATATTGGTAAAGTGGAATATATGTGTGAGCTAAAAATTGATGGTTTAGCAGTTTCTTTAAAGTATGAAGATGGACGATTTGTGCAGGGATTAACGCGAGGAGATGGTACCACAGGAGAAGATATTACAGAAAATCTACGTACTATTCATGCGATTCCTCTTAAAATTAAAGAACCTTTAAATGTCGAAGTTCGTGGAGAAGCATATATGCCACGTCGTTCCTTTATGAGATTGAATGATGAGAGAGAAAAAAATGAAGAACAACCATTTGCTAATCCACGTAATGCAGCAGCAGGTTCTTTAAGACAATTAGATCCTAAATTAGCTGCTAAACGTAAACTAAGTGTCTTTTTATATAGTGTAAATGATTTTACAGATTTTAACGCTACTACTCAAAGTGATGCATTAGATGAATTAGATCGTTTAGGTTTTAAAACTAATCATGAACGTGCACGCGTAGAAGATATAGAGGGTGTACTAGAATATATTAAAAAGTGGACTAAACAACGTGAACAGTTATCTTATGATATTGATGGAATTGTTATTAAAGTGAATGATCTTGATCAACAAGACGAAATGGGATTTACTCAAAAATCTCCACGTTGGGCAATAGCTTATAAGTTTCCAGCCGAAGAAGTTGTCACAGAACTTAAAGATATTGAATTAAGTATAGGACGTACTGGCGTCGTTACACCGACAGCCATTTTAGAACCTATTCGTGTTGCGGGTACTACAGTTTCAAGAGCATCGCTTCATAATGAAGATTTGATTAAAGAACGTGATATTAGAATCGGTGATAGCGTTATAGTGAAAAAAGCTGGAGATATTATTCCTGAAGTCGTAAGAAGTATTATTGACCGTCGTCCAAATGATGCAAAACCATACCGTATGCCAACGCATTGTCCAAGTTGTGGTCATGAATTAGTGCGTATTGAAGGAGAGGTTGCGCTTAGATGTATCAATCCAAAATGCCAAGCTCAACTTGTGGAAGGATTGATTCATTTTGTTTCTCGACAAGCGATGAATATAGACGGACTAGGAAATAAAATTATTCAGCAACTGTATCATCATCAACTTATTAAAGATGTAGGTGACATTTTCTATTTAAATAAAGAAGATTTATTGCCTTTAGAACGAATGGGTACAAAAAAAGTAGAAAACTTATTAAGCGCTATTGAACATGCAAAACAAAATTCTTTAGAACATTTATTATTTGGTTTAGGTATACGACATCTTGGCGCCAAAGCAAGTCAAATTTTAGCAGAGAAATTTGAAACCATGGATCGTTTACTTAAAGTGACAGAAGAAGAACTGATAGCGATTCATGATATTGGAGATAAATTAGCACAATCTGTAGTAACGTATCTAGATAATGAGGATATTAAAGCACTTATTGAAAAATTAAAAGATAAAAATGTCAACATGACATATAAAGGTGTTAAATCCTCTGAAATTGAAGGACATCCAGAATTTCAAAATAAGACTATTGTTCTTACTGGAAAATTACAACAAATGACACGTAAAGAAGCAACAACATGGTTAGAAATGCAAGGTGCTAAAGTAACAAGTAGTGTAACTAAAAGTACAGATTTAGTAATAGCTAGTGAAGATGCTGGCTCAAAATTGTCTAAAGCTGAACAATTTGATACAGAAATATGGTCCGAATCACAATTTATTGAAAAACAAAATGAAATATCAGAATAGAGGAGAACGTAATGAAGCGGTTATTATTATTAGTTATAACGTCGCTTATGATATTGACAGCGTGTGGCAATGGGAATGATAAAAATAGTCAGTCAAATAATAAGCAACAAGAACAAAATTCAAATAATGTAAAAACAGTTGCCACTGATCAAGAAGTTCAAGGAGATAATTATCGTACAATCTTACCATTTAAAGAAAGCCAAGCTCGTGGAGTATTACAAGATAATATGGCTAATAGCTATAACGGTGAAGATTTCGAAAATGGTTTATTACATCTAAGTAAGTCTGTATTTCCAACTGATAATTTTTTATATCAAGATGGGCAGTATTTAGACAAAAATACAGTTAACGCATATTTAAATCCCAAGTATTCTAAAGACGAAATTGATAATATGAGTGAAAGTGAAAAGGAATCAAAAAAAGCTACTGAAAATTTAGGTCTTAATCCATCACATGATGGAGAAACTAAACCAGAAAAAATAGCAGAAAGTTCTCCTGCTTATTTATCTAATATCTTAGAACAAGATTTTTATGATACAAATGATACAAAAGGAAAAACAATTAAAGGCATAACAATTGGTCTTGCTATGAATAGTGTCTATTATTATCAAAAAGAAAAAGATGGAGAAACATATAGCAAATCGCTAGATAATAAAGAAATTGAAAAACAAGGTAAAGCAATGGCTCAAGAGTTACTTACACGCCTTAGAGCAAATAAAGATTTGAAAAATATTCCAATTCACTTTGCAATATATGTTCAATCGAGTCAAGATGCAATTACGCCAGGACACTTTATTGCTAATACTACTGTTGATGACAAACAAACTAAAATTAATAAATGGAATAAAATTGATGAGATTTCAGCACTTTTACCTTCAACAGAAGCAGAAAAATATGACAAAAATCTAAATAATAATTTTAAGCAATTTAATGATGATCTTCAATCTTATTTCTCTAATTTTACTCAAGCAATTGGAAAAGTGAAATTTGTAGATAAGAAACCTAATAAACTAGTGATTGATTTGCCAATCGATTACTATGGTCAAGCTGAAACAATAGGAATTACACAATATGTAACAGAACAAGCTAAGAAATATTTTGATAATATAGATAGTTACGAAATTCGTATAAAAGATGGTAACAATTCAAGAGCACTTATTAGTAAAACAAAAGATGATAAAGACCCACAAGTCCATATTTATAGTAATTAATCAAAAAGAGGTTGTGACACGTCGTGTCACAGCCTCTTTTTAATATTCAATAAATTAATTTATTTTTCGCGAACAATGGTTTTAACTTGATTTAACTGTTGTTCAATAGAATAGTTTGATTTATAGGTGAAGATGCTAACAAGGTATGTAACGATTACACTACTAATAAAACCAGGTATAATTTCATACATACCAAATAGTTCATTAATATTAGCAAGTGGTTTAACCCAGACAATCCAAATAATGACTACGAGAGCTCCAGCAATCATACCACTTATCGCACCCGCACGTGTTAGTTTTTTCCAATATAAAGAAAAAAGAACAAGTGGACTAAACGCTGCACCAAAACCAGCCCAAGCATTTCCGACTAGGTTTAATATGGTGTCATTAGGAGACCAAGCAATAGCAAGAGCTACAATGGCTACAGCTAACACAGATAATCTGCCTACAAGTACAAATTCTTTTTGATGTGACTGAGCATGTTCTTCATCGCGAATGAGCTTATAGAAATCTTCTGTAAGTGAGCTTGAAGTCACTAATAATTGTGAAGAAATTGTACTCATAATAGCAGCTAGAATGGCAGCAAGTAAGAATCCTCCTACTAAAGGATGGAAAAGAACTTGGCTCATTATAATAAATAATGTTTCTGGATCGTCCATTTTAATGTGATTTTTCGAAATAAAAGCAATTCCAGTTAATCCTACACCCACAGCTCCAAGTAAACCTACAGTCATCCAACTTATTCCTAAGCGTCGTGCTTTAGGTAAAAGTTTGTGAGATTTAATAGACATAAATCGTACAATAATATGAGGCTGACCAAAATAACCTAATCCCCATGCAAATAATGAAATCATACCTAAAAAAGTAGTGCCTCTAAATAAATCCATATTAGTTGGTTTCATTTCAGCTACTTGATGGAATGTATCCCATCCACTAAGTTGTATCAAAGCAACTATTGGTACCATTACCATTGCGATAAGCATGATAACCCCTTGGAAAAAGTCAGTAATAGAAACAGCTAAATATCCTCCGAAAAAGGTATATAAAATGACAATAATTGCGACTGAAATAAGTCCCCAATGATAATTTAATCCAAATGCGCTTTCGAATAATTTACCTCCAGAAACGAAGCCAGAGTGCGTATATAAAGTGAAAAAAATAACAATAATAAGACCAGAAATAATTTTAATGATATTATGTTTATCATTAAGACGATTTTTGAAAAAATCAGGGAGCGTAATTGCATCTCCAGCAACTTCTGTATATACTCTAAGCCTTGGTGCAACAACTAGATAGTTAACATAGGCACCAATAGTTAAACCAATCGTAATCCATATTGCCGATAAACCTGTGCTATAAACTGACCCTGGAAGTCCCATAATCATCCAACCACTCATATCTGAAGCACCGGCTGATAAAGCAGTAATATATGGGCCTATATTTCTCCCACCTAACATATACTCACTTAAATTGCCGGTTGCCTGTTTATAACCATAGTAACCAATCACTAGCAGAATAATAAAATAGATTGCAATCATAATATAAGTCTGCCAGCTTGTGTTAGCATGAGTACCTAAATTTGCACCTAATACAAACATTGTAATTACCCCCTTTAAAACTTTTAAATTTATGTTTTTCAACAACATTGTACTGAAAAAAGAAGTGACGATTTTTAAATTAGTTACATGTAATATTATACAATGATATTTATAGATTAGAGAAGTAAAATTTTATCTATAAATAACAGTCTATTTCAATGTAATGATAAGTGTTAACGAGAATTATAGTATAGATAAAAAATAATTCATTTTATTATATAACGTTAATATTAATAAATTATTAATAGAAATTAATGTATATTTATAGATAACTATATAAATGAGTTACATAAGAAAGTTATTTTAATACTTAACTTTGCTAAGAATAGTTAATACACTGAGTATAATAAATATTTAGATTTTTAACTGAAAATTTGATACAATTTTATGATGAATGAGTAATAAGGAGGCTTTTTTAATAATGACTAAAGTTACACGCGAAGAAGTTGAACATATAGCACATTTAGCAAGACTTCAAATTTCTCCTGAAGAAACTGAAGAAATGGCTAATACACTTGAAAGTATCTTAGATTTTGCAAAGCAAAATGATTCAGCAGATACTGAAGGTGTGGAACCAACATATCATGTCTTAGATTTACAAAATGTGTTACGTGATGATAAAGCAATCGAGGGTATTCCTCAAGAACTTGCATTAAAAAATGCGAAAGAAACAGAAGACGGTCAATTTAAAGTACCAGCTATCATGAATGAGGAGGACGCTTAAGATGAGTATTCGTTATGAATCTGTTGAAACACTTTCAGAAATGATTAAGAGTAAAAAAATTAAACCTTCTGAAGTAGTTAAAGATATTTATGATGCTATTGAAGAAACAGATCCAACAATTAAATCATTTTTAGCTTTGGATAAAGAAAATGCAATTAAAAAAGCTAAAGAATTAGATGAGTTACAAGCTAAAGATCAATTTGAAGGTAAATTATTTGGAATCCCAATGGGAATTAAAGATAATATTATCACTAAAGATGTCGAAACAACTTGTGCAAGTAAAATGTTAGAAGGTTTTGTACCGATTTATGAATCAACAGTGATGAATAAATTACATCAAGAAAATGCAGTGTTAATCGGCAAATTAAATATGGATGAATTTGCAATGGGTGGTTCTACAGAAACATCTTATTTCAAAAAAACTGTCAATCCATTTGATCATCAAGCAGTTCCAGGAGGATCTTCTGGAGGTTCAGCTGCAGCAGTAGCAGCAGGACTAGTACCATTTAGTTTAGGGTCTGATACTGGTGGATCAATCAGACAACCAGCTGCATATTGTGGTGTAGTAGGTATGAAACCTACATATGGTCGTGTATCACGTTTTGGTTTAGTTGCTTTTGCATCTTCATTAGATCAAATTGGGCCAATTACTCGTAATGTTAAAGATAATGCGATGGTATTAGAAGCAATTGCAGGTGCAGACAAAAATGACTCTACAAGTGCACCGGTTGAAGACGTTGATTTTACTTCAGAAATTGGTAAAGATATCAAAGGTCTTAAAATTGCACTTCCTAAAGAATACTTAGGAGAAGGTGTTAGTGAGGAAGTAAAAACCTCTGTAAAACAAGCAGTAGAAACATTAAAGTCACTTGGTGCAGAAGTTGATGAAGTGTCATTACCAAACACTAAATATGGTATTCCTTCTTATTATGTAATTGCATCATCTGAAGCATCTGCAAACTTAGCACGTTTCGATGGTATTCGTTATGGCTACCATTCAAAAGAAGCGCAAACATTAGAAGAATTATACAAAATGTCTCGTTCTGAAGGCTTTGGAGACGAAGTTAAACGTCGTATCTTCTTAGGTACATTCGCATTAAGTTCTGGTTATTATGATGCATTTTATAATAAATCTCAAAAAGTTAGAACATTAATTAAAAATGACTTCGATAAAGTATTCGAAAATTATGATGTTGTTGTAGGACCTACAGCTCCAACAACAGCGTTTAATTTAGGCGAAGAAATTGATGATCCTTTAACAATGTATGCAAATGACTTATTAACTACGCCTGTTAACTTAGCTGGTTTACCTGGCATTTCTGTGCCATGTGGCCAATCAAACGGACGTCCAATCGGTTTACAATTTATTGGTAAACCATTTGATGAGAAAACATTATATCGTGTGGCATATCAATATGAAACACAATTTAACTTACACGACGCATACGAAAAATTATAAGGAGTGGAAATAATGCATTTTGAAACAGTTATCGGACTTGAAGTTCACGTTGAATTAAAAACAGACTCAAAAATGTTCTCTCCATCACCAGCGCATTTTGGGGCTGAACCTAACTCAAACACTAATGTTATTGATTTAGCTTATCCGGGTGTCTTACCTGTTGTAAATAGAAGAGCAGTAGATTGGGCGATGCGTGCGTCAATGGCTCTAAACATGGACATTGCTACAAATTCTAAATTTGATCGCAAAAACTATTTTTATCCAGATAATCCGAAAGCATATCAAATTTCTCAATTTGATCAACCAATCGGTGAAAATGGATATATTGATATTGAAGTTGATGGTGAAACGAAACGTATTGGTATTACTCGTCTTCATATGGAAGAAGATGCAGGTAAATCAACTCATAAAGATGGTTACTCTTTAGTAGACTTAAACCGTCAAGGTACACCATTAATAGAGATTGTATCTGAACCAGATATTCGTTCTCCTAAAGAAGCATATGCTTATTTAGAAAAATTACGTTCAATTATCCAATATACTGGTGTATCTGATTGTAAAATGGAAGAAGGTTCACTACGTTGTGACGCTAATATTTCATTACGTCCTTACGGTCAAAAAGAATTCGGTACTAAAACTGAATTGAAAAATCTAAACTCATTTAACTATGTTAGAAAAGGTTTAGAATACGAAGAAAAACGTCAAGAAGAAGAATTATTAAACGGTGGTACGATTGGTCAAGAAACACGTCGTTTTGATGAATCAACTGGTAAAACTATTTTAATGCGTGTTAAAGAAGGTTCTGATGATTATCGTTACTTCCCAGAACCAGATATTGTACCTTTATATGTCGATGATGAGTGGAAAGAACGTGTGCGACAAACCATTCCAGAATTGCCTGACGAACGTAAAGCTAAATATGTTAATGAATTAGGCTTACCTGAATATGATGCACATGTATTAACCCTTACTAAAGAAATGTCTGATTTCTTTGAAGGTGCGATTGAACATGGCGCAGATGTTAAACTAACATCTAACTGGTTGATGGGTGGCGTTAATGAATATCTTAATAAAAATCAAGTAGATTTAGAAGATACAAAATTAACTCCTGAAAATCTTGCTGGAATGATTAAGCTTATTGAAGATGGAACAATGAGTAGTAAAATTGCCAAAAAAGTATTCCCAGAATTAGCTGAAAATGGTGGAGATGCTAAACAAATTATGGAAGATAAAGGTTTAGTTCAAATCTCAGATGAAGCTACACTATTAAAATTTGTTAATGAAGCTTTAGATAATAATCCACAATCTGTTGAAGATTATAAAAATGGTAAAGGCAAAGCTATGGGCTTCTTAGTGGGTCAAATTATGAAAGCTTCAAAAGGTCAAGCTAATCCTCAAAAAGTTAATCAATTATTAAAACAAGAATTGGATAAAAGATAATAGCTCATCTCATATGAGGTATTAAATATAAGTTTAAGATAAACTGTTCACAAAGCGTTTGAGATTGTGAACAGTTTTTTATTCATATTTCTAGAGAAAAGGATATTGGATTTCATTAGGATAGATAAGCAAAGTATTTAGTTTGTTCCTAGTGTCAAAAGAATGAAATATTCTTTACTTCGGTTAGTTTCTTACAACATTTGTACAACAAAATGATACCTACAAAAATTTAAAAGAATGGGTATAAATACTTTTAACTCATTCATAAATCATTTAATATAGTGTTATGTAATAAAAAGTAGAGGGATAACTTATGAGAAAACGAGCAAGAATCATTTATAATCCAACTTCTGGAAAGGAGCTATTTAAACGTACTTTACCAGATGTTTTAATAAAGTTAGAACGTGCAGGTTATGAAACAAGTGCTTATGCAACTGAACGAGAAGGAGATGCTACACTTGAAGCGGAACGTGCACTTGAACAAAACTATGATATTATTATAGCCGCTGGCGGTGATGGCACTTTAAATGAAGTTGTAAATGGAATTGCTGAACAACTCAATAGACCTAAATTAGGTATTATACCTATGGGTACAGTGAATGATTTTGGACGAGCTTTACATTTACCAAATGATATTATGGGTGCAGTAGATGTTATTATTAAAGGTCATACGACAAAAGTAGATATTGGAAAAATGAATAACCGATATTTTATAAATTTAGCTGCTGGAGGTAAGCTCACGCAAGTATCCTATGAAACACCTAGTCGCTTAAAATCTATTGTTGGACCTTTTGCATATTATATAAAAGGTTTCGAAATGTTGCCGCAAATGAAGGCAGTCGATTTGAGAATTGAATATGATAATGAGGTATTCCAAGGAGAAGCACTATTATTCTTACTAGGGCTTACCAATTCAATGGCAGGCTTTGAAAAACTTGTACCTGATGCTAAGTTAGATGATGGGTATTATACTTTAATTATCGTTGAGAAAGCAAACTTAGCTGAATTAGGCCATATCATGACATTAGCTTCTAGAGGTGAACATACCAAACATCCTAAAGTAATATATAAAAAAGCAAAATCAATTAATATTTCATCATTTACAGATATGCAATTAAATGTAGATGGAGAATATGGTGGTAAATTACCTGCAAACTTTTTAAATTTAAAACAGCATATTGAAGTTTGTACGCCTAAAGATATTTATAATGATGAGCTATCTGAAAATCATTAAAGTATTTAAGAATTAAACGAATTAGGGAAAATGAAATAAGAAGTTAAAAAGAGGTTATCTATAATTTCTGGTTTGAAAAGGTAAGAAGTTATACGTACCTCTTTTTCATATGGAGTGAAAAAATAATAGTGATGATTAATAAAAATGATGTAATAAAAGGAAAAGTGATAGATTTAACGCATGAAGGACATGGTGTGATTAAATTAGATCGTTATCCTATTTTTGTTCCTAATGTGTTAATTGATGAAGAAGTAGAGTTTAAGGTAATTAAAGTAAAGAAAAACTTTGCTATTGGTAAACTATTAAAAGTACTAAAACAAAGTGAGCAAAGAGTAACACCTCCTTGTATATATTATGAGAAATGTGGAGGATGCCAGTTACAACATATGTCTTATGAATCTCAGCTAAAAATGAAAAAACAACAAGTTGTTAATTTATTTCATAAAAAGGCGAAATTAGAGGAAACAGTGATTCACGATACTATTGGTATGAATCATCCATGGCGGTATAGAAATAAATCCCAGCTTCCTGTAGGTAAAGATAAAAATAATAAAACGATAATGGGATATTATCGTCAAAGAAGTCATGACATCATTGATATGGATAGTTGCTTAATTCAAGATGAAAAACAACAAGAACTAATGAATGATATAAAACAGTGGTTAAATGAATTGAATGTAAGCATTTATAATGAAAAAAATAAAAAAGGGTTATTACGTCATGTAGTCATTCGAACAAGTCATTATACAAATGAAGTTATGATTATATTTGTAACAAATGGTTCTAAATTTAAAGAAGCTGAAACGCTAGTACATAGACTAACAGAGGTATATCCTGACATAACAAGTATTAAACAAAATATTAATAATTCACATTCAAATGTCATAATGGGTAAGCAATCGATGACTTTATATGGAAAAGATAAAATTACAGATAAGTTAAGTGAAACTATTTTTGAAATTAGTGATCAATCGTTTTATCAAATTAATTCTGTTCAAACAGAAAAATTATATCAGAAAGCTATTGACTATGCTCAATTAAGTGGAAATGAAATTGTTTTAGATACATATTGTGGTATAGGAACGATTGGGCTTTACATGGCACCAGTGGCTAAACATGTATATGGTGTCGAAATTGTGCCATCAGCTATTGAAGATGCCAAGCAAAATGCTTTAATTAATCATTTTGATAATACAACGTTCGAATGTGGTAAAGCAGAAGAAGTGATAATTGAATGGAAACAAAAAGGAATAGAACCTGATGTTATCATGGTCGATCCTCCACGAAAAGGATGCGATCAAGTCTTTATAGAAACATTATTAGAGTTAGCCCCTAAGCGCATTATCTATATTTCATGTAATCCTTCAACACAACAAAGAGATGCTCAACTTTTAGCTAATCTATATCATTTAAAAGAAATAACACCAGTCGATATGTTTCCACATACAACACATATTGAAACTGTGGCCTTATTCGAAAGAAAAACAGTGTAATTAAATTAAAGTAAATGAGGAGAAGTTTATTAAAATAAGATTACAAAGGGTTTAAGTTATTTATAATCGCTTTCATTCTAACACTTCTACATGTATACTATGAAAGAGTTTTAGTGAAATGAGTGGAGGTTGACAGATGCACAAAATTGATTTATCACACAATCGAATCAAAATATCAAAATTACTTACCATTCAAGTTGTTATGATGTTATTTGCAATTTTATTTACATATAAGTGGGCAGTTAATTATGTTGATATTATTGAACAACGTTTTTTGACAAATGTCATTTATGGAATACTTGGTTTTATTGGAGTATTAATTATTCACGAATTAATACATAAATGTTTATTTTTTATCTTTTCTAAAGGACAGAAACCACAATTTAAATATAAAAATGGAATTTTGCTCATTTATTTGTCATCTAAATACTTTAATAAATGGCAATTTTGTGCAGTCATGCTTGCACCATTAGTAATCATTACAATAGGGTTAATGATTTCATTTTACCACTTTGCTTACTCTTCTATTATATTTATATCAAGCATACACATCGGATATTGTTTGATTGATATATATCTAGCAGGTATAACAATTATTAACAAATTTAAATATATTCGTTCTACTGATGAAGGTATCTTTATGTATCATCATTTGCCTATATCTATAAATAATGACTATGAATAAACATCTGCATAAGTCTTAATATTATTATAAATGCATTTATAAAGTGTTTTCTTTTAGGGTGCAGTATAATAGTATTGAGGCTTATTTTATTTAAAAAGGAGTGAGACAATGACAGAAAGGAGAATCGTTCATATTGATATGGATTGTTTCTACGCTCAGGTAGAAATGAGAGATAATCCTAAATTACAAGGAAAACCTGTCATTGTAGGTGGAAAAGCAAGTCATCGAGGAGTCGTTTCAACCGCTTCATATGAAGCACGTAAATATGGTGTTCATTCAGCAATGCCTATGTCGCAAGCACATAAACTATGTCCAAATGGGTACTATGTTAGAGCAAGATTTGATGTATATCGTGAAGTTTCAAGTAAGATAATGGAAATTTTTAAACAGTATACTGAAATTGTAGAACCTTTAGCACTAGATGAAGCGTATTTAGATATTACTCATTTAGTTAAACCTCATCGATCAGCATCAAAAATTGCTTCAAACATACGTAAAGATATCTTCAATAAAACAGGTTTAACGTCTTCTGCTGGTGTTTCTTATAATAAATATTTAGCTAAATTAGCTAGTGGAATGAATAAGCCTAATGGAATGATGGTTATTCATTATCAGAATGTGCATGACATACTAATGAACTTAGATATAGGTGATTTTCCAGGCGTTGGAAAAGCTTCTAAAAAAATCATGCATGAACATGATATTTATACTGGTAAAGATTTATATAGCAAATCGGAATTTGAATTGATTCGCTGGTTTGGAAAAAAAGGACGAGGACTTTATCAAAAAGCAAGAGGCATTGATGATAGTGAAGTAAAAGTAAGTAGGATTCGTAAGTCAGTAGGAACCGAACGTACTTTTTCAACAGATATTAATGATGATAAAGAGATTCTACAAAAAATATGGGAACTTTCTCGTAAAACATCTGAACGATTAACTCAATTGCAAAAGTCTGGCACAACAGTTACTGTCAAAATTAAAACGCATCGCTTTGAAACTTATTCTAAACAAAGAAGTTTGAGAGAAGCGGTAAGTAAAGACATTGATATTTATAATATAGCTTATGATTTATATCATGAATTAAAAGACCCTGATGTACCTATCAGATTAATTGGTGTTACAGTAGGTCATCTAGAGCAATCAACATATCAAAATATGACCATTTATGATTTCATTTAAAGATAGAAATAGATAAGATGTTTTAAATTATCTATTTCTATCTTTTAAATTTTTACCATGAAATTGAAGCACACTTTGTAAGCTATCATAGTGTTTTAATAATCTATAAGTAATCATTGCGCAAGCTTTTGCGTCATTCAGGGCATCATGATGGCCATGAAAATTTAAGTTGTAATGGTTCATTAGATGTTTTAATCCATATCGATAAGCTTTGATCGTACGTCTAGCAAGTTGATATGAGCAGAAATAGGTAAGTGAGGGAACAGCTATGTTTAAATGTTTTAAGCTTTGATGTAATACAGCCATATCAAAAGCAGCATTATGTGCCACTACGGGTAATTGATTTATAAATTGCAACATATATGGAAAGACTTCTTTAAAATCTGGCGCACCTTTAACATCCTCAGGATGAATACCATGAACATGAATATTTGTTTCCGAAAAATAGTCATGAGGATTAACAAGCGTGTAAAACGTTTCGACTATTTCGTTATCTACTACTTTTACCATGCCAACAGAACAAATACTTGTTCTTTTTTTATTTGCAGTTTCAAAATCCAAAGCTATAAATGAATTTTTAAGCATTCTATATTCCTTTCTAAATATTTAAAATGAATTATTCACAGTTTAACAGAAAGTACGATTTAAATATAAATAATTGCTTTTTTCATAATCTATAGATAACAGAGTAAAAAATAGATACGGAATTTAAAGTGAAAAAGTTATAATTAGAAGTGTATTGTGTTACTTTTAATTGAGAATATTTTTTGTTACTTTAGATACATGATATAATTACTCGAGTGAATTATGCGAGGAGGAAAGACATGAGACAATGGACAGCAACACACTTGGCTAAACTAGCACGCAAGATAAGTATCGCAGCAGGAAAAAAAGGAACTGATTTACCAGGTCAAATTGCTCGCAAAGTAGATCAAAATATTTTACGAAAGTTAGCTTCACAAGTTGATGATATTGTTTTTATCAGTGGAACAAATGGTAAAACAACAACTTCCAATTTGATTGGGCACACTTTAAAAGCAAATAATATTGAAATTATACATAATAATGAAGGTGCTAACATGGCTGCTGGAATTACTTCGGCATTCATCATGAAAAATGTAAAAGATATTAAAGTAGCGGTCATTGAAATTGATGAGGGTTCAATTCCAAAAGTATTAAAAGAAGTTACACCTTCAATGATGGTATTTACTAATTTCTTTCGTGACCAAATGGATCGATTTGGTGAAATTGATATTATGGTTAATAATATTGCAAAATCAATTAGTAATAAAGGGATTAAATTAATTTTAAATGCCGATGATCCATTTGTAAGTCGTTTGAAAATAGCGAGTGATACAATTGTATATTACGGAATGAAAGCCCATGCACATGAATTTGAACAAAGTACTATGAATGAAAGTAAATATTGTCCGAATTGTGGTAGATTATTAACTTATGATTATACCCATTATAATCAATTAGGACATTATCATTGTGAATGTGGATTTAAGCGTGAAACACCTAAATATGAAGTTTCACAATTTGAGGTGCAACCATTTATTGATATGGATGTGAACGATGCGCACTTTGAAATGAAAATTGCTGGTGATTTTAATGCTTTTAATGCACTTGCTGCATATTCAGTATTAAAAGAGTTAGGCTTAAATAATGATGCAATTCGTAAAGGATTTAAAACATACACTTCAAATAATGGTCGAATGCAATACTTTAAGCGTGGTCAAAAAGAAGCAATGATTAATTTAGCTAAAAATCCTGCTGGCATGAATGTGAGTCTATCAGTCGGAGATCAACTTAAAGAAAAAAAAGTATATGTTATCAGTCTGAATGATAATGCTGCTGATGGCAGAGATACATCTTGGATTTACGATGCGGATTTTGAAAAGTTACGTAATCAAAATATAGAAAAAATTATTGTAACGGGTACAAGAGCAGAAGAATTACAACTTAGACTGAAATTAGCTGAAGTAGATGTTCCAATTATTTTAGAGAAAGATATTTATAAAGCTACAGCTTTAACTATGAATTATGCAGGCTTTACAGTAGCGATTCCAAATTATACATCACTTTCACCTATGTTAGAACAACTTAATCGCTCATTTGCAGGAGGACGTTAGATATGTACGAATTAACAGTTTTTCATTTTATGTCGGACAAATTAAATTTATATAGTGATATAGGAAATATTATTGCTTTAAAACAGAGAGCAAAAAAACGCAATATTAATTTAAAAGTTATCGAAATTAATGAAACTGAGGGAGTTACATTAGAAAATTGCGATATTTTCTTTATTGGTGGGGGTAGTGATAGAGAACAAAGTATCGCTACTAAAGAGTTAAGTAAAATTAAAACTATATTAAAAGATGCAATAGAAGATGGAATGCCAGGTTTAACCATTTGTGGTGGATATCAATTTTTAGGTACTAAATATATTACTCCTGATGGTACAGAATTAGAAGGACTTGGAATTTTAGACTTTTATACAAAGTCAAAAACAGATCGTTTAACAGGAGATATCGTAATTAAAAGTGATACATTTGGAACAATAGTAGGTTTTGAAAATCACGGTGGTCGTACATATCATAACTTTGATACATTAGGTCATGTAGTAACCGGGTATGGTAATAATGATGATGATAAAAAAGAAGGTATACATTATAAAAACTTATTAGGAACTTACCTACATGGGCCTATATTACCGAAAAATCATGAACTTACTGATTATTTATTAGAGAAGGCATGTGAACGTAAAGGAATTCCATTTACACCAAAACAATTAGATAACACTGAAGAAGAAGCGGCGAAATATGTTATTATTGAACGTTCAGAAAAAGAATAAAAACGTTGGATGACTTGAATTATTTCAATTCATCCAACGTTTTTTTATGCTTTAACAAATCGATTATCTAGTAAATTGTAGATAAGTAAAATTTCATAAATAACGTGACTCTTAATTTGATTCTTATCGAATTCTTCTAGTATTTTGACTGAAGATTTTAAAGTAGATATAGATTTAGATTCTCTTTTAAAAACTCCATCTAAAGGGATATTGTTGATACTATTACTAATTTTTATAATTGCCATTTTTTCCTCAGTAGTAAAACAAATATTTACGTTTTTTGGTAAATAAATAATATTTGATAAATGTGTAGCAAGAAGTCTATCAATATATGCTCTATTTGACATATCTTTTAATTGTTTCCATTTATCTTCGTTATTTTTATGATAGCGTAATTCATCTCGTTGATAATTCATTAAAGTATCTGTTTTTTTATTCATATCAGATAAGGTTGCTAATGATGTATTACTATTATCTGAATCAAATTTTCCTAATAATAATTCATGACATCTAGAAGCGAATAGTTCATACAAATTATTTTCTGAATGAATTAAGTTCTCTTCGATTTGATGATAATATTTAGGCGGTAATACGAAAAAATTTACTAATCCAGCAGTTACTAGACCAATTAAAGCTGTTAAGAGTCTTGAGAAAAAATTAAAAAGATAGGCTTCATGAATACCAGGTATCATAGCAACTGAAGTTAATACTGCAACAGTTGTACCAACTTGGAGATTTAATTTTGTACACGCTAAAATAGTAAAAATAGCACTAAAGGTGTAAGTAAATGGAGATTGATCGCCGAAGATATAAGTAAAAATAACTGCAAACAATGCACCTATGACGGTAGCAGGAAGTCGACGATAACCTTTTCGTAAAGAAGCTTTAGCAGTTGGTTCAATCGAAACAATTGCTGTTAAAATAGCAAATATAGGAGTTAAGTTTAATAGTAAACAAAATAAAGTTGTTAGAAAAGTAGCTAGACCCGTTTTTATTGTTCTAGCGCCTATAATATGTTTATACCATTGATTCATATTGTTAAATCCTCTCAAAGAACGAACGTGATGATTATAATGTTAGAATAAGTTTAATATCAAGTTTGATGTAGTGAGACATCAAGTCAGTAGATATTACATTTCTTATTTAGTATATCAAAAAATTTTTGGTATAATAAGGTGGAATATTTTTTAAAAAGGAACGGGATAATATGATTGTAAAAACAGATGAAGAATTACAAGCGTTAAAAGAAATAGGATATATATGTGCAAAAGTGCGAGATACAATGCAAGAAGCAACTAAACCTGGTATTACTACAAAAGAATTAGACAATATCGCTAAAGAATTATTTGAAGAACATGGTGCAATCTCAGCACCTATTCATGATGAAAAATTCCCAGGTCAAACTTGTATTAGTGTTAATGAAGAAGTCGCTCATGGAATACCTGGTAAACGTGTTATTCGTGAAGGGGACTTAGTTAATATAGATGTTTCAGCATTAAAAAATGGATATTATGCAGATACTGGCATTTCTTTTGTAGTAGGAGAAGCGGATAACCCTTTAAAACAAAAAGTATGTGATGTAGCACTTGAAGCATTTGATGCAGCAATGGCTAAAGTAAAACCAGGTACAAAACTAAGTAATATTGGTAAAGCGGTACATGCTACAGCACGTAAAAATGATTTAACTGTTATTAAAAATTTAACAGGTCATGGTGTAGGACAATCTTTACATGAAGCGCCAAGTCATGTTATGAATTATTATGATCCTAAAGATAAGACGCTTTTAAAAGAAGGCGTAGTCATTGCAGTAGAACCTTTTATTTCATCTAAAGCAACATTTGTTACTGAAGGCAAAAATGACTGGGCATTTGAAACTAAAGATAAAAGCTTTGTGGCCCAAATTGAGCATACTGTCATTGTTACGAAAGATGGTCCGATGTTAACAACAAAAATTGATTAAGAAAAATGAAGTTGAAAAGAAGTCATTTTGATGTCGTCGTCCCATACTGATAATGATTCCACAACATAGAGATGTTCCATAAAGAACGTCTCTATGTTGGGATTCAGCGTCTCTGATGATGTTGAAAAAACTTGTGATAAAATGTATTTTCAAGAATTGTTAGTATATTAAAAAGAGTCCGGAACATAAAGTTTCTGGATAAGTGAAAAAAGACAATTTCTATGCCTAAGACAACAATGATGTCTTAGGCTTTTTTATGACCAACGTTGTTCTACTTTGCCAAATTTCCAAATAAGAGTGGACATAAAACATGTAATCAAAAATAAAGCTACCAAAAAATAGCTTAATTAGTCAAAGCGAATCGACTGAACAATATTACAAAATACACATTTTACTGAAACACCTAAAAGAATAGACTTTAAAAACACAACACCAAATAATAAATAGTTAGTATCAGCGATAAATGAAAAACTAAATTTGAACATGTGAAGTAAAAAATGTTTAAGATATATGGATACCACCTTAAATCACTCTTTTCAATAGTATTCAACTCATATCCTTATTTTTAAATTAAAATTAATCGTACTTAAGTATGAGAAGAAAATGGTTCCTAGGACTATATTAAGTAAGATTCCACTCATTTATAATAAAGTTTAGTAAACAACGAGGTGGTTCTATGAATTATTTAGATTTATATTTACAACACTTTTTAAAAATAATTATAAAAAATAATATTAATGATTATCGTTCATTATTAGATGATAAGCTTCAGAGTATGGAACGATATATAAAATATTTAAAAAATAAAAAAGAAAAAATCAATACTTTAATTGACAGTTTATCTGCTACACTAGAGAATAAGTATATTGATATGATAAATATGTACAATATAAAGAATGCTTAGGAAGTTCATAATAATGAAATAGATTT
This sequence comes from Staphylococcus sp. FSL K6-0223, assembly GCF_038008285.1. NCBI lineage: Bacteria > Bacillati > Bacillota > Bacilli > Caryophanales > Staphylococcaceae > Staphylococcus > Staphylococcus sp. FSL K6-0223. Next base: position 899,474 of record NZ_JBBOYX010000001.1, read on the forward strand.
ATTAAAACAACGATTAGATAAATTTGAAGCATATTATGCCAAAATTGAAGCTAATATTCATCGTTGTACGAAAGAACGTATTGCTGCAGAAGAACAATATGCAATAATTGAACAAATGAGTTATGTAGCTTAATTAAAATCAGGAGGCGACACATTGACACGTAAATATATATCTACTGAATTATTAATTATTTTTACAGCGCTAATGATTATCGCTAACTTTTATTACATCTTTTTTGAAAAAATTGGATATTTATTTATTTTATTATTAGGATGTATATTAATTTATGTAGGGTACCTTTACTTTCATAAAGTAAGAGGGTTATTGGCGTTTTGGATAGGAGCACTACTCATAGCGTTTACCTTGTTATCCAACAAATATACGATTATTATTTTATTTATATTTTTAGTAATAATCATTATTAGATACTTAGTTTTTAAATTTAAACCTTTGAAGATTGTGGCCTCGGAAGAAGAAGTGACCTCTCCTCAATTTATTAAACAACGTTGGCTAGGTGAACAACGTACTCCAGTATATGTATATAAATGGGAAGATGTGCAAATTCAACATGGGGTTGGAGATATTCATATTGATATGACAAAAGCAGCAAACATCAAAGAAAATAATACGATTGTAGTTAGACATATTTTAGGTAAAGTACAACTGATTGTTCCAGTTAATTATAATATTAATCTTCACATGGCATCATTTTATGGTACCGCTTATATAAATGGAGAAGCATATAAAGTAGAAAATAATCATGTCCAAGTAGAAGAAAAACCGAAAGAAGAAAATTATAGTGTAAATATATATGTATCAACATTTATTGGTGATGTTGAGGTGATTTATCGATGAATCACTATTTAAGAGCAATAGGATCCATGCTTATTTTAGTGTATAGCATGCTAACTGCGTTTTTATTTATAGATAAAGTTTTTGTAAATATTATATATTTTCAAGGAATGTTCTATACTCAAATATTTGGTATACCTGTGTTTCTATTTCTTAATTTAGTGATTATTTTACTTTGTATTATCGTTGGCTCTGTATTAGCTTATAAAATAAATCAGCAAAATGATTGGATAAAGAATCAAATTGAACACGCCATTGAAGGCGAAACGGTAGGTATTAATGATAAAAACATAGAACTATATAATGAAACAATTGATATTTATCAAATGTTAGTGCCTTTAAATCAAGAATTACAGCGATTAAGAATCAAAACTCAAAATTTAACAAATGAAAACTACAATATGAATGACATTAAAGTAAAAAAAATTATAGAAGATGAGCGTCAGCGTTTAGCAAGGGAATTACACGATTCAGTAAGTCAACAACTTTTCGCAGCAAGTATGATGTTATCAGCGATAAAAGAAACAGAACTAGAACCACCCCTTAACCAACAAATTCCAGTACTTGAGAAAATGATACAAGAATCTCAATTAGAGATGCGAGCGCTGTTACTACATTTGCGACCTTTAGGACTCAAGGATAAATCATTAGGGGAAGGTATTAAAGATTTAGTCATTGATTTACAAAAGAAAGTACCTATGAAAGTCATTTATGATATACAAGATTTTAAAGTGCCTAAAGGAATTGAAGATCATCTATTTCGAATTACACAAGAGGCAATTTCAAATACATTAAGACATTCTGATGGAACTAAAGTGACAGTCGAATTATTTAATCATCAAGATTATTTATTATTAAGAATTCAAGATAATGGTAAAGGCTTTAACGTAGATGAAAAAGTAGAACAAAGTTATGGATTGAAAAATATGAGAGAACGTGCATTAGAAATAGGTGCAACGTTTCATATCGTATCTCTACCAGATTCAGGAACTAGAATAGAGGTAAAAGCACCTTTAACGAAAGAGGAGGGTTAATATGACGATTAAAGTATTATTTGTAGACGATCATGAAATGGTTAGAATTGGTATTTCAAGTTATTTATCTACTCAATCTGATATTGAAGTAGTAGGAGAAGGATCATCAGGAAAAGAGGCAATTGAAAAAGCACATACGTTAAATCCTGATTTAATTTTAATGGATTTGTTAATGAATGATATGGACGGTGTAGAAGCGACGACACAAATAAAAAAAGATTTGCCTCATATCAAAGTAGTCATGTTAACAAGTTTTATAGAAGATAAAGAAGTATATAGAGCACTTGATGCAGGGGTTGATAGTTATATATTAAAAACGACAAGTGCCAGTGATATTGCAGAAGCAGTTAGAAAAACATATCGTGGAGAATCTGTATTCGAGCCAGAAGTTTTAGTAAAAATGAGAAATAGAATGAAGAAGAAAGCAGAATTATATGAAATGCTCACTGAACGTGAAATGGAAATATTGTTATTAATTGCTAAAGGCTATTCTAATCAAGAAATTGCCAGTGCTTCACATATTACAATTAAAACAGTAAAAACACATGTGAGTAATATTTTAAGTAAACTAGAGGTACAAGATAGAACACAAGCGGTTATTTATGCATTCCAACATAATTTAATTCAATAATAAAAAGCTCCTTATAAAGAAGTCAAAAAATGACTATCTCATAAGGAGGTTTTTCGTTAAAAGTTTTCTTTTCTATAGCTATTTATCTTTATCAAATTTATCTTTAATTTTATCAACAAAAGAGTCTTGTTCACTATGTTTATCATTTGGTGTAGGATCCACATCATAATTTTTTTCATATTTAGATGATGCTGTAGAATCGTATTCATATTTTGTATTCTCATTGTAATGATTTTCATTATTATCATCATGTTTTAAGGCAGCTTCTTCAGGTGTAGAACCTTTAATGACATGTCTTTGATGAATAATTGCATTAATTTCAGCACCAATAATGATAATGAAACATGTAATGTAAATCCATAGTAATAAAATGATGATTCCAGCAAGACTACCATATGTTTTAGAATAGTTACCAAAGTTAGATAAATACCAACCAAATGCAAATGATCCTAATAACCATACAATAGAAGTAAAGATTGCACCAGGATAAACAGATTTAAACTTAGTTTTAACGTTAGGTGCTACTGAATATAATGTTAAGAATAAAATAATAATAACGATAAGTGGTAACAATATACGCACTAAATCAAATATCCAAGCGACTTGTTGATCTAAACCTAACGGACCAAATAGATGATCTTTAATAAAATTACCAAATGTAGGTAACGTTAGAGCGATAGCTAATACAATAGCCATAACAATTGTAAACAAAATACTTAATAATTTAAGAACAATAGGATTACGAGCATCTTCAACATCATAAGCGACATTAAATGAATTCATAATTGCTGTCATACCATTTGATGCTGACCAAATAGCTAAAATCAAACCGACTGATAATAAACTACCACTAGAGTTACTTGTAATATCTTTAAAAATTTTAGTAACAACATCAGCAGTCTCAGCAGGAGCATTTTGACTAACTAAGTCTTTAATTTGCTGAGGATCAATTTGAAATAATGGTAATAAAGTTAATAAAAAGATTAACATTGGGAATAAAGCTAATACAAAGTGATACGTCATTTGAGCCGCTAAACCTGAAGCATCATCTTTACCAATACGATAAATAAGATAAGATAAAAAATTAGAATTTTTAGTATATTTTGCAGGTTTATTTAATCTAGAAACGAAAAAAACTTGTTTATCTTTTTTAGGCTTCTTTGATTGAAATTCCTGAGGTTCTACGTATGTACGATCAACCTTTATTTTCTCTTTATTTTCTGTCTCTTTTTCCTTAATAGAGTTAAGGTACTTAGAGTTTGATTGATTTTTTTTTGACATAGGCGTCTCCTTAAAAATTAATTCTAAAATAAAGGCAAAACTACCTAAGTAAAAAGGAATTTTGCCTTTATTTTCTGTCAATTATATTTGATTAGCTAAGACGATTGTTTTTACGATTTACAAATGTATCTTTAGCATCTTTAATTGATTTTTCTAATTCTGGATTATTACGACGAATTTCTTCAATTATATCTTTCCAATACAATACTTCATTTTTAATTGAAGTAATTTTAGAAGGTTTACGAGAACGATTACCTTCTTTAATGTCTTTGAATGATTGTACTAATGCATTACGTGTTGATTTATCTGCTAAAGTAGCAGCTCCACCAACGATAGCACCAATAATAATACCTGGAACAAATTTATTTTCCATTTTAGTTACCCCTCTTTCAAATTAGCATCTTTTACGATGAAATCTATTAAATTGTCACAAGATGATTGTACCATGTCATATACACCTTCAAAATTATTTGTGTAATAAGGATCAGGCACATCAGTCTCTTCCATGTTACTAAATTCTAGCAATTTGAACAATTGACCTTTAAGATTTGGATTGATTGATTTAATATTATCCACATTACTTTGGTCCATAGCGATAATATAATCAAAATCATCATCAGGTTCAAATAATTCACTAACAATACCATCAAAAGGTATATGGTGTTGTTTCAGAATTTTTTGAGTACCTTGATGAGGAGGTTCACCTAAATTCCAACGTCCAGTACCCCTAGAATGTACAATAACATCAGAAATACCGCGTTCTTTTAATCGTTGACGCATGATTGCTTCAGCCATTGTAGAACGGCAAATATTTCCAAGACATACAAAAGCTACATCTACCATCTTGTACTCCTCCAAACTTTAATATATAAACTATTTTATAGTTATTTTTAACATTTATAAAGCCATAATTTTACTAATTTCTATAAAAGTTTAATAAATTTTTATACTTTGATAAAATATGATAATAAAGAGGTGAAACAAATGACACAGAATAATGAACAAATGATTAAAAATATTCGAAAAAAATTAAATATTGTAAATCAATCTTTAATTAATCCAGAAAAATTTAAAGATACAGATACAAAGGATATTAAAGACATTCATGATTTTGTTATGTCTAAAGATTCATTTTCACCAAGTGAAATTACAGCAATTGCTGATGAATTAGGTAATTTACGTCACGAGTAAGGAGAATTTAAATGGCCAATCAAGATTATCAAGACAAATTAAAACAATATGCAGAATTATTAGTAAAAGTAGGTATGAACGTCCAACAAAATCAACCTGTATTTATAAGAACTTCTGTAGAAACTATAGAATTAACGCGCTTAATTGTCGAAGTAGCCTATCAAGAAGGCGCTTCAGATGTAAGAGTGGTATATTCAGATCCTATTTTAGAACGTTTAAAATATGAAAATGAATCTGTTGATTATTTTGAAAACCATGCTGTTAAAGCTTATGATGTTGAAGAGCGTATGGATTATGCTCATAGAGGAGCAGCGAATTTAGCGCTTATTTCCGGTGATCCAGACTTATTAAATGGCATTGATTCAGAAAAATTAAAAGCATCTCAGTTTAATTATGGACAAGCATTCAAAGGGTATATGGAAGGTAGCCAAAAGAATGCATTTCCATGGGTAGTAGCTGCATTTCCATCTAAAGCATGGGCAAAACGTGTATATCCTAATTTGCCTAAAGAAGAAGCATACAGTCAATTTATCGATGAAGTATTTGAAATTGTACGTGTGGATGGAAATGACCCAATCACAAATTGGGAGCAACATGTGAAATCTCTAAGTGTACATGCAAATAAACTTCAAGAAAAAAATTATAAAGCATTACATTATATGTCTGAAGGCACTGATTTGACAGTAGGGCTACCAAAAGGACATATTTGGGAAGATGCAACGAGCTATGTAAATGGAAATCAACAACCATTTATTGCAAACATCCCAACGGAAGAAGTATTTACTGCACCAGATAGAAATCATGTAGATGGCTATGTAACTAATAAATTACCATTAAGTTATAATGGTAATATTATTGATGGATTCACTTTAACATTTAAAAATGGTGAAATTATCGATGTTAAAGCAGAAAAAGGTGAAGAAGTTTTAAAAGATTTAATTAGCACAGATGAAGGTTCTAAGCGATTAGGAGAAGTTGCTCTAGTTCCAGATGATTCGCCAATTTCAAATCGTAATACCATTTTTTATAATACTTTATTTGATGAAAATGCATCTTGTCATCTTGCTATTGGTTCAGCCTACGGGTTTAATATTAAAGGCGGTACAGAAATGTCTACTGAAGAAAAAATAGCAAGTGGATTAAATGATTCTAATGTTCATGTGGACTTTATGATTGGAAGTTCAGATCTAACAATTTATGGTATTTTAGAAGACGGCTCTAAAGAATTAGTTTTCGAAAATGGGAATTGGGCACAATAACTCATTTAAATTAGGAATAGGAGAAATAAAGTATGTCAAATTCTCAAGTTAATAAAAAATCTATGTCTGAATCAAAAAGTATTAAAACACGACAAGTATTTCCTCAAGATACCAACCATCACCATACAATGTTTGGTGGATCATTGATGGCTAATATTGATGAAATAGCTGCAATTACAGCTATGAAACATGCGAATGCACAAGTGGTTACTGCTTCTACTGACTCGGTGGATTTTTTAAGACCTATAAAAACAGGGGATATTACGTCTTATGAAGCAATGGTAAGTTACGCAGGGTCAAGTTCAATGGAAATTTGTGTGCAAATTATTATTGAAGATGTGCTAAATAAGGAAAGACATTTAGCAGCATTGAGCTTTTTAACATTTGTTGCCCTAGATGAAAATGGAAAACCAACACGTATTCCTAAAGTGTACCCTGAAACTAAAATAGAAAAGTGGTTCTATGAAGGAGCACCAAAACGTGTTCAACGAAGAAAAGAACGACGTGAAGAAAGTAAAAAAACCATTGAATTTTTATCTGAAGCACAGCACATAGAAGATATTTAAGATTTATAATAAAAGTCAATACATATGATATAAATTATATGTATTGACTTTAAATTATACGAAAGGTTTTAGGGCCTTATTTTTTAAAAATAATTCAATGTAAAATTACATATAAATACAAAGTGTTTTGGTGAGACTCTTGAGGCAATAGGATATGCTAAAGACTACAGGCTGAAGTTGTGCCCTAAGAAAGCGAGTCAACAATACGCAGTATTGTAAATAAAATAGCCAGTAAATGAGTTTACAATAAACTCATTTACTGGCTATTTTGCTTGGAATTATGTCTTAGTTTTTTTAATTTTATTGAAAACTATGTTCAGTGTGCATTGCGATTTCATTTTCTCTAAAGTTTGTATTTGGATAATACATATTTTTAACTAATACATTTGGTCCTAAACATTGGAAAGCTTCACAATGACAATTTAGAGATTTTGCTAAATCTGTTGATAACCAGGCATTAAATACATCTGTGAGCTTATCATGTTTAATATTAGAAATTGTTCCGTTTTCATCACCAAAATCTGTTACAATAACGTCTCCACTAAATACATTTACATTTAAGCGACTACGACCATCTGGGTCATTTCGAACAGTAACATTTTTTTCATTTCTTAATCGTTCAAGTAAAAGTTGGTCATTTTCATCGTTTATGCAAGGGTAGATTGGTAGAGTACCAAATAACATCCAAGTATTTTTATCACGAATGTCTAATAAATGATGAATAGCTTGTTTCATGTCTTTTAATGATAATACATTGAGTTGACTTGCAAAATCTGCTGGATACATAGGATGAACTTCATGACGACTACACTTCATATCATTAACAATTTCTTTATGTATGTTTTCTAAATAGGGTAGGGTACTTTGATTTAACATTGTTTCTGCTGAAACAAACATCCCTTGTTCAGATAATGTACTAGCATTATCTAGCATTTGTTCATATAATTTTAACTTTGCTTTTAAAGGAGGTTGTTTTTTCATCGCGCCAAAGCCCACCTCGGCAAATTCTTGGATAGTACCCCAATTATGAGAAATGTGCATGACATCAATATATTCTGCAATTTCTAGATATCGATCTTGAGGTAACGTTAAATTAGAATTCATTTGCACATATATGCCTCTTTGATGCGCATATTTTAATAATGGTTTAACAACATTATTTATAGATTTCTTTGAAAACATAGGTTCTCCACCTGTAATCGACATAGTACGTAAATTGGGAATTTCATCTAAACGTTGGTAAATAAGGTTCATAGGTAATGGATCAGGATCTTTTGTTTGTAACGTATAACCAACTGCACAGTGACTACATCTCATATTACATAAATTTGTAGTGGTAAATTCTACATTACTCAAAGTGAGTTGATCGAATTGTTTAATATCATTATAAGCTTCCCATGGATCATTATAAATTGAGATTGCTTGTTTAATTTTTGATGTTGTCATTATAAAAACTCCTAAACTTTTAAAACATTCTTCTTTATAAAATACAATAAATATTATTAGAATTATATCTCTTTTTGTCAAATTTTGTTAGGATAGTTATGAATAAAAGTTAAAAATATTATATATAAGGAGTTAAATTCCGATGGATGAAAAACAAACTATTGAACAAATTAAAACAAGATTGTCTAAATTTTTAGAAGATATTGACCACGTTAATCCCGATGAAGTAAGTGTAAAAGATATTGATGAATGGATTGGATTATTAGATCAATTAGAAGAAAAAGTTAAGTTAGTTTCTAAGTAATCATGGAGTATGAAAAGATTTTCAACTAAATTTAATATTTATGTTTAAACCATCTTAAATTTGTCTATATACTAAATATAATAAAATGAAAGAAAAGGTGATTTTAGTTATGGCTAAAAAAGTAGCAATTATTTTAGCTGATGAATTTGAAGATATAGAATTAACAAGTCCTAAAGAAGCTTTAGAAGAAGCAGGATTTGAAACTGAAGTTATTGGAGATACTGCGAACGCTGAAGTTGTTGGGAAACATGGTGAAAAAGTTACAGTAAATGTAAGTATTGCTGATGCTAAACCAGAAAATTATGATGCATTATTAATTCCTGGTGGTTTCTCTCCAGATAATTTACGTGGAGATGCAGAAGGACGTTATGGAACATTTGCAAAATACTTTACTAAAAATGATGTTCCAACATTTGCTATTTGTCACGGACCTCAAGTTCTAATTGATACTGATGATTTAAATGGTCGCACTTTAACTGCAGTATTAAATGTTCGTAAAGACTTATCAAATGCAGGTGCTAATGTTGTTGATGAATCAGTAGTAGTTGATAATAATATTGTAACAAGTCGTGTACCTGATGATTTAGATGATTTCAATAGAGAAATCGTTAAAAAATTAAATGATTAATCTAAAATAACTTTTTTGAAAGTTATATTTGAGCCTGAGACATGTGTAATTGTCTCAGGCATTTTTAATGTGTTGATAGTCGATGATTAAATTACAATGTAACTGTATTCTGGAGTAGGTTCCAATGAAACTGAGAATATATCATTACAAGTCGTGTCAATTCATAAGCGTCTGATTGATTTGTTTTCCTTGTTTTCTAGAAATGGAGAAAATACGTTTTAAATGTTACTTTTAAAAATTCATATATTTATGAACTTAATATCGTTTTTTAAATCCGCTTATCCATCTTTAAAAAATCCTTCTCTATCTTCTTCAAAGTAACTTGAAAATTTGAGCGATATAAAAACCAATGATACACCTTGAGACTGATTTTTGATTGTTTATATAGATAAAAATAATACTTACTGTTAAACTCTCAATTATAGAGTGACCTTTAAGTAAAGGAGCAATCCCATGAAAAGAAGACAAAGAGATAACTATCCAAAAGAGAAAACAACTTATTATCAAAATGAGCCTTATTATAATACCTATTATCAACCTGTGGGTTCACCACCGAAAAAGAAGAAAAGTAAACGGCTCTTTCTAAGAATGTTTATTATATTTCTGATTATATTTGCTTTGTTTACTGGATTAATGTATTTTTTATCATCTAGAGCGAATGTCGATGATTTACAAACGATTGAAAATAAGAGTAATTTTGTATCATCAGACAATATGCCGAATTATGTTAAGGGCGCATTTATATCTATGGAAGATGAACGTTTTTCTAAACATCATGGATTCGATATCAAAGGGACAACACGTGCATTATTTTCAACGATTGGTGAACGTGAGGTACAAGGCGGGAGTACCATTACTCAACAAACTGTAAAAAACTATTATTACAATAATGAACGTTCATTTACACGTAAACTAAAAGAATTATTTGTCGCTCATAAAGTTGAACAGCAATACAGTAAAAATCAAATATTAAGTTTTTATTTGAATAATATTTACTATGGCAATAATCAATATGATATTGAAAGTGCAGCAAATTATTATTTTGGTACAACTACAAATCAAAATAATAGTAGTTATCCGATTATTACTATATTACAAAGTGCAATGCTAGCAAGTAAAGTTAATGCTCCAAGTGTATATGATATCAATAACGTATCAAATAATTTCAAGAATCGAATTAAAGTGAATTTAGAAAAAATGAGACAACAGAATTATATTTCTGACAGTCAATATCAAGAATCCTTATCACAACTTAATAATTATTAATATAGTAATATAACAATTTAATTGAATATAAACTAAGAGTGAGAATGAGAATAAATAAAATTCCATTTCGCTCTTTTTTAATATCAAATACTATGTGTGTTAGACTTTCTGTTATAAAATAAATATATTATTAAAATACTATTTTTAATTAGTATGAGGAGAATAATGATGCCGAAAATTACTAAAATAGAAGTTCAAAAAAATAATAAAGAACGATTTAATCTCTTTCTTGATGAAGCATTTGAAATGGGAATTGATATCGATACACTCGTTAAATTCAATTTGAAAAAGAACCAAATGATAGATGCTTCAGAAATGGAAAAAATCCAAAAATATGAACACTATCGTCTAGGAGTTAATATGGCAATACAATATTTATCATATAAAAAACGAACTGAAAAAGAAGTTAGTGACTATTTGAAAAAGAATGATATTAATGAAATGGCAATACAAAAAGTGATTGAATACTGTTATAAAGAGCAATATATTAATCATGAAGATTACGCTGAAAGTTTAAAAAATACAATGATCAACACAACAGATAAAGGACCTGAAGTATTTAAACAAAAACTATACCAAGTTGGAGTAGAACCTAATATTATAGATAGATATGTTAAACGATATGAAGAAGAGCAACCTATAGAATCTATCATTCATGTTGCTAAAAAAATAATGAAAACTAAAAAAGGTCCTGTTGTTAAAGTAAAGCAAAAAGTAATGCATAGCTTAATCCAAAAAGGATATACAATGGGAACTGCACAAAATGTACTTAATGAGTTAGACTTTGCTCAAGACGAAGAAGTGCTAGATGACTTATTACAAAAGGATTTAGAAAAAGTTTATAATAAACAACGTCGTAAATATGATGGTAATACATTAAAAATGAAAACAATAGAAGCACTTATGAGAAAAGGATATAATTATGATAAAATAAAAATTAAATTAGCAGAAAGTGGTATTTTAGATGAGTGACAAAAGATTAAGTGAAATGTCTGAACAGGAATTGAGACATGAAATACAATTATGTAAAGAAAAAATGCGTAAAGCTGAAATGAATGGCATAATGAATGAATATGATGTTTATGAAAGTAAAGTCATTGTAGCTGAGAGTTATTTAGTCGATCGTTCTAAAATTAATATAGGCAGAATGTATAAATTAAATGATGGTAGTGAACAATACTTTAAAGTTGAATGTTTAAAAGGGGTTTTTGCTTGGGGTTATAGAATAAATAGTACGAATCCTGAAGAGGGTTTACCCATTGCATTATTAAAAATTTAGAAGGATGTAACACAAATGGGAAGTTCAATCGTTTTAAAATTATTAAATGTTACACAATACTATAGAAACCAAAAGAATAGAAAGTGGTATTTGCCGTTTGGATATGGCGCGGAAGACATAGAATTAAATAAAATAACTTTACACATTTATCAAGGAGAAGCTCTTGCACTCATAGGAGAACCTGGTTCATCCAAAACATTGATTGGAAGAATTATGGCACAAGATATTGCACCTGATAGAGGGAAAGTTGTACAATCAGCAAGTATTTATTATGGAGATATAAAAAACAAACATTTATTAAATATGTCTGTTAAAAGTTATATTGAAGAAACACAATGCTTATTTAATTACGAGACGTCTTCACATATTGTCGATCAAATTATTAAATATGCGCATTTAGATGATAAATCTTCGATTCAAGTGAATAAACTCAGTCACTCTGAGTATGCGCAATTGATTTTAAGTGTTGCAAGAGTTTGTAAAACAGAAATTATTATTTTAAGTCATATTCTCGAATATCTTGATGAAGCTTTTTTAAATAAGGCGAAACAACTTTCAAAAGACTATGTGTCTAATGACTTATCAATTATATTTGTAGACGATGATATTTCTAAAATATCTCAAGTAAGTAACTATGTTACATGGATTTCTCACGGACAAGTGCGTATGGAAGGGTCTTTAAATGACGTTTTACCAGTATTTAATGATCATGAAAGAGATAGATTAAGTATCGAAGATGAAGAAACACTTAAGAATTTTGATTTGGATTGGAAGAAAAGTAGAAGTAGATTGCCGGAAATGAGTTATAACTTTAAAAGAGTCGAACGATACAAACATGTTAAAGTTCCGGATTTTATAGTTAAATTTTGGACGCTTTTAGTTTCAACGTTAATCGTCTTAGTGTTACTTGGCGCACTGGTAGTGAATAATATAGGGAAAATTGAAATTCCTATCAACGAATCTCAGAAGAAAGTTCAAAATCAAGACACGGATTCTTTTGAAAATAAATTGTCTTATGGAATTGTTCTACATGATGAAGTGACATTATCAAATCATCAAGATATTGAAATGCCAAAATATTCTTTTGTGACGATTACTGGAGAAAGTGCTTCAAAATACCGCTTAATTGTCGATGATGATACATATGAAGTAGGTAAGAACAAAATTTATTATTTTAATCCTGCTGCATTATATGAAACGCATAAATTTAGTACTTTAGCGCCTTATATGAAGTCAAACTACAGTAAGTATGTTGATTATTTTAATACTCAATTACATAAACCACATAAGCAAGTGAAAAAGACGCTCGTTCCTGAAAAAGATCAACGATTTGTGGTGCCTATTACACAACAACCTATTAAAATGTTATTTAATGATGAGGATAAGTTAACTGGTTTTGTATTTCCTATAGTAGATAAATCAAAATTAGAGCGTAAATTTAATATTAAAAGTAATGTATGGATTTCAAAATTAAATAATGGATATTTAATTGCAGATATGAAAAATAGTAAATGGATTTATATCGAATTGTAGGTGTAAACATGATAGATAAGTTAATATTATATTTTAAACATTTTCCATCTCTTTTACATTTGGCTAAAGCAAAAGTAAAAGAGACTTGGAAATATGATGTGATTTTATTTTTAATACAATTAATTATCATTAGTATCATAATTGGAGTGATGTATTTATTTAATACAGAAGAAATTGAAAAGGCCCAATGGATATATCGAATGATTGCGTTCTATACTTTTGTAACCATTGCTTATATTATATATAAATCATTCAAATTATATAAGTATGATTATCTTATTGCTAAATCATTTCAACTCACACCTATTATTACGCCCATCCTTAATGCACTGATAGGGGCTATCATCATCTGTGTTTTATCATTGATTACATCAATCTTTAAGCCAGTAAACCTTGAAACATCGGTGATATCTTTTGTTTATTTTATACTAATGTCGATTATATTTATTGTTTTTATATCAATAACATTAAGTTTATTGACTTTAATAAGTAAAAAAGTATTTAAATTTTATGTGGTAGCAACAATTGTGTTATTCTTTTTAGTACCTATCATTTTTATACCTAACAATAAAGCAAATATGATTGATCAAATATTAAAAATTAATCCATTATATTATTTGATTGACGGATTATCATCTTCAATTGTTTTTGGAGCTGTAAATATGTACAATATTGTGTATCATATTTATTTTATTGCTTTTTTAGTATTAATTGGAGTTATCAATTTTATTTTAACTCGACTTGTTGCCCATAAGAAATATGAATATATTTAATATATGAGTGAATCGTTATAAATAACATATATTTTTTATAATTTTATAATAATAACCCCTAAATGACTGTCAATAAGTCATCTAGGGGTTGTTTAAATTATAGTTAAAGTTAATAGATTAATGAGAGTACAATTTTTTTTGAAGTTTTTCTTCTGTAAATACCCATCCAATATAGGAATGGTCAATTTTTTGATCTTGAGTAAGATGTGCAATTGCTGCAAAAGAATAATGTCCTTTATTTAGATAACGTAAATCTATCAATCTTATCTCAGTTGTTTGATCATCAAGTTTACGTATTTGCCAACGATAGATAGAAGAGAATTTTAAAAACGTTCTTATTTCAGGATTACTTTTTATTTGCCATAAAAGTGTATCAGATGAGAATTGTTGACGTTTTACTTTATCACTAAACGTTATATTACGACCATAAGCTCTACCTACATAATCATAGCTTTCAGTTTGAATAGCTACACGCCATTCCATAAATTTCATAGTAGGTGCAACAAAAATTTTCACAGGATGATGTTCATCATGAATGAGTTTCAACGCTTGAGATTTGATTATTGATTGCATTTTAAATCTAACGATATAATAAATAATTAAAACGCCAATAATTGGAAAGAACACTAGATATGGATGAATGCCTAATAACCATAGCGTGATTCCAATACATAATATTAAAAAAATAATTGGATCGAATGTATTGATTACACCGAGTTGTATCCACTTATTTGATATAGGTCTAAGTGCTTGTGTACCATATGAATTAAAGATATCTACAAAAACATGTAAAAAGACCGCTAACTGAGCCCACATCCATATATGAGTCACATCTACATGTGGAAAGATAACGTATATTATAAAAGCAAGTAATATTGGCCATAAAATCGTAAAGGGTATGGAATGTGTAATACCACGATGATGTGAAATATAAGTTGCATTATTTTTTAATTTTAAAACCGTATCGCCATCAGGTATTAAAGAACCCGCAATTAAAGTTGTTGCAGTAGCTGTCATAGAATGTGACATTGCTGGGTCTTGTGTAGCTAAAGCAGTTAGTCCAATGCCGATAGCAATATGAGTGGCTGTATCCATAAAAGTTCACTCTTTTCATCTTGATTTAATATATATTATAATCTAAAAATTAGAATAACAAAATTAAGATACTTATCAAATATTAGAAAGTATTATAACTTATAAATTTTTTTATGTAAGAGAAAGGATAATTTAATGTTAAATGAAACGACATTTAAAAATAATATTGTGACATGGTTTGAGAAAAATCAACGAGAAATGCCTTGGAGAGAAACAACTAATCCATATTATATATGGCTAAGTGAAGTTATGCTTCAACAAACACAAGTTAAAACGGTCATTGATTATTACAATAAATTTATTCATCGATTTCCTACAGTTAAAGCGTTAAGTGAAGCAGAAGAAGATGAAGTATTAAAGTATTGGGAAGGTCTTGGATATTATAGCCGTGCCCGCAATTTTCATACAGCAATTAAAGAAGTACATCATAATTATAATGGTGAAGTGCCATCATCCCCTAAAGTTTTTGGTGAATTAAAGGGAGTAGGTCCATATACTCAAGCAGCTGTAATGAGTATTGCTTTTAATCGCCCTTTAGCTACTGTAGATGGAAATGTGTTTAGAGTATGGACTCGACTTAATAATGACTATCGTGATATCAAATTACAATCTACTAGAAAATCATTTGAAAAAGAGCTTCAACCTTTTGTACAAGAAGAAGCGGGTACGTTTAATCAATCAATGATGGAATTAGGTGCAACAATATGTACACCTAAGAATCCGTTATGCCTATTTTGTCCAGTGCAGGAAAATTGTGAAGCATTTCGAAAAGGAACTACGTTAGAGTTACCTATCAAGACTAAAAAGCAAGCTAAGAAAATAATTAATCAGGAGGTTTTTTTAGTCAGAAATCAGAAAGGTCAATATCTGATTGAAAAACGTCAAGAAAAGCTACTTAATGGTATGTGGCAATTTCCGATGTTTGAAAGTCCTAATGGGATTCAAAAACTAGAATATAAGTTAAACCAGTCATTAACTTTAGCTGAGAACGCAATATTTCAATTAAAGCATCAATTTACACATAAAACTTGGAATTTAAATGTTTATAGTGTGATTGAAGATATAAATATTGACTCAGCACAATTACCAGACTTTATGGAATGGTTTGATTTAGAAAATCGAGACGATTATTCTTTCCCAGTATCAATGAGTAAAATATATGAGTTTATTGTTGGTAAATAGAAAAACATATTATCTCTCTATATCTCTTTAAAGAAGTTTAAAAAAATATGGTATAATTCGAATTGTAAAAACTTTAAAAGGTGGTGTGGAGTATGGTTAAAGAATCCATACCTAAAGAAGGCGAAAATATAAAAATCCAAAGCTATAAACATGATGGAAATATTCATAGAGTATGGTCTGAAACAACGATTTTAAAAGGAACAGATCACGTCATCATTGGTGGGAATGATCATACCTTAGTAACTGAAAGTGATGGACGTACATGGATTACTAGAGAGCCTGCAATCGTGTACTTTCATTCTGAGTATTGGTTTAATGTAATTTGCATGTTTAGAGAAGATGGTATTTACTATTACTGTAATTTATCTTCGCCTTTTGTATGTGATGAAGAAGCTTTAAAATATATTGATTATGATTTAGATATTAAAGTTTATCCAAATGGTAAATATCATTTATTAGATGAGGATGAATATGAACAACATATGAAACAAATGAATTATCCTCATGAAATAGACGTAATACTCAGAAGAAATGTAGACATTTTACAACAATGGATAGAACAGAAAAAAGGTCCTTTCGCTCCTGACTTTATAAAAGTTTGGAAACAAAGATATAAAAAAATTCGTAATTACTAAGCATAATTGAGGCAAATAGTAATTAATTAGTTTATAGTACTTGAGTAATAAATAAGAGGTTGAAACTACTTGCCTATTCTTAAATAAATGAGTTTATGAATAGAGGGTTCAACCTCTATTCATTTTTTGATAATAAAATTAAGGAGGAGTCAGTGTGATTCGACGATATTTAGAATTTGTTAAACCATATAAATATCGTATTTTCGCAACGATTATTATTGGAATTATAAAATTTGGTATTCCAATGTTAATTCCATTATTAATTAAATATGCGATTGATGGTGTCATTAATAATGGTACATTAACTACCAATGAAAAATTCCATCATCTTGCTATAGCGATAGGTATTACTCTATTTATATTTTTAATTGTGCGCCCGCCAATTGAATACCTTCGACAATATTTAGCACAATGGACGAGTAATAAAATTTTATATGATATTCGTAAGCAATTGTATGACCATTTACAAGCTTTAAGTGCTCGATTTTATGCAAATAATCAAGTGGGACAAGTTATATCGAGAGTAATTAATGACGTAGAACAAACGAAAGACTTTATTTTAACTGGGTTAATGAATATTTGGTTAGACTGTGTAACGATTATTATTGCGCTTTCTATTATGTTCTTCTTAGATATTAAATTAACACTTGCAGCAATTATTATTTTTCCTTTTTATATCTTTACAGTATATTTTTTCTTTGGACGTTTAAGAAAATTAACACGTAAACGTTCACAAGCATTAGCGGAAGTACAAGGATTTTTACATGAACGTGTTCAAGGTATGTCTGTAATAAAAAGCTTTGCAATTGAAGATAATGAAGCGAAAAACTTTGATAAAAAAAATAAAAACTTTTTAAGTAGAGCGTTTCAACATACTTCATGGAATGCCTATTCATTTGCAGCTATTAATACAGTCACAGATTTAGGTCCTATCATTGTTATTGGAGTAGGGTCATATTTAGCAATCACTGGTTCAATTACAGTAGGTACCTTAGCAGCTTTTGTAGGATATTTAGAACAATTATTCGGACCATTAAGACGTTTAGTTTCTTCATTCACAACTTTAACGCAAAGTTTCGCCTCTATGGATCGTATTTTTCAATTAATGGATGAAGACTATGACATTAAAAATAAAAAAGGTGCACAACCTATTGAAATAAAAGAAGGACATATTGAATTAAAAAATGTAAGCTTTAAATATAATGAAGATGAATCTTTAGTTTTAAAAAATATAAATTTAAATATAAACAAAGGTGAAACAGTAGCATTCGTCGGTATGAGCGGGGGAGGTAAATCTACGCTTATTAATCTTATTCCACGTTTTTATGATGTAAGTGAAGGTGAAATTTTGATCGATAGTCATAATATTAAAGATTATTTAACAGGAAGCTTGAGAAATCAAATTGGACTTGTTCAACAAGACAATATTTTATTTTCTGATACTGTAAGAGAGAATATTTTATTAGGACGTCCTGATGCTACTGAAGAAGAAATAATCGAAGCAGCTAAAATGGCAAATGCGCACGACTTTATTATGAATTTACCGAATGGCTATGATACTGAAGTTGGAGAACGTGGCGTAAAATTATCTGGTGGCCAAAAGCAACGTTTATCTATTGCGCGTATTTTCTTAAATAATCCACCTATATTAATTTTAGATGAAGCGACAAGTGCACTTGATTTAGAAAGTGAAGCAATTATTCAAGACGCATTAGATGTTTTAAGTAAAGATAGAACTACACTTATTGTAGCTCATAGATTATCAACAATCACACACGCAGATAAAATTATTGTTATGCAGCATGGCCAAATCGTTGAAACGGGTACACATAAAGAGCTGATTGCTAAAAAAGGTGAATATGAACATTTGTATAGCATTCAAGATTTATAACTAAATAATGAATACTAAAAAAGACAAACTCAACTTTGATAGTTAAGTTTGTCTTTTTTAGTATTGATATTTAATTTTTATAAATCAAAGTCTTCATCTTGAATTTCAATATCCGTGTCATTACGATGATACGTAAAGAAACTTAATCTTAGTCTATCTAAATGCTCTAAATAATATCGATATTCTTCAATAGCTGCGATAATTTGCATGATATTCGAATATGAATATTCTACTTGATATGGATTTTGAATTAATTGATATTGAAAAGCATCCATAAGATTTTTCTTTTGAGGATTTAAAATTTGATTATCAAAATCATCTACATTATAACGCGCCTTTTTTGATAAACTTTTTAAAATTTGTTCATGATACGCTGTTAATGAATCTAACTCTAATTTAATTTGAAATAATAAATTATGATTCGTATTATGCAAATCATTTTGATATCTAGCCATACGATTTAATACTTCGTAAGCTTGTCGAGTTGTTCCAACGACCTCTTTAAATAATATCTTTTTACGATTTTGTTGGAAAGCAGCTTTTCTTGTAAACGTACGTTCTTCGTGATAATAGTTATAGATTTGTTCTAATTTTATGATGCGAGATTCTAACTGTTCACCATCTTCTTTTATCTGATGATATTCAGAAGTATCATTAATCACAAGTTTAAACCATATAAATATGTCGGAAGAAATATTAACCGCATTATGATAAATTTTAGTTTCGAATTTTGGAGGTAAGAATACTAGGTTTACAAGTGAAGCACTTAAAACTCCAATCATTACTAAAATAAATCTAAATGTAGCTGCAAGATAAAACGATCCTGTATGTTGCCCCATAATGATTAACGCAGTGACACCTGCTAATGTTGCTACATGCGCCAAGTTTAATTTGTATAAAATGGCGATTAATAGAATGACTGTGATACCCATAATCACAATGTTTTTACCAAAAATGGTTACCATAATCACTGCTAATATAGCACCGATTAAATTACCTGTAGCTTGTTCAGATATCGTTTTCATTGAACGATATATATTAGGTTGCATTGCAAAAATAGCACTTATTCCTGCTACAGATTTCAAACCAACATTATCAGGTAAAAAAGAAGCGATAAAAAGGGCGAGAATGATAGCAATTCCAGTTTTAAGTATACGTGCGCCTAATTTCAAATACAACGCTCCTTTAAATAACAAGTTTATAGTTTAATGTATTTTTAAATTAGTATACACTCAACAAATAAAACTATACAAGTATACGCATATATAAAAACCCAAGAATGTATATTTACGATATGACATTCTTAGGTCCGTTAAATTTTAAATATTATTTCATTTGACTGAAGGCATAGTCAGCCGCTTCTAATGTTCGATCAATATCTTCTTCAGTGTGTTCAGTAGTTAAGAACCATGCTTCAAATTTAGAAGGTGCTAAATTAATACCTTGGTTAAGCATAAGTTTAAAGAATTTTGCAAATGCCTCACCATCAGAATTTTCTACTTGTTCGTAGTGTGTTACTTTTTCATCTGTAAAATAGAGTGTTAGCGATCCATAAATACGATTAATTGTTGCAGTAATATGATGTTTTTCGATAAGTTTATTTAAACCATCTTCTAAACGTTTACCCAAATTATCTAATTTCTCATATACACCATCTTGCTCTAAAACTTCAAGTAATGCAATACCTGCTCTCATTGAAAGTGGGTTACCTGCCATTGTTCCTGCTTGGTATGCTGGGCCTAATGGAGCAACATGTTCCATGATATCTTGACGGCCACCGTAGCCACCGATTGGTAATCCACCACCAACAATTTTACCAAATGCTGTTAAATCTGGATAAACATTTAATAAATCTTGTGCAGCGCCATAATGGAAGCGGAAAGCAGTGATGACTTCATCGTAAATCACTAAAGCCCCATGTTCATGAGTGATGTTGTTAACTTCTTCTAAAAAGCCTGGTTGAGGTTTTACCATACCAAAATTACCTACAATAGGTTCTACTAATACAGCTGCTACTTCATCTCCCCAATGTGACATGGCTTCTTTATAAGATTCAATGTCATTGAAAGGTACAGTAATGACTTCTCTAGCGACACTTTCAGGTACACCAGCTGAATCTGGAGAACCTAATTGAGAAGGTCCGCTTCCTGCAGCAACTAATACTAAATCAGAATGGCCATGATAAGACCCCGCAAATTTAATAATCTTATTTCTTTTAGTATAAGCTCTAGCAACTCGAATTGTAGTCATTACTGCTTCTGTTCCAGAATTAACAAAACGAATTTTTTCTAATGAAGGAATAGCTGCTCGTAATTTTTTACTAAAATCAATTTCAAGTTCAGTCGGTGTACCATATAACACACCTTTAGCCGCTTGATCTTGGATAGCTTCAGTAATATGAGGATGAGCATGACCAGTGATTATAGGACCATATGCTTGTAAATAATCAATGTACTTATTTCCATCGACATCGTAAAGATAAGCGCCATGACCTTCACGCATAACTACGGGAGCACCTCCGCCAACAGCTTTATAAGAGCGTGAAGGAGAATTAACTCCACCTAAAATATATTCATTTGATAACTTTTGAAGACGTTCACTTTCAGTGAAATTCATAGAGTATCAACCTTTCTTATTTAATAATATTCATTACTATCGTAACATAATAATTATAATATGAAGAAATGAGTGATACGATGTTAAAAATAGGAGATCTTTTTCCAAAATTTGAATTAGAGAATCAAAATGGTGAATTAATTACTAATGAAAAAATTATGGGAGAAAAAACAATATTATATTTCTACCCACGAGATAACACACCAACGTGTACAACAGAAGCATGTGACTTTAGAGATAATATACAATACTTTAATGATATGAAAGTTAAAGTTTATGGTATTAGCGGGGATTCTAGAAAAAAACACGAAAACTTTATTAATAAGCATCATTTGAATTTTGATTTGTTAGTTGATGATGAATTTAAGTTATCGAAGGCAGTAGGAATATATCGTTTGAAGAAAAGTTTTGGAAAAGAAAATATGGGAATAGTGAGAACAACGTTTGTAATAGATGAAGCGGGATATATTACAAATATCATTGAAAAAGTAAAAGTTAAAACACAAATAGATGAATTAAAACAAATGCTGGAGTGAGATAAATGAAAATCGTAAGCTTGAAACGTTTAGGTAATATAGAAAATGAATTAATAGAAAAGTATCCTGATATTTCATTTTTGTTTTATGATAAAGCAGATAATATTCCAGATAATGAAAAAAAAGAACTCGAGGTATTGATAGGGTATGACGGGGAGATTAATGAAAGATTTATAAAGTCTTGCCCGAATTTAAAGTGGATTGCATGGTATGCAACAGGCGTAAACAATCTACCATTAGAGTATATTAAGAATAAAGGAATTATTTTAACCAATACTAGAGGAATACAATCAAAGCAACTTTCAGAATATATACTAACTTTTATATTAGATGATCATAAAAAAATGAAAACATCATTTATTAATCAACAAAAGCATATTTATGATAGTACTTTGACAGGTAAACGTTTAAAGGATGAAACAATTTTATTTTTAGGTACTGGAGCTATTGCTCAAGATACTGTAAAGTTATTGACACCTTTCGAATTGAAAATAATAGGTGTAAGTAAAACAGGAAAACAAAAAGAAGGATTTAATCAAACATATGAGATAAATGAATTAGACGAACTATTAGGAGAAGCGGATATAATAATTAATACGTTACCAGAAACCAAAGAAACATATCATTTATTAAACAAACATCACTTCCAATTAATGAAGGAAGATACCTTATTTATTAATGTAGGAAGAGGAACTATAGTAGAAGAAGACGATTTAATTGAAATACTTAAAGAAAAATTAATACGTCATGCTTACTTGGATGTATTCGAAAATGAACCACTAGAATCAGAACATCCACTTTATGATTTAGATAACGTGACAATTACTGCACATATAACTGGTAATGATAAAGAAAATAAAAAGGAAGCAACGAAAATATTTGAAAGAAATCTATCTCATTTTCTCAATAAAGAAGAAATAAGTGAGAACGTAGTAGACTTAAAAGATGGCTATTAATATAAAACTTATGGAATAATTGACAATGCCGTATGAAAGTAGTTATATTATTAATAAGATAATAATAATTATAAAGTAGAAAGATGGTGAAAATGATGAGTGCAGAAATAGAATCAATTGAACATGAGCTTGAACAAGCTATAATAGCATTAAGAAAGTCAGGCGTTCGTATCACGCCTCAAAGACAAGCTATTGTTAGATTTTTAATTAGCTCACATACACATCCTACAGCGGATGAAATTTATCAAGCACTTTCACCTGATTTTCCTAATATAAGTGTTGCGACAATTTACAACAATTTAAGAGTATTTAAGAAGATAGGTATTGTAAAAGAATTGACTTATGGAGATGCATCAAGTAGGTTCGACTTTAATACTCATAATCATTATCATGTTATTTGTGAACGATGCGGTAAAATAGTAGATTTCCACTATCCTCAATTAGATGAAATTGAACAATTAGCTCAACACGTTACAAACTTTGACGTAACACATCATCGAATGGAAATTTATGGATTGTGTGAAGAATGTAAAAATAAAGAATAAAGTTAGGCAATGACTTTAATGTCATTGCTTTTTTTGTTTATAAGTAATCAAAGAATTTAAAAGATAAATATTAAATAAAAAATACCATAGAGTTTTAGTATAAAAAATACTCATTAAAGATAATGAATACATTTAGTGTGAAATATTAAACGATTTTATATTATAAAATTCATTGACGTTCAATAATAAACTTGCTATTATATAAAAGTCGTCAAAAACAAAAGATATTGTTTGAAAACGCAAAGTAAATTAGTTTAAAACAATGTTAAGAAAGTGTAATTTTGACTATTGATTATAAAAACAATTTATTATAAGATATTATTTGTTGAAATATTAATTAACTTCAAGAAAAGAAAAATTAAAAAAGTTCTTGACAAAAATAATTAGTATTTGATACAATTAATAAATGTAATTGTTAAAACGAACATTGAAAACTGAATGACAATATGTCAACGTTAATTCCAATAAAGTAACTTAAATGTTACAAACACTATTTAGTATTATGAGCTAATCAAACATCATAAATTTTTATGGAGAGTTTGATCCTGGCTCAGGATGAACGCTGGCGGCGTGCCTAATACATGCAAGTCGAGCGAACAGACGAGGAGCTTGCTCCTTTGACGTTAGCGGCGGACGGGTGAGTAACACGTAGGTAACCTACCTATAAGACTGGGATAACTTCGGGAAACCGGAGCTAATACCGGATAATATTTCGAACCGCATGGTTCGATAGTGAAAGATGGCTTTGCTATCACTTATAGATGGACCTGCGCCGTATTAGCTAGTTGGTAAGGTAACGGCTTACCAAGGCAACGATACGTAGCCGACCTGAGAGGGTGATCGGCCACACTGGAACTGAGACACGGTCCAGACTCCTACGGGAGGCAGCAGTAGGGAATCTTCCGCAATGGGCGAAAGCCTGACGGAGCAACGCCGCGTGAGTGATGAAGGTCTTCGGATCGTAAAACTCTGTTATTAGGGAAGAACAAACGTGTAAGTAACTGTGCACGTCTTGACGGTACCTAATCAGAAAGCCACGGCTAACTACGTGCCAGCAGCCGCGGTAATACGTAGGTGGCAAGCGTTATCCGGAATTATTGGGCGTAAAGCGCGCGTAGGCGGTTTTTTAAGTCTGATGTGAAAGCCCACGGCTCAACCGTGGAGGGTCATTGGAAACTGGAAAACTTGAGTGCAGAAGAGGAAAGTGGAATTCCATGTGTAGCGGTGAAATGCGCAGAGATATGGAGGAACACCAGTGGCGAAGGCGACTTTCTGGTCTGTAACTGACGCTGATGTGCGAAAGCGTGGGGATCAAACAGGATTAGATACCCTGGTAGTCCACGCCGTAAACGATGAGTGCTAAGTGTTAGGGGGTTTCCGCCCCTTAGTGCTGCAGCTAACGCATTAAGCACTCCGCCTGGGGAGTACGACCGCAAGGTTGAAACTCAAAGGAATTGACGGGGACCCGCACAAGCGGTGGAGCATGTGGTTTAATTCGAAGCAACGCGAAGAACCTTACCAAATCTTGACATCCTTTGACCCTTCTAGAGATAGAAGTTTCCCCTTCGGGGGACAAAGTGACAGGTGGTGCATGGTTGTCGTCAGCTCGTGTCGTGAGATGTTGGGTTAAGTCCCGCAACGAGCGCAACCCTTAAGCTTAGTTGCCATCATTAAGTTGGGCACTCTAAGTTGACTGCCGGTGACAAACCGGAGGAAGGTGGGGATGACGTCAAATCATCATGCCCCTTATGATTTGGGCTACACACGTGCTACAATGGACAATACAAAGGGCAGCGAAACCGCGAGGTCAAGCAAATCCCATAAAGTTGTTCTCAGTTCGGATTGTAGTCTGCAACTCGACTACATGAAGCTGGAATCGCTAGTAATCGTAGATCAGCATGCTACGGTGAATACGTTCCCGGGTCTTGTACACACCGCCCGTCACACCACGAGAGTTTGTAACACCCGAAGCCGGTGGAGTAACCATTTGGAGCTAGCCGTCGAAGGTGGGACAAATGATTGGGGTGAAGTCGTAACAAGGTAGCCGTATCGGAAGGTGCGGCTGGATCACCTCCTTTCTAAGGATATATTCGGAACATCTCGTAGAGATGATATGGAATAACGTGACATATTGTATTCAGTTTTGAATGTTTATTTTAAACATTTAAATATTTAATGGGCCTGTAGCTCAGCTGGTTAGAGCGCACGCCTGATAAGCGTGAGGTCGGTGGTTCGAGTCCACTCAGGCCCACCATTAAGTATTAATAATTTGGGGGCTTAGCTCAGCTGGGAGAGCGCCTGCTTTGCACGCAGGAGGTCAGCGGTTCGATCCCGCTAGTCTCCACCATTAAATTTGTACATTGAAAACTAGATAAGTAAGTAAATAGATTTTACCAAGCAAAACCGAGTGAATAGAGTTTTAAAAAAGCTTGAATTCATAAAAAATAATCGCTAGTGTTCGAAAGAACACTCACAGATTAATAACTATATTAGATTAAGTTATTAAGGGCGCACGGTGGATGCCTTGGCACTAGAAGCCGATGAAGGACGTTACTAACGACGATATGCTTTGGGTAGCTGTAAGTAAGCGTTGATCCAGAGATTTCCGAATGGGGGAACCCAGCACAAGTTATGTTGTGTTATCGACAAGTGAATTCATAGCTTGTCAGAAGGCAGACCCGGAGAACTGAAACATCTTAGTACCCGGAGGAAGAGAAAGAAAATTCGATTCCCTGAGTAGCGGCGAGCGAAACGGGAAGAGCCCAAACCAATAAGCTTGCTTATTGGGGTTGTAGGACACTCTATACGGAGTTACAAAGGAATATATTAAACGAATCATCTGGAAAGTTGAATCAAAGAAGGTAATAATCCTGTAGTTGAAAATATATTCTCTCTTGAGTGGATCCTGAGTACGACGGAGCACGTGAAATTCCGTCGGAATCTGGGAGGACCATCTCCTAAGGCTAAATACTCTCTAGTGACCGATAGTGAACCAGTACCGTGAGGGAAAGGTGAAAAGTACCCCGGAAGGGGAGTGAAAGAGAACTTGAAACCGTGTGCTTACAAGTAGTCAGAGCCCGTTAATGGGTGATGGCGTGCCTTTTGTAGAATGAACCGGCGAGTTACGATCTGATGCAAGGTTAAGCAGAAAATGTGGAGCCGTAGCGAAAGCGAGTCTGAATAGGGCGTATAGTATTTGGTCGTAGACCCGAAACCAGGTGATCTACCCATGGTCAGGTTGAAGTTCAGGTAACACTGAATGGAGGACCGAACCGACTTACGTTGAAAAGTGAGCGGATGAACTGTGGGTAGCGGAGAAATTCCAATCGAACTTGGAGATAGCTGGTTCTCTCCGAAATAGCTTTAGGGCTAGCCTCAAGTGATGATTATTGGAGGTAGAGCACTGTTTGGACGAGGGGCCCCTCTCGGGTTACCGAATTCAGACAAACTCCGAATGCCAATTAATTTAACTTGGGAGTCAGAACATGGGTGATAAGGTCCGTGTTCGAAAGGGAAACAGCCCAGACCACCAGCTAAGGTCCCAAAATATATGTTAAGTGGAAAAGGATGTGGCGTTGCCCAGACAACTAGGATGTTGGCTTAGAAGCAGCCATCATTTAAAGAGTGCGTAATAGCTCACTAGTCGAGTGACACTGCGCCGAAAATGTACCGGGGCTAAACATATTACCGAAGCTGTGGATTGTCCTTTGGACAATGGTAGGAGAGCGTTCTAAGGGCGTTGAAGCATGATCGCAAGGACATGTGGAGCGCTTAGAAGTGAGAATGCCGGTGTGAGTAGCGAAAGACGGGTGAGAATCCCGTCCACCGATTGACTAAGGTTTCCAGAGGAAGGCTCGTCCGCTCTGGGTTAGTCGGGTCCTAAGCTGAGGCCGACAGGCGTAGGCGATGGATAACAGGTTGATATTCCTGTACCACCTATAATCGTTTTAATCGATGGGGGGACGCAGTAGGATAGGCGAAGCGTACGATTGGATTGTACGTCTAAGCAGTGAGATTGAGTGTTAGGCAAATCCGGCACTCTTAAGATTGAGCTGTGATGGGGAGAGGAAATTGTTTCCTCGAGTCGTTGATTTCACACTGCCGAGAAAAGCCTCTAGATAGAGATTAGGTGCCCGTACCGCAAACCGACACAGGTAGTCAAGATGAGAATTCTAAGGTGAGCGAGCGAACTCTCGTTAAGGAACTCGGCAAAATGACCCCGTAACTTCGGGAGAAGGGGTGCTCTTTAGGGTGCAAGCCCAGAAGAGCCGCAGTGAATAGGCCCAAGCGACTGTTTATCAAAAACACAGGTCTCTGCTAAACCGTAAGGTGATGTATAGGGGCTGACGCCTGCCCGGTGCTGGAAGGTTAAGAGGAGTGGTTAGCTTCTGCGAAGCTACGAATCGAAGCCCCAGTAAACGGCGGCCGTAACTATAACGGTCCTAAGGTAGCGAAATTCCTTGTCGGGTAAGTTCCGACCCGCACGAAAGGCGTAACGATTTGGGCACTGTCTCAACGAGAGACTCGGTGAAATCATAGTACCTGTGAAGATGCAGGTTACCCGCGACAGGACGGAAAGACCCCGTGGAGCTTTACTGTAGCCTGATATTGAAATTCGGCACAGCTTGTACAGGATAGGTAGGAGCCTTTGAAACGTGAGCGCTAGCTTACGTGGAGGCGTTGGTGGGATACTACCCTAGCTGTGTTGGCTTTCTAACCCGCACCACTTATCGTGGTGGGAGACAGTGTCAGGCGGGCAGTTTGACTGGGGCGGTCGCCTCCTAAAAGGTAACGGAGGCGCTCAAAGGTTCCCTCAGAATGGTTGGAAATCATTCATAGAGTGTAAAGGCATAAGGGAGCTTGACTGCGAGACCTACAAGTCGAGCAGGGTCGAAAGACGGACTTAGTGATCCGGTGGTTCCGCATGGAAGGGCCATCGCTCAACGGATAAAAGCTACCCCGGGGATAACAGGCTTATCTCCCCCAAGAGTTCACATCGACGGGGAGGTTTGGCACCTCGATGTCGGCTCATCGCATCCTGGGGCTGTAGTCGGTCCCAAGGGTTGGGCTGTTCGCCCATTAAAGCGGTACGCGAGCTGGGTTCAGAACGTCGTGAGACAGTTCGGTCCCTATCCGTCGTGGGCGTAGGAAATTTGAGAGGAGCTGTCCTTAGTACGAGAGGACCGGGATGGACATACCTCTGGTGTACCAGTTGTCGTGCCAACGGCATAGCTGGGTAGCTATGTATGGACGGGATAAGTGCTGAAAGCATCTAAGCATGAAGCCCCCCTCAAGATGAGATTTCCCAACTTCGGTTATAAGATCCCTCAGAGATGATGAGGTTAATAGGTTCGAGGTGGAAGCGTGGTGACACGTGGAGCTGACGAATACTAATCGATCGAAGACTTAATCAATTTTTTCAAGTTTTGCGACGCAAATCTTTACTTACTATCTAGTTTTGAATGTATAATCATTCATTTGTCTGGTGACAATGGCAAGGAGGTCACACCTGTTCCCATGCCGAACACAGAAGTTAAGCTCCTTAGCGCCGATGGTAGTTGGACTGACGTTCCGCTAGAGTAGGACGTTGCCAGGCATATATATTGGAGAATTAGCTCAGCTGGGAGAGCATCTGCCTTACAAGCAGAGGGTCGGCGGTTCGATCCCGTCATTCTCCACCATTCAATTTAATAGCCGGCCTAGCTCAATTGGTAGAGCAACTGACTTGTAATCAGTAGGTTGGGGGTTCAAGTCCTCTGGCCGGCACCATCTAAGAGCCATTAGCTCAGTTGGTAGAGCATCTGACTTTTAATCAGAGGGTCAGAGGTTCGAATCCTCTATGGCTCACATGTATACGCGGGTGTGGCGGAATTGGCAGACGCACTAGACTTAGGATCTAGCGCCTTACGGCGTGGGGGTTCGACTCCCTTCACCCGCATATGCGGAAGTAGTTCAGTGGTAGAACACCACCTTGCCAAGGTGGGGGTCGCGGGTTCGAATCCCGTCTTCCGCTCCATTATTTTGCCGGGGTGGCGGAACTGGCAGACGCACAGGACTTAAAATCCTGCGGTGAGAGATCACCGTACCGGTTCGATTCCGGTCCTCGGCATTATTATTTTGCGCCCGTAGCTCAATTGGATAGAGCGTTTGACTACGGATCAAAAGGTTATGGGTTCGACTCCTATCGGGCGCGTTCTCTTACGGGAAGTAGCTCAGCTTGGTAGAGCACTTGGTTTGGGACCAAGGGGTCGCAGGTTCGAATCCTGTCTTCCCGATAGGAAATTTAAAATTTATTATGGGGGCTTAGCTCAGCTGGGAGAGCGCCTGCTTTGCACGCAGGAGGTCAGCGGTTCGATCCCGCTAGTCTCCACCATTTAAATCATTTACAAACTATATAACGGCGGTGTAGCTCAGCTGGCTAGAGCGTACGGTTCATACCCGTGAGGTCGGGGGTTCGATCCCCTCCACCGCCACTAATTATTAGTTGTAGAATTAAAATTTGGACCTTTAGCTCAGTTGGTTAGAGCTAACGGCTCATAACCGTTCGGTCGCAGGTTCGAGTCCTGCAAGGTCCATATAATTTTGGAGGAATACCCAAGTCCGGCTGAAGGGATCGGTCTTGAAAACCGACAGGAGCTTAACGGCTCGCGGGGGTTCGAATCCCTCTTCCTCCGTATTTGGTCTCGTAGTGTAGCGGTTAACACGCCTGCCTGTCACGCAGGAGATCGCGGGTTCGATTCCCGTCGAGACCGCCATCTAATAATTTAATAGCAATTTACCTATAAAATGTGGAGGAATACCCAAGTCCGGCTGAAGGGATCGGTCTTGAAAACCGACAGGGCCTTAACGGGCCGCGGGGGTTCGAATCCCTCTTCCTCCGCCATTTTTATTATCGCGGGATGGAGCAGTTCGGTAGCTCGTCGGGCTCATAACCCGAAGGTCGGTGGTTCAAATCCGCCTCCCGCAATTTATTTTGGTCTCGTAGTGTAGCGGTTAACACGCCTGCCTGTCACGCAGGAGATCGCGGGTTCGATTCCCGTCGAGACCGCCATTTAATCATTTTAATATATATGGTTCAGTAGCTCAGTTGGTAGAGCAATGGATTGAAGCTCCATGTGTCGGCAGTTCGACTCTGTCCTGAACCATTTCTTGCCGGCCTAGCTCAATTGGTAGAGCAACTGACTTGTAATCAGTAGGTTGGGGGTTCAAGTCCTCTGGCCGGCACCATCTTAACGGAGGGGTAGCGAAGTGGCTAAACGCGGCGGACTGTAAATCCGCTCCTTCGGGTTCGGCAGTTCGAATCTGCCCCCCTCCACCATCATAAATAGGGACATAGTTCAACGGTAGAATAGAGGTCTCCAAAACCTTTGATGTGGGTTCGATTCCTACTGTCCCTGCCATGGCGGTTGTGGCGAAGTGGTTAACGCATCGGATTGTGGTTCCGACACTCGTGGGTTCGATTCCCATCAACCGCCCTTTATTATTAATGGGCTATAGCCAAGCGGTAAGGCAACGGACTTTGACTCCGTCACGCGCTGGTTCGAATCCAGCTAGCCCAGTTTTTTTGGCGGCATAGCCAAGTGGTAAGGCAGAGGTCTGCAAAACCTTTATCACCGGTTCAAATCCGGTTGCCGCCTCCATGTGCTATGCGGGAGTAGTTCAATTTTAGAACACATTCCTTCCCGGAATGAGATATAGGTGTAAGTCCTATCTTCCGCTCCATAATTTGATACAATGCGGGAGTATTTCAACTTTTAGAATATGTTCCTTCCCGGAACAAGGTATAGGTGCAAGTCCTATCTTCCGCTCCATAATTTGATATAATGCGGGAGTATTTCAATTTTTAGAATATGTTCCTTCCCGGAACAAGATATAGGTGCAAGTCCTATCTTCCGCTCCATAATTGCTTCCATAGGGAAGTTTTTTATTTATATATATTAAGCCGGCGTGGCGGAATTGGCAGACGCGCGGGACTCAAAATCCCGTTCCTTTATTGGAGTGTCGGTTCGACCCCGACCGCCGGTATGTAATGGATTTAAAAGGATTAAGTAGAACACTCTACTTAATCCTTTTTTATTTGATATTTTTTTAACTACTTATTTTATATTGTATAAAATGAGATAATATAATATTATATAGCTAATATTTAAAAATGGAGGCTATTATGAGTAGAACTAGAATAAACTTAAAATATTTTTTTAGTAATATTCTTAATGCAGTTGGTGCAGGAGTAGTTATTGCATTACTTCCAAATGCACTTTTAGGAGAACTACTAAAATTATTTAAAGATCAACATCCAATATTAGAGCTTGTTTTTCAATTAGTGACAATTATTCAATCATTTATGGCATTTATTATTGGAATATTGGCAGCACATCAATTCAAATTTAGTGGTGCGGGTGCTAGTATGATAGGTATATCAGCAATGTTGGGCTCTGGAGCTATACAAATGAATGCCAAAGGTATTGCATTAAAAGGAATTGGCGATATTATAAACGTAATTTTAGTTATTATTATCGCATGTGCTTTATATTTATTATTACAAGGAAAATTTGGTTCTTTAGAAATGATTATTTTACCTGTATTTATTCCAGTAGTCAGCGGATTAATTGGATTAACGACTTTGCCATATATACAAATTATCACAAAAAGTTTAGGACATGTGATTAATTCATTTACTGAATTTAATCCTTTAATTATGTCTATCTTAATAAGTGTGACATTTTCACTACTAATGGTTACGCCAATTTCTCTAGTTGCTATTGCTACAGCTATTAGTTTAAATGGGTTAGGTAGTGGTGCTGCTAACATGGGAATTGTGGCTGCATGCGTTACTTTTTTCTTTGGTTCTTTACGTGTCAATTCAGTTGGTGTCAATTTAGTTTTGTTTATTGGCGCTGCGAAGATGATGATTCCTGTTTATTTAAAACATTTAATCATTGCAATACCATTAACCATTAATGGTATTATTTCCGGTTTGTTAACATACTTCATTGGAATAAAAGGAACACCATTATCAGCTGGATTTGGTTATACAGGATTAGTTGGTCCAATTAATGCGTTTAATAGAATGCCGGGTGATTCAACATTTAATATTCTTCTATTAGCATTAGGTTATTTTATTGTTCCATTCATTAGTGCTTTTATTATTCATGAATTATGCAAAAAGTTTATACCATCATATAATGATAATATTTATAGATTTGAAATCACTCACCAATAATATTATTTTAAAGGTATTTAAGCATCTATAGTAATGTAGATGCTTTTTTTATTCGAATTTTTTTATTGCATATTAATACTTTATTGTGTATAATAATTAAAAAGTTATAGGAGGTTGCTATATGAAATATATTTTTAAAACAATGATCATAGCAATCTTAATTAGTTTGACCTTTATAAATATAGAACCTATGGCTCACGCTGATCAAGATGCAAAATGGGAAAAAATTAAGGAAAGTGGGGAATTAAGAGTAGGATTATCAGCTGATTATGCACCATTTGAATTTGAAAAGACTGTAAAAGGTAAGAGTGAATACGCAGGTATAGATATCGATTTAGCTAAAAAAATTGCTAAAGATAATCACTTAAAATTAAAAATTGTGAATATGCAATTTGATAGTTTACTCGGTGCATTAAAAACGGGAAAAATTGATGTTATTATTTCTGGTATGACTTCAACACCAGAAAGAAAGAAAGAAGTTGATTTCTCAGATTCTTATACTAAAACGGGCAATGTAATGCTTATTAGAAAAAGCGATAAAAATAAATTTCATACATTAAAAGACTTTTCTAATAAAAAAGTTGCAGCACAAAAAGGGACTGAACAAGAAAAAATTGCGCAACAAGAAATAGAGAATGCAGACATTAGTTCATTAAATCGTCTACCAGATGCTATTCTTGCAGTTAAAAGTAATAAGGTAGAAGGGTTGGTAATAGAAAAACCTGTTGCTGAAGCATATGTAAAACAAAATAACAGCTTAATGATAGCTAATGTGAATTTTAATGAAGAAAAGAAAGATAATGTCATAGCTGTGCCAAAAAATTCACCTATTCTTTTAGCGAATGTCAATAAATCTATTAAGGAAGTCAATGACCAACATTTAATTAGCAAATACATGGACAAAGCTTCTAAAGATATGCAAGACGATAGTAGCTTTTTTGATAAGTATGGTGCATTTTTTATCAAAGGACTTAAAAATACAATTTTAATATCAATGATTGGTGTAGTATTAGGAGCAGTATTAGGAGCTTTAATTGCTTTAGCTAAATTGAGTAAGTTTAAATTGCTTTCATGGATTGCCTCTATTTACATAGAATTTTTAAGAGGAACACCGATGTTAGTTCAAGTATTTTTAGTTTTCTTTGGAACGACAGCTGTTCTAGGTTTAGACGTTTCAGCATTAGTATGTGGTACTATCGCACTAGTTATTAATTCTTCTGCTTATATTGCAGAAATATTTAGAGCTGGAATTAATGCTGTTGATAAAGGGCAAACAGAGGCAGCGCAATGTTTAGGATTAAATTATTCTAAAACAATGAGATATATCATTTTACCCCAAGCAATTAAAAATATTTTACCAGCGTTAGGTAATGAATTTGTAACACTAATTAAAGAATCATCTATTGTTTCTACTATAGGAGTAGGAGAAATTATGTTTAACGCTCAGGTTGTACAAGGTATTTCATTTGATCCTTTTACACCGTTAATTATCGCTGCGATAATGTACTTTGTTTTAACATTTACATTATCTAGAGGTATGAGTTTAATCGAAGGGAGAATGAAAGCCAGTGATTAAAGTTCAAAATTTAAATAAATCATTTAATAAAAATGAAGTACTCAAAGATATAAATTTAGAAATTAATAAAGGAGAAGTTGTAGCAATTATAGGACCATCAGGAAGTGGTAAAAGTACATTATTAAGATGTATGAATTTATTAGAAACACCATCAAATGGAAAAGTGATTTTTGAAGGAAAAGAATTAACACATAAAAATATAAATTTAAGTGAATTACGTCAAAAAATGGGAATGGTATTTCAAAATTTCAATTTATTTCCTCACAAAACAGTATTAGAAAATGTCATTTTAGCACCTAAGTTGTTAAAAAAAGTTGATTTAAAAAAACTAGAAATTGAAGGTAAAGCACTTCTAAAAAAAGTAGGACTTGAAGAGAAAGCTAACGCATATCCTTCTCAACTCTCTGGCGGACAAAAACAAAGGGTAGCAATAGCAAGAGCTTTAGCTATGCATCCTGATGTCATATTATTTGATGAGCCAACATCAGCACTTGATCCTGAAGTTGTTTATGAAGTACTTAAAGTTATGAAAGATT
The DNA here is from genome assembly GCF_038008285.1 of Staphylococcus sp. FSL K6-0223. Lineage (NCBI taxonomy): Bacteria > Bacillati > Bacillota > Bacilli > Caryophanales > Staphylococcaceae > Staphylococcus > Staphylococcus sp. FSL K6-0223. The sequence goes on from NZ_JBBOYX010000001.1 coordinate 934,309, forward strand.
TAGCTAAAGAGGGTATGACAATGGTGGTTGTAACTCATGAAATGGGTTTTGCTAAAGATGTTGGTGATAAAGTAATATTTATGGCAGATGGATATGTCGTTGAAAGTGAAACACCTGATCAATTATTTAATCATCCCAAACATGAAAGAACTAAAAACTTTTTGGCGAAAGTATTATAGCATGTTGTATATGAAGACTGATAAAACATTTATAAGGTTTTATATCTAAAAAGTAATAAAAGTTAATTAAGAAAAGAAGATAGAATTTATTCTGAATTATAAATATAGACTTTCTTTATAACATTCTCAAAGTTAAAGAATCTGAGATACTTTAAAGTATATCTCAGATTCTTTTTTATTTATAAAAATATTTAATATCATAAAAAATTAAGATTATGTTAAAATGTTCTATGGACTTTTTTATAGGAGGCAAGAGTGTTGATGAACCATCAACTTAAACAGGAAATCATTGACTATGCGTATTCCATTGGTATAGATAGTATTGGTTTTACTACTGCTGATCCTTTCGATGAACTGAAACAAAAGTTAGTAGATTATCATGAAAAAGGTTATGCATCAGGTTTTGAAGAATCAGATATTGCGTTACGAACAGAACCTAAATTATCTTTACCCACAGCGCGTTCTATTATAGCTATTGCTGTTGGTTATCCAAATAAGCTAAAGGGAGCGCCAAAAAGTGTAAAAGGCGATAGAAGAGGAATGTTTGCGAGAGCCTCTTGGGGTCAAGATTATCATTCAATTATGAAAAAAAGATTAGACAAATTAAGTGAATTTATTCAATCTAAGGTTCCTGATGTCGAAATAAAAAGCATGGTTGACACTGGAGTACTTTCAGATCGCGCTGTAGCTGAAAGAGCAGGATTAGGATTCGTTGGTAGAAATGGATTTGTTATTAATCCAAAACTAGGAACTTGGACATATTTAGGAGAAATGTTAGTTAGTATTCCTTTTGAACCGGATGATCCTATATTAGACAGTTGTGGAGATTGTACAATTTGTGTAGATAGATGTCCAACGGGTGCTTTAGTAGGGAATGGTCAACTGAATTCTCAAAAATGTATCAGCTTTTTAACTCAAACTAAAGGATATTTAAAAGATGAGTATCGATATAAAATTGGTAATCGTCTTTATGGTTGTGATACTTGTCAACAAGTTTGTCCGAAAAATAGAGGCATTAATACAACTCACGAAGATATTATTTTAGAACCAGAAATATTAAAGCCACGTTTAGTTCCATTGTTACAAATGAGTAATAAAGAATTTAAAAATACTTATGGTCATTTGGCAGGAGCATGGAGAGGTAAGAAACCTATACAGCGGAATGCAATTATTGCACTTGCACATTTTGGTGAAGAAACGGCTATTCCTGAATTAAAGGAAGTGGCATTGAATGATCCAAGACCCATGATAAGAGGAACAGCATATTGGGCTATTGGCCAAATACTAGGCGATGATGCAAGAACATTTATTTATGAGCATTTTGATAATGAGATTGAAGAAGTTCAAGTTGAAATGAGAAAAGGACTAGAAATGAGGAAATAAAAATGACAAACCATATTGTGTTATTCCAACCAGAAATACCTGCAAACACTGGGAATATTGCACGTACATGCGCAGGTACCAATACACACTTGCATTTAATTAAACCATTAGGCTTTAGTACAGATGACAAGATGCTAAAACGAGCTGGATTAGATTATTGGGAACATGTTAATATCACTTATCATGAAAACATTGAATCATTTTTCGAAGTGACAAATGGTAAATATTATTTACTTACTAAATTTGGTAAACAAACTTATAGTGATTTTGATTTTTCAAATACTGAAGTAGAAAATTATTTTATCTTTGGTAGAGAAACTACAGGTTTACCAGATTGGGTAAAAGAGAAGTATGCAGATACTGCTTTAAGAATTCCTATGAGTGATCATATTCGTTCTTTAAATTTATCTAATACTGCTGCTTTATTGATTTATGAAGCATTACGACAACAAAACTTCCCAGGATTAAAGTAGAATTTAAAATTAATTACTATAATAGAATAAAAAATGTTATATTTATTAATGAATTATTATAAAAATTTTAAAATAGTTTGATATCCCCTTAAATAGGGTAATTTAGTAAATAAATGAATTATTTTAGTTGAACTTTACATTTAGAGGAGTGTAATTATTATGGCAATGAATTTTAAAGTATTCGAAGATAAACAACATGCAGCAGACTATGCTGGAGATATTATTAGAAAACAATTTAACAATAACCCAACTACCATTGCTGGTTTCCATTTAAACAAGGATTCTGCACCTGTATTAGATGAATTAAAAAAATCAGTTGATCGTAACGCTGTAGATTTTAGTCAAATTAATATTCTTGACTATGACGATAATCATTCGTTCTATGAAGCTTTAGGTGTACCTTCTGAGCAAGTATATTCTATTAGTCTTGATGATGATGCTGAATCATTAATCAATGATAGAATTAAAACAAAAGAAAATAAAGGAAAACTTACTTTACAAGTTGTTTCAATTGATAACTCTGGACATTTAGATGTTAATATTCGTCAAGGTTTGATGAAGGCACGCGAAATTATCTTAGTTGTAACTGGTGCTGAAAAAAGTGAAGTTATCAAACGATTATATGAAGAAAATGGTAAATCAAACTTTTTACCTGCTGATTTAAAAGTACATCGTATGGTAACAGTTGTTTTAGACAGAGCTGCTGCTGATGGATTACCAGAAGACGTTAAAGAATACTTCACAGCGAGATTTGCATAATATTTAATTTTATTGTGAGGTTATTTTTATGAGTAAAGATAGTAAACGTAATTATCATGAAGACGAAAATGCAATGGTTCAAAATATGGATGATTTAGAAGCATTAGGAAAAGAAATGGAACAGATTTCTGAAGAAAATGATGAAGATAAATATAATCAAACACATGATTCAGAAGCGCGTTCAGATTTAAATTAATATATTTTAGCATTTTAATTAATTGTTTCGATAGATTAATTAAAATGCTTTTTTTATGAAATACAACTTATGATACAATATATTTTAATGAAAATGAAGGAGATAAAAATATGTTACATAAGTATTGGCTACCTTTAACAATTATTACAATCATTGTTAGTTTAATTTCTATTAAAGGTTTTCCCATTGCTCTAGGAGCACTCTATCTACCAGTGTTATTTAAAGTGATTCAATTACAATTGAATTTATCAAAGGATTTAATAGATAATGCAACTGCTCATCCATTCATTAAGAGTAATCAAAAAGGAATTATGATTAGTGTTATATGTATATTAATTGTAACAGGAATCTTGGCATATACACTTAATGATTTTTATCGAAGTTTAGGTGGGGTTTTAGGTATGTTAGTAAAGATAAGTCCTGTTACGCTTGTCATAAGCGCTATTTTGTATATAATAAGTGCTATTTCAGTTGTAAAAGCAGTAAAATATAAATATGAATAAGATTTATTCTTAAACACGTGAAGTAATACAACTTCATGTGTTTTATTTTTTATAAATGAAACCGCTTTATATTCGAATTGCTACATTAATTTTATTAATGATATACTATTACTAAATCATAAATAAGGGGGATTATTGAATGTCTGTAAGAATTGAACATGATACGTTTGGTGAAATTGAAGTACCATCTGATAAATATTGGGGCGCACAAACTGAAAGAAGTAAGCGTAACTTTCCAGTAGGTAAAGAACATATGCCTATTGAGGTGATTTATGGTTTTGCTCAGTTAAAAAGAGGTGCCGCGCTTGCTAATCATGAATTAGGAAAATTAAGTGATACTAAGAAAGATGCTATCATTTATGCTTGTGATTTAATTTTAAAAGGAGAACTTGATGGTCATTTTCCTTTAGTTGTATGGCAAACGGGAAGCGGTACTCAAAGTAATATGAATGTGAATGAAGTCGTAAGTTATGTAGCTAATGAGTACTTAAAAGAACATAATAGCGATGAATCGATTCATCCCAATGATGATGTTAATAAATCTCAAAGTTCGAATGATACATTCCCTACAGCTATGCATGTTGCTTTATACCATGAAATTGAAACGAAATTAGAACCTGCTTTAAAACATTTACGAGACACATTTAAAGAAAAAGAAAACCAATATCAATCAATTATTAAAATTGGTAGAACTCACTTACAAGATGCTACTCCAATTCGATTAGGACAAGAAATTAGTGGATGGCGTTATATGCTAGATAAATGTGAACAATTATTAGCTGAATCTAAACAACATATTTTAAATTTAGCTATTGGTGGAACAGCAGTTGGAACAGGAATTAATGCACATCCAGAATTTGGAGATAAAGTAGCTAAATATATCTCAGAACATACAGGCTATGCATTTGTTTCATCTGAAAATAAATTTCATGCTTTAACCTCACATGATGAAGTGGTGCAACTTCATGGAACACTAAAAGCATTGGCAGCAGACTTAATGAAAATAGCAAATGATATAAGATGGCTTGCTTCAGGACCTAGAGCCGGACTTGCGGAAATCTCAATTCCAGAAAATGAACCAGGTTCATCAATTATGCCAGGTAAAGTTAATCCAACACAATGTGAAATGCTAACAATGGTTGCAGTACAAGTGATAGGAAATGATACGACAGTAGGTATAGCGAGTTCTCAAGGTAATTTTGAACTTAATGTATTTAAACCTGTGATTCTTCATAATACATTGCAATCTATTTACTTATTAGCTGATGGAATGGAAACATTTAACAAAAATTGTGCTATAGGTATTGAACCAATTGAAGAAAATATCAATCATTATTTAAATCAATCATTAATGCTTGTAACTGCACTAAATCCTCATATTGGATATGAAAAAGCAGCTCAAATAGCTAAAAAAGCTCATAATGAAGGTTTAACACTTAAAGAATCAGCAATTAATTCTGGCTACGTTACAGAAGAACAATTCGAGGAATGGATTAAACCAGAAGATATGGTCGATCCTCATTAAAATAACATTATCAATTGAAATGCTCCTTTTAAAGATAATGCTTTGATCTGCGTTATCTAAAAGGAGCATTTTAAAAATTTATTCATCATCTAAACTTACAGAAATCAATTCTTGAGTAAGTGGGTGAGTGAATTCAATCTTATAACTATTCAATTCTAATTGACGTAAGGTAGCATCTCCATATAATGGATCACCTATGACAGGATGACCAATTTCTGCTAAATGTACACGTATTTGATGGGTACGTCCTGTATCTAATTTTATTTCCAATTGACAAATGCCTTCTTTAATCATTTTTGATGTTAAGATATGAGTGATAGCTCGTTGTCCGGTATTAGAAATACGACGCTTATTGGGATGAAATTTATCTTTACCGATTGGCATATCAATTGTTTGTGGTTTTAGAGGTAGTAATGCTTTTACATTGGCACGATAAATACGTGTAATTTGATTCTCTTCAAGCATTCTATCTAGTATTTTTTTCATTAAAGGATTTTTAGCAACAATTAATAATCCCACAGTTTCTTGGTCTAGACGATGAATCGGTTCAACGTAGTCGCTATCCATAGTATAGATAACATGGTTCATTAGTGTATTGCTTTCTTTTAAATCATTTGGATGAGTTTTAACCCCTTTAGGTTTCATTACAATAGCTAAATCGTTATCTTCATATGCAATCTGTGCGTAACGATAACTTGGTAAATAATTACTTTTTTCTTCAGGGATAGGAATATAAACAACATCATTTGTGACAACTTTATCTGTCAATTTACTAGGTTGTTGATTAATCGTGATATCTTTAGACATATTTAATTGGTGTAAGTCTTTTTTTGGTAGTTTTAACTTTTGAAAAATTTCACGTAACGTATAATTATTGAAAGTTTCAGGTACATTGAATTTCATAATATCCTCCTATTATATTCTGTTTAATCATATCATAATTTACAATGATAATTATAATTGTTTTCATCAGTCTATTTTTAAATTTTAAAAATAAACGATATAATAATAAACGCAAAATAACAAAATGGGGCGAAAATATGGAAAAACCGACACGTTTAGCATTATTAAAAGAAATTGCAGAATATCTTAATGAAGAAACTGAATTATATAATATGATGAATAAAGTATTAGATTATTTAATCAATGGTAGCAGTTTTACAACAGGTTGGATTTTTTTAATCAATAAAAAAGGTGAACAAGAACTTGTAGCTAGCACTGATTTACCTCATTCATTAAAAAATAATAATTGTAAGTATTTAAATAATGGTACGTGTTGGTGTGTCAATGCTTATCATCATAAAAATTTAACAAAAGCATCTAATATTATAAATTGTTCAAGAATCAATTTAGCTAATCAAGAAAGTGAAAAAGATGATTATCTTATTACGCATCATGCGACAGTACCACTTAGATCAGGAGATGAACAGTATGGATTATTAAATGTCGCGACACCTCATACTGTAGTATATAGTCAAGACGATTTAGAGTTACTAGAATCAGTAGCTTTACAAATAGGTTCTGCAATTAAACGTATATACTTAACAGACCAAGAAAAAGAAGCAGCACGAATAAGTGAACGAAATCGACTAGCGCGTGATTTACATGATTCAGTTAACCAAATGCTTTTTTCATTAAAACTAACAGCTCATGCTGCACATGATATCACAGAGGATAAAACAGCTAAAAAAGCATTTAAGATGATTGAAGATACAAGTCAAAACGCAGTAAATGAAATGCGTGCGTTAATTTGGCAACTTAAGCCAATTGGTTTAGAACATGGGTTAGTGAATGCGATTCAACATTATGCGAATATGTTAGATTTAAAATTAAACATCGAAGTAAGAGGATTGATTAAATTATCCAATTTAGTTGAAGAAAATGTGTACCGAATGCTTCAAGAAGCTTTAAATAATACGAAGAAACATGCACAAACGAATCAAGTATCTATTAACATGCAACAAAATGAACATCAATTATATATTAAAATTTATGATGATGGAAAAGGATTTAATGTGAGTGATGACTTAAATCAAACGACGCATGGTCTAAAAAATATCAAGCAACGTATTCATAGTTTAGACGGAGAATTTAACATACAATCAGATAAACAAATGGGGACAACTATTTATCTTAATATTCCAATTTAAAGTAGGTGATAAATTTGGCAAGTATCGTTTTAATCGATGATCATCACATTGTTAGACAAGGACTAGAATTTCTAATTTCAACAGTTGAGGGTTTAGATATACAAGCAAGTTTTTCTGATGGTGACGCATTTATTAAATATTTAAATGAGAATAATATGCCTGATTTAGTATTATTAGATTTAGTTATGCCTAAAATGAATGGTATCGAAGTGACGCATTATATAAAAAAATATTACCCATACATAAAAGTGTTAGTGCTTACAAGTTATGTGGATGATGAATATGTTATGTCTGCCATTAATGAAGGTGCTGATGGTTATGAAATTAAAGATGTTGAACCACAAAAGCTGATTGCTACTATTACTAAAGTATTAAATAATGAGAAAATAATACATCCAAAAGCTAAAAATGTAATTGATGCAATGCATGAAAAACCACACTTTAATAATAAATTATCTAAAAGAGAGATGGAAGTATTAAAAGAGATGGTGAAAGGTAAGACAAATAAAGACATTGCAAAAAGTTTATTTGTATCTGAGAAAACAGTTAAAACACATGTCAGTCATATATTTAATAAATTACAAGTTTCAGATCGAACACAAGCTGCTATATATGCTATTGAAAATAAATTAATATAAATTGAATAGATCTATTAAAAATAAAAACGGTAATTTTAAAATATGATAATGATAGACAAATGACTTGTTTTATTAGTTTAATTATTTTGATAATTTTGCCATTTATAAAATTATACGTAAAAACAAAAATTTCTCTTTTCATTTTATTGAAAATATATTAAGATGTAATTTGTGTTTCAAGAAATGTGTATTATTGCAATTTCTTGCGTCCGGATAAAATAACTCCTATTAGAAAGGTAGAGAAGAGTAATGGATAGACAGAGTTTTACAGATTTAATTCAAACAAAATTTAAAATGGTGCGTATTGAAGCAGGATACACACAAGATACTATGGCACAAACAATAGGTCTTTCTAAAAAAACACTTGTTCAAATCGAAAAAGAACGTGTATTACCAAATTGGACAACTTGTGTATCAATTTGTGCTTTATTTAGAGATTCAGATGTTTTAAATAACACATTTGGTTGCGATCCATTAGAAATTGTACAAACAATTTCAAGAAACCATTGTGCATATCCTAATCATTCTACAACAAGTGATATTTATTGGAATACAATGGAAACGCGTAATGGATTTATTTTACAAAGTAATAAAGTAAGTAATATCTACAGAGTGCTTAATCCTGAAAAACAACCTATTTTTGGAACATCTAAATTAAGAGAAGCAGAAACTTACTTTAATAGAAATGCTAAAGAAGAATTAATGCACGTTTAATTTTAATATAAATAAGATATAGTGATAGAAGAGTTGACCTTCAACTGAATCACTATTTTCAATTAATAATGAATTCACTGTAATTTTGCGATGAATTCATTATTTTTTTATTTCAAAAATTTGTAAATATAAATGTACGTTGAACTATTAAGTTATGCAGTTTACATTTGTCATGGTATAATTTTGCTATTGCTTATATAAAAATTAAGGAGTTATTTAAATGCAAGCAGTATTAGTAGTCATCTTTATGATAGTAATAGGAGCAATCATTGGTGGTGTCACGAATGTTATAGCTATTAGAATGTTGTTTCATCCCTATAAAGCTCATTATATATTTAATATGCGAATTCCATTTACACCTGGTTTAATACCTAAAAGAAGAGATGAAATAGCTACAAAGATAGGGCAAGTGATTGAAGAACATCTCATTACAGAAACTTTGATTCACAACAAACTAAATGAAACGAAAACTAAAGAAACAATTAATGAATTAGTTAAGGAGCAAATAGCGAAATTAAAAAGTGATCAAGCTACAATTCGTTACTTTGCTGAGAAGTTTGATGTTAAAATAGATTACTTAGTCAATGAGAAATTAGAAGATACAATTTCACAAAAGCTATTAGCTTTTTATAATGAACATCGAAATGAAGAAGTGATTAAGTTACTACCAAAAGAAACTAAGCGAATGATTGATAAGAAAGTCGAGCCATTAGGAGATTTATTATGCGAAAGAGCTCGTGTTTATCTGTCATCTGATAAAGGCGCTCGTGATATTTATGACATGCTCGATACATTTTTTAATGAAAAAGGTAAAATCGTTGGATTACTACAAATGTTTATGACAAAAGAAAGTATTGCAGATAGAATCCAACATGAATTGATTCGTTTAACCAATCATCCTAAAGCAAAACGTATTGTAAACCAAGTGATTGATAATGAATATGAGACGCTGAAACGACAATCACTTAAGAAAATCATTGATGAGGCTCAATTTTCAAAACTATCAGACTCAGTTACATTACTTATTACTTCATATTTAAATTTAAATGAAAAAATAGATAAACCACTTAATCAACTATCACCAAGATTAATGCAATATTTAGAGACAACGTTATCAGATAAAGTTACACAACTTATTATTAGTCAAGCATCCAAACATCTCTCAACGATAATGCAAAAAATTAATCTACGTAAACTAGTAGAAGATCAAATCAATACATTTGATTTAGATTACATTGAAAAGTTGATTATTGAAATTGCTAATAAAGAATTAAAATTAATTACCTTATTAGGATTTATTTTAGGTGGTATGATTGGTCTTTTCCAAGGTTTAATCGCAATTTTTGTATAACTAATCATAATATGTTATGGTATTAAAGAGTTGTCAAAATATCATTATTACACGAAGGAGTGCAATTTAAAATGGCAGTAAATTTATATGATTATGCAAATCAACTAGAACAAGCATTAAGAGATAGTGATGAATACAAAGCTATTAAAGATGCTTTTGCTAAAGTTAAAGAAAATGAAGAATCTAAAAAATTATTCGATGAGTTCCGTGAAACTCAAATGAATTTCCAACAAAAACAAATGCAAGGTCAAGAAATTCCTGAAGAAGAATTAGCTAAAGCTCAAGAACAAGCTCAAGCTATTGAAAAAGATGAAAATATTTCACAATTAATGCAAGCAGAACAAAAAATGAGTCAAGTTTTCCAAGAAATTAATCAAATTATTGTAAAACCTTTAGACGAAATTTACGTTGACTAATTAATAATTTAAGTAATGGACACTACGCGATTTTTTCATAAAATCGCGTAGTTTTTTTATGTCAAAGTTCATCGACCCATATTCATAAGATATGGTAAAATATAGTAATACATAAAGATACCTTATCAAACAATTAAGGAGCTTAAATTAATGGTTAAATTTATTCACTGTGCAGATTTGCATCTTGATAGCCCTTTTAAATCTAAACAACAATTATCGACAAGTATTTTCAAAGATGTACAAAAAAGTGCCTATGAGAGCTTTAAAAAAATTGTAGATGTAGCATTAAAAGAAGATGTTGATTTTATGTTGATTGTAGGAGATTTATTTGATAGTGAAAATCGCACATTACGTGCTGAAATTTTTTTAAAAGAGCAATTTAAACGTCTAGAAAAAGAACAAATATTTGTATACATATGTCATGGGAATCATGATCCTTTAACAACTAGAATTACAGATAATTGGCCTAATAATGTATCAGTATTTTCAAATCGTGTTGAAACCTATCAAGCGATTACCAAAGCTGGAGAACAAATTTATATTCATGGTTTTAGTTATCAAAACAATACAAGTTATGAAAATAAAATTGATGAATATCCATCTAGTCAAGGAAGTAATGGTATACATATAGGAATGCTTCATGGAACTTATAGTAAATCTAACATAAAACAGCGTTATACTGAATTTATGTTAGAAGATCTTAATCATAAACTGTATCATTATTGGGCACTCGGTCACATTCATCAACGTCAAGAACTAAGTGATATGCCGCCTATTCACTATTCAGGTAACATTCAAGGTCGTCACTTTGGTGAATTAGGAACTAAAGGTTGTTTGCTTGTAGAAGGGGATCATCTACATCTTGAAACAACTTTTATCCCAACTCAGTTTATACGTTTTGAAGAAGCTACAATTAAGACTGATAAAATTTCAAAACAAGGTATCTATGAGGAAATTCAAAAGTTTAAGAAACAAGTTCGTGAACAAGGTAAAGCATTTTATAGATTGACGATTAATATAGATAATGACAAAATTTTATCAACACAAGATATTCTTCAAATAAGAGAAATGATTAGTGAATATGAAGAAAATGAACATGATTTTATTGTCATTGAAGATATGATTCTTAATTATATACAGAATGAAGAAACACCTCTTATAAATGAATTTTCTAATGAACTCATAAACGATGACAAAGTGTTTGAAGAGGCAATGACAGATTTATATTTAAATCCAAGAGCTTCAAAATATTTAGAAGACTACACCACTTTCAATAAGGCAAAACTCATTCATCGAGCTGAGAAAATATTGAAAGCAGATATGAGAGGTGAAGAAATTGATTATTAAATCACTTGAAATATACGGTTATGGTCAATTCGTACAACGTAAGATTGAATTAAATCAGACTTTTACCGAAATTTATGGGGAAAATGAAGCAGGTAAATCAACCATACAATCATTTATTCATTCAATTTTATTTGGTTTTCCCACAAAGAAAGAAAAAGAACCGCGTTTAGAACCTAGATTGGGAAATCAGTATGGGGGCAAGCTAACGCTTATTTTAGATGACAAATCAGAAATTGAAGTTGAGCGTGTAAAAGGTAGTGCTCAAGGTGACGTAAAAGTTTATTTAGAAAATGGATTGATAAGAGATGAAGCATGGCTTAAGAAGAAATTAAACTATATTTCAAAAAAGACATATCAAGGAATATTTTCATTTAATGTACTTGGTTTACAAGATATACATCGAAATTTAGATGAACAACAATTACAAAGCTATTTATTAGAAGCTGGTGCTTTAGGATCTTCTGAATTTACATCTATGGGGCAAATTGTTAATCAGAAAAAAACTACGCTTTATAAAAAAGCTGGAAAGAACCCAATTCTAAATCAACAAATTGAAGAACTAAAACAATTAGAAGCACAAATAAGAGATGAAGAAACCAAATTAGACGAATATCAACGTCTTATAGATGAAAAAGATAAATCAGAACGCCATCTTTCTCATTTAAAAGAAAATCTTAAGCAATTATCAAAAATGCATGAAAATAAGCAAAAGCAGTTAGGACTTCATGCTCATGCGCAAGAATGGAAATCGCTTGAGCATCATTTAAATATCGAACCGTTGAAATTCCCAGAGCAAGGTATTGAACGATATGAAACTGCATTAAAATATAAACAATCACTTGATCGAGATATAGGATTAAGGGATGAGAAGATAAGACAACTAGAAAATGAATTTAATTTAATTCAGATGCCTGATGATAGAACTGTGAGTGATATGTATCATCTTTATCAACAAGAGAGTGATATCAAGCAATCTGAATTAAAAGCTAAGGCTTTAAAAAAGGAAATAGAAACTTTCGAACGTTCTCAGCAAACATTAAAAGATGATATCGGTTGGAATGAAGTTTATCATGAAGCGGATACTTCTGAAACAATGAAAGATTATATAAGTGAAAAAATTAAAAATCATAATCACCAATTAAATCAAAAGCAACAAGTTGAACGTATGATTGGTGAGCATAATATTGAAAAAAAGGAAATTGAAAAGGAAATTAAGTTATTAGAAAGTGAACTAGTTTCTGAAACAGCACTTGAAAAGAAAAAAGAATATAATCAGCAAAAAATAGAATTACATGAAAAAGAAAGTTTATACTCAAAATTAAAAGCTTCCTTTGAATCAGAAAAAGAAAGAAAACAAAAGCAATATCAATGGTTGAAAATCAGCTTTATCATTTTGGCTTTGATGAGTGCTGGTTTGACTATTTTTGCATTTATTACAACTAGTATCACTTTTAGTATTATTTTTGCAATTCTCACTGTGATATTTTTAGTAGGTTTATTCTTTAGTAAAAATAAAGATATTGATTATAGTGAAACAATTAGTGAGGAAATTAGTGATTTAGAACAACAACTTAAAGCACTCGAAGATAAATACGATTTAGATTTTAATCTAGATGATCAGTACCAATTGCGTGAACGTTGGAATAATGCTAATAATACTAAATCAGTACTTTCTAATAAACTTAATCATCAACATTCGATTTTATCAGATATTCAGTCTTCAATTGATGCATTAGCACAGGATATTTCTGAAATCAAACAAGACATTAAAGTATCTGATAAAATGTCAGATGAACGTTTAGTAGATAGTTTGAAAACAATGAATCAACTTAAAGTTAATGATAAACAACTTAATAAATTATTATTAGAGAACATAGAGTTAAATCAAAATTTAATTAACTTCTATGAGCATGCTCAAGATGTTACTAAAGATAGTTTCGACGAGTTTAATAAAATTTCATTATTTAATGATTTGAAAGGTTGGATTTCTCAGTATGAAAGTAAAAAAGAAAAGAAATCTCAATTGCAAAATCAATTAACCCTATTAAGTAAAGAATTAAAACAGTTAGAAAGTCGTTTGGATGAAAATAAAACGACTATAAACGAGTTGTTTAAATATATTGAAGTTCAAAATGAAGAGCAGTATTATCAACATTACGAAGCTTATCAACGTTATCAACAACAACTATCACGATTCAATGATTTATCTACTTATTTGAGTAATCACGAATTCTCTTATGAAGATAGTTCTGTTTTAAGTGAAAAAACAACTGCTCAATTAGAAGAAGAAGATCAAATGTTAGCTCAACAAGTTGATGATTATAATGATAAATATTTGGAGAAACAAACTGAAGTGAGTGAACTTTCTGCACGTATTAATCAAATGGAAACAGATAAAACACTATCTCAATTGCGTCATCAATATTATAATTTAAAAAATAGAATGAATGATATTGCTAAAGATTGGGCGAGCTTAAGTTATCTTGAGACACTAATTAATGAGCACATTAAACAAATTAAAGATAAACGACTACCATATGTGATAAATGAAGCCATTAATATTTTCAAAACATTAACTGATGGTAAATATAATCTAATTACTTATGAAAATGATTCAATTAAAGTTAAACATCGAAATGGACAAATGTATCATCCACTTGAATTAAGTCAATCAACGAAAGAGTTGCTATATATTTCATTGAGACTTAGTTTAATTAAGGTGTTGAAACCATATTATCCATTCCCAATTATCATTGATGATGCATTCGTACATTTTGATAAACAAAGAAAATCAATGATGTTAAACTATTTAAGAGAATTATCTCAAGAACATCAAGTATTGTACTTTACTTGTACAAAAGATACTACGATTCCTTCTCGAGAAATGCTGATATTAAATAAAAAAGAGGAAGGCGGGAAACGATGAGAAACGTAGAAAAATTAAATCCTGGTGATTCGGTGGAGAATTTTTTCTTAATCCACAGAGCGACACAAGGTGTAACAGCACAAGGTAAAGACTATATGACATTATATCTTCAAGATAAAAGTGGAGATATTGAAGCTAAACTATGGACTGTCACAAAAGATGATATGAAAATCCTTAAACCAGAAATAATTGTATGGGTAAAAGGGGATGTTATTAACTATCGTGGCCGTAAACAAATGAAAGTCAATCAATTTCGATTAGCAACAGCAGAAGATGGAGTGAAAACTCAAGACTTTGTAGATGGTGCGCCACTTTCACCTAACGAAATTCAAGATGAGTTATCACATTTTATCTTAGAAATTGAAAATGCACATTTACAACGTATTACACGTCATTTATTAAAAAAATATCAAGATAAATTCTTTACTTATCCTGCAGCAAGTTCTCATCATCATAACTTTGCAGGAGGATTAAGCTATCATGTATTAACGATGTTAAAAATTGCAAAATCATTGTGTGATATCTACCCATTATTAAATAGAAGTTTGTTATATAGCGCGATTATTTTACACGATATTGGTAAAGTAAGAGAATTAAGTGGACCAGTTGCAACAACGTATACGGTAGAAGGTAATTTGCTTGGACATATTTCAATAGCAAGTGATGAAGTTGCTGAGGGGGCAAAAGAACTTGGTATTGATAGTGAAGAAGTCATGTTATTGCGACATATGATTTTAGCACACCATGGAAAAATGGAGTTTGGTTCTCCTAAATTGCCACATCTAAAAGAAGCAGAAATTTTATTCTTTATTGACAATATTGATGCAAAAATGAATATGTTCGATAAAGCATTTAAGAAAACTGAAAAAGGACAATTTACTGAAAGAATCTTTGGTATGGATAACCGTCAATTTTATAATCCAGAGAAATTAGATTAATATTAATAGACGAAAAAAGGTCGGAACATATTGTTCCGACCTTTTTGATTTATGAAAATTATGAAGATAATCCTGATGAAGCACTACTACTTTGTTGTTCTTTTAATTTTTCTGGATTAAGTATAGTATCTTCTACAGATTTTTTAATATCGCTATCTTTATAATCTACGTTGTATTCTTTCAATAAGTCTTTATAAGCATTTGTCAATAGTTTTGGATTTTTTTGAACTTTTTGTTCAATAATTTTTGTTTTTAATTGAGATTTTTGTTTATTAAAGTCATCTTCTTTATCAGCTTTGATAATGTGATAGCCGTATTCTGTTTTAACAATGTCAGAAATTTGACCTTCTTTTAGTTTAAATAAAGCTTTATCAAATTTATCGACCATTTGTCCTTTAATAACATAACCTAATGACCCGCCTTTTTTAGCTGAAGCAGAATCCATTGATTCTTTTTTGGCAATGTCATCAAATTTATTTGGATTTTTTTCAACTTCTTTTTGAATTTTTTCAGCTTTTGCTTTTGCTTTTTTATCTGATAAACCTTCTTTATCACTATCAGATTTAACTTTAATTAAAATGTGTGATGCTTTCTTAGTATCATCTTTTATTTCTTTGTCAGACACTTTAACTTTATCATTAAGTAATTGTTTTTGGTAAGCAGATAGTCTTTTCTGTTCTTTGTAATCATCAAGGGTCATACCCTGTTGTTTTAGCATACTTTCAAATTGATCTTTACCACCATATTGTTTTTCTTCTTTTTTAATATCATCATCGATACGCTTAGTATCTACTTTGTCTTTATATTTATCAGCTAATATTTTATTTAACTCAATACTAAATGATGTGCTAGCAATTTGATCTTTACCAATTTTATCCATAACATCTTTAACGGTTACATTACCAGCTTTTGAAGAAATTAATGTATTATCTTTAGAATCTGTAGAATCAGAACTACATCCTCCAAGTAATAAAACACCTGCTGTAACAGGGACAATGAGTTTATTCATAATTTTCATAGTTGATAGCTCCTTTTTGTATGTTAACAAAGTTACTATAACATAATATAATTATTCCACCAATTAATAAAAGGTGATTTACAACTAAAGTATTAGATGAAAAATAATTTAAAAAAAGTCTACGATATCATTCAATATCATAGACTTTTTAATATATTCAAAATAACCAGTAGACTGTATTTTAATTTTGAGTGAATACGTTTATAATTACCCTTCTTTATATATTAGAACTTTGAATGGAATGGCACTTTTGTCAGTAAATTAATGCCTGTTTGGTGTTCTTCAACAAATTGTCCTTCTTTTGAAAAAAGAATAATTTTTAAATATAAAAAATCCATAACTGATAAACCAAGATTTAAGGCAAATAAGAACATAAAATAATGTCCATAACTTGGAAAATGATAAGTTAGGAAAATTAAAATGCTTGTAATTATTAAAAATGGCAAAATAAGATTAATGCAAAAATAAAACTTGCGGACAGGCGTATTCACATACGTATTAAAATAAGGAAGCCATTTTTTCTTATTTAACTTGTGCCATCTAAACGCATGAATATAAGGTAAAAAGAAGAATAAATGTATTGTTTTGTGAATAGGGTACATAAGAATGATAAATAATATTAGAAGTAAAAAGTATTTATCTGATAAAGGCGTTTTTACAAAATAATACATAATCTCATAACTAACTAAAAACGCAATAATAGTTGTTACAATACTTAAAAACGCAATTCTTGGAACACCAAATCGCGCATGGATATCTATATGACGTTTACATAAAAACATAACTCCACCTCGAAAATAGGTCGTTTAATATACGATAGGTATTATCTAACTAACTTGAGTTATCGTCAAGACAATTTTTAATAGCTATTGTAATATAGAGCAATGTTTTTATATTAGATTGTATATTTATAAAAAAAGCCATAAAGAAATCTATTAATATAAATTTCTTCATAGCCAAATTGAGCTCAATGTTAGAGTTCTATTTGTTATTATTCTTATCTTCTGAAAATGTATTACTAATTTCTTCGCCACGATTTTGAAGATTTTCAATATGAGATTTTAATTTTTCAATATTAGGATTGATATCAGATTTAAAATCTCCGATTAAAGTCTTAAATTCGTTAGCAATGTCGCTACCTTGTTGTACACCGTCATTTTTCACTTGCTTACTATAATCAATAATATTATAGAAACTACGTTTAATTGTTTCGATTTCTCGTTCTAATTCTGAGCGAGCACCAGTAGGAACTTTTTGTCCAGAGGCATTAGCATTATATCTTTGTTGATCACGATTCATCCATGATACAGCAATACCAGAAGCAAGTCCCACACCGATACCAAATAATACACGTGTAACTTTCATTTTTTATTCTCCTCACTATTATGTCGATTATAGAATAAATCATATCATTTTATGAAGTAAGTAACGATTGACTTAAGCTACTTACTATAATTATTACATTGACATATTGATTTCATTTTATATTACCCATAAATGATATTCAATATGCAGAATTATTCAAATTGAGCTTTAATTTGTTCAGCAATATCTTTTTTCTGTTCATCGCTAATTTCATTTTCATGAGTTTCCCATTGATAACCAAAACCATCGATATCATTTTTATATCGAGGTAGGAAATGGAAATGCAAATGAAATACTGACTGATCAGCATATTCACCATTATTTTGAATAATGTTTAATCCATCAGGTTGAAATGCTTTTTTAATGGCATTTGCTACTTTTGGAATAGTAGCTCCAATGTGTTTCATTGTTTCTTCATCAGTTTCAAAAATATTAGGAGAAGCTTTCTTCGGAATTAAAAGTGTGTGTCCTTTAGTAACTTGAGAAATATCTAAAAATGCATAAACATAATCGTTCTCATAAACCTTATAGCTTGGAATTTCACCAGTAAGAATTTTACCAAAAACAGTTTCTGACATAATTAAATGCACTCCTTTAACCTATTTTTACTCATTATTATAACATTGTTATTTTAAAAATTCGCTAATGAGTTATAGCAAACCTTAGTAGTTATATAATGATTTTGGTACAATATAACTCATGGAGGTGCCTTATGACAGTTAAAGTTGAACATTTAACAGGAGGATATGGTAAACGTCCTGTTATTGAAAATATAAATTTTGAATTAAAAAAAGGTGAAATAGTAGGATTAATTGGTCTCAATGGCGCTGGAAAAAGTACGACCATTAAGCACATGCTTGGATTATTAACGCCAATGGAAGGAACACTTTCTATTTCAGATACCAATATTAATGATGATATCGAAATCTACCGTCGTAAACTATCATATATTCCTGAATCACCAGTCATTTATGAAGAATTAACATTAGAAGAACATATAGCCATGACTGCTATGGCTTATCAAATAAGTAAGGAAGAAGCAATGAAACGTGCACGTCCTCTACTAAAAACATTTAGACTTGAAAATGAACTTAATGTTTTTCCTAGCCATTTTTCAAAAGGAATGAAACAAAAAGTAATGATTATATGCGCATTTATTGTCGATCCTGAACTTTATATTATTGATGAACCATTTCTTGGTTTGGATCCATTAGGTATACAATCCATGCTTGATTTGATGGTTGAAAAGAAAAATGAAGGGCGTACAGTACTAATGAGTACCCATATTCTTGCAACTGCTGAAAGATATTGTGATCGATTCATTATTTTAGATAAAGGAAAAGTGGTTGCTTTTGGAAATTTAGAGGAACTACGAGAACAAACGGGTCTTAAAGATCAAACTCTTGATGATATTTATATCCATGTTACGCAAGGTGGTCAAACGACATGAATAATGAAGCCATAGCATTATTTAAACAACGTTATGACGCAATAAAAAAAGAAAAACATTATTATAATAAATTTATTTTTAATGGTCACTTTACTGTATTCTTAGTTATTTTATTAGGAGCCTTCATATTAGGTTATGGTCAATGGTTACAACATATTCCTAAAAATATAGATTATGCATTCTTAGCAAGTATTGTAATTGCTTTAACTTCAATCTTTCCATTTCGAACATTTTTAAAAGATGCTGACAAGTTATTTTTGCTTCCTTTTGAGAAGAATATGGAAGATTATATAAAATTAGGCCTAAGATATAGTTATTTTAACCGTATAATATTACAAATAGTGTTATTAATTGTATTATTTCCATTGTTTTATAAGCTTAATCAACAATTAGTTGTATCTTATATCGTGATGAGTGTATTAGCGCTTATTCATCCTATTTTAGGACTACGCTTAAAATGGCAATGGTATCGTGCGAGATTGTCTCAATGGATATTAAATGTCTTAATATTTTCACTTAATTTTATAACGTATTATCTAATTTTAGGGAAACAATTATATTTTGCCATTTTATTAACAATAATTTTCTTTGGCATGGCGTACCTTATACCTAAATTTAAGAGTCTTACGTTATTTCCATGGGAACAGTTGATTTCAGTAGAAGAAAGACATCATACAAATTATTATAAATTTGTAAATATGTTTACAGATGTTAAGCATTTAAAAAAAAATGCAGCAAGACGCAAATATTTAGATTTTCTTTTACCCACACCCAAAGGACGTCGTTTTAATTCGCACAATATGTATCTTTATTTATTTGTGAGAAGTTTTGTAAGAGGAAAAGATGCATTAAGTATTATTCTTCGACTTGTTGTCATTGCACTTGTACTTATGATTTGGCTGTCTCATCCACTTGTTTCTATTATTATTGGTAGTTTATTTATGTATATTATTTTATTGCAAATGTCTCAGTTTTATACGCAGCAAGCGTATGGACTATGGCCTCAGGTTTGGCCTGTATCAGATAGTGAAGTGATCAAAGGATATGAAAAATTCTTATATCGCCTTATGATTATGATAGGTATTATTTTCGCAATCATTTTTATCATCTTTTATATAAAATACTTCTTTTTTGCAATTGTATTCTTTATTGTAGGATGGTTAACGATTAGAAGTACGATTAAAAAATTGCAATATCAGGAAACTTTATTAAGAGATTAAAAAAAGAGGGAACTTAAGATGTATTAAACACATACTTAAGCTTCCTCTTTTTATGTTAATCATTAATAGGATATAAATATCTTTCAAAATAACTTGAATGTTGACTGCTTGAGCCAAAATAATGTCTTAATGCTTCTTTAGAAAAATAATCATTAAACATATCAGATGATTTAAAATCTTCGTATGTTTGACGATTAGCGAAGCCAAAGTAAATTTTATAAGTAGTACCTTCTTCAGGTCGTAAGAAACGATAGCTTTTAAAACCAGCAAATTGACTGAAATCTAAATTCAAATTCGAAAGACGTTTTTCTAGTTGATTGACATGATCTTCTGAACTTGGAATGAAGATAGCTGAATAGAAATGTTGATGATTAAGCTCATTGATTTCATTAACAACTTCATAAGTAGTAGGGTGTTTAAGTATAGATTTATCTTCGGATTCTTCAATAATGACTGAAGAATCATTAGTTGAATAAATAAACAGATGATTTTCAGGATGATTTAAACGAATTTGATTTAAATAGTCATAAGTTCCATAAGTTGTATATATTTTCATAAGCCATACCTCCTTTATTTATGTATATTATACGATTAAATGATAAGACTAGCTATTATAAATAATTTAAATAAGAAAATAAATTGTGAATAATTTATTTAAATCAATTCACTTATAATTACAAATTTAAAATTAAAGAATAGATAGACGTGCTTTGTCATTTTTATGACATTTAATATTTAAGAAACGCGAAATCTTTTATGTTGTGATATTATGAATAAGAATGATTTTAATTTAGGAGGATAAAATGGTGCATAAAAAAAATAATACAATTTTACAAACAATTAAAGGGGAATCAACCTCACACACACCTGTGTGGTTTATGCGCCAAGCTGGCAGATCACAACCAGAATATCGCAAATTAAAAGAAAAGTATTCACTTTTTGATATTACACATCAACCAGAACTTTGTGCATATGTAACACATCTACCTGTTGATAATTACAATACTGATGCAGCTGTGTTATATAAAGATATTATGACACCACTTAAACCTATCGGAGTAGATGTTGAAATTCAATCTGGTATAGGTCCTGTAATCCACAATCCCATTAAATCTATGAAAGATGTGGAAAAATTAACTCAAATTGATCCTAAAAGAGATGTGCCTTATGTGTTAGAAACAATTAAAATTCTAACTGAAGAAAAGTTAAATGTACCTTTAATTGGATTTACGGGTGCTCCCTTTACATTAGCATCTTATATGATTGAAGGTGGACCTTCTAAAAACTACACATTTACTAAGGCAATGATGTATGGCGATGAAGAGACTTGGTTTGCTTTAATGAATCATCTTGTAGACGTTTCAATTAAATATGTAACAGCTCAAGTTGAAGCAGGTGCAGAATTGATTCAAATTTTTGATTCATGGGTAGGCGCACTTAATGTACAGGATTATCGATATTATATAAAACCATCTATGGATCGTTTAGTCCGTGGAATTAAAGAACATCATAATATTCCTGTTATATTATTTGGTGTAGGGGCTAGTCATCTCATTAATGAATGGAATGATTTGCCAATTGATGTTTTAGGTTTAGACTGGCGTACATCTATTTTGAAAGCGGATCAATTAGGTGTAAATAAAACATTACAAGGTAATTTAGATCCTTCATTACTACTAGCACCATGGGATGTATTAGAAAAAAGAGTTAAAGCAATACTTGATGAAGGAATGCAAAGAGGTAAACATATATTTAACTTAGGTCATGGCGTTTTCCCAGAAGTTCAACCAGATACACTTAAAAAAGTAACACAACTGGTTCATGACTATACGCAAAAATAAAATTAGAATCATAAAAATTTATTTTTAAAAGGGAAGGTTTTAAGAATGACTAAAACAGTAGGTTTATTAGTAATGGCATATGGTACGCCATATAAAGAAAGTGATATTGAACCATATTACACAGATATACGACATGGTAAAAGACCAACAGAAGAAGAACTTCAAGATTTAAAAAATCGTTATGAATTTATAGGTGGGCTTTCTCCACTTGCAGGCACGACAGATCGTCAAGCTAAAGCACTTACAGATGCACTTAATAAAACATATGATGATGTAGAATTTAAATTATATTTAGGATTGAAACATATTTCTCCTTATATTGAAGAAGCAGTTGAAAAAATGCATAATGATGGTATTACAGAGGCTGTTACAGTCGTATTAGCTCCCCATTATTCAAGTTTTTCAGTAGGTTCATATAATAAACGTGCTAAAGAAGAAGCGGATAAATATGGTATACAACTACATCATGTTGAACGTTATTATCAACAATCTAAATTTATTGAATACTGGACAAATAAAGTAAATGAAACATTAGCTGAAATTCCAGAAGAAGAACATGATGAAACAATTTTAATCGTGTCTGCGCACAGTTTACCTAAAGGATTAATAGAACGTAATAATGATCCTTATCCTAATGAAATTAAAGATACTATGGATCGTTTAGAAGCTTCTACAAATATTAAACATGTAGCGCAAGGTTGGCAGTCAGAGGGTAATACAGGTACGCCTTGGTTAGGACCTGATGTACAAGATTTAACAAGGGAATTATACAATGAACATCATTATAAAAACTTTATTTATACACCAGTTGGATTTGTTTGTGAACATCTTGAAGTACTTTACGATAATGATTATGAGTGTAAAGTTGTTTGCGATGACATTGGTGCTAATTACTATCGACCAGAAATGCCTAATACAAATCCGTTATTTATAGGTGCGATTGTCGACGAAATTAAAACAGTTTTTTAAAAAGGAAGGGACATGTTGTGAGTAAAAAAGTTGCAATTATAGGTGCTGGCATTACAGGTCTAGCCAGTGCATATTATTTTAAACATTACAATGAAGACATAGATGTAACTATTTTTGAAGCAACTTCAAGACCTGGAGGTAAAATTCAAACTTATCGACGCGATGGTTATACTATTGAACTTGGTCCAGAATCCTACTTAGGTCGAAAAACGATCATGACAGATTTAGCAAAAGATATAGGTCTTGAAGATGATTTAATTACGAATCAAACAGGACAATCCTATATTTTTGCTAAGAACCAATTGTATCCTATTCCAGGCGGATCAATTATGGGAATTCCAACAGATATTAAACCTTTCTTAAAAACACGTTTAATTTCCCCTTTAGGAAAATTAAGAGCAGGATTAGATTTAGTTATTCCGCCTATTAAAATAGAAAATGATATTTCGGTTGGTGAATTCTTCAGAAAACGTTTAGGAAACGAAATGCTGGAAAATTTGATTGAGCCCCTTATGGGAGGAATTTATGGAACAGATATTGATCAATTAAGTTTGATGAGTACATTTCCTAATTTCAAGTATAAAGAAGAATCATATGGTAGTTTAATTAAAGGAATGAAAGATGAAAAACGCGAACGTACAAGAAAACGTCAGCTTTATCCAGGTGCTCCTAAAGGACAATTCAAACAATTTAGACATGGGCTAAGTTCATTTATTGAAGCACTAGCTAAAAATGTTGAACAAAAAGGTGTACACATCAAATATAATACACCAGTAGAAGATATTCATATTCATAATGATAATTATGAGATTGTTACACATAATAGTCGAAAGACGTTTGATGGTTTACTTGTTACGACACCGCATCAAACGTTTATGAAATGGTTTAATCATGATTCAGCATTTAAATACTTTAATACTATGGATTCTACTACAGTTGCAACGGTTGTATTTGCATTTGATGAGAAAAATATCGAAAATAGCTATAATGGTACTGGATTTGTCATTGCAAGAACCAGTCATACAGATATTACTGCATGTACTTGGACGACTAAAAAGTGGCCATTTACCACACCAAAAGGTAAAGTATTATTACGTGCGTATGTAGGAAAACCGGGCGATACGGTTGTAGATGACCATACTGATGAAGAAATTGTAAATATCGCACGTCGAGATTTAAGTAAAATGATGACGTTTAAAGGTGATCCAGATTTTACCATAGTGAATCGATTACCAAAAAGTATGCCACAGTATCATATCGGTCATATGACTCAAATTCGAAATATACAAAATCATGTAAAACGTCAATATAACGGGTTACGCATTACCGGTGCACCTTTTGAAGCGGTAGGTTTACCTGATTGTATTCAACAAGGCAAAAATGCTGTTGAAGAATTAATAGACGAGTTATAAATAAAGCATAGTAAATAGGCACTTTTTAGAGGTTACATTTGTCTCTTTAAAGTGCTTTATTTTAAAATAAATAGTCATTATTAAGAAGAAAAGGGGAATAAAAAATGACAGATGTAATTATTGTTCATTCACAAATAGGAAATGCACAAAATCATTGGTATCAATGGTTAAAACATAACTTAGCACTCGAAGGATATAATGTACAATTGTTTAATTTAGATAAAGCGGATAACAAAAAATTAGATATGTGGCTAAAGGCTATGAAACAACAAATTAAAATCAATCATCCCGATACGTATGTTGTAACACATGGCTATGGTTCAATCGCTGCTTTGAAATTTATTGAACAATTAGATTTAAAACGTCCAATAGAAGGCTTTTTTAGTATTGCTGGATTTAAAGAAGATGCTCAAGACATCGATGAATCTGTTAATTTAGATCATATTACCATTGATTATGATGAAGTTAAGAAAAAGGTGAAACACTTTCACGGTCTCGCTTCAAAAGATGATGAACATGTATCTTATAAAGAAACTGAAAAGTTATTACAAGCTTTAGGAGGATCAATTCGAATTGTTGAAGAAGGAGGGCACTTCCTAGAAGAAGAAGGCTTTGTTTCTTTCAGTGAATTACAAGAAAAAATGCAAAAATATATGACACAATAATGTTAGAGCGGGAAAGTATCAAATAGTAATATAAAGAGTAATAATAATTATGAGATTTTATACCCAAATTATCCCCATAAAATAAAATTTTTTAAGTGTAGCGTTTTTTTACACAAATTAATTTATAATTTTTATTGACTATATAGGTTTTAATATATATACTAATAAAGTATTGAAAAAAGCACTAATTAAAAAATAATTATCTCATAATTATTTAAATTTATAATTAACGTATTGTAAAAATTATTTAAAAAAAGTGTTGACATTACAGTGACTTAAATGATATATTAATTAAGTACTCATTTGAAGTGCTAATAATATTGGCGCGGGATGGAGCAGTTCGGTAGCTCGTCGGGCTCATAACCCGAAGGTCGGTGGTTCAAATCCGCCTCCCGCAATACATAATTTTATAGGTCTCGTAGTGTAGCGGTTAACACGCCTGCCTGTCACGCAGGAGATCGCGGGTTCGATTCCCGTCGAGACCGCCATTACTTTTGACTTATGATTAAGGTTCAGTAGCTCAGTTGGTAGAGCAATGGATTGAAGCTCCATGTGTCGGCAGTTCGACTCTGTCCTGAACCATTTACACTTTGGCGGTTGTGGCGAAGTGGTTAACGCATCGGATTGTGGTTCCGACACTCGTGGGTTCGATTCCCATCAACCGCCCCATAATCGTTATTAAGCGGGTGTAGTTTAATGGCAAAACCTCAGCCTTCCAAGCTGATGTTGTGGGTTCGATTCCCATCACCCGCTCCATAATTTAATTATTCCGCAGTAGCTCAGTGGTAGAGCTATCGGCTGTTAACCGATCGGTCGTAGGTTCGAATCCTACCTGCGGAGCCATGGCTCCTTGGTCAAGCGGTTAAGACACCGCCCTTTCACGGCGGTAACACGGGTTCGAGTCCCGTAGGAGTCATATAAACAGAAGTGAAACATCGCTTCTGTTTTTTTATTTAATTGAATAGAGGAGAGTTGTCCGAGTCTGGCTGAAGGAGCACGCCTGGAAAGTGTGTAGGCGCTTTATCGCGTCTCAAGGGTTCGAATCCCTTACTCTCCGTACAGTAGCTCAGAATGGTTATTTTCCATTCTGAGTTTTTTATAGATATGATATATCAAGTATTCAACTATATTTATCTTAAAATGGATAATATCTTTTTAAAAATAAAACAATCACAAAATAAATTCAAACATGAGTCCTGTTAAGTCATTTAAAAATCGTTATAATATAGAGTGTATAACTATTGGAGGAATGAATTTTGGAATTTTGGTTAAAAGAGCAAAGTATAAAAAACAAAAACAAAATCGCGGTTACAGATGGTCAGTATACATTAACATATAATCAATTATATTCTGCAGCGTATCAGCTTTCAAAGAAATTATTATCTTTAAATGAAAGTAGGGTAGGACTATATATTGGAAACGATATTGATTCTGTTATTTTAGTGCACGCATGTTGGTTAGCGCAAATTGAAATTGCAATGATCAATACACGATTAACAACAACTGAAATGACCAATCAAATGAACTCAGTGAATGTTCAACTTATTTTAACTACAAAAGAGTTCGATTTATCTTCACATCAAGTTCTCTCATTTAATCAACTCAATGATTATCCTGATACGCCTAATCATAAACAATTTGATATTCATCGTATTGCATCTATTATGTTTACATCAGGGACGACAGGACCCCAAAAAGCAGTACCTCAAACATTTAAAAATCACTATGCAAGTGCATTAGGTTGTAAAGAAAGTCTAGGATTTGATCAACAAACGACATGGTTATCGGTTCTTCCAATTTATCATATTTCAGGACTTAGCGTGATTTTACGTGCTGTGATTGAAGGATTTACTGTACGTTTATTAAATAAATATAATACTGAAGATATGTTGACTATTATTAAAAACGAATATCCTACACATGTGTCACTTGTGCCACAAACGTTAAAGTGGCTAATGGATGCTGGTTTAAATAAACCATACTCAATTGAAAAAATATTACTTGGGGGTGCTAAATTATCATCCACGCTCATACAACAGGCATTGAGTTATCAATTACCTATTTATAATTCTTTTGGAATGACAGAAACATGTTCGCAGTTCCTAACCGCTTCGCCAGATATGTTAGCTAAACGATATGATACAGTAGGTAAACCAAGTGATAATGTTGAAGTATGTATTAAACAACCTAATGAAGAGGGACATGGTGAATTACTTATCAAAGGCGACAATGTAATGAACGGATATTTGTATCCTAAAGATTTGGATAACACATTTGAAGATGGTTTCTTTAAAACAGGAGATATTGCAGAAATAGACAGTGATGGTTTTGTAATGGTTTATGATCGACGTAAAGACCTTATTATTAGTGGTGGAGAAAATATCTATCCTTATGAAATTGAAACAGTAGCTAAAACATTCAATGGAATTATAGATGCAGTATGTGTACCTAAAGAAGATGAGACTTGGGGTCAGATTCCAGCGCTTTACTATGTCGCAAGTGAAACAATTGAGGTTAATGATCTTATAAATTTTTTACAAGAACATTTAGCAAAATATAAAGTTCCTAAGATATATCAACACGTCAATGCATTACCTTATACTTCTACTGGAAAATTACAACGTAATAAAGTTGGAACTGAGGATCATTAAATGAAAATCATTGATATACAATTTTATTACTATACCGCGCCGTTTCATTCTCCGATTACGACGCCTAAAGTCGAAATGACACATCGTAAAGCACTCATAGTACGATTTATTTCTGATGAAGGGAAAAATTATTTTGGTGAATGTAATGCATTTGAAACGGATTGGTATGATACTGAAACAATTGAGACAGTAAAAATACGAATACAACAATGGTCAAAAAAGATTTTAAATCAATCATTCAATACATTTAGTGACTGGTTACCTTATCTTGATGTATTAGATAGTTATCCAGCTACTAGATGTACTGTTGTGATGGCGGTTTATCAGATGTTTTATTCACAACCGTGCTTTAACGTTGAATATGGGGCAACAGTAAGTGGTTTATCTTCTTCACAATTACAAACACTTAAAGACACAAAGCCAGCACGTATTAAATTAAAATGGAGTTCTCATCTCATTAACGATATAAAAAAGCTACGCAATGAACTTCCATTTGAATTTAGTCTTGCACTCGATGCAAATGAATCACTGGATATGTCACAATTTCAATTATTAAAAGAGATTGATCAACACAATCTTCTATACGTTGAAGAACCATTTAAAGATTTAAATGATTTAAGCTATATAGATGTTACGCATTATCCTGCTATTGCTATTGATGAAAAAGCAACGGATGTACAATCAATTTTGAAAATTATTCATCAATATCCTATAACTGCGGTTGTGGTTAAACCATTTAGACTGGGAGGAATAGATAGAGCGCTAGAACTCATTCACTTATTAAAAGAGAAAGATATTAAAGTGATCGTTGGTGGGATGTATGAATATGGACTTAGTCGATATTTTACTGCTTTATTAGCAAAAGAAGGGTCTTATCCAGGAGATATTACTCCAGATGGATATTATTTTGAAACAGACTTTACACAAGGCATAGGCAAATTAAAAGAAGGATTGATATATTTCAATCCCCCTAAAGTTAATATAAATGCATTATCTGTTTATGAATGATGATGTGTATGTTTGTCTTTTTTTAAAGGTACGGGATCAAATCCACCTTCATGAAATGGATGGCATTTTAAAATACGTTTTACTCCCATATAGCCACCTTTAAATGCGCCATATACTTCTATAGCTTCTTTAGTATATTCAGAACAAGTAGGATAGAATCGACATGTTGGTGGTGTCATAGGGGAGATGAAACGCTGATAAATACGAATGATGCTTAGAAATAATTTTTTAAGCATAAATAAACCTCCTATAGACATTTGATTATTAAATAATTTTATCATATTTAAGAGGGGGATGAGTGATATGGAGTTTATCGATCAAGATGATAGACGAGTCACGATGCAATATAAAACTGATAACGATATACCGAATGGAAACCACGTTTTAGCTATTCCGATATTTCAAAATCAATTATTATTCACTAAACACTCTAAAAGAGGTATCGAGTTCCCTGGAGGTAAAGTTGAAATTAATGAAACTAGTCAACAAGCGATTGCTAGAGAACTTTATGAAGAAACAGGTGGAAAGGTAGAAGCCTTATATTATATCGCGCAATATCAAGTTCATACCTTTGATAAGTCACTTTTTAAAAAAGATGTGTACGTGATTAAAGTGAAATCAATTGAACATAAACATGATTATTTGGAAACAGAAGGTCCTATATTATTTCATCTAGTTAATGAGATTCCTGAGCACCAAAAAAGTTATTTAATTAAAGATGAAGCAATTTTAAAATGTTTAGAAAGGGTGAAAGATCTTGGGTATTACAAATATTAGAACAATGCCTGTTGAATCCAACACTCATCGATTTGAGGAAATAACTTATACAGTAGACGAATTAAATGTAAAAGCGTTACAGATGATCCCAACGTATCATAATGTTAAACGAATTGTAGTGTATTTACGTGGTGGAAAAGGGCAAGTTGGTAGAGTAAGAGCTTCAAGACTCATGCAATTTTCTGATCCGTATACATTAGTTATAGGTCCCTATTATAGAGGAAGTAATGGTAGTGAAGGAAAAGATGAATTTTGTAATGCTGATTTACATGATGTAACAGTACTTATTCGATTATTAAAAAATAAGTATCCCCAAGCTTTCGTCCATATGATTGGATTTTCAAGAGGTGGAATTCAAGGTTTATTATCATTTCAGGATGATCCAGTTGATAGTTATATTATTTGGGGTGGCGTTTCAGATGTTCATTTAATGTATGAAGAACGTGTGGATTTAAGGGGAATGCTAAGACGTATGGTAGGTCATCCGAAAAAAGATAAAGAGGCATATGAACAAAGAAATGCGATACGTACGTTGAATCAAAACAGTCCACCTATTTTAATTGTACATGGTGGTAAAGATTGGCAAGTGGGTATACATCAAGCGTATTTTCTTCAAGAACAACTAGAACGTAAAGGGGTCAAACATGATACATTTTATCAACTTGACGAAGGCCATGTCCCAAGACCGAAAGCATTGAAAGAAGTTTTAGATTATATACATCAATGGATGAATAATATAGAACAAGACTTACAAAGATGACTATAACAGTTATCATGTAAGTCTTTTGTTTAGATATATTATTAATGACTAAATCCACCATCTTTAGCAATATCTTTTACTTCATCTCCAAATGTTTTGAAGTTTTCTTCAAAACGTTGTTTTAAGTCATTAGCTTGATGACGATAAGCCTCAGGATCATTCCAAGCATGGATTGGATTTAAAATAGTCTTAGGCACATCTTCCATTTCAGTTGGTATACTTAAACCAAATATTTCATCTTTAGTAAATGTAGCTTGTTTTAGCTTGCCAGAAATAGCTTGATCTACCATATAACGTGTATAATATAAGCTGATACGACGTCCAACACCATATTTTCCACCAGTCCATCCTGTATTTACTAGATATACATCAACATCATGGTCATCAATTAACTTACCAAGTAAATTCGCATATTTAGTAGGATGCAAAGGTAAAAATGGAGCGCCAAAGCATGTTGAAAATGATGGTTCAGGTTCTGTCACGCCACGTTCTGTGCCAGCTAATTTTGACGTAAAACCACTTAAGAAATGATACATTGCCTGAGATTTAGATAATTTAGAAATAGGTGGAAGTACACCAAATGCATCTGCAGTTAAGAAGATAATTGTATTAGGGTGTGCAGCTTTAGAAGGTAATACGATATTATCGATATGATGAATTGGATAAGCAGCACGTGTGTTTTCTGTGTTCGTATTATCATCAAAATCAACATGGCCACGTTCATTAACAATTGTATTTTCAAGAATAGTACCATATTGAATGGCATTATAAATTTGAGGTTCTTTTTCTTTAGATAAGTGGATAGCTTTTGCATAGCAACCACCTTCAATGTTAAAAATACCATTTTTATTCCAGCCATGTTCATCATCGCCAATTAATTTGCGAGTTGGCGTCGCTGATAATGTTGTTTTTCCTGTACCAGATAATCCAAAGAATAGAGCAACATCACCTTTTTCTCCAACATTGGCAGAACAATGCATACTCATAATATCTTGCATAGGTAATAAGTAGTTCATCACTGAAAAGATACCTTTTTTCATTTCTCCAGCGTATTCAGTACCACCAATTAAAATCACTTTATATTTAAATGAAACAATAATAAATGTTTCAGAATGAGTACCGTCAACATCTGGATTGGCTTTAAAATGAGGGGCAGAAACGATAGTGAAATTTGGCTTAATATGACTTGCTTCCTCAATAGATTCAGGTCGGATAAACATGTTTTGTGCAAATAAATTATGCCATGCAAGCTCATTGATAATTTTTAATTTTAATTGTGAGTCTTTATCACTTCCGGCATAACCGTTAAAAACGTATAATTCATCTTTTTGATCTAAATAATCTAATACTTTGTTGTATAATTTTAAAAACACGTCTTCATCTATAGGTTGATTAATGTCTCCCCAATCAATATTGTCTCGATATGAAGGTTCGTTAACGATAAATTTATCTTTTGGTGAACGACCAGTATATTTACCTGTACTCATATTAATTGCGCCAAGTTCAGTAAGTTCACCTTCATTATTATTTAAAATCTTGTAATAAAGCTGAGTAGTAGAAAGTTGAAATAAAGTCGTTTCCTTCTCTAATAAGTGTTTGATTTTAGGTGTTTCACTGTATGTATCTATTGACATACAACATCCCTCCAAATATCTATCCATTTATATGTGTAAGCCCTTACATTAAAAAGTATAACATAATAATTTAATTATTCCATTGTAAATAAAAGAACATTTAAAAATCAAAATTGACAATTTTAAAGTATTTATGTAGTATAGGTCTTAACGGATTCTCTTATCCTGAGTGGTGGAGGGACATGGACCCAATGAAACCCAGCAACCTCTTTTTTTAAAAGAAAGGTGCCAAACCGTTTGCAGACGCAATATTTGTCTGAACGATAAGAGCGAATGGACGTTTAAGAGCCTTCTCTCTATCTAGGTAGTTGAGAAGGCTCTTTTATTTTAAGCTCATTGTCAAAAGAGAATTTTCGTAAATATAGTTAAAAAAAGGAGCAAATCATGACTTATAATAAA
Source organism: Staphylococcus sp. FSL K6-0223 (assembly GCF_038008285.1). Taxonomy (NCBI): domain Bacteria; kingdom Bacillati; phylum Bacillota; class Bacilli; order Caryophanales; family Staphylococcaceae; genus Staphylococcus; species Staphylococcus sp. FSL K6-0223. The sequence goes on from NZ_JBBOYX010000001.1 coordinate 966,976, forward strand.
CGTTTATTTACATCAGAGTCAGTGACAGAAGGGCATCCAGATAAAATCGCCGATCAAGTATCTGATGCGATTTTAGATGAAATTTTAAAAGATGATCCTAATGCACGTGTCGCTTGTGAAACAACAGTAACAACAGGTATGGCTTTAATTTCTGGTGAAATTTCAACGTCTACATATGTAGATATTCCTAAAGTAGTACGAGAAACAATCAAAAATATTGGTTATACAAGAGCTAAATATGGTTACGATTATCAAACAATGGCTGTTTTAACAGCTATTGATGAACAATCACCTGATATTGCCCAAGGTGTAGATAAAGCACTTGAGTATCGCAATGATATATCTGAAGAAGAAATTGAAGCAACAGGTGCCGGAGACCAAGGATTAATGTTTGGTTATGCAACAAATGAAACCGAAACATATATGCCGCTTCCAATCTTTTTATCACATCAACTAGCGAAACGCTTATCAGATGTGCGTAAAGACGGTACCTTAGGTTATTTACGTCCAGATGGTAAAGTTCAAGTAACAGTAGAATACGATGAAAATGATAAACCTAAACGTATTGACACGATTGTGGTATCTTCTCAACATGCTGAAGACATTGAATTAGAACAAATCCAAAAAGATATTAAAGAGCATGTCATTTATCCGACTGTGCCTGAAGGTTTAATTGATGATGAAACTAAATTCTTTATTAATCCAACTGGTCGATTTGTTATTGGGGGTCCTCAAGGAGATGCTGGTTTAACTGGAAGAAAAATTATTGTAGATACATATGGTGGTTATGCTCGTCATGGAGGTGGCTGTTTCAGTGGTAAAGATCCTACAAAAGTAGATCGCTCTGCGGCATATGCAGCGAGATATGTTGCAAAAAATATTGTAGCAGCTGGATTAGCTGAGCAATGTGAAGTGCAATTAGCTTATGCAATTGGTGTAGCAGAACCTGTATCTATTGCTATTGATACATTTAAAACAGGTAAAGTTTCTGAAGGACAATTAGTTGAAGCGGTAAGAAAACATTTTGATTTAAGACCAGCAGGTATCATTAAAATGCTTGACTTAAAACATCCTATTTACAAACAAACAGCTGCATACGGACATTTTGGTCGTACTGATGTATTGTTACCATGGGAAAAATTAGATAAAGTGAATGTCCTAAAAGATGCCGTTCAAAAATAACATAGGATATATAGCAGTTAATTAGGTTAAACCTCGAAATTATCGTCTATTTCTATTATAATAGATAGATATTGACAGTTTAAAAGGAGCGTTATCTAATGAATTCATTTGGACCGGTTGAGATTGGTTTAATTGCAGCGATAATCATAGCGATTATATGTTTTATTCTATTTTTAGTTGCTTTGAAAAGTAAAAATAATATGAAACACAAAGCGAATGAAGAGTACAATCTCAAGGAGCAACAACTCAAATCTTCACATGAGGAAGCACTTGAAAAAGAACGTATTGAAAATAAAAAACAAGTAACGAAACAAAAAGAAGAATTTGAAGCTACAGTTAATGGAAAAGAACGTGAAATTGATGCTTTGAAATTATTTTCTAAAAATAAAAGTGAATACGTGACTGATATGAGACTCATTGGTATTAGAGACCGTTTAGTTAAAGAAAAACGTATTAGACGTGAAGATATGCATATAATGGCTAATATTTTTTTACCAAGTAATGAGTTTAATAATATTCAACGTATTAGCCATCTTGTGCTTACTAGAACTGGTTTATATATCATTGATTCACAATTATTAAAAGGTCATGTTTATAATGGAATTAGTGGCGCACAATTTCAAGAATTACCAATGCTGAAGCAAGTATTTGATACACTTGATTTAAATACACAAGCGCCTCAAACGTTAGTTCTTGATCAACATGAAGATAATCATTCGAAACTATCATTTATTAATTATTCTGATCAACTTTCTGCAATTGAGAAGTTGGCTACAGATTTACAAACAGAATTAGGACTTAAATATACGCCAACATCAATTTTATATTTTAATCCTAAACATGATAAAGACGTAACGATTTCAAACTATGCACAAAGTTCAAGTGTTAAGGTTTTAGTTGGTCCTGAACAACTTGACGAATTCTTTAACAAATTTGTATTCCATGGACGTATTCAATATAATGTCGATGAATTACAAAATATTATGGATAAAATTGAATCATTTAACTAAGAGAGGCTACCATCAAAATTTTAAATTTTGATGGTACTTTTTTATTATAAGCGATGTTCATAAATATACTTTTAGGGTATATACAGAATAGTTATTTTTAAAGGAGGAAGTAAGATGGACTATATTGAATTCTATAATGGAAATCAAATGCCAATGTTAGGACTTGGAACATTTCGAGTAGAAAATGACGATACTTGTAAAGAAGCAGTTAAACATGCTATTGAATCTGGGTATCGTAGCATAGATACTGCTAAAGTATATGGAAATGAAGAACAAGTAGGCCAAGGTATCAAAGAAGGATTAGAATCAACAGGTTTAAATAGAGAAGATATTTTCGTAACATCAAAATTATTTTTCGAAGATTTCGGACGTAAAAATGTGGCTCAAGCCTACGAAACTAGTATCCAAAAACTTGGGTTAGATTATTTAGATTTATACTTAGTACATTGGCCAGGGACAAATGAAGCCATAATGATTGATACATGGAAAGGTATGGAAGATTTATATAAAGATAATAAAGTTAAAAACATTGGAGTTAGTAATTTTAATCCAGATCATTTTGAAGCATTATTAGCACAAGTGTCAATTAAACCAGTCATTAACCAAGTAGAATTTCATCCATACTTTACTCAAGAAAAACTTAGAAAATATTTAGAAGCTCAAAATATTTATATGGAATCTTGGTCACCATTTATGAATGCTCAAATTTTAAACGATGAAACGTTAAATGAAATTGGTAAAGAAGTTAATAAATCAGCAGCACAAGTTATTATTAAATGGAATATGCAACATAACGTCGTCGTTATTCCCAAATCAGTTACATCAAGCAGAATTGAAGAAAATATAGATGTATTTGATTTTGAATTATCAGCAGAGCAAATGAAACGAATTGATGATTTAAATAAAGATCAACGTATAGGACCTGATCCAGATACATTTGAAGGTCAATAAATTTAATTAAAAAAGAGTGAACTTGTAGGTTAATTTACTACACAGTTCACTCTTTTGTTATATTATAAAACCAATCCAACAAGCAATAAATCCTATAACAAATTGCAATAGAGAATACATCATAAATTTAAAAAGTTTAAAAGACGGTGTTAGACATTGCGCAAGCTCATAAGACATGGTTGAAAATGTCGTTAAACCTCCTAAAAATCCAGTAATAAAAAACATATGTATCCAGTTTAAGTGAATAGAGAGGCCAGTTGTTAAACCAATGAGAAAACTTCCAATCCAGTTGACGATTAAAGTAGCAATAGGTATTGAAGTAGACCATTTGGATTTAGTGACATCAGTTAGCCATGCTCTAACGACAGCGCCTAAACCACCGCCAATCATAATTAAAAGAGCTTGTATCAAGATGTAAGACCTCCTAATGTCATACCTATCCAGCACAAGATAACACCAAAGCAATAACTTATAAATGCATAAACCAAAGCTAAGATAATATGATGGCTGTAAAGTAATGTGACTAACTCAAATTGAAATGTTGAAAATGTTGTTAAAGCGCCTAAAAAACCAGTTGTAATACCTTTTTTAATTTTAGGATGATCTTTAAATAATTTAATCATTACTACAGATAGATAACCCATAAGAAAAGCACCTGACAGGTTAGCTATCAATGTGCCAATTGGAAAGGTGTTACTTTGATTCATAAAGGAAAACAAAAATCTTAATAAAGCGCCCAACATACCACCTATAAACACGGTTATATATTGCATAACATACTCACCTTTATATATTATTTTATGCGTATTTGATTATGAAAAAATGCCAAACGTTGTAATAGAAGCAAAAATATGGAACAAAATTACTACCAATATGAGATAAGGTAATATGTTAGAAGCGGTCTTAATCCAATCTTTATTTTTATAATTTAAATGTTTAATTGCTTTATCAGAAAATATAATTGAAGCCATAAGGATGACAACATTTACAATACTACATGCAATTAATAAATTTTTTATTGATTTAAATTGAATGCTTAATAAAGGATTAAATGTATTAAAATAAAAGCTAATAATTAAAAGAATAACTGATATATAAAAATATTTTTTTGATTTAGACATAATATACCTCCGATTTATACCATTAAATAATATTACCATATTTAATTTCATTTTTAATAGTACCTTTATCATATGGTTTTAATTTTCAGAAAATTAAAAGCAAAACATTCGCATACACAAAAAAAGCATGATATAAATAACATAACGAAATAGTAAAACATCCTGTACATAAAAAAATAATCATACATATGGTGTCTTTTCATAAAGCAAGCTATATTCGTAATATAAATGAGAAGGGAAGATTTTATGACTCAATTAAATGTAGACGTATTTGCTGATGGTGCAGATATCGAACAAATGAAAGCTGCATACAAAAATAAAGAAGTAGATGGTTTTACAACAAATCCTAGCTTAATGGCAAAAGCAGGTGTAACAGATTATAAAGCTTTTGCAGAAGAAGCAGTACGTGAAATTCCTGATGCTTCTATATCATTTGAAGTATTCTCAGATGATTTAGACACAATGGAGAAAGAAGCAGAAATTTTAAAGCAATATGGAGACAATGTGTTTGTTAAAATTCCAATTGTGAACTCAAAAGGTGAGTCTACAATCGAATTAATTAAAAAGTTATCAGCTGATCATGTTCGTTTAAATGTAACTGCTGTTTATACAATTGAACAAGTTAAAGCTATTACAGAAGCAGTGACTGAAGGTGTACCTACATATATCTCTGTCTTTGCGGGACGTATTGCTGATACGGGTGTAGATCCACTTCCTTTAATGAAAGAATCTGTAAAAGTCGCACATAGTAAAAATGGTGTTAAATTATTATGGGCAAGTTGCCGTGAAGTGTTCAATGTTATCCAAGCTAATGAAATTGGCGCCGATATTATCACTTGTCCAGCAGATGTTGTCAAGAAAGTTAACAATAATCTTGGACGCGATATTAATGAATTGCCAGTGGATACAGTTCAAGGATTTGCAAAAGATATTAAAAGTTCTGGATTATCAATATTATAAAATCACTATATCTAATTATGATCAACCGAGTCTAAGACTACAAACATGTCTTAGACTCGGTTTTAGTGTTATATGAATATCAAAGAGAAAGAGTAATAAAGTATCTTGAGTTGTATCTTTCTTTTTTATTGAGTTTGTTTTAAAATCGGTGTTCAGTTAAAATTTATAAATATAATTAAATAGAAAGGAATTAAGTTATGGAAGAAACTGCTTTTAGAGAAAAAGTAAGAAAACAATTGTGGTTTTTAAATAGAAAAGAAAAGCAATTATTAGAACATACTTTTGAACAAAATAATGCTTCATTTAATAATGCAGAACAGAAATTTATGAAACCTACTCGTTTTGCTAATCAATTTTTACAGGTTTATATTTTTCGAAATAAACATTTTTCAAATGGATATTTTTTCTTATTAATTATATTATTTGTTCTCACATACATTCTATTGCTAGGATGGTTTTTAGCTGGATTTATCGCAAGTTTAGCAGTAGTCAATCAGTTTATAAATCCTAAAGCAGAATTAAGTCTAATCTATCTTGTATTAATCTTAGTTTTTGCCATTATTAGTTTGATTGTCAGTTTGTATCTCATAAGATTTGTGACTGCTTTGTTTACTAAAAGATTACTTGAATATAAATTTAATGAAAAGAAGTCGTCTTATTAATTAAATAGGCTAATAGAATACTTTCTTGCCATTTTTTATAAACTAAAATGTAAGGCTCATCCACTACGCATTGAGCTGAATTATCAAAGGTAATAATGGTTTTATTTTGAGAAGACGTTAATCCAATAATACGTTGAGCATTAAAATATATTTGTATGGGTGCGCGTTGATGTTTGATTGGAAATAAAATGACGTCTTTAGAAATGTAAATAGGAACTAGTTTATTGATAGATAATAAGCGTTTAGCTAATTTAAGTTGTTGTGTATATGATTTATTAAATTGTTCTAGATAGTATATGACAATCTTTTTAATATGAAAGGGTAGAATCATATCATATGTTTTAAAACAACATTTAGTCTGAATTGTGGAACCTTCTAAAGTTTGAATGTATAACAAATCGAAAGTATTATGAGGTAACATGCCAATCACCTTCTAAATAATATTGCTGAAGTTTGATACGGGCAGAAGATTTATATTTTTTAATTGTAGTGTCTGAGACATTCATCTTTTTAGCGATTTCATATTGTTTGTATCCACGAAGATAATATATCAGCCATTGATATTCATTTGAATTTAAAATATATTTGAAATCATTAAAAAAAGATTCATCTTTCAATGTATAAGTTAAAGAAGGATTTAACGCTGCAATATCTAAGCAGTCAATCTTCAATTGCTCCTTTCTAAAAAGATCAATAAGATAAAACTTTAATCGCTGATAAATAAAAGAGGATAAAGATACAGAGGAAGATGGGTTATAAATTTTGGAGATTTCCCACAATTTTATTAATAATAATTGATAAAATTCATCATAATTATAAGTGATACGGTATTGTCTTAACAAATGATGAATCATTTTATGATATTTTATGTGTAATGAACTAAAATCTAAAATAGTTATTCTTTCTCCTTAGTTATGTACATAAACAATATTTCCGGATGTATAAATTCTACATGAGGTATCGTGAATTTTCATTTGCTTAATTTAATAAATAGGTGTTAAATAGTAAACATAGAATCGTTGGATTGGATGATATATGGCTTTAACAAGTTTGTAAGATTAATATTCGACATTTGTACAATAAAATATAGGAGGTATGAAGTTGGATTACGCACATTTAAATCTTGAGCACTTTTTTGCAAGACATGATGATTTAGACGTCATTAGAGATCGTTCTGAATTTGTAATGATAAATAATTTTACAAATGAAATGATGTATCGTGATGGTGATATTGAAGGGACAATTGATTTAAATCAATATTATTATAAGAATAGATCGCAAGCTGTCAGTTTTATTATGATGGATTATAAAAGAAATAACGAATAATTAAATATGTTAACCTTACTACAAATAACTATATTTATTTAATAGATAAAAATCATTGAGTAATGAAATGTTGAGTATTTCATTACTTTTTATTTTTTATTAAATTTCAATTTTGTTACTTTTATTTTATGAATATGTAACATTATAATTATAAAATTGTTTATGAGAATTAAAAATGTTAGAATTTATTATCATAGATGACTTTTCTATAAATGAAATTACAACATTAACCTAAGAGGTGTGAATATGACAAAGCACAGAAAAGGTTCTATTATAGGCCTAATAGGGTTACTTATTATTTTAGTAGCAGCTGGCTTCATTTTTTTCTCAATGATTTCTGATCAGATATTTTTCAAAAAAGTAAATGAAGTAGAGAAAGTTCAACATGTGAACGTCACGCTTGATAAAGCTGCTGCAAAACAAATAGATAACTATACAAGTCAACAAGTATCGAATAAAAACAATAATGCATGGAGAGATGCATCAGCAAGTGAAATTAAAGGTGCAATGGATAGTAGTAAATTTATCGATGATGATAAACAAAAATATCAATTTTTAGATTTATCTAAATATCAAGGGATTGATAAAAATCGTATCAAACGTATGTTGTTCGATCGACCTACATTATTGAAACATACTGATGCTTTTGTAAATGCTGCAAAAGAAAAACATGTTAATGAAGTCTATTTAATTTCTCATGCATTATTAGAAACAGGTTCAGTAAAAAGTGAACTTGCGAATGGTGTAAATATTGATGGTAAAAAATATTATAATTTTTATGGCGTTGGAGCTTTAGATGAAGATCCAATCAAAACAGGTGCTGAATATGCGAAAAAACATGGTTGGGATACACCAGAGAAAGCAATTAAAGGTGGCGCAGACTTTATTCATAAACACTTCCTATCTCACGATGATCAAAATACATTATATAGCATGAGATGGAATCCTATGAATCCTGGTGAACATCAATATGCGACTGATATTAAATGGGCTGAAAGTAATGCGGAAATTATTGCTGATTTCTATAAAGAAATGAAAACAGAAGGTAAATACTTCAAGCTATATGTTTATAAAGATGATCAAAAACATCAATAATCAAAATAAAAACCAACATTATCTTTAATTAGATGATGTTGGTTTTTTTATTTATTCAGCTTTGTTTTTTCTTGAAGCCCAAGTAAATCCAATGATAAAAACAATTAATGTTTTTAATAAAAATTTCATTGTTTAGTCACCTCAATATCTAAATTTTAACATAGTTACACATGATTATTTATGTTTTGAAATGGATCATCGTGTTAATAGTGAAACATTTTGAAGTCGAGAATCGTATTGGTATAATATGATAATATTCAACATAATACAAATATATAAAAGGATGATGTTAAATATGCGAGTAGCAATTATAGGCATGGGTACAGCAGGTGTAAGTGTACTTAGACAACTCGTTAAACATAAAGACTTTAAGCAATTAAAAGTCGATGTCTACGATAATGAATTTAATATGGGACAGGGTGTTCCTTTTCAAAATGATAGTAGTCAATTATTAATTAACTTACCCACTAAAAAGATGAGTTTAAATTTAGATGATGATGAAGAGTTTTGGAAATGGTATCAAACACAATCTGATTTTACGTTTAAAAATCCAAAGTATTTACCAAGATTTGTTTTTGGCCATTATATGAAATCATACTTATCAAATTATGAGACATTATATGATAACCTTACAGTCATTAAACAACCAGTACAAGAAGTCTTCATTAATTCAAATATAGATGAAACCACATTGAAATATTATGTCTGTACGTCTAAAGATATGAAGCATTGTCAAGTATATGATTACATATTTTTAACTATAGGTACTTTATCATATCACGATCCTTATCATTTAAAAGGTATAAAAGGTTATATTCAAACTCCTTACCCTACATATAATACTTTAGATGATGTACAAGAATCTGATGATATTGCTATTATTGGAACAGGATTAGCTAGTTTAGATGTAGTGCGTTATGTAGCGTTTCATCATCCTAAACTACCTATCACAATGACGAGTCGTTCTGCTCAATTGCCTAGCGTAAGAGGAAACATGAAAAAAATTGAGTTTCAATGTTTAACAAAATCTAAATTTAATGATATTAAAGATAAGTACTTTGGAAATGTGCCATTAGAGAAAGCATTCGATTTATTTAAAGAAGAGTGTGATTTAAATGGTATTGATTTACAGAAATTGGTTCACCGCCGAACAGGAGATACGATTAAAGATTTAAATTATGATTTAGAACATCCAGATGAGATAGGTATATTCCAAACATTAATAGAGAATGTCAAAGAAAATTTAAATTGGATTTGGAATAGTTTTAGTCGTCAAGATCAAATTGAATTCGATAAACGTTTCACTAAAATTATTCAACTTAACTCAAACCCTATGCCTCCAAGAACTGCAAAACTCATCAAGCAATTAATAAAAGATGGTTCATTAGTGATTAGAAAGGATTTAGAAAATGTGGTACATAAAAATGGACTATTTAATTTAAAATTTAAAAATGATGAACAATGGTATCCACATCATATTATTATTAATGCAACAGGTTCTAAAACACATTTAAAAGATTTAGATGAAGATGATCAATTTATCTTAAATCTTCAAAATCGACAAATTGTTCAAGCCCATCCTATGGGTGGAATACAAATTATCCCAGAAACAAATCAGGTGATTAGTCCAAGATATGGTACTTTAAATAATATGATTGCTATTGGACAAATCACTAATGGAGTAAATAAATTGCGGAATGGAGTAAAAATGATTGTTAATCAAGCGGTAAGTGCAGTGGATTATTTATATGAAATTCGAAAAGAATTTGATCATACAGTATAATGCTTTACACAATAATGAATAAATATCTCTTTAAGAGTTAAATTTAAAAATCAAATTGAAATTCTTTATTTGTAATTTTCCAAAAATAAATGTAAGATGATATATGTAGTACTAAACTACGATGACTCAAATTTAATCACAATTTCATACGTATTCTTTCGGGGCAGGGTGTAATTCCCAACCGGCAGTAATTAAGCCTGCGACCCACTTAATCTTAATTTATTAAGTGGCTGATCTAGTGAGACTCTAGAGCCGACAGTAAAAGTCTGGATGGGAGAAAGAATCAATCACATCATTACTGAATGATGTATAAGCATGCACAATATAAAAATTGTAGTACGCTTATTTAAGTATATACATGCCCTATGCCTGTGAAACAGGTATGGGGTTTTTTTAGAGGTGATAAATTGAGTGAATTTATGAAATATGCAATTCAATTAGCACAAATGGTGAAGGGACAAACTGGAGTTAATCCTCCTGTTGGCTCAGTTGTTGTGAAGGATGGGCGTATTGTGGGACTAGGTGCACATTTAAAGCAAGGAGAGAAACATGCGGAAGTTCAGGCTTTAGATATGGCACAAGATAAAGCAAAAGGCGGCACCATTTATATTTCTCTTGAACCCTGTACACATTATGGGTCAACACCACCTTGTGTGAATAAAATTATTGAACATGGGCTTAGTAAAGTGATTTATGCTGTAAAAGATACGACGTTATCTTCTGAGGGAGATATCATTCTTGAAAAGGCAGGTATTGAAGTTGAATATCAATATTCAGAAGAAGCTTTTGCTTTGTATGAAGATTTCTTCAAAGCAAAACAACATAAAATCCCTGAAATTACAGTAAAAGTCTCGACTTCGTTAGATGGGAAACAAGCGACTGATAGTGGACAAAGTCAATGGATTACGAATAAAGCTGTAAAACAAGATGTATATCGTTTAAGACATACTCATGATGCCGTATTAACTGGTAATGGAACGCTTGAAGCGGATAATCCACAATATACAACACGTATTCAAGATGGTAAACATCCAATAAGAATCATACTATCTAAGCGAGGTCAAATTGATTATTCAAAACAGATATTTCACGATCAATTAAGTGAAATTTGGATTTATACTGAAAATCATGAACTAAAAAGTCCAAGTCATCATATAAAAATAATATATTTAGAAACATGTAATTTAAAATCTATTTTATCTGATATATATCAAAGAGGTGTTGGCAGATTATTAGTAGAAGCTGGGCCTCATATAACTTCAGAATTTCTCCAATCTAATTATTTAGACCATCTTATTATTTATTATGCCCCGAAAATAATAGGCGGTATTGGAAAAAATCAATTTTATCAAACTGATAATGTCATTGATTTAGCTAATGCGCCACAATTTGAAGTGATTTCTACCGAGTCTATTCAACAAAATATTAAAATGACATTGCGAAAGAAGTGAAGATAAATGTTTACAGGTATCGTTGAAGAAATAGGTACTGTAAAGCGTATTCGCACTCAACAATCCGTAAGGACATTAGATATTTCATGTCAAAAAATTATAGAAGATATGCATATTGGTGATTCTATAAGCGTAAATGGTGCGTGTTTAACAGTCATTGATTTTAAACAAAATCAATTTTCTGTCCAAGTGATTAAAGGTACTGAAAATAAAACCTATTTAGCTAATATTAAAGAAAATGATGAAGTCAATCTTGAACGTGCAATGTCAGGTAGTGGACGTTTCGGAGGACATTTTGTATTAGGTCATGTAGATGCAAAAGGAACAATTATAAATATCAGAGAAACGCCTAATTCACGCATTGTATCTATTAAGGCATCGGACTCGGTCATCAAACAAATGGTTAAGCAAGGTTCTATTACTGTTGATGGCGTAAGTTTAACAATTTTTGACTTGCATCAACATAGTTTTGATATCCATCTTATTCCTGAAACAAGACGTTCAACGATTCTTTCTAATAAAAAAATGGGCGATGAAGTTCATCTTGAAACAGATGTATTATTTAAATATGTTGAAAGTATAGTTGGTAAAAATAAATCTGATTTATCAGTTGATAAATTAAAAGCATATGGTTTTTAGGAGGGGCTTAAATGAAATTCGATAGCATTGAAGAAGCGTTAGAAGCATTAAGAAATGGCGATAGTATTATTGTAGTAGATGATGAAGATCGTGAAAATGAAGGTGACTTAATTGCAGTCACTCAATGGATGAAAGATGATACCATTAATTATATGGCCAAAGAAGCGCGTGGATTAATTTGTGCTCCTATAAGTTCACAGATTGCTGAACGTCTAAATCTTAAAACTATGGTTGATGGTAATACAGATGAATACGGTACAAATTTCACTGTAAGTATCGATCATATCTCTACTACTACAGGAATTAGTGCATTTGATCGTACAGCAACAGCGAAAGCGTTAATTAATCCTGATTCTAAACCAGAAAGTTTCCATAAACCAGGACATTTATTTCCTTTAGTGTCTAAAGAAAAAGGTGTATTAGTTAGACCAGGACATACGGAGGCTGCTGTAGATTTAGCTAAATTAACTGGTGCTGCACCTGCTGGAGTTATATGTGAGATAATGAATGACGATGGTACGATGGCAAAAGGTAATGAATTACAACAATTTAAAGAGCGTCATCAATTAAAAATGATTACAATTGAAAGTTTAATTAATTATCGTCGCAAACAAGAAAGCGAAGGTATTGAACTTAAAGCAACTGTAAAAATGCCAACGGATATTGGTGATTTTAAAATGTATGGTTTTCAATCTCAATATACACATGAAGATATTGTTGTACTTGGCAAAGGAGAACCACGTACAACTGAAAATGTAAGACTACATTCTGCTTGTTTAACAGGTGATATTTTCCACAGTCAACGATGTGATTGTGGCGCTCAATTAGAAGCATCAATGAAATATATAAATGATCATGGTGGATTAATTATTTATTTACCACAAGAGGGTAGAGGCATTGGTTTAATGAATAAACTAAAAGCTTATGAATTAATTGAGCAAGGACATGATACGGTTACTGCAAACTTAGCATTAGGTTTTGATGAAGACTTAAGAGATTATCATATAGCTGCTCAAATTCTTAAATATTTTAATGTTCAACAAGTTAATTTATTAAGTAATAATCCTAAGAAATTTGAAGGCTTGAAAGATTATGGTATAAAAGTTGCAGATCGTACAGAAATTATTGTGCCAGAAACGGAACATAATCATCATTATATGGAAACAAAAAAATTGAAAATGGGACATCTTATTTAGGAGGAATTTAGAATGAATTTTGAAGGTAAATTAGTCGGTACAAATTTAAAAGTTGCAATAGTAGTGAGTAGATTTAATGATTTTATTACCAATCGTTTATTAGATGGAGCGAAAGATACATTAGTAAGACATGGTGTAGATGAAGATAACATTGATGTTGCGTATGTACCAGGTGCATTTGAAATTCCACTTGTTGCTAAAAAATTAGCGCAAAAAAATGATTATGATGCAGTGATTACTTTAGGCTGTGTCATTAGAGGTGCAACATCTCATTATGACTATGTTTGTAATGAAGTTGCTAAAGGCGTATCAAAAGCAAATGATGTTACGAATACACCAGTTATTTTCGGTGTTTTAACAACTGAAAGTATTGAACAAGCAGTTGAAAGAGCGGGTACGAAAGCAGGTAATAAAGGTGCAGAAGCGGCAGTAAGTGCAATTGAAATGGCAAACTTACTTAAACAGTTTTAATTAATGTAGAGCGTCTCGATAATTTTAAGGATTATCGAGACGCTCTGTATTTCAACGTTTTAGTAATTTCACAATACTAGATACTAATGTAAGTGTTCCTAAAGCTAGTCCACTAACTAAGCCAATTTTTTTTAGTGCTTCTGTTGAAATAAATTCTTGATAGGCAAGAGAAAGATTTTGAGGTCTCTCAGCCAGGCGACGCATGAAATAAGCAAACCAGTCATTGCCATATGGAACATAAACGGTAAAGTGATATCCTTGTCTAGCAATCTCTTCTGCTAATTCATTACGAAAACCATACAACATTTGAAATTCAAAAGTGCTTTTTTCAATATGATGATCTTTGACAAATTGTTTAACATGGTTAATGATTTTATCATCATGTGTTGCAATTGACGTAAAGTTTTTGGCATTAAGTAAACGTTTTTCAATAATATTTATATAATTTTTATCTATATCTTTTTTACTTTGATAAGCAATCGTATCCTTTTCTTTATAAGCGCCTTTGACCAGTCTTAATCGTAATTCTGGGTACTTATCAATTAATTTCTCTGCATCATAAAGGTATCCTTGAATAACTGTACCGACATTTCTAAATTCTCCTTTTAACCTGTCTAAAATCTGTAATGTTTGTGATAAGCTGTTATATTTTTCCATATCAATATTAATATGCATATTATCATAGGTATTAGCCTTTAATAAAATGTCTCTTAAATTTTGATAGGCTAACTCAGTATCAAATTCACCGCCTAATGAACTCACTTTCACCGACATATGTGCACTCACTTGATATTTATTAATAGCTTCCATTATCTCAAGAATTTCATTTTTAGCTTGAGTCGCTGCTGCTTTAGTATTAACAAATTCTCCAAGATTATCTACAGTAACATCAATATGTTTAGCGTTTAAACGTTCAATTGTATCAATGAGTTGTTCTATAGTATTACCCGCAACAACTCTATTAGCCCCCATGGTAGGTCCGATTTTTTTAGCCATTTCATTTAAATATGTAATATTTGATAATGTTATGAAAAAATCTCTGAATAAAGACATATCTATTCCTCCATCCCACTCGTATCTATCTCTATAACAAGTTTAGCATGAATACATCGTTTAAGAAAGCGTTTACATTTAGGAGGTGAAATACGTTTAAATTCATTAGTCATAAATTAAGAGAATCTATATACTGTTTAACAACAATTAAAGGTATAATTTGATATAATACATTTGATAAACATTCAATTAGAGAGGATTCAAAAATATGTGGAAGTGGGAAACAGAACATGACGCTAAAGGCGTAATCATCATAGTACATAATATGTTAGAACATACTGGTAGATATGCGTATGTGATTACGATGTTGAGACGTAATGGTTATCACGTAATTATGGGTGATTTACCTGGACAAGGTCAAACTTCACGAGCTAACAGAGGTCAACTACAACGTTTTGAAATTTACCATGAACAGTTAGTTGAATGGATAAAAATTGCAAACGAATATAAATTACCAACATTTGTTATGGGTGTTGGATTAGGTGGTTTAATTATTCTCAATTTACTTGAAAAGACTGAACTACCTATTGAGGGCATATTACTACTCTCTCCAATGCTTGAATTTAAGAAAAATTATAAAACACGAAAAAATATGTTTATATCTAATATTGGAAAGAGCTCAAAAGGTACACAATTTAAATTAGGAATAGATTATGAAGATTTAACTCGTAATTCAGAAGTGATTAATGAGACAAATCATGACGGATTGATGTTAAAGAAAGTATCTTACAAATGGTTTAACATTATTAATGAAACGATGAAAGACACATCACAACATATTAAAGATATCAAACCGTTACCCACTTTATTAATGTATGGTACCGAAGATAAAATTTTAGAAACATCTTCAATAGATATTTTAAAACAACAATTTCTTGCAGATGAATTTTATTTTAAAGCGTGGAAAGGGTTTTATCATGAGATTCACAATGAACCTGAACGAGATCAAGTCATGAGATATATATTAACTTTCTTGAATAATAGCGTAAATACAATGGGGTTTATTGTACAAGAAGAAGATATTGAGGAAGTATAAGATAATCTTTAAAAATCTATAAAGAATAGCTCGTAGAAGACAGATATCTACGAGCCTATTCTATATCAAAATTATGGTTATAATATTATAAATGAGCTAAAATTACAATATAAGTAGAATTATAACTATCAATTACTTTTTATAAATTGTATGAATTTAGTATTAGAATTATAATATAAATATTGATTTAAAAAATATAGTTGATATATTATTAAAAAATACCAAATCGTATAAACTTAATAATAAATTGAATTATAGTTATTATACATAATATGAGAGATCAAGGGGAATGAATGATGAAATTACAAAAAAAAGAAACGGTATCTATGGTATTGAAATTAGAGAAATTATTGAAGGATATAGATTCTATATTTAGAATTATTTATGAGAAGTATCATTTAAATAAAGAAGAAGTACTTATTTTATTAACGTTATGGGAAAAGGGGCCTATGACATTAAAAGAGATGGATCAATACGTTAATATCAAGTCATATAAACGAACAAGAACGTATAATAATTTAGTTCAATCTGATTGGGTTTACAAAGAGCGTCCAATTGACGACGAACGTACGGTTATTATCCATTTTAATGAAGAAAAAAATAAATATAGAAATGAATTATTAGATTTTATTACTACTATTATTAAAAGAAAATATGAATCTTTAGAAAATAGTTTGAATTCATTGATGAGCGTTTAATATAAAAAAACCCGTAAATTAAAACTACGATTTGATGTTTTAATTTATGGGTTTTAAAATTTAACGTTTTTCAATCGCACATATAAAAGGTGCATGATTAACTTGATTGATAAATTGATATTTTAATATGTGTGCTTTACTTTGATCAAAGTTTTCGAGATATTTTAATAATTCATCTCTTTCGATTTGTCCTTCCTCATGTCCATGATAAATCACTAGTACAATAATACCTTCTGTACTTAATAGTTTAAAAATACTTTCAATAGCTTGAATAGTGGTTTCAGGTTTAGTAACAATGGATTTATCACCTTTAGGCAGATATCCCAAATTGAAAATAGCTGCATCCACGTTTCCGATGATATCACTTGGTATATCATTTAAGATATTTTCATGTCCATCATGTATCAATGTAACATGTTTAAAAGGTGCTATTTTTTCTTTTGTATGTTCAATAGCTTCTTTTTGTATATCGAAACCAAACACTTTGCCATTTGGAACCTGTTCAGCTAAAAATAGGGTATCATGGCCGTTACCACAGGTAGCATCAATAACAATACTATCTTCTTGAATATGTTGCTTAATAAGTGTTTTAGCAAAAGGAAGAATGCGTTCTAATTTCATGAATTCACCTTAGTATTAGATGTGTAAAACTTACCTTGATAAGATTCACGACGTGCTAATTCATCATCTATTTCATTGAGAACTTCCCACTTGTTAACACTCCACATTGGTCCTACCATTAAATCAATCGGTCCATCTCCAGTAATACGATGAATAATCATGTCTGGCGGAAGGATTTCAAGTTGATCACACACTAAGTTTGTATAATCTTCTTGCGTCATAAATTCAAGCATACCTTTTTCGTATTGTTTAACCATTGGTGTACCTTTAAGTAAATGTAATAAATGGATTTTAATACCTTGAACATCCATTTGTGCCACTTCTCGTGCTGTTTCCATCATCATATGATAATCTTCACTTGGTAAGCCATTAATGATGTGTGTACATACGTTAATATTATGTTTACGCAATTTAGCTACACCTTCGTAATACGTTTGCATATCGTGAGCACGATTAATTAAATCAGAGGTCTTTTGATGAACTGTTTGAAGACCAAGTTCCACCCATAAATAAGTACGTTGATTTAGTTCAGCTAAGTATTCAACCACATCATCTGGCAGACAATCTGGACGTGTAGCGATAGATAAACCAATAACTCCTTCTTCTTTTAACACAGGTTCATATTTTTCTTTTAAAACTTCTACAGGTGCATGGGTATTAGTAAATGCTTGGAAGTAAGCAATATATTTACCTTCACTCCATTTTTCATGCATTCGTTCTTTAATTTGTTGGAATTGTACTTCAATTGGATCGGCTCTATTTCCTGCAAAGTCACCACTACCAGCTGCTGAACAAAATGTACAACCGCCATGTGCGACAGTACCATCTCTATTTGGACAGTCAAATCCGCCATCTAGAGCAACTTTAAAAATTTTCTGTCCGAATTTATTTTTTAAATGGTAATTCCATGTATGATATCGTTTATTTTCAAAGGCATACGGGAAATACTTACCCATAACACATTATCCTTTCTATCTAACTTAGTTCTAAGTAAAGATTTTAACATATTTTAATGTTATAGTGTTTATTATAGTTCGATAAAAATATAAAGAGAGGACTTAAAAATTATGAATATACCTAGATCAGTATGGTGGCTAGTTATAGGAATGGCATTAAATATAACTGGCTCTAGCTTTTTATGGCCTTTAAATACGATTTATATGAAAGAAGAATTAGGAAAAAGCTTGACAGTTTCTGGGATTGTTCTAATGATTAATTCTTTTGGAATGGTAGTTGGTAACTTACTAGGTGGAACGTTGTTCGATAAGTTAGGTGGTTATAGAACAATCATGATAGGTACTATTACTTGTTTGCTTAGTACAACATTACTTAATTTCTTTCATGGATGGCCGTGGTATGCAGTTTGGTTAGTGCTACTTGGTTTTGGTGGGGGAATGATTGTTCCAGCAATCTATGCAATGGCTGGTGCCGTTTGGCCTAATGGTGGCAGAACAACTTTTAATGCTATTTACTTAGCTCAAAACATAGGTGTTGCTACCGGAGCTGCAATGGGAGGATTCGTTGCTGAATTTAGCTTTAATTTTATCTTCTTAGCTAATTTAATCATGTACGTATTATTTGGAATTGTAGCCTTTACGCAATTTAATTTAGAATACCATGCTAAAGTGAAATCACCAGATAGTCTAGATATCCAAAGTAAAGAAAATAAAAAACGTTTTATAGCTTTAATACTATTATGTGCCATGTTTAGTATTTGTTGGATTGGATACATTCAATGGGAAACAACAATAGCTTCATTTACGCAACAAATTAATATTTCAATGTCTCAATATAGTGTATTATGGACAGTAAATGGAATTATGATTTTAGTTGCACAACCATTAATTAGACCAGTCATTCGTTTGTTAAAAGGAAACTTAAAATATCAAATGTTTGTTGGTATTTTAATTTTTATGTTGTCATTCTTTGTTACAAGTTTTGCAGAACAATTTACTGTTTTCTTAATAGGAATGATTATTCTTACTTTTGGTGAAATGTTTGTATGGCCTGCAGTACCAACGATTGCCAATTATTTAGCACCGCAAGGTAAGCAAGGTCAATATCAGGGTGTAGTAAATTCTGCATCAACTGTAGGGAAAGCATTTGGTCCTCTAATCGGGGGTATATTGGTAGATACATTCAATATGAGTGCAATGTTCATAGGAATGATCATTCTTTTATTAATTGGAATGTTTTTCTTATCTATTTTTGATAAGGGTCTACCAAAACATTCACAACATGAAAATCGTTGAAAGACAACTTGAAATTAAACATATAAAATATGCTGAACCACTTGCAATTAGGTTACGAATCTCATAATATTAAACTGTATTGGAGTAGTAACTTAAATACTTTTCTAAAGAGAGCTAGTGGTGGTGCAAACTAGCGTTAAGAATTAAGTGAACTTACCGTTAATTAATCGAATTTAAAACATCTCTTACTATTATAAAGTGCACATGTAAAATGTGAATGAGGGTGGTACCGCGGCTAAAGAAAGTCGTCCCTGTCAAAAGTAATAGTTTGAGGTGTTTTATTTTTATTAGGAGGAAAATACTTTGGGTTATAATCACAAAGAGATTGAACAGAAATGGCAAAATTATTGGGCTGAGAATAAAACATTCAAAGCAAGCGATAATTTAGGCCAAAAAAAATTCTATGCATTAGATATGTTTCCATATCCATCTGGTGCGGGATTACACGTAGGACATCCAGAAGGATATACTGCAACGGATATTATTTCTCGTTATAAACGTATGCAAGGATATAATGTATTACATCCAATGGGGTGGGATGCCTTTGGATTACCCGCTGAGCAGTACGCGTTAGATACAGGAAATGATCCTAGAGAATTTACTAAAAAGAATGTTCAAACATTTAAACGTCAAATTCAAGAACTAGGTTTTAGTTATGACTGGGATCGAGAAGTTAATACTACAGATCCTGAATATTATAAATGGACGCAATGGATTTTTATTCAGCTTTATAATAAAGGACTCGCATATGTAGATGAGGTTGCAGTAAACTGGTGTCCAGCACTTGGTACAGTGTTATCAAATGAAGAGGTTGTAGATGGTGTATCAGAACGTGGAGGTCATCCTGTATATAGACGTCCGATGAAACAATGGGTATTAAAAATTACAGAATATGCCGATCGTTTATTAGAAGATTTAGATGAATTAGATTGGCCTGAATCAATTAAAGATATGCAAAGAAACTGGATTGGTCGTTCTGAAGGTGCACGTGTGTCATTTAATGTTGAAAATACTAATGACACTATTGATGTGTTTACAACACGTCCAGATACTATCTACGGTACAACATTCTTAGTACTTAGTCCTGAACATGCGTTAGTGAATGAAATGACTACTGATGACAAAAAAGAAGTGGTTAAACAGTATCAAGAAGAAGCATCAAAAAAATCAGACTTAGAGCGTACTGATTTAGCAAAAGATAAATCAGGTGTGTTTACTGGGGCGTATGCTATTAACCCATTATCAGGTAAGAAACTTCCAATTTGGATTGCTGATTATGTATTATCGACTTATGGTACGGGTGCAGTTATGGCAGTACCAGGACATGATGAGCGCGACCATGAATTTGCTAAGAAATTTGATTTACCTATCATTGAAGTCATCGAGGGCGGAAATGTTCAAGAAGAAGCATATACTGGAGAAGGAGCACATATCAATTCTGGCGAACTAGATGGGCTAGATAATAAAGAAGCAATTTCTAAAGCAATTACTTTACTCGAAGCCAAAGGTGCTGGCGAGAAAAAAGTGAATTACAAATTACGTGACTGGTTATTTAGTAGACAACGTTATTGGGGAGAACCAATTCCAGTGATTCATTGGGAAGATGGTACGATGACAACTGTGCCTGAAGAAGAACTTCCATTATTACTTCCTGAAACTGACCAAATCAAACCATCTGGTACGGGTGAATCACCATTAGCCAATATTGATGACTTTGTAAATGTTGTTGATGAAAAAACAGGCATGAAAGGTCGTCGCGAAACAAATACTATGCCACAATGGGCTGGTAGTTGTTGGTATTATTTACGATATATTGATCCACATAATGAGAATATGTTAGCAGATCCAGAGAAATTAAAACATTGGTTGCCGGTAGACTTATATATTGGTGGAGTAGAACATGCTGTCCTTCACTTACTGTATTCAAGATTCTGGCATAAAGTATTATATGATTTAGGTGTAGTTCCTACGAAAGAACCATTCCAAAAATTATTCAACCAAGGTATGATTCTCGGTGAAGGCAACGAAAAAATGAGTAAATCTAAGGGTAACGTTGTTAATCCTGATGATATCGTAGCATCACATGGCGCAGATACATTACGCCTATATGAAATGTTTATGGGACCATTAGATGCAGCTATAGCATGGAGTGAAAATGGATTAGATGGCTCTAGACGTTTCTTAGATCGTGTATGGAGATTATTCATTAATGAAGATGGGTCATTATCTAATAAAATTGTTGAAAATAACGATAATTCATTAGATAAAGTTTATAATCAAACGGTTAAAAAAGTGACTGAAGACTTTGATACTCTTAACTTTAATACGGCAATTAGTCAATTAATGGTATTTATCAATGATTGTTATAAAGCGAATTACATTTACAAACCTTATGTAGAAGGATTTGTTAAAATGTTAGCACCAATTGCCCCTCACATTAGTGAAGAGTTATGGCAACGTTTAGGCAATCAAGAAACTATTACGTATCAACCTTGGCCTACGTATAATGAATCATTACTTGTAGATGATGAGATTGAAATTGTAGTGCAAGTTAATGGTAAAGTAAGAGCGAAAATCAATATTCCTAAAGACTTATCTAAAGAAGATATGCAAGAGTTAGCATTACAAAATGAAAATGTTAAACTATCTATAGAAGGTAAAGAGATTAAAAAAGTTATCGCTGTACCTCAAAAATTAGTGAATATCGTTGCAAAATAATGGAAGAGGAGTTTTAAAATGGAAACAATTACAGTAGATCAATTAAAAGAGAAAATACTAGGATCTAATCCAGTAAATATTATCGATGTGCGAACAGATGAAGAAACTGCAATGGGGACAATTCCTGGTGCTAAAACTATTCCAATGGATCAAATTGCTGATAACTTAAATCAATTTAATAAAAATGAAACGTACTATATCGTTTGTGCTGCAGGAGTTCGTAGTGAAAAAGTAGCGAACTACCTTGAAGATGAAGGTATTCATGCGGTTAATGTTGAAGGTGGTATGCAAGCTTGGGGCGATGAAGGTATAGAAATAGACAGTATATAATTAATAAGAATACTAAAAAGGCGGTGAAATTAAATTTTGCTGCCTTTTTTCTTTTGCCTTTTTATATTTACAACTATTTAATTTTTTAAAATAAATATAAATATAAAAAAGACTGGTTTACAACTAATATTAGTGGTAAAATTACAAAGAATAAAGTGAAAGAGAGAAAAATAACTTTGAATAAACTCATTAAATTATGAACAACATGAAAAAACACTAAGGAGGATATTTAATGAATATATTCAAGAAACAAAAATTTAGTATACGTAAGTTTACAGTAGGAACATTTTCAACAGTAATTGCAACATTAGCGTTTATTACACATTCAGGTCATGCACAAGCTGCAGAAGATGTACATCAACCTAATGTAGCTGATAAGCAAACTGTTGGAGCCAATCAAACAGAGGGTACACCAAATTCTAATGCGAGTGTTACAACAACATTAAACGACAGCACTACAAATCAAGCCAATAATCTTGTGGCTGCAAATTCTAGTGAAACTACAGCATCAATTAATGATCATACGACTCAACCATCTAAACAAGAAGAAAAACATGAGACAACACAATCTAAACCTTTAACTGTTGTTAACAATCAACCATCTGGTACAGATAGAAGTATAGGTGAAGATAGAGCGTCAAATAGTAATGAAAGTGAAGGAGATCCAATGGCGCTTAACGAACAAAATACGAGCGGCATTATAAATGGTGATTTTGAAGATACATCTAATGGTGCAAGTATCCCAACGAATGAAACTGAAGCAGCAATGAACTCTGCAACTACAGTTACTGGATGGCATGTTAAAGACTCAGCACAAACAGAAATACCATTAGTATGGGGACCTAAAGCATTGTCCACATATAATGGTCAAACTTTTAATTTAACAACTCATAAAATTGGGGCTGTGTTATCTAAATCTACGGATAACAGTAATGCTAATCAACGTGTTCCTCAAGTAGGACCAATCTATCAAGATATTGACGTTACACCTGGTTCTGAGGTACAACTTAACTTTATTGGTCAAAGTATGGGTAATACAAATGGTTTAAATGGAGTTAAAGTTTATATTTATGATGCTAATAATCCAACTGACTTATTATATAAAGGTGCGCCATCTACGCATAATTTTGCGTTTGGTAAATTTACAGGTGTATTCAATGTACCAGATGATGTAACTAAATTACGTATTATGTTTGAATCCGCAGACGGTCGAAGTCATGATACATATAATGGTCACCGTTTATTAAAAGGTGCAAATAACTTTGGCGGTGGTGTAGTAGCTGACGTTTCACTTAATAGTGGGTCATATTTAAAAACAGTAAATACAACAAATGATTATAAAGAAGTTGTAACTACAGATCATGAAACAACAGTGGAATCTACTGTCAATGTAGATTTAGAAAATAAAGGACATTCGCGTGCTCAAAATGCGGTTTATAAAGTAACTTTACCTGAAGGTGCCGACTATGTTTCAGTATTTAATGCCAATGGAAGCTATGATAGTGCTACAAGAGTATTATCTTTGAGTCTTGGATACATTAGACCTGAAGAAATAAGACATTTCTCATATACAGTTAGACTTGATGCAACTCGCCCGCTTAGAAAAGAGTTTAATTCAACATTTACATATAATACGGAAGGTTTATATATGAATAAAAGAGACTTCCGTGGTGATATAGGTAATAATAATTTTGAAGGATATAGACAATTTGGTGGTGTCAATGAGTTTGTAAAAGAAACTACACCACGTCATGAAGGTAATGGTACAGGTGAAGTTCAATCTATTACCGTTAAAATGTTTAAAAATGATCTACAAGCTAAAGTTAATAAATTAGAACAATTGAATGAAGCAGATTATACTCCAGAAGTATGGGCAGAAATGAAAGAAGTATTAACTCATGCAAAAGCTATACTTGCTGAAACAGATGATACACCATTAGATGAAAGAAAAGACCAAGCAGAAATTAATGCCACAACATTAAATTTAGCGAAACAAGCAGATATACTAGCTATGGATAAAGTTGTAGTAGAAAAATACGCTATTATCAAAAATAATGCAGAATTTACAGTTGAAGAAAGAGTTAACAATAGAAAAAAAATTAAAGACTTCTTCGATGCAGCAAAGGGTATTATTGTAAATGCTAATAATACAACAAAAGCTGATGATGCAATGAATAATGGACTTAGAAATATCAATGGTGTAGAATTAGTACCAATTAAAAAGTCTTATACTAAATTAGAAATCGATGGCATTTTAATGACTAAAGAGGGCGAAATTGATCAAGTTCAAGATGCGACAGATGAAGAAAAAGCAGAAGCTAGAACTCAAGCAGAAGCTGCTGCTCAAAAAGGAAAGTCTACTATTGACCGTGTACCAACAAATGGTGAAGTAGATGATGCGAAAAACTTAGCTGAAACAGAAATTAATGCTGTTCAAGTTGCAGTAGTGAAAAAACCGACAGCTAGACAAACATTAGAACATGTAGCTTCAACTAAAAAGGCGACAATTGACCAAACACCAGATGCCACACAAGAAGAAAAAGATGCAGCAAAAGGTATGGTTGATGATGCACTTAGAGCTGCTAAAGAACAAATTGATCAAGTTACTTCAAATAGTCAAGTCGATGATGCTGTAACACAAGGTACTACAAATATTAATGAGGTAGTTGCTATAGTTATTAAGAAAAACGATGCAAGACAAACAATCGATGGTACTGCAACTACTAAAAAAGAATCATTACAGCAAACACCAGATGCGACGCAAGAAGAGATAGATGTAGCAAAAGCAAAAGTGGATGTAGCAGTGAACGATGCTAAAGCAAATATTAATAGTGCTAATACGAATGGTGAAGTAGATACTGCAAGTAATAATGGTGTGGATACAATTAATGCCATTCAAGTTGAAGTAGCGAAAAAATCACAAGCAAGACAAGCCATTGATGATGCAGCGACAGCGAAGAAAGCGACAATTGATCAAACACCAGATGCGACGCAAGAAGAAAAAGATGCAGCGAAACAAAAAGTAGATGCAGCAGTCACAGAAGCTAAAGCAAATATTAGTACAGCAGTTACAAATAGTAATGTAGATACTGCTAGTACAAATGGTGTAAATAATATTAATGCAATAACAGTAGAAGTAGTTAAAAAATCACAAGCAAGACAAGCCATTGATGATGCAGCGACAGCAAAGAAAGCGACAATTGATCAAACACCAGATGCGACACAAGAAGAAAAAGACGCAGCAAAACAAAAAGTAGATCAAGCAGTAACAGAAGCAAAAGGTAATATAGATCGTGCCACAACAAATAATGATGTAGATACAGCGAATACAAATGGTGTAAATAATATTAACGCAGTAACAGTAGATGTGCTTAAAAAATCACAAGCAAGACAAGCCATTGATGATGCAGCAACAGCGAAGAAAGCGACAATTGATCAAACGCCAGATGCCACACAAGAAGAAAAAGACGCAGCAAAACAAAAAGTAGATCAAGCAGTAACAGAAGCTAAAGCAAATATTAGTACAGCAGTTACAAATAGTAATGTAGATACTGCTAGTACAAATGGCGTATCAACTATTAATGCAGTAACAGTAGAAGTAGTTAAAAAATCACAAGCAAGACAAGCCATTGATGATGCAGCGACAGCGAAGAAAGCGACAATTGATCAAACACCAGATGCTACACAAGAAGAAAAAGATGCAGCAAAACAAAAAGTAGATGCAGCAGTAACAGAAGCAAAAGGTAATATAGATCGTGCCACAACAAATAATGATGTAGATACAGCGAATACAAATGGTGTAAATAATATTAACGCAGTAACAGTAGATGTGCTTAAAAAATCACAAGCAAGACAAGCTATTGATGATGCAGCAACAGCAAAGAAAGCGACAATTGATCAAACATCAGATGCGACACAAGAAGAAAAAGACGCAGCAAAACAAAAAGTAGATGCAGCAGTGACAGAAGCGAAAGGTAATATAGATCGTGCCACATCAAATAATGATGTAGATACAGCGAATACAAATGGTGTATCAACTATTAACGCAGTAACAGTAGATGTGCTTAAAAAAGTACAAGCAAAACAAGCCATTGATGATGCAGCAACAGCGAAGAAAGCGACAATTGATCAAACACCAGATGCGACACAAGAAGAAAAAGACGCAGCAAAACAAAAAGTAGATCAAGCAGTGACAGAAGCAAAAGGTAATATTGATCATGTGAACACAAATGGCGAAGTAGATACAGCGAATACAAATGGTGTAAATAATATTAACGCAGTAACAGTAGATGTAGTTAAGAAAGCACAAGCAAGACAAGCCATTGATGATGCAGCAACAGCAAAGAAAGCGACAATTGATCAAACGCCAGATGCTACACAAGAAGAAAAAGACGCAGCAAAACAAACAGTAGATCAAGCAGTGACAGAAGCAAAAGGTGATATAGATCGTGCCACAACAAATAATGATGTAGATACAGCGAATACAAATGGTGTATCAACTATAAATGCAGTAACAGTAGATGTAGTTAAGAAAGCACAGGCACGTCAAGCTATTGATGATGCAGCAACAGCAAAGAAAGCGACAATTGATCAAACACCAGATGCTACACAAGAAGAAAAAGATGCAGCGAAACAAAAGGTAGATCAAGCAGTCACAGAAGCAAAAGGTAATATAGATCGTGCAACTACAAATGGCGAAGTAGATACAGCAAACAATAATGGTGTATCAACTATAAATGCAGTAACAGTAGATGTAGTTAAAAAAG
This sequence comes from Staphylococcus sp. FSL K6-0223, assembly GCF_038008285.1. Lineage (NCBI taxonomy): Bacteria > Bacillati > Bacillota > Bacilli > Caryophanales > Staphylococcaceae > Staphylococcus > Staphylococcus sp. FSL K6-0223. The sequence goes on from NZ_JBBOYX010000001.1 coordinate 994,297, forward strand.
CACAAGCAAGACAAGCCATTGATGATGCAGCAACAGCGAAAAAAGCAACAATTGATCAAACGCCTGGTGCGACTAAAGAAGAAAAAGATGTAGCAAAAGATAAAGTTGATGTTGCAGTGACAGAAGCGAAAGGTAATATTGACCATGCGAACACAAATGGCGAAGTAGATACAGCAAATACAAATGGTACCGATACAATCAATGGTATTCAAGTTGAAATTGCTAAAAAACCTATAGCTAATAAATCCATTGATGACGTAGTAGTTGCGAAAAAAGCATTAATTGATCAAACTCCTGATGCTACAAAAGAAGAAAAAGATGTAGCTAAAAATAAAGTTGATGAAGAAGCAAATAAAGCGAAACAAAATATTGAGCGTGCTATAACAAACAATGATGTAGATACTGAAACTACAAATGGTACGAATGCAATTAACGCTGTACAAGTAGAAGTAGTTAAAAAGGCACAAGCAAGACAAGCCATTGATGATACTGTAACGAGTAAAAAAGCAGAAATCGATAAGAATATTGATGCCACAAAAGAAGAAAAAGATGCAGCAAAAACCAAAGTGGACGAAGCAGCAAATAAAGCAAAACAAGCCATTGATCAAGCCACAGATAACAGTGGTGTAGATACAAATAAAACAACTGGTATAAATGAAATTACAAATATTCAACCAGAAACAGTAAAGAAAACAGCAGCTAAACAAACTATTGACAACGTTGCAAAAACTAAAAAAGAACAGGCTGATCAAACACTAAATGCTACAAAAGAAGAAAAAGATACAGCTAAAAATAAAGTTGATGAGGAAGTATCTAAAGCTAAATCAGAGATTGATAATGCAGAAACAAATAGTCAAGTTGATGATGTGACAACTAAACATTCTGATACAATTAAAGCTATTCAAGTTGATGTTGTGAAAAAAGATAGTAATAAAAAAATAATTGATGAAGTAGCAGCAGCTAAAAAAGCAGAAATTGATAAAAATGATAATGCAACGAAAGAAGAGAAGGATAAAGCAAAACAAAAAATCGATGAAATAGTTTCTAATGCTAAAAAAGAAATTGATAATCAAACAACAAATGGTGATGTTGATAAAGTAACAGTTAAATTTACTGGTTTAATTAAAAATAGTGATTCAGATATCACTAAAAAATCAACGGCTAAAGATAAAATTGAACAAGTAGGTAAAGATAAAAAAGCAGAAATTGATCAACATTCTACTGCAACAAAAGAAGAAAAAGACATAGCAAAAAAAGCAGTTGATAATGTTATCAATAAAGCAAAAGAAGAAATTCAAAAATCTACTACGAATCAACAAGTTGACGATGTAACTGCTAAATTTACAAAAGATGCTAAAGAGATACAGGTTCATGCAGTTAAAAAAGCAAAAGCATTAGAAGAATTAATGAAAAAAGCGGCAGAGCAAAAAGCAAAAATTGACTCAATACGTAATGTATCTGAAAATAAAAAAGCAGAAGCTAAACGAAAAATAGATACAATTGTAGAGGAAGCAAAACGCATCTTTGAAAAGGATATTACTAATAGTGATGTTGATAATACTTTGGACAAAGCAATTGAAGAAATCCTTAAAGTAGTAGTTAAACCAGATGAAAGTACTGGTTACTCATACGATGTTGGTAATCCAACTATAAATATTACTGATAATTCAAATCATATTTTAAATCGTAAACATATACTTCCTAACACTGGTATGACAGAAGGATATCGTTTACCACTAACTGAAATTATTTTTATAAGTGGTTTAGTATTATTCTTAACTACAAGAAGAAAAGAACAAGAATAATACTTATAAATAATAGGAGAAGCAAAAAGCTTCTCCTATTTTTATATTATTAAGATGTTATATACATACAAAGAGTAACTATATAAAAAATATATGAATAAAAATATTTTAAAAAACAAATTAAATTGTAGTCATTTTTATCAATAAATGTTATTATAGAATACAAATGGTATTGTTTATGGTTGAAGACTATTAAAGTTACAATTTACATACAATATTCATTATTACTAACACATCAAGAAAACACATCAGGAGGAACATAATGAATCTTTTTAAAAAACAGAAATTTAGTATTCGTAAGTTTAGTGTAGGGACATTTTCTACTGTGATTGCGACATTGACTTTCTTATCCCATCCAGGTCATGCAGCAACTCATGATGAAGAAAATAATATTTCACATACTACTTCTGAAAATGTCAGAACTGCTAATAATGATAAGACTAATAGTGAAGGACAACCGTCAACTATAGAACGAAACACTCCGTTATCGAATATGTCTAATCATAATCAAGCTGAAGATACAAACTCAATTAGAGCAAATAAAGAAGTAGATGCTCAAAATAATCTTTCAGCAGAAAATTCAAAACCAGAAATATCGAATCCTTCTGTGGAAGTGAATAAAGAGAATCATTCCTCAGAAGAACATACTAATGCTGATTCTACATTGACATCAAATAATAAAACACAAGAGAACGTGAATAAACAAAATGGAGTATCCTCTGAAGTTAGAGCTACTGATACAACAACTACTAATGAATTAGTGACTAATTCAGATATTCAAAATAAACCACATAAAAGAAGTAGACGTTCAGTAGATGTTACTGCTACGCCAAATAATGATCCGATGGCCATTAATGAAACAAATTCTGGTCAAATTATAAATGGTTCATTTACTGATACATCGAATGGTGCAGTTATACCGACTAATGCCACTGAATCTGAAAGAAACCCAGCGAGTAAAGTGACAGGTTGGCATGTTAATAACAGTAGTCAAACAGAAATTCCATTAGTATGGGGTCCTAAGGGTTTATCTCTTTATAACTATTACACTTTTGATAAGACGAGAAACAAAGTAGCTGCCGTACTGTCTGCTTACACAGAGAGTGGGTTATATGGTGCTCCAGATAGTAAAGTAGGGTCTATATATCAAGATGTAGATGTTACTCCTGGATCAGTCATTCAACTTCACTATATTAGTGGTTCAATGGGGAATACAGGTGGTATGAACGGAGCTAGAGTATATATTTATGATGCGAATCAACCTAATACTTTGTTATATAAAGGACGTCCAAGTACTTCTTCAATGACATTTGGTAACTTTGTAGGAGTATTTAATGTTCCAGAAACAATTTCAAAATTAAGATTTAGATTTGAATCTACAGACAATCGTACTCATGAACATCCTAACCACCATAGATTATTAAAAGGACCGAATAACTATGGTGGAGGATTGGTTGCAGATGTTACTGTAAATAGTGGAGCATACTTAACTGCTACGACGCCAAAAACAGATTACGTTGTCACATCACCTTCGGCAACAGCTGATAGTGTGCGTGAAACGATAAACTTTTCGATACAAAATAGAGGTCACTCTCGTTCAAATAAAACAAAATATAAAGTGATTCTTCCTGAAGGTGCAAAATACATTTCAGCACAACATGCCAGAGGCTCATTTAACTCTGATACAAGAGAATTAACTTTAGATATCGGTAGAATAGATGCTGGTGGACATATGGATGTATCCTATCAAATTTCACTTCCTGCATCGACACCTTTACAAACTGATATACAAGGTACTTTAAACTATGTTACAGAAGGCGTTAACATGAATAGAATGAGTGATTCCCGTGATTTAGGTTCACCGGGCGATGATCATTTCATGCGTTATGGCGTTCGAAATGAATTTATTAAAAACGAATCTAGTATGCGTGAAGGAAATTACCAAACTGATAGACAAACGCTCACTGTTAAAATGTTTAAAAATGATTTACAGGCTAAAGTTACTGAAATAGAAACGTATTTAAATGGCTTAAATCAAGATAACTATACACCAGAAGCCTGGACATCAATGCAAAATGTATTAAATCAGGCAAAACATATTTTATCTGAAACAGATGATACGCCAATAAGTGAACGTAAAAATCAAGTAACCATTAATGATTTAACATTGAGTTTAGATAAGGAACGTGCAAAATTAACTTTAGACCAGTTAGCTAAAGCAAAAAGAGAAGAATTTAATAATAATAGTGATGCCACTAATGAAGAAAAAGAAGCAGTTATTGAACAAGTAAATAATCCGCTTGAATTTAGCAAGGCTGCTATTGATGCTTCACATGATATAAATGAAATTAATAGGAACAAAGAATCAGGAGTTACAACTATTTCAGGTTTAACGTTTGGTCCTACTGTTAAAAATGATGCTATTCAAGAATTAATGAGAGTAGTAGATAGTAAAAAAGCAGAAATTGATCAAACCCCAAACGCGACAGATGAAGAAAAAGCGGCAGCGAAAGCAAGAGTGGACGCAGCAGTAAATGAAGCAAAACACCAAATCAATCAAGCGACAACTAATCAAGGTGTAGATGAAGCGAAAACACATGGCACAGATTCAATTAATCAAGTCCAACCAACGGTTGTGAAGAAAGATGAAGCAAAACAAGCAATCGATGCAGCCGCAACAGTGAAGAAAGCAGAAATTGATCAAACTCCAAATGCGACAGATGAAGAAAAAGCGGCAGCAAAAGCGAAAGTGGATGAAGCAGTCACAGAAGCGAAACATCAAATCGATCAAGCGACAAACAATCAAAATGTAGATGACGCAAAAACACACGGCACAGAGTCAATCAACCACGTTCAACCAACGGTTGTGAAGAAAGATGAAGCGAAACAAGCAATCGATGCAGCCGCAACAGCGAAGAAAGCAGAAATCGATCAAACCCCAAATGCGACAGATGAGGAAAAAGCGGCAGCAAAAGCGAAAGTAGATGTAGCGGTAACGGAAGCAAAATCATCAATTGATCAAGCGACAAACAATCAAGGTGTAGATGACGCGAAAACACACGGCACAGATTCAATTAATCAAGTCCAACCAACGGTTGTGAAGAAAGATGAAGCAAAACAAGCAATCGATGCAGCCGCAACAGTGAAGAAAGCAGAAATTGATCAAACTCCAAATGCGACAGATGAAGAAAAAGCGGCAGCAAAAGCGAAAGTGGATGAAGCAGTTACAGAAGCGAAACATCAAGTTGATCAAGCGACAAACAATCAAGGTGTAGATGACGCGAAAGGTCATGGTATAGATTTAATCAATCACGTCCAACCAACGGTTGTGAAGAAAGATGAGGCAAAACGAGCAATTGATGCAGCCGCAATAGCGAAGAAGGCAGAAATTGATCAAACCCCAAATGCGACAGATGAAGAAAAAGCGGCAGCAAAAGCGAAAGTGGATGAAGCAGTTACAGAAGCGAAACATCAAGTTGATCAAGCGACAAACAATCAAGGTGTAGATGACGCGAAAGGTCATGGTATAGATTTAATCAATCACGTCCAACCAACGGTTGTGAAGAAAGATGAAGCAAAACAAGCAATCGATGCAGCCGCAACAGTGAAGAAAGCAGAAATTGATCAAACCCCAAACGCGACAGATGAGGAAAAATTTGAGGCGAAGGCAAAAGTGGATAAAGCAGTTACAGAAGCGAAACATCAAGTTGATCAAGCGACAAACAATCAAGGTGTAGATGAGGCAAAAACACACGGCACAGATTCAATTAAACAAGTGCAACCAACGGTTGTAAAGAAAGATGAAGCAAAACAAGCAATCGATGCAGCCGCAACAACGAAGAAAGCAGAAATTGATCAAACTCCAAATGCGACAGATGAAGAAAAAGCAGCAGCAAAAGCGAAAGTGGATAAAGCAGTTACAGAAGCGAAACATCAAATTGATCAAACAACAACTAATCAAGGCGTAGATGACGCAAAAGGTCAAGGCATAGAGTCAATCAACCACGTCCAACCAACGGTTGTGAAAAAAGATGAAGCAAAACAAGCAATTGATGCAGCCGTAATAGCGAAGAAGGCAGAAATTGATCAAACCCCAAATGCGACAGATGAAGAAAAAGCGGCAGCAAAAGCGAAAGTGGATGAAGCAGTTACAGAAGCGAAACATCAAGTTGATCAAGCGACAAACAATCAAGGTGTAGATGACGCGAAAGGTCATGGTATAGATTTAATCAATCACGTCCAACCAACGGTTGTGAAGAAAGATGAAGCAAAACGAGCAATTGATGCAGCCGCAATAGCGAAGAAGGCAGAAATTGATCAAACCCCAAATGCGACAGATGAAGAAAAATCAGCAGCAAAAGCGAAAGTGGACGCAGCAGTAAATGAAGCAAAACACCAAATCAATCAAGCGACAACTAATCAAGGTGTAGATGAAGCGAAAACACATGGCACAGATTTAATTAACCAAGTGCAACCAACGGTTGTGAAAAAAGATGAAGCAAAACGAGCAATTGATGCAGCCGCAATAGCGAAGAAGGCAGAAATTGATCAAACCCCAAATGCGACAGATGAAGAAAAAGCGGCAGCAAAAGCGAAAGTGGATGAAGCAGTTACAGAAGCGAAACATCAAGTTGATCAAGCGACAAACAATCAAGGTGTAGATGAGGCAAAAACACACGGCACAGATTCAATTAAACAAGTGCAACCAACGGTTGTAAAGAAAGATGAAGCAAAACAAGCAATCGATGCAGCCGCAACAGCGAAGAAAGCAGAAATTGATCAAACCCCAAATGCGACAGATGAAGAAAAAGCGGCAGCAAAAGCGAAAGTGGATGTAGCGGTAACGGAAGCAAAATCATCAATTGATCAAGTGACAAACAATCAAGGTGTAGATGAAGCGAAAACACACGGCACAGATTCAATTAATCAAGTGCAACCAACGGTTGTGAAGAAAGATGAAGCGAAACAAGCAATCGATGCAGCCGCAACAGCGAAGAAAGCAGAAATTGATCAAATTCCAAATGCGACAGACGAGGAAAAAGCGGCAGCAAAAGCAAAAGTGGATGAAGCAGTTACAGAAGCGAAACATCAAATCGATCAAGCGACAAACAATCAAGGTGTAGATGAAGCGAAAACACACGGCACAGATTCAATTAATCAAGTGCAACCAACGGTTGTGAAGAAAGATGAAGCAAAACGAGCAATTGATGCAGCTGCAATAGCGAAGAAAGCAGAAATCGACAAAACTCCAAACGCGACAGATGAGGAAAAATCTGAGGCGAAGGCAAAAGTGGATGAAGCAGTTACAGAAGCAAAATCATCAATTGATCAAGCGACAAACAATCAAGGTGTAGATGACGCAAAAGGTCAAGGCATAGAGTCAATCAACTACGTCCAACCAACGGTTGTGAAAAAAGATGAAGCAAAACAAGCAATTGATGCAGCCGCAATAGCGAAGAAAGCAGAAATCGACAAAACCCCAAATGCAACAGATGAGGAAAAATCTGAGGCGAAGGCAAAAGTGGATGAAGCAGTCACAGAAGCGAAACATCAAATCGATCAAGCGACAAACAATCAAGGTGTAGATGACGCAAAAACACACGGCACAGATTCAATTAATCAAGTCCAACCAACGGTTGTAAAGAAAGATAAAGCAAAACAAGCAATCGATGCAGCCGCAACAGCGAAGAAAGCAGAAATTGATCAAACCCCAAACGCGACAGATGAAGAAAAAGCGGCAGCAAAAGCGAAAGTGGATGTAGCGGTAACGGAAGCAAAATCATCAATTGATCAAGCGACAAACAATCAAGGTGTAGATGAAGCGAAAACACATGGCACAGATTTAATTAACCACGTCCAACCAACGGTTGTGAAGAAAGATGAAGCAAAACAAGTAATTGATGCAGCCGCAATAGCGAAGAAAGCAGAAATCGACAAAACTCCAAATGCGACAGATGAAGAAAAAGCGGCAGCAAAAGCGAAAGTGGATGCAGCGGTAACGGAAGCAAAATCATCAATTGATCAAGTGACAAACAATCAAGGTGTAGATGATGCGAAAGGTCAAGGTATAGAGTTAATCAACCAAGTGCAACCAACGGTTGTGAAAAAAGATGAAGCAAAACAAGTAATTGATGCAGCCGCAATAGCGAAGAAAGTAGAAATCGACAAAACCCCAAATGCAACAGATGAGGAAAAATCTGAGGCGAAGGCAAAAGTGGATGAAGCAGTCACAGAAGCGAAACATCAAATTGATCAAACAACAACTAATCAAGGCGTAGATGACGCAAAAGGTCAAGGCATAGAGTCAATCAACCACGTCCAACCAACGGTTGTGAAGAAAGATGAAGCAAAACAAGCAATCGATGCAGCCGCAATAGCGAAGAAAGCAGAAATCGACAAAATCCCAAATGCAACAGATGAGGAAAAATCTGAGGCGAAGGCAAAAGTGGATGAAGCAGTCACAGAAGCGAAACATCAAATTGATCAAACAACAACTAATCAAAGCGTAGATGACGCAAAAGGTCAAGGCATAGAGTCAATCAACCACGTCCAACCAACGGTTGTGAAAAAAGATGAAGCAAAACAAGCAATCGATGCAGTCGCAACAATAAAGAAAGCAGAAATCGATCAAACCCCAAATGCGACAGATGAGGAAAAAGCGGCAGCAAAAGCGAAAGTGGATGAAGCAGTTACAGAAGCGAAACATCAAATCGATCAAGTGACAAATAATCAAAGTGTAGATGACGCAAAAACACACGGCACAGAGTCAATCAACCAAGTGCAACCAACGGTTGTGAAGAAAGAAGAAGCAAAACGAGCAATTGATGCAACTGCAACAACGAAGAAAGCAGAAATTGATCAAACTCCAAATGCGACAGATGAAGAAAAAGCGGCAGCAAAAGCAAAAGTGGATGAAACAGTTACAGAAGCGAAACATCAAATCGATCAAGCGACAAACAATCAAGGTGTAGATGATGCGAAAGGTCAAGGTATAGAGTTAATCAACCAAGTGCAACCAACGGTTGTGAAAAAAGATGAAGCAAAACAAGTAATTGATGCAGCCGCAATAGCGAAGAAAGCAGAAATCGACAAAACCCCAAATGCAACAGATGAGGAAAAATCTGAGGCGAAGGCAAAAGTGGATGAAGCAGTCACAGAAGCGAAACATCAAATTGATCAAACAACAACTAATCAAGGCGTAGATGACGCAAAAGGTCAAGGCATAGAGTCAATCAACCACGTCCAACCAACGGTTGTGAAGAAAGATGAAGCAAAACAAGCAATCGATGCAGCTGCAATAGCGAAGAAAGCAGAAATCGACAAAACCCCAAATACAACAGATGAGGAAAAAGCGGCAGCAAAAGCGAAAGTGGATGCAGCGGTAACGGAAGCAAAATCATCAATTGATCAAGCTACAAACAATCAAGGTGTAGATGAAGCGAAAACACATGGCACAGATTTAATTAACCACGTCCAACCAACGGTTGTGAAGAAAGATGAAGCAAAACAAGTAATTGATGCAGCCGCAACAGCGAAGAAAGCAGAAATTGATCAAACCCCAAACGCGACAGATGAAGAAAAAGCGGCAGCAAAAGCGAAAGTGGATGTAGCGGTAACGGAAGCAAAATCATCAATTGATCAAGCTACAAACAATCAAGGTGTAGATGAAGCGAAAACACATGGCACAGATTTAATTAACCACGTCCAACCAACGGTTGTGAAGAAAGATGGAGCAAAACAAGTAATTGATGCAGCCGCAATAGCGAAGAAAGCAGAAATCGACAAAACTCCAAATGCGACAGATGAAGAAAAAGCGGCAGCAAAAGCGAAAGTGGATGCAGCGGTAACGGAAGCAAAATCATCAATTGATCAAGTGACAAACAATCAAGGTGTAGATGATGCGAAAGGTCAAGGTATAGAGTTAATCAACCAAGTGCAACCAACGGTTGTGAAAAAAGATGAAGCAAAACAAGTAATTGATGCAGCCGCAATAGCGAAGAAAGCAGAAATCGACAAAACCCCAAATGCAACAGATGAGGAAAAATCTGAGGCGAAGGCAAAAGTGGATGAAGCAGTCACAGAAGCGAAACATCAAATTGATCAAACAACAACTAATCAAGGCGTAGATGACGCAAAAAGTCAAGGTATAGAGTCAATCAACCACGTCCAACCAACGGTTGTGAAAAAAGATGAAGCAAAACAAGCAATCGATGCAGTCGCAACAATAAAGAAAGCAGAAATCGATAAAAATGTAACCCTTACTGATGAAGAAAAACAATTCTTTAAGAAAAAAGTTGAACGATTAGTCGAGGAAATAAAACACCAAATTGATCAAAATACAACTAATCAAATGGTAGATACTTCGAAAAATAATGGAATAGAGTCAATTAATCATTTGAATATTGTAGGGAATGTTAAAGTCAATGCAATAAAACACTTACTAGAAATTGCTCAAAAACAAAAAGAACTTATTGATCAAAATAAAAATGCAACGATTGAAGAAAAACGAGAAGCCCAGCAAAAAGTAGATGAATTACTAAAAATGGCGAAAGATAGTATTAATGCATCTACAACAAACAGTGATGTTTCAATATTAGAAAAAAATTATATTGATCAAATTCGTAAATTGACTCCAAGTACTGAAACAAAAATTAATGCGAGAAAAGCTATAGAAGATGTAGCAAGAAAACAAAAAGCTTTAATTGATGCAATGTCTTATTTAACTAATAATGAAAAACGACTAGCAAAACAAAAAATAGATAATATAATGAAACGAGCTTTAGAGGCCATTAATAATTCTGATAGTGCAGTGGACATTGGACAAATTGTTATAAAAACAATTGAAGAAATTAGAAACATCAAACCAATATCGACGTTTAGTTTTAATAACAGCATTTTTAGTAACAAATCTACTGTTTTAATTAGAGATATAACATCTAACAATACTTTATCTAAATTACCGAATACTGGTAAAGTAGAAAATGAAAGATTACCAATTCAAACTTTAATATTTGTAAGTGGTTTAGTCTTATTACTAAGAACAAAAAGAAAGTTCAAAAAAAGTGAATAATTAAATAGAATTAAACACCTTTCAACATACTCTTTTTAGAGCATTGTTGAAAGGTGTTTTTTAATCTTCATATGAGCCAGCTTCGCTTCCAGCAACGTGTCCAGTAACTAAAGCACTTGTAATATTGTAGCCACCTGTATAACCATGAATGTCTAATACTTCTCCACATAAAAATAAGCCAGGTTGAATTTTTGACATCATTGTTTTAGGCCATATTTCTTTAAGAGAAACGCCACCACCAGTAACAAAGGCTCTTTCAATCGAAAGGGTACCATTAACAGTGAAAATGAATTGTTTGAAATGTTCTGCGAGGTGAGTCAACTGTTGATTTGAAAGATGATGAAATGTTGTATTTTCATTAATATTAGCCTGTTCTAGCATAAACAATAAATATCTTTCTTCTATTAAACCACGTAGTGCATTTTTTATATATTTGTCTGGTTCTTCGCTTAAGATTTTCTTTATTTTATTTTCTAAATCTTGTAAAGAAATCTCTGGAAATACATCTAACTGTAATTGAATGTCTTGTTTTTTCTGATTTTTTTGTTCTTTATAAACGAATTGGCTACAACGTAATGCAGCTGGTCCACTTACACCAAAGTGTGTAAAAATCATATCCATTTGATGACTAATACGTTTTTTACCATTTTTCTTTAAAACTGATAATTCTACATCTTTTAAACTTAAGCCTTTAAGTGTTTTATTTTTAATAAAAGATTCACTAGATGTAATAGGGACTTCAGTAGGGAATAATTCAGTAATAGTGTGACCTAAATTTTCAGCAAATCTGTAGCCATCACCTGTAGATCCAGTTTGGGGAACGCTTGTTCCACCAGTCGCAATAATAACTGTTTTTGATTCAAATTCGCCATCTTGTGTTTTTACTATAAAAGATTGATCATTTTTAGAAATGTCATTAACAACAGTTTCTTCTTTAATTTCAACGTTGTTATTCTTAATTGTATTAACTAACGTATCAACAATATCTTGTGATTTGTTTGAAACTGGAAACATTCTTCCATGATCTTCTTCTTTTAATTTTATACCACGACTTTCAAAAAATTCTATTATGGATTCGTTATCAAATTTTGAAAATGGACTATATAAAAATTTACCATTTCCAGGTATATTTTTGATGATTTCTTCGTAAGGTAGACGATTAGTCACATTACATCTACCACCACCAGAAATTTTTAATTTTCTTCCAAGACCGTTTTTCTTTTCAATTAATAGAACCTTACTACTATTTTCACTCGCAGCAACTGCTGCCATTAACCCGCTTGGTCCACCGCCAATGATTATTGTTTGATACATATATTAACCTCCGTTATCATACATTTATATTCTACATAAATACTTATTATTTTGCGAACTGAAGGAGAAGTTTGCTTTGAAAAGTGTATTAAATACATAAATAAAAAAACTTACAATATTTTTAGTTAATAATAGTGAGAATAATTGATTAAAAAACTTAAAAAGAAACGAGAAACAATAAGTATTTTGTGATATATTTTATAGTAATGCAAGTCCTTAGTTTAGACAGATGTATAACGACATAGTTTGATTAAATTAAAGATAGGAAGATTGAATATGAGTGAAAATAAGGAAATGGTGCGCGGAACCTTTTTAATAACATTTAGTATTTTAATTACTAAAATTCTAGGTGTTTTATTTGTAATTCCTTTTTATGCGATTATGGGTGCAAATGCGGAGGAAAAGTTAGCGCCGTTTAACTATGCTTATGTTCCTTATAATATTGCTATTGCTGTCGCTACAGCTGGAGTGCCTTTAGCAGCTTCAAAATTTGTAGCAAAGTATAATGCAATAGGAGCATATAGAGTAGGACAAAAACTCTATAAATCGAGTTTTATCGTAATGTCGATATCAGGTATTATAGGATTTTTAATATTGTTTTATTTAGCCCCTGATATTGCAGGTATTACTTTAGGTCAAAAAGAAGGAAAAGGTGGATGGACAGTACCAGAGATTACTTGGATTATTCGTATCATCAGTATGGTAGTTGTTTTTATCCCACTATTAGCAACATGGAGAGGGGTATTCCAAGGTTATCAATCGATGGGTCCAACTGCTGTATCTGAAGTTACTGAACAATTAGCCAGAATTATATTTATATTAATAGGTAGTTATTTAGTTTTAAATGTTTTTCATGGTACTTATTTACAAGCCAATGGTGTAGCTACATTCGCAGCGGCTGTGGGAGCAATTGCAGGTTTATTTACTCTTTGGTATTACTGGAAAAAGCGTAAACCTCACATTCAAAAAATGGTAGAGTCTGATCGTACAGGATTAGACATTTCTTATGGAAGAATGTATAAAGAAATTATTGCATACAGTATTCCGTTTGTAATTGTTAGTTTAAACTTCCCATTATTTAACCTTGTTGATCAATTTACACATAACAATGCATTAGATGCAGCAGGGTTCCATGCAAATAAAGATTATTTCTTTACGATATTAAACTTTACAACCAATAAAATTGTAATGATTCCAACATCACTTGCAGCAGGTTTTGCGGTAAGTTTAATTCCATTTATTACTAAAACATATGCAGAAGGCCGTTTAACTGAAATGCATCGTCAAATTAAAACATCAATCGGTGTTTTAATGTATATTACAGTTCCAGCAAGCTTAGGAATAATGGCCTTGTCTGCACCTTTATATACAGTTTTCTATCAATATAATCCAGATGGAAACAAAATGTTATTTATCTATGCTCCTGTAGCAATATTAATTTCTTTACTCAGTGTTACTGCTTCGATGTTACAAGGCATAGACAAACAAAAATTGACAGTATTTGTCATTTTAGGATCCGTTGTATTAAAGTTAGCACTTAATATTCCATTGATTATGACTTTCCATACTGCAGGAGCAATTTTAAGTACTGCTATTGCATTGAGTTTTGCGATTACAGCAAATTTCTTTATTTTAAAAATATATGCGAAATATGAATTTACAGAAACATTTGTGCAAGTAGCGAAAATTTTTATTTATAGTTTAATCATGATGATTAGTGTAGAAATTGTTTACTTAATTTTAGGTCATTTTGTCCCTGTAGAACGTAAATTTGGAGCAATGATTATATTATTTGTTGGGGTTATTATCGGTGCATTAGTGTATGGCGGTATCACAATTAAAAATCGATTAGCTGATCAATTTCTTGGTGAATTACCAACAAAGATTAGACGTAAAGTTGGATTCTTAAGATGAGGTTAGATAAATTTTTATCGAATATGGGAGTTGGCACGCGTACCGAGGTAAAGCAGCTTTTAAAGAAAAATAGTGTCAAAGTTAATGATAAAGTGGAAAAATCGCCTAAATCCCAAGTGAATCCTGAGCAAGATGAAATTACTGTAGATGGCAAAATAATAGAGTATATTAATCATGTTTATATTATGTTAAATAAACCCAAAGGATATGTTTCTGCTACTTATGATGATATAAATCAAACAGTGATAGATCTTATTGATGATTACCGCCATCTTGATATATTTCCAGTAGGCAGATTAGATAAAGATACTGAAGGTTTATTACTTATTACTAATGATGGACAATTTAACCATAATTTAATGAGTCCATCTAAACATGTGTCTAAAACGTATAAAGTAACCTCTAAATATCCTATTAAAAACGAAGATATTATTGCTTTTAAAAATGGAATTGAACTATCAGATGGCAAAGTAAAACCAGCACAACTTGAAAAACTAGATCATAAATTATCTTTAGTTACTATTTATGAAGGAAAGTATCATCAAGTGAAAAGAATGTTTCATTCAATTGATAATGAGGTATTAGAATTAAAACGTCTTAAAATTTCTAATTTGACGTTAGATGAAAACTTAAAATCTGGAGAGTATCGTTTACTAACTTCAGAAGAATTAAAACTTTTATAGTAATAAAAGAGAAAAGGGGTAATATGATGGCTAAAAGTGCAGGTTTATTAAGAATTGTGGCAGGAATTGGTGCTGCAGCGGCTGCAGTAGCATTATCACGTGAAAGTAGCAGAAATAAATTAAAAGCTGAGTATAATAAATATAAAGAAAATCCAGAAGGCTATAAACAAAATGCGAAAGGGCTAGTTAATGATATTAGCTCAAAAGCAAATGAAACAATTCAAAACGTAAAGAATGACCCACAAGGTTATGCAAATCGTTTAAAAAATGATCCTAAATCTTTATTACAAGATGAAAAATCTAAATTCACTAATGTGAATACTAAAAAAAATGATACACATGAATTAGCAGAAGGTAAATTTGATGATGAAGGTGGTGCAACTGTTAATAATAATTTAAGAGTAGTCACTGAAGAAGATTTGAAAAACAATCATAATGCCTTAGACGATAGATATTAAACTTAAATTTTAAAGAAGTGAGAAAATTTTTTCTCACTTCTTTTTTTATATGTACTATGAAATTTTCTGACATTTTGTTGTCATTTAATACTAGATTTATGTAAAATAATAGGTATATCTATTGAAAAGGAAGTTGATCTCTAATGTGGAAAGAAAAAGTACAAGAATATGAAAGTCAAATTATTGAAGATTTAAATGGATTACTTTCAATCAAGAGTGTGAGAGATGATAGTCAAGCTTCAGAGGAAGCACCAGTTGGTCCTGGACCTCGTGAAGCTCTTGATTATATGTATAAAATCGCTCAAAGAGATGGTTTTTCTACCCATGATGTTGATCATATTGCTGGAAGAATTGAAGCAGGTCAAGGTGAAGATGTATTGGGAATTTTATGTCATGTAGATGTCGTTCCTGCTGGAGACGGTTGGGATTCTGATCCATTTAAACCTGTTGTAACAGATGATGCTATTGTGGCAAGAGGTACACTTGATGATAAAGGTCCAACTATCGCAGCTTACTATGCAGTTAAAATTTTAAATGAAATGAATGTAGATTGGAAAAAACGTATTCATATTATTATTGGTACAGATGAAGAATCTGACTGGAAATGTACAGAAAGATATTTCAAAACAGAAGAAATGCCTGCTTTAGGTTTTGCACCAGATGCTGAATTCCCTGCTATTCATGGTGAAAAAGGAATTACAACATTTGATTTAGTCCAAAATGTAAGCTCACATCATACTGATCATTCAGAAGCAAAACTTCTTTCATTTGAATCTGGTCAACGCTATAACATGGTTCCTGATCATGCTAAAGCACATATTTTGGTTGAAAAAAATATGACAGACGTAGTTCAACATTTCGAACATTATCTAGACCAACGTCAACTAGAAGGTGAAGCGGTTGTAGATAATGGTGAATTGATATTAACTGTTGAAGGGAAAGCCGTCCATGGTATGGATCCTTCACTTGGTGTGAATGCTGGTTTATATCTTATTGACTTCCTATCAACTTTGAATCTTAATCAAGCTGCAAAAGAATTCGCTGAATTTAGTAATCGTTATTTACATGAATCTCATTTTGGTGAAAAAATGGGTATGAAGTTCCATACTGATGTTATGGGAGACGTGACAACAAACGTAGGTATCATTACGTATGATAAAGAAAAAGGTGGCAAATTTGGTATCAATTTACGTTATCCTAAAGGCTTCGAATTTGAAACTGCTTTAGAACGTTTTAAAAATGAAATCAAATCTCAAGGGTTTGAAATAGAATTAGGTAAAGTTCAACAACCTCATTTCGTAGATAAAAATGATCCATTTGTACAAAAACTTGTCACTGCTTATAGAAATCAAACAGGTGATATGACAGAACCTTATACAATTGGTGGAGGCACTTATGCACGTAATTTAGACAAAGGTGTTGCATTTGGAGCTATGTTTGAAGATTCAGAGGATTTAATGCATCAAAAGAATGAATATATTACTAAAAAACAATTATTCAACGCAACAAGTATCTATTTAGAAGCAATTTATTCACTATGTGTGGAGGGATAAATAATGACAAAAGTATTTATTAACGGAGAATTTTTAAATCAAGAAGACGCAAAAGTTTCTTATGAAGACCGAGGTTATGTATTTGGAGATGGTATATATGAATATATTCGTGCATACAACGGTAAATTATTTACAGTAACTGAACACTTTGAAAGGTTCCTTAGAAGTGCGAGTGAAATTCAAATCGATTTAGGCTATACTGTCGAGGAGCTAACAGATATTGTAAGACAACTTTTAAAAATCAATGACATTCAAAATGGTGGAATTTATATTCAAGCGACAAGAGGTGTAGCACCAAGAAACCATTCTTTCCCAACTCCAGAAGTTAAACCTGCTATTATGGCATTTGCTAAAAGTTATGATCGTCCATACGACGACTTTGAAAATGGCATTAATGCTGTAACAGTTGAAGATATTAGATGGTTACGTTGTGACATTAAAAGTTTAAATTTATTAGGAAATGTTCTTGCTAAAGAATATGCAGTTAAATATAATGCAACAGAAGCCATTCAACATAGAGATGAAACTGTTACTGAAGGTGCGTCAAGTAATGTGTATGCGATTAAAGATGGCGAAATCTATACACATCCCGTTAATAATTACATTTTAAATGGTATTACTCGAAAAGTAATTAAATGGGTTGCTGAAGATGACAACATACCATTTAATGAAGAAACATTTACAGTTGATTTCTTAAAAAATGCAGATGAAGTCATTGTGTCTAGTACTTCTGCTGAAGTAACACCTGTCGTTAAGATTGATGGCGAAATTGTAAATGATGGTAAAGTAGGTCCAATTACTAAAAAATTACAAGAAGGATTCGAAAAGTATATTGAATCAAAAAGTATCAATTAACTTTAAATTTCTTCAACGATGATGTATATGATATGTTATAATATTTATAAAGAATTCGGGATTTTAGCTTTTTCATACTAGTAAAATGTATCATTTTGTTTCTCATTTTCAGTTGAAAAATTAAGCTAAAAATTATAAAATCATCATTGAGTGATTAAAGAGATAACGTAAAAAATTTAAATGATTTGAAGACATTTAAATAATAATTTTATCAATATAACAAAAACAAAGTTAGAAATATAATCGTTAGATAAAAAGCGATGATTAAATTAGATATATGGCTCTTGAAAAACTATAT
Organism: Staphylococcus sp. FSL K6-0223; assembly: GCF_038008285.1. Classification (NCBI taxonomy): domain Bacteria; kingdom Bacillati; phylum Bacillota; class Bacilli; order Caryophanales; family Staphylococcaceae; genus Staphylococcus; species Staphylococcus sp. FSL K6-0223. Next base: position 1,012,247 of record NZ_JBBOYX010000001.1, read on the forward strand.
TTCTCGAGCCATTTTCTAGTTGAAAGTGAGGTGAACGAGTTGGAGCAGTTTTATCAATTAGGGTGGACGCTTGATTCTGCAGGTGGAGCATCTGGAGAAGCGTATATGGCTGAACAAGATGGACAAAAATTATTTCTTAAGCGTAACTCAAATCCATTTATTGCAGCTTTATCTGCAGAAGGTATTGTGCCTAAGTTAGTTTGGACAAAACGTATTGAAACAGGCGAAGTGGTAACAGCACAACATTGGAAAAATGGTAGAGAACTTACACCATCTGAAATGTCTCAAAGAAGAGTTGCTGAACTTCTCAAAAAAATACATGGTTCAAAACCACTACTTAATATGTTAAAACGTATGGAAATGGAGCCTATTACCCCAAATATTATGTTAAAGAAAATTAATGCTTCTTTATCTAGAGACGTATTAACCCATCATATTATTCGAAAAGCATTAACTTACTTGGAAGATCATATTCCTAATTTAGATTCACGTTTCTTTACAGTAGTTCATGGTGATGTTAATCATAATAACTGGTTACTTTCTGATCGTGATGAGTTATTTTTAGTAGATTGGGAAGGTGCAATGATTGCTGATCCAGCCATCGATATTGGTATGCTGCTATACAACTACGTTCCAAAACAACAATGGTCTAACTGGTTCAATACTTATGGTGTTAAAGAAAGTATGGACTTAAATAAACGTATGAAATGGTATACTGTGATTCAATCAATCGGCATGATTCAATGGTATGAAGAACAAAAAAGATTTAAAGATATGAACACATGGCTCAAATTTTTAAATGAGGTAATGAATAGTAATTTATTTATTTAAGGAGATTTAATACATGAGAGTCCGTTATAAACCATGGGCAGAAGATTATTTGAAAGAACATCCTGACCTAGTAGACATGGATGGTTCGCATGCTGGCAAAATGAGTGATTGGTTTGATAAGAAACAGCCAATCTATATTGAAATCGGTTCAGGAATGGGGCAATTTATAACTACACTTGCAGAGCAACATCCTGAAATTAATTTTGTTTCTTTAGAGCGTGAAAAAAGCGTTATGTATAAAGTGCTTGATAAAGTAAAGGATAAAGGACTCACAAATTTAAAAATGATTTGCAATGATGCAATTGAACTAAATGAGTACTTTAAAGAGAATGAAGTATCTAGAATTTATTTAAATTTCTCGGATCCTTGGCCAAAAAAAAGACATGCAAAACGTCGTTTAACGTATCGCACTTTTTTAGCTCTATATGAACAAATTCTTAAAGAAGATGGAGAAATACACTTTAAAACAGATAATAGAGGTTTATTTGCTTATAGTCTTGAAAGCATGTCACAATATGGAATGTATTTTACAAAGTTAAATTTAAATCTTCATGATGAAGATGATGAAGATAATATATTAACTGAATATGAGAAAAAATTTTCTGATAAAGGTTCCCGTATTTATAGAATGGAAGCCAAATTTCATAAAAATTAATAAATAATATATTAAATCCAACACACGAGCGTAAGAAGCAAATACATTCTTACGCTCGTGTGTTGTTTTATCATTTATTGCTCTTTATGATAAATATAAGTACATATGATAAACATCCATGCAATATATAAGAGAAAAAGAAAAAATTTAGTCCATATTTCATCTAAAAGGATTATTGATTTTTGTATTATCATAGTAATCGTTACTTTACTGTTAAGTTCGAAAATGATAAAAAATTAATAAAAACATCAAACAAATATAATTTAAAATATGAATATGAAGTAAAAAAAGTATTAAAATGTTTTTTAAATATCAAAAAAGTAATATTAATTTTCTTCAATAGTAAGTATTTCACCTGTGTGTGCATCAGCATAGAAAGTATACTCTATATCACGGTTGTTTTTATTTTGAGTAATACCACCTTGATAAACAAGACGATTTAAATATTGCTCTTTATTTTGTAAAGGTTCATGAAGAATGTAAGAACCTTTAATATCCATAAAATATGATTTTACTTCCTCTAATATTCTATCCGGATTTTTTACTTTTTTGTTTTTCAATGTACGATAGAGTATAAAAGCCGTAGATGCTCCTATAGTTATTACGATGGGAATGGAGATATATTTTATAGTCTGACAAGTCATAATTATCGAATCTAACCTTTCTATTAATAGTTCTTATTATTAGTTTACCATAATCAAAATGATATAATACATTTAAGGAGCGTGTTTATGTAATGGAAAACGATAAAACTTTATTTCGTATAAAAACATTAACAGAATTACATGGAGCACCAGGCTTTGAAGAAGAAGTACGTGACTACATGAAACAAGAAATGACACCATTTGTAGATGAAGTGATAACAACTCATATGGGAAGTATTTTTGGTGTAAAAAAATCAAAAAAACAAAATGCAAAGCGTGTGATGATAGCGGCTCATATGGACGAAATTGGCTTTATGATTACGAACATCACTCAAAATGGCATGTTACAGTTTACTAATTTAGGCGGCGTATCTAATGATATATGGCAAGGACAACGACTGCAGGTTAAAAATAGAAAAGGTGAAAAAATTGTAGGTGTAGTTTCGAATATACCAAAACATTTTAGAACAGGTAATGAAGCGGTTCCTGAGATTAAAGATTTAATGTTAGATATAGGAGCAGAAAGTGATAAAGAAGTTCGATCACGTGGAATAGAAATAGGGGACACAATTGTTCCTTTTACACCATTCACTCAATTATCTGAACATCGATATAGTGCTAAGGCATGGGATAATCGTTACGGTTGTGTCTTAGCAATTGAAATATTAGAATTACTCAAAGATGTAGAATTAGATGTAGATTTATATGTGGGTGCAAATGTTCAAGAAGAAGTTGGATTAAGAGGTGCAAAAGCATCAACTGAATTAATACAGCCAGACATAGCATTCGTTGTAGATTGTTCTCCTGCAAATGATATTAAAGGTAAACAGCAATTATCTGGTCAATTAGGTGAAGGAACATTAATTCGAATTAAAGATGGTACAATGATTCTCTCTCCACGTTTCAGAGACTATCTACTGGAGTTAGTTGATACATTTGATATTCGTTCACAATACTATATTTCACCAGGTGGTACAGATGGGGGAGAAATCCATAAAGCAAATAAAGGTGTACCTACAGCAGTTATAGGCGTATGTGCAAGATATATTCATAGTACAGATGCGGTATTTGATATTAGAGACTATTATGCCGCGCGTGAATTATTAAAACAAGCTGTGAGTCACTTAACAAATGAAAACATTTTAACATTACAATTTCAAAGTGAGGAGAAATAATATGATTACATTAGAAACTGAAAAACAATTTGAAGAATTAAAAAATGAACAAACGGTATTTGAATTTACAGCTGGATGGTGTCCAGATTGTAAAGTGATTGAACCAGATTTACCGAAATTAGAAAAAAAATACTCTAATTTTAAATTTGTATCAGTAGATCGAGATAAATTTATAGATTTAGCAATTGAAAATGATATCATGGGTATTCCAAGTTTTCTCGTATATAAAAATGGTGAATTAATGGGAAGTTATATTGGAAAAGAACGAAAATCAATCGAACAAATAGATTCATTTTTAAGTCAATATGTGTAAATGAGTAATTAGGACTTAAACTTCTTATTTATATGAAAGAATAGCCTAATTTTTCTGTAACTGGAGCTCTTTTTATTGTAAAATATTGTAAGGTGCGAAAATAGGAGTGTTTTAATATGAACGTCTTTCAAATGAGAGATACATTAAAACAACGTTTAAAACATTTAGACGTTGATTTTAAGTTTGATCGTGAAGAAGAAACATTACGTATATATAGACGAGATAATTTTAAAGGCGTAACTATCAAACTTAATGCAGTTGTAGCGAAGTATGAAGAACAAAAAGAGAAAATCATTGATGAAATTATCTATTATGTTGAAGAGGCAATTGCACAAATGGATGATAATGGTCTATCTAAAATGAAAGATATTCAAGTTATGCCTGTAATAAGATCAACTAGTTTTGATAAAAAAACTAAAGAAGGTCATCAATTTGTTATTGAAGAACATACTGCAGAAACTAATATTTATTATGCACTTGATTTAGGAAAATCGTACCGATTAATTGATGAAAGTATGTTAAAAACACTAGGTTTAACTTCACAACAAATTAAAGAAATGTCGTTGTTTAATATACGTAAACTTGAGAATAAATATAAAACAGATGAAGTAAAAGGAAATATTTTTTATTTTATCAATTCAAATGACGGATATGATGCGAGTCGTATTTTAAATACAAAGTTTTTAAATGACATTGAAGCTCAATGTGAAGGTGAAATGTTAGTCGCTGTTCCTCATCAAGATGTATTAATTATTGCTGATATACGCAATAAAACAGGCTATGATGTTATGGCACACTTGACGATGGAATTTTTTACTAAGGGACTTGTACCTATAACGTCACTTTCATTTGGTTATAAAAAAGAACATTTAGAGCCGATTTTTATTTTAGGAAAAAATAATAAACAAAAAAGAGATCCAAACGTTATTCAACGTTTAGAAGCGAATCGTAAAAAATTTAATAAAAAATAACTAATAATACGTAAAAAGGAGAATTTAAATGAATTTATTTTATAATAAAGAAGGCGTAGGGGACGTTGCATTTTTACAAATTGAACCAACAGATGGGCCTTTTGAATATGAAATAAAAAATAATGTGGTTGCTATTAAACATGAAAATCAAATTGTTGGATTTAATATTTTCGATTTTTCAAAAGTATATTCAGTTAATAGTAAGGGTCATATTAAATTAAATGAAACGCTTGTAGAAGCTATACAACAATCAATTACAAATGCAGGTTTTGATTATCAACTTGAAGCGGATTTATCACCTAAATTTGTTGTAGGCTATGTAGAAACTAAAGAAAAGCATCCTGATGCAGATAAATTAAGTATTTTGAAAGTTGATGTTGGTAGTGAAAAACTACAAATCGTGTGCGGTGCGCCAAATGTAGAAGCAGGTCAAAAAGTTGTCGTAGCTAAAGTCGGTGCAGTTATGCCAAGTGGAATGGTAATTAAAGATGCTGAATTACGTGGTGTTGCATCAAGTGGTATGATTTGTTCAATGAGAGAATTGAACTTGCCTAATGCACCTCAAGAAAAAGGAATCATGGTATTGTCTGATGATTATAAAGTAGGCAATGCATTTTTTGATTAAAAAAACTAGGAAGGATGTGGAAGTATGAGTTGGTTTGATGAATTATTTGGCAATGATAAACATTCTGATGAAGAATTACTAAGACGAAAAAATAAACGTCGACATAACTCAGAAACACAAAAGAATGGTGAGCATACCTTACTTCCTGAAAATGATGATATCTATGATCGTCCGCGTGGAAAATTTCGTTTTCCTATTGATTTAGGGCAAGATGCTGAAACATATGATGAAGCGGTTTACAGAGAAGTTGATGAAGATGAATATATGTCGCAGAAATCACCTAAAGTTGATAAAGAATTTGGTTATGGCGCTTACAGTTATGATGAAATAGATAATAATAATGACTATCCTCAAACTTATGACAGTGCAACAGATACTCGAAGACGCAGAAGAAGACAGTATACAAATCATGATGATACTGGAGTGCCTTCAATTAAAGAAAGACCTTCTAATAAACGTAATAAGTCGTTGAATAGTACACAATTAAATGAGAAAAATAATAGAAAAACGACTTCTCAATATCATAAGCATACAAATAATCATTCTCATGTGAAATTACAATCGGAGCGTTTTAAAGCAAACTATAAAACGACATCGAATTCTACATATCACCATTCAAGTTTTAGAACTTCAGAAGTACCGTCTGCAGTATTTGGTACAAAAAAACGCCGACCAATTGAAAACGGTGTTATCCCTCCACTAAAAGAGAATGAGAATAACGATAATCATAATGACGAGAAACATAATTCAAAACAAGATCAAACAGCACAACGAGTATCTGATAATGATGTAAAAACAAATATAAGCAAGTCTAAAAATGAACCGTTGAGTCAAACTAAATATGAAGATACTGATGTTTCAATTATTAATGATCAAAATTCTAATATTTATGAAACTACATCTTCAAAAAGTAACGTTCCTAATTTTTCTCAAAAAGATAATACGGTGAATATTGAGAATATTTATGCGTCACAAATAGTAGAAGAAATTAGACGTGAAAGAGAAAAAAAAGCACAACAAAAACGTAAGTTTAAAGAAGCTTTACAGAATAAGCGTCAACAATCAGCGGATAATGATAACGAAATCCAAAAAGTCATTGATGAAATGTATGCAAATCAAGCTAAGCAGTACACTGGAGAGAGTTCTCTAGATCATGAAGAAAATAATGATGAAGAGAGAACGACATATACAGAAGATAGTACTGATAAAATGGAAGACTCAAATGAGAATACGATGAATAATCATGTGATTGATGAAGGGACTCAAACTGATTCAAATACATCTAATTATGATGACGATGATGAGCAGTATCAATATGAAGAAATTGATTTGAAATCTGTCCCAAATATTCAAACTGTTAATGATAAAGATGTAGAAGTACGAGAAGTTAATGATACGACATCTACAGACGAACATAATGATGAGCCATTGTCAGACGATAATCTTAACGTATCACCTATACATTCAACTAAAGACAAACAGCATCATCTTAATAAAAATGAAGATGCTCATTTAAGTAAAGTTAATGAATTGCAAGACGATAATTATACTTCAAAAGAAGAAGTAGAGGAAGCAAAGTATCATGAGATGAACGCTTCTTCGAATGAAGAGGTAACTAAACAATCAAATCATAACGATGATGACATTGACCATTCAATTGATAATGCAATTGAGACAGATACTGAGTATGCTTCTGAACAAATTGAACATAACAATGATTCAGTTCATGACTCATCATCTAACACTGAAGATGAAAAATTAGAAGATGATAACAAACAAATCGTTGAAAATGAGGATGTTTCATCATCTATTAAATCCTCAATCATTCCGGGTAGTAAACCTTTTAACGTTGTAATGACGCCATCTGACAAAAAACGTTTGATGGATGCTAAAAAATTCAAAAAAACTAATAAAGTTAGCGTTCCAGAATTAAAACCAGAGACAAAATTGGAAAATAAATCAGTTAGTACACCAAGTTCAAGTCCATCAGTAAAAGCGACTAATAATCATGAAGAGCATATTAAAAAGAATATTAATGAACAATCACTTCAAGATAATCAAGAAGATGAAACGAGTGAACTTTCAAATGTACAAAATGAAAATACACAAGCCATATCTATGACATTAAATACTCAGAATGAAGATCAAGATGAAAACGAGCAACACGAAAGTAAAGCTGCGATTAGAAAAGGTCCTAATATTAAATTACCAAGTCTTGAATTATTAGAAGATCCGGAAATTCATCAAATTGATAACTCATGGATTGAAGAGAAAAAACAAGAATTAAATGATGCGTTTTATTACTTTAATGTTCCTGCAGAAGTTCAAAATGTGACTGTAGGTCCAAGTGTAACACGATTTGAGTTAGCTGTTGAAAAAGGTGTGAAAGTTTCGAGAATTACTGCTTTGCAAGATGATTTAAAGATGGCACTGGCCGCTAAAGATATAAGAATTGAAGCACCTATTCCAGGTACAAGTTTGGTAGGTATTGAAGTACCAAATCAAAATTCTTCAAAAGTAAGTTTAAAATCAATCTTAGAATCACCTAAGTTTAAAGATACTGAATCTAAATTAACAGTAGCTATGGGTAATCGGATTAATAATGAGCCATTATTAATGGATATTGCTAAAACGCCTCATGCTTTAATAGCTGGAGCGACAGGTTCAGGTAAATCTGTATGTATTAACAGTATATTAATGTCATTATTATATAAAAATCATCCAGAAGAGTTGAGATTATTATTGATTGATCCAAAAATGGTTGAATTAGCGCCATATAATGACTTACCACATCTTGTTTCACCAGTTATTACAGATGTTAAAGCAGCTACTCAAAGTTTAAAGTGGGCTGTTGAAGAGATGGAAAGACGTTATAAACTGTTTGCAAAATATCACGTACGCAATATTACTGCTTTCAATAAAAAAGCGTCTTACGAACAACGTATGCCTAAGATAGTCATTGTTATTGATGAATTAGCAGATTTAATGATGATGGCTCCACAAGAAGTAGAACAATCTATTGCTAGAATTGCTCAAAAAGCGAGAGCTTGTGGAATTCATATGTTAGTAGCGACACAAAGACCTTCAGTTAATGTTATTACTGGACTTATTAAAGCTAATATACCAACCCGTATTGCATTTATGGTGTCTTCAAGCGTGGACTCTAGAACTATTATTGATAGTGGAGGCGCTGAAAGACTATTAGGGTACGGTGATATGCTATATTTAGGTAGTGGTATGAATAAACCTATACGTGTACAAGGTACATTTGTATCTGATGAAGAAATTGATGATGTCGTTGATTTCATCAAAGCACAAAGAGAACCAGAATATTTATTTGAAGAAAAAGAATTGTTGAAAAAGACTCAAACTCAAGCACGAGATGAATTATTTGATGATGTTTGTAGTTTTATGGTCAAAGAAGGACATATATCTACTTCATTAATCCAACGACATTTCCAAATTGGTTATAATCGTGCAGCAAGAATCGTCGATCAATTAGAACAACTAGATTATATATCTGGAGCAAACGGCTCTAAACCAAGAGATGTATTTATTACTGAGGCAGATTTAAAGAAAGATTAATTTTAAAGGAGTTTTATGGATATGACGCATTATCATTTTGTCGGAATTAAAGGTGCAGGAATGAGTTCATTAGCACAAATTATGCACGATTTAGGACATGAAGTTCAAGGTTCAGATATTGAAAAATATGTATTTACAGAAGGAGCACTTAAAAATAAAGGGATTAAAATTTTACCATTTAGTGTAGATAATATACATGAAGGAATGGTAGTTATTCAAGGTAATGCATTTCCTGATACACATGAAGAAATTGTTAGAGCACATGAATTAAAGTTGGATGTGATTAGATATCATGATTTTCTTGGTCAAGTCATTAATCAATATACATCGGTAGCAGTTACAGGTGCTCATGGTAAAACGTCTACAACTGGTTTATTATCTCACGTTATGAATGGAGACAAGAAAACATCATTCTTAATTGGTGATGGTACAGGAATGGGTTTACCAGGTAGTGATTATTTTGCATTTGAAGCGTGTGAATATAGACGTCACTTTTTAAGCTATCACCCAGATTATGCAATTATGACAAATATTGATTATGACCATCCTGATTATTTTAAAAATATCGACGATGTTGCTAGTGCTTTCCAAGAAATGGCAAATAATGTAAAAAAAGCTATTATTGCTTGGGGAGATGATGAACATTTAAGAAATTTAAAAGCAGATGTACCTATTTATTATTATGGTCTTAGTAAAAACGATGATGTATATGCAGATAATATACAAATAACTGAAAATGGTACTCAGTTTGATGTGTATATTAATGGAGAATACTATGATCAATTTTTAACACCACAATATGGTAATCATAATATTCAAAATGCCTTAGCAGTCATTACAATTAGTTATCTTGAAAAAATGGATGTTAATAATATTAAAGAAGCTTTAGAAACATTTGGTGGTGTAAAACGTCGCTTTAATGAAACTTTTGTTTCAAAACAAGTATTAGTAGACGATTATGCTCACCATCCAAGAGAAATTAGTGCTACAATTGAAACAGCACGAAAAAAATATCCAAATAAAGATGTCGTTGCAGTATTCCAACCTCATACGTTTTCAAGAACTCAAGCTTTCTTAGATGAATTTGCTGATGCATTAAGTAAAGCAGACCACGTATTTTTATGTGAAATTTTTGGTTCAATACGTGAAAATACTGGAGAATTAACTATCCAAGATTTAATAAATCGTATTGACGGATCTGCGTTAATCGATGAAAATAGTATTGATGTATTAGAAAAATTTGATAATGCTGTTATTCTATTTATGGGTGCCGGAGATATTCAAAAAATTCAACGTGCTTATGAAGAAAAAATTGGTATGTCAAAAGAATTCTAATATGTTTATATATAATTATTATGGGTATTTATAATTAATGACTTTTATTTTAAAAGAATATTTAGGAGGCGTTTTTTATGCATTGGATTTTACCAATTGCTGGAATTATTGCTGCAATCGCATTCTTAATTTTATGTATTGGAATTGTCGTAGTTTTAATTTCAGTTAAGAAAAATTTAGATCATGTGGCTAAAACACTTGATGGTGTTGAAGGTCAAGTTCAAGGTATTACTCGTGAAACTACTGATTTACTTCATAAAGCTAATCGCTTAACTGAAGACATTCAAGGTAAAGTTGAACGTTTAAACTCTGTTGTTGATGGTGTTAAAGGTATTGGCGACTCAGTTCAAACTTTAAATAGCTCAGTTGATCGTGTAACTAACTCAATCACACATAATATTTCTCAAAATGAAGATAAAATTTCTCAAGTAGTTCAATGGTCAAATGTTGCAATGGAAATTGCTGACAAATGGCAAAATAGACACTATCGTAGAGGAAGTGCAAACTACAGAGCTAACTCTGTAGCTAATGATGCAAATCAAAATTACACTACAAACGTTGAGAAAAACTTTTAATATGATTCAATCAAATGCACTTAAATGAGGTTTTTACTTGTTTAAGTGCATTTCTTATAGGAGGAATAAATATGAGTAAGAAATATAATCGTGACTCATTTGAAACGAACAACACTAGCAATGATTTACATGGTAGAGGTGCGAATCAACAAGAAGACGTAGCGCAAAGTAGTGCGACAAAACACTACGATAGAGATGCATTTGAAACGAACAACACTGGTAATGATTTACATGGTAGAGGTGCGAATCAACAAGAGGACGTAGCGCAAAGTAATGCGACAAAACATTACGATAGAGATGCATTTGAAACGAACAACACTGGTAATGATTTACATGGTAGAGGTGCGAATCAACAAGAAGACGTAGCGCAAAGTAGTGCAACAAAACATTACGATAGAGATGCATTTGAAACAAATAACTCAGGTAATGACTTACATGGTCATGGCGTAAATCAACCTAATGGTGATGTGTACACAAATGCGACAAAACATTACGATAGAGATGCATTTGAAACGAACAACACTGGTAATGATTTACATGGTAGAGGTGCGAATCAACAAGAGGACGTAGCGCAAAGTAATGCGACAAAACATTACGATAGAGATGCATTTGAAACGAACAACACTGGTAATGATTTACATGGTAGAGGTGCGAATCAACAAGAAGACGTAGCGCAAAGTAGTGCAACAAAACATTACGATAGAGATGCATTTGAAACAAATAACTCAGGTAATGACTTACATGGTCGTGGTGTAAATCAACCTAATGGTGATGCGCACACAAATGCGACAAAACATTACGATAGAGATGCATTTGAAACAAATAACTCAAGTAATGACTTACACGGTCATGGAGTAAATCAACTAGATCAAAACAACTTTGTTAATACACCACATTATAATCGTGATGACTATGAGAGTTATAATCATCCAAAATTCTCAAATCAAGCTGCTAGTGATACTAATCAAGAGATTGATTATAAAACTTATTATAATGATCCAAGATTTAAGTCTCGTAAACGTTTTATTGTTAGCTTTATTACCGGTGCAATCATTGGCTCAACTATTGGACTTTTAACTAAAAATAAAGCAAACCAAAAAATTGATGATTTAAAAGCAAAAGAACAAGAAGTTAAAGATAATTATTATAGTATTAAACAACAAACAGAAGAAACAATTGATAATGTAAGACATAAAATTGAAGACTTAAAAAATAGAAAAAATACAGGTATTTCTTCCGATGAGCTTGCAGCACAACGTCGAGCAATTCAATCAGAAACATCAAATCATTTAGCAGATGAATCACCATTAGCAAAAGAAATACAAGAAGCTAAAGCTGAAACTACAGTAAAAGAAAATAATTATATTAATAATGAACATAATAGTGCGGAAGAAATTGTAGCACAACAAAATGCTATTAAAGATGAGTTGTCAAATAACTTAGCAGACGAATCGCCACAAGCGCAAGAAATACAAGAAGCTAAAAAAGAAGCAATTGCTAAAGATGAAAAACAAGAAGAAACAGATGCACTTGCAGCACAACGTCGAGCAATTCAATCAGAAACATCAAGCAATTTGGCAGACGAATCACCACAAGCGCAAGAAATACAAGAAGCCAAAAAAGAAGCAATCACTAAAGATGAAAAACAAGAAGAAACAGATGCACTTGCAGCACAACGCCGAGCAATTCAATCAGAAACATCAAGTAACTTAGCAGACGAATCACCACAAGCGCAAGAAATACAAGAAGCCAAAAAAGAAGCAATTGCTAAAGATGAAAAACAAGAAGAAACAGATGCACTTGCAGCACAACGTCGAGCAATTCAATCAGAAACATCAAGCAATTTGGCAGACGAATCACCACAAGCGCAAGAAATACAAGAAGCCAAAAAAGAAGCAATCACTAAAGATGAAAAACAAGAAGAAACAGATGCACTTGCAGCACAACGCCGAGCAATTCAATCAGAAACATCAAGTAACTTAGCAGACGAATCACCACAAGCGCAAGAAATACAAGAAGCCAAAAAAGAAACAATCGCTAAAGATGAAAAACAAGAAGAAACAGATGCACTTGCAGCACAACGTCGTGCAGTTCAAAATGAATCAGAAATAAATCAATTATCTAATCCAGCAAGAAGTCATCAAACTCAAAACAGCGAAAATGAATCACAAGCTTCTAAAATTGCATCGGCAGCTAGAACTAAGCAAGCTAAGTTAAAAGATAATAAAGATGTAGCAAGTAATACTCAAAAATTATTTGAGGAGGCACCAATAACATCTTCTAAATATGATAAAGTGCCTAATTTGATAACTAAAAATCATAAGTCATTTAATAAAGATGAAGAAATAACAAAAAATAAACAAACTCACCATGATGCTAAATTTGAAAAAGGAGTTATTACTCACCAACATCAACCATCTCAATCAAATTCAAATCAAAAAAATAAAAAACATAATCAAAAACGTAAAAATCAGAATCAAAAAAATAAAAATAAAAACAAAACGCCAAAGCAACAACAAAGAGCTGAAAAAGCAAATAGTAAAATAGAAAAACGTACATTTAATGATTAATATTTTTTAAAGAGCAGTGTAATATTTTACATTGCTCTTTTAATTCTTTATATAGTATTATTAATTATATTAATTTTAATAATTCAGAAATATTAGAAAATTTATTCGATTTATAGTTGAACATTTTTAATGTAATTGTTAGAATACTATCTAAATACAATTATTTTACCGCTTTAAAGTAATATAATTCAGTATAGTAAAATTTATTGAGGTGAGTATGAATGTCTACAAAGTTAGAACAATACAGGGAAGAGATAATTTCAATTAATAATCAAATTTTAGACTTATTATCAAAAAGAGGGGAATTAGCTCAAAAAATAGGAGAAGAAAAAATTAAACAAGGTACTAAAGTTTATGACCCTCAACGAGAAAAAGAAATGATTAATGAATTAATGGATCGTAATAATGGACCATTTAATGATAATGTAATTAAACAATTGTTTAAAGAAATCTTTAAAGCGTCTACTGATTTACAAAAATCAGAAAATGAAAAACACTTATATGTTTCAAGAAAATTAAAACCAGAAGATACAATTGTAAAATTTGATAACGGTGGAGTTATTGGTGATGGAAATAAATCATTTGTGTTTGGTCCATGTTCTGTTGAATCTCAAGAACAAGTTGATACAGTAGCTCGTGATTTACAAGCTAAAGGTGAGAAATTCATTAGAGGCGGAGCATTTAAACCAAGAACATCACCATACGATTTCCAAGGATTAGGAATTGAAGGGCTTAAAATATTGAAAAATATTAAAGATAAATTCAATCTTAATGTTGTTAGTGAAATTGTAAATCCAGCTGATTTCGAAATTGCTGATGAATACTTAGATGTCTTCCAAATTGGTGCAAGAAATATGCAAAATTTTGAATTACTTAAAGAAGCTGGACGTACAAATAAGCCAATCTTATTAAAACGTGGTTTATCAGCTACTATTGAAGAATTTACATTTGCAGCTGAATACATTGCTTCTCAAGGTAATAAAAATATTATTCTATGTGAACGTGGTATTCGTACTTATGAAAAAGCTACTCGTAATACACTTGATATTTCTGCCGTACCTATCTTAAAACAAGGTACTCACTTACCAGTAATGGTAGATGTTACGCATAGTACAGGACGTAAGGATATTATGTTACCGACTGCAAAAGCAGCACTTGCTGTGGGTGCAGACGGAGTAATGGCAGAAGTACATCCAGATCCATCAGTAGCTTTAAGTGATAGTGGTCAACAAATGGATTTAAATGAATTTGATAAATTTTATAATGAATTAAAGCCATTAGCTGACATGTACAATTCTAAACAACTTAAATAAAACATCATACTTTAATTTACTAGCTATTCATTTTACTAAAATATAGGGCAATATAGAAAGTTTTATATTTAACTTCTATATTGTTCTTTTTTAGTTAAAACGAATAGTTTTATTTTGATTTTATTAAATCTATTAACTAAAATTTGACACAATTGTGAATATAAGTCTTATATATTTGACACATAACCAATTTATGATAAACTTTGAAAATGAAATGAAAACACGTTATAATAATAAATGAAACGCTTACAAGGAGGAAATTATGACGGTAACTATATATGATGTAGCTAGAGAAGCTCGTGTATCTATGGCAACTGTATCACGAGTAGTTAATGGCAATCAAAACGTAAAACCAGAAACACGTAAAAAAGTAAATGATGTTATTCAAAGATTAAATTATAGACCAAATGCTGTTGCAAGAGGACTAGCTAGTAAACGTACAACTACAGTAGGCGTTATTATACCAGATATCTCTAATATTTATTATTCTCAACTTGCTAGAGGTATTGAAGATATTGCAACAATGTATAAGTATCACTCTATCATTTCTAATTCAGATAATGATTCAGAAAAAGAAAAAGAAATTTTTAATAATTTGTTAAGTAAACAAGTAGATGGCATTATCTTTTTAGGTGGTACAATTTCTGATGAAATCAAAGATTTAATTAATCATTCTTCAGTTCCAGTTGTAGTATCTGGCACAAATGGTAAAGATGACAATATCGCATCTGTTAATATCGATTTTGCTAAAGCTGCCAGAGAAGTTACAGAACAACTTATTAAAACAGGCGCAAAAGATTTTGTACTTGTAAGTGGAGATTATTCTAAAAAGGCTCAAGAAGATGTACTAAGTGGTTTGAAAGATGCTTTAAACAAACATCAATTAAAGTTAAATAACACTATAGAATTATCAGGTTCAGAAAGCTATAAAGACGGAGTGAATGTTTTTGAAAAATTAAAAAATAATTTACCTGATGCTATATTATCTATTAGTGATGAACAAGCAATTGGTATTTTGCATAGTGCTCTTGATGCTGGAATAAAAGTTCCAGAAGAACTACAAATCGTTAGTTTTAATAATACGCGTTTGGTAGAAATGGTTAGACCTAAACTATCTAGTGTCATTCAACCATTGTATGACATCGGAGCAGTAGGTATGCGTCTTCTTACTAAATTTATGAATGAAGAAGACATTGCAGAACCTAATGTAGTTTTGCCACATAGAATTGAATATCGAAATACTACTAAATAAAGTAATGTAGAAAAAAGGATAAAATGAATAATTTTATCCTTTTTTAATATATAAGTTACTATAATATAATTATGTAAACCTTTTAATATTACTAAATTTATTTTTAAGGAAATTAAATATTTTTGTAAACGCTATCAAGTATTCGACATATATTTGTTTGTTAGTTATTATAAAGTAGTAAGATGATTTGGTAGTTATTTCTAAATATCTTATTACATAAAATTTATTTTAAACAAGGGGTTGAAATAATTTGGCACATTTATCAGATTTAGATATTGCTAATCAATCAGAATTAAAACCAATTGGAGACATTGCAAAAAAAGCAGGAATACCTGAACATGCTTTAGAGCAATATGGACACTACAAAGCTAAAATTGATATTAATCAAGTTCAATCAAAAGAAGAAAAAGGTAAAGTTGTCTTAGTAACTGCAATGAGCCCTACACCAGCTGGTGAAGGTAAATCAACTGTAACAGTAGGCTTAGCTGATGCTTTTAATGAGTTAAATAAAAATGTAATGGTTGCTTTACGTGAACCTGCTTTAGGGCCAACTTTCGGAATTAAAGGTGGCGCCACTGGTGGGGGATATGCGCAGGTTTTACCTATGGAAGATATTAATTTACACTTTAACGGCGATTTCCATGCAATTACAACAGCGAATAATGCATTATCAGCATTTATAGACAATCACATTCATCAAGGTAATGATTTAGCAATTGATGTACGTCGTGTTGAATGGAAACGTGTACTTGATATGAATGATCGTGCATTACGTAATGTCATTGTTGGGTTAGGTGGACCAACTAACGGTGTTCCACGTGAAGATGGTTTCAATATCACTGTAGCATCTGAAATAATGGCGATTTTATGTTTAGCTCGTAATATTAATGATTTAAAAGAAAAAATCAGTCGTATTACAGTTGGTTATACTCGTGAGCGTAAACCAATTACTGTTGCAGACTTAAAAGTTGAAGGCGCTCTTGCAATGATACTTAAAGATGCAATTAAACCTAATTTAGTACAAACTATTGAAGGAACACCAGCACTTGTACATGGTGGACCATTTGCTAATATAGCTCATGGTTGTAACTCGATTTTAGCAACTGAAACTGCACGTGATTTAGCAGATATTGTTGTTACAGAAGCAGGATTTGGTTCAGATTTAGGCGCTGAAAAATTTATAGACATCAAAGCACGTGAAGCGGGCTTTGAACCTTCTGCAGTTGTCCTAGTAGCTACTGTTCGTGCATTAAAAATGCATGGAGGCGTTGGTAAAGATAATCTAAAAGAAGAAAATGTTGAAGCAGTTAAAGCTGGTATTGTTAATTTAGAGCGTCATGTTAATAATATTAGAAAATTTGGAGTAGAACCTGTGGTTGCTTTAAATGCGTTTGTACATGATACTGAAGACGAAACTGAGGCAGTTAAAGCTTGGGCTAAAGAAAATAATGTACGAATTGCCTTAACAGAAGTATGGGAAAAAGGCGGTAAAGGTGGCGTTGATCTTGCTAATCAAGTTCTTGAAGTCATCGATCAACCACAAGAATTTAAATTCTTGTATGATTTAGATCAATCATTAGAAGAAAAAATTGAAACAATTGTAAAAGAAATCTATGGTGGTTCTTCAGTAACGTTCAGTAAAAAAGCAAAAAAACAATTAAAAGAATTTACCGACAATGGATGGGGCAAATATCCAATCTGTATGGCTAAAACACAATACTCATTTAGTGATGATGCAACCGCTTTAGGTGCACCAACTGATTTTGATATAACTATCAGAGAATTAGAAGCTAAAACAGGCGCTGGATTTATTGTTGCATTAACAGGGGCAATTATGACAATGCCGGGATTACCTAAAAAACCAGCGGCATTAAACATGGATGTCACTGATGAAGGTCATGCAGTAGGATTATTCTAATTTAGATTAAAGAAAAAGCGTTTGAGACATTTACTGTCTCAGACGTTTTTTTGTTTTACCAACAAATTTCATCATTTTGTTGGTAAAACTGCATGTGAAAAAACAAGCGATTTAGCGGCAAAACCAAGTAAAAAACGAATTTCAGGTAATTTAAATCATATATCGATATTTTGTGTTATTACTATCATATATTTATTTTAAAAGGTTCTTAAATTCAATACTCATAAATCATTTAAATTAATATATGTGCGATATAAGATATTGATTGATTCATTGAGGCTTAGTTAATAAATGATCATAAATAGTATATTGTTTTGCCTGTTGATATGTCTTTTTACTGATTACCCCTTCCACTAGCATTCGTTTTAATACATAATACTGACGGTCAATACTAATTTTAACTTCGTTATAAGACTTCAAATCACCATTATCTTCATACGGTGTATACGTATAAGGGCTTTGCAATAAGCCAACAAGATAAGCAGATTGTGCAACATTTAACTTGGAGGGGGGAACGTTAAATAAACTATAGGAAGCAGACGCAATTCCACTTATATTTGCACCATTATAATCGCGTCCAAACGGTACAATATTTAAATATGTATAAATAATTTCATTTTTAGATAATATTTTTTCAAGACGCATCGCTAATATAATTTCATTTGCCTTACGACTATATGTTTTTTCATTTGTTAAGACTTGATTCTTTATTAATTGTTGTGTAATTGTACTTCCGCCAGAACGAGAATTTAAACTTAAAACATCTTGTATCATTGCTCTTATTAACGCTTTTGGTAAAATTCCATCATGTTTAAAAAATAATGTGTCTTCAGAAGATATTAATGCTTTAATTACGTTTGAATTTACATGTTTTGGACCTACGATGAGAGAGTTTTGAGAATGATCATACTCAGTTAAAATATTTTTATCGTGATTCAAAATCTCATCACCTGAAAAGTGTAGTACGCGGTGTTTCAATTCAGTATCACTTATATTTGAAGCTTCTTGAGTAAGATGATGAAAATAAGTAGCAGTACCAAGAACAATAAGTATAGAACCTAAAACTATAATACTCAAAAGACCTACCATAATATGTTTTATAAACTTATAATTTTTTTCAAACGTTTTAAATTGAGCATCTTTAAATAATAATTTCATGGTAGTCCTCCTCAAATTAAATACAGTATATCATATCTAGCATATTTGACTTTTAAAAGAGGTTTTTTTATAATTATTATCAATTCAATATGTATTGAATAAGAGGAGAAGTAATATATAAATTAACTTAACAGAGAGTTAGTGGATGCTGTGAACTAACATGTGTTTATATATGAATACACCTCATACTTATTTATTCAACGTTTATTAATGAGCGTATCATTAATAGAGTAAACAATTCTATTTGAATTGTTAAGTATGGTGGTAACGTGCATAAGCGCCCTTACATTGTTGTGAGGGTGCTTTTTTATTTAATAAAAATAAATTTTATAGGAGGATATAACTATGTCAAATGCATTACTAGAAGAATTACAATGGAGAGGTTTAATTTATCAACAAACTGATGAACAAGGTATTGAAGATTTATTAAATAAAGAACAAGTAACGTTGTATTGTGGTGCAGATCCAACTGCTGATAGTTTACATATTGGTCATCTTTTACCATTTATGACATTACGTCGATTCCAAGAACATGGTCATCGTCCAATAGTACTTATTGGTGGAGGCACTGGTATGATTGGAGACCCATCTGGTAAATCTGAAGAACGTGTATTACAAACTGAAGATCAAGTAGCAAAAAATGTTGAAGGCTTAAGCGCTCAAATGCATAAACTATTTGAATTTGGCACAGATAAAGGAGCCGTACTCGTTAATAATAGAGACTGGTTAAGTCAAATTTCACTAATAAGTTTCCTACGTGATTATGGTAAACATGTAGGTGTCAATTATATGCTAGGTAAAGATTCAATTCAATCACGATTAGAAAATGGAATTTCATATACAGAATTTACCTATACTATTTTACAAGCAATTGACTTTGGCCACTTAAATCGTGAACTTAATTGTAAAATTCAAGTTGGTGGTTCTGATCAATGGGGTAATATTACAAGTGGTATTGAGTTAATGCGACGTATGTATGGTCAAACAGAAGCTTATGGTTTAACTATTCCATTAGTGACAAAGTCTGATGGTAAAAAGTTTGGGAAATCAGAATCTGGAGCTGTTTGGTTAGATGCTGAAAAAACAACACCGTATGAATTTTATCAATTCTGGATTAATCAATCGGATGAAGATGTTATTAAATTCTTAAAATACTTTACATTCTTAAGTAAAGAAGATATTAATCGCCTTGAACAATCTAGAGATGAAGCACCACATTTACGAGAAGCTCAAAAAGCACTTGCTGAAAATGTAACAGAATTTATTCATGGTAAAGAAGCACTTGATGATGCAATTAGAATTTCAGAAGCATTATTTAAAGGTGATTTAAAATCTTTATCAATTAAAGATATCAAAGCAGGGTTTAAAGAAGTACCTCAAGTTGAAGTTTCTAAAGCAACAACTAACATTATTGATGTTTTAATTGAATCTGGAATTGCTTCCTCAAAACGACAAGCAAGAGAAGATGTAAACAATGGAGCAATTTATATTAATGGTGAAAGAGAACAGTCTGTTGATTACAACTTAACTGATGAAGATAAATTTGATAATGAATTTACAATTATTCGCCGTGGTAAGAAAAAATACTTCATGGTAAATTATAAATAATCTTATCTGAGAAGAATATATTGAAAACGAGGTTAATCCATTATTTTGGATTAACCTCGTTATTTATTATCGAATAAATTGACTATTATTATCTTCAGAATTATATGATTGCGAAGATATTGATTTTTGATTTTTAAGAGTGACTGATACGTCTTTAGTTTTACCATCACGTATAACAGTCAACTTCACGGTTTCACCTGGCTTTTTATTTTGATATAAGTACGTTCTTAGATCGGTATCATCATCTACTTTTTTACTATCTACTTTAGTAATGATATCGCCAACTTTTAATTCACTAGAGTGGCTAACTTTTGCAATATACACACCAGTATCACGATCAGTTTTTAATTCTTTTTTATAAGAATCTGGAATATCACTTAAGTTAAGTAACCCTATTCCAATTGAAGGACGTTCTACTTTACCATGTTTAACGAGTTGTTCAATTGTAACTCTAACTTCATTACTTGGGATTGCAAAACCAATACCTTCAACTTGGTCAGCAGCAATTTTCATTGAATTAATACCTACTAAATTACCATTAACATCTACTAATGCACCACCAGAGTTACCAGGATTAATTGCTGCATCTGTTTGTAGCACATTCACTTTAGTTCCACCAGAAGTGGTATTAGATTCAATTGTACGTTCATTTGCAGAAATAATACCTGATGTTACTGAGTTAGCAAATTCTAAGCCAAGTGGGTTACCCATTGCGAAAACACTATCGCCAGTTTGAACTTTAGAAGAATTTGCGAATTTCATTGCTTTAATTCCTTTTTGAGAATCAATTTTTAAAACTGCAATATCTGAAACTGCATCTGTACCTACAAGCTTTGCTTCTACTTGTTTACCATTATGTAATTGTACTTTAATTTGTGATGCACCATCAATAACATGATTATTAGTGACGATATAAGAAGAATTGTTGTTAATTTGATAAATAACACCAGAACCGATACCAGCTTCTTGTGCTTTAGTTGATTTACCTTGTAATAAATCGTCAAAACTTGTTGCCTTTTGCATGTTGATGACACCTACAATAGCAGGAGAGACATCTTTGATCATGGCATTAACCGATTTATATTTATCACTTTTACCGTCTAACACATTGCCACCTTTATCATTTGTAGCTTGTTGGACTTGAGATCCACCACTATTTGAATCATCTCCATTCATAAGTCGATTAACTCCTAAAACAATTAATGCTCCTATGATACCAGCGATTAGAGCAATAATAATAATTCTAAACCATGGAAATTTCGGTTTAGGTGGACGTGAATGTTGATAATCACTGGATTGAAAATATTGATTATATTCTGTCATATGAAACCTCCGTATTTATTTTAACCATTATCTCAATTATGAAGAAAATATTTAAATATTTCTAGTAAATAGCTATCAGACTTAAGATGTATCTTTTAAAATCTTGTTCACGTGATAAGTTAATGATAAAATCGACTAAGTGTAGAAACTTAGAAGTAGGTGACAAAATGTATAAATTTATTAGTAAATTTTTAGAATTAATAATCGTAAAAATGGCACGTTCATTACATATTGTAGGTAAAGAGAACATTCCTAAAGATAGTAAATATGTTGTGACTTGTACCCATGAAAGTTATAATGAAGTGATTTTATTAGGATTAGCTTTAATTCCAAATGAAATTCATTATATGGCTAAAAAAGAATTATTTAGTAATAAATGGGGTGGCAAATTTTTAAGATCTTTAAATGCTTTTCCAGTAGATCGAGAAAATCCGGGACCTAGTACGTTAAAGCAACCTGTTAAATTATTGAAAGATCATAAAACAGTAGGTATCTTCCCAACAGGTCATAGAACTTCAGTTGAAGGCGCGCCTTTAAAACGTGGAGCTGCAACGATTGCTATGCTAGGTAAAGCACCAATCTTACCAGCTGCTTATGTTGGACCAACGAAGTTACATGGTTTAGTCACTGGTCAAGCGATGATTAAATTTGGTAAACCTATTTATCAGTCTGACATACCTAAAGATTTAAAGCGTAACGAAAAAATTGATTTTCTAACTAAAGAAATAGAAAGACGTACAACACAGTTACAACATGAACTTCATCTTATTCAAGAACGTCTTTAATAGATATTGATAGCGTTATTCATCAGAAGATTTTCTAAATAGAGAATCTTCTTTTTTCATAAATAATTGATGAATGGATGATAGAAGTACAATGAGTGAAAATAACAAGTTTTTAAGAAATCTATTTTCCGTTAGTACCATATATTATCTAATGTATTGTTCTTGTTATTTTGACTTTAATCATTTTTATTTAGTCAATGTGGAAAGATTATTTAATAAAAAAATGGATTTGAAGTAAAATACCAGTTAATTATCTCAATCAATAATAAAAATCACTTATAATATCTTATTAAATATATATATACGTTTTAATCTTTATTGGTTAAAGCGTATCTTTTTTATATTGTCATCACATTGTCTATTTATATAAAATAAACATATAGCGTAACCGCTTACAAATATGGTAGATTATATATTGGACTAAATACATAAAAAATATAATTTTTAATAAATAAAGGAGAATAAAAGATGTTTAAATTCTTTCAAAATCTCGGAAGATCGTTAATGCTCCCTGTAGCTGTTTTACCAGCAGGAGCAATCATAACCGGGATAGGTAACTTACTAAACGCACTTCATGTTCTTCCCACAGTAGCCATGTTCTTTTCAATTGTAGGAACAGCTATTTTAGGACAATTAGGATTAATTTTTGCTATCGGTGTAGCTATTGGTATGGCTAAAAAGAACGATGGGGCGGTTGCTTTGGCAGGTGCGTTAGGATATGCTATGGTAACGAAAGTATTAAATCCAGAAAATGTGGCTACGTTATTTAATATAAAAGAAAAAGCAGTTAACTTAGGCTTTACAAAAATGGATAATTCTAATGTATTTCTTGGTATTATTATCGGGTTAATTGCAGCATATTCTTTTAATAAATTTAGTGAAGTTGAATTACCTATAGCCTTGTCATTTTTTAGTGGTAAACGATTAGTACCTATTATGACTGTATTTTTTAGTACCATATTAGCAGTTATACTATTATTTATTTGGCCTATGGTCTTTTCAGGCATTGTTGCATTTGGAGAATGGTTAGTAGGTTTTGGTTCATTCGGGGCATTTTTATATGGTGTCTTTAATCGATTACTTATTCCTACTGGTTTACATCATGCATTGAATGCAGTATTTTGGTTCGATACAGCAGGAATTAATGATATTGGTAAATTCCAAACAGGTGTAGATGCAGTAAAAGGTATAACAGGACGTTATCAAGCAGGTTTCTTCCCAATTATGATGTTTGGTATACCAGCAGCAGCACTTGCAATGTATCACAGTGCTGAGACAAAGCAACAAAAGCAAGTATGGGGATGGTTTTTAGCAAGTGCTATTTCAGCATTTGTAGTAGGCGTTACAGAGCCAATTGAATTTGCATTTATGTTTGTTGCACCTGTACTTTTTATCATACATGCCTTATTAACAGGACTTTCATTACTTATTGCATCTCTATTTCATTGGACTGCGGGATTCTCATTTAGTGCAGGATTAATTGATTATGTTTTATCGCTAATTAATCCAGTCGCTAATCACCCTTTAATGCTATTAGTTCAAGGTATTGTATTCTTTATTTTATATTATATTATTTTTAGAATTATGATTAAAGTATTGAATTTAAATACAATAGGACGTGGTGATAACTTACTAGCTGATCCAGTAGTAGAAGAAACGACGACTACAGATAAATCAAAAAGTGGAAAATATCATCAACCAGCTACACAAATATTAGAAGGTTTAGGTGGAAAATCTAATATTGATAGTTTAACAAACTGTGCTACACGACTTCGCTTAGAACTAAAAGATAATACAATTATTGATGAACAAAAAATTAGAAATGCTGGAGCTGTTGGGGTGACGAAAAATGGCCACCATTCAACACAAGTAATTATTGGTACACATGTTCAACAGGTAGCAGATGAAATTGAAAAACAGTTGAAATAATTCAATAGAAACAATAAAAGCGACAATATATGTCCAAATCATTTGTTACACTATAGTCCTATTGATAAATATTGTTTATATAAAAGAGCTAATGCTAGATTTTAAGCATTGGCTCTTATTTTTATTACATTGACTTTATATAAATGTTCGTTATGATTATAAGTATCAGAATAGTCAAAAAATGGAGAGATGTCGATGAAATCAATTTTATTTGATGTAGATGGTGTGTTTTTAAGTGAAGAACGTTGCTTTGATGTATCTGCCTTAACAGTAGAAGAACTATTAAAGAGTGATGACTTTTTAGGTTTAGATAGCGCTCAAAATTTTAATTATATGAATGATGAATTAATTGAAGATATAAGAACACGAGTATTTTTAAATGATCAAATTTTAAATCAATTAAAATCTTTAGGCCTTAATTCTAACTGGGATATGCTATTTGTTGTATTTAGTATTCACTTTATCCATCTCTTGAAACAGTTGGATTCAGAAACAATTAGACAAGTGACTCATGTTGAAACGTTTTCAGTTGAGACTCTACGTGAATTACAATCTTATAATGATCAATTTAAAGTTAATTATGCAGTACCGTTAAAATTTATTCAAAATAGTCAAAGTGGTAAAGAGAATATTTATCTTGAATTAGAAGGTTATGCAAAAGATCAATTAAATATTGAAAATGCTAAATTATTTAATTTAAAAAGTCCACTTTGGAATTTAGCTAGAGCAGTATATCAAGAATGGTATTTAGGAACAACTTTATATGAAAAAGTAGAAAAACTTACTCCTTTGTCTATTCCTAAATCTGGTTTTATTTATGAAGAAATGATCTTACGTCCTGTGGAAGAAATTAAAACTTTATTAAATGATATAAAACAAGCAGGTTTTAACATTGCCATTGCAACTGGTAGACCAAGAACAGAAACCATTGTTCCATTTGAATCCTTTGGTCTTAAAACTTTTTTTAATGAAAAGCATATTGTTACAGCGAGTGAAGTATTGAAAGCTGAGTCAGTATTTCCAAAAGAAGGGCCACTAGGTAAACCTAATCCATTTAGTTATATTGCAACTCTTTATGGAAACAATGAGAGAGATTATTTGCACTATATTCAAAATCAAACACATATTGTTAATGAGGATGATGTATTTATTGTTGGTGATTCATTAGCGGATTTATTATGTGCTAAAAAGATTGGGGCAACATTTATAGGTACTTTAACTGGTTTAAGTGGGGAAGGAGCAAAAGAAGAGCTAGAGCAACATGGTGCTGACTATATTGTTAATCATATTTGTGACATTAGACATATTCTACTTAATAAATAATAAAAAGAAGGGAACGCCGAATATTATCGTCGTTCCTTTCTTATTTATTATATTGATAAAGTTGTACCGTAGATTTTATCAAAATCACCAATCTCATATAATTCTTTAATAACTTGTTGAGTAATAGGTTGATCTACTGACAGAATCATCATTGCTTGTCCACCTTCAGAACTTCTTCCTAAAGACATTGAAGCAATATTGATATCATGTTTACCGAGTAGTTGACCTGTTAAACCTACCATTCCTGGTAAGTCTTTATGATAAGAAATAAATTGATAAGCATTAGGTTTAAAATCTACTGAATAATCATTAATTCTTACAATACGTGCACCAAATCCGTCTATTACAGTTGCACCAATTTTCACCTCTTCATGTTCACTTATCAAATTAATTTGAATATAATTGCTGAATGTCCCCTGTGAAGCACGATTTTCAATATGATGAGTGATACCTTGTTCGTTTAATAATGCAATAGCATTAATTAAGTTCACGCGTTCACCTAAATTTTGTTTTAAAATTGACGTGACGATTGAGCGAGTAATTAAATCAGCTTCTTTTTTAGCATGTTCTCCGTTAAAAGTCACTTTAATCTCTCTAGGCGCATCATCTAATAATTGAATTGCCAATTCACCTGAAAGCTGGCTAATACGAAGCCATTGTTGTGTTTTCTCATCAATATGATTTAAGTTTAACTTAGGTGCATTGACTGCGTTTGTAACATTACCATTTTCTAAAATATCAATGATTTCTTCAGCAACTGATACAGCTACTTTTTCTTGTGCTTCAATCGTAGATGCACCTAAATGAGGAGTTACAATAATATTTTTATGATCGAGCAGCGGTGAATCTAGAGGAGGTTCATTTTCAAATACGTCTAATGCTGCTCTAGCAATTTGATGTTGATTTAAGGCATTAAGCAAGTCGTTTTCATTAATAATTCCGCCTCTAGCTACATTAATAATTTGTAACGTTGGTTTAGCTTGATTAAAGAAATGAGCATCGATAATACCTTTTGTTTTAGGTGTTAATGGTGTGTGAACGGTAACAAAATCTGAACGTTGAGCAATTTCATCAATTGTTGCTAGTTCAATTCCAAGTTGCTCTGCTTTTTCTTTAGTCAAAAAAGGGTCATAAGCTAAAACAGTCATACCAAAACTTTTTAATCTTTTTGCTACACCTAAACCAATACGTCCTGCTCCAATGACGCCTAATACTTTTTGATATAATTCAACTCCTTTAAATGCTTTACGATTACATTCTTTATTCTTTAGTGATGTGTAAGCTTGCGGTATATTTCGTGCCATTGCTAGAATCATAGCAACTGAGTGCTCAGTAGCAGAAATCGTATTTCCATCGGGAGCATTTACAACGAGTATACCGTTTAGAGTTGCTGATTTTATATCAATATTATCCACACCTACACCGGCTCTTGCAATAACTTTTAAGTTTGAAGCATGGTTAATAATAGATTCTGTGACTTGAGTTTGACTACGTACGATTAACCCTTGATAGTTAGGAATAATATCGACAAGTTCTTTTTCAGTTAAACCAGACTTAAAATCAATATTAAAATCAGGATGATGGATTAAACTTTGTAAACCTTTTTCTGAAATTGGATCTGAAACTAAAATATTATGCGTCATGTTGAATTACCTCCGTAAATTTTAGCGTAGCTTTGCCAATATAATTGACTTTACGATAATCTGTAAGAATGATTTCTAAAGCTGAAACAACAGATAAAATATCAAAAGGTGACACTTTTCCCATGTGACCAATTCTCAAAATGGTTCCTTTTAGTTTGCCTTGACCACCAGCAATAGTAATATTAAATCTTGATTTTAGTGTTGATTTAATATATGTTAATTCGTCTTTATCGTGAGGGATAAAAGAAGTAACAGTAGGAGAGGCATATGAGTCTTTAGTAACTAATAAATTTAAATCTAATGCTTTTAAACTTTCTCTTAAACCATCTCTAATCAAGTAATGTCTGTGAATGGTATTGTTAAATCCTTCTTTTTTAATAAGTGCAGCATAAGCGTTAACCGCTCTAAATAATCCAACATTTGGTGTGAATGGAGTAGAATTTTGTTCAATAGAATCAAAGTACTTATTTAAATTTAAATAAAAACGTGGTGTTTTAACTGCTTTAAATCGCTCTTGTGCACGATGATTATAAGCAACAAAAGATAGGCCAGGCGGTAACATTAAAGCTTTCTGGCTACCTGACACGAGTACATCAATATTGTCTCTTTCTAAATCGACATCAATGGCACCAATACAACTTACGCCATCGACAACGAAGTAAATGTCTTGATTGAATGCTTTAATCACTTTTCCTAATTTGTGTATAGGGTGAAGTACAGCAGTAGAAGTCTCGCAAAATTGGGTGAATACAGCAGTAATATCATGTTTAAGTGAATGTAAATATGTTTCAAATGCTTCAATGTCGACCGCTTTTCCCCATTCAACATCATAAACATGTACATTCTTATAATATGTTTCAGCAATTTGTTTAAAACGATTGCCAAATGCACCTGATACAATGACTACAAAATGATCCTCGGGATTGACTATATTTAACATACTAGCTTCTAAGACGCTAGTACCACTTGAAGTAAGAATCATTACTTTATTTTTAGTTCCAAAAATAGGTTTTAAATGATTAAATGCTTCTTCTGCGATAGCTTCAAAATCTGAAGAACGATGGCCTACCATTGATAAATTAAGTGCATGTGTGATTTCATCAGGTACAGGGGTTGGTCCAGGTGTTAATAATAAGGGTTCATAATAATACATCGTAAATCTTCCTCCTGATATAAGATTTTTTAATTTTACCAAATATTCTGAAAATTTAAAAGTCTAAAATAAAAAGCGGCAGTTAAATCGACCGCTTTTAGTTCTAATCTTGAATGGTTGCTTGAATTTCTATTTTAACGTTGTTTCGAATTGAGTTAGATATCATACAATGATGATCAGCAATATCTAATAGTTTAGGAAGTCGTTTATTAAGATGCGTTTTTTCTTCTTCTGTAAGAGATATTGTTGGATAATGAGTGATTTTTTCCATTTTAAATTTTCCATTTTCAAACACTGCGCTTCCAATTGACTTAATTTCTAAATGAATATTAGTAAATTTAGCTCTTTCAAGTGTAGCAGCTAAAGAGATAATATAACATGATGAGGCTGCTGCAACTAACATTTCATCGGGATTTGTCCCAGTTCCATTACCACCAAGTGAAGAGGGAATAGAAATTTGCTCAGAAATTACATCGCCATTAACTTTACCGATTTCTTCACGACCTCCACGCCATGACGTATGAACTACAAAATCGTGTTTAACCATTATTATTGACCTCCTATATCATTATGGTAATTTAAGTGTAGTTGAACATATAATTAATTTAAAGGATGGTATTTAAAAATGAAAATACAAAAGCCTAATACATCATTTCAAATCGTTGCACACCGTGGATTATCGCAGAAATATCCTGAAAATACGGTAGAAGGTTTTAAAGCAGCCCTTATGCAACATATTGATATGTTAGAAATTGATGTACATTTTACAAAAGATAAACAATTAGTAGTCATTCATGACGATTCCATTGACCGCACATCGAATCAAAAGGGTAAAGTAAAAGATTTTACTTTAGAAGAATTAAAACAATTTGATTTTGGAATCAGACATGGTGAAACTTTTAAAAATACTCGTATTTCTACTTTTAGCGAAGTACTTTCATTATTTAAAAATTACTCTAAAACATTACTTATTGAAATAAAAAAACCAGAACAGTATCCTGGCATTGAAAAAGCGTTACTTGAGGAACTCGATAAATTTCAAATTCCCTCTCATAGAGTCATTATTCAGTCATTTGATGTGGAAAGTGTTAAAAGAATGTCTGAATACACAAAGAAATATGCACTAGGTGTTTTAATAAGTAAAAAGCAATACTGGTACAAACAACCTGATTTTGAAAATATAGCTTCTTTTGCACAATTTATAAATCCTAACTATAAATTAATAAATAAAAAATTTATCAAGCGTGCTCATGAACATCATCTTAAAGTAATACCTTATACAGTAAATAACATGAAAGATGTGAAAAAATTGATTCATTTAGGAGTAGATGGAATTATCTCAGATATACCAGATGATATATTTAAATTATAAATAAAAAACCACCCTGACCAAAATGGAAAGGGTGGTAGAATATTAATCAACTTATCTTGAGTAGTACTCAACGATTAATTGTTCATTAATTTCAGCTGGTAATTCACTACGTTCTGGTAAGCGAACGAAAGTACCTTTTAAGCTGTCAGCATCGAAATCTAAATATTCTGGTACGAAATTGTTGATTTCAACAGATTCTTTAATGATATCTAAGTTTTGTGATTTTTCACGAACTGAGATAACTTGACCAGGTTTTAAAGTGTATGATGGGATGTCAACACGTTTACCATCAACTTCAATGTGACCATGGCCAACTAATTGACGAGCTTGACGACGTGTACGTGCTAAACCTAATGAGTAAACTACTGCATCTAAACGGCTAGCTAATAAAATCATGAAGTTTTCACCGTGTACACCGTGCTGTTTACCAGCAATATCAAATGTGTTACGGAATTGTCTTTCAGTCATTCCATATAAATAACGTAATTTTTGTTTTTCACGTAATTGTAAACCATATTCTGATAATTTTTTACGTTGGTTTGGACCATGTTGTCCTGGTGCGTAAGGACGTTTTTCTAATTCTTTACCAGTACCACTTAATGAGATACCTAAACGACGAGATTTTTTCCAGTTAGAACCTCTGAAACGAGCCATAATAAGACTCCTCCTTTTTCTTTTTTGTTGGAATGAATAAACAAAAAAGAGTGTTGTATGCTCATTAAGATATATTGTTTTATGTGTCTTCACCTTATAGCTACAGTTACATGACACGTCCACATCGGGAACAACATAGAGCTTAATAATATACAACTGCTATTTTCGTTAATTCACACAAAATTCATTGTACCATTATTTTTTAAAGTGTCAAGGAATCATTTAAATTTATTATTTTGATAATTGGTGTTCTAAGATAGAAACTATCTCTTCAAGTCCTTGTTGATCGCCTTTACTAAATCGTTGTGTAATAGGCGCATCTATATCTAACACGCCGATTATTTCATTATCAACATGAATTGGAACGACAATTTCAGATTTACTATTAGCATCGCAAGCGATGTGACCAGGAAATGTATTTACATCATCGACAAGTTGTGTTTGGTTATTTGCAACAGCAGTTCCACATACACCTTTTCCTATAGAGATATGCACGCAAGCAGGATGCCCTTGGAAAGGACCTAAAATAAGTTCATTATTTTCAATTAAATAAAATCCTACCCAATTGATTTGATCTAAGTTGTCATTGAGTAAAGCTGAAGTATTACTTAAAATTGCAATTAGATTTGTTTCATCTTCAATAAGACTTGCAAGTTGTTTACCTAATAAGTTGTAATTTGTTTCTTTAGTTGTCGTCATATAAAAACCTCTCTATGTAATATTTTGATTATTAGTATAAATGTAAAAATTTTTTCAATCAATTCTTTGAATTTTATTTTAATGACGGGATAAGATACGTTATAATAATGATAATATAGGAGGAGAATGAGATGGTTTTATACATTATATTAGCAATTATTATTATTATATTGATTGCTGTCGGTATTATGTTTTATTTACGTTCTAACAAACGTAAAATGGTTGAGCAAGCAGAAGAACGTAAATTAAAAGTTCAACAGTTACCTTTTGAAGATAATTTAGAAAAGTTATCAGCTTTAAACCTTAAAGGTGAAACGAGAACAAAATACGACGCGTTAAAACAAGATACATTAGATCACACTAATAACTATTTAGCACCAGTAGAAGAAAAAATTCATGACGCTGAGCTTCAACTTGATAAATTCCAATTTGCAGGAGCTCAAACTGAAATTGATGACGCTCATGAATTAATGGATAGATATGAAGCTGGTTATCAGTCACAAGTAGATGAAGTAAATGAAATTCTTTCTCTACATAAAGATAACGAAGCAATCTATGAAAAATGTAAAATAGATTATCGTGAAATGAAAAGAGATGTTTTAGCAAATAGACATCAATTTGGAGAAGCGGCAGCTCCTCTTGAAAAACGTATTGAGGCTTTTGAACCAGAACTTGATCAGTATGACATGCTGAAAGAAGAAGGTAACTATGTACAAGCTCATAATCATATTAATGGATTAAATGAATCTATTAATGAAACAAAAAGATACATGGATGAAATTCCTGATTTAATTAGAGAAACTCAAAAAGAGTTACCAGGACAATTCCAAGATTTAAAATATGGTTGTAGAGATTTAAAAGTAAATGGTTATGACTTGGATCATGTAAAAATTGATGGTACATTACAAAGCTTAAAAACTGAATTAAATTTTGTAGAACCTATGATTAGTCGTCTTGAATTACAGGAAGCTAATGATAAATTGCAACAAATTAATGATAAGCTTGATGAAATGTATGATTTAATTGAGCATGAAGTAAAAGCTAAAAATGAAGTTGAAGAAACAAAAGAAGATATTACAAATGAATTATTCAAAGCGAGAGAAATGAACTATACGCTTAGAACAGAAATCGACTATATACGAGAAAACTATTTCATTAATGAAAGTGATGTTCATAGTATTAGACAACATGAAAATGAAATTCAAAATCTAGTTGTAGTATATGATGATATTCTAAAAGAAATGTCTAAATCTGCTGTGAGATACAGTGAAGTAAAAGATAATTTAGAATACTTAGATGAACATGTAAAAGTGATTAATGAAGAACAAGAAAAATTACAAAATCATCTGATTCAACTTAGAGAAGATGAAGCTGAGGCTGAAGATAATCTATTAAAAATTCAATCGAAAAAAGAAGAGATTTATCGTCGACTTCTTGCTTCAAACCTAACAAGTGTTCCAGAGCGATTTGTTATTATGAAAAATGAAATCGACCATGAAGTAAGAGCGGTCAGCGAACAATTTAACGAACGTCCGCTTCATGTTAAACAACTTAAAGATAAAGTTTCAAAAATTGTAATTCAAATGAATACTTTTGAAGATGAAGCGAATGATATATTAGTCAATGCAGTCTATGCAGAACGATTAATTCAATATGGAAACAGATATCGTAAAGATCATCATAGTGTAGATAAAAGTTTAAACGAAGCAGAACGTTTATTTAAAAATAACCGTTATAAGCGCTCAATTGAAGTATCAGAGCAAGCACTTGAAAGCGTAGAACCTGGTATAAAAAAACATATTGAAAATGAAGTAATTAAAGGATAATACATTTTTATAATTAGAGAATGACCTAGACATCCACATATTTCTAGGTTATTCTCTTTTATTTTTTTTAAAAAATAGTATAATGCTTGAGTGTCTATTTTTAAGTCGAGAAATCTAAAATATGTTTTAGATATGTTATTGATGAAAGTGAGTGTTCTATATATATGATTTATTTAGATAATGCTGCCACAACAAAACCAAACCCAGCGGTTTTAGCTTCATTTCTAAAAGTAAGTGAGAAAGCTTATTATAATGCTAATAGTCCTCATCAAATGGGCTTACAATCAGAAAAAATATTATTACAGGCTAAGTCGCGTGTAAAAGAGATGTTAAACCTCAATAATAATACTGATGTCATTTTCACAAGTGGTGCCACTGAGTCTAATAATATTGCACTCAAAGGTATTGCATTAAGAAAAAAACAGTTTGCGAATGTAATCATTACCTCAGTATTAGAACATCCATCAGTATTAGAAGTGATGCGTTATTTAGAAACACAAGGATTTATATTGAAATATGTGAATGTGACTCCAAATGGTCAAATAGATATTAATCATTTAGAACAATTAATGACGGATAATGTGGGCTTAGTTACATGTATGTATGTCAATAATGTTATGGGACAAATACAACCGATAAAAGAAATTGGATCATTATTAAAACAATATCCTAAGGCACATTTTCACGTAGATGGCGTACAGGCTTTAGGGAAAATTCCAATGCAATTAGAGAATGTAAATAGTGTAAGTTTTAGTGGTCATAAATTTAATGGTTTAAAAGGTCAAGGCATATTAGTTATCGATAATAAGGAAAAAATTGAACCGACAGTATTTGGCGGTGGCCAGGAATATGGAATTAGAAGTGGCACTGTAAATTTAGCAATGAATGTTTCACTTGTGAAAGCAATGGAAATTGCAATTCAAAATTTAAATGAGCTTAATCATCGTCTATCACGTTATAATAAAGTAATTAGAGAAAGTTTAAGTCAATATAAAGGAGTGTATATTAATTCTCCAGAAAATAGTGCTCCGCATATTTTAAATATTGCTTTTCCAGGAGTAAAAGGAGAAGTACTTGTTAATGCGTTCTCAAAATTGGATATTATGGTGTCGACTACAAGTGCATGTTCGTCTAAAAGAGAAAAATTAAATGAAGTTTTGTTAGCAATGGACATCGAGGACAACAGAATAGAGGGAAGCGTTCGCTTATCCATGGGTGAAACTACAACAGAAAAAGATATCGAACAATTTAAAGATAAATTTAAATTAATCTATGCTCAAATAAAGGAGTTGTTGAAATAAATGAAATATGATCATATTTTGGTAAGATATGGAGAACTTACGTTAAAAGGAACAAATAGAAAAAGATTCACAAATGTATTAAAAGAAAATGTGATTCAGTCATTACGTTCATTAGAAGGTACACGAGTTAAATGTGAGAGAGATCGCATGTTTATCTCGCTTTTTGAGGAAGCAAATGTAAATGAAGTCATGAATCGTTTAACAAAGATATTTGGCATAAAATCTATTAGTCCAGTATTTAAAACAACACAAAATCTTGAAGATATAAAACAACTTTGTGTTTCGTTAGCTAAAGACTTTGCAAATGGAGATACTTTTAAAATTGATGTAAAACGTGTAGATAAATCATTTTCATTAGATACGTATCAACTACAAAGAGAACTAGGTGGTGTCATTTTAAAATCAGTTGATCATTTAAAAGTAGATGTTAAACGTCCGACACATAATATTAAAGTGGAAGTACGTAAAGAAGGCGTATATATCTATACTAAAGTTATCGATGGTGCTGGCGGATTACCTACAGGTACAGGTGGTAAAACACTTCTTCAGTTATCAGGTGGGATTGATTCACCAGTAGCTGGTATGGAAATGATGAAACGTGGCGTAAAAATAGAAGCTATTCATTTTCACAGTCCACCATTTACAAGTGAAAAAGCGAAAGACAAAGTGATTGAATTGACACGCATACTATCTGAACGTGTAGGACCCATTAAATTACATATTGTTCCTTTCACAGCACTTCAAAAACAAATCAATAAGTCTGTGCATCCACGATATACCATGACTTCTACTAGACGCATGATGTTACGAGTGACAGATATTATTTTAGAACGTATTGGAGCGAACGCTATCGTAAATGGTGAAAATTTAGGTCAAGTAGCTAGTCAAACATTAAAGAGCATGTACGCAATCAATGATGTTACATCTACTCCTATTTTAAGACCACTTATTTCTTTAGATAAAGAAGACATTATAAAAAAAGCAAAAGAAATAGGAACATTTGAAGTTTCAATACAGCCTTATGAGGATTGCTGTACGATTTTTACGCCTAAAAACCCTGTAACTGAACCAGATTTTGATAAAGTTGTTAAATATGAAAGTGTGTTTAACTTTGATAATCTTGTTCAAGAAGCAGCAGACAATGTAGAAACAATAGAGATTAATAAAGATTATAAAACTGAAAAAGATAAAAGTACTGATGCACTCATTGATGAATTATTTTAATATGAAAGTATTAAAGTAATTTAATAAGGGGTGGGCGTTATAGAACTAAGTTTTCATATTATTTTCATTATTATTAGTTTTGGTTTCTTGGCAGCATTTATAGATGCTGTTGTAGGTGGCGGTGGCTTAATATCAATTCCTGCACTCTTAGCTATAGGAATGCCGCCATCATTAGCATTAGGTACAAACAAATTAGCAAGTGCGTTTGGCTCATTAACGAGTGCAATCAAATTTTTAAAATCTGGAAATGTTGATAAAAAAATAGTATTTAGACTATTTCCGTTTGTATTTATATTTGCAGTTGGTGGAGCAAGTTTAGCTACTTTCTTGCCATCAGATGTTTTGAAACCACTCGTTATAGTCATATTGACACTTGTTTTAATTTACACCATTTTTAAGAAAGAATGGGGTAATGTCAGAACGTTCTCTAAATTTACTATTAGTAAAGCGATTGCCTTTATATCACTTCTGCTTTTAATTGGATTTTATGACGGATTCTTAGGCGGAGGTACTGGATCATTTATGTTATTTGTATTATTAATGTTTGGATTTGATTTTTTAAGTGCAGCTGGTAATGCAAAAGTATTAAACTTTGCTTCAAACGTTGGTGCATTAACATTATTTATTATTCTTGGTCAAGTAAATATAGCATATGGATTAATTATGGCAGTCAGTATGGTGATTGGGTCGTATACTGGTGCACATTTTGCAATCAAAAAAGGTGTAGGATATGTCAAAATTTTATTTATAATAGTTACCATTTTACTCATTTTAAAAAATACCTTTGATTATATCATGCAAATCATTTCAAATTAAAATAGTAGTTAGTGTTTTAAATGATTGAAATAAGTTTAAATACTATCGTATCATTAAACTATAATTTAAATAACTAATGGGAGGTCATATAATATGACAGAAATTACTTTTAAAAATAACCCTATACATTTAGAAGGAACTGAGGTTTCAAAAGGAGATGTGGCTCCTAATTTTAAAGTTTTGGATAATAGTTTAAATGAAGTTACTTTAGATAATTTTAAAGGGCAAAAGAAATTGATTAGTGTTGTTCCTTCTATTGATACTGGCGTATGTGATCAACAAACTCGCAAATTTAATGAAGAAGCTTCTCAAGAAAATGGTGTAGTACTTACAATTTCAGCGGATTTACCTTTCGCTCAAAAAAGATGGTGTGCATCAAATGGTCTAGAAAATGTAATTACGTTAAGTGACCATAAAGATTTATCATTTGGTGAGCATTATGGTGTTGTTATGAAAGAAATGAGATTATTAGCGCGTTCTGTTTTCGTATTAGATGAAAACAATCATGTAGTTTATAAAGAGTTAGTTCAAGAAGGTACTGATTTTCCAAATTTCGAGGCTGCTTTAGAAGCTTATCGTAATATTTAAGTCACTATTAAATGATTAAATTAAAGATATAATACTAATATTGTCCATATGTATTTTAAAATGAATGATTTCGTTTTAAGACATTTGCATTATGGACATTTTTTTATTGGAAAGGAATTGAATATGGCAGAAGAACAAACTATTATGGAAAGATTATTCCGAACTTTAGATGATAAAGCTAAGTCGTTAAATGAAGAAAATGGTCAAAGCTTTATAGAAAATTTAGGTTTAGCAATGGAAGATGTATATCGTAATCAACGTACTCTATTAGAACAAGCAACGCTTCAAGATCGTCGAAAAGCATTTCAATTTGCTTACTTAAGCTTATTACAAGAAGAAAATATTCAGGCAAATCATCAAATTACACCAGATTCTATTGGCTTAATTTTAGGTTTTTTAGTACAAAAATTTATAGAAAATAATAAAGAATTACAGATTGTTGATATTGCAAGTGGAGCTGGTCATTTAAGCGCTACAGTGAATGAAGTATTAAAAGATAGCGAAGTTATGCATCACTTAATTGAAGTAGATCCTGTTTTATCGAGAGTTAGTGTGCATCTAGCGAATTTTTTAGAAATACCGTTTGATGTGTATCCTCAAGATGCGATTATGCCATTACCATTGGAGGAAGCTGATGTGGTTGTTGGAGATTTTCCTATTGGATATTATCCTTTAGATGAACGTAGTAAAGAAATGAAACTTGGATTTGAAGAAGGCCATAGTTATTCACACTTTTTACTCATCGAACAAGCCGTCTATGCTTTAAAACAAAGTGGCTATGCTTTTTTAGTAGTACCTAGTAATATTTTTGAAGATGAACATGTGAAACAGTTACAAAATTTTATTACTACAGAAACTGAAATGCAAGCATTTTTAAACCTTCCTAAAACATTGTTTAAAAATGAAAATGCACGTAAATCAATTTTAATACTACAAAAGAAAAAAGCAAATGAAACTAAGCCTGTAGAAGTGTTATTAGCTAATATTCCGGATTTTAAAAATCCTAATCAATTCCATGGTTTTATTAACGAATTAAATGAGTGGATGGACGCAAATCATTCACAAAAATAAACTGTGATATTCTTGAATTACTTCTGTATTAGTGGTTAAATAGATATGGATATTTAATATATAAATTGGAGGACAATGAATCATGTCTAAATTAGTTTTAGCGATTAATGCGGGAAGTTCTTCTTTAAAGTTCCAACTTATCAGAATGCCTGAAGAAGAATTAGTTACAAAGGGCTTAATTGAGCGTATTGGTATTAAAGATTCAATATTTACTATTGAAGTAAATGGTGAAAAAGTAAAAAGAGTTAAAGATATTAAAGATCATGAAGAGGCAATTAATATCATGTTAGATAGCTTCAAAAAACATGGTATTATTAATGATATTAATGATATTGCTGGTACAGGGCATCGTGTTGTTCATGGTGGAGAATTATTCCCTAAATCTGCTTTAGTCACTGATGAAGTAGAAGAAAAAATTGAGTCATTAAGTGAATTAGCGCCATTACATAATCCTGCAAACTTAATGGGAGTTCGTGCCTTTAGAAAGTTATTACCTAATATTCCACATGTTGTAGTTTTTGATACTTCATTCCATCAAACTATGCCAGAAAGTTCTTATTTGTATAGTTTACCATATAACTATTACGAAGATTTTGGTATTCGTAAATACGGTTTCCATGGTACAAGCCATAAATATGTATCACGTCGTGCGGCTGATATTTTAGAAAAACCTATTGAAGAATTACGTATTATTTCTTGTCATATTGGTAATGGTGCGTCAATTGCTGCAATTGATGGTGGGAAATCTATCGATACATCAATGGGCTTCACTCCATTAGCAGGTGTAACAATGGGTACACGTTCAGGAGATATTGATCCAGCTTTAATTCCATTTATTATGGAAAAAACAGGTAAAACTGCTGATGAAGTTTTAACAGTTTTAAACAAAGAATCTGGATTATTAGGTATCTCTGGTACTTCAAGTGATTTACGTGATTTATTAGGTGAAGCTGCCAATGGCGATGAACGAGCTGAACTTGCTTTAGATATTTTTGCTTCTAGAATTCACAAATACATTGGTTCTTATGCTGCTAGAATGCATGGCGTTGATGTTATTGTCTTCACAGCAGGTGTCGGTGAAAATTCATCACCAATACGTGCTAAAATTTTAGAAGGCTTAGAGTTTATGGGTGTTTATTGGGATCCTAAGAAAAATGAATCTACTCACGGTGAAGAAGCTTTCATAAATTACCCACACTCTCCAGTTAAAGTAATTGTTGTTCCAACTAATGAAGAAGTCATGATTGCAAGAGACACAGTAAAATTCGGTGAATTATAAGATATATTAAAAAAACGATGAGATTAAACTTATCTCATCGTTTTTTAGAATATAACAGGGGAATAGAACAAAAGTCATGTTGAATTTGTTGTCCCACTCTAATGTTGTATCTC
Source organism: Staphylococcus sp. FSL K6-0223 (assembly GCF_038008285.1). Lineage (NCBI taxonomy): Bacteria > Bacillati > Bacillota > Bacilli > Caryophanales > Staphylococcaceae > Staphylococcus > Staphylococcus sp. FSL K6-0223. The sequence continues at coordinate 1,051,874 of NZ_JBBOYX010000001.1, forward strand.
TAACATATTAAAGAGGTCTGAGACATAAGGAATTGTCTCAGACCTCTTTATTTACATACATTACTTTATTAAGAAAATTGTTTTCTAAATTCAGGAGTTGCAACTTCAGGTTGGAAATCTTCTGGAATTTCTTCAGTACGCACGACAAGTACATCACATGGTGCATGACGAACGATTGCTTCTGAAACAGAACCAACGATAAATCGTTCTACTGCATTTAATCCTGAAGTACCACACATTATTAAATCGACACCTAATTCATTTGCTAACTTTTTAGGTATAATCGCTTTAGGTGATCCAAATTCTAAACGAGTTTCTACATTTGTAACACCTGCACGTGAAGCAACTTCCTTATAGCCTTTTAAAAGTTCATCAGAAAAACCTTTAGATTTTTCCGTGAATTGAGCATCGTACACTTCATAAGAAGAGTAAGTTCTTGAATCGATAATATTAACAATAGTTAATTGAGCATCATTACGTTTAGCAACGTCTACAGCTTTGTTGAAAGCCCATTCTGCTTCATGTGAACCATCAACTGCGATTAAAATGTTTTTATAAGTTAACATCTTAAGTCCCCCTTAACTTTTCTTAATTCAATTTTAACATAAATTTCTGAATATTTAATATTTATAATTCAACAATTATGTGGACATTGTGTATCTTTGGTGATTGCGCTTTCATTACTTTAGCGTTACCATAAGAAGTGGAGGTGGATGGAATGAAAATCGGTATTCCAAAAGAAATAAAAAATAATGAGAATAGAGTAGGTTTATCACCAAGTGGTATACATGCATTAGTTGAACAAGGACATACAGTACTTGTTGAAACAAACGCAGGTTCTGGTTCATATTTTGAAGACGAAGATTATAAACAGGCTGGTGCAGAAATAGTTAATGATGCAAAAACAACTTGGGATGTAGACATGGTGATTAAAGTAAAAGAACCATTAGAAGAAGAATATAAATATTTCAGAGAAGGTCTTATCTTATTCACATACTTACATCTTGCTAATGAAGAAAAACTTACTCAAGCATTAGTTGATAATAAAGTAGTAAGTATTGCCTACGAAACAGTTCAATTACCAGATCGTTCTTTACCTTTATTAACACCAATGAGTGAAGTTGCAGGACGTATGTCAGCTCAAATTGGTGCAGAATTCTTACAAAAAATTAACGGTGGAATGGGTATTTTACTTGGTGGCGTGCCAGGTGTACCAAAAGGCAAAGTTACTATTATTGGTGGCGGTCAAGCAGGTACAAATGCTGCTAAAATTGCTTTAGGATTAGGTGCAGATGTAACTATTTTAGATGTAAATCCTAAACGTTTAGCGGAATTAGAAGATTTGTTTGACGGTCGTGTTAATACAATAATGTCTAATCCACTTAATATTGAAAATGCAGTTAAAGAAAGTGACTTAGTTATTGGTGCAGTATTAATTCCTGGAGCGAAAGCACCAAGTTTAGTTACTGAAGATATGATTAAACAAATGAAAGACGGTTCAGTAGTAGTCGACATTGCTATTGACCAAGGTGGGATCTTTGAAACTACTGATAAAATCACGACACATGATGATCCAACTTATGTTAAACATGGTGTTGTACATTATGCAGTAGCGAATATGCCTGGTGCAGTTCCACGTACGTCTACTATTGCTCTTAATAATGCTACTTTACCTTATGCACAGTTACTTGCTAATAAAGGTTATAAAGAGGCATTTAAAGCAAATCAACCTCTGTCATTAGGTTTAAATACGTATAAAGGTTATGTAACTAATAAAGGTGTTGCAGAAGCTTTTGATTTAACTTATACATCTATTGAAGATGCATTAAAAGAATAATCTAAATTAATTCAATAAAAAGCGGAATAGCATTCTTTATGAGTGCCTATTCCGCTTTTTTGATATAAAAGAGAGATTTAATTTTAAATTACTTATTATAATGTGTAAGTATTTCAAATCCAGTATCAGTGACTAAAATATCATCTTCAATTCTGACGCCAGCGACATCAGGTACATAAATGCCAGGTTCAATTGTAATCACCATACCTGCTTCAAGTAAATTTGTATTTGTACTTGATACATCTTGATATTCATGTTCTTCTAAACCGAGTCCATGTCCTAATCGATGAGGGAAGAAATCACCGTAACCCGCTTCTGAAATAATGTCTCTAGCAATTTTATCAATATTTTGTAAAGGGACACCTGGTTTAATTGCTTCAATAGCACTTTGTTCAGCTTTTAAGACAATATCATAAATCGTTCTTGCTTCTTTACTTGGTTCACCAAATTTTACAGTTCTTGTCATATCACTACAATATTGATTATAGACTACACCTAAATCAAATAATACATATTCATTCTTAACTAATGTTCGATCTCCAGGTACACCATGTGGAGATGCAGCATGATCACCAAATAGTACCATTGTATCGAAACTCATTTCACTAACGCCATATTTTTTAATTTCATTTTCAATATGATTTACAACTTCTCTTTCAGTTACGCCTTCAGATAAAAATGAAACACCAATATCTATACATTTATCTGCAAGTTCAGCAGCTTTTTTTATATTTTCAACTTCATTTTCATCTTTAATATTTCTTAGCTTTTTAATAGTTAAATCGATATCTTCATACGCTTTAACGTTAAAGTTATTCGTAAGTTCTCGTTGACGTTTAACAGTGAGATGCTCACTTTCAATTAATAATTTATCAAATGTATGGGGTGCTAAATCGAAAGGACTCTCAGTATCTAAATAGCCAACAATATTTCCATTAAAAGGTGAATGCTTAACTTCTTCAACTTCCATTTTAGGACAATATAATGTGCATTCACCATTTGAAGTTATAAGTAACGCAAACAATCTTTCATGAGGTTCACTTCTATAACCTGTGAAGTAGAATATATTAAGTGGAGTAGTAATCCATGCTGCATCAGCATTTTTATCTTTTAATGTTGCAATAATTTCGTCTGTTTTAATCATAATACGTATCCTCCTATAGTTTAATCAATTTAATTTTACGTCTAAATAGAAATGAATTCAAAGTGTTTCAAGTTATAAATATAATTATCAGGGTATAATAATAATATTAAAATATAGGAGGTTCTATATATGAAACTTTCATTTCATGGACAGTCAACGATTTATTTTGAAAGTAATGACAAAAAAGTAATTGTTGATCCATTTATTTCTGGTAATGATAAAAGTGATTTAGATGAGCAGACATTAGATGTGGATTATATTATTTTAACGCATGGACATGGTGATCATTTTGGTGATGTAGTTGAATTAGCTAATCGCAATCATGCTACAGTGATTGGTTCTGCAGAAGTACAAGGCTATTTAACAACGTATCATGGAATTGAACACGCACATGGTATGAATATTGGCGGTAAATATCAATTTGATTTCGGTACAGTAAAATTTGTTCAATCCTTCCACAGTTCAAGTTATACTAATGAAGATGGAATACCTGTTTATTTGGGTATGCCAATGGGCGTTATCATTGAAGCAGAAGGTAAAACAATTTACCATGCAGGAGATACTGGTTTATTTAGCGATATGAAATTAATTGCTGAACGTCATCCAGTAGATGTATGTTTTATTCCTATTGGTGATAATTTTACTATGGGTATTGAAGATGCAAGTTATGCAATAAATGAATTCATTAAACCTAAAATTTCAGTGCCTATTCATTACAATACATTCCCATTAATTGAACAAGATCCACAGAAATTTAAAGAAGCAGTATCTCAAGGAGAAGTACAAATTTTACAACCTGGTGATGAAGTGACATTTTAATGATATATAGAAAAGACGGTAAATATAGCATTTACCGTCTTTTTTTATAAGATTAAAATTATTTAACTATTAAAACAGGGATAGTAGCACGTTTAGCAACTTTATGACTAACACTACCTAAAACAAATTTCTTTTGTTGTTCAGCTTTACGGTTACTTAATACGACAATGTCATATTTACCACTATTTGCATGTTTCACCAATTCATCTTTTGGATTTCCACGAACGATAATTTGATCATAATTAATACCATAATCATCTAAAGTATGACGTGTGTGTTCAAGTCCTTGATCACGACGATGTGTCAATTTTTCGATGTGAGTCCCTCCTTTAATAGAGGCTTGGATGTCTTGTTCACCAATCGCATTCATGATTGTAACAACGGTACCTGGGCCAGCTAATTTTGAAATTTCTTTCAATGCTTTGTCATTTTTTAATTGAGTATCTACACCTAGTAATATGTTTTTATACATAGGTCATCCCTCCTTATATTTAATTATATAATTAGTGATTTAATATTTCCATCAAATTTATATTTTTATTATTTAAATTAACTTCATTTTTATACATTAAAAACAAAATGATACCGATATGTTAGTTTTTGATACTTTTGTCACATTCAAATCGATTTTTATAAATAAAAAAGTTATAATATATTAGACATTGTCTAAAAATGAAGAGGGTTGAAAATGACTAAACATGAACAAATTGTATCTTATATAGAATCATTAAATATAGGACAAAAAATTTCAGTTAGAAAAATAGCCAAAGTAATGAATGTTTCTGAAGGGACTGCTTATAGAGCAATTAAAGATGCTAGTCAACTTGGCTTTGTAACCACCATCGATAGAGTGGGTACAGTTCGGATAGATAAAAAGAGTCGCGAACAAATTGAACATCTTACTTTTCAAGAAATTGTGAATATTATTGAAGGTGACATCATAAGTGGGAAAAATGGTTTAAATAAAACTGTTAGTAAATTTGCAATTGGAGCTATGGAACTAAAAGATGTAGTAAAGTATATTGGAAATCAAACGTTATTGATTGTAGGTAACCGTCCTGAAGTTCAGATGGAAGCATTAAAAAGAGGAAGCGGTATACTTATTACCGGTGGATTTAGTACAGCTCAAAATATTATTGATTATGCAAATAAACAAGAGTTACCTATTATTTCTTCAAATTATGATACATTTTTAGTAGCTAATATCATTAATAGAGCCATGTATAATCAAATGATAAGAAAAGAGATACTTATTGTTGAAGATATCGTAAAACCTATCAATGATATGACGGTAGTGTTTGATGAAATGGGTTTAGAAGACTATATTTCTCGTGCAAAAGTCACAGGACATTCTCGTTTTCCAGTAGTAAATAAAGATTGGAAACTTGTGGGAATTGTAACGAGTAAAGAAATTATTCATATGAACGAAGATGATAAGATTAATAAAGTCATGACAAGACGACCTATCAATGTTGAATTAACAACTACAGTAGCGAGTTGTGCTCATATAATGATTTGGGATGGAATTGAAATTTTACCTGTCACAACAAGAAATAAAAAAGCAATAGGTGTTATTACACGAAATGATGTGTTAAAAGCAATGCAATTAATTGGAAGACAACCTCAAATTGGAGAAACCATTATCGATCAAATTGCCAAACATATCTCAATAAATCATAATGAGACTTCAGTTAAAATTTCACCAGTTTTAACCAACCAATATGGTACGTTGAGTAAAGCAATATGTGTCGCAATTATTGAAGAAACAATTAAACATGAATTGCGTAAGTATAAAAAAGTAGATGTTATGATTGAAAGCTTGAATATCATTTATATTAAAAATGTCGCAATTGAAAGTACGCTTGATGTAAAGTATAACATGTTAGATGTAGGAAGAAATTTTGCTAAATTAGAGGTCACTATGACTTGTAAAAATGAGAAAGTTGCAAATGCAATGGTTATATGTCAAATGTTTGAAGGTGTTTAAAATAGTTTTTGAAATTAAAGGAGAAAAGAAATGGTAGAAATTTTTAATAAAATAATGAATGAAATTGATAAATATGAAACTGTTATTATTCATAGACACGTTCGTCCTGATCCAGATGCATATGGTTCGCAGTTAGGCTTAAAATATTATTTGCAACGTAAATTTCCAGAAAAGTCTATTTATGCAGTTGGGCAACCAGAATCTTCTTTAGCATTTATAGGGGATTTAGACAGAGTTAGAGATGATATGTATCAAAACGCTCTAGTGATTGTTTGTGACACAGCAAATGCACCTCGTATCGATGATCAAAGATTTAATCAAGGCAAAGATTTAATTAAAATTGATCACCATCCTGCTACTGATCAATATGGCAGAATAAATTATGTAGATACTAATGCAAGTTCAACAAGCGAAATCATTTTTGATTTTATTACACATTTTAATGATATTAATATTATCGATGAATCTGTCGCACGTGTTCTATATTTAGGAATTGTCGGAGACACAGGTCGTTTTTTATTTAGTAATACCACACCACATACTATGAAGGTTGCTAGTCGTTTGCTAGAATTTCCATTTAATCATAATGAGATATTAAATCAATTGGGTGAGAAAGATCCAAAACTTATGCCATTCCAAGGATATATTTTACAAAATTTCCAATTAAGTGAAGATCATCAATATTGCCAAATAAAGATTACTAAAGACGTCCTAAACCAATTTCAAATTGCACCTAACGAAGCATCTCAGTTTGTTAATACCGTAGCGGATATCAAAGGTCTAAAAATATGGATGTTTGGTGTTGATGAAGGTGATCAAATTAGATGTCGATTACGTTCTAAAGGAATTACTATTAATGATATAGCTAATCAATTTGGCGGTGGAGGACATCCAAATGCATCTGGAGTCTCTGTTGAAAATTGGGAACAATTTGAGACTTTAGGTGAAGCCTTACGCCAAAAACTATAAATTACGAAAGGAAGTCATATATGTTTGTACATTTGAATATTCATTCAACATATGATTTATTATATTCAAGTTTAAAAATTAACGATGTTGTATCAAAGGCAAAAGAAAATAGATATCAAGCACTTGCAATTACTGATACGAACGTATTATATGGCTTCCCTAAGTTTTATGACGCATGTGTTAAAGAGGGAATTAAGCCAATATTTGGAATGACTGTAATGGTTTCTGATGAAATTAGCACAATTGAAACAGTATTATTCGCAAAGAATAATGAAGGTCTCCATGCTCTGTATCAACTTTCTTCTGCAATAAATATGAAACAAAAGACTACGATACCCCTAAAATGGCTACAAAAATATAGTTATCATCTTGCTATTGTTTTTAAAGATGCTCATGCGTCTCATCAATCGTTAATTCAAACACTAAAGAATAATGAGTCAGTATTCATAAATCACACAAGTCAATTAGATTTTTCAGACGATAAAATTGTCTTTCTTAATAATGCAAGATATTTAAATCCTGAAGATGCAGATACAATACCTGCATTAAAAGCAATAAAAAACAATACAAAATTGGATTTAGTAAATGATATTAAGGATGCTCATGAATATTTTCCAACTAGTGAAAATATTAAAGCATTTCAATTGTCTGAAAAAATAATAGCTAATACAAAGGCTTTAGCTGATGAGTGTAACGCAGAAATTCAATATCATCAAAATCTATTGCCTAACTTTAAAACCCCTAATCAACAAAGTACTAAATCCTATCTTTTAGAAAAGTTAAAATATAGTCTTAAAGAATTTAAATTAGATAAAGATCAGCGATATATTGACCGATTACATCATGAATATTCAATAATAACGAATATGGGATTCGAAGATTATTTTTTGATAGTGAGCGATTTAATACATTTTGCTAAAACGCATGACGTGATGGTTGGACCTGGACGTGGTTCATCTGCAGGATCTTTAGTCAGTTACTTATTAGGTATCACAACTATTGATCCAATTAAATTTGATTTATTATTCGAGCGCTTTTTAAATCCAGAACGTGTCACTATGCCAGACATTGATATCGATTTTGAGGATACAAGAAGAGAAAAAGTGATTCAGTACGTACAAGAAAAGTATGGTCAATATCACGTATCAGGTATCGTCACTTTTGGTCACCTATTAGCAAGAGCTGTAGCGAGAGATGTAGGCCGTATTATTGGTTTTGACGAAAAAACGTTAAATGAAATATCGAATTTAATCCCACATCAATTAGGTATTACACTAGAAGAAGCCTATCAAAATGAAAAATTTAAAGCATTTGTTCATAAAAGTTATCGTCATGAAAAATGGTTTGAAATTAGTAAAAAACTAGAGGGCTTACCACGTCATACATCTACCCATGCTGCTGGAATAATTATTAATGATAAACCATTGTATGATTTTGCTCCTTTAACAATGGGAGATACAGGTATATTGACTCAATGGACAATGACTGAAGCAGAACGATTAGGTTTATTAAAAATTGACTTTCTTGGTCTTAGAAATTTATCAATTATTCATCAAATTATCACTCAAGTAAAAAAAGATTTAAATATTGATATCGATATAGAACAAATCCCTTTTAATGATCAAAAAGTATTTAAATTATTATCTCTAGGAAACACTACAGGTATATTTCAATTAGAATCAGAAGGTGTTAGAAGAGTATTGATGGAATTACAGCCTGAACACTTTGAAGACATCGTTGCTGTAACATCATTGTATAGACCTGGTCCAATGCAAGAAATTCCTACATACATATCAAGAAGACATCGTCAAAGTGACATTAAATACTTACATCCTGATTTAGAGCCTATTTTAAAGAAGACATATGGCGTCATTATTTATCAAGAACAAATCATGCAAATTGCTAGTCAATTCGCTAATTTTAGTTATGGTCAAGCAGATATATTGAGACGTGCAATGAGTAAAAAAAATAGAGCTATTCTAGAAAGTGAACGTCAACACTTTATTGAAGGGGCTGTAAGTAATAATTATGATGCATCAATTAGTGAACGTATTTTCGAACTAATATTAAAGTTTGCGGATTATGGTTTTCCTAGAGCTCATGCAGTGAGTTATTCTAAAATTGCATATATCATGGCTTATTTAAAAGTGCATTATCCTAATTATTTCTACGCGAATATTCTCAGTAATGTTATAGGTAATGAAACCAAAACGGCAATAATAATAGAAGAAGCTAAAACTCAAAGTTTAAATATTTTACCTCCAGATATTAATAAAAGTCACTGGTTTTACAAAGCGACAGAAAAAAATATTTATTTATCGTTGGGTGCAATAAAAGGTGTGGGATATCAAAGCGTCAAATCTATAGTAGACGAACGATCTGAAAATGGATTGTATAAAGACTTTTTTGATTTCACCAGAAGAATTCCTAAGAAAATTAAAACTAGAAAATTATTAGAAGCATTAATATGTGTGGGCGCATTTGATTCATTTGGTAAAACTAGATCAACACTATTATCTACAATTGATGAAGTTATTGATCAAGTTTCGAATGTTGAACAAGATGAATTTTTATTTAATATGTTAACACCGAAGCAAGCCTATGAAGATAAAGAGGAATTCAGTGATCAAATAATTAGTGCTTATGAAAAAGAATACTTAGGATTTTATATTTCTAACCATCCAGTTGAAAAATTATTTTATATCAAACAATATTTAGGTATATTTACGATTAAGAATAGCTTAGATTATCAACCTATACTTGTTCAGGTTAATCAATTTAAGCAAATAAGAACAAAAACTGGACAACATATGGCTTTCTTGGTTCTAGATGATGGTAGAACCACTATTGATGGTGTTTTGTTTCCAGATAAGTACAAACAATATGAGACAATGAGTCAACAACAAAATGATATTCTAGTCGTTCATGGCAAATTTGAAGAACGAAATCAAAAGAGACAAATTATCATTCAAAGTATGGATACAATTAACGACTTTGAAAATAACAAATTATCTCAAGCCAAACAAATAATGGTTAGAAACGTCAATCAATTAGAAGATATTAAATCATTTTTAATAGATCAAACGACACATAACGATTTAGAAGTAGTTTTATTTAATGAAATGCAACAACAAACTCAATCTTTAGGATTTTTACAAAAAGAAATGGAACAAGTCGAAAGGTTTATAAAGATGTTCAAGCCAAGTGACATCAGAATTATATAACTTTTATATGCAAAAAAATTATGATATAGTTAATTGATGGTTATAAAGAAAAATTAATAATTTTATTGATTTTTTTATCTCTTGATTTAATAACATGTAGCATATAAAAATGGTTTTTAAAATTGAACTTAATTGTTACAAAAATCCTTCTTTTCAAAAGTAATTTAATTATAAATCAATTAGAGATTGATTAAATGTCTTTAAGAGACGATGCATTACAAATGCATAAAGAGAATCAAGGTAAATTAAAAACTACACCTTATGTTAAAGTAACCAATATAGAAGAGCTAAGTTTAGCATACTCTATAGAGGCAGTAGAATCGTGTAAAGAAAGCTATGAAGAATCAAGGAAGTAGTGCTAAAGTAGTAGGAACGAGACGACCTTATTTTCGAAATCAAATTAATAAGATATTAGCTTATCTAGGTGTTTTTAGAGTTGTTTTAGATATTGAATCTACTCCTTTCGATTAAAGAGTGACACCATCAGCGACACAAGATTTAACACAATCTGCTATGGAATTAGGTGTTGCATGTATTGAAGTAGATTTCCATGACGTATATGATAAAACAATGAAGTTAACAGATTTAAAATAAAGTAAGCGAATTTAAAAGTAACTATTTAAAATAACGAAATTATTGAGTGAGTTATGCGGAGGTTTACGCATGTTTAAAGATTTTTTTAATAGAAGTAGTAAAAAAAAGAAATATTTAACGGTACCGGATTCTAAACAAAATGACGTACCAGCGGGTATCATGACTAAATGTCCTAATTGTAAAAAAATAATGTATACAAAAGAACTAACTGAAAATTTAAATGTATGCTTTAATTGTGATCATCATATCGCACTTCCTGCATACAAAAGAATAGAAGCTATTTCAGATGAAAATTCGTTCAAAGAATTCGATAAAGAAATGACATCTTCTAATCCTTTAGATTTTCCTGGTTATCAAGAAAAGGTGGAAAAAGATCAAAAGAAAACGGGTTTAAATGAAGCCATCGTAACTGGTACAGCAGAATTAGATAGCGTGAAATATGGCATTGCAGTTATGGACTCACGATTTAGAATGGGAAGTATGGGTTCAGTCGTAGGGGAAAAAATCTGTAGAATCGTTGATTATTGTACTGAACATCGGTTACCATTTGTATTATTTTCTGCAAGTGGTGGTGCCAGAATGCAAGAAGGTATTATTTCATTAATGCAAATGGGAAAAACAAGTGTATCATTAAAACGACATTCTGATGCTGGATTATTATATGTTTCTTATTTAACACATCCTACTACTGGTGGTGTATCAGCTAGTTTTGCTTCTGTGGGTGATATTAACCTAAGCGAACCTAAGGCTTTAATCGGTTTTGCTGGACGTAGAGTTATAGAACAAACAATTAACGAAAAATTGCCGGAAGATTTTCAAACTGCTGAGTTTTTATTAGAACATGGTCAATTAGATAAAGTTGTGCATAGAAAAGACATGAAAGCAACACTTTCTGAAATTTTAAAACTACATCAAGAGGTGAAGACGAATGCTTGATTTCGAGAAATCTTTATATGAGATTAAAGAAAAGATTAATTCATTGAAGGAATCTCAAGAAAAAAATGACGTCGACTTACAAGATGAAATTGATTTGTTAGAAGCCTCTTTGGAAAGAGAAAGAAAAAAAATATACACCAATTTAAAACCTTGGGATCGAGTACAAATTGCAAGACTTCAAGAAAGACCTACAACACTTGATTATATTCCATATATCTTTGATTCATTCATTGAATTACATGGAGATCGTAATTTTAGAGATGATCCTGCGATGATTGGTGGAATAGGATATCTCAACAATCAACCGGTAACTATCATAGGTCAGCAACGAGGGAAAGATACTAAAGATAATATTTATCGTAATTTTGGAATGGCTCATCCTGAAGGTTACCGTAAAGCTTTACGCTTAATGAAACAAGCTGAAAAATTTAATCGTCCTATTTTTACGTTTATTGATACAAAAGGTGCATATCCGGGAAAAGCAGCTGAAGAACGAGGGCAAAGTGAATCAATTGCGAAAAATTTAATTGAGATGGCTTCTCTTAAAGTACCTGTGATTGGTGTTGTCATCGGTGAAGGTGGAAGCGGTGGTGCGCTTGGTATTGGTATAACTAATAAATTATTAATGCTTGAAAATAGTACTTATTCTGTTATTTCTCCAGAAGGGGCGGCAGCATTACTTTGGAAAGATAGCTCTTTAGCAAAAATGGCTGCTGAAACGATGAAAATTACTGCAAAAGATTTACTGGAACTAAACGTGGTAGATGAAGTTATTAATGAACCACAAGGCGGCGCTCACAGAGACGTCGTTTTTCAAGCAAAACAAATTAAACAATCTTTTATTCATCAGCTTAATGAATTAAATAAATTAGATGGACAAGCTTTAGCGAATCATCGATTTAATAAATTTAGAAATATTGGTACCTTTATTAATTAACACAGAATGACTAGAAATTTTAATTAAAATTTCTAGTCATTTTTTTTATATAAATTAAATTAAAAATTTAAAACGTTTACATATATATAATCTATCAATATTAATGGAATAGATAATAAAATTATGGTAATTTATACATGAAGATTATTATAGTTAGGAAAGGGTATGTCGCTATGAAGAGAATTGCGGTATTAACAAGTGGTGGAGATTCACCAGGCATGAATGCTGCTGTTAGAGCAGTCGTACGAAAAGCAATTTATAATAATATCGAAGTTTTTGGTGTTTATCAGGGTTATCAAGGTTTACTTGATGATAATATCCACAAACTTGAATTAGGAAGTGTTGGAGATACGATTCAACGAGGAGGAACTTTTCTATATTCTGCTAGATGTCCTCAGTTTAAAGATGAGAGTGTAAGACAAAAAGGGATTGAGAACTTACACAAGCATGGTATTGAAGGACTTGTAGTAGTCGGTGGAGATGGCAGTTATAGAGGTGCTCAACGTATTAGCGAAGAAACAACCGATATAAAAACAATTGGTATCCCTGGAACAATTGATAATGATATTAATGGTACTGATTTCACTATTGGTTTCGATACAGCATTAAATACGATTATTGACTGTGTCGATAAAATCAGAGATACTGCTTCAAGTCATGCGAGAACTTTTGTTGTAGAAGTAATGGGACGTGATTGTGGTGATTTAGCACTGTGGGCTGGATTGTCAGTAGGTGCTGAAACAATCTTAGTCCCAGAAGAGCACACAGATATTAAAGATGTTGCTGAAAAAATTGAAAGTGGTATTAAACGTGGAAAAAAACATTCTATCGTTATGGTAGCAGAAGGTTGTATGAGTGGCCATGAATGTGCAGAACAATTAACTAAATATATCAATGTTGATGCACGTGTATCTGTTCTTGGTCACATCCAACGTGGTGGTAGTCCATCTGGTGTAGATCGAGTACTTGCTTCAAGATTAGGCGGTTATGCTGTAGAATTGTTAATGCAAGGTCAAACAGGATTCGGTGTAGGTTTACAAAATAACCAACTTACAGCAACACCATTTGATGAAATTTTCAATAATGAAAGCCATAAATTCAACACTCGTATTTATGACTTAGCAAAAGAATTATCTATATAATTTAGGAGGCTTTTATAATGAGAAAGACTAAAATTGTATGTACTATAGGACCTGCTTCAGAGTCTGAGGAAATGTTAGAAAAATTAATGAATGCTGGAATGAACGTTGCACGTTTAAATTTCTCTCATGGTAGTCATGAAGAACATAAAGCACGTATTGATTCAATTCGTAAAGTATCTAAAAAATTAGGTAAAACTATTGGTATTTTATTAGATACTAAAGGACCTGAAATTCGTACACATGATATGAAAGACGGCTTGATTGTACTTGAAAAAGGTAAAGAAGTTATTGTGAGTATGTCTCAAGTTGAAGGTACACCTGAAAAATTCTCAGTCACATATGAAGATTTAATTAATGATGTTCAAATTGGATCATACATTTTATTAGATGATGGTTTAGTAGAATTACAAGTTAAAGATATTGATAAAGATAAAGGCGAAGTTAAATGTGATATCTTAAATACTGGTGAATTAAAAAATAAAAAAGGTGTAAACTTACCTGGTGTTAAAGTAAACTTACCTGGTATCACTGATAAAGATGCTGCAGATATTAAATTTGGTATTAAAGAAGATATTGATTACATTGCAGCAAGCTTTGTACGTCGTCCTAGTGATGTATTAGATATTCGCGAAATTTTAGAACAAGAAAATAATGATAATATTACGATCTTCCCTAAAATTGAAAACCAAGAAGGTATTGACAATATCGAAGAGATTTTAGAAGTATCTGATGGTTTAATGGTTGCGCGTGGTGACATGGGTGTTGAAATTCCACCTGAATCTGTGCCAATCGTTCAAAAAGATTTAATTAGAAAATGTAATAAATTAGGAAAACCTGTCATTACTGCAACTCAAATGCTTGATTCAATGCAACGTAATCCACGTGCAACAAGAGCTGAAGCAAGTGACGTTGCTAATGCAATCTATGATGGTACAGATGCAGTTATGTTATCTGGTGAAACAGCTGCAGGACAATATCCTGAAGAAGCAGTTAAAACAATGAGAAATATCGCAATTTCAGCTGAAGCTGCTCAAGATTACAAAAAATTATTATCTGATCGTACTAAATTAGTAGAAACATCATTAGTAAATGCGATTGGTGTATCTGTAGCACATACTGCTCTAAACTTAAATGTTAAAGCAATTGTAGCTGCAACTGAAAGTGGTTCAACAGCGATTACAATTTCTAAATATCGTCCACATTCAGATATTATTGCAGTAACACCTAGTGAACATACTGCAAGACAATTAGCACTAGTATGGGGTGCATATCCAGTTGTTAAAAAAGGACGTAAAACAACAGATGATTTATTAAATAATGCAGTAGCAACAGCTGTTGCTACTGAAAAAGTTGGTAATGGTGATTTAATTATCATTACTGCTGGCGTTCCAACTGGTGAAAAAGGTACGACTAATATGATGAAATTACATTTAGTAGGTGATGAAATTGCTAAAGGTCAAGGTGTTGGTCGTGGATCAACAACTGGTAAAACAGTGATTTCTAAAACTGCTAGTGATTTAGAAGGAAAAGACCTAAGTGAATCAATTATTGTGACTAATTCAGTAGACGAAAGTTATGTTCCATATGTTGAAAAAGCTGCAGGTTTAATTACTGAAGAAAACGGTATAACATCACCAAGTGCAATCGTTGGACTTGAACAAGGTATCCCAACTATTATTGGTGTTGAAAATGCAACTAAAGAATTGAAAAATGACTTATTAATTACTGTTGATGCAAATCAAGGTAGAATTTTTGAAGGGTATGCGAATGTCCTTTAATTAAACAACTGTATAAGTATGTTTAATTAAAATGCTAGAAGAGCGAGAATAACCACATTAGTGGATAAAATTCTCGCTCTTTTTTATATTATTTAAACATATTAAAAAAGTGGAATAGAGCCGTATTCGTCGTCCCACCTTGCGTTGAACGTAGATTTTCATTAAGAAAATCTCTATGTTGGGGATAGTAGTGTTTAAAAATGCTTATTACAAGAGTATTTCAATTCAGACATCGACTGCATTAACATAAAAATGACTGGAACATTATCAATTGTTCCAGTCATTTTTTATATTGATATTTTAATGTTAATTTGCTACTTTTTTATATCTTAAATACATAATACCTAAAATAATAAACCAAATGGGTGTTAAGAAAATAGCGTTTCTTGTTGTTGCATTTACAAATAGTAAACAAAACACAAATATGAAGAATGCTAAAATAATATAGGCCATATATTTTCCACCAGGAAGTTTGAATTTTGCTTTTTTATGTAATTCAGGATTTTTTCTATGATAATTAATATAAGCCCAAATAATTAAAGCCCACACGATAATAAATAATACTGTTGAAATTGTTGTAACATATGTAAATACTAGCGTTGCATTTGGAAAAATATAGTTTAATAATGCTGTCACCAATAATAACGCAGATGATACTATAATTGCGATATGTGGTACACCTTGTTTGTTAGTACTTTTAAATATAGAAGGCGCTTGTTTTTGTTCAGATAATCCAAATAACATACGACTATTTGAGAAGATACCACTATTACAAGATGAAGCAGCAGCAGTTAAAACTACAAAGTTAATTAATCCAGCTGCAAACGGAATACCAATTAATGAGAACAATCTAACAAATGGGCTCTCATTTGGATCCACTTTGTCCCAAGGAATAATAGACATAATGACTGCTAAAGCACCTACATAGAAAATTAAAATTCTAATTGGTACTGCATCTATAGCTTTAGGTATTGTTTTTTCTGGATCTTTAGTTTCACCAGCGGTTACCCCAATCATTTCAATACCAACAAATGAGAATAAAGCCATTTGGAATGACATAAAGAAACCAGAGGTTCCATTGGTAAAAATACCATGTTTATAAAGATTAGTTAAACTTGCATGTCCAAATTGAGTTTTATAAGCAAATAAAATCATTATTGCACCAATGACGATTAAAGCTATAATAGTTATAATTTTAATAATAGCAAACCAGAATTCTAATTCTCCAAATAATTTTGCACTTAATAAGTTAAAAACCATTAATATTAATACGCAAAACAGAGCAGTAATCCAGTTTGGTATAGTTGGAAACCAGAAACTAACATATTTAGCAACTGCAGTTACTTCTGCCATTCCCGTTATAATCCAGCATAACCAATATGTCCATCCAGTAACGAATCCTGCAAACGGTCCAATATACTCGTTTGTTACATCAGCAAATGATTTAAAACGAGTATTTTGAATGATGATTTCTCCAAGACCTCTCATAAACATAAATAGCATGAATCCAATAATGATATAGGTTAATAGAATAGAAGGTCCAGTCATAGCTATAGTTTGACCTGCACCTAAGAATAATCCAGTTCCGATAGCGCCACCAAGAGCAATCAATTGTACATGACGATTACTTAATCCTCTTTGTAATTTTTCTTCTGCCATAAGACAACTCCCTTACATTTAATTAATATTAATTATGCACTTATATATTAAATTCGACAATTATTTTTCTAAATTTTTTCTAAAAATTTTATTAACATTGAGTTAATAAAAAATAATCATTGTTGATAAATAATTAAAATATTCATTATTTTCACATAAGTCAACCTTGTCTTACTATTCATAAATAGCTTTATAACAATTTTTACTATCATTATAATTAAAATTAATATATAAATAATTTACTAATGAAAATTTAAACCACATATATAATTATTCACAAAACTTATAATTTTAGATATACTATTTTATGAAAGCCATTACATTATGTAAAAGAAAAGGGGAATTACTTATGGCAGAATTACAAAAAGGTTTAGAAGGGGTTATCGCAGCAGAAACTAAAATTAGTTCAATTATTGACAGTCAATTAACTTATTCAGGATATGATATTGATGATTTAGCTGAAAATGCTCAATTTGAAGAAATCATGTTCTTATTATGGAATTATAGATTACCAACACAAGAAGAACTTGAAGAATTAAAAGAGAAACTTAAACAATATATGACATTAAATCCAAGGGTATATAAGCATTTTGAAGAATATGCTACGGATGATGTACATCCAATGACTGCATTACGTACCTCTGTTTCTTATATTGCACACTTTGATCCAGATGCTGAAGAGGAAACAGATGAAAGTCGAAAAAATCGAGCTATTCGTATCCAAGCAAAGATTGCATCATTAGTTACAGCGTTTTCACGCGTGCGAGAAGGAAAGGAACCTGTTAAGCCCAATTCTGATTTAAGCTATGCAGCAAACTTCTTGTATATGTTAAAAGGGGAATTGCCATCTGATACTGAAGTTGAAGCTTTTAATAAAGCTTTAATATTACATGCTGATCATGAACTTAATGCTTCAGCATTTACAGCAAGATGCGCAGTATCATCTTTATCTGATATGTATTCAGGTATTGTAGCAGCAATTGGTTCATTAAAAGGCCCTTTACATGGTGGAGCAAATGAACAAGTTATGAAAATGCTATCAGAAGTTAAATCACTTGATGAAGTAGATAATTATTTAGATAAGAAACTCGCTAACAAAGAAAAAATCATGGGATTCGGTCATCGTGTATATAAAGAGGGAGATCCACGTGCCAAGTACTTAAAAGAAATGAGTCGAAAAATAACTTCTGAAACTGGACATAACGAATTATATGAAATTTCTCTTGCAATTGAAAAGCGTATGCATGATGAAAAAGGTTTAATTCCAAATGTAGACTTCTTTAGTGCAACTGTTTATCATAGCATGGAAATTCCACACGATATTTTTACACCTATCTTTGCTGTAAGTCGTACTGCAGGATGGACCGCGCATATTTTAGAACAATATCGTGATAATCGAATTATTCGTCCGCGTGCAAAATATGTTGGAGAAACAAATCGTAAATATGTAGCAGTAGAAGAAAGATAAAATATTTCAAAATTTAATTTATGGAGGCTTTTATAATGGCAGCTGAAAAAATTACTAGAGCAAATGATGAATTATTAAATGTACCTAATGAACCAATTATTCCATTTATTATTGGGGATGGTATCGGTCCTGATATTTGGAAAGCAGCTAGTCGTGTTGTTGATGCGGCGGTTGAAAAAGCATATAACGGTGAAAAGCGTATTGAGTGGAAAGAGGTATTAGCTGGTCAAAAAGCGTACGATGAAACTGGTGAATGGTTACCACAAGAAACTTTAGATACCATCAAAGAATACTTAATCGCAATTAAAGGGCCATTAACTACACCAATTGGCGGAGGCATTCGTTCTTTAAATGTAGCATTAAGACAAGAATTGGATTTGTTTACTTGTCTTCGTCCAGTACGTTGGTTTAAAGGTGTACCTTCACCAGTAAAACGTCCTCAAGATGTTGATATGGTTATCTTCCGTGAAAATACTGAGGATATTTATGCTGGAATTGAATTTAAAGAAGGAACAGAAGAAGTTAAAAAAGTTATTGACTTCTTACAAAATGAAATGGGTGCTACAAATATTCGTTTTCCCGAAACTTCTGGTATTGGTATTAAACCAGTTTCTAAAGAAGGAACCGAACGTTTAGTAAGATCAGCTATTCAATATGCAATTGATAATAACCGTAAATCAGTAACATTAGTTCACAAAGGTAATATTATGAAGTTTACAGAAGGATCATTTAAACAATGGGGTTATGATTTAGCTCATAACGAATTTTCTGATAAAGTATTTACTTGGCAACAATATGATGACATTGCTGAAAAAGATGGTAAAGATGCTGCAAATGACGCACAACAACAAGCTGAAAAAGACGGTAAAATTATTATTAAAGATTCAATAGCAGATATTTTCTTACAACAAATTTTAACACGTCCAGCAGAACATGATGTAGTAGCTACAATGAACTTAAATGGCGACTATATCTCAGATGCACTTGCTGCACAAGTAGGAGGAATCGGTATTGCTCCTGGTGCTAATATTAACTATGAGACAGGGCATGCTATTTTTGAAGCAACACATGGTACAGCACCAAAGTATGCTAACTTAAATAAAGTGAATCCATCATCTGAATTATTAAGTTCTGTATTAATGTTAGAACATTTAGGATGGCAAGAAGCGGCTGATAAAATTACTGATGCTATTGAAGCTACAATTGCTTCTAAAATTGTGACATATGATTTTGCTCGCTTAATGGACAGAGCTACTGAAGTATCAACTTCAGAATTTGCCGATGAATTGATTAAAAACTTAAAATAATATTTATTTTGATAAAACAGTCTAAGATGGATTTTGATGTCTTAGACTGTTTTTGTTCATTATTAATAAATATCAAAACAAGATTAACGAAAAATATTCTTAACAAATTGAAAATAATAAGTAAATGTTAAGTTTATGTAAATTCAATATGTTGTATGTTATTTTTATTTAAATTTCAGTTATAATAAAATTGAAATTGTTAATTCTATTTAGGGAGGCAAATCATGTCACAAAAAGTATTAGTGGTTGATGACGAGCAATCAATAGTAACGTTACTAAAATATAACTTAGAAACAGCAGGTTATATTGTAGATGTAGCGTATGATGGTGAAGAAGCACTCAAAAAAGTTAAAGAGGTTAAACCTGAACTGATTGTATTAGATGTCATGTTACCTAAAAAAGATGGAATAGAAGTATGTAAAACGATTCGATCTGATAAAAATCTTGTACCTATTTTAATGTTAACGGCTAAAGATGATGAGTTTGATCGTGTTTTAGGCTTAGAATTAGGTGCTGATGATTACATGACTAAACCTTTCTCTCCAAGAGAAGTTGTAGCAAGAGTAAAAGCTATTTTAAGACGCTCTCAAATTGCTAATGAAGTCGTAAAAGATGACGTGGAGGATGAAGATATTGTAATTGATAATATTAGAATTCGTCCTGAATTCTTTGAAGTCTATAGAGATGATACCTTGCTTGAACTTACTCCTAAAGAATTTGAGTTATTACTTTATCTTATTGAACGTCAAGGACGCGTAATTACTAGAGAACATATGTTAAATTCAGTGTGGAATTACGAGTTTGCAGGAGATTCAAGAATTGTAGATGTTCATATTAGTCATTTAAGAGATAAATTAGAAGAAAATCCTAAACAACCTAAGTTGATAAAAACAGTTCGTGGATTGGGTTATAAATTAGAAAGACCTAAAGCTTAATGATTAAATTTCATCATAGATTATTACTTCTACTATGTACAATCACAATTATTAGTTTTATAGGCTTAGGTGCAATTCTTCATCATACGATTTATCAGATATTATCAGATACTCAAACTAGAGAATTAAATCATTTATCAGAAAATATCGTAAATTTAAATAAGCGAAATAAACAAGCAGACATTCAGCGTATAGCACAAAATCAAAATTTGGTTGTTAAAATTTCTGAAAATGGACATGTGTTATATCAAACTGGCAATCAACATCAAATTAATCATACTATTGATAATGCAGCTAATCCTTCGAATATTATATATCATAAAAATAAGGATAAGGTGGATTACACATTTAAAAATACTGTAAGTAATCAAACAATATACATAAGTGGTATTAATACTGAAATTTTAGATTTACAAAAAAATATGTGGAAGTACTTATCATTAATTGGAATCATTGTGTTATTTGCTATTTATTTAGCTGTAAGAAGCATTAATCGCACCTATATACGACCAATCAACGAAGTTACTTATGCGACATCTTTAATTGCAGATGGATATTATCATGTTAGAGTACCTGAAAGTAATGTGAAAGAAACAAAAGCATTATTTGTTACTACCAATGATTTAGCAAGACGATTGCAAAAATTAAATAATAAACAAAAAATGCAATCTAATCGCCTTAAAACAACATTAGAAAATATTCCTAGTTCGGTATTAATGATAGATAAACAAGGTGAAATTGTTATTGCAAACCATGCTTATTACGAGGTGTTCAAACCAGATAGTAAAGTCGAAAATAAAGATTATACTGTACATTTAGATAAAGAAATTCAACATCTTATTATTGAAAGCTTTAAAACTGAAAAACCGTTGCATGAACAAATTGAGTTATACATTAATGATGTTCATCAAAAATATTTTGATGTTTCTTGTATTCCCATTTTAAGTAAATCAAAAAAGAAACTTCAAGGTATGGTTGTAGTATTACATGATATCACTAATCTAAAAAAATTAGAGAATTTGAGACGTGAGTTTGTTGCAAATGTTTCACATGAACTTAAAACTCCAATCACTTCAATTAAAGGATTTGCAGAAACCTTAATTGAAGGTGCAAAGAATGATGAACAATCTCTTGATATGTTTTTAAATATTATTTTAAAAGAATCAAATCGTATAGAATCACTTGTCATGGATTTATTGGATTTATCTCATATTGAACAACAAACTGAGATTGAGACTACTTATGTTAATCTTTCAGATTTAGCACATAATACAATCCATAATCTACAAACTCAAGCTAAGTATAAAAATATCGCTATTAAATCTGAAATAGAAAATGATGTTATTATTGAAGCGCATGAAGGAAAATTGTCTCAAGTTATCACGAATTTACTTTCAAATGCCATTAACTATTCATATGAAAATAATAAAGTTATTGTTAGAGTTTACAGAGAAGATATAAAAGTTAATCTAGAAATCCAAGATTATGGCATTGGGATAGACAAAAAAGATCAAAAGCATATTTTTGAGAGATTTTATAGAGTAGATAAAGCAAGAAGTCGTGACTCTGGTGGAACAGGTTTAGGATTATCGATTACAAAACATATTGTAGAAGCACTTCACGGTACCATTATGGTCGAAAGTGAACTGAATAAAGGATCGCTATTTAGAGTCTCATTTATAGATAAAATCGAATAACTATTTTGTCCTACAAGTTTAGGTCATCCACACTTTAAAATACTTTTTTATGTTTTTAGGATTTTAAAGGGACCTAAACTTGTAGGATTTTATTTTTTGACATTCGTAAAATATCGTTCAGTCGTTATGACCAAAGGTTTATGCTAAAATATAATTAAACTCATTCTGGAGGTTTAAAATTTGAATAAATTAGTATTGATAGATGGCAATAGTTTAAGTTTTAGAGCTTTTTACGCATTGCCACTTTTATCTAATAAAGCAGGTATTCATACAAATGCGATTCTTGGGTTTGCCAAATTACTCGAAAAAATTATCAGAGAAGAACAACCTACACATTTCTTAGTAGCCTTTGACGCAGGTAAGACTACTTTTAGACATTCTAAATATAGTGAATACAAAGGTGGACGTCAAAAAACACCACCCGAATTAAGCGAACAATTCCCCTATATTCGACAATTGTTAGATGCTTATCATATTAAACATTATGAATTAGAAAACTACGAAGCAGATGACATTATTGGTACATTAAGTAAAGAAGCAGATCAAAATGATTTTGAAACTATTATTGTAACTGGAGATAGAGACTTAACACAGTTAGCAACTCAAAATGTGACTATTTATTATACTAAAAAAGGGGTCACAGACGTTGATCACTATACTCCAGAATTTATAGCAGAAAAATATAATGGTTTAAAACCAATACAAATTATTGATATGAAAGGTTTAATGGGAGATAGTTCAGACAATATACCCGGTGTAGCTGGAGTAGGAGAAAAAACAGCAATTAAACTTTTAAATCAATTTGATTCTGTAGAAGGTGTCTATGAGAATATTGATAAAGTATCTGGTAAAAAATTAAAAGAAAAGCTCGAACTTAGTCATGAAGATGCATTAATGAGTAAAGAGCTTGCTACAATTAATCGACATAGTCCAATAGAAGTCACTTTAAGTGATACGAAATTAAGTGATATCAAGGATAATCATGAAAAAATTGAACTTTTCAAGAAATTAGAATTTAAACAATTATTAGCAGATATAGATAATGAAGCATCTGAATTTGAGCAAGAACAAAAACAAGTTTCTTTTGATATTTTGCCTACATTTGAATATGTTGATTTTAATCATCTTGATGAAGCAGTGATTCATTTCGAAATAGATGGTTCTAATTATTTAAAAGATGATATTTTAAAGTTTGGATTTTATGATAAAGAACGTTATATCGTAGTTGATGCAGATAATATTAAAGATTATCCAGAACTTATTAAATGGTTGGAAAATGAAAATTCTAAAAAGGTAGTTTATGACGCAAAGAAAACATTTGTTATAGCACACAGATTAAATATTACCATTCAAAATATCGTTTTTGATGCGATGTTAGCAAGCTACATTATTGATCCATCACGAACGATTGATGATGTCTATTCGGTTGTAACAAATTATCATCAAACGTATGTTAAAGAAGATGTCTCTATTTATGGGAAAGGTAAAAAGCGACAAGTTCCTAATGCTGAAATTTTAAATACGCATATTGCATCTATTACTAAATCTATTGATGCTGTTAAACCGTTAATGGAAAAAGAACTAGAATCACATCAACAAATGAATTTACTAAAAGATTTAGAACTTCCGCTAGCACGTATTTTAAGTAAAATGGAAGAAATTGGTATTTATACAGATATAAATGATTTACAACGCATGCAACAAGAATTACAAGAGAAGTTAGAATTGTTAGTTCAGCGTATTCATGATGCAGCAGGTGAAGAATTTAACATTAATTCGCCTAAACAACTCGGTGTTGTTTTATTTGAAACATTAAAACTACCTGTCATTAAAAAAACAAAAACAGGTTATTCTACAGCGGTCGATGTCCTAGAACAGTTACAGAATGAACATCCTATCATTAATGATATTTTAGAATATCGTCAATTAGCTAAATTACAATCTACTTATGTGGAAGGTTTACAAAAAGTCATTAGTAATGATAAGCGTATACACACTCGTTTTAATCAAACATTAGCACAAACTGGACGATTATCTTCAGTTGATCCTAATTTACAAAATATACCGATTCGACTTGAAGAAGGGCGTAAAATACGTAAAGCATTTAAACCTTCATCTGAAGACAGTGTTATTTTATCTGCTGATTATTCTCAAATTGAATTACGTGTCTTAGCACATATTACACAAGATGACAGTTTAAAAGAAGCATTTATTCATGGACAGGATATTCATACTGCTACAGCACGAAAAGTATTCGGTGTTGAAGCGGAGGAAGTCACTGATTTAATGCGTAGACAAGCCAAAGCTGTAAATTTTGGAATCGTTTATGGTATTAGTGATTATGGCTTAAGTCAAAGCTTAAATATAACTCGTAAAGAGGCAAAAATATTTATTGATGATTATTTAGCAAGTTTCCCTGGAGTTAAGCAATATATGAGTGACATTGTAAAGGATGCTAAAGCAAATGGCTACGTTGAAACATTATTGCATCGTAGACGTTATATTCCTGACATTACTAGTCGTAATTTTAATTTAAGAGGTTTTGCGGAGCGAACAGCAATGAACACTCCAATTCAAGGAAGTGCAGCAGATATTATTAAACTTGCTATGGTGGAATTTGATAAGCAAGTTCAACATACGTCTTACAAAGCTAAATTACTTTTACAAGTACACGATGAATTAATATTTGAAGTGCCTAAGTCTGAAGTTGAAGAATTTAGTTTATTTGTTGAAGATATCATGGAGCATGCATTAGACCTAGATGTTCCATTAAAAGTAGACTCTAATTATGGTCCTACTTGGTATGATGCGAAATAGAAAGAGGAATGAATAATGCCAGAATTACCAGAAGTTGAACATGTTAAAAGGGGAATAGAACCTTTTATTGTAAATACTACAATTAAAAGTATTTCATTTTCTAAAAAAGTAATTGAAGGTAAAAGTCAGAATAAAGAAACGATTATCAAAGGAATGAATTTAGATGGTTTTCGTTTGAATTGCGAAGGCTATAAGATAATTAAAGTCGAACGAAGAAGTAAATATATTGTTTTTCATATTGAAAAGCATAATCGTAAACGTGTGTTACTTAGTCATTTAGGTATGGCTGGTGGATTTTTCATTGTCAATCACCTATCTGAGATAGCAATTCCCAACTATCGTAAACATTGGCACGTGATTTTTCATTTAAATAATGGAAAAAAATTAGTGTTTTCAGATATACGTCGATTTGGTGAGATTAGAAATTTAAATTCATTTGAAGATTATCCTTCATTTTTAGAAATAGCGCCTGAGCCTTTTGACGAAGAAGCGTTACAACATTTTAATCACTATTTATCTCAAAAAAAAGTAGCCAATAAACCTATTAAACAGATGTTATTGGATCATAAAATCGTAGCAGGATGTGGAAATATCTATGCTTGTGAAGCGTTATTTAGAGCAGGTATCCATCCTGCTAGAAAAGTAAAAGATACGTCTCATCAAGAAAGACAAATGCTCTTTTATTATGTACAAGAAGTTTTAAAAGAGGGTATTGATAATGGTGGAACCAGTATTTCAGATTATCGTCATGCAGACGGAAAAACTGGACAAATGCAATTACATTTAAATGTATACAAACAAAAGACATGTAAAGTATGTGGCCATGATATTGAACAAAAGGTTATAGCATCTAGAAACAGTCATTTTTGCCCATATTGTCAGAAATAAATAAAGTGAGCGGTGATATAAATGCCTAAAGTAATTGGATTAACAGGTGGAATAGCTACCGGAAAGTCAACAGTTTCTAAATTATTATCAGAATATGGATTTAAAATTGTCGATGCAGATATAGCTTCAAGAAAAGCAGTAGAGAAAGGATCAACTGCTTTGGAACGAATAAAAGAAACGTTTGGCGATGAAGCAATCACAAGTGACGGAGAAATGAATCGAGAATACATTGGAGAATTAGTATTTAATCATCCAGAAAAACGATTAGAACTTAATGAAATTATTCATCCTATTGTAAGAACGATTATGGAACAAGAAAAGCAACACTATGTACAACAGGGATATGATGTGATTATGGATATTCCGCTTCTGTTTGAGAATGATTTACAAGATACTGTGGATGAAGTTTGGCTCGTCTACACATCAGAAAGTGTACAAATTGAACGTTTAATGAAACGTAACAATTTAGACTTGGATCAAGCAAAAGCGAGAGTTCATAGTCAAATATCAATTGATAAAAAAAGCAGAATGGCTGATCATGTTATAGATAACTTAGGAAGTAAATCTGAATTAGAAACCATTCTTAAACAACTATTGATTGAAAAAGGATACATTCATGAATAATATAAAAAAGAGTTTAGGGCTTTATTTTAAGTCTTAAACTCTTTTTATTTATACAATAAAATATATTAGTTATATAAACTTAAAATGTAAAAGTAAAAAATATTACATTATTTTCGGTAAACGCTTTCAATCGAAATCTATTATGTTATACTAATTTTATAAAGTATAACATATAAAACAAGGGGTGCTTTAAATGTCAACAAATATTGCAATTAATGGAATGGGTAGAATAGGAAGAATGGTTTTAAGAATTGCATTACATAATGAAAATTTTAATGTGGTTGCGATTAATGCAAGCTATCCACCTGAAACAATTGCACATCTAATTAACTATGATACAACGCATGGACGTTATGATAAAAAAGTAGAACCAATTGATGATGGTATACGTGTTGACAACCATGACATTAAGTTAGTGTCAGATAGAAATCCTGAAAATTTACCATGGAAAGATTTAAATATAGATATCGTAATTGAAGCAACTGGAAAATTTAATCATGGTGATAAAGCAGTTGGACATATTCGTGCTGGAGCTAAAAAAGTATTACTAACTGGTCCATCTAAAGGTGGAGAAGTTCAAATGATTGTTAAAGGGGTAAATGATGACAAATTAGATGTTGAAAAGTATGACATTTTCAGTAATGCTTCATGTACGACAAATTGTATAGGACCAGTTGCTAAAGTTTTAAATGATCAATTTGGTATTGTCAATGGATTAATGACTACTGTTCATGCAATTACTAATGATCAAAAAAATATTGATAATCCTCATAAAGATTTACGTAGAGCACGTTCATGTAATGAAAGTATTATTCCAACTTCTACTGGAGCAGCAAAAGCATTGAAAGAAGTTTTACCAGAATTAGAAGGTAAACTTCATGGGTTAGCTTTACGTGTGCCTACAAAAAATGTTTCTTTAGTTGATTTGGTTGTAGATTTAGAAAAACCGGTAACTGTTGACGAAATTAATAATGCATTTCGTCATTCAGATTTAGATGGTGTTTTAGAAGTAGAACATGCACCTTTAGTGTCTGTCGATTTTAATACAAATCCACATTCAGCTATTATCGATGCTGAGAATACAATTGTAATGGATGAACATAAGGTGAAAGTGATTGCTTGGTATGATAATGAATGGGGTTATTCTAATAGAGTAGTAGAAGTAGCTGAAATGATTGGTGAACAACTAGTAGAAAAGTCTACTGTGACTGCAGTTTAAGCTTTTAATAAATAAAAGATTGTTAATTTTAGAGTTGATAGCCTAATCTAATGTCCTTGATTTTATAGATTAAAACATTATAAAAACATTAAATAATTTTTTAATGAGTCATATATAGGAAAGTGAAAAAAGAATTTATATTGAATTCTATTTCACTTTCTTTTTATATTCTATATAGGTTTAGACAGCTAAGTTGTATCAATTTATTATTAATACATATGAGTTCTTTTGTCATAAATCGTTTTTATAGTATAATGGAGCATAATCTATTCAAGAGGGTGACAGATATGAAATGCCCAAAATGTAGTGCCACACATTCACGTGTGGTAGATTCAAGACATGCTGATGAAGCTAACGCAATACGTAGAAGACGTGAATGTGAGAATTGTGGGACAAGATTTACAACATTTGAACATATTGAAGTGAGTCCACTTATTGTGGTCAAAAAAGATGGAACACGTGAACAATTTTTAAGAGAAAAAATATTAAATGGCCTTGTAAGATCTTGTGAAAAAAGACCAGTTAGATATCAACAATTGGAAGACATTACTAATAAAGTAGAGTGGCAATTACGCGATAAAGGTCATACAGAAATTTCATCTAGAGATATAGGTGAACATGTAATGAATTTGCTCATGCATGTAGATCAAGTCTCTTATGTACGATTTGCGTCAGTATATAAAGAGTTTAAAGATGTGGATCAATTACTAGCATCGATGCAAGGTATTTTGGATGATAACAAACGGAGTGATTCATAAATGAGTTTTAAATCTTATGAGTATGGTTTAAGTCCACACGATGGATTTAAAGTATATCGACATTTTTTCTTTAATCATCAACAATTAGAGATATTAAATCGATTGTACATACCGTTAATTGGCTTTAAAGCTATTGGTGTATATCATTTCATGAACCAATTTATCGATGAAGTTGAAGATACTATTCTCACACATTACACTATTATGAATGAGCTTAAAATAAATTTATTAGAATTCCGTGAATATATGGATTTACTTGAAGGCATTGGGTTAATTAAAACATTTGTAAAACATGATAGTAATCAGTCTATGTTTATATATGAATTGATTCAACCTCCAACTGCATACCAATTTTTTAATGATCCAATGTTATCTATATACCTATACAATGAAGTTGATAATCGAAGATATAAAGATTTAAAAGCGTATTTTGAAAAAAATGAACCAGATTTAAACGCATTTCAACAAGTAACGCGCAAATTTACTGATGTATTCAAGGTTCCACATAAAAATATATCTATTGATGCTTCAACAATTCAAAAGGAAAATCATTCAGCTACTATAGATTTAGATAATGAATCATTTGACTTTGATATGTTGAGAGATATGTTACAACATCATTTTATAAGTGGAGAAATTATCACTAAAGAGGCAAAACAATTAATTTTACAATTGGCTACTTTATATGGGTTAACGCCTACTTCTATGAAACGAATCATTCTTAACTCTATCACACAAAATCAAACGTTATCATTTGAAGAGATGAGAAAACAAGCAAGGTCTCATTACTTAATTGAGCATCAACAACAGCTTCCTAAGTTACAAACTAAAGCTAATCCTTCTAATCATTTAGAACAATCACAGAGTCCAAATGAGACTACTGATGATATAAAGGAAAGTGATAGTTGGTTTAAGTTATTAGAAGACACAAGTCCTATCGATATGTTAGCGTCTTGGTCAGAATCAGAACCAACTTTACAACAAAAAAGAATGGTAGAAGAGTTAATAGAGCGTGAAAAATTGTCATTTGGTGTAATTAATATTTTATTACAATTTGTAATGCTTAAGAATGAAATGAAACTTCCTAAATCCTATATATTTGAAATCGCTTCAAATTGGAAAAAGTTAGGTATTAAAACTGCACAACAAGCATACGATTATGCGCTGAAAACAAATCAACAAATCAATGATAGTATAACTAAAAAAACAAAACGTCAGTATAAACAACGTGACGTTGCATCGATAGAAAAAACACCAAAGTGGTTAAAAAATAAAAATCAACAAGATGAAAAACCAAACAATAATGATGCGCAATTTGAAAAAGATAGAGAAGCGTTTCGTGCTCAATTAGAACAAGATTGGGAGGATTAGATGAAACCATTTAGTAAACTTATAAAAAATCAAGATAATTTAAACAAAAGAATTGCTAAAATAAAAAATCAAGTCATTAATGATTCTGATGTTAAGCAATTTTTAAATCAACACCAGTCAGAACTTACTAATGAAATGATTGATAAAGATTTAAATGTACTTCAAGAATATAAAGATCAACAAAAACACTACGATGGTCACGATTATGCACATTGTCCAAACTTTGTTAAAGGTCATATTCCAGAATTATATATAGAAAATGAGCGTATTAAAGTTCGTTATCGATTATGTCCTTGCAAAATTAAATACGATGAAGAACGTTTAAGTTCACAACTCATTACTGCCCATCACATACAACGTGATACGTTGAATGCAAAAGTTAAAGATATCTATACCAACGATAGAAGTCGACTTGAAATAGCGATGGAAGTTAACGATATTTGTAAAAAGTTAGTTAACGGTGAACGCGTTAAGGGTCTTTATATACATGGCCCATTTGGAACAGGTAAATCTTTTATTTTAGGAGCGATCGCAAATCAGCTTAAGTCAAAACATGTGCCATCTACAATAGTATATTTACCTGAATACATTCGTATACTCAAAGGTGGTTTTAAAGATGGAAGTTATAATGAAAAGTTAGAGCGTATACGAGAAGCAAATATATTAATGTTAGATGATATCGGAGCTGAGGATGTCACAACTTGGGTAAGGGATGAGGTAATAGGTCCCTTATTACATTATCGTATGGTTCATGAATTACCAACATTCTTTAGTTCAAATCTAAATTTGGAAGAATTAGAACATCATTTATCTATTTCAAACAAAGGGGCAGAAATAACGAAAGCTGCTCGAATTATCGAACGTATCAAAAGTTTAGCAAATGAATTTTATTTAGATGGGAAAAATTTACGAAATAATTGAAATTTACAATGTGTGATGTATAATAAAGATAAATCTAAATCGTTGAAATAAATGAAGATATGGTAATTTAATCTCTATCATACAGCAAGCCAACAATTGATGAGAATTTGGTTGATATATTAAATTATTACTCCTTCATATTTAGATGCTGGTAATCAGTATCCGGCTCAAGACCGTTATCTTATGAAGAGATATCTAGAATACATCTAGATAACTAGGGTGGTACCGCGACGAACTCGTCCCTTTTATAGGGAGGAGTTTTTTTATTTTCTTCAGCGATCATAGAATAAAATTTATGGAGGGTTTCGATATGGAACAAATTAATATTAAGTTTCCAGATGGCAATTCAAAATCATTTGACAAAGGAACTACTACAGAAGACATTGCACAATCAATTAGTCCTGGACTTCGAAAAAAAGCAGTAGCAGGAAAATTTAATAATCAACTCGTTGATTTAACTCGTCCACTTGAAGAAGATGGGGCAATTGAAATTGTTACACCTGGTAGTGATGAAGCTCTAGAGGTATTACGTCATTCAACTGCTCATTTAATGGCTCAAGCATTAAAACGAATTTATGGAGATGTTAAATTCGGCGTTGGCCCAGTGATTGAAGGTGGTTTTTACTACGACTTTGATATGGATGAAAAAGTATCATCAGATGACTTTGAAAAGATCGAAAAAACAATGAAACAAATTGTTAACGAAAATTATAAAATTGAACGTAAAGTGGTTTCTCGTGAAGAAGCAAAAGATTTCTTTAAAGATGATCCATATAAATTAGAATTAATTGATGCAATTCCTGAAGATGAGAATGTAACATTATACAGTCAAGGTGAATTCACAGATTTATGCCGTGGTGTTCATGTACCATCAACTTCAAAAATTAAAGAATTTAAACTGCTTTCTACTG
The DNA here is from genome assembly GCF_038008285.1 of Staphylococcus sp. FSL K6-0223. Classification (NCBI taxonomy): domain Bacteria; kingdom Bacillati; phylum Bacillota; class Bacilli; order Caryophanales; family Staphylococcaceae; genus Staphylococcus; species Staphylococcus sp. FSL K6-0223. The sequence goes on from NZ_JBBOYX010000001.1 coordinate 1,083,816, forward strand.
CAGGTGCATATTGGCGTGGAGATAGTGACAATAAAATGTTACAACGTATATATGGTACTGCTTTCTTTGATAAAAAAGATTTAAAAGCACATTTAGAAATGTTAGAGGAACGTCGTGAACGTGATCATCGTCGTATTGGTAAAGATTTAGAATTATTTACAAATAATCAACTTGTTGGTGCTGGTCTTCCACTATGGTTACCAAATGGTGCAACAATTCGCCGTGAAATTGAACGTTATATTGTAGATAAGGAAGTAAGCATGGGATATGATCATGTATATACTCCAGTTTTAGCTAATGTTGAACTTTATAAAACTTCAGGTCATTGGGATCACTATAGAGATGATATGTTCCCACCAATGAAATTAGATGAAACTGAAGAAATGGTATTACGTCCAATGAACTGTCCACATCATATGATGGTTTATAATAATAAACCACATTCTTATCGTGAATTACCAATTCGTATTGCTGAATTAGGTACTATGCATAGATATGAAGCAAGTGGTGCAGTATCAGGCTTACAACGTGTAAGAGGTATGACTTTAAATGATTCTCATATCTTTGTGCGTCCTGACCAAATTAAAGATGAATTCAAACGCGTTGTTCATATGATACAAGATGTCTATGAAGACTTTGGTTTTGAAGATTACACTTTCAGATTAAGTTACAGAGATCCTGAAGATAAAGAAAAATATATGGACGATGATGACATGTGGAATAAAGCTGAGTCTATGCTTAAAGAAGCAGTAGATGAAATGGGCTTACCATATGTTGAAGCCATTGGAGAAGCAGCATTCTATGGCCCTAAATTAGATGTTCAAGTTAAAACTGCAATGGGTAAAGAAGAAACCCTTTCAACTGCACAACTTGATTTCTTACTACCTGAACGATTTGACCTTTCTTATATTGGTAGTGATGGTGAAAATCACCGTCCTGTTGTTATTCATCGTGGCGTAGTTTCAACTATGGAACGTTTTGTAGCTTTCTTAACTGAAGAAACTAAAGGTGCTTTCCCAACATGGTTAGCTCCAAAACAAGTTGAGATTATTCCAGTAAATGTAGATTTACATTATGACTATGCGAGAAATTTACAAGATGAATTAAAATCTCAAGGTGTTCGTGTAGAAATTGATGATCGTAACGAAAAAATGGGCTATAAAATTCGAGAGGCACAAATGCAAAAAATTCCTTATCAAATTGTAGTAGGAGATAAAGAAGTTGAAAACAACGAAGTAAATGTTCGTAAGTATGGCTCACAAGATCAAGAAACAATAGAAAGAGATGAATTTATCTGGAACTTAGTAGATGAAATTCGTCTAAAAAAACGTAGATAGTCTTGATAAAATAATATTCTTAATGTATATTACAAAGTAGTTAAATAAAAATGAGTTAGAGGTTGCATCTTTAAAAAGTAATACTTCAGAAGTTGATATGGAACGTATGTTGAAAGTATGAAAGGTAAAGATGCCGAAACAAATGATAACCATACTTATGATTTGTTGGGACAGTTATCGAATAGAAACTGTACTGTCACAGTTTGTGATGTGCTACCGATATAGATTAAGTAATGGGTGCATATCTTAACGGTATGTACCTATTTTTTAATTTGTAATTTGATTTACATATCATTTATAAAAATTAAATATGTTAATTATCTTCACATAACAAATAAATACTTAGCTAACCTCTACATTAAGAAAGGGAGCTTATATGAGTAAAGTTGAAAATCAAGATAGTGGTATGAAGAGAGGGTTAAAAGATCGTCACATCTCCATGATTGCAATGGGAGGCTGTATTGGTACAGGCCTATTTATGACCTCAGGTGGTGCTATTCACGATGCCGGTGCATTAGGTGCGCTTATTGCATATGCAATTATTGGAGCTATGGTATTCTTTTTAATGACTTCTTTAGGAGAAATGGCTACGTATTTACCTGTTTCGGGTTCATTTAGTACCTATGCAACACGATTTGTAGATCCATCATTAGGATTCGCATTAGGCTGGAACTATTGGTTTAACTGGGTAATTACTGTAGCGGCAGATGTAACTATTGCAGCGCAAGTCATTCAGTATTGGACACCTATGGCAGGGATACCAGCATGGGTATGGAGTTGTATCTTTATAGTTATTATTTTCGCATTAAACTCTTTATCTGTCAGAGTATATGGTGAAAGTGAATATTGGTTTGCACTTATAAAAGTGATTACAGTAATTATTTTTATAATTATTGGTATTTTAACTATATTAGGAATTATGGGTGGACATTTTGTAGGATTTGAGACATTTACTAAAGGTGATGGGCCAATCCTAGGTGGAAATCTTGGCGGTAGTTTACTTTCAATTCTAGGTGTATTCTTAGTTGCTGGTTTCTCCTTCCAAGGTACTGAATTAATAGGCATTACTGCTGGAGAATCTGAGAATCCAGAACGTGCTGTTCCAAAAGCAATTAAACAAGTTTTCTGGAGAATATTATTATTTTACATTTTAGCCATCTTTGTTATTGGTATGTTAATTCCTTACAATAGTAATGCATTAATGGGTGGAGATAACGATGTTGCAACATCTCCATTTACGCTTGTCTTTAAAAATGCAGGGTTAGCATTCGCTGCTTCATTTATGAATGCAGTTATTTTAACCTCAGTATTATCAGCTGGTAATTCAGGGATGTATGCATCAACACGTATGTTATATTCAATGAGTAAAGATAAATTAGCTTTCGCTTCATTTGGTAAAACGAATAAACATGGCGTGCCATATTTATCATTGATTGCTACTGGTGTACTTGTAGTCGTTATTTTCTTAGTACAAAAATTAAGCGGAAATGCTTATGAATATATTGTAGCTGCCAGTGGTATGACAGGGTTTATTGCTTGGGTAGGTATTGCAGTAAGTCATTATCGCTTTAGACGAGCATTTAATGTTCAGCATCATCGTAAATCAGAATTGAAATATAAAGCGAAATGGTTCCCATTCGGTCCAATATTTGCAGGTATATTGTGTGTGATTGTGATTGTTGGACAAGATGTAGATTTCATTAAAACAGGGCACTTTGATCTTAATCGATTTATTATTACGTATATGGGTATTCCAGTATTTTTAGTATTCTTTATTTATCATAAATTAAGATATAAAACTAAAAAAATACCTCTTGAAGAAGTTGATTTAAGCCAAGATGTCTCAATGAATGAAGTAAAACATCACTAATTTTAAAAAACAATTGACATGCTTAATAAAACTTGATATGATTAGTATCGTTGATTACGAAACGAACCAAGTAGAAACACCCGTTTCTCACCTGTAGCGACGCAAAAAGCTGTTGGCAGGTTAATCATGTCACACAATTATTGTGTATGAGTGAAGAGCGGGCAAATATTGTCCGCTCTTTTTGCTTGGGAAAATTTCGTAAAATTTTGGGAGGTGTCAACCATAGCAAAAGATCAAACGCAAGTTAACGAAAAAATTCGCGCAAAAGAATTACGTTTAATTGGCCAAAATGGTGACCAAATTGGTGTTAAATCTAAAAGAGAAGCTCTTGAGATGGCTGAAAGAGTTGAATTAGATTTAGTAGTTGTTGCACCAAATGCTAAACCACCTGTTGCAAGAATTATGGATTATGGTAAATATAAATTCGAACAACAGAAAAAAGAAAAAGAAATGAAGAAAAAACAAAAAGTTATCAATGTTAAAGAAATTCGTTTAAGTCCAACTATTGAGGAACACGATTTCCAAACTAAGTTGAAAAATGGACGTAAATTCTTAACTAAAGGTGACAAATGTAAAGTTTCTATTCGTTTCAGAGGTCGTGCAATTACACACAAAGAAATTGGTCAACGTGTTTTAGAAAAATTTGCAGACGAATGTAAAGATATTGCCACTGTTGAACAAAAACCTAAAATGGAAGGGCGCCAAATGTTTATTATGTTAGCGCCTATAAACGAAAAATAATTTACTTTTATTAGGAGGAAATGAATCATGCCAAAAATGAAAACTCACCGTGGAGCAGCTAAACGTGTTAAAAGAACTGGTTCAGGTCAATTAAAACGTTCTAGAGCTTTCACATCTCACTTATTTGCAAATAAAAATACTAAACAAAAACGTAAATTACGTAAAGCTAAACTAGTATCTAAAAGCGATATGAAACGCGTAAAACAATTATTAGCTTACAAAAAATAATTAATATTACTTTCGAACGATGATAAAGCGATATATTTAAGGAGGAATTTAACATGCCACGAGTTAAAGGTGGAACAGTAACAAGAGCACGTCGTAAAAAAACGATTAAATTAGCTAAAGGTTACTTCGGTTCAAAACATACATTATATAAAGTAGCAAAACAACAAGTGATGAAATCAGGTCAATACGCATTCCGTGACCGTCGTCAACGTAAACGTGATTTCCGTAAATTATGGATTACACGTATTAATGCAGCTGCACGTCAACATGACATCAGCTATTCTCGTTTAATGAACGGCTTGAAAAAGGCTGACATTAACATTAACCGTAAAATGCTTTCTGAAATTGCTATTTCAGACGATAAAGCTTTCGGTGAATTAGTATCAAAAGCTAAAGATGCTTTAAAATAATTAATATTTAAAAGCCAATAAGGTAACTATAAAACCTTATTGGCTTTTTTATTTACTTTTATTCATCAAATATTCTTTAATAGAATTATGATAAGTAAACGAACCAGTTAAATATCATTGTGATTTAAATCATTGGTTTGTTAAACTATTAAAAAAGAATATTAATTTCAAGGAGTTAACTATGTCTAAATTTGATGAACAAATCATCGTCGTATCAAGAGAATTATTATTTGATAATGAAAAAAATGCATTTAATGGATTCTTATCGAAAAACGATGTTCAAGGTGAAGAAATATTTAATACGTTTAAAAACTATGAAGTAAAAAGACGTGGAGATATGGAAGAAGATCCATCTTATAAACAACTTATTTCATATTGTCTTTTAGAAAATGAAAATGATGAAATCTTAGTATATCAACGTTTAAGTGGTGGCGGAGAAGAACGCTTACACGGACAGTCTTCAGTGGGTGTTGGTGGACATATGAATAATGTTGTTGGTGCCGATTCAATTAATGAAGTTTTAAGAGTGAATGCACAAAGAGAACTTAATGAAGAAGTAGGATTATCTGAAGATAGATCTCAAAATATGGAATATATTGGTTTTATTAATGATGATACTAATGCAGTAGGTAAAGTTCATATAGGTGTTGTTTTCAAAATTAAGGTGAAATCTAGTGATGTAGAAGTTAGAGAAACTGACACTTTAAAAATTAATTGGGTATCACAAGATGAAATAAATGATTTAAATCATTTTGAATCATGGAGTGCGTTAATTTTAAAAGATTTAAAATAAAGGGGGCTCAATATGTCTGATATTATCCCTTTTCCTCAATCAAAGCAAAAATTATATCATAATATTTTAAATGCACAACAACAAAATAAATATAAAGAAATGTATCAATTGTTTGATATATATGAAGCCTCATTCGAGTTAGATAATCAATTATCTTTGATTAAATGTGACATGTTAAATGAATTAGGGTTATATTTAGAATTAAGAGAAGAAGCAATTATTTTCTTAAAAAAAGGTATACCTCATTACGACGAACTAATTATTTTCTATATTAAAGCATTAATAGGTTTAAATCAGAATTATGAAGCAATTGAAGTCATTAATCAAATCATTAACGAAGTGAAAGAACATAAAACTAGAATGGCACTCTTTCCATTAAAAGAATATGCCCAATCTAAATTAGATGAAGACAAGAAACTTTCTAGTCAATTATTATCAGAATTTACTAGTTTAGATTTAAATCGTCAAACTAAATTAATGATTAAACTCATTGATAACGGACATTATGAATTCAGAAAGACGGTTGCTTTTTTATTATCTAATCAAGTAGAATCTTATAATTTAAAAAGTCTCATGCTTGAGTATTTACGTTTTTCAAATTATGATAGTGAAATAAAAATTGAGAAGTATGGTTATGAAGTCAACATCCTCCCTACAACATTAAAAGGTTTAGAACACACAGATATGAAAACTACTGTTATTCCCAAAGTTCTCGATAGATTAGAAAATGGAGCTTTGAATATACAAAATGAAGCTCAGTATGTGATGAATAATCATTCAATAAAACTATATCCACTTGATATATTTTCACTTTTTAATGAAGAAGATTGGATAATAGCTTATGATGTTTATTTTAAGTCAATGATTGGTATAGAAGTAAGTGAAGCAAATCAAGAATTATTAACATTAATTTATCAGTTAGATAATTAAATGTGAGCAAATCATTTTAGTTTACTTAAATGATTCTGTAAAGTTGAATTACTATTTAAAATCCCCTATAAAACATTGTTTGTGTCCATATTGGACCTATGATATAATAGGGAAGTTGAAAAAATTAAAAATGTAAGCATGGAGGTATTTATACATGACAGCAACTTGGGAAAAAAAAGAAGGTAACGAAGGTTTATTAAAAGTTACTGTTCCAGCAGAAAAAGTAAATAAAGCATTAGATCAAGCATTTAAAAAAGTGGTTAAACAAATTAACGTGCCTGGTTTCCGTAAAGGTAAAGTGCCTCGTCCAATTTTCGAACAACGTTTTGGCGTTGAAGCATTATATCAAGATGCAGTAGATATTCTTTTACCTGAAGCTTATGGTGAAGCCATTGAAGAAACTAAAATCAATCCAGTCGCTCAACCTGAAATTAATGTAACTCAAATTGAAAAAGGTAAAGATTTCGAATTTGAAGCAACAGTGACTGTTGAACCTGAAGTTAAATTAGGAGATTATAAAGGTCTTGAAATTGAAAAACAAGATTCTGAATTAACTGATCAAGATTTACAAGATGAAATTGATCATAGTTTAGGTCATTTAGCTGATATGGTTGTTAAAGAAGATGGTGCAGTTGAAGAAGGAGACACTGTAAATATTGACTTTGATGGTTATGTAGATGGCGAACAATTTGAAGGTGGCCAAGCTGATGGTTATGATTTAGAAATCGGTTCAGGTTCATTTATTCCAGGATTTGAAGATCAATTAGTAGGCGTTAAAACTGGAGAAGAAAAAGACGTTGTTGTAACATTCCCAGAAGAATATCACGCTGAAGAATTAGCTGGTAAAGAAGCTACATTCAAAACTAAAGTAAATGAAATTAAATACAAAGAAGTACCCGAATTAACTGATGAAATTGCAAATGAATTAGATTCAGATGCTAATTCAGTAGATGAGTATAAAGAAAACTTACGCAAACGTTTATCAGAACAAAAAGCACAAGATGCTGAAAATGTGGAAAAAGAAGAAGCAATTAATAAAGCAACTGAAAATACAACAATTGATATTCCACAAGCTATGATTGACACTGAATTAGATCGTATGGTTCAAGAATTTGGTCAAAGAATCCAACAACAAGGTTTAGACTTACAAACTTACTTCCAAATTTCTGGTCAAGATGAATCTCAATTAAGAGAACAAATGAAAGATGATGCAGAGCAACGTGTTAAAACAAACTTAACATTATCAGCAATTGCAGATGAAGAAAATATCAAAGTCACAGATGAAGATATTGATAAAGAATTAGAAAAAATGAGCAGTCAATTTAATATCTCAGTAGAAGATATTAAACAAACTCTTGGTAATACTGATATCATTAAAAATGATGTACGTATTCAAAAAGTAATTGACTTATTAAGAGACAATGCTAAATATGTTGATTCAGCTAAAGAAGATAAAAAAGAAGACAAATAATAAACTTTTAAATTGATATAAAGTTTAAAAATAAGTAGCAGGTGCATCATTATATGTATCTGCTACTATATGTTTTAAGCATTTTAGTTGTTAACTATCAATTTGCATTGTAGAATGCTATCTAGTATAGTCGTTTAAGGATAGAGGTGTAAATGAATGTTTAAATTTAATGAAGATGAAGAAAATTTAAAATGTTCTTTCTGTGGTAAGGACCAAGATCAAGTTAAAAAATTAGTAGCAGGTAGTGGTGTATACATTTGTAATGAATGTATCGAACTATGTTCTGAAATTGTTGAAGAAGAATTAGCTCAAGCTACTTCAGAAGAATTTACTGAATTACCGACGCCTAAAGAAATTATGGACCATTTAAATGAATATGTTATTGGCCAAGAAAAAGCTAAAAAATCTTTAGCAGTGGCAGTTTACAATCATTACAAACGTATTCAACAATTGGGTCCAAATGAAGATGATGTTGAGTTACAAAAAAGTAATATCGCCTTAATTGGACCAACGGGTAGCGGTAAAACTTTACTTGCACAAACACTTGCTAAAACATTGAATGTACCATTTGCTATTGCAGATGCAACAAGTTTAACTGAAGCAGGTTATGTTGGTGATGATGTTGAAAATATTTTATTACGTTTGATTCAAGCTGCTGATTTTGACATTGATAAAGCAGAAAAAGGAATTATTTATGTAGATGAAATTGATAAAATTGCTAGAAAATCTGAAAATACATCAATTACGCGTGATGTTTCTGGTGAAGGTGTACAACAAGCATTACTTAAAATCTTAGAAGGTACAACAGCAAGTGTACCACCTCAAGGTGGTCGTAAACATCCTAACCAAGAATTGATTCAAATTGACACAACTAATATTCTATTTATATTAGGTGGTGCGTTTGATGGTATTGATGAAGTCATTAAACGCCGTTTAGGTGAAAAAGTTATCGGTTTTGCTAGCAATGAAGCAGATAAGTATGATGAAGAAGCTTTATTAGCACAAATTCGTCCTGAAGATTTACAAGCATATGGTTTAATTCCAGAATTTATTGGACGTGTACCAATAGTTGCTAATTTAGAAACATTAGATGTTGAAGCGCTTAAAAATATTTTAACGCAACCTAAAAACGCGTTAGTTAAGCAATATACAAAAATGTTAGCTCTTGATAACGTTGAATTAGAATTTACTGAAGAAGCTTTGGCAGCAGTCAGTGAAAAAGCAATTGAACGAAAAACTGGAGCACGTGGATTACGATCAATTATAGAAGAATCTTTAATTGATATTATGTATGATGTACCTTCAACAAGTGATGTTGCTAAAGTTGTAGTAACTGCTCAAACAATTAATGAGGAAATCGAGCCTGAAATGTATGATTCAGAAGGTAATTTATTGAACGGTACTAAAACTTCAGCTTAATTATCAACCATATAATAAGGAAGTGGTGATAGAATTCATTTGAGTTCGAAACTGCTTCCTTATTTTTATACATATCATTTTTTTAAAATTTTAGATTTTTAAACATTTATATTATAATAAAGCAGCTATAATAATGAAGAGGTGTTTGAATATGAATATTAACCCAAATAATATAGAATTAATGATTAGTGCAGTGAAAGAAGAACAATATCCTGAAACCAATTTAACTGAAATCGCTTTAAGTGGACGTTCTAATGTGGGTAAGTCCTCTTTTATTAATAGTATGATTGGTAGAAAAAATATGGCTCGTACTTCACAACAGCCTGGAAAAACGCAAACTCTAAACTTCTATAATATTGATGAACAACTTATTTTTGTTGATGTTCCTGGATATGGATATGCAAAAGTAAGTAAATCACAGCGTGAAAAATTTGGGAAAATGATAGAAGAGTATTTAACTAAACGAGAAAATCTAGGTTTAGTCATTCAACTTGTAGATTTACGACATAATCCTACCGAAGATGATGTATTAATGTATAATTATTTAAAACATTTCGATCTGCCAACACTAGTCATTTGTACTAAGGAAGATAAAATTGCGAAAGGTAAAGTTCAAAAACATATAAAAAATATAAAACAAAAATTAGATTTAGATCCAAACGATACAATTATAAGTTACTCTTCTATTCAAAATTCTAAACAGCAATACATTTGGGATATTATTGCTAATTATATAAATTAAAAGAAATATCTTGTAATTAAGTGACGAAATTTTGACTTCACATTAGAATGTTTCTAATTTATTTGAGCATCAAACTTAAATTCATTCTAAAATGTGTTATACTAACGATATTGTTAGTATATGGAGGGCGTTATAAATGCATTTTATTGCTATTAGCATAAATCATCGTACTGCTGATGTAGCTTTAAGAGAGCAAGTTGCTTTTAGAGATGATGCCTTACGATTAGCCAATGAAGATTTATTCGAAACTAAAGCAATTTTAGAAAATGTAATATTATCGACATGTAATCGTACAGAAGTATATGCTGTAGTGGATCAAATTCATACAGGACGATATTATATTCAACGATTTTTAGCTCGTTCATTTGGATTTGAAGTAGATGATATTAAAGCAATGTCTGAAGTTAAAGTGGGGGACGAAGCAGTAGAACATCTATTGCGTGTAACTTCAGGTTTAGATTCAATTGTGTTAGGAGAAACACAAATTTTAGGCCAAATGCGTGATGCATTTTTCTTAGCGCAAGATTTAAAAACAACTGGAACTATCTTTAATCATCTATTTAAACAAGCAATTACTTTTGCTAAAAAAGCACATAATGAAACAGATATCGCAGATAATGCTGTAAGTGTTTCATATGCTGCTGTGGAATTATCAAAAAAAGTATTAGGTAAATTAAAAAATAAACATGCTGTTATTATTGGTGCAGGCGAAATGAGTGAATTGTCGTTATTAAATTTACTCGGCTCAGGCATTAATCATATTACAATTGTAAATCGAACAGAAAGTAAAGCTAGAATTTTAGCTGAAAAACATCAAGTTAGTTATGATAAGCTAGAATCTTTACCTAGTTTATTAACTTCAACTGATATTGTTATTAGTTCTACTAGTTCACCAGATTATATTATTACTAAAAGTATGATTAATCAGGCACTATCATATAGAAAATCTAAATTATTATTATTAGACATTGCAGTACCACGAGATATTGAACCATGTCATAATTTAAGTGATGACGTATTTAATTATGATGTAGATGATTTAAAAGGTTTAGTTGATGCTAATTTAAAAGAACGACAAATGGCGGCTGAAGCTATTTCTAATGAAATTCCTGCTGAAATTAAAGCACATAATGATTGGGTAAATATGTTGGGTGTAGTTCCTGTAATAAGAGCTTTACGTGAAAAAGCAATGACTATTCAAGCTGAAACAATGGATAGTATCGATAGAAAATTACCGAATCTATCTGAACGAGAACGAACAGTCATTTCTAAACATACTAAAAGTATTATTAATCAAATGTTGAAAGATCCAATTAAACAGGCTAAGGAATTGAGTAACGATAAAAAAAGTAATGAAAAATTAGAGCTATTTCAAAATATATTTGATATTGAAGCCGAAGATCCTTATAAAGCAGTGAAAGAACGTAAAAAAGAAAAGGAACTTTCAGTACGACATATCTTTAGTTTTGAATAAGCATATTAAAATGGTGATAATATGCAAGAAACGCTATTTATTAGATTTCATGAAATTATATTAATTGTATATTTAATTAGCATTCTTTGTTATTTTATAGACTTTGTTCGGAAGAGTCATAAGATTAGAGTACTTGGAATTTATGCCTTAGGGATTGTTTGGTTTTTACAAACAATCTCTTTGTCTATGTATATTACTTCGCATAGTGATGTATTGTTTAATTCCATATTTGATGTTTTTTTCTTCTTGTCATGGATGATTATTTCTATTTCTTTAGTTTTAAATATTATTAAAGTTCTAAGTTTTTCTGTGTTTTTTTTGAATGTAATTGGATTTATCTTATTAACGATGAATACATTTAGACCTGAACACTATACAAACAGTATACAAAAAGTACAAGTTATAAATGAATTATTACTTGTACATGTAGGGCTTGCAGTATTGAGTTATGCTTTTTTTGCACTTGCATTTGTAAATGCATTGCTATATATCATTCAATATAAAAACCTTAAAGAAAAAAACTTTAATCAGAAATATTTTAGAATTGGCAGTGTAGCAACTCTTGAAAAAATTATATTTTTTTCAACTTTGGGCGGTTTAGTAATATTAATATTGAGTGTAATTTTAATTGCTCAATGGGGAATCTATGCGGTTGGTATAGCAATATTTAAAGATCCGAAGGTTATGTTGTCTGTCATTATTACGCTTCTTTATACAGTATATATCGTTATGTATTTAAAAAAGAAAATCATCTCAATTAATTTAATTTATTTTAATATTATGATATTTTGCCTATGTATGGTGAATTTATTCTTCACTACTCATTTTAATTAAAAGAAAACTTATGTAGGAGGCCTTGTTTATGCGTAAATTAGTTGTGGGTTCACGTAGAAGTAAACTTGCTTTAACACAAAGTAAACAATTCATTGATAAATTAAAAGCCATTGATCCATCTTTAGAAATCGAAATTAAAGAGATTGTCACAAAGGGAGATCGAATTGTGAATCAACAACTATCTAAAGTTGGAGGAAAAGGCCTATTTGTTAAAGAGATTCAAAATGAACTATTTAACAACGATATCGATATGGCAATACACTCATTAAAAGATGTTCCTAGTATTATTCCAGAAGGTTTAACATTAGGTTGTATTCCTGATAGAGAAATACCATTTGATGCCTATATTGCCAAAAATCACGTACCATTAGAAGAACTTCCTAAGAATAGTATAGTTGGTACAAGTTCATTAAGAAGAGGTGCACAAATATTATCTAAATATCCTCATCTAAAAATTAAATGGATTCGTGGTAATATTGATACACGTTTAAATAAATTAGAAACAGAAGATTATGATGCGATTATTTTAGCAGCAGCAGGACTCAAACGTATGGGTTGGTCTGATGACGTAGTAACAACTTATTTAGATAAAGACACATTACTACCTGCAATCGGTCAAGGTGCTCTTGGCATTGAGTGCCGTAGTAACGATATTGAACTTCTCGAGTTACTTCAAAAAGTTCACAATAATGAAGTTGCAAATTGTGTAACGGCCGAACGAACATTTTTAGCTGCAATGGATGGAAGTTGTCAAGTTCCAATTGGTGGATATGCGAATTATAACAATAACAATGAAATTGAGTTTACAGGCTTAATCATGACACCAGATGGTAAGGAACGTTATGAACATACTGAAGTAGGAACTGACCCTGTAAAATTAGGGAACAGAGTAAGTGAGATACTTAAAGAACAAGGTGCGTATGAAATTATAAGAAAATTAAACGAAGAAGCATCACATTAATACTAAATCTTAGTAGAGGTGTTACAGTTAGATGAAACCAGTGATAGTTATGACGCAAACGAGTAAAGTACAGAGTGATATGGTAGAAGTCATTCATAAGCCATTTATTAAAATTCAATCACTTGAATTTGATACTCAACTCTTGCATGATAATTATGACTGGCTTATTTTTTCTTCAAAAAATGCCGTACATTTATTTTATAAATATTTAGAGTACGTGAATGTAAAACATATTGCAGTAGTAGGCGCTAAAACTGCGCAGTTATGTAAACAATTAGGTATAAATATAGATTTTATACCTAACGATTATTCTCAAGAAGGTTTATTAGAAGGATTAAATCTAGAAAAATCTTCTATTTTAATTCCGAGCAGTGCACAGGCAAGACCAAAATTACAACAAACTCTCGCTGAACATAATAATGTTGTGAAAATTGACTTGTATACACCTATAGCGGATAGAGAGAATATTATTGAAGTTATCAATCTAATTCAACATAATCAAGTTGAAGCATTAACATTTTCAAGTTCATCTGCAGTGCGTTATTATTTTAGTGAGGCATTTCCTAAGCATTTTAAAAATTACTATGCTATAGGTCAACAAACTGCAAATAGCATTAGAGCCTATGGTTATGAACCTTATATTGCAGATAAACAAACTTCTGAAGCATTAATAAACACATTTTTAGAAAGTAGGAATAAATAATGAAATTCGATAGACATAGAAGATTACGCTCTTCAGCTACAATGAGAAGTTTAGTAAGAGAAAATCATGTTAGAAAAGAAGATTTAATTTATCCAATTTTTGTAGTAGAAAAAGATAATGTTAGAAGCGAAATTAAATCGTTACCTGGTGTATATCAAATAAGTTTAAATCTATTAGATGATGAAATTAATGAAGCATATGATTTAGGTATTAGAGCGATTATGTTCTTTGGCGTACCTAATGAAAAAGATGATGTGGGTTCTGGTGCATACGATCATAATGGCATTGTTCAAGAGGCAACACGTAAAGCAAAAAAACTTCATAAAGATTTATTAATCGTTGCTGATACTTGTTTATGTGAATATACGGATCATGGTCATTGCGGTATCATTGATGATCATACGCATGATGTTGATAATGACAAATCTTTACCATTATTAGTTAAAACAGCAATTTCTCAAGTCGAAGCTGGCGCTGACATTATTGCTCCAAGTAATATGATGGATGGTTTTGTTACCGAAATTCGACAAGGTTTAGATGAAGCTGGTTATTATAATATTCCAATTATGAGCTATGGCATTAAATATGCTTCTAGTTTCTTTGGACCATTTAGAGATGCTGCAGATTCAGCTCCTTCATTTGGAGATAGAAAAACGTATCAAATGGATCCAGCTAATCGTTTAGAAGCACTAAGAGAATTAGAAAGTGACTTAAAAGAAGGCGCAGACATGATGATTGTCAAACCAGCTTTAAGTTATTTAGATATTGTTAGAGATGTAAAAAATAACACTAATATTCCTGTTATTGCTTATAATGTTAGTGGTGAATATGCTATGACTAAAGCAGCATCTCAAAATGGTTGGATAGATGAAGAACGTGTGGTTATGGAACAAATGGTATCAATGAAACGTGCGGGCGCAGATATGATTATTACTTATTTCGCGAAAGATATTTGTCGTTACTTAGATAAATAATGGTTAAGGAGGAACAAGTTAATGACTTATGAAAAATCACAAGAAGCAATGCGCATTGCTGAAACACTTATGCCTGGTGGTGTCAATAGCCCTGTAAGAGCATTTAAATCAGTAGATACACCAGCAATTTTTATGGATCATGGTGAAGGTTCGAAGATTTATGATATAGATGGCAATGAATACATTGATTATGTATTAAGTTGGGGACCATTAATTTTAGGTCATAAAAATAAACAAGTCATTAGTAAATTACATGATGCTGTAGATAAAGGCACTAGTTTTGGTGCTTCAACACTAGAAGAAAATAAATTAGCTGAACTTGTTATTGAAAGAGTGCCTTCAATTGAAAAAGTAAGAATGGTTTCTTCAGGTACTGAAGCTACTTTAGCGGCATTAAGACTGGCTAGAGGTTACACTGGTAGAAATAAAATTGTTAAGTTTGAAGGATGCTATCACGGACATAGCGATTCATTGCTTATCAAAGCAGGTTCAGGTGTAGCAACTTTAGGTCTTCCAGATTCACCAGGAGTACCTGAAGGCACAGCTAAAAACACAATTACAGTACCTTATAATGATTTAGATGCGATTAAAGTAGCATTTGAAAATTATGGAGATGATATTGCTGGTGTGATAGTAGAACCAGTTGCAGGAAATATGGGTGTTGTACCCCCTAAAAAAGGTTTCTTAGAAGGATTAAGGGAAGTCACTAAAGAATATGGTTCTTTACTTATCTTTGATGAAGTCATGACAGGTTTCCGTGTAGGGTATAACTGTGCTCAAGGTTATTTTGGTGTGACACCAGATATCACATGCCTAGGAAAAGTGATTGGCGGTGGCTTACCTGTAGGTGCTTTTGGAGGCAAAAAAGAAATTATGGATAAAATTGCTCCAGTAGGTAATATTTATCAAGCGGGAACTCTATCTGGTAATCCTTTAGCAATGACAAGTGGTTATGAAACACTAAGTCAATTAACGCCTGAATCATATGAGTATTTCCAAGAATTAGGCGATATATTAGAAAAAGGACTTAAAGAGGTATTTGCTAAACACAATGTTCCTATTACAGTAAATAGAGCTGGTTCTATGATTGGTTATTTCTTAAATAAAGGACCTGTAACCAACTTTGAAGAAGCGAATCAAAGTGATTTAGAGTTATTTAGTAATATGTATAGAGAAATGGCTAAAGAAGGCATATTTTTACCACCTTCTCAGTTTGAAGGAACATTCTTATCTACCGCACATACCAAAGAAGATATTGAAAAAACGATTCATGCTTTTGATAATACATTAAGTAGAATTGTTTAATATTTAAAAGTTAATATAATAAAAGTGGAACAAAGATGAGATAATATCATCGTTCCACTTTTTTTAATTTAAATGCTTTTAATCTAGAAAGAAGTGATGATTTTTGAGGCGAATTTGGCTAAATAATATTATATTATTAATAATAGCGATGATCATGAGTTTAATATTAAAATTATCTCATATGCTTTTACCCTTTATGTTTGGGCCCATTATAGCCTCAATTATTGTGGTTAAAGTACTAAAACTAAATATTAAATGGCCTTTTTGGATTAGTCAGATTGGCTTAATATTACTTGGAGTACAAATAGGATCTACGTTTACGTCACAAGTCATTAATGATATCAAAAATGAGTGGTTAACCATTGTGACGGTGACTGTTTTACTCATCACGTTATCATTATTGATTGCTTATTTTTTCAAAAAAATTGCAAGAGTTAATACTGAAACTGCTATCTTGAGTGTAATACCTGGCGCTTTAAGTCAAATGTTAATTATGACTGAAGAAGATAAAAAAGCGAATATCTTAGTAGTAAGTTTAACCCAAACTTCTAGAGTTATTTTTGTAGTCGTACTTGTACCACTTATTTCTTTTTTATTTAGCAATTCATCATCAAGTGAAGAGATGATTCATAAAGCTACACCATTAACAAGAGCTTTAAATGTGCCCCAAATTGCTTTAATTATGATTGCTATAGCTTTTGTTTATTTCTTAATGTCAAAAATAAATTTTCCAACAAAACAATTACTCGCTCCAATTGTCGTTTTAATTGTTTGGAATTTATCAACTCATCTGACTTTTACTTTAGATAATTATATTCTTGCTTTTGCACAAGTGATTTATATGATTAGAATTGGTTTACAAATTGCACATTTATTAGGTGATTTAAAAGGTCGCATTGCTATAGCAATTATGTATCAAAATATAAGTTTAATTTTAGGATCATTTTTGATGGTCTTTATTGTTCATTTGTTTACTCATAATTCATTAAACGAATTATTTTTAGGTGGAGCTCCTGGAGGTATGAGTCAAATTGTACTAGTTGCCATAGCTACTGGTGCAGATGTTGCTAAGATATCAAGTTTTCATATCTTTAGGATATTTTTTATATTATTTTTAGTAGCACCAATAATTAATTACTTTTTAAAACGAAAAAAAAGTGATAATCAATCATAAGGAGTAGAACTACGAATTCAAAATAATCTGTTCTACTCCTTTTAATATTTAATGATTAGGTTTTGAAGGACATCCTTCTAAGTGAGCATCATATAGACCAGCCGCTTCCATAAACGAGAATACAGTCACAGGTCCTAAAAATTTAAAACCATAAGCTTTTAAATCTTTTGAAAGTTGTTTTGCTCTTTCATCAACTGTAATACGTTCTGAGGGAGTTTTATAGTGCAAGTCAATAGGATGTCCATCAACATATGACCATAAAAACTTACTGAAGCTACCATATTCTTTTTCAATTTGTAAATAACCCTTAGCTTGAGATACTATGGCTTCTAATTTCTTTCTATTATGTACGATATTTGGAAAGGTCATTAAAGCATTAATATCTTTCTCTGTCATTTTAGAAATTTTTATAGGATCAAATTGATGAAATGCTTTTTCATAAGCCTCTTTCTTTTTTAATATAGTTAACCAAGATAAACCAGCATGTTGAGATTCAAGTGCAAGTAATTTGAAAAGTGAAAGACTATTAAAATCTGGTTGTCCCCATACTTTATTATGATAATCTAAATAAATAGGGTCTGTAGTTCCAAAGGCACATGCGTTCATAAATATTCCTCCAAAAGATTGACTTATCATTGTTTTCTATTATACTATTAATTAGTAATTAAATATATTTTTTGGGAAGAGTACGTTTGATACTTATCAAAGAGAGCATATGGACGGTGTAAATATGTATAATGATCAAACTGAAGGTAGCCCACAAGTTCTTTTATTGAATACACATATAATAGTAGATAGAAGCGTGTATGAGCGTTAATCATAAATAAGTGCAAGAAGATATGGAGGTATCGTCTTGAATTTAGGTGGTACCACGGAGCATCCGTCCTATATATTAGGAAGGATGCTTTTTTATTTTAGGAGGTTATTTCAATGAAAATGGAATCAAAGTATAATCCTCGTGAAGTTGAAGCGGGGCGTTATGAAGAATGGGTAAAAAATGAATACTTTAAACCTCTAGAAGATGAATCTAGAGAAGCATATACAATTGTTATTCCGCCGCCGAATGTGACTGGTAAATTACATTTAGGACATGCTTGGGATACAACATTACAAGATATTATTACTCGAATGAAACGTATGCAAGGATACGATACGCTTTATTTACCTGGTATGGATCATGCGGGTATTGCAACACAAGCTAAAGTAGATGCTAAATTAAAAGAACAAGGTATTTCTCGTCATGATATAGGACGTGAAAAATTTTTAGAACATGCTTGGTCTTGGAAAGAAGAATATGCATCTTTTATTCGTAAACAATGGGCTAAATTAGGCTTAGGTCTTGATTATAGTAGAGAACGTTTTACTCTTGATGACGGCTTAAGTAAAGCGGTTAGAAAAGTATTTGTTGATTTATATAATAAAGGAATTATTTATCGTGGAGAGCGAATTATAAATTGGGATCCAGTCGCACGTACAGCATTGTCAGATATAGAAGTGATTCATGAAGATGTGCAAGGTCATTTTTATCATTTTAAATATCCTTATGCTGATGGTAATGGATATATTGAAATTGCCACAACTCGTCCTGAAACAATGTTAGGGGATACTGCTATAGTCGTTAATCCAAATGATGAACGTTATAAAGATGTCATAGGAAAAAAAGTGATTTTACCAATTATAGGTAGAGAATTACCAATTTTAGCAGATGAGTATGTTGATATTGAATTTGGTAGTGGAGCTATGAAAGTTACACCTGCACATGATCCTAATGACTTTGAAATTGGTCAGAGACATCATTTAGAAAACATTATCGTAATGGATGAAAATGGAAAAATGAATGACAATGCATCTCAGTATGCTGGTTTAGACCGTTTCGAATGTCGTAAAAAATTAGTAGAAGATTTAAAAGCTCAAGATTTAGTGATTAAAATTGAAGAACATATGCATTCTGTAGGTCATTCAGAACGTTCTGGTGCAGTAGTAGAACCTTATTTATCTACACAATGGTTTGTAAAAATGAAACCACTTGCGCAACAAGCACTAGATAATCAAAAAACAGATAATCGAATTGATTTTTATCCACCACGTTTTGAAAATACATTTAATCGTTGGATGGAAGAAATTAGAGATTGGACTATTTCTAGACAATTATGGTGGGGTCACCAAATTCCAGCTTGGTATCATAATGAAACAGGTGAAGTATATGTTGGAGAAGAAGCACCTGCTGATATCGAAAATTGGACTCAAGATGAAGATGTGTTAGATACATGGTTCTCAAGTGCGTTATGGCCATTCTCAACTTTAGGTTGGCCTAATGAAGAAGCAAAAGATTATCAACGTTACTATCCAACGAATGTTCTTGTAACCGGTTATGATATTATCTTCTTCTGGGTAGCAAGAATGATTTTCCAAGGATTAGAATTTACTGGTAAACGACCATTTAATGATGTACTTCTTCATGGTTTAGTAAGAGCTGAAGATGGTCGTAAAATGAGTAAATCACTTGGTAATGGTGTAGATCCAATGGATGTCATCGAAAAATACGGAGCAGATAGTTTACGCTACTTCTTAGCAACTGGTTCTTCTCCAGGTAATGACTTACGTTATTCTACCGAAAAAGTTGAATCTGTATGGAACTTTATTAATAAAATTTGGAATGGTGCTCGCTTTAGCTTGATGAATATTGGAGAAGACTTTAAAGTGGAAGACATTGATTTATCTGGTAATTTATCTTTAGCGGATAAATGGATTTTAACACGACTAAATGAAACAATAGAGACCGTTACTAATCTGAGTGAAAAATATGAATTTGGTGAAGTTGGACGTGCTTTATATAACTTTATTTGGGATGAATTCTGTGATTGGTATATTGAAATGAGTAAAATACCAATGAATGGTGAAGATGAAGCTCAAAAACAAACAACACGTTCTGTTCTAAGTTATACACTTGATCAAATAATGAGAATGCTACATCCATTTATGCCATTTGTAACTGAAAAAATTTGGCAAAGTTTACCGCATGAAGGAGAAACAATTGTAAAAGCAGCATGGCCGACAGTTAAAGAAGAGTTTGTGTTTGATGAAAGTAAACAGACAATGGAACAATTAGTTGAAATTATTAAATCTGTGAGACAATCACGCGTAGAAGTAAACACACCACTTTCTAAATCAATCCCTATTCTCATTCAAGCTAAAAATGAAGAAATTAAAACAATCTTAGAAAAAAATGCGGATTATATTCATAGATTTTGTAATCCAAGTGAATTAACCATCGATACAAATGTAGATATTCCTGAAAAAGCGATGACAGCGGTAGTAGTTGCTGGTAAAGTCATTTTACCGTTAGAAGGACTTATTGATATGGATAAAGAAATTGAACGTTTAGAGAAAGAGTTAGACAAACTTCAAAAAGAATTAGACCGTGTTGATAAAAAATTATCAAATGAGAATTTTGTTAATAAAGCACCTGAAAAAATTATAAATGAAGAGCGCGAAAAACAACAAAAATATCAAGAAAAATATAATGGTGTTAAAAACAGAATTGAACAATTAAAAGCATAGGAGAATTGTCAATGAATTACCTAGATAGCTTATATTGGATACATGAGCGCACTAAGTTTGGTATTAAACCTGGTGTTAAAAGAATGGAATGGATGCTTAACCACTTAAATAATCCTCAATTAAATATTCGCGGTATTCATGTGGGTGGAACAAATGGTAAAGGTTCTACAGTAGCTTATTTAAGAGCTGCATTAGTTGAGAATGGATATGAAGTTGGAACATTTACTTCTCCTTTTATTGAAACGTTTAATGAACGAATTAGTTTAAATGGTTATCCGATCTCAAATGACGAAATAGTTGAATTAGTAAAGCGAGTTAAACCAGTAAGTGAAGCGTTAGAACAAGAAACCGAACTCGGTTCTGCAACAGAATTTGAAATTATAACAACAATGATGTTTTTATATTTTGGAGAGATACATCCTGTAGATTTTGTTATTGTAGAAGCGGGACTAGGAATTAAAAATGATTCAACTAATGTGTTTACTCCTATTCTTTCAATTTTGACAAGTATAGGATTAGATCATACTGATATTTTAGGAAGTACGTATTTAGATATCGCAAAAGATAAAGGTGCTATCATAAAACCTAATGTACCCGTCATCTATGCAGTCAAAAATGAGGAAGCTTTAAAATACATTAGAGATTTAGCGGAAAATCAGAATGCAAAGCCAATTGAACTAGATAGAGAAATCATTATTGTATCTGAAGATGATGAATTTACTTATAGATATAAAGATTATGAGTTAGAAACAATCATCTTAGATATGATAGGTGATCATCAAAAAGAAAATGCTTCATTAGCTATTACAGCTTTAATAGAGTTGAACGAAGAAAATATTATTGAATTAGATTTTAATAAAATGATTGATGCTATTGAAAGTGTTTGTTGGACAGGACGTATTGAGCAAGTTAAAGAAAAACCTCTTATTATTATTGACGGAGCACATAATAATGAAAGTGTTGAAGCATTAGTTTCAACAATCAAAAATTATTATGATCTTGAGAAAATGGATGTTTTATTTTCAGCCATTAAAGGTAAACCTGTAAACGAAATGTTAAGTAAATTACAAAATTTAGCTGGTACATTTTATTTTACTGAATTTGATTTTCATAAAGCCTTATCTAAACAAGAATTACTTGAGAGTATAGATGCTGATAACATCGAATATATTGATGATTATGTAGATTTTATAAATCATTATGATGGTGAGGGCTTATTGATTACAGGCAGTTTATATTTTATAAGTGAAGTAAAATCGAAAGTTGAATTTAATTCATAATATATAGTATGTTAAATATCTAAATATAGCTATGAAGAAAGTTACAAATTAAACTTCTTCATAGCTTTTTTATTAGTTATATAATTGATAGATTAAGAGTGGACTGATTATTTTTAATAAAGGTTTTATTCATTTTATTGAATTTAAAATGCTTTAAAGAAGATATATTTATTTATTGAAATGAATTTAATCTAATCCTCGTTATTCCATTTACTTAGACCATATTTTAGTTATAATGAATGATATGAGGTGATCAGTATAATAGTATTATTAGCATTTACGTGTAGTGTAATATTTAGTTTTTTATATCAATTTTCAAGTATAGAGAA
Organism: Staphylococcus sp. FSL K6-0223; assembly: GCF_038008285.1. NCBI lineage: Bacteria > Bacillati > Bacillota > Bacilli > Caryophanales > Staphylococcaceae > Staphylococcus > Staphylococcus sp. FSL K6-0223. Next base: position 1,106,352 of record NZ_JBBOYX010000001.1, read on the forward strand.
AGTGAATCTTCAATATTTCAAGCGACGATCACAATGTGATTATTGTCATACATCATTAAAGTGGTTTGATACTATACCATTATTAAGTTTCATATTCTTAAAAGGACGCTCGAGATGCTGTTCAAATCCTTTAAAACGCTCCTATATTATAGGTGAAATATTATCGTTTCTTATTGTCCCATATTTAATATTTATCGATATACATATAAATTATTCTCTCTTTATATTAACTTGTTTAATGTTGATAACGATGTCTCTAACCGATATTCAAACATTAACAATCAACAGTAACTTAATCCTCGTTTTTTTCTTTGTCGGTATCTATATTTCTTCATTACATTTGATTTCATTTATATTTATTTTCTTTCTATTACATACATTTTTTCTGTTAAATTCTAAAAGTATAGGGTACGGTGATATTTTATTACTTAGTATACTTTCTATATTTTATACTTATGAATTTATACTTCATCTAATATTATTAACTTGTGCAATTGGTCTTATGTTTTATATCATCTTGTTTCGTTTTAAGATACGTAAAATCCCACTTATTCCTTTTATTTCAATCTCATATATTTTATTAATTAATTTTTCCAACAATATTATGTAACTAATAAAGAAAAGGTGATGTTTTTGAAAATTAAAGATATGGCCAAAAGTGAGCTTCCTAAAGAGAGACTCATTCAATATGGTGAAAAAAATTTGTCTAACAGTGAATTATTAGCAATTTTAATTAACACTGGACGACAAGGGGTTTCAAGTATTGATATTGCAAATGAAATGATTAATAAAGTAAATAATTTAAAAGAATTAAAATTACTTTCAATACATGATTTGTTAAAAATAAAAGGTATAGGATTGCATAAAGCAGTGACACTAAAAGCCGCTTTCGAATTGGGAGAAAGAATAAATAAACGTAATTCAATTGAAAAAGTAAAGATTAAATCTCCTAAAGATGTCGCAGATATGATGATGTCTAAAATGAAAGATTTAACTCAAGAGCATTTAGTTGCTTTATTTTTAAATACTAAAAATATAGTGATAAAAGAAGAAACTATATTTATAGGAACATTAAACTCTTCAGTGATACACCCAAGAGAAGTCTTTAATGCTGCCATTAGAGCTTCATGTAATGCAGTAATTGTGATTCATAATCATCCATCTGGAGATGTGACGCCTTCAAAAGAAGATATTGCTACTACCATTAGACTTAAAGAATGTGGACAAATTCTTGGCATTGAATTACTTGACCACATTATTATCGGTGATCAAAAATTTACTAGTTTAGTAGAGGAGGGGTATTTCGTATAAAAGATTAAAAATTATTTATAGTCTCATTGTTAAAATTTTAGTATAATAAGCCTTAATTATATATTTAGAGGTGTATGATGACTTTAATTTTAATCATAGGGGTGTTAATACCTATTATTTACATAATGAGATTGAATATTAAACAAAAAACAATTCGTTTAAAAGAAACGCTTAATACCGTGTTATTATCGATTGTTGGTATTACAATTTTTTCTTTTATTGGAGTATTCGTCAACCATACGCATACTCAATTATATATTTTACTCATTAGTGATATAGTAACTGGAACGATATTTGGGTTACTATTAGCAACAATATATAAAATTTATGAATACTTGTCTCAAAGCAATCGTAAATAAAGCTAGTTAACTTTTCATACAATACAATCATAAACGAATTAATAAAGGGTAGATTGTATTAATTACATTGAAAAGTAACTAGCTTTTTCATTATCTTATATAAGCTGAAAGCACATTAAAATTTTCTAAAATCCAAAGAACACCTTGATAGGCTAAATACAGTCCGAGAATAATAAAAGCAGCAGAGATTAAAAATCTTAAAAGTGCAAATCCTACTTTAAAAAGTATAACTGCAAGCAAGATAAGTAAAATAATTGTAAGAATGTTCATTTCTCACACTCCTCTAAATTTATTTTACGAGTGATATTAATTATTATAATATATTTTAAGAAAATGTTAATCAGTCTTAAGAATTTACTTAATTTACTTCTTTAGACCGATGGATAAAATCTATTTTATATTTATAATAATTTAGATTTAAAATTGGAGGGATTTTATTGCGAATGGTTTTTAGTATTTTTAAAAATATAGTAGCAGTTATTGCAATCCTTAGTATTGTTTATTTTGCATTAAAATATGCCCCGTTTTTAAGAGAACAGGACTGGAATCCTATGAATCAACCTCCCAATAACCAATTCGAGCTCTTGCCAAGTAATCAAACATCAACACCAGTGCCTACTAATGGAAAAAGTTATACTATAGAAGAAAATCATTTACTTCAGAATATTCCTGCTAGTCAAACAAAAAATGTGTTTAAATTTATAGATAAAAAAGAATTTATGGAAGTTTCAGGTATAGTTAGAATGGGATATAATGATAATTACATTGTAGGGCAAAGAGATAATGAATTTATCATCTATAAATTCGGAAGTGATACGATTAAAGTCTTTAGTACGGAAATTGAAATGGAACAGGAATTAAATCGCCTAGGACAATCAATCACTTTAAAACCTCAGAATGAGTATTAAAAAATATAATTTGAAAAAAATAAATAAATGCGTTAATGTCTAAAATAGATACAATAATCTTTTGAAGGTTGGTGTAATGTATGTCTGAACAATCTAAAGAAAAACAGGCAAATGAACAAGCAAAAGCACAAAATTTATTTTCTAAATGGAGAAAAGACGAAACGCTCTATGAAGAAGATAAAAAAGATAAGCCGAATAAAGAATCGTAAAATTAAATAAGATGACATTTGATAGGAGCAAGTACTAGAATTCAATGAAGATTCTAACTTGTTCCTTTTTTTCTTTGAAGATAATATTTAATATTATTCTTTATTTCAATCCTAGAGTAATATAAAATAGAATATAATAATTTAAAATAAATAGTAGAGGTGTTATGAGTGTTAAATTTTTTTAAAAATAACAAGTTAATTGTTGTTTTTTGTGCAATAATTATTTTTATTGCATTGATTGGTTTGTCCATTCGTTCACAAACTCAATCACCTCCTGAGCAATATGTGGGGGACTCAGTGTCATTTGGTCAGAGAGTAATTAGTTACCCTGTCAATTTTGTGACTGGAGCTATAGGTAACTTCTTTCAATCTAACAAATCAAATCATAATGAAGTTAATCAATTAAAAGCAAAAAACGAAGCATTAGAAGCGGAAAATAAAAACTTAAAAAAAGAACTTGATATGACTGATGCTTCAAAATACGATGCAATTTCAGGTGCCATCATAGCACGTAATCCAGATCAATGGATGAATACTGTGATTATTGATAAAGGTAAAAAAGCTGGTGTAAGCAATAATATGGCAGTGTTTACTAGTGATGGTTTAATTGGAAGAGTAACTAGAGTGAATCAATTTTCTTCTCAAGTTGATTTACTTTCAACGAATACAAGAGCTGGAAAACTATCAGTCAATATTCAACATCATTCTAAAAATGTTTTTGGATTAATTGATCACTATGATAATAAAACTCAGGAATTAATTATTAGTAATATCAATAATAAGGATAAAATTTCAAAAGGTGACAAAGTAGTAACAAGTGGATTAGCCGATCAATTGCCAAGTGATTTATACATAGGAGAAGTGACGAAGGTAGAAAATGATGAATATGGTTTAGCAAAAGAAGTGAGGGTGAAAACTGGAGCAAATTTATCAGATATTCAACATGTATACATAGCGAAAAAAAGTAATAACACGGATTTCAATGAAAGAGAGACTCGATAATGAAAGCGTTCGTTTATATAATGATCGGTATCATCGTTTTTTATCTTGATACACTTATTGGTTTGGTTATTCCTTTTCATATAGGCAACCTAACATTTATCTTAGTTCCTCATTTAACTCTAATGTATTTATTACTTTTATCAATTTATAGACCATTTATGGTCACATTATTACTAAGCATTTTTTTAGGTATGATAACTGATATCTACTTTGGCAGTGTATATGGTTTATATTTGTTTGGTTATATATTCTTAATAACAATATTTAATAAGTTCTTGAAGATTTTTTACCGAGACTATATTATGGTATATTGGTTCAGTATCATTGGTGTAATGATTCTTGAAATATTTGTAGCAATTATATATTCTGTTATTAGCTATGTAGAATTTGATTTACTAAACTTTATATTACTACGTATTATCCCAACACTTATATTAAATATTATTTTATTAATTATTTTGATGCCTATATTCTTTAAATTCTTTAAAAAGCCAATATAATAGATTGACATTGAATATAAGTAATGGTAAGATGCAATAGTTGAGTAGTTTTATAGCTACATACAACCGCTCAAATACAGGTTTAAGCGTTAAAATGTTATATTTTATCACCTGTATATGGCGTGACTTATAATTATAGGAGGTGCAAGGTATGTTTGCTATTATCGAAACAGGCGGTAAACAAATTAAAGTAGAAGAAGGTCAAGAGATCTTCGTTGAAAAATTAGATGTTAATGAAGGTGATTCATTCACATTTGATAAAGTATTATTTGTAGGTGGAGATTCAGTTAAAGTTGGTGCTCCAACTGTTGAAGGAGCTACAGTAACTGCTACTGTGAACAAACAAGGTCGCGGTAAAAAAATTACTGTTTTCACTTACAAACGTCGTAAAGATTCAAAACGTAAAAAAGGTCATCGTCAGCCTTATACTAAATTAACAATTGATAAAATCAACGCTTAATTATGATTACTGTTGATATTTCAATTAATGATGAAGGTAAAGTAACAGACGTCATCATGGATGGCCATGCTAATCATGGTGATTATGGCTATGATATTGTTTGTGCAGGGGCTTCAGCTGTTCTTTTTGGAAGTGTGAATGCTATTTTAAGTTTAACTTCTGAAAATCCGGATATTGATTATGATGATGACGGTGGTCATTTTCACATTAGATCAGTAGACACTAACAATGAGCAAGCACAATTAATTCTTCAAGCAATGCTTGTGTCTTTACAAACGATTGAAGATGAATATAATGAAAATATAAGATTAAATTATAAGTGAGGTGTATCCCGATGTTAAAATTAAACTTACAATTCTTCGCATCTAAAAAAGGGGTAAGTTCTACAAAAAACGGTCGTGACTCAGAATCAAAACGTTTAGGTGCTAAACGTGCAGACGGTCAATTCGTAACAGGTGGCTCAATTTTATATCGTCAACGCGGTACTAAAATTTATGCTGGTGAAAATGTAGGTCGTGGTGGCGATGATACATTATTCGCTAAAATCGACGGCGTTGTTCGTTTCGAACGTAAAGGTCGCGACAAAAAACAAGTTTCTGTATATGCAGTAGCTGAATAATTTTTGTCTAATTAACACCAGAAGTGAAGACTTCTGGTGTTTTATTTTTGTTTAAAAATGATTATAATAGAATCTAACGTTTTAGAGTTAATGATATAATATTAGCGATGAATTAATAAAATATATAAAAAGAGGTGAGATATATGTTTGTCGATCAAGTAAAAATATCTCTAAAAGCAGGCGATGGAGGTAATGGTATTACTGCTTATCGTAGGGAAAAATATGTACCATTTGGTGGCCCTGCTGGTGGCGATGGAGGTAAAGGTGCTTCAGTCATTTTTGAAGTTGATGAAGGTTTAAGAACACTTTTAGACTTTAGATTTCAACGTCATTTTAAGGCTAAAAAAGGTGAAAATGGTCAAAGTAGTAATATGCATGGTAAAAATGCGGAAGACTTAGTTTTAAAAGTGCCTCCTGGTACCATTATTAAAAGTGTAGAAACTGAAGAAGTTTTAGCAGATTTAGTTGAAGAAGGTCAACGTGCAGTTATTGCTCGTGGAGGTCGTGGAGGTCGTGGAAATTCACGTTTTGCAACCCCTCGCAATCCAGCTCCAGACTTTAGTGAAAATGGAGAACCTGGAGAAGAACTAGATGTTACCTTAGAATTAAAGCTACTTGCTGATGTGGGACTCGTTGGATTCCCAAGTGTAGGGAAATCAACATTGTTATCTATTGTATCTAAGGCAAAACCTAAAATTGGAGCTTATCATTTTACAACAATTAAACCAAATTTAGGTGTGGTTTCAACACCTGATCATAGAAGTTTTGTGATGGCGGATTTACCAGGTTTAATTGAAGGAGCTTCAGAAGGAGTCGGTTTAGGTCATCAATTTTTACGTCATGTTGAAAGAACAAAAGTTATTGTTCATATGATAGATATGAGTGGTTCTGAAGGAAGAAATCCACTTGAAGATTATCAAATCATCAATAATGAACTGATAAATTATAAACAAAGATTAGAAGATAGACCTCAAATTATAGTGGCAAATAAAATGGATATACCGGAATCAAACGATAACCTAGAATTATTTAAAAAAGAAATTGATGAAGATGTAACTATTGTTCCAGTTTCTACAATTACAAGAGATAATATTGATCAATTACTATATACAATTGCTGATAAATTAGAAGAAGTAAAAGATATTGATTTTAGTGTAGAAGAAGACGAAGATGCAGGTGTTAATCGCGTATTATATAAACATACACCATCTCAAGATAAATTTACGATTACAAGAGATGATGATGGTGCCTATGTAGTAAGCGGTAATGCAATCGAACGCATGTTTAAAATGACAGACTTTAATAGTGATCCAGCAGTAAGACGTTTTGCACGTCAAATGCGCTCTATGGGTATTGATGATGCATTAAGAGAACGTGGATGTAGTAATGGTGATATTGTTAGAATACTTGGGGGAGAATTTGAATTCGTCGAATAGGAGGGCTTTTTAGTGGACAGCAAAGATTATAAAAAGTTTTATTTAATACGTGAAGACGTTTTACCAGAATCAGTGGTTAAAACGCTTAAAATTAAAGACGCTTTAAAAAATGATGCCACACTGTCCATTTATGAAGCAGTTAAGCAGTTTAATCTATCAAGAAGTGCTTTTTATAAATATAGAGATACTATTTTTCCTGTAGATGAAAAGATTTTTGAACACCGTGAATTCACCTTAATTCTCTATGTTAATGATATAGTAGGAATGCTTGCTCAAGTATTACAAACTATTTCAAAATTAGCGTTATCCGTTTTAACTATTCATCAAAGTGTTCCAATGGAAGAAAAAGCAACGATTACACTCTCTTTGAGTGCAAAAGATCAATCATTATCAATAGAAAAGGTCATGGGCACTTTGAGAAATATTCAACATGTTTATAAAGTTGAATTAATTAGTATGAGTATGTAAGGAAGGTATCTATGTACGCTTATATAAAAGGACATTTATCTCAATTGTTTCCAACACATATTGTTGTAGAAACGTCTAATGGTATCGGTTATGAAATTCAAACTCCAAATTCATATCGATTTCAAAAATATTTAAATCAAGAATGTAAAGTCTTTACTTCACTGATTGTAAGAGAAGACGCACAATTATTATATGGTTTTATTAGCGAAGAAGAAAAAGAGATGTTCTTAAGCTTAATAAAAGTTACAGGTATAGGCCCTAAATCAGCTTTAGCTATTCTAGCAACAAGTACACCTAACGAAGTTAAACGTGCAATTGAAAATGAAAATGATACTTATCTAACTAAATTTCCTGGTATAGGTAAAAAGACTGCACGACAAATTGTATTAGATTTAAAAGGTAAAGTTAAGATTACAGAAGAGACTAGTGAGACCTTATTACAGGTTGAGGGACAAGTTGAAGAAAATGACAATATAATTAAGGAAGCGTTATTAGCGCTTGCAGCTTTAGGATACTCTAAGAGAGAGCTTTCTAAAGTTGAGAAAGTGCTTAATAAAACATCCATCCACTCTGTTGATGAAGCAGTTAAGATTGGTTTAAAAACGCTTATATCTTAATATTATGAACGATAACTGGGGGGATAAATATGGATGATAGAATGGTAGATCAATCATTACACAATGAAGAATCTTCTTTTGAATTCTCACTCAGACCAACTAAATTAAAACAATATATTGGGCAATCATCAATAAAGAATAATTTAGAAGTTTTTATAAAAGCGGCTAAACTAAGGGATGAGCCATTAGATCATGTATTACTTTTTGGTCCTCCAGGATTAGGTAAAACAACACTTTCAAATATTATTGCTAATGAAATGGAAGTCAATATAAGAACTGTATCTGGTCCATCATTAGAGCGACCCGGAGATTTAGCGGCAATTTTATCAGGTTTACAGCCTGGAGATGTTTTATTTATTGATGAAATCCATCGCTTAAGTAGTGTAGTAGAAGAAGTTTTATACTCTGCTATGGAAGATTTTTTCTTAGATATTATTATCGGTAAAGGTGATGAAGCACGTAGTATACGTATTGATTTACCACCTTTTACTCTAGTAGGCGCGACAACACGTGCTGGAAGTCTAACAGGCCCTTTAAGAGATCGATTTGGTGTTCATTTAAGATTAGAGTACTATTCGGAATCAGATTTAAAAGAAATCATTATTCGAACTGCTGAAGTATTAGGTACAAAAATTGATGATGAAAGTGCAGTTGAGCTTGCTAAGCGTTCAAGAGGAACACCTCGTGTTGCAAATCGACTACTAAAAAGAGTAAGAGATTTTCAACAAGTAAATGAAGATGAACAAATTTATATCGAAACAACAAAGCAAGCTCTAAACTTATTACAAGTGGATGATGAAGGCTTAGATTACATTGATCATAAAATGATGAATTGTATTATTAATCAATATAATGGAGGTCCTGTGGGACTGGATACGATAGCAGTGTCAATTGGAGAAGAACGTATTACAATCGAAGATGTCTATGAACCCTTTTTAATACAAAAAGGATTTATAGAACGAACACCAAGAGGTAGAAAAGCGACACCATTTGCCTATGAACATTTCAAAAAAATTAAAGAATGAGGGAATAATATGAACGTTGAGGAGTTTGATTATCATTTACCTGAATCATTGATTGCTCAGACACCTTTAAAAAATAGAGATCAAAGTAGATTACTTGTGCTAGGTAGAAAGACCGGAAATATTGCACATAAACACTTTACAGATATTATGGATTATTTTGAACCTGGAGATACATTAGTATTAAATGATACACGTGTTATGCCAGCACGTTTATTCGGTTTAAAAGAAGAAACAGGTGCAAAGGTAGAAATGTTAATGCTTACTAGAATAGAGGACAATGACTGGGAAGTATTATTAAAACCAGCAAAACGTATTAAAGTAGGTAATACTTTATCATTTGGTAACGGCAAAATCATTGCTGAATGTATAAAAGAATTAGAACAAGGTGGGCGCATTATGCGTTTACATTATGAAGGTATTTTAGAAGAACGCTTAGATGAGTTAGGTGAAATGCCTTTACCACCTTATATTAAAGAACGTTTAGATGATCCGGATAGATATCAAACTGTGTATGCTAAAGAAAATGGTTCCGCTGCAGCGCCTACTGCAGGGTTACATTTTACAGATGAGCTTTTACAGAAAATAAAAGACAAAGGTGTCAATATTGCATTTATTACACTACATGTTGGCCTAGGTACCTTTAGACCAGTAAGTGTGGAGGATATTGATGATCATGAAATGCATAGTGAGTACTATCAAATGACTAAAGAAACGGCAGATATGCTGAATAAAACTAAAGAAAATGGGCATAGAATTATTTCTGTAGGTACGACGTCTACTAGAACGTTAGAAACAATTCGTCGTGATCATGAACAATTTGTCGCTACAAGTGGTTGGACAGATATATTTATTTATCCAGGGTTTGAATATAAAGCAATTGATGGGTTAATTACTAATTTTCATTTACCCAAATCAACATTAGTGATGTTAGTCTCTGCTTTTAGTAGTCGTGAATACATTTTGAATGCTTATAAAGAAGCGGTAAAACTTAAATATAGATTCTTTAGTTTTGGAGATGCAATGTTAATAATTTAATGAATGAGAGGTACAGATTATGCCAGCAGTAACTTATGAGCACATTAAAACATGTAAGCAATCAGGTGCACGTTTAGGGATTGTTCATACACCCCATGGCTCATTTGAAACACCCATGTTTATGCCAGTAGGTACGAAAGCAACAGTTAAAACAATGAGTCCAGAAGAGTTAAGACAAATTGAAGCTAGAATTATATTAGGAAATACGTATCATTTGTGGTTACAACCTGGAAATGATATTATCAAACAAGCTGGGGGCTTACATAAGTTCATGAATTGGGATGGCCCTATTCTTACAGATTCTGGTGGTTTCCAAGTGTTTAGTTTGAGTAATCTTAGAAAAATATCAGAAGAGGGTGTCGAATTTAGACATCATACAAATGGCTCTAAGTTGTTTTTAAGTCCAGAAAAATCAATGCAAATTCAAAATGACTTAGGTTCAGATATTATGATGGCATTTGATGAGTGTCCGCCTATGCCTGCCGAATATAAATACGTAAAAGATTCAATTGAACGTACAACAAGATGGGCTAAACGATGTCTTGAAGCACATCAACGTCCAGAGGACCAAGCATTATTTGGTATTATACAAGGTGGAGAGTACAAAGACTTAAGAGAACAAAGTGCTAAAGAACTTGTATCATTGGATTTTCCTGGATATGCTATTGGTGGTTTATCTGTAGGTGAACCAAAACCAGTGATGTACGATATGGTTGAACATACGGTTCAATTTATGCCAGAAGACAAACCAAGATACTTAATGGGAGTAGGATCACCTGATGCATTAATAGAATGTAGCATTCGCGGTATGGATATGTTTGATTGTGTGTTGCCAACACGCATAGCTAGAAATGGAACATGCATGACATCTCAAGGACGATTGGTTATAAAAAATGCTAAATATGCAGATGATTTTAGTCCTATAGATGCGAATTGTGATTGCTATACTTGTAAGAATTATACACGTGCATATATTAGACATCTAATTAAAGCAGAGGAAACGTTTGGTATCCGTCTTACTACTATTCATAATTTACATTTTCTGCTAAAATTAATGGAAGATATTAGACAGGCCATTCGAGAAGATCGTTTATTAGATTTTAAAGAAGAATTTTTCGAACAATATGGGCTAAATGTAGAGAACCCTAAAAACTTTTAATAAGGAGAACAATATAATGAATGTTTCAGCATTAATCTTGCCTATAATTTTAATTATAGTATTTTATTTCTTTTTAATTAGACCGCAACAAAAACGTGCGAAAGAACATCGTGAAATGATTAGTCGTATCGAAGCAGGTCAAAAAATTACAACTATTGGTGGAATCAAAGGAACTGTTAAAGCTGTGGATGAAACAGCAGTTGTAATCACAGTAAATGGTCATGGTACTGAAATGACATTTGAAAAACCTGCGATTAAACAAGTTGATCCATCATAAATTATAATAACAAGACATTCCAGACAACAAATTGTCGTGGAATGTTTTTTTATTAACTACATATCTTGATTACACTAATACAAAGGTTATGTTAAGATAGATAAGTCTTGTCACATAGATGTAATCTTTAATTCACTTGCACATGGTTTATTAAAAGATTATTCTAATTACATAATTAAATAATGAGGTGTTCATGTGAAAAAAACAAGTAGAATAATTGCATTCATACTCATTGTAGCACTACTGTTTGTAGGTATGGGCTTTACATATAAGAATGTAGTTAAGAATGTAAATCTAGGTTTGGATTTACAAGGTGGTTTCGAAGTATTATATCAAGTTAAACCACTTGGCGGTGATGGTAAAATCGATGATAAGGCTTTACAATCTACTGCTCAAACTTTAGAAAATCGTGTTAATGTATTAGGTGTATCTGAGCCTCATATTCAAGTTGAAGACCCTGATAGAATTAGGGTACAGCTCGCTGGGGTAAAAAATCCTGATGAAGCTCGAAAAATTTTGTCTTCACAAGCAAATCTGACTATACGTGATGCTAATGATCATGTTAAATTAACAGGTAAGGATATTGTACAAGGTTCTGCAAAACAAGAATTTAAACAAGGTACAAACGAACCTGCAGTCACTTTTAAATTAAAAGACCGCGCGAAATTTAAAAAAGTTACAGAAGAAATTTCTAAAAAACAAGAAAATATGATGGTAGTGTGGTTAGATTATAAAAAAGGTGATAGCTATCATAAAGAGTTGGACAAACCTGAAGATAAACGGAAATACGTTTCAGCCGCTTCGGTGGATCAACCTATTAATTCAGACAGTGTAGAAATTTCAGGTGGCTTCCAGGGTCAACAAGGCGTAGAACGTGCTAAGCAAATTGCAGAATTGTTAAATGCAGGTTCATTACCAGTTGATTTAAAAGAAGTTTATTCTAATTCTGTAGGTGCACAATTTGGTCAAGATGCATTAGATAAAACAATCTTTGCATCAATGATTGGTGTTGCAATTATCTATTTATTTATGGTAGGTTTTTACAGATTACCAGGTATTGTGGCAGTGATTGCTTTAACAGTATATGTTTATTTAACATTAGTAGCATTTAACTTTATTTCAGGTGTACTTACATTACCAGGTTTAGCTGCCTTAGTATTAGGTGTAGGTATGGCTGTAGATGCAAATATCATCATGTATGAACGGATTAAAGATGAACTTAGAGTAGGACGAACGCTTAAACAGGCTTATTCTAAAGCAAATAAAAGTTCTTTCTTAACGATTTTTGATTCAAACTTAACAACTGTTATAGCAGCAGCAGTGTTATTCTTCTTTGGTCAAAGTTCAGTTAAAGGATTTGCTACGATGTTATTATTAGGTATTTTAATGATATTCATCACAGCTGTCTTTTTATCAAGAGGACTATTATCACTTTTAGTTTCTTCTAATTACTTTAAGAAGAAATATTGGATGTTTGGTGTAAATAAAAATAATCGCCATGATATCAATGAAGGTGTAGATGTTCATGACTTAAAAACAGCTTTTGAAAAATGGAATTTTGTTAAATTAGCAAAACCATTAATTGGAGTAAGTATTTTAATTTTAGTAATTGGTATAATTATTCTAAGTATATTTAAACTTAACTTAGGTATTGATTTCTCAGCTGGTACAAGAGTAGATCTTGATTCTGATACGAAGTTATCTCAAACGAAAGTTGAACGTACGATAAAAGATGTTGGTTTGACACCTGATCAAATTCAAATTAATGGTAATGATAATAAACAAGCAACAGTTCAATTTAAAAATGATTTATCTAAAGATGAAACTTTGAAACTTAATAAAGTTATTAATGATCAATATGGTCATAAACCGACAGTGAACACAGTTTCTCCAATGATTGGTCAAGAGTTAGCTAAAAATGCAATGAAAGCATTAATTTATGCAGCTATTGGGATTATTATCTATGTTTCATTAAGATTCGAATGGAGAATGGGGCTTTCTGCTGTCTTAGCATTACTTCATGATGTATTTATTATCGTTGCTTTATTCAGTTTATTAAGACTTGAAGTAGATATTACGTTTATCGCTGCAATCTTAACGATTGTAGGTTATTCAATAAATGATACAATTGTTACTTTCGACCGTGTAAGAGAAAATCTTCATAAAATCAAAGTAATAACAGATCCTCATCAAATTGATGATATTGTTAACCGATCTATTAGACAAACAATGACTCGTTCTATTAATACAGTTCTTACAGTCGTTGTAGTAGTTATCGCCATACTTATCTTTGGTGCATCAAGTCTGTTTAACTTCTCATTAGCATTACTTATTGGATTATTATCTGGTGTATTCTCTTCTATCTTTATTGCAGTTCCACTATGGAGCATCATGAAGAAACATCAGTTGAAAAAATCTGAGAACGGTAAGCTTGTAGTTTATAAAGAGAAAAAATCAAATGATGAAAAAATCTTAGTATAATTAAATACATGATATAAAATTAGTGGAAGAAACAAAAGAATTCTAATTGAATTCAGTGTTTCTTCCTCTTTTTATTTATTCTTTTTTTAGGTATAATTGCTTGTGGAAAAAGGAAGGATAACTTTATGATTCAATCTAAATATAAATGGCTTTATGAAGCACCTAAACAAGATATATCGTCTGAGATTATTAAGGAATTTAATTTATCTCCTATTGTAAGAAAGATTTTAGAAAGTAAATCGATTACACAGTATGATGAGATAAATACATTAATTAATGGTACAAATAAAAAGCATGATTCATGGCTAATGAGTGATATGCGAAAAGCTGTTGATCGAATTAATTTAGCGATTGATAAACATGAAAGAATATTAGTGTATGGAGATTATGATGCTGATGGCGTAACATCTACAACGATATTAGTTCAAACACTGCAAAAATTGGGCGCTGAAGTCGGTTGGTATATTCCTAATCGATTTAGCGAAGGTTATGGTCCAAATAAATATGCCTTTCAAAATGCTTACGATGAAGGCGTATCACTTATTATTACAGTTGATAATGGAATACAAGGTCATGAAGAAATTGAAATGGTACAAGCATTGGGAGTCGATGTAATTGTTACAGACCATCATGAAATAGGCCGTACATTACCAAAAGCATATGCCATTATTCATCCTATGCATCCAGAATTTGAATATCCATTTAAATATTTATGTGGAGCTGGTGTCGCATACAAATTATCGCAATGTTTAATAGATCATCCTCCAAAATATTTCATAGCGCTTGCAACTATTGGGACGATTGCAGATTTAGTGTCACTGACTGATGAAAACAGAACGATTGTTCAAGAAGGTCTTAAATATTTAAATCAATCCTGTCCATTTCAAATTCAATCATTATTAAATCAAGCAGGATTTAATGATGAAATAGATGAAGAAACAATTGGTTTCATTATTGGACCTCGTTTAAATGCGGTAGGTAGATTAGAAGATGCGTCATTAGCAGCGGAATTACTGATGGCAGAAGATTCTGAAGAGGCGAATTTTTTAGCTGAACAAGTAGAAGCTTTTAACATTGAACGTAAAGATATTGTCGCTCAAATAACAGAAGAAGCACTATTGATGGCTAATGAAAAAGTTGAAAATGGCGACAAATTTTTACTTTTAGCTAAAGAAGGATGGCATGAGGGAGTATTAGGTATTGTGGCTTCAAAAATTGTAGAAACTTATGCTTTACCCACTCTTATTTTAAATATAGATTTAGAACAACATCATGCAAAAGGTTCAGCTAGAAGTATTGAACAAGTGTCTATGTTCGAAATTTTAAGTGCACATCAAGACTTGATATCTAAATTTGGTGGTCATCATATGGCAGCTGGAATGACGATGGAGATTGATAATATTGATGCATTATCAAAAGGATTAAATGAATGGATGGTTCAGCTTTCTAAACATACTTCTTTAGAACCAACAAAATATATTACGACTAAACTTTCAGAAGATGAAATTACTGTATCAAATATTCATGATATTAAAATACTGAAACCGTTTGGTACTGATTTTGAAAAACCTTTATTTGAATTGGATGATACAGAAGTTAATGACGTTAAAGCGATTGGAAAAGATAAAAATCATTTAAAATTAGTAACTGGTCAAGCTAAATTACAACATTTATTTTGGAAAAATGGTGATTTAATGACACAAATAGAATTAGGCCAACCTGTCAATATCATAGGACATTTACAAATAAATGAGTGGAATAACAATCAGACACCTCAAATGATTATACAAGATTTAGCGACTCAAAATGAGCAAATATTAGATTATAGAAGTAAACGTAAACAACTTAATATTGATACGTCATCTAATAATGTTGCTTTTGTCATTCATTCTAAAAAAGAGAAGTTAGGTGAGAATTATTTCCACTACGGTGAAACAATTGATTCATCATATAATACGATTGTGTTTCGTGATTTACCAACTGATTTAGATAGTGTTACACAATCTCTAAAACATTTAGAATACTCACAACTCTATTTAGTATTACACCATCAACATTCAATTTATTTTGAGGGGTTACCGAGTGCTCATCTATTTAAACAAAGTTATAGGGCACTATTTACTAAGAAAGAAATGAACTTAGAAAAAGAAGGGTTACAATTATGTCAATACTTAAATATTAAGCCAAATACTTTAAAGTTTATTTTAAAAGTATTTCTTGACCTAAGTTTTATTTACGAAGAAAATGGTATAATTAAAATAAATGATAATCCAAGTAAACAATCTATTGAGTCGAGTCAAGTTTATAAATCGAGACAGTCAAGAATTGAAGTTGAAAAATTAATGCTTTATGATGACTTTTCACATCTTAAGAATTGGATTAAAGCTCAAAAAGCGTAACGCATAGGAGGAAATTTTTAAATGGATTTAAAGCAATACGTATCTGAAGTACAAGACTGGCCTAAACCAGGTGTTAGTTTCAAAGATATTACAACTATTATGGACAATGGTGAAGCATACGGTTATGCAACTGATCAAATTGTAAAGTATGCAAAAGATCGTAACGTTGATATTGTAGTAGGCCCTGAAGCAAGAGGATTTATTATTGGCTGTCCAGTTGCGTACTCAATGGGAATTGGATTTGCACCTGTAAGAAAAGAAGGAAAATTACCACGTGAAGTTATTCGCTATGAATACGACTTGGAATATGGGACAAATGTTTTAACAATGCATAAAGATGCAATTAAACCAGGACAACGTGTTTTAATCACTGATGATTTATTAGCGACAGGTGGAACAATCGAAGCGGCTATTAAATTAGTAGAAGAATTAGGTGGTATTGTTGTTGGAATAGCTTTTATTATTGAATTAAAATATTTAAATGGTATGGAAAAAATTAAAGACTATGATGTCATGAGTTTAATTTCTTACGATGAATAGTCATTAATTTAGTAACTAGATTAATATATATTAAAGCGAGTGTAGGAATTCAGATTGAATACTATCTCGCTTTTTTTATTATCGTTGCATCATCATTAATCTAATCACATTTATTTATTTAAAAACTTGTAGTATTATATAACTATTATTTAAACCAAAGTTAATCTTTTAGAGATTTTAATACTTTTGTTAAAATTACATTAATACTCACGCATCTTTAATTAATAGGAGTGGTACTCGGATTAATTAAGTAATGAAAAGAAATTTCTTGATTTTCAATGATTCGGTTATCGGTAGAGTATTTGAAATATTAAAAAGTCGGGGTGTCATATATTGAATAACGAGTATCCATATAGTGCTGATGAAGTACTAAATAAAGCTAAATCCTATTTATCAGCAGATGATTATCAATATGTTTTAAAAAGTTATCATATTGCTTATGAAGCACATCAAGGACAGTTTCGAAAAAATGGGCTACCTTATATCATGCATCCAATTCAAGTAGCAGGTATATTAACAGAAATGCGCTTAGATGGACCAACAATTGTAGCTGGCTTTTTACATGATGTGATAGAGGATACACCATATACATTTGAAGACGTAAAGCATATGTTTAATGAAGAAATTGCACGAATTGTAGATGGTGTAACTAAGTTAAAAAAAGTTAAATACCGTTCTAAAGAGGAACAACAAGCTGAAAATCATAGAAAGTTATTTATTGCGATAGCTAAGGATGTTCGTGTCATATTAGTTAAATTAGCTGACCGCTTACATAATATGAGAACGTTAAAAGCAATGGCTAGAGAAAAACAAATTCGTATTTCAAAAGAAACATTAGAAATCTATGCACCTTTAGCGCATCGTCTAGGTATTAATACCATTAAATGGGAATTGGAAGATATTGCGTTACGTTATATTGATAGTGTACAGTATTTTAGAATTGTTAATTTAATGAAGAAAAAACGTAGTGAACGTGAAGCATATATTCAAAATGCTATGGATAAAATTCAAACTGAAATGAATAAAATGAATATCCAAGGTGAAATAAGCGGTCGCCCTAAACATATTTACAGTATTTATCGTAAGATGGTAAAACAAAAAAAACAATTTGATCAAATATTTGATTTATTAGCTATACGAGTGATTGTGAATTCAATTAATGATTGTTATGCTATTTTAGGCTTGGTTCATACATTATGGAAACCGATGCCAGGTCGTTTTAAAGATTATATCGCTATGCCAAAGCAAAATATGTATCAATCATTACACACTACTGTTGTTGGACCTAATGGTGATCCTTTAGAGATTCAAATTCGAACATTTGAAATGCACGAAATTGCTGAGCATGGGGTGGCAGCGCATTGGGCATATAAAGAAGGGAAAACAATAAATTCTAAAACACAAGATTTCCAAAATAAACTTAACTGGTTAAAAGAACTTGCAGAAACTGACCATACATCTTCAGATGCACAAGAATTTATGGAATCACTTAAATATGATTTACAAAGTGATAAAGTATATGCGTTTACGCCTGCAAGTGATGTGATTGAATTACCTTATGGCGCAGTCCCTATTGATTTTGCTTATGCCATCCATAGCGAAGTGGGTAATAAAATGATTGGCGCAAAAGTCAATGGTAAAATTGTGCCTATTGATTATATGCTTAAGACAGGCGATATTATTGAAATTCGCACAAGTAAACATTCATATGGTCCAAGTAGAGATTGGTTGAAAATTGTTAAATCATCTGGAGCAAAAAGTAAGATAAAAAGTTTCTTTAAAAAGCAAGATCGTTCTTCTAATATAGAAAAAGGTAAATTTATGGTAGAAGCGGAAATTAAAGAACAAGGTTATCGAGTTGATGAGATTCTAACAGAAAAAAATATTGAAGTCGTTAACGAAAAATATCATTTTGCCAATGATGACGATTTATATGCTGCAGTAGGTTTTGGTGGTGTTACTGCTTTACAAGTAGTGAATAAATTAACGGAAAGACAGCGTATACAAGATAAACAAAAAGCATTAAATGAAGCACAAGAAGTCATTAAAACGTCACCAATTAAAGAAGATATCATTACTGATAGTGGGGTTTATGTCGAAGGATTAGAGAATGTTTTAATCAAATTATCTAAATGTTGTAATCCAATTCCTGGTGATGATATTGTTGGATACATCACTAAAGGACATGGTATTAAAGTTCATAGATCAGATTGCCCAAATATTAAAAATGAAAACGAGAGATTAATTAATGTCGAATGGGTTAAATCAAAAGATTCAACACAACGTTATCAAGTAGATTTAGAAGTCAATGCATATGATCGAAATGGGTTACTCAATGAAGTGATTCAAGCCGTAAATTCAACCGTAGGAAGTATTATTAAAATGAATGCACGATCTGATATTGACAAGAATGCAATCATTACAATTAGCGTTATGGTTAAAAATGTAAATGATGTATTTCGTGTAGTTGAAAAACTTAAACAATTGAGTGATATTTATACAGTTTCTAGAGTATGGAATTAAAAGAGGTGCTAAGATATGAAAATAGTTGTACAAAGAGTAAAACGAGCATCTGTCACTAATAAATCTATTCATAACCAAATTGAAAAAGGTTATTGTTTATTAGTAGGTGTTGGGAAAAATTCGACGGAAGCTGATATAGAAGTATTAGCGAAGAAAATTGTTAACGCACGTTTGTTTGAAGATGAAAACGGGAAGTTAAATTTAAATATTCAACAAATTAATGGTGCAATTTTATCTATTTCTCAATTTACACTTTATGCAGAAGTTAAAAAAGGTAATAGACCAGGTTTCTCACAATCCATGCGACCTGAAGATGCCAAAATATTATACGATAAGTTTAACTCTGAACTTCAAAAGTATGATATTGATATTCAAACTGGTGAATTTGGGACAGATATGGACGTAGAAATTATTAATGATGGTCCCGTAACGATTATATATGAAAGTCAGGATGGCAAAGTAATATGAATAAATTAGATACATGGTTAACCAAACATGATCTAAAAAATATGTTGACGTTAGTAGTAGTGTTATTATTTATTCTTTTTATAATATTATTATTTTTGTTTATGAATCATAATGATCAAGATAGTAATAGACTAACAATAACAGAAGATGCTGAAATAAGAACAGGACCTAATGCAGGATATCCGGTGATATATAAAGTTGAAAAAGGAGATAGTTTTAAAAAATTAAAGACGTCAGGAAAATGGATTGAAGTCCAAAATGCTAAAGGAGATGAAAAAGGATGGGTTGCTGGTTGGCATACGAGTTTGAATATTAAAGCTGATGTCAGTAAACAGGAAAATCCTTTTAAGAATAAAACTGTGGTGCTTGATCCTGGTCATGGAGGGAGTGATCAGGGAGCCTCAAGTTCCACGGCTCTTAAATCTCTCGAAAAAAACTATACTTTGAAAACAGCACTTGAATTAAAACGTGCATTAGAAAAAGCAGGAGCGCATGTTAAATTGACGAGAACAGATGATAGTTATGTAAGCTTAGATAATAGAAAAGCGACAGGTGATGTATTTATAAGTATTCATAATGATTCATTAGATAGTCATAATGCTAATGGCGCTACTGTATATTGGTATCAAAATAGTCAAGAAACATTAGCAGAAGTATTAAATGCGAATATTCAAAAAAAGTCATTACTTTCTAATCGTGGTGTTCGTCAACAAAATTATCAAGTTTTAAGACAAACGAATAAACCAGCTGTGTTACTTGAATTGGGCTATATAAGTAATCCTACTGATGAAAAAATGATTAGAAATCAATTACATAGACAGGTTGTAGAAGAAGCGGTTGTAGATGGATTAAAACAATATTTTGCTTCATAATACTTGCAAACTTTTCCTAAAATCGGTATCATAATCAGTGAACTTTATAAATAATACCGTTTGTATTCTTGAAAAGACTAATGAAATAGTGAACAATCATATTGATTGTGAAGAGAAGTAATCCTAGGCTGAAAGATTACACTAGTACATTGGTATCTTTGAACACAAGAAAAGGTGCTTTGATAAAATAAAGCCGGTTTGCGTACGTTACACGTGATGAGTGGAGAATATTTTTATTCTCAATTAGGGTGGCAACACGGCATATCGTCCCTTATATAGCATGAAGCTATATAAGGGACTTTTTTATTAAAGAAATTTAATAGTTAACAACAATTTAGAAGGAGTGATTGTATGATTAAGATTCCTAGAGGAACGCAAGATATTTTACCTCAAGAGTCTGCAAAATGGCGATATATTGAAAATAAATTAGATGAATTAATGAAATTATACAATTATAAAGAGATACGTACACCAATATTTGAAAGTACTGACTTATTTGCAAGAGGTGTAGGAGATTCTACTGATGTCGTTCAAAAAGAGATGTATACGTTTAAAGACAAAGGCGATAGAAGTATTACATTAAGACCTGAAGGAACTGCAGCAGTCGTGCGATCATATATTGAAAATAAAATGCAAGGTGAACCTAATCAACCTATTAAGCTCTACTATAACGGACCAATGTTTAGATACGAACGAAAACAAAAAGGACGTTATCGACAATTTAATCAATTTGGTGTAGAAGCAATAGGAGCAGAAAATCCAAGTATTGATGCAGAAGTATTAGCAATGGTAATGCATATATATGAATCATTTGGTTTAAAACATTTAAAGCTAGTGATTAATAGTATAGGAGATCAAGCATCTCGTAAAGAATATAACGAAGCATTAATTAAGCATTTTGAACCTGTCATTGATACATTTTGTAATGATTGTCAATCACGTTTGCATACAAATCCAATGAGAATCTTAGATTGTAAGGTTGATAGAGACAAAGAAGCAGTTAAACATGCTCCAAGAATTACAGATTACTTAAATGATGAATCAAAGGCATATTATGAAGCAGTTAAACATCATTTAGATCAACTAGGTATCAATTATGTTGAAGATCCTAATTTAGTGCGTGGGCTTGATTATTATACTCATACGGCATTTGAACTCATGATGGATAATCCGAATTATGACGGTGCTATTACTACACTATGTGGTGGAGGTCGTTATAATGGACTTCTTGAGTTATTAGATGGTCCTAAGCAAACAGGAATAGGTTTTGCCCTTAGTATTGAACGATTACTTCTTGCACTTGAAGAAGAAGACATAGAATTGAATGTGGATGAAGATTTCGATTTATTTGTCGTAACGATGGGTGAAAAAGCAGAACAATATAGCGTGAAACTTTTAAATGATTTAAGAAAACATGGCGTGAAAGCTGATAAAGATTACTTAAATCGAAAAATTAAGGGACAAATGAAACAAGCTGATCGTTTAAATGCTAAATATACGATTGTAATAGGTGACCAAGAGCTAGACAATAATAAAATTGATGTTAAAGAAATGTCTACTGGTGAAACAAAAACAATTCAATTAGATGAAGTAGTTAGTTTCTTTAATAAAGAAAAGGAGAATAAATAATGGGTAAAAGAACAACATATTGTGGTTTAGTAACTGAAGAATTATTAGGTCAGAAAGTAACACTAAAAGGTTGGGTTCATAACCGACGCGATTTAGGTGGCCTTATTTTTGTTGATTTACGTGATAGAGAGGGAATTGTACAAATTGTATTTAATCCAGATTTTTCAAAAGAAGCTCTATCTATTGCTGAAACTGTAAGATCAGAATATGTAGTCGAAGTTGAAGGTTCAGTAACTAAAAGAGACCCAGAAACAGTTAATCCAAAAATTAAAACAGGTCAAGTAGAAGTTCAAGTATCTAATATTCGTATAATTAATAAATCAGCGACGCCTCCATTTTCAATTAATGAAGAAAATCAAAGTGTTGATGAAAATATTCGTCTTAAATATCGCTATTTAGATTTAAGACGACCAGAATTAGCTCAAACATTTAAAATGAGACATCAAACGACTCGATCAATTCGTCAATACCTTGATAATAATGGTTTCTTTGATATTGAAACACCCGTATTAACAAAATCTACACCAGAAGGTGCGAGGGACTATTTAGTGCCATCTCGTGTACATGAAGGCGAATTTTACGCTTTACCACAATCACCACAGTTATTTAAACAATTATTGATGATTAGTGGTTTTGATAAATACTATCAAATTGTAAAATGTTTCCGTGATGAGGATTTACGTGCTGATCGTCAACCTGAATTCACACAAGTAGATATCGAAATGAGTTTTGTTGATCAAGAAGATATTATTCAAATGGGCGAGGAAATGCTTTCTAAAGTTGTAAAAGATGTAAAAGGTATTGATATTCAAACACCATTCCCTCGTATGACATATGATGAAGCAATGAAACGATATGGTTCTGATAAACCAGATACACGTTTTGGTATGGAATTGCAAGATGTGTCCCAATTAGGAAAAGAAATGGATTTCAAAGTGTTTAAAGATACTGTAGAACACGGCGGAGAAGTTAAAGCAATCGTTGCTGAAGGTGCTGCAGATAACTATACACGTAAAGATATGGATGGATTAACAGAATTTGTAAATATCTATGGTGCTAAGGGTCTAGCTTGGGTGAAAGTTGTAGATGAAGGCTTAAGTGGTCCGATAGCAAGATTCTTTGAAGAAGAGAATGTTAACACATTAAAAGAATTAACAGGTGCTAAACCTGGAGATTTAGTAATGTTTGTTGCAGATAAGCCAAATGTTGTTGCACAAAGTTTAGGTGCACTTCGAATTAAAATTGCAAAAGAATTAAAATTAATTGATGAATCAAAATTAAACTTCTTATGGGTAACAGATTGGCCTTTATTAGAATATGATGAAGATGCTAAACGTTATGTTGCTGCGCATCATCCGTTTACATCACCTAAAGAAGAAGATATTGCTAAACTAGATTCTGAACCTGAAAAAGTTCAAGCAAATGCTTATGACGTTGTATTAAATGGATACGAATTAGGCGGTGGATCAATCAGAATATCTGATGGAGAATTACAAGAAAAAATGTTTGAAGTTTTAGGATTTACTAAAGAACAAGCTAGAGAGCAATTTGGTTTCTTATTAGATGCCTTTAAATACGGCGCACCACCACATGGAGGCATCGCTTTAGGTCTAGATAGACTAGTTATGTTACTCACAAATAGAACTAATTTACGTGATACTATCGCTTTCCCTAAAACTGCTTCTGCAACTTGCTTATTAACGGATGCACCAAGTGAAGTATCAGATAAACAATTAGAAGAATTATCATTAAGAATTCGTCATTAATCTTCATTTTTAAAATAGAATAATTTAGTGCTAAATTGGGACGGGAATTGAGTTTCTGTTCCAATTTTTATATACACTAACTTAAATTTTAAATAACAATAATTATATTATGTAAACTTATATATTTAAAAATATTTTAAAAATAAACATCCTCATACAATATTTAAGGATTTATTTAATAAGCTCTTTATGATAAAATATGTCTATAAGATAGTCATCTG
The DNA here is from genome assembly GCF_038008285.1 of Staphylococcus sp. FSL K6-0223. Lineage (NCBI taxonomy): Bacteria > Bacillati > Bacillota > Bacilli > Caryophanales > Staphylococcaceae > Staphylococcus > Staphylococcus sp. FSL K6-0223. The sequence goes on from NZ_JBBOYX010000001.1 coordinate 1,130,636, forward strand.
TGTTGTTCGTATGTTTGCTTTTTATTTGGGCCTAACACTTTTTGATCAGGGAGCCCAATAGGTTTTCTTGCAGCGCACACGCCTCATTTGGAGGACTTGCAAAACAAGAAACAGGGCACCCACCTGTATATAGCAGGCCGAATGATCAAGCTTTTTATAACTACGGCAACTACGGACTCTATCGGTACGTAAGGCTTTAGCCTTACGTATTTTTTTTTGTTTTTTTCTGTTAATATAGTATTAACATTTGCTAAGTAAAGGAGTTAATTATGAAACATCAATTTTCTAGAAATGAATTAGCCTATGGACAAGAAGGACTAGATTTACTAAAAAACAAGACAGTAGCGGTCTTAGGAGTAGGTGGAGTTGGTTCATTTGCTGCTGAAGCTTTAGCAAGAACTAACATTGGTCACATTATTCTTATTGATAAAGATGACGTAGATATCACTAATGTAAACCGTCAAATTCATGCATTAACTACTACCATAGGTCAAAGTAAAGTAACATTAATGGAAGAACGAATTAAACTCATCAATCCAAATTGTAAAGTTACATCTCTTCACATGTTTTATACTGAAGAGACATATGAAGACATTTTTAATAATTACGATATTGATTATTTTATCGATGCAAGTGACACGATTATATACAAAGTTCATTTAATGAAAGAATGCTTAGATAGAGGAATCAAGTTGATTTCAAGTATGGGCGCTGCGAATAAAATAGATCCCACACGTTTCAAAATTGCTGATATTTCAAAAACATATATGGATCCAATGGCAAAAATTATTCGCAACAAGTTGAAAAAACTTGGAATAAAAAAAGGCGTTCCTGTTGTTTTCTCAGATGAAAGTCCAATAGTTATTCGTGAAGATGTTAAGAAAACAGTTGGAGATGCAAATGCAATAAATCGAAAAGGTCAAATGCCTCCATCATCGAATGCATTTGTACCAAGCACAGTAGGTTTAATTTGTGCAAGTTATGTCGTAAATGATATTTTAAAAGACATTCCTGTACGTAGAATTAAAGATAAAGGTAATAACTAACAAAAACCTATGGAAGAGATGAAAGAGGTATTATCATCTTTTCCATAGGTTTTATTAGTTTTTATGATTTAAATTATCATACACTATTTTAAATTGTTGTTCACTTTTAGAAGTTGTTTTTGGTTCATAATATATTTTATTTTTTAAAGCGTCAGGTAAATATTGTTGTTTAATATAACCATTCTCATAATCATGGGGATATTTATAACCGATAGATCGGCCTAAGTCTTTTGCTCCTTGATAGTGACCATCACGTAGGTGATTAGGTATTTGTCCAACTTTGCCTTTTCTGATGTCACTTAATGCACTATCAATTGCTTTTATAGCTGAATTAGACTTAGGAGATAGTGATAATTCAATTACTGCTTGACTTAGAGGAATTCGTGCTTCAGGCAATCCGAGTCGTTCAGCTGATTGAATAGCTGCTAGTGTTCTTTGACCAGCACTTGGAGAAGCTAAGCCAATGTCTTCATAACTAATAACGAGTAAACGTCGTACGATTGTTGGAAGATCACCTGCTTCAATTAATCTTGCTAAATAATGTAAAGCAGCATTAACGTCACTTCCACGAATAGACTTTTGAAATGCACTCATGACATCATAATACATGTCGCCATCTTTATCACTGATAAAAGCACCTTTTTGTAAACAATCTTTAGCATCTTCTAAAGTAACATGACGTTGATTATTGGATACTTTAGCACTTAATACTGCTAATTCCAAAGCATTTAAAGCACTTCTTACATCACCATGACTTTGAGTTGAGAAATATTTTAGTGCATCTTCATCAATTTTGGGTTGATACGATTTTAAACCATTTTGATCATCATTTAATGCTCTAGTTAATGCTTGATATACATCCTTTTCATCAAGTGGATATAATTCAAAAATTTGTACACGTGAGCGAATCGCTGGATTAATTGCATGATAAGGGTTAGAAGTTGTAGCACCAATTAAAATGATTTTACCATTTTCTAAATGTGGTAATAAAAAATCCTGTTTTGCTTTATCTAAGCGGTGAATCTCATCTAATAATAAAATGACTTGTCCTGACATTTTAGCTTCTTCAACTATCATTTGCATATCTTTTTTTGTATTCGTTACTGCATTTAATTGTCTAAATTTATATTCAGTACTGCCAGCAATGGCTTTAGCAATACTAGTTTTTCCAATTCCAGGAGGTCCATAAAAAATCATAGAAGATAATTTTTTAGTTTCTACCATACGTCTTATAATGCCTCTTGGACCAACTAGATGTTGTTGTGAAATAATTTCATTTATATTTGTAGGCCTCATTCTTGAAGCTAAAGGTTCTGTATTCAATTTTTTCACACCTTTCTATTACTATATTAACTGAAAAAATGATAGAATGGGACTATATTATTCGAATTAAGTGAGGTAAAACTATGAAAATATCAACGAAAGGGAGATATGGGTTAACTTTAATGATTTCCCTAGCAAAAAGAGAGGGGCAAGGGTGTGTATCATTAAAAACAATTGCTGAAGAAAATCATTTAAGTGATTTATATTTAGAACAACTCGTGGGTCCTTTAAGAAATGCTGGATTAATTCGAAGTATTCGTGGCGCTAAGGGTGGATATCAATTAAGAGTCCCATCTGAAGAAATTTCAGCTGGCGATATTATTCGCTTATTAGAAGGACCTATTACTATTGTAGAAAGTATAGATTCTGAACCACCAGCACAAAAAGAATTATGGTTGCGAATGAGAGATGCTGTTAGAGAAGTTTTAGATAATACAACATTAAAATATTTAGCTGATTTTGTAGAATCAGATAACGATTTAGATGGTTATATGTTTTACATTTAAAAATTTAAATTTATTATGTTTAAAACTTTTTTGCTGTGGTATTGGATTAATATAAGTAAAAATTATTTATTAAAAATTAAATGCTTAAATTCGAAAGGAGAATTTCAACATGGGATTCATGGATAAAGCAAAAGATGCAGCAGAGAAATTTAAAAATAGCGATAACGAACAAGTAAATAAAGTAAAAGATAAAATTAATGAATATACTGGCGGAAATAATGACAGTAAAGACGACAAAAAAGACAATAAATAATTAAAATTGTGAGTGGTGATTTTGATCATCACTCTTTTTTTATGAAAAATTTAAAACCTGTTGACAATTTATTTATATTCAACAGGTTTTAATCAATATTATTTATTTAATTTTTGAATGACTCGTTTAAAACGCTCATATGATTCAAATTGTCTATCTTGGTCATAAATATAGCTTACGACCATTATTTCATCAATATCACCATATTCCTCTAAAAATGCTTCTAATTTAGCTTTCACTGTTTCTTCAGAACCAATAAGAGAATCATCAAATCTTTGTTTTGCCATTTCATACTCTCTAGGTGTTAAAAGACCTTTTAAATCATCAGTTGGTGGTTGAACTGGTTGCATTCTTCCTCGAGCAATACTAATGAATACTTGTGCTAAAGAACTAGCTAAATATTCTGCTTCTTTATCAGTTTCTGTCACTATAGCATTTAAACATACAATCATATATGGTTTATCTAATGCTTCAGATGGTTCAAATAAGTCGTGATAAATTTCAATTGCTTCTTTCATTTGCTGTGGTGCAAAATGACCTGCAAAAACATAGGGTAGACCTTTTCTAGCTGCTAAATGTGCAGAGTCAGTTGATGATCCGAGTATATACAACGGTACATTTTTATCTACTGCAGGATAAGCCCTTACATAAGCTTGTTTATTTCCTGGACCAAAATAAGTTTGTAATTGTTCTACTTCTTCAGGGAAAGCATACACACCATTATGTTGATCTCGTCTCAATGCACTTGCTGTCATCATATCAGTACCAGGTGCTCTACCTAATCCTAAATCTACACGATTGGGATAAATGGTTTCTAAGGTACCAAATTGCTCAGCAACAACTAAAGGTGCATGGTTTGGAAGCATGATGCCACCTGAACCAACTTTAATATTATGAGTATGTTCAAGCGTATGTTGTATTAACAATGATGTAGCTGAGCTTACTAAATTAGGTGCATTATGATGTTCTGCAATCCAATAACGCTCATAATCTAATTCATCTAATTTCTGAGCTAAAGTCACCATATCATTAATTGCATCTTTATCAGTTTGACCTTCTCGTATAGGAACTAAATTTAATGCAGAAAATTTTATATCAGACATAGACTATTTCTCCTTTTTATCTTTATTATCTAATAGTTTAACAACTTAAAACGATTACAGTTATTAAATTGCTCATACTTAAAATAATTATTGAAAGAAAAATAGTTAATATATTAATTCATAAACAAGAAGGTAGAAAATTTTAGAATGAGGTGCTATTATAGGAACATTGATAATATTGTGAGGAGTGTACTTAATAATGGAAGTATATGCAGATTATGCTGCAACTACACCAGTCAAACCAGAAGTTATAGAAGCAATGATGGATATATATCAATCGCACTACGGCAATCCATCTTCTATTCACACAGTAGGTAGAGATGCTAGACGTTATTTAGATGAATCTAGAAGAAATGTAGCTCAATTACTAGGTGCTAAACCAAGCGAAGTCATTTTTACTAGTGGTGCTACAGAATCAAATAATACTGCTATTAAAGGTTTAGTCTATGCTAATGAGCATTTAGGTAATCATATTATTACTACAAAAATTGAACATCATTCTGTATTACACGTATTCGAGCAACTAGAAAAAGAAGGATATGAAGTCACATATTTAGATGTAGATGATACAGGTAAAGTTGATTTGGATCAATTGGAAGAAGCCTTAACAGATGATACTATCTTAGTATCTATTATGTTTGTCAATAATGAAGTGGGCACAGTAGAACCTATTTACGATATCGAAAACATTGTTTCTAATTCAAATGCTCTATTACATGTGGATGCAGTCCAAGCAATTAGCCATTTAGATATTAAATTTAGTGAGTTTAATATTGATACCATGAGTATTACTGCTCATAAATTTGGTGGACCTAAAGGTGTAGGTATTTTATTAGTAAAAAACAATACACCAATCGAGTATTCTCAATTAGGCGGGGAACAAGAAACTAAACGCCGTGCTGGAACGGAAAGTGTTCCACAAATAGTTGGAATGACAAAAGCTCTAGAAATAGCTACTAAAAATCGAGATCAAAATAATATTCATTTAATGCAATTAAAAGAACTATTTTTAGTAAGTTTGCAAGAACGTGCAATTCCATTTGAAGTCAATGGTTCAATGGTAGAAACGACTGGCCATATACTTAATTTATATTTTCCATTTATAGATGTAGAAACAATGTTAACTTTATTGGATTTAGCAAATATTTATGTTTCGTCTGGTTCTGCATGTACAGCTGGTTCAACAACTCCGTCACATGTACTTGCTGCTATGTATGAAGATGAAGATCGTGCAAAACATTCAGTTAGATTTAGTTTTAATGAACTCACAACCGAACAAGATATAAAATATATTGTTGCTGAAATTCATAAAATATATCATAAATTTAAGGAGGAATAGAACTTGTCAAATAAAGATATACGTGTTGTAGTTGGTATGTCTGGAGGTGTAGATAGTTCAGTCACAGCATATCTTTTAAAGGAACAAGGATATGATGTCATTGGTATCTTCATGAAAAACTGGGACGACACAGATGAAAATGGTGTATGTACAGCTACAGAAGATTATAATGATGTCATAGCTGTATGTAATCAAATTGGTATACCATATTATGCTGTGAATTTTGAAAAAGAATATTGGGATAAAGTATTCACATATTTCTTAGATGAATATAAAAAAGGTCGTACCCCTAACCCAGACGTCATGTGTAATAAAGAAATTAAATTTAAAGCATTTTTAGAACATGCATTAAAATTAGGAGCCGATTATGTGGCTACTGGTCATTATGCACGAATCCGTCGACATGAAGATGGTCGCGTAGAAATGTTACGTGGGGTAGATGATAATAAGGATCAAACATACTTTTTAAATCAATTATCTCAAGAACAATTATCTAAAGTCATGTTTCCAATTGGAGACATAGAAAAAAAAGAAGTTCGTAAAATCGCTGAAGAACAAGACTTAGCAACAGCTAAGAAAAAAGATTCTACAGGTATTTGCTTTATTGGGGAACGTAATTTTAAATCATTCCTTTCTCAATATTTACCGGCACAATCTGGTGAAATGAGAACACTCAATGGTAAAAAAATGGGCATACACAGTGGTTTAATGTACTATACTATTGGCCAACGTCATGGACTAGGTATTGGTGGAGATGGAGATCCATGGTTTGTTGTTGGTAAAAATCTTGAAGATAATATTTTATATGTCGAGCAAGGCTTCCATCATGATGCATTATATAGTGATTATTTAATTGCTTCCGACGCATCATTTGTTAATCCAGTTGATTTAGAAAATGGATTTGAATGTACTGCTAAATTTAGATATCGTCAAAAAGACACTAAAGTATTTGTTCAAAAAGAAGATGAACAATCTATTCGAGTTACTTTCGACGAACCTGTTCGAGCTATTACACCAGGCCAAGCAGTGGTATTCTATAATGGAGAAGTTTGTTTAGGTGGCGCTACTATAGACGATGTATATAAAACAACAGGTCAACTTAGCTATGTTGTTTAATTTTTAGTAAACCGTTAACTCATTGTAAATGAGAATTAGCGGTTTCTTTTTAATTGCAAATTTATGTTAGAAATGGAGACACGGAAATGATTGAACAAGAAACAATATATCAGTGGATGAATAATGGTAATTATGAAGAAGCCATTAAAGCATTATTTAATAACATTGAAGAGAATCCTAACATTATTGAAAATTATATTAATGCTGGTATTATTTTAGCTGATGTTGGTGAGATTGAGAAAGCAGAAAGATTCTTCCAAAAAGCAATAACATTAGATGACAAAAATGGTGCTGTTTACTATAATTTAGCTAATCTATATTATGAACAATCTCGTTTTCAAGAAGCAATAAAACTTTATCAACGAGCTTTAAAGTATAATATGAATCCCATTGATACTAATTATATGATTGGTATGTCTTTTAGCCAACTAGATGCGCAAAGAGAAGCATTACCCTTTTTTATGACTGCTGCTGAATTAGATCAAACTTTGGACACAGAAGTTCAATTTCAATATGGTTTAACCTTATGTCATTTAGAAATGTTTCAAGAAGCCATTAAGCAATTAAACTATGTTTTATCTATTAATCCTAATCACGTAGATGCATTATATAATTTAGGTCTGGCAACGTATATGGAAACTGAGGATGCTGATGAAGCAATTCAGTATTTTGATAAAGCAATTCAAATTGATCCTAAACATTTATTAAGTCAGCATGCTAAACAAACATTTAAATCTCTAAAAAATGAGGAGGAATAATATGTCAAACCCTACACTATTTGATTACTCAATGGTTAAAGGAACAGTTGATACCATTCTATTTCAAAATAAAGATAACTTTTATACTGTTTTAAAAGTAGATTCCATTGAAACTAATGAATTATTTGATAATCTGCCTACAGTTGTAGGGTTTTTTCCTAATATTGTTGAAGGAGATGTCTATACGTTTAAAGGACAAATTGTTCAACATCCTCGTTATGGTAAACAACTTAAAGCTGAAACATTTGAAAAAGAACTGCCTCAAACTAAAGATGCCATAATAAGTTATTTATCTAGTGATTTATTTAAAGGTATTGGTAAAAAGACTGCTCAGAATATTGTAAATACATTAGGAGAAAATGCAATAAATGATATTTTAACTGATCCTTCTGTTCTCGAAAACGTTCCTAGTTTAGCAAAATCGAAACAAAAACAGATTGCAGAACAAATTAGTGCAAATCAAGAGTCAGAAAAAATAATGATTCGCTTACATGACTTAGGTTTTGGTCCAAAATTATCCATGGCGATTTATCAATTTTATCAATCAGAGACTTTAAAAATTCTAGAAAACAATCCATACCAATTAGTTTATGATGTAAAAGGTATTGGTTTTCAAAAAGCTGATACATTAGCTAGAAATAATGGTATTGCTTATAACGATTCAGAACGTTTAAAAGCTGGGTTATTATATACTCTTGAAGAAGAATGTATAAAACAGGGACATACTTATTTAGATGAAAATGCTGTATTAGAAATTACAGAAGATATGCTTTCAGATAAGTATTTAGATGAAACAATTGAACAAGAACAATTAAAACATGTGCTACAAACACTTTTTGAAGAAAAGAAAATTATTTTAGAGAATAGTCATGTTGCGATTCCAAGTTTATACTATTCAGAACTTAAAAGTGTTCAAAATTTGTATCGTATCAACACATACAAAAATCACTTTAAAATAATAGAGCAATCAGATTTACAGATACATATTGGTGAAATAGAAGATCAAAATAATGTTAATTATGCTAAATCACAACAAGAAGCACTTGAAACGGCGATGAATTCGAAAATAATGTTACTAACTGGAGGTCCAGGAACAGGTAAAACAACTGTTATTAAAGGGATTGTAGAATTGTATGCTGAAATTCATGGTCTATCTCTTAAGTATTCCGATTATCAAGAAGATGATTATCCAATCGTATTAGCCGCCCCAACTGGAAGGGCATCAAAACGTTTACAAGAATCAACTGGATTAGAAGCAATGACGATTCATCGATTAATAGGATGGAATCAAGATACTCAACCAGAAGATATTCTTGAAAATGAAATTAAAGCTAAGCTCATTATAATTGATGAAATGTCAATGGTTGATTCTTGGTTGTTCCATCAATTTTTAAGTGCCGTTCCATTAGATGCACAAATTATTCTAGTAGGCGATGAAGATCAATTGCCGTCTGTCGGTCCTGGCCAAGTATTTAAGGATTTAATTGAGTCTAAAGCATTTCCAAGAGTTAATTTAACTGAAGTTTATCGCCAACAAGATGGTTCTAGTATTATTGACTTAGCTCATCGCATGAAACATCATGAGTCAATAGATATTACAAAACGTTATCACGATAGAAGTTTTATTCATTGCAATGTAGAACAAATTCCAACCGTAGTGGAGAAAGTAGTATCTAGCGCTGTAAATAAAGGATATGATATGAGTGATATTCAAGTTTTAGCACCTATGTACAAAGGAAGTGCAGGGATAAAAAGACTTAATCAAGTATTACAAAATATTTTAAATCCTAAAGAAAAAGATACAAGAGAAATAGAGTTTGGCGATATAAAGTTTAGAAAAGGAGACAAAGTTTTACAACTAGTTAATCGACCAAATGACAATATTTTTAATGGTGATATTGGCGTCATAGTAGGTATATTTTGGGCTAAAGAAAATGCACTTAATAAAGATGTACTGATTGTCGATTTTGAAGGAAATGAAATTACATTTACTAGACAAGATTTATTAGAACTCACACATGCTTATTGTACCTCAATCCATAAATCACAAGGATCAGAATTCCCAATTGTTATTATGCCTATTGTCAAACAATATTTTAGAATGTTGCAAAGACCTATTTTATATACAGGTCTGACACGTGCAAAACAATCTTTAGTACTATTAGGAGATCCAAAAGCATTTGACATTGCCTTAAATACTCAAGGTCAAGAAAGACATACACAATTAAAAACACTAATTATAAATTATTTTGGTATGAGTCAGGTTAATATAGACGTAGAAGAGAATGATGAACCGATAAATATAGATGATACAGAGGATAATAATGCAGATGAACACATTACTTTAAGTGAAGAAACAATTTATCAAATTAATCCAATGATTAATATGGGAAATGTTTCACCTTACGACTTTGTTGAACATTGACAATTTAAATAAAAATACTTAAAATAAATTTGAATTCGCATAAAGATGAGTAAACTTTTTAACTTAAGTAGAGATGTACTGGTTGGTGAAAAGTACAAGTTAATCTGTTGAACGCTACTTTGTGTTAACGTTAATATGATAATTAAGTGATGAGAAATTAAATATATTTGAAAAATATTTATTTCTTGTAACTAGGGTGGTACCGCGAAAACGTTCGTCCCTTTGTTGGATGAACGTTTTTTTATTTATAAATGTATTAATTATATTAGGAGTGAAAAAATGAAAAAACTTAAAGCAAGTGATATACGTCAAAAATATATTGATTTCTTTGTTGAAAAAGGTCATATGGTAGAACCATCTGCACCACTTGTGCCTATTGACGATGATTCGTTACTTTGGATAAACTCTGGTGTTGCAACTTTAAAAAAATACTTTGATGGACGAGAAACACCTAAAAAGCCTAGAATAGTGAACTCTCAAAAAGCAATCAGAACAAATGATATTGAAAACGTAGGTTTTACTGCGCGTCATCATACTTTCTTTGAAATGCTTGGAAACTTCTCAATTGGTGACTATTTTAAAAAAGAAGCAATTGAATTTGCTTGGGAATTTTTAACTAGTGACAAATGGATGGGGATGGAACCAGAGAAGCTATATGTAACGATTCATCCAGAAGATGTTGAAGCCTATCGTTTATGGCATGAAGATATTGGTTTAGAAGAAAGTCGTATTATTAGAATTGAAGGGAATTTCTGGGATATTGGAGAAGGACCATCAGGACCTAATACCGAAATTTTCTATGATCGTGGTGAAGCATATGGTCAAAATGATCCAGCAGAAGAAATGTATCCTGGCGGTGAAAATGAGAGATATTTAGAAGTATGGAACTTAGTATTTAGTGAATATAACCATAATAAGGATCATACTTATACACCACTTCCAAATAAAAATATTGATACCGGCATGGGATTAGAACGTATGACGTCTATTTCCCAAAATGTTCGTACCAATTATGAAACAGATTTATTTATGCCAATTATTGAAGAAGTAGAGCATATATCAGGAAAAAAATATCTTGAAAATAACGAACAAGATGTAGCATTTAAAGTCATCGCCGATCATATCAGAACAATCTCATTCGCAATCTCTGATGGTGCTTTACCTGCAAATGAAGGGCGCGGTTATGTTTTACGTCGTCTCTTACGTCGTGCTGTACGTTTTAGTCAAACGCTTGGCATTAATGAGCCATTTATGTATAAATTGGTTGATATCGTTGCTGACATTATGGAGCCATATTATCCAAATGTAAAAGAAAAATCGGATTTTATTAAACGTGTTATTAAATCTGAAGAAGAACGTTTCCATGAAACACTTCAAGAGGGTGTATCTATATTAAATCAACTCATTACGCAAGCAAAAGAATCTACACATCAGATTAATGGTTCAGATGCGTTTAAATTATATGATACGTATGGATTCCCAATTGAGTTAACTGAAGAACTAGCAAGTCAAGAAGGTATTACAGTCGACATGGCAACATTTGAAACTGAAATGGAACAACAACGTACTAGAGCGAGAGAAGCTAGACAAAGTTCACAATCTATGCAAGTTCAAAGTGATGTTTTAAAAAATATTAATACTGAAAGTCAATTTGTTGGATATGAAACAACAGAATATCAAACAATTTTAACAGATTTAATTTATAATGGTAAAACTGTTACATCTGCTGAGGCTGGAGAAACAGTTTACTTTATCTTAAAAGAAACACCATTTTATGCAGTAAGTGGTGGACAAGTTGCAGATAAAGGAACAGTAGGAAATGATCATTTCGAAATAGCCGTTCAAGAAGTTACAAAGGCACCAAATGGACAAAATTTACATCAAGGTACAGTTCAATTTGGACAAGTAAGTGTAAATAGTCATGTAGATGCAACTGTAAATAAAGAAGAACGTAAAGATATACAAAAAAATCATAGTGCCACTCACTTACTACATGCTGCATTAAAAGAGATTTTAGGTGAACATGTTAACCAAGCAGGTTCACTCGTTGAAAGTGAACGATTAAGATTTGACTTTTCTCACTTTGGTCCAATGACAGAAGAAGAGATTGATCAAGTTGAAAGAAGAGTAAATGAAGAAATTTGGAAAGGAATTTCAGTTCATATTCAAGAAATGCCTATTCAAGAAGCTAAAGAAATGGGTGCTATGGCTCTATTTGGTGAAAAATATGGTGATATTGTAAGAGTAGTCAATATGGCTCCATTTTCAATTGAATTATGTGGTGGTATTCATGTAGATAATACTGCTGAAATAGGGTTGTTTAAAATTGTAAGCGAATCAGGTACAGGCGCAGGTGTTAGACGTATTGAGGCACTTACCGGTAAAGCTGCATTCTTATATTTTGAAGATATTCAGAATAAATTTAATTCTGTCAAAGAACAACTTAAAGTAAAATCAGATAAACAAGTTTATGATAAAGTTGTTCAAATTCAAGAAAATGAAAAACAATTGAATAAGCAATTAGAGCAACGTAATAAGGAAATTACTTCACTTAAAATGGGTAATATAGAGGATCAAGTAGAAATGATTAATGGATTTAAAGTATTAGCTACAGAGGTAGAAGTATCTAATCCAAAAGAAATCCGTCAAACAATGGATGATTTTAAATCAAAACAACAAGATACAATTATTATTTTAGCAAGTCATGTTGGTGAAAAAGTTTCGTTAATTGCCGCTGTACCTAAAGAGCTTACAAGTCAGGTTAAAGCCGGAGATATCATTAAAAACATGGCTCCAATTGTAGGAGGAAAAGGTGGCGGTCGTCCAGATATGGCACAAGGTGGCGGCACACAACCTGAAAACATCTCAGAATCATTACGCTTTATTAAAGATTATATTAAAAACCTATAACTTTTTAATCAACTGGTGTAAAATTAATATGTAAGTTAATACATGTCAGAGGAGTGTCGCATCTATGGAAAATATTGATAAAACTATGAAATTCGATTATGATGAAATTCCAAAAGAAAATGTCCAAACAGTTTTAAAAAACGTACATCAAACTCTAGAAGAACGAGGCTACAATGCTGTAAATCAAATTGTTGGTTATTTACTTTCAGGAGACCCTGCATACATTCCACGTCAAAATGATGCACGTAATCAAATACGACATATTGATAGAGATGTAATTATGGAAGAACTCGTTTCAAACTACTTAAAAGAGAATAATAAATAAATGTTAAGTCATAAAATTTTAGGATTAGATGTAGGTAGTAGAACTGTAGGTATCGCAATTAGTGATTTGATGGGCTGGACTGCTCAAGGACTAGACACTCTAAGAATAAATGAAGAAAATGAAGAATTTGGTATTGATAGACTGGTTTCAATCATAAAAGACAATAATGTTGGTTCAGTAGTCATAGGATTACCGAAAAACATGAATAATTCTATTGGTTTTCGTGGAGAAGCATCTCTTAAATACAAAGAATTGCTTCAAGAGGCTTTACCAAATATTGAAATTATTATGTGGGATGAACGTTTAAGTACCATGGCTGCTGAGCGCTCATTATTAGAAGCTGATGTCTCAAGACAAAAAAGAAAAAAAGTAATTGATAAAATGGCAGCAGTTTTCATACTGCAAGGCTATTTAGATTCAATTCAATAAAGGAGAATATCATTATGACTGAACATAATCACAATCATAATACAGAATTAAATATTAGTAATGAAGAAGAATTATTAACTTTATTCGATGAAAATGGAAATGAAGTTTTATATCGAAAAATGCTAGAATTTTATCATCCAGAATTTAAAAAAGAGTATGTTATTTTAGCTGAAGAAGGTGCTCAATCTGATGATGATGACATGATTGAGCTCATTCCAATGATTAATGAACCAGATGAATCTGGTGATGGTGGTAAACTTGTTCCTATCGAAACAGATGAAGAATGGGATATGATTGAAGAAGTTGTAAATACAAATATGGAAGAATAAACAGTCTTTTGTTAATAATAAATCTCTAATCAATGTACTTTGGTTAGAGATTTTTAATATTTCAGACTTAAATTTAATTTAGAATTATGATAAAATATTTAAAGTTAAATTACTATAAGCATAAATTTTTAAATATACAGTCAGTTACTATATTTATACATTAAAATATAAAGTAGGTTTATTATTTTATTTTAAATAATGTAATATTAGTTGACTGATTTATTTTTATGCCTATTGATATTAAAAGGGAAGTTATAGAAGTGGAATCAAATCAATCCTATTTATTAAATCTTCATGAACAGTTAGATAATAATATTGAAGAGCTAAGATTTTATGCAGAAGAACATGCTGTTCCTATAGTAGATAAATTAACTTTAGACATGATAAAACAATTAATTAGAATTCATCATTCGAAAAATATTTTGGAAATTGGAACTGCTATTGGATATAGTTCGATGCAATTTGCTTCTGTTTCACCAGATATTTCTATTACTACTATTGAACGTAATGAGAATATGATAAAACAAGCAAAACTTAATTTTAAAAAATTTGAATACGAAAATCAAATTCGCCTTATAGAGGGCGATGCGCTATCACAGTACGATAAAGTGAGCAATCATTTATATGATATGATATTTATCGATGCAGCTAAAGCGCAATCTCAAAAATTTTTTGAATACTATACACCGTTATTAAAAAAAGGTGGCTTAGTTATTACTGATAACGTTTTGTATCATGGATTTGTATCTGATATAGATATTGTACGATCAAGAAACGTTAAGCAAATGGTAAAAAAGGTACAAAAATATAATACTTGGCTTATGAAACAAAAGAACTATAAAACAAATTTTTTAAATATGGATGATGGTTTAGCCATATCTATTAAAGGAGAATGAATATGACTGAATTACTTGTCACTCCAAAATCTTTAAATCATATGAAAACATTGATAGAACTCGGTGCTGATGCATTTGTGATTGGAGAACAAAAATTTGGATTGCGATTACCTGGAGAATTTAATCGTGAAGATGTTAGAAAAGCAGTTAATTTAGCACACGAACATGATAAAAAAGTATATGTGGCAGTTAATGGTATTTTTCATAATTATCATTTAAATGCCTTAGAAAACTATATTGAATTTTTACATGAAATAAGAGTGGATAGAATAATTTTTGGTGATCCTGCTGTCGTGATGTATGTTAAAAAACAAGATAATCCGATACCATTAAATTGGGATGCAGAAACAATTGTTACGAATTATTTCCAATGTAATTATTGGGGTGGAAAAGGCGCTAAAAGAGCTGTATTAGCACGTGAATTAAATCTAGATGAAATTTTAAATATCAAAAAACATGCAAATGTTGAAATTGAAGTTCAGGTTCACGGTATGACTTGTATGTTCCAATCTAAACGTATGTTATTGGGTAATTATTACACTTTTCAAGATAGACAAATGAAAATCCAACGTAGTGAAAATGATCAAGATTTATTATTGTACGATGAAGAAAGAGAAAATAAATATCCTGTTTTTGAAGATTACAATGGTACTCATATTATGTCTCCTAATGATATCTGTTTAATTGAAGAATTAGAGCCATTCTTTGAAGCAAATATCGATTCATTTAAAATTGATGGTATCTTACAAAGTGAAGCATACATTAATACTGTTACAGCACAATATAGAGAAGCCATTGACTTATATCATGAAGATCCAGAAGCTTATGAAGATGAAAAATTTATGTTAATTGATCCAATAGAAGAAATTCAACCTGAACATCGTCCGTTTGATGAAGGGTTCTTATATAAACAAACAGTATATTAAGGGAGGCGCCAGTATGAAGACGTTAAATGAAATGGAAGTAAATGCTAAAAGAAAAATAAAAAAACCTGAATTATTAGCGCCTGCTGGAAACTTAGAGAAGTTAAAGATTGCGGTTCACTATGGTGCTGATGCAGTATTTTTAGGTGGACAAGAATACGGGTTACGTTCTAACGCTGATAACTTTACAATGGAAGAAATTAAAGAAGGCGTTGAATTTGCAAACCGTTATGGTGCAAAAATTTATGTTACGACTAATATTATCGCTCATGATGAAAATATAGACGGTTTAGAAGATTATTTACGTCAATTAGAAGCTACAGGTGCAACAGGAATTATTGTAGCTGATCCACTTATTATTGAAACATGTAAGAAAGTAGCTCCTAAATTAGAAATTCATCTTTCAACACAACAGTCTCTTTCTAATTACAAAGCTGTGGAATACTGGAAAGAAGAAGGACTTGATCGAGTAGTATTAGCTCGTGAAACAGGCGCTATGGAAATGAAAGAGATGAAAGACAATGTTGATATCGAAATAGAAGCTTTTATTCACGGTGCAATGTGCATTGCTTATTCAGGTAGATGTACTTTAAGTAATCACATGACAGCACGAGACTCTAACAGAGGTGGTTGTTGCCAAAGTTGTCGTTGGGATTATGATTTACTAGCTGTTGATGAAGAGGGAGAATTAGATTTATTTTATCAAGATGGCGACGTTGTGCCTTTTGCTATGAGTCCAAAAGATTTAAAATTAATTGAGTCTATTCCTCAAATGATGGATATTGGTATAGATTCTTTAAAAATTGAAGGACGAATGAAATCTATTCATTATATTGCTACGGTAGTATCAGTTTATCGTAAGGTTATTGATGCATATGCAGAAGATCCAGATAATTTTAAAATTAAACCAGAGTGGTTAATTGAATTAGACAAATGTGCTAATCGAGATACAGCACCTGCTTTCTTTGAAGGAACGCCTGGGTATGAAGAGCAAATGTTTGGTGTTCAACAAAATAAAAAGTCACCATATGATTTTTGTGGATTAGTTTTAGATTATGACGAAGCAACTCATATTGCTACAATACAACAAAGAAATCACTTTAAACCAGGCCAAGAAATTGAATTTTTTGGACCTGAAATTGAATCATTTAAACAGGTTATTGATGTCATTTATGATGAAGAAGGAAACCACCTTGATGCAGCACGTCATCCTCTTCAAATTGTTCAAATTAAAGTGGATCATCCTATTTATCCTAATAATATGATGAGAAAGGAAATTGGCTAATGACACAGACAACAATCATCGGAATCGCTGGCGGTTCAGGATCAGGAAAGACAACTGTTACAAATGAAATAATGAAAAACTTAGAAGGCCATAGTGTTGCTTTACTTGCTCAAGATTATTATTATAAAGATCAATCGCACTTAACATTTGAAGAACGTCTTGAAACTAACTATGATCATCCTTTTGCATTTGATAATGATTTACTGATTAGTAATTTAAAGGATTTACGTAATGGTCAAGCGGTGGAAGTTCCAACATATGATTATAAAAATCATACTAGAAGTGATGAAACAATTGCATTTGAACCTAAAGATGTTATTATCGTAGAGGGTATATTTGCTTTGGAAAATAAAACATTACGTGATATGATGGATGTTAAAATATACGTTGATACTGATGCTGATTTACGTATTTTAAGAAGACTTGTACGTGATACAAAAGAGCGAGGGCGCTCAATGGAATCAGTTATTAACCAATATTTAAATGTTGTCAGACCTATGCATAATCAATTTATAGAACCAACAAAAAAATATGCTGATATTATTATTCCAGAAGGTGGAAGTAATAAGGTAGCAATTGATATAATGACAACAAAAATACAAACGCTTGTTGGTAAGCATTAACGAATAATATGTATTTTTTCAGAATTAAATTAACTTGTTGAAAAGGAAGATGAACTTATGGAAAATCAAAAACAATATCCAATGACACAGGAAGGTTATGAAAAATTAGAACAAGAATTAGAAGAACTTAAAACAGTTAAACGTCCTGAAGTAGTAGAAAAAATCAAAGTTGCTAGATCTTTTGGTGACTTATCTGAGAACTCAGAATACGATGCTGCTAAAGATGAACAAGGTTTTATTGAGCAAGATATTCAACGTATTGAACACATGCTTAGATATGCTTTGATTATTGAAGACAACGGTGATAACAATGTTATTCAAATTGGTAAAACTGTTACGTTTGTCGAATTACCTGGCGATGAAGAAGAAAGCTATCAAATTGTTGGATCTGCAGAAGCAGATGCGTTTAAAGGAAAAATTTCGAATGAATCTCCAATGGCGAAAGCACTTATTGGTAAAAGTTTAAATGATGAAGTTCGTGTTCCACTTCCAAATGGTGGAGAAATGAAAGTTAAAATCGTTGATATTAAGTAACAAAAAATCCAAAAATCATTTTGATTTTTGGATTTTTTTATAGTTAAATATTTATAATTATTTAACTATTAATTAGATATAAGCAAGTACATTCATTTAATTTTTAGAACTTTCACATGACAAAAATATAAATATATGCTTAAATAACAATGTAGACAAATTATATAAATATCTTGTACTGAAAGGGGGTAAGCGATTACATCGATGCATTACTCGCCTTCTTTTATTATTGTCTATTTGAAATACATATGAAACTACTATGAATACGTGGATATTTTATATTACTAATATATAGAATGAAATACGTTATTTATAATTGAAGGAGGACCATCATCTTTGGAAATAAAGATTATTAATGAACAATCAATTGCATTTTATTTTAAAGAAGAAATATCTGAAAGTAATTACAGAGATGTTGAATCCGTTACTAAACATATACACGCTAAAAGAATAGATGGTATCAAAGATGTGATACCGTCATATAGGGCAATTATGATAAGCTTTGATAATAAAAAGCTTAATTTTAATCAATTAATAGATATATTAGATTTAAAGCAGTTAAATGGTGAACATGCTAAAGATATTTCAGATAAAACGATCATACATATTCCAGTATTATATAATTCAGAAGTCGGACCTGATTTATCATATGTAGCTAAACATAACAAACTAACTACTGATGAAGTCATTGAAATCCATACTCAAAATGAATATCTCGTTTACATGTTAGGTTTTATGCCTGGCTTTCCATTTTTAGGCGGATTAGATTCTCGTTTACATACTCCACGTCGAGATGAACCTAGAGTCAACATTGACGCAGGGTCAGTAGGAATAGCAAATAATCAAACTGGTTTATATCCTTCTGATTCACCAGGTGGTTGGCAAATTATTGGAAGAACACCATTAAAAGTATTTGATATCAATGACAATGAAATGTCTTTATATCAAGCGGGGGATTATATCAAGTTTTATTCTATTGATGAAAATACATTTAACGACATCCAAAGTGAAATAGCAGAAAATCGATTTAATAAAGAAAAGTGGGTGTTAAATCATGTCGATTAGTATTATTCAACCTGGTATGTTCACAACTGTTCAAGATGAAGGAAGATTTGGTTTTCAACACCTTGGTTTTTCAAGTGCTGGAGCTATGGATTTATATAGTTATTTAATTGGTAAGTCTTTAATTGGTAATAATGGACCCAGCCTTGAATACACTATTATCGGTCCAACACTTCAATTCAATAAAGATAATACATTTATTTTGACAGGAGCACATGTAAACGCAAAATTAAATGAAGAGACAGTTGATATTAATACTGTGATTTATGCATGTAAAGGCGATATTTTGAAAGTTGGAGCAGTGACTGCAGGCGCCCGTGGTTATATTTTCTTTGGCCATCCTTTAGATATTCAACCAATAGCAGAAAGTTACTCGACACATACTAGAAGTAAAATTGGCGGTTACAAAGGAAGACCATTATCAAAAGGAGATTTGATATGCTTAAAAGAAAATCCATCTTTCAAACAAAACTTGGGCAAAACAACAGTTTATAATGCTATTCCCGAAGATAATATAATACATATTATTACTGGCCCACAAATCGAAGCATTTTCAAAGGAAAGTATAAATAAACTCGTTAATATGGAGTATAAAGTTTCTGAAAAATCTGACAGAATGGGATATCGTCTTAATGGTGAGTGTATTCCTCCTAAAACTGGAGCAGATATTATTTCAGAACCTGTTGCTTTAGGAAGCATTCAAGTCCCAAATGATGGTAATCCTATTATCTTATTAAATGATAAACAAACTATAGGTGGCTATACGAAAATTGCTACAGTCACTCAACTGGATTTAAATAAAATTGCTCAATTTAAGCCGGGAGATTTAATTCGATTTAAGTGGTCAACGATTGAAGAGGCTACAAAGGCTCAGGAACAATATCTAAATCACTTTAATCATTTAAAAACTGAAATTAACACGTCACCAACCTTTAATATGAGCGAAATGAGACCGACAGCAAAGAAATTGACTACAATCATTACAGAGGAGAGATAGTTATGGATATTAAAAAAATAGAAGAAGTCATTAAACTTGTAAAATCAAATGATGTAAAAAAATTTAAATATAAAGATAACAAAAACGAAATCGAATTAGATTTTACTGAACAAAGTAACAATCAAAATAATAGTACTCCAGTAATACAATCTGAAGGACATTCTCAAAATAAAAATATTTCAGAAAATAACCCTTCAAATGATTCAGCAAAAACAATTACTTCTCCTATGGTAGGCACATTTTTCTTACAAGATAGCAAGGAATTAACGGATCCTATAATTCAAGTAGGTGATAACATTAAATCTGGTGATGTTATCGGATATGTTGAAGCAATGAAAGTAATGAATGAAGTGACTAGTGATATAGATGGTGAGATTACCGACATTGTTATTGAACATGGTACAAACGTTGAATACGATCAAGTTCTAGTTAAAGTGAAGTAAAAGGGGGGACAGAAATATGTATCGTTGTTTAGTAGCGAATAGAGGAGAAATTGCGGTACGTATCATTCGAGCGTGTCGAGAAATGGGAATAGAAACTGTTGCAGTATACGCTAAAGGTGATGAAAAAAGTCTTCATGTAAGCTTGGCTGATCAAGCAGTTTGCATTGGAGAAGCAAATCCTTTAGATAGTTATTTAAATATAGAGCGTATTATTGGTGCAGCTGAAATCACAGGTTCTAATGCTATTCATCCTGGATACGGCTTTCTATCGGAGAGTACAACATTTGCCCAAAAAGTTGAAGAAAATGATATTCATTTTATTGGCCCTAACAAAAAAACAATGGAAATGATGGGTGATAAAATAACTGCTCGTCAAACTGTTCATTCAGCAGGAGTGCCAGTTATTCCTGGCTCAACAGATGCAGTAAATTCTGTAGAAGAAATTAAAGAATTAGCAAAAGACATAGGATATCCTTTAGTATTAAAAGCCGCAAGCGGTGGTGGCGGTAAAGGTATTCGAATTGTTAAAGAAGAAAATCAACTTGAAAAATCATTAAAAGAAGCTAAAAGTGAAGGTCAAAAATATTTTAATGATGATCGTGTGTATGTGGAAGCATTTATTCCTGTTGCAAAACACGTAGAGGTTCAAGTGATTGGTGACGGAAAAGAAAATTATGTTCATTTAGGTGAACGAGATTGTTCAGTCCAAAGAAAAAATCAAAAATTAATAGAAGAAGCACCATGTGCAGCATTATCTGAAGAACGACGTGAAAAAATATGTAATGATGCTGTCAAAGTTGCAAAAGCCTCTAATTATCGTAGTGCTGGTACTATTGAATTTTTAGTTACTGAAGATGCACATTACTTTATTGAAATGAACGCAAGAATACAAGTAGAACATACTGTTACTGAAATGCGTGCAGATAGAGATTTATTACAAGCACAATTATATTTGTTATTACATAATAAATTACCGTTTAGTCAAGAAGATATTGTATTCAATGGTCATGTAATAGAGGCACGTATCAACGCTGAAAATCCAGAAAAGAAATTCCAACCTACTCCAGGTAAAGTTAAACGTCTACACTTACCTCAAGGTTTTAATATTAGAGTAGATTCGTTATTATATGCTGGTTATCAAGTATCTCCTTACTATGATTCACTAGTTGCAAAAGTTATCGTAAAAGACTCTAATAGAACTTCTGCGATTAACAAATTAAAAGTGGCACTTGATGAAATGGTAATTGATGGTTTCACTACTACGGCTGATTTTCTATATGCAGTATTAAGTTACCCACCATATGCAAAAGGAAATGCAGAAGAAGTTGATATTAAATTCCTTGAAAAACATCAAATAGTTAAAGGAGTGAAATTATGATGAAAGTTGATTTAAACTGTGATCTAGGTGAAGCATTTGGTAACTATTCATTTGGAGGTGATAAAGATATCATTCCTTTAATTACATCTGCTAATATAGCCTGTGGTTTTCATGCGGGTGATGAAAATGTAATGAATCAAACAGTAAAATTAGCTAAAGAAAATCATGTGAGTATTGGCGCTCATCCCGGACTTCCAGATTTAAAAGGGTTTGGTCGTCGAAAGATGGATATTAGTCCTACCGAAGTATATAACCTAATAGTTTATCAGTTAGGTGCTTTAGAAGGATTTTGTAAAGTACACCAAACACGAATAAATCATGTTAAACCACACGGTGCACTGTATAATATGGGTGCTAAAAATAAAGCAATTGCAAAAGCAATTGCAAAAGCAGTATACGATTTTGATTCTACTATAGTGCTTGTAGGTTTATCTAATTCATTATTAATATCTGAAGCTCAAGCAATCGGATTGAAAACAGCTTCTGAAGTATTTGCTGATAGACGTTACGAAGATAATGGTCAATTAGTTAGTCGTAAAGAACCAGACGCAGTCATTACTGATTCTGACGAAGCATTAAAACAAGTTTTGAAAATGGTAACTGAAAACAAAGTGATAAGTCGCAATGGAAAAGAAATTGATTTGGAAACAGATACAATATGTGTTCACGGTGATGGTAAACATGCACTAGAATTTGTTGAACAAATAAGAAAAAAATTAACGAAAGAAGGCATTGATATTCAATCCTTATAAGGGGGTTTTCTAATGAAAGAAAATTTAAATCAAAAACAAGATAAAGACAATTTTAAATTTACAAAAAGTCATAGACGCTTACTTTATGGATCTGTATTTTTAATGGCTACATCAGCGATCGGTCCTGCATTTCTAACTCAAACTGCTGTGTTTACGGCAGAATTTTATGCAAGTTTCGCTTTTGCAATCTTAATATCTATATTAATTGATATTGGAGCTCAAATTAATATTTGGCGCGTATTAGTTGTAACAGGTTTACGTGGTCAAGAAGTATCAAATAAAGTGTTACCTGGATTAGGAACTTTAATTTCAATATTGATTGCTTTTGGAGGACTTGCTTTTAATATCGGGAACATAGCTGGTGCAGGTTTAGGATTGAATGCAATGTTTGGACTTGATGTTAAATGGGGAGCAGCTATTACAGCCATTTTTGCAATTTTAATATTTGTAAGTAAAAGTGGTCAAAAAATTATGGATATTGTTTCAATGATTTTAGGAGTAATAATGATATTAGTAGTAGCTTATGTCATGGTTGTATCTAACCCTCCCTATGGTGATGCACTTGTTCATACAGTTGCACCAGAACATCCTATTAAATTAATTTTACCAATCATTACTTTAGTTGGAGGAACAGTAGGTGGATACATCACATTTGCTGGTGCACATAGAATACTTGATTCTGGAATGAAAGGTAAAGAGTTTTTACCATTTGTGAATCGTTCAGCTATTGCAGGTATCTTAACTACAGGTATTATGAGAACATTATTATTCTTAGCAGTACTTGGAGTTGTAGTGACAGGTGTCACTTTAAATGCAGATAATCCGCCAGCATCAGTATTTGAACATGCTATTGGACCAATAGGAAAAAATATTTTTGGAGTTGTTATTTTCGCAGCCGCAATGTCATCAGTGATTGGTTCAGCATATACAAGTGCAACTTTCTTAAAAACATTACACAAATCATTATTTAATAAAAATAATTTGATTGTCATTGTCTTCATCGTGATTTCAACAATAATTTTCTTATTAATTGGAAAACCAATTAGTTTATTGATTATTGCAGGAGCAATAAATGGATGGATTTTACCGATTACTTTGGGTGCAATATTGATAGCGAGTAGAAAAAAATCAATTGTTGGAGATTATAAACATCCAATATGGATGTTAGTATTTGGCATTGTAGCAGTTATTGTTACAATTATAACAGGTGTATTGTCTCTACAAGATTTAGCTACTTTATGGAAAGGTTAACCATAAATAAATATGTAATTTAAAATTTAACTGTCGACAGTGTTTAACTGTATCGACAGTTTTTTTATTAAATATTTTTCAAGATGATTTAATGAAAAAAGTTAGTCGTGATGAACTAGAAATTATGTTAGAATAACATGTGCTAAGATTAAAGTTGAGGTGTAAATATGATTGGAATTATTGGAGCTATGGAAGAAGAAGTAGCGATTTTAAAACATAAATTAGTGAATTTAAATGAGATTGAAGTAGCACATGTAAAATTTTATCGTGGGCAACTAAATAATAAAGATGTTGTCTTAACACAAAGTGGAATTGGAAAAGTAAATGCTGCAATTTCGACAACACTATTAATTGAAAAATTTAAACCTACATTGATTATAAATACAGGTTCTGCTGGTGCTTTAGATGATAGTTTATCAGTTGGAGATATTTTAATTAGTAATAATGTGATGTACCATGATGCAGATGCAACTGCCTTTGGATACGACATCGGTCAAATACCTCAAATGCCAGCTCAATTTGAAGCTAACCAACAATTACTCCAATTAACTGAAAAAGTTGTAAAACAACAAAATTTAACCGCTAAAATTGGTCAAATTGTAAGTGGCGATAGTTTTATTGGTAGTAGTGAACAGCGATTAAAAATTAAACGTCAGTTTTCAAAAGCTATGGCAGTTGAAATGGAAGCAACGGCTATTGCTCAAACTTGTTATCAATTTAATTTACCTTTTATCGTTACTCGTGCTGTTTCTGATTTAGCAAATGGGGAAGCAGAGATGTCGTTTGAAGAGTTTCTTGGTAAAGCAGCTCAATCATCAAGTAAAATTGTTGAACAGTTGGTTAATGAAATATAAAAAATAAATAACTTAAAGGTGAAATGAATGGGATTAATTAAAACATATTTTATGCCTAATGATTATGTACAATCTGTATTTCAAATTGATATTGAAAAATTAGCAAATTCTGGTTTTAAAGGTATTATTACAGATTTAGATAATACATTAGTAGGTTGGGACGTTAAAACACCAACGAAAGAAATACAAGAATGGTTTAAAAAGGCAAATGATTTAGGTTTAACGATTACAATAGTATCAAATAATAATGAAAAACGTGTTTCCGTTTTTTCGAAAGACTTAGACGTTGATTTTATCTTTAAAGCTAGAAAACCTATGGGAAGAGCTTTTAAAAAAGCGATACAACACATGAATATTAAACCAGAAGAAACAATCGTTATAGGTGACCAAATGCTTACAGACGTACTTGGTGGCAATAATAACGGTCTATATACTATCATGGTAGTTCCTGTCAAAAAGACAGATGGATTTTTAACTAGACTAAATAGAATAATCGAACGTCGATTATTAAACTATTTTAAAAGAAAAGGTTATATTACATGGGAGGAAAATTGATTGGATGAAACTTTAAAATGTATCGGTTGTGGCGCTCCTTTACAATCTGAAGATAAAAACGCACCTGGGTATGTGCCAGAACATAATTTATTTAGAGATGATGTTATATGCCAACGTTGTTTTAGATTAAAAAATTATAATGAAATACAAGATGTAGGAATGGATAGTGAAGATTTTTTAAATTTATTAAATGGATTATCCGATAGACAAGGGATTATCGTTAACGTAGTTGATGTTTTTGACTTTGAAGGATCGTTTATTAATGCTTTAAAACGAATTGTAGGAAATAAGAAAATCATTTTGGCAGCGAATAAATTAGATCTTTTACCAAGACAAATTAACCAACGTCGTGTAAAAGAATGGTTAAAAAGAACAGCTAGAAAGTATGGATTAGAAGCTGAAGAGGTGGTATTAATATCAGCTCATAAAGGATGGGGTATTGATGCACTTTTAGAATCAATCAACCGTTTTAGAAATCATCAAGATGTTTATATCGTTGGTACTACAAATGTTGGTAAATCAACTTTAATCAATAAATTAATTGAGCAAAGTGTAGGTGAAAAAGATGTCGTTACAACATCAAGATTTCCAGGTACAACATTAGATATGATAGATATTCCTTTAGATGAGAAAACTTTTATGTATGACACACCTGGCATTATACAAGCGCATCAAATGACCCATTATGTTACTGAAAAAGAATTAAAAGTGATTATTCCTAAGAATGAAATTAAACAACGTGTATTTCAATTAAATGAGGGACAAACTTTATTCTTCGGTGGATTAGCTAGGATAGATTATGTTTCTGGTGGGAAACGACCACTTGTATGTTATTTTTCTAATGATTTAAATATTCATAGAACTAAAACTGAAAAGGCAAATGATTTATGGCGAAAGCAAATAGGACATTTATTAAGTCCACCTAGTAATCCAGAAAAATTTAATATAAGTGATATGAAAGCTGTACGTCTAGAAACAGGGAAAGAAAAACGTGACATTATGATTTCTGGATTGGGCTTTATTACAATCGAAGCAGGTGCAAAAGTGATTGTCCGAGTTCCTAAAAGTGTTGATGTTGTTTTAAGACAATCTATTATGTAGGGAGGATTCATAATGAAATTTGCAGTGATAGGAGATCCGATTTCACATTCATTATCACCAGTGATGCATAATACTAATTTTAAAGTTTTAGGTTTAAATGATACTTATGAAGCATTGCATATACCGGTTCAAGATTTCGATAATATTAAAGAAATAATAACTGAAAAAAATTTAAGTGGATTTAATGTTACTATTCCTCATAAAGAACGCATCATTCCATTCTTAGATGATATTGATGAACAAGCTAAAGCTGTAGGTGCAGTGAATACTGTGAAAATAGAGGGGAATAAATGGATTGGTTATAATACTGATGGTCTTGGATACGTAAAAGGATTAAAACAAGTATATCCTGACTTATCTAATGCATATATTTTAATTCTTGGAGCTGGGGGCGCAAGCAAAGGTATTGCAACTGCACTTTCACAATGTGTACAGCCTAAATTAACTATAGCGAATAGAACAATGAGTCGCTTTGATAATTGGAAATTAGATATTAATGCGATTACCCTACAACAAGCTGAACAATATCTTGATGAGTTTGATATTATTATTAATACAACATCAGCAGGATTAGATAATAATAAAGAGAGTGTAATTCGTCTCAATCAATTATCACCGAATACATTGGTAAGTGATATCATTTATATTCCCTATAAAACATCATTTTTACAACAAGCTGAAGAGAAGGGTAACCCTATTTATAATGGTCTAGATATGTTTGTATATCAAGGTGCTGAGAGCTTTAAAATATGGACTGGCAAAGATGCTGAAATTAAAGAAATGAAATTAGCAGTTTTAAATCAATTAAAAGGAGAATAATATGCTATGCTAACAGGTAAACAAAAAAGATATTTAAGAAGTTTGGCGCATAACATTGATCCAATTTTTCAAATAGGTAAAGCTGGAATTAATGATAATATGATTAGTCAAATAGATGAAACACTAGAAAATAGAGAATTAATTAAAATTCATATACTTCAAAATAATTTTGATGATAAAAACGATTTAGCCCAAACGCTAAGTCAAGCTACTAATAGTGAAGTGGTCCAAGTCATTGGATCAATGATAATCATTTATAGAGAATCTCAAGAAAATAAGGAAATTTCATTACCATAATTCTATGAAAAAAATTGTTTTATACGGCGGACAATTCAATCCTATTCATACTGCACATATGTTAGTAGCTAATGAAGTATTTCATAAAATTAAACCGGATGTTTTCTATTTTTTACCAAGTTATATGGCTCCACTTAAAGAACATAACGATTACTTAGATGCTCATTATCGCATCAAAATGATTAATATGGTAATCGAGCAGTTAGGTTTCGGAAATATTTGTTATGCAGAATTAGAAAGAAAAGGTCAAAGTTATACGTATGATACATTAAAAGCTTTAATTGACCAAAATCCTTACGATAAGTTTTATTTTGTAATAGGATCAGACCAATATGATCAACTTGATAAATGGTATAAAATAGATGAATTAAAGCAAATGATTATCTTTATAGTAGTAAATAGAGAAAAAAATATTCAAAAGGTTGATGAAAATATGATTTCCATATCTATTCCAAGAATGGATATTAGTTCATCAATGATTAGACAACGTGTAAAAGATAAAAAAACAATTGATATTTTAGTCCCTCGAAATGTTAGTAAATATATTAGAGAGGAAGGATTCTATGAACACTAAAGAAGCAAAAGAACTTATCGAAAATAAATTGCCCGAAAAGCGTTTTAAACATTCTCTTAGAGTAGCTGACACAGCAGTTAAGCTTGCTGAAATCTATGATGGAGATAAAAGTAAAGCAGAGTTAGCAGGCATTTTACATGATTATTGTAAATATGATGATTTAGGAAAAATGTATCAAGTCGTTCGCCAACATGATTTAGATAGCAATTTGTTAAGTTATGGAAGTGAAATTCTTCATGGACCTGTATGTGCAGCATTAATGAAGGCTGATTATGGCATCGAAGATGAAGAAACATTATTAGCCATTAAATATCACACTACTGGTCGTAAAGAAATGACAAAAACTGAAAAATTGGTATTTATTGCTGACTATATAGAACCTGGTAGAAAAACTCCAGGAGTTGAAGAAATTAGAGATATGGCATACAATCAAGGTAGCTTAGATAAAACAATTTATGAAATATCAAAGCGAACAGTGTTATTTTTAATTAGTAAAGATATTACTGTTTATGGTTCTACAATTGAATGTTTAAATTATTATAATTATAGTGATCAAAAGATAAAGGATGATTAAATGAATTCAGAAGAATTATTAAATATTGCTGTCACAGCGACAGAAGATAAAAAAGCAGAAGATATTGTTTCTCTTAATATGCAAGGTATTAGTGATATGACTGATTATTTTGTAGTGTGTCACGGTAACAATGAACGTCAAGTTCAATCAATTGCTAGAGCAGTAAAAGAAAAAGTGCATGAAAATAATATTGAAGTAAAGCGTATGGAAGGTTATCAAAGTGCAAGATGGGTCTTAATTGATTTAGCAGACGTAGTAGTTCATATTTTCCATAAAGATGAACGCAATTACTATAATATAGAGAAACTTTATCAAGATGCTCCAATAGAATCATATAATCAGGTAGCATATTAAAATGATGCAATACACCGAAATGAGTAAAGTTTATGATCAGCTTACTCAAGATCAACCTTATGAAGAATGGTTTAATATTGTAAAATATTATACAAGAACAATGTCTTCTAATGATTCAATAAATATTCTTGATATTGGTTGTGGCACTGGAAGTTTAACGCAATTACTTCCTTCTATTGGCACGGTTACGGGCATGGATTTAAGTACAGACATGTTATCTATTGCTGCAAATAAATCTAATCAAGTTACTTGGTTAGAAGGTGACATGACCGATTTTTCATTAAATACAACATATGATGTTGTAACAATATTTTGTGATTCCCTGAATTATTTACCTGATATTGATGATATCGTAAATACGTTTAATTGTGTATTTAATCATTTATCTGATTTAGGAATGTTTATATTCGATATTCATACGATATATAAAATGAACACAGCATTTAATAATCAATGTTATATTGATGATAATGATGATATATTTTTAGCGTGGGAAGCTATAAAGGGTGAAGAACCTTATAGTGTTTATCATGATATGAGTTTCTTTTTAAAACAGCATAATGGTAATTATCACCGTTTTAATGAATCACATTATCAAAGAACATTTGAAAAGGATTTCTATATTCGATTGTTAAAACAAACTGGATTTAATCGTATTGAAACTTTTGTAGACTTTGACATCAATAATCATAATGAAAAAGGTGACAGATTGTTTTTTGTTGCTTATAAATAAAATAAAGTAAACTCATCTTCTTATACGTTTATACATATAAGGAGATGAGTTTTTGTTTAAGTATAGAAATGAAATAATTCAATTGTTAACTAAGTGGAAGACTCATATCATCATTTTAATTGCAGTAGTGTTACTTTTTATAGTGATTCTCATGCTTATGAAAAATAATGAGCCTTCAGAATATATGACAACATCTAATGCTTACAATAGCCAATTTAATAATAATGAAAAATATAATAAAAATAAAAATGATAATAATTTATCCACTTCTTCTAAAGAAAATTCAACTATTTATGTAGATGTCAAAGGAGCGGTTAAATTACCAGATGTTTATAAAATGAAAAAGAACGATAGAGTTAAAGATGTACTAAAAAAAGCTAAAATTTCTGAAAATGCTGATATTACAAAAATCAATTTATCTGAAAAACTTACTGATCAAAAAATGATTTATATACCTAATAAAAATGAAACGAAACTAAATGCTACACTCACTAATCAAAGTAATTTAGATACTTCTGAAAGTATTAAAGTCAATCTTAACACAGCAAATGAAAGAGAATTGCTTAATGTTCCAGGTATAGGTCCAACTAAAGTGAAAGAGATTATTAAATACAGAGAGGAAAAGGGACAATTTAATAAGGTTGAAGACTTAAAACAAGTAAGAGGAATTGGAGGGAAAACTTTCGAGAAACTTAAAGATTACTTTACTACATAAATTAAATTGGAAGAATTTTTAATATAAATTATAATAGATATATATTTTTTAAGGAGTTGAACTTTATGGATAGAATAAAATGGGACGAATATTTTATGGCACAAAGCCATTTGCTTGCATTACGTTCTACATGTCAAAGACTATCAGTAGGCGCAACAATTGTAAAGGACAATAGAATAATTGCAGGAGGTTATAATGGCTCAGTAGCAGGAGAAGTTCACTGTATTGATGTAGGATGTTTAATAGAAGATGGTCATTGTATTAGAACCATTCACGCAGAAATGAATGCATTATTACAATGCGCAAAACAAGGTGTATCATCAGATAATGCAACGATATATGTCACACATTTTCCTTGTTTAAACTGTACTAAGTCTATTATTCAAGCAGGTATTAAGAAAATATACTATGCAAAAGATTATCATAATCATAAATATGCTATTAAATTATTAAATCAAGCAGGTATTGAGTATGAAAAAATACCATTTTCTGCTAATAAAATAGCTGAATTTTTAACTAAAGAATGTTAGTTGTTTTATATGCACTTTCTTTTTTAAGTGGTATATTATGGGTTCATCTTAAATTATTTTCAATTTTAATATTTGCTATTATATTAATTATTGTGTATCGAAAGAGTATTCCTTTATACCACTATTTATTAATTTTATCCTTTTTCTTTCTAGCTTTATTTCAAGTACACCATACTTTGAAAACAAATCATTTTATACTCCAAAATTTAAAAGTCCACAGTAATATAAATTCAAAAGTAACGTTTCAAAATGATATAAAACAATTCAATCAAATTATTAAAGGACAATTTCAATATAAACATAATAATTATCACTTTACTTTTAAAAGTCCACAATTGAAAGCTAAAGATTTAAAAAATCGAGAATGTAAAATTAATGGAAATATCACAAATAGTATTCATAATGAAGTCTATGTTTATATCGATCAAATAGATAATAAACATTGTACTAAAGTTAATCATATAAGTTTTATAGATAAACACCTAAATTATATTCAAAACAAGTTATACCATTCTTCGTTAAAATATCCAGAGAGAGTCTTAGCTTTAATTACTGGAGATACTAGTGCAATTGATACAGATTACTTAGATAAAGTTAAAGCGATAGGTATTTATCATTTACTTGCTGTCAGTGGATCACACGTTGCTACCATTATTTTTATCATTCAATATAGTTTGGTCAGGTTTAATATTCCAAAATTATTTATACGAGTTTTTATTATTATGATACTAATACTATTTATTTTTTATACAAATTTTGCACCGAGTGCTTTAAGAGCAGTTTTAACCGCTATTACTTTTTTTATTATCCCTAAGACTTTTAAAATTTCGTCTATAAGTGTATTATCGTTGGTCTTTTTATTTATGACAATTTGGAATATGAATTTTGCTTATGACATTGGATTTCAATTTTCTTTCATTATTTCTTTTTTTATACTATTTTCTAAGCCATTATTTAATAATCAATCAATTATAAAGAATTATATTTATATAACAATTATCGCTCAATTTTCATCCATGATTATTAGTATTTATCATTTTAATCAGTTTCAATGGATTGGTTTTATTTCTAATGTAATATTTGTCCCATTATATTCTTTCATTATTTTTCCACTTTCTATTGTTCTATTTACTTTCTATCATTTCTTTAGTGACTTGCGATGTATAAATATGGTTGCAAATCAATTATTTGAACTGCACGATAGAATAATGCAACCGTTCATTTTATTTAGAAATTACCAAATAAATATCGCTGATCAATCAAATTTAAGTCTACTCTACTGTTTCATTTTATTAACTCTACTAACTATATTTATATGTTATAAAAATTATAGAGCATTCTTAATTATAATTATCTTATTTATAATATTTATAAAATTAACTAATCAACCATTAGCGACGACGTTTACTGCTTTAAATGTTGGTCAAGGTGATAGTTTTCTTTTTCAAACAAAAAATAATGAAACTGTGATGGTAGATACTGGTGGTAAAGTAGTTCAAACGAAGATTAAAGATAATCATAATATTGCGAAATATCATATTATTCCTACTTTAAAATCTAGAGGAATATCAAAAATTGATCACTTAATTCTTACTCATCCACATAATGATCATATAGGCGAATTTCCTTATTTAGCACAAAATATAAGAATTAAAAATTTATATTTATATATAAAAAGTTATTCAGTAGATCAAATTAAAACTATACATACATTTTGTAGTATATATCATATAAAAGTTATTGATGTTTTAGAGACTAATAATATTCAGTTGAAAGAAGCTAAAATATCATTTTTAAATGCTTTTATTGATTCCAATGAAGACAAAAATGCACAAAGTATAATTTCATTAATAGAGTACAAAAATTACAAATTATTATTGATGGGCGACGCAATTGAAGAAAATGAAAATTTATTATTAAAGAAATATCATTTACCGTTAATTGATGTTCTAAAAGTTGGACACCATGGCAGTAAAACAAGTAGTTCAAAACATTTTTTAGAAATCATACAACCTAAAATTAGTATGATTTCAAGTGGAAAAAATAATACTTTTCATTTGCCTAATAACGAAACGATAGATAAATTAGAGAAAATTAATTCTCATATCTACAATACTCAAACTGATGGAGAAATTACTTTAAATCTCGATAATCAACTTATATCATCCTTTAATAGAAGTTAATGATAGAGAATAATAATTACACAATGCTATAATAACTTAATGGTATAATTTTGAAAGGGTGCAAGTTTACATGGCTAATAATATAATGGCTATATACGGAGAAGTGCCAGAACTAGTGGAGAAAAAAAGTAATGAAATCGTAGAAAGTTACTTAAATGAAAAAAAAGACGATTTTAACTATGTTAAATATAATCTTTATGATACAAGTTTTAATCAGATTATAGAAGAAGCATTAACAATGCCTTTTATTTCAGAGAAAAAAGCTATTGTTGTTAAAAATGCTTTTATTTTTACAGGTGAGAAAGTTTCAAAAGATATCCAACCGAACAACGAACAAGTAAACGAATTTTTAGAAAAATATGATGGAGAAAACTTTATCATTTTTGAAGTGTATCAAAATAAATTAGATGAAAGAAAGAAAATTACTAAGACTTTAAAAAAGACAAGCAAGCTAGCTAAAGTTGAACAGATGTCTGAACAAGAGATTAAAAATTGGATAAAAAATAAACTTCATGAAAATTTTAAAGATATTAAACAGGATGCATTAGATTTATTTATAGAATTAACTGGTATTAACTTTAATATAGTTTCGCAAGAATTAGAAAAAATTATTTTATTCTTAGGAGAGCGAACAACTATAAATAAAAAAGATGTTGAAGAGATTATTAATAGAAGTTTAGAACAAAATGTTTTTCTTTTAACTGAATATATACAAAAAGGGGAAAAATATAAAGCCATTCAACTTATTAAAGATTTAATAGTAATGAAAGAAGAACCTATTAAACTATTGGCATTAATAACAAGTAATTATCGATTATATTATCAATGTAAAATTTTAAGTCGAAAAGGATATAGCGGACAACAAATTGCTAAAACAATTAATGTGCACCCATACCGAGTTAAATTGGCTTTAAATCAAGTAAAACATTATCAATTAACTCATTTGCTAAATATTATTGATCAATGTGCAGAAACTGATTATAAGTTAAAATCCTCATATATGGATAAACAACTGATTTTAGAATTATTTATTCTTTCTTTATAAATAAAAAAAGTTCAAGCTAATCGCTTGAACTTTTTAAATGATTATTTGCTTGAAGACATTAATTGAGATTTAATGCGGTCAGCTTTATTTGAATGAATTAAGTTACTGTGTGCAGCTTTATCAACTGATTTAATTGCGAAGTTAACTAATTCAGCTTTATTATCAGCATTATTTTCAATTGCTGATTTAGCATTTTTCACTGCAGTACGCATAGCGTTTTTTTGTGAAATATTACGTGCTTCAGCAGTTTCAGTTGTTCTTACACGTTTAATAGCAGATTTAATATTTGGCATTACTGTCACCTCCTAAAAGTGATCTAAGCATATCAAATTTTATTTTGATTACAACAAGAAATATTTTATCAAAACATGAATATTTGTGCAATCATTTATTAACATTAAACCTATTTATTTACAAAAAGAACGATATTAACTATTGGAAACCTTTATACAACACTTTATAATTGTTATGTAGTTTAAGAAAAACCTTAAAATTAAAAGTAAATAAAGAATCTTCACATGATGATTCTTTTCTCTTAAATTTGCAAATAATGATTAAAAACGATATTATGTCAAAGATGTATACATATACGGGTAAATTTACGAAAGCGAGAATGATAAGTTATGGATATGCAAGAACGCTATAACCGAAGAGATAATATAAGAAACTTTTCTATAATTGCTCATATTGATCATGGTAAATCAACGTTAGCAGATAGAATTTTAGAAAATACTAAATCTGTAGAAACTAGAGAAATGCAAAATCAATTGCTTGATTCAATGGATCTTGAAAGAGAGCGCGGTATTACAATTAAATTAAATGCTGTTAGATTAAAATATGAATCTAAAGATGGACAGACTTATACGTTTCATTTAATCGATACTCCAGGGCACGTCGATTTCTCATATGAAGTTTCTCGTTCATTAGCTGCATGTGAAGGCGCTATTTTAGTAGTTGACGCTGCACAAGGCATCGAGGCTCAAACTCTTGCTAATGTTTACTTAGCACTAGATAATGATTTAGAACTCTTACCGGTAGTAAATAAAATAGATCTACCCGCTGCTGAACCAGAAAGAGTAAAACAAGAATTAGAAGATGTTATTGGCTTAGATAAAGATGAAGTTGTGTTAGCAAGTGCCAAATCAAATATTGGTATCGATGAAATCTTAGAAAAAATTGTTGAAGTTGTTCCTCCACCAGAAGGAGATCCTAGTGCACCGCTTAAAGCTCTTATTTTTGATTCAGAGTACGATCCTTATCGAGGCGTTATTTCTTCTATTCGAGTAATGGAAGGTGTTGTAAAAGCTGGAGATCGTATCAAAATGATGGCAACAGGAAAAGAGTTTGAAGTTACTGAGGTTGGGATTAATACTCCTAAACAACTACCAATTGAAGAACTTACAGTAGGCGATGTTGGATATATTATTGCAAGTATTAAAAATGTCGACGATTCACGTGTTGGGGATACTATCACTCATGTAGATAGACCAGCAGATGCTCCGTTAAAAGGGTATAAAAAGATGAATCCAATGGTTTATTGTGGATTGTTCCCAATTGATAATAAAGATTATAACGATTTAAGAGAAGCTCTTGAAAAACTTCAATTAAATGATGCATCATTAGAATTTGAACCAGAATCATCACAAGCACTGGGATTTGGATTTAGAACAGGATTCTTAGGTATGCTACATATGGAAATTATTCAAGAGAGAATTGAACGAGAATTTGGAATAGAATTAATTGCGACTGCACCTTCAGTTATATATAAATGTGAAATGAATGATGGTTCAGAAGTTACAGTTGATAATCCATCTCAAATGCCTGAACGTGATAGAATTAAAGCGATTTATGAACCATATGTAAAAGCGACAATGATGGTGCCAAATGACTATGTTGGAGCAGTTATGGAACTGTGTCAACGTAAACGTGGCCAATTTATAAATATGGATTACTTAGATGATATCCGTGTGAATATCGTTTATGAAATTCCATTATCAGAAGTTGTATTTGATTTCTTTGACCAATTAAAATCTAATACGAAAGGCTATGCTTCATTTGATTATGAATTTATTGAAAATAAAGAAAGTAATTTAGTTAAAATGGATATTTTATTAAATGGTGACAAAGTAGATGCACTTAGTTTTATCGTTCACAGAGATTTTGCATATGAACGAGGTAAAGCTCTTGTTGAAAAATTAAAAACACTTATTCCTAGACAACAATTCGAAGTTCCAGTTCAAGCTGCAATAGGTCAAAAAATTGTGGCCCGAACTAATATTAAATCTATGGGTAAAAACGTGTTATCTAAGTGTTATGGTGGAGATATCAGCCGTAAACGTAAATTACTTGAAAAACAAAAAGCTGGTAAAGCAAAAATGAAAGCTGTTGGTAACGTAGACATACCACAAGATGCTTTCTTAGCTGTTCTTAAAATGGATGATGAATAGGTTATTAATGCGAGGCTGGAACCCAGAATCATGTGTTCCAACCTCGTTTGTGTTTTAAAAACTTAAAAATGAGGGTGTAACGATGTCAATAAAAAGTGCATATATTCATATACCTTTTTGCGTTAGGATTTGTACATATTGTGATTTTAATAAGTACTTTATTAACAAACAACCAGTAGATGAGTATATTTCTGCATTAATTAAAGAAATGAAAACAAGTGAAATTAGAAATCTTGAAACAATGTACGTTGGAGGAGGTACGCCTACAGCTTTAAATCTCAAGCAACTTGAAAGACTTTTAAAAGCAATACAGTCAACTTTTTCAATTAAAGGTGAATATACATTTGAAGCAAATCCCGATGAATTAACCTTAGATAAAGTGAAATTACTACACTCATATGGTGTAAATAGAATTTCTATGGGCGTACAAACATTTAAACCAGAATTACTAAAAATTCTAGGTAGAACACATAAAACTCAAGATATATATAATGCTGTAGAGTATGCTAGAAAAGCAAATATTGAATCGATTAGTTTAGACCTAATGTATCATTTACCAACTCAAACATTAGAAGATTTTTCAGATAGTCTTAATAGAGCAATACAAATGGATATAGATCATATTTCAAGTTATGGATTAATTTTAGAACCTAAAACTCAATTTTATAATATGTATCGAAAAGGCAAATTAAAATTGCCAAACGAAGATCTAGGAGCTGAAATGTACCAATATTTAATGAATGTTTTAGGAGAAACCTCATTTAAACAATATGAAATCTCAAATTTCGCTAAGTCTCATCATGAATCAAGGCATAATAAGACTTACTGGCTAAATGAAGAATATTATGGTTTTGGAGCAGGAGCAAGTGGATATGTAAATGGGGAACGCTATTCGAATCTCAATCCTGTTAATCATTACATCAATGCTATTAATAATCATCAACGTCCTATTTTAACTTCCAATTTTCCTACTCAATCAGAAAGAATGGAAGAAGAAATGTTTTTAGGATTAAGAATGAATAAAGGTGTCGATAAAGTTAAATTTCTTTCAAAATTTGGTACCTCAATGGATAAAGTATTTGGTGAGACAATAAATAATCTGAAAAAGAAAAATTTACTTTATGAAAGAGATAACCATATTTCATTGACCAATAGGGGAAAAATCATTGGAAATGAAGTTTTTGAAGCATTTCTATTAAATTAATAAATTTTTTTGAAAAATAAGAGCTTTAACGTTGACTTACTTTGACCAATTTGTTAAATTATAATTAGCACTTGAGACAAAGGAGTGCTAATGAGGTGAAGACATGATTACAAATAGGCAATTAAGCATTTTAAATGCAATTGTTGAAGATTATGTTGATTTAGGACAACCGATAGGTTCTAAAACCTTAATTGATAGACATAACTTAAATGTAAGCCCAGCTACTATTAGAAATGAAATGAAGTATTTGGAAGAGTTGAATTTTTTAGAAAAAATACATTCATCTTCAGGGCGTGCACCTTCTGAACAAGGTTTTAGATTATACGTCAATCAATTGTTAAAACAAACATCTCATCAAAAACAAAATAAAGTTCAACGTTTAAATCAACTTTTGATTGAGAATCATTATGATATTTCTTCAGCCCTTAGTTATTTTGCTGATGAATTATCAATAAAATCTCAATATGCAACGTTGGTTGTTCGACCTAATCACAAAACAGATATTATAAATAATGTTCATTTGATTCGTGCAAATTCGTCTATAATTATAATGGTCATCATCTATAATTCTGGACATGTAGAACATTTACATTTAAGTGAATCAATGGAGTTTGACGATGAAAGGTTAACAAGGATTTCAAATTTTCTGACTGATAATTATTATAAAAGTCAATTTGATTTTAATAAGAAATTAAAACAATTTACAAATTCTATTGCGGAACAATCCTTTATAAATGAATTAACTATCATGCTAACTTCTCATCTCCATAAACAAAGTAATAGCATTTTTATGGGTGGAAAGGTTAAACTTATTGATGCACTGAACGAAACCAATGTTTCTTCTATTCAGCCAATTTTACAATATCTAGAATCAGAAAAAATTATCGAGTTACTAGAAGATATTTCCACTTCTGAAATTAATGTTAAAATTGGCCACGAAATAGATGAAGGGTTAAGTGATATTTCAATTATAACGAGCCAGTACCATTTTGATGATGCACTAAAAGGACAAATTGCGGTTATCGGACCAACTGCGATGCATTATCAAAATGTGATTCAATTACTTAATCAAATATGGTGAATCTAATTGTAATTATATTGGAGGGCATAAAATGACAGAAAAAGACGAATCAGTGAAAAATAACACTGAACATACTGAAGAAAATGAAAACGTTAAAAACGAAGCGTCGTCTTCAAATGATGTAGAAAATAATCCTTCTGAAGAAGAATTAAATAATGAATCTACATCTGAACATGATAATGAAGATAAAAATGATCAATCTAAAGACGAAGAAATTCAACAATTACAATTAAAAGCAAATGAAAATGAAGAAAAATATTTAAGATTATATGCTGAATTCGAAAATTATAAGCGTCGAATTCGAAATGAAAATGAAACAAATAAAAAATATCAAGCTCAACCCGTGCTTACTGATATTTTACCTACTATCGATAACATTGAACGTGCACTTCAAATTGAGGGTGATGACGAATCATTTAAATCTCTCAAAAAAGGCGTTCAAATGATTCATGAAAGCTTATTAAGAGCATTAAAAGACAATGGCTTAGAAGAAATTGAATCTGAAGGTCAAGAATTCGATCCAAACTTCCATCAAGCTGTTGTTCAAGATGACAATCCTGATTTCAATTCTGGT
Organism: Staphylococcus sp. FSL K6-0223; assembly: GCF_038008285.1. Classification (NCBI taxonomy): domain Bacteria; kingdom Bacillati; phylum Bacillota; class Bacilli; order Caryophanales; family Staphylococcaceae; genus Staphylococcus; species Staphylococcus sp. FSL K6-0223. The sequence goes on from NZ_JBBOYX010000001.1 coordinate 1,170,282, forward strand.
GAAATCACTCAAGAATTACAAAAAGGGTATAAATTAAAAGATAGAGTTTTAAGACCATCTATGGTCAAAGTTAATCAATAAGATTTAAATTTGAAAAATTTTTAAAATTGGAGGAATTTTATTATGAGTAAAGTAATAGGTATTGACTTAGGTACTACAAATTCTTGCGTATCTGTATTAGAAGGAGACGAACCTAAAGTAATTCAAAATCCTGAAGGTGCTAGAACAACTCCATCAGTTGTGGCATTTAAAAATGGAGAAACTCAAGTAGGTGAAGTTGCTAAACGTCAAGCAATTACAAACCCAAATACTGTACAATCAATTAAACGTCATATGGGTACAGATTATAAAGTAGATATTGACGGCAAATCATATACACCACAAGAACTTTCAGCAATGATTTTACAAAATTTAAAAAACACTGCTGAAAGTTATTTAGGAGATAAAGTGGATAAAGCAGTAATTACTGTACCTGCTTATTTCAATGATGCTGAACGTCAAGCTACTAAAGATGCTGGTAAAATTGCTGGTTTAGAAGTAGAACGTATCATTAACGAACCAACAGCTGCAGCATTAGCTTATGGTTTAGATAAAACTGAACAAGATCAAAAAGTTTTAGTATTTGACTTAGGCGGCGGTACTTTCGACGTTTCTATTCTTGAATTAGGCGATGGTGTATTCGAAGTATTATCAACTGCAGGGGATAACAAACTTGGAGGGGACGACTTTGACCAAGTAATCATCGACTATTTAGTATCAGAATTCAAAAAAGAAAATGGTGTTGACTTATCACAAGATAAAATGGCGTTACAACGTCTTAAAGACGCTGCAGAAAAAGCTAAAAAAGATTTATCTGGTGTATCTCAAACACAAATCTCATTACCATTCATTTCAGCTGGAGAAAATGGTCCATTACACTTAGAAATCAACTTAACTCGTTCTAAATTTGAAGAATTAGCTGATTCATTAATCAGAAGAACAATGGAACCAACTCGTCAAGCACTTAAAGATGCTGGCTTATCTACTTCTGAAATTGATGAAGTTATCCTAGTTGGTGGTTCAACTCGTATTCCTGCAGTACAAGAAGCAGTTAAAAAAGAAATTGGTAAAGAACCTCATAAAGGTGTAAACCCAGATGAAGTTGTTGCAATGGGTGCTGCTATCCAAGGTGGCGTAATTACTGGTGATGTTAAAGACGTTGTATTATTAGACGTAACTCCATTATCATTAGGTATCGAAATTATGGGTGGTCGTATGAATACGTTAATTGAACGTAATACAACAATTCCAACATCAAAATCTCAAGTATATTCAACAGCAGCTGACAATCAACCAGCAGTAGACATTCACGTATTACAAGGTGAACGTCCAATGGCTTCAGATAATAAAACATTAGGTAGATTCCAATTAACTGATATTCCACCAGCTCCACGTGGTGTACCTCAAATTGAAGTAACATTTGATATTGATAAAAACGGTATCGTAAACGTTACTGCAAAAGACTTAGGTACAAATAAAGAACAAAATATCACTATTCAATCAAGTTCTGCATTATCTGATGAAGAAATTGATCGTATGGTTAAAGATGCTGAAGAAAATGCTGAAGCAGATAAACAACGTCGTGAAGAAGTAGACTTAAGAAACGAAGCAGACAGCTTAGTATTCCAAGTTGAAAAAACAATTAAAGACTTAGGTGAAAATATCAGTGAAGAAGACAAATCAAATGCTGAAAGCAAAAAAGATGCGCTTAAATCAGCATTAGAAGGTCAAGATTTAGATGATATTAAAGCTAAAAAAGAAGAATTAGAACAAGTAATTCAAGAATTATCTGCTAAAGTATATCAACAAGCTCAACAAGCTCAACAACAAGCACAAGGTAGTTCACAACAATCAAATGATAGCAATGTTGAAGACGCTGAGTTCAAAGAAGTTAAAGACGACGAAGATAAAAAATAAAGCTAATCGTTTATAACGTTTACTATGTAAACATTTATAAATGTAAGCCAAAAAGTCAAAGTCAATTGAACATTGGCTTTGACTTTTTCTTTTATAGTTAAGATACTTGAGTATGTGTTTAAATTATAAAATTTAGAAAGGGAGAGATACTTGTGGCTAAAAGAGATTATTATGAAGTTCTTGGCGTAAGTAAAGATGCTTCAAAAGATGAAATAAAAAAAGCATATCGTAAATTATCAAAAAAATATCATCCGGACATCAATAAAGAAGAAGGCGCCGATGAAAAGTTTAAAGAAATTTCTGAAGCATACGAAGTTCTAAGTGATGACAATAAACGTGCAAATTATGATCAATTTGGACATAGCGGTGCCCAAGGTGGATTTGGTAGTCAAGGATTTGGTGGACAAGACTTCAGTGGCTTCGGTGGAGGCTTTGAAGATATATTTAGCTCATTCTTTGGTGGTTCACGTCAAAGAGATCCAAATGCACCTAGAAAAGGTGACGACTTACAATACACTATGACTTTAGAATTCGATGAAGCTGTTTTTGGTACAAAAAAAGAAATTTCTATTCGAAAAGATGTTACCTGTCATACATGTCATGGTGATGGTGCTAAACCAGGCACAAGTAAAAAAACATGTAGCTATTGTCATGGTTCAGGACATGTATCTGTTGAACAAAATACAATTTTAGGACGCGTAAGAACTGAGCAAACTTGTCCTAAGTGTGAGGGTAGTGGTCAAGAATTTGAAGAACCATGTCCAACTTGTCATGGTAAAGGGACTGAAAATAAAACAGTAAAATTAGAAGTAACTGTACCTGAAGGTGTAGACAATGAACAACAAATCCGTCTTGCTGGTGAAGGTGCACCTGGTGAAAATGGCGGTCCTCATGGTGATCTTTATGTAGTATTCCGTGTTAAACCTTCTGATAAATTTAGAAGAGATGGCGATGATTTATTCTATGAACTTAACATTAGCTTCCCACAAGCATCACTTGGCGATGAAATCAAAGTACCAACTCTAAACAGTAATGTTATGCTTACAATTCCTGCTGGTACTCAAACTGGTAAACAATTCCGTCTTAAAGAGAAAGGCGTTAAAAATGTTCATGGATATGGACATGGTGATTTATTTGTTAATATAAAAGTTGTCACACCAAATAAACTAACTGATAGACAAAAAGAATTAATGAGAGAATTTGCGGAAATCAGTGGTGAAAATCCGGAAGAACAACCTTCTAATTTTAAAGACAAAGCTCGTAAATTCTTTAGAGGTGAATAATCATGAACTGGACAGAATTTGCAGTCACTGTAAATCATGAAGTTGAACCTTTAGTCACTAACATATTAGAAAACTATGGTTCAAATGGAGTAGTTATAGAAGATTCAAATGATTTAATTAATCAACCTACTGATAAATTTGGTGAAATCTACGAATTAAAAAAAGAAGATTATCCTGAACAAGGTGTGAGATTAAAAGCATACTTTAACGAATTGAAATATAACACTCAATTTAAAAATAAATTAAAAAATGAAATATTAAATTTGGACCTTATAGATGATTCAGTAGTTGAGTTTTCAGCAAAGACTATTGCTGAAGTAGATTGGGCTAATGAATGGAAAAACTATTTTCATCCTTTTAGAGCTTCTGAGAGATTTACGATTGTTCCAAGTTGGGAAGATTATTCAAAAGAATCAGAAGATGAATTGTGTATAGAATTAGATCCCGGAATGGCTTTTGGTACTGGAGATCATCCAACAACAAGTATGTGTCTAAAAGCGATTGAAACTTATGTAACACCAGATTCTTCAGTTATTGATGTAGGTACAGGTTCTGGTATATTAAGTATCGCTAGTCACTTATTAGGTGTTAAAAGAATTAAAGCCTTAGATATAGACGAAATGGCTGTTGGTGTGGCTAAGGAGAATTTTAGAAAAAATCATTGCGAAAATGCTATTGAAGCAATTCCCGGTAATTTATTAAAAGAAGAAAATGAAAAATTTGATGTAGTTATCGCAAATATTTTAGCTCATATTATTGATGAAATGATTGAAGATGCTTATAATACACTAAATGAAGATGGTTATTTTATAACTTCAGGTATTATAGAAGAAAAACATGAAGATATACTGTCACATATGAAGCGTGTTGGATTTAATATTGTATCAATCAATCATGACAATGGATGGGTTTGCATTGTTGGTCAGAAAGTGAGTGAATAATTTGCAACGATACTTTATCAATCAAAACGCTGATGAGAATCAGCGTTTTTTTATTACCAATGAAGAAGATATACATCATATCAAAAATGTAATGAGAAATACGATTGGTAACAAAATTATAATTAATTTTAATGATAAAAAAGTATTTATTACTGAAATTACACATATAAGTTCTAATCAAATTGAAGTTTTACCAATAAACCAATTAGATATTGACACTGAATTACCAGTTGATGTAACGATTTGTAGTGGTTTAATAAAAGCTGATAAATATGAATGGTTGCTTCAAAAAAGTACAGAATTGGGTGCCAATCATTTTATTTCAGTGGGTATGGATCGATCTGTAGTTAAATTACAAGAGAACAAGGTACAAAAGAAAATAGATAGATGGCAAAAGATTGTAAAAGAAGCTGCTGAACAAAGTTATAGACTTGTTATTCCAGATGTTAAATTTCAGTCGAATTTAAAAGTAATTTATGATACCATAAATAATTATGACTATGTGTTAATAGCATATGAAGACGAAGCCAAGCATGGTGAAAAAAGTCGATTTAAAAATATTTTAAACAACTTTCAAACGAATGATCGTGTGTTAATCATATTTGGACCTGAAGGTGGTTTTTCCGATAAGGAAATTGATCTCTTTAGGGAGGTAAGCTTAAACATTGGTTTAGGCCCTAGAATATTAAGAGCAGAAACTGCGCCACTATATGCACTTAGTGCTATAAGTTTTGAGAAAGAATTGATGGGGTGAATTAAATGGCAACAGTAGCGTTTCATACTTTAGGTTGTAAAGTAAACCATTATGAAACTGAAGCAATATGGCAATTATTTAAAGATGCTAATTATGAAAGAGTAGATTTTGAAACTAATGCAGATGTATATGTCATTAATACTTGCACCGTGACTAATACAGGTGATAAAAAAAGTAGACAAGTCATTAGAAGAGCAATACGTCGTAATCCTGATGCAGTAGTATGTGTTACAGGTTGTTATGCACAAACATCTTCTGCTGAAATTATGGAGATTCCAGGCGTAGATGTCGTTGTTGGTACTCAAGACAGACATAAATTACTTAGTTATATTGATCAATTTAGAGAAGAACGTCAACCAATTAATGGTGTTGGAAATATTATGAAAAATCGTACATATGAAGAATTAGATGTACCTTATTTTACGGATAGAACTCGTGCATCTCTAAAAATCCAAGAAGGTTGTAATAACTTTTGTACGTTTTGTATTATTCCATGGGCACGTGGTTTAATGCGCTCTAGAGATCCTGAAAAAGTAGTTGAACAAGCAACACAATTAGTTCAATCTGGATATAAAGAAATTGTATTAACTGGTATTCATACCGGTGGATACGGTCAAGATTTAAAAAATTATAATTTAGCTCAATTACTCAGAGATCTTGAGGAAATTGATGGTTTAGAAAGAATTAGAATTTCTTCAATTGAAGCCAGTCAACTTACTGATGAAGTCATTGATGTTCTAAAAAATTCTAATAAAGTGGTTAGACATTTACATGTACCATTACAATCAGGTTCAGATACAGTATTAAAACGTATGCGCCGTAAATATACTATGGAACATTTTTCTGAAAGACTAACAAAGTTACATGATGCATTACCTGATTTAGCGGTTACAAGTGATGTTATAGTAGGTTTCCCAGGAGAAACTGCAGAAGAATTCCAAGAAACATATGATTTTATAGTTAAACATAAATTCTCAGAGTTACATGTTTTCCCGTATTCACAACGTATTGGTACACCTGCTGCACGTATGGATGATCAAATTGATGAGTCAATTAAAAATGAACGTGTACATAAACTTATTGCTTTAAGTGACCAACTTGCTAAAGAATACGCATCAAAATTTGAAAATGAAGTTTTAGAAGTGATTCCAGAAGAAGTAGGAGAAACAAAAGATACATTAGTAGGTTACGCAGATAATTATATGAAAGTTGAATTTGAGGGTAGTGAGGATTTAATCGGTGAGATTGTTAAAGTTAAAATTAATAAAGCTGATTATCCAATTAACATTGGTAGTGCAGTTAGAATCGTTAATCATGCTACTAATAAAACTGAAGAAGGCGTATTATTATAAATTTTTGAAATTATAAAGATTTATAATTGACCATAATTATTTCATATATTATACTAAATAAAGCATAGTTAATTATTTCTATGCAATTATTGACTTTAAGTTTCGTTGATATTTGGAGGGAGGGAAATACAGATGTCTAAAACAGTAGTACGTAAAAACGAATCACTAGAAGATGCATTACGTAGATTTAAACGTTCAGTATCTAAAAGTGGTACTATCCAAGAAGTACGTAAACGTGAATTTTACGAAAAACCAAGTGTAAGACGTAAGAAAAAATCAGAAGCTGCACGTAAACGTAAATTCAAATAATTAATAGCTCTGTTGACTCCCTCAACATGAATGTTAATTATATATATATTCTCTCAATTAGTTAAGCTAATTGAGAGTTTTTTTATATCATTGTAATACTATAATATAGTATTTATTTCATGTATAATTTAATTGAGAGCGAGGTGAGATAATGATAAGTATAAATTTGATACATATCGAGAATACTTTTGCTTCATTGAATCATTCATGGTTGGGTGATATGTCAAATATCATTGTTAATCCTATTGTTTTATTAATTCTTACATGTATTATCTTTTTAGGTTTTTTATATCAACTTTATTCTAAAAGGATAAATATTTTAGGTATTTTAGCTTCTCTAGCGTTACTTATTCTATTTCTAGGGTTTTTAATTAATGGCGATGTCAATTTGATTTCAATTTTATTGTTTTTCATAGGTATCATCTTAGTAATAATAGAACTATTCATTGTTGGAGCAGTAATTGGAATTATAGGAATAGTGCTTATTATTGTTAGTATGATTATGTTAGGAGATAATATTTTAGTTATGCTCTTTAATGTTATTGTCGCTTTAATACTTTCTATTATAGAATGGGTGATTTTGGTGAAAGTGTTTAATCGTAAAATACCATTTTTTGATAAAGTGATATTGAATGATTCAACGAGTACAGAAGCTGGTTATAGATCTCATGATGATCGTTCTTACTTAGTGGGAAAAACTGCGTATACTACTACTGATTTAAGACCTGCTGGAATCATAACTTTAGATGACAAAAGAATTGATGCTGTTTCTGACGGTACATTTATCTTGAGAAATAAAAAAGTAAAAATTTTAGAGGTAGAAGGTAGTAGAGTAGTTGTAAGAGAAATAAAAATATAAAAGGAGTAAAGTCAATGTTAAATATTGGAATTATAATTATTGCGATTATTATAATAGTTGCTTTATTATTATTATTTTCATTTGTACCAGTCGGATTATGGATTTCCGCTATTGCTGCAGGTGTAAAAGTTAGTATTGCTACACTTGTAGGAATGCGACTTCGTAGAGTATCTCCTCGTAAAGTGATAGGTCCTCTTATTAAAGCTCATAAAGCAGGACTAAATTTAACAACAAATCAATTGGAATCTCATTATCTAGCTGGTGGTAATGTAGATAGAGTAGTGGATGCCAACATAGCAGCTCAACGTGCAGATATCAATTTACCTTTTGAAAGAGGTGCCGCAATAGACTTAGCAGGACGCGATGTCTTAGAAGCTGTTCAAATGTCTGTTAATCCCAAAGTAATCGAAACTCCCTTTATTGCCGGTGTTGCGATGAACGGTATCGAAGTTAAAGCTAAAGCTAGAATTACAGTAAGAGCTAATATTTCTAGACTTGTAGGTGGTTCTGGAGAAGAAACAATTATTGCACGAGTTGGTGAAGGTATTGTTTCCACAATTGGTTCTAGTGAACATCATACACAAGTACTAGAAAATCCTGATAATATTTCTAAAACAGTATTAAGTAAAGGATTGGATTCAGGAACAGCATTCGAAATTTTATCAATTGATATTGCAGATGTAGATATCGGTAAAAATATCGGCGCTGATTTACAAACGGAACAAGCACTCGCAGATAAAAATATTGCTCAAGCTAAAGCTGAGGAACGACGTGCTATGGCTGTTGCCTCTGAACAAGAAATGAAAGCACGTGTTCAAGAAATGCGTGCTAAGGTAGTAGAAGCTGAATCAGAAGTACCACTAGCGATGGCTGAAGCTTTACGTAAAGGTAATATTGGAGTAAAAGATTACTATAATTTAAAAAATGTAGAAGCAGATACAGGTATGAGAAACGCTATTAATAAACGTACCGAACAAAATGACGATGAATCACCAAATTAAATAGAGGGGTGATTAAATGAATATTGGAATTCTTATATTCGTTATTTCTGTGATTGTTACTGGTATTAGTGCAATGAGAGATAAAAGTCATGAACAACGAAAAAATCAAACGCCTCCACACAAAAATACACAAAGACCTACGCAAAACACACCAAGAAAAAAAGGTATTTTTGAACAGATAGAAGAAGCTTTTAATGAGATGGCATCAGAATTTGATGAAGAAGAACAAAATAAAAAAACATCATCACCAAAACCATCTTCTAAAAAAGAAACGGTTCACAGTGATAAAAATCTTAAAAAAGAAATTAAGACTGAACATCCTCGTGGAGAATTAAAACGGTTTGAAACTAAACAATCTCATACCGAAAAAGTGCCTTCTAAAGATAGTGATTCAACTTCACGAGAGAGATCTCAAAGTGAAAAAGATATTAAAAAACAGTTAGAAGACTCGCTATCAAAAGAATTATTTAATGTGAGATCTGAAATTGACAAAGAAAAAGAAAAACAACTTTCTTTAATTGAAAAGAAAGCTAAAGAAATTATTAATGATAAGTACTTATCTGAAAAAACGAAACGTTATAAACTGAATCAATTACTCAATAGTAAATCTATTGAAAAAAATATGACACATCAAACGTTTCAATTTGACAATGACCCGATAGTTGATGGGATTATTTGGCAAGAAATACTAAATAAACCTAAAAAATTATAAGGGTTATAAATAAAAGAATAAGACAACATTTATTGTTTCATTCTGACCTTTACAAGAGACTTTCTACGTGGAAGTCTCTTTATTTATGCTCCTAATATGTTAAGATGCGCCTAAAACACATATTGTTCTTGGTACTTTTTATTATGTTATATTATCTTAGGTTAATTATTCATTCAAAACATTTAAATTTGTATACTTTATCATTGTTTAGTAAAATTTATATGAAAGATTAATTATTAATGAATATGTTTTATGTGAAAAGGAGCGCTTTTATGCCAGGAATAATTCAAATAGATAACATCAACCATTCTCAAGCTTTAATTGGTAATAATGATGAACATTTAAAATCGATTGAAGAAGCATTTGATGTTATCATACATGCTCGTGGGCAAGAAATTGCAGTAAAAGGTCAAGTATTAGAGCATGTTGAAAAAGCAGAATTAGTTCTTAAAAATTTATTAAAGGTAATTGAGTTAGGACATTCAATTACATTAAAAGATGTTGAGGCTGCCATAAAGATGGCTAAAAATGACACTATTCAATATCTATTGGATTTATATGATGAAGAGATTACTAAAGATGCCTTTGGTAAAACAATTCGTGCAAAAACAATGGGGCAACGTCTTTATATTAATGCTATGAAACGTAATGATTTAGTGTTTGGTATAGGTCCTGCTGGAACAGGTAAAACTTTCCTTGCAGTTGTTTATGCTGCAAAACAATTAAGAAAAGGAACAGTAAAAAGAATTGTTTTAACAAGACCAGCTGTAGAAGCTGGTGAATCATTAGGTTTCTTACCAGGAGATTTAAAAGAAAAAGTTGATCCATATTTAAGACCTCTTTATGATGGTTTAAATACTGTCCTAGGTAGAGAACAAACAGCACGTTTTATTGAACGAGGTACAATTGAAATTGCTCCCTTAGCGTATATGAGGGGTAGAACTCTAGATGATGCATTTGTCATTTTAGATGAAGCTCAAAATACAACACATGCACAAATGAAAATGTTTTTAACTCGTCTAGGATTTGGTTCAAAAATGGTTGTAACTGGAGACCAAACTCAAATTGACTTACCAAAAGGTGTTAAAAGTGGATTAAAAGAAGCTATTAAGAACCTTCGTGGTGTTAAAGGAATAAATATAATGGAACTAGATCAAAGTGATGTAGTACGACACCCATTAGTAAGTAAAATTATCGAACGTTATGAAGGAGACAATTAAATGTTTACGATTGATTTCAATGATCATACAAACTTAGTTAAAGATGAATGGTATCATCAAATCGAAGACTTAATTAACTTTGCTAAAGAAAAAGAAAACATTCATGAAGATGCTGAATTGTCAGTTACTTTTGTAAATAAAGATGAAATTCAAGAAATAAATAAAAATTATCGAGATAAAGATAGAGTGACTGATGTTATTTCTTTTGCACTTGAAGAAGATGAACCAGATATTATTGGTTTAGATATTCCTAGAGTGTTAGGAGATATTATTATTTGTACTGATGTAGCTAAGGAACAAGCTGAATCTTATAATCATTCATTTGAAAGAGAACTTGGTTTTTTAGCTTTACATGGTTTTTTACACTTATTAGGATATGATCATATGAATGAAGAAGATGAAAAAGAAATGTTTGGACGCCAAAAAGAAATTTTAAACGCATATGGATTGACTAGAGATTAAATTTTTAAAACGATTTAAATACACTTTTGATGGTTTAAAAACACTTCTTCAAAAAGATCACAATTATCTAATACACTTAATATTCGCATTCATAGCTATCATTTTAGGAATTATCGTAAGACTTTCAACTGTAGAATGGTTGTTTATTTTGTTAAGCATCACTTTGGTACTTACGCTTGAGGCTGTGAATACAGCTATAGAATGCGTCGTAGATTTAGTTACTTCTGACTATCACGAATTAGCTAAACAAGCTAAAGATATTGCCGCCTTTAGTGTTATGGTTGTTTCAATCTTTGCACTAATTATGGGTTTAATGATTTTTATACCTCACATCTTTTTTTAAAGGGGACAATAAAATGAGTTATCAATCACATTATTTTCAAGAAGTTAGAAAAGCTCAACAACGTGCTTATGTACCGTATAGTCATTTTAAAGTAGGTGCATATTTAAAAACAAAAGACGGTCGCCATTTTTATGGAGCAAATGTTGAAAATGCAGCTTATCCAGCAACGATTTGTGCAGAACGATCTAGTTTAGTAGCTGCAATTTCAGAAGGCTATCGACCAGGAGATTTTGAATCAATAACAGTTACCGTTGACGCTGAACATCCGTCATCACCTTGTGGAACATGTCGTCAAGTATTAAAAGAACTCTGTGATGACGACATGCCTGTGTATATGACAAATCATAAAGGTGAGATGATTAAGTCAACTGTAGCAGAACTATTACCTCACGGCTTTTCGGGAAAGGATTTAGAATAAATGACAGAACACAAATCAGGATTTGTATCTATTATAGGGAGACCGAATGTGGGAAAATCCACGTTTATGAATAGAGTCATTGGACATAAAATTGCAATTATGTCAGATAAAGCTCAAACAACAAGAAATAAAATTCAGGGAGTAATGACAAGAGAAGATGCTCAAATCATTTTCTTAGATACACCAGGTATTCATAAACCTAAGCATAAATTAGGAGATTATATGATGCGTGTAGCTAAAAATACACTATCAGAAATTGATGCTATTATGTTTATGGTAAATGTAAATGAAGATATTGGTCGTGGTGACGAATATATAATGGAAATGCTAAAAAATGTTAAAACACCAGTATTTCTAGTGTTAAATAAAATTGATTTAGTTCATCCAGATGCACTTATGCCTAAGATTGAAAAATATAAAACCTATATGGATTTTACTGAAATTGTGCCAATTTCGGCACTTGAAGGATTGAATGTGGATCACTTTATCGATGTACTTAAAGATTATTTACCTGAAGGTCCAAAATATTACCCTGATGATCAAATATCGGATCATCCAGAACAATTTGTAGTAGGCGAAATTATTAGAGAAAAAATCTTACATCTAACAAGTGAAGAAATCCCCCATGCAATAGGGGTAAATGTAGATAGAATGATTAAGGAAAGTGAAGAAAGAGTAAGAATTGAAGCAACTATTTTTGTTGAACGTGATTCTCAAAAAGGAATTGTTATAGGTAAGGGTGGGAAAAAACTTAAAGAAGTCGGTAAAAGAGCTCGACGTGATATTGAAATGCTTCTCGGATCAAAAGTTTACCTCGAATTATGGGTGAAAGTTCAGAAAGATTGGAGAAATAAAGTAAACTTTATTCGTCAAATGGGATATGTTGAAGATCAAGATTAACGTTTAAATTAATAGGAAAGCCGGTGAGATGCATTGTTAGAAAAACAAAAAGGAATTATCATAAAATCAGTAGATTATGGTGAATCCGATAAAATTATTACAATATTAAACGAGCATGGTGCTAAAATTCCTATTATGGTAAGACGTGCTAAGAAATCTAAAACCGGCTTGCAAGCTCATACACAACTCTTTGTGTATGGCTTATTTATTTATAATAAATGGAAAGGTATGGGAACGCTCAGTTCTATTGATGTCATAAACCAATATTATCAATTACGATTAGATATTTTTGATAGTAGTTATGCGACTTTATGCGTCGAAGCAATAGATCGATCATTAGAACCAAATGAAGTTTCTTTATATCATTATAAGTTATTAGAATTTGTACTCAATAAAATTTCAGAAGGTAATTCTGCTCAATTAATGTCGATTATCGTATTATTGAAATGTATGAATAAATTTGGTTTTGGCGCATTTTTCGATTATTGTGCAATTACTGGTGATACTGATCAATCTAAGCTTATTGCTTACAGTTTTAAATATGATGGGACCATCTCAGAAACTGTATTAAATAATGATCCTTATGCCTTAAAGCTATCCAATAAAACATTTTATTTATTGGATATTTTACAAAAGTTGCCAATTGATAAAATGAATCATTTTAATATTAACCAAGCTTTATTAGATGAAATGTCAGAATTAATGATAATGCTGTATAGAGAATATGCTGGCATGTACTTTAAAGGTCAAAAATTAATTAATCAACTTAAGCGATTAGAATAATATAAAATGTTTAAATTAATTAAAAGAACCCACTTATTACTCATAGTAAGTAATAAGTGGGTTCTTGTTATATTAAAACTTAACTTTTTCAGCTAAGAATGTTTCTAATTCTGAGATTGGCATACGAACTTGTTCCATAGAATCTCTATCACGTACTGTAACTTGATTATCTTCTAATGAATCAAAATCAAATGTAATACAGTAAGGAGTACCGATCTCATCTTGACGACGATAACGCTTACCAATTGATTGTGATTCATCAAAATCAATAGAAAACTTAGAACTTAATTGTTCAAAGATTTTAATTGCTTCTTCAGATAATTTTTTACTTAATGGTAAAACAGCAGCTTTATATGGCGCTAAAGCAGGGTGGAAATGCATTACTGTACGAGCATCTTTACTACCTTCAACGCCTTCTTCATCATAAGCATCACATAAGAAAGCTAATGTAACACGATCTGCCCCTAAAGAAGGTTCAATACAATATGGAATATATTTCTCATTTGTTTCTGGATCATGATATCTGAAATCTTCACCAGAATGTTCACTGTGCTTTTTCAAGTCAAAATCAGTACGGCTTGCAATACCCCATAATTCGCCCCAACCAAATGGGAATTTATATTCAATATCTGTAGTCGCATTAGAATAGTGAGATAATTCTTCTTCATCATGATCGCGTAATCTCATATTTTCTTCATTGATGTTTAAATCTTTTAACCATTGACTTGCAAATGTTTTCCAGTAATTTTGCCATTCAATTTCTTCACCAGGTTTACAGAAGAATTCTAATTCCATTTGTTCAAATTCTCTTGTTCTAAAAATAAAGTTACCAGGCGTGATTTCATTACGGAATGATTTACCGATTTGACCAATACCAAATGGTAATTTTTTACGCATTGAACGTTGAACATTTTTATAATTTACGAAAATACCTTGAGCAGTTTCTGGACGTAAAAATAGTTCATTAGTAGAGTCCTCAGTAACACCTTGGAATGTTTTAAACATTAAGTTAAATTGACGAATATCTGTCCAATTAGCAGTCCCACTTACAGGACATACAATGCCTTCATCATCGATAATACGTTTCATTTCCTCAAAACTTAAGCCATCAGCAATGAAATTTTCGTCACCTTTTTCATTTTGCATATAGTCTTCGATTAATTTATCTGCACGATAGCGAATTTTACTATCTTTATTATCAATCATTGGGTCGTTAAAATTACCTAAATGACCAGATGCTTCCCAAGTTTTTGGATTCATTAAAATGGCAGCATCAATCCCAACATTGTATGGTGATTGAGTAATGAATTTTTGCCACCATGCTTTTTTAATATTATTTTTTAATTCAACACCTAATGGACCATAATCCCATGTATTAGATAAACCACCGTAAATATCACTACCTGGGAATACAAATCCTCTATGCTTAGCTAGTGATACAATAGTATCCATATCTTTAACCATATTATCTCTCCTTTTAAAATAAAAACGTCCCAAGACAATAAATAAATATAAAATAATACTTATTATTATCTTGGGACGAGTTAATAATTCATCTATATAAATATATAGTGTTAACAAAATAACCCGCGGTTCCACCCAAATTAGTGTAGACACTCGCTTTTATGTAATGATATTGATAAGCCAATTTTTGAAATGTTAAGCTTCCACCGACCTTAACTCGCTTAATCATATTTTAATTCATAGAAAATTGAATAGCAAGGATTTATATGTATTTGTAGGTATATATATAAATAGGTATAATAAAAATGAAATTAAAAGGGGTGAAGACCTATAGAATTAAGTAAAAGACAAGAACAAATAATTGAAATAGTTAAAGATGGTGGCCCGATAACAGGTGAACATATAGCAGATAAACTTAATTTAACTCGTGCTACTTTACGTCCTGATTTAGCTATTTTAACTATGTCTGGTTTTATTGAAGCTAGACCACGTGTGGGTTATTATTATTCAGGTAAATCTAAGAATAAATTAGTCAGTGATCATTTACGTCAATATATAATAAAAGATCATATGTCTCTACCTGTTATCGTTAAAGAAGATATGACAATTTATGATGCTATATGTACTATATTTTTAGAAGATACAGGAACATTATTTATTACTAATCAAAAAGATGAATTGATTGGTGTGAGCTCGCGAAAAGATTTGTTACGTGCCTCTATGATTGGGCAAGATATTCATACTATGCCTATAAGTGTCATCATGTCACGTATGCCTAATATTGTTTATTTAGAAGAAGAAGACCTCGTCATCTATGCAGCAAGTCAAATGATAGATAAGGAAATTGATTCAATTCCCGTTGTTAGAAAAAAAGAAAATAGTAAATATAAAGTTGTAGGTAGAATATCTAAAACAACAATAACAAAATTATTTGTTTCATTATTTAAAGAATAGGTGATAAACAATGGAAAATATAAAGATAATCATTGCATCTGATTCAATAGGAGATACAGCTGAGTTGGTTGCTAGTGCTTGCGTCGCTCAATTTAATCCTAAAGCTTGTAAACATGGTTTTTTGAGATATCCTTATATAGAAACCTTTAAGGATATAGATGAAGTTATACAGGTCGCTATAGATAAAAATGCAATTATTGTATATACGTTAGTAGAACCAAAAATCAAAGCATATATGAAGAAAAAAGTAGACGCTTTCTCCTTAAAAGCTGTTGATATAATGGGTCCTCTAATGACACTACTTAATCAAACGCACGATGAGGAGCCGTATAATCAGCCAGGCAGAGTTCATAAATTAGACGATGCCTATTTCAAAAAAATAGATGCAATTGAATTTGCGGTAAAATATGATGATGGCAAAGATGCGAAAGGATTACCTAAGGCAGATATTGTTTTAATTGGCATTTCAAGAACTTCTAAGACACCTCTATCTCAGTATTTAGCGCATAAAAGCTATAAAGTAATGAACATTCCTCTAGTTCCAGAGGTAACGCCACCAGACGAATTGTTTAAAATTAATCCAAATAAATGTATAGCATTAAAGATTAGTGAAGATAAACTTAATTTAATAAGAAAACAACGACTTAAACAATTAGGATTAGGTGAGCATGCTAGATATGCTACTGAAGATAGAATTAAAGAAGAAATTCAATATTTTGAAAAAATTGTCAAAAAAATAGGATGTCCTGTTATTGATGTATCTGATAAGGCTATTGAAGAAACAGCAAATGATGTTATACAAATCATTGAAAGTAAAGCATAAATATTTAAAAACCTTCTATAAAAGTGTATAATACTATGACTACTATTTAATAGGTGATATATATTGCGTATAGAACAGTCTGTAATCAACGAAATAAAGGAAAAAACAGATATTTTAGATTTAGTAAGTGAATATGTGAAATTAGAAAAAAGAGGACGCAATTACATTGGTTTGTGTCCTTTTCATGATGAAAAAACACCTTCGTTTACAGTTTCTGAAGATAAACAAATATGCCATTGCTTTGGTTGTAAAAAAGGTGGAAATGTTTTTCAATTTATTCAAGACATTAAGGACATTTCATTCGTAGAAGCAGTACAAGAACTTGGAGAACGCGTTAATATAAAAGTAGATATTGGTCATTCTAATCCATCTACAACGCAGATAGCATCTGAAGACTTAAAAATGATTGAAATGCATGAATTAATTAATGAATATTATATGTATGCATTAATGAAATCCGTAGAAGGTGAAGAAGCTTTAAATTATCTTGTAAATCGTGGTTTCACTGAAGAATTAATAAAATCTCGTGGAATTGGGTATGCCCCTAATAACGCTCACTTTTGTCATGACTTTTTACAACAAAAAGGATATGACATAGAACTAGCTTATGAAGCTGGTTTGTTATCACGTAACGAAGAAAATTTTAGTTACTATGATCGTTTTAGAGATCGCATTATGTTTCCTTTAAAAAACGCTCAAGGAAGAATTGTCGGTTTTTCTGGTAGAACTTATAACAATCAAGAGCCTAAGTATTTAAATAGTCCTGAGACACCGATTTTTCAAAAGAGACGATTACTTTATAATCTTGATAGCGCAAGAAAGTCAATTAGAAAAAATGATGAAGTAATGTTGTTAGAAGGATTCATGGATGTAATTAAAGCTGATTACGCTGGATTAAAAACAGTAGTAGCAAGTATGGGTACAGCATTATCAGAAGATCACATTACAGTGTTAAAAAAATTAACCTCTAATATAACTTTAATGTTTGATGGAGACTTTGCTGGTCAAGAGGCCATTTTAAAAACTGGAGAACATTTACTTAAACATGGATTGAATGTATTTGTAGTACAATTACCAAAAAACATGGATCCCGATGAATATATAGTTAAATTCGGTAAAGAAAAATTTATAGAATTTATAAATAATGAGAAGAAATCGTTTATTATTTACAAAGTTCAATTCTATCGAGATGAAATTGAAAATAATGATCTAGCTTATGAGCGTCACTTTAAAGAGATTACTGAAGATCTTTCATTTGTCAGATCTTCAATATTAAAAAATAAAATTGTGAATGACGTAGCTGACATTTTCAATATTGATGCCAATACTATTATGTCCAATGTACATCAACAACCTGAATTTATCTCATATGAAGAAGACTATATTGGAAATACCAATGATAACTCGAATTTAAATTCTCAAAATTTAAATATTGTTTTTACACATTTAAACAAAAGTGAAAAAGCACAAAGAGCTTTATTAAAACACTTTATGATGGATAAAGATGTATTTCTAAATTATAATCGACAACTTGAAGCAAATGATTTTACGAATAAATATTTCCAAAGTATTTTTAAAGTGCTAACCGATTATTATTCTGAAAATGATTACTATTCGATTAGTGATTTAATATTATACATTGAAGATAAAGATATTAGAGAAGCAATCATACAGCTTGATGATTATGAATTAAATCGAGAACCTTATGATTTAGAAATTGAAGAATATATCTCAACTTTAAATGAAAACAAATATGAAGATTCTATTGAAGAACTTAATCATAAATTAAAAGAAGCACTTAGAATTGGTGACGTAGAATCTCAAAAGTATTATTTACAAATGATAGTTAATAAAAACAAGCAACGCATGTAGATGAACATTTAAATTAAAGGAATATAAACAAATATTAAACTTTTAATATAGTATTTATATTTAATAACCATTACTGTATAATGGTTATTATGCTTTTTTAAAGGGTAGAGAAATAATAAGTTAAATATTTATGAAATAAGGATATCATTTTATTACCTATAGAATGATAATATTTCATGTTTATTATAAAATATACTTTTCTTATTATAATAATTTATTATATAATTAAATATCTTAATTGAAAGTTGAAAATACGATTGGGAGGCCTTTTCATGTCTGATAACCAAGTTAAAATCAAAAAACAAACAATTGATCCGACTTTAACATTAGAAGATGTTAAAAAACAATTAATTGAAAAAGGTAAAAAGGAAGGTCATCTAAGTCATGAAGAAATTGCTGAAAAGCTGCAAAATTTTGACATGGATTCCGACCAAATGGATGATTTCTTTGACCAACTAAATGATAACGATATTAGTTTAGTAAATGAAAAAGATAGTTCAGATACAGATGAAAAATTAAATCCAAATGACTTAAGTGCGCCTCCAGGTGTTAAAATTAATGATCCTGTAAGAATGTACTTAAAAGAAATTGGACGTGTAAATCTTCTTAGCGCACAAGAAGAAATTGAATTAGCTAAACGTATTGAACAAGGTGATGAAGTAGCAAAATCTCGCCTTGCAGAAGCCAACTTGCGATTAGTTGTAAGTATTGCGAAACGATATGTTGGTCGTGGTATGCTTTTCTTAGACTTAATCCAAGAGGGAAATATGGGGCTTATCAAAGCAGTAGAAAAGTTCGATTTTAGTAAAGGATTTAAATTTTCTACTTATGCTACATGGTGGATTAGACAAGCCATTACACGTGCTATTGCTGACCAAGCTCGCACCATCCGTATTCCTGTGCATATGGTTGAAACAATTAATAAGCTTATTCGCGTACAAAGACAATTATTACAAGATTTAGGTCGTGATCCTGCTCCTGAAGAAATTGGTGAAGAAATGGATTTACCACCTGAAAAAGTTCGCGAAATACTTAAAATAGCTCAAGAGCCAGTATCCCTAGAAACGCCAATAGGTGAAGAAGATGACAGTCACTTAGGAGACTTTATTGAAGATCAAGAAGCACAAAGTCCTTCTGACCATGCTGCTTATGAGTTATTGAAAGAACAATTAGAAGACGTTTTAGATACACTTACTGATAGAGAAGAAAATGTTTTACGTTTAAGATTTGGCCTTGATGACGGACGAACTAGAACATTAGAAGAGGTAGGTAAAGTATTCGGTGTTACAAGAGAACGTATTCGTCAAATCGAAGCTAAAGCGCTTAGAAAATTAAGACATCCAAGTCGTAGCAAGCGTCTTAAAGATTTTATGGACTAAGATTAATGCTAAATCTGAGTTAACGATAGATGTTATGTATAAAGAAATTTGAGGCTAAGACAATACTATGTCCTAGCCTCTTTTTATAATAAAGGAGATAACAATGATATCATTAAATCATAGATTAAAAGTTGTAAGCCAATACTTATTACCTAATTCATTAGCTGATATCGGTTCTGATCACGCTTATTTACCTATTTATGCATTACAACATCATCTATGCGATGATGCTATTGCTGGTGAAGTAATAAAAGGACCTTATACAGCTGCTAAAACGAATGTAGCACAGCATCAACTTACTCAACATATCGATGTTCGATTAGGTGATGGTCTTAGTATTCTAACTGAGAAAGATAAAATAGATAATGTCACAATTTGTGGAATGGGTGGACCTTTGATAGCGAAAATATTAGATGAGGGTAAAAATAAACTTGCACATCATCCACGTCTAATTTTGCAAAGTAATATTCAAACTGAAACCTTACGCAAGACACTTCAACATCTTAATTATGATATTATTGCTGAAGAAATTTTAGAAGAAAAAGGGCATATCTATGAAATTGTAGTTAGTGAATGGAAAGAAAATCTTAATCTTCTTAATAAGAAATCACTTAAATTTGGTCCTATTCTTTTAAATCATAAAAACGATATTTTTATAAAAAAATGGGAAAGAGAGTTAGCAGCTTTAGAGTATATTCGTAATCAATTGAATCCAATACAACATCATGAGAGACTAGAAGAGATTGAAGAAGAGATATCAATGATAAGAGAGGTGCTCTATAATGAAAATTAAAGAACTAATGTCAATTATTGACCAACATGTTCCCCTTAAAACTGCTGAAAGCTGGGATAATGTGGGTTTATTAATTGGAGATGACACTAAAGAAATAACAGGTATTTTGACAGCATTAGATTGCACAATGGAAGTAATAGAAGAGGCAATTAGCAAAGGATACAATACAATTATTGCGCATCACCCTTTAATTTTTAAAGGTGTTAAATCATTAGTTAATGATGGATACGGTAAATTGATACACATGCTTATTCAAAATGATATTCAACTTATTGCTTTACACACCAATTTAGATAATCACATTGATGGTGTCAATGAGATGCTAGCAAAAAAATTAAATTTAACTAATATTAGATTTTTAAATGAAGAAGAATCTTTTTATTATAAAGTACAAACTTACATTCCGGAAGAAAATCTAGAATCATTTAAATATCATATAAATAATATTGGTCTAGCAAAAGAAGGGAATTATGAATATTGTTTCTTTGAGTCCAAAGGTAAAGGTCAATTCAAACCAGTTGGAGACGCTCGCCCTCATATTGGAGAACTAAATCGAATTGAACATGTAAATGAAGTGAAGGTAGAATTTATGATTCGTAAAGATCAATTAAGTATTGCTAAAAATGCAATTATTAATTACCATCCTTATGAAACACCTGTATACGATTTTATTAAGATGACGACATCTGCTAATTATGGTCTTGGAAAAATAGGTGAACTAAATGAACCATTAAATTTAGAAGATTTTGCTAAATATGCTAAAGCACATTTAAATATTCCTAGCGTTCGTTATACAGGTCCTTCAGAAGCGTTAATTAAAACAGTTGCTATTATCGGAGGTGCTGGTATCGGTTTTGAAACTAGTGCTTTTAAAAAGGGAGCAGATGTTTTCGTTACTGGAGACATAAAACATCATGATGCACTTGATGCTAAAACTAATGGCATTCATTTATTAGATATCAATCATTATAGTGAGTACGTTATGAAAGAAGGACTTAAAGACTTACTAGGACGATGGTTATTTAATAATGATAGTAAGCAGTTTAATATAGAAGCTTCAGAAATAAATACAGATCCATTTAATTATATTTAAAACAATACAAAGGAGGCCAGATGAATGGCTAATCATCCATTTGAAATATTTAATTTAAATCCAAATCTTATTGATGCAGTTAAAGATTTAAATTTTAATAAACCTACTGAAATTCAAAATAGAATTATTCCACGTATAAAAAAAGGGACTAATTTAATTGGTCAATCACAAACCGGTACTGGCAAATCACACGCCTTTTTATTACCTTTAATAGATTTAATTAATACTGACATTAAAGAACCTCAAAGTATTGTTGTTGCACCAACTCGTGAATTAGCACAACAATTGTATAAAGTGGCTAGTCATCTAGCTAGTTTTCAATCAGATATTAAAGTAAGTTTATTTATTGGTGGTACTGACATAGAGAAAGATAAACAACGAACAAATCAACAACCTCAATTAGTGATTGGTACACCAACACGAATCAATGATTTAGCTCAGAGTGGACATTTGCATATTCATAAGGCATCATATTTAATTATCGATGAAGCAGATTTACTCATTGATTTAGGGTTAATAGAAGATGTGGATTATATTGCTGCTCGTTTAGATGAAAATGCTAATATTGCAGTTTTTAGTGCAACAATTCCAAAATCATTAGAACCGTTTTTAAATAAGTATCTTAGTCACCCTGAATATGTTGTAGTTGATAACAAATCCCAAAATAAAAAAAATATTGAATTTTATTTGATTCCTACTAAAGGAACTGAAAAAGTTGATAAAACTTTACAATTAATTGATATACTAAATCCATATCTATGTATTATTTTTTGTAACAGTAGAGAAAATGCAAATGAACTTGCTCAATCTCTTAATGAGTCTGGCATTAAAGTAGGTATGATTCATGGCGGTTTAACACCTAGAGAACGTAAACAACAAATGAAACGTATTCGGAATTTAGATTTCCAATATGTTATTGCAAGTGATTTAGCTTCAAGAGGAATTGATATTGAAGGCGTTAGTCATGTAGTAAATTTTGATGTTCCTAATGATATTGATTTCTTTACTCATAGAGTTGGTAGAACAGGACGTGGAAATTATAAAGGCGTGGCTATAACGTTATATAGCCCAGATGAAGAACATAATATTTCTCTTATTGAAGATAAAGGCTATCACTTTGATAATGTTGATATTAAAAATGGAGAACTTAAGCCAATCAAAGCGCACAATACACGTCATAAACGTGAACGTAAAGATGATCATTTAACAAATCAAGTAAAACATAAAGTAAGAAGTAAATCTAAAAATAAAGTTAAACCAGGCTATAAAAAGAAATTTAAACAAGAAGTAGAAAGAATGAAACGACAAGAGAGAAAGCAATACAGTAAACAACGTAGTAGACAACAACGAAAAAACAATAAAAAAGGTTAGGTGAAACAAATGTTAATTGGCTCACATGTATCAATGAGTGGTAAAAAAATGTTAGAAGGATCGGCCGAAGAAGCACATCAATTTGGTGAATCAACATTTATGATTTATACAGGTGCACCTCAAAATACAAGAAGAAAAAATATAAACGATTTAAATATTGAAAAAGGTCATAAAGTTATGGAACAATATGGTTTATCCAATATTGTTGTACACGCTCCTTACATAATAAATATAGGAAATACAACGAAGCCTGAAGTTTACGAACTAGGTGTGAATTTCCTTCAAAATGAGATTGAACGCACGCAAGCTATAGGAGCGAAAGATATTGTCTTACATCCAGGTGCGCATGTAGGTGCCGGTGCAGATAAAGGAATTAATCAGATTATTAAAGGATTAAATGAAGTATTAACACATGATCATGATGTACGAATTGCACTTGAAACAATGGCTGGGAAAGGAACAGAAATTGGACGTAGTTTTGAAGAACTTGCTCGCATTATTGATGGTGTGACACATAACGATCGATTATCTATTTGCTTTGATACCTGTCATACACATGATGCTGGTTATAATATCAAAAATGATTTTGATGGAGTTTTGAATGAGTTTGATAAAATCATTGGAATAGACCGTATTAAAGTTGTTCATGTAAATGATAGTAAAAATGAACAAGGTGCACATAAAGACCGACACGAAAATATTGGATTTGGATATATTGGTTTTGACGCCTTGAATAATGTGGTACATCATGAAGCTTTTAAAGACATTCCTAAAATCCTTGAAACTCCTTATGTAGGAGAAGATAAGAAAAATAAAAAGCCGCCTTATCGCTTTGAAATCGAAATGTTAAAATCTCAAATTTTTGACCCCAAATTAAAAGAAAAAATATTGAATCAATAATTAAAATAAGAGTAAGATAGCATAATCTACAAAGAGGCTATCTTACTCTTGTTTTAATTCGTAAACATTACTATTTACAAAAAACATATATAATTGTATAGTATTTAGCGAGGTGAAAAGATGAATCAACCTGTTTTTGAATTAAAAAATATTGATTATTATTTTGATAATAAACAAGTATTAGAAAACATTAATATTCGAATTAATAAAGGTGACTTTCTTGCAATTGTTGGTCCTAATGGAGCCGGTAAATCTACTCTTTTAAAGGTTATTCTTGGCTTGTTACCATTACAACACGGTGAAATATACATTGACGGGAAATATTATAAAAAAAATACTCAATCTGCATTAAAAATTAGTTATGTATCTCAAAAAGCCAATGCTTTTACTGCAGGATTTCCTGCTAGTGTGAAAGAAGTTGTTTTAAGTGGTTTAACTAAAACGAAAAGAATTTTTCAGTGGTTTAATAAAAGTGATGAACAACAAGTAGATAATGTTTTACATCGTTTAAACATTCATCATCTAAAGAATAAAAATATTGCAGAATTATCAGGTGGACAACAACAACGTGTACTAATTGCACGCGCTTTAATTTCAAATCCATCCGTCTTAGTATTAGACGAACCGACAAATGGGATTGATGCAAAACATGTGAATGAATTCTATGCCACCTTGCAACATTTAAAAGAAGAAGGTATAACGATTATTTTAGTTACTCATGATATAGGCGTTGTGGTAGACACAGCTACAAAAGTCGCTTGCTTAAATAAACATCTTCATTTCCACGGTTCTACTGAAGAATTTAAGTCTCTTGATGAAGTTGAAATTTCAAAAATATATGGTCATCCAATTAAATTTGTTGATCATCAACATAATCGTTCATGCTGTGAAGCATAATTTTAAATAGGAGTTAATTATGATAAGTATATGGATTGAATTAAGAGGTGAATATCATGATTGAAGCATTGTTAAATTTTGATTTTATGAGATATTCACTTTTAAGTGGGATATTGATTGGTTTTATTGCACCTTTAATTGGTGCATTTATAGTGGTAAGGCGATTATCATTAATTGCTGATGCTTTAAGTCACGTCACACTAGGTGGTATTTCGTTTGGAATGTTTATTATTACCTTATCACCAGCATTAGCATTTATAAACCCTATGTGGTTTGGTATAATCTTTGCAATAGTTGGAGCTTTACTTATAGAAAAATTAAGAACTTCATATTCAAACTATCAAGAAATTGCAATTCCAATTATAATGAGTGCAGGAATTGCATTAAGTGCAATTTTTATTTCTCTAGCTGATGGGTTCAATCAAGAAATTGTTGGGTTATTATTCGGTTCAATTAGTGCTGTAAATTTAAGTGACTTAATCACAATTACGATTATTTCAATCGTCGTATTATTATTCATTCTTTTATTATACAAAGAATTATTTATTTTATCTTTTGATGAGGAATATAGTAAGGTTATTAATATTCCAAAATGGATTCAGTTTTTATTTATAACGATTGTTGCTATGGTTATTTCTGCATCAATGAGAGTAGTAGGAATTTTACTCGTGAGTGCATTAATTACTTTACCTGTGGCTATAGCAATGCGATTAACTAAAGGATTTAAACAGTTGATTATCTTAAGTATTATTATAGGTGAATGTTCTGTTATTCTAGGGCTTACCTTAGCATTTTATATTAATATATCTCCTGGTGGTGTCATCGTGGTATTATTAGTTCTAATTTTAGGAATAACGATGTTACTACAGAAAACTAAACGAACTGCCAAAAAGGAGCATTAAATTATGAATACAAATGACGCTATTAAAATTTTAAAAGACAATGGGTTAAAATATACTAAGAAAAGAGAAGATATGATTAATATCTTTGTTAATGAAGATAAATATATTAATGCTAAATATATACAACAACAATTAGACAATGATTATCCAGGTATATCTTTTGATACTATTTATCGTAATCTTCATCTTTTTAAAGATTTAAATATTGTTGAAAGTACAGAATTAGATGGAGAAATGAAATTTAGAATCGCTTGTACTAATCATCATCATCATCATTTTATATGTGAAAATTGTGGGGATACAAAAGTAATAAATTTTTGTCCAATTGAGCAAGTTAAGCAATTCCTACCTAATGTAGATATTCATACTCATAAATTAGAGGTATATGGTATATGTGAAACTTGCCATAATAAAGGTATAAATTAAAATGAGAAATGTTCTGAGACGTAAGTAAGCGTCTCAGTTTTTTATAGGTCAAAAGTCTGAATTTCTACTAATATTGAAATATATGTTTAAAAACTACTAAAATGAGATATAAGAAGAGTATAATAAGAAATGTGACAACTATGTGAATAATATTTAGAGCAAATGATTTGTTGCACATCACATAGCTTGTTATTATTTATGTAAAGATAATTTAGGAGGATGATTATTTATGGCTTTTGAATTACCAAATTTACCATATGCAGCAGATGCATTAGAACCACATATCGACAAAGAAACAATGGAAATTCATCATGACAAACATCATAACACTTATGTTACAAAATTAAATTCTGCAGTTGAAGGTACTGATTTAGAATCTAAATCAATTGAAGAAATTGTTGCAAATTTAGATAGTGTACCTGAAAATATTCAAACAGCAGTACGTAATAATGGTGGAGGTCATTTAAATCACTCATTATTCTGGGAATTATTAACTCCTAATTCTGAAGAAAAAGGTACTGTAATTGATAAAATTAAAGAACAATGGGGTTCTTTAGATGAGTTTAAAAAAGAATTCGCTGATAAAGCTGCAGCACGTTTTGGTTCAGGTTGGGCTTGGTTAGTAGTAAATAATGGAAAATTAGAAATTGTTACTACTCCAAATCAAGATAACCCTATTACTGAAGGAAAAACTCCAATTTTAGGCTTAGATGTTTGGGAACATGCTTATTACCTTAAATATCAAAATAAACGTCCTGATTATATCAGTGCTTTCTGGAATGTTGTAAATTGGGAAAAAGTAGACGAGTTATACAATGCTGCTACAAAATAATAAATAAAAAAAGTATTTATTAGTGGTCTCTTTTTGGGAGATCACTTTTTTTTATGAAAAATATAGAAAAATTATACAATTTCATATATCATTTATACGTATACATGATTA
The DNA here is from genome assembly GCF_038008285.1 of Staphylococcus sp. FSL K6-0223. Lineage (NCBI taxonomy): Bacteria > Bacillati > Bacillota > Bacilli > Caryophanales > Staphylococcaceae > Staphylococcus > Staphylococcus sp. FSL K6-0223. Next base: position 1,197,392 of record NZ_JBBOYX010000001.1, read on the forward strand.
ATAATTGAGGTCGGTTGTCTTGCTTAAAAGATTAAAAGAAAAATCAAATGATGAAAAAATAAAACATACGATGAATAAACGAATTAGTTTTATATTTGGTGCAATTGTTTTGATTTTCGTATTAATTGTCCTAAGACTAGGATATTTACAAATTGCACAAGGTGCACATTATAGTCAATTAGTGAAAAATGATGAGAATATTACTGTCAATGAATCCGTACCACGAGGAAGAATACTAGATAGAAATGGCAAAATTTTAGTTGATAATGCTTCGAAATTAGCAATTACCTACACTCGTTCTAGAAAAACCAGTCAACAAGATATGTTAAACACCGCTAAAAAATTAGCTAAACTCATTACAATGAATACTGATAAGATTACAAAGCGAGATAAACAAGACTTTTGGATCCAAAATCATCCAAAAGAAGTTAATAAATTAATGAAAAAAGAAACAACTATGCTTAACAATGGTAGCATAAGTCAAGAACAGTACGATAAACAATTACATAGTAAAATTACAAAAACTCAATTAAATAGTTTATCTAAGCATGATTTACAAGTATTAGCTATATACAGAGAAATGTCAGCTGGATCTACACTTGATCCGCAAATGATAAAAAATGAAGATGTTAGTGAAAAGGAATATGCTGCTGTTTCTCAACAATTGGATAATTTACCTGGTGTCAATACTTCAATGGATTGGGATCGAAAATATCCATATGGTGAAACTTTAAGAAGTATATTTGGTAGTGTCTCTACACCTTCTGAGGGTATTCCTAAAGAATTAACTGAACAGTATTTAGCAAAAGGATATTCTAGAAATGACAGGGTTGGGAAAGCTTATCTAGAATATCAATATGAAGACATTCTACGTGGTAAAAAGAAACAGTTGAAATACACTACTGATAAATCTGGTAAAGTTATTAGTTCTAAAGTGATTAACCCTGGGTCACGCGGAAATGATTTACAACTAACCATTGATATTGATTTACAGAAAAAAGTTGAGTCTCTATTAGAAAATGAAATAAAAACACTACGTAGTCAAGGAGCAACAAACATGGACAATGCTCTTGTAGTTGTTCAAAATCCTAAAAATGGTGATATTCTTGCAATGGCTGGAAGACAAATTGATAAAAAGGGTGAACTGCTAGATTATGATTTAGGTAATTTTACTGGCCAATTTGCAGTCGGTTCTTCTGTTAAAGGAGCAACCTTATTAACTGGTTATCAAAATCATACTATCAAAGTCGGTGAAGAAATGATTGATGAACCTTTACACTTTAGTGGCGGACTAACTAAACGTTCTTACTTTAACCAAAATGGCAAAGTCCTAATTAACGACAAAGAAGCATTAATGCATTCTTCAAACGTATATATGTTTAAAACTGCTTTAAGACTAGCTGGTGATCCTTACTCAAGTGGTATGAATTTACCTAATAATATTGAAGAAGCTGGTCAAAAACTGAGAAAAGGTCTAAATCAAGTAGGATTAGGTGTTAAAACAGGTATCGATTTACCAAATGAAACAATTGGTCAAATTGAACCATTAACTAATAATCCAGGCAATTATTTAGATTTATCAATAGGTCAATATGATACTTATACACCTATTCAACTTTCACAATATATATCTACAATTGCAAATAATGGTTACAGAGTACAACCACACATTGGTTTAGCTATACATGACGCAACAAATAGTGATCAGGTAGGACCTGTAAAAGATAAAATTAAAGGTAATATACTAAATAAAGTCAATAATTCTCAAGATGAGATAGATGAAGTAAAACAAGGATTCAAGATGGCTTTCAATGAAAAAGATGGTACAGGCTATGCAAGCTTCCATAAAACTGTTGTTCCATCAGCTGGTAAAACTGGTACTGCTGAAGTTTATCAAAATGGACAACCTAGAGTTAACTCAACATATATAGGTTATGCGCCTGTTAAAGATCCTAAATTAGCTTTTTCTATCGTATATACTAATCAACCTGTTCCACCACCATGGTTAAATGGGGGAGATTTAGGAAGAGATATCATTAATTACTACTTTAAAAATGAAAAATAATTTGAATAACCGTTGATAAGATGCTTTTCTATTTAACACTAGTAAAAATTAATACTTTTCAATTAATCGTCTAAGTGGTATGATAATAAAGTCGTATTTAGAAAAGGTAAGGAGGTATAATCATGCGCGTAAACGTAACATTAGCTTGTACTGAATGTGGTGACAGAAACTACATTACTACTAAAAATAAAAGAAACAATCCTGAACGTATTGAAATGAAAAAATATTGTTCACGTGATAACAAACAAACTCTACATCGTGAAACTAAATAATATTAAAAGTAAAAAGGTTGGAACAAAATTGTTCCAACCTTTTTTACTTTAGTAGCTCATTCAACTATTAATAATCCTAAATATATAATCAACAACTATATTTATTTTATATAAATTAATATAATTTTTTAACTTAAAATAATTTGAATTATCACAAATGACATCACTATATAATAACGTTATAATATATATTAAAGGATGGGAGAAAGAATGGGTAAAAAACAAATTAGAAAAAATATCTTATCACAAATGAAAGACTTTGATAAAAAAAGTAAGCATAAAGCTGATATTTGGTTAATGAAACAATTAATTGAAAACGAAAAATTCAAAAATGCACATCGTATCGGTATATTTTTGTCTATGCCACACGAGATTAATACATACAATATTATTAATTTCGCTTTAGATAATGGAAAACAAATTTTTGTGCCCAATACCGATTACAGAAGTCGTAATATGAACTTTAAACAACTATTAGATTTGTCATCAATAGCTACCGATGATAAAGGCATTAATTATGTTAATGAAGATACATCTATTAGTAATGACATGGATTTACTTATTGTACCTGGAGTAGCTTTTCAAACAAATGGTTTTCGTATAGGGTACGGAGGAGGTTACTATGATAAATTTCTAAATCAACACGATATTAACTCAATTAGTCTTATATATGACTTCCAAATATCAGATTTCGATGTGGAAAAACATGATCAACCTGTAGATAATTTAATTATATGTAACACTAAATTTGGGAGGAATTAATGAATATTGATAAACTATATTGGAAATCAATTTATTATTGGATCAAATATTTTAACTATAAATTAGAACACACAGATAAAAATACAAATGAAATTTGGTTATTCAATAAAAAAAAAGAAGAACTTATTGTATTTAGAAAAGAAGTGAGTTCAACTCAAGAGATACGCTTCGACAAATCTAAAATAAATGATCATAAAGAGAATTTACAAAAAAAGTTAGGATTTAAAATTAAAAAAGTTGAGTTCTTCTACTTTTTAGAAACATCGATGAATATTGATAATTTCGATGAAACGCATCCTACTAAGTTGATTTATCATAGTATCACTAATGAAAAAGACTTAGAAAATACAATGCCTAATTTTATTTTAAAAAAACGCGTTAATAAAAAAGATAAAAAATCATCGTTAGATTATAAAAAGCGTGTACTTAATACGAACCTTGTTGATAAGTATATGATGATATTTTCACCAATGACTTATACACTTATAGCTATAAATGTCCTAGTATGGTTATATATGAAGATTTATCTAAATCATTTTTCAGATATTAAGCTACTAGATGTTGGGGGATTAGTACACTTCAATGTAGTGCACGGAGAGTGGTACCGTCTTATTACCTCGATGTTTTTACATTTTAATTTTGAACATATTTTAATGAATATGCTATCTTTATTCATTTTTGGTAAAATTGTAGAGACGATCGTTGGTCCATATAAAATGTTAGGTATCTATTTAATTTCTGGATTATTTGGAAACTTTGCTTCGTTATCCTTTAATATAAGTACAATATCTGTTGGTGCAAGTGGAGCCATTTTTGGTCTTATAGGGGCTATTTTAACGATGATGTACTTAAGTAAGACTTTTAATAAGAAAATGATAATACAATTGTTAGTTGTTGTATTAATATTGATTTTTGTCTCGCTATTTATGTCGAATATTAATTTAATGGCTCATTTAGGTGGTTTCATAGGTGGTATCCTTATTACATTAATAGGCTATTATTTTCATGAAAATCGTAATTTATTTTGGTTATTTTTAATTTTATTATTAGTACTTTTTGTTTTATTACAAATTAGAATATTTTCAATTAAAGAAGAAAATATTTACGATAAACTTATTAAAGACGAAATGATATCCTATAATTATGATGATGCTTTATCAATTGTTGAACATACAATCAATAAAGGATACGATGATGATGAAACATATTACTTAAAAGGTTTAATAACTGCTACTAAAAGTTCTAAAGCAGAGGCAATGGCTGATTGGGAAAGAGGCCTAAGAAGTCATCCTAACTCTGCATTATTAAACTATGAATTATCCATAGCTAATAGAGCATTAAATGATAACGATAAATCTTTAAAATATATAAAAAAAGCTTTGAAAATTGATGCCAATAACCAAAGCTATAAAAATTTAGAAAAAGAATTGAAAGATAGTAATGAATCGAAAAATTAACAATTTTTATGATGTCTTGCAACTTTTGAAACGTTATGGTTTTATTATATATTTTAAAGATAAAGAAGATATGTATGAAATGATGCAACAAGAAATACGTTCTCTTTACAATTATGATCTTTTAACAAATGAAGAATATCTAAAATGTATTTTAATAATTAATCAAAGAAGGAATGAGCATAAATGAAAAATATTATTTTAGCAGCTGATATAGGTGGAACAACATGTAAACTTGGTATCTTTGATACAAAATTAGAACGATTACATAAATGGTCTATTGAAACCGATACTTCAGACCATACAGGTCGAACTTTATTAAGGCAAGTCTTTGATTCTTTTAAAGAAGCAACTGAATCTTATCATTTTGATCTTCAAAATGTTATCGGAGTTGGTATAGGAGTTCCTGGTCCTGTTGATTTTGAAACGGGAATCGTACATGGGGCTGTTAATTTACATTGGCCTGGAAATGTAAATGTGAGAGAGATTTTTAGTGAATTTATAGATTGTCCTGTATATGTGGATAATGATGCAAATGTAGCTGCACTGGGTGAAAAGCATAAAGGTGCTGGTCAAGGTGCAAATGATGTAGTTGCTATTACACTTGGTACTGGTCTTGGTGGAGGCATCATTTCAAATGGTGAAATTGTACATGGTCATAATGGTTCAGGTGCAGAAATAGGTCATATTAGAACTGATTTTGATCAACGTTTTAATTGTAATTGTGGCAAATCAGGATGTATTGAAACTGTTGCTTCAGCTACTGGAGTGGTTAATTTAGTCAATTTTTATTATCCTAAACTAACTTTTAAATCATCTATTTTATCACTTATAAAAGAGAATAAAGTAACTGCTAAAGCTGTATTTGATGCAGCAAAAGCAGGAGATCAATTCTGTATATTTATAACAGAGAAGGTCGCAAATCATATCGCTTATTTATGTAGTATAATTAGTGCTACAAGCAATCCTAAATATATTGTTTTAGGTGGAGGAATGTCTACAGCTGGATTAATATTAATTGAAAATATTAAAACAGAATATCATAATTTAACATTTACTCCTGCTCAAAAAGATACTGAAATTGTCCAAGCAAAACTTGGAAATGATGCTGGTATCACTGGTGCTGCTGGACTAATAAAAACATATATAATTGAAAAGGATGGTGTTAAATAATGGCTATTATTGATGTAGTTGTTATACCAGTCGGAACAGAAGGTCCTAGTGTTAGTAAATATATTGCAGAAATCCAAACGAAACTAGAAGCATTTAAAAAGCAAGGTAAAATTGACTATCAATTAACCCCTATGAATACGCTTATCGAAGGTGATCTTAAAGATTTATTTGAAGTAGTTCAAGCAATTCACGAATTACCATTTGATAAAGGATTAGATAGAGTATGTACAAATATCCGTATTGATGATAGAAGAGATAAGTCTCGTAAAATGAATGATAAATTAAAATCTGTTCAAAAACATTTAGATAAACAAGGTGAATAATATGAGAATTTCTAATTTATCTTTAGGATTAGTTGATACAAACGCGTATTTTGTAGAAAGCGATAACAGTGTATTATTAGTTGATCCTGCTGGAGAATCTGATAAAATATTTAAGAAATTAAATCAAATCAATAAACCTTTAAAAGCAATACTACTTACACACGCTCATTTTGATCATATTGGTGCTTTAGACGATGTATTATCCAAATATGATGTACCTGTTTATATGCATAAAGAAGAATTTTCTTTCTTAACTGATCCTGAAAAAAATGGTTCTTCAAAATTTAAACAATATGGTATGCCACTCACTACTAGTAAAGCTCAACCAATTGCTTTAGATGAAGGTAATTTTACAATCGATGAATTTAAATTCAATGTTCTTCATACACCAGGTCATTCGCCAGGAAGTTTAACTTACGTTTTTGACGATTTTGCAGTAGTAGGAGATACATTATTTAATAACGGTATTGGAAGAACAGACTTATATAGAGGAGACTATGAAACATTAGTAGACTCAATTAAGGATAAATTATTTGAATTAGACGGAGATTTGCCTTTATTCCCAGGTCATGGTCAATACACTACGGTAGATGACGAACAACTCAATCCATATTTAGATGGACAATAAAAAAGTAATTTAAACACCTCTTACGTTTATATATGTAGGAGGTGTTTTTTTGAAATTATTATTTCAAGAAATAATTAATAAAGCAATTTCAAAAAATGCAAGTGACGTACACTTTATTCCTTCAGAGGATAAAGTACATATTAAATTCAGAGTGAATGATATATTAGAGACATATGAAATGTTTAGTAATGACATTTATGAAAAATTATTAATTTATATGAAATTTAAAGCAAATTTAGATGTATCAACACATCAAATAGCTCAAAGTGGTAGATATACTTATCATGCTAAATCAATATTTTATTTAAGAATTTCTACTTTACCTTTGTCATTAGGAATAGAAAGTTGTGTTATTAGACTTATCCCTCAATATTTCACTTCTAAAAGAGAGTATAAGGACTTTAATGACTTTAAATCTCTAATGAATAAAAAGCAAGGTCTCATTTTACTTACTGGTCCAACAGGTTCAGGTAAAAGTACTTTGATGTATCAATTAGTACTCTATGCTTTTCAAGAATTAAATTTAAATGTTATTACAATTGAAAATCCTGTTGAACAATTATTAAAAGGCATAACACAAGTGTCAGTAAATCATAAAGCCGGTATAGATTATGTTAGTTCATTTAAAGCAATATTAAGATGTGATCCAGATGTTATTTTAATTGGTGAAATTAGAGATGCTGAAGTGGCAAAATGTGTTATTCAAGCAAGTTTAAGTGGTCATTTAGTGTTAACTACTATGCATTCAAGCAATTGTAAGGGCGCAATACTCAGATTGTTAGAGATGGGGATTAGTGTTCAAGAAATTTCACAAGCAATAAATGTTATTTCAAATCAAAGATTAGTTACAACTACTTCAAATCAAAGAAAGCTTGTTTGTGAGTCTATTACAAATAATCAAATTCAATATTTTTTTGAACATAACCATACGCTTCCTAAGACATTTAATAATTTAAAAGAAAAATTGTTATCGCTATCGAAAGAAGGTCTTATATGTGAAGATGTGGTTGAAAAATATATTTAACAAACATTCTAAAGTTCTTAATGAAAACCAACAAATTATACTTCTAAATAATTTGAATAACTTACTTAAAAGTGGATTTACATTATTAGAAAGTTTTAATTTTATAAATTTGTATTTTAATTATAAAAATAAAGATATAGCAAATAAGATAGTTAAAATAATAAAAACAGGAGGAGAATGCGATCAAATATTAGAATTAATAGGCTATCCTAAATCTATTATCACTCAAATTCAATTTGCGCAGAAATATGGGAATATAAATGAAGCACTAGAGGAAGCAATGAATTATTTAAAAACAAATCTTCAAGCTAAACAACGAATATTAAAAGCTATTCAATATCCCATCATTTTAATTGCAATATTTATAACTATGTTAAGTATATTAAATTATACAGTTTTACCTCAATTTGAACATCTGTATTCAATGATGGATGTTAAACTCAATTTATCACAAACTATTATTACATATTTAATTAGTCATTTACCGCAAATTTTTCTTTTTGTTTTTTTTACTTTACTAACTTTATCCATCATTATATTTATCTTTCTTAATAAATTAGATATATCCAAAAAACTTACATTCATTTCTTACATACCAATTGTACGTTTTTATTATTCGACTATAAAAACATATCAACTTGCTAATGATTTAGCTTTATTTTATAAAAATGGTATTAGTATTCAACAAGTCGTAGATATGTACATTCATCTACAAAACAACTCATTTTTGAATTATATTGGTATCGTTATTCAAAATGAACTAAATAGAGGCATTAATTTACCCAATATTTTGATTAAAATACCATGTTATCAATATGATTTAATACAGTTTATTAAGCAAGGTGAGAAAAATAATAAATTAGATATTGAGTTGAAAATGTATTGTCAAATATTAATTCAAAGGCTCCAACAAACAGCTTTAAAACAGTCAAAAATTATCCAACCTATCGTATTTATATTCTTAGGAGCCTTTATAGTCAGCTTGTATCTAGTGATTATGTTACCCATGTTCCAACTTATGCAAAATATTAAGTAAAGTAAAATGGAGGTTTTTTATGAAAAAATTCAAAAATAAATTAAAAGCTTTTACTTTAATTGAGATGTTACTTGTACTATTAATAATTAGTGTTTTACTCATTCTTATTATTCCGAATATAGCTAAACAAATGTCACATATTCAATCAACAGGATGTGAAGCACAAGTGAAAATGGTCAATAGTCAAATTGAAGCTTATACTTTAAAACATAATAGAGTTCCTAATTCTATTGAGGACTTAGTAACTGAAGGGTTTATAAAACAAGGGCAATCATCTTGTAAGTCTGGAGAAACTATCAGTATTAAAAATGGAGAAGCAGTTGCAGAGTAAGAATATTAAAGCATTCACTTTTATAGAGAGCTTGTTAATCATTTTGATTTTAACAATCTTACTTAATGCAACTTTAAGGGTAAATGTATTTAACAATATTTCTTTGTCAGACGATTTAAAAGCAACACAATTTGTTAATCAATTAGAATATTTTAAATCTAAAGCGATGCGTGATCATCAATCTATTACATTGTTAATTTCAAAACATTCCTCAATTATAAAAGTAATAGAAGCACATGGTGGGCGGTACAACTACAATATTGAAGATGGAAAAATAGTTGAAGTTAGAAATTTAGAGAAAATTACTTTTAATAAAGAAGGAAGAATAAATCAGTTTGGCTCTTTAATATTGAAAATCAATCAACATCAATATAAGTTGATTATTAATATTGAAAAAGGAAGAATTAGATATTTTAAAATTTAAAGCAGTGTTACTCATCGATAGTTTATTTAGCTTGTATATATTCACTACTATAGTTTTTACTTTAATTCCACTACTAATCAGTTTAAATCATACATTAAAAAGAGAATACCAAATTATTGAAATCAAGCAAACCATAATGAGTAGTATCAACCATTATGATAAAAAAACCCTTTCAAAAGGTATAAATTTAGGTGATTATCATATTAAACTTTATTCCAACAAAATATGTGGACTTCACAAAGAAACTGAAATCGAATCATGCGTTAAATATTAAATTAAAATCATTCACTTTAATAGAAATGTTAGTTTCATTATTTTTAACAACAATGATGTTAACATTTTTTCCTCAATTAATTAAATTGACTCATTCCTATTTATACGAGTCATATAATAGTTATCAAACAGAATATGCTTTTTTTCAGACAAATATAACTCAAATTATTTCGAAAAAGCATCATGCCCTTATAATTAAGGATAAACATACAATTATCATTGATAATGAATCGTCTAAAGATTATATAGAATTTAAAAACAACAAACTATTTTACAAAATTAATGGGAATGGCAATATCGTTTTACTAAATAACGTCATCAATGCAGAATTTCAAATTTTACCTTCTAACATCATAAAATTAAAACTAAAAATAGGTGATAAAAACGACTACTATGAAAAAAACTTATTTTTATAAAATGAAAGGATATATAAGTAGCTATACATTATTTATTCTTAGTATATATTTGATAATTATATCTACTTATTCTGCTCAATATAGTATAAAATTAAAAACAATACATAATATTCAAATATATTATGATAGTATAATAAGTGATAAACTTAAGAGAGGTGATTAGGATGACTCACTCTTATTTACCACTTATATTAACAGGCTTTATGGGTACTGGTAAAAGTACTATTGGCAAATATTTGGCTTCAAAATTACACTATTCATATATTGATTTAGATACATATATAGAAATGAAAGAATTTAAAACAATACCAGATATTTTTAATGAAATTGGTGAAAAAGGATTTCGTAAGTTAGAGTATAAATATTTAAATGATTGTATTGGTAAATATGATATTATATCAACCGGGGGAGGAATTATAGAAAACGATAATTCTATCTCACTTTTAAAAAATAAAACAGTTATTTGGTTAGATTGTGATATAGATATTATCTATAATAGAATTGCTAATGATCCACACAGACCAAATGCGAAAAACAAAAGTGAAAAACAATTAAAAGACTTGTATTTATCGAGAGTTTCAAGATATAATGAAATCGCATCCACAAAAGTAGATAGTAGTAAAACAATTGAATGTGTATATAAAACAATTTTAAATCATATACCATGCGAATGATCAGTATTAGAGAGAATAACTTGAACTGATTCTATAGTTGTTTTGAAATTATGTCATGTTATCGCCGAAGGTGCAAGTAAACTACGAAACTCTCAGGCAAAAGGATAATACTGTTACGCAGTCCTGGATTTGTTATTTAGACAGGGTAGCTTCTGCTACTCTGCTTTTTTTATAAAAAAATAGGGGGTTTTTAAATGACAAACGAATTAAAAAAGACACCATTATATGAAACTTATGTAAATAGTGGTGCTAAAATAGTTGAATTCGGTGGGTGGGCTATGCCTGTTCAATTTACTAGTATTAAAGAAGAACATAACGCAGTTAGATACAAAGTAGGTATGTTCGATGTAAGTCATATGGGAGAAATTTTAATAGAAGGTGAAAATGCTAGTAAATTTGTTCAATATTTACTTTCAAATGATACTACTAAATTATCTGAAACTAAAGCTCAATATACAGCTTTATGTAATGATGAGGGTGGTATCATTGATGATTTAGTAACATATAAAATTGCTGATAACAAATACTTATTAATTGTTAATGCAGCCAATACTGATAAGGATTTCGAATGGATTCAAAAACATCAATCTAAATTTAATGCTACTGTAACAAATGTGTCTGAACAGTATGGTCAATTAGCGGTTCAAGGCCCTCAAGCAAGAACTTTAGTAAGTGAACTTGTTGATATTGATGTAAGTGAAATGAAGCCTTTTGAATTCAAACAAAATGTAACTATTTTTGGAAAAAATGTTATCTTATCTCAATCTGGATATACAGGTGAAGATGGTTTTGAAATTTATTGTAATTCAAATGATACAGTTGACATTTGGAATGGTTTTATTGATAAAGGCGTTGTACCTTGTGGTTTAGGTGCAAGAGATACACTTAGATTAGAAGCTGGTTTACCTCTTCATGGACAAGATCTCACTGAATCAATTACGCCTTATGAAGGTGGAATTGCTTTTGCTGCTAAACCTTTAATTGAAGATGAATTTATTGGTAAATCTGTTTTAAAAGATCAAAAAGAGAATGGGTCAAAACGACGTACTGTAGGTTTAGAACTTATAGATAAAGGCATTGCAAGAACGGGTTATACAGTAATGAATCTTGACGGAAAAGAAATAGGTGAAATTACTTCAGGAACTCAATCACCTTCTTCAGGAAAATCAATTGCTATGGCTATTATTGATCGTGATGAATTTGAGTTAGGTAAAGAATTACTAGTTCAAGTTCGTAAAAGACAATTAAAAGCTAAAATTGTTAAGAAAAATCAAATCGAAAAATAACTAAGGGGTGTGCAATGTGAGTCATCGTTATATACCATTAACTGATAAAGATAAAAAAGAAATGTTAGAAACAATTGGAGCAAATTCAATTACCGAGCTCTTTGGAGATATTCCAAAAGATATTTTACTTAATAGAGATTTGAATATAGATAGTGCAGAAGCTGAAACTTCACTTTTAAGAAGATTGAATACTATTGCAAATAAAAATATTACTAAAGAAACACATGTGAGTTTTTTAGGTGCAGGAGTATATGATCATTACACACCTGCAGTAGTAGACGCTATGATTTCTCGTTCTGAATTTTATACTGCTTATACACCTTATCAACCTGAAATTTCTCAAGGTGAACTACAAGCAATTTTTGAATTCCAAACATTAATTTGTGAACTTACTCAAATGGATGTCGCAAATTCGTCTATGTATGATGGCATAACTAGCTTTGCCGAAGCTTGTATATTAGCTTTTAATCATACTAAAAAGAACAAAATTGTAGTATCTAAAGGTCTCCATTATCAGGCTCTACAAGTATTAAAAACGTATATTAAAGTAAGAAAAGAATTTGAAATTGTTGAAGTTGATTTAAATGGAACGATTACTGACCTAGAAAAATTAGAACAAGCAATTGATGATGATACTGCAGCAGTTGCTGTACAATATCCTAACTTCTATGGATCAATTGAAGATTTAGAAAAAATTCATTCTTATATTGAAAATAAAAAAGCGTTATTCATTGTTTATTCTAACCCATTAGCATTAGGCGTTTTAACACCTCCAGGCCAATTTGGAGCAGATATTGTTGTTGGTGATACACAACCATTTGGTATTCCTACTCAATTTGGCGGTCCTCATTGTGGTTACTTTGCTACTACTAAAAAGTTAATGCGTAAAGTTCCTGGCAGATTAGTAGGACAAACGCAAGATGATGAAGGTAATAGAGGGTTTGTTCTTACTTTACAAGCTCGTGAACAACATATTCGTCGTGATAAAGCCACATCAAATATTTGTTCAAATCAAGCATTGAATGCTTTAGCATCCTCAATTGCTATGTCAGCTCTTGGTAAACAAGGTATTTATGATATTGCGGTTCAAAACTTAGAACATGCTAATTATGCTAAAAATCAATTTAAAAACAACGGTTTTGAAGTCCTAGATGGTACATCTTTTAATGAATTTGTTGTTAAGTTTAATCAACCTATCAAAGATGTAAATAAAAAATTAGCAGAACATGGTTTCATCGGAGGCTTTGACTTAGGTGAAGCTTCATCAGACTTTGACAATCATATGTTAATTGCCGTTACTGAATTAAGAACGAAAGAAGAGATTGATACATTTGTTGAGAAAGCTGGTGAGCTAAATGGTAGTAAGTAAATCTAGTCCATTAATTTTTGAAAGATCTAGAGAAGGTAGATATGCATATTCTTTACCACAAAGTGATATTAAAACAGACTCTGTTGAGAGTATTTTAGATGATAAATTTATTCGTAAAAATAAAGCAGAGTTTCCTGAGGTGGCAGAATTAGATTTAGTACGTCATTACACGGAACTTTCGAATAAAAACTTTGGGGTAGATTCTGGATTTTATCCCTTAGGTTCTTGTACTATGAAATATAATCCAAAAATCAACGAAAAAGTTGCTCGTATTTCTGGATTTGCAGAATCTCATCCACTACAAGAGGAAGAACAAATTCAAGGTTCATTAGAAATTATTTATAGTTTACAAGAAGAACTAAAAGAAATTACAGGTATGGATGAAGTAACTCTACAACCAGCAGCAGGTGCTCATGGTGAGTGGACAGCTTTAATGATTTTTAAAGCATATCATATAAAAAATGGTGAGGGCCATCGTAATGAAGTTATTGTTCCAGACTCTGCACATGGTACAAACCCTGCATCAGCTTCATTTGCCGGATTTAAATCAGTAACTGTTAAATCTAATGAACGCGGTGAAGTTGATATCGAAGACTTAAAGCGTGTCGTTAATGAAAATACCGCTGCTATTATGTTAACTAACCCAAATACTTTAGGTATCTTTGAGAAAAATATTATGGACATTCGTGAAATTGTTCATGAAGCAGGCGGGTTACTCTATTACGATGGAGCAAACTTAAATGCTATTATGGATAAAGTTCGTCCTGGAGATATGGGATTTGATGCTGTGCACCTAAACTTGCATAAAACATTCACAGGTCCTCATGGCGGTGGTGGCCCTGGTTCAGGTCCAGTCGGCGTAAAAAAAGAATTAGCAAGTTATTTACCAAAACCAATGGTGATTAAAGACGGTGATACATTTAAATATGATAATGATATTGAAAATTCAATCGGTCGAGTAAAACCATTTTATGGTAACTTTGGTATTTATTTAAGAGCTTATACGTATATTAGAACGATGGGTGCACAAGGATTAAAAGAAGTGTCTGAAGCAGCTGTCTTAAATGCGAACTACATTAAAGCTCGATTAAAAGATCGTTATGAAATCCCTTATGAACAATATTGTAAACATGAATTTGTCTTAAGTGGATCTAAACAAAAAGAATATGGTGTCCGTACTCTAGATATGGCAAAACGTTTACTAGACTTTGGCGTACATCCACCAACAATTTACTTCCCGCTAAATGTGGAAGAAGGTATGATGATTGAACCAACCGAAACTGAATCTAAAGAAACTTTAGACTACTTCATTGATGCAATGCTTCAAATTGCAGATGAAGTTGAAAGTGATCCTGATAAAGTATTAGAAGCACCTCATACAACTATCATTGATAGATTGGATGAAACAACTGCAGCTCGTAAACCAATTCTTAAATTTGAAGATTTACATCAAGAAAAACTTTAATATTATAAATAATTTAATGAATGATTTAATTATCAGAAATAATAAAACTCTCAAGAAATTTCTTGAGAGTTTTATTTCTGATAATTATTTTTTAGTTTTAATTTTACCAGTCCATTTTTTATAGCCGCCTTTAAGCATGTATAAATCTTTATATCCATTTTTTTTCAAAATGCGAGCAGCACGATAACTGGCAATACCATTTGCATCACAAAGATATACAGGTTGATCTTTACGTAAACCTTGAAATCTTTGTCTAAACATAGATATTGGAATATTGCGAGCACCATTAATATGACCATAATCATAATCAACTTTTTCACGTACATCAATGACTTGAGCTTTTCTTAAACCTTTATGAAATTCGTTTTGATCTAGTTCAGTTACAGCTCGTCGATTAAGAAAGAAATTTCCAACCATGTAAAGGATTATTAAAACTATAATTATTAATGCTATAATCAAAGATACATTCATATTGCATCCTCCCTAATTAACCGTTATTATTAATTATAAAGGTGTTAGCTCAATTTATCAAAAATTTTTTATTGTTTCATATTTCTAATACATTCTAAAGTAACATTAACGTTGAATTTATATAAATTAAGTTGTGATTGGAGTTTTTATATGACTGAAACATGGAATTTTATCAATACTGGGAGCCATGATCCTTATTATAATATGGCAATGGATGAAGCCTTATTAAATTTTGTTTCAAGAGGGGAAATTGATCCTGTAGTTAGATTTTATACTTGGAAACCTGCTACCTTATCTGTAGGTTATTTTCAAAGATTAAAAAAAGAAATTGATATCGATAAAGTGAAAGAAAAAGGATTTGGTTTAGTTCGCCGTCAAACTGGTGGTAGAGGCGTTCTACATGACAAAGAATTAACATATAGTGTTATCGTACTTGAATCTCATCCAAATATGCCTTCTACAATTACTGAAGCCTACCGTGTCATTTCAGAAGGACTTTTAGAAGGCTTTAAATTATTAGGATTTGATGCTTATTTTGCTATTCCACGTTCTAAAGAAGAGAGAGAAAAATTAAAACAACCAAGAAGTGCCGTTTGCTTTGATGCCCCAAGTTGGTATGAATTGGTCGTTGAAGGACGTAAAATTGCAGGTAGTGCACAAACACGTCAAAAGGGTGTTATTCTTCAACATGGGTCACTACTTCAAGATGTAGATGTAGACGAATTATTTGATATGTTTATTTTTAAGAATGATCGCTTGAAAGAAAAAATGAAAAAAGCTTTTGTAGATAAAGCTGTAGCAATAAATGATATATCAGATAGACACATCTCTATTGAAGAAATGGAAAAAGCATTTGAAGAAGGATTTAAAAAAGGTTTAAATATCGAATTTAAACCACTATCTCTAACTGAAAATCAATTAGCCGAAGTAAAAGTTCTTGAAGAAAAATATCGTTCAGAAGAGTGGTTATATAAAAAATAGATATAAAACAAGGAGGCTTAAGAGTACTAATACTCTTGAACCTCCTTGTTTTTATTTTCTTTGTCTTTTTTTATATTTTCGGACTGCTCTTCGATATTTTCTCTGATCTTCTGTAAGGAAGAAGAAATAATAGATAAAGTAAATAATAAGAGCAATCATTATAAGTGTGAAAATTGTTTTCATGAACGACATTACAAAAATATTTAGATTTAGCAGTAAACCTATAGCTGCTATAATTAAAACGAAATAAAATATAATATTTTTCAACTAAAAAACTCCTATTTTATGAACTACTAGAAACATTAATTTGTGATAACTTCATCTTACCTTGATTTATTTTCTTTTTATTGTTAGATTCATAGCCATTTTTAATATCTTTAAAAGCAGATTGAAGATTTTTGTTTATTTGTTTAATAGTTTTATCTTCGTTAGTATTATCATTTGATATATTACTTTTATCTGTATCACTTTTATATTTGCTGTAGGCATCATCTATATCATTTGATAATGAATTTAGCTTTTCAAGATTTTGATTTTTATCATCTTTTTTAGTTTTATT
This sequence comes from Staphylococcus sp. FSL K6-0223, assembly GCF_038008285.1. Lineage (NCBI taxonomy): Bacteria > Bacillati > Bacillota > Bacilli > Caryophanales > Staphylococcaceae > Staphylococcus > Staphylococcus sp. FSL K6-0223. The sequence continues at coordinate 1,214,378 of NZ_JBBOYX010000001.1, forward strand.
TAAATCAAGTTGATTAAATTTATCGATAATCTTAGCAATATCTTGATAATAATTTGAAGAAGCTTGTAAAAAATTAGCTTCATTATTATTATCAACAGTTTTAGATACATTCTTTTTATCTTTATTTAATGCTTCTAACTGAGATTTTTGATTATTTATATCTTGATTTAGTTGTTGAATTTTTAATTTTAAATTATGATTCTCATCTCTTAAATTGGTTGTTTTATCTTCTAAAGGTCCTAAATTTTGAGAGCCACAGCCAACCAAAAACAAAGAAGCTCCTAAAATCGTTAATAATCTTTTCATGTAAATCTCCCTAAATCAAAATATCTTTAATATTTTAAGTATGTTATTATTTTAATGTATATAATAAAAATGTACAAACGTTATACAAGGAGTGGGTTAAATGGATAAATTAGCTAAAGTTCGTCATATATTAAAAAGTGAAAATCTTGATGCTCTTGTTATATTATCTGACTATAATAGACGTTATATTTCTGATTTCACTGGAACAAGTGGCGCTTTAATCATTTCTAATAATGAAAATAAGTTGATTACAGATTTCCGTTATATTGAACAAGCCACAAATCAAGCCACTCACTTTGAAATTGTAAATCGACGTAGTGGGATTATTGATGAGATAAAAGAAATTATAAAAAACAAGCAGTATAAAACAGTAGGTTTTGAAGGTCATTTAGTTAGCTATGATACGTTTCAAGAATTAAGCCAAATTGATACGAAGTACGTAAGTATAGGCAATGCCATTGAAAAAATTAGAGAAATTAAATCACCTGAAGAAATCGCTAAAATAAAATATGCGGCTAAGATCGTGGATGATACTTATAACTACATTTTAAATATTGCAAAAGTTGGAATGACTGAAAGAGAGTTAAAAGCATTGCTTGAAAGTAAAATGTTAGAACTAGGCGCTGATGGTCCATCATTTGATACAATCGTTGCTTCTGGTTATAGAGGGGCTTTGCCTCATGGAGTTGCTAGTGATAAAGTAATCGAAAAAGGTGACATGATTACTCTTGACTTTGGTGCATATTATAGAGGATACTGTTCAGATATTACTAGAACATTTGCGATTGGTGAACCTGATAAAAAATTGAAAGAAATCTATAATATCGTGCTTCAATCTCAAATAAAGGCAATTGAAGAAATCAAGCCAGGTATGACAACTAAGGAAGTTGATGCATTATCTAGAGATTATATTAAAGCACATGGTTATGGTAATGAATTTGGTCATTCTTTAGGTCATGGTATTGGTTTGGATATTCATGAAGGTCCAGTATTATCTAAAAATACTAATGATACAGTTCAAGTTAATAATTGTGTTACTATTGAACCAGGTATTTATGTAGATGGTCTTGGTGGAGTGCGTATAGAAGATGACATTTTAATTACTGAAAATGGGTGTGAAGTCTTTACTAAATGCACAAAAGACCTTATTATTTTATAGTAAGCGTATAATTGAGGAGGAAACTGAATGATTTCGGTTAATGATTTTAAAACAGGTTTAACTATTTCAGTAGATAATGGAATTTGGAAAGTAATTGATTTCCAACACGTAAAACCAGGTAAAGGTTCTGCTTTTGTTCGTTCTAAATTACGTAATTTAAGAACAGGCGCTATTCAAGAAAAAACTTTCCGAGCTGGTGAAAAAGTAGAACAAGCGATGATTGAAAATCGTCGTATGCAATATTTATATGCTGATGGAGATACTCATGTCTTCATGGATAATGAAACATTTGATCAAACAGAATTATCTGGCGATTACTTAAAAGATGAATTAAAATATTTAAAAGCGAATATGGAAGTTCAAATTCAGTCATATGAAGGTGAAACGATTGGTATTGAATTACCAAAAACTGTTGAACTTGAAGTTACTGAAACAGAGCCAGGTATTAAAGGTGATACTGCAACTGGTGCTACAAAATCTGCTACAGTTGAAACCGGTTATACTTTAAATGTACCATTATTCGTTAACGAAGGCGATGTGTTAGTTATTAATACAAGCGATGGTAGTTACATTTCAAGAGCATAATTAATAATTTTAAAAATTTAAATTAAAACAGGTTAATGCATATTTAATTATGGATTAACCTGTTTTTATATAAATAATGAAAAAGAATAATCAATATTTTAGTATCTAAGTTTTAATATAAATTTACTATATTATAATTACTTATATACTTTTTTAATCATAAGTTAGATCTCAGTTAAATGAACACGCTTGAATTGATTTTCACACTCAAGTAAAATAGATGGGTAGATGAAAACTAAGTCGAGGAGTCATTAAATTATGAACTTTAAAGAAATTAAAGAATTAATTCAAATTCTTGATGAATCAAGTTTAACTGAAATTAATATAGAAGATAATAAAGGTAGCGTAGTTAATTTAAAAAAACAAAAAGAAACTGAAATTATTACGCCTCAATATTCACAACAACCAACAGTGATGGCATCTCAACCATCTGTACAAACACCAATGGCAAATGAAATGTCTCAAACTAGTGAAGTAAACCAAGAAAATGAAATGTCAAACTACGAAACAATTAATGCCCCGATGGTAGGGACTTTTTATAAATCTCCATCACCTGAAGAGGAAGCTTATGTACAAGTTGGGGATAAAGTCACTAATGATTCAACTGTATGTATCTTAGAAGCCATGAAATTATTTAATGAAATTCAAGCAGAAGTCACAGGAGAAATCGTTGAAATTTTAGTGGAAGACGGACAAATGGTAGAGTATGGCCAGCCGTTATTTAAGGTGAAATAATGAAAAAAGTATTAATCGCAAATCGTGGTGAGATTGCAGTTAGAATTATTAGAGCTTGTCATGATTTAGGTATTCAAACTGTTGCTATATATTCTGAGGGAGATAAAGATGCATTACATACTCAAATCGCTGATGAAGCATATTGTGTCGGTCCAACTCAGTCTAAAGATTCATATTTAAATATTCCAAACATCCTATCTATAGCGACTTCAACAGGATGTGATGCAATTCATCCAGGTTATGGCTTTTTAGCCGAAAATGGTGATTTCGCTGAACTTTGTGAAGCTTGCCAATTAAAATTTATTGGACCAAGTTATCAATCCATTCAAAAAATGGGTATTAAAGATGTAGCTAAAGCTGAAATGATAGCAGCTAACGTGCCTGTAGTACCAGGAAGTGATGGATTAATTGATTCGATTGAAGATGCTAAAAAAGTGGCTAAACAGATAGGATATCCAGTTATTATTAAAGCTACTGCTGGTGGCGGAGGTAAAGGAATTCGCGTTGCACGAAATGAGAACGATTTAGAAAATGGTTACCGTATGACACAACAAGAAGCGCAAACAGCTTTCGGTAATGGTGGATTATACTTAGAAAAATTCATTGAAAATTTCCGTCATATTGAAATTCAAGTGATTGGTGATCAATTCGGTAATGTAATTCATTTAGGCGAACGTGACTGCACAATTCAAAGACGTATGCAAAAATTAGTAGAAGAGTCACCTTCGCCAATACTTACAGATGAAAAACGTAAAGAGATGGGTAAAGCCGCTATTCGCGCAGCTAAAGCAGTGAATTATGAAAATGCTGGTACTATAGAATTCATATATGATTTAAATGAAAATAAATTCTATTTTATGGAAATGAATACACGAATTCAAGTAGAACATCCAGTTACTGAAATGGTAACCGGTGTAGACTTAGTGAAATTGCAATTAAAAGTTGCTATGGGAGAACCGCTACCTTATAAGCAAGATGATATTACAATAAATGGCCATGCCATTGAATATAGAATTAATGCTGAAAATCCTTATAAAAATTTTATGCCTTCACCAGGTAAAATTACACAATACCTTGCGCCAGGAGGATACGGAGTAAGAATCGAATCAGCATGTTATACAAACTATACGATTCCACCTTATTATGACTCAATGGTAGCAAAATTGATTGTGCATGAACCTACCAGAGATGAAGCAATAATGACTGGGATTCGAGCACTAAGTGAATATTTAATTCTAGGAATAGATACAACAATTCCATTCCATCTTAAATTAATGAATAATGATATTTTTAAATCTGGAGATTATAATACAAACTTTTTAGAAAAGTATAATATTATGGCTGAGAGTGAATAGGAGGATAAAACAATGGTAAATGTAGCAGATTATTCACATGCTAATTTAGGTAAAGTAGAAATTGTACCAGAAGTTATTTCAGTAATAGCAAGTATTGCTGTTTCTGAAGTTGAAGGAGTGACTGGGCATTTTTATGAACTAAGAAAGAGTAATATTGAAAAAATAAGTCGTAAAAATTTAAATAAAAATTTAAAAGTTAATACTAAAGATGATGGTATTCATATTGATGTTTATTGCTCTATTAAACATGGAATAAAAATAGCTAAAGTTGCAAGTAAAATTCAGACTTCTATTTTTAATTCCATTAAAACAATGACTGCTATCGAACCCAAAGAAATTAACATTCATATCATGCACATTACAGCTGAATAAATCAAAGTTACCATAATACAAAGGAGTTTCTTATGAGTCGTAAAGAATCAAGAAAACAAGCATTTCAGACATTGTTTCAACTAGAAATGAAAAATACAGATTTAACAATCAATGAAGCTATAAATTTTATAAAAGACGATTATCCAGACTTAGATTTTGAGTTCATTCATTGGCTTGTTACAGGAGTGAAAGATCATGAACAAGTTTTAGATCAAACAATTGAACCAAAATTAAAAGACTGGTCTATACAACGATTATTAAAAACGGATCGTATTATTTTAAGAATGGCTACCTTTGAATTGCTTCATAGTGATACGCCCCCTAAAGTCATCATTAATGAAGCAGTAGAGCTAACAAAACAATTTAGTGATGAAGGTCATTATAAATTTATAAACGGTGTCTTAAGTAATATAAAATAAACATATTTGAGTGATGAATCATGTCAGAATATTTAAGTGTCTCTACTTTAACTAAATATATTAAATATAAATTTGATCAAGATCCCCACTTACAATCTATCCTCTTAAAAGGTGAACTCTCAAACTTTAAAAAACATTCTAGTGGTCATCTTTATTTTAATGTGAAAGATAAAAATAGTGTGATAAGTGCTATGATGTTTAAGGGAAATGCTTCTAAACTAACATTTGATCCTAAAGAAGGAGACGAAGTTTTATTAGAAGCTCGAGTTTCAGTTTATGAACGTAGAGGAAATTATCAAATTTATGTTAATAAAATGGAAATTGATGGTATAGGAAATTTATACCAAAAGCTAGAGCAATTAAAAGAAAAACTAAATAAGCAGGGAATTTTTAATCAAAATCATAAAAAAGCAATCCCTAGATTTCCTAAAAAAATTGCTATTCTTACAGCTGATACTGGAGCAGCAATCAGAGATATTCACACTACCATAGATAGTAGATACCCTCTAGTAGAAAAAATATCAATTAGTACATTAGTGCAAGGTATTAATGCTAAAAATGACATTATTGAAAAAATTAAGTATGCAGATACTTTAGGAGTAGATACCATCATTTTAGGCCGTGGAGGCGGCTCTATTGAAGATTTATGGAATTTCAATGAAGAAGAAGTTGTTCGAGCTATATATGAGTGTCATACACCAATTATCTCAGCTGTAGGACATGAAACTGATTTTACTCTTAGTGATTTTGTAGCAGATATGAGAGCAGCAACACCTACTCAAGCTGCTGTTATCGCTACACCAGATCAGTACGAACTCATTCAACAAATACATCAGTATCGATTTTCTCTTACTAAAAGTATTAAACAACTAGTAGAAAAACAACATAAACAATTAGATTATTTGTCATCATATTATAAATTTAAGCAACCTACATTATTATATGATCAACAGATTCAACGAAGAGACGATTTAGAGAAAAAACTAACACAACGTTTAACGTTAAATATTGAAAAAAATAGAAACAATATCACTGTATTGCGTCAACATTTTAATCTAAGAAGATTAAATGATTTAATTGTACAATATCAAAAAATGAGCCGTAATAATGAAAATAGATTAATAAATTTAACATATAACTTAATTAATCATAATAAAGCTAATTTAAAAAATAAAATTGAGCAATTAAATCAACTTAGTCCAACTAATACAATGTTAAGAGGATATTCAATTGTTAATAAGGATAATAAAGTCATTACAAGCACACACGATTTAAATGAACAAGATGAAATCACATTATCAATGAAAGACGGTAATATAGATGCTATAGTTAAGAAAGTAAGGTGTGAAGATGAGTAAAGAACAACAAAGTTTTGAAGAAATGATGAAAGAATTAGAAAGTATAGTTCAAAAGTTAGATAATGAAACTGTTTCATTAGAAGAATCTCTTGATTTATATCAACGTGGTATGAAATTATCATCTGCTTGTGACAAAACTTTGAAAGATGCTGAAAATAAAGTAAATCAATTAATCAAAGAAGAAACAAAGGATGAAGATGATGTTGAAGAAATCAATGAATGAATTGATTGAAATTATAAATAATAATCTTGACGGTATTATAAAATCGTCTCCATTAAATACTAAACTAGAGGAAAGTATGCAATATTCACTTGATGCTGGTGGTAAAAGAATTCGTCCAGTGCTTGTATTACTCACTTTAGAAGTGTTAAATGAAAATTATAAAAAAGGGTTACAAACCGCACTGGCATTAGAAATGATTCATACTTATTCACTTATACATGATGATTTGCCTGCAATGGACAATGATGATTTTAGAAGAGGAAAATTAACAAATCATAAAGTGTACGGAGAATGGAAAGCGATTTTAGCGGGAGATGCCTTACTAACAAAAGCATTTGAACTAATTGCAAATGATAAAAACTTAGAAGCTGAAACAAAAGTAAAAGTTATTTCAAGACTAGCACATGATAGTGGCAATCTCGGCATGGTCGGTGGCCAAACCTTAGATATGGATAGTGAGAATACTCCAATAGAATTACATACTCTAGAGCAAATTCATAAGGCAAAAACTGGAGCTCTTTTAAAATTTTCTATTTTAAGTGCTGCGGATATTGCCAATGTAAATGATGAAACTTTAAATACATTAGATTGTTTCAGTGAACACTTAGGCCTAATGTTTCAAATAAAAGATGATTTATTAGATGTTTATGGTGACGAGAAAAAATTGGGTAAAAAAGTGGGAAGCGATGTAGAAAACCATAAAAGTACTTATGTTTCTTTACTTGGTAAATCAGGCGCTGAAGAAAAACTAAAATATCATAAAGATGCTGCAATAGATGCAATTAATCAATTGAAATCACAATATGATGTTGAACCGCTTCTAGAAATTGTAGATTTATTTTATTCACGTGACCATTAATAGTTAGAGTTTTTCTCTTTAAAGATTACTAAAACAATAATCTTTAAAGAGTTTTTTGTTTTAGTAATCTACTTTTAATGATTTATAATGCATAAATGTATATAAATTTAAATTTAATTTAAATAGAAAATATGATAATACGTATCATAAATAATAATATCTTTCTTCAAATCAACCTTTCTAAAGGATAACTTTAGTAGTAGTTAAAATAACGTTGTGTTAAAATCATTGTATAAATATTCGAAACTAGGAGTGTTCATAATGGCAAAAAAATCTGTAAGACATATAAAAATAAGAGAGATTATTTCAAGTGAACAAATTGAAACACAAGATGAACTTGTAAAACGTCTAAATGAATACGACCTAAATGTTACTCAAGCGACTGTCTCTCGTGACATTAAAGAATTGCAATTAATTAAAGTACCTGCTTCATCAGGACAATATGTATACAGCCTCCCCAACGATAGAAAGTACCATCCTTTAGAAAAATTAGGTAGATACTTAATGGATTCATTTGTAAATATTGAAGGAACAGGAAACCTACTCGTACTAAAAACGCTTCCTGGTAATGCTCAATCTATCGGAGCAATCTTAGATCAAATTGATTGGGATGAAGTATTAGGAACTATTTGTGGTGATGATACCTGTCTATTAATATGCAGAGATGAAGAAGCAAGTCATACAATTAAAACAAGAATTTTCAATTTATTATAAGGATGCGATTAATCTATGTTACAAACCTTATCAATAAAGCAATTTGCAATTATAGATGAACTCGAAATTCATTTTTCTGATGGTTTAACTGTGCTTAGTGGTGAAACTGGATCTGGTAAATCAATTATTATAGATGCAATAGGCCAACTTATTGGTATGCGTGCCTCTTCTGATTTTGTAAGACATGGAGAGAAAAAAGCAATTATCGAAGGGATTTTTGATATTGATAATAGTAAAGAGGCCATTTCAGTTTTAAATGAGTTAGATATTGATATTGATGAAGACTTTCTATTAGTAAAAAGAGAGATTTTTAGTTCGGGAAAAAGTATTTGTCGTATTAATAATCAAATTGTTACGCTTCAAGATCTAAGAAAAGTGATGCAAGAACTTTTAGACATACACGGCCAACATGAAACGCAAACGTTATTAAAACAAAAATATCATTTAAAATTATTAGATGATTATGCTGAAAATCAATATAGCCGTGTTAAAGAACAATATGAAACGACATTTAATGAATATAAAGAAAAGAAAAAAGAACTTGAAGAATTACAGTCTGCTGATCAAGCATTATTGCAACGTCTTGATTTAATGAAGTTTCAATTTGAGGAATTGCAAGAAGCTTCTCTAAAAGAAGGTGAAATTACTCAATTAGAATCTGATATAAAACGAATCCAAAATTCTGAAAAATTAAGTTTAGCATTAAACAATGCGCATGTCACACTTACAGATGAACATGCTATCACCGACCGTTTATATGAATTAAGTAATCATTTACAAACTATTGATGACATTATTCCAGGTAGATTTAAAAAACTTAAAGCAGATATTGATCAGTTCTACTATACCTTAGAGGATGCTAAACACGAACTATACGATGAAATGTCAAATACTGAATTTGATGAACAATTACTTAATGAATTAGAATCTAGAATGAACTTACTGAATAATCTTAAACGTAAGTACGGTAAAACTATTGATGAACTTATTACTTATCAATCTAAATTAGAAAGTGAAATTTCTAAGATTGAAAATTATGAAGAAAGTACTTCTCAATTAAAAGAAGAAATTGACTTGCTTTATGAAAAAGTAATAAAATATGGACAGTCATTATCGAAGGAAAGACGAATTGTAGCTCGAACGTTACGGGATCATATCGTGGCTGAAATTCAAAATTTACAAATGAAAGATGCTAACCTCGAAATTTCATTTCAGCCCTTAGAAACTCCTACAATAGAAGGAATTGAGTTTGTAGAGTTTCTAATTAGTCCTAATAAGGGAGAACCACTTAAAAGTTTAAATAAAATAGCTTCTGGCGGAGAACTTTCTCGTATTATGCTAGCGTTAAAAAGTATATTCGTTGAATCAAGAGGTCAAACTGCTATTTTGTTTGATGAAGTTGATTCGGGGGTTTCTGGTCAAGCAGCTCAAAAAATGGCTGAAAAAATGAGAGATATTGCAAAATATATTCAAGTTATCTGTATATCTCACTTACCGCAAGTAGCTTCTATGAGTGATCATCACTTATTAATTAGTAAAATGACTAAGAATGATCGTACAACAACTCAAGTGAAAGAGTTAAAAAAAGAAGATAAAATTGACGAAATTGCTCGTATGATTTCTGGAGCAAGTGTAACTGAATTAACAAGAGAAAATGCTAGAGAAATGATTGCTCAAAATCATAAATAGTTTATAATTGAATAATTTAAATTAAGGTTGGATGTCGAAAAGAAATAGAACATACTGAGTATAATGTTATTTTTTATATTCAAATTGTTTATTCACACTTTTCAATTCTAACCTTTAAATCTGATTAATAAGGAGTAGCAAAATGTCTGAAAAACAATATGACTTAGTTGTTTTAGGTGGTGGGACAGCAGGATACGTAGCAGCGATTCGTGCTTCTCAATTAGGAAAAAAGGTAGCAATTGTAGAGAAATCTTTATTAGGTGGCACATGTTTACATAAAGGGTGTATTCCTACTAAAGCGCTACTTAAATCTGCTGAAGTGACTCGTACTGTTAGACAATCTTCAGAATTTGGTATAGACACAAACGATTTACATATTAATTTTGAAAAAATGATGAATCGAAAAACGGATATTGTTAATCAAATGCATAATGGCGTTCAAAGTTTAATGCAAAAAAATCATATTGATATTTATAATGGTATAGGACGTATTATGGGAACTTCTATATTTTCTCCACAAAGCGGAACAATTTCTGTTGAATACGAAGATGGCAGCTCAGAGTTACTTCCAAATCAATTTGTACTTATCGCTACAGGGTCACGTCCTCAAACATTACCATTTTTAGAAATTAATCATCAGAATATTTTATCGAGCGATGATATATTACAAATTGATACACTTCCAGACAGTATTGCTATTGTCGGGGGCGGTGTGATTGGCCTTGAATTTGCTTCCTTACTAACTGATTTAAATGTAAATGTTAAAGTGATTGAAGCAGGTAAACGTATATTACCTTCTGACAGTAAATCCATTTCTACATTTTTAAGAGATAGTTTAATTGAACGAGGTGTAGAATTTTTTGAGGATTGCCAACTAAGTGAAGAGAATATCATACATAAAAATGATGTCATTCAAATAAATATAAATGAAAAAACTACTATTACAGTTGATAAAATATTAGTTGCAGTAGGTCGTGTACCTAATACAAGTGATATTGGTATTCAGAATACTAAAATTCAATTAGATACTCATGGGTATATCAAAGTAAATGAATTTCAACAAACGAGTGATAAGCATCTTTATGCGGCAGGTGATTGTATCGGAACATTACAATTAGCTCACGTAGCTTCTAAAGAAGGAATCACTGCAGTTGAACATATGTTTAATGATCATCCGCTTCCAGTGAATTATCATTTAATGCCCAAATGTGTTTATACTTATCCAGAAGTCGCATCTATCGGTTTAAATATAGAAACTGCTAAATCTCAAAATATTAAGGCAACAAGTTATAAAGTTCCTTTTAATGCTATTGGAAAAGCAGTTATTGAAGAAACTAAAAATAAACGTGGTTTTTGTGAAATTATATTAAATAAAGATAATGGAGATATTATTGGAATAAGTATGGTAGGCCCACACGTCACAGAGTTAATAAATGAAGTTGCTTTATTACAATTTATGAATGGATCAACATTAGAATTAGGATTAACGACTCATGCACATCCGTCATTGTCTGAAATATTGATGGAACTTGGGCTAAAGGCTGAAAACAGAGCGATCCACGTTTAAAGGAGGAAGTAAAATGATTGACTACAAATCTGTGGGACTTACAGATGAAGATTTGAGAGAAATATATAAATGGATGGACCTAGGACGAAAACTAGATGAACGCCTATGGTTACTTAACCGTGCTGGAAAAATACCCTTTGTAGTAAGTGGTCAAGGACAAGAAGCCACTCAAATTGGTATGGCGTATGCAATGAAAGAAGGAGATATTTCATCTCCGTATTATAGAGATTTAGCTTTCGTTACATATATGGGGATTTCACCTTATGATACAATGTTAGCTTCTTTCGGTAAAAAGGATGACATTAATTCTGGAGGAAAACAAATGCCTTCTCATTTTAGTCATAGAGAAAAAGGTATTTTATCTCAAAGTTCTCCGGTAGCAACACAAATCCCTCACTCAGTAGGCGCAGCATTAGCATTAAAAATGAATCAACAATCTAATATAGCAACTGCTACTGTAGGAGAAGGTAGTTCTAATCAAGGAGATTTTCATGAAGGATTGAATTTTGCTGGAGTCCATAAATTACCGTTTGTATGTGTAATTATTAATAATAAATACGCAATTTCAGTCCCTGATTCATTACAATATGCAGCAACGCATCTATCTGATAGAGCAATAGGTTATGGTATTCATGGAGAAACTGTAGATGGAAATGATCCAATTGCGATGTACAAAGCAATGAAAGAAGCAAGAGAAAGGGCACTTAATGGCGAAGGAGCAACGTTGATTGAAGCTATTACTACTCGAATGACTCCTCATTCTTCTGATGATGATGATACATATCGTTCTAAAGAAGAAAGAGATGCTTTCAAGACATCTGACTGTAATCTTAAATTCAAAAATGAATTACTCGATTTAGGCATTATTGATGAAGATTGGTTAAACGAATTAGATAATGCACATAAATCTATTATAGATAAAGCTACAAAAGATGCTGAAAATGCTCAATATCCAGATGTAGAAGAAACATATCAATATGTGTATGATCCGGAAGGAGATATTTTCAATGACTAAAATGAGTTATATAGAAGCCATTCAAAATGCACAAGACTTGGCTATGGAAAAAGATAATAATATTTTTATATTAGGAGAAGATGTAGGACGAAAAGGTGGTGTATTCGGTGCGACACGTGGTTTGCAAGAAAAATATGGAGAACTGCGTGTAATTGATACGCCTTTAGCAGAATCAAATATTATCGGTACTGCAATTGGTGCAGCAATGCTTGGCAAACGCCCTATAGCTGAAATTCAATTCGCAGATTTTATTTTACCAGCAGTTAATCAAATTATTAGTGAAGCTGCTAAAATGCGATATCGTTCTAATAACGATTGGCAATGTCCTTTAACTGTTCGTGCACCATTTGGTGGTGGCGTACATGGTGGTTTATATCATTCTCAAAGTATTGAGAGTATCTTTGCGTCTACACCTGGATTAACAATTGTAATTCCTTCAACTCCATATGATGCGAAAGGTTTATTATTATCTTCAATTGAATCAAATGATCCAGTATTATTTTTTGAACATAAAAAAGCATACCGATTTTTAAAAGACGAAGTACCCGATTCTTACTATACTATCCCTTTGGGTAAAGCTGATGTTAAACGTGAAGGTGATGATATTACAGTTTTCACTTATGGTTTATGTGTTAACTATTGTATTCAAGCAGCCGATATTTTAGAGGCAGATGGCATTAATGTTGAAGTAGTTGACTTAAGAACAGTTTATCCATTAGATAAAACAACGATTATTGAACGCGCTAAACGAAATGGTAAGATTTTGCTTGTAACTGAAGACAACCTTGAAGGTAGTGTTATGTCTGAAGTTTCAGCAATCATAGCCGAACATTGTTTATTTGAATTAGATGCACCAATTATGCGGTTAGCTGGTCCTGATGTTCCATCAATGCCATTTTCTCCTAACTTAGAAAATGAAGTAATGATGAATCCTGATAAGATATTAAAAAAAATGCGTGAGTTAGCACAATTTTAGGGAGGTAACATAATGGATGTTAAAATGCCAAAATTAGGAGAAAGTGTCCATGAAGGTACAATCGAACAATGGTTAGTTTCTGAAGGGGATCATGTGGATGAATATGAACCACTATGTGAAGTAGTTACAGATAAAGTAACAGCAGAAGTTCCTTCAACTATTTCTGGTACAATTACAGAGTTAATTGCTACTGAAGGTGAAACGATTGAAATCAATCAAACCATTTGTAAAATTCAACCCGATGATACATCTTTAAATTCTAATCAAGACGATACTAACGAAACTAATGAAACACCCAGTCAAACACAAAGTAATTCTGTAAAGAGCCAGTCTAAGCCTTCTAACACAAATCAATCATCTAAGCATTCGATCAATAATGGAAGATTTTCTCCAGTCGTATTTAAGATAGCTTCAGAAAACGATATTGATTTATCACAAGTCCCAGGCACAGGATTTGAAGGTAGAGTAACCAAAAAAGATATTGAAACTTATATTCAAGAAAATAACCAACAAAATTCAAAAGAAACATATACCACTCAGATAACGAATCATTCCGAAACAACTTCAAGAAATAATAACGCTTCATCAAATGAACCATTAGACGATTATACAATATCAGTTAAAGGCGTGCGAAAAGCAATTGCCCAAAATATGGTTACCAGTGCCACTGAAATTCCACATGGCTGGATGATGATAGAAGTCGATGCTACAAATCTTGTGAAAACTAGAAATCATTATAAGACTGTGTTTAAAAAACAAGAAGGATATAATTTAACTTTCTTTGCTTTCTTTGTAAAAGCTGTAGCAGAAGCTTTGAAATCTAATCCATTACTTAACAGCAGTTGGGATGGTAATGAAATTATAATTCATAAAGACATCAATATTTCAATAGCTGTAGCTGATGAAGACAAATTATATGTTCCTGTAATTAAAAATGCTGATGAAAAATCAATTAAAGGTATTGCTAGAGAAATCAATCAACTAGCACAAAAAGCTCGAAATCAACAACTGGCTCAAGAAGACATGACTGGTGGTACTTTTACAGTTAATAATACTGGTACATTTGGTTCTGTATCTTCAATGGGTATTATTAATCATCCTCAAGCAGCAATTTTACAAGTAGAATCAATTGTTAAAAAACCTGTTGTCATCGACGATATGATAGCTATAAGAAATATGGTTAATTTATGTATTTCAATTGATCATCGTATTTTAGATGGTGTTCAAACTGGACGATTTATGTCGCAAGTAAAAAATCGAATTGAAAGCTATTCAATTGAAACAACAAATATTTATTAAAAGTTTGTTATATTACAACCAACCTATTTGAACTATATGTTGTAAATTAGTAAAATGACAATAAATAATAATTGACTGAAAGGTGATTCTAAATGGATTTAAATTTTGATTTATATATGAATGGTGTTGTAGAACAAGCTAGAAATGAAATTGAATCTGCTGGTTATGAACAATTAACTACTTCAGATGAAGTTGATAAAGTATTTAAACAAGATGGCACTACACTCGTAATGATAAATTCTGTTTGTGGATGTGCAGGAGGTATAGCGCGTCCAGCAGCAAGTCACGCACTTCACTATGATAAGTTACCTAATAGATTGGTTACTGTATTTGCTGGTCAAGATAAAGAAGCAACTCAGCAAGCAAGAGACTATTTTGAAGGATACGCACCTTCAAGTCCTTCATTTGCACTGATGAAAGATGGTAAGATTACTGAAATGATAGAACGCCATCAAATAGAAGGTCATGACGTAATGGATGTTATCAATCAACTTCAAAAGTTATTTGATAAGTATTGTGAAGAAAGATAAGAGGAACAATACATGCTAACTTTAAATCCTTATAGAATTGGATTTAGAACACTTAAAACAGCTGTAGGAATTACTTTAGGTGTTATTTTAGCTAAATGGATAGGGCTTGATAACTATGCTTCAAGTGCTATCCTCATTGTTCTATGTATTAAACATACTAAGGTTCACTCACTACAAGCAATTGGTTCTCGATTCGTTTCGTGTTTATTAATGTTATTTTTTGGTTCATTTATTTTTAATTTACTTGGTCAAAATGCAATCGTTTTAGGATTAATTGTTTTATTATTTATTCCACTTACAGTGATGTTGAATGTTCAAGAAGGTGTAGTGACAAGTTGTGTCATTTTACTTCACGTATTTAATGCCAAAGTTATTGGGCTTCATTTAATTATTAATGAAATTTTACTTCTTATCATTGGCTTAGGAATAGCATTTTTAATGAATTTAATTATGCCTAGTCTAGATAATACATTAGGTAATTTTAAGAAAGAAATTGAAAATGAAATTAAAACAATATTTACACAATATAGTGAAGCATGTTTAAATATTAATAAACAATTGTCAATTTCTTTTGATACATTAGAAAACAATATTCGTAAGGCTAAATCTATTGCTTTTAGAGACGTTAAAAATCACTTTGTGCGAAATGAAAACTCATATTATCACTATTTTGATATGAGAGAAGAACAACTAGAAATACTACGTAGAATCCAAACATTAATTCATAATACTTCAGCTAATGATCCTTTGTTAGAGACTGTTGCCCATTTAATGGCTGAAATTGGAGATAATGTTAATAGTAATGATTATACTGTATTAAGACTACATTCATTATATGAGATACGTTTAAAATTAGACGAATTGCCATTGCCAGAATCACATCAATCTTTAAAATCAAGAGCAAGTATGATGCAAATTTTAAATGAATTAGAAGAATATTTAAATATTAAATCTCAATTCGGCTCTTTAAAATTACATAGTGAAATATAACATCTAAGATTAACTTCTAATCAAAGTAAAAAGACAAACTTTCTTTAAATACAAAAAGTTTGTCTTTTTTATTTACATAAATTTAAGAAATAATAATAAAAACTATCGTCAAATTTGAATTTTTGTCGATAGTTTTTAATCTAATTAATTTTTAATGCATGAGAGGAACAAGACTTGTAAGTAACAATGCAGCTACAACTGCAATTAACATGATAATGATAATAATCTTTAGCACTTTATTATTCAATGTAAACGCTCCTTGAAACCTTTAAAATAATTTGATTATTCGTTATATTAATAACTTATAGTATATAAAATAACCTTAAATGATTTCGATAAAAATGGCAATCAATTTATTTACTCTAATTGTCAAAGTCAGTTAAAATATTATCTATATAAGAAAGGGGTTTTCATAATGATTAATAGTCGCCGTTTACTTAATACTTTTTTAGAGTTAGTGCAAATTAATTCTGAAACTGGGAATGAAGAAACGATACAACCCATTCTAAAAAAGAAATTTATAGATTTAGGATTAAAAGTTGTAGAAGATAATGCGTCTAAAAGAGAATGGTTAGGTGCAAATAATTTAATTTGTACCTTACCAAGTAGTAAAGGAAAAGAACATGTTTCTAAAATCTATTTTACTAGCCATATGGATACGGTTGTTCCAGGTATTAACGTTAAACCGATCCTTAAAGAAGATGGCTATGTATATTCAAATGGCACAACTGTATTAGGAGCAGATGATAAAGCAGGTATAGCTGCTTTGTTAGAAATGATTCAAACTATAAACGAACAACAATTACCTCATGGACAAATTCAATTTATTATCACTGTAGGAGAAGAAGCAGGTTTAAAAGGTGCTAAAGAATTAGATCAAAACTTGATAGATGCGGAGTTCGGCTATGCTGTCGATGCCAGCCAAGCGGTTGGAACAACAGTGGTGGGTGCTCCAACTCAAATGATTATCAATACAACTATTTATGGGAAAACAGCACATGCTAGTAAACCCAACCAAGGTATAAGTGCAATTCATATTGCAGCTAAGGCGATTAATAAAATGCATTTAGGTCAGATTGATCAAGATACCACAGCGAATATTGGTAAATTTTATGGTGGTTCTGCTACAAATATTGTTGCAGATAAAGTCATTTTAGAGGGAGAAGCTCGTTCGCATAATGATAAAAGTTTAGAATATCAAGTCAACCATATGAAAGAGACTTTCGAAACGACAGCAAAAGAATTAGGGGGTAAAGCAAACGTTGAAATTTCTAAGAGTTATCCTGGTTTTAGAAGAAACGATTCTGAGACTGTAACTCAATATGCTATAAAAAGTGCGAAAATTTTAGGCCTTTCAGGTAAAACTGTTATTGCTGGCGGAGGTTCAGATGGAAGTATTATTAATACGTATCATATTCCAACTGTTATATTAGGTGTAGGATATGAACATATTCATACTACTTCTGAACGTATTCCTGTAGCTGCTTTAAATCAACTTACGAATCAATTGATTAAAATTGTTGAATTAGTAGCGAAATAATATTTTACTTTAGTGAAGTCATTTATATTTTTGTGATACAATACTAATGAAATTATTGAATAAGAGAGGTAAGTAATATGACTCAACAAATAGGTGTAGTAGGTTTAGCTGTTATGGGTAAAAACCTAGCATGGAATATCGAATCACGTGGTTATAGCGTATCTGTTTATAACCGTTCTAGTGATAAAACAGATTTAATGATTAAGGAATCAGAAGGTAAACAAATTCATCCAACGTATTCTTTAGAAGATTTTGTAAACTCTTTAGAAAAACCACGTAAAATATTATTAATGGTTAAAGCTGGTCCTGCTACAGATGCAACAATTGATAGCTTATTGCCTTTATTAGATGACGATGACATTTTAATTGATGGCGGTAATACAAACTATCAAGATACAATTCGTCGTAACAAAGCACTTGCTGAAAGTGGTATCAACTTTATTGGAATGGGTGTTTCTGGTGGTGAAATCGGAGCGTTAACTGGTCCATCTTTAATGCCTGGTGGTCAACAAGAAGCTTACAACAAAGTAAGTGATATTTTAGATGCCATTGCTGCTAAAGCAAAAGATGGTGCTGCATGTGTAGAATATATTGGACCAAATGGTGCAGGACATTATGTAAAAATGGTTCATAATGGTATCGAATATGCTGATATGCAATTAATTGCTGAAAGTTATGCAATGATGAAAGAATTATTAGGTATGTCTCATGAAGAAATTTCTAAAACGTTTAAAGAATGGAATGCTGGAGAATTAGAAAGTTATTTAATTGAAATAACAGGCGATATTTTCACTAAATTAGATGAAAATAATGAACCTCTTGTAGAAAAAATTCTTGATACTGCGGGTCAAAAAGGAACTGGTAAATGGACATCAATTAATGCATTAGAATTAGGTATACCATTAACAATCATTACTGAATCTGTATTTGCACGTTTCATTTCTTCAATTAAAGAAGAACGCGTAAATGCATCGAAAGTATTAAGTGGCCCTAAATCAAACTTTGATGGCAATAGAGAAGACTTCTTAGAAAAAATCCGTAAAGCGTTATATATGAGTAAAATTTGTTCATACGCTCAAGGTTTCGCCCAAATGCGTAAAGCGAGCAATGAAAATGAATGGAACCTTAAATTAGGTGATTTAGCAATGATTTGGCGTGAAGGTTGTATTATTCGTGCTCAATTCTTACAAAAAATTAAAGACGCATATGACAATAATTCAGGTCTTCAAAACTTATTATTAGACCCTTATTTCAAAGGTATTGTTACTGAATATCAAGATGCACTTAGAGAAGTAGTTGCTACTGGTGTTAAAAATGGCGTACCAACACCTGGTTTCTCAGCAAGTATCAGCTATTATGATAGCTACCGTTCAGAAGATCTACCTGCTAATTTAATTCAAGCTCAACGTGATTATTTTGGTGCACATACGTATGAACGTAAAGATAAAGATGGTATTTTCCATACTCAATGGACTGAAGAATAATCATTGTAGGATTAAAAATCTGGGACATCATTAAGTGTCTCAGATTTTTTTATTATGACAGTTTTGTATAGATGTCTTAATACATATAGCCTTGCTATTTAATTTACATTTAATCGATATATCCCAAGTTGACATTTAGAGACTCGATTAGTACGATAAATATAGGTGTAAACGTTTTCTAAATAACTGGATTATCGCTATATAATGCTATTACATATTATTTTATATTTATATAAATCCAGAAAAATTTAGATTATATATTGAAGACTAACATTGACTATTAAATATTTAACTCGAATATTATGATTAATTATTTCAAAGTTAATTGATTTACATAATACTTTCAAAGGAGCGATATAAATGGAAAAAAATTGGTGGAAAGAAGCCGTAGCATATCAAGTGTATCCGAGAAGTTTTAATGATAGCAATAATGATGGTATTGGTGATTTACCAGGGATGGTAGAAAAATTGGACTATCTGAAAGATTTAGGTATTGATGTCATTTGGCTTAGTCCAATGTATAAATCTCCAAACGATGATAATGGTTATGATATTAGTGATTATCAAGATATTATGGAAGAATTTGGAACAATGGAAGACTTTAATCATTTATTATCTGAGACTCATAAGCGTGGAATGAAATTAATTTTAGACCTTGTTGTTAACCATACATCTGATGAACACCCATGGTTTATAGAATCTCGTTCTAGTAAAGATAATCCTAAACGAGATTGGTATATTTGGGCAGATCCTAAATCTGACGGTTCTGAACCTAATAATTGGGAAAGTATTTTCAATGGTTCAACATGGGAATATGATGACACAACAAAACAGTATTATTTCCACTTATTTAGTAAAAAGCAACCTGATTTAAATTGGAGTAATCCTGACGTTAGAGAAGCTGTTTTTAAAATGATGAATTGGTGGTTCGAAAAAGGAATTGATGGCTTTAGAGTCGATGCGATCACACATATCAAAAAAACATTTGAAGCTGGTGATTTACCTGTTCCAAAAGGAAAACAATACGCTCCAGCATTTGATGTTGATATGAATCAACCAGGCATTCAAGATTGGCTTCAAGAAATGAAGGACAAATCACTTAGCCATTATGACATTATGACTGTTGGCGAAGCAAATGGCGTAAATCCAGATAATGCAAAAGAGTGGGTTGGAGAAAAAGAAGGTAAATTCAATATGATTTTCCAATTTGAACATTTAGGTTTATGGAGTACTGGAGACTCTAAATTTGATGTTTTATCTTATAAAAATGTATTAAACCGTTGGCAAAAACAACTAGAGGGTATAGGATGGAATGCACTATTTATTGAAAATCATGATCAACCTAGACGTGTTTCTACTTGGGGAGATGATACAAAGTATTGGTTTGAATCTGCTACTAGCCATGCAGTGGTATATTTCTTACAACAAGGCACACCTTTTATTTATCAAGGTCAAGAAATTGGTATGACAAACTATCCATTTGAAAGTATTGAAACATTTAACGATGTTGCTGTAAAAACAGAATATCAAATTGTTAAATCTCAAGGTGGAGATGTTAATCAGTTATTAGATAAATATAAAATGGAGAATCGTGATAATTCTAGAACACCTATGCAGTGGACTAATGAAGTAAATGGAGGTTTTACTGAAGGTACGCCATGGTTCCCAGTCAACCCTAACTATAAAACAATAAATGTAGCACAACAATCCGAAGATTCAGATTCCGTTCTTAATTTTTATAAACGTCTAATTAAATTAAAAAAATCCGATGATATATATACTTATGGTGAATTTAATTTAATCGATGATGCGAATGAGAATATTTTTGTTTACACACGTAAACTTAATAATAAGACAGTTCTAGTTGCAGGAAATTTAACAGATCATGTTGCATCATTAAATTTACCATTTGAAGTTGAAGCATCTCAAATTAAGCTACACAATTATAAAAATGATTTAGATATCACTAATATGAAACCTTTTGAAGCATTCGTAGCCGAACTTTAATAGTAAAGCGTTAGATGACATAAGTTTAATAACTTAGTCATCTAACGCTTCTTTTATTCTATATCATAAGTTTCTTGTTTAATAGGTAGCCATAATTGTATTTTAGTGAACGGGTCCTCGAATGAGAGATCAAAAGGATAAATTTCAACATATAAGCTATTTTTTTCATAGGGTAGAGTAAGTTGTAAGCTGGATTCAATATAATACCAAGCTTCATTAACAGTATAATCCACTTGACCTTGCAAATTAAATTTTGCATAGTGTCGCCCTGGTAACAATCGGCTTTCTAAGTGAGCTGGATAACGTTCACTAGGTACGCCCACAAATAATTCTACACCTTCATCTAAAGGACATGTAATAACAAATAACTCATATGGACTTATATTATTATATCGTTTTAATTCTTTTATTTTACCATCTAAATATAAATCTTCTAAAAAGTCAGGAACTTTGTAAGGGTTAGATAGTTGATTAGCCTCAATATATTTTACATACCCAACTAAAGGTGTGTCTTTAGTCGTTTCTAGTCTGTAAGGGTATGGTGCTCTTTCTGTAGTTGTTAATTTAATATACAAGCGTTCATTCATTTTTAGTTCTTCTTTTTTAGTAGAAGCTTGAATAGGAGATATTCCATGAAAATCACTAAAATCATTTGCAAAGTCATTTGAACTTAAATAATTATAGCGTTTTGCTACATCAACTAATCTCGAAGAACTTTGTATCATTTCTTTAGCAGCTTCAGTCATTTTTCGAGAGTGAGCATAACTTTCAGGAGGTTGTCCAACAATCATTTTAAACGATTGATCAAGATGGTAAGGAGAGAGACCAACGTAATCACTTAAATCTTGCAAATTAAAAGGCTCTAATAAATGATCTTCTATATATACAATTGCCTGTTGTATCTGCTTGATAACGTCCAAAACTTTCACTCCAATAAATTTACAATCAATACTAATATTTTACATTATTTTATAAAAATATACATCAATAATATAAAATTAAATTAAATTTTTAAATGACTCTTTCAATATTCAATTTAAAAAGGACAAGACCTTATTTTCAATGAGTGAAAATAATATAATGTGTCTTATCCTTTATACATTTATCACATGAAACGTCTAGTATATCTGTTTATTGAATATCGTCCCACCAATGATTTCCGTCTCTGCTTAATAATAAATCACTTTCGATAGGGCCATTTGTCCCTGATTTATAGTTAGGGAAGTTTGGATCAATCATAGTCCAATGTTCTTGAATAGCGTCTACAAATTTCCATGTAGATTTAAGTTCTTCCCAATGTGTAAAGTTCGTTGCATCACCTTTAAGACAATCGAATAATAAGTTTTCATATGCATCTACTGTGTTCATTTTATCTTGTGCACTCATAGCATAAGACAGTTGAACAGGCTTTGTTTCGATACCTTGAATACTTTTCTTAGCATTTAAGTGTAATGAAATACCTTCATTAGGTTGAATATTAATAACTAATAAATTAGAATCTAGTAATCGATCCGTTTGATAATATAAATTCATAGGAACTTCTTTAAATTCTACAACAACTTGTATACATTTAGACTTCATACGCTTACCAGTACGAATGTAGAATGGTACACCAGCCCAACGGAAGTTATCGATAGTTAATCTTCCAGAAACAAAGGTTGGTGTATTGGAATCAGATGCAACACGATCTTCATCTCTATAAGCGATAACACGTTGGTCATTAATAGTTCCTTCTCCATATTGTCCACGCACAAAGTTTTGATTGACTTCTTCAGGTTTTAATTGTCTTAAAGATTTTAATACTTTCACCTTTTCAGCTCGAATATCTTCACTTTTAAGACTAATAGGTGCTTCCATTGCTAGTAATGCAACCATTTGTAACATATGGTTTTGTACCATATCTTTTAATGCACCGCTCGATTCATAATAACCTCCACGATCTTCAACACCTAGTATTTCTGAAGAAGTGATTTGTATATTAGAGATATACTTATTATTCCAAAGAGGTTCAAACATCGCATTAGCGAATCGTAGAACTTCGATATTTTGCACCATATCTTTACCAAGATAGTGATCAATTCTGTATATTTCTTCTTCTTTAAATGATTGTCGTAATTGATTATTTAATTTTTCAGCAGATTTAAAATCACTACCAAATGGTTTTTCAATTACAAGGCGTTTAAATCCTTTAGTTTCAGTTAAGCCAGAAGCTTTTAAATAATCAGAAATTGGTCCAAAGAATTGAGGTGCCATTGCTAAATAGAATAGGCGATTACCTTCTAATTTAAATGTATCATCAAGTTCATTAGAGAATGCTAATAATTCATGATAACTTTCTTCTTCATTGACATCATTTTTAAAATAAAAAACATGTTCTATGAATTCGTCGAGTCGATCAGTATCTTTGACGTGCGTTTGAATAGATTGTTTAACTTGTTCACGGAAAAAGTCGTTAGTATAATCTCTTCGACCAACGCCAATAATGGCAATATGTTCATCTAAATTATCTTGTTGATATAAGTGGAATAAAGAAGGGAATAATTTTCTATGACTCAAATCTCCAGTTGCGCCAAATATAGTAATTAAACAAGGGATATGTTTAGTGTGTGTGTTCAAATTCAAAACCTCAATTCTTTAATTGCTATGATTAATTCATTATAAATTAAAACTGTTTTTCTTGATATGTTTTTGCCTAAAATTGTTGATAATATTTACAACATTAAACTAAATAACATACAATTTATTTTTTATAAGTTACATTATACCCTAAATTCTGATAAATTCATTTATTTTATTTCATATGATAACAAACTTATAGACGTATGATAAAATATATTGAAGAAAGAGGAGGCAAATGCATGGAAGTTACATTTTTTGGAACGAGTGCGGGTTTACCTACTAAAGATCGTAATACTCAAGCGATTGCTTTAAACCTAGAACCTTATTCAAATTCAATATGGTTATTCGATGTAGGAGAGGGGACTCAACATCAAATTTTGCATCACTCGATAAAATTAGGCAAAGTTGATCATATTTTTATCACGCATATGCATGGCGACCACATTTTTGGATTACCTGGATTATTAACAAGTCGTTCATTCCAAGGTGGAGAAGATAAGCCATTGACGTTAATAGGGCCAACAGGTTTGCAACAATTTATTGAAACCGCTTTGAAATTATCTGAATCTCATTTAAACTATCCTATTACATATATTGAAATTGATAATAATTTTACATATCATCATAATGGCTTTACAGTTTCATCAAGGTTATTAAATCATGGTATACCTTCATATGGTTATCGAATTGAGGCTCCTACAACACCAGGTACAATTGATGTAACTGCATTAAAGGCAATTGGACTAGAACCGGGTCCTAAATATCAAGAAGTAAAAATGTTTGATACTTTTGAATATAATAATCAAATTTATCTTTCTAAAGACTTTAAAGGTCCAGCCAAACCAGGACCTATTGTTACTATTTTTGGAGATACGAAACCATGTGATAACGAATATATACTTGCAGAAAATGCGGATATTATGATTCATGAAGCAACATATATTGACGGTGACAAAATTTTAGCAAATAACTATCATCATAGTCACATTGACGATGTATTTAGGTTAATTCATCAGTCTAATGTGAAGAAAAGTTTTATTACCCATCTAAGTAATCGATATAATTTAGAAGATATAGAAGAGATAAACCGTGCATTAAAAGAAATGAAAGATACACCAAATTTTGAGTTTGTTAAAGACTTTGATACATTCAAATTTTAAATAATAATAGCGTTTTAAATGCTACGTAAAAACTAAAAAATAGCTATAACGATATGTATGACTTAATTTTCGTTATAGTTATTTTTAATATTTATTACTCATCTTCACTTTTAGAAAGGGCGATACTTCTATGAACTGCAGCATCTAGACAGGCTTTAAAAATACTCTCAATATCATGTCGATCAAGTTCATTTAATCCAGCTTGTGTTGTGCCACCTTTAGAGGTAATATTTTTTCTAAGTTGTTCCATACTTAAATCCGATCGTTCAATCATCTTACTTGTTCCAATAATGAGATTCTTAATGGATTCTTCAACTTGTTTTTTTTCAAGACCTAATGATGTTCCTGCTTTAACATATTGTTCAAATACATGATATAAAAAAGCTGGTCCGCTTCCTGTAATAGCCGTCACTTGATGTAAATATTCTTCGTCAACTTCAATAACTGAGCCAAAAGCACTAATTAATTCTGTTACTTCATCTTTAGAATGAGGATCGAAATTACCAGAAAAACTAATACCTGTTACTGAATGACCTACCTGTGCATTTGTATTGGGCATAATTCTAGCAACGGGATTATTCGTTTCTAACTTTTCTCGGATATAATTTATCGATAAACCAGCCATAATAGATATAAAACGATGGTCTGATTGTATATGTGATTTAATACGTGATGCGACCGTTTCAAAATCATGAGGCTTAGTACCTAGAAAAACATAATCTGCATCTTTTAATAAAAATGCATCATCGTAACTATATTTTACTCCTAATTCTTTCGCAAATGATTTTAAAGTATTTTCATTTGATTTATTTGTTAAATAAATATCGTTATGATTTAATATTTTAGAATCAATAATTCCTTTAAAAATGGCTTGTGCCATGTTACCAGCGCCATAAAATACTAACTTCATAAAACAGCACCATCCTTACCCTTAATTGATAAAACTATAGTAACATATTCAATATAATTATTATCAAAAATTAACTATACTTGTTAGATAGGAGAGAGTCATCCGTGATTGTAGGTAAACATTTCATCGTAACTGGAGGAACTAGTGGCTTAGGTTTAGAAATAACGAAAGAATTATTAAAAAAAGGCGCATATATTACCCTCATTGTTCGTAGTACGGAGAAATTCGAAAATATTAATTTTAATCCGTACAAACATCGTGTTTCAATGATTAAATGTAATTTACAAGATACTTCACAAATAGATAATATTTCTAAATCCCTTTGTTATCCGATTGACGGAATCATTTATAGTGCAGGTTTAGGCTTTTTTAAATCAATACAATCTCATTCGTTAGAAGAAATCATGGAAACTTATCATGTGAATGTGCTTGGTTTTATTACATTATTTAAAACTGTTAAACCCTATTTAACAATGAACGCTTCTATAGTGGCTATTTCTAGTCAGGCAGCATTTGTAACGCAAGCGAATGCTGCATTTTATGGCTCATCTAAAGCTGCTTTAAATGGCGTATTAAATGCTCTAAGAATTGAGGAACAAGACTTTCATGTAATGACTGTTAATCCAGGTCCCATTAATACACCATTTCATAAAAAAGCAGATCCATCATTGAAGTATGCTAATAAATATGCATCACTAATGATAGATCCCAAAATACTCGCAGAAGACATCGTTAAAGGTATCATCACTCGTAAAGTAGAAATTAACAAGCCGCTATGGATGAATCCACTATTAAAACTTTACCAATTAGCTCCTAGAAAAATTGAAAAATATTTTACTTCATTGTTTAAAAATAAAATATAATTTAACCTAAAAAAGTGATGAAGCATTCATCATAGATACTTCATCACTTGTACTTTACATCAACGATTGTTTATAAAAATTTATAATAATGATTCCTTACTCAAGATGCTGAGTATATTCCAAATCTTTCACACGGTGACGTGCAGATTTAATTTGATCCAAACTTATTGTTTTATTAAAATTAGCAATATTATCTTTTAATTGTGAAACAGAACTTGCACCAACAATAATAGAACCTAATGCATCATGGGATTTTAAATATTCGAATGATAAAGCACTTAAATTACTTTCAACTTCCTTAACAGAAGCAATCGTTTCTCCTAATTCATGATAATTATAGTCAAAAATACCATCAGAGAATTTCTGATCAAGTACATTAACACTATTTGAAGTAAGTAACCCTTTAAACACGGGACCACGTGCTAAAACTTTTACGCCATGAGAATGAATATGATTTAAAAGACGTTCTGGACGATTATCAATAAGATTAAATTGAGACATAATCGTTTCTATTTGACTGTGTTTTAAATAATACTCAATCACGTTAGGTCTAATAGAAGAGATTCCATAAGCTTTGATTACACCTTCTTTTTTCAGTTCATCGAATGCACTAATCGTCTCATCTAGGGGATCATCAATTGTACCTCCGTGAAGTTGATAAAGATCTAACTGTTCTAAGCCTAATCGTTTTAAAGAACTTTTAACACTTTCTTTAATATATTTTTTTGAAGGATCCCAAGTAGTACTACCATCATTAAGTGGTCTATTTCCTACTTTTGTTCCTATAACAATATCATCTCTATTTTGATATTTCTTTAAAGACTTTCCAACAATGTCTTCATTGACCCCTCTATCATAAATATCTGCGGTATCAAAATATGTGATACCATTTTCAATTGCACACTCAATAATTTCTTCTGCATGATGATATTCTGTGCCTAAACTCATACAGCCTAAACCTAGTTCCGAAATTTCAATGCCACTTTTTAATATATTTTTTTGCATGAACAATCTCCTTCCGATACACTTTAGTTAACGCATTTATCTTATCAATTTATTAACTTAATGAAAAGGGACGTGGATATAATGGACTTTAATGAAAAAACTTTTGATAGAACAGTCATTTATAATGGTAAAATTATCGATCTAGAATTACACGATGTGGAATTACCAGACGGAAAAACTTCTAAGAGAGAAATTATCAAGCATAATGGTGCTGTGGCAATTTGCGCTATTACTCCAGAAAAAGAAGTATTATTGGTTAAACAATATCGTAAACCTATTGAAAAACCCTTGTTAGAAATTCCAGCAGGTAAACTAGAAGAAGATGAAGATAGAGAAGAAGCAGCGAAACGCGAATTAGAAGAAGAAACTGGCTACAAAGCTAATCATCTAACGTTCATCACTCATATGTATGGTTCTCCAGGATTTTCAAATGAGAAACTAACCATTTATTTTACTGATCATTTAAGTGTAGGAGAATTAAATCTGGATGATGACGAATTTGTAGAATTGCATAAAATACACTTAGACGATATCCATGCACTTTTAGAAAACCATGAAATTGAAGATGCGAAAACAATAATTGCTTTACAATATGTATTATCAAATTATAATCATTCTAAATAAGACGTGATAACTACTTGATTTTTACTAAATTTATTGGTAATTTATTAATTGAAATAATTTAGTTTAAAATGATTATAATTAATTGAGGAGTGATGCTCCCGTGGAAGAACGTCTAAATAGAGTAAAACAACAATTACAGCAATCTTCTTATAAATTAACACCTCAACGCGAAGCAACAGTTCGTGTGTTAATTGAGAATGAAAAAGATCATCTCAGTGCTGAAGATGTATATTTAAAAGTAAAAGATAAAGCACCTGAAATAGGTTTAGCTACTGTTTATCGAACTTTAGAACTACTTGCTGAATTAAAAGTAGTAGATAAAATTAATTTTGGTGATGGCGTAGCGCGATTTGATTTGAGAAAAGAAGGTGCTAAACATTTTCATCATCACTTAGTTTGTATGGAATGTGGTAGGGTAGATGAAATTCATGAAGACTTACTACCAAAAGTAGAAGAACGTGTTGAATCAGAATATCAATTTAAAATTTTGGATCACCGCTTAACATTTCACGGTATATGTTCAGAATGCCAAGCTAAAGGTAAATAATAAGTTAAACTTAATAAAGTGTTGTATCAACTCTATATACAAATGCTTGAAGAACTTTTCAAGATAAAAAAGTAATATGTAATAATTAATCGATAGAAGGTGTGAAATTAAGAATCAACTTTGAATTCTATTTCATACCTTTTTTATATAAACAGAGGTGTAATATGAATACGATTATTGAAGAATTTTTAAAATTTATTCAAATTGAAAAGGGATTGAGTGAAAATACTATCGGCGCATATCGACGTGATTTAGCTAAATATGAAGAATACATGAAAGAACATAAAATTGCTCATATCGATTTTATTGATCGCCAAGTTATACAAGAATGCTTAGGATATTTAATAGACCAAGGTGCTTCTGCTAAATCAATGGCGCGTTTTATCTCTACAATTCGCAATTTTCATCAATTTGCACTTAGAGAAAAATATGCCGCTAAAGATCCAACTGTCTTAATTGAGACTCCGAAATATGAGAAGAAGTTACCCGATGTTTTAGAAGTTGAGGAAGTCATTCAACTTTTGGAAACACCGGACTTAAATAAGAAAAATGGGTATCGTGATCGTACAATATTAGAATTATTATATGCGACTGGCATGCGTGTTTCTGAACTGATACAAATTAATATTGAGGATATAAATCTTATTATGGGATTTGTTAGAGTATTTGGTAAAGGTAATAAAGAACGAATTATACCATTAGGAGACACTGTGATTGAATTTCTAGATACGTATTTAGAAAAGATACGTCCTCAACTTTTGAAAAAGACTATTACGAATGTATTGTTTTTAAATATGCACGGTAGACCTTTAACTAGACAAGGGATATGGAAGATGATTAAACAATATGGTTCAAAGGCCAATATTAATAAAACTTTAACTCCTCATACGTTGAGACATTCATTTGCTACACATCTTTTAGAAAATGGGGCAGATTTAAGAGCAGTTCAAGAAATGCTTGGTCATTCAGATATTTCAACAACGCAACTTTATACACATGTGTCTAAATCTCAAATACGACAAATGTATAATCAATTCCATCCTAGAGCTTAAAATAAAAGAAAGAAAAGTGAATGATTTAACTTTTCTTTCTTTTATTTTTAAGTGCTTTTTTTCTAGCTGCAATGATATCGCTTCTATCTCTTAGACGATGACAATGAACAATCATGTCATCATTGTTAATTTGTGTCTTATATTCATAATTAGGATATAAATTGATAATTTCCCTTTCTACCGCAGATTTAATTGGCAACTGTATTGGTTGAAATGTCTGATCATGTTTCACTTTTTCTATTTGATTTTGAATCAATAAAGTAAATTCATTGACCTTTAAACCAAGTGTCTCTTTATCTTTTGCATGCTTAAATGTATATAACGCTTTTTTAAAGCTTTTTAATGCACCTAACTTATTACATCGTCTATAGTGATACATTGCAGTTGAAAATAGTATTAAACTAACTACAGCATCTTTCTTAGAAAAATTAGGTTTTGACTTCCATAATTCTTCTAAAATATCATGACATAAAAAATAATGTTGGTGTGTATGAAATTGATAGTAGAAGTGACTTAATGCTTTATTCATGAATACTCATCCTTAATTTAATTCTAATATATATTCATGCTATAATATTTAAGTGAATTATGCACAATTTAGATTTTATAATACAAGGAAGTTAATTATGTACGAAGTTAAATTAGATGCTTTTAATGGCCCATTAGATTTACTTCTTCATTTAATTCATAAATATGAAATAGATATTTATGATATACCAATGAAAGCTTTAACTGAACAATATATGCAATATGTTCATGCAATGAAAGAAGTTGAAATTAATATTGCAAGTGAATATTTAGTGATGGCTTCAGAGTTATTAATGATAAAAAGTAGATTATTATTGCCACAACAAGAAACTGAAAATGACTTAGAAGAAGATCCTCGTGAGGAACTTGTAGGTCGTTTAATCGAATATCAAAATTATAAAGAATATTCTTTACTATTAACAGAATTAAAGAAAGAACGAGAATTATATTATACTAAATCACCAGCTGATTTATCTCACTTAGAAAAAGAAACGCATTGGGACAAAAATCAAACGATTGATTTGACTCAACTGATTGTTGCATACCAAAGAGTAAAAAATAGAGTAGCATTAAATACGCCAAAAGCAGTTGAAATTTCAAAAGATATTTTTACAATTCAACAAGCTACTGAAGTGGTTGCTAAACATTTAGAGAAACAAACATCATTTAACTTCTTTAGTTTATTTAACTTTAATGAACCTGTGAGTAAAGTTGTTACACATTTCTTAGCAATATTAGAAATGTCTAAAGCAGGTCTTATTAATATAGAACAGTCAAATAACTTTGAAGACATCAATATCATTAGAGGAGTGAACTATTCTATTGGATAACATTGGCATTATAGAGTCATTATTATTTACTGTAGGCGATGAAGGACTCGAAGCACGTCAGCTTGCAGATATTTTAAAAATGGATTTAGATGAACTTGATCAATTAATTTCGACGTATCATTCAAAAGGTCTTGAAATACAAAGATATGGTTCCATTTATATGTTAACCTCCAAAAAAGAGAGTGCTCCTTTTATCGAAGTATTAGTGAATCAAAAAGCAAACATGAAATTATCTCAAGCTGCTATGGAGACACTATCGATTATTGCTTATAATCAACCATTAACTAGAAGTGATATCGAAGTAACAAGAGGTATTAATTCTGATGGTGCAGTGAGAACATTAATTGCTAGAGGACTTATTGAAGCAAAAGACATGGAGAATTCGCGTAGTCATTTACTCATGACTACTGATTTATTTTTAAATGTTTTTGGAATGAAATCAATAGAAGAACTACCATCTACTGAAGAAGATAACGAAGAGATTGAAAATTTCTTTAGTACACTTACAGAGCAAAAGGAGAAATAAAATGAATAAAGATTTAGAAAGACTTCAAAAACGAATTGCTAACAGTGGATATACATCTCGAAGAAAGGCAGAAACTTTAATCACTGAAGGTAAAGTAAAAGTCAATGGTCAAGTAGTTACGGAACTTGGAACGAAAGTTAAATCTTCAGACACTGTTGAAGTTGAAGGAATTAAAATTGAGCAAGAAGATAAAATTTATATTCTGTTCTATAAACCAACGCAAGTGATTACTAGTGTTTCAGATGATAGAGGTAGAACGGTTGTAACAGATTATTTTAAAGATTTAGAAGCAAGAATTTATCCAGTTGGACGATTAGACTATGATACTTCAGGGTTATTATTACTTACAAATGATGGTGAATTTACTAACCTGATGACTCATCCTAGATATCATATTCAGAAAAAATATGTTGCAAAATTAAAAGGGTATTTAATGAGAGAAGAAGTTAAAGCATTAGAACAAGGAATTGAATTAGAAGATGGTTTTACACAACCTGCTCAAGTTAAAATAAAAAATCAAAATAAAGAAAAAAATACGACACTGGTTGAAATAACTATTAGCGAAGGTAGAAATAGACAAGTTAGACGTATGTTCGAACATTTTAATCACACAGTCGATAAATTAATACGAATCGAATTTGGAAATCTTAATTTAAAAGGTTTAAATGCAGGTGAAGGTAGAGTATTAACACCTCATGAGGTGAAAATATTAAGACATATGGCTGAAAATGGCAATTAATTCGAAATAACTTAACAATACAAAGTATTTTCACAATTACAATGTGTATCTTTTTTTATTTATTCACTGTAATAATAAATCATAGGTTCTACATCAAAAAAGATATTTTGCTATTTTTTTCACAAAGTCAATTGAATAGAAAGCTTTAATATAGTGAATATGCTATAATTAAAATGGTATAGAGCATGTGTAGGAGGTATATTGTAATGATGAATGAAATATTAATTGTAGACGATGAAGATAGAATCAGAAGATTATTAAAGCTTTACTTAGAAAGAGAATCGTTTACTATCCATGAAGCAAGTGATGGTAGAGAAGCATATGAACTTGCTATGGAAAATGACTATGCGTGCATTCTTTTAGATTTAATGTTGCCTGAAATGGATGGTATTGAAATGTCATCAAAATTACGTGAGCATAAAGATACGCCTATTATTATGCTTACAGCTAAAGGCGAAGAAACTAATCGTGTGGAAGGATTCGAATCAGGTGCAGATGATTATATAGTGAAGCCTTTCTCTCCCCGAGAAGTCGTATTAAGAGTGAAAGCATTACTACGTAGAACTCAAACATCTAAACCAGAACAAAGCGAACCACATGCAAGAGATGTCATTGAGTTTAATCATCTTATTATCGATAATGATGCACATCGTGTATTAGCGGATCAACAACAAGTGAATTTAACTCCAAAAGAATATGAGCTATTAATATACTTAGCAAAAACACCTAATAAAGTATTTGATCGTGAACAACTATTAAAAGAAGTTTGGCATTATGAATTTTATGGTGATCTAAGAACTGTAGACACACATGTTAAACGATTAAGAGAAAAATTAAATCGAGTTTCTGAAGAAGCAGCACATATGATTCAGACCGTTTGGGGTGTCGGTTACAAATTTGAGGTCAATACAAATGATGAATCGACTAAATAGTGTTGTTATAAAACTGTGGTTAACTATAATATTTATAGTAACGACAGTTTTAATTTTATTAAGTGCAGCATTAATTACATTTATTCAATATTATTACACCCAACAAACAGAAAATGCTATAAGAGAAGATGCTTCAAGGATTAGTCATCTTGTTGAAAAAGCTGATAACAAGTCACTTGCCATACAACATAGTCAGGAATTGATTGATGGTACAGGTGGCGTTATTATTATGTCTAATAAAAATATGTCAGCAGAAAAATCATATAATCTGATTAAAAAAAGAATGTTAAAAGAAATACAAAACAATGACAACTTTAATAAAGTATTTGATACAGGGAAATCTGCCACACAAAACGTCACAATAAGTGAAAAAGGAGCATCCCATTCTTATATTCTTTTAGGATATCCGATGCAATCTCAAAATCGTAAACATGCTAAGTTTAGTGGCGTATTTATATATCAAGATTTAAAAACAATTGAAGATACTAATAATGCAATTACCATTATTATTTTAATTACTGCCATTGTATTTTTAATTGTTTCAACGATTTTTGCGTTCTTTTTATCTAATCGTATCACTAAGCCACTTAGAAAATTAAGTACACAGGCAATCAATGTATCGAATGGAGATTACTCTCAAAAAACAACAGTAAATACGAAAGATGAAATTGGTGAACTTTCTTATACGTTTAATAATATGAGTTATAAAATTCAAGAACACATTGAAGCTTTATCTACTCAAAAAAATATTCGTGATCGTTTATTTAATTCTATGATTGAAGGTGTAGTGGGTTTAAATGATAAAAGTGAAATTATTTTATCTAACAAAATGGCAGACCAAATACTACCGACAATTGATAAATCTATTTATTCAGAAATTAAAAATCAAATTAATGCCACATTTCATTCAAAAGGTACAGAGTTTAATGAATATACAATAAACTCTAAGTATTATGTGTTTATAATGAGCTATATTGATCGTATTCAACAAGATGGTCGTAGCGGGATTGTAATCATCATAAGAGATATGACAAATGAACATAATCTTGATCAAATGAAAAAAGATTTTATCGCAAACGTATCCCATGAACTCCGTACACCGATTTCGTTATTACAGGGTTATACTGAATCGATAGTCGATGGCATTGTAACAGAACCTAACGAAATCAAAGAATCACTATCAATTGTATTAGATGAAACAAAACGACTTAATCGCCTTGTCAACGAGCTTTTAAATGTTGCAAGAATGGATGCGGAAGGATTAGCCATTAATAAAGAAATACAGCCTATAATGCCATTATTACGTAAAATACAACTTAAATATCGTCAACAAGCACAAGATTTAGAACTAAACATAGACTTGTTACCAAATATTAATGAAGATGATTTATGGAATTACGATGCTGATCGAATTGATCAAGTACTCACAAACTTAATTGATAATGCAACACGCTATACACATCCTGGAGATTCAATTACGATTACTGCTAATAAAGATAGTCAGTATCAAATTTTAAATATAAAAGACACAGGTAGCGGCATTGCTCCCGAACATCTTGATCATGTATTTGATCGTTTTTATAAAGTAGAAGCTTCTAGAACTAGAGGTAAACAAGGAACTGGTTTAGGATTATTTATTAGTAAGATGATTATTCAAGAGCATGGCGGAATTATTTCTGTAGAAAGTACAGTGAATAAAGGCACAACCTTTATTATTAAATTACCTAAACCTTCTATAGATTCTAAATAATTAACTTTCGACAAAATAAGATTAAATATCCAAATTATTTGAGATTACGCTCTTCAAAGTTAAAGATAAAACTTTGAAGAGCGTTTTTATATCTATAGTTTTTTTAATATCATATTTCATTTCATATTAATTTAAAATCAGTCGACGAAATTGATGAACCATATCTCTCATTTTTATAAATAAACAGAGATATTGCAATGAAGGAGTTATTCATGTAATATAAATTTTAAATGATAAATTCAATAATTCATCTTCGGGGTAGGGTGTAATTCCCAACCGGCAGTAATTTGAGCCTGCGACCCGCTTCAATGGAAGTGGCTGATTCAGTGTAAATCTGAAGCCGACAGTATAGTCTGGATGGGAGAAGGTGGAGGTTTTTTGTTGTGTAAAAGTATCCTCCAATTCTTAGTAAGATGAATGGAAGGAGAAAACTGAATATGCAACAAAATAAACGTTTAATTACCATAAGTATGTTGAGTGCAATTGCATTCATATTAACATTTTTGAAATTTCCATTACCATTTTTGCCTCCATACTTAACATTAGATTTTAGTGATGTACCGACTTTATTAGCTACTTTTATTTTTGGTCCTTTATCTGGTCTTCTTGTAGCATTAATTAAAAATATATTAAATTTCTTATTTAATATTGGCGATCCTGTTGGGCCTGTGGCAAATTTTTTAGCAGGGGCTAGTTTTTTACTAACAGCTTATTTTATTAGTCATCGTAAACAATATTCATCTCGTCGTTCACTAATTATAGGATTAGTTGCCGGCACTATTGCAATGACTATCGTTTTAAGTATTTTAAATTATTTTGTCTTACTACCTTTATATGGCATGATATTTAATCTTGGTGATGTATTTACTAATTTAAAAGTAATTATTTTATCTGGTATTATTCCTTTTAATATTATTAAAGGATGTGTAATATCGATTATTTTTATCTTGCTATATCGCCGTTTAAAAAAAGTATTGAAATAAAATCAAAACCTCCGATGACTTCTTAGTAGGAATCATCGGAGGTTTTATATTATAATTATGGTAATGCAATTTTATTTACGGATTTATTCAAATTTTAAGGCATCTCCATCAAAAGGCTCTTCTTCAATTTTAATTGAATCAGTTGGACAGCCTTCAAGAGCATCTTCCATATCTTCATATAATTCTTCTGGTACTTCTGCAGTACCTTGATTATCGTCAAGGATTACGAAAGCAATACCTTCGTCATCATAATCGTAAATATCTGGTGCAGCAGCGCCACAAGCACCACAAGCAATACATGTATCCATATCAACGATTGTGTACTTTGCCATTTTATTCGCCTCCTTTGATAAAAATGCTACACTAGTCATAATAAATAATTTTATTATATTCTAGATATAAAAGTTCTATAAAAGAGGAGTTCACTCATGCAAGAAATGATTAGTTATGTTAAACATCACTCATTCAATTATAAAACTAATAAAAGTATATATAATATTTTAAGTGGAAAAAAGTCACATCAAACGTTTTTTGATGCGAGCTCTCAACAACTTTTATCATTATATCATAGTTTACCTAAATTAAAATATCAGACATTTGAACGACTTTTAAATAAAAATGATATAAAAGAATTAAATATCAAGGTGCATCCTCGATTCACTTATGATAGTCTTAATAATACTTTTAAATGTATTCAATTATTAATTCAGACGATATCTCAATATCTCCATCATCAACTTAAATTCGTACCAATGAACCAACAGGTTATTATTCAAAATAAAGTTAAAAAGGTTTATGGAACTATTATTGAAAATGATTTAATAAAAGACTTTGAAAATGAAGTGACTGATTTATTTCAAGCAATCAGTTTAAATAATAATAAGTGTTACCTTCATTATTATTTGCATGGTTATGATGAGCCTATGTATACAAGACAACAGGTAAGTTTGATTGAGAATATTTCTATTTCAAAATTATATACATTAGAATTGAATAATTTAGTCACCTTAGGAAGTGAAATTGAAAATAAACAACGTTATCCTATATTGTCTGAATGTATTATTCTTTCATCATTATTAAATAAAACATCTATTACTCAACAATATCTTCATCAAGGTTTGAGTTTAAATGAAATCGCAATTGCACAGAATGTTAAACTTAATACAATAGAAGATCATATTTTAGAATTATTTATTAAAGGTTATGAGAAAAATTACGAAAATTATGTGGGAAAAAAAGATATTTTTCAATTTACTCAATACTATACAGAGCATAAAGGAGAAAGATTAAAACGATATAAACAAGAGTTTGATCATTTATCATACTTTGAAATTAAACTCATGATTGTTGGGATAGAAAGAGGTGAAATGAATGTTAGAGAACAATCTTAAACAATGGTTTGGACATGAAAGTTTTCACCCAGGTCAGAAAGAGGTCATAGAAAGTGTATTACAAGGCAATCATACACTTGGTGTTTTGCCAACAGGTAGTGGGAAAAGTCTGTGTTATCAATTTCCAACTTATATGCAACAAAAACCTACTCTTATTATTTCACCGCTAATTTCTTTAATGGATGACCAAGTGATGCAACTTAAATCTCAAGGTGAACGAAGGGTTGTGTGTATTCATTCAGGTATGGATGAACAAGAAAAAAAAGAAAATATCAATGTATTAAATCAAAGTCGTTTTATATTTCTAAGTCCTGAATTTATTCTTCAATCTCATCATTTCAATTTAATTAAAAACATTCCATTTGGTTTAGTAGTATTAGATGAAGCACATTGCTTATCAGAATGGGGATATGATTTTAGACCGCATTACGCACTTATTGGTCAAATCACTCATCATTTTAAATTAGCGACTATTTTAGCATTAACTGCTACTGCACCGCCACATTTAACAAGTGATTTAGAACATATTTTAAAAGTTAAATTAAACACTATACAAACTACTATGAATCGTAAAAATATTTCGTTATCACATTTTAATTTCAAGGATGACGACGAAAAAATAGAATGGTTATTGAAATTTATTGAATCTTCAGGTCCCACAATTATTTATGTATCATCTAAGAAAATATGCTTACAACTCGCAAAACTCATTTATCAACATGGATATTTAACTGGTATTTATCATGGGGATTTAACTTATCAAGAACGTCAAACTGTTCAAAATCAATTTATTAATAATTTTATTCCAGTTATTGTAGCTACTAGTGCTTTTGGAATGGGGGTTAATAAAAAAGACATT
Source organism: Staphylococcus sp. FSL K6-0223 (assembly GCF_038008285.1). Taxonomy (NCBI): domain Bacteria; kingdom Bacillati; phylum Bacillota; class Bacilli; order Caryophanales; family Staphylococcaceae; genus Staphylococcus; species Staphylococcus sp. FSL K6-0223. The sequence continues at coordinate 1,252,878 of NZ_JBBOYX010000001.1, forward strand.
CGGACTGTTATTCATTTTCATTTATCATCTAGTCCTTCAAATTATTTACAAGAAATTGGACGAGCTGGGAGAGATGGAAAACAAAGTCAAGCGATTAGTCTATATCAACCAGACGATGCTTATATTCTAGAGACGTTACTCTTTAATGATGCTATCGTATCAGAAGATGTCGAAACTTTTGAGTTAGGCGCATTCCTTCCACCTAATAAAGAAGAAATTTTAACAGTATTACACCAAAATTATACATTTAAAGAATTGAAACACATTTTTAAAACCTCATATATACGTAAACAAGCTGGTTATCAAAGAATCATAGGTTATACTCGTATAGATCAATGTAGAAGAAAATTTTTACTGGAATTTTTTGGAGAATCTCCTAATCAATCTAATGAATGTTGTGACAATGATTCAGATTTAAGTAAAATTGAGTGTTACAACAGAAAAAAAGTTAAAAGACAATTTACTTTCAATGAAAAAATTAAAAACTTATTTAGAGTTTAGTGACTTTACTTTACTAAAATATTTTATACAGGATATAATTAAATTACAAAATGATTTATAAGAAATTTAAAAAATGATACATATTTATGCATTACTTGGGTATAAATAATGTGACAATTAAAATAAGAAAAAGAAAGGATGTTGACTATGTCTAGAGATAATTTTAAGGATGATTTTGAAAAAAATCGACAATCGATAGATTCAAACGATCAATTCGATCGTGTAAATAATGAAACTAACGATGAAATAGACAATTTTAACAATGAAACTGATCAACAGTTTCCACCAAGAAATGCACAAAGACGACAAAGAAGAAGAAACCAATCTTCTAGTCGTAACAAAAAATTTAACGATCAGGTTAATGATTATGAAGAAGGTTCATTAGATGACCGTTATGATGAGGAAACATTTGACAAAGTACATAACGAAAGTAACTCTCATCATAATCACGAGAATGATGAGAATAATCAACGTTCCAATATAGATGAGCATTATGATGAACGCAACCGTCATTCTAATTTAAATGATCGTCATAATGATGATGATCGTCGTAATAATTCTAATCATCGTTTTGAGGACGATAGTTATGAAAATGATGATAATAGTGATGATAGAATGAATAGTGATCATCGTCGTCATCGTGATTTTGATCAAGATAATGATAGACATGAAGATCATCATTCCAAAATCGGAAAAGATGCAACCATTGCTGGAGGAGCTGCTGCTACTGGAGCTGTTGGAGCAAAAGCATCACGTAATAAAAAACGTAAAAATAATCGTCATGATGAGGAAAATTATAGAGATAATGAAAATAGAAGTGTTCAACATGACAACGAAGATAATAATGAACTAGATAATAAACATCACAGAAAAAAAGGAAATAAAGGCAAAAAAGCTGCTGCAGTCGGTGCTGGCGCAGCTGGAGCAGGTGCTGCTGGTGCTGCTGCTTCTAAACATAAACATCATAATGAACATAACAATCTAAATCATCATGATGATGATAAACATCGTGAATACGAAGATAATGATGGTTTCCAAGCACATAACGGTAAGAAAAAACGTGGTTTAATGGGAATTTTACTTCCACTCATAGCTTTATTACTTATTTTAGCTGCTCTAGCTATTTTTATTGGCATGTATCTTAACAATGACCATAAAGATAAGAATAATAACACTGCAGATAATAAAACAGAACAAACTGAGAACAAAGATAAAGATAAAGACAAAGACAATGCTACAAATGAAAAAGACCAATCAAATGAAACAGCAGCAACAAAAGAAGATAAATCAAGTGAATCAGATAATAGCACTAAAAAAGATAGTGATGAGTCAAATGAAGTAGCTACAACAGAAAACAGTACATCAAATGATAATAATGATAAAAATTCTACTGAAAATGCAACATCTGAAAATGATAACAATAAATCAAATGTATATAATAATTCATCAAGTTCAGATAATAACTCAAATTCTCAATCAACTCAAAATAACACACAATCAAGTAATAGTGTTGGCCAACAAACTCACGTAGTATCTGGTAATGATAATTTATATCGTATTGCAATTCAATACTATGGTGAAGGTACAGTTGAAAATGTAAATAAATTAAAACGAGCTAATGGCTTAACTAGTAATAATATTGTAAATGGTCAAAAATTAGTTATTCCTCAATAATATCTGAATGTATTAAAAAAGATACACCTAAAATGGTGTATCTTTTTTATGTTCATTTGAAGATAAGTAAATAATAATGTAAATATTTTTATTTAGAAATATATCAGTAAACTGATATAATATGTTAGTGATTAAAGGAGGCCATTAAACATGCAAACAATTGAAAGTATTATTATTGGTGGAGGCCCATGTGGTTTAAGTGCAGCCATTGAGCAAAAGAAAAAAGGCATAGAAACACTAGTAATTGAAAAAGGTAATATTGTAGATGCCATTTATCATTATCCTACGCATCAAACTTTTTTCTCTTCTAGCGATAAATTAAGTATTGGCGATGTGCCATTTATTGTAGAGGAAAGTAAACCTCGTCGTAACCAAGCACTTGTCTATTATAGAGAAGTAGTAAAATTTCATCAGTTGAATGTACATCCTTTTGAGGAAGTATTAACAGTTAAAAAAATTGGAAATAAATTTACAATTACAACAACTAAAGACGTGTATGAATGTAAATTTTTAACAGTTGCGACTGGTTATTACGGTCAACATAATACTTTAGATGTTAAAGGTGCGGATTTATCTAAGGTTAAACATTACTTTAAAGAAGCACATCCATACTTCAATCAAGATGTTGTGGTTATTGGAGGTAAGAATTCTGCAGTAGATGCAGCTTTGGAATTGGAAAAGGCTGGGGCAAATGTGACTGTATTATATCGTGGAGATCGATATTCAGCAGCAATTAAACCTTGGATTTTACCAAATTTTGAATCTTTAGTTAACCATGAAAAAATCGATATGGAATTTGATGCAAATGTTACTGAAATCACTCAACATTCAGTAACTTATGAAAAAAATGGTGAAACAGTAACAATACCAAATGACTTTGTTTTTGCAATGATTGGTTATCATCCAGACTATGAGTTTTTACAATCTATTGGTATAGATATTCATACTAATGAATTTGGAACAGCTCCAATTTATAACAAAGAAACGTATGAAACAAATGTGGAAAACTGTTATATTGCTGGTGTTATAGCAGCTGGTAATGATAATAATTCAATTTTCATTGAAAACGGTAAATACCATGGTGGCATTATCGCTCAAAGTATTTTAAGAAAAAAACAAACTCCACTAGAAAGTTAAATTTCATTTATTTTAATTAAAAGAGAGAAACAATGAGTGCATCATCATTGTTTCTCTCTTTTTTAAGTTTCAAAGTATTCTTTCAATTCCTTGTGATTCATATGATTACTTAAACCAATTAAAAGTTTTAATCTTGCTTTAGGGCCATTTAATCCGTTAGAAAAAATAAGTCCCTCTTCAGCTAATCGAAAACCTCCACCTTCATAATCATATACTGGACTTACAATGCCATTAAATGAGCGAGACACAAGTACGATAGGAATATCTTTTTTGACACACGATTCAATACCTTTTAAACAACTTGGGGGTAAGTTACCTTGGCCTAACGCTTCAATAATTATACCTTGAACATTTTGTTGAGCATAAAATTCTAAAACATCCTTAGTCATCCCCATATACGCTTTTATTAATGGCACATTTAAACTCTCATCTATTCTTGGAAATACTGTTTGTCGATATGGACGATTATAGAATTGAACACGATCTTTAGTTAAGATACCTAAAGGGCCTTGATTAGGACTCTGAAAGGTATTGATATTCGAAGTATGTGTTTTAGTAACATTTCTCGCAGTATGTATTTCGTCATTAAATACGACCATCACGCCTTTATCAGAAGCTTCTAATGAAGTTGCAACTCTAATTGCTGAAATAAAATTATATAGCCCATCTGAACCAATCTCGTTTGATGAACGCATCGCACCTGTTATAACAATAGGTTGACTTATATCGATTGTTAAATCGAGCAAATAAGCTGTTTCTTCTAACGTATCTGTGCCATGTGTAATCACACATCCATCATAATGATTCTTAGAAAATTCCTTAATAATGATGTCTTTTAACTTTATTACATGAGAAAGTGTGATATGTGGTGATGGGACATTAAAGGGACTTATTTCATATACATTTGCATATTGACCTATGATGTTTTTATGTAATGAAATAGGATTGATGTCATTTGTAACGACCTGATTGAGTTGATTTTGAGACATACTAATTGTTCCACCTGTATGAATAACAAGTATTTTTTTCATTAAACTCCTCCTATTTTTAAAATATATATTTATGATAAAATAATACAGATAAAACAACAAGAAAGGAAAAATGTTATGAATCCAATTAATATTGCATTAGATGGTCCTGCTGCTGCTGGAAAAAGTACAATTGCAAGACAAGTGGCTAGTAAATTATCAATGATTTATGTCGATACTGGTGCAATGTATCGTGCAATAACGTATAAATATTTAAAGCAAGATGCTCCTGAAGATTTTCAAAATTTAATTAATCATACTTCTTTAGAATTAACTTACAATCCATCAAAAGGACAACGAATTATTTTAGATAACGAGGATGTGACAGACTATCTAAGAGAAAATGATGTCACGCAACATGTTTCATATGTTGCATCAAAAGAACCTGTACGCACATACGCCGTACAAAAACAAAAAGAATTAGCAATAAAAAAAGGAATTGTTATGGACGGTAGAGATATTGGTACCGTCGTTCTTCCAGATGCTGAGTTAAAAGTATATATGATTGCCTCTGTAGATGAAAGAGCTGAAAGAAGACAAAAAGAGAATGAATTACGTGGCATTTCTTCCACTTTAAATCAATTAAAAAAAGAAATTGAAGAAAGAGATCATTACGATATGAATCGTGATATTTCACCTTTAAGAAAAGCGGAAGATGCTATAACAGTGGATACAACGAGTAAAACTATAGAAGAAGTAACTGAAGAAATATTAAAATTAGTAGAGAATCTGTAATTTTTGTACATAGCTATTTAATTTAATTCGTCAAATGACTAAAATATAAGCGAATTATTTTAAATAGCTATTTTAGTTATATATAATTAATTATGGAAATATAAACAATAAATTTTCTTAATCTTATATTCAATCATAAGTTTCGATTTTTATTGATATTAATAAATATATTTTTCTATTGCTCAATATTAAATAATTTTAAAAAATGATATATTTTTTAAAAACTTATGAAACTAAAGGGGTATTTCTTGACAATTCCTTGTGTTTATAAGATGTTATAGTTATGTAGTGTATAAGGAGGCAAACATGATGACTGAAGAATTCAATGAATCAATGATTAATGATATTAAAGAAGGTGACAAAGTCACTGCAAAAGTTCAACAAGTTGAAGATAAACAAGTAGTAGTTCATATTGATGGGGCTAAATATAATGGAATTATTCCAATTAGCCAACTTTCAACTCATCACATTGAAAATCCAAGTGAGATTATTTCAGAAGGTGATGAAATTGAAGCATATGTAACCAAAATTGAAATTGACGAAGAAAATGAATCAGGCGCTTACATTTTATCAAAACGTCAACTTGAAACCGAAAAATCATATGAATATTTACAAGAAAAGCTTGATAATGACGAAGTAATCGAAGCTAAAGTTACTGAAGTAGTTAAAGGTGGCTTAGTTGTGGATGTGGGCCAAAGAGGATTCGTTCCTGCGTCACTCATTTCAACTGATTTCATTGAAGATTTCTCTGTATTTGAAGGACAAACAATTCGTCTTAAAGTAGAAGAATTAGATCCTGAAAATAATAGAGTCATTTTAAGCCGTAAAGCAGTTGAACAAGCTGAAAATGACGTTAAAAAAGCATCGTTATTAGATTCACTTAATGAAGGGGACGTTATCAAAGGGAAAGTTGCTCGTCTTACTAACTTTGGTGCTTTTGTAGATATTGGTGGCGTTGATGGATTAGTTCACGTATCAGAATTATCACATGAGCATGTTCAATCTCCTGAAGACGTGGTAAGCGTTGGACAAGAAGTGGACGTTAAAGTTAAATCTGTTGAAAAAGATTCTGAGCGTATTTCTTTATCTATTAAAGATACTTTACCAACTCCATTCGAAAATATTAAAGGTAAATTCCACGAAAACGACGTTATCGAAGGTAAAGTAATTCGCTTGGCTAACTTTGGTGCTTTTGTGGAAATTGCTCCTGGTGTTCAAGGACTTGTACACATTTCAGAAATTGCTCATAAACATATTGGTACACCAAGTGAAGTGTTAGAACCAGGACAACAAGTGAGCGTTAAAATTTTAGGTATTGATGAAGAAAATGAGCGTATTTCTTTATCTATTAAAGCTACATTACCAAATGAAGATGTGATTGAAAGTGACGAAGCTACAACTCAATCATATTTATCTAATGAAACAGATGAAGACAATCCAACATTAGGTGACGTTTTTGGTGATAAATTTAAAAACTTAAAATTCTAATATTAAATATTTTATTATTTAATTTAATGATGAGAGCAAGAAAAGATATTCAAATAGAATTCTTTCTTGCTCTTTTTTATTTATCTTTACTCACTATCTATCGTATGACAATATATACTTGTTTTTAAATCATCATTGCATATGATAAAATTATAGAGATTTTAGAAAGAGAGGAAGTTAGCTTATGACTAAACCTATTGTAGCAATTGTAGGTAGACCTAATGTGGGTAAGTCTACAATTTTTAATAGAGTAGTAGGTGAACGTGTATCAATTGTTGAAGATACTCCAGGTGTTACGCGTGATCGTATTTATTCTTCAGGCGAATGGTTAACACATGAATTTAATATCATTGATACTGGAGGCATCGAAATCGGAAATGCACCTTTCCAAACACAAATAAGAGCTCAAGCAGAAATCGCTATTGATGAAGCAGACATAATTATCTTTATGGTAAATGTAAGGGAAGGTCTCACTCAAAGTGATGAAATGGTAGCTCAATTACTTTATAAATCAAAAAAACCTGTTGTTTTAGCAGTAAACAAAGTAGATAATCCTGAAATGAGAAGTGATATTTTTGATTTTTACTCTTTAGGTTTTGGCGATCCTTATCCAATTTCTGGTTCACATGGTTTAGGTCTAGGTGATTTATTAGATGAAGTCGTTAAACATTTTAAAGAAGAAGATAGTGATCCATATGATGATGACACTATTCGTTTATCTATTATTGGTCGTCCAAATGTGGGCAAATCTAGTTTAGTAAATGCCATTTTAGGTGAAGAACGTGTTATTGTATCAAATGTAGCAGGTACAACTCGAGATGCTGTAGATACTGAGTATAGCTATGATGGACAAGATTATGTGTTAATAGATACAGCAGGTATGAGAAAAAAAGGTAAAGTATATGAATCAACTGAGAAATACTCTGTATTAAGAGCTTTAAAAGCAATTGAGCGTTCAAATGTGGTGTTATTAGTTATTGATGCCGAAGAAGGAATTATTGAACAAGATAAGCGTGTTGCTGGATATGCTCATGAAGAAGGAAAAGCAATGGTGATTGTCGTAAATAAATGGGATGCTGTAGAAAAAGATACTAATACCATGAAAAAATTTGCTGACGATGTACGTAATCAATTTCAATTTTTAGATTATGCACCTATCGCTTTCGTATCGGCAAAAGAGCGACTACGATTAAAAACACTTTTCCCTTATATTAGAGAAGCAAGTGAAAATCACAAAAAACGTGTTCAAAGCTCAACACTTAACGAAGTAGTAACAGATGCTATTTCAATGAATCCTACACCTACAGATAAAGGTAGACGTTTAAATGTCTTCTATACTACTCAAGTGGCTATTGAACCACCAACATTTGTTGTATTTGTAAATGATGTTGAGTTAATGCATTTTTCTTATAAACGCTATCTCGAAAATCAAATTAGAGATGCATTTGGTTTTGAAGGAACACCTATTCATATCATCCCTAGAAGAAGAAACTAAGAGGAGAGATTAAGATGACTAAGATTACGGTTTTTGGTACAGGAAGTTTTGGTACTGCATTAGCAAATGTTTTAGCAGAGAATGGCCATTCAGTTTTAATGTGGGGGAAAAATGAAAATACTGTAGATGAAATCAATCAATCTCATCAAAATAAACGGTACTTGAAAGACGTAACATTAAATGAAACGATTAAAGCAACAAGTCAATTAGAACAAGCAGTTAATTTTTCAGATATATTTTTAATTGCTTTACCTACAAAAGCAATTAGGAATGTTGTGACTGAAATTGATCAACATATTAAAACTAAAAAAACGTTTATTCACGTTGCAAAAGGTATTGAAAATGAAACATTTAAACGTGTATCAGAAATGATTGAAGATTCAGTACCTAAGAACCATAAAAATGGCGTAGGGGTACTATCTGGACCAAGTCATGCTGAAGAAGTTGTAATTAAACAACCCACAACTGTTGCAGCTTCGTCAAAAGATGAACACATAAGTAAACTTATTCAAGATTTATTCATGAATGATTACTTAAGAGTATATACTAATAATGATTTGATAGGAGTAGAACTAGGTGGTGCACTTAAAAACATTATTGCTGTAGCAAGTGGTATTGTTGCTGGAATGGGTTATGGTGATAATGCTAAAGCGGCTTTAATGACAAGAGGTTTAGCTGAGATTAGTCGACTAGGTGAAAAGCTAGGGGCTGATCCTATGACTTTTCTAGGTCTTGGTGGCATTGGTGATTTAATTGTAACGTGTACGTCTACTCATTCAAGAAATTATACTTTGGGATATAAATTAGGAAAAGGTAAAACGACTGAAGAAGCACTTAACGAAATGAATATGGTTGTTGAGGGAATTTACACAACAAATTCAGTATATCATTTAGCGAAGTCTCAAAATGTTGATATGCCAATAACCAATGCTTTATACAAAGTATTATTTGAAGATAAACCAGTGAAAGATAGCGTGAAAGATTTAATGGGGCGAGATAAAAAAGCTGAATAAAGTGTAATTTTGCTATTTAACACAAATATTTTATAAAATTATTCACGAAATACTGACAATTCAACGTTTTAAGTATATAAATCGTTGCGGTAAAGGGAATTATTGTGTTAAAGTCATACCATAATGATATAAATTTATCATTATCATTCATCCGGAGGTGAACTCATAATGAATAAAACTGACTTAATCAATGCGGTTGCAGAACAAGCTGATTTAACTAAAAAAGAAGCTGGTTCAGCAGTAGATGCTGTTTTCGAATCAATTCAAAACTCACTTTCTAAAGGTGAAAAAGTTCAATTAATTGGTTTCGGAAACTTCGAGGTACGTGAACGTGCTGCACGTAAAGGACGTAACCCTCAAACAGGTAAAGAAATCGAAATTCCTGCAAGTAAAGTTCCAGCATTCAAAGCTGGTAAAGCATTAAAAGATGCTGTAAAATAATTTACTTAAAAAAGCCCTATAAGGGCTTTTTATTTTATATATTGTTTAATTCTAAATACATATATTTTATTTATAATTGTACAATTCACTGTGAAGCGACTATGAAGTTATTTTCGTCATAAGCACTATATTTTATTTTTATGAATATAATGTTAATATGTATATTGATACTAACGTGAGGTGTGAACATGGAAAGAACATTAAGCAAATTAAATAGACAAATTACTCAAAGGCTTAAAGGAATTAATGAATATGAAGCAATTCACATTAATAAAGGATTAAGTGATGTTTTAGATCATTTTAATATTCCAGAAAATGCTAAACTTGCCTGCCTCACTATTGATACTTCAATGAAGCATCTAGATGATATTTCTAAAAATAAATTATCTAAGAAATCAATTCTAATTGGTGACTTATTAAGTGCTCATTTTTATACTTTAATATCTGAAATTGGTGATGTATCATATCAAAGACTAATGAGTGAAGCGATTATCAAATCTAATGAGCTTAAAACTTCATTGCATCATCATTCACTCGAGCGTCATGATATATATAAGGCTGTGTTAGATATAGAAACACTTTTCCCTTTTATAACTATTTCTCATTTTACAGATATTGAGATCTCTCAATATGAAATATTTGAAAAATTATTTAATGGGGTACATCAATATTATCCCTCTTATTTAAGTGAATATGATGAAGATGAAATCAACCAAATTATTAAACATATAAAGCAAAGCGATAAAGAGAAAAGTAGAGGTAATAATTAATGACTGAAAATAATGCAAAAAAAGAACAAGTTCATACGGTTTTTCAAAATATTTCTAAAAAATATGATCGATTGAACAATATAATAAGCTTCGAACAACATAAAATATGGCGTAAACATGTAATGAAAGATATGAATGTGTTACCTGGAAGTAAAGCACTTGATGTATGTTGTGGTACAGCAGATTGGACCATTGCTTTAAGTAGAGCAGTAGGACCTAATGGAGAAGTTACAGGTTTAGATTTCAGTGAAAATATGCTTGAAGTTGGTAAAGAAAAAACTAAATCAATGCCTAATATTCACTTAGTGCACGGCGATGCTATGAATTTACCATTTGAAGATAACACATTCGATTATGTAACCATTGGTTTCGGTTTAAGAAATGTGCCTGATTATTTAGCAACATTAAAAGAATTAAATCGCGTATTGAAACCAGGCGGTATGATTGTATGTTTAGAAACAAGTCAACCAACATTACCCGTATTTAAACAAATTTATAAACTTTACTTTAAATTTGTGATGCCTATTTTCGGGAAGTTGTTTGCTAAATCTAAGGAAGAATATGAATGGTTACAACAATCTACATTCAATTTTCCAGATAAAACTAAATTAAAGCGTTTATTTGAACAGGCTGGTTTCAGTCATGTAAAAGTTCGTAGCTTTACAGGTGGCGTTGCTGCAATGCACCTTGGCTATAAATAGAAAGTTCTACTAAATAAAAGGTGATTAATGTGGCAAAGTTAAGTATGAATAGTGAAATTAAAAATGTTGAAAAGCGTTTAAAAAATGCTATTAAAAGTAATGATTCTGTATTACAAGAAGCAGCATTTCATTTATTATCTTCGGGTGGCAAACGAGTGCGTCCAGCATTTGTTCTTCTTAGTAGTCAGTTTGGACCAAAAAAAATTACTGAAGATACGTATCATGTTGCAGTAGCTTTAGAATTAATTCATATGGCAACACTTGTGCACGATGATGTGATTGATAAAAGTGACAAACGTCGTGGTAAATTGACGATTGAAAAAAAATGGGATGTTACTACCGCTATCCTAACTGGCAATTTCTTACTAGCTTTAGGTTTAAAACAACTTTCTAAAATTGAAGATCATCGTGTTCATACTATTATTTCTAACGCAATTGTTGATGTTTGTAGAGGCGAGCTCTTCCAATTCCAAGACCAATTTAATAGTCATCAAAATATTACGAACTATTTGAGACGTATTAATAGAAAAACGGCGTTGCTTATTCAACTTTCAACGGAAGTTGGTGCAATAACATCACAAGCTGATAATGAGACGATTCGAAAATTAAAAATGATTGGTCATTATATTGGAATGAGTTTTCAAATTGTAGATGATATTTTAGATTTTACAAGTACTGAGAAAAAATTAGGTAAACCTGTGGGTAGTGATCTAATGAATGGCCATATTACATTACCAGTTTTATTAGAGATGAAAAAAGACCCAGTTTTCAAAAAACAAATTGCTGAGTTATCACACCTGACAAATAAAAATCAATTTGGCCCACTTATTGATCAAATCAAGAATTCAAATAGTATCACACAATCTCAAGAAGTGAGCGATCACTATTTAAATAAAGCACTCGACTTAATTGATCAATTAGAGGAACCAAATGCTCAAAATTTATTTAGAAAGCTTATTAAAAGAATGCGATCTAGAAATACTTAAAAATAGAAAAAAGTTGAAAGCGCTTTAACAACCTGTTAGTATTTAGTAGTAGTAGGTTGTTTTCTATTAAATGTATTTATACATATTAAATCAATTTTTTTAATTAGGGGGATTTGTATAATGGAACGCACTTTTTTAATGATTAAGCCAGATGCAGTACAACGTAATTTAATAGGAGAAATTATTTCTAGAATTGAAAGAAAAGGTTTAAAAATAGTTGGCGGTAAATTTATAATTCCAACTAAAGATACTGTTAACGTACATTATGCTGAACATACAGAGAAGCCGTTTTTTCATAAACTTGTTTCATTTTTAACTTCTGGACCTGTGTTTGCCATGGTTGTTGAAGGAGAAGACGCAGTTGCGGTATCTAGACATATTATCGGAAAAACAAATCCCACTGAAGCCGATCCCGGTACTATAAGAGGCGATTATGGTTTAACAGTAGGGAGAAATATTATTCACGGATCAGACTCTGTAGAATCTGCTGAAAGAGAAATCAATTTATGGTTTAATGATGATGAAATATATAGCTACGAAGCTATTAGGGAAAATTGTCTTTATGAAGAATAATTTTTTAAAAGTGGAATAAACTGGAATTTATTTTCCATTCAACCATTGACTGCCAACATGTTAGAAAGTACCTAAGACAACAGTTGTCTTAGGTACTTTTTTATATGAAATTATTTGAATTTTCAAACACCAATTATTCTACACTAGTTATGTAATTTCGTTGAATATGATATGATAACAAATAATACATAATACTATTTAAAGTGGTAAAGGAAAGGAGCTATTATTCATGAGATATTTAACTTCAGGAGAATCCCATGGTCCACAACTAACAGTAATTATTGAAGGTGTTCCAGCTAACTTAGAAATGAGAGCTGAGGAGATAAATAAAGAAATGTTTAAGCGTCAAGGTGGCTACGGTAGAGGACGTCGAATGCAAATTGAAAAAGATGCAGTAGAAATTGTTTCTGGTGTAAGAAATGGCTTTACTTTAGGTAGTCCAATTACAATTGTAGTTAAAAATGATGATTTTACTCATTGGAGAAATATTATGGGTATTGAACCAATTAGTGACGAAGCACGAGAAAATATGAAACGTACAATTACAAAGCCAAGACCTGGTCATGCAGACTTAATTGGCGGTATGAAATATAATCATCGTGATTTGAGAAATGTACTTGAACGTTCTTCTGCAAGAGAAACAGCTGCACGCGTAGCTGTAGGAGCAGTGTCCAAAATTTTACTTTCTCAACTAGACATTCATATGTATAGTCGTGTTGTAGAAATTGGTGGAATTAAAGATGAAGGGTTATACGATACAGAAACATTTAAACAAAATATCGATAAAAATGATGTACGTGTGATTGATGAATCGATTGCTCAAAAAATGAGAGATAAAATTGATGAAGCTAAAAAGGAAGGCGACTCTATAGGTGGCGTAGTTCAAGTTATGGTTGAAAATATGCCAGTTGCAGTAGGTAGCTACGTGCATTATGATCGTAAACTCGATGGACGTATTGCGCAAGGTGTTGTAAGTATTAATGCCTTCAAAGGTGTCAGCTTTGGTGAAGGGTTTAAAGCTGCTGAAAAACCTGGAAGCGAAATTCAAGATGAAATTTTATATCATTCTGAAAGAGGTTATTATAGAGGATCTAATCATTTAGGTGGCTTTGAAGGTGGAATGACTAATGGTATGCCTATCATTGTAAATGGCGTTATGAAACCTATTCCAACTTTATATAAACCTTTAAATTCTGTAGATATTAATACTAAAGAAGATTTTAAAGCAACTATAGAACGTTCAGATAGTTGTGCAGTTCCAGCAGCAAGTGTTGTTTGCGAGCATGTCGTTGCTTTTGAAGTTGCTAAAGCTCTTTTAGAAGAATTCCAATCTAATCATATCGATCAACTTAAAGAACAAATTGAAGAACGTAGAAAGTTAAATATAGAATTTTAAACATCTTTTTTAATTAACCTTTAGAAATGAGGTATATCATGCAATTACAAACCACATATCACAGTAATAATTATCCAATTATTGTAGAACATCATGCATTTAAATATTTATCCGAATATATTCAAGATTACGATAAAGTATTCTTAATTATAGATGAATTTGTTGATTTTAATTTTAGAGATAAATTTGAAACAATATGTCACAATTCAAACATTCAAAAAGTTATCGTTCCTGCCGGCGAAAAAATGAAAACGTTTAATCATTATCAAGCTATCATGGAACAACTACTAGGAATGAATCTTACTCGTAATACTTGTTTAGTTGCTATAGGTGGTGGAGCCACAGGAGATTTTACAGGATTCTTAGCTTCTACTTTATTACGAGGTGTTGATTTTATACAAGTACCTACAACAATATTAGCGCATGACTCAAGTGTAGGAGGTAAGGTTGGAATAAATTCTTCCCATGGTAAAAATCTTATAGGCGCATTTTATAGACCTAAAGCAGTCATATATGATTTGGATTTTTTAAAAACTTTACCTTATCATGAAATTTTAAGTGGATACGCTGAGGTGTATAAGCATGCTTTATTGACTGGAACAGTTGCTACAGAAGATATTGAAAAACACTTTTCAGATAGAAAAACACTTGAATCACTTAAAGATATGGATCAATTTATTTTTAAGGGCATAAAAACAAAACTAAACATTATTATAAAAGATGAAAAAGAAAGTAATGTTAGAAAATATTTAAATTTAGGTCATACCTTTGGACATGCAGTAGAATATAAGTATAAAATACCTCATGGTCATGCCATTATGATTGGGATGATTTATCAATTTATTGTGGCAAATCATCTTCTTGGCACACAATTTGATATTCAACATTATATTAATTATATGAATCAATTAAATTATCCGCTGGATTTAATCCAGCAGATTGATTTTGAAGAAATGTATCAATATATGTTATCAGATAAAAAGAATAATGGTGAAGGTATTCAAATGGTTCTACTCGAGAAATTAGGCAAACCTAATGTATATCATGTAGAAAAAAATATATTGAAGCAATCATTTAAACAACTACAATTATTAGTAGAGTAGGTGAAATACTGTGACAACAAGTCAAATAATAGATATTCATGGTCCATTAAAGGGTGAGATAGAAGTACCCGGAGATAAATCTATGACGCATAGAGCAATTATGCTATCGTCACTCGCTAAAGGTAAATCAATTATTGAACAACCGCTTCTAGGTGAAGATTGTTTACGTACGATTGAAATTTTTAAACTCTTAGGTGTGGAGATTGAAATTGAAGAACATCGTCTTATTGTTAATTCTCCAGGATATCAACATTTCAATATACCACATCAAACGTTATATACTGGAAATTCTGGTACAACAACGCGCTTACTTGCTGGTCTTTTAAGTGGATTGGGCATAGAGTGTGTTTTATCTGGAGATGCATCGATAGGAAAACGACCTATGAATCGTGTTTTAAGACCTTTAAAATTAATGAATGCAAATATTAACGGTATTGAAAATAACTATACACCACTTATTATTAAGCCTTCAGCCATTAATGGCATCAATTATCAAATGGAAGTCGCAAGTGCTCAAGTTAAAAGTGCAATTTTGTTTGCAAGTCTATTTTCAAAAGAAGCATCACAAATTACAGAATTAGACATAAGTAGAAATCATACTGAAACGATGTTTAAACATTATCAAATTCCAATACAAGTAAATCAAAAAGTGATTACAACATCTCCTTATGCTATAAGCAATATTCAACCTAAAGACTTTGTAGTACCAGGAGATATTTCTTCGGCCGCTTTCTTTATTGTAGCTGCTTTGATTTCTCCTGGAAGTGATATTACAATTCATAATGTTGGCATCAATCCTACACGTTCAGGTATTATAGATATCGTTGAACAAATGAATGGTAACATTGAGTTATTTAATGTTACAGAATCTTCAGAACCAACTGCGTCGATTAGAGTTCAGTATACGAACAACTTGAAACCCATCACAATTGAAGGAGATTTAATTCCTAAAGCAATTGATGAATTGCCAATTATTGCTTTGTTATGCACTCAAGCTTCTGGTACAAGTATGATTAAGGACGCAGAGGAATTAAAGGTAAAAGAAACTAATCGTATTGATACAACTGCAGATATGCTTAATTTACTAGGTTTTAAATTACAAGCTACTGAGGATGGATTAATTATTCATCCCTCTAAATTAACTAGAAATGCTATAGTAGATAGCTTAACTGACCACAGAATTGGCATGATGCTTGCAGTCGCATCTATTTTAAGTGATTCACCATTAACGATACGTCAGTTTGATGCAGTAAATGTATCATTCCCTGGTTTCTTGCCGAAATTAAAGCTTTTAGAAAATGAGGGATAAAATATTATGGAAGATATCTATAAATTAATAGACGATATCAATCTTCAAAAATTAGATCATTTAGATACACGTGTAAATGAAGCATTAACTTCCAATAATGATGATGCTTTATTTATTTTAGGAGAAACATTATATCACTTTGGATTAACACCTCAAGGTCTTGAAGTGTTTAGAACGTTATATCATAAGTATCCAGATGAAAGTGAACTATTAATTTATTTTATCGAAGGGCTTATGTCTGAAAATCAGACAGACGAAGCATTAGAATATTTAAATCAAGTTGAATTGTCACCTGAAAAATTAATGTTAGAAGCCGACTTATATCAACAAATCAATATGACTGAAGTTGCTATTGATAAATTAACTGAAGCGCGTGAATTAGAACCTAATGACCCAATTATTCATTTTGCTTTAGCAGAATTACTTTATTTTGATGGACAATACCTTCGTGCTACACGAGAATATGAAGTTGTTTTAGATACAGGCGAATATGAAATAAATGGAATTAATTTATTTTCAAGAATGGCTGATTGTGCGTTACAAAGTGGAAATTATAGTGATGCTATACAGTTATTTGATGAGATTAGTGAAGATGAAATGATCTCTGATGACTTTTTCAAAAAAGCTATCGCATATGAAAAAAATGATCTAACTCAAGAAGCTATAAAAATTATGACTACACTTCTTTCTAAAGATCCAGACTTTATTCAAGGTTACTTTTATTTACAATCTTTATATGAAAATGAAAAAAATTATCCAGATGCGATTGAAACAGGTAAAGAAGGGTTACGTCTTAATCAATTTTATAAAGAGCTCATGGTTTCTACCGGTAGTTTAGAAATTGAACATGGAGATGCGAATGAGGGGGTAGAACTTCTTAAAAAAGCACTTGAAGTAGATAATGCTTACCATGAACCTTTACTTATCTTAAGTGATTTATTCCGCCAAGAAGAAGATTATGAAGCCATCATTTCACTCCTATCTTATGTAGATGAAGAAGATCTTGACCCTGTCTTTATGTGGCACTTAGCACATGCATATGGGGAAGAAGAAAGAGATACTGAAGCCCAACATTTCTATGAATTGGCTTATCCGACATTGAAATCTCAGAGTTTATTCTTAAGCGATTATTATTTTTATTTAATTGAAATTGGCCAAAAAGATAAAGCTAAAGTATTGCTTAACGAGTTATTAATCATTGATCCAACTAATGAAACTTGGAATGAAGAATTGAGTAGATTGAATGACTAGAGTGGGTGTTAAAATTGAATGACACATTAGTTAAAATGAAACAAAGCTATATTGAATATGCTTTGTTTCATTATCATTTTAAGTCCAGAATTAGTGTGTGGCTATTAAATTATTTAAAAGCTTCACCGCTAAAATTAAATTGTAGTCATTTTGTAAATAAGAAAATTAAAAGTCATATAACCCTTGAAATTGGCCTAAAACACTCCAATTTCTCTGCAATTAAATTAACAAAAGACGATCAAACATTAATTAATACAAATGAAATATTCAATTATATAGCTTCTAAAGATATTTGTATTGATATATTCATTCACTTTGAATACAACGATGAGCAAGATTGGCGATTAAATGAGCTCATAATTCAACAATTAATATATTCTGATCAATATCTTGCATATCTTAATAATATATATCACTTAAATCTTGATCTAAATAAAAAGTATTCATTAATCGAACAATTAGAACATCATATCGATGTAAGTTTACAAATGAAAGATCAACAACGCTTTTATCAATTATCACAAATTTTGAGTGTATTAACTCATCACTCATAGATCAAAATTAAAGGAATTATAACTTATGCCTACTTTAAGACAACTATGGGAATTATCATTATATCAACGTTCCATACTCGTAATATTGCTTATATGTAATGTTTTAGGTACCATTTATGGTTTTATATGGTATGGTGATCAATTACTTAAGACACAATGGCATTATCTAATTTTTGTACCAGATAGTCCTATTGCATCGCTATTTTTATGTATATCAATTTGTTTAATAATTTTAAATAAACAAAATAGTATTATTGAAGGACTAGCATTTGTAACTTTATTTAAATATGGTTTATGGGCTGTCATTATGAATTTTATAATGATAATTAATAATGATGATATAACTATTATGAATGTATTTTTAATTATTAGTCATGGAATTATGGTACTTGAAAGTATCTATTTTTATCCACGATTCAACATCTCTATGCTCAGTTTGTTTATCTCTATGATATGGGTATTTAACAATGATTATGTAGATTATATATTAAAGAAATATCCTTATTATGATTTTATACAGCAACACGTTAATTTAGTTGCTTTTATCGCGCTATGGCTAAGTATTATATCACTTATGCTTTATTATAATTTTAATAAATTAATAAAGGTTAAATTATTTGATAAAAAAATCGATAGTCAGTAGAATATGATTAAAGGAGAGTGAAATTGATTGTCTATAGTGTCTTATATTATATATATCGTCATTATTATGCTCATTCCAATGTGGGCTCAACACAAAGTAAAATCAAATTATGAAAAATATTCACAGGTAAGATCAACAAGTGGTAAAACTGGTCGTGAAGTAGCAGAAGAAATTCTTCATGCTAATGGAATTTATGATGTAGATGTAGTTAAGGGCGAAGGCTTTTTAACAGACCACTATGATCCAAATAAGAAAGTAGTTTGTTTATCTCCTGCAAACTTTGACCGTCCTTCAGTAGCTGGTACAGCTATTGCGGCACACGAAGTTGGACACGCTATTCAACACCAACAAGGTTATGCATTTTTACGTTTTAGAACTGCTTTAGTACCGTTAGCAAATATTGGTAGTTCATTAAGCTACATCGTTATTATGGCTGGTATCTTTTTAACAGCATTAGGTAGCGCTTTTGGCTCAACTGCATTATGGATTGGTGCTGGGTTAATGTCATTAGCAGTTTTATTCTCAATCGTGACATTACCAGTTGAATTTGATGCAAGCTCAAGAGCTATGAAACAAATTACTGCACTTAATATTGTGAATGAAAAAGAATATAAACATGCGAGAAAGGTATTATCAGCAGCAGCTATGACTTATGTAGCAGCAACAGCTACAGCTGTAGCCGAACTTGTTAGAATTATTTTACTGGCACGTGCAAATGATAACTAAAATACCTTTATAAACTAACTTAAGTTTAAATCTTGTATAATAACATTTAAGATTTTCAAATAGTTATACCGAGCGAAATATGAATTCAAAAATGAATTCTGTTTCGCTCTTTTTTATACCCCATAGAATAAAATTGATAAAATGCATTAACAAGTAATTTGAGATATACTTAGTAAGAAACGGAAAAAAGGAGAATGATGATGAAATCTTTAAATCAAATGCAAAAAGAAGTAGATGACTATATTAGTCAATTTAAAGCGGGTTATTTTTCTCCATTAGCTAATTTAGCCCGTCTAACAGAAGAAGTGGGCGAACTTGCAAGAGAAATCAATCATTATTACGGTGAAAAGCAAAAGAAACCAACGGAAGAAGAAAACTCTGTTAAAGCTGAATTAGGAGATAATTTATTTGTTTTACTTTGCATTGCTAATTCCCTTGGTATTGATATGACAGAAAGTTTTAATGATACAATGGAGAAATTTAATACTAGAGATAAAAACCGATTTGAACGTAAATAATGGATAGAAAGGTGGTTATTTTATGAAAATAGGTATTACATGTTATCCGTCAATGGGTGGCTCAGGTATCATAGCAACTGAATTAGGTATTAAAATGGCAGAAAGGGGACATGAAGTTCACTTTATTACGTCAAATATTCCTTTTAGAATTCGTAAGCCGTTGCCTAACATTACTATCCATCAAGTCGAAGTAAATCAATATGCAGTATTTCAATATCCACCGTATGATATTACATTGAGCACAAAAATATCTGAAGTCATTAAAGAGTATGATTTGGATATCTTGCATATGCATTATGCTGTACCACATGCTGTATGTGGTATTTTAGCACGTCAAATGGCTGGAAAAGATATAAAAATTATGACAACATTACATGGTACTGATATCACAGTGTTAGGCTACGACCATTCACTTAAAGGTGCTATTAAATTTGGCATTGAACAAAGTGACCTCGTGACTAGTGTCAGTCAGTCATTAGCTAAACAAACACAATCAATTATTGAAACAGATAAAGAGATTATTCCTATTTATAATTTTGTTCGAGAAAAAGAGTTTCCTACACAACATGAAAATCAATATAAAGAGCTTTACGATATAAAGCCTGAGGAAAAAGTTCTTATACATGTATCAAACTTTAGAAAAGTCAAACGTATTGACACTATTTTAGAAACTTTCGCTAAAGTCCATAAACATATACCAAGTAAGTTGATCTTATTAGGTGATGGCCCAGAACTTTTAGATATGCGTAAAATAGCAAGATCATTACATATCGAAGATGATGTATTATTTTTAGGTAAACAAGATCAAGTTAGTAAATTTTATCAAATGGCTGATTTAGTTTTACTGTTAAGTGAAAAAGAAAGTTTTGGTCTTACACTATTAGAGGCAATGACTACGGGAGTAGTACCTATAGGTTCAAATGCTGGAGGTATTAAAGAAGTCATCAAACATGGTGAAACAGGTTATATTGTAGATGTAGGAGATAGTGAACAAGCAAGTGATTATGCACTAAAATTATTAACAGATGAGGAACTCTATCAAAGATTACAAAGTAATATGCTTAAAGATATTAAACAACGATTTAGTTCTGAACTTATCGTCGATCAATATGAATATTACTATAAAAAAATGTTGAATTAAAAAAAGAGGATTAATATGGGTAATGAATTATTTGAAAAAGCTCTGCCAATTCTTAATCAAATAGAAACACATCATTTCGAAGCTTATTTTGTAGGCGGGGCAGTCAGAGATTACATTATGCATCGTACAATTCATGATATTGATATCACTACAAGTGCGATGCCAGATGAAATTGAAGATATATTTGAACACACTATTCCAATTGGAAAAGAGCATGGAACAATCAATGTTGTTTTCAACAATGAAAATTACGAAGTGACGACATTTAGATCAGAAGGTGATTATTTAGATCACCGTCGTCCAAGTGAAGTTCATTTTGTGAGAAATCTCTATGAAGATGTACAACGTAGAGATTTCACTATCAATGCTATTGCTATGGATAAAAATTATAAAATATTTGATTACTTTGGTGGTCAAAAGGATATACAATCAAAATTAATACGTACAGTAGGGAATCCAAGTGAACGATTTAAAGAAGATGCATTAAGAATTATTCGTGGACTTAGATTTCAGTCACAACTTACATTTGATATTCATACTGAAACCTTTGAAGCAATGCAATTAACTTGTTCGAACATTGAATATTTATCAATCGAACGAATTGTTGTAGAATTTAAAAAATTAATCTTAGGAAGTAATGTTAAACAGAGTTATCATAATTTATTATCTTTAAAACTTTTTAATCATATTCCATTTTTTAATGAATTAGATATGACATGTGTTTACATCAATGAACCTCTTGAATTTGAACAATGGTTAGCCATTTTACTTATAAAAAATGATACGCTTCCTTCTTTAAAGCAATTAAAAATTAGTAATAAAGAAAAATCAGATATACATACATATATTGATATTATTGAAACATTACCTCAAATTACTTCTAAAGATGCTTTAAAATTATTTGTTTATGATTATAGTGACTATTATATCTTAAAGGTTTTAAATATTTATTCTGTACTTCAAAATAATCAAATTCCTACCGCTTCAGAACTTATTATCAATTCTCTTTCTATTAAACAAGTCGTTCAACACCTCCAATTACATGAACGTAAAGAAATGGATGTGAATGGAAAAGATTTACTTGATCATTTTAATAAAAATGGTGGCCCTTGGTTAAAAAATGTATTGAGAGAAATAGAATGTGCGATAGTTACTGATAAAATCAAAAATAACAAAGAAGAAATTTTGAAATGGGTGAATGAAAATGTCAAAATATAGTCAAGATGTCGTTAAAATGTTATATGAGCATCAATCAGAATATATTTCTGGTCAATACATTGCGAATCAGCTTAATATATCGAGAGCTGCTGTAAAAAAAGTAATTGATCAATTAAAAGCAGATGGATGTGATATTGACTCAATTAATCATAAAGGACATAAGCTTAATGCATCGCCAAATCGTTGGTATAGAGGCATTATCAATAAAGTACTAGAGTCTAATCATTTAGTATCCAAAATTGAAGTATATGATAGTGTTGAATCTACTCAAACTATTGCTAAACAAAGCCTTGTTGATAATCAATACACCATGTTAATTTTAAGTGATGAGCAAACAAAAGGTCGTGGTCGTTTCAATCGTAATTGGTCTTCTTCAAAAGGAAAAGGGTTATGGATGTCTGTTGTTTTAAGACCTAATGTCTCATTTGCAATGATTCCAAAATTTAATCTTTTTATAGCTTTAGGAATTAGAGATGCTATCCAAGCATTTTCTAAAGACAAAGTAGAGATTAAATGGCCAAATGATATTTATATTAATGATAAAAAAGTATGTGGATTTTTAACAGAAATGGTAGCAAATGCTGATGCAGTTGAGGCTATAATATGTGGTATTGGTATTAATTTAAACCATCAAGAAGAAGATTTTTCTGATATTATACGTCATCGTGCTACAAGCATTCGCTTGCACAATTCAGAAGAAATCAATCGATATCAATTTTTAAAACGTTTAATTGAGGAAATTGAAAAGCGTTACCATCAATTTCTTAATTCTTCATTTGAAACGATTAGAGATGAATACATTCGTACATCTAATATTTGGCATCGTAAGTTAACATTTACTGAAAGTGGAGAACAATTTATAGGTGAAGCTATTGATATTGATAATGATGGCTTTTTAATTGTCAAAGATGAAGATAATCAGATGAGACGACTGATAAGCGCAGATATAGATATATAAGCATACGGATAGAATTAGGAGAGATAGTTATGGCATATACAAGTTTTGCGGTAGTAGATTTAGAAACAACCGGAAACCAACTTGAACATGATGAAATTATACAAATTGGTATTACATTTGTACGTGATAATAAAATATCAGGAACTTATCATTCAATGATTCGTACTGATTTGGAAATCCCACCATTTATCCAAGCTTTGACTTCTATCGAAGAAACTATGCTAGAACAAGCACCGTATTTTTATGAAATTGCTGATGACATATACGAACAACTCAAAGATTGTATATTTGTAGCCCACAATGTTGACTTTGATTTAAATTTCATTAAAAAGGCATTTGAAAAAAGTAATATTCATTTTAAACCTAAAAAGGTGCTTGATACCCTGGAATTATTTAAAATTGCATTTCCTACTGAAAAAAGTTACCAATTAAGTGAATTAGCAAATGCTCATAATATACCTCTGACAAATGCACATCGAGCAGATGAGGATGCAACAACAACGGCCTATTTAATGATTAAAGCTTTTAAAAAGTTTGAGTCATTACCTATAGATACCTTAAAGCAATTATATTATTTAAGTAAGCATTTAAAATATGATTTATTTAACATTTTATTTGAAATGGTCAGACAACATCATAATCATGATATAGATTATCAGTATGCTCAATTTGAACAGATTATCTATAAAAAACAACAAGACTTAAAAGTACCACAAATTGAATTTAAAGGTTCATTAAAAGATTTATATCTAGAAGTTACAACAGCACTTGAACTTACTTATCGCCCACAACAACTCTATTTGTCAGAAATTATTTTAGAGCAGTTAATGCATAATGATAAGGCACTTATTGAAGCACCTTTAGGAAGTGGTAAATCACTAGCATACTTATTAGCTGCATTGATGTATAACATTGAAACAGGCAAACATGTAATGATTTCAACAAACACGAAATTACTTCAACATCAATTACTTCAAAAAGATATTCCTAGTATTAATCGCGCGCTAGATTTCAAAATTAATGCTGCACTTATCAAAAGTAAAACAGACTATATTTCACTAGGATTGATAAGTCAAATTTTAAAAGATGATACAGCTAACTATGAAGTGAATATTTTAAAAATGCAATTACTTATATGGATATTAGAAACAAATACTGGAGACATACAAGAGTTAAATTTAAAAGGTGGTCAGAAAATGTATTTTGACCAAAAATTAGAAACTTATGTTCCAGTAAGGCACGATATTCATTACTATAATTATATAAAACGTAATGCTCAAAATATTCAAATTGGTATTACTAATCATGCGCATCTTATTCATTCAGATCAAGAGAATTCAATCTATCAGTTATTTGATGATTGTATCATTGATGAAGCACATCGTTTACCTGATTATGCTCTTAATCAAGTGACCAATGAATTAAACTATTCTGATATCAAATATCAGTTAGGTTTAATAGGGAAAAATGAAAATGAAAAGCTTCTTAAATTAGTAGATCATTTAGAGCAACAACGTATTTTAGAACGATTAGATATTCCACCTATTGACGTGTTTGGTCTAAAATCTAATATTTCTGATTTACACGAACTAAATGAAACCCTATTTAATCATATTTTTGATATTGTTCAACACTCAGACGTACATGATGATGATGTACATCGATATCATTATGTATTCGACTTTGATGCTACACGTATTCTAAAAGATTTGCATGCAATTGTAGACAAAATCAACAAAACTTTAGAATTTTTTAATGGTATTAACCATAAAACAATCAAATCTATACGTAAGCAATTACTTTACATTAACGATAATTACAGACATATAGAACTAAGTTTAAAACAAAATCATACTGCCTTCATATCTATCAAAAATTTGAATCAAAAATCGACCATACGTCTAATTGTAAAAGATTATGAAGTCCGTGATATTTTAACAAAGCAAGTGCTCGATAAATTTAAATCATTAACATTTATTTCAGGCACACTTACATTCAACCATTCGTTTGAGGCATTTAAAAACTGGTTTAAAGAAGATGTAGAATTTAATACTTATGAAGTACAGTCATCACTTCAAAATCATAAATCAACAAATATTTACATTCCAAGCGATGTTGTTTCTTATGATTTTAAAAATACAGAAGATTATGTAGCATCTATTGTAGACTATATTCAAGAGTACGTCACTGTAACACAATCTAAATGTCTCGTACTTTTCACAAGTTATCGAATGATGCATATGGTACAAGAGCTATTAAATGAATTACCGATATTTGACGATTATGTTATTTTGACCCAACAACAAAATCAAAACTATAAAATTGTTCAACAATTTAATCATTTTGATAAAGCTATTTTGTTAGGTACATCAACATTCTTTGAAGGATTTGACTATCAATCTAATGGTATTAAATGTGTGATGATTGCTAAATTACCATTCATGAATAAATATAATACAAAGCATTGGTTAATGGATTCAGAATTTGAATCTACATTTAAAGATTATGTCTTACCTGATGCTGTAACGCGTTTTAGACAAGGTCTAGGTAGATTGATTCGTAACGAAGATGACAAGGGGCTCATTGTTTCCTTTGACGATCGTTTAACAAATAGTAACTATAAGCGTTTTTTTGAACAATCGTTAGAATCTTATTCCCAAAAAAAAGGGAATATTCAACAATTTAGTAAATTACTTCACCGCATGCAGGCGAGTAAACTGAAAAATAGAAAAAAATAGATTATTTTAAATGATGAGAACACTATTCAGGTGCTAGAAGTTCACTTTCTATTTTGATAAAATAAATAAGTATTGTATAAAAAGAAAATAAAGTAGGAGTTTGATTATGAAAACAACAATTAAACAAGCAAAACAATACATTAATCAAGAAGTCACAATTGGCGCTTGGTTAACAAATAAACGTTCAAGCGGTAAAATTGCATTTTTACAATTACGTGATGGTAGTGGATTTATGCAAGGTGTTGTCGTTAAATCAGAAGTTGACGAAGAAACATTTAAACTTGCTAAAGACATTACACAAGAATCATCATTATATGTCACAGGTACAATTACAGAAGATAATCGATCTGATTTAGGCTATGAAATGCAAGTAAAATCAATTGAAGTTATTCATGAAGCTCATGATTATCCAATCACACCTAAAAATCATGGTACAGAATTCTTAATGGATCATCGTCATTTATGGTTAAGATCTAAAAAGCAACATGCAGTAATGAAAATTAGAAATGAAATTATTAGAGCAACATATGAATTCTTTAATGAAAATGGCTTTACTAAAATTGATCCGCCTATCTTAACTGCAAGTGCACCAGAAGGTACTAGTGAATTATTCCATACTAAATACTTTGATCAAGATGCATTTTTATCTCAAAGTGGTCAATTATATATGGAAGCTGCAGCTATGGCACACGGACGTGTTTTCTCATTTGGACCGACATTTAGAGCGGAAAAATCTAAAACAAGACGTCATTTAATTGAATTCTGGATGATTGAACCTGAAATGGCATTTACCAATCACGAAGAAAGTTTACAAGTTCAAGAACAATATGTATCACATATCGTAAAATCTGTATTAGAA
Organism: Staphylococcus sp. FSL K6-0223; assembly: GCF_038008285.1. Lineage (NCBI taxonomy): Bacteria > Bacillati > Bacillota > Bacilli > Caryophanales > Staphylococcaceae > Staphylococcus > Staphylococcus sp. FSL K6-0223. The sequence continues at coordinate 1,279,834 of NZ_JBBOYX010000001.1, forward strand.
CATTGTAAATTAGAATTAAAAGCGCTAGATAGAGATACGAGCAAATTAGAAAAAGTATCTGCGCCATTCCCACGCATCTCTTATGATGATGCTATCAAATTCTTAAAAGAAGAAGGATTTGATGACATTGAATGGGGTGAAGACTTTGGTGCGCCTCATGAAACAGCTATAGCTAATCATTATGATTTACCAGTATTTATTACAAACTATCCAACTAAAATTAAACCATTCTATATGCAGCCTAACCCTGACAACGAAGACACAGTTTTATGTGCAGATTTAATTGCACCAGAAGGTTATGGTGAAATTATTGGTGGTTCTGAACGTATCAATGATCTAGAATTATTAGAACAACGTATCGATGAACATCAACTTGATACAGAAAGTTATAACTACTATTTAGACTTACGTCGTTATGGTAGTGTGCCACACAGTGGTTTCGGTTTAGGTTTAGAACGTACAGTTGCATGGATTTCAGGCGTTGAACACGTGAGAGAAACATCACCATTCCCACGTTTATTAAATCGTTTATATCCATAAAAATATCACGTTTTATAAATCATACTTGGGGAGTGAGACTAAATGATGTTATTCATGTCTCACTCCCACTTTTTACAATAAGAAAGAGAGGGGTATCATGGACACACATCAACTTAAAACTCGTCCTGTTGTAGTTAGAAGGGAACTTTTCGATCATTACAATGAATTAGGTTTAAATGAAAAAGATTTAGTCATTTTGATTAAGTTGATTTATGCCGCTGAAGTTTCTAATAAACAACCCTCAATAGAATTTTTGCAAAAAGGTTCAAATATGGTGCCGAGAGAAATAACATCAATTATTCAAAATTTAATTCAGCGTGATTTACTTGCACTGCATGTAAGTAAAGATGAGGAAGGAAAATTTACTGAATATATGAATTTAAATCGTTTTTACGAAAAGTTAAGTGATATTTTAACTCAAGAAAAAAATGAAACTACACATCATCAAACGCAACAAAACTTTAAGGATTTATTTCAATATATTGAACAGTTGTTTTCGAGACCCTTATCACCATATGAAATCGAAACGCTCAACCAATGGATTGATATAGACCAACATGATTACACTTTAATACGTGCTGCATTAGATGAAGCATATAGTCATGATAAATTAAGCTTTAAATATGTTGATCGTATTTTATTAAATTGGAAGAAAAACAATGTAACAACTTTAGAAGAATCTAACAAAGTGAGAGAAAAATTCAATAAACCTAAATTAACTCATACTGTAAAACATATACCTAAATTTGACTGGTTAAATGGAGAGAATCTAGATGGTAAGTAAGAAAAAAGCATTAGAAATGATTGACGTTATTGCAGATATGTTTCCCGATGCAGAATGTGAATTAAAACATGATAATCCGTTTGAATTAACAATAGCTGTATTATTATCTGCGCAATGTACAGATAATTTAGTTAATAAAGTAACACGTTCACTTTTTAAAAAATATAAAACACCTGAAGATTATTTAAAAGTAGATATAGAAGAATTGCATAATGATATAAAATCCATAGGTTTATATCGTAATAAAGCAAAAAATATTAAAAAATTATGCCAATCTTTACTCGACCAGTACGATGGACAAGTTCCTCATACACATAAAGATTTAGAAAGTTTAGCTGGAGTCGGACGAAAAACAGCGAACGTTGTCATGAGTGTAGCTTTTGATGAGCCTTCTTTAGCAGTAGACACACATGTTGAACGTGTTTCAAAGCGTCTAGGTATTAATAAGTGGAAAGATAATGTTAAACAAGTAGAAGAACGTTTGTGTGATATTATTCCAAAAGAAAGATGGAGTAAAAGTCATCATCAACTTATCTTTTTTGGACGTTATCATTGTATTGCTCGAAAACCAAAATGTGATATTTGTCCATTACTTGAGGATTGTAGAGAAGGGCAAAAACGCATGAAAGCAATGAAAAAGGAAGTCTAATCAAATGATTAATAAATCACAATTTGAATCGCTAGAAAATGAACTTGATGTCTATGCTAAGAAAAGACAACTAAATTCTGATTTAGCAAAACAATATATCGATGATTATTTTGAACTACTTCTTTTGTTTTTTAGACAAATTAATGAAAAAGAGTCTATTGATTTAAATCAGTTAGACCAATATCCAGTTGTTCCTATGAATTTTTTAGAACGATATCAATATATGTTAAAAAGAAAATACCACTTTATAGGGTATAGTCAAATGAAAACTTTGAAAAATGAACTTATTAAAATGAACGCTTCATATCAAATTAGAAGAAAAAATCAAAATAATAATTAATATGAAAGATAGTCTAGAGCAAAGTTGTTCTAGACTTTTTTTAGTTAAAAAAACGACATAGCCTTATAAAAGACTATGTCGTTTTTAAAGCTATTACGACGCTTTTCTAAAATTAAAAATCGTGTTTGCTTTAAATATGTTAGATAAACTACTATTGTTATTTGTATTATCATTATTATTATTTTGTTGAGTTGATGTGGTACTATTGTTAGCACTGTTGTTCGTAGTTGAATTATTTGCTGAGTTATCAGTTGTATTACCAGTATTCGTTGTAGTATTACCGTTCGTTGTTGATGTAGTATTTGAGTTGTTATCACTGGTAGAAGTAGAATTGCTTGAACTACTTTCTGTACTACTAGAATTACTTGAATCGTTTGATGAGCTACTATCTGAACTACTAGTAGACTTGTTATCATATTTACTTCCTGATGTTGTATTATTATCTGGATGATCTTTAACAGATAGTGTACTTGCACTTGAACCAGTAACTGAATCAGGTTTTTTGAAGTCACCATCATTACTTGAAGTAATATCTGACATCACATCTTTATATAGATATTGTGCATATTCTTGTTCAGAATGTCCTAAGAATGAATCTTCACCGCCTGGTTTAATTTGGCTGAAGCCCATCCAAATTGACATTGTATATTTAGGTGTGAAACCATTCATCCAAATATCTTTAGCTGCATTGTCAGGTAAGTTATATTGATTATTAACTTCTGTGCCATAAGTACTTGTACCTGTTTTAGCACCCATATTAACGCCAGCAACACCATGACCGTAAGCAGAACCATATGGTTTAAATGTACCAGTTAACATTTCTGCAAGCATGTAAGCAGTATAATCTTCCATCGCTTTATGACTTGTATGATCAAATTCGATAGTTTCATCATCAGATGTTACAACTTTGCGAATTGAATGTGCATTATTGTAAGTACCACCATTAGCTATTGATGCGAATGCTGATGCTAATTGAGTAGGTGAGAATTCAGAAGCACCGCCACCTAAAATTTCAGATGGCCCTAAATCAATGTCATAATCTAAACCAACTTTAGACGCAAAATCTTTTGGAGCATCTTTACCTGCATTTGATGATACTTGTTGCCAAGCTTTTAAAGCAGGAATATTAAAACTTTGTCTTAATGCATCGTATGCAGATACTGTACCATGACCTTGCCCATCATAGTTACGGAATGTACCACCATCAATGGAATAACTTGATTCATCTTGCATTGCGTGGTTTGTAGCCCATTGCATATTTTCAATTGCTGGACCGTATGATAAGAATGGTTTCAGTGATGAACCAGTCAAGTGTGTATCTGTAGCAGCGTTACGATCAACGACATCTCTATAATTTCGTCCACCAGAAATGGCTACAATGCCTCCTGTTTTACTATCAAGAATGGTTGAACCCACTTGTTGATCATCATTTTTATAGTAATCACCATTATCAATGCGATCTTGAAGCGTTTTTTGAACGTTTTTATCCATATTTGTATAAATCTTAATACCACTTTGCATTAAATCACTATAGTTTTTATTTTTAAAGTGTTTATTGCCTATTAATTCAGCTTTAACAAAATTAACGTAAGAATCATACTCACTATTAGAATCATCATTAGATATTTGACGTTCTTTTGTTGTACGTTTTACTAAATTATCTTCTAATGAAGTAGCTTTAGCTTCTTTCCACTGTTTATCAGAGATTCTATGATGGTAGTGCATTAAGTATAAAACAGTTTCTTTACGGTTTTCAGCTTCTTTTGGGTTATCATAAATGTTATAAAGGTTAGGAACTTGTGGTAAACCAGCTAGATAGGCTTCTTCAGCTAAATTAAGTTCATTTAAATTCTTATTAAAGTAATATTTAGCTGCAGCCCTAACGCCATATACACCGTCTGAGTAATAAATTTTATTTAAGTACATTTGGAAAATATCATCTTTACTGTACTCTTGCTCTAAACGGTAAGATAGATAAGCTTCTTGCGCTTTACGTCCAATAGATTTCTTTTCTGAAAGGAATGAACGCTTAACCACTTGTTGTGTTAAAGTAGATGCCCCTTGAGAACCAAAACCACCAGTTACGTTCTTACCAATAGCACCAAATAAACGTTTATAGTCTAAAGCACCATGTTCATAGAAGCGATTATCCTCAGTTGCTAACACGGCATTTTTCATATTTTTAGGAACATCTTTCAAATCAACATGTTCTCTACGTGCACCATTGTCTAATTTCTTAACCAAGTCACCGTTCTTATCATAAATTTCAGCAGGCTTTGGATCTTGTAATTTAGACTCATTAAATGCTGGAGCTTTCCAAGCATAATATGCAAATAGAAGTATACCGAGTAGAAGTAACACGATAAAGGCAATGAATAAAAAGCCTATAATCTTAATAATCGTTCTTTTTACATTCTTATTCTTTTTTGATTTGGATTTCCCATTTTTACCTTTATTTGGTTGGGAAGATCCTTTATTTTCCGTCATACGCGGTCCTCACTTTCATCTAATATCAACTTATCAACAGCCTTGAGATAGTTCAATCTAGGTTGATACTGATAAGGAATATAGTAACTATTTTTTTTGATTTCTTCAACTGTTATTGATTTTTTTATTTCCTTTTTATATCTTTCCCAAAAAGGTTCAAACTTCGAAAAAGGTAATAGATATACCTCATCAAGCATTTTAAATCTAATCAGTAAAAAGACGAGTCCCTTTTGTAGAAAACAACTTTTCATATGTTCTACTTGATGATCATGGATATTATTTAAAGGGAAAGACGTTTTATTTTTCGTTTCTTTCGCTTCAAAATCAATGTAATAGCCTCGATAAACGCCATTATAATCAGTTGTAGAAGGTGTTCGAAAGTATGCTTCATTAATTACAGCTTTACTTCTTTTAGGATAATGAACATTTACAATTTGAATAGGAGTAGGTTTCTTATGTATAACAGCCACACCATGCTTAAAATAGTAATTGTTAGATTGTTCAATATCTTTTTCGAGAGTCATACCTCGTCCACCATATTTAATGTTACTAGAAGCATCACTTTGATTACTTCCAACCTTAGTAGGATTTAGTTTGAATGGTTTTCCATTTGGATAATTTATCATACTCACCACACAAATTTAATATTACACTTTCAATTTCTCAGAGAATAATATTAAACTATAATACGATAATAATGAAATGAGCATAATATTTATATTATACTACACATAATTAAATATATTCATTAATTATCTATTCTATTTTAACGTGCTTTAACAGTGAAAACAATATGTTTAAAAATTTGTAATAATGTAAAATTTATATCTAAACAATACTATAAAATAATTGTAATAAATTGTAAGAATATAGGAGGCCTCGTTATGTACACATTAATTAATGAAATACTTAAAGAACTACAGTACATGGCGTCAAGCTATAATGAAATAAAATTGACACAGTCAGAGAAGCAATTTCATCGAGATGTTGTTCCTTATGTAAAAAAAATTGATGGTTTAACTGAAGAATTATCTCATTATCATGATGAACTAATTCAATTTCCTTATATGAATAAGGAAAAATTAGAAATTTTAGTTAAACATATTAAGGAATTATCTGTAGAGTGTCACTACAATAAAACAAGTAAGAAGTTATTTAATGAAAAATTGAAATCTGCTAATTATGATCTTACCAATTTGCTTAAACATATAAAAGATAAAGAGGAATCAATACATTGAAAACAGTATATGTGACTGGATATAAATCATTTGAGTTAAATATATTTAAAGATGATATGAAAGAAGTGGATTATCTTAAACAATTTATAGAACATAAATTATTACAGTATATTGACGAAGGGCTAGAATGGGTACTCATTCAAGGACAAATTGGTATTGAATTATGGGCAGCTGAAGTAGTATTAAAATTACAAGACACATATCCTGAGTTAAAATTAGGTATTATCACACCATTTTATGGTCATACCTCCAAATGGAATGAACACAATATAGCAAAGTATGAATCTATTGCTAGTAATGCACAATTTCTAGAGAGTGTATTTCATTCTGAATATCAAGGACCTTTTCAATTTAAACAAACAGACCAATTTATATTAGATCATACAGATATGACGTTATTAATTTATGATGATGAACAAGAGGGAAGTCCAAAATATTTTAAGAGGATGTTAGTTGATTTTATGGAAAAAACGACTTATAATTGTGATATTGTGACATTTGATGAACTTACTGACTTTATTAACGATTTACAATGGCAACAAGACCAAAGTTTTGAATGAGGTGGAAATTAATGGCAGATGTTTCTTTAAAGCTTTCAGCAAAAGATATCTATGAAAAAGACTTTGAAAAAACGATGGCTCGCGGTTATCGTCGTGAAGAAGTTGATGCTTTTTTAGATGATATCATTACTGATTATCAGAAAATGGCTGATATGAATAATGAAGTAGTCAGACTATCTGAAGAAAATAATAAACTTAAAAAAGAAGTTGAAGAATTGAGAATCAGAGTTGCAACTTCACGTCCTTCTGATAATAAGTCATTTGCTTCAAGCAATTCGAAATCAGCGAATAACAACGTAGACATTTTAAAAAGAATTTCTAATCTTGAAAAAGCTGTTTTTGGCAAATAATACATTGATATCTTAAAGATATAAGCTTGTTACGAAGCATGTTTGATTGCTATTATGTTTGATTTTGATAGCTAATTATTTATCTATTTAAAATTCTATTAAATATTTTAAAATTATGTTATACTCACAAAAGTGATATTTTGGGTAATCGCTATAGAAATATAGAGGAAAGTCCATGCTCACACAATCTGAGATGATTGTAGTGTTCGTGCTTGATGAAACAATAAGTCAAGGCATTAATTTGACGGCAATGAAATAACCTAAGTCATTCATTGATATGGTTAAAATAGTTTGAAAGTGCCACAGTGACGTAGCTTTTATAGAAATATAAAAGGTGGAACGCGGTAAACCCCTCGAGTGAGCAATCCAAATTTGGTAGGAGCACTTGTTTAGCGGAATTCAACGTATAAACGAGACATCTTTACTCGCATAGTAAAGATCTGTAGACAGATGATTACCACCAAAGTACCAGTACAACTAGTGTACGTTATGAGTACAATGGTACAGAACATGGCTTATAGAGATATCACAGACTAGTTTAGCTCTCCCTTTTTATGGAGAGCTTTTTTTATTTTGTATACATAATTATTTTAATATTTGTTAATATACTAATATGATATGAGACAAAGGAGATGAAATAATGTATCAATTATTAGCCGTGTGTCCAATGGGTCTTGAAGCCGTAGTTGCTAAAGAAATACAAGAACTTGGTTATAATACTCAAGTTGAAAATGGACGCATTTTCTTTGAAGGTGATGCTAATGCCATTGTAAAATGTAATTTATGGCTACGTACAGCTGACCGATTAAAAATAGTAGTAGGACGCTTCAATGCTAAAACATTCGATGAACTTTTTGAAAAGACAAAAGCATTACCTTGGGAAACAATTATCGATAAAGAAGGACAATTTCCTGTCCAAGGTCGTAGTGTAAAATCTACACTTCATAGCGTTCCTGACTGTCAAGCCATTACTAAAAAAGCTATCGTTGAACGTCTTAAAAAAGCTTATAATGAAAAAGGATGGTTAAACGAAAGTGGTGCGAAATATCCTGTTGAAGTAGCTATTCTTAAAGATAATGTCCTACTTACCATTGATACGTCAGGTTCAGGACTAAATCGTAGAGGGTATCGTATTGCACAAGGTGAAGCACCTATTAAAGAAACATTAGCAGCTAGCTTAGTACGTTTAGCAAATTGGAAGGGTGATACACCCTTTATTGATCCATTTTGTGGTTCTGGAACCATTGCTATTGAAGCATGTTTAATTGCTCAAAATATTGCGCCAGGTTTTAATAGAGAATTTGTATCAGAGGAATGGAATATTATGCCTCCTAATATTTATGACGTCATGCGTGACGAAGCTGATCAACAAGCTGACTATGATAAAGACATTCAAGTGTATGCGTCTGATATCGATCCAGAAATGGTTGAAATTGCTAAACGTAATGCTGAAGAAGTAGGCCTAGGTGATATTATTCAATTTAGTGTTAAGGATGTTAATACATTAACTATCGACCAAGAAGGACCTGTAGCGTTAGTTGGTAACCCGCCCTACGGCGAGCGTATTGGAGGTAGAGCTGAAGTTGAAGAAATGTATCGATATGTAGGTAAACTAATGAAACAACATCCTTATTTATCAACATATATCCTTACAAGTAATAAAGAATTTGAGTATTTAGTAGATCGTAAAGCAACTAAACGTCGAAAACTTTTTAACGGTTATATCGAATGTACGTATTATCAATACTGGGGAAAAAAGCCTAATATTGATAAATAAATTTGACTTGAAGATTTATTTGAAAATAATTAATTTTGTAAATTTTTCTTAATAAATTGGATAATATTTATTTAAAATTTATGTATTTATTAGCACTATAATAGTGACTATTGTAAAGTTATTAGTAAGCGTGTTAAAAACACAGCACATTTAAACAGTATAGTAAGGAGAATAAGTTATGCAAACAGTTTTAATTGTAGGGGCTAACGGAAAAGTATCAATTGAAGCAACTAAAATTTTCTTAGAGAATTCTAGTTTTAACGTTGATTTATTTTTAAGAAATGCCCACCGTATTCCTGATTACGCATCTAATCGTATCACTGTCTTTGAAGGTGATGCTAAAAATGTTGAAGATTTAGAAAAAGCATTAGATCAAGTAGATATTGTTTTTGCAAGTTTATCAGGATCACTAGATAGAGAAGCACAAGCCATTATAGATGCTATGAACAAAAAGAATGTTAAACGTTTAATATTTGTGGCAGCTCCTGGTATTTATGACGAATTACCAGATAAATTCAATACATTTAACAAAGAACAATTTGGTGAAAAATTAACTAAATATCGTAAAGCAGCTGATTTAATTGAAGCGTCTGATTTAGATTATACAATTATTCGTCCTGCTTGGTTAACATTTAAAAATGAATCAGATTATGAAATTACTCAAAAAGGTGATACCTTTAAAGGAACAGAAGTTTCTAGAAGAAGTGTAGCCAATTTAGCAGTGCGTATAGCGAAACAACCTGAACTTTATTCTAGACAAAATATTGGAGTAAATAAACCAAATACTGATGGCGATAAACCAGCTTGGTTTAACTAATTCATTCTATATAGGTTTTTATTATTTCTTATGATAAAATTTAATAAACATAGCTAAAGATATTTTAGTTTTATCACCCTAAAAGTGAGGTTATAATTCTTTTTAGTTTTATAACCTTAATTTTTTTATATTTTAGAGTGAGTGAAATAAAGGGGATAGCATTATGCAAAATAATGAACAATTAGATGTATTATACAAATTAAAAAAAGAAATAGAAAAATCGAATAACGAAGCATTAGTACATACAATAAATCAAGTGATTAAAAAAGTATATTTAAATCAATATACTTTATCATTTGTTGGACATTTTTCAGCTGGTAAGTCAACATTAATCAATTTATTATTAGAACAAGATATATTGCCTAGCTCACCTGTACCAACAACGAGTAATACGGCTATAGTTTCTGTTTCAAAAGAAGAAGAAATTATTGCTAATTTAGAATATCAAAAATATGCTAAGTTAAAAACGTATGATGATGTAAAAATAATGAACCGATTAAATATTGATGTGGAATCTATTGAAATAAAGTTTCCTTCAAATAAGTTTAATCTTGGTTTTACATTACAAGACACTCCAGGAGTAGATTCAAATGTTTCTACACACCAATCCACTACTGAACAATTTTTATATACAAGCAATATGATTGTATATATAGTTGATTATAATCATGTTCAGTCTGCGCTCAATTTCCAATTTATGAAACGCATGAATCAAGTAGGCATACCTATTATTTTTGTTATCAATCAAATTGATAAGCATAATGAGAATGAAATTTCTTTTGATACATTTAAACAAAAAGTAGAACAATCTATACAAGATTGGGATATTAAAGTCGCTCAACTATTTTATGTTAGTAAATTTGATCATCCAAACAATCAACTTCATTTATTCTCAGAGTTTTTAGTAGAACAAGATAAACTACGTGAACCTATTGAAGATTTTGTAACACGTATCATTGAATTTATACATCATACTCAGCTTTCATATATTCAAGAGCATATGCAAAATATACTTGACGCTTTAAATATCAATGAATCCGAATTTGAAGAATCCTATAAACAATTTCAACAGAATCAAGCTATAAGTGAAGAAGCACAATTATTAAATCATTCTTCTCAATTATTAACGTACTTAAAAGAAAAACGGAAAAATATATTAGATAATGCTTATATTATGACTCATGATATGCGAGAAGATATTCGTTATTATCTTGAAAGCATGGCTTTAGACTTCAAAGTGAGTGGTCTTCTAAATAAAAAAAAGAAAACGGAAGAAGAGAGAGCAAAACGTTTACAAATTGTTGTAGACCGTTTACAAGAAAAAGTGAATCGACACATTCGTCAACCAATGCGTGAAGATTTATCTTTTGTAACTCGCTTTATTCATCATTCTGAAGTAAATCAACGAATTTTAAATCAACATTATGAAATTGAACCTACTTTAATTTCTAATTTATATCAAGTACAAACAAGCATTAATAATACCTATGTGCTCACATTTAGTGATGACGTTTTAAAAGCAATTGCACGTGCTGTCGAAAAACAATCAGATTCATTATTTAAAGACATTATTGAACATACTGAAGCAACGGAATTATCTAACATAGAAGATAATGATGCACATTTATATGAACAGTATCTTGAGTTCAAGAATTTAAAACAGTCATTAACAACTGAAAATTATAAACATTATTATATTCATATAAATGACTCACTCGATAAATTAATTGATCGAACAGAAACACATTATAAACTTAATCAATCAACCATATCTTCAACAAATGATTTAGACGAAGATATTACATCAACTAAGGATACGACAACTCATCACTTTGATATTCAGAAAGCTCTGGCTATCATTGAGCCTGTTCCTTTATTCAATAAAACTAAGCAAGACATCAAAGCAACATTGCAACGCATAGATAATAAAATTGTAAAAATAGGCGTCTTTGGTACATTTAGTGCAGGAAAAAGTAGCTTGATTAATGCTTTACTTGGAGATCATTATCTTGTAAGCTCACCTAATCCAACAACAGCAGCTACGACTGAAATCTCATATGGTCATGATAGTCAAATTACTTTGAAAACAAATACGCAATTGTTAAATGAATTAAACCAATTACTTGAATATCAAAACGTTTCTTTTAACTCGTTAGAAAAATTTATGAATAGTAATATTGAGTCTTTAAAACAACAATTAGAAAAAAATCAATTGGCTTTTATAACATCAGTAGAGAAGCACTTTTCAATGTACCAAGATATGCTAACAGAAGGTATAACACATACTATTTCACAAAATGAAATTAAGCAATGGAGTGCTGAAGACGAATACGCTACATTTGTTAAAACTGTTCATATACAACTTCCACTGGATTGGTTAAAAGACAAAATTATCGTTGATTCATTAGGGTTACATTCTAATAATCAACGACATACAAATGAAACTGAACGCATCTTAACTTCTTCAGACCTAATTTTATATGTGAGCTATTTTAATCACTCATTTACTGATAATGACAAAGCATTTATTGAACATATGAAAGATATTAACCAATTAAATGAAGCACAGATATTTAAAATGATTATTAATGCGATAGATTTAGCTGAAACTAATGAAGATTTAATAGCAGTGGAGCAGTATGTAAAAGATGCTCTATCTCAAGTGAATCTGCCATCTGAATTATTCGGTGTATCAAGTAAACGTGCATTGGAGACTAAAGATGAAGGCATTCTTAAATTAAAAGAAAGTATTAATCATTTTGTCGAAACTGAATCGAAAACGATTTTAGAGAAGCAAATGATTCATCAAATCGAGCAAATGCGCGATAACTTTAATCAAATCATCTATGAATTTAAAACAAATCAAACACGTATGTTAGAACGACAACAACAACTTGAAACTTATAAAAATAAAACACCATTAACTAACCAAATTATTCATACAAGTGAGCAGCATACTAAAAATGAGGTTGAAGAACAAATCTATCATTTAAATAAACGATTACAGCTTCAATTATTAGATGAGGTTAAAAAAGTATATAATAGTCAAATGACACAAAATAATGATTTTAATGATGAAAAGAAACGTGCTACGAAAATGTACTTAGATCAAGTTCATCAACGATTATATTTAGAACAAACTTTATTAGTCGAAAGAATAAAAACATACTTTACTTCTCAATTAGATCAACAAATAGCACCAACAATTCAAAAATTAAACTCAGTTCATGTACTTATCCAACCTCATTTTAAAATAACAGCGCCGTTTACTGATGATGCACTATTACGTATTAGTTTAGAAGAGATGCTTTCAGTTTTACCTAAACAGTTGTCTAAACGTAAAATTTTAAATGCAAATGCGCAAAGAGAACTGCAAGAAATGATTTGTACAAATACACTAGAACTGCTACAACCATCACTAAACGTATTAAAACAACAATTAAATTATTATGTATCTAACTTAACTCACGACGCGAACATCGAACTTAATCAGTTAAATAATAATGTTTTAGAGCAAATCAATGACTTATTATCTAAACGTATCGATAATTCACTCATTGAACAATTAGAAACAGTAAATCAACAATTGGAACCACTTTTAAATTAGAAAGAAGGATTAATATATGACTCAACGTGTCTTACTTGTAGATGGAATGGCACTCTTATTTAGACATTTTTATGCTACAAGTCTACACAATCAATTTATGTATAATTCTAAAGGTATGCCAACCAATGGGATTCAAGGTTTTGTTAGACATATCTTTACGGCAATTAAGGATATTAAGCCAAGCCATGTTGCGATATGTTGGGATATGGGGCAAGCGACCTTTAGAAATGCTATGTATACTTCTTATAAACAAAATAGACCTGCGCCACCAGAAGAATTGATACCTCAATTCGATTACGTAAAAGACATTTCAGAACAATTTGGTTTTGTGAATATCGGTGTTGCAAATTATGAGGCAGACGATGTCATAGGAACACTCGCTAAAATATATTCAAAAGATAATGAAGTACATATTGTAACTGGAGATAGAGATATTTTACAATGTATCAATGAACAAGTAGAAGTCTGGTTAATCAGAAAAGGTTTTAATATTTATCATCATTATACTCTTAATCGTTTTAATGAAGAGTATGCATTACATCCACTTCAACTTATTGATATTAAAGCATTTATGGGAGATTCAGCAGATGGGTATCCTGGTGTTAAAGGTATTGGGGAAAAAACCGCCATTAAATTAATACAATCTTATGGTAGCGTTGAAAACGTACTAGACCATATCGAATCACTTACACCTGGTCAACAGAAAAAAATTGCAACTGATAAAGAAAATTTGATTTTATCCAAACAATTAGCGGAAATCTATACGGATGTGCCTATCGATACAACTGCATTATATAAAGAAATGGAATATACACATTCATTGAATCATATTCTTTCAATTTGTAATGAACACGAACTTTATGTCTCTGGTAAATATCTTGCTTCAAAATTTTAATATACCCAAGATGACTTTTTACGACTGTAACTTAATACAAGTTCCAGTCGTATTTTAATTATATTTATATAAAAATATTATCATATTCAATTTAAAATTGATTCACATAAAATTAAAAGCGTGGTACAATTAAACAGAACAAGTGTGGGATTGTTCATGTTCATATCGATAATTAAAAATTACTACCCGAGAGGAGTTATAGAACTTTTATCGAGTAATTTTTTTGTGCTTAAATCATCCAAATAGATTACTTATAAAGAATGGTAAATTTAATTATCAAATTTATTGATATTGAGCGATATATTGAACATCAATTTAACTACTTACTCACAGCATCAACATTAAGAATATACAACTAAGAAGAGGAGAGAAGCATATCGATGAACCATCGAGATAAATTGCAAAAGTTCAGTATTAGAAAATATGCAGTCGGAACATTTTCAACTTTAATCGCTACACTAGTATTTCTTGGCACGCATACAGATGAAGCACATGCAAGTCAATCTTCAAATGCTACAATCAACCATGCGAACCATTCCGAAGATACTCAGCCAGATTATAAAATTGAAAATAACGTTAATACAACATCAAAAAGCGATGTAGAACTTAAATCTAATAATGAAGAAAGACAAAATATTGAAATTGACATTATTAATAAAGATAAAGAGACCGTCTTAAAGGACGCATCTCTAAACACTAATGATAAAAAAGAAACTGAGAAAAGAGCATCCTCTCAAGATAATCATACAGATGCAAATGAAAATACTACAGGTCATCCCAAAAAAATAGAAACTGAGAAAAACGTCGATGTTACAATTTTAAACAATGAGCTTAATCATTCTAGCGTTTCAGATAAGAAACCGCATACATTATCTGACGTTGTTACATCACAAGCTTCTTCAAATAAACTTGAAAAAGCCATACCATCAGAACAAGCACAATCATTAGAAAAACTAAATCGTTTAACAACTGAAGTTCAAACCTTATTACCTCAAGCTGAACAACTTGAGCCTAAAAACTATCGTATTGAAGAAGCACATCATTTAGTTGTTGAAAGTCATGCAGTATCACAATCTACAACCATTACACAGCAACAACTTGCAGAACTAATCAAGCGTATTGAACAAAATCGAAATGGTTTAGCTAATATTATTACAAGAGCTCATTCAGGACGAAGAGATCGACGTAATGGCGAACACATTGCAACAGGATCACAATTCCGTTTTTCAGTAATTAATAGTCAATGGAATAGCGGAACAAACGCAATTGTGTATCAACGTAACTATGCTTCCTTAAAAGATGGAAGAGCACTTGGAACAGGACAACAAGTGAATGGGGTAGAAGATATCACCTCTAAAAAGACTGTTCTTAGAGGACATATCGTACAAGAAGGAAATACAAAATATTTGTACTATGATGTATTCTTCAACAACGATGGCGTAAATATGGTTCCAGATGGGTCGCAACAACGACTTGGTTTGGTACTAGGTCTTCCATATCAAATTATGAAATTACAAGATAATGGTTTATTTGCTTCAGATACAGTCAGAAATATTTATTATACTGCTTATGAAAAACGAAAAGGTATGCCTGGTATATTAAGTGAATCACCAGGTAGTTTTATTGCTGATCCAGATAATAGTGCTCAACCATTTAATATGTTAAATAGTAATCAACGTGATTTTGGTCAAACAACTTTCTTTTTAAGCTTTGGTATTCGTCCAGGTAACAGTATGGCATCAGATGCCAACGAATATTTCCATGCAAATAGAAATAATCCTGACTTATTACGCCCAATTAATGATCAACGCGGAAAGTTTGCTGGGCTAAACTATGGTATCGGAATTGAAATTGCACCTAATCGTTATAATGCTGTCAGACGTGCCTATCATATGCATTTAGAAATTAAATTACGCGATGGCGTAACAAACTCAGAAATTGAAAATGCTTGGGCATATGCAAATACTGGAACTAAGGGACCACAATCTAAAGAAGCTTACACTGTACTTGCAGGTAGGGAATTACCTGAAGATGCTACATTAACACCTATTGTTAACCGTCCACCGTCTAAACCAGTAATCAATTCAAATTTAATAGGTAAAGCGACGACAACGTCAGCTATCGATGTATCCACAGATCCAAATACAAAAGTAGCTATTTTTGATAAAAACAATCAAAAAATTGGTGAAGGTACAACAAGTTCTAACGGTCATGCTAATATCACTCCAACACGTCCAATCCCAGAGGGGAATGTCACGGCTAAAGCGTATAACCCTCAAGAGGAAGATAAAGTATCAACATCTGATCCTAAAAAAGCAACAGATACAACACCACCAACAAAACCAGTTATTAATACTGTATTGACACATAAAGGTGGTACTCAAACAGTTATTGATGTATCTACTGACCCGAATACACATGTTGACTTACTTGATAAAAACAATAACACGATTGGTTCTGGAACAACAGACAATACGGGACATGTACGAATTACACCAACACGTCCAATTCCAGAAGGGAATGTCACGGCTAAAGCTACTGATAACGCTGAACACCCAAATAGTTCAGTTTCTAATCCAGTACAAGCAACAAACTTCATTCATGTCATTAAACCAATTATTAATACTGATGTTGCGGGCAAAGCATTTTCACGTCCAAGAATTGATATCACATCCACATCAAACACAGTGGTAGAATTAATCGATAAACATGGTAGTGTGATTGGTCGAGGAACAACGGGTTCTAACGGTCATGCTTATATCATACCGGATAATATCTTATTTGAAGGTAATATAACTGCTAAAGCCTCTGATCCAAACGAACCGAATAATACTGCAACCTCTGATCCAAGACATGTTACTGATTTAACGCCACCTTCTAAACCGGTGATTCATACTAACTTAGTGAATAAAGCAGGTACAAAGACACCAATCGATGTTTCAACTGACGTTATGACACGAGTTGAAATTATTGATGAAAATGGTAAAAGTTATGGTTTATTAATTACTGATATGACAGGTCATGCAATAATCACCCCTAAATATCCATTACCATTAGGTAAAATATTTGCAAGAGCTACAGATGGAGCTGAAATACCTAACTCAATTGATTCAGATCATGTTCCTATAACAGATACTATTCCGCCAACAGTACCAATTATTAATACAAGTTTAATTGGTAAAGCGACAACAATAACGTCTATAACAGTTATAACAGATCCGGATACACGTGTAGAATTAGTTGATAAAACAGGAAAAATGATTGGTAGAGGAACAACAGATTCAAGTGGTCATGTCACTATTACGCCGACACTACCACTTTTAGAAGGAAATATCATTGCTAAAGCATACGATCCATCTAATAATGTGTCTACATCTGCTCCTGAAAAAGCGACAGATACAACGCCACCGGCGAAACCAAGAATTAATACAAACTTAACTGGCAAAGCAACTACAAAAACGTCTGTAGATGTTTCTACTGATCCGAATACACATGTCGATTTATTAGATAAGAATGGACGTATCATTGGTTCAGGTACTACTGCTTCAAATGGTCACGTTATTATTACGCCGACACAAGATATTCCGGAAGGGAATGTGACAGCTAAAGCAACAGACAACGCCGAACATCCAAACAGTTCAACATCGGATCCTGTAAAAGCAACTGATACGACGCCACCTATGGCACCAACGGTGACAACTGACTTAACAGGTAAAGCCCATACTTTAACGCCAATTGAAGTAACAACGGATCCACATACTCATGTTGATCTATTAGATAAAGATGGTAATATCATTGGCTCGGGTACAACGGATGATTCTGGTCATGTCACTATTACACCAAACAAACCTATTCCGGAAGGAAATGTCACAGCTAAAGCAACGGACGATGCTGAACATCCTAATAGCTCGGTGTCTCAACCTAAAAAAGCGACAGATACAACGCTACCGGCGAAACCAAGAATTAATACAAATTTAACTGGCAAAGCAACTACAAAAACGTCTGTAGATGTTTCTACTGATCCGAATACACATGTCGATTTATTAGATAAGAATGGACGTATCATTGGTTCAGGTACTACTGCTTCAAATGGTCACGTTATTATTACGCCGACACAAGATATTCCGGAAGGGAATGTGACAGCTAAAGCAACAGACAACGCCGAACATCCAAACAGTTCAACATCGGATCCTGTAAAAGCAACTGATACGACGCCACCTATGGCACCAACGGTGACAACTGACTTAACAGGTAAAGCAACAACGAGAACGCCTATCTCTGTAACGGCAGAGCCTCATACACGTATTGAAATCTTAGATAAAGATAATCGTGTCATTGGCTCGGGGACAACGGATGATTCTGGGCATGTCACTATTACACCAACGCAAGATATTCCAGAAGGAAATGTCACAGCTAAAGCAACGGACGATGCCGAACATCCTAATAGCTCGGTGTCTCAACCTAAAAAAGCGACAGATACAACGCCACCGGCGAAACCAAGAATTAATACAAATTTAACTGGCAAAGCAACTACAAAAACGTCTGTAGATGTTTCTACCGATCCGAATACACATGTCGATTTATTAGATAAGAATGGACGTGTCATTGGTTCGGGTACTACTGCTTCAAATGGTCACGTTATTATTACGCCGACACAAGATATTCCGGAAGGGAATGTGACAGCTAAAGCAACAGACAACGCCGAACATCCAAACAGTTCAACATCGGATCCTGTAAAAGCAACTGATACGACGCCACCTATGGCACCAACGGTGACAACTGACTTAACAGGTAAAGCCCATACTTTAACGCCAATTGAAGTCACAACGGATCCTCATACTCATGTTGATCTATTAGATAAAGATGGTAATATCATTGGCTCGGGTACAACGGATGATTCTGGTCATGTCACTATTACACCAAACAAACCTATTCCGGAAGGAAATGTCACAGCTAAAGCGACGGACGATGCTGAACATCCTAATAGTTCAACATCAACACCTGTAAGAGCGACGGACATCACTTCGCCGACAACACCTACGGTGAATACTGACTTAACAGGTAAAGCCCATACTTTAACGCCAATTGAAGTCACAACGGATCCTCATACTCATGTTGATCTATTAGATAAAGATGGTAATATCATTGGCTCAGGTACAACAGATGATTCTGGTCATGTCACTATTACACCAAACAAGCCTATTCCGGAAGGAAATGTCACAGCTAAAGCGACGGACGATGCTGAACATCCTAATAGCTCGGTGTCTCAACCTAAAAAAGCGACAGATACAACGCCACCGGCGAAGCCTACGGTGAATACTGATTTAACTGGCAAGGCTCATACTTTAACGCCAATTGAAGTTACAACGGATCCACATACTCATGTTGATTTATTAGATAAAGATGGTAATATTATTGGCTCGGGTATAACAGATGATTCTGGTCATGTCACTATTACACCAAACAAACCTATTCCGGAAGGAAATATCACAGCTAAAGCGACGGACGATGCTGAACATCCTAATAGTTCAACATCAACACCTATAAGAGCGACGGACATCACTTCGCCGACAACACCTACGGTGAATACTGATTTAACTGGCAAGGCTCATACTTTAACGCCAATTGAAGTCACAACGGATCCACATACTCATGTTGATTTATTAGATAAAGATGGTAATATTATTGGCTCGGGTATAACAGATGATTCTGGTCATGTCACTATTACACCAAACAAACCTATTCCGGAAGGAAATGTCACAGCTAAAGCGACGGACGATGCCGAACATCCTAATAGCTCGGTGTCTCAACCTAAAAAAGCGACAGATACAACGCCACCGGCGAAGCCTACAGTGAATACAGATTTAACTGGCAAAGCTCATACTTTAACGCCAATTGAAGTCACAACGGATCCACATACTCATGTTGATCTATTAGATAAAGATGGTAATATCATTGGCTCGGGTACAACGGATGATTCTGGTCATGTCACTATTACACCAAACAAACCTATTCCGGAAGGAAATGTCACAGCTAAAGCGACGGACGATGCCGAACATCCTAATAGTTCAACATCAATACCTGTAAAAGCAACTGATACGACGCCACCAGCGAAACAAATTGATAAAGATATAGATTATAACAATACTTCATTATTCAAAAACGATAAAAATAACTATTCTGATACTATAGTTATTAATAAAAATACGAATAGCTATAGCAAAATAAAACACAGTTCTGATACACCAATGGCTACACATAAAATACATTCATTACCTGAAACAGGAAAAATATCTTATAATAACATTTCTTTACCAACTTCAATGATTATTTTATTAGGCGGACTATCATTATTATTTAGAAGAAAAAAAGAAGATGAAAATGATAAATAGGATAATTATGCTTTAAAACCTTGAAAGCCACTCAAACATTGATTTTTGTAATGTTTGAATGGCTTTCTTTTTTATTTATGTCTTGAAAATTAGATTGAAATGGGAAAGACATTACTCCAATGAATCAACTTAAAATTCACAACGTTTTAACATTCGTAAATATAAATTAAGAATTCTTCCCTCACTCGTTTCTATTTGTACCTTTTGATTAGTAAGCACTCATACAACTTATGCTAATAAACATACTATTTCTCGTGACAAAAGAATAAAAATTTTAATACTAGCTCTAGTCATGTTGATAGCAATAATAAACCAATATCTAATGTAATGTTTAATTAAACTTCTAGTAATATTACTACTCGAAATCACAAATCTACTTTAATCGCTCAACATAAAAATATACTTAATGAAATATCAGAATTATTGAAGAGTACGAAACAAATCGAACCTAATAATATAAAAATTAGTGAAATACAAGTTTTCTTAGAGAACCAACATATTTTAATTCATCAAACAGAACAAACTCGTAATGGATTAATCTAATATTGACACAAGACAAAATTAAGGTGTTCATAACAAATACAATGGTAAGTTTATTCCAATTACTACTGTCTTTAAATATATAGATAATATCGCTTCTATTTCAAATGAATCACTAATCAAACCTACTTTGATTTATAAGTAAAATTTCTAGATTAGCAAATACTAAACAATCCATTGAAATTGTAACTTCATCAAATATAATTGATCTACTTACGAATGTTGAATTAAGAGATAAAGATAACTTACCTTTAGATCGTGCAAGAACAAATGATAAAAGTATTATATATATAGTATCAATGAGACTCATATCAGAAGGAAATGTTACAATGATAGTGGTAACTCATCAGTCTCTGATCCTAGAAGAGCAACGGATACGACACCACTAACTAAACCGATTTAATTGATAAAGTGGACACGCTTATGCCAATAGAAATTACAATAACTCCTAACACTAAGGTAGAATTGTTTGATAAAAATAACACTCTTTTAGGTTTTGATATGAGTGATAATAATGAACATATTACAATTAGTTCAAATAACCCTTTAATAGAAGGAACTTTAATTGCAAAAATTTCTGATGACGCTTTACTAACTCCAAATAGTTCATTACCATCATCTAAGAAAGCAAATTTAACAATATTAAAATATGAAAAAGACCATAACCAAACTTTAAATATTAATCAAA
The DNA here is from genome assembly GCF_038008285.1 of Staphylococcus sp. FSL K6-0223. NCBI lineage: Bacteria > Bacillati > Bacillota > Bacilli > Caryophanales > Staphylococcaceae > Staphylococcus > Staphylococcus sp. FSL K6-0223. Next base: position 1,301,498 of record NZ_JBBOYX010000001.1, read on the forward strand.
GTTATACACACATTAAAAATTCGACTGCTGACATTGTACTTAAAAAAGTCTTACTCAATACATGTGTTAATCACCCTTTGTTTGGATTCTCATTATTAATTAAAAGTAAAAGGGAAAAGCACACATAAATTAATAAAAAACTCTTCAATGATTAAAACACTTGAAGAGTTTTTTCATGTCACCTTATTATTTATTCTTAATTAATTTGTATAGAGCTTGTTGTGCTAATTGATTTGCTTCTTTATTTTTATCTCTTGGAACCCATTTTACAAATAGCAAATCAAAACTTGCTTCTAAAATCTCCATATTTTCAAAAAATGGTTTGAAACGCGCATTTTTTACATAACCTTGATTCACGCTATCTTCTATCAATTTAGAATCTGTATGCAATAAAGCATTTGAAACATTTAATTCACGAGCATGTTCTAATGCATGAATGAATGCAGACCATTCAGCACTATGGTTGTCCAATTCTCCTAAATCATGTGTATACGTATATTTAATATCATTTTCTTTAATTACTATCCCACACGTACTACGTCCCGGATTGCCACTCGTCGCAGCATCAAAAAATATTTTAGCCATTAAAAACACCTCTAGTTTAAGCATTAATTAAACACTATTTGTCTATTTAAAAATAGCATATTGCTTAGTAAACCTAAACAATATGCATGTATGATTGTTTTAATAACCTTCGTCTAATTTTTGAATTTTTCCTTTTCGATAGAAAGACTTCGCAATATAACCAAATGGAACATTGAAAATCGTTGAGACTAATTTTAAAACATACGTAGTAATAAAGATTTCAAATACAACACTTGCAGGCAATGTACCGATAAATGCGATAGTTACAAATAATGCAGTATCAATAATTGAACTTAATACCGTACTTCCATAAGCTCTAATAATAAATGTTTTATCTGATTGGAAAACTTTTTTTATCATTGAAAAGATGAACACATCTACATGTTGCCCTATAATATAAGCAATAATTGAACCTAAAGCAATTCTCGGCACTAAATCAAAAATCGTAGATAATGCTTTTTGAGATATATCTTCTGGTGCGGGTATAAAATGTAATGACATTTGCATTACAATTATCATAACAAGAGTTGATGAGAAGCCTAACCATACAGCACGTTTAGCAACTTTTCGTCCATAAATATCATTTAAAATATCTGTAGCTAGGTAGATAGAGGCAAACATTACATTACCTAAAGTTGCTGAGATACCAAAAATATCAACCGTTTTGATGACTTGGATATTAGCAATAATTGTACCGATAGCTACCCAAGCGATAAGACCTTGTTTACCAAAACAATGATACATTAAAACCATTACAATAAATGTTACAAAAAAAGTAGCAATGCCAAAAAATTCATTATACATCATTTATCCTCCTAAATTTTGATAATGCGGGTGTTTAGAAACCGCTAAGCAACTTTAATATTTTATAGTAAAAGTAATTCAAATTCAATACTCATTAATCAATTCATATTATAAATAATAAAAAATAAAATCGATTATTTTAAAATGATCATCATATAAGTTATAATAACTCCATATTTATAAAATTAAGTATAAGGAGTGAAAGTTATACTTACACATTCCGAACAAAATGCAATAGAAAAAATTGATGAATTAATGAATACTTATTGTGATAAATGTTTACTGAAAACACACATTAGAAAAACAGAAGGAAAAACACAAGCACATCATTTTTGTATTTCTGAATGTTCAATAGGTAAGCAAATTAAGCAATTAGGCAATGAACTTCAATAGGAGGGGATTTTATGCATATAAAGTCAATTGAAGACACACCAAATTATAATACGATTAAAATTAATTTAAGTGAAAAACGTAAAGATAATCAATCAAATACGTATACATCTGCTCAAGATGGTCAACCTGATTTTATTAATCGATTATTTGATATCGAAGGAGTAAAGTCAGTTTTTTATGTCATGGATTTTATTTCAGTAGATAAAGAGGAATATGCCAATTGGGATGATCTTGTACCTAAAATTGAAGACACATTTTAATTTTAGGAGGAACAGTAGTGGAAATATTAAAAATTGAACCAACACCAAGCCCAAATACAATGAAAATCGTTTTAAGTGAAAAGCGTGCTGATAATCAGTCGAACACATATACAGAAGTCAAAACATCTCAACCTGATTTTATTAATGACTTATTACAAATTAAAGATGTTAAATCTATATTTCATGTAATTGACTTTTTAGCTATTGATAAGTATCCGAAAGCACATTGGGAAGAGGTATTACCTCAAATTACTGCGTCACTTCAAAAAGAGGAAACTATCAGTCAATCATCTCAGTTTGATGAACACTATGGAGAAGTGAAAGCAGAGATACTCACTTTTAAAAATATCCCATATCAAATTAAATTAACAAATGCTCATGAAGAAGTACGTAAACAACTACCTGATATCTTTGTTAATAGTATGCTTAAAGCACAAGAAGATGATGATAATGTTATTTTTCTTAGAAAATGGAAAGAGCTTGGTTTACGTTATGGAGAACTTTCTCTAGTTATGGGAGAAGTTTATGAAGAAATCATTGCATTATATCCAAAAAGTCGATTGGAACAATTAGTCGTTCAAGCTTTATCTACACAAACGAAAAGTACATCTCATTTTTATCAACATGTTTCATACGAGGAGTACTTGAATGAATCAGACTGGAAAGTACGCCTCAGAATGTTAACAGAATTTCCAACACCAACACTTGAGGATATTCCACTCTTAGAGCAAGCCCTAAATGAAAATAAGTTACCATTAAGACGTCAAGCGATTGTTTTATTTGGTATGATTGAAAGTAAAGAAATATTGCCATATTTGTATAAAGGATTAAATGATCAGCATCCAGCTATTCGACGTACAGCTGGAGACTGTATCAGTGATTTAGGTTATAAAGAAGCTTTGCCAGAAATGGAAAAAGCACTTGATGATCCACAAAAAATTGTTCGTTGGAGAGCTGCAATGTTTTTATTTGAAGAAGGTGGCGAAGCGCAACTAGCATCTCTAAGAGCGCATGCAAACGACAATGCTTACGAAGTAAAACTTCAAGTGAAAATGGCAATTTCTAGAATTGAAAATGGCGATGAAGCATTAGGTTCCGTATGGAAACAAATTGCTAATCGTAATAAACATTAAAGGAGTTTTTTATATGAATCCGTATGAACAATATATGCATGAACTAGCACAACAAATGCGTTCTGAATTAACTGATAATGGTTTTACAAGTTTAGAATCAAGTGAAGATGTATCAAACTATATGAACAATGTTAAAGATGACGAAACAACATTTGTTGTTATTAATTCTACATGTGGTTGTGCTGCTGGTTTAGCGAGACCTGCTGCTGTAGCAGTTGCTGATCAAAATGATAAAAAGCCAACACATAAAGTCACAGTATTCGCTGGACAAGATAAAGAAGCAACGCAAACAATGCGCGATTATATCCAACAAGTACCTTCAAGCCCTTCGTATGCTTTATTTAAAGGTACAGAATTAAAGCATTTTATTCCGCGTGAACATATTGAAGGTAGAGATATTCAAGATATTTGTATGGATATTAAAGATGCTTTCGACGAAAATTGTTAATATGATTAGATTAATTTAATCTATCTTAATATGCATCTCCAATAATAAATTATCTCAGTTTGATAATTTATTGTTGGAGATTTTTAAATATAAAAATGTTTTGAAATAATATATACTCAATAATATAATTCATTCAATATCTTTCTATTTTCTAGTATAATGATAATTAATATAAAATTTAGGAGAGATGTACATATGCTCAATCCTTTTGATTCGGCGTATCACGATTTATGTAATGACATTTTAGAAATTGGTAATCAACGTGATGATAGAACACATACAGGTACCATTTCTAAATTTGGACATCAAATCCGCTTCGATTTAACGAAGGGATTCCCTTTACTCACTACAAAAAAGATATCTTTCAAACTTATTGCTACTGAGTTATTGTGGTTTATAAAAGGAGATACTAATATTCAGTATTTATTAAAATATAATAACAATATTTGGAATGAATGGGCTTTTGAAAAATATATTCAATCTGAAGATTATCATGGGCCAGATATGACAAATTTTGGACATCGTTCTCAAGAAGATGAAAATTTCAATAAAATGTATCAACAGGAAATGAAAAAATTTAAAGAGAAAGTGTTGAATGATGATACTTTTGCTAAAAAATATGGTGATTTAGGAAATGTCTATGGAAAGCAATGGCGTGATTGGGTAGATCAATATGGTAATCATTTCGATCAGCTTAAAACAGTTATTCAGCAAATTAAGACAAACCCTAATTCGAGAAGACACATAGTTTCAGCATGGAATCCCACTGAAATTGATACTATGGCATTACCACCATGTCATACAATGTTTCAGTTCTACGTACAAGATGGCAAATTAAGTTGTCAACTTTATCAACGTAGTGCAGATATTTTCCTAGGTGTGCCTTTTAATATTGCAAGTTATGCATTACTTACGCATTTAATTGCTAAAGAATGTAACTTAGAAGTTGGAGAATTCATTCATACTTTTGGAGATGCACATATTTATTCTAATCACATAGAGGCAATTAAGACTCAACTTTCTAGAGAAGGTTTTGCACCTCCTACATTAAAAATAAATTCTGAACACTCAATCTTTGATATTAATTATGAAGATTTAGAACTGGTAGACTATCAATCTCATCCAGCAATTAAAGCGCCCATTGCTGTATAATCTATCTTTAATTAAAAATAAACTAAAAGGGGATATGATAAATGACCTTATCAATTTTAGTGGCACATGATCAACAACGTGTCATTGGTTATAAAAATGCTCTACCATGGCATATTCCAAATGATTTAAAACATGTAAAACAACTCTCAACTGGCCATACACTTGTAATGGGTAGAAAAACATTTGAGTCCATTGGCAAACCATTACCAAATAGAAAAAATGTAGTTTTAACTCGTGATAACAATTTTAAACCTGATGGCGTTGAAGTGATTCACACAATTGATGATATCTACAACTTAGAGGGTCATGTATTTATTTTCGGTGGCCAAACATTATTTGAAGTAATGATTGATAAAGTTGACGATATGTATATCACTGTAGTAGATGGAAAACATCAAGGTGATACATTTTTCCCTCCCTATACATTTGAAGATTGGACGGTTGTATCTTCTGAAGAGGGTCAACTTGATGGAAAAAATACTATTCCACATACCTTTTTACATTTAGTACGAAAATAAAATAAATTAACAGGAGAAATTATGACTAAACAAGTAATCGTTACAGACTCTACCTCAGATTTATCAGCTGAATATTTAAATCAACATAACATCCATGTTGTTCCATTAAATTTAACCATTGATAAAGAATCATTTGTAGATCAAGTAGATATCTCATCCGAGGAGTACATTAAACGTATTGAAGAAGACGCTGACGTTAAAACGAGTCAGCCATCAATTGGTAAATTTATTGAATTATATGAACAACTTGATAAAGACAATGACGATGTAGAAATCTTTAGCATTCATATGTCTTCAGGATTAAGTGGAACATATCAGACTGCTTTACAAGCGAGCAATATGATTGAAGCAAAAGTAAATGTGATTGATTCAAAATCAATTTCTTTTGGATTAGCATACCAAATTCAACGTTTAGTAGAACTTGTAAACACTAATCTTTCAAGTGCAGAAATTATTAAACATATTTCAGAATTGCAGAAAAATATTAAACTATTTGTTGTTATTGGCCAACTCAATCAATTAATTAAAGGTGGACGCATCAGTAAAACAAAAGGTTTAATCGGAAATATTATGAAAATAAAACCGATAGGAACACTTAGAGAGGGATATTTAGAAATCGTACATAATTCTCGTACACAAAACTCTAGTATTCAATATCTAAAAAAAGAAATTGCTAAATTCATTGAAAATCATACTATTCAATCGATTGGTATTGCACATGCAAATACGATTGAATTCGTTGAAAAAGTAAAACATCAATTTAATGAAGCATTTAGACAACAAAATTATGATGTTAATGTAACGACACCAGTCATTTCTACACACACTGGTCAAGGCGCTATCGGTCTTGTCGTAGTTAGAGGATAATAGATAATAATAGGTGACTTAAGTTATTGACCTCTGAGTTAATTACTTTAATTTCATATCATTATATCGTAAATTTAAAGAAAGATAGAGGAGGTAATATAATGGCATATGCAACTTTAGCAGGAGGATGTTTCTGGTGTATGGTTAAACCCTTTACATCTTACCCAGGTATTGAAGATGTCGTATCAGGTTATAGTGGCGGAAATATAGAAAATCCAACGTATGAACAAGTATGTTCAAATCAAACTGGTCATAGAGAAGCAGTTCAAATTACTTATAATCCAGATATTACGTCATTTGAAAATATTTTGGATGTTTACTTTAAACTATTTGACCCGACAGATAATAAAGGGCAATTTTTTGATAGAGGCGAAAGCTATGAACCAGCAATATTTTATCACGATGAACAACAAAAAAAAGCTGCTGAATTAAAAATCCAACAACTAAATGAAGAAGGTATTTTTAAAAAACCAATCATCACACCAGTTCTTCCTTACAAAAACTTTTATCCAGCGGAAGATTACCATCAAGACTATTATAAAAAAAATCCTATGCATTATGAGCAATATCAACGCGGTTCTGGTAGAAAAGCATTTATAGAATCACATTGGGGGTCTCAAAATGATTAAAAAAGATAAAAGCGAATTAAATGATATGGAGTATCTCGTTACTCAAGAAAATGGTACAGAACCTCCTTTTCAAAATGAATATTGGAATCATTTTGACAAAGGAATATACGTAGATAAAATTTCTGGTAAGCCTTTATTTACTTCTGAAGAGAAATTTGAATCTGATTGTGGTTGGCCAAGTTTCTCAAAAGCATTAGACGATGATGAAATTGTTGAACTCGTAGATAAATCATTTGGTATGATTCGAACTGAAGTTAGATCAGAAGATGCTAACAGTCATTTAGGTCACGTATTCAATGATGGCCCAAAAGAAAGTGGCGGATTGCGTTATTGTATTAATTCTGCAGCTATTCAATTTATTCCATACGAAAAATTAGAAGAATTAGGATATGGCGATTTGATACAACATTTTAATAAATAGGAGCGATGAATAATGTTTAAAAAATTATTTGGTAAAGATAAAGAAGTCAATAAGGAAACTCAACTATATGCACCATTAACAGGTGAATATGTCAAAATTGAAGATATACCAGATCCTGTATTTGCCCAAAAAATGATGGGTGAAGGTTTCGGTATTAATCCTACTGAAGGTGAGGTAGTTTCCCCAGTTGCTGGAAAAGTTGATAATGTTTTTCCAACAAAACATGCAATTGGTTTAAAAACTAAAAATGGTCTTGAAATTTTAGTACACATTGGATTAGATACTGTTCAGTTAGACGGAGAAGGATTTAATGTACTGGTTAGCAGTGGTGACACAGTACAAGTAGGCGACCCTTTACTCAAATTCGATTTAGAATTTATTAGAAATAATGCCAAATCAGTTATTTCACCTATTATTATTACAAATTCTGATCAAACAGAATCTATTTCACTCGATGATGTTAAAGCTGTTATTAAAGGCGAAACTAAAGTTGTCGATGTGACAATGAGCTAATGAAAGATCATTCATTTTATCAATTTGCCTTAACGGCTAGAGGACGTAAAGATGATAAAGGTGAATTAGCCGAAGACATTTTCAATGACTTATCGTTTCCAAAACATGAAAGTGACTTCAACGTATTATCAGACTATATCGAAATGCAAAGTGACATTACGTTACCTATGTCCGTATTTGATGATTTATATGAAGAATATACAGAATGGTTAAAATTCTAATTTAAATTCATTTTATGTCTAAATATGATATGGAGTGGTGTTATAAAATCTTAATTTTAGATTTATATGCCACTCTTTTTATTTTTATCTAATTAAGAATACAATTTCTTATAATTTGCGTTTGCTTAAAAATAAAGACATACTAGGTATGTCTTTATATAAAATGATAAGAGACAAGATGTAATTAGAGGAAGTGATTTTATGAATAATCATTCTGAGGAGCACCATGACGGACAATCAGATAAAAAAAGACATGCATCTCCTAAAAAAAAGATGCATTTGAAAATATGGCAGTTTATCTTAATTTTATTAAGTGTTATTATCATTACAACAATTATAGCTGTATTTGCAACGATAGGAATCAGTCATAAGTTAAGTGGTTTAACTAAAGAAGAGCGTCAAGAAATGAAAAAAATAGAATTTGCATATAAAACGTTAGATACAGACTATTACAAAAAACAAAACTCAAGTAAACTTTCTGAAGCTGCAATTAATGGTATGGTAAAAGAATTAAAAGACCCATATTCTGAATACATGACAAAGTCTGAAACAAAGAGCTTTAATGAAGATGTATCTGGAGATTTTGTAGGTATTGGTGCAGAAATGCAAAAGAAAAATAAAGATATTATGATTACAAGTCCTATGAAAGATTCTCCTGCTGAAAAAGCTGGCCTTCAACCTAAAGATGTTGTCACAAAAGTTAATGGTAAGTCTGTAGTAGGTAAACCTTTAGATCAAGTTGTTAAAGCGGTAAGAGGTAAAGAAGGCACAAATGTTAGGTTAACTATTAAACGCGGTTCTGAAGAAAAAGATATTAATATTAAACGTGGTAAAATTCATGTCAAAAGTGTGGAGTATAAGAAAAAAGGTAACATAGCTGTATTTACGATTACTAAATTCCAACAAAATACTGCGGGTGAATTAAAATCTGCAATTATAAAAGCTCATGATGCTGGTGTTCGAAATATCATCTTAGACTTGCGTAATAATCCAGGGGGATTATTAGATGAAGCAGTTAAAATGGCTAATATTTTTATTGATAAAGGTCAAACTGTTGTTCAACTTGAAAAAGGCAATGATAAAGAAGCAATTAAAACTTCAAATGATGCTTTAAAAGATGTTAAAGATATGAAAGTGAGTATTTTAGTAAATGAAGGTTCCGCAAGTGCGTCAGAGGTCTTTACAGGGGCAATGAAAGATCACCATAAAGCTAAAGTGTATGGTTCAAAAACATTTGGTAAAGGAATCGTTCAAACCACACGAGAACTTAAAGATGGGTCATTATTAAAATATACACAAATGAAATGGTTAACACCTGATGATCATTATATTCATGGAAAAGGTATTAGACCAGATGTTACAATTGATTCTCCTAAGTATCAATCATTAAGTGTTATTCCGTCTGATAAAACATATTCTGTTGGCGATAATAATAAAAACGTTAAATCGATAAAAATTGGTTTAGATGCTTTAGGTTATTATAACGGAGATGAATCAAACCAATTTGATAATCAATTAGCTAATGCTATTAAACTATTCCAATCAGATAATCAACTATCTGAAACGGGAAAATTTGACACCAAAACAAATGAAAAATTCACTCAATTATTAGTTGAAAAATCAAATAAAGAAGACACAGTCTTAGACAAATTATTAAAATTAATAAAATAGAAAGGAATAACTATTATATGATTAGACTAGGTAAACATGAAGATATTAATCAAATCGAAACATTAGTGTCAGAAGCAAAAGATTTAATGAAATCATTTGGGAATAATCAGTGGGACGATAAATACCCAGCTACTGAACATTTTAAGGAAGATATTGATACAGAGACGTTATATGTTTTAGAAGAAAATAACACTATTTATGGATTTATTGTTGTCGACCAACAACAATCAGAGTGGTATGATGATTTAGAATGGCCAGTTGATAGAAATAACGCTTATGTTATTCATAGATTAGCTGGTTCTAAAGATTATAAAGGTGCAGCAACTCAATTATTTGATTTTGCAGTTAAATTAGCAGAAGAACATCATATCCATGTGATTCTGACAGATACTTTTGCATTAAATAAACCCGCTCAAGGTTTATTCGAGAAATTTGGTTTCCAAAAAGTAGGAGAAACAGAAATTGACTATCATCCATTCGATAGAGGCGCACCATTCTATGCATATTATAAAAACATATAAGAATAGAGGTTAATAATCATGTCTAAAATTGCGTTTACCGGAGGCGGCACAGTAGGCCATGTGTCTGTGAACTTAAGTTTAATTCCAACTGCATTAGAAAAAGGACATCAAGTTTTTTATATTGGTTCTAAAAACGGAATTGAACGAGAAATGATTGAATCACAACTTTCGAATATTAAATATTACCCAATTTCAAGTGGTAAATTACGTCGTTATTTATCATTTGAAAATGCAAAAGATGTTTTTAAAGTATTAAAAGGTATCTTAGATGCCCGTCGCGTTCTAAAAAAAGAAAAGCCTGATTTATTATTTTCTAAGGGGGGATTTGTTTCTGTTCCTGTTGTTATAGCAGCACGTTCATTGAATATTCCTACTATTATTCATGAATCAGATTTAACTCCTGGTTTAGCAAACAAAATATCTTTAAAATTTTCAAAAAAAATATATACAACATTTGAAGATACACTTAAATATCTACCTAAAGATAAAGCTGATTTTGTAGGGGCAACCATTAGAGAAGATTTAAAAGAAGGTAATCAACAAAAAGGTTATGAAATAACAGGGTTTGATTCAGATAAAAAAGTATTACTTGTTATGGGTGGTAGCCTAGGTAGTAAAAAATTAAATGATATTATTAGAGAAAATCTTGAAGCTTTACTACATGATTATCAAATCATTCATTTAACAGGGCATGGATTAGTAGATGAGTCTTATAAACAAAAAGGATATATTCAATATGAATTTGTTAAAGAAGAATTAACGCATTTATTATCTATTACAGACACAGTCGTAAGTCGTGCAGGTTCTAATGCTATCTATGAATTCTTGACTTTAAGAATCCCAATGTTGCTCATACCACTAGGGCTTGATCAATCTAGAGGGGATCAAATTGACAATGCTAAATATTTTGAATCCAAAGGATATGGAAAAATGATTCCAGAAGATCAACTTACACAATTCAAATTACTCGAACAATTAAAACAAATTGAATCTCACCGTACTGATATTACTCATCAAATGGAATCTTATAAAGAAAGTTATACTAAAGAAGACTTATTTAATAAAATCTTGAACGACGCGCTTTAATATAGGAGGACCAATTGATGAATAGAACGAAACGCATTACATTGCTCATTGTTTTTACATTAATTTTTGGCATCATTGCATTTTTCCATGAATCACGTTTAGGCAAATGGATTGATAATGAAGTATATGAATTTATTTATGCATCGGAGAGTTTTATTACTACATCTATTTTATTAGGTGCAACAAAAATTGGAGAAGTATGGACAATGGTTTGTTTGTCATTAATGCTTGTTGCTTATTTAATGCTTAAACGTTACAAAATTGAAGCTTTATTTTTTGTTATCACAATGTCACTATCAAGTATATTAAATCCCTTACTAAAAAATATTTTTGATCGTGAACGTCCAACATTACTACGTTTAATTGATATTTCTGGATTTAGTTTTCCTAGTGGACATGCAATGGGTTCGACTTCATTTTTTGGAAGTGCAATGTATATTGCTCAGCGTAGAGCATCAGGAAGTACAAAAGGCGTCATTATTGGACTATGTGCGGCACTTATTTTACTCATTTCTATTTCAAGAGTTTATTTAGGCGTGCATTATCCAACTGATATTATTGCAGGAATCATTGGAGGTGCTTTCTGTATCGTTCTTTCAACTTTAGTATTAAAAGGATTACATGAGCCTACAACCTTATAAATAATAAATAAGTGCGCCTTATTTGGCGCACTTATTTATTATTTACGTCTCGTTTTAAAACGAACGTTTATTAGTATTTACGGACATATAAATTAAGGGGGGAATGGCTTGAAAATGATTATAATTCTAAGTATTTTAAATTATGGGGGAAACTTAGATTTAATTGATAATCATTTTCAATTAATATTATAACTTATTGATAACGATTGTCAATTAAAATCTTACTTTTATTTTATTCATTCTATTAACAAATAATTTTTGTGATAGAATATTGGTTATGTTATGAGAAGTCATACGTTTATTAAAAAAGAGGTGTCTGAAAAAATGACTAATATTTTAATCGTCGAAGATGAACAAAATTTAGCCAGATTTCTTGAATTAGAATTAACACATGAGGGTTATAAGGTGGACATCGAATATGATGGGGAACCTGGTTTAGAAAAAGCATTAAATAACGATTTTGATTTGATTATTTTAGATTTAATGTTACCAAATATAAATGGCCTAGAAATTTGTAGACGTGTACGCCAAGTGCAATCAACACCAATTATTATCATCACTGCTAAAAGTGATACTTACGATAAAGTGACTGGATTAGATTATGGTGCAGATGACTATATAGTAAAGCCCTTTGAAATTGAGGAGCTTTTTGCAAGAATTCGTGCTGTATTACGTCGTCAGCCTCATAAGGATATTATCGATATTAATGGTATCAGAATAGATATTGATGCATTTAAAGTAACTGTTGATGGTAAGCAATTAGATTTTACTAAAACTGAATATGATTTATTGTATCTATTAGCAACGAATCGCAATCACGTACTACAACGTGAACAAATTTTAAATCATGTATGGGGATATAATAGTGAAGTAGAAACGAATGTGGTTGATGTATACATCAGATATTTAAGAAATAAATTGAAACCTTTCAATAAAGAAAAAGTCATTGAAACTGTTCGTGGTGTAGGATACGTGATTCGATAATGAAAAATCATACATTACAATATAAATGGATGACTATCACTACATTGATTATGTTTACGACAATTATTTTATTTTGTCTTATTATTATATTCTTCTTAAAAGATACTTTAAGAGAAGGAGAAGTGGATGAAGCAGAACATAGTTTAAGTGATATTGTCAATTTAATTCAAACGCGTCCGATTAATAATATATCGATATTAGATTTAAGTGCTTCATTAGAAAATTATGAAGAAGTCATTATTTACAATCATACAGGTCAAAGAATAATGAAATCATCTAATGAAAGTACGATTCAGTTTATACCTAATAATAATTTACAAAAGACCGATCGAATTCAAGTAATGCGAAATAATGGAAAAGAGTATTTAGTTATTACTGAACCACTTCATAGTCCAAACTTTAAAGGTTATAGCGTACTCATTCATTCTCTTGAGCATTATAACAACTTAGTAAAATCACTTTATATTATTGCTGTTGTTTTTGGTCTACTTGCTACAGTGATTACTGCATGTATTAGCTATTTCATTTCTAAAAATATTACAAAACCGCTAGTAACAATGTCTAATAAAATGAATCAAATACGACGCGATGGTTTTCAAAATCAATTAGAACTTGATACAAGTTATGAAGAAACAGACAATTTAATAGAAACTTTCAACGAAATGATGTATCAAATTGAAGCCTCTTTTAATCAACAAAGACAATTTGTTGAAGATGCTTCTCATGAGTTAAGAACACCACTTCAAATCATTCAAGGCCATTTAAATTTAATTAAACGCTGGGGTAAGAAAGATCCTGCTATTTTAGAAGAGTCTTTAAATATTTCACTAGAAGAAATGAATCGAATTACAAAGCTAGTAGAAGAATTATTATTATTAACCAAAGATAAAGTAAATATGCAATCCTTAGAAAAAGAGGACGTTGATATCAATGAAGAAATTCAATCACGAATTAAGGCACTTCAACAATTGCATCCAGATTATCTATTTGAGATTGAATTAGAACAAAAACCTTTAGTTTTACAAATTAATCGTCATCAATTTGAACAATTAATCTTAATTTTTATAGACAATGCTATGAAATATGATAAAGAGAGAAAGCATATATGTATTAAAACACAATTGCGTAATAAACAAATAAGTATTGAAATTACCGATCATGGCTTAGGCATACCAAAAGAAGATCAAGAATTTATTTTCGATCGTTTCTATAGAGTAGATAAATCTAGAGCAAGAAGCCAAGGTGGTAATGGCTTAGGGCTTTCAATTGCCGAAAAGATTGTGAGTCAATATGGAGGTTACATTTCTGTAGATAGTGAACTTAATAAATTCACAACATTCAAAATCAATTTTAAATAAAAACACAGATGATTATCATCTGTGTTTTTTTATTAATATAAAATTAAAAAAGTTTATCTTTATTGAATTTTTTCTTTTTACATAATATTCAGTCAATAGTCTTTATCAATAGTTAAAATAGTGCTATGATGGTTTTGTAAGCGGTTTAACTATTTTGTGGAGGGTATAATATGGCAAAGGATAAAAGGGATGTTACAGAAGCTCCAGTAAATTTTGGGGCAAATTTGGGTCTTATGCTCGATTTATATGATGATTATCTTCAAGACCCAACTTCTGTCTCAGATGATTTACAAGTGCTTTTTAGTACAATAAAAAATGGCGAAGCACAAGTTAAAGCTAAGTTTACCACAGATGGGAGTGGTACTTCAGCAGATGATAGCACAATCAAACGTGTCATGCGATTAATTGATAATATTAGACAATATGGTCATCTAAAGGCTGATATTTATCCTGTAAATGCGCCTAAAAGAACGCATATCCCAAAATTAGAAATTGAAGATTTTAATTTAAATAAAGAGACATTAAAAAATATTTCATCTGGTATCGTATCAGATCACTTTAGTGATATATACGATAATGCTTATGAAGCGTTAAAGCGTATGGAAAAGCGTTATAAAGGCTCTATTGCGTTTGAGTACAATCATATTAACAATAATAAAGAACGTACTTGGTTAAAACGTCGTATTGAAACACCTTATAAAGCTACCATTAATAGTGATGAAAAAATTAACTTATTTAAAACACTTGCTCATGTTGAAGGTTTTGAAAAATATCTACATAAGAATTTTGTTGGAGCAAAACGTTTCTCAATTGAAGGTGTAGATACATTAGTGCCAATGTTACAACATACATTGAAGCGTGCTGCTCAAGAGGACATTCAGAATATTCAAATTGGAATGGCACATAGGGGACGTCTCAATGTTTTAACACATGTATTAGAAAAACCTTATGAAATGATGATCTCAGAATTTATGCACACGGATCCAATGAAATTCTTACCTGAAGATGGCAGTTTAAAACTTACTGCTGGTTGGACAGGAGACGTTAAATATCACTTAGGTGGCGTTAAAACTACTTCTTCATATGGTATTGAACAATGTATTTCTTTAGCAAACAATCCAAGTCACCTAGAAATTGTAGCACCTGTAGTTATAGGAAAAACACGTGCTGCTCAAGATGATACACATCATGCGGGTGGACCAACTACAGATTTCCATCACGGTATGCCAATTATTATTCATGGAGATGCTGCATATCCTGGTCAAGGTATCAATTTTGAAACAATGAATTTAAGTAATTTAAATGGTTATTCAACTGGCGGAGCACTACATATAATTACAAATAACCGAATTGGTTTTACAACTGAACCTATTGATGGTCGTTCTACAACGTATTCATCAGATATCGCTAAGGGGTACGATGTACCTATTCTTCATGTGAATGCAGATGATGTAGAAGCGACAATTGAAGCAATTGATATTGCTATGGAATTTAGAAAAGAATTCCATAAAGACTTTGTCATTGATTTAGTAGGTTATCGTCGATATGGACATAACGAGATGGATGAACCATCTATTACAAATCCAACGTTATATCACAATATTAGACAGCATGATTCAGTTGAAGTGATTTATGGAAATAAACTTGTAGATGAAGGTATTTTAACGAAAGAACAAATGTCTGAAATCATTGATTCTGTACAAAAAGAAATGCGTACTGCTCAAGATAAAATTGATAAATCAGATAAAATGAATAGTACTGTAATGAATAAACCTGAATCGCTTCAGTTACCTTTACAAAGTGATAAAAAAGAGTTTAGCTTTGAACATTTGAAAGAAATTAATGATGCAATGTTGAACTATCCTGAAGATTTCCAGGTATTTAGAAAATTAAATAAAGTATTAGAAAAACGTAGAGAACCTTTTGAAAATGAAAATGGCCTAGTTGATTGGGCTCAAGCAGAACAATTAGCTTTTGCAACAATTGTTCAAGATGGCATATCAATTCGTTTGACAGGTCAAGATAGTGAACGTGGCACATTCAGTCACAGACATGCTGTACTACATGATGAAGACAATGGCAATACGTATACACCGCTTCACCATGTACCAAATCAAAAAGCAACATTTGAAGTGCATAACAGTCCATTATCAGAAGCTGCAGTCGTAGGCTTTGAATATGGATATAATGTTGAAAATAAAAATAGTATGAATATTTGGGAAGCCCAATATGGAGATTTTTCAAATATGGCACAAATGATTTTTGATAATTTTATGTCATCTGCCAGAGCCAAATGGGGCGAGCGTAGTGGTCTAACTTTATTCTTACCACACGCTTTTGAAGGTCAAGGTCCTGAACATTCATCAGCACGTTTAGAAAGATTCTTACAACTGGCGGCTGAAAATAATAGTACAGTGGTCAATCTATCAAGTTCTAGTAACTACTTCCATTTATTACGTGCACAAGCTAAAAGTTTAAATACTGAAGCGATGAGACCATTAATTGTGATGTCACCTAAGAGTTTGTTAAGAAATAAAACAGTGGCTAAGCCAATTAGTGAATTTACAACTGGCAGTTTCAAACCAATTATTGTTGAAGATGCTCAAAAAGCTAAAGTAACAAAAGTCATTTTAGCTTCTGGAAAAATGTTTATTGATTTAAAAGAAACATTAGCAAAAGAACCTAATGAAAATATACAACTTATTGCTGTGGAAAGATTATATCCTTTCCCAGAGGAAGACATTAAAAAAGCTTTAGAAGAATTACCAAATTTAGAATCTGTTGCTTGGGTTCAAGAAGAACCTAAAAACCAAGGCGCATGGTTATTTGTTTACCCATATCTTAAATCTATTGTTGGACATCAATATAATTTAAGTTATCAGGGTAGAATACAACGTGCAGCACCTGCCGAAGGTGATGGAGAAATTCACAAACTTGTTCAACATAAAATTATTGAAAATAGTGTCAAAAATAACTAGGGGGAAATATAATGGCAGAGGTAAAAGTTCCAGAATTAGCAGAATCAATTACAGAAGGTACAGTTGCAGAGTGGCTAAAAAACATAGGGGATAATGTTGAAAAAGGAGACGCTATTCTTGAATTAGAAACTGACAAAGTGAATGTTGAAATTGTATCTGAAGAAGATGGTATACTTCAAGAACAACTTGCATCTGAAGGCGACACTGTAGAAGTGGGCCAAGCTATTGCAATTGTCGGTGAAGGTAAAGGTAGTACAAGTAGTTCAAGCAAATCACAAAATAACGATTCAACTTCTGAAAATGAAAACATAAAAACAGATTCTGCAGAAACTAATCATTCAACACCACGCACTTCTACTGAAGCACAAGGTAGCGATACAAGTTCAAATGACGACTCAGAATCAATCAATAATAAAAGAGTGAATGCAACGCCATCAGCACGTCGTCATGCTCGTAAAAATGGTATTGATTTAAATGAAGTAGCTGGAAAAGGTAGCGATGTGATAAGAAAAGAAGATGTTGATAATCGTCAAAAAACAAGTCAATCTAATCAAAATACTCAACCTAATTCACAACAAGAAACATCTAAAAAATCAACTGCTAATACGCCTAATAAACCAGTGATTCGTGAAAAAATGTCTAGAAGAAAGAAAACAGCTGCAAAAAAATTATTAGAAGTATCTAATAATACCGCAATGCTCACAACATTTAATGAAGTTGATATGACAAATGTAATGGAATTAAGAAAACGTAAAAAAGAACAATTTATTAAAGATCATGACGGCACTAAATTAGGATTTATGTCATTCTTTACTAAGGCAGCAGTAGCAGCACTCAAAAAATATCCAGAAGTTAATGCTGAAATTGATGGAGACGATATGATTACTAAACAATACTATGATATTGGTATTGCTGTTTCAACAGATGATGGATTATTAGTACCATTCGTTAGAGATTGTGATAAGAAAAACTTTGCTGAACTAGAAAAATCAATTGCAGATTTAGCAGTAAAAGCACGTGATAAAAAACTTGGATTAGATGATATGGTAAATGGTTCATTTACAATCACTAATGGTGGTGTATTTGGTTCTATGATGAGTACACCAATTATTAATGGTAATCAAGCTGCTATCTTAGGTATGCATTCAATTATCACTCGTCCAATTGCTATTGATAAAGATACAATCGAGAACAGACCAATGATGTACATTGCATTAAGCTATGACCATAGAATTATTGATGGCAAAGAAGCAGTTGGATTCTTAAAAACAATTAAAGAGCTGATCGAGAGCCCAGAAGACTTATTATTAGAATCTTAATTTCATTTATTAAAGCGCTAAATATATTGAAATCTTAATCATAAATTGATAAAGAGTAGAATAAGTTCATAATGAATTTATTCTACTCTTTTTAAGTTTTAGTTATATTAGCATTAAAAAAATTACGCTAGAATATTTCGATATTATCATTAGTTAAAAATAAATATGTAATATAGAAATAAAAGAAGATAACGTAAATGTATCCTAATAATGAGAATATAAAAAATAGCAGAGAAGCGCATCCCTCATTATCCATTTATGACTTTTCCAAAGCAGATGCTAACATGTATAAAAATGATAAATTAAGTATTATATTTGGACAAAAAACAACAAATATTCTTAAGAGTATTACAAAAGAATCTATTAAAAAATAATAATTATTAAAACTACAATAAGTTAAAAACGAACTTTATATAATTTATCAAGTTTGTTTTTAGACAATTAAATAACCTATGATATACCCCCCTATCTTTATAAAACAAGGCAGGGGAGGGGTATAACATATATATTATCTTATATATATGTTATTTATTATACAAACTTTAATCATTTATAATATTTTTATTTACGTATATTTTATAATAAAAAACAATACTCTTATTTAAGCGTTCAACATATTATTCATATATAAAATACGTTATAATGTTTAAGAAAAGATATATAAATGGGAGTGTCGATGAATGAGTGGACTAAGAAGTGTTACGATTGGAACAAGTGATCTCTCAAAAACACAGAATTTATTTCATAATATTTTAGGTCTTAATGTTGCAACAAAAAGACAGGCATTACGTTTTGGTGATGCTGAATTAAATCCTGGTACAAGACTTCACTTTGTAGAAGTTCCTAATCCTAATTATAGAAATGTACATATATCAAGCGTGGGATTAAGAACACCATCGAATGCTGGTTTAGAAGAATACCAACAAATATTAGAAAAAAATAATATTCAATTTAGTTCAATCACTGAATTAAACGGTAATCAGCACTTTAATTTTAAAGATGATAATCATCAAATTTTTGATATCTATTCTAATGAACTGAATGTTGGTATTGGATTAGGCACACCTACTTTTGAAAGTGCTGTTAATCCTCTTCACCAAATTCAAGGGTTGGGACCAGTAATTATTAAAGTAAACGAATTATTGGTTACAACTTCTATCTTTAAAAATGTATTTAATTTAACGCATTATGCTGAATATGAATCTACTGAATTTCCTGATCAAACTGTCCAGGTATTTAAAATCGGAGATGGTGGACTTGGTGGAGAAATTCATTTATATCAATCTAATGAACAAGTTGAATTAAAAGAAGAAGGAATTGTGGAACAAATTGAATTCAGTACAAATTCAACTGAAGACTTTGAACATGCACGAAAAGAACTGGATGAAATTGGTATTCCTTATCAAATATTAAATCAAGGCGATGCTCAATCGTTACGCATTACTGAAGGTAGCGGCATCTCTTTCATATATACTTTAGAAAAAAAATAATATAATTCATTTTATTGGAGGATTTAAAATGGCAATGTTACATGAAGATTGGAAATCACGCACACCAATTAAACAAGTGATGGTAGTTAATACTGATGCAAAAAAATTCACAGTATCAGATATGCTTACTATTGGAAAGCAATATGATGTCATCAATGAAACTGAAGAATATTATCAAATCATTGATAACTCTGGTCTAGTAGGTGGTTATTACAAAGATTATTTTAAAGAAGTTTAAATACATTCAATTTCTAAAAGATAACGATTAAATTAAGACTCAGAGTGATGTACCAATATCTATACATTTATACACGCTCTCGGTCTATTTTTTCATCTTATAAAGGAGAATATTAAAATGCCAAATAATCATTATATCAATTCAGATCAATCTGTATTCAATGATGCACAAGCATTGTTTAATTTAAATAAAAATATTTTATTAAAAGGCCCTACAGGCTCTGGTAAAACACGATTAGCTGAAACTTTAAGTGAAGTAGTCCAAACGCCGATGCATCAAGTTAACTGTTCTGTTGATTTAGACGCAGAGAGCTTATTAGGTTTTAAAACAATAAAAACAAATGAACAAGGTCAACAAGAAATTATTTTTATTGACGGCCCAGTTATAAAAGCCATGCGAGAAGGTCATATCTTATATATTGATGAAATCAATATGGCTAAACCTGAAACATTACCTATTTTAAATGGCGTATTAGACTATAGACGTCAGTTAACCAATCCATTTACTGGAGAAGTAATTAAAGCAGCCCCTGGTTTCAATGTAATTGCTGCGATAAATGAAGGCTATGTTGGTACATTACCAATGAATGAAGCATTAAAAAACCGCTTTATTGTTATACAAGTTGATTACATTGGAGGAGACATTCTTAAAGATGTCATTAAACAACAAAGCCAGCTTCAAGATGATGATATAATTAAAAAAATCATTAAATTTAATGAAGACTTACGTACAATGTCAAAACAAGGACAAATTTCAGAAGAAGCAGCTAGTATTCGTGCGTTAATTGACTTAAGTGACTTAATTACAGTTATGCCAATAGAGAGAGCAATTCAGCGTACAATTATCGATAAACTTGAAGATGAACGCGAACAGCAAGCCATCAGAAATGCAATCGAACTAAACTTTTAGAGAGGGATTATTATGAGTGATCGTTTTATAAAATTTAATGATGAGCAGCTAGATGCTAAGCAAGTCATGATGTTACAAGATTTAGCGCGCTTACTACTGAAAAACGAACAAACTAAAGTAAAAATTCAAAAGTTCCCTTATTATGATCCTATTAATAATACTTTAATTACAAGTTGGTTTTGGTCTCATCGTCCAAAAGATATTGAAAGTGCAGGGTTAAAAACAGATGTCATGCTCGCTGCATATGGTTATAAAATGATGGACGAAGCTATCGTAAATGAAGTTCTTCATGATAATGAATTTAGCCATTCTAAATTTTATCATCAACTCTTTAGATTGCTAGAAGATATGCGCGTTTTTAATTTTATTAAAGAGGAGCGACCTAGCACTGCTAAACAAATTGATTTAAGAGTGAAAACTCGATTATCTTATACGGAATCACAAATTAAATTCTATAAAACAAAAACGGTATATACAGATTTACTTTTCTTATATTTAGAGCGCGCATTTTTAAGTCAAAACTTCTTTGATATACCCACGATACATCCACAATTAGATGACATATTAAATCACATGTTTCAATATTTACCTGATTTTTTCCAAAATGAATCATCTGAAGATAATATGTATCTTGCACAACGTGTCATGTTCCAAATCGATGAAATGTTATCACATGACATGTTAAATGAATATTATCATCTTCCTAGAAAAGTATATGAAGCTATTCATGAAATGTCTTACGAGGATATTAAACGTATGGATGCAAGTAATGTTGATGGCCAAGATAATACAAACGAAGAAACTGACACTACATCAGCCGAAGCTGAAACAAACGCTCAAGATAGTAAATCTGAAGGTGGCGCTTATCTTGAAATGGAATTACATGAAGGTGAAAATAGTGATGTTATGAGTGATAACGACACTGCACGTGAAGGTGATTCAACTGATGATATGACAGATATGATGACAAAAAAAGGACGTGGCTCTAATCATTCACTTGATCGTGATGAAGGCGGTTCTATAGGTTCTAATCCATCATTTGCTTTACGTGGTATTAATGAAAATGTCGAAATAGAATGGAAAGTACCTGATATAGAGCCAGAGTATATTTCAAGCTACCAGCAAGTTAAAAATGAAGTACAATTTGAAACTAAAGATTTAATTCAGATTATAAAGAAAACCATCGATAGAGAACATGTTGACGAACGTCATAATTTGACTAAAGGTCGTCTTCAACGTGATTTAACCAATTGGTTTATTGATGATCAATATAAATTGTTTTATAAAAAACAAGACCTTAGTAAAACATTCGATGCGACTTTTACATTACTGATTGATGTATCTGCTAGTATGTTTGATAAAATGGAAGAAACGATTAAAGGCGTCGTATTATTTCATGAAACATTAAAAGCACTCAACGTTAAACATGAGATACTTGCTTTTAATGAAGATGCTTTTGACTCTGATGATCGAAAACAACCCAATATCATTGATGAAATCGTTCATTACGATCGTTCAATCATGGAAAAAAGCGGACCACGCATTATGTCATTACATCCTCAAGATGATAATAGAGATGGCGTAGCTATACGAATTGCAAGTGAACGTTTATTAAGAAGAAGTCATCAACAACGTTTCTTAATTATCTTTTCAGATGGGGAACCTTCAGCGTATAACTATGCTCAAGACGGTATTTTAGATACGTATGAAGCTGTGGAAATGGCGCGTAAATTTGGAATCGAAGTATTTAATGTCTTTTTAAGCCAAGATCCTATTACTGAAGATATTGAAGAAACCATTCATAATATTTATGGACAATTTGCATTATTTGTAGAAGGTGTTGAAAATTTACCGAGTCACTTATCACCATTGCTAAAAAAATTATTATTAAAATCTTTCTAATAATTAAACTGTATATTGATTTATAATATTCAAATTTTTGTGACATACATAGACTTGTCAATTCTTTTTGTGCTAGAATGTTAAATATTGCAAACATATACATAAAAAGGAGCAATTCTATGAATAAACATACTTGGATTATCGGCTTTACGCTATTTGCTATGTTTTTTGGCGCAGGTAATCTAATTTTTCCTCCTAATTTAGGACAAGAAAGTGGTGCCTATTTCTGGCCAGCAATTTTAGCTTTTTGTTTGACTGGAATAGGCTTACCATTACTTGGAGTAGTCGTTGGGGCACTTGATAAACAAGGATATATTGGTGCCTTTAATAAACTGTCACCGAGATTTTCAGTTATCTTTCTCATTATTATTTATTTAACCATTGGACCTCTATTTGCTATACCACGTACTGCATCTACGTCTTTTGAAATGACTATTACACCCATTACGCATTCAAATAGTAATATGTCTTTATTCATTTTTACACTTATTTATTTTATTGTTGTTTTATATTTATGTATTAATCCTGGTAAAATAGTAGATCGAATTGGATCTTTATTAACTCCTTTATTATTAATTACAATTTTGGCCATGATTATTAAAGGATTTGTAGATTATAAGGGACACAGTTCATCTCATGGAAATCCAGAGATATATTCTTCAAATATAGAAAGTTTTTCACACGGCTTTATTGAAGGGTATTTAACAATGGATGCAATTGCAGCAATTGCATTTTCAATGATTGTGGTTAATGCCATTAAAGCAACAGGAGTTAAACACACCAATCAAATATTTAAACAAACAGTTATAGCTGGATTTATTGCCGCTTTAGCATTAATTTTTATATATGTTTCTTTAGGCTATATTGGTAATCATATGGGAATAAGTCAAAATACGATTACATCTCTAATGGCTAAAAATCAAAATATAGGAACTTATTTACTTACTACCATGGCTACAAACGGCTTTGGTATTCTAGGAAAATACTTACTAGGTATCATTGTTGCTTTAGCTTGTTTAACTACAGCTTGTGGACTTATTGTATCTGTGAGTCAATACTTTTATAGTATATTTTCAAAAATTAGTTATAAGGTATATGTTATAGGTTTTACAATTATCAGTTTTATATTGGCTAATTTAGGATTAAATTCTGTTATAAACATGTCTGTTCCTGTGTTAAGTATTATTTATCCTGTAGCCATTACTATGATTATTTTAATTTTACTTGCGCGTTTTATTCCAACTAAACCTATTGCGCAACAAATACCTATTATTATTGTTAGTCTTGTTTCAATTGTAAGTACAATAAATACATTAGGTTTAATAAAATTAAATGTTATAAATCATTTACCCCTTAAGCAATATTCTTTAGAATGGTTACCTATAGCTATCATTTCAATCATAATAGGGTATATCGTATCTAAGTTTATAAATCAATCGTATATTGTTTATCAAAAGGAATAGATATACTAAACACCGGTTACTTCTTTAAATGAGAGCAATCGGTGTTTTAATTTTATCTATTCTTTTTTCATAGTAAGTAAATGTTCTTTTAATTCATTCTCGAGTTGTGATAATTCTCTTTCAGCTTGTTGACGTTTTTGACGTCCATTATATTGAATTTGCAGTGTTTGTTCAATCGTTTCAATGATATCATTTTGAGTCGCTTTAAGCGTTTCAATATCTACGATACCACGTTCATTTTCAGTAGCCGTTTCAATTGCATTTTGCTTTAACATGGCTGCATTTCGTGTAAGTAAATCATTTGTGGTATCAGTAACTGCACGCTGAGCTGTTACAGCATTTTTTTGTCTCATTAAAGTGAGGGCAATAGCCATCTGATTTTTCCATAAAGGAATACTTGTGAGAATAGAACTTTGAATTTTTTCAGCTAATGCTTGATTCACATTTTGAATCATACGAATTTGCGGCGCTGTTTGAATTGCAATTTGACGTGATAATTGTAAGTCATAAATTTTTTTATCTAATCGATCAACAAATTGCTCCATATCAGCGACACTTTGAATATCCATTTGATTACCAGATTGTTCTGCATGTTGACGCAATTTAGGTAATTCATTAGCATTTATTTCTTGTTTTTTACGCTGTGCAGCAGCAATATATAGAGAAACATCATCAAAATATACTTTATTTTGTTCATAAAGATGATCGAGTAATTGAATGTCTTTAGTCAAATTTCCTTTATGCTTATCCAATTGAATGGTGATTCTATCAACTTGTGAACTTACAGATTGCATTCTAGAGAATACTTCATTTATTGAAGCTTTTGTTCGTCTAAATAAACGTTTAAGTTTAGATTGATTGTCTTGATTCAAGTCATCAGGATTAACTTCTCTTAACTTAGACATTAATTGATTTAAAGTATCACCAATAGGACCCACATCTTTCGATTGAACTTCATCTAACATTTGATGTGAAAATTGAGACATGTTTTGCTGTAGATGTGTCCCAAAAGATAATAAGCCTTCACTATCTAGTGGTTTGATTTGTTGACTAATTGAATCAATTTTTTTTAAATCTTGTTCGTTAAATTGTTGTTCAAAGTCTTGCTTAACATTTTGAGTTGAAACATCATACGTTTGATGATCTATATAATCATCTAATGGATGTGAGTTAATAAATTGGTCTTTTTGATTCATTTAAAAATTCTCTCCATTCTTATCTTAAATTTAAATTATTATTTTTTATATCGCTTGTGTTGTAACCGATTAAGTTCCATTTCAATATCTAAACGCTCATAATCATCTTCATTAAGTCTTTTTAAATCTGCAATAAGTGTACGTTTTACCTCATCTAAAGTAATACGTGTTTGCTCTAATTTTTGCTTTTCTTCAGCAGATTTTTTTGGCATTTTAGATAAACGGGTATATGCATCAATTAAATTTAGTGCATTATCTATATGCGAATAAAAGAAACTTTCTACTTTAAAAAATGATGAAGGTCTCTGTTTAACAGCAAAATGAATAGACTTAGAAATTTTATATATATCATTAATTTGACGAAAATCTTTAATAGATCTGATATTAATATATGATTTTAAAATATTACGAATTTTATTATGTGATTGATTGAGTTGTTGATTAACAAAACGATAGTCTCTACGTGATAATCCAATTTCATTTAAATATTTTTTGGATGTCAATCTTTGAGTAGGAAAATAAGATACAAAAAACATTCCAATACCTATTAGGGCATCAAGTATAAAGGATAAATCAAATCCAAATACACTTGTCACCCATGAGATAATAGCTATTGGAATTCCTACTAAAACACCCAGAAGCCGAGAAAGGTTATATCTCAATATTCATCTTCCTTTATTTAATAAATCGTTTTAAATTCTGAGTATCTATTTGTTACGTCTAAATCTTCAATACTATAATCAGAAACTGAAGATGCAGGAGAAGCACCAGCAATCACTTTATTAATAAATGATTTTATTTGTTCCTCGTCACCTTGAGCATATATATCTACATAATCCTCAACATTTTGAACAGTACCAAATATATCAAGTTTTTTTGCAATTAATTCAGTATGATGACGGAACCCTACACCTTGGACAGTTCCAAATACTTGTATATGTTTATGTTGCATCATTATCACCTCTACATTATATTATACGTATTTTTCCTACAAAAAACTAATAATTAATATACATATCATCTTTATCTCAATTAAAAGAACGAAGTCTTTAAGCTTGAATTCGTCTAAAAAAAAGTTACAATATTTATTAGAGTTTTAATTTGAGAGGGGACTTAGTCATGTGGACAGTTGCAAAGATTCGTGCTGACTACGAGGGATGGTGGTTATTTAGCGACTGGACAGAAAAAATCGTAGAACAACATCATTATAGTAACTATGAAGAAATGTTAGAAGATTATCAATCAATTATTAAAAAAAGTAAAAAATATTATAATAATTATGTTATTGGGAAATATAATATTTATGCATTTTATAATAATTGTGATTTAAATTTTTGTGAAGATTGTGATGAAGATTTACAAATATTTTATAGTTTTATTGTTTTAAATAATAAAGAAGTTTATTATAATCTACCAAAAATTAATTAAAAGAGAATTTTCTATAATTGTATTGCAATTTAGTTCAAACTAACATATAATAGTTATCAAGCAATAGTTTTATTCCATATTGCAAAGAATATCTGTAATATTGATTGATAGCATTTTGTTATTTATACATATTTATAACACGTATTTTTTGTAATATGCGAATAATGCATATTGAATGAATTTTAGTCTTGGAGGTTTCACAATTATGAAACAAGGTACAGTTAAATGGTTTAACGCTGAAAAAGGTTTTGGCTTCATCGAAGTTGAAGGAGAAAACGACGTATTCGTACACTTCTCAGCAATTAACCAAGAAGGTTATAAATCATTAGAAGAAGGTCAATCAGTTGAGTTTGAAGTAGTTGAAGGCGATCGCGGTCCTCAAGCTGCAAACGTTGTTAAACTATAATTTATAGATTGCAAAAATTGACTTTAGTAACACCTTACCAAGATGTAGGGTGTTTTTTATATATAAATGAGGCTGGGACATAAATCTCAGAAAAAATAGCCAGTAAAAGAGTTTTTAAAAACTCTTTTACTGGCTTCTTTATTATGGTGCAACTTGAACGGGTAAGTATAAACTTTCTCGTTATTTTATTTTGTATCATTAATTATTAATTGACGTAATGATTGACGTTTGATAACTTCACGTGCTTTTCCATCTTTTAAGAAGAAAACAGGTGGTTTTTGCATTTGATTATAATTAGATGCCATAGAGTAATGGTATGCGCCAGTAGATAAAATGGCTAAATAATCTCCACGTTTTACAGAAGAAGGTAACATAGCATCTCGGATAATAATATCTCCAGATTCACATAATTTTCCGGCAATAGTTACCGTTTCGTCTGCCTTCTCATGACGATTTACAAGTAATGCTTGATATTTGGCTCCATATAAAGCAGTTCTAATATGATCACTCATACCACCATCAATAGAAACATATTTATTTACTTCAGGAATGTCTTTAATTGTTCCAACTTCATATAACGTAATACCCGCTTCGCCAACAATTGAACGTCCTGGTTCAATACCAATTTCAGGAACGTCATAGTTTAATTTTTCTGATTCAGATTTAATCGCATCTGTAATTTCAGCAATACCTTCTTCAATAGGGAAGCTTACATCACCTTCGACATATTTAATACCAAAACCGCCACCTAAGTTAAGTAATTCAACTTGGATATGATGCTCGTTAAGCCAATTTAAAACAATTTTAGCTGTTTCAATCATAGCTTCAGTACCCTCAATTTGTGATCCTACATGGAAATGTATTCCTTTTAAATGAAGATGTTTTGATGCTTCGACTTTTTCAACTGCTTGAATTGCAAGACCATGGCGAATTGAAAGACCAAATTTACTATCTTCTTGACCAGTTTGAATAAATTCATGGGTATGCGCCTCTACGCCAGGATTCACACGAATGACAACATTAACTCTATCACTTGCATAGCGATCGATTAATTCAATTTCTTCTAAAGAATCAATAACAAAGTAGCCAACGCCACTTTCTAAAGCATATTGTATTTCACGTTTCGTTTTATTATTGCCATGGAAGTGGATGCGACTAGGGTCAAATTTAGCCTCTAATGCTGTATAAAGTTCGCCTTCAGATACGACATCTAATTGTAAGTTTTCTTCTTGAACTAACTTTACCATTTGAATGCAAATAAAGGCTTTAGAAGCATATGAAATATTGTATTTTAATCCACTTTTTTGAAAAGCATTATGAAATCGACGCATTTGATTGCGAATTTCATCTTCATCATAAACAATGGTAGGCGTACCAAAACTTTGAGCTAGTGTTTTCAAACTTGTACCCGCCATTGTTAATTCACCGTAATCATTATATTTAACTGACATTTTATCTAAACTCCTTTATAAGAGAATCGTGATTCATCGCACTAAGTTGTTCTGAATTAGCGCCAACACCTTTGAATGTGTATTCATCAATGCGTATATCATTATTATATAGTATCACTTCATCTTGTGCATGAACATCATCATCGACTTCAACAAACATATGACTCATCATTAATGCTCGAATAGGGTAACGTTTACCATTAATTAATGCTTCGTGTGTTGCACGTTTTTTTAAAATACCATCACCATAGCCAATATCAACAACTGCAAGATGTGTATGATCATGCGTTGCTTCAAATGCAAAACTATAACCACAATAATCACCTTTATTTACTTCACGAACTTGAATTACATTTCCTTTTACGGTTAAGGCTTGTTCAATCTCATGTTCATCTAATTTGCTATATGGTCTTGAACCATATAAAGCGATACCTACACGTGCATGTGTATGATAGGGAAGAAGTTGTTGTCCTTCACGATAATAACTCGCACTATTTTGCGCATGGATAAGTTCAAATTGGTATCCTTCATTTAATAATGTATTAACGACGTTTAACCAAGCTTCACGTTCAATCCCATATTCTGGAACATCAAATTCATCTGCATATCCAAAATGCGTCCATAGGCCAACGATATTCATTTCACTTCCATTATCATTTTCATGATGATGAAGTACTTCTTTAATTTCATCAAGATTTTTGAAACCTGAACGATGGAGTAAATTTTCAAATTCTAAATGAACATTAATATCTTTTAATTCACTTTTGTACTGATAATAATATTCTAAAGAGGGAAGCGTCATTTGAATATTATTATTTCGAACTGTATCAAAGTCATAAACTGCATTCATTAAAAAGATTGTAGCATGAGGTGCAAGTTTACGAACTCTCACTGCTTCTTTTAAGGAAGTCGTACTAAATGTATGGATACCTGCTTCTAAAAATGTTCTTACTGCAAACTCTAATCCATAATGATAAGCATTATTTTTTACAACTGCCATTATTGATTGATTATTCTTTACTTTAGTTGCATTTCTTAAAAAGATTTTTGAATCAACTGACCAAACTGCTGTCAATTTAATTTACTCCTTTCCATAATGGTTCAATATTTGTTCATAGTAATTGGCAACATCAATAAGCACTTTTTCGTCAAAATTTAAATGCGATGTATGTAAGCCTGTGATAAAGCCTTTATCTTCATTTCGAGTTCCTACAAAAGCAAAGTAAGACGGTGCTAATTGTTGGCCATAAAAACTAAAGTCTTCGCCGAATAAAAATGGCAGAGGCTTTTCAATAACTTCTAAATTAGCAGATAGAATAGATTGTTCAACGATATGACGTAGTTTAGGACTATTCATTGTAGCAGGATATCCTTCTTCAAATTTGACTTCACAATCAACATTGAATAATAATTTCACACTTTTTGCAATTTTATTCATTTGATTTTTCACGATATTTAAATCACTGGCATCATAAGTACGAATAGTTCCTTCTAAATAACCATTACTAGGAACCGTATTAATTGCTTCACCTGCATTAAAGTGGCCCATATGAACAATATTACGTTTTAGTCCATTTAAATGATATTGCTGTATTTGACCAACTTGATTTAAAACATGAATCAGTGCTTCGCCACATGAATGACCTTGCTCTTTATCAGCTACATGACTAGATAATCCTTTTAAGAAAAAACGATATTCAGTGGCACTTGCTGTAATTTCTTCATCGCGTATCACGACTTGTCCTTCGTCAGCGAAAGGATTTACATGAATGCCAAATACTGCTTCAATAGGATATTGATTAAAAGCACCGGCTTTAATTAAGCGATTTGCGCCACCGCCTGTTTCTTCAGCTGGTTGGAAGATAAACACGACATTATGAGGTAATTGATGTTGATCAGCCATCGCCTTACATCGTTTAACAAATAACATCAATGCTGTTGTATGACCATCGTGACCACAAGCATGCATCACATTATCTGTTTGACTACGATAATCGACATTATTTTCTTCAAAAATGGGTAGGGCATCAATGTCTGCCCGAAATGCAATTGTATGGTCACTATTACCTTCTAAATATGCAATAGCACCCGTTTCAAGAGGTTGCTCGTAAGATACATTTAATTCATCTAAAAATCGAGTAATATATTGAGTTGTCTCAAATTCATGAAGACTTAATTCTGGATGTTGATGTAAATGTCTTCTATGTTGTGTGACAAATTCTAATTCGCTCATCTTAATCAATCCTTTATTCATTTATTATTCAACTTATGTATTCATTTAATCGTAAAGGCTGAGAACATGTTGTCCCAGCCTTTAGCATTCAATTATTCAAGTTTGTCATTAATCATTTAATTTTCTTAACGCTGCAACGATTTCTCGTTTAGAGTCTTGAACTTCAGATGTTTGTTTAATGACTTTAGCAGGTGTACCAGCTACAACCGCACCAGCAGGAACATCTTGAGTCACGATAGCACCAGCAGCTACAATAGCGCCTTCGCCAACTCTTACACCTTCTAGAATAACTGCGTTTGCGCCAATTAATACATTATCTTCGATTACTACTGGAGAAGCACTAGGTGGCTCAATAACGCCCGCTAATACTGCACCGGCACCTACATGAACATTTTTACCTGTTGTCGCACGACCACCTAATGTTGCATTCATATCAATCATAGTACCTTCACCTACAACAGCGCCAATATTGATTGTTGCTCCCATCATCACAACGGCACCGTCTTCGATAATAGCTTGTTCACGAATGAATGAACCTGGTTCAATACGTGCATTTGTATTAGTTAAGTCTTTTAAAGGAATAGCAGAATTACGACGGTCCATTTCAATTTCTAAGTCAGTAATATGTGATTGATTGGTTTCATAAAATGTTTTCCAATCATCCGCTTCACAAAATATTACTTTTGAATCATCAGATCCGAATACTTTAAATGTATTAGGAAAAGTGACGCCATTGAATTGTCCATTTACGTATACTTTTAATGGTGTTGATTTTTTAGCATCACTAATATATTGAATAATTTCTTGTGCAGATAAGTGTTGTACCATAGTTTAGAGTCTCCTTAAGTTATTTTATAAGTTGTCAAATGTATAGAAACCATTTGATTTTGTGTTTAATTTTTCAGCAGCTGTAATTGCGCCATTTGCAAAAATGTCCTTAGATTGCGCTTTATGAGAAATGGTAATTGTTTCATCTGTGCCAGCAAATAAAACATCATGTTCGCCTACAATTGTACCGCCACGAACTGAATGAATACCGACTTCATCTTTTTCACGTTTTTCAGTTCGCTCATGTCGATCGTAAACAGGCGTTACATTTTCACGTAATTCTTTAATAACATCATAAAGTTTGACGAGTGTGCCACTTGGCGCATCCACTTTTTTATTATGATGAGCTTCAGTTAACTCAATATCATAATCTTGTAAAAGGGGAACAGCTGCTTCTAGAATTTTAGTTAATGCATGGACGCCATAACTCATATTTGCACTGAAGAAAACAGGCATACGTTCGCTTAATTGTTCTAATTTTTGAATCAGTTTTTCTTTTTCACCAGTAGTAGCAATCACTAAAGGTAATTCAAACTCTTCATCTAATAAAGGTAATAATAGATTAGGATTAGAGAAGTCGATCGCTACATCGGCTTCATTTTGTGCGTCTGCAATATGATGATAAGTTTTATATGGTGAATGTTGATGTTCTTCTCGCTCAATTGTACCAACAATCTCATGACCTTTTTCTTCTGCTAATCTGGCAACGCGTTGATTCATTGTGCCATATCCAATGAGTAAAATTTTCATTTTTATTCCTCCGCTTTAAATGCTTTATAAGCATTCACTAATACATTTGCTTTTTCTTTCTCTAATGGTAATAAAGGTAATCTTAATTCATAATTTCCAAATCCTAAATGACTTGTTAGAGCTTTAATTGGAATAGGGTTGACATCAACTGAAAGTGCATCTAACAATTGACCTATCGGTTCAAAGTCTTTCTCAATTTCTTTCCCATTTTGTTTAGCATCATAAAGTGCTTGAAATTCTTTCGGAATAACGTTAGCAATGACAGAAATTACGCCATTACCTCCGCGATTATAGAATTCTACGACATTATCATCATTACCACTGTAAAGAGCAAATTCATCTTGATGAATACGTTTTTTCACTTCTTCGTAATAGTTAAAGTCATTGGTAGCATCTTTAATAGCTACAATGTAATCATTATGACTTAATGTTTCGACTGTTTCAGGATCAATTGTCATATTCGTTCTTGAAGGTACATTATATAAAACAACAGGTAACTTAACTTCATTCGCGATGGTTTCAAAATGTTTAATTAAGCCACGTTGATTTGTTTTATTATAGTAAGGTGTGATTAACATAATACCATCTACACCTAATTCTTTAGCACGTAATGAAGCTTGAATAGATTTAGCTGTATTATTTGTACCAGTTCCAGCGATAATAGCCACTTGATGATTAACTTGTTTAATCACTGCTTGAAGTACTGTTTCTTTCTCTTCTTCTGTTAAAGTAGGGCTCTCTGCTGTAGTACCGTTTACAATAATTGCTTTAACATTATTATCAAGTAAAAATTGAACATGTTGTTCTAATGCTTTATAGTCAACTTCATTATTAGTAAATGGAGTAGCAAGCGCTACACCTACACCTTCAAAAATATGTGCCATATTATCTAGCTCCTTTTAATTTAATGACTTGTTCTAACACTTGAACTGCATTTAAAGCTGCACCTTTAAGTAGGTTATCTGAAGTACACCAAACATGGAAAGTATTATCAAGTGAGTCATCACGACGAATTCTACCTACAAATACTTCATCTTTACCTGTTGAATTAATAGCTAAAGGATATTCATTATTTTCAGGATTATCTACTAAAACAACACGATTATCGTTTTCAAATAAATCTTTAATTTCTTGAACTGTTGCTTCTTTATCAAGAGTAACATCAATTTCTACGCTATGACTATCTTGGACAGGTACACGTGCACATGTTGCAGTCACACGTAAGTCAGGTTGTCCTAAAATTTTTCGTGTTTCATCAATCATTTTTTGCTCTTCTTTTGTATATCCATCTTCTAAGAAAACATCAATATGTGGTAAAACATTATTATAAATAGGATGTGGATAAGCTTCTGGAGCTTTACCATTCGCACCTTCAGCTAAGTCTCTCTTACCTTTAACCCCTGAACCTGAAACTGCTTGATATGTTGTATAAGCTACACGTTTTAATCCAAAAGCATCGTATAAAACTTTAAGTGGCACGACCGACTGAATTGTTGAGCAGTTAGGATTAGCAATGATACCACGTTTAAATTCTGGTTGGTTAACTTCTGGTACAATTAAATCCACATCGTTTGTCATACGCCATTGACTTGAATTATCAATAACAATTGCTCCAGCTTTTTCGAAAATAGGGGCAAATTGTTTACTTGTTCCGCCACCTGCACTCATTAGCACGTAATCAAATTTTTCACTTGCTGCTTCTTCTGTAAGTTCTTGAACTGTATATGTTTTCCCTTGAAACTCAATTTCTTTACCTGCTGATCTTGCTGATGAGAATAATACCAACTCATCAAATTGGATA
This sequence comes from Staphylococcus sp. FSL K6-0223, assembly GCF_038008285.1. Taxonomy (NCBI): domain Bacteria; kingdom Bacillati; phylum Bacillota; class Bacilli; order Caryophanales; family Staphylococcaceae; genus Staphylococcus; species Staphylococcus sp. FSL K6-0223. The sequence continues at coordinate 1,336,095 of NZ_JBBOYX010000001.1, forward strand.
TGTTTACGATCAATTGTTTCTAACATTTTTGTTCCGACTAATCCTGTTGCTCCAACTACTGCTAATCTTGTCATAAAAGAATCACTCCATTTAAATATTAATTGAATTTTGAATTACTTATTTTAACTTAAGTTTAAATATCAAAAGCATCGTATAGAACTTCAACCGCTTTATTTCCATTTTCTGCATCAATAACATAAGAAATACTAATTTCAGAAGTTGTTGTTTGATAAAATGGAATATTAGAATTAATTAACGTAATAAATGCTTTTGAAGCTACACCAGACATATCACGCATTCCTGAACCAATTAACGAAATTTTGACGTAAGCTTCATTAATTTTATAATCTAAAGCATCAAATGTTGTAGAAAGTTCCTCTAAGATACTTGAAATTTGTTGTACATCACTATCTTTAATAGAAAAAGATAGTTGTAAACCTTCAACATTTACGATTTGAGAAATCATATCCACATTAACTGAACCTTCATCTAAAGCAGTAAATAATTGAGTTAGAAGGCGATTATCTGGAAGAGGGTAACTAATTGTTACATGCATCATATGTGTATCTAATGCAACTCCAGTTACGGCTTTTTTTTCTAATATTTCTGTTCTTGGCATAATCCATGTTCCTTTCACATTTGATAACGTTCTACCTAAATACAAGGGGATATCATAATTTTTAGCAAGTTCTACACTTCTTGTTTCTAACACACCAGCACCTAAAGCACTCATTTCCATCATTTCTTCATAAGACACATAATCTAAACGTTTTGCCTCACTCAAAATTCTTGGATCAGTAGCATAAACGCCATCAACATCAGTGTAAATTTCACAAGGGATTTGATTACTAGCTGCTAATGCAACAGCAGTCGTATCTGAACCACCACGACCAAGTGTAGTTAACTCTAATTCGTCGTTCACTCCTTGGAAACCTGCTACAACTAAAACATCCTTGTCTTTAAATTCCTTATTAAATGTTTCAGGATTAATTTCTGCAATTCGACTTTTTAAATGATGACCTACTGTTTTGATACCTGCTTGATATCCAGTCATAGCTCTAGCACTTACGCCAATATCATTTAATACCATCGACAAATAAGAAACTGTTTGTTGTTCACCAGTTGTTAATAATAGAGCAAGTTCTTCATCTTTTGGAGTTGTTGTAAGATGAGAAACATTTTCCATTAATTGATCTGTTGTTTTGCCCATAGCACTTACGACAACAATAAGTTGTTCACCGTCATCTACACGGCGTTTAAGCATTTCTGCAATATTTTTTATCTTTGTAAAATCGGCGACAGATGAACCACCGAACTTCAAAACACGTCGTTTCAAGATTTTACCTCCTAGAATTTAGGGGCACACGTCATAAAAAAGAGCAAGTTCGGAATGTGCGAACTTGCTCGTAATTTATATACAAGTGATGCACTCCATTATTAAATAATAATGACAAACTCTCAGCTCTTAACCACAAAGTCCAACGAACGCTTACTGCGGTTGCAATTCGTTTCGGCATCGCACCCTTTCTATATTAGCCGTGGCAGACAGTGTTCTAATATATACTAATGATTGATGCGCCTCATCAATTTCTTATTCAATTACTATGTTTTTAATTATACATAAGCACCTTTTAACTGTAAACCGATTATTGTGATTTTTTGAAATAAACTGAAAATTATTGAAGTAATATTACTGTTAAAGAAAAGAGATAGTAATAATAAGTAATTTGTATAAATAATAACAATAATTCGAAAATAATAGTATTTTATAAAAAAACTGTCGCTAAAGTTCGTTATTTAGCGACAGTGTTATGCATATTCTAAATTTTAAAAATAGAAGATGCTTTATTAAAATCCTATTATTTTAATTTTGTAACACACCAATTTCTTTTAGATATTCTTCATATGGCAATTCTTTAGATAAACTACCTGGTTGGTTTAAATCAATCACGCGATTAGCGATTGTGTTAATAAATTCAAAGTCATATGAAGTAAAGATAATTGATCCTTTGAATGAAGCTAATCCATCGTTAACAGCTGTAATGCTTTCTAAATCAAGATGGTTCGTTGGCTCATCAAGTAGTAAAACATTGGCACTTGAAAGCATCATTTTACTTAACATACAACGTACTTTCTCTCCACCTGATAATACACTTGCTTTTTTCTTAACTTCTTCACCGCTAAATAGCATACGTCCTAAGAAACCGCGTAAAAATGTTTCAGTTTGTTCATCTTCAGGAGCATATTGACGTAACCATTCAACTAAATTCATATCTACGCCTTCGAAGAAATCAGAATTATCTTTAGGGAAATAGCTTAATGAAGTTGTCACTCCCCATTTAAATGAACCTTCATCTGGTTCCATTTCACCAGCAAGTATTTTTAATAGGGTAGTTTTAGCAATTTCACTATCGCCAATTAAAATAGCTTTATCATTTGGATTCATAGTGAATGAAATATTATCTAAAACTTTTTCACCCTCAATTGTTTTTGAGATACCATCAACTACTAATAAATCATTACCAATTTCTCTTTCTGGGGTGAATTTCACATAAGGATAACGTCTTGAAGATGGTTGAATATCATCAAGTTCAATTTTTTCTAATTGCTTCTTACGACTTGTTGCTTGTTTTGATTTTGACGCATTCGCAGAGAAACGAGCAATGAAGTCTTGTAATTCTTTGATTTTTTCTTCTTTTTTCTTGTTTTGTTCTTGAGCCATTTTTTGAGCAAGTTGACTTGATTGATACCAAAAATCATAGTTACCAACATAGACTTTGATTTTACCAAAATCTAAATCTGCAATATGTGTACATACATTATTTAAGAAATGACGATCATGAGATACTACAATGACAGTATTTTCAAAGTTAATTAAGAAATCTTCTAACCAACTAATGGCAGGAATATCAAGACCATTGGTAGGCTCATCGAGTAATAAAACATCTGGATCTCCAAATAAACTTTGTGCCAATAATACTTTTACTTTTTGATTATTTTCTAACTCTGACATTTGCTTATCATGTAAATCTGGGGTAATACCAAGTCCTGATAGTAGGGAAGCTGCATCTGCTTCGGCATTCCATCCATTCATTTCAGCAAATTCACCTTCTAATTCAGCTGCACGAATGCCATCTTCATCACTGAAGTCAGGTTTCATATAAATTTCGTCTTTTTCTTTCATCACTTCAAATAGACGTTCATGTCCTTTTATAACTACATCTAATACACGTTCATCTTCATAAGCAAAGTGATCTTGTTTTAATACTGCTAAACGTTCATCTTTTCCAAGAGAAACATGACCCGTTTGTGAATCAATTTCTCCAGATAAGATTTTTAAGAAAGTAGATTTACCTGCACCATTCGCACCGATAAGTCCATAACAATTACCTTCAGTAAATTTAATATTTACATCTTCAAATAGTTTACGATCACCAAAACGTAAACTTACATCCGTAACTTGTAACATTCATTTACTCCTTTATTCATCGTTTATCTAACGCAAAAAATTATATCATATAATGTTCCTATATTCGACCTTATATCATTTATGCCAATGATACTTTATAAAACTCATGTTATAATACTTAGAAATAAACTGCTTAAAGGAGACAACTATGGCATTAGACAAAGATATCGTTGGTTCAATTGAATTTCTAGAAGTTCTTGGATTGGAAGGCTCTACTTATTTATTAAAAGGTCCAAATGGTGAACAAGTGAAGTTAAATCAGTCAGAAATCAATGAGGAAGATGAATTCGAAATTGGAGAAGAATACAGTTTCTTCATTTATCCAAACCGTTCAGGTGAATTATTTGCTACTCAAAATATGCCTGACATTACAAAAGATAAATATGATTTTGCAAAAGTATTAAAAACAGATAGAGATGGTGCAAGAGTAGATGTTGGTTTACCAAGAGAGGTGCTTATTCCATGGGAAGATTTACCTAAAGTTAAATCGTTATGGCCTCAATCAGGAGATTATGTATTAGTCACATTAAGAATCGATAGAAATCATCAAATGTTCGCACGTTTAGCTAGTGAAACAATTGTGGAAAAAATGTTTACACCTGTATCTAATGATGATATGCAAAATCAAGTATTAAAAGCAAGACCATATCGTTTATTACGTATCGGGACTTTTTTATTAACTGAGGATGGTTACAAAGTGTTTGTACATGAGTCTGAACGTAAACATGAGCCAAGATTAGGCGAAGCTGTAGAAGTACGTATTATCGGACATAATGAAAAAGGTGAATTGAACGGTTCATTCTTACCCCTCGCACATGAACGTTTAGATGAGGATGGTCAAGTTATCTTTGATTTGTTAGTAGAGTATGATGGAGAACTTCCATTTTGGGATAAATCAAGTCCGGAAGCAATTAAAGAAGTATTTAACATGAGTAAAGGTTCATTTAAACGTGCAATTGGTCATTTATATAAAAGAAAAATTATAAATATTGAAACTGGAAAAATCACATTAACTAAAAAAGGTAAAAGTCTTATTCAAGAATAATGAGTTCATGAAAATCGAGTTTCTTCCATATTATATAGATAGTTTAAAACCATTGAAAGGTCACACTTTCAGTGGTTTTTTTATGGATTTTATTTATATAAAACATAAGTTTTTTATAAATTAACAAAATATTTACAATTACTCTATTTTATATTAACAAAAGGTATGTAATATAAGCATTGTAAGAAATACATATAACATTTTGGGTTATCTATAATTAGGAGGATGTTTTAATGAAGAAATGGCAATTAGTTGGTACAACTGTTTTAGGTGCTACTGTTCTTTTAGGCGCATGTGGCGGTGGAAATAGTGGCGGCAGTGGTTCAGGAGATGGAAAAGACCTTAAAGGTTCTGCAAAAGGTGAAGGTTCATCTACTGTTGCTCCAATCGTTGAAAAATTAAATGAAAAATGGTCTAAAGATCATCCAAGCGCAACTATTTCATCTGGTCAAGCAGGTACTGGTGCTGGTTTTGAAAAATTCATCGCTGGTGAAACTGACTTCTCACAAGCTTCTAGACCTATCAAAGATGAAGAAAAACAAAAATTAGAAGACAAAAACATTAAATATAAAGAATTTAAAATTGCACAAGATGGTGTAACTGTTGCTGTTAATAAAGATAATGACTTTGTAAAAGAATTATCTAAAGATCAATTGAAAAAAATCTACAGTGGCGAAGCTAAAACTTGGAAAGATGTAGATTCTAGCTGGCCTAACAAAGAAATCAAAGCTTTCTCTCCAAACTCAAGTCATGGTACTTATGACTTCTGGGAAGAAGAAGTTATGGATAAACAAGATATCAAAGCTCAAAAAAATGGAGATACTAACGTTATCGTTCAATCAGTTGAGAAAAACAAAGAAAGTATTGGTTACTTCGGTTATAACTTCTATAAACAAAATAAAGATAAATTAAAAGAAGTTAAAATTAAAGGTGACGATGGTAAATCTGTAGAACCTACTAAAAAGACTATCCAAGATGGTTCTTATCCTTTAAGTAGACCATTATTCTTATATGTTAAAGAAAAATCATTAGAAGATAATGATGTTATGAGAGAATTCTTGAAATTCACTTTAGATGACAAAGGTAAATCAGCTGAAGATGCTGGATACGTTGCTTCACCAAGCAAAGTTTATAAAGATGAAATTAAAGAATTAGATAAATACAAAAAAGATTCTGACAAATAATAATCATTATTAATATAAAGGGCTGGGAATTAACAACTCATGTAACATTCATTTACATGAGTTGTTCAGGATATATACATGGGTGATTGTTAAAGTGTTTTAAATTAATTTGAACTCATTCGTTACCTGATAATTTCCTGCTCTTTTTTTAAAATCTATTGGGAGAAATAAAAAGAGAGGGTTATATATGGCTTCTAACACTAATGTTAGAGAGATGATAGCTAAAAATAACGCTAAAAAAGGTGGATTTTCTGATAAAATCGTGCCAATTATTTTAGGAATTATTGCTGCCATCTCTATTTTAACAACTATCGGTATATTATTTACATTAATCACTGAAACAATCACATTCTTTACACGTGTTTCAATTACTGAGTTTCTTTTTACTAAAGATTGGAATCCTACAAGTTCTGACCCTAAATATGGTATTTGGGCATTAATTCTTGGTACTTTAAAAATTACTTTCATTGGTACTTTAGTAGCTGTTCCTATCGGATTAGGCGCTGCAATCTACTTAAGTGAATATGCAAGCGATAAAGCAAGACGTATTATTAAACCTATTCTTGAAATCTTAGCTGGCATTCCAACTATCGTATTCGGTTTCTTTGCTTTAACTTTTGTAACACCTTTATTAAGAACATTTATACCTCAACTCGATAGTTTTAACTCTATCAGTCCTGGTATCGTGGTTGGAATAATGATTGTTCCAATTATTACAAGTATGAGTGAAGATGCAATGGCTTCTGTACCTAATAAAATGCGTGAAGGTGCTTTTGGTTTAGGTTCAACTAAATTTGAAGTTGCAACTAAAGTCGTATTACCAGCTGCCGCTTCTGGTGTAATTGCTTCAATTGTACTTGGTATTTCTCGTGCTATTGGTGAAACAATGATCGTATCATTAGCTGCAGGTAGTTCACCGACATCATCTTTAACATTAACAAGTTCTATTCAAACAATGACAGGTTATATTGTTGAAATTGCTACAGGTGATGCGACATTCGGTTCAGATATTTACTATAGTATTTATGCAGTTGGCTTCACATTATTCATTTTCACATTAATTATGAACTTAATTTCATACTGGATTTCTAAGCGTTATAGAGAGGAGTATTAATATGACAGCAACGACTGATCCAAGAACTAAAGGTTTAGTTGACAAAAGTAAAGTCGAAAAAAACCTATCTAGTCGCGATAAAAAAAATAGTCTTAATAAATGGCTATTCTTTGCATGTATTGTATTTGCTTTAATCGTTCTTGCCGCATTACTGATTCAAACACTTGTAAAAGGTGTAGGACATTTAACACCTGAATTCTTTACAAGTTTCTCATCTTCAACACCATCACAAGCTGGGATTAAAGGCGCATTAGCTGGTACATTATGGTTAATGATTACTATCATCCCAATCTCTATTATCTTAGGTGTTGGTACAGCAATTTATCTTGAAGAATACGCACGCGATAATATGTTTACAAGTTTCGTTAAAATTTGTATTTCTAACTTAGCTGGTGTGCCTTCAATTGTATTTGGTTTATTAGGATTAACATTATTTGTACGTGGCGCTGGTATTGAATCATTATCTTTAGGAAATACTGTTATCGCTGCTGCTTTAACAATGTCATTACTTATCTTACCGATTATTATCGTTTCAAGCCAGGAAGCGATTCGTGCCGTACCTAATTCTGTAAGAGAAGCATCTTATGGTCTAGGTGGAAATAAATGGCAAACAATTAGAAAAGTGGTTTTACCCGCTGCTTTACCTGGTATTTTAACGGGATTTATTTTATCACTTTCACGTGCATTAGGTGAAACAGCACCATTAATCTTAATCGGTATTCCAACTATTTTCTTAGCAGTACCATCTGGTTTATTCTCAATGTTTACTGCTTTACCAACTCAAATTTATACTTGGGCTAAAATGCCACAAGCTGAATTCCAAAACGTGGCTTCAGCAGGTATTATCGTATTACTTGTTATCTTATTATTAATGAACGGTTTAGCAATTTTCTTACGTAATAAATTTTCTAGAAAATATTAAGCATTTTATTATTAAAGTTATTTGGGATAGAGAGAAAGATTTCTGCTTTCTCTCTTAAAATAAAAGGAGTTTTATATATGGCAAAAATCAACGTAGATGAAAAGAAAAAGAACATTGAACAACATACAAATGATGTTGTTGATCAACACTCAAATCACACTCATCCAACAAACGACAATCAGTCTCAAAAGACAACAATTGTAACAACTAATAGCGAAAATAAAAAAAATATTAAACCTGACAGTGAAAGAAAAGTAGTTTATTCAACTCAAAATTTAGATTTATGGTATGGTGAAAATCATGCTTTACAAAACATCAATTTAGATATCTTAGAAAATAATGTCACTGCTATTATCGGTCCTTCTGGTTGTGGTAAATCAACGTATATTAAAACATTAAATCGTATGGTTGAATTAGTACCATCAGTTAAAACTGCTGGTAAAATTTTATACAGAGAACAAAATATTTTTGATAACAACTATTCAAAAGAAAAATTAAGAACGAATGTAGGAATGGTATTCCAACAACCAAATCCATTTCCTAAATCAATTTATGATAATATTACTTATGGTCCAAAAATCCATGGTATTAAAGATAAAAAATTACTTGATGAAATTGTTGAAAAGTCATTACGTGGTGCTGCAATTTGGGATGAATTAAAAGACAGATTACATACAAATGCGTATGGATTATCTGGGGGACAACAACAACGTGTTTGTATTGCTAGATGTTTAGCAATTGAACCAGATGTTATTTTAATGGATGAACCTACATCAGCATTAGATCCTATCTCTACTTTAAGAGTTGAAGAACTGGTTCAAGAATTAAAAGAAAATTATTCTATCATTATGGTTACACACAACATGCAACAAGCTGCACGTGTTTCTGATAAAACAGCATTCTTCCTTAATGGTTATGTAAATGAATATGACGATACTGATAAAATCTTCTCTAATCCTTCAGACAAACAAACAGAAGATTATATTTCTGGTCGTTTTGGTTAATGCTTAATGAAAATTATTAGACAAAAATATGAAGGCCAATTGGACGATTTAATTAAAGAACTTCGTCGTCTTGGTCTTCGTGTTTATTCAAATGTTAACAATGCTATTGAATCATTAAGTGAAGATGATAGAAACTTTGCTAGACACGTCATTGAAAAAGATAAAGAAATTAACAAATTTGATTATGACATTAACGAACAAGTAATCATGTTAATTACGAAACAACAACCAATTGCTACTGATTTAAGAATGATGATGGCAGCTTTAAAAATTTCTACTGATTTTGAAAGAATGGGGGATAATGCTGCAAATATCGCTCATATTCGACTAAGAGTAAAAATTACAGATCATTATGTCTTAACACGTTTAAAAACAATGGGTAAACTTGCATTATTAATGTTAGAAGACTTAAATACTGCTGTTAAAAGTGAAGATTTAACATTGATTAAAGAAATTATCGAACGTGATAAAGATATTGATGATTTATACGTGAATATTGTTAACACAACTTATCTAATTGATAATGATCCATTTGTAGCTGGTCAAGCGCATTTAGCTGCACGTAACTTAGAAAGAGTAGGGGATCATGTAAGAAATATAGCAGAAAGTATTTATTATTACTTTACTGGTGAACATTTTGATAAATATGATCGTTAAACTACTTTATCGTTGATAGTTTTATTCAAACTAAAAAAATCAAAGTAAAGGAGTGAGACACGATTCATTTTGAATCGTGTCTCACTCCTTTATAATATATTAATTATGTTCAATTTCATTTGTAAGTGTTTCTACTTCATCTACTAATTCTGAAATATACGCAATAGTAGATTTAAGTGGGGCATTTGTTGTTATATCAACGCCTGCTACTTTTGCAAGTTCAACTGGATTTTTACTTCCTCCAGCTTTTAACGTTTCTAACCATGCATCGACTGCTTTTTGTCCTTCTTTTTTAATTTTTTGAGAGACCACTGTGCCAATAGTTAATCCAGCTGAATACGTATATGAATATAATCCCATATAATAATGTGGTTGTCTCATCCACGTTAATTCCATTCCATCAGTAAGTTCAACCGCATCACCAAAGAATTGTTCATAAACGTTTCTCATTAACTTATTAAGAACGGGTGCTGTTAAAGATTCACCGTTATCAACTTTTTTGTATACTTCTCTTTGATATGCTGCTTCCAGTAAATGCGTGACCATATTATGATAATATGTGCGAGATATAATTGAGCCAATCACCCATCGTTTAAACCGTGCATCATTACTATTACTAAATAAGTAGTTTGCCATCAGCATTTCATTCATTGTAGAAGGTGCTTCTACAAAATACATAGATGCTTCTGAATCTAATAAATGTTGATGTTTTTGTGACAATGTAAAATGACCAGCGTGACCCAATTCATGCGCTAATACGAAAGTTTCTGCCATTTTACCTGTCCATGAAATAAATACATATGAATGCGTAAAATAAGGGCTAGCACAATACGCACCAGTATCTTTACCTTTATTTTGAGCAAAATCAATCCATTGATGATTATAAGCATTATCAACCATTTTAATATAGTCATCGCCTAAAACACCTAAAGCACCGTGAATATATTGTTTTGAGTCTTCTATTGAAATATCTGGTTCATAACTAGGATCAACTGATATTTTTAAATCTTCAAATCGCATTTTATCTAAGTTATGAATTCTTTGCAGTATTTTAGCATATTTTTGCATCACAGGTGCTAAATCACTCATGATGACATCAATTTGTCTATCATACATTTCACGTGTAACTTCTTGTTCTTGTAGTAAATAATCTATAACAGAATCATAGCCTCTTAAATTAGCCTCAATTTTTTCTTGTTGTACATGTTGATTATATGTTGCAGCTGTTGTGTGTTGATATTTACGCAATGCATTACTAAAAGCTTCGAAACTTTTACGTCTAAACTCTGGATCTGAACTGTCTTCATACTCATTTTCAAAAGTTGCATAATCTAAAGGATACATTTCATGATTATGTTCAAACGATTCAAACGCAATATCAAGCATTTTAGTTGTTCCATAGAGTTCATAAGCACTTTGAAAAGTAGGCGACAAACTGGCAAGCACTTCTTCAACTTCTGAAGATAATTGATAAGGTTTACGTTTTATTAATTTTTCTAGATAATGAGGACTATTGAACTGCTCTTTTAGCTCTTTTAATTTATCATCAGAGAGTATCATTATTTCAGATTCAACAAATGATAATAAACTAGATATCTTACCATAAGATGTTGATAGTTTGGCATTTAATGTTTGCGCTAATTCATTTGTAGTATCAACACTTAATCTAAGTTCAGCATAATTACCTAATCGATCAAATTGTATAAGTAAGTCTTCATATTCTTTAAGTGCATCTAGAATAATTTTAGTTTCTGATAAATTATTTTTATATTTTTGATTAAATTGAGCGGATTTCTCTAATACATCATTTAAAGTATTATAAAATGCTTCATCATTCGTAAATAAATCTTCTAAATTCCATTTTTCATTATCTGGAACATGTTTTCTGAGTGGTAAGCCTGTGTTCATTTTATTCACTCCTAAATAGTTATTCTCATATATATTATACATAATATTATTTGTAAACTCAGTTTTAAGCCTTTAGTCTGAGTCATTTTAATAATTAAGAAGGTATAATTATTTATAAAAGTATTGTATATTACATATTATAAAATATAAAAGTTGAGGCGTTTTTTATGACGATATTTGATATGCCAAATTATCTTTGGATCACAATCCTAGCAATGATGGTATTAACTGTCTTTTGTACATTGGTACTGAAAAAATGGTTTTCAGCAGCAGTAATTACCTTCGTTGTTTTAGCAGTATTAGCTTTCTTTATTCCTAATTTTTATAATATAACGTTCCAGCCTTTATTAGGCTATGCCGCTTTTCTTGCCATTATCAGTTTAATGATTAGTTTCCTTTTATGGTATTTTACAAGAGGATGGCGCCGAGAACGTAAAGAAAAGCAATTGGAAAAAGAGATGAAAAAATATGATAACGACGAGTACATGTATCGTCGTCGTGATAGAAGATAAATATAAGGGAGTAGGATAGAATTCATTTTGAATTCGTTATCCCACTCCCATTTATATTTTTAATAGTGTATAAAAGGATTATTTTTTAAAGGCTTTTTCAATTTTGTTTAATTGATGAATAGTTGTTTCAATGCCTCCTTCACTAAAATACCAAGCATTAGCTTCAAATTGATAGACTTGGTGATTTTTTATTGCTTTCATATCTTTTATCACTTGATTATTCAAAGCAGAAGGTAACGTTTTGTCATCCGCATTTTTAGTTCGATTAATTACAAACAATTTATCAGGATTAATTTTATTTAAATACTCATTAGTAACTATATTACCAGCTGAATTTGCTTTCATTTTAGGATCAGCGTGGTTAATTCCTAAATCTTTATTTAAGAAGCCTCCAAATCTACCAGTTGGTCCGAAGGCACTAATGCCTTTATCATCAACATTTAAAAGTAATACGGTATCTTTATTAATTACTTTTTTAGCCTCTTTCACTTCTTCACTTAATTTATGATTAAGTGCTTTTGCTTTTTCTTCTTTTTTGAAAATTTTACCAAACAATGTCGTATGTTCTTTAATTGATGAAATATAATTATCATTATCGGGACTAACAAATAAAATCTTAGCATTAGGCGCCGCTTTTTTCATTTCATCTATTGTTTTCGTATGTGCTTGTCTAAATGAAGCAAAGATAACATTAGGTTTTGATTTAGCTAATTCATCATAATTAGGTCTTCCTGGATTGCCTAGATTTGTATATTTACTGTTTTTAAATTCCGAAAGGGAAGAAGGCAAAAATGAAGCACCTTGTCCTTTAGCAATAGAAACTATTTTGTCTTGAAGTCCCATTTGCTGCATAATATCTAACGCGCCATAATCTAGTACTGCTACACGTTTCGGATTAACTGGTACTTTAACTGTTTCTGTTTTATTTTTGCCTCTACTATGTGTATGATTCTTATCCTTAAATTCATATGTATTTTTTACTGTAATGGTATCTTTACTAGATGAAGAATTTGAATCCGATTGCTTATCACATGCTGATAAGATTAAAATAACTGATAAAATTAATAGAATATATTTAAATGATTTTTGCATTTTCTAACCTCCTAGAAAGTATTATAATAGAAAATGATAATCATTATCAATTAAATATTTACATTTTATTATCTTATTTTACCTAAAATATTACATATTCCTTTTATATTGTTGGTGATTTCTTTAACATGTATATTAGACTTAAAATAAGTAGCCTTATTGACTTATTTGATGATTTTAAAAGGGGTATGTTGCTCATAATACTGGAAAGGTATATTTAGTAAAATCGTGTTAATAGACGAGACGATAGTCAAACTTATAAGAATGGATCACTTTTTATGATATTAAAGTCTTTCTTTGAAATAATTGTTATTAGAAATAATGGTTCCAATATCACCGATAATCTTTAAATTGATAAGGTAGAACAAAAGATATAAATTATTTATCTGCAAATTCATATAGTATCTTGCATTATGTAAACTAGCTAAGCATTCAATAATTGATTCATTACTATATTAATTATCAAAATAAATTATGTCACAAATATCGAACACTAAATTCATATTAGTATTTTCTACATTATATATAATACATATAATGTAGTTGATTTTTATCATAACAAATTATAACTAAGTCAATCATTTTAGATAGATCAATGTTAACCAAAGAATGATAACTAAAATATATCATTGAAGTGTCATTAAAATAGAATAGGTCCCCTGATCGTTATATATACAACTTCCTATAATATATATTATGTAAACTAAATTGTCGAAATCTGTATTTTTATATGAATATCTTCAATTTAAGCTTTTTAACATATTTAAAGTTTTAATATATACCTTAACTCGTTTACATATGCTCATGCATTCTAATTTTAGTAGTATTTATTTAAAGTTATTTTTTCTACAGTTCGGTAATCATTATCTAAAGTATTGAATCATGGATATTGGCATTACGATTCATACAATCATTCTTAATTATTTCTCAAAACAATCTAAAGCGGAATGATTCCAATTAGATTAGTTATTTAATGATATCATAACTATGTATTTATTATTCAAATTATAAAACACTATAAATTTCATTTATTATAAAATATTAAAAATAAATTTCTTTTGGTGTATCATTGATAAAAATAATTGATATGCTATTATTAATTTGTAGGATGCAACTTGTATTTACAACTTAGAATTTACCTACACTATTTATAATTAGTCTCTATCACTAATTATAAAAAAGCATACTGGCAAGATTGCCAATATGCTTTTTATTCTAATTGTTATTTTTTAATCTTCTTACGTATACGATTCAATGTTTTAAATAGCCAATATTTAGGTTTATTAATTGGTTTATAGAAATCCCCAATTAACTCCTCGATATACACATTAAACCCTCTTTTAAAGCGATAAACACCATAATCTTCACTATTTTCAGTAAAATCACCAGATAAACCATAAAAATTATATCGATCATATCCATGATCAAAGCAATAATTCATCATGAACCAATGCATCATATATGGTCCCATATAATTATTGTATTTTTCTGATGAGCCACCTGAGAAATAGTTTACTTCATAAGCATTTGCAAAGTATACTCCAGAAGCTAAGTTTAAAATTTGTCCATCAGTTTGACGTAATTCACTTGCATGTAAGAGTTCTTTTTGGTCGTGTTCTATTTGTTTATCTAATTCAGCAATTTTTTTCAGCTGTTTGTCACTTTTATTTTCTTTAGACATCATTTGATCACGACGCGTTTCTTTATCATTTAAAGAGGTTTGCAATGATTTAATATAGTCATCTAAATCAATATATGCTAATGGCACTAATGCTTTATCGCCGTATGTATCTATAAAATTATAAAAATATTCATCTGTTTTTGATACAAAACCAGTACGTGCTTCTGTTTCACGATACAAGTCTAAGAAAATATTTAGTTCATCTCTTTTAAGAAATCTTACTTTTACTCCATAGTTTATCGCTTTATTTATATTTCTTTTACGTTGACTATCAAACTGCTTTTTCAATGATGCAGGTGTTTCACCTTTTAGATAATTTACGCCCATCCATCTCACTTGACTAGAGCGATCATATTTCGTAGTGAAACCATGATGTTCGTAACCATGTGATTTAAATAAATTAACTAAAGCATCATTTTTTTCGTGACCTTCTACCGAATTGATATCTTTATCATAAATTTGATAAATCCAATATGGATCAAGTTTTACATATAAACATTGATGTTGGTGTAGGTATTTTTCTAATTCTCGTAGGTAAAAATCAACAAGACCTAAATCGGAATAATCCATCACTGGTCCACGATTTGAATAGTATACATAACTTCCCATAGTTGGAATTTTTGAGAAAAGACTTGCAGCAATCACTTTATTACTTTCATCTTTTACACCTAATAACACAACTTCAAATCCGTCATTTTCTCTAGTTTTTATATTTTCAGTAACTTGGAAGTAATGACTCTCTAATGATGGATTTTGTACGAAGGTTTCATATTCTTTAACTGTTAACTCTGTAAATTTCATATTCGCACTATTCCCCTCTTAATTCAATCTTTTTTTAATTTTTTTAAGTATTGTATATAGTGAATACATTGGTTTATTTATAGGTTTAACGAAATCACCAACATATTCAATTACATCTGCATTAAATCCCTTTTTAAATTTCACAACACCTGCATCTTCAGCATCATCTGTAAAATGACCACTAATCCCATAAAAATTATAACGGTCAATGTCATGATCAATTGCATAATTAATCATAGTCCATTGAACTGCATAACTTCCAGCGAAGTGTCTATATTTATTTGACGTTCCACCTGCATAATATACAACTTCAAATGGATTAATAAAGAAGAATCCAGCAGATATTGGTAATTCGTTACCGTGTTCTAATTGAAGTTGTGTTGCTTCATCAATTTTTTGCTCATTTGCTTTTAATTGCTGTTCTAAATTTATTTTTTTATTTTGTGCTTTTTTGTTATCTGGTCGTTTTTCAATATCTTTTAGAGCTTTGTTTAAGTCTTTATTTAATGTCTGACGTTCTGCATGAAGTTCTTCAAGATATTCATCAAATTTTATATATGCGAGAGGTACTAATACTCTATCTTTAAAATGATCAAATCGATTATAGTAGAAACTATCCTCTCTATCAGAAAATTCTTTAGTCTCTGATGTATCTTCCATAAATGATCTGAAAATAGGTAATTCTTCTTTAGTAAGAAATCTTACTTTAACACCATTTTTTTTGACTTTTTTAGTATTTCTTTTTCGTAAACTATCCATTCCATTTAATACATCTTTAGCAGTTTTATCCTTTAAATTTAAAACTGAATGGAACCGAATTTGTAATATTGGATCAAATCCTGTTGTAAACCCTTCGTGTTGATATCCTAATTGCTTCATTTTATCAAAGAACCAATCATTCCCAGCATTCCCTGTAATATCACCATCATGATTACGATATTGATAAGGCAAATAAGGGTCTATACGTACGTATAAACAACGTTGCTGTTTTAAATATTTACTTAATTCGTTAAAGAAAAAGTGAACGAGCTCTTTGTTTTCATAATCAATGACTGGACCACGATTTGAATAAAAATATTTAAAAATTTTCATAACGGGTACAGCAGTTAGCATACAAGCAGCAATGACTTCATTATCTTTATTTTTAATTCCTACTAAATGAGTTTCAGTTTTCTCGGCAACTTTTAACTCATAATTTTCAGTCATTTGTGTAAAATGGCTATATGGCATTTTTTCAGTAAAATCGCCAAATTCTGTAGCTGTTAAATTTGTAAACTTCATTATCTCTATAACTCCTAATTTAGAATCTTTATTTAATTTGAGTTGACTAATTTTAAAATTTTAGCTTATGTATATGTTGTGAATACGCATCGGTCTAATCTCAATAAGTATACACTAGATAAGGTTAAAACTAAAATATAAACCTGTATATACTTCCAATTAACCTAAATGCTCTTAAATTCTTGGCTTCTTCTATCTTCTCCAAATAATAAGAGCTGAAAATCATTCTTTTTCAGCTCTTAAATTCATATCTAATTTCATTTTAAATCAATTAATACTACATTGCTACTAATTCTTAAGTATTTCATGCTATGAATACTCTAAATAATTTTTATTTTATACTATGCTAACCATTATCTAAAGTTTGTCTAATCTCCCTTAAGTATTCTCCTGTTTGACTTAAGTCATCATTTTGAAATCTTCGAACGATTTCACTTCCAATAACAACACCATCTACATCTTTTACCAAATCTTTTATATGGTCTGTAGTTCTTATTCCAAATCCTGCTACAACTGGGAGAGATGTAAAAGATTTAATCATTTTTATCTGGTCTTTAAGCTTTGGATGAAACGTTCCATCTTCTCCAGTAGTAGCATTCATCGTTACAGTATAGATAAATCCTTCGGCATGTTTTGCTATATTTTGTATACGATTTATATCTGTCGTCATTGCTATTAATGAAATTATTTTTACTACTCTATTATGATTTAATTGTTGTTTTAATTGTTCTATTAATTCAAATGGTAAATCTGGAATAATTACTCCATAAACACCAATATCATCGCATTTTTTAAAAAAGGCTTTTTCTCCATAACTTAAAATAACATTATAGTATGTCATTAGAACACATTTACAATTAATTTCATTTTGATGTTTATCTAACTCATCAAATATATAGTCGATTGTTATATGATCTTTAAGTGCTTCATGACCAGCTTTCATAATGATGGGTCCATCAGCTACAGGATCTGAAAATGGAACACCAATTTCTATAATATCTGCTCCACTTTTATCAAGTAATTTTACATTTTCTAAAAATTGTCTATTACCCATGATGTAAGGAATAAATAATTTACTCATTTTTATCCTCTTTTCTCTGTTGTATATATTGTTGAATCGTTTCCATATCTTTATCTCCGCGTCCAGATATTGTCACTACTAATATATCGTTTTGTTTCATTTTAGGTGCTAATTTTTCTACATAACTTAATGCATGTGCACTTTCTATAGCGGGGATAATACCTTCTATTTTGGTGAAGCGGACAAGTGCTTCCATTGCTTCTTCATCGCTAGCACATTCATAGGTTACTCTTCCAATATCATGATAATATGAATGTTCAGGTCCAATACCTGGATAATCTAATCCTGCTGAGATAGAATGTGCCAATTCAATTTGTCCATGTTCATCTTGGATTAAATACATTTTTGATCCATGAAGCACACCAGCCTTTCCTTTCCCTATCGCAAGTGCATGTTGATTAGTATCCTTACCTCTGCCAGCTGCCTCCACACCGTATAATTTCACATCATCTTCGATAAAAGGATAAAATGTTCCTATTGCATTAGAACCTCCTCCTACACAAGCAACTACTGCATCTGGCAAACGATGTTCTTTCTCTAATATTTGTGATTTTATTTCTTGACCAATTACACTCTGAAAATCTCTAACCATCGTTGGAAAAGGATCCGGCCCTAAAGCTGATCCTAATAAATAATGTGTATCTTCCACGTGACTTACCCAATACTGTAGCGCTTTATTAACTGCGTCAGATAAAGTTCCTTGACCTTCATCCACAGCTTCAACTTTAGCTCCTAATAATTCCATTCTAAATACATTAAGTTGTTGTCTTTTGATGTCTTCTCTTCCCATAAAAACAATCAGTTCCATATCAAATAATGCAGCCACTGTGGCACTTGCAACTCCATGTTGTCCAGCTCCCGTTTCTGCAACAAGTTTATTTTTGCCCATTCGTTTAGCGAGCAATGCTTGACCTATGGCATTATTGATTTTGTGGGCACCAGTATGATTTAAATCTTCTCTTTTTAAATAAATTTTAGCCCCACCTAATGTTTCTGTATATGATTTCGCATAAGTTAAGGGTGTTTCTCTCCCAACATAATCCTTTAAATAATATGCTATCTTTTGTTGGAATTTAGGATCATTTTTTGCTTTTTTATACGCTCTCTTTAATTCAATGATAGCTGGCATTAATGTTTCCGGTACATATTGTCCTCCATACTCACCAAAAAAACCTAGTTCATTTGCTTCCGTTTGTATCTGTTTCATATTCTAAGCTCCCTTTAACGTAATTTATAATTGTTTCCATTTTCAATTTATCCTTGCATTCATTTGTCTCTATACCACTGGATATATCATAGCCTTTATGTGATAAATCCAGCTTTTCAATCTGTTGAATAGCACTTATATTTATTCCTCCTGCAATAAGATAAGGAATGTCTTGGCTTACTGATTCTAATATTTTCCAATTAAACGTTTGACCAGTACCACCAAATTGAATTGAAGGGGTATCAATAATAAATAAATCTACCCATGGCTTATATTGATTCATATCTCTATTCAAGTTTTCTGTAGCCGGCAACGCTTTAATTATCTTAATATTCTTAAAATTTAATTTAACTTTTTGGATTAATTCAATTGTTTCATTACCATGAAATTGAATGCCGTTCACATTGGTTTGTTGCAACAATGTATTTAATTCTTTATATGTAGGATTCACAACAACTATAACTCGATGAATGTGCTTTGCTACAAATTGATTTAAATAGTTAATTTGTTCTATATTTAAATGACGTTTACTTTTTGGATAATGAATAAAACCTATCATATCTATGTCTAAGGAATTGGCTTTTAAAATATCACTTTTTGTTTTAAAACCACAAAATTTTAGTATATTCATTTCTCTTTATTTAGTTTTAATGAAGGTAATAACGATGATATATTATTACTATTCATTAAAGCTCCTCCCACAAGTAATCCGTCTATGCCACTACTTACAATTTTTTTTACATCATTTAAAGTTGTAATACCACTTTCAGAAATATAGTAATAACCTTCTTTTTTCATTTCCAAAATGTCATTAGTATGTTCTACTTTAGTAATAAATGTTTTTAAATCTCTATTATTTATACCAATGATTTTAGGTTTAATTTGATAAGCGCGTTCTAACTCTTCTTTGTTATGAACTTCAACTAAGACTTCTAAGTTTTGAGATATTGCATAATGATATAAAGACTGAAGTGTATCATTGGTTAAAATATTTACTATTAATAAAATAATAGAAGCTCCGGCTCTCTTAGCAAGATCAATTTGAAGCGGATCAATGATAAAATCCTTACATAATACTGGTAAATGTGTGAGTTGTGTTAACGTTTGTAGACGTTCAAAACTTCCTCCAAAATATTTTTCATCGGTTAAAATTGAAATAGCACTTGCTCCATGATTTTCATATTTAGCAATTTGATGCTCTAAGTTAATGTCCTTGAATGCTTTTACAGAAGGACTTTTAGATTTTATTTCTGCAATAATACTCAATGTTGATTCCCTTTTCAAAGTGGTTTCTAGAGCTGACTTATAAGATACATCAACTTTTTTAATATGTTTTATTTTATCTGTATAATACCCATCGTTTAGTAACTGTTTTTTATACTGTACAATCTCATCTAATATTGTCAATTTTATTCCCCTTTCATCAACTGACATTGTTTTAAAGCTTTGCCACTATCAATTAAATATTTTGCTAAATCAACGCCCTTTTTAATACTATCCACTCTATTTGATATATATAAGGCTAATGCTGCATTCAGCACTACGACATTTCTTTTAGGGGAATGATCTTTTCCACTTAATATGTCAATGGTAATGTTTTTATTTTCTTCAGGTGTGCCACCTTGAAGTTCTATATTATTTGCATGAGCTATGCCATAATCTCGTGCATTTAAAACATAATGTGAAATAGCCCCATCTTCATGTAATTCATATATTTCGTTATCCCCAGATAACGTTGCTTCATCCATTCTATTCGCGCCATGAAGTACGATGCCTCTTCGTCGTCCTAAATCTTTCATAGTTTTAATAATCATGGGTAATTGGGAAGCATCGTAGACCCCCATTACTTGATAATCTAATTTAAAAGGATTGATTAATGGTCCGACAATATTGAAAATAGTTGGTTCATGAATACGTTTTCTAATAGGTTGAATGTATTTCATAATTGGATAAGATTCCATAGCGCTGATAAATGCTAAATGTGTTTTAGATACTTGTTTGGCTACATTTGCTACTTTCGTAGTAGGAATGTGTAATTGTTGTAATAAATCGGTACTTCCAGAATTAGATGTAATGCTTTTATTTCCATGTTTAATGACTGGAACATCTGCGCTTGCTACTACAAATGATACTGTCGTTGAAATATTGAAACTATTTGATTTATCTCCTCCTGTTCCACAAACGCATATACTTCCTTTGTATTCAGGTTGAGTTGAATACATCGTATGAATAAGACTTTTCACTATATAAGTTAATTCTTTTTGTTGTATCGACTTATTTGTGAAAGCTTGTAATAACTTTACTTTATCTTGAGTATGACATTCTGGATTGATGAGATATTGAATAAATTCAGTAGTTTCATGTTGTGAGAGTGTTGCATGACTTTGAATTTGGTTGAGTAATGTTAAGGTCATCATATTTACCTCTTTCCTTTACGATATCGATAAAATTTTTAATTATTTGTTGTCCTTGGTCTGTTGCAAACGACTCGGGATGATATTGAATACCAAAATGTAATCCATTTTTTGTCTCATAAGATTGAATGCAATCTTTTGTCCTTCCAGTAATTATTAATTGTGATGGAAAAGAGATTTCATCACTTATTAATGAATGGTAACGCATTATATTAAATTGATTTGCTAAGTTGTTATATAATTTAGTATGTTGAATAACTGTTAATATATCGACTTTACCGTGCATGACTTTTTCGCCTTGAATAACACGGCCACCGTAATAGCATGTTATTGCTTGTGCACCTAAACATACGCCTAATATCGGTAAAGATTTATACCTTTCAATAATATTCAATAGATGGTTACTATCTAAAGGATGACCAGGTCCTGGAGATATGATGAGACCATCACTTTGGTTAACGTAGTTAAGCACATCTTTATCGTCCGGATATTTAACAATGACATCATCTAATTGACTTACTATATCAACTAAGTTATATGTAAATGAATCATAATTATCAATGATTAAAATCATGGTGTTACCTCCAATAAACTTTTTGCTTTTAATAATGTTTCTTCTAATTCTTTTTCTGGTACTGAATCATAAACCACCCCACACCCTGCTTCGACTTTCACGGTAGTATCATCAATTAACATTGTTCTTATTGCTAAAGCAAAATCTAAATTCTGATTACAATTAATGTAGCCTACACCCCCACTATATAGTCCACGTTTATATGGATATGTCTCATATATACGCCTAATTGCTCTAAGTTTTGGAGCTCCTGAAACAGTTCCTGTAGGTAATAAATTAGCAATTACTGTCATAGGAGATAATTTTTGCTTAATCTCACCTTTTACTTCGCTTACAATATGCATGACATGCTCATATTTTTCAATTTCCATTAATTTTGTAATTTTTGAACTACCGGTTCTACTGACTCTATGTAGATCATTTCTGCCTAAATCAACAAGCATTCGATGTTCGCTTAATTCCTTTTCATCACTCAATAATTGCTCTGCATTTTGTTTATCTTCTTTTATGGTTTTACCTCTTTTAATTGTTCCAGCGATTGGATTCGTAATAACCGTTCCATCTTGTACAGCTACAAAACTCTCTGGAGAACTGCCTATAATAATTTGTGTATTCATATTAATATAGTACATATATGGACTTGGATTACGTCTTTTTAAGTTTTGGTATAATTGATAACTTAATTGCAATGTATTATTTTTAAAATGATGATTGTAGCTATATATTCTAGATGGTACAACTTGAAACATATCGCCTTCTTTTATAAGCTTTTTCAATTGCTTTATAGTATTTATAAATTCATCATCTGATACATTTGGTATGATATTTGAAGGCGTAGGAGGACGAATATAATCATCTGTATAAGCTTTAATTTGAGATAGTTCCTTTATTCTATCTTTTACTCTTTTTTCTAAATCTTTCTGTTCTACTTCTGAAAATTGATTTGTAGCAATAACATATAATTCATCTTTATAATGATCAAATACATATACATCTTCTATCATGTGAAATTCAATATCATTGCTATCCTTAATTTCTTGTATAGATTGCTGTTTTAAAATTGGAAATTCATGTCTTACTAAGTCAAAACTACACGTACCAATAAAGCCAGATACAAATGGTAAATGTTTTAATTTTTCATCTGTAATCTGAATATTAAATTGATTGATATAATCTTTTAAATATTCATAAGACTTTTCAGTAATTTCAACATTTTGTTTTTTTGTTTTTATCTTTAGTAAGTCATTATTTAACACAACAGAACCATAGCTTTCGAATGCTACAATAGAATATCTACCTTTAATCTGCTTTTGACTGGTACTTTCTAAAATAATCTTATTTTTCTTTAACTTTCCTAAAACTTCGGGTGTAATATTTGCTCTAAGTATTTCATAATATAGTTTCATTAAGCTTTAATCCTTTCTCAAAAAAATATCAGCATCCTTATTTAAAAGGACGCTGACGCGCGGTACCACCTTAATTAACTAAATATTTAGAATTGTCAAAATATTTAAAGTTCACTTATTTTTTATTTGATTTTTTATAAGTATAAACCCAATTTCATTATTAGTGATGTTAGTTTTCATCAACCACTAACTTTCTATGATTATCTAGCTAATAATTACTATATTTATACCAAAAAGACACCACGATTACGTTCCATAGATAAGGACGCGTTACCGTGGTGCCACCTTAATTAACATTACATGTTCACTTTACTGTTATTAAATTTAATCTTCTAAGTCCAATTCAAACATATGCTGTGCTAATTTACATCATCCATTAGCTTTCTATTTGCTACATCACATATCTTCTACTCAATTCTCAGAATTATTAAAATATTATTATAATTCAGTATAATACATAAATAAATCTTCCTTGTCAATATTTATTTCAATTTATTGATGACAAGCAATAGGCATATAATAAGTTTTGAGCGGCATGTATAGAATCAATATGTGTTCGTTCCAGTGCATGAGAGGACTCAATACCAGCTCCAAATAATCCATGTTTAATATCTGCTCCTGCTTTTAATGCTGCAGACGCATCTGACGTATAATAAGGATAAATATCTATTTTATACGGAATATGATTAAATTTACATAAGTTTACTAGATGTGTTTTTAATTCTTTATGATAAGGTCCAGACGCATCTTTAGCACAAATAGATACTGTATATTCGTCAGAAGATTGTCCCTCTCCAAGTGCTCCCATATCAAAAGCAATAAATTCTACAGTTTTATTAGAAATAGATGCATTCGCTCCATATCCTATTTCCTCATTATTAGAAATATAAAATTGAATAGTATGTGGTAATTTAATTTGTTCATTTTTTATTCTTTCTAATAAATCTAATATCATTGCTACACTTGCTTTATCGTCTAAGTGTCGGGATTTAATAAATCCAGATGATGTTATTTCTGTTCTTGGATCAAAGCTAATAAAATTACCTACTTCTATTCCTAAATCTTCTGTCTCTTTCTTAGAAGACGTTTTTTCGTCTATACGGACTTCCATATGTTCAATATCTCTTGGTATTTTTTCATTTTCGCGATATACATGAACACTTGTTTCATGTAAACATATTGTCCCTGTGTACGTTTCGCCAGAGTCTGTTTCAATCTGACAATATTCTCCTTCAATCGCATTATATTTAAATCCACCAATTAGATCGATTGTTAAACGACCATCTTCTTTAATTTCTTTTACCATTGCACCTAAAGTATCTACATGAGCAGTAATACAACGTTGACGTTCATTATCTTCACCCTCAACTGTGATAATTAATGCACCTTTATTTGTTAATTGAGTTGAATATCCTAAATGTTCTACTTTTTGTTTTACATAACTTATTGCATTATAAGCATTTCCCGAAGGACTATTAATGTTAGTTAAGTTTTGAATTAATTCTAATATCTTTGATTCCATTCAACTTCCCCCTTTAATACTTTAAATATATTTTAACCTAGATAAATAGTGAACTCTAATGAATAGTATTGTTTAAAATGAATGACTAATTTAAAATATAGATATTCTGAATATTTAGAAATAAGGAGGGCTCATATGAAAAATATTTTATTTGTTGGTTTAGGATTAATTGGTGGAAGCTTAGCTAGTAATTTAAAATTTTATCAATCTGATCTTATAATTTCTGCCTATGATACTGATGTAACTCAATTAGATAAAGCAATGTCTATTGGTATAATTGACAAAAAGATTAATGATTATGCTCTTGGTGTTAAGGAAGCGGATATTATTATCTTTGCTACTCCAGTTCATCAAACAGCAATATATCTAAATTCATTACCTAATTATGAAACCAAATCACATTTGATTGTAACGGATACTGGCAGTACAAAACTTATCATTCAAAATTTTGAAAAACGTTTATTAGAATCAAATATTCATCTTGTTAGTGGGCATCCAATGGCTGGTAGCCATAAATCTGGTGTCCTTAATTCTAAAAAACACTTATTTGAAAATGCATACTATATTTTAGTTTACGATGATGAACGTAATACACAAGCGGCTAAAACATTACAATATTTGCTCTCCCCTACACTAGCTAAATTTATTATTACTAATGCGAAAGAACATGTCTTTGAAGATGCAAAAATTTTTAGAGATCAATTACCTCTTAAGCAACATGGTGTAGTCAATGTTGGGTATGATTTATATATTGATATTCCAGATAAAGCGGGTATGATTAATAAAGTTACTTCTATA
Organism: Staphylococcus sp. FSL K6-0223; assembly: GCF_038008285.1. Classification (NCBI taxonomy): domain Bacteria; kingdom Bacillati; phylum Bacillota; class Bacilli; order Caryophanales; family Staphylococcaceae; genus Staphylococcus; species Staphylococcus sp. FSL K6-0223. The sequence continues at coordinate 1,361,767 of NZ_JBBOYX010000001.1, forward strand.
CTTAGTTTACATAATATTTCTATAAGAAACTTAAAAATTTTAGAAGTTCGTGAGGATATTTTAGGTGCTTTACAAGTTACCTTTAAAACTCCAAAAGATCGTGAATTAGGTATTGTTGCTTTAAATGAATTTGATACTTATATTCCATAAAAATAGAAGTGGGCCAAAATTCAAAATGAGTTTTGACCTACTTCCGTTTATTTACATTTTATGACCTGCCATTAATCCTAATCTATTATGTTTTGTTCCAGATTCAGTATAAGAAATTGCTTTTGAAACGATGCCTTTACCATATTTCTTTTGTAACGTATCAATCGTTTTAGCTAAATTTTCATCTCTTTGTCTTTTATATTCATCTACAAATAAATTTAATTGTCGATTTTCTTCATTAATGAACTGTGTTAGTGAAACACTTAACGTACGATACAAAGCCTGTTTATCACACAACTGATTCGCATAATCATTAACGACTTTAAATATATCTTGTTCTAGATTTGTAGCATCAGTTAAAGTGTGTTGTTTATGTATTCCTCCACCTTGAGTATATCCAAATGAAAAATGTATAGTACGTGCTAATTGCTTTCTTTCTCTTAATCTACAAGCAACATCTTCAATCAACTCTTGCATCACAATTTTTGTTTCATTAAATTGATAGTCTCTCATCAAAATTTGGCTTTTACATATAGTTGGATTATTAATTTTACTTTTTTCTCTTATTTTACTTTGATCTATACCGTTAGCATGTAAATGCATATCAGTGCCTAATATACCAAAGTCTTTCTTCAAATATCTATGAGGATAATGGGCTAAATCACCTATTGTAATAATTCCTTTTTTATTTAACTTTATTTCTGTTTTTTTATTGATTCCCCAAAATGATTTTAATGGTGAAATACACCATAATTTATCGGGAATGTCATGATACCGCCACTCAGTAATACCTTCTTTGGTGTGTTTAGCTTCGATATCCATAGCTACTTTACTAAGTAACAAGTTAGATCCAATACCTATTGTGCAGTATATTCCCGTCTTATCCAAAATTTCTTTTTGAAAACACTTAGCAAAAGAATATACTGTAGTATTAAAAAGATGGTAGCTATTTGTTACATCCATAAAAAATTCATCAATACTATACTGATGTAAATCTTCCCCTGGAACATATTTAAGAGCAATTTTAGAAATTTCTAATGATACTTCTAGATATCTTCTCATACTTGGATTAATAATATAAATATCATTACGTTGTGGAATTTCAAATAATCTAGATCCCGTTTTAATACCAAGTTCTTTTAATTTAGGTGTTGCTGCCAAAACAACAGATCCTTGTCGCTTAGTGTCAGCTACCACTGCTAATTTTGTCATTAAAGGATCTAATCCTTTTTCTATACAAGACACACTAGCATAAAAACTTTTCTGATCTACACATAGTATGTCTCTATCTTCAAGTAAATTATAATCATACATATCAACCCCCTCCTTAGATAATTCAATTATATAAGAATACTTGTTCTCTTACAACATTAAAAAGAACAAATGTTCTATTTAAATATCTTGAAGTTCATTTTTTAAAAATGATATACTAAGCACATAATTATGTAAGGAGGAAAACATCATGCCGATTGTAAATGTAAAATTATTAGAAGGACGCTCAGATGAGCAATTAAAAAACTTAGTCACTGAGGTTACAAATGCAGTAGAGAAAACAACAGGCGCAAATAGAGAAGCAATCCATGTAGTCATTGATGAAATGAAGAAAAATCACTACGGTGTAGCTGGCGTAAGAAAATCAGATCAATAATATTATAATCTTCAAAGTTTACATAATAATATTATTGTAGTTAAATAGATAATAAATAAGCAGGCCACTTTGGCCTGCTTATTTATTATTCGTCTAAAAATGATTCTATTGCTTTTTTATTTTTCTCTTTATCAATATCTAATGCACTACCATCGTTATTAGTATTGATATTTTGATAAGAATTTTTTAACGGTACAGTTAGTGTTTCCACATTTTTATCGCCTCGTATTCCAAAACTTAGTCCTGTTTGGAAAATAGCTGAGTTTGGCATATCTGTATTAATATATCCTCTCAATATACCAGCTACTTTAGGTAATTTCACGATTGTACTTGGGGTAATCAATTCTTTCTTAAGTGTTTGCATAACTTGTTGTTGACGTCTCACACGTCCAAAGTCTCCCTCTGGATCATGTCTAAATCTCGCATAACCTAATAATTCTTTACCGTTTAATCGATGGTGTCCTTTTTTTAATGAAACCCCTATATTTTCTGACATATCTTTTTCAACATCAATTGGCACACCATTAGGTTCTAATTCATCAATCATTTTTTCAAAGCCAGTGAAATCAATGACTGCATAGTATTCAGGATTAATACCTAAATTTTTATTTAGTGTTTGTCTCAACAACTCTGGTCCCCCAAGTGAGTATGCAGCATTAATTTTATATTTGTCATAACCAGGAATTTCCGCATAAATATCACGCATAATTGACATCATTTTCATTTTTTTCTTAATATAGTCATACTGTACAACCATAATAGAGTCAGTTCTTGATTTTCCACCATTAGCTTGGTCAGCACCGAGCATTAATACTGTGATTTTCCCGTCATTTTTAACGGCTCCATTAAATTTATGAATTTTAATATCTTTTGCATGTTCTTGTGCATATTTCATACCACTTTGATATCCATGAACGACATACGTAATCATTGCAATAAGTAAAACTACAATAATCAGTATTACAAAAGGTAATTTTCGAAGTTTTTTCTTCTTGCGTCGTTTAGAAGGTATCGTTGTCCCCGTTTGTCGTCTTAATATTGTATTATCCTTCTCTTCTGTCATATTTACCTACCTTACACTCTCTAAAATCTTCAAAATAATATTCGGATATACTATAATATATAAATAAGTTATATAAAATATCTTAAAAAATCAAGTGTTTTCAATAAATATTACAAAGGTGTTATGAAAGGATGGCGTAAATGAATATTAATACAGCATACTTCGCAGGAGGCTGTTTCTGGTGTATGACAAAACCGTTTGATCAATTTGAAGGTATTGAATCAGTAACATCAGGTTTTATGGGAGGATCAGTTAAAAATCCAACCTATGAACAAGTAAAGAGCGGAACTACTGGACACTATGAAACTGTTAAAATAGAGTATGATGTTGCTTTATTTTCTTATCATAAATTATTAGAAATATTTTTTTCAGTCATTGATCCATTAGATGCTGGGGGTCAATTCCAAGATAGAGGGTCACAGTATCAAACAGCTATTTTTTATACAAATGATGATCAAAGAAAAGTTGCGATTAACTATATCAAAGATTTAGAACAAACGATGCATTCTGATAAAGCCATTGCTACTAAGGTTCTTCCCGCTTCAAATTTTTATAAAGCAGAAGAATATCATCAAAATTTCTATAAAAAAAATCCTGAACGTTACGCACAAGAACAGCGAAATCGCGCAAATTATGATCCTCGTTCTAACTCATAATAAAAAAGATATCCGAAATTGTTTTCGGATATCTTTTTTATTTATGTCTAATCACTCGCATTACTTTTAACATACTGTACCAGAGAGAACTATCTTTTCTATACACCAAAAATCGCGGTTCCCACTGGGGACTATATTTTTCTTTATATCTTCGTAACCCCTGAAAACGATATAAACCATTAAAATGTTCAAACACACGTCCCGCAATACGTTCTCGTAAATAAGAATAATCGAGTTGACCTACATTTGATAAGGTAGCCATACCCATGTTAAAAGCTTTATACCCTTTTTCTTTACCCCATAATAACATATGTAGATATAATCCATCCATTAGAGGTAAATCTAATTCAGGTAACCAACGAATTAAATCTACTGAAATTGCTTCGTTATAGTATGTCGGCATTAATGTACAAAAAGCAATAATCTTACCTTCTTCATTTTTCATAATTCCAATTGGGGCTTTATCTAAATACTGTTCTGTAAATTGCCCAACAGAAAAATGCATTTCAGTACGTCCATCGAGCCACTTATCACTTACTTTTCTAAGCTCTTCTATAAACGCTTTAGAAAATGGTGGTTCTATAATGTCAAATTTAATATTTAAATCATTAAATTTATTCAGTGTTGCTCTAAAACCACGTCTTTTTTTTCCAGAAGTAGTAAATTGTGTTAAATCAATAATAGCCTCTTCGCCTAATTTAAAAAATTGATTTCCAAAATTATGATACAACGGCATAAAACGATCAGATACTTGATAGAAAATGACATCATAACCTAACTTTTCAGCATAACTATAGAAATCAGCCAACAATGATTGGAATGATGCCGTATTTCCAATTGGATCTCCCAATACGACCAGCGCATTTGATTTATATCTATACATAAGAAAAGCTTGTTCACTGTCATACATAAATACATCTTTATCACCGCTATATATCAAATGACTTAAATAATTCCCTCCATATGTTTCTATGATTGATTTACATTGAGAATATTCTTGTAATTGATGTGGGCGTTCAAAGCGACGACCAAATAACCATGCAATACCAACAATTAATAATATAACAACTATCACAGTTAACCAGAAATAGTATTTTAATAATGACGTATCCATTTCCAAGTGATATAAATCTAAAGCATATAAAGTTTCAGAAATAATGAAATGATTAATATATAAAACAATCACACTAATGACTAAGGTAAATATTAAGTTTTTTAATCTAAATGGACGTTTAAATACTTTCGCACGTCGATAAGCTAAAATAAGTAAGATAAAAATAATGATGAGCCATGTAAGTAACATGATAGAAGCATACGTATATAACGTTGCAAGAAATATTAACACAAGTGAAATCATTGAATAAATAATTGCTCTCTTACTTTGCTTATATATACCCCTTACATTAACAAGTAATATTAAACATGCACTTGTATGAATAGACAACATGAGATAGTAAATAAAATGATCAGCATCATATAATCCATCATAAACAATCGTCACATTATTAATAAAGAAAATAAAACTTGTTAATAGTGCAAGAATAGATAAAGCAAATGCTGGGATTTTTGAAATAATATCTTTTTGATAAGACAGTATGAATGAGGTAACATCTTTAGCGGGTACAAAATATTTAGATTCTTCAAAGTACTTACGCGCAGAATTGCCAAATTCAAACGTAGATAGAATTAAAGCAATGATAATAGGTACAAAATAATAAGCAAAACGATATAGCAGTAAGGCAATCAATATTTTTTCTTCAGGAATATCTAAAGATTTTAGTCCTAATAAAACAACTAAATCAAATGCCCCGAATCCACCTGGAATAAAACTAATCAGTCCAGAGAGTGCAGCAATAATAAAAATACCAAGTAATGTTGTAAAAGCTACATGAATATCAATAATCCATGCCGACAAGTAAAGTACAACAGCAGCAGCTATCCATTCAATACTTGAAACAAGCGTGCAATATATCCCTACCAATTTATTATGTTCAGTAACCGGTTTAACGACTGTATACACTATAAAAATAGGTAAAAATAAAGCGACTACGTACAATACCCATTTTACAAAACGTACTTTATCAAGAATATGAGAAGCATCGAAAATATGAAGTACGACTAAAATAGATAAGAAGCTTAAACCAGTTAACATTGAAACTAATATGATTGAAATAGCGTGAAGTAATCTTTTTCTATCAGAAGTATAATTTTTATAAATAAATGTTCTAAATCCTGCGCCTATAAATCCACCAAATCCAACAATAGCATTAAATGCATTAATAATATAACTCAAACGAAATACTTTGTTCAGTGGTATACTCAACTTTAAAGTTTTAACAAGAATGACATCATATAAACTTAAAAGTAGCATTGATGCGCCACCACATATAAATAAACCAATTAAAAACCATCGATTGATTTTACTAAATGCTTCTAATGTTTGTTTGAAGTTAATATGTGACAATTCATGATATAAAGTAGCAACTACTACAATAAAAAGTGTGATAGCAAATACCACTTTTAATATAGATATTAATCTATTTTTATGTTCTTCAGTCATTATTCATTATTATCCTTTACATTATATTAATATAAAATATATCATATCATATTCTAGTTATATATCTTTAGACTATTGAACTAACATAATTGTTAGATAAAAGAGAGTGGAAGAGAATTCATCGTCCCACTTTTGCAAGATGATTAGTACTATATTAAAAAGCCTAAGACAACTCATTATGTCTCAGGCTTTTTAATATAGTGCTTTATTCTGCTTCTGTGTAATTTTTATGTTCTTCTTTTTTAATTTCATATTGACCTGCATCGTCACCATAATATTCATTGTAACGACGTTTAAATAATAAGAAAATGTGAGAAGCTAATACTTTTAAAATAGCATAGCCAGGAATACCTAAAATAACTCCTACAATACCTAACAAATTACCCGCACTTAATAAAATAAAGATAATTGTTAGAGGATGAATTTTTAATGTTTTCCCCATAATATTAGGAGAAATAAAATGACCTTCAATAAATTGAACTAACGTCCACACAATAATCAATTTTAATAGCATAAACGGTGAAGTAATAATCGCAATAATAATTGCCGGAGAAATTGCAATTGTTGGTCCTAAGTATGGGACTACACTCGTTACTGCAGCAATTGAAGCTAGAACTAACCCATAATCCAAACCAATAATCGAATAACCAATAAACAATAAAATACCAATACAAAATGATACAATAATTTGGCCTTGAATATATGATCCGACCTGTACACTCATTTTTTCTAATAAATCATGATAGTCTTTTCTAAATTTAGGTGGCATAATTTTAGTTGTATAGTCTCTAAATTTAGTTCCATCTTTCAACATAAAGAATAATACAAATGGTGTAGTTGCAATCACAACACCGACATTCACAATAGCTTCTGCAAATGTTCTAATTTTAGTTCCAAATCCACTAAAATAATCTGACGTTAACGATGGAATCTTTTTAGAAGTAGAATCAAGCCATTCCTGAATTTGATTATAAAATGAAGATAAAATAGACATATGTGTCACTTTATCAATAGCTCTATTAAATTTTTCAATATATTTTGGGAAGTTACTTGCAAGTTGTTTAATTTGATCACCAATCACAGGAATTAATAAATCGATAATTAATGTTGCGCCTCCAATAATCACTAAAAAGACTATTATAATTGCTAATAATCTTGGAATATTATAACGTTCCATCAAATTAATTACTGGATTTAACAAATAATACAAAATAAGCGATAAAATAATTGGCGCTGCAATAGTATTAAAGATAATGACAAAAGGCTGAAAAACATAAGAAATTTTGTCAAAGATGAATATAGTAATACCAAGTAATACTAATGAAACTAGCGCAAATAATAAATCTTTACCACCCAAAAACTTCATAAAGCGTGTTTCAGAAAAGCTTAGCTTATTAGCTTTCTTTCCTTCAACCTTTTTGTGGTCCATTGACATATCATTTTCACCGTACCCTTTAATCTAAAATAAAATAATCTATATTATATCATACCATGTAGCTTATTAATTTTGTGTGTTATTTTGAGATTGAAAATGATAAATATGCAAAGCTAAATAAACAATTTCTGAATCATCTATATCAATATCTAGATCTTTTTGAATAACTTTAGAAATCTTATATGCTGTACTATAACAATTAGGGTAATATGTTTTGACCATATTGATAAACTCATCTTGTGCATGAACGTATTCCTTTTTATTTAAACGACGAATTAGGAATTGAATATGTCTAATAAATCGTTGATATTGAACAGTTCGAGGATTTACAGGATACCCTATGTCATTTTCGATAATTAATACACATTTACTTATCATTTTATTAATTAAAGATATTTCACTCATAGGTAAATCTTCTTTATTTGAAGCAATATGCAATGCTATAAAACCTATTTCATCATCAGGAAATGTGACGTCTAATTTCTCATTTAATCGCTGTATAACTTGTGTGGCGATATCATATGCCTCACTATATAAATGTTTAGTTTCCATTGCAAAGGGATTACTAATTATTTGATTTTGTTTTAAGCGTTTATATGCAAAAGTAATATGATCGGTTAAGGCAATGACTAGTTGTTTATCATCTTTCATATAAGTTGTACTTGTAATATAGTTAACTGATTCAATAATTGCCTGTAAGACCTCTTCATCAGCTATTTCAACTAGAGATTTATAATATTCTTGTTGTTGTTTTTGATCTAATTTATACACTTTCTCAATAGAAGCATTATCATCTACGACCATTCCAGGCTTTTTATTAAAACCAATGCCTTTACCGATTAAAATAACTTCTTGATTACTATTGATGCATATGATGACGTTATTATTTAAAATTTTTGAAATATGATATTTGCTCATCATTATCATCCTTTTTTACTATTAAAATTATATAGTTAAACATTATATTTGAAAAGTCATTCTTTTAAAAAACACTTCTTTCTCGCATTACTCTAAGAGATGGAGAAAAGAAGTGTTGATTTAAATTATTAATGTTTTTTAGATATTTTATCTTCGCGTCCCCAAGATTCAATACCAAATAAATTAATCTCAAGGTTTTCTGGTTTAAATACCGGTTTTAAACCGGCACGTTTTTGTTGAATATAATCTTTCATAACAGCAAATGCAATATTTGAAAGACCTATAATGGAAACAAGGTTTACAATGGCCATTAATCCCATAAATAAGTCCGCTGTACTCCATACGGTTTCAGTTTTAACAACTGCGCCTATAAATACTAATACAACAACTAAGCATCTAAAAATAAATAAAATTGCTTTATTTTTAGATAGAAATTCTATATTAGATTGTCCGTAATAGTAATTACCAACTACAGAAGAAAATGCAAATAGCGTAATCGCGACAGTTAAGAAGATACCACCTGGAGAACCAAGATGTTCATTCAATGCAGATTGTGTAACTTCTACACCTTGTGGCGCTTTTTCACCAAATTTTAAGCCTGAGTAAAGTAAAATCATAATAGCTGTTGCTGTACAAACAAGCATTGTATCGAAGAAGACACCTAAAGATTGAAGTAATCCTTGTTTTACTGGATGTGGTACAGCAGCAGTAGCAGCCGCATTGGGTGCTGAACCCATACCTGCTTCGTTAGAGAATAAGCCACGTTTTATACCTTGTAAAATCGCTGTACCTACCGCGCCACCAGCGACTTGTTCCATTCCGAACGCACTTTTAATAATTGTACCAATCATTGGAATGATTTGATCAAAATTCATTAGTAAGATAAATAAAACTATACCAACATAAACGATAGCCATTATTGGAACAATTAAAGATGACAACGTTGCAATACTACGTACACCACCGAAGATAATGATTGCTGTAATGACAGCCAAAATAATACCAGTAATGACTGGACTAATATGATATTGTGTTCTTAAAGATTCAGCAATAGTATTCGATTGAACAGTGTTAAATACAAATGCAAATGTAACAGTAATTAACACAGCAAATGTGATACCAAGCCATTTTTGATTTAAACCTTTGGTTATGTAATAAGCTGGACCTCCTCGGAAGCCACCTTCTTTATCATGAACTTTGTAAACTTGTGCAAGTGTTGCTTCTATAAATGCACTCGCAGCTCCGATAAATGCGATAATCCACATCCAAAAAACTGCCCCAGGACCCCCTAACACAATTGCTGTTGCTACACCAGCAATATTTCCTGTTCCAACACGGGAACCTGCACTAATAGCAAATGCTTGAAAAGGTGAAATACCTTTCTCTCCATTTTTCAAAGTTTCTGGTTTTTCAACTAATGCTCTAAACATTTCAGGTAACATTCGTAATTGAACAAATTTAGAACTAATAGTAAAGAAGATACCTACTGTCAATAGTAAACCTATTAAATACTGTGACCAGATTAAATCATTTCCAACTTGAACAACAGATTTAAACCAATCAGGTATTAAACTATCAAAATCTCTCAATTAAATCCCTCTCATCAAAATTATTGTTATGATATACATTACAAGAGATTTATATTGTAGTATTAAAGGTCAAAATGTACATGTTTTTCATGTCATCACTTTGATATACTTATCAACAATATAAATCTCTTGTGAGTTATAAATAGTTAAATATTAAATTAATTTTATCATCTTATGAATTACTTGAAAACAAAAATTTTAAAATCATATTAATTTATTATCATTGATTTTACATTTCCAAATTCATTTGTATCAACTACAAATGAACCATTTGTATATTGTTCAGAAAGATGAATATTAGAAATTTCACCTGTTTCAGCATGTTTATCTGAATAAAGTGTATAGTATGTTTCATCTCTGACAACATATGCAGCTACAATACGATGAGGATTTTTTTTCAATTCTTTTAAAAGTGTAATACCTCTTTGTGCGCGTTTGGCATCTTGTAATATATCTTTAGCAATACGTTTTATTGCTCCTCTTTGGGTAGCCATAATTATTGAATTATTCTGATCAACAGTATCAGTCATAATAACATAATCTTCATCTTTTAAATTGATAGATTTCACACCAGCCGCTCTTAATCCTGTATCTGAAAGTTCTTCTGTAGAATACGTTAATGACATGCCTTTATGTGTAATAACAGTAATCATTTGTTCTTGAGTTATGCGAAGTACATTTACCACTTCGTCTTCATTTTTTAATTTTGTTGCAATGAGTGGCTTATTAAATCGCGTGGTTTTAAATAATGATTGATTACTCTTTTTAATCATGCCATTACGAGTTGCAATAATATAAAATGCTTTACCATCAAATGTTTTTTCGTTAAATACATCTATAATTCTCTCGTTTTCTTCTAAAGGCACAATTTGCGATACATGCTGACCTAACTCTTTCCATCGCACATCTGCAATTTTATGAATTGGAATAAAGAGATATCTTCCTTTATTTGTAAATACTAAAGCTGTATCTTGAGTATTTACAGTTTGGTATTTGAGTAGACTATCTCCCTCTTTTAAACCTACTTCTGTCACACCACTTGCATTAAAGCTACGTGTAGACGTACGTTTTATATATCCATGTCTAGTCACACTTAAAACCACTTCTTCACTTGGTACAATAACTTCTTTATCAATTTTAATTTCTGATATTTCCGCTTCAATTGAAGATAAACGTGATGTTTTAAAACGTTTTCGAATCTCTGTAAGTTCTTTTTTAATAACATTTAATAATGCGTCATGGTTATCAAGAATATTTCGGTACGCTTCTATTAATTTTTGTAATTCTTCATGTTCTTCTTCAAGTGCAACAATATCAGTATTAGTTAAACGATATAATTGAAGCATCACAATGGCTTCTGCTTGTGCTTCAGTAAAGTCAAATTCTTTTACTAAATTATCTTTTGCATCTTTTTTATTTTTAGAATGACGAATCAGCGCAATCACTTCATCTAATATAGATAAAGCTTTCATAAGACCTTCTACAATATGCATGCGCTTTTCAGCATGATTTAAGTCGTATTTTGTACGATTAGCTACAACTTCAATTTGATGATTTAAATAGCTGTCAATAATTTCACGTAGACCCATTAATTTTGGACGTCCATCACTAATAGCGACCATATTGAAATTATAAGTAATTTGTAAATCAGAATTTTTATATAAATAGTTTTTAATAGACTCTGAATTAACATCTTTTTTTAATTCAATAGCAATTCTTAAACCTGTACGATCTGTTTCATCACGTACTTCAATAATACCATCTACTTTTTTATCAGCACGAAGCTCATCAATACGTTTCACAAGCGAACTTTTATTCACTTCATAAGGAATTTCTGTCACAATTAATTGTTTACGTCCATTTCTTAACGCTTCTTCATCTACTTTTGAACGAACAACAATTTTTCCTTTTCCTGTTTCATAGGCTTTCTTAATACCATCAATACCTTGAATAATACCGCCTGTCGGAAAATCAGGACCTTTGATATATTTCATTAATTGATTTACTGAAATATTAGGATTATCAATATATTTTAATGTTGCTTGAATTACTTCACCTAAATTATGTGGAGGAATATCAGTAGCATATCCTGCCGAAATACCAGTCGAACCGTTTACTAGTAAATTTGGAAATCTTGCCGGTAACACCATAGGTTCAAGTGTTGTGTCATCATAGTTTGGTATAAAGGACACTGTTTCCTTATTAATGTCACGAACCAACTCCTCAGAAAGTTGACTTAACTTCGCTTCTGTATAACGCATCGCAGCAGGTGGATCATTATCAATACTACCATTATTACCGTGCATTTCGATTAATACATGACGCAACTTCCAATCTTGGCTTAAACGTACCATTGCATCATAAACTGAAGAATCACCATGTGGATGATATTGACCAATAACATCCCCAACTGTTTTCGCACTTTTACGGAAATTTTTATCATACGTATTGCCACTACTATACATAGCAAATAAAATTCTACGTTGTACAGGTTTTAAACCATCACGCACATCCGGTAACGCACGTTCTTGAATAATATATTTACTATATCTTCCAAAGCGATCACCAATAACATCTTCAAGTGATAGGTCTTGAATTATCTCACTCAATTGACTTCCTCCTCATCATATTCTTCAGTATCAAGTATTTGAACTTCTGTATTATCTAAAATACTTTGATCTTCTTGCATGCCAAATTCAACATGATTTTCAATCCATTCACGTCTTGGTGCAACTTTATCTCCCATTAATGTTGTTACACGTTTAGAAGAACGTACTTCATCATCGATTTGGACTCTAATCAACGTTCTTGTCTCAGGATTCATTGTAGTTTCCCACAATTGCTCAGGATTCATTTCACCTAAACCTTTATAGCGCTGTAAAATAAAGCCTTTACCTAATTGTTTTTGAAGTTTGTCCAATTCATCATCTGTCCAAGCATATTCTACTTTTTTAGATTTCCCTTTACCTTTTTCTAATTTGTATAACGGAGGTAATGCAATAAAAACACGACCTGCTTGAACAAGAGGTCTCATATATTTGAAGAAAAATGTTAATAATAACACTTGAATATGGGCGCCATCTGTATCAGCATCAGTCATAATAATAACTCTATTATAATTACTATCTTCTAATTTAAAATCATTACCAACACCAGCACCAATTGTATGAATAATTGTATTAATTTCTTCATTTTTGAAAATATCTTCAAGTTTTGCTTTTTCAGTATTAATCACTTTACCTCGTAAAGGTAAAATAGCCTGGAATTTTCTATCTCTTCCAAGTTTAGCTGATCCCCCTGCTGAATCACCTTCGACAAGATATAATTCATTTTTCTCAGTATTCTTACTTTGAGCAGGCGTTAACTTTCCTGATAATAATGTATCTTTACGTTTGTTTTTCTTACCAGAACGTGCATCCTCCCGTGCCTTACGAGCCGCTTCTCTTGCCTGTTGCGCTTTAATAGCTTTCTTCACAAGTGATTTAGATAATTGTCCTTTTTCCTCTAAATAATAAGGTAATTTTTCAGAAACAACAGAATCTACTGCACTACGCGCTTCTGATGTACCAAGCTTAGATTTAGTTTGTCCCTCAAATTGCAGTAATTCTTCTGGAATACGTACAGAAATCACTGCTGTTAATCCTTCTCTAATATCATTACCATCTAAGTTTTTATCTTTATCTTTAAGTTCATTGATACGGCGTGCATAGTCATTAAATACGCGTGTCATTGCTGTTTTAAATCCTACTTCATGAGTTCCGCCGTCTTTTGTACGTACATTATTAACAAAACTTAATATACTTTCAGAATATTGATCATTATATTGAAAAGCAACATCTACTTCGATTCCATTTGCAGCACCTGTAAACGTCGTAACATCATGCAATACTTCTTTACCTTCATTGATATAACTTACAAATTCTTTAATACCTTCTTCGTAATGATAAACATCTTCACGTTCTTTTCCATCACGTAGATCTTTCAATGTAATTTTTAAGTTTTTTAATAAGAATGCAGATTCTTGTAAGCGCTCACTTAATATATCAAAATTAAATGCCGTTGTTGCTTTAAAAATACTTGAATCTGGTTTAAATGTGACTTTTGTACCTGTTTTCTTAGTTTTTCCCGCTTTCACTAAACCAGAAGTTGGAATACCACCATCCTTAAAAGATTGCTTATAAATTTGTCCATCTCGATGAATTTCAACTTCTAACCATTCACTTAAAGCATTAACTACGGAAGCACCAACACCATGAAGTCCTCCAGAAGTTTTATATCCACCTTGTCCAAATTTACCTCCAGCATGTAATACAGTAAAAATAACTTCTACAGTAGGTTTACCAGACGCATGCATACCAGTTGGCATACCTCTCCCATTATCTTCCACTGAAATACTATTATCTTTATTGATTGTTACATCAATTTCATTACCATAACCATTTAAAACTTCATCGACGGAGTTATCGACAATTTCATATACTAAATGGTGTAATCCACGTTTATCAGTCGACCCAATATACATCCCAGGACGTTTTCTAACTGCCTCAAGTCCTTCTAATACTTGAATCGAATCATCTGAATAATGATTTGTCATTTTTGTTGCCAATGCGTTCGCCTCCTACAAACGTACGTTCGTTTTTTTAACTTTACAATAGTTATTCTTATATAAAACGCATTAAAATGCAAGTATGAGTTTTATAAGATAAACATTTAACTTAATATATAAGACGTTTTTTCAATTTTTAATCGTTGTCAGGAATACTTTGTGATAAAATATACCTACATTATATAAGGGATGTGTAAACAAATTATGATGATAGTTCTCATGTTGATTTTAAGCTATCTCATTGGAGCTATTCCAAATGGTTATGTTATAGGAAAAGTTTTTTTTAAAAAAGATATTAGAGAATTTGGAAGCGGTAATACTGGTGCCACAAATAGTTTTAGAGTTTTAGGAAAACCAGCTGGATTTATCGTTACTTTTTTAGATATATTTAAAGGATTCATTACTGTATTTTTCCCATTATGGTTTTCAGTGCATGCGCAGGGACCAATTAGTACATTCTTCACACATGGATTAATTGTCGGTATTTTTGCAATAATTGGTCACGTTTATCCTATTTATCTTAAATTTAAAGGAGGTAAAGCTGTAGCCACAAGTGCCGGAGTTGTGTTAGGAGTTAATCCAATCTTACTTTTGATTTTAGCAGTCATATTCTTTGGAATTTTATATTTAACAAAGTATGTGTCATTATCCAGTATTATTGCGGCAATCAGCTGTGTGATAGGTTCATTAATTATTCATGATTACATATTATTTGGAATGAGTGCTTTTGTATCAATCATTTTAATTTTTAGACACCGTTCTAATATTATTAGAATTTTTAAAGGTGAAGAACCAAAAATCAAATGGATGTAAAATGGGTGTTTCTTGCACTATTAGTTCTATTAATTAAATATGATAAACAGTTCATGTTTAATCATGAGAACAATATGTTTTAGTTCAAACAATTTTTACATTATAAATATCATAATAATTAATATAAAGGATGGGTCATACAATGAAAATCAACTTGACTGATGAAGCAGTTGAATGGTTTAAAAATGAATTAGATTTACCTGAAGAGAATAAAGTCTTACAATTTTATGTGAGGTATGGTGGAGAATTTCAACTTAAACAAGGTTTTAGCCCAGCATTTCGTGTGGAATTGAGCAATGATGTTGAGATAGGTTATCACGAAAATTATAATGATTTAATTGTTGTAGTTTCAGAAGATGACTTATGGTATTTTGAAGATCATGAAGTTCTAGTTGAAAAAGTAGACCATGAAGACGAAATTGTTTATTCTACAACTAATTAAAAAAAGACCATAAATATCTAATATTTACAGATATTTATGGTCTTATATTTATATATTCAAATCGCTACGTTGTGTGACTTCTAATTCCTTACCTTCGTTATTCAATGCTTCGACTTCACTATATACTTGATGCCATTCTGGAAAATAACGATCTAAACGAATTGGTCTGAAATCACTTGCTTTAATACATAATAGCTGAGTGGAACCTGTGGTAGCTAATTCCCCTTTTTCATTATATACTTCATAACAGTACGTTGAACGCAATCTTGAATAATGTTCTACCCATGTTTTCACTTTAACTTTTTCAGGATAAAAAATGGATTTCTTATATTGAACTTGTAAATCCACGACGGGTGAGATGATACCTTCTTTTTCCATATCTGCATAACTAAAACCTAATTTACGAATATAATCAGTACGAGCAACTTCAAACCATGTAGCATAATTCCCATGATAAATTACTCCCATTTTATCTGTTTCTTGGTATCTCGCTTCAATTTCAGTCATACTATAAATCATATTTATGTACCTCTTTCCAATTAAGTTCACTTTCAATATTAACATAAAAAGGATGATTGCTATAGAATTCCCATTTACTACTTTTATTACTGAAATAGCTCAATGACACGAATGAAGAAAAAATCCTTAGATGAGATTGCCATCTAAGGATTCAAAATACATTCAAATTTTTAAATACTTTTTCGAATAATTGTATTATTGAGCAAGTTTATTTCTTAATACCATTTGTAGAATGCCACCGTGACGATAATAGTCGATTTCAACTTGTGAATCAAAACGAACAATGACATCAAAATCAACCACTTCTCCATTTTCTTTTTTTGCATGAACTTTAATAATATCATGTGGTTGTACATCTTCGTTAATATCTACAGAGATTTCTTCTCTACCATTTAGACCAAGTGAATCAGCTGATTCTCCATCTTTAAATTGTAATGGTAATACACCCATCATAACTAAGTTAGAACGATGAATACGTTCATAACTTTGTGCTATTACAGTTTTAACGCCTAATAAATTAGTACCTTTAGCAGCCCAGTCACGTGAAGATCCCATACCATAATCATTGCCTGCTAATACTGCTAAGCCAGTGCCATCTTCTTTATATTTCATTGCAGCATCATAAATTGGCATAATTTCATCAGTTGGCCAATATGTTGTAAAGCCACCTTCTGTACCTGGTGCTAATTGGTTTTTAATTCTAATATTCGCAAATGTACCACGCACCATAACTTCATGGTTACCACGACGAGAACCATATGAGTTAAAATCACGAATAGCTACGTCATGATTTAATAAGTATTTACCTGCTGGTGTATCTTTACCAATAGCACCTGCTGGAGAAATGTGGTCAGTTGTAACTGAGTCACCAAATTTACCCATTACACGTAAATCTTTTAATGGTTCAATGGTACCTGGTTTTTTTGATAAACCTTGGAAGAATGTTGGATTTTGAATATATGTTGAATTAGGATCGAAGTCATATAATGGAGAGTCAGTAACATCAATCTCATTCCACATTTCATTGTTGTTGTATACATTTTTATATTCTTCTTTAAATAATTCAGGTGTTACAACACTATCTACTGTATCAGCAACTTCTTTAATTGAAGGCCAAATATCATTTAAGTATACATCTTGACCATCTTTACCTTTACCAAGTGGTTCATTTTGTAAATCAATATCAACTGTACCAGCTAAAGCATACGCAACGACTAATTGAGGTGAAGCAAGATAGTTCGCTTTTACTAATGGATGGATTCGACCTTCAAAGTTACGGTTACCAGATAATACAGAAGTAACTAGTAAATCTTCTTTAGCAATAGCTTTTTCAATTTCTGGCAATAGCGGTCCAGAGTTACCAATACAAGTTGTACATCCATAACCTACTAGATTAAATCCTAAATCATCAAGATATTTTTGTAATCCAGAATCACGTAAGTAACCTGTCACTACTTTTGAACCTGGTGCTAATGATGTTTTAACATATTCAGGCACTTTTAATCCTTTTTCAACTGCTTTTTTCGCAACTAAACCAGCACCTAACATAACGTAAGGATTCGATGTGTTTGTACATGAAGTAATCGCTGCAATTGCAATGTCTCCTGTTTTCATAGTTGTTTCAGAACCATCGTTAAATTGAATATTAGCTGATTTATCAAATTCGCTTTGATCCAAACCATGACCTTGGTTTCCAGCAGGAGCTGTTACAGATTTTTCGAATTCTTTTTTCATATCACTTAAGAAAATTAAATCTTGAGGACGTTTAGGACCAGATAGTGAAGCTTCAACTGTCGATAAATCTAAATGAATTACATCTGTATATTGTGGATCTTCTTTATCTGATGTAAAGAACATATTGTTTTGTTGTAAATAAGCTTTAACTAACTCAATATGCTCTTCAGAGCGGCCAGTTAATTTCATATATTTAAGTGACTCTTCATCAACGGGGAAGAAACCACATGTTGCACCATATTCAGGCGCCATGTTAGCAATAGTCGCTCGATCAGCTAATGGTAAATCGGTAACACCAGGACCGAAGAATTCTATAAATTTACCAACTACACCTTTTTTACGTAGCTCTTGAGTTACTCGTAATGCTAAGTCAGTGGCAGTTGATCCTTGAGGTAATGAATTAGTTAAGCGTACTCCAATCACTTCAGGAATTGGGAAATATGATGGTTGACCAAGCATACCTGCTTCAGCTTCAATACCACCAACACCCCAGCCTAATACACCAATACCATTTATCATAGTAGTATGTGAATCTGTACCAACAAGTGTATCTGGGAAAGCAGTTTGTTCACCGTCCACGTCTCTTACATGAACTACCTTAGCTAAATATTCTAAGTTAACTTGGTGTACGATACCTGTTGCAGGCGGTACAGCATTATAATTATTAAATGCTTTTGTAGCCCAGTTTAAAAATTGATAACGTTCATAGTTTCTTTCAAATTCTAATTTCATATTGCGTTCTAACGCACGTGGGTTTGCATAGCTATCTACTTGTACAGAGTGATCGATGACTAAATCAACTGGTACTTCTGGATTGATTTTATTAATATCTCCACCTACATCATTCATAGCTTTACGTAATGAAGCTAAGTCGACAACCGCAGGCACCCCTGTAAAATCTTGTAAGATTACGCGAGAAGGTTTGAAAGGTACTTCTCCTTCATTACCTTCTTTACCAAAATGGGCTAATGCTTTAATATGATCATCTGTAATAACAAAGTCATCTTCTTGTCTTAATACTGATTCTAGTAGAACACGAATAGAATAAGGTAACTTACTAATTTTAGTTAAACCTTGTTCTTCAAGACTTTTTAAATCATAATATGTATATGATTTACCTCGAACTTCAAATGATTTTTTTGCTTGTTCTTTAATGTTAGAAGCCATTTGATTATCCCCCTTGAATATTAAACATTCATAATTATATTCCTTTAATTAAATTGTATAATTATATGTTTTTTAAAACAACTATATATCACTAGAATTTGAGTAATTTGAATTTTGGTTTTATAATCAGTTAATATAATAAATACTTATCATCATACATTTAAACTATAAGTATTTTTTATTAAATGAGAATTTTTTTCAATAAGCTAAATGGAATAAAAAGGAAAGTAGAATAGAAATTCATTTTGAATTTTTGGCTCCAATATCAATATATATTGGATGTGGATTTTCTTTTGAAAGTCTTTATATTTCGATCTAACCATATTAAAAAACGCCTAAGACAAATAAGTTGTCTTAGGCGTTTTTTTAATTATTGTTCTACTTTCTCTGCATTACGTCGATTTTGACGTTTTTCTAATATATCAGATTCATAGTCTTTTTGTTGATATTCAATATATTCTTTTAGTCTATGTTTATTAGGCTGTAATGTTAATCCTAAGAATTTGCGTTCTTGGTTAGCATCTTTATAGAAACTAATCATCATTAGTATGACCACAAAGGAGAATGGTAATGCACTAATAATTGCAGCACTTTGTAGTGCGCCTAATGCTTCTGCGCCATCTCCACCACCTGCTAAGAGTAAGATGAAGGCAATAAGAGATTGTGCAATACCCCATGTTACTTTTACCACGTTAGATGGTTCTAATGAGCCATATGTTGTTTGCATACCTAATACAAATGTTGCTGAATCGGCTGATGTAATAAAGAATGAACCGATTAATATAAGTGCAACAAGTGATAAAATCATTCCTAAAGGTAAATGATTAAATACGCCAAAGAGTTGCGTTTCTGCTGACATCTTGAATAGCTCAGAATGTTTTTTACCCATTTCAATACCTAATACGCCAAACACACTGAACCATAAGAAACTTACTAGAGCCGGAACAAGTAATACACCTGAAATAAATTCACGAATTGAACGTCCTTTAGACACACGTGCAATAAATACACCTACGAATGGGCTCCAGCTTAACCACCAGCCCCAATAATATAGTGTCCAAGAAGACATCCATTCTCTTTTTTGAGAATTTAATGCTGCTGTATCAAAACTGTTGAATAAGAATGTATTGAACAAACTACCAATTGAACTTGTAAACATGTTCAAAATTAATACAGTCGGTCCAACAATTAAAGCAACAATCATTAATATTGTACCTAAACCAATATTAGCATTACTTAAATATTGAATTCCTTTACTTAGACCAGACCAAGCACTAATAATAAATAAAATTGTAACAACAACAATAATAAGTGATTGAACCCATACATTATTTGGGACACCAAATAAGTAATTTAAACCACCGTTAATTTGTAATGCACCCATACCTAATGATACAGCTACCCCTACTACTGTAGCGAATACTGAAAGTACATCAATAATCGTACCAATAGGTCCTTCTACTTTATCTCCAAGCAATGGGCGTAATGTTCTAGAAACAAGTCCTGGTTCATCTTTTCTAAATTGAGCGTATGCTAAGGCAAGAGCTACGACACCATAAACTGCCCAAGCATGAAATCCCCAGTGGAAGAAAGTAGAACGAAGTGATTCAGTAAAGGCTTCTGTCGTTTTTGGACTAGCAGTTGGTGGTGCTGCGAAGTGTGACATAGGTTCTGCTGCACCATAGAATACTAAACCAATACCCATACCTGCACTAAATAGCATGGCAAACCATGAAATCGTATTAAACTCTGGTTTATCATCAGGTTTGCCAAGTTTTAATTTCCCAATTGGACTGAAAATTAAAAAGACACAGAAGAAAACAATAATAGTTGTAAGTATTAAATAATACCAACCAAGTTTATCAGTAATCCATCCACTTATTGAACTAGTAATTGAATCGAATTGTTCCGGTACAATTGCCCCAATTAGTACAATAATCGCTACGATAATCGCACTATAAATAAATACCGGCGAAAATTTCTTTCCTTTCTTACTTGATTCAGAAGAAGAATTCATAACTAATATAACTCCCTTCATCTTAATATTAAATTTTTCAAAATGAAAAATACACAATTAATTATAAAAATAATTAATTAATTTTTCGGTAAACCACTTTAATATAATAACAAACGTTTTAATCTTAATCAAATTTCATTAATTTCAATATTTACTAATTTATTTATGTTTTGTATAATATATTATATAAAAATTAAATAAATAGGAGATCACTATGCTAAAAGAATTTAAAGAGTTTGCATTTAAAGGAAATGTTTTAGATTTAGCAATTGCTGTAGTTATGGGAGC
Organism: Staphylococcus sp. FSL K6-0223; assembly: GCF_038008285.1. Taxonomy (NCBI): domain Bacteria; kingdom Bacillati; phylum Bacillota; class Bacilli; order Caryophanales; family Staphylococcaceae; genus Staphylococcus; species Staphylococcus sp. FSL K6-0223. The sequence continues at coordinate 1,383,372 of NZ_JBBOYX010000001.1, forward strand.
AGCTTTTAATAAAATTGTATCATCCTTAGTAACTTATATTATCATGCCATTGATTGGTAAACTGTTCGGTTCGGTCGATTTTGCTAAAGATTGGCAGATTTGGGGCATTAAGTATGGTCTTTTCATTCAGTCAATTATTGATTTTATTATCGTTGCTTTTGCATTATTTATCTTTGTTAAGATTGCCAATACAATTATAAGAAAAGAAGAACCAGAAGAAGAAATTGATACAAATACGGTATTACTTACAGAAATTCGAGATCTTTTAAAAACAAATAAATAAATCAAAAAACATTGGAATATTAATATTCCAATGTTTTTTGTTACTTCCATTTAAATTTTGTGTAACTTTGATACTGATTTGTATTTACTTCAAGTATTAATGGGATTCGTTGTTTTAACTCACTCACATGAGAGATAATTCCTACCATCCGTCCAGATGTTTTTAAATTTAATAATGTATCAAGAGATGTTTCTAAAGTTTCTTGATCAAGTGTGCCAAATCCTTCATCGATAAACATTGATTCTAACGTTATCCCTCCAGATTCTTGTTGTACGACTTCACTTAATCCCAATGCTAGAGCCAGTGATGCTTGAAACGTTTCTCCTCCTGATAATGAACTAATATGTCTTGACTTATTAGAATATAAATCAAATACATCGATTTCTAATCCACTATATCCTTGTGATATTGATTCTCTTCGTTTAAGTTGATATCTTCGCCCGCTCATTATATCTAATCTAATATTTGCTTGATGTATAATTCTTTCTAAATAATAGATTAATACATAGTTTTCAAGCGATAATTTTTGATGATTCTTTCCTGATAAAACCTCAGATAAATTAAAAATTTGTTGCTGCTCTTTTAACTCTTCATCTAAATAGTGAATATGTTTTTCAATTTTTGCAAATTTTTCATCATTTTTCTTAATTTTATATTGTATTGATACAACATCATTAACATACTGATTATATTTTTCTTCGATATGTTCTTTTTGCATTTCAAGATTAGATATATCTTCAAGTTCTTTTTCACTTGTAAGACGTGTTAATCGTTCTATTTCAACGTTATATTTATGTTGTTCCTTATCGAAGTGATTAATTCTTTTTTCAATATGCTCTATATCTTGAAGTTCATGTTTTAATTTTTTTATTTCATCTTCATTTTCTAAACCTAATCGTTTCATTTCTTTTCGGATAGTTGTTGTAAAATAATCTAATTCGTTTTGTAGTTCTTTACTCGTAGTCAAATAATTATCAACACTATTTTTTTCTAAAGCTAGCGCATTTTGATATGATTGCATATTTTTATTAGTATCATCAACATGTTGATGATACTCATCAATCTCTTTTTGAAGACTTAAGTAATAATTTTTAAAAGTTTCAATACTTGAATATCCTGTGCTTATTTCAAAATCTTGAATTAAAGTTTGATTCTGACGTTTTTGAGAAGCTAATTTCTCTAATTTAAGTTCCTGCTGATGCTTCTCTTGCTGTAACGCATGAAATTGTTGTTGTAATTTATCTAACTTTTCTAATTGTTGTTGTAATTGTATTTTTTCAGACTTTGCACATTGTAACTTTTCTTTGATTTGGTCTAAATTAATCGATTCATACTCTATCTCTCCTAAATCTGATATGTTTTGAGAGAGTAATTCACACGTCGTTTCGCTTTTACTTAAATGCTGTTTTTTTTCATTAATTTCATCAGAAAGTTTATCAAGTAATTGATGATTTTGATTAATAGTTTCAAAATCAATATGCTGATTTAAAGATTCAACTTCATTTCCACATATTGGACATGTATCGCCAATACGTAACGCTGACTGTATTTCAATAATAAAGGTTTGTTTATCATTTAAATCAATATTACGTTTATCAATGCTTTCTAACTGTTGATTGAGTGTATCAATCTCATTTTTTAAATTTTGTATCTTTTTTGAATGTTGATGATATTGTTGTTTTAGGGAAACTTGCTTTTCATACTTATCTTTTAAACTTTGTTGTTCATCTAATTGTTTTTGTAATTGATATATTTGTTCAGTCAGCTCATCAATAGCTTTATTATCCACTTTATAGCTATCAATAGATTGACTCATTTTATGTCCTTTATTAATTAACTGCTCTTGCTCTTTCATCATTTCATTATAATTATGAATAATATGTTCTTGCTCTTCAAATGCTTGTTGATATTTATCCAATTGATGATAAAAAGGCTTCGATTGTTCTAAATTCTCACTTTTTAAGTGGTATGAGTCACTCATCTTGTTTAATTGTTTATGTTCTTTTTCAAGTATGTTTATTTTATTATTTATTTGCGATATTTTATTCTCAGTCTCTATTATTTTGGTTTTTATTATTTGATACTTCTCTTCTTTCAAACGTTGTTGATCATATAAATTAAATAGCATGCCAGTATCTTTTAATCGATTTAATTTTACTTTTAATGCTTGTATGTCTTCAATCTGTTCATCTAATTGATGTTTTAATTGGTGGTATTCTTCTAATTCAATCAGTTGTTGTTCTAACTTTTTATTTAAATCAATGCGTTTTATTATAGAATGTAATTGTTCTTTTTGCTCATTTTTTATATGTAGTCTTTGTTCTTCGAGTTGATGACCTATCGTTTTGAAGTTGGGAATAGCCTGCAATAATTCTTGAGTTTTTATATGATGGATTTGTTTCAATTGAATTAATTGCTCATCATCAAATGCGTCAATATCTTCCCATAGTAATTTAATTTGATCGTATCTTTTTTCAATTTGTTTTTTCTCTTCTTTCATTTCATTTTTGAGCAAATTTTGAATTTCCTCAAAACGTATACTATTAAATAAAGTTCTTAATATCCCCTGTTTATCTGTACTATTGGATACTAAAAATTTTTTAAATTCACCTTGTGGAAGAATAAATAACTGTCTAAATTGTTCAGCATTAACGCCTAGTAATGACTTAATATATTGATTTCCAGCACTGATTTTACTTTCTCTTAATTCATATGTTTCACTTTTAGAATCATATTCATACACATCTAGTTTTCCTGGTGTTTGACTAGTGTTTCCCTCTTTAGTAAAAGCACCTTGACGAATAATTTTGAAATATTTTTCATTAAGTTGAAATTCATATTCAACCCACATAGGAGATTTTGCCTCTGCAAAATGACTTCTTAATCCCGCTTCACTTCTGCCTTCTGTAGAAGCTTTTCCAAATAACGAAAATACAATTGCATCAAATATCATGGTTTTTCCCGAACCAGTTTTACCACTAATTAAAAAAAGCTGATCATTTTTAATTTGAGTAAAATCTATCTTTTCATGTAAGAATGGGCCAAAATTATTTAACGTTAATTTTATTGGTTTCATTTTAGACCTCCTTATTCGATACCAAAGTGATTAAATTATTTATTTTTTCTTCCTGATACTTGGTCATCTCATTATCTGTAATCATCTTATAAAATTGCTTAATAATAGTTTGGTCGTCTTGTTGTTGTATTTGTGTCTGATGTAAAGGCCCCTCATTTTCAAAAGTAATATTGCTAAGCGCAAGAGTATTGGGGAATAGTTGTTTTAAATGAATCATTGGATCACTAATATGCGACATATTTTTAAGTTTGAAATGTATATAATTATCTTTATTTTTAGGTTGAATATGTCCTTGAATCACTTCATCATACTCGCCCTCAACCACTTCAAGCTCTCTTAAAGGTTTAAGTTGCACAAATGATGTTGATAGTTCATTTTTATCTTGAACCACTAAACGTTTATATCCCTTAGGCTGGTTTATTTCTGAAAATGAATATTGTAACAGTGAACCAGAATAATCAATAATGTCATCTTTAATACTAAATGGATGATGTAAATGTCCTAATAACACTTTATCAAATACGTTAAAACATGATTTAGTAACACTTTCAACAGTCCCAATTGTTAAAGGTCTTTCTGAATCCGATGTTTTTCCTCCATTTATCGTTAAGTGACCAATTAAAATATTTATTTTCTCTTTATTCAAATTTTCTACTATATAATTAATACATTTTTCTGTTGCTTGTTGATAAGTTTGAATAGAAGCATCTTTAAAAAATTCTTTTACTTCACTAATAGTAGCAAATGGAAGTACATAGAAATGTACATCATTAAATTCGATAGGTTGATTCATATGTTTTAATTTTGTACGAATAAAGAGTTTGGAATGTTCAAACCATGAAGCTCCATAATTCAATCGTTCTTTACCATCGTGATTACCATTAGAAATAATCATAGGGATATTCATATCTATATTAATAGTATGAATAGCATTTTCAAAAAGATGAATAGTTTCTTTACTTGGATAAGTTGTATCATAAATATCCCCAGCAATCACAACTACATCAGGTTTCTCATCTTTTAAACATTGGATAAATTGTTCTAAAATAAATGATTGGTCTTCAAGAAATTGTTTTCCGTTAAGTATCTTTCCTAAATGCCAATCTCCAGTATGTATAATTTTCATAACATTCCCCTTACTTTTTTAAGCATTATACTTTAATTTTAAAAAAGAGCGAGATTGAATTCTCAATGAACTCACATACTCGCTCTATACTTCAATTCAATTTAATATCAAAAAATAATATTTTATTTAATTTTAGATAAGCTAATAATATTAATCTCTATTATGAGACTAAAGATTTTTTAACATTTTTATATTTATATAACATAGCTAAACGCCAAGGAACAATCATACTAAAGGCCAATAAAAAGAACATGCCTCCGATTTCTCCTGGATCAATAGAGCTACTAATAAATATTTTTATGATTGTTCTAATAATTAAAAGTGAAATTAAAATGATTGGAAACGCTTTTGATCGTTTCATATATACCTCAGCGCCTTGAACTTCAAAATGACTTGTCCAGATAAGTACAGATGAAAATATCACACCTAAAATGATAGATTCTAAAATTTCAGCCCCAGTTAATCTAAAATATGGAATAACATACATCAAAGCCCCTGTCGACATAAAGATAGGAGGTAAAATAATTTTCTTTTCATTTACAGGGAACTTTTGTGCTTTCATACGAATAACTATGACAACAATCCCCATAAACAATGCAAATACTATGGAAAAAACTAAATATGCCAAATTTACACCTTCTTATATTCACATAACTAAAAGTTTAATACTATTATACTTCTTAAATACTTCAACTAAAAATGTTTTACAACAAAAACAAAGGATTGTAAACCCTTATGGCATACAATCCTTTAATAACTATTATTTTTTTGAACTCTTCATGTTTTGATCCATGTTTTTGTTCATCATCGTCATCATTTGATTGATTTTCTTTTGAGACGGTTTTTGTCCCATTTGCATCATCATCATACGTAACATTTCTTCATTGATAGGTGGGTTTTTTTTCAAATAGTCCATCATATATTTTCTTGCTAAGAAGAAACCACCAACTAGTCCGATGATAAGTGCTACAATGATTAATAAAATTGCTAACCAAGTTGCCATTGTTTCACCCACTTTCTATATCCTACTGAATTTTACTAAATAACTACCTTGATTTCAAGAGTTAGTTTTAGAATAACACCTCTTCGCTTTTATATTAACAAACTGTTTAACACGAATACTAATATTTATAAATAACTTCATATAAAGTGCTATGCACAAAATAAAAAAGAGCAGGAAAGAACTCATTTTGAATTCATTCCCCGCTCTCTCTATGTTGACTAAATCATAATATTAAAAAGTGCGAATTTGATTTAAAATATTTTCTTTAGTAAAGCCATATTTTTCGACAACTAAGTCTCCTGGTGCACTTGCACCAAAACCATCGATTCCAATTACTTTACCTTCAGTGCCTACATATTTATGCCAACCGAGTGGTGAAGCCATTTCAATTGCAACACGTTTAGTTAATTCTTTTGGAATAACTGATTCTTTATACTCGTCTGTTTGTTGCTCAAAAGCGAACCAGTTTGGCATAGAAACGACTCTTACACCTTTACCTTGTTTATCTAAATCTTTAGCTACTTCAATAGCTAAGCTTACTTCTGAGCCAGTTGCTAGTAATAGATATTCAGGTTTAGTTTCAGTTTCAAATACAACATATGCACCTTTTCGTACGCCTTCTTCAACCGTTTCTTCATCTACATCTAAATAAGGAAGATTTTGACGAGTTAAAACTAGAGATGTTGGTGTTTGTTTAGATTCTAATGCAACTTCCCATGCTACTCTTGTTTCATTACCGTCTGCTGGACGAATGACGTTCATATTTGGAATAGCTCTTAAACCTGCTAACTGTTCAATCGGTTCGTGTGTTGGACCATCTTCACCTACAGCAATTGAATCATGTGTAAAGATAAATGTTGCATTCAATCCCATAATTGCAGATAAGCGTAATGCTGGTTTTAAGTAATCACTAAATACGAAGAATGTAGCACCATAAGGATGTAAACCTCCATGTGCTGCCATACCGTTTACTGCAGCACCCATAGCAAATTCTCTTACACCAAACCAAACATTTTTACCTTCTGGAGTATTAGGATTGTAATCTGTAGCTTCTTTAACATTTGATTTATTAGATCCTGCTAAATCTGCAGAACCACCAAAGAATGAAGGAACAGATTTACTAATTGCTTGAATGATTTCTCCAGAATCTGCACGAGTAGCTGCATTATGATCACTACTGAATTTTGGTAATTCATCTTTATAATTTTCAGGTAATTTACCACTGATTGCCAATTTAAATTCTTCAGCTAACTCTGGATATTTTTCTGTATATGTTTCTAATTTTTCTTTCCACTCATCTTCATGCTCATTTGCACGTTTTAGCATTGTTGTTTGGAAGATTTCATATACTTCTTCTGGAACATTGAAACTTTTTTCTGGATCTAATCCATATGCTTCAAATGTAAGTTTTCTTTCATCAGTACCAAGTGGCGCTCCGTGAACACCATTTGTACCGCTAACGTTTGGCGCGCCGTAACCAATAATTGTTTTAACTTCAATTAACGTAGGACCATTTTGCTGTTTAGCTTTAGTAATCGCATTATCAATTTCTTCTAAATTGTTGCCATCTTTTACTAAAATATGGTTCCATCCATAACTTTCAAAACGTTGTTTTACATCTTCTGAGAAAGATTTGTTAAGTTCACCATCAAGTGAAATATCATTTGAATCGTATAATACAATAAGTTTATCTAATTGATTATGTCCAGCAAATGAAGCTGCTTCATGAGAAATACCTTCCATTAAATCTCCATCTGAAGCCAACACGTAAGTATAATGATTTACAACGTTAATATCATCTTTATTAAATTTACCACCTAAATGCGCTTCAGCTAAAGCCATTCCCACAGACATAGCAAATCCTTGTCCTAATGGACCTGTTGTAACTTCAACACCATCTGTATGACGAAACTCAGGATGTCCAGGTGTTTTAGAACCCCATTGTCTGAACTGCTTTAATTCTTCTAATTCTAAGCTTCCAGAGACATGTAATAAACTATATAGTAAAGCAGAACCATGACCTGCAGATAATATAAATCTATCTCTGTTAAAGTAGTCTTTAGATTGTGGATTAAAGTTTAAGTGGCGAGTCCAAAGCGTGTAGGCCATTGGTGCAGCTCCCATAGGCAGACCAGGATGACCAGAATTTGCTTCTTCAATTGCATCAATACTTAATGCACGTATAGTATCAATAGCTAATTGGTCTTTTTCATTAAACATCTTACATACTTCCCTTCTAGAATTAATCATCTTTTTTATATTATAACTTAAAAATATAGTAAATGATAAGATTATAATGTTAATGATTAAAATGTTATTAACTATTGATCATTCTTTTTACTTTCTTGAATTTTTTTAAGTTTTTCCGGCGTTACATCGTTACCTTCTGGATCAATGACTTTGGTACTTTCAATTTGTTGTTTAAATCCTTCTCTAAAAGAATCTAAATATTGTTTACGCAACTTAGATTGCTCTTTTGCTTCAGCTTCTGTTAAACCTTGCTCTTTTTTCTTTTTTGCTAATTCATTAATTCTATCTATATTTAAATTATTATTTGACATGTCATCACACTTCCTATTCTTTTCTTTAATACATATAAAATACTTAATTAATATAACAAAAAGAGACATAGATAAAAAATCTAAGCATCATAAACTCTTTCTAAAATAAATGAAGTATTTTTATATAATACTTCATATTCCCATTTCTTAGAAGTAATAACTTTTTATCTATATCTCTTAAATATTTATTTAACTAAGGCGAACACTTTATAGTCTGTTTGTTCTGTATTATCGGGTATATCGTTCTTATAATCATCGTTTAAAATCGCTTTTTTAGGGATCGTATGATCGGTAATTTCGTACATGTGTTCCGTATGAGCGTTCTGATATAAGTTAGTAAAAAACACCAGAAAAACGATGCAAGATACTACTAGAACAATTATATTTTTAATGATATTACTAGTATAATTACTAAGCATTTATTTCCACTCCTAGAACATTTGTTTGTATAAATACTTTAACAGAACGAGTGTTCCTAGTCAATAGTATTACGAACAAATGTTTGTTTAAAAAATCAAAAAATGCTATACTATATTAAAATAAACTTAGGGAGTGCCTATATATGAGAGAGTTAACTAAAAGACAAAGTGAGATTTATGATTATATTAAACATGTTGTTCAAATAAAAGGTTATCCACCAAGTGTAAGAGAGATTGGTGAAGCTGTTGGTCTTGCTTCAAGTTCAACTGTGCATGGTCATTTATCTAGATTAGAAGAAAAAGGATATATTAGAAGAGATCCTACTAAACCTAGAGCAATTGAAATCGTGAGTGATCAAAATAATGATATGACTAGAGAAGAAACTATCTATGTTCCTGTTATCGGTAAAGTTACAGCTGGAGTTCCAATTACAGCAGTAGAGAATATAGAAGAATACTTTCCATTACCAGAACATTTAACATCCACACACAATAGTGATGTGTTTATTTTAAATGTTATCGGTGAAAGTATGATTGAAGCGGGTATTTTAGACGGAGATAAAGTAATTGTAAGAAGCCAAACTATTGCTGAAAATGGAGATATTATCGTAGCAATGACTGAAGATGATGAAGCTACTGTAAAACGTTTTTTTAAAGAAAAAAATCGATATCGTTTACAACCAGAAAATAGTGCTATGAGTCCTATTTACTTAGATAATGTAACAGTTATCGGTAAAGTTATTGGTCTTTATAGAGAATTGTAGTTTATCTCTTGTTTGTTACGTTAAAATCTCTTATATATATGTTTAATATACAAAAAACTAGAAGTGCCTAAGCACTTCTAGTTTTATTTTTTATTTAAAATCTCTTTAACTTTATCAAGTATATCTTTTTTCTTATTTTTCTTTGTAGGCATAATATCAACTTCCTTGCAAAAAGAACATACCCCTATATATTATAAATCAAACATTATCCAGCATAGTTTTCTGTCCAAAATGGTTGTCGCTTATTATTAAAATCTACACCTACACCTAATGTATTAACGTGTGTATTTAAAATATTTTCCCGATGTCCTAGAGAATTCATAAGTCCTTCGTGAGCATAAATACTACTTTGTTGACCATAAGCTAAATTTTCAGCAGCAGCATTAAATTGTATACCATCACGTTTCATTCTATCGAAAGGTGAATGACCATTTAAATCAGTATGCTCAAAATAATTATTTTTAACCATATCTTCACTATGTTTTCTTGCAGTATTAGATATTTTTTTAGAGTAATCCAATGTATTTAATCCGTGTTGTTTTCTTTCTGCATTAACTAAATCAAAGTTTTGATATTCAAAGCTTTTTTCTAGCGTTGTAGAAGGTGCACCATATTGCTTTTGTAATCGGTTTTCCATCGATTCACTCACTTGCAACAACCCTGTTAAGTTATTTTTATTATGTTTATCGTAAAATGCAGTTGTATAAATGTGATCTTTATAAAAAACATCATATTCATCATTTTTTACAACAAAACGATTACGTCCTTTTGCAATTTTATCTACTGGCTTACCAAGACGTTGTTCAACCACTTTTTTAGGGGTATTATATTTAATTTTAGATTTAGAAGTTATAATGTTTTGATTACTAAATAAAGCATTAACTTTATTATTAATATAACTTACCATTAAAAAATTTTGATAATCATCATTATAATAAGTGTACCATTTTGTACCATATTCATTTGAAGTCACTCTTTTTGGTCGCCCTATCTTATTTTCTACTTCCTTTTGTGACATATTTAATTGAATATTATTAACTGCGAATTCTTGTTTTTTTGGAACTTTAAGCACATTATTTTTATAGCTTGTATTTTCATTTAATAAAACTTCTACTTTATCTCTTACATTATTTTGCAAATGAATAAAAAACTGGTTTTCTTCGATGGGTTTTATAATGATAAATAACAGAAATATTGCAGTAAATAAAAGGAATTTTTTAATAACATTCACCTACTAAATATATATTAATCTCTATCACCATTAAAAATTGAGTTTCTTACAATAACATAGTCAACAGTAGTTAGTGATTTTAAATCTTTGCCGCCAGCATAGGAAATTGAACTTTGAAGATCTTGTTGCATTTCAACTAAGGTATCTTTTAATGAACCTTTATGTTCCACAAACATTTTCTTCCCTTCAACATTCTTATGTTCTCCTTTTTGGAATTCGGAAGCACTACCAAAATATTCTTTATAACGTTTACCATCTAACTCAACTGTTTTGCCAGGAGATTCTTCATGCGCTGCAAATAATGAACCAATCATAACCATAGTGGCTCCAAAACGAATAGATTTCGCGATATCACCATGTGTTCTAATACCTCCATCAGCAATAATTGGTTTACGTGCAGCTTTACTACAAATGTTTAATGCAGCTAATTGCCATCCTCCTGTACCAAATCCAGTTTTAATTTTAGTAATACACACTCGTCCTGGTCCTATACCAACTTTAGTAGCATCTGCACCAGCATTTTCTAATTCTCTTACTCCCTCAGGCGTTCCTACATTACCAGCAATAACAAATGATTGAGGAATATGTTTTTTAATATGTTTAATCATATTAATAACCGAATTAGCATGACCATGGGCGATATCAATTGTAATATATTCAGGTATTAAATGCTCAGTTTTTAATTTTTCTATAAATTCAAATTCAGTTTCCTTTACACCCACTGAAATAGAAGCGAAAAGTCCTTTATTTTGCATTTTTTTTATAAAAGGTATGCGACCTGCTTCATCAAAACGATGCATAATATAAAAATAATCATTTTCTGCAAACCATTCAGCTAAAGATTCATTCATAACTGTTTGCATATTAGCAGGAACCACTGGCAACTTAAAAGTTTTAGGTCCAAATTGTACAGTTGTATCACATTCAGATCTACTATTAACAATACATTTATTTGGAATTAATTGAATATCTTCATAATCAAAAATTTTCATACTTTAAATTTCCCCTATACATTAAAAATTAAAAAGACACTGTAGACATAAATAAAATATCTGACGCTTTAAAAAATCATTTATAACGTAATCTAGAGCGAGAAATCACCTTTTCCTCGCTCTTATTATTTATATCCTTATATACTTTACAATTTTTTAAATACAATGTAAATGGACTAAAGTATTAGTTTCAGTTACCAACTAGATTTTTTCACACCAGGAATTTGACCTTTATGAGCATGTTCTCGAAATGCAATTCTAGACATTTCAAATTTTCTCATTACACCTCTTGGGCGTCCTGTAACTTTGCATCTTCTTGTTAAACGAGTTGGAGATGAATCTCTTGGCAATTTTTTTAATGCTTTATAATCTCCTTTTTCTTTCAGTTCTTTACGTAATTCATAATATTGATTTACTAATTTTTCTCTTTTTAATTCTTTAGCTATTTTAGATTTTTTAGCCATATAATATCTCCTTTTTACAAATCGTAATAATTACGTTTTATATCTTAACATACTTTTAAAAAATTACAAAGACAATTATTTTAAAATTAAAAGACTCACACATGTTATTCATCTTAAACATGTATGAGTCTATAATAGTTTATCTTTTTGTCGTATTTAAAAGATAAGGAATTATTTAGTTTCACGGTGTAGCGTGTATTTATTTAATCTTGGGCAATATTTTTTCATTTCAATACGCTCAGGGTTATTACGTTTATTTTTTGTTGTAATATAATTACGATCGCCACATTCAGTGCAAGCTAAAGTTACATTAACGCGCATCAATAACATCCTTTCTTGTTATATATAATTAGGAATTCTTACGATTTAAAATTCTATCATATCCTTTATTTTTACGCAATAAGTTTCTTTTAATTTAATCAGTTTCCTTCTACGTACCAAAAACTAATCGTTTTAAAAAATCAGAAAATTTAAAATTTTTAAAACAAATTGTTCAAAAGTTATTGAATACTTGACCTAAAACGATTAAAATGATTTGTATATTTTAAATTTTAATTTAGGAGATATTATATGGAAGATAACAATATGAAACGCGGTCTTAAGTCAAGACACATATCTATGATTGCTATCGGAGGCGCAATAGGTACTGGACTTTTTGTTGCTACAGGTAGTGTCGTTTCTCAGGCAGGACCTGGAGGAGCTATCTTAGCTTATTTATTGATAGGAATCATGCTTTATTTTTTAATGTCGTCTATTGGAGAACTTGCTACATTTTATCCTGTATCTGGTTCGTTTAGTTCATATGCTACCCGTTTCATTGATCCGTCTATCGGTTTTACAATGGGATGGTTGTATTACATTCTATGGTCTTTAGTATCAAGCGTTGATGTAATGGTAGCTTCTAATGTTTTATTTTATTGGGATGTATTTAAAATTTTCAGTCCTCTGGTATGGAGTTTAATTTTTATAACGATTATATTCCTATTAAATATCTTTACTGTTAAAGCATTTGGCGAAACAGAATTTTGGTTATCATTAATTAAAGTAATCACAATTATTGTATTTATTGTTGTTGGTATATTAATGATTTTTGGTATTCTTGGTGGACATACATATGGATTCGAGAATTATACCAAAGGTGAAGCACCTTTTGTAGGTGGTTTATCTGGTTTCTTAGCAGTATTACTTGTAGCAGGATTTTCTGTGGGTGGTACGGAAGTTGTAGCTGTCACTGCAGGTGAATCTGATAATCCTGAAAAAACTATGCCAAGGGCTGTTAAGCAAGTATTTTGGAGAATTTTATTGTTTTATGTTTTATCTATTGTCGTCATTGCAGCTATTATTCCTTATACTGATCCTTTATTATTAAATAAAAATCAATCGGTATCTCAAAGTCCATTTACTATAGTTTTCGATCGAATCGGTATAGCATTTGCAGCATCAATTATTAATGCTGTCATTCTTACATCGTTACTATCTGCAGCGAATTCTGGAATGTATACAACAAGTAGAATGCTTTTCTCTTTGAGTGATGAAAAGCAAGCACCAAAGTTTTTAAGTAAATTAAATAATAAAACGAAATTACCGATGCGTTCAATAGTCACTACTTACATTTTAGTAGTAGCAATTATTATTCTAGCTAATTTCTATGCTAATGCAGTATTTAGCTTGTTAAATATCATTGGCTCTTTAGTAATTATTGTATGGGCAATAAGTGCATGGGCTCAAATACGTTTACGTAGAGGGATTAAACGTCAAGGCAAAAATATTAACACATTATTGCCTTACAAATCACCACTTTTCCCTCTAGGCCCTATCATTGTGTTTGCTACATTAATTTTCTTATACCTTGGTAATTCTATCGGTGATTTATTTAATGGTAATATAGGCGATTTTTTTGTTAATATCATGCCTTTAATTGTCTTAGCAATTATCTTTATCGTGCATAAATTGATTCGTAAAACTAAATTTGTAAAATTAGATCACATGGATCTTACAACCCATCATTATCATGATTAATATCATCGTTTATTTAGGAGTAGAATTAAATACAATTCTACTCCTATTTTTATTACTAAACATAATATGTATATTTTCTAATAGTCGTTTATTTTGTATAATGAGTATAACGATAACGACTTAGAGGTGACTGAGTATGGTAGGTCAAACAAATTTATTTGATGACGTAATAAAGAGTGATGAACGTTTTGTTATTGTCGTACAATCTTTAGAAGAAAGAAATGGACAATTACTGAAACGTACATTGCGTGAGTATCCTAGTCTAACTCATGATCAAATGGAAAACTTATTTACACACTTAAAAGATGTATTTCGAGATGAGCCATTTCACGTTAACCAATCTGCATATACAATAACAGTATATACAAATTTAGATTATGCAGCTGATCAAGTATATGCTCATGTAAAAAGAAATAAAGGTAAACATGACTGGACACATACTGCTAAATAATTAGTTATGATAATAAAAAAGAGGAAGCGAAACATGATTCAATACGAATTCATTCCGCTTCCTTTTTAATTTATATAAATGTTTTATAGCAATTCTTTAAGCGCTACTGGTATACCATTAGAATCATTATCTAATGTAACTTTATCTGCAATTTTTTTTAATTCTTCACTCGCATTTCCCATTGCTACAGCATATCCTACAACTTTAAACATTGATTGGTCATTGAGGCTATCTCCAAAACAAATCACTTCTGATAATGAAATATTTAACTTTTCGCATAAAGCTTTAATTGCATTACCTTTAGAAACATCTTTAGCCATGAATTCCAGGAAGAAAGGTTTGCTCGTCGTCACATCAATATCAGAATTAAATGTTCCATTTAATTCGTTACGTGCTTTTGAAATATTTTCTTCATAATCAACGCCCATTGTTTTAGGTACATCAGACTGAATATACGCTTTAATATCATCCACTTGTTTCATAGGTAGACCAGTTAATTCTGATTCAATTTTACGATATTCATGTTCTGTATCAAAGATAATTTGTCCGTCTTGATACGTTAATGTTAAAAAGCCTTTTTTACGACAATAGTCTGTAATTTTATCAAAATGATCTTTAGTTACACTTTTACTTACTTCAATTTCTTCTGTTTTAGCGTTAATTGTTTTACCGCCATTATAACTAATGATATAGCTTTGATAATGATCTAACTTTAATTCTTTAGCTACTGGAATCATTCCTTCAGTTGGTCTTCCAGAAGCTAAAACAATTTTATATCCTTCTTCTTGTAGTTGAATTAAATAGTCTTTGGTTTCAGGACTAACTACATTATCACTTGTCATTAAAGTGTCATCCATATCCATAACAATCATTTTATAGTTACTCATTTCTTAGTTGCTCTCCTTTCATTTTTGCTCTTATCTATTTTACAATAATTTTATGAAGGATACACAACTTCTTCAATAACACCTACATTATTAATTGTTGCATGTTCAGAATCGCAAGTTGTTATTTCTGATTTTAATGTTCTAACAAGTTCTCCACTTTTTTCTTTACGACTCAATGTCAATATCGTTGGACCTGCTCCACTAATCACTGTAGCATAAGCATCATATTTTTGGGATAGTACTTTTACTTTTTCAAATTCAGGAATCAAGTGTTGACGATAAGGTTCATGAAAACCATCTTGTGTCATCATTTTTCCGGCAAGGTCATAATTATGTTGAATTAATGCACAAATCATTGTATTGCTAATCGCACTATTTTGAACTGCCTTCTCATGAGAATAATTATCTGGAAGTACCCTACGTGAGTCTTCTGTTTTGAGTTCATATGTTGGGATAGTAAGAATTACTTCTACATCAGGTATATCAATATGTGCCACATTTGTCTCTTTGGTTTCAGGATTATAATATCCTGCGAGTAATCCACCATAAATTGTAGGTGCTACATTATCAGGGTGCCCTTCTATTTCAGTAGCTAGTTGTAGTAATTCATACTTAGATAATTGAATATTACCGAAGTAGTTAGCGATATATAATGCTCCAACTAAAGCGGATGCAGATGATCCTAACCCTCTTGCTAATGGAATTTCACTTCTCATCGACACTTTTAAATTAGGTAAAGTTACATTATATTTTTCAGCTACTTGTTGTGCAACTTTATAGACATAATTACTTTTACCTTTCGGTAATGAGTCTAACTCTTCATTTAAATATTTAAATTCCCAGTTACTGCCTTCCGCTTCCTCAACATATAGGTATAAATATTTATTAATTGCCATACCAATAGAATCAAATCCTACTCCTAAGTTAGCAGTTGATGCAGGTATTTTCAGGTGAAGTGATGGCTTCATATTAAAGTGTTCCTTTAATATAATTGATAATACTTTCTTTATTGTTTGGAAGCGGTTGAATTGGATTATCTAAAATTGAGATAGCAGTGTCTGGATCTTTTAATCCATTACCAGTTAATATTGCTACTACTTTTTTACCTTTCGGCAATTTTCCTGCACGTTGTAATTTGATTAAACCAGCAATTGAAGCATTACTTGCTGGTTCACTAAATACGCCTTCTTTAGATGTCATTAATTGATATGCTTCTAAAATTTCATCATCAGTCACACTATCAATGAGGCCATTTGATTCTTCTAACGCAACAGTTGCTTTTTTCCAACTTGCTGGATTACCGATACGGATTGCTGTAGCGATTGTTTCAGGATTTTTAATGACTTTATTTTGAACAATTGGTGAGGCTCCTTCTGCTTGGAAACCAAATAATTGAGGAAGTTGACTTCCTTTTTTCTCATGATACTCTTTAAAGCCTTTCCAATAAGCAGTAATGTTTCCTGCGTTTCCTACTGGGATTGCTAGAACATCTGGAGCTTCTTCTAATTGTTCGACAATTTCAAATGCACCTGTTTTTTGTCCTTCTATTCTAAATGGATTAACAGAATTTACTAATTCAATATCATCATCATTTTGTGCAATCTCTTTAACGATTTCTAATGCTTCATCGAAGTTACCTTCAATTGAGACAATTTCTGCACCATACATGACCGCTTGCGAAAGTTTACCTAAAGCAATCTTTCCTTCGGGAATCACTACAATTGCTTTTAAACCTGCACGTGCAGCATAAGCTGCTGCTGAGGCAGAGGTGTTTCCTGTTGAAGCACAAATCACCACTTTTTTACCTTGTTCTTTCGCTTTTGTTACAGCCATTACCATTCCTCTATCTTTAAAAGAACCGGTTGGATTAGCACCCTCATATTTAACATATAAATCAATATCTAGCATTTCTGATATATTAGCACAGTGAATCAGTGGTGTATGTCCTTCATTTAAAGTAAGTTTAGGTGTATCTTCATTCACCGGTAAATAATCTTTAAATTCTTCTACTAAACCTTGCCATCTTTTCATAATTATTAAACTCCTTCAACTGGATAAATTTTTTCAATGTTGTAATTTGCTTTACTAAGTAGTGATTCAGGTGATTGGTCTAATCCGGTAACCACAACTCCATAAGAACTAGAATCACGTTGTTCTATTTGAAGTGATTTGTGGAATGGTAAATCTGATTTAAGTTGATCTTTAAGTTTATCAATTGATTCATCACTATGAATGACAACATAGTAATTTAATTTTTCTCCAATAGCAATTGCGTCACCATTATCCATTAATTCTCGAGTTTTATTTGTTTTTAATTCGAAATGAGGTGGAAGTGTATGTAAATTTGATTCAAAGAAGAGTGCTACATTTAATAAATCACTCACTACTGCACTACCAGTAGCTAAGCTACCTGCTCCTTTACCATAAAACATTGTATCCCCTACAGCATCTCCAATAACGTAAATTGCATTGTATTCATTTTCTACTGCTGCAAGCTGATGTGATTTATGTATTAAGGTTGGTTCAACGGATGCATTAACTTCTCTATGATGATATGTACTTTTACCAATCAATTTAATCTTATAACCTAATTTGTCAGCTACATTAATATCAGATAATGTTGTTTTACTGATACCTTTTACTTTCACATCATTTAACTTAATTACTTGGTTAAATGATAAATAAGACGTAATCACTACTTTTCTAGCTGCATCAATACCTTCTACATCATCAGTAGGATCTGCTTCAGCAAATCCTAATCTTTGTGCTTCAGCAAGTGCATCTTCAAATGAAGTTTGTTCTCTCGTCATTTTTGAAAGAATAAAATTTGACGTACCATTTAAAATTCCCATAAATTTAGAGATATTATTAGCATTTAACCCATTATTAATCGCGTTAACAATGGGAATACCACCTGCAACACTTGCTTCAAATTTTAAGGCTACGCCTTGTTGTTCTGCTAGGTTCTCTAGTAATTCTAAATGCACAGCAAGTAGATCTTTGTTTGCTGTAATGACATGTTTTTTTCTTTTTAAAGATTCTCTTAACCAATCAACAGTTGGTTCAATTCCTCCCATTACTTCTATAACGATATCAATATCATCATCGTTTAAAATTTCATTAATGTCTTCTGTTAAATGATATTGACTAATATTAATAGGTCTTTTTTTAGTGGTATCTCTTACTAAAATATGTTTAATAACAATATCTTTATTTAGAGTATCTTTAATCTGTTGTCGATTTTCTTCAATAATTTTTACTACACCTGAGCCTACTGTTCCTAACCCTAGTAACGCGACGTTTAATTCCTTCATAATTTTTATCTTCCTCCCATTTGTATTATTGAGAAGTACAATTGTTTTATTGAAAAACACTTAAATTTATTATACTATTAAATCAAATTAATTGAATAGGACTTTTAAAAGAAAAAGTGAATATGTAGATATATATTATCATGTAGTATCAGGAAATTAAATAGAATTTTCTGATTTTTTAGAAAGGTTGGTAAATTTTATGAAAGTTGCTAAGTTTGGTGGAAGTTCAGTTTCAAATGCAACACAAATTAAAAAAGTCCTAAATATTGTCAATGATGACCCAGACAGAAAAATTATTATTGTATCTGCACCTGGTAAAAGACATAAGAATGATGTTAAAACGACTGACTTACTTATTCGTTTATATGAAAAAGTAATCAATCAATTGGATTATCAAGATAAAAAAAGAGAGATTATTCAACGTTATGCAGATATTTTAGAAGAATTACATATGGAGTCTACACTCTTAGAAACAATAGATGAAACACTTGAAACAATCATTAAACAATTAAACGATAAGCATGATCGTTTATACGATGCATTGTTATCATGTGGTGAGAATTTTAATGCTCAACTTATCGCTAAATACAACGATTCACAAGGCATTAAAACAACATATCTCTCACCAAAAGATGCTGGTATCTTAGTAACTGACTTACCACAACAAGCACAAATTTTAGAAGACGCTTATGATAAAATTTATAAATTAAGAGAAATTGAAGGAAAAATTATTATCCCAGGTTTCTTTGGTGTTTCTAAACATAACTATGTTGTTACATTTCCGAGAGGCGGTTCGGATATCACAGGTGCAATCATAGCGCGTGGTATTAAAGCATCATTATATGAGAATTTTACAGATGTCTCTGGTATTTTTAAGGCAAATCCAAATGTAATTGAAAATCCTGAACTTATTGAAGAAATTACATATAGAGAAATGCGTGAGTTATCATATGCCGGCTTTAGTGTATTTCACGATGAAGCATTACAGCCTTTATATAAACATAGAATACCCGTAGTCATAAAAAACACAAATCATCCAGAGGACAAAGGAACCTTTATTCGCCATGATCGTGAAGTCACAGATAAAAATCAAATTATTGGCATTAGTTGCGATAAAGATTTCACAGTTATAAATATTAAGAAATACTTAATGAATAGACAAATAGGTTTTACAAGAAGAATTTTAGAAATATTAGAAAACTATCATATCTCTTTCGATCATATGCCATCAGGTATTGATAATATTAGTATTATAATGCGTTCTAATCAAATTAAAAATAAAGAGAATGAAGTATTGAGTGCGATTAGAAAAAAATGTGATATTGATGAATTAAGCATTGACCATGACCTTGCCATCTTAATGATTGTCGGTGAAGGAATGACTCAATCTGTCGGAACTGCTAACAAAATCACACATGCTCTAGCAGAATCAAATATCAACCTAAAAATGATTAATCAGGGTGCTTCTGAAATTTCTATGATGTTTGGTATTTCAAGAGAAAATGCAGATAAAGCTGTGTTATCAACTTATGAGTATTGCTATCATGGTGTATGCTTAAAAAATTTATGTCCTAAATAACAATTACATAAAAAAATCTGAGACATCTATTTTGTCTCAGATTTTTTATATTAAACTTTTTGTGTAAGTGCTTTTTTAATTTTATGCTCTCCCACTACCATTTTTAAAATCACAAATTGATAATAGCTTAGAGCATCTAAAACTGACTTATAATTGGCTTCTGAATTGTTTTGTTGATAATCTAGTAAATCATACATTAATACGATTTCAGGTTTGATATAATCGACATCCCAGGTTAATGAATGAAAATAAATACTATTTTTAGGTAATCGGATATTACTGTTTAGTCTAAATATCCATTCCTCATTTATAACATCATAAATAAAAATACTTAAAATAACTTTATCATTATTAACAACGTTTATATGAGAAATAGATGGAATATCTAAATTATCTTTATCCATGTTATGATTGGACGTATCATAATATTTAAATGTATAACTTGAAGGAATAACTTTTAAAACCTCTACTATTCGTTTTCTTTCTACACAAATATCGACTTTCGAAGGTAATTCAAAAAGTTCATTTAAAAATAGTTGAATAGCAACTTCACCGTGAAATTTGAATGCTGTACGGCATTGATTTTTTAATATTCCAACTAGTTCTTCTACATGATTTTGGTGATGAGACATACAACTGTCCTCCTTAAAGGAAACGCTTTCATAAGTTAATTATACAGACACAATTTAATGTTTTCAATTTTTAATTTGTGAAAAATTTGTAAATCTTCTAACTCTTCTTTAGGGTGTGAGATATAATTTTACACAATTTTATATTTATAATAATGAATAAATTATATCCTGTTATTATGTTCTTTTTCAACTTAAATTATCATTTTTTGTTTATTGAACAATAAATATATTTTATTTATAATTAATTATTGATTTCTATAGAAAATTAATTTAATCATTAATCTTCTAATTTACAAATATTAAATAGGAGGTGAGCATATGACACATACGATTATTCTAATTATTATTATTGTTATTCTTATACTTGCATTTGTACTCAATCAAAGATACATGCAAGATAGAATAGATACTGAAGTTTACGCTAAAAATCAAATGGTCTCTAAAAATTCTTTACTCAGTAAAGAAAATTTAGAACTTAAAAATAAAATATTAAGTTCTAATAACGAGATTAGTCCTCATTCCAAACGTAATGCTAAACGTGAATTACAAGATATCTTAGACCGTTTTAAAGCTTTAGGAAAATTAAAATATTATAATATTATTACGACTAGTAATTTAGCTACTAAACATCCACTGTTTGAGTATGCAAGAACATTTGACTATATAGTTGTGTCTGACGTAGGTCTTATTAATATTGACGTTAAAAGTTGGAAACAAAAAACATTTTATCATTTTGATTTACCTACTTCTGATCACTTAGAGGGTGATAATCAAAGTGTAGAACAAATTGTAGGGCATTATATTAGTAAACAATATCATAGTCAATTTGATTCAAATCGTAATGAAATATATACTTTTATTGAAAAAATTCAAAACAATCGAGTTATCTATGAGTTTTATCAACATGACCCTTATGAACAAGCCGCTATTAACGCAAAAATCTTAAAAGATGGCATTGAAAAATATTTTAATCATAAAGTTCAAAGTATTGGTGTCATTTATTTTAGTGATGGTAGTGTTAATATAATTGAAGGTGCTGAAGAAAGAGAAAAATATATTGATACAGTATCCACTAAATCTTCTTTAGAATCTGTTATTAATAATGCTATTGAATTATCTAAACACCCTCTATCTGAAACTCAAGTTAATACTATTGTTGAAAACTTTCATAACTAAAAAATGAGTATGGGAGAACATTCGTCAAGAATGTTCTCCCATACTCATTTTTTAACTCCAAAGATTCACTTTATCTTTTTTAGCTTGCTGTTCATCTTTTTCAAATGTACTTCTATATTTACCATTAGGTGAGAAGTATTTTTCACGAGCTAATCCTTTTTTAACTAATTCTTCGTTATACATTGTTTTTTCATCTAACCATACATAGGCTAATGTACGACCATAACGGTCTTCTTTTTCCTTATCATATTCTAAGTACACATCTTTATTATTTAAATGTTGTTTGCTGTAATTAGAAGCTTCTTTCCCATAAGGTTGAACTGGTGTGTTAGGTTTAACCGTTTCTGGTGTATCAACACCAATTAAACGTACCTTAATTTGCTCACCATTTGATTTCTTAGCCGCAAATGTATCTCCATCTACAACCCGATCAACGTGGACTTTCTCTTTTCCTTTAAGTTCTGTCTGTGTTGAATTAGATGAAGAATGTTGACTATCGTCTTTAAATGGCCCTGTATGATTTAAAAATTGAAATGCTAATACGCCAATAACAATGATAGCAAGAACAATTATTGTTAAATTTTTCTTTGAATTCATAGGTGCCTCCTATATTATATTTTTAATACTCAAATATAATATATAATATGTATTTAATAATCAATCAATACTTTCGACCTAAAAAGTCTACCTATATTGAATTTATTTTCAAAAAATGATTAATTGATATTCAACATGATATAATTATACATGTTAGGAGTGAAATACATGAGCGAACGTAATGAAAATTTAGTCACGATGATTGCTGTCGTAATTGCTATTATCGTTGGCGTTATTTTACAAATCGTTTATAAACTGCCTATTATTGTTTCGGTTGTTATAGCAGTATTGTTAGGCATTTTAGTTGGATTTATTGTTTATATTATTCAAAGTATTATACGTAAACGAAAAGGTAAATAAGGGAGTATCATACAATGTCACTCTCAATAAAAGATTGAATTGAAAACATTAAATATTATTCAATTCAGTCTTTTTTATACATTCCTTAAATATTTTTCTTACTTTTTATATCCAGCCTTTTTCCTTTGCTTTCTTCCAAGCATTAAATCGATTCTCTGCATTTAATTTATCAATTATATTAGACGTATAATTTCTCACTGTCCCATCTGAAAGATAAAGTTTTTCTGCAATGTCTTTACTACTTAAATTATCTCCAATTTCACGTAATACCACTTGTTCTTTATGTGTTAAGGGATTAGATTCTTTGAATAAAGTAGTCATTAATGAAGTACTATATTCCTTTTCACCATTCATGACATGTTTAATAGTTTGTATTAAATCTTCTATGGAACGTTCTTTTAATACATAAGCATCTACTTCATTTGCCACAGCTTTTTCAAAATAACCTGGTCTTTTAAATGTAGTTACAATTATTACTTTAGTATCAATTTTAAATTCTCTTATTTTAGATAATACTTCTAAACCTGTTAGCCCTGACATTTCGATATCTAAAATTGCAATATCTGGATGATATTTTTCAATAAACTCAAATGCGTCACCCCCATTATCACAATCATTAACTACTTTCATTTGATCGTTAAATTCAATCAGTTGAACCATCGCTTTTCTCAACATATATTGATCTTCAGCTATTATAATGCTAATCATTTAATATCCTCTCTTGGTATCATAATACGTATATGCATACCATTTTTAGATTTAATTTCTAATTTTCCTTTAAGAAGTTGAACTCTATTTTCTATACTTTTTAATTTAAAGTCTTCAGTGGTGTTACAACCTTTTCCATTATCTTGAATAATTAGGTATAAATTATTATCTTCTTGTATCATTTCACAATAAATCTTACTAGCCTTTGCATGTTTAATGACATTATTGATTGCTTCTCTCAAAATCATTGATAGTATCGATTGCTTTGTTGGAGTTAAAACATTTACCTTTCTTATATTTTTTAATTCAAATTGAATGTTTGCATCTTTTAAAACATTTTTTATGGATTGAACTTCCTCTTCAAAACTTTGAGATTTTAAATTTTCAATAATATTTCTTACCTTAATTAAGGTATCTTTAGATATCTGATTAATCGCCAATATTTCATTTTTAGCTTTTTCTTGATCTTTATCAATCAATTTATATGCCAATTCTGATTTTAAACTAAGACTTACAAATACATGACCTAGTGTATCATGTAAATCTTGCCCTATACGTTGACGTTCTTGTTCTGCAATTAATGTATTAATATACTTATTTTTCTCTTCTATTTCATTTTTTAATGCTCCATCTTTTTTAGTTTTAAAATTCCCTAAAGTAATAATTAAAATAACTAAATAAAAGATAACTAATACAGTTATATATTGTATTTGATAAATACTTGTAATTATAAGACATAAAAATATTGCAATTATAAATGTGATAAATTCTTTTGACTTAATTGTTACTTCAAACATAAAAGGTAATGCAAATGCGCTAAAGAAAAAGAATAAGCTATTCATTGGATTAATTGCATAAACAAAATATATAATTCCTACATAATGAACCACTAATAGGCTATATATTACGTTATTGTTAAATCGATAATAATATATTACTAGCATAAGATATGACACAATAAAAATAGCTAAAACAATTAAATATACAGTTTGAGAACCTCGTTTTTCATTAAAGATACTTATAATTGGAAATAACAAATATATAAGCGTAGACAGCTCTCCTAATCTAACGCTCCATTTTCTTTTTTTCATCTAACTCACTTCTTTTCTGTGATTGATCCACACTGTAATAATTAAAAATAGTATACTATATACAATTAAAATAAATAATGAAGTAATATTTAAACCTTGATTTTTAGCTAATTCTAATGCAAAATTTTTCAAATGATATGTTGGAGTAATATTTGAAATTCTTTGTAACCAACTCGGAAATGTTTGAATTGGAAACCACAATCCTCCTAATATCGCTAATACCATATTAACTATATTGGCTAAACTACTTGCTTTTTGTGTTTCATTAAATTGAGCAATGATTAGTCCTAATGTTAAAAATAAACTTGCACCTATCCATAATGAAACACCTGAAAGCAACCATTGTTGTATACTCATATTTACGTGTTTATATAGATGAGCAACAGTAAAAATCAAAATAATAGCCAATAAAAATAACAATATTGTTTTTATCATTTTAGTAGTAAAATAGGTTTTACTAGATAAAGGCGTTACCATTAATCGTTTAAACCAACCTGTGTTTCTTTCTTCAATAATCTCTATAGGAAATTGCATTAAACAAAAACTCATCAAGCTAAACACTGTCATACTATACATATATTCTTTATAGAACTGCTGTTTCGCCTCTTCTGGTAAGTCTAGTAAAGAAGTAAATAATAAATAAAAGCCTACCGGTAATATGATTGATAAGAATGTTGTTAGTTTCTTTCGAAAAATAATTTTAAATTCTGTTTTTAATAAAGCGATATTATTCATTTTTAGTCCCTCCCTCTTTTACATCAGCAAATAAAATTGTTTCTAACAATGTTTGCTTTTCAATAGTCATGTCATTTAAATTTATATTTAATTTTTCCAAATAATATATTACTTTCTTAACATCAGATGTTTTAATTTTTAAAATAGTATCTTCAATTTTTACATCAAAATAATTTGTTAAATTCTGTAAATTATTGTCTACTGTATTTGGTACTTTAATTATTGAATATTGTTGGTTGGTTAATATATTTCTAGGTGAATCATTTAACTTAATAATGCCTTGATCAAGAAATATAACTTTATCTGCCATTCGTTCTACTTCTTCAATATAATGAGAAGTATAAAAAATAGATACATTTTCTTTTTTTAATTTCTCTATCATTGTCCAGAAATGTTCTCGCATTTCAACATCCATAGCTGCAGTAGGTTCATCTAAAATGAGAAGCTTTGGTTTTCCTATTAAACATAACCCAAAATCTAATATTCGTTGTTGTCCACCAGATAAGTGATTTGCATACAGATTCAATTGGCTATCATTCAATTTTGTAATTTTTTTAAATTCATCTATCGAAATTGCATCCTTGTATAGTTGACAAAATAATTTATATAATTCTTTTACTTTTATTAACCTAGGAAAAGACGTTTTTTGAAATAATACACCAATATGATTTAAATTTAATAAATGATCTATATCTATAATTTCTCCCGTTTCTGCTTTCAAATGATTAATTAAAATATTAATTAAAGTTGATTTTCCGGCTCCATTTTTTCCTATTAATGCAGTACTCATACCCTTTTCTATATTTAGTGATATATTTTTCAATACTGTTTTTCCATTATATTTTTTGGATAAATGTCGAATTTGAATCATAACTCATCACTTCCTTTTGTTAATATAAATAATTTATCAACAAACAAGTTATAATTTCAGATAAAAATGTCACTATTTTCAAATGACATTTGTCATATTAATAAAACCGACAAAGCACAAAGCTTTGTCGGTTTTATTATTTTTACAAGATTGGTGATAATAATTTGGCAATATCTTCTTTGAATTTAATTGATAATGGTCGTTTTTTATATTTCTCAAGTGTAAGTTGTTTAGATTTTTTTATATCTTCTTTATACGCCTCTTTTAACTTCTTAGCTAATTGTTCATCATATACGAATGCATTAACTTCAAAGTTCAATACAAAACTTCTGTAGTCCATATTAGATGAACCTACACTACTGACTTCATCATCAATCATTAACATTTTAGAATGTATAAATCCATTTTGATACGTATACACTTTTACTCCATATTCAAGCAATTCAGCAACATTTGAAAATGTAGACCAGTAGACAAATGGATGATCCGGTTTACATGGAATCATTATGTTAACATCAACACCAGTATTTGCTGCCATTTTCAATGCATTAATGTAAGATCGATCTGGTATAAAGTAAGGTGTTTGAATATAAATAGATTTTTTCGCACTCATAATCATTTTGGTATATCCAAACTCAATTTGGTGTAATTCATATGCAGGTCCACTTGAACCAATTTGAATGGCTGAATGACCATCCTGTACTTTCTTTTTAGGAAAATACTTATCATCATATTCAAATTGTGGACGATGTGCTTGAGAGTTCCAATCAAGAATAAACCTAATTTGAAGTGCATTTACAACATCACCTTGTACTCTTAAATGCGTATCTCTCCAGTATCCTAGTTTACCTAAACCTAAATAATCGTCACCTACATTAAATCCACCAATATACCCGATTTGACCATCAATAACAATAATCTTACGATGGTTACGATTATTCATTCTAAAGTTAATAATTGGTAGTTTAGATGCAAAAAATGCTTCTACCTCTCCACCTAATGATTCAAAATGTTTAAATTTGTGACGTTTTAAATTTTTTGAACCCACATCATCGTAAAGTAATTTAACTTCTAAACCTTCTTTTAACTTTGTTTCTAGGGCATCGATAATTCGTTTTCCTAGACCATCGATTTCAAATCCAAAGTACTCTAAATGTATGTAATCTTTCGCATTATAAATATCTTCGAGTACTTTGTCATATAATTCATGACCATCAATAAATAAATCAATTTTATTGTCTTCAGTAATAAAAGCATCTTGTTTCTTTAATAGCATTCTTGCCATATCTTGATGATTTTGTAGCTGCTTATTTTCTGTATGATAGTTGTAATGATCAATTTTATGAGCTTGTTCATCAATCAAATCTTTATAAACATCTAGCTCTTTACCATTATTTTTCTCCATTTTTCTTTTTGAAACAGTTCTACCGAAAAATAGATAAAGAATAAATCCAAGCACTGGTAATACAAATAATACAAATATCCAGGCCCATGTTGAAGATGCACTACGTCTGTTACGCTCTAAAAAAATTAAAATAAAAGCCAACACTAAATTGCCTAAAAATCCAAGCACTAAAATTATATTCAATATTGTGCCAATTTTAGGGCCAAAAAGACTTATCATAATTCTAAACTCCTACTTCTCAAATTCAACTTTTATTTATCGGCTAATATTAAAAAGGCACTTAATATTTCTTCATTGTTAGGAAATTGGCGTTCTTCAATTTTATCAATTGAAACATTTAATAATTCATAGCGACGACCTTCTTCACTTGCTAAATATTGATTAATTTCATTTTCCAATTCTTCAATTGTTTGTTCTTGAATTCTTTTAAATTTTACTTTACTCATTTATAACACTCCATTTCATATATTTATTTAAATCATAGTCTTTTTACATGTGTTTATCAACTAAATTGCAATGATAATAGGACGTCTTTTAAAAGCGTTTACATATTTATTTTTATTCTCTTAAATTCACATTACTAAAAAGGTAGTGTATACTAAATACATTCTATTCAAATTTTCAGAATAATCAGTTTAGAATAAGCATAAGGAAGTTAGGGAGGAATTCGATGATATCTTTTGAAAATGACTACCTAGAAGGTGCACATCCAAAAGTTTTACAACGTTTTATTGATACAAATTATATTCAAGCTTCGGGTTATGGGGATGACCAATTTTCAAAACAAGCCGCTGATCAAATTCGAAAAACGATTCAATGTCCTGAAGCCACTGTTCGCTTTTTAATTGGTGGTACACAAACAAATCAAGTTGTTATTAATACTGTATTAGAGCCATATGAAGGGGTTATTTCAGCAGATACAGGTCATGTGGCAGTACATGAAGGGGGCGCTATAGAATTTAGTGGTCATAAAGTATTAGCAGTACCATCTCATGAAGGTAAGATTTCACCTAAAGAAGTAAATACCTATCTTGAAACTTTTTATAATGATTTCAAACGTGAACATATGGTATTTCCTGGTATGGTGTATATTTCTCATCCTACTGAATATGGAACGCTTTATAGTAAAGAAGAACTCAAAAATTTATCAGAAGTCTGTAAGGAACATCATATTCCATTATTTATGGATGGCGCCCGATTAGGTTATGGTTTGATGAGTAATGAAACAGATGTCACAATTGAAGATATTGCTAATTACTGTGATATTTTTTATATTGGTGGTACAAAGATTGGTGCACTATGTGGTGAAGCGATTGTATTTACAAACAATAATGAACCTAAACACTTCACTACACGTATTAAACAGCATGGTGCCCTACTAGCTAAGGGGCGTTTAGTTGGTATTCAATTTTTAGAATTATTTACTAATAACTTGTATTTTGATATTAGTCGACATGCTATTAATATGGCGAATAAAATGAAGCAAGGATTTATCAATAAAGGATATAAAGTATATTTTGATTCTCCTACTAATCAACAGTTTTTCGTATTAAATGATGATAAGATTAAAGATCTTCAGAGTAAAGTGAAATTTGCAATTTGGGAAAAATACGATGATACACATCGCGTTGTTAGATTCGCAACAAGTTGGGCCACAACTGAGGAAAATGTTGACAAACTTTTAGAATTAATTTAATTATAAACTTATTTAATATAGACCTTAAGGTGACATACTTCGGGTCTATATTTTTATGTTTACATAATATTTTTATAATTCATATAGGTTTTATTGATATATTTAATAAAAATAGGAGCTATATATTATGAAAAAATATTTAGTGGTAGACGAACATGAAAAAACAAAAAAAGCTAAACAATCTATAATTAAACTAGAAAATTTTAAGAAGTATATAAAGACTGTTTTTTTTTAACTTACTTGACCAAAACTTGACCAATTCACTACTTTTGAAGAAAGTGGTCAAGTAAAAATAGATTATTTTCAAATAAAAAAGAAGCTAAGGCAAATGCCTTAACTCCTTATGTCCCTAAGTCTTTCCCCTTTTTGCTTAGCGATTAGTATTGTTTCATATATTGATCGCGTTCCCATTCAGAAACTTGAGTTCTGTAATAGTCCCATTCGATAGATTTAGAATTAATAAATTGATTATAGATGTGATTGCCTAATGCTTTTTTAACTGTATCGTTTTCACGCATTGCTTTTAATGCAGTGTAAAGTGTAGATGGTAAATCTTGAATACCTACTGCTTCACGTTCTTCACGATTCATTTCATAGATATTTTGGTTTACTGGTTCTGGTACTTTAGTTTTGTTTTTAATACCGTCTAAACCAGCTTGTAAGATCGCAGCTAAAGCCATATATGGGTTAGCAGCTGGGTCAACTGAACGTACTTCAATACGAGTTGATAAACCTCTTGAAGTAGGTACACGTACTAATGGAGAACGGTTTTTACCACTCCAAGCAATGTAACATGGTGCTTCGTAACCAGGTACTAAACGCTTATATGAATTGACTAATGGGTTACATACTGCTGTAAATCCACGTGCATTATTTAAGATACCTGCAGTAAAGTGATAAGCATCTTCCGTTAATTGATCTTTGCCGTTTGGATCAAAGAATGCATTTTCTTTACCTTTGAATAAAGATACGTTGAAGTGCATACCACTTCCATTTACACCAAATAATGGTTTTGGCATAAATGTCGCATGTAAATTATGTTTACGTGCAATTGTTTTAACAACTAATTTAAATGTTTGAATGTTGTCACATGCTGAAATTGCATCTGCATATTTGAAGTCAATTTCGTGTTGACCTGGTGCTACTTCATGATGACTTGCTTCGATATCAAAGCCCATATCTTCTAATTCAAGGACGATGTCACGACGACAATTTTCACCTAAGTCAGTTGGTGCTAAGTCGAAGTAACCGCCATTATCATTTAATTCTAATGTTGGTTCACCTTTTTCATCCAATTTGAATAAGAAGAATTCTGGTTCAGGTCCTAAGTTGAAATCTGTATAACCTAAGTCTTCCATTTCTTTTAATATACGTTTTAAGTTCGTACGTGGGTCCCCAGCAAATGGTTCACCATCAGTTGTATAAACATCACAAATTAAACGTGCTACTTTGCCTTGACCTGCTGTCCAAGGAAAGATAACCCAAGTATCTAAATCTGGGTATAAATACATATCTGATTCTTCAATACGTACGAAACCTTCGATTGAAGATCCGTCAAACATCATTTCATTATCTAACACTTTTTCTAATTGGCTTACTGGAACTTCAACATTTTTAATTGTACCTAAGATATCAGTGAATTGTAATCTTAAATATCTTACGTTTTCCTCTTTTGCAAATTTGCGAATATCCTCTTTTGTAAAAGTATGTTTTGGCATGGTAGACATCCTCCAAGTTATTAATTAATAAATCGTGATAAATCGCCACGGTTTATCGGTAAAGCTTCACTGCGCGGTTTCTGAGTTGCATCTACAATCATTCTTTTTCTCGTCTCTTGTTCATCAGTAGTTAAGTGCCCTTGATTATTTGTAATTATTTGTTTAATACCTTTTAAATTAAAACCTTTTTCAATTAACGTTTTAATTTCTAACAGTCTCTCTAAGTCATTCATCGAGAATAACCTTTTATTTCCTTCGGTACGTTCGGGCTTAATGAGTTCATGTGTTTCATAATAACGTATTTGTCTTGCTGTGAGTTCTGTCAATTTACAAACAACACTCATAGAGAACACGGCCATATTACGTCTTATTGTATCGTTAGACACTATAACCTCACCTCTACTTTTGAACTTGTCTATAATTTAGCATAGATTAATATGAAATACAAAAATATGTTAGGTTTTCTGACATGAAAATTAAATATTTCTTACATATAAACGTAAAAGCCCATAGATACAGTTATCTACAGGCTTTTTACTATTTAAAAATTATTTTTCAAGACATCAATACGATAGCGTATTCTTATTGTTAAGTTTTGAAAATTTAAGTTTCATTAATGGTTATCTTCCATATTTGCTTCAAAGTCATCAAGTAATGCTCGAGCTTCATCCACAGTTTCTGTACTCATTAATTGATGCCGTAATTCACTTGCACCTCTAATACCTCGCACATAAATTTTAAAGAAACGTCGTAAACTTTTAAATTGTTGTGTTTCTTCATTTGAATACTTTTCAAATAACTCTAAATGTAATCTAAATAAATCCAAGAGTTCTTTACTTGTATGTTCGCGTGGCTCTTTCTCAAATGCAAAAGGATTATGGAAAATGCCTCTTCCTATCATAACTCCATCAATACCATATTTCGTCGCAAGTTCCATACCTTTTTGTCTATCTGGAATATCACCATTGATAGTTAATAATGTTTGAGGCGCCACTTCATCGCGCATTTCTTTAATGGCTTCAATTAATTCCCAATGTGCATCGACTTTGCTCATTTCTTTACGTGTACGAAGATGGATAGATAAGTTTGCAATGTCTTGCTTAAACACATGTCTTAACCATTCTTTCCATTCCTCTATATTATAATAACCTAGACGTGTTTTAACACTAACAGGTAGTCCACCTGCCTTGGCTGCTTGAATAATTTCAGCTGCTCTTTCTGGTCGTAAAATTAACCCAGACCCTTTACCTTTTTTGGCAACATTTGCGACAGGACAGCCCATATTTAAATCAATACCTTTAAAGCCCATATCTGCTAAACCAAAACTCATTTCTTTAAATTGCTCTGGCTTATCACCCCATATATGAGCAACCATAGGCTGTTCATCTTCACTGAATGTTAAACGTCCTCGTACACTATGTATCCCTTCTGGATGACAAAAACTCTCCGTATTTGTAAATTCAGTAAAAAATACATCCGGTCTCGCTGCTTCACTTACTACATGTCGAAAAACAATGTCTGTCACGTCTTCCATCGGCGCTAAAATGAAAAATGGACGTGGTAATTCATTCCAAAAATTTTCTTTCATAATTGATTTAAACCTTCTTATTCATTAGTATCTCGTATAATTAACCATGATATATTATCATAAAATAAATCCATATACAAAAGGAAATTCACTCTCATTATGTTTATTACTATCTATTTTTGAATATTGTGTTATACTACTTAAATTAAATTCTGTTCTTTTAAATTCATAACCGCACGTGTTACTGCAATTTTAACATGTTCATAAGTTAGACCACCTTGCACATATGCCTCATAAGGCGGACGAATCGGACCATCTGCTGATAATTCAATAGAGGATCCTTGCACAAACGTTCCTGCTGCCATGATGACATCATCTTCATAACCAGGCATATAACTAGGTTCAGGACTAAAGTGTGCATTAATTGGTGAAGCATGTTGAATACTTTGACAAAATGCAATCATCTGTTCTTTTGTATCAAATTGAACGGTTTGAATTAAGTCTGTACGCTTAACATCGTATTTGGGTACTGTGTTCATATTCATTTTTTCAAGAAGTAAACTTGTAAATAATGAGCCTTTTAAGCTTTGACTCACTACATGCGGTGCTAAAAAGAATCCTTGATACATTTCTTGCAATGAAAATAATGAAGCACCCGCTTCTTTACCAATACCAGGTGCAGTTAAACGATAACCACATCGTTCGATTAAATCTTTTCGTCCTGCAATGTAACCACCAATTTTTGCTAATCCACCACCAGGATTTTTTATTAATGACCCTGCAATTAAATCTGCACCCACTTCTATTGGTTCTCGACGCTCTACAAACTCTCCGTAGCAATTATCCACAAAAATAATTACATTGGGATATCGTTGTTTAATTTGAGAAATAGCAGTTTCTATTTCATCTACTGTAATTGAAGGTCGTTGTCCATACCCTTTTGAACGTTGAATAGCAATAACTTTCGTTTGTTTCGAAATAGTATTTAAAACAGTTTCAACATCAATCATTCCATCTTTTAATGCAACTTCTTTATATGTCACGCCATGCTCTTTGAGACTTTCAATACCATTACCATTAACACCAATCACTTCAAGTAAGGTGTCATAGGGACTACCTGTAATGTACATCAGTTCATCGCCATATTTGAGTGTACTTTGCAATGCTAATGTAATTGCATGAGTACCCGAAATAATTTGAGGTCTAACAATTGCATCTTCTGCTTTAAACGTATGAGCATATATCTCTTCTAAATGATCACGTCCAAAATCATCATAACCATATCCTGTAGAACCTACTAAATCATTCTCGCTCGCTTTAACATGATGAAATGCATTAAGAACCTTTTCCTGATTGATATAAGCAGTTTCTTCAATTTCTTTAAATAAGGGTGTTAACGTTTCTTCTACTTTAGAAACGATGTGTTGAATATCTGACATGCAATTTATCTTCCTTTATATATAATTATTTTCTATATCCTTTAACGATATAGCTTTCATTATTTTCATCAAATTTCATTTCTTCGATAAGTGTATGTTGTTTTAAAAAATATAATCTATCTGCATCTTCACTAG
The DNA here is from genome assembly GCF_038008285.1 of Staphylococcus sp. FSL K6-0223. Lineage (NCBI taxonomy): Bacteria > Bacillati > Bacillota > Bacilli > Caryophanales > Staphylococcaceae > Staphylococcus > Staphylococcus sp. FSL K6-0223. Next base: position 1,417,632 of record NZ_JBBOYX010000001.1, read on the forward strand.
ATACAGTTTCTACGTAATATGACAAAGTCGCTTTTATTTGATCAAACAGTAACTGCTTCACTTTTAATTTATCTTCACTATTACGACTTGATACAAATACAGACGGATGGCCTGATACCGGTACATCAGTTTCTTCAGAACATTGATCTTTTTTATTAAAAATGATTGCTTGTGGAAGGTCATCCATATCTAAGTCTTTTACCAATTGATTAACCGTATCATATTGAGCACGATATTCTGGATGACTTGCATCAACGACATGTAGAAGTAAATCAGCACTTTTCGCTTCTTCTAATGTCGACTTAAATGCTGCTACTAACGTTGTAGGCAACTTTTGAATGAAGCCTACGGTATCAGAAATAATTAAATTAAACCCATTGTTAATTTGTATTTGTCGTGTTTTAGGGTCAAGTGTGGCAAATAGTAAATCTTTTTCAAAAGTCGTTTCGTTTGCTAAAACATTAAACCAAGAAGATTTTCCAGCGTTAGTATAGCCAATAAGTGCAATTTGAAACACTTGATTTTGTTCGCGTTGATTACGATATCTTTCACGATGTTCGACCACTGTTTTAAGTTGAAGTTTAATTTCATTCATACGTGTTCTAATATGACGTCTATCCATTTCTAATTTTGTTTCACCAGGACCACGCGTACCAATTCCCCCGCCTAAACGAGATAAACTTTTTCCATGTCCTTGTAATCTAGGAAGTAAGTAATCGAGTTGAGCTAATTCAACTTGTAATTTACCTTCTCTACTACGCGCTCTTAAAGCAAAAATTTCAAGAATGAGCTGTGTTCTATCGATAATTTTAATGCCCAAATTATCATTTAATGTTTTTGATTGTGCTGTTGTTAATTCATCATTTGTCACAACAACATCGATGTCATGAAATTCTATAAAAGCTTTAATTTCATCAATCTTACCTTTGCCAACATAATATTTATAATCAAATTGATCTTTATTTTGAGTGACCTGTCCTTTAACATCTAATTGACAAGTCAACGCTAAAGCTTCTAATTCTTCCATTGTAGATTCAAAATTATATTGATGATCACTTTGAGCATGTACACCAACTAATACAGCAGTTTCTAGCTTTTTCTTTGTATCATAAGTGTGTTGCTGAGTCATGATATACATCTCCTTTTCTAACATGTCTTACATATTCTATCATAGAGCAAGTTTAAAGACTAACGACTAAAACTATGTTAAATTAAAGCTAAATTGAAAGGGTGATAGTATGGAAAATATTTATGATTTTGAAGTTCAAAAATCTAATGGTGAAAATTATAAATTAGATGTATATAAAGGCGATGTTATGCTTATCGTTAATACAGCGAGTGAATGTGGATTTACACCACAATTTGAAGGATTACAAGAACTATATAATAAATATAAGGACCAAGGATTTATTGTTTTAGGTTTCCCATGCAATCAGTTTGGAGGTCAAGAACCTGGTTCTGGTGCTGAAGCAAATCAAAATTGTAAAATTAACTACGGTGTCACATTCCCTATTCATGAAAAAATTGACGTTAAAGGCGATAACCAGCATCCATTGTTCCGTTATTTAACAAGTCAAGCTAAAGGCATGTTAAGTGAAAAAATTAAATGGAATTTCACTAAGTTTTTAGTTGACCGTGAAGGTAATATTGTTCAACGCTTCTCACCTCAGAAAAAACCTGCTCAAATTGAAAAAGATATTGAAAAACTTCTATAAATTAAATAAAAGCTTCAATATAGATGACTATGTCATAGACAATCGTTCTATATTGAAGCTTTGTTTTATTACAAACATTTCCTTTATTTGTTCAAAAGTGCAAAAATTGATGAGAATTTTGCAAGCTACGTATACATTTCGACCGTGGACTACGCTCTAAAATTCAGTAACTTGGCACTTTAATTACAACTTATTCTTCACCTTCGCCTGTAGCTTCTGAATCAGTAGATTCTGTATCCACAGTGAAAGTGCTGATCGCATGTTTGTAAATCAAATGTTGTTTGCCTTGAGAAACTAAGCTAATCATGTATTTATCAAAGTCTTCAATAACACCTTTCATTTGAAAACCATTTAAGAAAAATACAGTAATTTCCGTTTGTTCTGCTTTAAAGTTCTCTAGTGCTTGATCTTGGATGTTTTGGTTTGCAATCATGTTTAGAACTCCTTTTATTTATTTGGGTTGTAATCTCATCTAACATCATTTGAAGTGACATTGTCTCTCTATCAAACCATTGAACATTCATTTTGTTTTTAAACCATGTGAGTTGTCTTTTCGCATATTGCCTTGAATGTTGTTTTAATAATTCTACAGCTGGTTCTAATTCCATTTCTCCTTTTATAACAGGGACAAGTTCTTTGTAACCAATTGCTTGCATACTCTGACTAGATTCAAAACCTTGTTCAACTAGTGCTTTCACTTCATTAAATAATCCGTGGCCCAACATAATATCAACACGTTTATTTATTCTTGTATATAATGTTTTGCGCGACATTTCAATCCCTACTAATAATGTATCATAATTTTCTGTATATTGTTGAACTTTCTTTCGAGAACTTAAAAGTTTTTTTGTTTTTAAGTAATATTCAATCGCTCTAAGTACTCTTTTTCTATTATTTGGATGAATATCTTTAGCTGATGTTTCATCAAACGATGCCAAGTAACGATGTAAGTCATCATTATTCAATTGATTTAATGCATCTAATTTTTCTTTTACTCTTAATTCTTTTTCTACTGATACATTTTCATCATCAAATGGATAATCGTAAATTAAAGACTGAATATATAAACCTGTACCTCCTGCAATAATAGGTACTTTACCTCTTTTTGTAATATCTTCAATAAGCACTTCTGCTCTTTTTTTAAATTCGTATGCAGAAAATGATTCATCAGGATTTAAGATATCTATTAAATAATGGGGTATCCCTTCCATTTCTGTTTCTGTTACCTTTGCAGTACCTATATTCATTTGACGGTATACTTGCATCGAATCGCCACTAATGATTTCTCCATTCATTTTTTTAGCTAATTCGATACTCAATTCTGTTTTACCCGAAGCTGTCGGTCCTACAATAACTACTAGAAAAGGTTTTTTTGATGCTTGCAATGATTACGCCTCACTCTGATTATTTTTCAATACTTGTTTTTGAATCCAATCAAACATATGATTCCATATCATTTGTTGATCAACTTCAAATAATATTTCATGTCTTCTATTTGCATAAAGTTGTACCGTAATATGTTTAATACCAGCTTTTTTAAATTTTCTGGCCAAGGATTTAACACCTCTGCCATACTCTCCAAAAGGATCATTTTTTCCTGAAATCATCAATATTGGTAACTGTTTATTCATTTTTTTTAATTGAGTATAATTTGCAGTACGTGTCATATGTTTTACTGTTTCATAAATTAATTGGTTTGAAACTAAAAAGCCGGTATACTCATCGTTTACAAATTTATCAACTTCTGTAGATTGTGATGAAAGCCAGTCACTTTCAGTTCGTGGTTGATCAATCTTTTTGTTAAATGATTTGTAAACGAGTTGATTGACCCATTTTAAACGATTGCGCTTCCCAGTAAAAATAGAAATTAATTTCAAACTGATTCTTGCAGGAATTCCTTTCCATTTCGGATATTGTCCTGTTCCAGTTAATATCAATCCATTAGCAAAATTTGGATAAGTTTCAACAAATAAACGTGCAATAATAGATCCCATTGAATGGCCTAATACAATATAGGGTAATCCTTTCTCACTATCATATAATGTTTGTGCAATTTCAAACGCATCTTGAACAACTTGATTCATACTGTCGTAATGTCCACGTTCTTTCTCATCAATCTCTTTCCCATGTCCTCTATGATTATGTCTAATCACATCATAGCCTTGATGCGTTAAAGCATTAACAAGTGTTTCGTATCGATCCATATGTTCAGCCATACCATGAAATATATGTATAATACCATAAGTCGCTATGTTTGCTTTATCTACTTTAACTTCTAAAGTTGTTCCATCTTCTACAGTTATTTTATAAGCACTTTGCCCCATAGATATGCCTCCAATCTCTTTCTTTAATGGTATGTTAACAACGTACTATTCCTACTAATATACCTATACTCTTTAATGTTATCAAATAGTTTGTTACTTTTTAATAGGTTATATATACTTTAAATTTAAAAATTTTATCAAAATATAAAAAACTGAGATTGAGTACTTTTACCCAATCTCAGTTGCTATACTATTTTAACTATATTTATTTTTCTGCAGGTTGATGATTACCATGTGTTGCTTCTTCAATAGCTTCATCAACTTCTTTAGAAAATTCATTTTTCTGTTCAGCAGTATAATTTAATAATTTATCTAATTCATCAATAATTGCTTGTTTATATTGTTTAACTGTATTGATGTCAAAGTATAATTTACCAGTACGACGAATTAAGAAATCAGTTGGTTTATATACCATTTCGTTTTGTACACTATAAACTAATTGAACGTATAATTCTAATGGCATATTTAAATCTTTTTCATTCGTTAATTGTGCAATTGCGAATAATTTATCTACATTTGAACCGTATTTTGAAGCTAAATTATGTGCCACATCTGTGCTTAATCCAAGTGCTTTACCTTCTTGAACTTTACGATTTACGTAATTTTCAAAGTTTTTACTACCACCAACATCTCCACCAGAAATAGGTGTATTTTTAGTTTTGCTATCCGCAAATTTTAGACTATATTCTTGTTTTAAACGCTTAGCTAATAAATCAACAATTTCTAATGCCATATGACGATATCCAGTTAATTTACCACCAGCAATGGTTAATAATCCTGATTTACCTTCCCAAATTTCATCTTTACGTGAAATTTCTGAAGGATCTTTTCCATCTTCTAAAATTAATGGACGTACGCCAGCCCAAGTTGATTCAATATCAGCATCAGTAACATGTACATCAGGGAACATATAATTGATTGCATCAATTAAATAGTCTCTATCTTCTTGATTAGTTAAAGGTTTTGTTTTTTCATTATTATAGAATGTATCAGTAGTACCTACATATGCTTTACCTTCACGAGGAATAGCAAAAATCATACGACCATCTTTTTCAGTATCAAAGTAAACCGCTTGACGTAATGGGAATTTTGATTGATCGATAACTACGTGAACACCTTTTGTTAAACGTAATTGTTTATTGTTACGTGTATAATCTTTCTTTCTCACTTCGTCTACCCATGGACCAGCAGCATTGATTACTTTTTTAGCATTGATTTGATACTCTTCACCTGTAAGCATATCTTTTACTTTAATACCACTTACTTTATTTTTAGCATCGTATACGAAGTCAGTAGATTTAGTGTGATTAATGACTTCAGCGCCTTTTTCAGCAGCACGTTTCATCACTTCAATTGTTAAGCGAGCATCATCAGTACGATATTCTACGTAGTATCCGCCACCTTTTAAACCATCTTTTTTCACAAGAGGTTCTTTATTTAAAGTAGCTTGTTTTGATAACATTTTTTTACGTTCATGACGTTTAACGCCTGCTAAACGATCATACATTGTTAACCCGATGTTAGTTGTGAATTTACCAAATGTCCCCCCTTTATGCATCGGTAATAACATCCATTCAGGAGTTGTTACGTGGGGACCATTTTCATAAACTATTGCACGTTCTTTACCTGTTTCAGCAACAACTTTGATTTGTGCTTGTTTCAAGTAACGTAAACCACCATGTACTAATTTAGTTGAGCGAGAACTTGTACCTTGCGCAAAGTCTTGCATTTCTACTAAAGCTACTTTCATACCACGTTGTGTAGCATCTAATGCAATACCTGCACCAGTAATTCCTCCACCAATAACTACAACGTCAAATTCTTTATTTCTTAAATTCTTTTTAATTAAGTTCCTGTTAAAAGTAGATAATGCCATAATATACCCTCCAAAATTTATATTAAAAAAAGAGAGACCTATACACACAGAAGCATACTGCATGATAACAGGTCTCTCAAATCTCGACTAATGTATTAACTTAATTACATCATAACATATTCTTTGTAACTAAGCCATAATTAAAAATTAATCTTCTAATTTAAAGACTTGAGTAGCTTCTACTGCTTTCTTCCAACCTTTATATAACTTAGTTCTTGTTTCTTCAGACATTTCTGGATTAAATTCTGTTTCTAATTTCCATCTATCAGCAATGTCTTTTTTATCTTCCCAAAAGTCTACAGCCAAACCTGCTAGATAAGCAGCTCCAAGTGCTGTTGTTTCTTGAACTTCCGGACGTTCAACTGATGTATCAACAATATCTGCTTGGAATTGCATTATAAAGTTATTTTTTACTGCGCCACCATCAACACGTAAATTATTTACTTCAATTCCTGAATCTTTAGACATTGCTTCCATAACATCGCGTGTTTGATAACATAAAGATTCTAATGTTGCACGAATGAAATGTTCTTTTTCAGTACCACGAGTTAATCCGAAAATCGCACCACGTGCTTCAGAATCCCAATATGGTGTACCAAGTCCTACGAATGCAGGAACAAAGTAGACATTATCAGTAGAATTAACACGTGTTGCATAGTTTTCAGTTTGCGGTGCAGAATTAATAATTCTTAAACCGTCACGTAACCATTGAATTGCTGATCCAGATACGAAAATTGATCCTTCAAGTGCATAGTTTACTTTACCGTCAAGACCATAAGCAATTGTAGTTAACAATCCACTTTCAGACGTTACAGGTTCTTCACCAGTGTTCATTAACATGAATCCGCCAGTACCATACGTATTTTTCACATCACCACGTTCGAAACAAGCTTGACCAAACAATGCTGCTTGTTGGTCACCAGCAATACCAGCAATTGGTACTTCTTGACCAAAGAAATGATAATCTTTAGTATGTGCATAGATTTCACTAGATTCTTTAACTTCTGGAAGTATTGCTTTAGGAATATCTAGTAATTCTAATAATTCATCATCCCATTTAAGTTCATGAATGTTATACATTAATGTACGGCTAGCATTTGAATAGTCTGTAATATGTGCTTCTCCACCAGAAAGTTTCCACACTAACCAAGTATCGATAGTTCCGAATAATAAATCCCCATTTTCTGCTTTTTCTCTTGCACCTTTAACATTATCTAATATCCATCTTACTTTTGTTCCAGAGAAGTAAGGGTCTAATAATAAACCTGTTTTATTACGAAATGTTTTTTCGTGACCTTGTTCTTTTAATTCATTACAAATATGTTGTGTTTGACGAGATTGCCAAACAATTGCATGATAAATTGGACGGCCTGTTTTCTTATCCCAAATGACCGTAGTTTCACGTTGGTTAGTAATACCAATACCTTTAATTTGTTCAGGGTCAATTTCATTTTCATTTATCACTTCAGCCATTACTGCTAATACTGATGTCCATATTTCATTGGCGTCATGCTCTACCCAACCAGATTTAGGAAAGTATTGTTTAAATTCTCTTTGCGCAACGCCTTGAATTTCTCCTTCTTTATCAAATAAAATTGCTCTAGAGCTAGTTGTGCCCTGGTCTATTGACATGATGTATTGTTCCATAATTTTTCTCCTTCTTTCATTCTGACTGTATGTGTTAAGTATCCTTTGAATCACATAGTCAATATATTATATGATTTAAAACTAAATTTTTACTTTTAATAAATTGATTCAATATCTTTATTGTTATTTGATTTATTAAGAGATAAACCAATAAGTAATGTAACAATTACAACTACAATGCTAACACCACTCATAAAAGTAAATTCATTTTTATAAAAAACTTGATAAATTACAGCACCTAGCATACCGCCAGCAATTGGTCCTAGTACTGGTACAATAGCATACCACCAATTAGATCCTCCTTTACCAGCAATTGGTAAAATCGCATGTGCAATTCTTGGTCCTAAGTCACGAGCTGGATTAATGGCATAACCTGTAGGCCCACCTAAACTTAAACCTATTGCAATAATTAAACTACCCACAATTAATGGGTTTAATCCATCTGCAATTTTATTTACCCCAATAAATAAAATCCCTAAACTTAAAATAGCAGTTCCAATAATTTCACTTAAAAAGTTAGCAAAATAATTTTTAATAGCAGGTGCAGTAGAGAATACGCCTAATTTTGCACCTTGATCTGTAGTTGCTTTCCAATGTGGTAAATACATTAACCAAACAAGTGTAGCTCCTACAATTCCTCCTAACATTTGACAAACAATATATCCTGGTACTTTTATCCAACTAAAACTTCCCTCAACTGCTAAAGCAATTGACACAGCTGGATTTAAATGGGCTCCAGAAAATTGTCCTACTGCATAAACTCCCATAGTTACAGCTAAGCCCCATCCAGCGGCAATAACGATCCAATCAGATTCTTGTCCAGCGCTACGTTTTAAATTTACATTTGCACATACGCCTCCACCGAACAAAATAAGAATGGCCGTGCCTAAAAACTCTGCTAAATAAGCATTCATGTTTTAACCTCCTACAAGGCAAAGAGACTTCTACAAACTATATAATTAGGGTTGCAGAAATCTCTTCATCTCTCATTCAAATATTAACTTGTATAAATCATACAAAATAATTGTAAGCGTTGTCAATGATTTTTGTAAAAAAATTGTCACAATTTATTTTATAGATTAAAAGAGCGTATTATAATTATTTTTTATCAATACATAAAAAAACCTGAGACATCAATTTTGTCTCAGGTTAAAAATATAATTTCTACCATAATTTTCTGTTACTTGTGGTTACATAACTTGCACCACTATTAATTGCATCATTCACTTCTTTTTCTTCTTCGATTAGCCCACCTGCTATAATTTTAGCAGTCGTTGCTTCTCTTACATTTTCAACAATTTTATGAGCAATACCTGGTAGTACTTCAACATAATCTGGGTCCACTTTCTTTATGAGTTGTATACTACGATTGAGTGCTTGACTATCAATAATAAAAACTCTAAAAATAGTAAGTACATTTAATGATTTTGCTTTTTGAATAACTTTTGTTTTTGTTGAAACAATCCCTTTTGGTTTATAAGTTTGAATGATATATTCACATGCATATTCATCATGTGCCATTCCTTTAATTAAATCAATATGAATATATGCTTCAATGTCATGTTTTTTAAGTAACTCTATAATGCTTCTTAAATGACCTACATGCATATCTAAAAGGACACACACTTTATAATCCGTTTGAATTAATTTCTCTAAATCTTTCATATTTCGAATTGCTGGTAGTACGTGTTCTTTCATTTCTATGCATCCCTTCTACATTACTCGTTTAAATAATTTCTCTAATTCATAATTTGAAAAGTTAATAATAATTGGTCTACCATGAGGACAAGTAAATGGATCTTCCGCTTCTCTTAATTGATCAATTAAATCTGCCATTTCATTCTTTTTTAAATAATGATTTGCTTTAATTGACTTCTTACAACTCATCATAATAGCTGCGTCTTCACGCATTTTTTTAACGTCAATTTTTTTATGATTTAATACGAGTTCAATCATATCTTTAATAATTTCCTCTGCTTCCACTTTAGGAAACCATACTGGATAACTATTTACAATATAGTCATATCCACCAAAATGTTCTAAATGGACCCCTACTTTATCAAGTTCTTCTCGATATTGATCAATAATTAATTGCTCGTCTTTTGAGAAGTGAAATGTTAAAGGAATTAACAAATCTTGTACTTCATTTGATACTTCGCCTATCTTTTCTCTGAAATATTCGTATTTAATACGTTCTTGTGCAGCATGTTGATCTATCATAAACATTCCATTTTCATTTTGAGCAATAATATAGGTACCGTGTACTTGGCCAACTACTTCCATATATGGCACACGTCGAGACGGTGTTGAACTTACTTTACCTTTAATATCTTGTTCTTCTTGATTTGTAACATTCTCTTGAAAGTCATCATTTTCATCATAATTATAAATATTGGTTTCATCATGTCGAGTGTTATCGATTGAAGATTCGGCACGATCTAAACTATTTAAAATATCTTTTTGAATGTCGAAGTAATCTTTATCCATACTACGTTTATTATTATAGACACTAGAATTTTCGTTATCTTCTCTAGTGTAAGAATCATCAGAGGTATGTGCTTCATCATATTGATGACTTATTGTTGAAAAGGTATTGTTAGTCGAAATGTTGGGGTCATTTTTATTTTCTAATTGTTTTGTCTCATTTGAAATATTTTGTTGTTTTTGTTCAAAATCGATTTTTTGTTGTTCAAATGTATGCAATACTTTATTTTTTTTAGGTGTTCGATCTAAATCGTTTTTAGGAATTAATATTCTATCTTTAAATGCATGTCTAATTTTTTCAATAATTAAATTATAAAGTTGTTCTTCTTTTGAAAGTCTAACTTCAAGTTTCGTTGGATGCACATTGACATCTACTAAAATTGGATCCATTTCTATATTGATATAGCAAATAGGGTAACGACCTATGGTTAGAAGTGTATGATATCCTTCAGTAATAGCTTTATTTAAAGCGAAATTTTTGATATATCGACCATTAATAAAAATTGAAATATAATGTTTATTACTACGAGAATGTTCCGGTTTAGCAACAAATCCTTCTAAATGATAGTCACTAGTATCGCCAGAAATGTGAACTAAATCTTTTGCAACTTTAATACCATATATTTCAGCCATCACTTCATTTGTTCTTCCAGAACCATTCGTTTTTAACATCGTTTTTCCATCAGATATAAGTGAAAAGCGAATGTTTGGATGACTCATTGCCATTCGATTAACAATATCTGTAATTTTTCCTAATTCTGTATATAAACTTTTAATATATTTTAACCGAGCTGGCGTATTATAAAATAATGATTCTACTTTAATATCTGTTCCTTTTTTGGCTTTTGCTGGTTTTTGAGATAATATTTCACCATTTTCAGCATAAATTTCGTGACCATTTTCATTATCTGTACACGTTTTAAGTGTCACTTTAGCTACAGATGAAATACTGGCCAGTGCTTCACCTCGAAACCCTAATGTTCTGATATGAAACAAATCGTCATCATCATTTATTTTACTGGTAGCATGGCGATGAAAAACAAGTTGCAAATCATCTTGCTCAATTCCAGTTCCATTGTCGACTACACGAATTGAGGAAATACCTGATTGTTCTACTTCTATATTAATTTCAGTCGCCTTAGCATCAATTGCATTTTCAAGTAATTCTTTTACTACTGAACTAGGACGTTCAACCACTTCTCCTGCAGCAATTTTATTTGCTAAAGATGTTTGTAATTCTTTAATTTTACCCATGTATTAACACCTCTATCTTAACTGATTTTGTAATTCGCTTAACTTAAGTAATGCTTCAATAGGTGTCATATTTGAAATATTTAAATTTTTAATTTGTGCTTCTATTTCACTTTGTGTTTCATTCGAATTAAATAAGTCAAAACTTGTTTGTTCAAACACATCTGTTTGTTTAATAGTTGAGTGTTCTTCCTTATTATTTAAATGATTCTTATTTTCAATATCTTTAGAGTTGTCATTATAATGTTGACGATGGACATTCTCATCTAATACTCCATTTTGTTCAAACGCATTTAAAATAACTTGAGCTCTTTCAATTACTTTCTCAGGAAGATTTGCTAATTTAGCAACTTGAATACCATAACTATCATCAACAGCACCCTCTTTAACTTTATGAAGGAAAATAAGTTCACCTTGATACTCATCTGCTGCTACATGTACATTTTTTAAACTAGATAGCTGTTGATCTAATGTTGTTAATTCATGATAATGGGTTGAAAAAAGCGTCTTAGCATGTGATGTTTCAGATACATATTCAATCATAGCTTGCGCTAGAGATAAACCATCATATGTTGACGTTCCTCGTCCGATTTCATCAAAGATGATTAAACTATCTGCTGTTGCGTATGTTAATGCTTTTTGTGCTTCTAGCATTTCAACCATAAAGGTACTTTTACCGGATACTAAATCATCTGCTGCACCAATTCTTGTAAAAATTTGATCAAAAATCGGTAATATTGCATTATCACATGGTACATAAGCTCCCATTTGTGCCATGATACTAATGATTGCCACTTGTCGCATATAAGTTGATTTACCGGACATATTTGGGCCAGTAATCAAATAAATAAAGTTATTTTGATCAAGATAACAATCATTTGGTACATAATCATTATAATCCATCACACGTTCTACAACAGGATGTCTAGAATTTTCTAAGTTCAATGTTTTATCATCACTAAATTTTGGTCTAACATAGTTATATTTTTGTGCAATTTCTGCAAAACTTTGTAAACAATCAAGCTCTGATATCACTTTTGCTTGTCTTTGTAATCTTTCAGTATATGATTTAACATGCTCTCTCAATCGAATAAACAGTTGATATTCTAATTCAATTGCTTTATCTTCTGCACCTAAAATAATATCTTCTTTTTCTTTTAATTCGTCTGTAATAAATCTTTCTGCATTAGATAAAGTTTGTTTACGATGATAGCCATGCTCGCTTGGTTCGAATCCTTGAAGATTAGCACGTGTGATTTCAATAAAGTAACCAAAAACTTTATTGTAGCTAATTTTTAAAGATTTGATACCTGTTCTTTCACGTTCTTTCGCTTGAAGTTGTGCGAGCCAATCTTTTCCATTTTTAGATGCTTCTAAATACTCATCTAGTTGTTTACTGAATCCTTGTTTGAACAGCCCCCCATCTTTAACTGAAATAGGTGGTTCTTCTACTAAACTATCTTCTAAGACTGTCAGTAAATCTTCTAATGGTTCTAATGTGCTAAACTGCGTTGTTGTCACACTATTCATTTGTTCAAGAAGTGATTTAATATTTGGAATTTCAGAAATAGAATGTTTGAGTTGAATCAAATCACGAGCATTTACATTTCCATAACTTACTCGTCCTACTAATCTTTCAATATCATATACTTGATTAAGGTAACTTCTTAGAGTATCTCTTTCTATAAAATGATCAATAAATGATTCTACGATATCTAATCGTTGTTCAATATTGTCTTTATGAATAAGTGGGCGATCAATCCACTGTTTCAAGCGTCTTGCACCCATAGGTGTTTTTGTTTCATCCATTAACCATAGCAATGTTCCTTTTTTACTTTTTAAACGTATGCTTTCAGTAAGCTCTAAATTGCGTTTTGCATAATAATCCATTTTCATAAAGTCAATCGCCGCATAGGTTATCACGTCTTCAATATGAGACAAATCTCTTTTTTGAGTATGATGAATATAATCTAACAATAATTGTGTTGTCAAAAACATTAAATTATTTTCTAATGTATTGACACTATATTCCATATCAGAAATTTCTTCTCTAACTGTAATCGTTTCTGTAGTAAGTGAAATTTGTTTTTTTAAATCTTCATTTATGTCTTCTCGTACTACAATTTCATTTGGGTTAATCGTAATGATTTCATTAATTAACGTGCTTTCATCTTCAAAATTGGTAGCTTTTAATTCACCAGTAGAAACATCACAATAACTTAATGCGTATCCATTTTCATTCTGAATGAAGCTAAGAATATAATTATTTTGATTTTCATCCATTCCGCCTTGTTCCATCATTGTTCCAGGTGTGACTACTTTAACTACTTCTCTTTTAACCATGCCTTTAGTTTGTTTTGGATCTTCCATCTGTTCACAAATAGCAACTTTATATCCATTGTTAATAAGTGTTTCAATATAGCTATTTGCTGAGTGATACGGAACACCACACATTGGAATTGGATTTTCTTTTTTAGCATCTCTTTTAGTTAAAGTAATTTCTAATACTCTAGATGCTTCTTTAGCATCTTCAAAGAACATTTCATAAAAATCACCTAATCTAAAAAACAATAAGCAATCTTGATATTGAGATTTTATTTTTAAATATTGTTGCATCATAGGTGTCACATTAGCCATATTTTTTTCACAACCTTACTGATATATACTTGTTTCTCACATTTTAACTTGTATATTTTAACATATGTCATACTGAAGCGCTCGTTATCTAAATTAGAATATTATTCTACAACTTAAAAATAAAAGATTATCATCTCTTTATTCCGCTTAATAAACACTAAACTTATTAAGCGTATGAAATGATAATCTTAAATAAAATATTTATTTGAATTTATCTAATAATCCACGTTTTTTTAACACTATAAGTAAGATGTAACTAATCGCCGCACCAAGGAAACTTGAAACTAAGAATACAAGCATTAATGGTTTGATAAAGAAATGTTGCAAACCTAATATCCAAGATAGTGGAATGCACATTAAACTACCAATGATTCCAGTTCCAATCACTTCTCCAACTGCAGCCATAAATATGTGCTTTCTATACATATAGAAGATGCTAGCTAGAAACACACCAATCATACTACCAGGAAAGGCAAATGCACTGCCAGTTCCAAATATTATTCTTATTAAAGAAGAAATCAAAGCCTGTGCTAAACCATACCATGGTCCTACAAAAACAGCACATAGTACATTTACAAAATGTTGTACTGGGGCTGCTTTTACTGGACCTAAAGGTATAATAATAAAACTACTAAATACGACATTAAAAGCAATGAGTAAAGCTGTAATGGTAAGTTTTTTAGTTTTCATCTTTGAATATTCCCTTCTGTTTATGAGTCATGATGTGCTTTTTCATTATGCTTATTTAAACTTTGTTCCATAGTAGAAACCATCAATTGCAACAACTCATTTGCTTCAAATTGCGCTGACCGAAACTCTTCAACAATAGGTAATGCATTGATTTCTTTTTCAAGTTGAGAAATTTCTTTTTCAGATTTTTGATAAGCCTGATGCTTGCCATAATTTTGAAAATTTACTGACTGTTTTTGTTGCAATTTTAATTGTTTCATTTTTTGGTCAATTGATGAATTCTCATGAATTTGTTGCTCTACATTTTGATATTGTTTAATCAATTCTAGTCCCTTTATTTTGTTCGATACACTATCTGCTTGTTTTAGAATATCTTCTTTCTCATACATATTAATTAGTCACCATAACTTGATTATGAAAATGTAAAAATTCACCATTTAATGAGTATTGTTTTGCTTCTTTAACTTTAACATCAACAAGCTGACCAATGGCTTCACGTGGTCCTTTAAAGTTAACTAATTTATTTTTTTCAGTATAACCTGCTAGAACTGTTTCATCTTTTTTACTTGTTCCTTCACATAAAACAGTAACAACTTGTCCTTCATAATGTTGCATTGCTTTTTCTGAATATTGACCAACTTTTTTATTTAAACGTTGCAAGCGATCTTTTTTCACTTCAGTTGGAACATTATCTTTCATTTTAGCAGCAGGCGTACCATCTCTTTGTGAATACAAATACGTATAAGCATGTTCAAATTGAACTTCATCGTATAATGAAAGTGTTTCTTCAAATTGTTCTTCTGTTTCGTTAGGATATCCTACTATTATGTCAGTAGTAAGGGCGACATTAGGAATAGCTTCTTTAATTCTATCAACTAAATCCAAGTAACTTTCACGTGAATATTTACGTCCCATTATTTTTAATACAGCATTATTTCCAGATTGCACAGGTAAATGAATGTGAGGAACGATATTTCCACCTTTTGCAATCACTTCAATCATTCTATCTGTAAAATCCCAAGGATGACTCGTTGTAAAACGTACACGTGGAATGTCAATTTTAGAAATATCCTCTAATAAATCACCTAGACCATAATCTAAATCTTTAATATCTTTTCCATATGAATTAACGTTTTGTCCTAGAAGCGTAATTTCCTTATAACCTTCACGAGCGAGACCTCGAACTTCTTCAATGATATCTTGTGGTCTACGACTGCGTTCTTTTCCTCGTGTAAAAGGTACAATACAATATGTACAGAATTTATCACATCCATACATAATATTAACCCATGCTTTTGTACTTCCTTCACGCACTTTAGGTAGGTTTTCAATAACGTCGCCTTCTTTAGACCAAACCTCAACGACCATGGCTTTTGATAAATATGCTTCTTCTAAAATTTCAGGTAATTTATGGATATTATGCGTTCCAAAAATCATATCCACATTTTGATATGATTTTAAGATTTTATTTACAACAGATTCTTCTTGTGACATACAACCGCATACACCAATTAATGTTTCAGGTCTATTTTTCTTTAAATGTTTTAAATTACCTATTTCACTAAATACTTTATTTTCAGCATTTTCACGAATAGCACATGTATTAATTAATATAACATCCGCTTCATTAATATCATCAGTTGCTTGATAGTCTAAAGCCTGCAAAATTCCTGCCATTACTTCAGTATCATGTGCATTCATTTGACAACCATATGTTTTAATTAAAAATGTTCGTCCTTTCCCCATACCTTTATATTTATCTTCAATATGAAAATCTCGGTTATATTGAACATCTTGTTTACCACGCTTTTTTGCTTCTTTAAGATTAGGTGGTTGATAAACATGTTCGAAATATTTACTATAGTCTTTTTCTGCTTTTTTATTACGTTCGTTTAAAATATCTATCGTACCAGCTTTTCTTTGCTCTTCATTCACTTTACAAAAATCCTTTCTATATGCCCTAATATCATTAGTACATTATATTAAAATTAGCATTAAAGTGCAAAAAGAGTTTACAAATTAATATATTCTATTATTAAATATTGAATAAAAAAGTGGAATAGATGTCATCTTGAATCTTACTCCACTTTAACTAAACTTCATTTAACTTTAACATATGTTATGCTTCATCATATTTACCAGTTAGAGTTTCAATAGATATCCCTTCTGGCACATGATAAAACTTCACTTGGCTAATAATACTAGGACATTCTAATTCAACCATTCTTTCATTCAATTTTTGAATTAAAATTAAGCATTCACTCATATCACCTTGGACAGTCGTTTCAAGAGGACCTACTCTGTAATGTAGCCCCGACTGATCGATAATTTTAATAGCTTCATCTACATAAGGAATAACATCATCATTATTAGGTGTTTTAGGAACTATTTGTACACTCATTAACGTATCTTGCATAAATTTCACCTCTATGATTTATTTATAATTTTATTTTATCATGATTATCTTTATAAATCTGAGTTATTCTATATTTTCTATTGCAGATTTTATGGCTTTTGCAAAGTCGTACATTAATTTATCCCAATTTGACTGATTTTCTCTACTTTTTCGATTTATTTTATTATTTTTGAAAAAAGCCTTACGTAATGAGGTAGTTAACTCAATTTGTACACCTCTACCTCTAGTTGTACAATTAACAATATTATTATCCTGTTGACCTGAAATATGACTTGGTGCTTCTTTTGCTTTTATACCAATATGATTTAATTGTTCTTTGATGAGTGATTTTAGACGTTCATCTTTTCCACCAACATAAGCAATGCTCTCGTTCCCTTCACAACCATGAATAGCAATAGCTTGGTTACTTTCAGTTACCAGATTCATTGCATCTTTATTATCATAACGTGTAGAAGTTACGTGCAATTCTTTATTTCCTTTACTACGTAAACCTTCGAAAATAAAGTAATTATATCCTCCTTCATCAGCAATTATACTTGCTAATTCAGTTGTAGCAGGTTCAATGCCTCCACCATGAATTGCTAATATTGAAACACTACTATTTCGATTTCTAGTTATTATTTTCCAGTCTTCATTTTCTATCGTTTCTTTTTCCAATTCTTGCATTGATTTAAATTTGTCCAACATCCCCACTCCTTTTATTTACTATATTATTTTCTTCCCTAATAAAAATAAATAAATGAAGTTTAACAAGATTTTTATAAATTTAAACTTAAATTAAAAGACATTCTTGAAGTCATATGATACTTTCAAGAATGCCTTTAAAAAAATTATACAAATTGAGCAGTTAAGTCATTAAACTCTTGTTCAGAAAGATGGATATCTCTTTTAGTTAATGCACTTTCATCTAATTCTTCAATTTGTGATTCATATGAAGGTGTTGTTGTGTCTTGATATACAATACCTTTAACTAGTGATTCATGTTCTAATACAGTTTTCATCGCTAATTGTTTATCTGTTGGATCATAATTTTCAATATCTTCTATACTAGTTAAGTGTTCTTTAAACCAATCATACGTATTCACTTTATTATATGTTACACATGGAGAAAACACATTTACAAATGAAAAACCATCATGATTAATTGCATCTTCAATTAATTTCGTCAATGCTTTAATATCACTTGAAAAACCTTGTGCTACAAATGTAGCACCTGATGATAGTGCTAATTCTAATGGCGCAACATTTTTTTCTATATTTCCTTTAGGTGTTGATTTAGTTACAAATCCAACAGCAGAAGATGGGGACGTTTGACCTTTAGTTAGGCCATAAATTTGGTTATCCATAACAATATAAGTAATATTCATATTGCGACGTAATGCATGAATTGTATGACCCATGCCAATCGCATAACCATCTCCGTCGCCACCTGAAGCAATGACTGTTAAGTCTTTATTAGCCATTTTCACTCCCTGTGCAAGAGGTAATGCACGACCATGAATACCATGTACCCCATAAGAGTTAATATAACCTGATAAACGACCTGAACAACCTATTCCAGTAATTAATGCCACTTCTTCAGGTTCTAAACCTAAATTTGCTGCCGCTTTTTGGATTGCAGCTTGTACTGAAAAGTCTCCACACCCTGGGCACCAGTTTGGCTTCACACTGTTTCTAAAATCTTTAAATGTAGCCAATTACATCATCTCCTTCATATCTTTAGCTACTGAAAGTCCTTTTTCTTCTATTTCATGTGGTAAAAAAGGTGTACCATCATATTTAGTTTGATTAACTAATTTGTCTTGAATGGCAGTATTCATTTTTAAGATATTTGATAATTGGCCTTGATAGTTATGCTCAGCTACTATGACGCTTGAAGCTTTATCAATAGCTTGTTGAATAATATCTTTTGGTAATGGGTGAAGTTGGCGAATTTGCATCGTATTAACTTTAATACCATTATTATTTAATCGTTTACTTCCTTCTTCAATTGCACCTTTACTTGAAATAAATCCGATATATAAAATATCTGCTTTCTCATGTTTCTCATCATAATCAACAGGTGTTTCAATAAGTAAGTTCGCAGTTTTACTCATACGTTTTTCCATTTGTTCACGTCTGTTGTCAGCAGCTTCACTTGGCTTACCTTCTTGATTATGTTCAACACCAGTAACATGGTGAATACCACCTTTAACACCAGGGATTGGACGTTGTGAAATTCCAGATGTTGTAAGTGCATAACGTTTAAAGTATGATCTATCATCTTCATCACGTTCAATATCTGATTGAATAAGCTCTCCACGTTTAATTTGAATTCTATTGTAATCGAGTTGTTTTACTGTTTGTTTACCTAATGACAATTGCAAATCGCTTAATACGATAACCGGACATTGATATTCTTCAGCTAAATTAAAAGCTTCCATAGTTAAATAAAAAGCATCTTCAGCATCAGTTGGTGCTACTACTATCTTAGGAATATCTCCATGTGTTCCATATATCATTTGCATTAAATCTGACTGTTCTTGTTTTGTAGGTAATCCAGTTGAAGGGCCTCCACGTTGCGTATTAACAATAACTAGTGGTGTTTCAGTCATACCTGATAAACCAATGGCTTCCATCATTAAAGATAAACCTGGTCCCGCACTCGCAGTAAATGCTCTAACTCCTGCATAGTTCGCACCAATTGCCATATTCGCTGCAGCAATTTCATCTTCAGTTTGTACTACAGTTCCTCCTACTTTTGGAACATTTGCAATCATATACTCCATAATTTCTGAAGCGGGCGTAATTGGATAAGCTGCCATAAATCTTGAACCAGCCGAAATCGCGCCTAATCCAATTGCATCGTTACCAATCATGTATAAATGTGGTGTACCCTCACTATCTTCTAGTAAATAATCACCATTTACTGTATCTAATTTATCCTTCATCAACTCATAACCCTGATGAAGCGCTTCTATATTCATTTCAACAACTTTTTGACCTTTTTTAGTAAACATATTTGTAAT
Source organism: Staphylococcus sp. FSL K6-0223 (assembly GCF_038008285.1). NCBI lineage: Bacteria > Bacillati > Bacillota > Bacilli > Caryophanales > Staphylococcaceae > Staphylococcus > Staphylococcus sp. FSL K6-0223. Next base: position 1,437,680 of record NZ_JBBOYX010000001.1, read on the forward strand.
TAACGTTTCGAAAGTTGTTGTATCTAATTTCATTACTGCGCAAGTTGCACCAATCGCTACCATATTTTTCATCAGTGCAGTACCTAATTCTTTAGCTGTTAATGTTAACGGTAATTCAATAAGTTGAGCGCGACAATGTTCTGGTTTAGAAGGTTTAGCTTTAGCATCTGCAATAATAATACTATCTTCTCTCATTTCATGATGATTTAATTCAATTGTCTCTTGATCAAATGCAACTAAAATATCTAAATCATCACTAATTGCATGAACTGGAGAAGTTGAGACTCTTATTTTATTATTTGTATGACCGCCTTTAATTCGGCTTGAGAAATGTCGATATCCATATAAATAATAACCTTTTCGATTCATTGCAGTAGCAAATATTTCTCCAGTTGACTCAATACCTTCACCTTGTTGTCCGCCCACTTTCCATGATATTTGTGGTTTCATATCATTAGCCTCCTGTGGAATTAATTCATACTAAATCATAACAAAAATAACCACCGTCTTACTATGTCAACAGTGGCTTTTATTTAAATTCATACTAATGGACTATACACTATTTATCAAAAGGATGATCCTCATTGATTAAAATGCGTTCTATGAGTTTGGTTCTTCCATTTTTATCTAAATCTATAATAACACCTGAAAGTACACTTCTACCATTATCAGGCACTACATGTCGTTGTGGTAAACTTGTAATAAAACGCTTAATAACTTCCTCGCGATTAATCCCTAGTATTCCATCATAATAACCAGTCATACCTACATCTGTAATATAGCCTGTACCATTGGGCAAAATACGCTCATCAGATGTTTGAATATGAGTATGTGTGCCTACAACAGCGCTGACTCTTCCATCTAAATACCAACCCATTGCATTTTTCTCTGAAGTAGTTTCTGCATGAAAATCTACAAAAATATAATTAGTTTCTTTTTTAGCTTCTTCAATCAATTGATCTGCTTTTTTAAATGGATCATCAATATCTTGCATAAATGAACGTCCTTGCAAGTTAATGATGGCAACTTTAATATCATTAACCTGAATAAAACGCATGCCAACACCTGGCGCTTCACTCGGAAAATTAGCAGGTCTTATCATTCTTTTAGCATCATCAATAAAGTCATAAATTTCTCTTTGACCATAAGTATGATTACCCATTGTCATAAAATCCACGCCATCTCTAAGCAATTGTTTATATAATTTTTCAGTTAAACCTTTTCCATGAGCAGCATTTTCTGCATTAACAATGCTCAACGTAGGCTTATAAGCTTGCTTTAATTTAGGCAAATATTCAGCAATGGTATTTCTCCCTACTTTTCCTACGATATCTCCAATAAATAAAATTCGCATTAATGTTCATCCTCTCACAATATAGTGTAATTGAAATAACTATATAATTAAAGGTAGAGTTTCATATTTTTTAAAATTACACAGTCTTAACTTTAGCATGCATACAGCATATGTTATTATAATATTATAAAAATTTAGGAGTTGTATAATTAAATGTCTATTAATATCGATCCAGAAAAATTTGCAGAACTAGTTGTAAAAGCAAACCCATCAAAATCAGAAGATGCAGAAGATATGGCCAAAGAAAGCTTAGAATTATATATTAACGCATACCGTTTAGCAGAAAGATATTCTAATATTGCTACAAATTGTTATGATACAGCTGAAATTCTTTCTGAAATCAAAAAAACTGATTTACAACTTAAATAATGAAAAACCTGAGACATTTTAAACATGTCTCAGGTTTTTTAGTACTCAGTGAGTCCCTATTTAATTTTAAAAATTACTTCGCATACTCTACTGCTCTAGTCTCTCTAACAACTGTCACTTTAATATGTCCTGGATATTGTAATTCTTCTTCAATTTGATTTTTTATATCTCTAGCTAATCGGTAAGATTTTAAATCATCTATTTCTTCAGGAGAAACAATAACTCTAATCTCTCTACCAGCTTGAATTGCGAACGCTTTTTCAACACCTTCATAACTTTCTGAAAGAGTTTCTAAGCGTTCTAATCTACGAATATAATTTTCAAGTGTTTCTTTACGTGCTCCTGGACGCGCGGCCGATAATGCATCTGCAGCAGCTACTAGAATTGAAATTATAGATGTTGGTTCAACATCTCCATGATGTGAATGAATCGCATTAATAACAATTTCAACTTCACCGTATTTTTTAGCTAATTCAACACCAATTTCAACATGGCTACCTTCAACTTCATGATCAATTGCTTTACCTACATCATGTAGTAATCCAGCTCTTTTTGCTAAACTAACATCCTCGCCTAATTCAGCAGCTAACATTCCAGAAAGATGTGCGACTTCCATAGAATGTTTTAAGACATTTTGGCCGTAACTTGTTCTATAGTTTAAACGACCTAAAATTTTCACTAAATCTGGATGCATATTGTGAACATTGATTTCAAATGTTGCTTGTTCACCTGCATCCCTAATGATGTCATCTACTTCTTTTCTAGCTTTGTCTACCATTTCTTCGATACGACCTGGATGAATTCTTCCATCAGAGACTAAATTCACTAATGCAGTCCTAGCGATTTCACGTCTAATAGGATCAAATCCAGATAAAATCACTGCTTCAGGAGTATCATCAATAATCAAGTCGATACCTGTTAACGTTTCTAAAGTACGAATATTTCTACCTTCTCTACCAATAATTCGACCTTTCATCTCATCATTTGGTAAATTGACTACTGAAACAGTAGATTCCGTTGTATGATCAGCAGCTAATCTTTGTACAGTAGTAGCTAACAATTCTTTTGCTGTTTTGTTAACTTTTTCTTTAGCTTCTCTTTCTTTTTCCTTAACAAGCACTGCAATATCTTGTGACAGTTCTTCTTCCACTCTATGAAGTTGTTCATTAACTGCTTCCTCTTGAGTGAGACCGGAGATGCGTTCTAATTCTTGTTCATGCTTCATTATTAACGTCTGAACACTACTCTCTTTTGCATCTACTTGTTGTTGTCTTTCTTCAATTTTGGATTCTTTTTGATCTAAAATCTCATCTTTTTTATCCAATAATTCTGATTTACGATCTAAATTTTCCTCTTTTTGAAGATTTCGGGCTTCTTGTCTTTGAAGCTCACTACGTCTTTCACGTAGCTCTGTTTCAACTTGTTCTCTAATGATTTGATTTTCTTCTTTTGCCTCTAATAATTTCTCTTTTTTGATATTATCTGCTTCTTTTTGTCCTTGTTTGATAATATCATTAGCAGTTTGTCTAGCTTGAATTTGCTTTTGATGTAATATATTTCGGGCTAAAAAATACCCTACAACAACCCCTAGAATAATCCCCAGCAAAATGAGTAGGAGGTCTAATAAATTCACATAAACACCTCCTTTTTCTAGGTATTTGCTTGTATATTAAAATCTCTATGATTTTTTATAAATTGTATAAATAATATACATATTAATTGTACGTTTATGTACTCAGTAGTGTCAAGATATGAAATTTCACTTCAATTTCACTACACATACTTATAAAAGAAAGAGAGTGACATTGAATTCATTTCGAACTCATCATTCACTCTCACACAAAATAATTTTAATATTTTTAAGTATATTCTAGTTAAAGCATTAAAAATTTAACATTATTCTTCATCAAATAATGTTTGTGATGATTTATCTTCATTTTCTTCAACATCACCATCGAAAATGCCTAATTTTTCACGTAATTTGCGATCGATTTCATCTTTAATTTGAGGGTTTTCTTTAAGATATGTTTTAACATTTTCCTTACCTTGACCCATTCTCTCACCATTATATGAGTACCAAGCACCAGATTTATCGACAATATCATTTTCTACACCTAAGTCAATTAATTCGCCCTCTTTTGAAATACCTTGACCATACATGATATCTACTTCAGCAATTCTAAATGGTGGTGCTACTTTATTTTTAACAACTTTAATTTTAGTTCTGTTACCTACAATATCTTGACCTTGTTTTAATTGTTCTGCACGACGCACTTCTAAACGTACTGAGCTATAGAATTTTAATGCTCTACCACCTGGTGTAGTTTCTGGATTACCAAACATTACTCCAACTTTTTCACGAATTTGATTAATAAATATAGCTGTAGTATTTGATTTTGAAATTGCACCTGAAAGTTTACGCAAAGCTTGAGACATTAAACGTGCTTGAAGACCAACATGTGTATCTCCCATTTCACCTTCAATTTCAGCTTTAGGAGTCAAAGCAGCAACTGAGTCTACAACAACAATGTCAACTGCTCCACTTCTTACGAAAGCTTCTGCTATTTCTAAACCTTGTTCACCATGGTCGGGTTGAGAAAGATATAAATTATCTATATCAACACCTAATGCTTCAGCATATACTGGATCAAGTGCATGTTCAGCATCGATAAACGCAGCAACGCCTCCATTTTTTTGTACTTCAGCAATGGCATGAAGTGCTACTGTTGTTTTACCGGAACTTTCAGGACCATATATTTCAATAATTCTTCCTTTAGGATAACCACCTACACCTAGTGCATTATCTAAAGTAACTGAACCACTTGATACACTAGATACACGACGACCTTTATTATCGCCTAATTTCATTACTGCACCCTTACCAAAGGATTTTTCCATATTTTTTATAACTGTATCTAAAGCTTTTTGACGATCATTATCCAAAGCGAAACCTCCTATATGAGATAGTTATCTATTTAATATTATATATATATTATACTCTTAACCATATTCAAACACAAGTATTTTGCGAATATTTGTTCGTATAAGAAGAGAACAATGAATACAAAATCGAACAAATGTGCCCGAAAATTATAACCATTTTTTAATTTAAGTACATTTTAGTGCCAATTTAATAATCTTATTAATACATAATTTTGACTTCTGTTGGGTAGTATATTTCTTGATTGTGTTATCTTAAATGTAGTCATTTTAAAATCATCTTTTGTATTAATTGCTAGATAAACTTCCTCTTTCTCATGTAATATTGCTATACCCATTTCAGTTTTATATAAATCTTTTACATATGAAGAGGCGTCTCTTAATTGCATTTCAATACTTGAATGATGATTTAAAAATATATCATTATCTGGTAATATTCCTTTTAATATATTTTGTTTATCAAAGCGTTTTAAACGAGTATAAATCGCTCCATCCGTTACCCCGTCATATATACTTACTGTAGAATTCATTTGTTCCATTACAGATTGTTCTAACAATGTGTCATCTGAACCATAATAAAATTGACCAATTCGTTCTAGTATTTCTTCTTTTATAGGTTGAATCAATGTTTTACATTCACTTTGTGTAGAAGCATTTGCTGTTAATCTAATATATACTTCATGTTTCCCTGCTAACGGAGCTATCGTAGGATTAGTTTGTTTTTCAATTAAATCCATAAGTTCTGTTTCAACTTTCGATTCTCCAATTCCTGCAAATCTCAGTTGCTCTGAAAAAATAGTATTGTCATTATCTATAAGTAATGGAAGCAACTCATTTTTAGCCATAGGTTGCATTTCACTCGGAGGACCAGGTAACAGAATTACTTTTTTATTATCCATTTCAATAAACATACCTGGAGCCATACCATAATGATTTTTTAATACTTTCGCTCCCTCTACTACAAGTGCTTGTTGTTTATTATTAGGTGTCATTTCTTGCCCTTGTTCTTTGAAAAAATCTTCAATATAATTTAATGCTTCTTCATTAGTCACTAAGTTTTTATTTAATACTTTTGCTACTGTCTGTTTAGTTAAATCGTCTTTAGTTGGGCCCAATCCACCAGTGAGCACTAATGTGTCAAATCTTTTTAGTCCTTCTCTAATAATAAATTCTAAACGATCAGGATTATCACCGATAACTGTATGTTCAACTATATTCTTTCCAATTTGATTGAAAAGTTTTGATAAATATTGGCCATTTGTATTTGCTATTTGACCTAATAATAATTCTGAACCTACTGCTATGATAGATATATTCATATGTCCCTCTCCCTTATATAGTCTTAATTCATATTTTATACTTAATCTATTATATAATCTAAAAAATAACTCAAAAAAATGAGAGTCATTTTATGCGACTCTCATTACATTTCACTTTATTTGATTATACTTTTATTGCTTAAACACATCTCTACCTTTATAGAAATATTCAATTCCTGATAATATTGTAAAGAATACGCCAATGTATAATAATACTTGTCCTAATTGGAATCCAATCCAGTTTGAGAATAAATCACCAAGTAAAATCCAAATAATTGCTACCATTGTAACAGCTGTTTTAATTTTACCTAATTGGCCTGCTGCACTCACAAATCCTTGTTCAATTTGAAGTAAACGTAAACCTGTAACCGCAAACTCACGAGCAATGATAATAATTGCTACAACTGAATTAGTTAGCCCTAATTGAACCATAACAATAAGAGCACTAGAAACTAATAATTTATCCGCTAATGGATCTAAAAACTTACCCATATTTGTCACAAGTTGCCATTTTCTTGCTAAATAACCATCTAAAAAATCACTTAAAGAAGCTACAATAAAAATAATAGCAGCAATAAGTTGCTCTATTCTTATGTCATATCCACCTAATATAGATACACTTCCAAAACCAAAGTTTACTAGAGCAAATAATATAAATACTGGAATCAAAATCACTCTAAAAACTGTAATCTGGTTAGGTATATTCATTTTAATACCTCATTTCTTAATTTATATGTATATTATATTAATAATACTGCTAATACCCACATAATAAAAGTAATAATTATAACAATACTAATCATAATCAATAATTGAATAGGTTCTTTATTTTTAGTACGATATTCGGGCACTTCGTTGTGTCGATAATGATGTAAAAGTGTATCGAGTTGATTATGTTGATTAGGAATTTCTTCATGATGCACTTTAATGAGTTGATTTACATCCATATTAACTACACTTGCATAACGTCTAATAAAACCTTCAGCGTAATCCACTTTGGCAAGTTGATCAAATTTATTCTCTTCAATATATTTTAACGTTTCTCGCTTTAATTGTGTACGTTGTTCTAATTCTGTTAATGTCATTCCTAATCTTTCTCTTCTACCTTTTAAGGTTTCACCAATTGTTTTCACTTTTGACGCCTCCACCTTCATTACTCAAAAAAACCGAAGCCACCGCCAAACACATCTTCTCCAAAATCTAATGTGTTTTTGCTTTTAATTGCTTGTTGTTTAACTTGTTGTTTCATGTGATCATATTCAATTTTTTGATTCTCATGTTCACGTAGCTCGATAATATAATCAAAATCATCGATGCTATATTGATTTGTTTCTATAAATAAATCTGGATGCTCAACTACTTTTATTGACGGTAAAGTCATCACTTCTTCAACTAACTGTTGATGTTTAGGATTTGTTTCTCTAGCAGTTACCGCACCATCAATAATATAAACATGATTAGCATCATATTCACCTTTTATAAGAGAACTACGAACTGTCTGTTTAATTAATGTTGAACTTATAAATAGCCATCGTTTATGCGCACAGACACTACCTGCGACAATCGATTCTGTTTTTCCAACACGAGGCATCCCTCTAATACCTATTAATTTATGACCATCTTCTTTAAATAATTCTGCTAAAAAGTCGACAAGTAAACCTAAATCTTCACGTTCAAAACGAAATGTTTTTTTGTCACCAGCATCTTGTTCAATATAGCGACCATGACGCACTGCTAAACGATCACGTAACTCTGGAATTCTTAACTTTGTTATTTCTATTTCTTTCAATTCATGAATGATATTTTCAAAACGTGTGACTTTTTCAAGACTATCTGTCTTAATAAGTAATCCACGACGCCCTTGATCAACACCATTTATAGTAATAATACTAATTCCTAACATACCAAGTAAACTCGATACGTCGCCTAAAAGTCCAGCCCGATTAACAATTATCTCGTATTCTAAATACCATTCCTTTTTTTTAGCAACAGTCATCTAACCAACCCCTTGTTTAAATACAATTTGAAATATTCCCCTTATATAATTAAATTTATTATATCATTGATTATAAAAAACGAATCGTCAAATCTGCATTTAAAATTTAGGATACTTTTTAAATATACCAACCACCATTAACCTTTTGGACTGTTCCTGTAATACTCTTAGCATTAGGATGGCATAAATAAGCACACACATGTGCTACTTCTTGTGGAGCTATCATTCTTTGTTGTGGTAGTTCAGATAAGATAACTGCTTTGTCTTCATCACTGAATGCTTTAGCCATACGTCCTGAAACAAAACCAGGTGCTATAGCATTCACAGTGACATTCGTCAATGCTAGCTCTTGACTGAGGGCCTTTACAAATCCAATTTGAGCACTTTTCATTGCTGAATAAATAGTTTCCATACTTGCTCCCGTCTCGCCCCAAATTGATGAGATAACAATAATTCTACCATTTGTACTTTTTCTCAATAGGTCTATGAAATATCGACAGCATCGAATCAACTGTTTGACATGAATATGATAACATTCATCTATCTCTTTATCTTTCATATCTTGTAGCATGCCATATAATGATGTACCACTACTATAAATTAAACAGTCTAACTGTTTTATATGACTAAATATATCATTTAAATCAATATCATGAGTCAAATCCATTTGAATGAATTCTACGGCTTCACCTTTATACTTTTTTTCTAAGGATGAAATATCAGATTGATAATATTGAAGTACTACTTCATATCCCTCTTTTAATAAACGATCTACAATCGCACTACCAATACTACCAGAACCACCAAATACTAATGCCTTCATATTTAATCTATCTCCAAACGGCTATCAACAAGACGATCAATATTTAGATATTGTTTAGCAGTTTCATTAATACTATCTAAAGTAATATTTTCTACAATATCTAACATATCAAATACACTTACACCCTCAAAATACAATTTTGCATATTGATTTGCAATATATTCTGGGGAATTCAAACTAGAGATAAATTCACCAATAAACTGCTTCTTCAATAATTCAAACGCTTCTGAATCTTTTAAGTTTCCTCTATATTTCTTTAATTCAGTAAGTAACCTATCCTTTAATTGATCTGGTTCATGAGTAGCACTTGTAATAATTGAGAAACTATAAGTAGGTTCAAGAACAAATTGATATCCAAATGAATCATCAATTAAATCATCATTAAGAAGAGATTGATAGAAATCTGTTTCTTCACCGAATACGAGTTCAAAAAATAAAGTCATTTCTAAATCTCTTTGAACATATTTCTCAGGTGCTTCATCCAAAGGTTCATTTTTAAACCCTAGCATTAAACGTGGAGACTGTAATTTCATTTTTTCAGATATAAATGATTGAACTACTTCATTTGGTTCTTTTATTGCTCCTCTTTGAATAGAAGGTTGATTTGTTTTATGACGACGATTTTCATGTTCTTCAATAACATTACAAATACGTTTAGGATCCACATCTCCTACGACAAATAATACCATATTGGATGGATGATAAAACGTTTCATAACATAAGTATAAATCATCTTTAGTGATACTATAAATACTCTCAACACTACCTGCAATATCTACTTTAATTGGATGATGATGATACATTGCACGTAATGTATTGAACATAATTTTATATCCTGGTTGTTCTTGATACATTTTAATTTCTTCAGCAATAATTCCTTTTTCTTTGTCTACTGTTTCTTTTGAAAAATAGGGTGTTTCTACCATATCAAGTAAACGTAGAATATTACGTTCAACTTGATCAGTTGCACTAAACAAATAACTCGTACGATCAAAACTTGTAAATGCATTGACTTGAGCATTATCATTGGCAAATGCAGTAAATAAATCTTCATCATCGTCTTTTTCAAATAACTTATGCTCTAAAAAATGTGCTACTCCATCTGGTACAGTCACATATTGATCTTTATGATGAGGTTTAAATGTATTATCCAACGAACCAAATTGAGTTGTATAGGTCACATATGTTTTTTGAAATCCTTTTTTAGGAATTACAAATAAGCGTAATCCATTATTTAGTTCATGTTTATAGACGCGTTCATCAATTAATTCATAATATTGTTCTTGCACTATGATTGACCTCCTTTCGTTAATACATATATCGTATCTAAATAGGCTTGATTTGCCATTTTAACGACATCTTCTTTAGTCACTTTATTAATTAATTCCATGTATTCTTTATCTGATTGAGGCTGATTTAAAAGTAGTTGATTTTGCATGACTTCAATAATACCTTTAGGTCTATCTGCAATTTCTTGTCGTTGTGAAATGATAATTTTTTTAGCTAATGCTAATTTTTCTTCAGAGAAATCTCCTACTTTAAACTTCTCGAATTCTTCAATAATTGTATTTTTTGCAATATCGTATTTTTCAACAGATACACCACTTAATACAAATAAATAGCCATTTTTTCCATCTAATTGCGAATGAATAGAATAAGCTAGACTTTGTTTTTCACGTACTTCATTAAATAGTACTGAAGAAGGATCACCGCCAAACATAGTATTTAATACGACAAGTGCATAGTAATCTTCGTTTCCATAATGAGTTGGAAAACGATAACCTAAATTTAATTTAGCTTGGTCAACGGTATCTTTTTCAATGATTGTTTCAGTAGATTGGGCGGTACAGTCAGTATTTACATTATGATTAAAGTCAAACGTCGTTGAGCTAAGACTAAATGAATTTTCTATGAGTGATGTAACTTCTTTTTCATTTACATTTCCCACTACATACACTGAACACATGTCATTATTTATCATAGATTTATATGTATCATACAAACTTTCATTTGTAATACGCGCAATATTTTCTATTTGACCTATAGCTAAATAACGATAAGCTTCATTTTTGAACATATATTTTAATAAATTAATAAATGAATATTGCGCTTTATTGTCAATCATCGCTTCTATTTTTTTATGTAATAATGATTTTTCTTGAGTAACAAATGTAGAGTTGAATGAATTATTCTCAACAAGTGGATTCATGATGACTTCTTTTAATAAATTCAAACCTTTTTCAAATAATGGTGTAGTATCTTTAAGATAACGTTCATTTACAATTTCTAAAGAAATAGTAATGACATGTTTATCTTTAAATTTAGAAACAAAGCTATTAATATAAGCTCCATAAAGCTCTGATAATTGTTTATTAAATGATTTATCTGTTGGCCATTTTTTTGTGGCACGAACCAATACTTTACTTAGTAATGAACGAGCAGTAATTGTTTCGTAATCAAGTGGTGCCATAAATTTAAATGTGATCATCGTTGTTTTAAATTTCTCAGTTGGAAGAATATCAATATGTATTTGATGATTAGTATGTTGTTTCAAAATAATCAATCACTCCTTTACCTGTTATTAAATTTTTGTGCGTGTTAATTTAAACTTCACTAGGCTACTTTTTATATAATTTAATGAGTATAAAATAGGTTTACCCATTTCATCATAATGGACAACCTTTAATAACATTAATCCCTCATGTGGTTCAGCATTCAATATGCTAGAAATATGAGGTTCATAACTGATTGCTTCAATTTCAGTTTCAGCAGAAGCTACCTTATGCCCAGTATTAAGTTCAATTGCATTAAGCATCGATCCATCACTTTCTTGATATTCGGTACAAGTTAAATGATGTTCAGCAATCTTATCTAAACAATAAATAACTGGATGATGATTCGCAGTACGTAGTCTTTCAATAATTGTTATAGGCTGCTTATCTTCAATATCTAACATTTTTGCATCTAATAAAGAAGCGGGTTGCTGCTCTAAACTCAAATATTCTGTACTTGCTTCATATCCCGCTTTTTTAATCATTTCACTAATACTAAATAATTTATTTAAAGGATAATAAAAGGGCTGTAGAGCCTTTATACTTGTTCCTTCTTCAAAATTATCAGTTAAAACTTGTTCAATAATAAGTTCTCCAATCGCTTCATAGACATCATCTGTTTTAACGTTAACTTCTCTAGCAATGGATAAATTGCTAGGAAGTTTATCACCAGGTTTTAAAGAATGATTTTTTATTTTTTTAAAAATATATTCTTTTACTTTAAAAACTGAGTTCAATTCAGTCATACTCACACCTCTTCATTCTCAAAATCTATTAAAACTTGTCTTGGTTTACTGCCTTTTTGTGGACCAATAACATTATTTCTCTCTAAATCGTCCATTAATCTTGATGCACGATTATATCCAATTCTGAATTGTCTTTGTAAAAGCGACGTACTTGCTTTTTGTTTCTCAATTACAAAAGCGTATGCATCATCATATAGTGCATCTTCACTTTTCATTTCTGATTTCTCTACAGGAGCATCAGGTTCCATTTCTTTTACGTAATTTGCTTTTTGTTGTTCAACTACATAATTTACAACTTCTTGTACTTCTTGATCACTTAAAAATGCACCTTGAACACGTGTCTGTGTGGATTCACCATTACCAACATAAAGCATGTCGCCTTTGCCTAATAATTTCTCTGCTCCTCCAGAGCCTATGATTGTTCTAGAGTCTGTTTGTGAACTTACAGCAAATGCAATTCTTGAAGGGATATTATTTTTAATAATCCCCGTGATAACATCTACAGAAGGACGTTGTGTTGCTACAATTAAATGTATACCGGCTGCACGGGCCATTTGTGTGATACGCTGTATTGCATTTTCAACTTCTTTTCCTGCCACCATCATTAAATCTGCTAATTCATCAACAATGACAACGATATAAGGAAGTTCTGATTGCTTTTCATCAAGTTCTTCATTTTGACGTCTTATAAATTGATTGTATCCTTCAATGTTTCTAGTAGACGAATGTTGAAATAAATCGTAACGACGTTCCATTTCAGCTACAATTTTCTCTAATGCCTGTGATGCTTTATGAGGATTTGTTACTACAGGTATTAATAAATGTGGAACACCATTATATACATTTAATTCTACCATTTTAGGATCAATTAACATTAATTTTACCTCGTGTGGCTTAGCGTTTAATAAAATGCTCGTAATAATACCGTTGATACATACTGACTTACCACTACCTGTAGAACCAGCCACTAATAAGTGAGGTGTTTCATTCAATTCAATAGTCATTGGTTCTCCGGAGATGTCTCGTCCTAAACCGACTTCTAATTTATTTTTTGCTGGAAACTTAGATTCTAAAACTTCTTTTAGCGTAACTAAAGAAATTTTATCATTTGGAACCTCAATGCCTACAGCTGAACGTCCAGGTATAGGCGCTTCAATACGAATGTCCTTCGCAGCAAGTGCTAAAGCTATATCATTATGTAAATTAACGATTTTATTTACTTTAACACCTTGAGCTGGTTGAACTTCATATTGAGTGACAGCCGGTCCAATTTTAATTTGAGTCACTTTAGCATTAACTCCAAAATTTTTCATGGTTGATTCTAATATTTGACCTTTACGTTGTACTTCAGCTCTTGAAGTTGTCGTTTGTTTTGTTGGCTGTTTAAGTAATGATAAAGGAGGAATGTGATAAGCTACATTGCCAACTTCCCCCGCTTCTATGATCGAACTATTATTCGTATCGTTATCATTAGAGACGTGTTTTATTTTATCTTTTTTCATAGAATTTGATGCAGACACATGCGTAGGTTCTTTATCTTGATGGTCCATGTCAAATTGACGTTTTTTACGTTTAGGTCGTACTTTTTCTTCATCCGTTGCTGCATGATGGCTATATATAGGAATATCTTCATGTTGCTGTTTCACTTCTGGGAAGTCACTCACATCTTTCATGACTTCATCTTTCCTTTGTTGTTCTTCTAATTCTCTTTGGTGTGCCAATGCTTGACGCTGTTCTTCTTTTTCACGTAATCGTTCTTCTCTTCTAATTTTATTTGCTTCTCTTTTTTCTTTTAAAGTAGATGAGGCACTCTGAGTAGAACGTTTAAAATAATCAATTGTGTTTCTCGCCACATCTCTATGATGTAATTTTAGTAATAAGATAAAACTTGATATCAGTAAAATCAAAGTCACAATGATAATCCCAGCAATAGAGATTAAAGGTACAAATAATTTTAATAAATAAAAGCCAATAATACCTCCACCGAAATTTGGAAAATGAGTATGTTCATAAGATTTATAAACGTAAGACAATACCGGTTCTCTTTTCGCAACTTCTCCTTTAGAAAAATAATAAATGAGTTGAGAAACAATCAGTAATACAAATTGTAATAAAATGAGACCGAATGTACGACGTGTTTTTGGAAAATGTCTTTGCATTGCAATATAAATCGTAATTAAACTTACTAAAATATATGTAAGGTAACGACTTGCGCCAAATAAATAATTGAAAAAGCTATCAATCATTCTACCAAAAAGCCCTAATTGAAATATTCCTAAAATAGATATAATCACAATTACAATAGCAATAATATACCTTACAGAACTATCTGTTTTTTGTTGCTTTTTCTTTTTAGTTTGGCGTGCTTTCGTTTTCGACTTTGAATTGGTTTTTCTAGTCGTTGTTTTTTTCTTAGTTCGTGGCAAATGTTACACCTTCTTTTATTTTTAATTATAATAATGACATTTTCAAAAATATAAAAAAATGTAAGTTATGTTTTAGAGTTAAAAGTATGAAAGAGGTTGAGACAATATGTATCACATAGACTCTTAAGCCCATTTTTAAATAATTAAAAATAAATGAGTCAAATCATCTTTTAAAATTATAGAGTTCACTATAAAAGTTAGGGTAAATGTCTTATCTTTTATATACTTTCAATTTAATACATCAATGAATCTATAAATAAGAATGATAAACGTTTATATTTTTAATTATTTTATAAAAGTGATATTGTCCCGACCTCTTTATTAAATGTATATCTTTTAAATTTCAGAAATAACTGGAATAATCATTGGGCGACGTTTTGTACTTTCGAATAAAAGCTTGCTAATTTGGTCGCGCATATTTTGTTTAATTTCAGACCACTCTATACGTTTTTCTTGTAGTCCAGCTTCCACAATTTCTCGAACTTTATCTTCCGCTTCTTGCATTAATTCTTCACTTTCACGTACGTAAACGAATCCGCGTGATTGAATTTCAGGTCCAGCAGCTATACGTCTATTTTTAGGGTCTAATGTTACTACTGCAATAAAGATACCATCTTCTGCAAGAAGATGACGATCTCTTAACACAATATTTCCAACGTCTCCTACACCTATACCATCGATGAGAATATTACCTGAATTTACTTTTTCATTTAATACCATGTGTGAGCCATCGAAATGAATCACATCCCCTTTTTCGACAAGGAAAATCTTTTCAGGTGCAACGCCTGCTTCATTTGCTAATTTTGCATGCGCAATTTGCATTTTAAATTCACCTTGAACAGGAATAAAGTATTCAGGTTTCATAATATTAATCATCATTTTTAATTCTTCCATACAACCATGACTAGAGGCATGAATTTTTTTATTATTTGGAATAATATGTGCACCTGCTCGAACAAGTTCATTTAACGTATTGGCTATAATAACTTCCATATTTGCTGAAGCAGTGATGGCTAAATAAACTGAATCGCCTTCTTCAATATTTAAAATCTTATGTTTATGTTGGGCCATTTGACTCAACGCTTCAATAGGTTCGCCTTCCATACCTGTTGCTATAATAACGACTTCATTTTTAGGATAGTTTTCAACTTCATTGATTGGAAGCAATAAATCTTTAGGAATATCAAAATATCCCATTTTGCGTGCAGTATTAAATGAACTTTCAAGAGATTTTCCTAAGAAAGATACTTTACGATTTAATTTACTAGCAACATTTAATACTTGTTGAATTCTAATAAAATTCGATGCATAGCATGAAACAATTAAACGACCTTTTACTTTAGCAAATGCATCATAAATATGCGATTCTATGACATTTTCTGGAGTATTATAACCAGGTTTTTCTGCTTCAGTTGAATCACTAATCAAAGCAAAAACACCTTCTTCTCCAATTTCAGCCATGCGTTTCATATCAGGAGCATAATGCCCTTGTAAACTTTGGTCAAATTTAAATTCACCTGTATATACAATTGAACCGTGTGAAGTATGAATACAGATACCTAAACTATCTGGAATACTATGTGATGTATTAAAGAAAGTAATATTGACGTTTTTAAATCTCATCACTGAATCATGATTTACAGTATAATATCGTACTTTTTTCTTTATATTTCTTTCTTTGATACTTTCTTTAACTAAAGCTAAAGTAAGTTTTGAACCATAAATTGGTGCATCAACTTGCTCTAAAATATAACTCACTGCACCAATTGCATGTTCATGACCATGACTTAAAAATATCCCTTTTAATTTATCTTTGTTTTCTACTACATATTGGATGTCAGGAATAACAATATCTACTCCTAACATTTCATCTTCAGGAAACATTAATCCTGCATCTAACATAAACATCTCATCGTCTACTTCGACGATATACATATTTTTAGCGATTTCGCCTACGCCCCCAAGTGGAATAATGCGAATATCGTCATTCTTTTTCTTTACTAAACTCAAAATGTTACCTCCTATAATTAATTCCCGTCCATATAAACTCATAATTTATTATAATTTAATTTACGAAGGATGTACACTATTAAAGTGTGTTGTAACTAAGGAGTAAAAGACCTTTAATAAAAAAATATATACTTTCATAAAATCATTCTTTATATATATAAAGAAGGTTAGGACTTCATTTTGTCCTAACCTTAACTTCATTCACTTATTCATCTAAAACTTTATGAGACGCATTTACACGGCCTTGTTTATCAATTTCTGTAATTTTAACTTCAATTGTATCACCGATTTTTAAAACGTCTTCAACTTTATTTATTCTATCTTTAGAAATTTGAGAAATGTGTAATAAAGCATCTTTACCTGGGAATAATTCTACAAAAGCACCATATTTTTCAATACGCTTAACTTTCGCATGGTATACTTGGCCAACTTCAGCTTCGCGTGTAATTTCATTAATAATTTCTCGAGCTCTATTTATCATTTCTTGATCAACAGCGCCAATAAAGATAGTGCCATCTTGTTCAATATCTAACTTAACGCCAGTTTCGTCAATAATTTCATTAATTTTTTTACCACCTGGGCCAATGACATCACGAATTTTTTCAGGTTTGATATGCATAATTTCTACCTTAGGTGCATATGCACTTAATTCACTACGTGGTTGATCGATTGTTTGTAACATATGATCCATAATCGCTAAACGACCTTGACGAGCTTGTTCAAGAGCTTCTTCAATCACTTCACGTGTTAAACCATCAATTTTGATATCCATTTGAATCGCAGTAATTCCCTCTTTAGTTCCAGCAACTTTGAAGTCCATATCACCTAAAGCATCTTCCATACCTTGAATATCAGTTAAAATTGTATAACTATCTTCACGAGTGACAAGACCCATAGCAATACCAGCTACTGGAGCTTTAATAGGCACACCAGCATCCATTAACGCTAATGTTGATCCACAAATTGAAGCTTGTGAAGATGATCCATTTGACTCTAATACTTCACTCACAATACGAATTGTGTAAGGGAACTCTGTAGTGTCAGGAATGATATATCTAAGCGCTCTTTCACCTAGTGCACCATGACCAATTTCACGACGACCTGGCGCTCTCACTGGACCCGTTTCACCTACTGAGAAATTAGGGAAATTATAGTGGTGCATAAAACGTTTTTCAATTTCAGGTCCTAATCCATCAATAAGTTGGTAGTCTCCTAATGCTCCTAAAGTAAGTACAGATAATGCTTGAGTTTGTCCACGGGTAAACAATCCAGAACCATGTGCACGTGGTAATAAACCAACTTCTGATTCAAGCGGACGAATTTCATCTGGTTTACGTCCATCAGGTCTAATTTTTTCATCTGCAATTAATCGACGAACTTCTTCTTTTACTAAATCATTTAAAATCGCATATACTTCATCGATAAGCAACTCATTTTCTGGATCCGCTTCGTCTACAAATTCAGTAGCGATTTCTGCTTTAAGTGCATCTAAATTTTCATCACGTTGTTGTTTGTCAAATGTTAATACAGTTTCTTTTAATCCTTTTTCTTCCGTTAAAGATTTTACTCGTTGTACTAATTCTTCATCACGTTCAACAGGAATAAATTCTTTTTTTACAGGTTGAATATGCTCAACAACTTCTTCTTGGAAAGCAACTAAGCGTTTTATCTCTTCATGACCAAAGAAAATCGCTTCAAGCATTTCTTGTTCTGTAATTTCACTCGCACCTGCTTCAACCATATTTACAGCATCTTTATGACCAGCAACTTCTAAATCTAAACGAGATACTTCTTTTTGTTCAAGTGTTGGATTAATCACGTATTTTCCATCAATATATCCTACATTTACACCGGCAATTGGTCCTTGGAATGGAATATCAGACACGCTCAATGCCATTGACGATCCAATCATTGCTGCCATTTCTGGGGAGCAGTCTGGATCCGCACTTAATACAGTATTCATAATTTGAACGTCATGTCGATAACCTTTAGGGAATAATGGTCTAATTGGTCTATCAATTAAACGTGCAGTAAGTGTCGCTTCATCTCCAGGACGACCTTCGCGTTTTTTAAATCCACCTGGAATTTTACCAGCCGCATACATTTTTTCTTCATAGTTAACTGTTAAGGGGAAAAAATCACCATCACGTGGCTCTTTAGAAGCAACTGCTGTAGATAATACAACAGTATCACCATAACGTACTAAAACTGCACCATTAGCTTGTTTCGCTAATTGACCTGTCTCAATCGTTAACGATCTTCCAGCCCATTCAGTTTTGAACACTTTCTTTTCTTGAGACATTATGAATCTCCTCTCTGAAATCTAATACTTACATCATATCATTTATTTATATATTTTTATATTAGTGTTTATGATAAAAATACAAAAAAAGGAAAGTACCAATCTAAATGGTGCTTTCCCTTCAATATATTTAAAATTAACGACGAATACCTAATGATTTAATTAATTCACGGTAACGTTGAATATCTTTACTACGTAAGTAGTTTAATAAGTGTCTACGACGACCAACCATTTTTAATAATCCACGACGTGAATGGTGATCTTTTTTGTGTTCACGTAAGTGTTCGTTTAATGCAGAGATTTCTGCAGTTAAAACAGCGATTTGTACTTCTGGTGAACCAGTATCTGTTTCGTGTACACGATATTCTTTAATAATTTCATTTTTACGTTCTTGAGTAATAGCCATAATTAAATTCCTCCTAATTTTTGTTTACACCTTAATCTGAGCAAGGCGTCGGAGTTTCAACCTGCCAAGATAAAGGATTCAATAGTAATAAGTTTTTCGAAAACTCAACTTTAGATATTATACGATACATCATCACCAAAATCAACTGCTAAAAGATATTTTGCACGTTCTTTATCGTCATTCATTTGACTTACTAAAGCATCTATACCATCAAATTTTACCTCTGGTCTTAAATAATGGTGCCAATATACGATTACACGTTCTCCATAAATATTTTCTTCAAAATCAAAAATATTTACTTCTATCACCACTTCTGCTTTAGATGGATCGTGAAATGTCGGCTTAACACCTACGTTAGCTACCCCACGATATATTTTGTGTTCGGCACCTATTTCAATACTTACCGCATATACCCCTTTTTTAGGAAGGACATAATCATCGCTAGGTTGGACATTAGCTGTTGGAAAACCGATTGTTCGACCTCTTTTTTCTCCTTGAACAACTGTGCCTTTAATTCGATATAAATACCCTAATTCATCATTAGCTTTTTGTAGATTGCCTTCATGTAACGCTTGTCTAATTGATGTTGTTGAAATTTTTTCAGAATCTAAATCTAATTTACCGACTATTGTAGTATTAAATTCATCTATTTCATTTAACACGGCCATATTTCCTTTACCAAATTTACCAAATGTAAAATCAAATCCAGCAACAACTTCTTTAACATGATTATTAATAATATAGTCTTTGATAAACTCTTCAGCTGTGACGTTAGCGAAACGTGATGAGAAATTGATAACAATACAATAATCAATATCATGCTGTTCTATCATTTCTAATTTATCAGATAGTGGCGTTAAGTAATCTGTACGTTTACGTTCAGGATTTAATACTACTGATGGATGCGGATCAAATGTTGTTACTGCCTTTTTTAAATTTTTTTCTTTTGCACGTATATCTAATGCTTCAAATACTTTACTGTGACCACGATGCATACCATCAAAAAAACCAAATGCCATTGCAACATCTTCTTTTATGAGTTGTTCATTTTGTATTGGATGTGTTATTTCTATCACTTTCATATCAATCAAAGGCTCCTTTAATTAAATACTTTTTTAGGTTTTATTTCGTTAATTTTGTCAGGATGATGTTCATAAATGGCTAATGCTTTTTCACTTATCTTATCAATAAACACAAATTGCTTTTCTAATGATAGAGTAAAATCTTTTTTTAGGAGTTTTTGACCATTTAAGATTCTATACTTTAAAGTGTCATCATCAATGACTACATGTTGTAAACTTTTCAAACCATATTCTATAGGAAATAGATAATGTTGTAATGTTTCATGCTCATGTAATTCAGAAATTTTTTCAAGTGATAAACTTTCATTTATATTAAATCCACCCGAATTTATACGAGTTAACAACGACATATGAGCAGGATAGCCTAAAGCTTTGCCAATATCTGTTGCTAACGTTCTGATATAGGTACCTTTTCCACACGTTACTTTTATATCAAAATGACATGTTTGTTCTATAAATGTTAAATCAGATATTCGTTCAATTTCATCAATTTTAACTTGTCGTTTTGGCCGTTCAATAGTTTCTCCTTTTCTAGCATATTCATATAATTTTTTTCCATTTACTTTTACAGAGGAATACATTGGAGGAATCTGCTCTATTACTCCTTTAAATTCTTCTAAAACACGATCAACTTCTATAGAAGTAATCGTATTCGATGATATATTTACTTTTTCTATTACTTCTCCAGTTTGATCTTCAGTTGTCGTACTTTCACCTAATGTAATGGTTGCTTGATAAGATTTTCCCATATCCATGACATAGTCGCTCACCTTAGTTGCTGTCCCTATACAGATAGGTAGTACACCTGAAACTTCAGGATCTAATGTTCCAGTATGACCTATCTTTTTAGTTTTTAAGATTTTTCTAAGTTTAAATACAACATCATGACTGGTCAAACCACGTTCTTTATACACTGGTAATATACCGTTGTACATTTTTTCACACCCTTTAGTTTATTATGTCTCACTATGTATTATTAAATCATTTAATGTCTTATCCATATTTTATCAGTATTAATCATATAAAAAGGAGTAGGACTGAATTCATGTAAATGTTATCGTCCTACCCCCATTATATGTTGCATCTAAACTTCTTTTTCTGAAGTTATTTGATTGAATGTCACTGATTAATAACAATGATAAAGTATTATTTATCTTGTTTGTGTAAATCTTGAATCATTTTTTCAATTTTATTACCGTATTCAATTGATTCATCATATTCAAAGAATAACTCTGGTACTATACGTAATCTCATTCTTGAACCTAGCTCAGATTTAATGAATCCTTTTGCTTTATCTAAAGCTTTAAACGTATCATTAACTTCCTTCTTATTGCCAAGCACTGTTAAGAAAACTTTGGCTTGTGATAAATCATTTGTTAATTCAACGTCAGTAATAGTAATAAATCCTACTCTTGGATCTTTTACTTTATTATTAATGATATCCATAACTTCTTTTTTCATTTGTTCGCCAACACGTTCAGCTCTCATATTACTCATGGATATGTCACCTCTTTATTATTTAACATATGATTAGAAGAGAATGCTAAAGTGCCTACCTATATCATATACACTTTAGCCTCTTACAAATTAGTTATCTTTCAATTTCTACCATTTCGAATGCTTCAATAATGTCGCCTTCTTTAATGTCATTAAAGTTTGCAATTGTAATACCACATTCGTAACCTTGTGATACTTCTTTAGCGTCATCTTTAAATCGTTTTAACGTATCAAGTTCACCTTCGAATTGAACAATACCATCACGAATGACACGTACGCCTGCGTTACGAGTGATTTTACCTTCAGTTACGTAACTACCAGCAATGGTTCCAACTTTTGAAACTTTGAATGTTTGACGTACTTCAGCCTGTCCGATAACTTGTTCTTCAAATTCAGGATCTAATAGACCTTTCATCGCTGATTCAATTTCTTCTATAACATTATAGATGACTCTATGAAGACGCATATCAACATTTTCAGCTTCTGCTGCACGTTTCGCACCTGCATCAGGACGTACGTTAAATCCAACAATAATACCATTTGAGGCATTAGCTAATGTAACATCTGATTCATTGATTGCTCCTACAGCTGTATGAATAATACGAACATTTACGCCTTCAACATCAATTTTCATAAGAGATGCAGCTAAAGCTTCTACAGAACCTTGTACATCACCTTTAATAATGACATTAAGATCTTTCATTTCTCCTTGTTTCATTTGTTCGAATAAATTGTCTAATGAAACATTTTTGCTTTCTTGACGTTGTTGAATCACACTTGCTTCATGACGAGCTTCACCAATACGACGCGCTTGTTTTTCATCTTTGAAAATAACGAAGCGGTCACCTGCTTGAGGTACATCGTTAATACCAGTAATTTCAACCGGTGTAGAAGGCCCAGCTGTTTTAATTCTTTGACCCAAATCATTTACCATAGCTCTTACGCGACCATACGTATTACCAACTACAATTGAATCACCTACATGCAACGTACCATTTTGAACTAATAATGACGCAGCTGGTCCACGTGATTTGTCTAATTCTGCTTCAATAACAGTACCTACTGCTTGCTTATCAGGATTAGCTTTTAATTCTTGTACTTCGGCAACTAAACCAATCATTTCTAATAAGTCATCAATACCATCACCATTTAATGCTGAAAGTGGTACAAAGATTGTGTCGCCACCCCAATCTTCTGGAATTAAACCATATTCAGTTAACTCTTGCATCACTCGGTCTGGATTTGCAGTTGGTTTATCAACTTTGTTGACCGCAACAATTGTTGGTACATCCGCTTCTTTAGCATGGTTAATTGCTTCAATTGTTTGAGGCATAACGCCATCATCTGCTGCTACTACTAAAATAGTGATATCTGTTACTTGAGCACCACGTGCACGCATTGTTGTGAAAGCTGCATGTCCAGGTGTATCTAAGAAAGTAATTTTTTTACCATTATTTTCAATTTGATATGCACCAATGTGTTGTGTGATACCGCCTGCTTCTCCTGCTGTAACTTTAGTATTTCTAATTGAGTCTAGTAATGTTGTTTTACCATGGTCAACGTGTCCCATAATTGTTACAACTGCTGGTCGTTCAATTGCATCTGGATCGTCTTCTTCATCATCAAAATAAGTTGTTAGGTCTTCTTCATTAACAACAACTTCTTTTTCAATTTCAACACCATAATCATCTGCGATAAGTTCTAATGTTTCTTCATCTAATGATTGGTTAATATTAGCAACAATACCTAACAAGAATAATTTTTTAATAATGCCAGATGATTCGATATTTAATTTATCAGCAAGTTCTCCTACTGTAATACCTTCCTCATACGTGATTTTTGAAGGCATTTCTTTAGGTTCAGCAGCAGATTTGTTATTCTTACCTTTATTATTATTTTTGTTGTTTTTATTGTTTTTGCTATTTTTATTGTTTTTTTTCTTTGAATTAGATTTGTTTTGATTATTATCTTTTTTACTTTGTTGTTTTTGGTGATTATTTTGAGTGTTTTGTTTTTTATTTTCTTCATTTTGTGATGATTTGAACTTTTTATCAAGCATCTTAATTTGGTCATCTTCTAATGCTTGCATGTGATTGGATACTTCAACGTCCATTTTCTTTAACTCATCTATAATCTCTTTACTTTTAACATTTAATTCTTTCGCATATTCGTAAATTCTCTTTTTACTCATATAATCACTCCTTACAATATTCATCAATCATCGACATAAGTTTTTTAGCAAAACCTGAATCTGTCACGCCAACATTTACACGTTCTTCTTTGCCCAATGATTGTCCTAATTCTACTCTCGTACCGAAAACTCTAAACGGAACATGATATGTGTCACATTTATTCTTTATATTCTTTTTAGCGTTATCTGAAGCATCAGTAGATAAAATCACAAGTTTAATATTACGTTTTTTTATCTCAGATATGAGTACTGATTCTCCAACTTTAACTTTTCTAGCTCTCATCGCTAAGCCTAAAAAATTAAATATCTGTTCTTTTATCATTTAGGAATCTCTTCTCTATAAATTAATCGAATTACTTCTTTATATACAGGATCTAATTTTTCAGGACTTTCATTAAAGTACTTCTCGAGTACACCATTTTTTTGAGCATCTTCTACGCTTTTAACATCTTTTGAAACATATGCACCTCTACCTTGTTGTTTTCCAGTACCATCAGCGAAAATTTCGCCTTCTTTATTAATTACTACTCGAATCATGTCTTTTTTAGGACGCATTTCATTCGTGATGATGCATTTGCGCATTGGAATTTTCTTCTTCTTCATTTACTACTCACCCCATATGCTTAAACGTATTAATGTTCTTCTTTATTATCTGAAGCGTCTTGTGCTTCATTTGAAGTTTCATCAACTTCCGCTGATAATTCAGCTGTTGTTAAGTTTGTTTCTTCTAAATTTATGTCATCAATTTCAATATCTTTATCTTCAGAAAATACTATTTCATCAGCTTTTTCTTCAGATTCAATTACAGGATAAATCCCTGCTTCGCGAGCATCTGTTTCAGATTTAATATCAATTTTCCATCCTGTAAGTTTGGCAGCTAAGCGCGCATTTTGTCCACGTTTACCAATAGCTAATGATAATTGATAATCAGGTACTACCACTACAGTAGATTGGTTATCTTCATCAACAATAACTTCTAAAACTTGTGATGGGCTTAAAGCATTACGTACAAAAACGTTTGGATCTTCATCCCATTGAACAATATCGATTTTTTCTCCACCTAATTCTTCAACAACCGCTTCAACACGTGAACCTTTTGCACCTACACAAGCTCCCACTGCATCTATATCTGGATTTTCAGAGTATACACTAATTTTAGAACGATCTCCTGCTTCACGTGCAACTGATTTCACAATAACAGTTCCATCATAAATTTCTGGAACTTCTTGTTCAAATAAACGTTTTAATAAACCCGGATGACTTCTTGACACATAAATTTGTGGACCTTTTGTTGTTTGCTCTACTTTATTAACATAGACTTTAATTCTTTCATTTGGAATGTATGTCTCATTAGGACTTCTTTCAGCTTCAGATAAAACCGCTTCGATTCTACCTAAATTAACATACACATATCGATGATCAACACGATCAATCACACCTGTTAAAATATCTTCTTCTTTATCAATAAACTCAGAGTATAAAATTTCTCTTTCAGCATCTCTTAGACGTTGCATTACTGCTTGTTTAGCAGCCTGTGCGCCCACACGACCAAAGTCTTTAGGTGTGACATCTTCTTCGTAAATATCACCTATTTCATAAGCAGGATTTTTAACTAAAGCTGTGCTTAAATCAACTTCTTCACGATCATCAAATACTTCTTCTACAACTTCTTTACGTGCGATGACTTTAAATGTGCCTTCATCCATATTTAATTCTACACGGACGTTTCTAGCACTATCATAATTTTTCTTATATGCAGTAATTAAAGCTGCTTCAATTGCATCAATCAAAACTTCTCTTGGAATTTTCTTTTCCTTTTCTAAGTATTCAGTTGCTAATAATAATTCATTACTTGCCACAATTATTCCTCCTCATCACGTTAAATCATTACAGCGTGACGTGCTTTTGCAATTTTATTTCTTGGTATCTCAATTGTTTTTTTCTTTGCTTTTTCTTTAACTTCCATAGTTATTGTGTCATCATCGACAGACTTCAGAATGCCTAACCATTCTTTATCACCTTCAATTGGCGCATAAAGAGATACAAATATAGGTTGCTCTATCGCATTTTGATAATCTTTTTCTTTTTTTAGTGGACGTTCAGCTCCAGGTGAAGCTACATCAAGATAATACATTTCAGGAATAGGATCATTTTGATCCATTGCTTCACTTATTTTTTCAGAAGCAAGCGTACAATCATTTAAATCCACGCCACCTTCTTTATCAATAGAGATTCTCAAAAAACGATCTTTGCCTTCTTTTGCATATTCAACATCAACTAATTCAAAGTTTAAATCATCTAAAATGGGAGTAATGATAGTTTCTACTTCTTCAGTAATTTTACTCATACAGGCCTCCTTTTTTGGCAAATAGAAAAGAGCGGGTATATGCCCACTCTTTCTGCCTGAGTCTAAATTTTTACACAAACTAATTATAACATACTTTATATGCTTAAACAAATGAAGCTACTATTAATACTTCTAAGTTGTCCATTTACATATCAAAAATGGACAATTGTGCTTTATCTGGTAAATCTGGTAATGAACCCAAATCATCAAGGTATTCAATAATTTTTTGAGATAAACCTGCTTTTTTATTAAGGTCTTCTTTGGATAAAAATGGACCGTCTTCACGTGCCTCAACAATACGTTTAGCTACGTTTTCACCTAATCCTGGCACAGCAATAAATGGTGGGATCAATGTATCATCTTCAATAATGAAATCAAAAGCTTGACTTTTTTCTAAGCTAATCGGCTGCATTTTAAATCCACGATGTGCCATTTCATTCATTATTTCTAATACTGTTAATACATCTTTTTCTTTTTTTCCTAAATCCATATAACGAGAATACATATCTTTAACTGTGTTCTTAATACTTTCTTTATCTTTAATCATTGTAATTAAATCAAAGTCTGATGCACGAATTGTAAAATATGCTGCATAATAGTATAACGGATGATGCACTTTAAAGTATGCAATACGTACAGCCATAAGTACGTAAGCAGCTGCGTGAGCTTTAGGGAACATGTATTTAATTTTTAAGCATGAATCTAAATACCAATCAGGTACATCATTCGCTTTCATCGCATCTATCATTTCATCCGTAAGTCCTTTACCTTTACGCACAGACTCCATTGTTTTGAAGGCCATTGATGGTTCAAGCCCAGCATACATAAGATATACCATAATATCGTCACGACAACCAATTACACTGGATAAATCGCAGATGCCTGAGCGAATTAACTCTTGTGCATTACCAAGCCACACATCGGTACCATGTGATAAACCTGAAATTTGTACAAGTTCAGAAAATGTTGTTGGCTTAGTGTCTTCTAACATTTGACGAACGAAACCTGTACCAAATTCAGGTACACCAAATGTGCCTGTCTTACATAAAATATCCTCTTCTGTTACACCTAAAGAAGCCGGACTACTAAATATTTGCATTGTCTCCTTATCATCAACAGGAATCGTTTTAGGATCGATACCCGATAAATCCTGTAACATCCGTATCATTGTAGGATCATCGTGTCCAAGTATATCGAGTTTTAACACATTATCATGAATAGAGTGGAAATCAAAGTGTGTGGTCATCCAAGATGCACTTTGATCATCTGCTGGATATTGTATCGGTGTAAAATCATAAATATCCATATAATCAGGAACTACAATAATTCCTCCTGGATGCTGTCCAGTTGTACGTTTAACACCTGTACATCCTTTGACAAGTCTATCGATTTCCGCACCACGTTTATGAATACCTTGATCATTTAGATATCCTTTAACGAAGCCAAATGCCGTTTTTTCAGCCACTGTACCAATTGTACCTGCTCGGAATACTTTATCTTCTCCAAAAAGTACTTTCGTATAGTTATGGGCATGCGGTTGATATTCACCACTAAAGTTCAAGTCAATATCTGGTACTTTATCTCCTTTAAATCCTAAGAAAGTCTCAAATGGAATATCTTGACCTTCTTTAATTAATTCGCCACCACATGTTTCACATGTTTTATCAGGTAAGTCGAATCCTGAACCTACCGACCCATCATCAAAAAATTCACTCGTCTTACAATGTGGACATATATAGTGTGGAGGGAGCGGATTCACTTCTGTTATCTCTGTCATCGTTGCAACAAAGCTCGAACCTACAGAACCACGTGACCCTACCAAATATCCATCATCTAATGACTTTTTAACTAACCGTTGTGATATGAGATAGATAACTGAAAAGCCATTACCAATAATACTATCTAATTCTTTTTCGAGACGATCAATGACAATTTGCGGTAAGTCATCACCATACAATTTTTTCGCATTTGTATAGCTTAATTCACGTATTTCTTCGTTAGCGCCCTCCATACGTGGCGTAAATAATTGATCTTTAATTGGAATTACTTTCTCAATTCGGTCTGCTAATTCATTCGTATTTTTAACAACAATATCATAGGCTTTATCTTCTCCTAAAAAATGAAATTCATCTAACATTTCATCTGTTGTTCTAAAATGTGCTTCTGGAAGTGTGGAACGATTTAATGGATTACCTGGTTGTGATGCAATTAAAATTTTACGAGCAATAGCATCATGCTCAAATAAGTAATGAGCATTACCAGTAGCTATCACAGGTATTCCTGTACTTTCTCCTGCTTTTAAAATACGATCATATATTTCATACAATGTTTCAGTATCACGAATTAATTCACGATCAATTAAATCTTGATAAAGTTTAGGTGGTTGTACTTCTATAAAATCATAATACTTTGCTATTTTTTCAACTTCAGATTGATCACGTTGCATCACAGCTGTAAATAATTCCCCTTCATCACAAGCTGTACCTACTAGAATGCCTTCTCGATATTCATTTAATAATGATCGTGGAATTCTAGGTGTTCTATAATAATATTTTACTAAAGAAGCACTTACGATTTTAAATAAATTCTTGAGTCCATCTTGATTTTGAACTATGAGTGTGACATGGGTTGGTCGTGCACGTTTATAGGCATCTTCATTTGATAATTTTTTATTAATATCTTTATGATTAGTCACACCTAGTTCTTTCATCTGTTGAACCATTTTAATGAAAATATAAGCTGTTGCTTCAGTATCATAAATCGCTCTATGGTGTTGAGTAAGTTCAACGCCATATTTTTTAGCTAAGAAATTTAATCCATGTTTACCATATTCAGTGTTAATGGTACGTGATAATTCAAGAGTATCAATCACTCCATTAGTTGATGGACCGAAACCTAATCGTTCGTACCCTGTATCAATAAAGCCCATATCGAATGAAGCATTATGCGCTACAAAAATGGCATCTCCTACCCATTCCTTAAATTCTGTTAGTACTTCTTCAATTTCTGGTGCATCCACTAGCATGTCATCTGTAATGTGTGTCAGATTAATTATTGTTTCTGATAATTTTTCATGTGGATTACTAAATCTTTCAAATTTATCTATAATTTCGCCGTCTTTAACTTTGACAGCAGCAAGTTCGATAATTTGATCATATTGATTAGATAAACCTGTTGTTTCGACGTCAAACACTACATATGTAGCTTCTTTTAAATTTCTATCAGTAGGTTTATAGGCAATAGGCACACCATCATCGACTAACATGCCTTCCATCCCGTAAATCATTTTAATTCCATTTTTTTCCGCTGCACTATGAGCATCAGGAAAAGCTTGAACCACATTATGATCAGTAACAGCTATTGCTTTATGTCCCCATGCTGCAGCCTGATTAACGTACGCACTGATGTTTGGAATACCATCCATTTGACTCATTGATGAATGTAAATGAAATTCGACACGTTTCTCTTCTGCTTTATCTTGTTTAGGTGTCTTTTTGATTTCTTCAATATCTGACATCATCATGACTAAATCACGTACAAACGTATCTTCTTCTATACGACCTTGTGCACGTACCCATTTACCTACACTTAAGGCTTTAAAGTGATTTAAATCATCCTTATTTTTTCTAGTAAACATTTTTAATACTAAAGAATCTGTATAGTCTGTCACTTTAAGTTCAACAATGTGACGTCCACTTTTTAGTTCTTTAATGTTAATATCAAAGATAACCCCTTCAATGGCTACTTTAAATTCTTCTTCAATAATTGTTTCAATAGGTTTAATATTTTCAACGTGAATTGGCTTTCCTATTTGACATTTTTCAACACTACTGCCGTTATTATCTTGTTGTTTTGCTTTTTCAGCTTTTATTTTTTCAATTTTTTCTGTAGCTTCTTTAGCACTTTGTTGATCTTCTTCTTGAATATGTGCCTCTAATGAAGCAAGATCTTCATCTCTATTCGAATCATCAGTTTCAAATATTACTTTATCTATATCAAAGCCACATTTTTGAAATGCTTTTACTAAACTACCATTACATACTTTATCAAAATGATTTCTTTCAATATCATTTGAAGTCATTACTTTTAAAACATTACCTGACATAATTAAACGTTTTTGTTTAAGTTGACCCTTCACTTTTGGTGATAAAGCTGTGTGTTCAATACAATGTCCAAAATATTTAATCACATGTTCATCTTGATTCGATGTATTTTGAATTGTAAAATGCCAGTCCACATGTGCAATATCTTTAAACTCTTCTTTAATTGCATGAGTAAAGATTAAATAATCTTCATTTGAAAGAAAATAAGGTAACGTAATTTGAAATTCCCAACTTCTATTTTTATTTGATACATCTATTCGTGTGAGTTCACCTTTTTCAAGTATTTCTTTATCCAATTGATTTGAAATCTTAATTTGATCGGCAAGTACTCTAAATTTTTCCTGACTTGTCATTGCCACAAAGAATAACCACCTTATTTCGAACTTATCATTTACTTTAAAAAACTTGATTTATATTATACTACTTTCACATTTATTTTTCATGATTACAGTTTAACTAATAAAAACAATAAAAGAGGTTGGAAACAACAAAATGTTCCAACCATTTTTATTCATGTGCACCTATAGTTTTTCATAGAGTGAAGCAATGTGATTGTCTAATTCATTAACATGAACTTCTTCACTTTCACCCGTTTGACGCACTTTAACTTCAACAATACCTTCACTTGCATTTTTACCTACAACAATTCTTATCGGTAAACCAATTAAATCAGCGTCATTAAATTTAACGCCTGCACGCTCTTTACGATCATCATAAAGTACATCATATTTAGATTGTAATTCTGAGTATAATTTATCTCCTAATTCAAGTTGTTCTTCTTTTTTAGGATTGATTGTAATTAAATGTAAATCAAATGGAGTGACTGACTTTGGCCAAATAATACCATTTTCATCATTATTTTGCTCAACAATCGCACTTAATGTTCTAGACACTCCGATACCATAGCAACCCATAATTAAAGGTTGCGCTTTACCTTGATTATCTAAAAATTTAGCATTCATTGCTTCAGAATATTTCGTTCCCAGTTTAAATACTTGTCCAACTTCAATACCTTCTGCAAAATTTGCATTTCCAGAACCATCACTTAACGGTTCACCTTCTAAAATAAATCTAAAGTCTCCGTATTCATCGATATTAAAATCACGCTCAACATTTGCATTAATATAGTGATAGCCATCTTCATTAGCACCTACCACTATGTTATTTAAATCTTTAACAAAATTATCAGCAATAATTTTAATGTCTTTATTATGAATAGGTCCTAATGAACCAGGATTTGCTCCAAGTAAATTTACAATTTCATCTTGAGTCGCCATTTCCACATTATCAGTTTCAAAGTATGCTTTCACCTTCACATCATTGAGCTCGTGATGGCCTCTTACTAAGAACATCATGAATTCTCCATCCACTTTGAAAATCATTGTTTTTACAATTTCATCAATTGGACGATTTAAAAAGTCAGCCAATTCTTGAGCTGTTTTAATATTTGGCGTTTCTATTTTTTCTAGTGATTTAATGTCTGTATGTTTCTCATTTGGATAATACTTAACTTCAGCTTTTTCAATATTTGCTGCATAATCACTATTTTCACTATACACAATCGTATCTTCACCAATTTCACTTAAAGCCATAAATTCATGTGTATGATTACCGCCAATAGCACCTGAATCAGCTACTACTGGACGCGCATTAATTCCAACACGTTTAAAAATACGACTATAAGCATTGTACATCTCTTGATATGTTTGATCTAATGATGCTTCATCAGCATGGAAAGAATAAGCATCTTTCATGATGAACTCTCTTCCACGTAATAAACCAAAACGTGGACGTTTTTCATCACGGAACTTAGATTGAATTTGGAATAATATTAATGGTAATTGTTTATAAGACTTTAATTCGTCTCTAACGATAGAAGTCACTACTTCTTCGTGAGTAGGTCCTAAAGCAAATTCTCTTCCATTACGGTCTTTTAATCGCATTAATTCAGGACCATAAGCGCCCCAACGTCCCGACTCTTCCCAAAGTTCTGCTTGCTGCAATGCTGGCATTAAAATCTCAACTGCATCAATATTTTCCATTTCTTCACGAATGATTTTAGAAATATGATTTAGTACACGTGTTGCTAAGGGTAAATAACTATAAATACCACTTGTGCTTTGTTTAATTAAACCTGCTTTTAATAACAACTGATGACTTAAAGCCTCAGCTTCAGAAGGGACTTCTCTCATTGTTGGTATAAAGACTTTCGATTGTTTCATTTTTTATCCTCCTAAATTATAAGAAATAACGTTGTATATCATTCCAAGTGACTAAGACCATAATAATCACTACAAATATAGCTCCAACAGCAATAATTGCAGTTTCAGCTCTTTTATTTACTGGTCTTCTAAATATTGCTTCATAAATAACAAATAAAATTCTACCACCATCTAAAGCTGGAATAGGTAATAAGTTCATAATCCCTAAGTTAACACTCAACAATGCCGTATAGTATGTTAATGCAATAATACCTTGTTTTACTACAGAATCTACATTGTGATAAATACCCACTGGACCATTTAACATGTCAAAAGTAAAGCCACCTGTAAAAATACTTCCAATCATTGTTCCAACTGCTTTAAAAATAAGTACACTTGCATCAAAAAATTGTTGTACGCCTAATGCTAATGGCTTAAATAGTGAATGTTCATTCGCAGGTTGAAAACCTAATACATAAGAAGTTTTAGAATTTAATTTTGTCTGTTTAATCACTTGTTTTTTAGGTGTAACATCTAGTGATTTGGTGTGACCATCTCGTACAATTTTAATTGTTGTTTGATGGTCTTTCGTTTTATTAAGTGCACTTTGAATATCGCTAAAATCGTTAATTTTATAGTGTCCAACTTGAACAATTTTATCTCCAGGTTTTAATCCAGCTTCTTGTGCTGGATAATGGTCTGCTAATTGTTTTACTGTAGGGGTAGGCGTACCTTGATAATAAGCTAAGCCAATAAATAGTACGAGAGCTAAAATAAAGTTAAATAATGGGCCCGCAAATAAAGTTAAAAACTTAGGTAATGGTTTTTTATGTGTAAATTGACGATGCCTTGGTGCAATTTGAATTAAACTACCATTTTCAACAAAGTAAGCTTTTTTAGCAATATTAAAATGATGTCTTTCATTATCATATGCTGTAATACCTTCAATATATAAATCATCTTTAAAATCACATCGTTTAACTTCAATCGCTTCAATTTTTTGGAATTTATGTTGATCATCTAAAATAATATGTGTAATTTCATCTTGTTCATTTAGTTTTATTTTAACATTCATTCCTGGCTGAACGGGTGGTTCTTCTAATCCATCTCCTGCCATTCTTACATATCCACCAACTGGAAGTAAACGTATTGTATATAACGTTTCATCTTTACGGAAACTGAAAATTTTGGGTCCCATTCCAATCGCAAATTCTGGACACATAATACCTGCACGTTTTGCAAAAAACATATGTCCATATTCATGTACTGTAACGAGTACACCAAATACGATAATAAATGAGACGATTGTGATTAAATAACTCACTTACAACACCTCAATTAATTTTAATATTTAAATTATCTAGATTATAAGATTTTAGATTTTAAATTTTATAATAATTTCTAGTATAAAAAAACAGTTTTAAAAAAAGAGCTATAAAGTACACGATTGTATAATATTAATCAAATGTGAACTCAATAACTCCTCAATTATATCATTATATGCTTTTCATAAATAAATAAAACGTTAATTTTTTATTACATTTGTAGTAATAGAATGTTTAACAGTGGTAAAACAAACATAAAGCTATCAAATCTATCTAAAATACCGCCATGTCCTGGCAAGATTCTGCCTGAATCTTTAACACCAAAATGACGTTTAAAACCAGATTCTACTAAGTCACCTAATTGACCAAATACACTTAAAATAATTGTAATTAATAATAACAGCCAAATATTTAGATGAAAATCTACAAAAAA
Source organism: Staphylococcus sp. FSL K6-0223 (assembly GCF_038008285.1). NCBI lineage: Bacteria > Bacillati > Bacillota > Bacilli > Caryophanales > Staphylococcaceae > Staphylococcus > Staphylococcus sp. FSL K6-0223. The sequence goes on from NZ_JBBOYX010000001.1 coordinate 1,472,102, forward strand.
CATCATTACAAGTGGAACAATTAAACTACAAATGAGTCCTCCAATAAAACCTTCAATCGTTTTGTTTGGACTAATAACTGGCCATAGTTTGTGTTTTCCCATTAATCGTCCAAATATATATGCGCCAGTATCTGTTAACCATACGATTAAAAATGCAAAAAGTATATAATGTAAACCATAAGAACGTGTAGCATAAAAATACATAAATCCTATTCCAACGTATGCTACAGACATTAAACAAAATGCAGCGTCCATAAAGCTAAATCTGTTTTTCGAAAGTACAGTATAACTTAATAGTATGAAGCTCATTGCAATTAAACTTTTTAATTGAACATCACTCACCCAATCTCCGGAAGACTGAGGAAGCATAATAATAATAAGCGCTATAGCACTGAAAATACCTGGAATTGATAAAAATTTAATCATATTCATATTTAACAATTCTTTTAAAGCAATGAGCGCCAGCAAATAAGCAAAAAGCATTAAAATAGTTCCACCTTTTAATAATATAGGTAGAAAAATAAGCAATGCTATAATCGCGGTCAATGTTCTTACTTTCATAAATTACTCCTCACTTAATCCTCCAAAACGTCTTTGGCGAGATTGATATATTTTTATACATTGTTTTAATTCTTCACCATCAAAGTCTGGCCATAACTTCTCATTAAAAATAAATTCACTATACGAAGCCTGCCAAATTAAGAAGTTACTAAGGCGTTGTTCTCCAGATGTACGTATTAATAAATCTGGATCTGGATATGGATGGGTCATTAAATGTTTGGAAATCATCAATTCATCAATATCATCACTGTTTTGACCATTACGTTGAAGTTCATCATAAATTGATTTCATACTTTGAACAAGTTCAGCTCGTCCACCATAATTAATGGCAAATACTAATTTCAATCCTGTATTATTTTTGGTTTTTTCTTTAGCATAATTAATCGCCTCAATTGTTGATTGGGGTATTGCATCTAAAAAACCAATAGTTTCTATCTTAACATTTTTCTCTACAAGTTCTGGTAGAAATGTTTTTAAAAAATTCACAGGTAAATTCATGATATAATTAACTTCACTTTCAGGTCTTGACCAATTTTCCGTTGAAAAAGCGTATAAAGTTAAATATTTAATACCTAAATGACTTGCTTCACGTGTCACTTTTTTTATGGTTTGCATACCTTCATAGTGACCTTTAATTCTAGGCATTTTACGCTTTTTTGCCCAACGACCATTTCCGTCCATGATAATTGCTATATGTTCAGGTAAATTATGTATATCTAAATCATCATTTTGATTGATTTTAGTCTTATTTCTTTTTATTAGCTTTCTAAACATGGTCTTTCCTCCGAGCCTGATCATTTCTGTTATATTATATAGGTTATTTAAGAAATCATCTATCATTTTATCATACTAAATAATGGCATTGAATAAGCAAATTAAAAAACTGTACCAAAGTCTGACTTGGCACAGTTTAGACTAAAACAATTTATAATCTTGTCATAGAAGAATATGATGAAATATTAAACAGACATAATATCTTTTTCTTTTTCATCAACTAAATTATCAATTTCTTTAATTGAATTGTCTGTTACTTTTTGAACATCTTCTGTTTGGCTTCTTAAATCATCTTCAGTAATGTCTCCATTTTTTTCGTCTTTTTTCAATTGATCATTGATATCACGACGAATATTACGGATTGAAACTTTTGAATCTTCACCGATTTTTTTAACATTTTTAACTAATTCTTTACGGCGTTCTTCAGTTAAAGCAGGAACAGTGATACGAATAACTTCACCGTCACTAGTAGGGTTCACACCTAGGTTAGCAGCAATAATCGCTTTTTCAATATCAGCTACAGATGATTTATCATATGGAGAAATGACAAGTAAGCGTGCTTCAGGCACGTTTATACTCGCTAACTGTTGAACTGGTGTTGGCGCACCATAATAATCAACATTTACTCCGTTTAATAAATTAGAATTCGCTCTACCCGCACTAATATTAGCTAATTCACGTGATAAATTTTCAATTGATTTTTTCATTCTAGATTTTGTATCTTGAATTATCTCACTCATACATTTACACCTCTAATTATTTAGTAATTAATGTACCAATTTTTTCGCCCATAACGGCACGTTTAATATTGCCTTCTTCCATAATAGAGAATACATTTAATGGAATGTTATTATCCATACAGAATGAAGAAGCAGTTGAATCCATAACTTGTAGGCCTTCTTGTAACATTTGAATATGTGTTAGATGATCATATTTTACAGCATTTTTATCAATTTTTGGATCGGCAGAATACACACCATCAACATTATTTTTACCCATTAAAATGACATCGGCCTCTACTTCAGCTGCACGTAGTGCTGCAGTTGTGTCAGTAGAGAAGTATGGATTACCAATACCAGCTGCAAAAATAACTACGCGTTTTTTCTCTAAATGTCTAATTGCGCGACGACGAATATAAGGCTCAGCAACCTGTTTCATTTCAATTGAAGTTAATACTCGTGTATCACAATCTAATTGCTCTAAACTATCTTGTAATGCCAATGCATTCATTACAGTAGCAAGCATGCCCATATAATCAGCTGTACCACGGTCCATGCCTAAATCGCTACCTGTTTTACCTCTCCAAATATTACCGCCACCAACGATAACCGCTATTTCACAATCCATTTTAGCTACTTCAGCGACTTGTTTTGCTACACTTTTAATGATGATAGGATTGATACCAAAACCTTTTTCACCTGCAAGTGCTTCACCACTAAGTTTCAGTACTACACGTTTATATTTAGAAGTCTGCGCCATTATTTTTTCCTCTCTATGATTAATGATATGTAATATATACAAGTAAAGAAGACACTAATGGTCTTCTATAATAAAAGAATTTTATTATATAGAATTCCTTAAAGGTGTCTTCTTTCTTGTTAGAATAATGTGAACAAATTATTTCATTTGACCTTTAACTTCATCAGCAAAGTTTTCTTCGCGTTTTTCCATACCTTCGCCTACTTCATAACGTACGAAGTCAGCTAATTTACCGCCTTTAGATTTTAAGAAAGCTTCAACTGTTTGATCTGGGTCTTTAACGAAGTTTTGGTCAACAGCACAAATTTCTTGAAGATATTTACGTAAACGACCTTCAACCATTTTTTCAACGATATTTTCAGGTTTACCTTCATTTAATGCTTGTTGTTTTAATACTTCTCTTTCGTGATTAATTTCTTCGTCACTTACTTGGTCTGAAGAAACATATTTAGGATTAATTGCAGCGATGTGCATTGCTACATCTTTAGCTGCTTCTTCATCAGTAGAACCTTCAACAACAGTCAATACACCGATACGTCCACCCATGTGTAAGTATGCACCAAAAGCATCGTTATCAGATTTAGTTCTAATAGCAAAACGACGGATGCTTAATTTTTCACCGATTGTTGAGATAGCCTCTTTCATTCTTTCATCAACTGTTTGACCACTTGCTAATTTAGTTTCTAATAAAGCTTCTACTGTTTCAGCTTTACTTTCAAGGATTTGATTAGCAATTTCTTTAACTAATTCTTGGAATCCTTCGTTTCGAGCAACGAAATCAGTTTCAGAGTTAATTTCAACGATTGCTGCTTCATTACCTTTTACTTCTACATGTACTAAACCTTCAGCAGCGATTCGATCAGCTTTTTTAGCTGCTTTAGCAATACCTTTTTCACGTAAGTAGTCGATTGCTTTATCGATATCTCCATCAGTTTCAGTTAGCGCTTTTTTACAATCCATCATACCTGCGCCAGTTCTTTCACGTAATTCTTTAACAAGTTTTGCTGAAATTGCCATTAATTATTCCTCCAATATGTCTAATTGTAATAATAGATGATATTTAAATATTACCATTAAAGGTACTATTATTTCCAATACTCTATTACGATTTATTAATAATTTTTTAAATTAAGGTTATTTTAAAAATAAAATCTGATTTAAAAGTATAATTGAATATTTATCTTTTATATTTATACCCAATTTACTATCCATTTTAAATAAATATTTTAAAAAAAGGGCGATAAGCATTACATCTTATCACCCATTTAAACTATATCTTAGTTTGATTCAACAGTAGTATTTTCTTCAGTTGATTCTGCTTTTTGAGTTTCTTCACTTTCATCTAAATCGATGTTTTGTTCTGCAGCTACTTCATCGTTTGAAATACCTTGTTGACCTTCTAAGACAGCGTCAGCCATTTTACCAGTTAATAATTTAACGGCACGAATAGCATCATCATTCGCTGGGATAACATAGTCGATTTCATCAGGATCACAGTTAGTGTCAACGATACCAACGATAGGGATATTTAATTTACGTGCTTCAGCAATCGCATTGCGCTCTTTACGAGGGTCAACTACGAATAATGCTTGAGGCATAGATTTCATATCACGAATACCGCCTAAGAATTTGATTAAACGGTCATATTCTTTTTTAAGTTCAACAACTTCTTTTTTAGGTAAAACGTCAAATAAACCGTCTTCTTCCATTTTTTCAATTTCAGAAATACGTTTAATACGTTTTGAGATTGTTTTATAATTAGTTAAGATTCCACCTAACCATCTTTGGTTAACGTAGAATTGACCAGCACGTTCTGCTTCAGCTTTAACTGATTCTTGTGCTTGTTTTTTAGTACCTACGAATAAGACTTTACCGCCATCTTCAGATACTTGTTTTAAGAAGTTATAAGCTTCTTCAACTTTTTTTACTGTTTTTTGTAAGTCAATGATATAAATACCATTTCTTTCAGTAAAGATATATTTTTTCATTTTTGGGTTCCAACGGCGTGTTTGGTGACCGAAGTGAACACCGGCTTCTAGTAATTGTTTCATTGAAATTACTGCCATGTTAAATTCCTCCTATTGGTTAATTACCTCCATAGTAAACTAATATAAAGACAATACTTAAGACTGCACCCTTTATATTTACATTCACTACGTGTGTATTGGCTTTATAGCCGTCAATAATAATATCATATCTAGAATCATTACGCAACATTTTTTAACTGTGTAAAATAAAAAACTACTATCTTAATTTTAATAGATAGTAGTTTTAAAAAATATTTATTCACTTCGATTAAGTTCATCTAAGAATTTTTCTTTTTTAACTTTAATAAATGTACCTTTCATGCCAAGCGATCGTGATTCTATTACACCAGCACTTTCTAATTTACGTAACGCATTTACAATTACAGAACGTGTAATACCTACTCTATCTGCTACTTTAGATGCAATTAATAGACCTTCATTACCACCAAGTTCCTCAAAAATATGTTCAATCGCTTCTTTTTCAGAATAAGATAATGAATTGATTGCCATTGTAATAGCAGCTTTATCACGTGCTTCTTTCTCAACTTCATTATGTTTCTCACGTAAAATTTCCATACCAATAACAGTTGCAGCGTATTCGCCAAGCACTAAATCATTTTCATTAAAGTCATCTTTAACTCTTCCTAGAATCAGTGTACCTAAGCGTTCGCCTCCCCCTAAAATCGGGAAGATGGTTGTTCTACTATTAATAAATACATCTCTGTGTTCTGGAGGGAATACTGTCAAGTCTGAATCAATATCAATATTCGCTTCAGTTTGTTGAACTTGCATAAGTAGTTCAGTGTATTCACTTGGAATATGTTTACTTTCAGTCAACATATTACTAATTCGTTCACTCTTTAAAAGTTCATTTAAACTTGAACCTAAAATTTTACCTCTACGAGAAACGATGAAGACATTTGTAACAGTTACATTACTAATAGTCTGAGCAACATCTTTAAAGTCTACCGCAATGCCTTTATGTTTTTGTAATAATGTATTTAATTCTCTAGTTTTAGATAATAAGCTCATAAAATTTCTCCTTTATTTATATTATAAAATAAATGCACTTAAATCTTTGTTTGTTGAAATAGATTTCAACTTATCATCAACATACTGTGGTGTTATATCTACTACTGCATTTGGCATATTTGGTGCTTCAAAAGATAAATCTTCTAACATTTTTTCTAAAATAGTGTGTAATCGACGTGCACCAATATTGTCTGTATCTTGATTCACTTGATATGCCATTTCAGCTAATCGTGTTATCGCTTCATCAGAGAAGTTGACCGTAACTTCTTCAGTTTTTAACAGTGCTTCATACTGCTTTATAAGAGATAACTTAGGTTCAGTCAATATTCTATAGAAATCATTGACTGTTAAGCTTTCAAGTTCAACTCGAATTGGAAAACGCCCTTGTAACTCAGGAATCAAGTCACTTGGTTTAGAAACATGGAAAGCGCCAGCACCAATAAATAGCATGTGCTCAGTATTTACAGTACCATACTTAGTTTGAATCATGCTACCTTCAAGGATTGGTAATATATCTCTTTGAACACCTTGTCTTGATACATCTTGACCACTATTGGAATTGTTTGTAGCGACTTTATCAATCTCATCGATAAAGATAATTCCCATTTGTTCTGCTAATTCTAAAGCTTCTTGATTAGCAGTTTCTTGATCAATTAATTCATCTGCAAAATCATCAGTAAGAATTTTACGTGCTGTTTTTACTGGTACTTCTCTTTCTACTTTTCGTTTAGGCATCAATTGATTCATCATATCTTGCATTTGTTGATTTTGACTCGTGCCTAACATTCCTAATGCGCCAGGGTCTTGTTCAACTTTGATTCTAACTTTTTCTTCTTCTAGCTTACCTGCTAAAAGTTGTTGTCTTATTTCTGACCGTTTTGTTTTGATTTCTTCTGTAGGGGCTTCTTCTTCCTCGTCATTCTGATTAAAATTAGGAATAGCACCACCTAAAAGAGATTCAAGTGGATTATTATTTTGAGCTGCTTTTTTCTTCATACTAGGAACAAGTAATTTTACTAATTTTTCATTAGCTTTTTGTGTTGCTTCATCTTCAACTAATGATTTCTTTTGCTCTTTTACGAGTCTTACAGACACGTCCACCAAGTCTCTAACCATACTTTCTACATCACGTCCAACATATCCAACTTCAGTGAATTTTGTAGCTTCTACTTTAATGAATGGTGCACCTACGACTTTTGCCATACGGCGTGCAATTTCTGTTTTACCTACACCAGTTGGGCCAATCATTAAAATATTTTTGGGTGCAATTTCTTGCTTAGTTTCTTCATCAAGAAGACTTCTTCTGTATCTATTTCTTAACGCGATTGCTACTTTACGTTTTGCATCTTCTTGACCTACAATATATTCGTCCAATTTAGATACGATATCTTTAGGTGTTAATTTTATACCGTTTGCATCCATTTACTATTACCTCCACCTTAATGTATGTCCATATCAATTCATTTCCGTTTTGTTTATATATGTTATTTATAAAGTCTCAACAATAATATTATCATTTGTAAATACACAAATATCTGAAGCCACTTTTAAGCTTTCATATGCCATTTCTTTAGCAGTCATATGTGAAGCATGACGTTTAAGTGCTCTTCCTGCACTTAATGCATAGTTTCCTCCTGAACCAATAGCGATTAAATCATCGTCAGGCGCAATGACTTCACCTGTACCACTTACCACTAAAATACCATCTTTATCCATTACGATAAGCATGGCTTCCAGTTGACGTAATTGCTTATCTCCACGCCATTCTTGAGCAAGTTCTACAGCAGCGCGTTCTAAATTACCGCTAAATTGTTGTAATTTAGTTTCAAATTTTTCAAATAATGTAAATGCATCGGCTACGCTTCCTGCAAATCCTGCTAACACTTTACCTTCGTATAAGCGTCTTACTTTTCTAGCTGTTTGCTTCATAATTACTTGTTCACCAAGTGTAACTTGACCGTCTCCAGCCATTGCCGCTTCTCCATTGTGTCTTACAGCATATATCGTTGTAGCATGTAATGATGTCTTACTCATTTATTTACTCTCCTTTTTTGCTCGAGGATGTGCATTTAAATACACTTTGCGCAATTGTTGATTAGATACATGTGTATACTTACCAGTTGTAGAAAGGTTAACGTGTCCTAATAAAGATTGAACTGTTCTTAGGTCTGCACCTTGATTCAATAAATGTGTAGCAAATGTATGTCTTAATTTATGAGGGTGGATTTCAGTTACCCCCGCTGTACGTTTAACTACATCATTGAGAAGATATCTAATACCTCTCTCAGTAATAGGATCACCTTTCATATTAACAATTAAATAAGGATGACTTTTACCTTTAAGTGGTTTGAATTTTTCTAAATATTGTTCAATACTTTGTCTACAAAACTCTCCAAAAGGCACAAATCGTTCTTTATTTCCCTTACCCAATACCTTTACCCCTGGAAGATTCATATCTAAATCCATAACCTTTATATTCACAAGTTCTGAAACACGAATGCCTGTTGCATATAATAATTCAATTACTACTCTATCTCTTAATCCTTTTTTTGCATCGTTTGAAACAGTATTAAATAATGCTTCCATTTCTTCTTCATAAAAAAATTGAGGAAGATATTGCTCTTTCTTAGGATGTACAAGTTGTATAAAAGGATTATTTACAGATGTATCTTGAGTCATCCAGAACTCATAAAATGTTCTTAATGTTGATATTTTTCTTGATACAGTAGTACGTTTCAAATTATTGGAATATAAATAACTTAGATAATTTCTTGCATCTTTATATTCAAACGTTCTTAAATTTAACAGTTCTTGTTCTAAAAACTGATTAAATTGAGCTAAATCGTCATGATACGCTTTTAATGTATGGTCGGAGAAATTTCTTTCAACTTTAAGCATATTCAAAAATTTCTTTTGGATTTCTTCCACTAAAAATCCCCTCCATCATATGCATTGTAGCATATAAACTGAGGGGGACTAAAATAATTAGCTATAGAATTCAAAATCTTTTGAGAATTTGTGAATAATTTAAAAATTCCTTCAAAATATTTTATTATAATTTAAATCTATAACGTTTTTTTGAAATTTTCTAAATAGTCTAGTGCACGATATGCTTGTGCTTCATAACGTTCTTTTTTATCTTTAATGCGGCGATCAAGTGACGGCAATAAACCAAAGTTAGCATTCATTGGTTGGAAGTTTTTTTCATTTTTAGCATGAGAAATATAATAAGCCATACTGCCTATCATTGTTTCTCTTGGAAAAATCACTTCTCCTTTTCCAAGTAACTTATGCGCTAAATTGATACCTGCTACAAGTCCACTTGCTGCACTTTCAACATATCCTTCCACACCTGTCATTTGTCCTGCAAATTGAATTCTATCATTATTAATTAATTCATATTTTTCATTTAAAACATCAGGTGAATTAATGAAGGTATTTCTATGCATCACACCATATCTAACAATATCAACATTTTCTAAACCTGGAATTAATTGAATGACTTCTTTTTGAGCGCCCCATTTTAAATGTGTTTGAAAGCCGACAATATTATAAAGCGTACCAGCCGCGTCATCTTGACGTAATTGCACTACTGCATATGGACGTTTACCAGTTTTAGGGTCTTCTAATCCTACTGGTTTCATTGGACCAAATAGTAATGTTTTACGACCTCTACCAGCCATCACTTCAAATGGCATACATCCTTCAAAATATTTTTCTTTTTCAAATTCATTTACAGGTGCAACTTCAGCTTCTAATACCGCATCATAAAAACGATTGAATTCTTCTTCAGTCATAGGGCAGTTTAAATATGCTGCTTCACCTTTATCATAGCGTGATTTCAAATAGACTTTATCCATATCAATTGAATCTTTTTCAATGATTGGAGCTGCTGCATCGTAGAAATATAGTTGATCTTTACCTGTAATTTCTACAATTTCTTTAGCTAAATGTTCAGTTGTTAACGGGCCTGTTGCAATGATTGTATGTCCTTCTGGAATACTGTGAATTTCTTTATTCAAAACAGTTACATTAGGATGATTTTTCAATGTATCTGTAATATAACCAGCAAAGTCATGTCTATCTACTGCTAATGCACCACCAGCTGGAACTCTAGCTTTATCAGCTGCTGCGATGATTAATGAATCTAAACGTCGCATTTCTTCTTTAAGCACACCTACACCATTTGTTAATGCATTACCACGTAGTGAATTAGAACATACTAACTCAGCAAATTTATCTGTATGATGGGCAGGCGTTTGTTTAACAGGACGCATTTCGATTAAATTCACTTTAATACCACGTTCTGCTAATTGATAAGCTGCTTCTGAACCAGCTAATCCTGCGCCTATAACATTAACAGTTTGACTCATATACATTCTCCTTTAATAAAACTCTATTTTTGTACTTCTTCTTTATAGTCACAATTAGAACAAATCACTTGAGAACTACGTCCTTTTTTATGTTGCATCAAGTAATGATTACATTTTGGACAATCTCTTCCTATTGGTTTATCCCAAGAAATAAAATCACACTCTGGATAATTCGAACAACCATAAAATAATCTATTTTTCTTAGATTTTCTCTCAACTACATCGCCATCTTTGCATTTTGGACAAGTGACACCAATAGTTTTAACAATAGCTTTTGTATTTCGACAATCTGGGAAATTCGAGCACGCCATAAATTTACCATAACGTCCCATTTTTATTACCATAGGAGCTCCACATACTTCACAATCTTCGCCGGCTGGTTCATCTTTAATTTCAACTTTTTCCATTTCTTCCTCTGCACGTGCAACATCTAATTTAAAACTACCATAGAAATTATCGATAACTTTTCTCCAACCGATATCACCTTCTGCAATTTTATCGAGCAAGGTTTCCATATTAACTGTAAATTCAACATCAATAATTTCTGGGAAGTAATCCTTCACTTGCTCATACACGATTTCTCCTAGTTCAGTTGGTACAAAACGTTTACTTTCAAGTTTAACATAATTACGTTTTTGAATTGTGTCAATCGTTGGAGCATATGTTGAAGGTCTACCAATTTTTAATTCTTCTAATGTTTTAACTAATCGTGCCTCTGTGTATCGTGGAGGTGGTTGAGTGAAATGTTGTGCCGGTTCAATTTGTGTTGCAGTTACTTTGTCACCTTGATTTAATTTTGGTAATTTATTTTCTTTATCATTATCTTTGTCATCTTTTGCTTCAACATATAATGTCATAAAGCCTTTAAATTTGATTGTTTGTCCATTTGCTCTAAATTTAATGTCATTTTGTGTTACATCTAAAGCCACAGTATCTAAAACTGCAGGAGCCATTTGACTTGCTACAAAACGTTCCCAAATTAATTTATACAAGCGATGTTGATCACGTGTTAAATATGCTTTCATTTCATCTGGTGTACGTAATGTACTTGTTGGACGAATAGCTTCATGGGCATCTTGATCCCCTTGTTTGCCTTTTGTTTTACGGTTTGAAGTATACTCAGTACCATATTTCTCTTCAATATATGATTTTGCTTCATCTTTAGCAGTTTGTGAGATTCGTGTTGAATCTGTTCTCATATATGTGATTAATCCAACTGTACCTTGTCGTTTCAAATCGATACCTTCATATAATTGCTGTGCTAACATCATAGTCTTACGTGCTTTAAAATTAAGTTTACGTGCTGCTTCTTGTTGTAACGTAGACGTTGTAAATGGATTTGCAGGGTATCTCGTTTTTTCTTTTTTATTTACATTAGTGATTTCAAATTCATCACCATTTAATTCGGATGTAATTTTTTCAACATCTTTTTTTGTTTTTAATTTGTACGGTTTGTTTTTATAATGTAAGAATTTAGCAGTGAACTTTGATTTTTTATATCTAAATTCACCTTCAATTGACCAATATTCTTCTGGTTTAAAATTACGGATTTCATTTTCACGATCAATGACTAATCTTAAAGCAACTGATTGTACTCGACCAGCTGACAATCCTTTTTTTACTTTCTTCCATAGTACTGGAGAAATATTATAACCTACAAGTCTATCTAAAATACGACGCGCTTGTTGTGCATCAACTAAATTCATTTCAATACCACGAGGATGTTTAAAACTTTCTTTTACTGCATCCTTAGTGATTTCATTAAATACAACTCTGTTTTCTTTTGATTCTTCAAGTTCTAAAATTTTTGATAAATGCCAAGCAATCGCTTCACCTTCGCGGTCAGGGTCACTAGCTAAGAAAACTTTTTTAGCTTTTTTCGCATATTTTTTTAAATCTTTAACAACAGGACCTTTACCTCGAATAGTTATATATTTTGGTTCATAGTTATCTTCTACGTCTACACCCATTTGACTTCTTGGTAAATCTCGTACGTGTCCCATAGAAGCAATAACTTTATATCGTTTACCTAAATATTTTTCAATGGTTTTCGCTTTTGCAGGCGACTCAACGATGACTAAATTATCTGCCAAAGTGAATTCCCCCTTGCTTTTTCAATTACTAAAGATAAATGATAAACGGTTAATTTTGTTTTTGTCAATATTTTAATCCAATATAGATATTTTTTTGTGAAATATCCTTTGAATTTTCACAATTAATTATTTATATATTTAATCGTTTAAAAAGCGATAATCATATAATATATCTTCTGCTTCTGAAACAATCATTGCACCTTCTTGAGCACGTAATAAATTTCCTTTTGTCAAAGGATTAAACATCGATCCAGGCAGTACATAAACATTTCTATTTTGATCTAAAGCACAATCTATTGTAATTTGACTACCACTTTTAATTTTAGCTTCAGTAATTAATACACCACGAGACAACCCGCTTATCAGACGATTTCTTTCAGGGAATTGATATTTGTTTATTTTTGTTAAAGGAGGATATTCACTTATGACTAAACCAGTTTCTTCAATTATATTGCGTAACTTTCGTGTTTCCTTTGGATAATGATTTAAATGACCAAAACCTAGAACTGCAATAGTTGGAAGATGATGTTTTAATGCGAATTGATGAGCTATGCTATCAGCACCTTTCGCTAAACCGGATACAATCGTTAGTGGAATATTTATAAAGTGAGGAAATAGATAATCTAGTGCACACTTAGAATAATTTGTGGCCTCACGTGAACCTACAACACCTAAAGTATACGTAGATGATAATAAATGTATATTTCCACGATAAAATAATATAAAAGGATAGTCGTAAATAGTTTTAAGCAATGAAGGATATTGAGAAGAAAATGAAGTAACATAGTTAACCTGATATCTAGAAAGTTGGGTTTGAATATAATCGTAAGAAATCTCTGTTAATTGAGTAAAACGCTTCTTTTTTAAATATAGAGATTCCCATTCATTGATCATTTCAAATTGATCATGTTCATTAACATTGAAAAATTTTGGAAATACATTGAGTAAATGATGAATATGTTGGGTCGTATACCCTATCCATCTCATTTTTAATAAAATAAAATCATTCATGAAGTAAATGTCTCCTTTTAATTTATTATACCGTGAATCATTAACAGTAAAATTTCATTTATAAGACAAATTTGATATATAAATGTAAGGAGTAATAATATTAAAAGATTATGTATACTTTTTGATTTCATAACATGTGAAAAATAGAGCGTTCAGTCATTTATAATATATTGTAGTCTACGATATATATAAGAAAAACTGCCAACAAATTTCAGTAATTGTTGACAGTTTGAATTCAATTATTAATTACATAATTGCTACTTCACTGTTAATAGTTCTTCATAAATGCCTGCTTCTTTTGCCGCTTCAATTAGTGTTGTACCAATTTCTGATGGTGTATCTGCTGTTTTAACACCACATTCATTAAGCGTTTTAATTTTTTCTGCAGCAGTTCCTTTACCACCTGAGATGATTGCACCTGCATGGCCCATACGTTTTCCTGGAGGTGCTGTTTGTCCACCAACAAAACCAACCACTGGTTTAGTCATGTTTGCTTTGACCCATTCAGCTGCTTCTTCTTCAGCAGTACCACCGATTTCGCCAATCATAACAACAGCTTTTGTTTCTTCATCTTCATTAAATGCTTTAAGTACATCGATAAAGTTTGTACCGTTAACTGGGTCCCCACCGATACCTACTGCTGTGGTTTGACCAATACCTTCTTCAGTTAATTGATGTACTGCTTCATATGTTAAAGTACCTGAACGAGAAACAACACCTACATGCCCTTTTTTATGAATATAACCTGGCATGATACCAATTTTACATTCATCTGCCGTAATTACACCAGGACAGTTCGGTCCAACTAAACGTGTTTTTCTACCCTCTAAATAACGTTTCACTTTAATCATATCAACAACTGGAATATGTTCAGTAATACAGATCACCATATCTAATTCTGCATCAGCTGCTTCTAAAATTGAATCTGCAGCAAATGGTGCTGGTACGTAAACTACTGATACGTTAGCACCTGTTTCTTTTTTAGCTTCAGCTACTGTATTATACACTGGCACGCCTTCAACAACTTGTCCACCTTTACCTGGTGTTACCCCTGCGACAATTTGTGTGCCATAATCAAGCATTTGTTTTGTATGGAAAAGGGCAGTAGACCCTGTAATACCTTGCACCATTACCTTAGTATTCTTATCTATAAATACACCCATTTTAGTGTTCCCATCCTTTCCTTACGCTTCTTTAACAAGTTTAACAATTTGTTGTGCACCTTCAGCCATTGTTGCTGCTGGTTCAATTGCTAGACCAGATTCATTTAAAATCTCTTTACCACGTTTAACGTTTGTGCCTTCTAAACGAACAACTAAAGGTAAAGTTAATTCGACTTCTTTAACTGCTGCTACAATACCTTCTGCAATCACATCACATTTCATAATTCCACCGAAGATATTTACAAAAATACCTTTAACATTATCATCCCCCAAGATGATTTTGAATGCTTCAGTTACTTTTTCTTTTGTAGCACCGCCACCAACGTCTAGGAAGTTAGCTGGAGTACCACCGAAATGATTAATTGTATCCATTGTAGCCATGGCTAATCCGGCACCATTAACCATACAACCAATGTCACCATCTAAAGCAATATATGATAAATCATATTTAGATGCTTGAATTTCTTTTGGATCTTCTTCTTCTAAATCACGTAATTCTAAAATATCTTTATGTCTAAATAATGCATTATCATCAAAATTTAATTTCGCATCTAAAGCCAAAACATCACCATCACCCGTTGTTACAAGTGGATTAATTTCAACAATAGAACAATCTTTTTCAACAAAAACATTATATAAAGAAAGTAAGAATTTTGCTGCTTTATTTACAGATTCTTTTGGAATATTGATATTGAATGCAATACGACGTGCTTGGAAAGGTGATAATCCTATCACTGGATCGATTGTTTCTTTAAAGATTTTTTCTGGTGTTTTAGCTGCAACTTCTTCAATTTCAGTTCCACCTTCTTCAGAAGCCATCAATGTAATACGATCAGTAGCACGATCAATGACAAAGCCTACATAATATTCTTTTTGAATATCACAACCTTCTTCGATATATAAGCGTTTAACTTCTTTACCCTCAGGTCCAGTTTGATGCGTTACTAATTGCTTGCCTAATAATTCATTAGCATAAGTTTCAACTTCAGACAGTGATTTAGCAATTTTAACTCCACCTGCTTTACCTCTACCCCCAGCGTGAATTTGTGCTTTCACTACATAAACATCTGAATTTAATTCTTTTGCCTTTTCCACCGCTTCTTCAGCAGTAAATGCTACACGTCCTTCTGGAACGGCTACACCCATAGCACGAAATATTTCTTTACCTTGATACTCGTGGATATTCATCTTCCATCCTCCTGTTTCTTAGGTTAAATTCACTTTAATTATAGAAAATGTAAGCGCTTTTGTAAACTGAAAGTGTTATACTTTTTGCAATAGTTTTTAAATTCAAATAATTTTATTTTTATTTAATTATATCATTGATTTAACAGGCTCAAACGTTTTACGATGATATGGCGTTATGCCTAATTGTTTTAATCCTTGAAGGTGTGATTTAGTGCCATATCCTACATTTTTTTCAAAATCATAACCAGGATATTTCAGTGCTACTTCCGCCATTAAACCATCCCTATATTCTTTTGCCATGATACTAGCAGCAGCAATAGAAACACTTTTAGCATCTCCTTTAATAATAGAAGTTTGAGGAATTGCATTATCCAATGTCATAGCATCAATAAGTAAATGATTAGGTTGTTGTGTTAATTGATTAATAGCACGTTCCATAGCTAATTTGGTTGCGTTGTAAATATTGAACTTATCAATTTCTTCAGCGCTTGCTATCCCGTAAGCGTAATCATAAACGCCTTCTTTCAATTGTTCGTTAAGTATTTTTCGCTTTGTTGCTGAAACTTTCTTCGAGTCATCTAATCCTAAATATTGATGTTCTTTATTTAAAATGACTGCACAAGCTACAACAGGCCCTGCAAGTGGACCACGACCTACTTCATCAATTCCACATATTAAAGCATTAGGATTGTCCTTTAATATTTCATTTTCATATTTATTCATTTGTTGATAATGTTCTCGTGTTTCTTGATCTTTTAAAAGCTGTTTACGACGTCGTACTATATTTTGCTGTACCCCTTTTCTTGTATCACTCATTAATTCATGTTGTTCAAGTGCTTCAATTGAATCAATTGTGTCTAATAATGCTTTAATCTCTTTAATTGTTTGAGGCATAATCTAAGTCCCCTTTCATTTCTGAATAAATATCAAAACAATAAGTTCCAATTTTAGCATTACGCACATCATTAATAATCAATTCGATGACAGCCTCGTAATCGACTTCATTTCCTTTTTGTAATAACCCACGTCGACGTCCAATAGCATCAAACCATTCTAAAATTTCTGCATCAGTTTCTACATCAATATTGTAATGATTCTTCAATCCTTCAATATCATGTTTAATTAAGAATTGTAAACCGTATATTGCTACTTCATCTAAGTGTACGATACTATCTTTAATGGCACCAGTAAGGCTTAGTTTTTTACCTACAGTTTCATCTTCAAATTTAGGCCATAAAATACCTGGCGTATCTAGTAGTTGTAATGCTTTACCTACTTTAATCCATTGTTGTTGTTTCGTTACTCCCGGCTTATTTCCTGTTTGAGCAATATTTTTTTTAGCTAACTTATTAATTAATGTAGATTTCCCCACATTAGGTATACCAACAATCATGGCACGTATAGCTCTAGGTTTAAGTCCTTTCGCTTTTTCTTTCTCAAATTTTTCTTTAGTCGCTTCAATTGCAGCATTTTCTACACCTTTTAAATTTTTGCCGTGTTTCGCATCAACTGCTACAGGATAAAAACCTTTATCAGTAAAGAAATGTTCCCACTTTTGCATTTCATTTAAATTCGACATATCTTTTTTATTTAAAATAACTACGCGTGGTTTTTGTTTAATGACATCATCGATCATTGGATTTCTTGAACTATAAGGTATACGTGCGTCAACAAGTTCAAATACCACATCTACTTTCTTAAGTTGTTCTGTCACTTCTCTTTTGGCCTTTGCCATATGCCCTGGATACCATTGAATCACCATGACATTCACCCTACTTTCATTAAATTTATTTCAACTGTTCGATTATAATCAATATTTAAAATCTTCACTACTATTATCAATTCTATTATATTTTAACATGCTATTTCATATTCATTAAATCGCTAATATTAAAAACAAATTTCTAATTTTTTATAAAACATATAAATACTTTTATTAAGAAGTTTAATACTCTACAATTTAGTATGTAGTCATTTTTTAATTATGAATAGTACATTCTAACTATAGAGGTTTAATATGAAAAAATTCTTTACTTATCTAGGACTTTTTATAGCACTGTCCATCATAGGACATAGTTATGTCATTTATCGTTTTATTCACGATGGTATTTTATTTACAGGTCCAAATGATGGAATGGAACAAATGGTTCCAATTCAAATGTATTTATTTGATAAATGGAGTAGTGGCAATTTGTTTTATTCCACTGATTTTGGATTAGGTGGCGATTTCTTTACAGATCTTAGTTACTACTTCTCCACAAATATTTTATTTATAATAAATGTAGTATTTATTGCACTTATTAAAATTTTTATTCCTTTACATACGCATGATGTATTATTTTGGATGATTAATGCACTGATTATGTCCATGATTAAAGCAACGATTGCCATGTATTGCACTTATTTATATAGTAAATACATTTCAAATAACAAATGGTTAAGCTTAGTTGTAGCGTTTTTATTTGTTATGTCACCCTTATATTATCGCTTTACAGTGTATTGGCCCTTCTTTAGTGATGTGTTTGTTTGGATGCCGTTATTATTACTCTCTATTGAAAGAGTCTTACAAAAACAGAAGTTTGGACTATTCATTGTTACTGTTTCTTTAATACTAATTAATAACTTTTATTTTGCATACTATCTTTGTTTAATAGGTGCGGGTTATATATTGATTCGTATAATATTTAGACATCCAAAAGATATTCTCTCAAGAAGTAAAGCATTTTTAACTTTAATCATTAGTGCCATGTTAGGTTTAGGTAATAGTTTATTTATCTTTTTTCATGGTGCTCAAAGCTTTTTAAATAACCGTCGTGTACCTTTTTCTGGAGCAGTTGATACATTTGAAAAATTAGATATTAATACAAATATTTTCTTTGATAATTATTTAATTGTATTATTATTTATTACCATTCAAGCTCTTTTAAGTTTTAAATTATATAAACATTATTATTATCGTTTATTTGCTATCCTTACCTTTGTATTTATTATATTTAGTTTTATACCTTTCATCGACCAAGTATTTAATGGTTTTTCAGCGCCTCAAAAGCGTTGGCATTTTATTTTAGCTTTTAATTCCACACTATTAATCGGATTATTTTTAAAATATTTCAAAACACTAACTACAAAATCTTATCTAATAAGTAATATTATTGCAGAATTAGTTATATTTATAAGTGCTATGATATATCATAAATTTTTAGCATGGTTCATATTAGTCCCTATTGTATCTTTGGTTGGACTGATGGTTCTTATCATTAAAGATCGTACATATCGTTTTAAATTAGGTTATTTATATAGTGTTTCAATTATATTATTAAGTATCTTGGTCTCTATAGTATTTATTAAAAATCAAATTTACTATAAAGATCACACTGATCGTGGAAATACGTTTTATATTAATTCCAGTTTATATAGTTCCGACTTACAACGTGCACTTGTTCAAGAAATAAATCAAAATAAGCATGAAGATGAACGTATCGATTGGAGAGTCAACGAGCAAGATAATACACCGATGTATCAACATTTTAAAGGGTTAAGTTTATATTCAAGTATTTTTCATCATAATATACTCGATTATTATTACGATGCTTTAAAAATTAATTTAGCTGAGGAGTCATTGAGTAGATATCAATCAACGAACGGACGACAAAATATCGCGAGTCTATTTTCAGTGCGTTATATGATGCTAAAAAATTATCAAAATAACTTACCTTCCTACTTCAAAAAAATAAAATCAAGCGGACAATATGGTATTTATGAAAATACACTTAACTTACCATCTGTTAAAGTAACTGATTTTATATACAATAGTAAAAAATTGACGACTGCAATTGATAGAGAACATGCAATATTAAAAGGTGTGATTTTAAACAATGAAGGCACAAGTTATAAAGCTAAAGCTCCTAATTTATTAAATCAATCATCATTGAGTTATAAAAATTTAAAACATTTAAATGGTAATGTCTATAAAGTAATTGGAGATAAAGGTGGAACATTAACGATACACTTACCTCAATCATTACGCCAAAAGTATGATGATTTTTACGTTACGATGAAAATAAAGCGTGGTAATCCTGATAGTAATTACACAGTCTCTGTAAATAATTATGCAAATCACCGATTATTTAACAATTCTACTTATCGTACTGGTATTGATACTCAACTTTATCGAACACAACCTGATAATAAGGGAAACATTAATATCACTTTATCTCCTAAAGGAACATTTTATTTAAACCTTCAACAATTAAATGGTGAAAACTATAAAATGTTAAAACAAATGCATAAAAAAGCTGATTTTAATAACAAATATAAAGATATTAAAAACGGCGTTGAAGTCAACTTAGCTAAACATGATAAAGGGATTGCTTCAATTAATATTCCTTATAGAGAAGGGATGCAAGCGTATGTTGATGGACACCGTATTAAACCTATGAAAGTTAATTACATGATGACAGGCGTTCCTGTTAATTCATCTGCTAAAAAAATAATTATTAAATATCAACCACCTTATTGGAATACTATGATTTTAATCTCACTCATCAGTATAGTAATAAGTGTTGTATTTGTTAGATTTGTTAATACCAAAAAGAGAAAGTTGAGGAAAAACATTGATCAATAAAATTCGGTCCAATCGATTATTGACCTTTTTATCTATATTTATAATTGCTAATATCATTTCTTTAGCAATTTATTATCCATTTATTCGAGATTATTTCAAAGAAGGATTTGTATTTAGTGGTTCTGGAGATGGTTTTAGACAAATGATGCCATTTCAAATGTACTTATATGAACATTACAGTAAGTTCAAAGGAGCCTATGATCAATCTTTTGGATTAGGCGGAGATTACATTAAGGGGTTGGCCTATTATTATTCTTTATCTCCCATAATGTGGATTAATTTTTTTATAATCTGGGTAAGTCATTTTTTATTTCATTGGCAAACGAGTCATATCGCCTTTTGGGCAACTAACCAATTAATAATCGCTTACGCTAGAACGATTATTACAATTATTGTTGTATTTTACTATTTAAAATGGTTAAAGTTGAAAACAGCGCCATTGCTTATCGCTACTATTTTATATGGTGCATCCACTCTTGTGCTTTACTATAACTATACATGGTCATTTTATGGAGACTTATTGATTTTATTACCTTTATCTTTATGGGGAATGGAACGTTTCTTCCAAAAAAGAAGAATAGGGCTATTTATCTTTTCAGTTGCTCTGACCTTATTTTCTAATTTTTATTTCAGTTACTACCAAGCTATTGTATTAGGGATTTATTTCATATTAAGAGTCATTTTTAAATATCGTTGTGATATCGTATCAAGATGGGAAAAATTTTATTTACTCGTTATTGGTGCAATACTTGCGCTTTTATCTAGTATTTTAGGATTCTATACAGGTGTATCTTCATTCCTAAACAATGATAGAGCCCAAAATGATGACTTTAATATTACATTGTTTACAGATTTAACACAAAGTAAATATCATATTTTTTCTGATGGTTTTTATATCACAGTTTCGATTATTGCATTAATGGCTTTATTTACGTTTAAGTTATATCGTCACTACTATTATAAAATTTTTGCTATCATCACTTGGTTTTTACTTATTGGATCGTTATCACAATACTTTGATAGTGCATTTAATGGCTTTTCATTACCACAACGTCGATGGGTATACTTTTTATCTATTTCAACTAGTATCTTAATTGCATTATATATTCAATATTTATCTGAACTTACATTAAAACAATATTTACTTGTAGCAATTCCGGTATTTATATTTGGTTTATATCACTATATATTTGCAAGTGCTTATGTCAATTGGATGATTGTACCATTATTTTTAATCATCGTTTTAATCTTTGTAGTATGGAAAAAGCAATGGTTATATCAACCTTATATACTAATAGCTATTGTATTACTATTCTTTGTACAACAAATTATAATGACACACGATTCACGAGCCCGTACTATTGATCCATATGCAACGACTACGAAAACATTAACAGATTCAAGTTATTATAATCATAAACTTGCTAAAAAAATTAATAATATTAAGAAACAAAAAGATAATAAAAATCCTTTCCATCGTATCGATTACATGTCAGCCTATGCACTCAATTCACCATTTATTTACCATTATAATGGCATTTCACTTTACTCAAGTATTTTTGATGGTGACATATTAAAATACTATGATAAAGAAGTGCAAATTAATATGCCTGTTGATAAAAATAGTACATATCGATACTTAGGGAATCGAGCAAATTTAGAAGCCATGTGGGATGTTCAAGATCGATTCCGACATCCTAATGATCTGAATATGCCTTATGGTTTTAAAAAGGTAGATACTATCAATAATGGTTCAGATAAATTAATTCATTCAGAAAATACTATTAATTATCCAGCCACGCATATTACTAATAAGATTTTTAATAAACATGATCTCAAATCGCCATTAGATCGTGAGCAAGCGATGCTACAAGGTGTAGTATTAGATGATGATTCAATAAAAGCGAATACTTCTTTCACTCAAAATAAAAACCTATTAAGTAAAGCATATCAATCTACAAATAATGCTACTTGGAAAGATAAAACTCATTTAAACGTAGAAAAAAATAATGGTGGTATCACATTAACATTACCTAAAACGTTAGCTAATCAATATAAAGATATGTATGTCGAAATGGATGTAGAATTGTTAGCTCCCGATATTGAGCATTCTATAGGAGTAAATGAATATGCTCAAAATCGTAATATGCTAAGTTATAAATATCGACGTTTTGTAACGCCTGTAACAATGAGAGTAAAAGCTTCGGATCAATTAAAGATTCGTCTTACTAAAGGACATTATCGATTATCTATTAAAGGTATCTATGGAGAAGATTATCATACATTGAAACAAGCTTCTAAATCACTTAAACCTGTGACTATTTCACAATTTAGAAGTGGCTATACATTCACTAAACCTAAAGGAACTTCTGGATACTTAGTGGTACCAATCGCCTATGCTAATGGTATGCATGCACGTGTTAATGGACACGATGTAGATGTAAAACAAGCTAACGGTATTATGACAGCTATTCCAGTCAAGAAAAATGATACTCATATTGAATTATCTTATACACCACCACATTTTTATATACTATTAATTTTGAGCGTTATCGGAATAATAAGCAGTATAATATTTAGCAGATATTTAAAACGAAAAAATCAATTAAAATAAAAAGAGCCTGAGTCATAATTACTAGAAAAATAGCCAGTAAATGAGTTTATTATAAATTCATTTACTGGCTTCTTTATTTACAATACTGCGTATTGTTGGCTCGCTTTTTTAGGGAATAGCTTCAGCCTGCAGTCTTCAGCTTGTCCTATTCTCTCAAGAGTCTTGCCAAAATGTTTTGTATTTATATGTAATTTTACATTGAAATACTTAAGAAAATAAGGCATATTCGTACAATTTAATAAACATCACTAAACTAAATCAACGAGATGTCTTATGTATAAAGATTATAATATGATTCATCTTACTCTACCAATGGTAATTTCAGTTCTCATTCCCATACATGATATTTCACGACATGTAAATGATATTGTAGAAACAAATACTAAGACTGAATTTATTTGTCCGAACAATAAAAGACTAGTATTTAAAAAATATACCTATCACCATGATAAATATAGCTTTAAACGAGACTTTAAATTATATGAATGTGATGATGATTCAGAATGTCCTCTGAAACACCCATGTATGAACTTCAATTCAAAAACAAATAAAAAAGTAATGAAGAATTATAATTGGGAATATTTTAAAGCGCAAATTAATAAAAAGCTTTCAAAAACAAAAACCATTTATAGTCAAAGAAAAATTGATGTGGCGTCTGTTTTTAGATTTATAAAGGCTATTTTGAGTTTCACTCGAATGTCCGTTCGAGGGATAAATAAAGACAAAAGAGAACTAGGATTTGAGCTAATGACACTTAATATAAGAAAAGTAACAGCTCAATGAGCAGAAAATAATCACAAAAATTATAAAAAAGACAATTTCTATATTATTTCAATAGAAATTGTCTTTTTTTACTTATCTTGGAACTTTATATCCAAGACTCTTTTTTAATTGCGTATTAACTTACCCATTTTTTAGTATAGTTTTCTATATACTGATTAGCGAATTTCTTGAATTCTTGCAGCTTTACCACGTAAACTACGTAAGTAGTATAATTTAGCACGACGTACTTTACCGCGACGTTTAACTTCGATTTTTTCGATTTTTGGAGTGTGTAATGGGAATGTACGTTCCACACCTACACCTGAAGAAATTTTACGAACTGTGAAAGTTTCAGAAATTCCTCCACCGCGGCGTTTAATTACAACACCTTCGAAAACTTGGATACGTTCACGTGAACCTTCGACGATACGTACGTGTACACGTAAAGTGTCACCAGTACGGAAAGTTGGTAAGTCTGTGCGTAATTGTGATTTTGTAACTGCTTCGATTAACTTATGATTACTCATTTTTATACTCTCCTTCAACCTATGTTCTTGCCTAGACATTCATATAGCAGCGGATCATAGTGATTTTTAGTGTCTTTTCACACTTGATATATATTAGCATACTCCTAATTGTTTTTCAATTGGTTTTTATAGCTTTCTAAAAATTCTTTATCCTTATCACTTAATTGATACTTTTCTAGTAAGTCCGGACGTTTATGCAAAGTACGTATTAATTTTTGTTCATGTCGCCATTTTTCTATATTTGCATGATTTCCAGATAACAATACGTCAGGTACAGTCATACCTTTATATTCTCTTGGACGTGTATATTGTGGGAATTCAAGTAAACCATCGGAGAAAGAATCATCTTGATGGGATTGTTCATTACCAAGTACTCCAGGAATTAATCTAACGATAGCATCAGTCATAGTCATAGCTGGTAATTCTCCGCCAGTCAATACATAATCCCCCATTGAAATTTCATCGGTTACTAAATTTTCTCTAATTCTTTCGTCATATCCTTCGTAGTGTCCACAAATAAATACAATATGTTCAGCTTCACTCAATTCTTCAGCAATTGCTTGAGAGAATGGTCGTCCTTGAGGACACATGAGAATGACACGCGTTTTATCAGTACGTTTTAAATCTTTCATTGCATTAAACACTGGTTCTGGTTTTAAAACCATTCCTTGACCGCCACCATACGGATAATCATCCACTTGATTATGTTTATTTTCAGCGTAATCTCTAAAGTTTACAGTATTAACTTCAATAATATTTTTATCTTGCGCACGCTTCAAAATCGAATGATTTAGAACGCCGTCGAACATTTCTGGAAATAATGTTAGGTAATCTATTTTCATTATTCTAATAATCCTTCCATTGGCGTAATACGAATTGTTTTATGTTCAACATCTACTTCTTTAACGACATCTGCTATATATGGAATAAGGTATTCTTTGTCACCTTTAACAACCCATACATCATTGGCACCTGTTTCAAAAATATTAATGACTCTTCCAATTGGTGTATCGTTATTAAAAACCGTACACCCAATAATATCAGAATAGTAAAATTCGTTTTCATTCAATTCAATATCCTCATGATCACGTTCTTGGAATAAGTAGTCGCCTTTATATTGTTCGACGTCATTAATATTATTAATACCTTCAAATTTAAGCATGTGAAATCCTTTATGTATACGATATGATGTAATAGTCATTTCTATTTCATTATGGTGGTGATTCACGATAAGGACTTCTCCAGGTTGAAAACGTGTATCAGTAAAATCAGAATTAGATTTTACTTTTACTTCTCCTTTAATCCCATGTGTATTTACAATTTGTCCTACTTCTACTTGCATCCTTATCCTCCTTACATAGTCGTTTATTTATACATATTAACATGTTTCTTATAAAGTGAGAATATAATAAAAGCCTGTGACATACCTTATGCCACAGACCTGTTATTATATGATATTGATATTATTATCAATTATTTTGAACGTTTTTGTTCATCAAATGTTTTTAAAATACCTTGTTTTGATAAGATATTGTGAACAGTATCAGTTGGTTTTGCACCGTCTTTTAGCCATTTTAAAGCTAATTCTTCATCGATTTTAACTTCTGGTGCATTTACACTTGCTGGATTGTAAGTACCGATTTGTTCGATGATACGACCATCACGTGGTGAACGCGCATCAGCTACAACGATACGATAGAATGGATTTCTTTTTGAACCTAAACGAGTTAAGCGAATTTTAACTGCCATTTATAAAACTCTCCTTTAAATCTTTTAATTTTTATTTTCTACAAGAAATAATAATAACAGGAACCTCCAACTTTGTAAAGACTTTTTTCTTTACCAAATCTAGATTTATGAAATAAATTGTAGATTTGATTATGTACTAGCTTTAACTAGAGCTTACCTTTATTCATTTTGGTTATGCATGTGCCAATGTACATGCATTCCTTTACTTATTTATGAAAAAGCGGAATAACACTTAGGATGTTATTCCGCTTTCATTACTTTTTAGAATGGTAAATTCATGCCTTTTAACATATTTTCCATTTGGCTACGTTTACCTTTTTTACCTTTACGACCATTACCCGTAAATTGTTTCATCATTTTTTTCATATCATTAAATTGTTTCATTAAACGATTCACTTCCTGCAATGAACGGCCTGAGCCTTTTGCTATACGTTTCTTTCTTGAAACATTTAAAATTGCTGGATCTTGTCTTTCATTAGGTGTCATTGATTGAATAATAGCTTTAATATGGTCAATTTGTTTATCGCTCATATTTAGCTTATCTAAACCTTTCATTTTATTCATACCTGGAATCATTTTCATAATATCATCCAGTGGTCCTAAATTCTTCACTTGATCCAATTGTTCTAAGAAGTCATCTAATGTAAATGAAGACTCACGCATTTTCTTTTCTAAATCTTTAGCTTTTTCTTGGTCCACATCTTGTTGCGCTTTTTCGATAAGACTTAATACGTCACCCATACCTAGTATACGAGATGCCATACGCTCTGGATGGAATAATTCTAAACCATCCATTTTTTCACTCATACCAACAAATTTAATTGGTTTATGTGTTACTGCACGAATAGAAAGTGCCGCACCACCACGAGTATCTCCGTCTAATTTAGTTAAAGTCACACCAGTGACATCCAATTGCTCATCAAATGATTGCGCAACGTTCACAGCATCTTGTCCTGTCATCGCATCTACAACAAGCATAATTTCATCTGGTTTTGAGATTTCTTTAACATCAGTTAATTCATTCATTAATGTTTCATCAATGTGTAAACGTCCCGCAGTATCGATAATTACAAAGTCCAAATGTTCTTCTTTAGCATATCTTAATGCGTTATCTACAATTTGTTGTGGTTTAACTTGATCACCTTCACTATAAACAGGTACATCAAGTTGTTTACCTACTGTTTGTAATTGATTAATCGCAGCTGGACGATATATATCGGCTGCTACTAACATTGGCTTTTTATTATATTTTTTACGCATTAACAATGCCAATTTACCAGCGGTAGTTGTTTTACCTGCCCCTTGTAAACCAACCATCATTACAACTGTGGGTGGCTTATTAGCCATTTTAATAGATGTATTTTCTCCACCCATTAATTGTGTTAATTCATCTTGTACTATTTTTATAACTTGTTGTCCAGGTGTTAAAGACTGCATAACGTCTGATCCCAAAGCACGTTCGGAAACTGTTTTAACGAAGTCTTTGACTACCTTGAAGTTAACATCGGCTTCTAACAATGCTAATCTAACTTCACGCATCATTGTTTTAATATCCGCTTCTGTTACTTTACCTTTACCGCGAATTTTTTGCATCGTGGCTTGTAAACGATCGGATAATCCTTCAAATGCCATATTAACAACCTCCTTATAAATTATTCTAGTTCTTCTAATTTTTGGATTAAATGTTCCAGTTTTTTAGTATCATGAATAGATTGTTTCATTTCGTTATAAATCATTTGACGTTGTTCAAATTTCTCATATAACTTTAATTTAGTTTCATAGTCTTCTACTAAATCGCCAGTTCTTCTTATATTATCATAAACCGCTTGTCTACTCACTTTAAACGTTTCAGCAATTTCACTTAATGAGTAATCATTTAGATAAAATAACTCAAGATAATTCTTTTGTTTTTCAGTAAGCAAAGAATGGTAAAAATCAAATAGATAATTCATTCTTAACGTTTTAACTAAATCATTTTTCCCCATTTTGGTGTTCCTCATTATTATCTGTTAAGCTTTGCATTTCATCAGGGATATTATCATTTTGCTCAATCATATCAGCAAACAATCCATATACATAACTTTCAGGATTAAATGGTTGTAAATCATCTAGTTTTTCACCTAAACCAACGTATTTTACTGGAATATGCAATTCGTTTCGAATAGCAAGTACAATACCACCTTTTGCTGTGCCATCTAATTTAGTGAGCACAATCCCTGAAACGTTGGTTACTTCTTTGAATGAACGTGCTTGTGATAGTGCATTTTGACCAGTGGTTGCGTCTAAACATAATAATGCTTCATGTGGTGCATCTGGAACAGCACGACTAATGACTCGTTTCATTTTGTCCAATTCTTGCATTAAGTTTGATTTATTTTGTAAACGACCTGCTGTATCACAAATTAATATATCTACATCTTTATTCTTAGCCGCATTGATTGCATCATAAACCACTGCTGCAGGATCAGAACCTTCGCTTTGTCTGATTACCTCTACGCCTACACGATCGCCCCAAACTTGTAATTGTTCAATTGCACCTGCTCTGAAAGTATCACCAGCAGCCAACATAACTTTTTTACCTTCCATTTTATAACGATGTGCCAATTTACCAATCGTTGTAGTTTTACCTACACCATTGACCCCAACCATTAAAATGACATTTAATCGGCCATCTTCGATATTCATTGCTTCTGAATGATCATCTTCTTGGTGATAAATTTCTACAATTTTTTCAACGATAACTTCTCTTAAACCTTCAGTTTCTTTGATATTACGACGTTGTGCTTCTGTACGTAATTCATCCGTTAATTGCATAACCGTATTAAAACCTACATCCGCAGTAATCAACATTTCTTCTAAAGCTTCGAAGAAATCTTCATCTACAGTTCTATAACGTGCAATCAAGTTATTTAATTGCTCCTGGAAGTTTTCTCTTGATTTTTCTAAACCTGCTTTAAATTTCGCTCCCATTTTTTGAGCTTCAATTTCTTCAAAATCTTCAATTGAAATTAACCCATCTTCGTCAAAGTCAGCTTCGCTTAATTTACGTGGTTTTTTCTTTTTTGGTGCAGGTTCTTCATTTTCTTGTTCATTGTCTTTTGTTGATGGTTGATCTAATTCCTCATCTTCCGTTAATTCCTTTTCAATATCTTCAGTCGACTTTGTAGAAAATTTATCTTTTAGTCGTTTGAAAAAACTCATGCATTTTCCTCCTTCATAACCTCATCTATTGTATTTAAATTTACACTTACTAATTTTGAAACGCCTGACTCTTGCATTGTAACACCATATAAACGATCCGAATACTCCATGGTACCTTTTCTATGCGTAATGACAATAAACTGTGTTTTTTCCGATAAATCATTTAAAAATTGTGCGTAACGAATAACATTAGCTTCATCCAAAGCTGCTTCCACTTCGTCTAGTATAACAAATGGTGCTGATCTTACTTTTAAAATAGCAAACAGTAATGCAATAGCACTTAATGCGCGTTCGCCACCACTTAATAAAGAAAGATTTTGTAATTTTTTACCTGGTGGTTGAACAATAATATCTACTCCCGCAGACAAGTAATCATCATCCGTAAGCTCTAACTTGGCATGACCACCACCAAAAAGTGATTGAAAGACAGTTGTGAAATAATCTTGTACTTCAAAAAATGTAGCTTTGAAACGATCTTTTACTTCTTGATCCATTTCATCAATGATTTGTTCTAAAGTCTGTTTTGCTTCTCTTAAATCATTTCTCTGTTCATTCAAAAATGTATAACGTTCATTTAATTCTTCAAATTGTTCAATAGCATTAACATTAACTGAACCTAATTCTTCAATTGACATCTTAGTTAATTTTACTTTTTTTCTTAATGTTTCTATTGGAACATCTGATTGATAAGTTTCTCTCGCACGTTCAAGTGTAAGATGATACGTTTCATTTAAATGATTCATTGCGTGATTAATAAGAACATCTAATTTAGACTGTTGGGCCTTAATATCTTGATAAAAACTTTCAATAGATAATAAATCTTGATGGCATTGTTCGAGTTTGTACTCATGAATTTCAATATCTTCATTTATAGAATCTTTCTGTTCTTTTAAAGTATCAAGTTTTTGTTTTAATTTATCACGTTGAGACGCTTTATCTTGGATACTTGATTGAAGTTGTTGAAATGCTTTTTCGCCCATCATATCGTCAGAATTAAATAATTCTATTTTCTCTTTAGTTGCAATGATTTGTTGGTTAATTTGTGCAAGTTGCTTATCTATTCTTTCCAATGACATAGTTTGATGACTTATTTTTTCTTTAACGACTGCAACATCAGAACGTTTTTGATTTAATTCTTTTTCAACTTGCGATACATTTTCTTTACCTTCTTTAGAGAGTTTTGAATATACCTCTATGTCATTTTCAAGTTGTTTTAGTTGCTCTTGAATTTCAGATAAACGCAATTGTTGTTGCTTTAATGTATGACGACTTTTTTCACTTTGATAGCCATCATTTTTCTCAAATTCAAATTCTTCATGTTCACTTTTTATATGTGTTTCTTGTTTTTTCAATCGATCTAAAGTCAATGTTTCTTCGTGAGCGGTATCTTTTAATTGATGATATTGTTGGCTTAAATCTACATACTTATTACTTAATGTCTCAACTTTCTCTTTTTGCTTTTGCAATTGTTGTTCGAATTCTTTTGTTTTCTCTTCGTAGTCGTTTAATTGTGTTTTCATTGTTGCCAATTCATCTTTTTGAGCTAAAATACTTTTTGATTGACGCATTCCGCCACCTGTCATTGCTCCTCCTGGATTAACGATATCTCCTTCTAAGGTAACGATTCGCGCTTTATATTGAATCGCTCTTGCAAGTTCATTCGCAATTTTAAGATTCTCCACTATAATTGTAGTACCCATCAAATTATCTATCACAGCTTGATACGTTTGATTAACTTCAACCGCTTCCGATGCAATATTAATAAAACCATCAAAATTTCGAGCTACATTTTGAATATGATGAGATAAACTTCTTGCTCTAATTACATTTAGTGGTAAAAATGTTGCTCTTCCTAATCCTCGTTGTTTTAAAAATTTTATCGCTTGGCGACCATCTTTTTCATTATTTACAATAATGTGTTGTAATGAGGCTCCTAACGCTGTTTCAATCGCTTGTGTCAATTTTGATGGTACCTTGATGACTTCAGCTACTGCACCATGAATACCACTTAAAGTATTCTCTTTTGCTTTTAATATATGTTTTACTCCATTAAAAAAGTAGGAATAGTCTTCTGCTTGTGTTTCTAAACTTTCCATACGCACGCGCATTTTATCAGTATATCGATAAGCTTGATATAACTTATCTTCATATGTCGCTTCTATACGTTTTGCTTCAGATAAACGATCTTCAACGTCACGCATGTCTTTCTCTGTTATGTTCATTTTTTGTGATGTAGTAGTATGCGCTTGTTCTGTTTGATGTATGTCATTTTGAATATGTTTAAGTTGATCAAATACTTCTATTAATCTTGCATCGAGACGTGTTTTTTTAGTTTCATTTTCTTGAATAGTACGTTCTAAAAAACGAATATCATTATTCACTTCAGATTGCTCAGACATTAATTCATAATATTCATTTTTAATAGTTTCTAATTTTTCATCATGTTGTGCATCTGTAAGATTAAGTTTTGATTCTAACTGTTTAATCTCTTTATTAAGCGATTGATGCTGTTTTTTAAGTTTAGATACTTGTTCTACAGAAAGTTCTCTTTCATCTTGAACATTCTTTAATTCATACTGTAAATTATCTAATTCTTCTTCAAATCGTGCATTCGTTTCTGATTGATTTCTTTTTCGCTCTTCAAGTACATTTAATTTTCCAATAAATTTTTCATATTCCTCAGTTGTAGTAATTAAATCTATATTAGTGTGGTCGGTATCTCTTTCAAGTTTTTGACGTTGCGTTTTTTGTTTTTGTAAATATTGATTTAATTGAGCTTGTTGACCTTCTTTTTCAGCTTGTTGGCTTTTTAGATGATTCAATCGTTCATCGAGTTGACGATTCTCTTCATCATATTGATTAATATCGTGTACAGTTACAACAACATCACTATGCTCCATCTCTTTTGATAATTGTAAGTATTCTTTAGCAATAGATGCTTCTGCTTTTAGGGGTTCAACACGCCCTTCTAAATCATATAAAATATCCTCTACTCGAGATAGATTATCTTCTGTATGACCAAGCTTTTGTAAAGATTCCGTTTTTCTTTTTTTATACTTTAAAACACCCGCTGATTCTTCTATGATTTGACGTCGGTCAACAGGTTTAGCATTTAAAATTTCATCTACTCTACCTTGTGAAATAATACTAAACGCTTCTTTTCCTAGACCAGAATCTAAAAATAACTCTGTAATATCGCGTAGACGTGCCCTATCATTATTTAAATAATATTCGCTTTCTCCACTACGATAAAGACGACGTGTTACAATCACATCATCAGCCTCAATCTGCAATTCTCTTGTAGAATTATCTAATTTTAATTGTACTTCTGCATAATTTTGTGCTTGACGATGTTCTGCCCCTGAGAAAATAATATCTTCCATTTTAGAGCCACGAAGCGACTTAGCAGATTGTTCTCCTAAAACCCATTTAATCGCATCAGTAATATTACTTTTCCCACTACCATTTGGACCAACAATTGCTGTCACGCCTTTATCGAACTGTACATTCGTACGATCTGCAAATGACTTAAAGCCAACGGTATCTATAGATTTCAAATAAACCATACTCTTCTCCTTAATTCATTCATACTCATTCTTGTTGAAAAGAAGATAATATATGAAATGCGTTCATTATTATTTGTTCTCATCTCTTAACTTATGATAAGCACTTTCAGCTGCTTTTTGTTCAGATTCTTTTTTTGTTCTGCCTTGTCCTTTTGCGATTGCTTTATTTTCTAAAATCACTTCAGATGTAAATAAGCGATGGTGTGCTGGACCTTCTTCTTTAATCAAATGATACGTCACATCACCTTTACTTTGACTATGAATATATTCTTGGAATTGTGTTTTAAAATCGACCACGCCAATTAATTCATTATGTTCTACATATGGAAAAATGACTTTTTGAGCAAACTTCCAGACTACTTCTAAGCCTTGGTCTAAGTATAAAGCCCCAATAAACGCTTCAAAAGCATCTGATACTAATGAAGGTCTTGTTCTACCACCTGTTTTTTCTTCACCTTTTCCAAGTAAAATGAGTTGATTTAATTCAATTTTATTTGCAAATATTACAAGTGAGGGTTCACATACGATTGTCGCTCTCATTTTAGTTAAATTTCCTTCTGGTAAATTAGGATATTTGTCAAAAAGGTAACGTGAAACCGTCAATTCTAATACCGCATCTCCTAAAAATTCTAAACGCTCGTTATGAGCTAATCGATCCATATTAAAATCATTAATAAAGCTAGAGTGCGAAAACGCTTGTTGGTACACATCTAAATGAGTATAACTAAGACCAAGCATCTTCATTTTTTTATCAAATTGATATTGAAAATCTTTAATCATTTCTGATTGTTTCGGGTGCATGATTGATAAACCTCCGTTCATGTTATTGATGTCCTATGAAAAAAATCTGAGCCATCATGACGACGACTCAGATGTAAGTTTTTATTTTTCAAGACTATTGATGTATTTAACTGCATCACCAACAGTGTTGATTTTTTCAGCTTCTTCATCAGGAATTTCAGTACCAAATTCGTCTTCTAATTCCATCACTAATTCAGCGATATCAAGTGAGTCAGCGCCTAAATCATCTTTGAAAGATGCATCTTCTGTTACTTTATCAGCGTCTACACCTAAACGGTCAACGATGATATCTTTTACTTTATCGAAGTTTTCCACGTCGATTCACCTCCTTTAAAAGTGTCTATCCATAGACTATTATATTTTCCCATTTTAAGGGCTAAAACACAAGTATTTATTAAAAGGATAATGACTATTTATCCTTTTAAATACATGACGTATATATTACATATACATGCCACCATTAACTGATAACGTTTGACCTGTAATATATTTTGCACGATCAGATGCTAAAAATGACACTGCATAGGCAATATCTTTATCTTCTCCAAAACGTGATAATGGAATTTGCTCCAACATTTGTGATTTAAGATCTTCATTTAATGCATTTGTCATATCTGAGACGATAAACCCAGGCGCAACTGCATTAACAGTAATACCACGTGAAGCAAGTTCACGTGCACTTGATTTTGTCAGTCCTTCAATACCTGCTTTTGTCGCAACATAATTAGCTTGTCCAGGATTACCCATAGCCGCTACAATACTAGATAAATTGATAATAGCACCGCTACGTTGACGTAACATTTGTGGCGTAGCTTTTTGAATACAATTAAATGTCCCTTTTAAGTTAGTATTAATAACGTCATCCCATTCTTGCTCTTTCATTCGCATTAATAAATTGTCTTTTGTAATACCTGCGTTGTTTACAAGAACATCTAAAGAGCCAAATTGATTTACAACTTCTTTAATCATAACTTTGACTTGATCACCTTCAGCAACATTTGCTTGTATTGCAAAACTTTCTACGCCTTTTTCTTTAATTTCTTTAACCACTGCTTCTGCTTTTTCTTTATTACCCGCGTAATTAACTGCTACATTGAATCCATCTTCTGCTAATTGCAATGCAATACTACGTCCAATTCCTCTAGAAGCACCAGTTACTAATGCACTTTTAGTCATTTTCATTCCATCCTTTCACATCTTCTAATGTTTGAATCGATGTAATTTTAACATCTCGATTAATTTTTTTAATTAAACCAGATAATACTTTACCAGGTCCAATTTCAATAAAATGATCCACACCTTGGTCTATTAACCATTCTGTCGATTTAATAAATTGTACTGGTGAATAGAGTTGTTTCACCATATTTTGTTTAATCGTTTCTGCTTTTGTTTCTCCATGAGCATTGTAATTTTGAACGATAGGAAATTGAGCATCATTCCAAGTGAATTGATCAATAAATGAAGCGAAATTCTCTTCAATTACTTGCATCATTGAAGAATGGAAGGGGCCTGATACTGCTAAAGGAATCACACGCTTCGCACCTAAAGATTTTCCTTCTTTAGTTAATTTATCAATCAGCGCTTTATGCCCAGATACAACGATTTGACCTGGTGCATTAATATTGGCAGGTTCAATTAATTGATCTCCAAATGAAATTTCTTTACAAATTTCATTTACCTCTTCATAACTTAGCCCTAAAACAGCAGCCATACTTCCTACACCATTTGGAAAAGCTTGAGTCATTAATTCGCCACGCTTACGCACAATTTTCACTGCATCTTCAAATTTTAGTACACCAGCAGCCACTAAACTTGAATATTCACCTAGACTATGCCCCATTGTATAGTCAGCATCTATATGGTTTAGTGCTTTTAGTAATGCAATACTATGTGTTAACAATGCAGGTTGAGTATTCTCAGTTTCTCCTAATTTTTCCTCTTTATCTGTAAACATCGTTTCTAATAAATCAAAATCAACCGTTGTTTGCGCTAATTCTAAAATAGAAGTCGCATCTTTATTAACTTGATATAAATCTTTAGCCATTCCGACTTTTTGTGCACCTTGTCCAGGAAAAACAATTGCAGTTTTACTCATTGTCACTACCTACCGTTTCTCTCATAATTTTTACTATTTGTTCATCACCAGCAATTTTAGCTTGTCGAATTGCAGAATAGAATGCACGTGCATTTGAACTGCCATGTGCTTTTACTACAGTACCATCTAACCCTAAAAGAACAGATCCACCATATTCTGCATAATCTAATTTTTTCGCAAACTTACTGATATCTTTTTTCAATATCGCCGCAGCAAGCTTATTTTTTAAATTAGCTAATAGTGTACCTTTTAACATTTTTCCAATTGATTTAGCAGTACCTTCGATGTTTTTTAGTACCATATTTCCAGTATAACCATCAGTGACAACTACATCTGTGTCACCCTCCATCAATGTTTTAGCCTCAATATTTCCATTAAATCGAATAGTCGCTTCATCTTTTAATAATTGATATGTTTTTTTAGTCAAAGCATTTCCTTTTGCTGGTTCAGTTCCGATATTCAACAATGATATTTTAGGTTGTTGAATACCTCTAATTTTTTGAGCATAAATATTACCTAGCTGTGCATATTGCAATAAGTGTTCAGGTTTTGCATCTGCATTGGCTCCAACATCTAAAAAGACAAATCCTTTACCATCGATAGTAGGTAATGTGACAACAAGTGCTGGTCTAGCTACGCCTTTAATACGTCCGACGATAAATAGCCCTGCTGACATTAAAGCACCTGTATTACCAGCAGATACACAGCCATCTGCCTCACCAGATTTAACCGCTTCTGCCATGCGTACCATTGAACTGTCTTTTTTTCTTTTAATGGCACGTACAGGCTCATCTTCCATCTCAATTTTTTCTGAACAATGTCTAAACTCTATACGCTCATGATTTAATGTATATTGTTTTTCATCACCAAATAAAATAATTTCTAAATCTTTAAAATCATTGATTGCTTTTTCTACAGCTTCTAATACGATTCCTGGTGCATTGTCGCCACCCATCATATCTACAGCAATTTTAACCATGGTTTTCATCCTCACTTATATAAAACATTTTAAATATGCCTGTAAAAACGCGTGTATCTTTTACAAAAGATTCCACTTTTATATCATAATGTCGATTTGTTCTATTGATTACGGTTGCTTCTGCTCTAACATTATCATGCAACTTTACTTTTTCAATAAATTTCAAATTACTTTCTTGAGTTAACACAGTAGAGTTATGTATTAGGGCTACACATAATGAATTAGCTTGAGCAAATAAAATATGCCCCCGTGCAATACGTGTTTTTTGAAACACATACTCTTCTGTAATTTCTATAATAGATTGGGCAGAATAATTAGGTTTAACTTGAATAAGATCCCCAATCACTTCATTAGCTTCCAATCCTTTGATATATTCATAATTTTGTTTAGCTACAGATTTAATACGTTTACGTAATTCAGGAATATTAAGTTGTGTGCGATCCAGACGGATAGTTTGAATACTTACGTTGAATAATTCACACAATTCACTATCCGTAATAAAGGGGTTTTCATTAATCGCCTTCTTAATCTCATGACGACGTTCTGTTTTTTTTAATTTCATACTTTCCTCCCCTTTAAATATTTTAGTACCAAGTCTTAATCATTCCTCACATATCATAACACTTTCTATTTATTATCCTCAACAAATATTACATGTTCATATAATAAATAATTTGAATTAAATATCAGTTTACTGATGTTAATCAAAACTTATGTTAAGTAAATGGTCGTTGATAAATGCTCTTAAACGTTCATATTTCTCAGTAAAGAACTCCCCGGATTGAATGAGTTCTGCAGCCTCATCACGAGCTACTTCTAGCATACGATAATCTTCTACTATATTAGCAACCATAAAATCTGGTAACCCGCTTTGTTTAACTCCAAAGAAATCACCAGGGCCTCTCATTTCTAAGTCACGTTCACTTAATTCAAATCCATCTGTAGTTTGTGTCATAATGGTCATTCTTTCTATGCCAGTTTCTGTTTTAGGTGATGCAATTAATACACAATAACTTTGATGTTCACTACGTCCAACACGACCTCTAAGTTGATGTAATGTAGATAATCCAAAGCGATCAGCATCATAAATCATCATGAATGTAGCATTAGGAACATTAACGCCTACTTCAACTACGGTTGTCGACACTAAGATATCAATATCATGATGACTAAAACGTGCCATTACATCATCTTTTTCGTCTGCTGACATTTTCCCATGTAATAAACCTACATGTGTTTTACCATAAAATTCTTGTAGTGACTCAAAAAGTTCAACAACATTTTGTACATCTTCTAGATGTTCAGAACTTTCAATTAGTGGACAAATCACATAGGCTTGGCGTCCTTTTTTTAGTTCGCTTGTCATTTGAGCTAACACTTGGTCATACTGTTCATGTTTCGCCCAATGTGTAATAATTGGCTTTCGACCTTTAGGTAGTTGTTTAATTGAGGACACATCCATTTCTCCAAATACTGAAATGGCTAACGTTCTCGGTATAGGCGTCGCAGTCATAAACAATACGTTGGTCATAGCACCTTTTTCTCTTAGTAATTGACGTTGATTCACACCAAAACGATGCTGTTCATCAGTAATCACTAACCCTACATTTTTAAATTGTACATCATCTTGAATCAATGCATGTGTACCAATTAAACAATCGATCGTTCCATTCTCTAATTGTTCTAGCAATACACGTCTTTTTTTTCCTTTTACCGATCCAGTTAATAAAGCCACATTCATATGGTCACCGAAAAGTTCTGTTAAACTGTTTGCATGTTGTTCAGCCAAAATTTCTGTAGGTACCATCAGTGCAGATTGATAACCAGCAGTTTTGAGTGCATACATACAAATTGCTGCTACAACTGTTTTCCCTGACCCAACATCACCTTGTAATAAACGATGCATGCGTATTGGCGCTTTCAAATCTCTAAATATTTCATTAACGCTCGATTTCTGTGCATCTGTTAATTCAAAAGGTAACGACTGGATAAATGACTTTACTTTATTAATATCATAATTAATTTCAATGGCTTCATCTGAAGCTTTTTCTAAGCGATTTAACCATTGCATACGTAGTTCAAACATAAATAATTCAGTAAAAGCATATGTACGTCTCGCACGCATAAGCGCTTGTTTATCTTTAGGTAGATGTAACGTTTTAATAGTATAATCTAGTAATTCCAATTTGTACTTTTGTCTTAATTCCTCTGTAATCCATTCATGTATAGTGACATCATTAAGAGATTGATGAATCATATCACGCATCTGTTTTTGTTTAATACCTTCTTTAAGTCGATATACCGGTTCTAATCTCACTTCTTCAGTAGAGGTATGAGTGTCATTAAAAAAAATACGATTGCCATTAATTTCTTGTTTAGCACGATTCCATTTACCTTTTATTGTTACTATTTGATTTAACTCAATTTTCTTTTTTAAATACGGTTGATTAAAAAATACACATTTAACTGCGATATTATCAATCATTAAATGGACAGTTAATTTTGATTTATTCCGGCCAAAAAAGGCTACCGTGGGTACAGAATAAATTTCTCCTGCTACTGTCACAGTAGATTGATCTTCAGCTAAGTTTAAATCTACGACAGTATTATCTTCATAACGTGTTGGTAAATATAACACTAAATCTTCTATTGTGTGAATGTTTAATTCATGTAGTAAAGCAATTCTCTTTGGTCCAAGTCCTTTTATAGATTGAAGCGGATATGGACTTTCAATTAAACTAACTTTCGACATTATTTCTCACCTAATATTTTTAATCTTATTTATATTTTATCACGTTTATTATAAATATTTAGTGATACCATCTTACTATAGCTCACTCGACAAATGAATATCACTCGCTTCATTTAAACGTATAAACGTACAACATTCACTTTTAACACTAATATCAATTATCATACTTAACCAATAAAAAGAGATCCTACAATGTTTCAATCTATTTTAATTGATTTTGCATTAGCTCTTCATCTTATTTAAATTTTAGAAGTACGAAATATTTTATATTTCATCAAGGTCCAAATCAAGAACGATTTATACATATATTCCCAGTTATTATTACTGCTGAATTATATGATATTTTTAATCACTCTTTGAGTATTAGATATCTTCTTAATTGTTATATCTTCCTCTATTTTACAGTTCATTACTGATAGCATATCTTTCTATTTTACTATATATTGATTGGTCATTATGTCTTGAAAAATCTATTAAATTAAGCTCTCCATTGTCATATTTTTCAATACTTTTCTTAAATATAAAATGGGGAGTGACAACGACAATTATTTCATCGTTATCACTCCCACTATTAAATCTCACTTTATTCTACAGCAAATAAATATGGATAAATTGGTTGATCACCTTTATGGATTTCTATTTCAACATCTGGATATTCATTTTCTATCCATTCTTCTAATTGAGTTGTCATATCAGATTGTGCATCTTCACCAGTTATCACTGTTAATATTTCACTTTCTTCATTTAACAATGTACTTAATAAGCCAGTAATAGTTTTAAATTCATCTGCATTACTAGTCACAATTTTACTTTCAGCTAATCCCATAAATTCATCTTTTTTAATATCTACACCATCAATCTTAGTATCTCTGACAGCAAATGTAATTGATCCAGATTTAACTGTTTCTAACGCTGTATTCATATGAGACGCATTTTCTTCTAACGTAGATGCAACATCATATTGGAAAAGTGCTGCAATACCTTGAGGAATAGATGTAGTTGGAATGACTACTGTGTCAGCTTTAACAAGTTGTGCTGCTTGATCACTAGACATTCTAATATTTTTGTTATTTGGTAAGATAATTGCACGCTGGCATTCAGACTGTTCAATCACCTTAACAATATCCTCTGTAGAAGGATTCATTGTTTGCCCACCACTAATAATGTGTGTCGCACCCATTGAAGTGAACAACTCAGAGATACCTTCACCCATTGAAATGGCAATTACTGCTGTTTCAACTGTTTTAGGTTGTTGCGAAGCTGTTGCTTGTTGATGACTTTGTTCTTTTCTAATTACTTCACGATGTTGTTCACGCATATTTTCTACTTTTAATTTAATAAGTTCACCATATTGTTGTCCATAATTGAACACTTCACCTGGTGTTTCTGTATGTACATGGACTTTAACTATTTCATCATCATTAATAACTAATAATGAATCACCAAATTCGCTCATATCATTTCTGAATGTTTGTTCATTAAATTCTTTTTTATCTTTTCCAAAGCGTACCATCATTTCAGTACAATAACCGTACTTAATATCTTCTGTATTAATAACCCCATGAAAATCATGTTCTTCATGAACCAAATCTTCTGTGTCTAATTTTTGTTTGTTAGCTTCAACTTTTTCGCCTTTTAGTCCTTTTAAAAAGCCTTCGTAGACACATAATAAACCTTTACCGCCACTATCCACTACGCCTACTTCTTTTAAAACTGCTAATAAATTTGGCGTATTATTTAAAGATTGCTCAGCTTTTTCGATTGTATATTCCATTACTTCGATGCAGTCATCTGTTTCTTCTGCTTTAGTCATAGCTGCACTTGCTGCATCTTTGGCAACAGTCAAAATAGTTCCCTCAACTGGTTTCATGACTGCTTTATAAGCTGTATCTACACCTGCTTGAAAACTACTAGCAAATTGTTGAGCATTAATCTCCTTTTCATCTTCAATATTTTTGCAAAATCCTCTAAATAATTGAGATAAAATAACACCAGAGTTACCACGTGCTCCCATTAAAAGTCCTTTAGAAAAAGTTTTACCTAATTCACCAATACTTTGAGATAAATTATTTTCAACTTCTTCGCGACCTGAGGTAATTGTTAAATTCATATTTGTTCCTGTATCACCATCAGGTACCGGGTATACATTAAGGGAATCAACTAAATCTGCATTATTAGATAAATTGTGTGCCCCTTGTATAATCATATCGGCAAATAATTTACCATTAATTTTGCTAATCATCGTGCTTTGTCCTCCTATACCTTCTTGCCCTTGTTATTAAGTCTTACACCTTGTACAAAAATATTAATAGAATTCACTTTAATATTAAGTGAACTTTCGAGTGTATATTTTACTGATGATTGTACATTGTTAGCTACTTCAGAAATTTTGACACCATAACTTACAATGATGTACATATCTATATCAATCACACCATTATCTTCTTTAACAACAATGCCTTTAGCATAATTCTCATGTCCTAATATTTCAGCAATACCGTCTCTTACTTGTTGTCTAGATGCCATGCCAACAATGCCATAACTTTCTACAGCTTTACTTCCTACAACAGAAGCAATGACCTCATTTGAGATATCAATTTTGCCATAGTCATTTAAGATTTCTAATGTCATCTTCATTATCCTCCTGAATTATGGTTAAAATCATATTTAATAAATGATGTATACATATATGATAAAGATAACTATTTTATAAATAAGCCAATCTACATAAAAATATATTATAATAACTCCACAATAGTTAATTATACCATAGATTTACATTTTCAAAACAATTAACATAAATTACATATGATTTTATTGCTTTAAATATTGATATATGGTATCTTATTTAAGTATATAAGTAGTTAAGTGTATTTATATTTATTAAAGGAGGTACTTTGATGGGTAAACAATGTTACGTAACAGGTCGTAAAGCTACGACTGGTAATAATCGTTCACACGCTTTAAATGCGAACAAACGCAGATTTAACGCTAACCTTCAAAAAGTTAGAATTTTAGTTGACGGTAAACCTAAAAAAGTTTGGGTTTCTGCTCGTGCTTTAAAATCTGGTAAAGTTACTAGAGTTTAATAAATATAATGCACTAAAAATGCCTTCATATGTGGTGAAGGCATTTTTTTATTACTCTAAATCTCTACTTCTCATTTGCAGTACTTGACCTTTTTCAACTTCGATAA
This sequence comes from Staphylococcus sp. FSL K6-0223, assembly GCF_038008285.1. Lineage (NCBI taxonomy): Bacteria > Bacillati > Bacillota > Bacilli > Caryophanales > Staphylococcaceae > Staphylococcus > Staphylococcus sp. FSL K6-0223. Next base: position 1,514,669 of record NZ_JBBOYX010000001.1, read on the forward strand.
TTGCCATTGATCGATTGACTTCATTAGAAATTGTCAGTGTAGAGCCTATTTCTAAGTGCTGATGATTTAAATTATATTTAAACCCAGATAAAGATAATATCACTTCTCCATTTACTGGAATAAATGAAACATATTGATATTTATCAGATTTATGAAGTTGATGTGTTCCGGTATTAAGTAGCATGATTTCATTTTGCTTATCTATTACTTTAATTATAATTTCTTTTTTTATATAGTCTGACTTGAAAAGAATTTGTAATGTTCCCATAAAATGATCTAATCTTCCACCCGTTGCTCCGTAGATATCTATTTCTGTATATCCCTTTTGAATAGCTTGTTCTACGCCTAATGCTAAATCAGTGTCATCTTTTTCAGCTTTAACTGGATGAATATTTAATGTTTTTTTTAAAATTTCTCTTTCTTCATCATTGACGGAGTCAAAATCGCCCACTGAAAAAACAGGTACAATACTGTGTTCAGAAAGAATTAAAGTCCCACGATCTATTCCACCCCAAGGTTCAGTTGATAATTTTGAAAAAATATGAGGTGGTAAATGACGATCTCCACATAGTAAATTAATTTTCATTATCTCAACCTCTCAATATTTTAGTCACTGTTTTATAATCATCATGGTTAAAAAAGTATGAACCTGTAACAAAAAGGTTAGCCCCATGTTTTGCACAAATATCTATCGTTTTATCATTTATACCGCCATCGACTTCAATATTAAAATTTAAATTAAAAGATGACTTCAAATCATTTAATAACTTAATTTTTGAAGCACACATGTCGATAAATGTTTGTCCACCGAAACCAGGATTAACCGTCATTACTAAAACATAATCCACCATGGAAAGAACAGGTACGACCCTATCTACAGGGGTGCCAGGATTAATTACTACACCTGCTTTTTTATCTAGACTTTTGATAAGTTGAATAGCACGATGAATATGAGGGGTTGATTCAATATGGACTGAAATCATGTCTGCACCATGTTTTGCAAATGTCTCAATATAGTTTTCAGGATTCTCAATCATGAGGTGTACATCAATTGGTAATTGTGTAGTTGATCTTACTGCATCTAATATGGGTAATCCAATTGATATATTAGGTACAAATTGACCATCCATAACATCAAAATGTAGACCGTCAACGCCCGCTTCTTCTAATAATTGTATTTCATGTTTTAAATTCAAAAAATCGACTGATAATAAAGAAGGAAAAATGTGTCTCATTAATATCTAACCTTTCTATTCGAAATTTCATTAACTAATTGTAAATAGTGTTCATAACGAAATTGTGCTAAATTATTGTTTTCTAATTGATGTTTAACATTGCATTTAGGTTCTTTAATATGATTACAATTTCTAAATTTACAATCATTTCCAAAAGTATTAATTTCTTTAAAGTAATACTTTACATCATCTTTTTCAATATGATCAAAATCAAGTGCACTAAAACCAGGTGTATCTGCTATAAAACCATTTTCTCTTTCAAATAGCTCTACATGTCTTGTCGTATGTTTGCCTCGATTAAGTGATTTAGAGATATCATTGGTTTCAAGATTTAGTTCTGGTTTAAACGTATTTATAAATGTTGATTTTCCAACACCAGATTGTCCACTTAGCACAATTAGACCATTGGGCCAAGTATTCACAATATCAACTTTATCAGTTTTTTTACCTACAAATTGAACAGAATATCCTATTTCCTTATATGTATTTAGTATTGTTTCGATATGATTGATTTGCGTTTCACTAGCAATATCTTTTTTAGTGACTAATATACTAGGAGATAAGTTGTAAGAATGTGCAATCACTAAAAATCTGTCTAACAATTGTGTTGAAAATTTAGGTTCAACCGCACTCATTACAATAATCAGACCATCAATATTACTTACTGGAGGACGCTTTAATGCATTGTGGCGTTCATGCACGTGGTGAATATAACCTTCATCTTCATTTTGAATGTCAAAGTCAACGATATCTCCTACTACAGGAGAAAATTTTTTCTTTCTAAAAAGACCACGAGGTTTAGTATTATATTTTTTTCCACCTACATCTACTTGATATACTCCACTAATTAGTTTAACAATACGTCCTGTTTCCAAATTAACACCTCAAATTAAGTATTTATGTTTACGTTATTATAGCAAACATAGAATTAATAATATATATATTCTATACCCTCATCATAAAGATAAGGATAGAAAGACATTGAAATCACTTAAAAAATTAACTTTACATAATAAAATTATAGTTGTTAAAAAGACAATTTCTATATTATTTCAATAGAAATTGTCTTTTAAAATTAACATCATTTATATGATAAAATACACGTTAATGTATAAACAGTAAACGATGAATAACTTATCATTACTATCTTACTCTTATTCTGATATTTGAAATTTATTCGTAGTCAATATCTTTATCTGCAATAACATTGTCATCTACTTCAATCGTATATCCAGCAGAATCACCTTGTTCAATTTTTAATGGAATAGTAATGATTTTATCCTTGTGAATATTGTATGTTTGACTTACCTGTGTACCACTATTATTTTTATCTCTAATATAAATCTTTACCTTTTGGCTTTCTCCATCATTTCCAGTATACGGAATATGATAAGTTTCCGTATAATTTTTTACGCTTGTCGTATGATTATCTTTCTTATCATCAGAAGAATCCGAGTCCTCTTTTGAATCTTTTTTTTTATCTTTCCCCTTAGAAACCATAAGTTCTACTGTACTTCCTTCATTTACTTCAATCTGTTTTGGAGATTGTGAAATAATGATATCCTTATCTTTAGTATCACTATTAGTCGTCTTAACTTGTACTTTTAGACCCCTCGACTCTAATTCTTTTTTAGCATTTTGATAGTTTTTATTTTCATAGTCTTTGACGTAAACTTTTTTTACACCTAACGATTCAGTCAGTACAATATGATGATCGTTAATTTTCACCGATTCATTAGGGTTAATATTTTGCTTGAAAATATATCCTTTTGGCATTTGACTATTATATTCTTGATTAATTGTCACATGATTTAATTTATGATCTTTAAGTTTTTTTATAGCATCTTCTTTTTTAATCCCTATCACATTAGGCATATTTATCTTTTCTGAACCTTTTGATAATACAACATCTACTTTTTCTTGTTGGTTAACACGTTCTCCTGCTTTAGGATTGGAGTTAATAATTTTATTTTCGGGATAGTCATCATTATATTCTCTAGATATATGTCCTATTTCTAAATGCGAAGCTTTTAATACTTTTTCTGCTTCTTTTTCAGTTTTACCCGTTAAATCAGGCATTTCTGCATATTTATCACCAAGCATGCCCCAAGCGATAAACCCAATCAAGCTTAATAATAAAAGCGCTAGAATAAAAATAATAGCGACCTTTTTCTTTTTAGAACGTTTTTTACGTTTAGGTGTGTACACATTATTTTCACTTGCTTGAAATTTATGATGATTGATAATAGGAATTTGCATCGTTTGCGCTATATCTTTTTTATGATTTTCTTCATCAAGTTTGTTTTTTATTTCTTTTTTATCAATGGGTACTGTTTGGGTGGTATCACTTATACGCGTATGCTTTTCTTCATTTAATCTGCTTGTAACAAGCACACTACTCAAATCATTATACATTTCTTCTATCGTTTGATAACGATCTTTAGGGTTTTTTTCAGTCGCCTTAAGTACCACATTACTTAAAGATTGTGGAATATTTGGATGTTTTTCAGTAATATTAGGAACTGTTTCTTGAATATGTTTAATAGCAATACTTACAGCTGTCTCTCCCCTAAAAGGAGGTTCACCAACTAACATTTCATACAATACTATACCAATTGAATAGATATCGGTTGTTTCATTCGTTTTATCTCCTTTAGCTTGTTCAGGAGATAAATATTGAACCGTTCCAAGCACATGATTTGTTTGAGTCATTGATGTCTCACTTAACGCTTTTGCGATGCCGAAATCAAAAATTTTTAAAATTTTATCTTTATTAATTAGTACATTTTGAGGTTTAATATCTCTATGTATAATACGTTGCTCATGTGCTTGTTTTACCCCATTTAAAATTTGCTTAATAAAATCAATAGCTGTTTCTATATTCAATGGACCATGGCTATGTATATACTCAGATAGTGTCGGTCCATCAATATATTCCATAATAAGATAGAAATTATCATCATCTTCTTCAACATCATATACTTCCACAATATTTTCATGAACAATTTGTGTAGCACTATTTACCTCTCTGTAGAAACGTTTCATAGTTTCATCTTTTTCGTTTTGTGAAATAGAAATTGCTTTAATAGCCACTTTACGTTCAAGTATAGTGTCTTCAGCAAGATAAACAATACTCATTCCTCCGCCACCAAGTTTATCTAAGAGTTGATAGCGATCATTAATTAGCTTGCCATTCATACATTATTACCCTCAATTTCAGCTAATAGTACACTCACATTATCTTTAGATTGATGATCTAAGGCAGCTTGTATTAGTGCTTCTCCAAGTTCATTTAATGATGTAGACTGATTCATTAACGTTTCTATTTCATGATTTCTTACATAATCTGACAGTCCATCAGAATTAAGTAATAAATAATTATAGTAACTGATGCGCTTTGTAAAAATATCAGGACTTACTCGGCGATCAGTACCCATTACTTTAGTGATTATATTACGTTGAGGATGATTAAACGCTTCTTCTTCAGTAATTTGTCCGGTCATAAGCAAATGATTAACAAATGAATGATCATATGTAATCTGTTCAATTTCTCTTGAATTAATCACGTATGCTCTAGAATCACCAATATTTGCTACTACAATTTTATTATCAAATATGAGGGCACATACACACGTTGTGCCCATACCACGATATTCTTCATTCGTTGTAGCATATTCAAATAATTCGAGATTAATATCTTTTAATGTTTTACTTAACCATGATTCAGCTTGGTCTAATTCAATAAAGTTTTCTGTTTCAAAATAGTCTCGTAATTGATTAGTAACAAATTGACTTGCAACTTCACCTGCTTTATGACCACCCATTCCATCACACAACACTAACAATTGTTGATGTGTTTGGTTATAAAATATACCTCCCGCGTCTTCGTTCTTTTCTCGATGTTGTCCAGTATCTGTGAAAAACTGTGCGTTAAGCATGATGATTACCTCGTTTCTACTTGTCGTTCCTTAGCTCTTAATTGTCCACATGCTGCATCTATATCTGAGCCTTGTTCTCTTCTAATTGTTGCATTGATGCCTAAACGTTTCAATTCTTTTTCAAATTTAAAAATATCATCTTTTGGTGTTTTAACATAATTACGTTCAGGAACATGATTGACTGGTATAAGATTTACATGACAGTTTAAATCTTTAATTAAATGTGCTAAATCTCTTGCATGTTCAAGTTGATCATTTACGCCTCCAAATAATCCATATTCAAATGTAATTCGACGATTCGTTTTTTCTTGATAATATTTGATTGCTTCCATTAATTTTTCAACATTATACGCTCTATTAATTGGCATTAATTTTGAACGAATTTCATCTTTAGCAGCATGTAAACTTACTGCAAAATTAATTTGAATTTGTTCATCAGCAAAGTCATAAATACGTGGGATAATTCCTGACGTTGATACTGTAATATGTCGCGCCCCAATGTTTAAACTATTATCATCATTGACTATTTTTAAAAAGTCCATCATTTCATCATAATTTTCGAAGGGTTCACCAATTCCCATAATAACAATTTGTGATACACGTTCATTAGTAGCATCAAGTGCTTTTTGAACTGTGAGTACTTGAGATACAATCTCGCCAGCCTCTAAGTTACGCTTTAAACCACCTAAAGTTGAAGCACAAAATGTACAACCAATTCGACAGCCTACTTGAGTCGTTACACATACAGAATTACCGTAATCGTGTCTCATTAATACCGTTTCAATGGTATAACCATCTTGTAATTCAAATAAAAACTTAATTGTTCCATCTTTACTTTCTTGTTTAACTACGGTAGTTAACGTTGTCATAACAAAGTTATCTTTTAACAATTGTCTTAAGTCTTTAGATAAATTAGTCATCTCATCAATAGTGTCTACACGCTTTTGATATAACCATTCAAAAATTTGTTTAGCTCTAAATTTTTGTTGTCCGTGCTCAATTAACCAATTTTGCATTTCATCATATCTTAACGAATATATTGATTGTTTTTCAAAATTTGGTAAGAATTTATTTTTTTTCTTTTTTTCAGCAGTTATCATCTTAACTTTCCTTTCTTTTTATTTTAGTAATGAAAAAGCCATCTGAATTAAAGTCTTGTGGCAAAATTTGTAGTGTTTTTACTTTTTCACCAGTAACAGGATGCGTCATCAATTCAAATTCAAAATCTTTATTTTCTTTTAAAAATGTATAAATTACATTTTCATTTTCCATTTGTTCAATTGTGCAAGTTGAATAAATAAGTGAACCGCCTGGTTTCAAGTTATGTTTAACATTATCTAATATACTTAATTGAATTTCTACAAGATCATTAATACTATCCTTAGATTGTACATATTTAATTTCAGGCTTATGTCTTAATACACCTAATCCACTACAAGGTGCATCTACTAAAATTTTGTCATATAGTTCTGAATATGGTTGTGTTGCATCATGGTCGAAAGTGGACACATTCTTTAATTTTAACTTTTTGATATTTTCTTTAATTAAACCAATTTTATGCTTATGAATATCTGTAGCATCTACATGGCCTGTGGATGCTAGTAATTCTGCCATATGACAAGCCTTACCGCCAGGAGCACTGCATGCATCTAATATGGTATCGCCTTTTTGAACATCCATTAAATACCCTACTAACATTGAACTTTTATCTTGGATGGAAATAAGTCCATCTTTAAAAGCTCGAGATTCAATCACTGGTTTACCTGTAAGGTGTAAACAATATGGAATGAGTTGATCAATATCCACATGATAACCTTCTTGTAAAAGCTCCTTACTTATTGTTTCAACATCCGTACGACTTGTATTCACTCTTACTGTACTTGCAGATTGTACTAGAAATGATTTTGCAATCTTATGTGTCGTTTCTATTCCGTAATGTGTAATCCAATGCTCAATAATCCATCTTGGTATACTATACTCAATCGTCATACGTTGCTTTTCATTCTTAATTGTTTCCAATGTCGGTAAGTCACTTTTAAATATGTGACGAAGTATAGCATTAACAATGTTCCCATTGTGCTGGCCACCTCGACGTTTAGCAATATTAACTGCTTCATTTATAATTGCGTGATTAGGTATTTTATCTAGGAAGACATATTGATATAAACTCATCCATAATAATTGACGTACCCAACCTTTAATTCTAGTCTTAACAAAGGGTTTTAAATAAAAATCTAAAGTCATTTTACGCTTTATTGTTCCATAAACTAATTCTGTAAACAATGCTTTATCGACAGTTGCAATATTATATTGGTTAATGACTTCGTTAATTTTTAAATTGCTATAAGCATTATCGTTTAAAATATCTTGAATGGTATGAAATGCAAGGTCTCTTACTGATTGTGTCATACTAATTTAGTCCCCACTAATGAATCTTGTACACCGCTTAAATATTGAGCAGCAAGCATTCGTTTTTTCCCAGATAATTGAATATCTGTTAATGCAATAGCATCCAAAGAGCCAGTTCCTACAATAATTGCAGTCTTAGTGATTTCTATAATTTCACCTGGTTCTCCGTTTTTTCCTTTTTCAATATGAGCTTGATATAGTTTTAAATTTTTATCATTCATAGTTGTATAAGCCACTGGCCATGGTGATAATCCGCGAATATGATTGTGTATCTCTTTAGCGCTTTTAGTCCAATCGATACGTTCGTCTTCTCTGCTAATATTAGACGCAAACGTTGCTTTTGAATCATCTTGTGGAATACTTTCATTTGAACCATCTATAATAGAAGGTAATGTTTCTTTTAATAAATCTGCACCTAAAAAGCTTAATTTATCGTGCATTGATCCTACATTATCATCATCTTCAATGTCGATGGCCTTTTGAGAAATAATATTACCTGCATCTAACTTTTTCACCATATACATGATTGTAATACCCGTTTGTGCTTCACCATCTATAATGGCTTGGTGAATAGGTGCTCCACCGCGATATTTTGGCAATAATGAGGCATGTACATTTACAGCACCTAACTTAGGAAGATTTAATAGACTGTCAGGTAATAATTGTCCAAATGCTGCCGTTACAATTAAATCAGGATTTAAATCCATAAGTTCATTTAACTCATTAGAATCTTTTAACTTTTCAGGTTGATATACTGGAATATGGTATGTTTCTGCCACTTTCTTTACAGGAGGAGGGGTTAATACACGCTTACGTCCTACTGGTCTATCTGGCTGAGTAACTACTGCGATGACTTCATGTTCAGCGATTAACATCTCTAGTACTTTTGTTGAAAAATCTGGTGTTCCCATAAAAATTATCTTACTCATTGTCAAAATATGCCTCCACTTCTTTTTCAGTCAATATTTTTGTAGCACGTTCGGTAAATGGAATACCATCTAATTGATCAATGATGTGCAGTATCATTCTAGCCACATCATCATAAGCAGTTAATTCAATCTCGTGACCTTCTAAATCATTTGCTTCTACAGTTATCATTTTACTACGTTCTACCTCCCCAAATACATTAGGAAGATTAACCGAACCTTCTAAATCAATGATTTTCTCATTAGATTCTGTTTTGATTTTAGGATTGATTAATTGCAAGAGTCCTTCCGCTTCCATGTCAATTATAGCAACACGTTGACTTACACCAATTTGTGGCGCTGATAAAGCTGATGCTTCTTCAGAATATAAAGTGTCTTCAATATCTAATAATAAACGTTTTAAATTTTCATCAAAAGTTGTTATCTTTTTTGCTTTTTTAGATAAAACAGGATGAGTCGATGGAACTAATTTCTTTATTGCCACTTAGAACGCCTCCCGAAAAAAATTCATCATATTATTATAACGTAATTCAATTTAAAATGCGACCTTAGTCTTATCTTCACTCTTCTCAGATAACTTTAATTGCTTTTAATTTTTTTCATATCTAAAATAATTATGAAGACAATTAATATATTAAATAGACTAAGGAGGTATAAAGAATGGAAGTCAATAAAGTGATTTACATTATCCTAGCTGTCTTTTTAGGTGGCTTTGGCGTACACAAATTTTATGCTGGTAAAATGATGTCTGGTCTTCTTCATTTATTATTCTGTTGGACAGGAATTCCTCATATTATTGCAATCATCAGTGCGATTCTGACATTACTAAGACCAGCAGATGAAAATGGAAACGTAACAATGTAACATGTAAATACAAAAAGAGTTACACCACGCAGTTAAACGCAAACGGTGCAACTCTTTTTTTACATTAATATTTGAGGATTGATATCAATCCTTAACGATAATTTATCTTTAATATATGCTTCATGATAATAATCATCTAAGTACTGTAATGCATGAATTAATTCTGGCTCACTCTTGTATTTAACCAATATTTGAAAACGATGTTCGTTATTAATTCTAGCAATTGCCGCTGGAGAAGGTCCAAGTACGAGTGCTCTTTCAGAAAGATGTTGCAGTAAAATTTGATGTACATGTTTAGCAGCTTCCATTACTTTTTTCATATTTTTATGCGCAATAGTAAAATTAATTAAATAATAATAAGGTGGATATTTACCTAATTTTCTAAATTGCATTTCTTTATGATAAAACGTTAAATAATCATTTTTTTGAACATCTTCTATTGCATAATGAGTTGGATTATATGTTTGAATAATAACTTTACCAGGTTTTTCATGACGACCAGCACGACCTGAAACTTGTGTAAGTAACTGATACGTTCTTTCACTCGCCCTAAAGTCGGGCAAATTCAACATTGTGTCAGCATTAAGCACACCAACTAATGTTATATTTGGATAATCTAAACCTTTTGCAATCATTTGTGTGCCTAATAAAATATCGCCTTTTCCCTTTTCAAAATCAGTCAATAGCTTTTCATGTGCACCTTTTCTTGACGTCGTATCTACATCCATACGAATAATACGTGCCTCTTCAAATTCTTGTTGTAAAATTTCTTCTACCCTTTGTGTACCTGTACCAACCTGTCTGATATGTGGGCTTTCACAATTAGGACACAAGTTAGGAGGCAAGTCTTGATAGCCGCAATAGTGGCATTTTAGTTGGTCTGTCGTCTTATGATAAGTTAACGAAATATCGCAATGTGGACATTGTGGAACATATCCACAATCTCGACATAACATAAACGAAGCATAACCCCGTCGATTTAAAAATAAAACGATTTGTTCATTTTTATTCAGTCTATCTTGAATCGCTTGTCTTAATTCTTCTGAGAACATGGAACGATTACCTGAACTTAGTTCTGCTCTCATATCAATGATATCTATTGAAGGTAAAGCTTGTTGATTAACTCTTTCAGGTAAAGTAAGTAATTGATATACATTTTTTTCTGCCCGTGCATAAGATTCAAGACTTGGTGTCGCACTTCCTAATACTAATGGACATTGATGAAATTGACTTCTCCATTCTGCTATGTCTCTAGCATGATAACGTGGATAATCTTCTTGCTTATATGTTGATTCATGTTCTTCATCAATAATAATAATGCCTAAGTTTTTAAATGGTGCAAAGATACTTGATCTCGCACCTACGCTTACACGTGCTCTTCCATCTCTAATTTTTTGCCATTCATCATATCGTTCACCATTTGACAAACCTGAATGTAAGACAGCTACATCATCACCAAAACGTCGCTTAAAGCGTAAAACCATTTGTGGTGTCAGCGCAATTTCTGGAACAAGCATCATAGCTTGTTTATCTTTTTTTAATACTTCTTCAATGGCTTGCAAGTAGACTTCAGTTTTACCTGAACCTGTGACGCCGTGTAATAAAAATGTACGTTGTGCGTTGTGATCTATTTTTTCTTTAATTTGTTGAAATGCGTTATTTTGATCAGGGGTTAACATTCGTTTTTCTTCTTTTTCAAAGATACGATTTGCAAAAGGATCTCGTTCAATTTCAGCATCATATTTTTCAAGGAAACCTTTTTTGACGAGACCCTCTATACTTGATTTAGAAAATCCCATTTCTTCAAGTTCTTTTAAAAATACATTTCTATGATGTTCTTCTAAAAGATAAGCATACACATCATATTGTTTTAATTTCTTTTCTAGTAAAGCTAATATATCATCTGGATTGTATCCTTCAACAACTCGTACTGCACGCTGTGTTTTTCTTTTTGTATGTTGAGATAATATGGTTTCTTCTTCTATTAAATGTTGTTCAAGTAAACGATTTAATATATTTAAATGATTATTTTTTTGCGCATCTTTATACTTATAATATCCGTTGTTATCAAAGTATTTTAATATATCTTCTTCAATATCATTGTGACGGACTATTTTAAATACTTTAGTGTATTTTGCTTTAATCGCGCTTGGAAGCATTGCCTCTAACACAGAAATGCGTTTTGAAATATGATAATGACTCAACCATTCACTTAATTGGATAAGTTCAGGTGTTAATTCTGGTCGAATATCTCTAATTTCTTTAATTGGTTTCAATTTATCTATATTGACATCTTCACTTGGTTGTTGTTGTATATCCATAACATATCCTTGAATGGTACGCGGACCAAACGGTACAACAACTCTTACACCCACTTTTATAAAATCTTTTAAATGGTCAGGTACGAGATAATCGAATTTAAAATCAACACTCTTAGAAGGAATATCTACAATGACCTTCGCAATCATTATTGCCACCTAGTTTCCAGTTCATCTAAAATTTGTTGTGCAAGTTGCACTTTCTTTCCTTTTTTTATATTAATACGTTGTCCATCTTTAAAATGCATAGTGAGTTCATTATCATCAGATTGAAATCCAATGGTCTGATCTCCTACATTATTCGAAATAATGACATCCGCATTTTTACGTTTTAATTTATCTTGTGCATAAGCATTAATATTTTGGGTTTCAGCTGCAAATCCGACCAAGTATTGATGTGTTTTATGTTCACCTAAATATTTCAAAATGTCCTTTGTTCGCTTAAAAGTGACAGAAAGATTGCCATCTTGTTTTTTCATTTTATGATTCAATACATCAGCCGGCGTATAATCTGAGACGGCTGCTGCTTTAACAACAATATCTTGTTCTTCATATCGACTTGTAACTGCATTAAACATTTCTTCTGCACTTTCTACATGAATGACTTCTACATTCTCTGGATTATCAAGTTGCGTTGGTCCTGCCACAAGCGTCACCTTTGCACCTCTTTTAGCTAAAGCTTCTGCAATTGCATATCCCATTTTTCCAGAGGAACGATTAGATACAAACCTTACTGGATCAATTACTTCAATTGTAGGACCAGCAGTAACTAAAGCATGTTTCCCTTCAAAAGAAGTATAAGATATGTGTGATAGTTCATTCTTATCTTTAAAATAATCATTTATGATTTTGACAATTTGAAGAGGTTCCTCCATACGTCCCTTTGCAATGTACCCACATGCTAAAAAACCATCTCCAGGTTCAATAAAATGATATTCATCGTCTTTTAATACAGAAATATTATGTTGCGTACGTTTATTTTCATACATATGAACATTCATAGCTGGAGCAATAAATTTAGGGGTTTCTGTAGCAAGTAGCGTTGATGTGACGATATCATCAGCAATACCTACACTTAATTTGGCAATAGTATTAGCAGTAGCAGGTGCAACAACGATACAGTCTGCCCAATCACCTAATGCTATATGTTGAATGTCTTCAGGATTTTCTTCAATAAATGTATTGGTATATACAGGGTTTCTACTAATGGCTTGAAAGGCTAAAGGTGTAACAAATTCTTGTGCATGATCAGTGAGCATTACTCTTACATCATAATTCGCTTGCGTAAGTTTACTAGTTAAATCAATTGCTTTATAAGCAGCAATGCCTCCTGTAACAGCTAATAGAATGTTCTTCATGATTCGACTCCTTTAGTTATATTTATAGTCTTCACTTTTAAATTTATTATACACAACTAAGATGAAAAACTAAAAACACGGGAGTAGAACAGATTTTTAATTCACTGTTCTACTCCCGCAAGATTAACTGATTCTAAAAACGCTTATATAAGTACATTTTCAATTGAATCAGAGATTGCAAAAATGTTTAAAAGTCTGAAATACATGGTAACTTATATTTCAGAACAACAACTTAACTGATAACGAAATAATTTTATTTATGCTTGAAACTCTTCAGGTACAACAGGTGAAATTTTTCCGCTTGCGATCTCTTCTAGTGCTTCACCTACAGGTTTTGCTGAATGATAACCATTTAGTAATGCAGTTTCAGGCTTTTCGTCTAATTCACGTGCACGTTTAGCAGCTGTTGTTGCAATTAAATATTTTGAATTAATTTGTGATTGTAATTGATTTAACGGTGGGTTTAACATTATTTCTTTGCCTCCAATAACATTTTTCTATATATCGCTTCAACGCGTTCTCTTTTTAAGTGCTCGGCTTCTACAATTGATTGAATTCTTTCTTTAGCCAAATGAACTTCATCATTAACAACGACATAATCATAAAGATTCATCATTTCTACTTCTTTACGTGCTTCATTTACCCTACTTTGAATCTTTTCATCTGTTTCTGTACCGCGACCAATAAGACGTTCTTTCAAATGATCTAAGCTTGGCGGTGCAAGAAAGATAAATAATGCGTCAGGAAATTTTTTTCTTACTTGTTTCGCACCTTCAACTTCAATTTCTAAAAACACATCATGACCTTCAGCCATTGTATCTTTAACATATTGTACGGGTGTCCCATAGTAATTTCCTACATATTCGGCATATTCAATAAATTGATCTTCTTGAATTAATGCTTCAAATTCTTCTTTCGTTTTAAAAAAGTAATCTACACCGTTAACTTCTCCTTCTCGCATTTGACGCGTAGTCATCGAGATTGAGTATTTATATGATGTAGTTGGATCGTCAAATATCTCTTTACGAACAGTTCCTTTACCTACTCCTGAAGGACCTGAAAGAACAATTAGTAATCCTTTTTCATTATCCATGCCTTACGACCTCTCTAAGCTATTCTTCTATTATTTAAATATGATATCACATTGTTGTTTACGTTGTATAGAGTGTACTAGGATAAACTTAACTCATGACGCTCTATTGTTACCATGTTACAATATAATGAATGACAAAACTGAAGGTGGAAAAAATTATGGCTTATGATGGCTTATTTACAAAAAAGATAATAGAATCACTACAATTTTTAGTAACAGGTAGAATTCACAAAATTAATCAACCAGAAAATGACACAATCATTATGATTATTCGTCAAAATCGTAAAAACCATCATCTATTGTTATCTATTCATCCCAATTTTTCAAGAATGCATCTCACCAATAAAAAGTACGACAATCCCTTTGACCCACCAATGTTTGCACGTGTCTTTCGTAAGCATTTAGAGGGAGGTATTGTTAAATCAATACGACAAATCGGTAATGATCGTAGAGTAGAAATTGACATTGAAAGTAAAGATGAAATTGGCGATACGATATATCGAACAGTGATATTGGAAATCATGGGTAAACATAGTAATTTAATACTAGTAGATGATCAATATAAAATTATAGAAGGCTTTAAACACTTGACGCCAAATACAAATCAGTATCGTACAGTGATGCCTGGTTTCAAATATGAAGCTCCTCCTACTCAAAACAAACGAAATCCATATGATATTTCAAGTGATGAAGTGCTCAAATTCGTTGACTTTAATGCCGGAAAAATTGCTAAACAATTACTCAATGCGTTTGAAGGCTTTAGTCCTCTAATTACAAATGAAATTACAAATCGTTACCAATTTATGAATCAAGATACTCTACCTCAAGCTTTTGAAGAAGTGATTGACCAAACATTAAAAGTACCCGTACCAGTATTTCATAAAAATCATGAAACAGGTAAAGAAGATTTCTATTTTATGAAATTAAAACAATTCTCGGATGATATTGTTATCTATGATTCATTACATGATTTGTTAGATCGTTATTATGATGCTAGAGGTGAGCGAGAACGTGTAAAACAACGTGCGAATGATCTAGTACGCTTCGTACAACAACAATTACAAAAATATCAACACAAGTTAAGTAAACTTATAGACGAATACGAGAGTGCTAAAGATAAAGACACACAACAATTATACGGTGAACTCATTACTGCTAATATTTATCGTATTCAACAAGGTGACACGTCTATAAACGTTCTAAATTATTATACTAATGAAGAAGTAACGATTCCATTAGACCCTACTAAATCACCATCCGTGAATGCTCAATACTACTATAAGCAATATAATCGAATGAAGACACGAGAAAAAGAACTCAATCTTCAAATTGCTCTTACACGTGAAAATATTGACTATTTTGCCAATATTGAACAGCAATTAGAACATATTACAGTTGATGAAATTGATGACATTCGTGATGAATTGGCAGAACAAGGATTTATGAAACAACGTAAAAATACTAAAAAGAAAAAACAAGATAAAATCCATTTACAAACATATATATCTTCAGATGGAGACACGATTTTAGTAGGTAAAAATAACAAGCAAAATGATTATTTAACAAATCGTAAAGCTCAAAAATCACATATATGGTTCCATACTAAAGATATTCCAGGTTCGCATGTTGTCATTTTAAATGATGCACCGAGTGAGACTACGATAAAAGAGGCAGCAATGCTTGCGGGATATTTCTCTAAAGCTGGAAATTCTGGTCAGATACCGGTAGACTATACAGAAATCAAAAATGTCCATAAACCTTCTGGCGCTAAACCAGGATTTGTCACATATGATAATCAAAAAACGTTATATGCAACACCTGATTATGACCAAATCCAGCGTATGAAGCAGGATAAAAATTAAAAAAATAAAAATCCGTAGATGCTTTTTTTAAGTCATCTACGGATTTTATATATCATAGTGTCTATTTTTCTGGTAATGCAAGTTGGAAACTTACTCCAAATTTATCTTGCACCCATGCAAACTCACGAAATGGTGGCATAGAAGTTTTAGGCATCAGTATAGCACCTTCTTTTTTTAGACCATTAAATAAACGTTCCATTTCCATAGCATCTTCAACAGTGATATATAAAGAGATGGAAGGATTCATTGGTAATTCTTCACCATTATCGGCATCTATCGCCATGAATACTTGACCATTTAATGTGAAAATAGAATGTTGAACTGTCCCAGGTTCTCCAGGACCATCTTCTCCGTATTTTACCATTGTTAAAATCTCACTGTTTTTAAATAAGCTTGTATATAAATTGACTGCTTCTTCAGCTTGATTATTAAACATTAAAAATGGTGTTACTTTAGGTATTTCCATTGTAATCCTCCTATAATTTATAATTAATGTCTATTTTAAACTATTTTTAAAAATAATAAAAAGTTAGCTATTAAGAACTTTGAATTAAAAGTAGCTTTAATTTTGAAAACTTTCCATAAACAGTTAAAATTAAATAAAAGTATAATAGGAGGCATTTAATATGATGCATTATATTCTACCACTATTAGCAATGGTCATCGTTTTATTAATCGGATGGGTGTTAATTAAAATCTTTATACGTTAAGTTAATTATAGATTGATATAAAAAGATACATATAAATATGTTGATTCATATTTATATGTATCTTTCTTTCTATATTTAGATTTTATCTTTTTGACGTAAACGTGCTTTGGCTTTTTTAAAGAAGTCACTTGTATGCTCAAAAGATTCCATTTGTGCGTGATGCATATGTTTAATACTTTCTTTAATAGTTAACACATGTGCTGTTTGTTTAAATTCTTTTTCACTGTATAAAAATTGATTCACATGTTTTAACTGATTATAAAATGCATTATTATCTTTGTCTTTAGACAACTTTATCACCCTTTAAGCGAAACTTAGAGATTATCGCGCCAATCCACTAATGTTTGAATATCATTTTCTGAAATTTTGCCTTCTTCTTTAGCTACTTCAATCAGTTCATTATAATTACTTAGCGTATAGAATGGTAGATTCGCTTGTTTGAACATGTCGTCTGCTTTAGCTAGACCATAAGTAAAGATTGCAACTACACCTACGACTTCAGCCCCTGCTTCTCTTAAAGCTTCCACTGCAGTAATTGACGATCCCCCTGTTGAAATTAAATCTTCCACGACAACGACTTTTTTATTTTTACTTTGTGCGCCTTCAATTTGATTTTGTTTACCATGACTTTTACTTTTAGATCGTACATAGTTCATTGGTAAGTTTAGTTTTTCAGAAATATAAGCAGCATGTGGAATACCAGCAGTTGCTGTTCCTGAAATAACCTCTACATTATCAAAATGTTCTGTAATAAGTTCACTTAATCCATCACGAATGTCTTGACGTACTTTAGGGTAACCTAATGTAATACGATTATCACAATAGATAGGTGATTTTATGCCTGAACTCCATGTGAATAAGTCATTGGGTGATAAACTTACTGCTTCAATATCTAATAATGATTTTGCTATGTGTTTTGACATATTAACTTAACCAACTTTCCTTTATTTTTGTATAACTCTCTTGTGGATGCTCACTTTGAGTTATTGGACGACCCACTACAATGTGAGTTGAACCTAATTGTTTCGCGTCTTCTGGAGTTGTAATACGTTTTTGATCATTCACCGCTGCACCTTTAGGTCTGATACCAGGCGTCACCTTTAAAAAGTCAGAACCTAGAGACTTTGTCAGTAATTTAGCTTCTAATGGTGAACATACTACGCCATCTAATCCTGACTCCTGCGCTAATTTTGCATAATTCAACACTGCTTCTTCAATAGACGTTTGGATATTTTGTTCTTGATGTAGCATTTCTTCAGTCGTTGATGTTAATTGAGTCACTGCTATTATTTTAGTAGTTTCATTATATTTACGTAACCCTTTTACAGCATGTTTCATCATTTCAGTTCCACCAGCAGCATGCACGTTAACTAAATCAACATTTAACTTACCTAAACCCTCCATAGCTTTTTGAACTGTATTAGGAATATCGTGTAACTTAAGGTCTAAAAATATATCATGTCCACGTTCTTTTATTTTCTTAATTAAAGCTGGTCCAGTTTGATAATATAATTCCATTCCTACTTTTACAAAAAGTGGTTCATCAAATTGATCTAAAAAATCAAGAACATGATCCTCAGAATCAAAATCTAAAGCTATAATTGGTAAATCTCTCATTCATTAAACTCCTTTAAATAACTCACTTTTATTTTAAAAAGAAGCGACTTGTGCTTAAACATAAAGCAAGTTAACACATAAGTCGCTTATAATTACGGCATTACATATTTCTCATTGAAAATGTCATACTTTCAATGACATTTGTTAATGCACTTGCAGTATCTAATGAAGTTAAACATGGCACTCCGTTTTCTACAGTAGTACGTCGAATTTGGAAGCCATCTCTTTCAACTTCTTTACCTTTTGTCATTGTGTTAATAACAATTTGTACATCCCCATTTTGGATACGTGTTAATAAATCATCTTCTCCACCGATTTTACCAACAACTTCAACAGGGATATTGTGCGCTTCTAATTTTTGTGCAGTACCTTGTGTAGCTAAGATTTTATAACCTACTTCATTTAAACGGTGCGCAATATCAACGATTTCTTCTTTATCTTTATCACTTACTGTCATTAATACGGTACCATGATCTTTTACTTCTACACCACTACCTGTTAAACCTTTATATAAAGCTTTTTCAAGTGTTAAATCTTTACCCATCACTTCACCGGTAGATTTCATTTCAGGTCCAAGTGTCACGTCAACATTTTTTAATTTATTAAAACTAAATACCGGTGCTTTAACAAACACACCCTCTGAATATGGTTGAATACCTTGTTGATAGCCTAAATCTTTAAGTTTTGTGCCCATTATCGCTTGCATGGCAAGTTGTGCCATTTGAATATCAGTAATTTTACTTAAGAAAGGCACTGTACGACTTGCACGTGGGTTAACTTCTAATACATACACACCATCATGTGCAATAACGAATTGAATATTGATGAGACCCACAATGTTTAATCCTTTAGCTAATTTAATTGTATAATCTTCGAGTGTATTTATTTCTTCATCGCTCAATGTTTGTGGTGGATACACTGCAATTGAATCACCGCTATGAACACCTGCACGTTCAATGTGCTCCATAATACCCGGAATAATAACTGTTTCACCATCAGAAATTGCATCGACTTCTATTTCTTTACCTGTTAAATATCTATCCACTAATACTGGATGTTCTGGACTTGCTTTAACAGCTTGTTCCATATAGTCTTCTAATTCTGCATCACTATTTACAATTTCCATGGCACGGCCACCTAATACATAAGAAGGTCGTACAACTACTGGATAACCAATTTCACGTGCATTTTCTAATGCTTCTTTAGGAGAAGTGGCTGTTTTACCTTTAGGTTGTGGCACATCAATTTTTCTTAAAAGTGCTTCAAATTCTTTTCTATCTTCTGCACGATTTAAATCTTCTAATGATGTTCCTAAGATTTTCACACCATGTTTAGCTAATTTATCAGCTAAATTGATTGCTGTTTGACCACCAAATTGAACTACTACACCTTTAGGTTGCTCTAAATTAATGATATTCATTACATCTTCTTCAGTTAGCGGTTCAAAATATAATTTATCTGAAATTGAAAAGTCTGTTGATACTGTCTCTGGATTATTATTAACAATGATTGCTTCATATCCGGCATTTTGAATTGCCCAAACTGCATGCACTGTCGCATAATCAAACTCTACACCTTGTCCGATACGT
Source organism: Staphylococcus sp. FSL K6-0223 (assembly GCF_038008285.1). Lineage (NCBI taxonomy): Bacteria > Bacillati > Bacillota > Bacilli > Caryophanales > Staphylococcaceae > Staphylococcus > Staphylococcus sp. FSL K6-0223. The sequence goes on from NZ_JBBOYX010000001.1 coordinate 1,534,588, forward strand.
ATTGGTCCAGAACCTAATACTAAAATTTTCTCTTTATCTGTAACTATAGATTCATTTTCTGTTTCATATGTTCCGTAATAGTATGGTGTAGATGATTCAAATTCTGCTGCACACGTGTCTACCATTTTATACACAGGTTTAATATCATTATCTTGACGTAATTGATATACTTCTTCTTCAGTCATATCAAAGCGATGAGCAATCACTTTATCACTGAAACCATAATCTTTTGCATATTTAAGATATTCTAAGTCTCCTGGATGCGCTTTAAGTTCATGTTCAATATGAATAATATTAAGGAATTTATTTAAGAAGAAATAATCAATTTTAGTCATTTCATGAATTTCTTGTAATGATGTGCCACGTCGAATCGCTTCACCAATAAAGAATAAACGCTCATCATCTTGATGACTAATACGTTCTTTAATGTAGTCTAAGTCATAACTTTCACCGTTTGGTAAACCAAGATGATGGACACCATATTCTAATGAACGAATCGCTTTTAATAATGATTCTTCATATGTACGACCAATAGCCATCACTTCACCAGTAGCCTTCATTTGTGTTCCTAATTCACGTTCACCTTTTTCGAATTTATCAAATGGGAAACGTGGAATTTTTGAAATGACATAATCAAGTGTTGGTTCAAACGCAGCATAAGATGTTCCAGTTATAGGATTTAGCATCTCATCTAATGTTAAACCAACCGCAATTTTAGCCGCTAATTTAGCAATTGGATAGCCTGTTGCTTTTGATGCTAGTGCAGATGAACGAGACACACGTGGATTAACTTCAATAATGTAATAATTTAATGAATATGGATCTAAAGCCAGCTGTACATTACAACCACCTTCAATACCTAAAGCACGAATCACTTTAAGCGATACATCACGTAACATTTGGTATTCAACATCTGATAGTGTCTGACTAGGAGCTACAACAACTGAATCTCCAGTATGGATACCTACTGGGTCAATATTTTCCATATTACATACTACAATGGCATTGTCATTTTTATCACGCATCACTTCATATTCAATTTCTTTATATCCTGCTATTGATTTTTCAATTAAACATTGAGTCGCTGGACTATAATGTAATCCATTACTTACAACTTCTTTTAATTCTTCATCATTATGACAGATACCACCACCAGTACCCCCCATTGTAAAGGCAGGACGTACAATTAATGGATATCCTACTTGTTCTTTGAATGCAAATGCTTGTTCTACAGTATTTACTATATCACTTTCAGGTACCGGAACATCTAATTCATTCATCAATGATCGGAATAATTCTCTATCTTCTGCTTGTTGTATAGATTCTAATTTTGTACCTAATAACTCTACATTATTTGCTTTTAATACACCGCTATCATGTAATTGTATTGCCATATTTAAACCTGTTTGTCCACCTAATGTAGGTAATAATGCATCAGGTTGTTCTTTACGAATGATACGTGCAATAAAGTCATGAGTTAAAGGTTCAATATATACTTTATCTGCAATTTCTTTATCAGTCATAATGGTTGCAGGATTTGAGTTTACTAAAATAACACGGTATCCTTCTTCTTTTAAAGCAAGACACGCTTGTGTTCCAGCATAGTCAAATTCTGCAGCTTGTCCAATAATAATAGGACCTGAACCAATTACTAAAATCGTTTTAATATCGTCACGTTTAGGCATTCGTTTTACTCTCCTTTTTATTATCTTTAAAATCTCTCATCATGTCTAAGAACTCATCAAATAAGTAATTTGAGTCACTTGGGCCTGGTCTTGCCTCTGGATGATATTGCACTGAAAAGGCTGGTAATGTTTTATGTCTTAATCCTTCAACCGTACCATCATTTAAAGCAATATGTGTCACTTCTAAATCTGTATTTTCTAATGAGTCTTTATCAATAGCATAACCGTGATTTTGACTTGTGATATCTACTTTACCTGTGCGTAAATCTTTTACAGGATGATTCGCACCACGATGTCCGAACTTCATCTTAAATGCTTTGGCACCTTGAGATAATGCAAATAACTGATGACCAAGACAAATGCCAAAGAATGGTATATTTCCTAAAACACCTTTAATCATATCTAAGGCAACATTAACTTCTTCTGGATCTCCAGGTCCATTTGAAAGCATGACACCATCTGGTGACATTGCTAATATTTCCTCTGCTGAAGTATCATAAGGTACTACAGTAACATTACATCCTCTTGAATTAAGCTCTCTAACAATATTTTGCTTTTTACCAAAGTCTAATAACACGACGCTTAAATCTGAGCCTGTTGATACATACGGTGTTTTTGTTGACACAGTAGTTACCTCATCACGAGGTAATTCTGCAGTTTTTAAGTTAGCTGCAAGTGATTCAATTTCCTCTTTATTGTCAGTAAATCCTGCTTTTAATACACCATATTTTCTAATTTTTCTAGTAATACTGCGTGTATCTACCCCTGAAATACCAGGAATTTGATATTGAACAAGCACTTCATGTAATGTTTTTTGTTTTCTAAAATTACTTGGATGCGTACTTGCTTCCTTAACCACTACCCCATTTAATGTAGGCGTAAGTGATTCAAAATCGTCTCTATTAATACCATAATTTCCAATTAAAGGATAAGTAAATGTAACAATTTGACCAGTATATGATGGATCAGAAATCGTTTCTTGATATCCAGTCATCGCTGTATTAAATACAATTTCACCGATTGATAATTGATCTGACCCTAATTTATATCCTTCATAATATGAACCATCTTCAAATACGAGATATCTACGTTCAAACATTTTACTTGTCCTCCTTAAATTTAACTTCACCCTCAACCATTGTTAAAACAGGGTTACCATATACTTTATATCCTATAAATGGTGTATTATCTGCTTTAGATAAGAAGTCTTCACCACGAATTTCTCTTTCTTCATCTAAATTGATGATTGTTAAGTCTGCATAGCTGCCTTCTTCTAATTTTCCATAAGGTAAATCAAATATTTGTGCTGGTTTAATTGTTAAGTAATCAACAAGTTGTTGTAATGACCAGTCTCCATTTTTAACAAAATGAGTATATAATAATGGGAAGGCTGTTTCACTTCCTACAATACCAAATGGTGCTTTTGTCATTGGCTGAGCTTTTTCTTCTTTGGCATGAGGCGCGTGATCTGTAGCAATACAATCAATGGTACCATCTAGTAATCCTTCTAATAATGCATCTCTATCTTCTTTACTTCTTAATGGTGGATTCATTTTAAAAATGGCATTATCACCTGGAACATCATCTTCAGTTAATAACAGATGATGTGGTGTCACTTCAGCAGTAACATGAATGCCTGCTGCTTTAGCATCACGAATTGCTCTTACACTTTCTTTTGTTGAAACGTGGCACACATGATAGTGACAATTTGCTGCTTCTGCTAATAAAACGTCTCGTGCAATTTGTACAGATTCACAAATGTTTGGAATGCCAGGAATACCTAATTCTTCACTACGTTTACCTTGATGCATTGCACCACCATAAATTAAGCTATTATCTTCACAATGAGCAACAACTGCTTTATTTAATTTTGCAGCTTGTTGCATCGCTTCATACATCATTGCTGACTCCTGAACACCTACACCATCATCTGTAAATGCAAATGCACCCTCTTTTGAAAGTGCTTCAAAATCAACATGCTCTTTACCAGCTTGACGAATTGTAATTGATGCATAAGGTAAGACACGGACTTGTGCATTTTCTTTAATTAATGATTGCAACTGATCCATGTGTTCTACTGTATCAGGTACAGGACGTGTATTAGGCATAGGACATACTGTTGTAAACCCGCCACGTGCAGCTGCTTTTGTTCCAGTTTCAATTGTTTCTTTATGTTCTCCACCTGGTTCTCTTAAATGTACATGCACATCTACTAGTCCTGGTGCTACAAACTGACCATTTGCATCAATGACTTCAGTACCTTCATCAATATTAATATTTTCATTCATTTCCTTGATATATTGTCCATCAATTAAAATTGACGTTGATTTAAGTTCACTATTGTCTAAAATTTTAGCATTTTTTATAAGTTTCATAATTATTCTCCTTTTCTTGATAAAAGTTTATCTATTACAGCCATTCTTAAATACATTCCATTTTCCATTTGTTTAAAGATTCTTGACTTAGGTGCTTCAACTAGTTCACTATCGATTTCTACGCCACGATTTACTGGAGCAGGATGCATCACTATCGCATCATCTTTTAAACGACGATACCTTTCTTTAGTTAACCCATATTGTTCATGATAATGATCAGCTTTAAAGTTTGCTTCATCAGTAATACCATGTCTTTCATGTTGAACTCTTAAAAGCATAATGATATCAACTTTATCAATCACATCATCAATATTTACATAGGGAGCATCTAATGTTTCATCTACCCATTCATTAGGACTTGAGAACATTACTTTAGCGCCAAGTGAGGTTAAACTTGTATAATTACTTCTTGCTACACGAGAATTTTTAATATCTCCACATATTAAAATATTTAATCCTTCAAACGTTTCGTATTCTTCATAAATCGTCATTATATCCAATAAGCTTTGAGTAGGATGCTGACCACTACCATCTCCAGCATTTGCAATCGGAATATTTAAATTTTCTAGTTCTTCGTAATATGCATTTTGAGGATGTCTAATGACTAATAAATTGACGCCAATACTCTCTAACGTTTTACAAGTGTCATAAAGTGATTCTCCTTTTTGTACTGAAGAAGTGCTTGTTTCAAAGTTAACTTGTTTCAATCCAAGATTAAGTTCAGCTACTTCAAAACTGCATTTTGTACGTGTTGAATTTTCAAAGAATAAGTTAGATACATATTTTCCTTCATACTGAGGGACAATTTCTTTTCCTGATTTAAAACGACTCGCTGTTTGAATAAGATTAAAAATATCGTCGTTTGTTAAATATTCCATTGAAAATAAATTTTTCATGACCTGCCTCCTAAAAGATCCTCTTTTATTTAATGTCTGATTCTTCTTTTTCTTTTGGCAAAATAAGATTTAATATGATTCCTGATAATGCTGCTAAAGCCATGCCTTCAATTTGTAGGTTCACACCAAGACTTTTTAAATTGATAAGTAAATTTCCAATACCAACTACTAGTACTACTGATGCAATAACTAAATTACGATTACTAGCAAAATCAACACGACTTTCTACCAACATTCTAAGTCCACTTGCTGCAATAATACCGAATAATAAGATAGATACACCACCCATAACTGGTGTAGGAATTGATGAAATTAATGCTGAGAACTTACCTATAAATGATAAGATAATTGCAATCACTGCTGCGCCACCAATGACATAGATACTATATATTTTTGTAATTGCGAGTACACCAATATTTTCGCCATAAGTTGTACTAGGCGGTCCTCCAATAATACTAGCGAACATTGTTGAAACACCATCACCTATAATTGAACGATGTAAACCTGGATTTTCAAAGAAATTACGTCCTACAATTTTATTAATTACCATTTGATGGCCAATATGTTCACTGACTGTTACAAATACTATAGGCAACATGACTAAAATAAGTCCGATATGTATCGATGGAACATAATCTTTAAATGGTAAATATATATCTGGAAAATCTAGCCAACTGGCTTTAGCAATTGGTTTGAAATTAACAATGCCTACAAAAATTGACACAATATAACCTACAATAATTCCTATTAACACAGGAATAAGAGAAAGGAAGCCTTTAAAGAATCCTTGAACAATAATAGTTACTAGTAAAGTTACTAATGCTACTAATAAATAGCTTAAATTGTAACCCTTCATATCTCCTGAATTCTCATACATTGCCATGTTTACTGCTGTTGGTGCGAGACTTAAACCAATGACCATAATAACTGGACCAACAACAACTGGTGGTAAAAGATGCATCAACCAACCGGTACCACTTAATTTTATGAAGATACCAATAACGATATACATTACGCCACTAGCGAATAATGCGACAAGCATATCTCCTAAACTGTGTGTACTTAACCCCGTAATAATTGGAGTAATAAATGCAAAGCTTGAACCTAAATAGGCAGGTATCTTTGCTTTAGTAATTAATATATATAGTAATGTTCCTATCCCAGATGCTAATAATGCTGCAGAAATAGGTAACCCTGTTAAAAATGGAACAAGGACAGTTGAACCAAACATTGCAAATAGATGTTGTAAGCTTAAAAACGCCCATTGTGCTGGTTTTGGTTTATCTTTTACATCTAGTACTGGTTTGACAGTACGTTTAAACATTTGCTCATTTTCCATGAAATGTTCTTCCTTTCTAAAAAAGTCTCTTTACACTATGGTAAAGAGACTAAAATAAATTAATGAAATATTATAAAAAGCTTCTTTAAGTTTTTTATAACATGACATAGGAAAAGTATTTAATTTAAGTGAGACATATCATCTATCCAATTAATAAATACATTACACGCTCACCATTAAATACTTTACCTTTTTCAGTCTCTCGTACTGGTTTAAAAGGTTAGTTATTCAATTACTACTGCATTTCTATCATCTATTTCTTCAAGATAAACAGATACTGCTTCATCTTTTGCAGTAGGTATATTCTTTCCAACAAAGTCTGCTCTAATTGGCAGTTCACGATGGCCACGATCCACAAGGGCAGCGAGGCCAATTTTTATAGGTCGAGAATGTAATAAAATTGCATCTAAAGATGCTCTAACTGTTCGTCCAGTATAAAGTACATCATCAATAATGATCACTATCTTATCTGTAACATCTTGATCAATTTCAATGGCATCTTTAGTGATAGGCTTTTTCGAGTTTTCAATATCATCTCTAAAATGAGTAATGTCAATCGTACCTGTTGGAACTACATGATGTTCAATTTGTTTAATTTTTTCTTGAATACGACGTGCTAAAAATTCGCCTCTTGTTTTAATACCTAAAAGAACAAGTTGTTCAGTTCCTTTATTATATTCTAGAATTTCATGTGCTATACGTGTAACAGTACGTTGTATAGCTGCTTCGTCCATAATAATACGTTCTGACATGATTACACCTCTTAAAAGAAAAAACCTCATGCCTTTTACAAAGACATGAGGTTTAATGTATATAAAAATATTTTATATGATTCGTCTGATAACAATCGAACAATTAAAGTTAATCATATTTATATCATTAGTCACCCTGTCTTTTGAGCCTCTCTGGACTCTTTTTAAAAGACACTGTTTTGTTTAATTTTAACTGTTATTAGCTTAAATCTTTTTAGTTCATAAGTCAATATGCTTTCTTTTAATTTACGACTTTGTTCTCTAATTTTATGATTCTCTTAATCGAATATCTTCTAATAGCGATTGAAACTCTTGAGGTAACTCAGCATGACGTTCAATATATTCATGAGTGACAGGATGTTCAAAACCAATAACTCCAGCATGTAAAGCTTGTCCACCAATATCTAATGTTTTTCTAGGACCATATTTAGGATCTCCAACAAGTGGGAACCCAATATATTTCATATGAACACGAATTTGATGAGTACGACCTGTTTCTAATTGACATTCAATTAATGTATAGTCATTGAAATGTTCTATTACATTAAAATGAGTCACTGCTTCTTTTCCATCATCAACAACATCCATAGATTGACGGTCTTTTTTGTTTCTGCCTATTGGAGCATCAATTGTTCCATAATCATGAGGGATATTACCATGTACTAAAGCTGTATACTTACGCTTTACTGTTTTATCCATAAGTTGTTCTACTAGACCACGATGTGCTATATCATTTTTAGCTACCATAAGTAAACCAGACGTATCTTTATCAATACGATGAACAATACCAGGACGTATCTCTCCATTGATACCTGATAAATCTTTAATTTGATACATTAACCCATTAACTAATGTACCTGTATAATGACCTGGTGAAGGGTGTACAACCATGCCTTTAGGTTTATAAACAATGGCTACATCTTCATCTTCATAATAAATATCTAAATTGAGGTTCTCCGGTAAAATATCGGCTTCAACCACTTCTTTTTCAGTCACTTGAATCTCATCATTTAATTTAACTTTATAATTTGATTTGATTATTTTACCATTAACAGTGACTAAATCATTTTTAATCCAATCTTGAAGTTGACTTCTAGACCACTCACTATTGAAATCAGATAATAATTTATCAATACGCTGACCTACGAGTGCTTCATCTTCTATTTTATATTCATACGTTTCCACTACGTGCCCTCCTATTCTTTTTTAGTTGCATCCTTAACCAATGCAATAATGACAAAAATAACACCAATTGTTAAGCTTGAATCTGCGATATTAAAAATTGGAAAATCATATCCAAAAATATTTGTATCAATGAAATCAACAACTTCACCATTGAATAAACGATCGATAAAGTTACCTAATGCACCAGCAAATAATAAGCTAATTGCAACTTGCATAAACGCATTATATTTAGTTTCTTTAATATAAAATATAATAAGTACAGCTAAAATAATAAGAGTAATAATATAGAAAAATCCCATTTTACCACTTAAAATCCCCCATGCTGCACCATTATTTCTATGTGATGTAATATTTAAAAAATGAGGAATCACTTCATAAGAATCACCAATGTTCATGGTTGCTGTAATTATTTTTTTAGTTAATTGGTCTATAATTAAAATCACGATGGCTACTATTAAAGATAAACCAATATAATATTTCTTTTTCATTCATGTGCCTCCATTCAGCCCTCAACTCTTTGACAACACTCTACATTATAGCCTACTACTTAGCATAAAAAAAGCTACAATCTTCTATGTCATATTTGTGTTACTTTTAGGATGAATATAATTAAATTGATCGACTTGATCAACATCTACAAAACGTGTTGTAATTTCGTAAGGTTTTCTGAAATTCATATCAGAGACTATTAAAGAGCCATCATTATTGACTTGTTCTACATAAGCAACATGTCCATGTTTTCCTTTTGGATAATGTAAAATAGAACCCTTAGTTGGATTTTCATTGACTGTATACCCTTGTTTCTTAGCCTTATTTGCCCAATGTTTAGCGTCACCCCATTGGTTACTTATTAAATGATGGTCTTCTTTTACTCGATCAAATACATAGTAAGTACATTGACCTTTAGCGTATGTGTTATATTTCATAGGATTTTTTTCCCAAAAATGAATTGTAGGTTCAGTCATATCTTGATTGTCTAGACCATCAAAAACTGCACCGGCCGTAAATATCATGCACACAAACACCATTAAAAAAATCCATTTTTTCATTTCATCACTCTACCTCTATAAAATTAAATCTAAACTGGATACCATCTGGACCTTTTATATTGATATGATGTGTTTCTGGATAATGAAAGTCAACGATAGATAAACCATAAGTATGTTCATTATCTATTCGCTTTATTTTTGAATTCCATTGATTCATTGAAAGATGACAATAATATTGTTCAGAAGCTAAATAAAACGATTCATCATCTAAATATGCAGAAGGTACTAGTCCAAAATGGTTTAAATAATACTCTCTTACTTCATTTAATCGAATGGTTTTTAAACTAATATTCCCAATTTTACTATCATTAGGTAAACCTTGCCATCCGATGGTGGATGCATATGGTAATAATGAAGAAACATCGAGCGGCTTAATATTGAGTCTAATCCATTCACTTTCTTGTTTCCAATCAGAAATCGCTTTATCAACATAAAATTTAAACATATGACCTTCTGGATCTTCGACAAAAATAAATGTACATACATTTTGTTCTCCACCATTAATTGGTAACTCATAATCATTTAACTTTTCGATTAGATCTGCCAGATGTTGTTTATTGGATAATTGAATTCCTATATAAAATAAACCAGCTTCTTGAGATAAAGGATTTCGTCCAGACTTTATCTCTCTTAAAGTAATATAATGGTGACTGTCTCCAACTTGATATTTGACAGCGGTTAATGTCTCTTCCACTTTTTTAAACCCTAATAATTCTTCATAGAACGGTTGTAAAGTACGTAAATCTCTTACATTTAAAGTGATACCATTAATAAAATGTGCATCATTATCATGAAACATAGGACACCTCCTAAATTTTAAAATCTCTCTTTCAATTTAAAAAAGCTATGATTAATGATTATTCTATAATAAAATATTTAAAATTTTATCAGTCTTAATGCGTAATATTCAACTATTTAGACTAAAAAAGCTTTCGATAGAGAGAACTTCATTGCGTTTCCATCGAAAACTTTTAAATATATATAAAGTACATTATTTTTTAGCTAAAACTTTATTGTAGATTCTTGTACCAACACATGCACCAAACATTACACCAGTAGTCATAGCAAGATTAGTAAAAATTTTATTAACGGAATCTTGTTTATCTTTTTCATAACTAGCTAAATGATTCATATACTGTTTGAATACACCCATCACAAACTTATGTGCAATGGCTTGAGTAAACTTATAAACTCCCCATGGTAATGTTGGTTCATATCCTTGCAACGCTGCAATACCTTCGTTGGTATCTAATATACGTCTAAATTCAAATCGTGCATTACTACTGTCTTTAACCATAGCTAAATCTCCACCAACAATTTTATACACAATCATTTCATTAATAGAATCATGATTATCTCTTTTCATTTTTAAAATACATTTCCTTATTAATGGTAATTGAATATTAAATTCATGCTCATTAATGGTACCATTTACTAAATGGAGCGTGATATTATTAATAAATTCTGCATATTCTCTTGTTACATCCTGTATCGAATAACTTTCCGGAATTCTAAAACGCGTCATTGCTCTAACATCTTTAACTTCATCTCTCTTATTTTGATTTGATTTAGATTGTTTTGTAGTTATTATTTGTTGTTCATCTTGTTTTTCTTTAAGTGCTTTTTTCACATTTTCTTTACCATTCATTTTCTCTTTAATCCAATATCGACTTAACCGAATAAGGATGGTTGGTAAGTGCAATATAAACAAATGTTTATCAAGAATAGTCGCTATACGTTCAAATAATTCTTGATAATTCATTACCTTAGGCCTTGTAATATTAAATACTTCATTTTCTTTAGGAGAACGTTCGACTAACATAGCTAATTTATCAATAACATCATCCATAGATACTGGCGCAATCATATTGTAAGCCCAGTTCGGTAGAATCATTGCTGACAAACGCTCTATCATTCTTTTAAAAATAGGATATGAACTACCGTTTGAATCTATAATTAACCCAGCACGTAATGTGCTTACAGGGACACCATAATATCTTAATATTTTTTCACATTCTAACCGACTTTTTAAGTGAAGTGACAAATGACTATCATTCGTGATAATACCACTCATAAATATAATGTGTTTGACCCCATGTTTTTTCGCTACGCGCCCAACATTATCAGCTAGTAGTGCATCCATATCTTCAAAATTAGCCTGTGTAAGTTTAGCACTTGTCTTCATTGAATGACCAAGATAAATCGCAGTATCTATACCTTTCATTACTTCAGTTATAGCATCTAAATCAAATAAATCTGCTGATTTCCAAGTTACATTTTTTTCATTTTTTTTATTTTGAGCATTTCTTGATATTGCGATAATCTCATGATTAACTTTTAATTTATCTTTTAAGTGACTACCAATATATCCAGAAGCCTCTGTTAGTAAAATCTTACCCATCATTTTATCTCTCTTCCTATATTACTTACGAGAAACATTCTATCACTTATTATTTGATATAACCTCATCCGTTTTTATCTAAACTTGAAACTCTATTCAGATATATTTTCAAATTATTATTATTTAATATTTATATACTTTATAAAAAAACGCTCGTAACCCTTAATTAGGTTACAAGCGTTCTATCTCTATTGAATTAAACTAAAGTTTTTACGACTTCTTGACAACGTGGACATAAATGATCAAGTTCACCAACAGATCCTAATGTTTCACTATAATTCCAACATCTTTCACATTTTTCACCTGAAGCATGTTCAATACGAATGTCACCATGTTGGTATTCATTTCCATTGTCTACTTTTTCAGTCACTTCAACTTGAGAGACGATAAATAATTGTTGTAAGTCATTAAATTGTTGTAAAAATTCTGCAGCTTTAAAGTGATCATTGTTTCCAATCACTACTTTAGCTTCAAGAGATTTACCGATAACTTTTTCATTACGTGCTGCTTCTAATGCACGGTTTACATCATCACGTAATGACATAAATTGATTCCATTTATCTAATAATTCTTGATCAACGTCAACAACTTTTGGCATATCTGCTAAGTGAACACTTTCTTCTTTAACATGTGGTGTATGAGACCATACTTCTTCGGCAGTATGTACTAAAATAGGAGCAAGTAATTTAGTCATATCTACTAAAATTTGGTACAACACTGTTTGCATACTACGACGTTTATGTGCGTCTTTTTGTTCAATATAAAGAATATCTTTACCATAATCTAAATAGAAGTTACTTAATTCAACATTGATAAAGTTTTGAACTTCTTGATAAATATTTAAGTAATCAAAGTTATCATAGTGATTAATAGTACTAGCAGTGAATTCACGTAAGCGATTCAATAAGTAACGATCTACTTCTAATAATTCATGTTCAGCTACACTGTCTGTTTCAGGATTAAAGTCATTAATATTACCTAACATAAATCTTAAAGTATTTCTGATTTTTCTATAAACATCAGACGTTTGTTTTAAAATTTCATCTGAAATACGTACATCTGCTAAGTAGTCTGTACTACTTACCCATAATCGTGCAATATCTGCACCTTTTTGTTTTACTACTTGATTAGGAACGATAACGTTACCTAAAGATTTACTCATTTTTTTACCTTCGCCATCCATTACGAAACCATGTGACAATAAGAATTTATAAGGTGCTTGTCCTCTAGTCGCAACTGCTGTAGTAATTGAAGAGTTAAACCAACCACGATATTGGTCACTACCTTCAAAATATAAATCGGATGGGAAACGCAATTCTGGACGAGTTTCTAACACGCCTCTATGAGATGAACCAGAGTCAAACCAAACATCCATAATATCTGTTTCTTTAGTAAATTCTCCATTAGGGCTTCCAGGATGTGTGAATCCTTCTGGTAATAAATCTTTAGCTTCTCTTTCAAACCAAACATTTGAACCATATTCTTCAAATAAATCAGCTACATGATTGACTGTTTCTTTTGTCATAATAATATCGCCATTTTCAGCGTAAAATACAGGCAATGGTACACCCCATACACGTTGACGAGAAATTACCCATTCACCACGGTCACGAATCATATTATAAATACGTGTTTTACCCCAATCCACTTTAAAATCAGTCTCTTCAATCGCATCTAAGATATCTTGTCTTACTTTATTAATTGAAGCAAACCACTGAGGTGTTGCACGGAAAATAACTGGTTTTTTAGTACGCCAATCATGTGGATAACTATGTGTAATAAAGTCTAATTTTAATAAGGCGTCTTTATCAGTTAAAAGGTCTGTTACAGCTTTATTTGCTTTATCATAGAACATACCTTCAAATTGTCCGCCTTCCTCTGTGAAGACACCTTTATCATCCAAAGGACTGATGACAGGTAAATCGTATTTTTGACCTACAATATAGTCATCTTCCCCGTGACCAGGGGCAGTGTGTACACAACCAGTACCAGCATCAGTTGTTACATGACCACCATTAATGACTAATGACACTCGATCTAAGAAAGGATGTTGTGCTTCAACATACTCTAATTCTTTCCCTGTAAATTCTTTTTCCAATTGAATAGTATCTTTATCCCAGCCTAATGCTTCAGAAACACTTTCAGCTAAAGCTTCAGCAATCACGTATTTCTTACCATTTACATTATATTGACCATATTTCAAATCTGGATGAACTGTAATTGCTACGTTAGAAGGTAATGTCCAAGGTGTAGTTGTCCAGATAATAAATTGAGCATCCTCATCGATAGTACCTTTTGAATCTTTAACATCAAAGGCTACATAAATAGATGCTGAACGTTTATCGTGATATTCAATTTCAGCTTCAGCAAGTGAAGATTCACTTGATGGTGACCAATAAACAGGTTTTTTACCTTTATAAATTAATCCTTTATCAGCCATTTCACCGAACAAACGAATTTGAGCTGCTTCATATTCAGGTTTAAGAGTAATATAAGGATTATTAAAGTCCCCACGTACACCTAAACGTTTAAAATCTTGTTTTTGAAGTTCAACTTGTTCTAAAGCAAATTCTTTACATTTTTCTCTAAACTCAGCAATTGACATTTTTTTGCGATCAACGCCTTTTTTAGTCAATGCTTGTTCAATTGGTAAACCATGTGTATCCCATCCTGGAACGTAAGGTGAGTAAAATCCTTGCATCGTTTTATAACGTACAATAATATCTTTAATAATTTTATTTAATGCATGTCCCATGTGAAGATTACCATTTGCATAAGGTGGGCCATCATGCAAAATAAATGATTGATTTCCTTCATTTTTCTCTAAAGCTTTTTGATAATGATTATTTGCTTCCCATTGCTCTTGAATTTTTGGCTCTTTATTAGGTAAACCTCCTCGCATTGGAAAGTCGGTTTTTGGCATTAATAACGTTTCTTTGTAATTCATATTTTCCACTCCTTAAATATAAAAAGAACTCTAAGTTCAATTAATAGGGACGGGAAATCCGCGGTACCACCCTTCTTAACTCAACTTAGAGTTCTCTTCTTAATATTATAAAATTTTAATATGTCAGTGATATAAAAAATAGACTTATATTAGGCTTGCACCGTCTCCTAACTCGCTGTGAAAAGTTTATTATTTTTTACGTGTCTGACATTTTATTAACTATTTATTTGATGATGATTCGCTACTTGAAACATCCTTATTTTCAGATGTAGACTTACTTGTATTAGTTGTTTCATTAGAATTGATTGACTGATTTTCCTCATTTGATACTGTCTCAGTTGTTTCACTCGTTGGAGTTTCATTATTCGCATTTGGATTTACATCTTGTGGATTTAAATGCTGTATATTTTCTTGTGTCACTTGTTCTGCATCAAAATCATAATTTAATAAGTAATCCCAATCATCATTTTTCAATAAATCCAGCTGTGCTTCTACAAGCATACGAAATCTTGATCTAAATATTTTAGATTGACGTTTCATATCTTCAGTTTGGAAAGATAAATGACGTGCTTTTTCAATAGCATCATTTACAATCACATCAGCTTGCGCTTTTGCTTTAGAGATAATTGCTTCTGATTCTTTTGTGGCAGCAATTTTTGTTTGTTCTCCAGCTTGTTGAGCTTGAATAAGCGCATCACTTACTGATTGATGAACATCTTGATAAGATTTAATATTAGTATCTCTCTCTTCAAGCACTTTTTCAAGTTGTTTTTTTTCTTCTTTAAGTCTTTCAATCTCATTACTTAATTGAGTTAAAAAGTCGCTAACTTCAGCAGGCTCCAAACCATTTTTCACTCTTGTAAATTCCTTATTTCTTATTTCATTAGGTGTAAAAGCCATCTGTTATCCTCCTTAAAACAAACCATCATAAAGGTGTTTTTATTATTTATCAATCAATATCATTTACTTAAATAGTGTTTGATACGTTATATGAACTTTTTCTTTTTTAGTTTTGCCACCTATATCAACAATTCGAGCACGTCCAAATCCTTGAATAGAGAGCAAATCATTGTTTTGAAGTTGAAAATCGGGAGAATCGATTAAAGTATGATTCACTTTTACCCGTTTTTTTTCAATTAATTGTTTAGCGATTGATCTAGATTTTCGAATCATTTCTTTTAAAACGACATCTAATCTTAAAGCACTGACTGTACTATGATGAATATTCCAATTCTCTTTTGATTGTATCATATCTTTAAATGGAATAGAATCAAGTTTAACTGTAGCACCTTTAATCTTTGTTAATTCCATCATAATATATGATTCCAATTGCTTTGTCAAAACAAACTGAATCGTATCACCAACAAGTATATCTCCTACTTGTTCTCTTTCTATACCTAAAGACATTAAAGTTCCAAGTACATGTTGATGTTGAATAGACACAAATTTCTCGGGATAATTAATTTGGATTAATACCTCTTCAAAATCATCTTCAGTAGGTTCAAAATAACTAGGCGCAATAATTGCTCTCTTTCTTTCTGCCGATTGACCACCGAAATAGCTCACTTTCATATCTTCAAAACTACCGACGATGACTTCTAATATATATTGTCCTCTAGGATCTAAAAATGAAGTCAATACAGGTGCATATTGTTGATTAACTTGTTCACATTTATCTAATAATTGATCAATAAGTGGTTGTTCTTCATTTCTAAAATGCTGATAAATATCGATGATTCACGCCTCCTTTTTTAAGTGTTAAAAAGCCTGAGACATTATGCATATCACAGGCTCTACTAACTTATTATAAAATTATTTTAGTATTAAATAATTTAATATCATATCAAAAATACTTTTCAATCCATATTGAAATAATACAAGTACAAATAATGCTACAATTGATGAAATATCAATCATACCAATGGGTGGAATAATCTTTCTAAATGGCTCTAAGAAAGGTTCATATATCTTACTTAAAAATGATCCAAATTTAGATTCTCTAATTGTTGGAACCCATGAAGTAAAGAAATAAATAATCATTCCCCAATAATAAATTTGAACCAGTAATAATATAAAGTTAAATATACTAGCTAATATACCAACATCCATATATTATATTCTACTCCTTAAATTATTCGTAATGTTGTTGTGTATTCATCTGTTCAAGGTGATCGGTAATACTACCTGCCACCTCAACATTATCAGGTGTACAAAGGAAGATATCAGCACCTACACGTTGTATATCTCCGCCAATGGCATAAACTGTTCCACTTAAGAAGTCAATAATACGTTTCGCTGATACTTTATCAATACGTTGTAAGTTAACTAATGTCGCACGACGATTTTTAAGTTCATCTGCAATGTCTTGAGTATCTGAAAATACACGAGGTTCAAATAAGCACATTTTTGAATTTTCGTAATTACTATAACCTGTACCAGCTGATTGATTCATAGTAACAACATTTTTTGAATTAGACTTATTTGATGTATGTCCCATACGATAATTCCTTTCTTCAGTATTGTAATTTTTTGATACTTTCTTTTGAGGTACAGTTTTTAAGTGATTTTGATTATTCTGTGTTCTTTCAATAGGTTGCTGTTGCATATTACGATTTTGATTTTCTTCATTTTGTGTTACACGCTGTTGTCTTTCAGCAGGGCTTTCGACTTCTTCTTCATCTTCCATTAGGAAAAAATTATTAAATAAATCCTTGATAGCCACGGGGCTCACTCCTCTTCTCCAACAAGTTTAGTCCCTATTCTTATAAATGTAGCACCTTCTTCTACAGCAATAGTATAATCATTACTCATTCCCATAGATAAATATTCACATGGTGCATAATTCAATTTAAGGTTTTTAATTTCATCTCGTTTTAATCTCAATTGTTTAAATAACTGATGTATGTAGTCCTTATCATCGGTATAAGGCGCCATTGTCATTAATCCAACAATTTTAATATTGTCGAATGCTTTAATTTGTTCAATAAAATCATTAACTTCACTAAGCGCAATACCATGTTTAGTTTCTTCACCAGAAACATTCACTTGGATAAAGCATGAAATAGTGTGAGTTGCTCTTTTATTAATTTCTTTTGCTAAACTCAAACGATCTAGTGCATGTAAATAATCGATGTCATTAATCACATCTTTTACTTTTCTAGACTGTAGTGAACCGATAAAATGCATTGTAACATCTTTAGGTAAGGCTTGTTTTTTTTCTAAAAAACCTTCTAATCTATTTTCTCCAAAGTGTCTTAAACCGGCATCATACGCTTCTTTTGCTCGGTCTATTGTAACATATTTTGTTACTGCAATCACGTTTGGAGCGGTCTTAATCACACTTTTTTCAAGATGATGATTAATTTCCGTTTGTATTTTTTCTAAATTTTCTGTTACTTTCATTATATATCAACCTCTTAACTTTGTAATGACATAAAGGATTATAGTGATATAACTGTATTACACTACACTTCTCCCTTTTGACCTATAAATGCTAACATCCTACCAGTTTTACCTTTTTCAACACGATAAGAGAAAAAAAGCGATAAGTCTTCTGACGTAGTGTATTTTGTAATATTAATATTTTCAGCTGGTACACCACTATTTTTTAATAATAAAGCGTTGGCTAATTTTAAATCAATACCATGTCGATCAGTATCACGTGTTTCAATATATTTATCAGAATTAATAGGTAATGTTTCAAATTTCTTTTTAATATCATCATTTATTTCATAGGTTGAAGAAGTTGCCGGACCTATGACTACATTTAAATCTTGATAGTCAAATTCTACATATTTAAGCATTTCTACTACTATTTGACCATATGTTCCTCTCCACCCCGCATGAGCTAGAGCGATAAAATGATGTTTCTCACTATAAAAATATACAGGTACACAATCAGCATAACACATCGTTAATAATATATCTGAATCATAAGTATACATACCATCAATTCCATATAATTCATTACCTAATGCCTTAATATTAGCGCCACAATGTGCTTTAGTAATGTGAGCGATATTATTTTCGTGTGTTTGAATAGGAAAAACCCATTGTTGTGTAGGAAAGTTGATAGCATTAGCTAATATCTCTTGATGATGCGTCACATGACTAGGTTCATCATCAATATAACGTGCCATATTAAACGCATCTCTTGGATATGGACTCTTTCCACCTTCACGTGTAGTAAAACCAAGTGTTAACTGATCATATTGTGATGTATAATTCAAATAATGTGGCTGTTTTATAAATTTTTCCACGTTGTGAAAACCACCTTCACTTTTAAGAATAATCATACCTAGACTATTGTTTTATATTTTATCAGCATTTCGATTAAAAGATGTAGATAAATGTATTATATAACATATTTCTTTTTAAATTAAACAAAATAAAAAGAGCAGCATTCTCCTCAGAAATCACTGCTCCTTTCTTTATATTTATACTTTAATATTAGCGTCTAGTTCTTCTAGAACGTCTTTCTTCTCTATTACGAATAAAGCTAGGAATATCATCATCTTTAGTAGTATGACTTCTTTCGCTTAGACCATCAGAAGGACGTGAATTAGATGTACTATGTGTGAATGAGTCTTCTTTTGGTGCACTTTGAGTTGATGTACTAGAAGTTGCACTTGAACCAAAACCAGTACTTGACGCTTTACGTCCTTGAGATGTTGGTTTATCTTCAAATCCAGTTGCGATTACTGTTACAACAATTTCATCTTGCAATTCTGGATTAATTACAGTACCAAAAATCATATTTACATCTTCATCTGCTGCATCTTGTACAATATCAGCTGCTTCTTGGGCTTCGAATAAAGATAAAGATTCTCCACCTGTAATGTTCATTAACACACCTTGAGCACCAACAATTGATGTTTCAAGTAATGGAGATGAAATAGCTTTTTTAGCAGCTTCCACTGCTCTATTTTCGCCTGAAGATACACCAATACCCATTAATGCAGAACCTTGGTTAGACATAATTGTCTTAACGTCAGCAAAGTCTAAGTTCACTTCACCTGATACAGCGATTAAATCAGAGATACCTTGAACACCTTGACGTAAAACATTATCTGCTTCTTTAAATGCTTCCATCATAGGAGTTGATTTATCAACAATATCTAATAAACGATCGTTAGGGATAACGATTAATGTATCAACTGCCGCTTTCATTGCTTCAACACCTGCTGCTGCTTGTGTAGAACGTTTACGTCCTTCGAAGCCAAATGGACGAGTTACAACACCCACTGTTAATGCTCCCATTTCTTTAGCAATTTTAGCAACTACTGGTGCAGCACCTGTACCAGTACCGCCACCCATACCAGCAGTAACAAATACCATATCAGCGCCTTGAATAGCATCTTCAATTTGTTCGCGTGATTCTTCAGCAGCTTTTTTTCCAATTTCTGGATTTGCACCTGCACCTAAACCACGTGTTAATTTTTCGCCGATTTGTATTTTAGATTCTGCTTTAGATAAGTTTAAAGCTTGCCCATCAGTGTTAATAGCAATAAATTCAACATTGTTCATTCCATGATCAATCATGCGGTTAACAGCGTTGTTACCGCCGCCACCTACACCGATGACTTTTAATGTCGCCAAATGATTAAATCCTTGTTCAAATTCTAACATTTATTTTTCCTCCTAGTCTTAATGGCCAATTATTCAAATAGAGATTTCATAAGCTTTTTAAATTTGCTTTCTTCTTTATCAGATTTTTCATGTTCATCATCATAATGATGTGTTCCATCTTGATGGTTGTTTTCGTCATACGTTTCATAATCATCATGTTTCTCCGCTTTTTCACGTACTTCCGGTTGATGATTTTCGTCAGTGTCTTCGTTTTTATTAGATTTACGTTTAAACCAGTCAAAGCCACCTGACTTTGAAGTATGATTGTGTTCGTCATTTTCAATGACTTCTTCTTCAAATTCATCATTATCTTGATAATTTATTGTAACATAATCTAATAATTCATCAAATGTGATACTACTAGATATTGTAGAAATCGCTGAAGTAAATTCAGGTTTTCTAATTCCCATTTGAGACGGTGTATGGATTCTTATTTTTTCATTAACCATTGTACTTAGTAATTCTTTAACGCCCAATAAGTTTGAAGAACCACCTGTAACAATGAATCCACCATTTACTTTAGTTAATCCTAAATCTACCAACACATCAAATACCTCATCAAAGATATCTTGCACTGTTCTTTCAATAACTGCACTTAAATCTTTTTGAGTATACTCTACTAATTCGTCACTATCTACCTGATCAACACTGAAAACGTCTTGATCAGACGCTGATTGTGTATAAGCATGTCCATATTGATGTTTAATTTTTTCAGCTGTTTCATATGTAGTGTTTAATTCTTCTGCGATATCATCTGTAATATCACGTCCAGCTAATTCAATTGAATCGGCATCTACAAGTTCACCGCGTTCATAAAAGGCGATTTGAGTGAGATCTTCACCAATATCAATTACACATGCACCTAATTCTTTTTCAGTTGCAGATAAAATAGAGCCATAGTTATAAGCATCTGAATAGACGTCTAATACATCTACTCCACAAGATTCTACACATTTAATCATATTAATTAGAATTGACTTGTGAATTGCAATAACACCTGCTTCTACTTTTAACGAGTGTCTTGCAATGAGTTCTTTAGGATCCGAAACCTCGTTATCTCCATCTACAATGAATCTAATCGGAAACACATCAATAACTTCTGTATCAGGTACATCATTTTTTTGACGTATACCTTCCAATACTGTTTCAATATGTGATCCACTAATTTCTGTATCTTCGTAAAAATCAATTTCGTTTTCTTCATCGTACACTTCAGTACCAATGATAGGTAATTTTAAGAAAACTTCTTTTATATCCACACCTGATGCGATAGAAGCTTTTTTAATTGTATCTTTAATTGCTTGTTTCGCAATATCAAAATCATCAATCAATCCATTCTTAATACCGCTAGTGTAGGTTTGCCCTGTACCTATCACATTAATACCATTGTGAAATTTTTCGCCTACTATTGTTTTAACACTTGATGAACCAATATCTATGCTTACATAGTAATGTTCCTCCATAGATAGGCACCTCCTGACAAAATACTATTAAAATACACTATATTTAGTTTACAATACGTCGTTTAGCTTGTGAACTATAAACACATATTATTATCGAAATTTTTTAATTATTTGTATCCGATTGTTCGCTTATTTTATTTAATGCACTTTGTAATTCATTTTTTGCTTCTGTTTCTTGCTGTGTTTTTTGACGAACATTTTGATCGGACTTAGAATTAATACTGCTATTTTCATTATATGGAATAAATGATGCTCCTACAGATAAATCAATATATCCTTGTGTTTTTAATTGACCTGAACTATCTTTTGCAAGAGATTGAGACATTTGAGGATAATACTCGATTTTGTTAGCTAGAGTATTGATGTCTCCTACTACTTGCATGCCATCTTTCATATATAAAAGGACTCGATTTTGTTGATTCTGCAAAGGTGCATATTTTATTTCTGAAATCATATCTCTCGTTTCATTAGACATTTTAGATAATGCTTTCGTGATACGATTTAAATTGTCACCTTTAAAATCTTCTAATACAGGTGCACTATTCGCAATATCACCATTATAATTGTCTAATTTTTTATTTCCTTCAATTATTGGCACATATTTATTTTTATCTTTTACAATACCTACTAAATTATTTTCAATAATTTTAACATTTAAAGTATTAGGCAACTGTTTATTAATCTGAACATCTTTGATTAATGAATTTTTCTTTAAATTATTGATAGCTTTGCTTTTACTAAAAGTATAAATGCGTGATCCTTTTTTGATATTTAATTCTTTTTCAACTTGGCTATCACTTACATTATGATTACCACTAATATTAACATGAGAAATTCTACTTAATGGTGTAAACATATATAGTAGAAATAATATAATTAAAAGTATTAAAGTAGTAACAATAATATATTGAATACGTTTTTGTCGCTTTCTTTTATCTATCTTTTGTTGTTCTCGTTTTTCAGTTACCGTTAAGTGACTATATTTATCATTTTGAAATTTATTGCGCTTTTCTCTTAACCTTGTTTTTACTTCTTTCTTTAAATTTTCACCTTTATTTTTCGAAGAATTTAAAGATTTATTTGACCTTCTATCATTTGAAAGATTCTTTTCTTTTTGGAGTCTATCTTTTGATTTAACATCATCTTTAATTTTTTTATTTTTATCATTTTCTAATTCAGTTTTGTCTTTATCAAATGAACGCTTGATAGAACGAATCTTTTTATTTCTATTGCCCCTTGTATCATCCAATTACTTCACATCCTTTAATTAAGATGGTAGGTATGCACGGAAACTTTCAATAAATCTTTCGCCACGTTCTTCAAATGTTTTATATTGATCCCAACTTGCACATGCTGGTGAAAGTAAAACAACATCATTAGGTTCAATGACATCTTGAACTTTTTTTACTGCATCTTCTATATCAACTGCTTTGATTACTTCTTTACCTTGACTATTACCTAATTTAGCGAATTTATCTTGAGTTTCACCGAAAACTACCATTACTCTAACATGTTTCATGTAAGGAATTAATTCATCAAATCCATTACCTCGATCTAAACCACCACATAACCAGATAATAGGTTGTTTAAATGAATTTAAAGCAAACTGTGTTGCTAATGTATTGGTTGCTTTAGAGTCATTATAGTATTTATTTGTTCGATTCGTTCCAATATATTGTAATCGATGTTCAATACCTGAGAATGTTGTTAAACTATCTACGATAGCCTTAATTGGCACGCCTGCAAGTATCGCAGCTAAAACAGCAGCTAAAATATTTTCTAAGTTATGTTCTCCTGGTAAAACTAAATCATCAATATTAATAAGGTTAACATCATTATAAACGATATAATTATCTTTAATATAGATGCCATCTACTTCTTGTTGAGTAGAAAAATATAATGTTTTAGCTTTTAAATTTTCAGTTTCAATTAAATGACGTTGATGATAATTACAAATCAAATAATCATCTTCTGTTTGATTTTTGTAAATACGTCGCTTCGCATTTTGATAATTTTCTAATGACTCATGATAATCTAAATGAGCAGAATAGATATTTGTAATGATGGCAATGTGAGGTTTGTAATGTTCAATGCCAAGTAATTGGAATGAAGATAATTCAGTGATTAGATATTCATCAGGTGACGTTTCTTGAGCTACTTTAGAAGCAACATACCCAATATTTCCTGAAAGTCTTCCAGTTAATCTACTTTTTTTAAACATATCTCCAATGAGAGAAGTTGTTGTTGTTTTACCATTTGTACCAGTCACAGCGATAATTGGAGCTTCAGAAATTAAATAACTTAATTCTACTTCAGTTAAAATTTTAAGGCCTCGTTGATATGCTTCATCAATAATTGAAACTGTATAAGGTATACCTGGGTTTTTAACAATAATCGGGTTGCTATCAAGTAATGATAATGGATGACCACCATCAACAATTTTCACACCTAATGTTTCTAAGTCTTTTGCATGGGGATCTTTAGATAAATCTTTCCCATCATTTACAGTTACATTTGCACCTAATTTAACTAATAACTTAGCAGCTTCATAACCACTTTTTGCTAATCCAACTACAAGAACATCTTTATTCTCTAATCCTGTATAATTTAGCATTCTAATGCACTCCTATCCATAATCCAATTAATCCTGAAATTAAGCCCACAAGCCAAAATACTGAAACAACTTTCCATTCACTCCATCCGCTAAGTTCAAAATGATGATGAATTGGTGTCATTTTAAAGATTCTTTTTTTAGTTAATTTATAAGATGATACTTGCAACATTACTGATAATGTTTCGATAACAAATACTAAACCTACAAAAAGTAATGAAAATTCTTGGTTTAACATAATTGAAACTGTAGCAAAAATACCTCCTAATGCTAAGCTTCCTGTATCTCCCATAAACACTTTAGCTGGGTTTAAGTTATACGGTAAGAAACCGAGTAATGCAAAAATCATAATAATACAAAAAGTACCAATTGCAGGAGCATTTAACATGAAACTCATAATTGCATACATAGTGAATCCAATAATTGATAAGCCAGTTGCTAATCCATCCAATCCATCAGTTAAATTAACTGCGTTTGAAAAACCAACTTGCCAAAAAATAATAAAAATAACGTACGCAAACGACAATGGAATTTCAAAATTAGTAAATGGAATATTTATACTTGTTGAAAATTCTATTAAATGAAAAACATCGCTTAGAATGAAAAATATAATTGCTATTGCAATTTGAGCTAAAAATTTCTGCTTACTTGTAAGTCCTTGGTTATTTTTTTTAACTACAATAATGTAATCATCAATAAAACCAATGAGTCCAAATCCTATTGTGACAAAGAGTAATAGAATAATAGGATTAGAATGATCTGTGAAAAATATAGCAATAATAGATGTAATAATAATACTAATTAAAAATGTTAAACCACCCATGGTTGGTGTACCCGTTTTTTTCATATGACTTTGAGGGCCTTCTTCGCGGATACTTTGCCCAAATTTCATTCTTTTAAGTGTCGGTATAAGTACAGGAACTAAAATAAATGTGATAAGTAATGCGATAATCGCAAATATAAAAAGCATGGTAATCTCCTTTATGTATTTTAAATTTATTCGTTTTTCACTTTATTTCCTTTATAATCTTATCAATTTTCAAACTAATTTTATATATATTATGTAAGAAAATGAGATTATAAATAAGGTATACATAATATATGACACCTTATTTATAATCATTTAAAACGACATCATTTGTTCTTATGAATCGTTTTTATCATTAGACGTTGTATCAGTTGAATTATCTGAAGTGTTATTTGAATCAGATCCACTCGAATCAGTTAAGGATGTACTATCATTAGGATCATCAGTAGATAATTCTATTTCAATTTTATTATTACTTTTGAGTGTTGACCCACTCGCTACAGATTGTTTTGTTACGTATCCACTGCCTTTAGTCGTAACATTGATTCCAGTTAATTCTTGGAAGGCTAGGACATCGTCTGTTGTCCAACCTTTCATATTGGGCATAGTAATATCGCCGTCTGTCACTGCTAACACTTTACTATTCGGTAATAATTTTGTATTAGCTCTAGTAGATTGAGCTTTTATTGTATTACCATTACCAATAATGACAGGTTGTAAATCTTTTCCTTTAAGACTATCTTGTGCCTTTTGACTTGGTTGCCCTACAACATTTGGCACTTTACTATACTGTGCTGATTGAGTCTCATCTTTTTTAGAGCCTACATTTAAATACTTAAGTGTATTTTCCATGATAGGTTTAAAAGCTTTACTTACCCCTAATTCATATGCTTCTTGGTCATTTTTCTGAGCAAGACTCATACCGGCATAAACAATAACTCTTGGATGTTTTTTTGGCGCATCTCCCATAAAGCTTACAAAGTAGGGATTTGCTCCTTTAACGTATCCACTACCATTTTCATTAACGACCTGAGCAGTACCTGTTTTCCCTTCAATATCATAACCATCAATACGATAATTGGAAGCATGACTTTTATCACTATTTACTACTTTATCTAATTCTGTTTCAACTTTATCCGCAGTTTCTGAAGTAATAGGTTTTCCAGCTATTTTCTTTTCACCTTTATAGAATGTTTTCTTTGAAATTGGATTGTCTATACTTTGAACAAACCAAGGTTTTAACATATTTCCTTTATTAAAGAAAGCTGATTGTGCTTGTATCATTTGTACAGGTGTCACTGTAGTCGATTGACCGAATGCTGATGTTTTTTGTTGTAATTCATTTGACCAAGCAATATTTCCTTTTAATTCTCCGTCAAACATGCCATTTGTTGATTTACCAAAACCAAAGCGCTCGTACCAAGATTTCATTTTGTCAGCACCAACTAAATCTTGAAGATGCATCATCAATGTATTAGATGAGTAAGTGAAACCTAATGACATTGGAATTTCTCCCCAACCGGTTTTATTCCAGTCAGAAATTCTTGAACCCATAATATCACGATGACCAGATTCAAATTTTTCTTTAGGATTAAATTTACCTTCTTGAATGGCAGCTGCTAATCCATATGATTTAAATGTTGACCCAGGCTCATAGGCATTTTGATATAAATCATTCGCCCATTTTTTTCCAAAGTCTTTACCCGTTTCGGGGTTGAACGTTGGACGTTGACTATATGCAAGAATTTCTCCTGTTTTCGCATCCATAACCACTGCAAATAAATCTTTTGGTTCATATCGTTTCACCATATCATCAAGGGCCTCTTCGACAAATACTTGTATATTTGAATCAATGGTTAAATGAACGTCATCACCACGTTTTGGCGCTTTTTCATTTTTACTGTTTGGTGCAATATAACCCCAAATGTCATGTATATAAGATAGCGAGCCTTTCTGTCCATTTAGATAACTATTAAAAATCTTTTCTACACCTAATGCACCATTTAATTCCCCGGTATCAGGATTTTTTTGAGCCATACCAATTAAATGAGAAGCAAAATTACCGTTAGGATAGAATCGTTCAGTTTCTGGATATAAGGTGATGCCTGGTAAGTCCATTTTATCGAGTTTAACTTTATCTTGATATGTTAAATTTGTCCCTTTCTGTCCAAATTCAACTTGAAAGGCTTTCTTTTGATTAAGACGCTTTTCAATTTCATCAGGCTTCATATCAATAATTTTTGATAATTGTTTTGCTGTTTTCTTTTTATCTTTAACATACCTTGGTGTATCACCAACTTCTCCAGCATTTTTATCAATAATAGCTACTAATTTATATCGTTGAACATCTTCGGCTAAAATTTTACCGTTTCTATCGTAAATTTTCCCTCTTTCAGGCTGTTCTTGCGTTTTTACGAGATATTTTTCATTAGCGCGCATCACTAAATTTTGTCCATCTGAATGTCCAGTTATCATGATATATGAATATCTTAAAACCAATACAAAAAAGAGCAGTCCGAATAATCCAACAAGGAGGACTGCTCCTAATTTATTTTTTCTAATTTTAATTTTTCGCTTCGCCATTAGTACGCACTACCTTTACATTATCGTTCTTTAGGCTCATACCTTGTTTTTTAGCCTGATCGTAAATGCGCTCATAAGAAGAATTTTTCTTAATTTCAGATTGAATTGCATTGTTTTCATTAGATTGTTGTTCAATCTTTTGATCTAACTCGGCAATTTTATCATTTGTATCGTATGCATCCATTTTTAAAGATAGCATATAGATTGCTAGAACAGCAATTGCTGTGACAAGCGTTATGTATAAAAATTTCTCAAATCGCGTAAGTTGAACAACAACCTTTTTAGTTACTGTTTTCGTCTCAGATTGTGTTTTTGGTTGTTCTTTCGGTATGCTAGTGTGCTGAATGTGTTCATATGGTTCGTAAATTTTTTCTACAGCCATCCTCAATTACTCCTTATTTTAATATTTCAGCAACACGTAATTTTGCACTACGTGCTCTATTATTTTCGTCTAAATCCTCATCTGTAGCAGTAATTGGTTTACGATTTACTCGTTTTAACTTAGGTGTATAAGCTTCAGGAATAATTGGTAACCCTCTAGGCACGTCAGGTCCTTTTTCGTATTCTTGGAAAATTTGCTTGCATAGTCTATCTTCCAGAGAATGGAAAGTAATGACTGAAATCCTACCTTTTACTTTAACATGCTCAATGGCTTGTTCAATTGAATCTTCGAACGCAGATAGTTCATCGTTCACTGCTATTCTTATCGCTTGAAAAATGCGTTTAGCAGGATGACCACCTTTTCTTCGAGCTTTAGCTGGAATACCTTCTTTAATAATATCTACAAGCTCTAATGTTGTTTCAATAGGTTGTTGTTCACGGTGTGCTTCTATTCTTCTCGCTATTTGTTTAGAAAACTTTTCTTCTCCATAACGATAAAAGATTTTAACCAATGCTTCATAAGACCAATCATTAACAACATCATATGCAGTTAATTCTTGCGTTTGATCCATACGCATATCTAACTTTGCATCATGATGATAACTAAATCCTCTTTCAGGTATATCAAGTTGTGGACTTGAAACACCTAAGTCATAGTAAATACCATCTACTTTTTCAATTCCTAAATTTTTCAAAATATCAGTTAATTCTCTAAAGTTATTATGTACAAACGTGACCTTGTGTAAGTGATCTTTTAGTACTTCTTTAGCATTTTCTAAGGCAGTAGTATCTTGATCGATTGCAATCAACCTACCGTCATCGTTTAATTGATTTAATAAATAGAGTGCATGACCGGCTCCACCAAGCGTACAATCTACATATATGCCATCCTCTTTGATGTCTAATTCATCTATTGTTTCTTTTAGCATAACGCTTACATGATGAAACACTATAAATTCCTCCATTAAAAATCAAAATCTATCAAATCTTCGGCAATATCTTCAAAACTTTCTTCTGATTCTTCATAAAATTCATTCCAAGTTCCTCTATCCCAAATCTCTATACGATTTGAGACACCTATTACCGTACATTCTTTTGTTAAATTTGCGTATTTCCTCAAATTTTGAGGAATGTTAATACGCCCTTGCTTATCTAGCTCTACTTCGATAGCTCCAGAGAAGAACATACGCATAAACTTACGTGCGTCTTTTTTTGTCATAGGTAAGGTTTTCATTTTCTCTTCAATCTGTTGCCATTCTTCAAGCGTGTAGCCAAACAAACATTTATCAAGGCCTCGTGTGATAATAAAACGTTCATTTAAGTCATATCTAAACTTAGATGGAATTATCATACGTCCTTTAGCATCTAATTGATGCTCGTATTCTCC
Organism: Staphylococcus sp. FSL K6-0223; assembly: GCF_038008285.1. Classification (NCBI taxonomy): domain Bacteria; kingdom Bacillati; phylum Bacillota; class Bacilli; order Caryophanales; family Staphylococcaceae; genus Staphylococcus; species Staphylococcus sp. FSL K6-0223. Next base: position 1,564,078 of record NZ_JBBOYX010000001.1, read on the forward strand.
CATGAACATTATTACCACCTCACCTTATTAATAATTTACCACATCTCACCACTATCCTCCACTAATTATGTAAAATATCTTAAAATTCTTTAATTTGACATAAAAAGACCCATATTATCTATTTAAATAATATGGGTCTCTCCCTTACAAATTAAGGTTTTATAACTATTTGGTTAAATGTATATTTAAGTGGAGGATAAGTGGAAGGACTGAACGCATCTATCCCAAATTCATTCATCATTTGAAGTGGATTCCAAATTCTTTCTTGTAGACCACCCATTGGATGCAATACATGTTCAATCTCTCTAAAATGTTTCATACTTATATCGTTATCTCTTTCAATGTTAAGTAAATATCGGTTTAATAAATATTCAAATTGTTTATTATGAATGTCATAATTTTTCTTTACTAAATTGATATTGTCATGATTATCATTCACTTCTTTAAGAAGTAATTCGTATATTTTGGCATGATTCTCTTTTAAAGACTCTACTTTTTTAATAAATGTATCTGAGGCTTTGCTACGAACGAAGTTTTCTCTATCCGTTTCTATACCGTTCATAATAACATTTTCAGCATTTAACTTATACTGATTAATTAGCTTTTCTATTCTAATTGGTAAATAAGTGATTTTCATTCTTGGTAAAACAATAGGCATTTCAACATCTAAAATTTTAAATACTTCATTCAATTCAGCCCAGTATTTAATTTCACTTGGTCCTCCAATAAAAGCTACCGTATTAAATAGCCATTCTTCCATTACTGGTCTAGTTACAACATTATTAGAAAAACGAGTTGGTTCTTTTTCAACTAATTTTAACAATTCATCTTTATTATATGTAATATCTGATTTACTCAATTTGAATACATCATCTTTTTTAATAATTAGTTGACGCATACTATCTTCATGAAGGAACAAATGGACATTGGTATCTGTTTCAATCATTTTGTTTAAACCTGATTGCGTAGTTAATTTTTGTGTTTTTCTAAACGCCTGGTTAATTTCATTATGTTTTTGAATAATATTTTTTAATAATGGCTTCTCCAATTCACGAATTTTTTCATATTGAGCATCAATAAATAGTACACCGTAATCTTTAAATACTTCTTGAAGTAACCCTTTAAAAATATCAGTCCAATTATTGTACTTTTCTATAATCTCTAAACATACTTGATAAAGTGCGTTAGTATGTTTCGTTTCTTTTAATTCTTTAAAAAATTGATTAAGTGCTTCAATCATCTGTTCCTTTTCTGGAATATAGCGAGAGACGCTTGTTTCAGGCGATGTCATTGTATGATATTTTACTTTATGTAATTGAGCGTCTTTTGCATTATAAGCATACGTATGATTTACTTCTTCAAAGTCATGATCTTCACCAGCAATCCAAAAAACAGGTACAACTGTTTGTTGGTATGTTTCAGTTAACTCACGACTTAAATTAACAATTGAAAGAATTTTATGAAACGTATATAAAGGTCCACCAAAAAGACCAGCTTGCTGGCCCCCAATTACCACTTTAGCTCCTTCACTGAGTGCAGTAAGATGAGTCTGTTGAATTTCTGTTATATTCAAATCTGACATATATGATTTAATCACTTGAGCAAGTTGTTGCTCTCTACCATTATTAGGACGATTCATTCTTTGATTAAAACTAGATGGTTTGACTGGATTATATTGATAAAATTTCAATAATGTTTCATCACTGTTTTCTAACTTAGTAATAAATGAATCTTTTTCTTGAAAATTAGTTACTTTACAGTTCATTCCCTTACTCCTTCAATATAACATTACTTATTCAGTATAAAGATTATATCCTTAGATGACAATTTTACGGCTTAAATATTGAAATTCAAATCCATTTTATCAGATTATAAGTAATTAATATGTTATTAAATGAAAATCGTATATTAATGACGATACAATATATATAAAGAATTTAAATGATAATGAAAACATGAGTAAAGTTCAACATCTTTAAATAAATTAAAAAAACTGTTGAATTATTTGAGGAATTTAAAGAAAAAGAAATTAATAATAAAGATTTGCATAAGGGTTCAATATACTAGTATGGTTTCCAAATCATTAAGCTATAAACGCTATTTGCATAAATAAGCCTGAGCCATTTAGCTCAGGTCTGTTATTAATCATTCTTCCACTAAATTAACCAATTCATACAAAGATTGTATTTCATAATCCGGTACAATATCACTGTTATTTTCTTTATTACGATAATTAAACCAACATGTTGTAATACCAGCATTTTTTCCACCTAGTATATCTGATGTAAGAGAATCTCCTACTATTATTGAAGTCTTTCTTTTTTCTTCACCAATTCTCTCAAAGATATAATCAAAAAATTCACTCATAGGTTTTTGATATCCTGTTTCTTCTGATATATATACTCCAGATAAGATATCTTTAAACTCTAATTGAGCAATACGACGTTTTTGAGTATCTGTAACACCATTAGTCACAATAAACAATTCACATTCTTGGCTTAATCGATCAATTGTTTCTAAAGTAGAGTTGAAGAATTTTAATGGTGCTTTAGCTAGTTCGTCTCTAAATAAAACATCGGCTTTTTTACCATCTACGTCTATGCCATACTCTTTAAAATAATTAATAAAACGATGTGTTAATACTTCTTCTTTAGATAGTTCATTTTTTTGAAATGCTTCCCAATGATTTTGATTTACTTTCTTAAAATATTGAAAATCTTCTTCAGTTGGATAATGACCGAAATGATGTGCCATTTGATGAAATGCTCGATCTTCTGCATCAAAAAAGTCCACAATTGTATCATCAAAATCAAGTAAAATAGTATCGTATTTCATTTTTATACTCCTAAATTATAGTATGTATATTATTTTAGCAGATTTGTCATGATTCATTAAATAATGCCAAAAAATAAAAACACTTAAGGATTAATCCTTAAGTGTTGAATACTTGCTATTAAGTATTAGAAACCAAATACTTTACCTAATACACTTGCACCACTTGATACAATGTCAACAATACTTGTACCTAATTTTGTCCAATCTTGATTTTGTGCTGCTGTTACAGTATTTGCAATTGCTTCTGCTAATTTAGTCATTTGAATTTCTCCATTCTTTTTTTATTTTTAAATGTTATTACATTAGAATCCTAAGTATTTACCTAGAATGCTTACACCATTTGATACGATATCAACAATGCTTGTACCTAATTTTGTCCAGTCTTGGTTAATTCCTGCGTCTACTGTATTTTTGATTGCATCGAATAATTTATCCATGTTAATAACCCCTTTATACGTAATTAATAATTAATTAAAATCCGAATACTTTACTTAAGATACCTACACCACTTGATACGATGTCAACAATACTTGTACCTAATTTTGTCCAATCTTGGCTTTGTGCTGCGTCTACTGTATTTTTAATTGCTTCTACTAATTTAGTCATTTGAATTTCTCCATTCTTTTTTTATTTTTAAATATTATTACGTTAGAATCCTAAGTATTTACCTAGAATGCTTACACCATTTGATACGATGTCAACAATACTTGTACCTAATTTTGTCCAGTCGTGGTTAATTCCTGCGTCTACTGTATTTTTGATTGCGTCGAATAATTTATCCATGTTTGTTATCTCCTTTGTACTATTTATAATTATCTTTAAATTAGAAACCTAAATATTTACTAACTAAACCTACACCGTTTTCTACGATACCAACAATACTTGTACCTAATTTTGTCCAATCACCATTAATACCTGCAGTTACTGTATCTTTAATTGCGTTAAATAAACCTTCCATTTCATACACTCCTTAGAAATTAATTGGTAAAATTCTAAAACGATAGGTTACTGTATTGCTTGCTTTGTTTTGTTTAACTATCGTTTTGTTATCTTTACTATAAAGGGTTTATTTAGATAGTTGTGTCATTTTCCGTAACTTATACTTAAATCATCAAAACTGTGCAATTTAAAAATTTATATTTACAGTTAGGAATTCAAATATGTCTATCTCGTCAAAGTTTTTTAGATTATAAAAATAAAATAATTAAAAATATTTAATACATAATTATATGATATAATCCAAAAGTGTATATTTTCATTATATTTATTCTAGTAAACTTAATTAAATGGTTATAAGGTGGTGATGTTAAAAGTAATTCCTACGTAAAATGTGAATAAAAGGACTGTGTTATTAATAATTACTAATTGAGTGAACGAACGGAGAATACATATGAAAAAATATTTCATTTTATTATTTAGTAGTTTTTTAATATTAAGTGCATGTGATAATGATTTTTCTTTAACTGGTGATAATAAAAAAGAACAGAATGATACCAACAATAAAAAAGAGAAAGAAGATAAGCATATTTCAAAATCAGATAAGAATTCTATAGAACATAATGACAAAACTATCCAAAATCAAAATACTGAAAATACAAGTAATGAACAGAAGTCAAACGAAGAAAGAGATTCAAAAGATACCATAGAAGATGTTTCATCTCAAAATAATAATCAAATTGATTTCTCTAATATTAAAGATAGAAGTACATTAGAATCAATTATTTATGGAAATTATAGTGAAGAACAAAAGATACAAGCTTACAATAGTGCAGTTGCAAATGGAATTATTCCACAAGGAAATGTAATGGAAGGTCCTGCTAGTGTAGCGTATCAAAGTTCACTTAGAGTTGAAAATGGTCAAGAAAAATCAATTTATGACCGACCAAATGAGTCAGATGTTTCAGTAGATGATGAAAATGCAACTCCGGATCCTAATGCTGAAATCAATGCAGCAGAAACTGAAGATGAGTATTATGATGCACTCAGAAAAAAATATAATGGCGGTCTTTCATCTGGAGAACTTCAAACAAAACATGCAATTGAGCAAGGTTACTACGAAGGTGATGACGCTGAAGAAGTCTATCAAAACATTAAAGAACAAGAAGCTGACATAGCAGCTGGAAAATGGGATAAATATAATAATTAAATTCTTGAAGCAAGTCATCATAGTGAGTTTAAAACAGATAAGCAAAAACCCCGTAACCACAATGGTTAACGGGGTTTATTAGCGTCCTGGGAGGGATTTATTAACTTTTTATAACGTTTGATAATCTTTTAAAAACCTATAATATCAGTATTTTTACTTAATTCCTTTTCATACCTTTTAATACAATTTCAAATTATTTTCCCCAAATTTTCCCCAAATCAGATTAAACATTTAAATTACGATTCAAAAAATTTTACATACTGAGTTTCATCACCTTTAATTACCACAGTTGATTTACCAATAAATACATAATTTGCTTCATCATAGATTTCTAATTCATCTATATTATCTATTTTAATACTTGTTACTTTTTCAAAATGTGGATAAGAATATTTAACTTCTTCTACTTCTTTAGTATCAATATCCGTCTTTTTTATTTCTCACTGCAACACAGAGCTTCTCTCAGCGTACAATTTATATTTATTTATCTGTAAATGTATATTTTTTTACATCTTCTATTTTCAAAGTTTTTATTTCATTTGGATATTCAGGAAAATACCATTTAAAAAATTCTGTGCCAGTAACAAATGTCATTGTTCCATCACCTTCATTATCTGAGTATAATATGTTTAATTTATTAACTAACATAGAATCTAATTTATTCATTATTTTCAAAACATCTTCACTAGATAATAGTGCTCTTTGTATATCTTTACTAACTTTTCTATTATTTATTTTTTCTTTTTTATAATGTTTCATTAATTGAACTTCAATAAACTCATTTAAAAAATAAATTTCATTAAAAGTACCACCTATTAATGCAATTTCATTTTCGTCAGATGAATGTAAATATAATTGTGTTGTGTCAGTTTTCAAAATATTGATATCTTTCTTTATATTAAAATGTTTTTGTAATAATTCTTCTAGTTTTTCATGACTTATATATTCATTGTTTTTGGTAAGATTTTTAGTAATAAAATCTAGTGTATATAAAAAACCGACACATGACATTATTGTAGAATAACTTAATTTAACAAAATTATTAATAAATTCTGTCAGCTCTTTTTTATTGTTTAAATTTTTGATATATTTCTGATTTGATTCTTCTAGTTCATTTTTATAATGATCTATTTGTTTGCGATAATTATAATTCCTTCTTCTCCACCTAATTGCAGAAATTGTATTAAACACAGTTAAAAAAGTCCCTATTATAGTTAATATTATTCCAATACCATTCATTTATACCTCACCTTTTTAAGTAAAATTTTAACATTATAAATAGAAACTACAAAATAGCCTAATCCAATTTGTTTAGTTCTTTATTTATTACTTAAAGCTATTAAATATCATACATAAATCGTAGCATTAATTATTTTTAACATTCTATTTCTCTTTTAGATTAATTTATGTTCCCAAAATATGAGATATAAGTCAATGTTTTGTACACAAAAACACGCCACTCGAAAGTGACGTTTGCATAATTGATATTAACTTGTCCGTGTGCTAACTCTTTAATACTTTTATTTTATATTTTCAAATATAGATTTGTTAACCATTATTTATTTTTAAAATATTCTACTATGTATTCTCTTAATTGATTTGATTCTTTAAAACTTACATTTAACCATTCTTTTTTTACATCATTTATAAATTCATTTATTTCATCTATAGTTTTTTTATTAAGCAAACCATTAAACTCCTTTAATTTTAATCGTATCCATTCTTGTTTACTATAATCATCTAAATCTCTGATTCTAATATATATATATTTATTAAATTTTTTAAAAATTCTAAATTCCATTTGGCTTTCATATGATAGTATTTCAAAATTATCATACCCTAAATCTTTAATTTGATTTGTAACATTTTCAACTAAATTAGCATAGTGCATTCCAATAAAAGTACTTAATTGATCAATAGATTTAAATATATTATCGTACTCAAAAGCTACGATATTTGAGAGACTATCTAAATCAGTGATACTGATTATATATTTGCATTCTTGATTTAATGTCACTACTGCTCTTCTATAGTTATTTAAATCATAACTATTTTTGATAATTTTATTAATTAGAGAGTTGTCTAAACGATTTATTAAGTAAGTAGATCTTATTTTTCTTAAAAAGTTTTTATTACTCTGGTTATTTATCATCATATCATCAATTAATCTTTCTTTTTTGGCTAATTTTATTGCATTATTACCAGAAATTTTAGCACCTAAATATGCACCACCAAATGTGGCGAATAATCCTACAATTGATATTGTAATTTTAATAAATTCTTTTTTATACTCATAATTATATATGATAAATATCATTATAGAAGATCCTATAATTCCGCTAAAAACGCCTAACACAACATAAAGTAGACATTCAGTTTTTTTATTAACTTTCATAAATAATTAACCTCATTATAAATATTTAATATAATTATACATAATTATTTCCAAAATAAAAACGCCACTCAATGAGTGACGTTTGAAAATATATCTAGCTTACTCGCATGCTTATTAATAACGATATAATTTATTTAGCTCGAAATTGAAGTCCTTTCTTTTAAAAAATCACACAAACCGTTTGTTGTTACATCTGAGATTATACTTTGTATATTATCTTTTATCATAGACTTCACTCGCTTTCTATATTTAATTAATTTGCATATGACAATTAATGTTAAGATAACGAGCTTAATTTCAAGCTGGCAGTTTACCAACTTGACTAAGGCTTCTCAACTAAATGAACTACATTACTTATTATAATTCACAGAACATATTATTACTATTAATAATCATTAAATAAAAAAACACCACTAATAGCGTGGTGTGATATGTCAAAAACTAACTTATAATTTCATTGCATAAGAGTTGCTCTATTTTTCAACTACTATTGTATCATTTACTTCTACTTCTTTAATCTCTTTAATTGTTTGCATAATTATCTACTCCTTTTTTAGACATCTTCAGTATACAAATAATTTTTCTTATATTCAATATATTCAACATCATTTTCTAATAATTTAAAAATTGGCCACTCAAAAATATTTACTATTTTATAATAAGTAAAACCTTTTATAAAATTATCAATTTTACATAAATAATCATTTTCGTTCAAGAATATTGCTTTTGCCATTATATCCTGTTTACTTAGATCCTGTTTATTATCGAAAAAAGCTTTGATTTCATTTTTAACGCTTTGATTATTAAGAAGTAATTTAGAAATAAAAATGTTATATTTGTTGATATCTAAAAGCTCTGAATTATCTTTTAATATTCTATCTATCTCATTAAATAATGTTAATCCACAATTATAATAACCACTATTTAATAATTCTAAACCTATTGATGTAATATTGTTTATGAATGGTAGTTTCTTATGGTAACCTAATTTTTCACAAGCATGTAAGAATAAAATAATGCCTAAATTTAAAGTATTATTAATTGACTCTTGTATATAATTTTCCGTAATTTCAATCTCTTTACCAATACAAAAACTATCTTCAATCATATTTTCATTAACTCTTTTCATATACAAATGATTTATAACGCCATTGTTATGCGTTATAATATTTCTTCTTTCGTAAATTTCATTTACTATATCGATAAATTCTGAATATTCTCTTTTAAATTTTTTGTTAGTAGTTTTAGTGAAATTATTAACAAATTCTGCTAACCATTTACTGATATTTTCATAAAGTAAACTTATAACTTTTTGTTCAATTACAAACTCATGAATATCATTTACACTAGTTAAATGAGCAATATCTTTATATGAAATTTTTTCATCGTTTAATTTTTCATGGTTATATTCATTTCTATATATTTGTGCTAATAAATTCGACATAAGTGTTTCAAAAATACTTATTATATTTTTCACTTGATTTTTTCTATTTGCTTCTATTTCTTTACTAATCATTGAATTTTCTTTATTACAATAATGAATTAAAAGTCTTATATAGTGATGATTGCTTGAAATTTTACCATTGTTGCTATGTATGTTCTCATAAAAAAATTTTCCTTTTTTTGATTCCAAAATTTTATTTTTTATATTTTCAGTAACCTCATCAATTTTCTCATTGTCATTATTGCTTTGTGCTTCCCTAGATAATCGAATTTTTAAATGTATTATCATTTCCACAATATCTTTATCACTCAAATTATCATTATCATTACTTTTCAAAAACTCAAAGTAATTTTGTTTATTAGCATATTTTTCATTAATTTTTGCTAACGAAAGCATAGAATTTATCAACTCATTAAATATATCTATGTAGTACTTATATTCTTCCATAACTATCCCCTTTATAAAATAAATTTCAATTGTACAGTATTATATAATAGTCTATCAAAACAAAATAAAAATTTGTTGTTTTATAAGTAATTTTGTTAAAGTTTCTATTAAAAGTTCAAAATTTAAATATATGGATTTCATAAAATTGTTTATCTTTAAAAATACATTCCTAATATGGTATTTTACCTATTTATTTAATGTATTAGCAAAACGCATACCCTTTTATACCGCATTGCTAAATTGACAAGCTGGTTAATGGTTGTAGTCCTAAATTAGGACTGCACTCGTGTATTAATATATTCCTAAATTCGAAATGTTCTTACGTATCGAAGTGGTTGCTATATTTATTTACCTAACGTCGCAAGTTGCGACACATGGGGTAGCGTTTCGCGACCCCATGAATAAGGGGGATAACGTTTCGTTCATCCCTTACTTAGATCAACTAACAAAGGGCGTCGTGTTTTCCTACTCCCTTTTATACATGACTGAACGAATTGTTCATGCAGCTATAATAAAATGTATGTCTATTAAGTGAAGTAGATGTATGTTAAAATAATTCGTAGTTAGCATTGCTTTCATTGAAACTTAGTCTTACTAGTCATGTACTAGTGAGACTTTTTCGCATACAAAAAGGGGCTTTACGCCCCTGAAGAGTTATGCGATTTATGAAAGCTTTTAAAGTGTCGAGATTGCCTAAACATACAGTATTTTCATTGGAGAAGAAATACTTAATGGAAAGGAAAAGTCGCCATTTAGACAATCTCAATTATTATTATTACATACTAATTTTTATTTAGCCATATTATTATAATAAAAATCATTAATTTGTATGTAATAAAGTAATAAAAACGTTTCACTCCTTACTTTTCATCTACACTCTCACTTAGTCCGTCATAAGCTAAGTTGAGAGTGCTTTTTTACGCAAAAAAGAAGCTAACCAATTAAGGTTAGCCTCACTGTAGTTGAGATAGAGTAAAAACTCTATATGTACGTAAAGAAGTTAGAGGTATTAAACCTCTTTTGCTATTATCTCATTATTTATATATTTGTCTACAATAAAATAAAAAGCTATGCCCAATGGACATAGCCAAGAAAAAATGACTCACATATAGAAAAATATAATATAGAAGTGCTTCATAAGGGAACAACTTCTAATGTCATTATAGGCATTAAATTTATTCATTGTCTACAATTTTTACAGTATCTATAAATTGTTTACATTCTCATTCCCAATATTTTGGGAATAAAACTCACTACTAGATCATTATATAAGCTGCGTACTCAATTTAGGTACGTAGATAATCTATATAAATCGCCATTTAGTTAAGAAATAGCTGCGTTGCCATTTTGATTACGCAGAGAAGCCACAAACGGCTTTTCAGCATTAGATAACCGACATTTCGGTTTTCTAATGCACTAACTTAGTGCGTTAGCTTTTTATTGATTAATAAGCTCGCTTTTGTTTTTTCTAATACGGTAACTTAACGTATCAGCTTTCTAAGGTAGCCTTAATTTGAGGCGTCCTTTACTGTCTTATCAAACCACTTCCCTATTTTAAGGTACTGCTTACAGGTGGACTTTTAAGTCTTTTTGTAACTTTATGAAATGTAAAGTTTTGACAAGTTATAAACAAAAAGACTGCACCCAACGGATACAGTCATTTTAAAGGATACTCGATTTTGAGTAGTAAATTTTAGTAGCTACGGTTATTATCTTATAAAAGGCTCTAAATGTAAATAGAAAACGCTTACTTTTTATAAATAAACGTCACACTTACATTTATTTTCATCTTAGTATTAACATCAAAACACGAAAAAACTCGTTTCTAAAACCAAACTCAACCTAAATATAATTCCTTAATTTTTTTCTTATCAAAACCCTTACTAAAATCTAAAAAATACGGGATTTGCCATTTTTGAGTACTAACTGCTGTTTTATTTAAACTTTGTTCCCAACTAGGATAAACACGAATAGCCATTTTTCCTTTATGTTTTTCCGAACTAATAATTCCTTTTTTAACTAATAGCTCTTTAGGAAATATAAATTGACCTTTTTTAGATTCATCTAAAATATTAATAATTAACTTATCTTTTGATTCGTCAAAATTAAAAGGTCTGTTTTTATTAATTTCATTCTTGCACCAAAACGCAACAAAATAACCTGATTTTTTAGGAGTTTTTTTAGCTAATCGACTTTTAAATTCAACTCCATTGAACTCAAAATTAAAAGCCTCATACTCTTGATTCCATTGTTCAAATTCATGTTTTATCAAAGAAAAGTTACGATCAAACAATGGTATTTCATTTAAAAAAGCGATAGAAATATAATTACTATTCATAAAAAACTCCCTTCTACTCAAAAATTCATAAATCAACATTGCTTTATTCTAAATGCTTTATTAAACCAAAATCAACGAATTGTCGGATAGTACATTCACTATATATATTTGTAATTTAATTAACAGTTCTTCTCAACGTACAATAAGTTTCTCGGTATAAATGCGTGTTCTACCTCTTTTTATTCTTCTTATTTTTTTCGTTTACAGAAATTATAATTGGTAACAAACCACAACAAATAGTAATTATCAAAAACAAACCAGCATTCATAAAAAACTCCTTTTTTTAATATTTTATTACAAGAGTTATTGAATTTTAAAATACCCTTATTTGCAATTTTAAGATACTTTTTAGAGCATTTAGGGTATTCTATATAGTTTATGAACTATTTAACGTCTCTTAAAATATAAAAAAGCAAAGAGAAACATTGATATATCAGTATCTATTCATATTTTAAAAAAATGATTTCTACATAGTATCAAGACAAGAAGAAACTCGTTTCAAAAAGCAAAACCAAAAATTAACCCTCTTTATCAACTTTTTCTAAACCAATAATCAATAAGACAAGAACAGATAAAAGCATAAATGGAAAAAATAAAGAAGTAACTAAAAAACCTATAATCATAATTAAGTAAAACGAATCAATTTTGTAATTTCCGAATTGCATGTAAAAACTCCTTTTGTTTTCTTCTCAAAAAATAAAATTGCTTTATTCCAAAATAGTTCCACTCAACATCAATAAATTTTCTCGACATATATGCATGACTTACATTTTTCGTCTAGCATTCCAACCAATTAACGCATTACCAATAAAACCAACAACTCCACATAATAAAGCCACAGAGAATGAGTTATCTCCTATAAAAAAAACAACTAAAAATATCAAAATTCCAACTACTAAACTTATTATCCACTGACTTATTTTCATGATTTAAATCTCTCCTTTTAAATACCCTTATTTGTAATTTTAAGGTGCTTTTTAGAGTATTTAGAGAATTTCATATATATTTTTATTCAAATGGCTCTTAAAACGCAAATATGAGCTAAATTTAAAAATTAGAAAAACAAATCTTTACTTTAGATACTAACAAATTAAACTCTTATTTAACACTAAATACAGAATAAAGGGTACTGCAAAATACCGATACCTTAATTATTTATTAATAAAAATAGGCTCATGCTCTTCTATGAGCAATAATTTTGGTCACACAAAAAAGTCTAATCAAATAAGCTGCTACTCAAAAGGATAGACGGACTACCCGTAATATTACACAAAAAAGACCAGACGAATTAACATCTGGCCACAGGTTATCTCATATCACAAAGTATTGCCTAGTCTTAATTATAAGCTATAAATAATCATGAAGTTACTAATACTCAATTAAATGTACGCTTTTTACAAATTCAAGCTATTGCTAAAACTTTCTAAAATATAAGGTTTTGACATGTTGTAAATAAAAAAGACCCCACCCAATGAATACAGTCTTAAAATAAATGTTTTGTAAAAAAATATTCTCAATTGTTACTGGTTAGATCACTCATATTATGTTGTTATTTGAATAGCCTTTTTTATACCCGTCGTTCGTGTCGTTCTTTTTATTGTAAAACTGTTCAATAAAATAACTTCTCTATTGTTTCATCGAATATTTGTCTTATTCTTTGAACAGTTAGATTAAATATTTTTGCTATATCATTTAATTCCCTACCACTAATGATTAACCAAAAAACACTAAATTCTCTATCTGTTGCTATCAAATTAACTTCATCTATTAAGTTATTGATATATACATGATTTTCTACATTTAAATTTTGGACTTCATCACTCACATTAGTATCAAGAGAGAAAAAGTCTTCTATTGATGTATCTACAACTTCTATATTACTTCGCCTTTTATTTTTTCGGTATTCTTCAATATTCTTTTTAACTGTTGCTATGTCATGCAGCAATAATAGTCACGCACCTTTTGTTTTATTCATTGTATTAATAGGCTTTCTCATACTCATAATACTCAATATTCTTTTTCTTTCTTGCTCTTTAAAACGTTGGCCTCGTTTTTGATTTGTTCTTTCAAAAATATCTTCACATAATCTATCTATTAATTTTGTTGGTCTAAATCGACTGTTAGAATTCATATAAGTCATGATAACTACTTGATCTGATTTTGAGTATTTACTAATAATTTCTTTGAGAACATTCATATTAATTTTAGATCTATCTTTGTACTTTAGTATATTTTCTTTACTCTCAATAATCCATTCTACAGATAAGATACAGCAATTACATCTTTTACCTCATCACATGTCAAATAGATATGAATATGGTAAAAATCACAATAGAGAAACTGCAAGAAAATTAAACAGTTATGTAAGGAATGTATGTGACCAAGCAATACATGAAGGCTTAATTATGCGTAATCCTACATATAAAGCGACTGTCACAGGTGCTAATCCTAGCAAAAGTGAAGATTTGAAGTTTATTAGCCATACTGAATATGTGAAACTTAAGCATTATTTAGAACAAAAAGATACTACATCATCATTAGTATTATTAATGGCATTAGTGACTGGTGGTCGCTTTTCTGAAATAGCAAACATGCAGCGTGATGATTTTTACTTAGGTGATAACAAAATACATTTGCCTGGTACAAAAACAGAAACATCAGATCGTATTATCTCTATTGATACAAATACGCTAAATAAAGTGAAAAAGTTTATTGAAAAGAAACCAGCCAATATTAATGGCTATGTATTTACAGTAAATGGCCATGTTATATCAAATACTGCTGTAAATAAGGTATTAAAAAAAGCATGTGTACACTTAGGCATTAAATCTATTACGATAAACGCCTTGAGGCATACACATGCGTCTGTGTTAATTCATAATGGTTATAGTCTACATTATATATCAAAAAGATTAGGTCATGCTTCTACATTGGTCACACAATCTGTTTACCTACACTTATTAGAAGAAACTTATGAACGTGAAGATAAAAATATGATTGAGTTTTTGAATAAACTTTAAATTGTTTTCACCAAATTTTCCCCAAACATAGCAAAAACCCCGTAACCACAACGGTTAACGGGGCTTATTAGCGTCCTGGGAGGGATTCGAACCCCCGACCGATGGCTTAGAAGGCCATTGCTCTATCCAGCTGAGCTACCAGGACATTATTTTTTAACACAAGTATTATTATATCTAAAGAAATCTTATTTAGCAATAGCTTTAATATAAAAAAAGTTTATATTTTCCACTAATTACGTATAATTGCAACTAATCACATACTTTCTTCGTTGCTATTTAGTTAAACTAAATAGCTAAATGTTTGGTATCAAATTTGAAATTAGCTAGGACTAGACTATCTTGCATTGTAGTCCTAGCCCTTTTAATAGTTAATTAATTTCAAATTCTATTGATTGTATGACTTGATGATCTCTATTTCTAAAATTCAGCGTAGCTTTTTTACTTTCATCCTCTATAAGTAGTTCTGCGTATGTTTCTTCTATATTACTACGCGACTGTGAAATACTACCAGGATTTATAATATGGACGTCGCCTAATTTTTCATATTTAGCTATATGTGTATGCCCATAAAACGCAAATTGACAACCAAGAGATTGTGCTTTTTCAGCCAAACGCATACGTGTTTGATTTACACCATAAAGATGACCGTGGGTGTATAATGCTTTAACACTGTTCTTTTCAATGATGTCTTCATTTGGAAATTCAGGATAAAAGTCACAATTACCTTTTACACGTTGATACAAGCTTAATTCAGTATCATTATATTTAAATTCAGAATCTCCTAAATGTAAGCATATATCTGCGTCTTTATGATAGTCGTATAATTGATACAGAATTCCAGATTCAGTGTGATTATCACTTACAATTAACCATTTAGACATTATTTTTCACGCTCCAAAAATTCATTTAAAGCTTTAATTGCATTTCCACGATGACTCACATCGCTTTTTTCTTCTGTAGTTAATTCAGCCATTGTTTTGTTCTTCTCTGGAAGATAAAAAATAGGATCATATCCGAATCCATGATCACCTTTACGTTCTGTTGTAATTTCTCCTGATACAGTTCCTTTGAACATATGTGTTGGTTCATTTGGCGTACTCATGCTAATGACACATACAAATTGTGCCTTTCTATTTGTCTCACCTTCTAACTTTTTAAGTACTTTATCAATATTTGACTCATCATTTTTCTCAAGACCAGCATAACGTGCAGAATATACACCAGGCTCACCATTTAGAGCATATACTTCTAGACCACTATCATCGGCAATCACTCTTTTATTGAGTGCTTTAGCTGCCGCTTCAGATTTTAATCGTGCATTTTCTTCAAAGGTAGTGCCTGTTTCTTCAACATCAAAGTCCTTTATAATTTCTGAAATGCCAATAACATTATCATTTGGAAAAATAGCTTTAAAATCATTTATTTTACCTTTGTTGTTAGAAGCTATAACAATGTCTGCCACTTAAATCTTCCTTTCACTTCTGTTTTAAATTTAATCTACTTTTATACGTTCAACTTCTACATCTAATTTCAGCCATTGAGAAATGATATGTTTAATATGAACCGTATCACCTGTTGCAAAAAATCGATGTTTTGGATGTTGCGTATAGCTTGCATGTTCATTACTAAACGTAAGTAATGCACTTACTTCACGTGCAGTTTCAAGCCCAGAAGAAATAACTTTTTTATTCCCACCAAAATAATCATTAATAGGTTTATATAATAATGGATAATGCGTACAGCCTAAAATAACAGTATCGGCATCTGTGTTACGCCAATGTTTTAAAGTCTGATGTATTACAATACTAGTTATTGTAGGGTCATCATAACGCATTTGTTCAACGAGTGGTACGAAACCTGGACATGCTACCCCATATACTTCGACATTTGGGTTTATTCTTTTAATATGATGGCGGTAAGCTTCTGATTTAATCGTGCCCTCAGTACCTAAAATTAAAACTTTTTGATTTTTTGTAGTCATAATAGCGGTTCTAGCACCAGGTTCAATGACTCCAATAACTGGAATTGGTAATAACTGCTGTAAATGTCCTAACGCCACTGCAGTTGCAGTATTACAAGCAATGACTAACATTTTTATATCAAATTCCATCAGTTTATTAGCAAGTTGCGTCGTAAAAGTTTTTACTTCTTCTCCAGGTCTTGGACCGTATGGACACCTTGCGATATCGCCTAAATAATATATTGTCTCATTAGGAAGTTGTCGCATAATTTCTTTAGCTACAGTTAGTCCTCCAACTCCTGAGTCTATGACACCAATGGGTTTATTCATTTACATTCATCCTTATAATACATAATACGTTTATTTTACCATAGACAAACCTAATCATTCATTAATTGATATTTTTGCTCATTTTTATTTTACTCAATAAACATTTATATCCGTATTGAATTCTCCATTAATAAAAACCAGCAAAGTTTTTACTTTGCTGGCAAATATGTCATATTTAATTTACTTGATGATCAGAACCAAAGAATGATTTAAACATATGGAATGATGTTTCACGGTTCATTGCTGCAATTGACGTTGTTAATGGAATACCTTTTGGACATGCATTAACACAGTTTTGAGAATTACCACATTCTTGTAAACCACCTTCACCCATTAAAGCATTCAGCCGTTCATCTTTAGTCATTGAACCAGTAGGATGTAAATCAAATAAACGTACTTGTGAAATAGCTTGTGCACCAATAAATTTATTATTACGTGTTACATTAGGACACACTTCTAAACATACACCACATGTCATACATTTTGATAATTCATATGCTGTTTGACGTTTCTTTTCTGGAATACGTGGACCTGGTCCTAAATCATACGTACCATCAATTGGAATCCAAGCCTTCATACGTTTTAAGTTATCAAACATTCTTGTACGATCGACTTGTAAATCACGAATGACTGGGAATGTACTCATAGGTTCCAAACGAATCGGCTGTTCTAATTGGTCAACAATTGCTGAACAGGCTTGACGTGCACGACCATTAATAACCATTGAACAAGCACCACATACTTCTTCTAAGCAGTTCATATCCCATACTACTGGCGTTGTTTTTTCTCCTTTACTATTCACAGGGTTGCGTCTTATTTCCATTAAACAAGCAATCACGTTTAAATTCTCTTTATAAGGAATTTCAAATGTTTCTTCATACGATTTTGCTTCTTGGTTATCTTGACGTTTAACAATTAATTTAACTGTTTTTTGCGTGTGTTTTTCTTCTTTATGTGTTATTTCTTGATTATGTTGTTCATCTGTATGACGTAATTCTTCTGGAGTTTCTTTTACTGATTGATTGTTAGCCATCATTTTTTGCCTCCTTTAGATTTACTTGTATAGTCACGTTTACGCGGTGGAATTAAACTGATATCGACAGGTTCATATGTGAATTTAGGTGCTTCATATTCACCTTGATATTCAGCTAAAGTTGTTTTTAACCATTCATCGTCATTACGATCTGGGAATTCTGGTTTATAATGTGCGCCACGAGATTCATTACGGTTATACGCACCAATTGTTATGACACGTGCTAGTTGCAACATGTTCCATAATTGACGTGTAAAGAATACAGCTTGGTTACTCCAAGTTTGTGTATCTTCCATATCAATATTTTGATAACGTTCCATTAACTCAACAATTTTTTTATCCGTTTCTAATAATTTGTCATTTTCACGTACTACTGTAACGTTCGCTGTCATAATTTCGCCTAATTCACGGTGAAGTTTATAAGCATTTTCAGTACCACGCATATTAAGTAATTCGTCGAAACGTTTTTGTTCTTCATCTACACGTTTTTGATAAATACTGTCATCTAACTCAGTATATGATGTTTCGATATTTTCAACGTATTTAATTGCATTTGGACCTGCTACTGTACCGCCGTAAATCGCTGATAATAACGAGTTAGCACCTAAACGGTTACCGCCATGTTGAGAGAAATCACATTCTCCTGCAGCAAATAACCCTTTAATAGTTGTCATTTGATCATAATCTACATATAATCCACCCATTGAATAATGTACTGCTGGGAATATTTTCATAGGTACTTTACGTGGATCATCACCAGTGAATTTTTCATAAATCTCAATAATACCACCTAATTTAACATCTAATTCATGTGGATCTTTATGAGATAAATCAAGATACACCATATTTTCACCATTAATACCTAATTTTTGATTGATACATACATCAAAGATTTCACGTGTTGCAATATCACGTGGTACTAAGTTACCATAATCAGGATACTTTTCTTCTAAGAAGTACCATGGTTTTCCATCTTTATAAGTCCAAATTCGACCACCTTCACCACGTGCTGATTCACTCATTAAACGTAATTTATCATCACCTGGAATTGCCGTAGGATGTATTTGAATAAATTCTCCATTTGCATATTTAGCGCCTTGTTGGTATACGATAGATGCAGCTGATCCAGTATTAATCATTGAATTCGTTGTTTTACCAAAAATAATACCCGGACCACCTGAAGCCATAATAACAGCATCAGAACCGAAAGATTTAATTTCAGAAGTAGTTAAATTTTGAGCAACAATACCCCTTGCTGCATTTTCATCATCTTTAACTAATCCTAAAAATTCCCATCCTTCATACTTAGTAACTAAACCATCAACTTCAAAAGAACGAACTTGTTCATCTAAAGCGTAAAGTAATTGTTGTCCTGTAGTTGCACCAGCATATGCTGTTCTATGATGAAGTGTACCTCCGAAACGTCTAAAGTCTAACAATCCTTCATTTGTTCTATTAAACATAACGCCCATACGATCTAATAAATGGATAATTTTTGGTGCAGCTTCAGTCATTGCTTTGACTGGTGGTTGGTTCGCTAAAAAATCTCCACCGTATACTGTATCGTCAAAATGAATCCATGGTGAATCTCCTTCACCTTTAGTATTTACCGCACCATTAATACCACCTTGGGCACATACAGAGTGCGAACGTTTAACAGGTACAATTGAGAATAAGTCCACATGTGCACCTTGTTCTGCAGCTTTAATTGTTGACATCAGCCCCGCGAGGCCACCTCCGACAACAATAATTTTTTTCTCTGCCATAGAATTGTCACTCCCCTAAAATATATCTGAAACTAACCTATTGATTCCTTTTATAACTATACTTTTTTTACTTTCATTTTTTATGCAAAAGCTAAAATTGCAGTCACACCTATGTATGACAGAATTAAGAAAATAATTAATGAAACCCATGTGAAAATACGTTGTGATTTTTTAGATTGTAAAAATCCCCATGTTACTAAGAATGACCAAATGCCATTAGAAAAATGGAAAATGACAGCAATAACACAAATAATGTACACGATAACCCAAATTGGATTTTGTAACGTTTGATGCATCATGTCATAACTGATTTCTTTACCAAAGAAAAGTTTTTGTAAACGTGTTTGCCATAGGTGTACAAAGATGAATACGAAAGCAATAATACCTGTTAACCTTTGTAACGCAAACATCCAGTTTCTAAATAATGAATAATGGCCGATATTTTCTTTAGCAGTAAAAGCAATATGAATACCATATAATCCATGATATAAAATTGGAATGTAAATCAAAATAAGTTCAGCTACTAATAAAAATGGTAAAGATTCCATAAAGCCTGCAACCTTATTAAAAGCCTCAGCTCCTTGAGTCGCTTGGTGATTAATCATTAAATGAACAATTAAAAACGCACCAATCGGAATAATCCCTAGTAGTGAATGAAGACGTCTAAGATAAAATTCATTTTTAGACTTAGCCAAAAGGAGTCCCCCCTGTTATAAAACATAATAAATTTAAATAGCTTCTTTTTAAGATAGTACTATAAACGCAT
Organism: Staphylococcus sp. FSL K6-0223; assembly: GCF_038008285.1. Lineage (NCBI taxonomy): Bacteria > Bacillati > Bacillota > Bacilli > Caryophanales > Staphylococcaceae > Staphylococcus > Staphylococcus sp. FSL K6-0223. The sequence continues at coordinate 1,584,558 of NZ_JBBOYX010000001.1, forward strand.
TTACTATTTTATTTAGTACTCGTATGCATAAAAATATAATAGTTATAATGATTGTAAATTTTCTGAAAATTAAACAAATCAAACATCTACTTTTTATTAGTTTGAGTATTATTATTTTTCATAACTACAAGTATGTCTTAAAAAAGTAAATATAATTAAAAACAAGACGAATAAATGAGATATACAAGTATTACATGATAATTGTGTAACTACTATAAAATGATAATATTTCTTATTTAGAAAACGCTTCCATACTTTCTTAAAAAAATAAGCCTTTTGTTAACTATATTGTAACATTCTTTCTAAATGTATGGGGTATGAAATTCAAAGTCATACCCCTTTTTTTGAAATTAATCTTCTTTTAAAGCATATTGTAGATTTTCAGCTACCTTTTTAGGTAATCCTGCAGCTTTTAAATCTTCTATACTAGCTTCTTTCATTTTTTTAATAGAACCAAATGTTCTTAATAATTTTGTTTTTCGTTTACTTCCTATACCCTCTACTGTATCAAGAACAGATTGTAATCCAGTTTTTTGTCTAGTTTGACGATGGAATGTTATCGCAAAACGATGTACTTCATCTTGGATTCTATGAAGCAAATAAAAGGCTTGACTATTTTTCTTTAGAGGTACAACCTCAGCATTTGTACCGTATAATAATTCAGATGTTTGGTGTTTATCATTTTTTCTTAATCCAGCAACAGGAATATCTAAACCCAGTTCATTTTCTAGTACATCTATGACGCCAGACATATGTCCTTTACCACCATCAACGATAATAAGATCTGGTAATGGAAGACCTTCATTAAGTACACGCGTATAACGACGACGTACAACTTCTCTCATCGACTTATAATCATCAGGACCTTTCACAGTCTTAATTTTGTATTTACGATATCCTTTTTTATCCGGTTTACCATCCACAAATGTTACCATTGCCGAAACAGGATCAACACCTTGGATATTTGAGTTATCAAATGCTTCAATTCTTATCGGTGTTTGAATGCCCATTCTTTCACCAAGTTCTTCGATAGCTTTTATCGTTCTAGATTCGTCTTTAGCGATTAATTGAAATTTATTTTCTAGTGCAACTTCAGCATTATGATTAGCTAAATCAACCATTTCTTTCTTTGTTCCACGCGCAGGTAGAACAATTTTTGTATCAACCACAGAGTGAATGATATCTTTATCTAAATTTTTCGGTACATGTACTTCTTTAGGTAAAATATGTTGATTTAAGCTGTAGAATTGTCCAATGAATGTATAAAATTCTTCTTCTTCTGTTTGTTGTAGAGGAATCATTGTTGCATCACGTTGAATCATATTTCCTTGTCTAATAAAGAATACTTGAATACACATCCAACCTTTAGAAACACTATATCCAAAAACATCTCTAATTGTATTATCTGAAGACATAATTTTTTGTTTTTTAGTTAAATTATGAATATGTTGAATTAAATCTCTATATTCTTTAGCACGTTCAAAATCTAACTTCTCACTAGCATCTAGCATGCGTGTTTCAAGATTATGAAGAATTGTTTTATCTTCTCCATTTAAAAAGTCAGTAATTTCACGCGTCATTTGTGCATATTTTTGTTGATCTACATCATACACACATGGTCCCATACACTGACCGATATGATAATATAGACACAATTTATCAGGCATATTATCACATTTTCTAAAAGGATAAATACGATCTAATAATTTTTTAGTTTCTTGTGCTGAATATGCATTAGGATAAGGTCCAAAATATTTTCCTGTACCTTTTTTTACTGTACGAGTCACAAGTAAACGTGGATGTTTTTCTTTAGTAATCTTTATAAAAGGATAACTTTTATCATCTTTTAATAAAATATTGTAGCGAGGTTGATATTGTTTAATCAAATTCAACTCAAGTAATAATGATTCTGTCTCACTTGAAGTTACAATAAATTCGAAGTTGCGAATTTCACTAACAAGACGTGTAGTTTTTGCATCATGTGCACCAGTAAAATAAGAACGTAGTCGATTTCGTAATCGTTTTGCTTTACCTACATAAATAATTTGGTCATTTCGATCTTTCATTAAATAACAGCCTGGTTCAAATGGGACGACACTTAATTTATCTCTAATTTTTTCTTCGTAGTCGGTCATCCGTCTCCTCCTTTCTATTAACTTGACGTTCACATAAAAAAGACGGAGCGATTACATAACATGTAATGCCCCATTCTTTTATAATTGTACTAAATATTATAGATGTTTATCTAAAACTTCTGCTAAGTTTTCTTTAGGTTGGAAACCTACTACTTTATCTACTGCTTCTCCATCTTTAAATACGATTAAAGTTGGGATGCTCATTACTTCATATTTAGCAGCAGTAGATGGATTTTCATCTACATCTAATTTTAAGATGTCTGCTTTACCATCATAGTCTCCAGCTAATTCTTCTAACACAGGGGCGATCATTTTACAAGGTCCACACCAAGTTGCCCAAAAATCTACTAATTTAACACCTGATTGAATGTTTTCATCAAAATTTGAATCTGTAACTTTTACGATTGCCATAATTGCCAATCCTCCTTAAATATTAAATGATGAGCAAATTATAACAGACTTTCCATATATCTGCATTGCTCTTGCTCATTTTTATCACTATTTATTAATCTTGTCATAAACTTGTGTTAAGATTAAACGCTTGCTTTATTGTACGTCAAATTTTAAAAAAATCAACATTCTAGTTTTATATTATTTAAGTTCTGCTACTGTAACACCAAATCCGCCTTCACTTGGCATTCCACCACGAAAAGATTGAACACTTTTATGTTTTTTTAAATGATTTTGAACTGCTTTTTGAAGTGCACCAGTACCTTTACCATGAATAATATAAACCTGTTCATAGTTACTTAATACAGCTTGGTCAATATATTGATCTAAAGCTCCAACCGCTTCTTCATAACGATAGCCTCTTAAGTCTAATTCTGTTTTAATAGTTTGACGATTTTGGCGTGTCACCATTTTCGTTGGTTTTTCTTTTTTCTTTTTCGTTTTTTCTAAATCTTCAATAGGTAATTTCATTTTGATAATACCCATTTGAACTACAGCTTCATTTTCTCCGCTTAATTCTAATACTTCGCCTTTTTGGCCATAAGATAATACTTTAACTTCATCGCCAGCATGAATATCATCCCATTTTTGTTTTTTTACATTTTGTTTTAAGGATTTAGCTTCATATTGATCTTCTAAATGTTTTTTCTTATCTATTAATTCATGTTCTTTAACGTCGGCCCCTTTTTTATCTCGCATTTCTCTTAAATCTTTTAGAATGTCATCTGCTTCTTTTGTAGCTGATTTAATGCGCTGATTTGCTTTATCTTTAGCTTCATCCATTAATTTTTGTTCATAATTTTTATATTGTTGATACTGACGTTCCAAATCATCATGCGTCGTTCGTGCTTCTCTCAATAATTTTTCAAGCTCAATACGTTGTTCATCCACACGTTTAGAGTTTTTCTCTAATGATTCTATCATTGAATTAATTTCTTGTTCGTCTGTACCAATCATTGTTTTAGCCTTATTAATGATGTTTAATCCTAAACCTAATTTTTTAGAAATATCAAAGGCATTGGAACGTCCAGGAACACCCATTAATAATTTGTAAGTCGGACTTAATGTATTCACATCAAACTCAACACTTGCATTCATAACGCCTTCACGATTATAACTATAAGCTTTAAGCTCTGGATAATGTGTCGTTGCCATAACTAATGAACCAATCTCCCTCACATGATCGAGAATACTCATAGCTAAAGCTGCACCTTCACTCGGATCGGTTCCAGCACCTAATTCATCAAATAAAACAAGACTATTTTTATCCGTTTCTTTCAAAATTTCTACAATATTTTTCATATGTGATGAAAACGTAGATAGCGATTGTTCAATCGATTGTTCATCACCTATATCACAATATACGTTTTCAAATACACTCAATTGACTACCATCTAATGTAGGAATGAGTAACCCGGATTGAGCCATCACAATGATAAGTCCTAACGTTTTTAAAGTGACAGTTTTACCACCTGTGTTAGGTCCCGTAATAATAACCGTTTCAATATCATCAATAAATTCAATTGTATTTGCTACGACTGTATCTTTATTCAATAAAGGATGATAAGCATTAGGTAAATAAACCGTTCTTTCCTTATAAAAAGTAGGTTTTGTCCCTTTAATTGATCGTGCATAGCGCGCTTTAGCCGTTAAGAAATCAATTTGACCCATAACCGACTCTGCCACTAAACAATTATCATCATCAGCAGCTACGAAACCTGTTAATTCTGTTAATATACGTTCACGTTCTACTGCTTCATCATTTCTTAATCGACTAATTTGATTATTCATTTCAACAATAGAAGATGGTTCAATATAAAGGGTTTGTCCAGAAGCTGATTGATCATGCACAATCCCTTTAAAATCTTGTCGATATTCTGCTTTTACCGGTATCACATTGCGATCATTTCGCACTGTAATAATGGCATCTGAAAGTTTCTTTTGATTAGCTTGACTTTTAACAATACGATCTAAATTTTGTCTAATGCGTTGAGTCGTACTTGATATTTTGCTTCGAATACCTTGCAATTCATAACTTGCATTATCATATAAATCGTAAGCATCACATTTTTCATTTATTTCTTGATATAAATCAGTAAGTACAGGTAGTTGATTCATTCTTTCATTTAAAATTGGATACTTTACGACGCCTTCATCTTCTTCAAGCAGTTGATTATAAAATGTTTTAAATTGATTTTGTACTTGTATCAACCGCTTAATTACATTTAATTCGGTAACATTAAGCACTCCACCAATTTTAGCACGGTGAATTAATGGTGATACTTTTGATAAACCACTTAAACTAGGTAAACGATGTTTATTATAAATTTGTGATATTTCATCTGTCTCATTCATTTGAAATTCTACAGTTTCAAAATCAGTTGCTGGAGACATTTTAGACACTTTTTCACGTCCTAAATCACTTATCGTTTCAGAAGCTACAAATGATTTGATTTTATCAAACTCTAAGACGTCTAATGTTTTTTGTCTCATACAATCCCTCTATTTCTGTAATTTAATATTATTATTAATAAAGTTTTTAAAAGCGTCACGCGTCATTGTATTAATCACTCTATCTTTATTTACAAATCCTTTTTGCGCAGTAGCTACGCCATATTTCATAAAATCAAGATGATCCACATGATGAGCATCTGTATTAATTGTTAATTTAATATTTGGATATTTTTTTACAGTGGCAACATTTAAATCTAATCGTTTTGGATTAGCATTAATTTCCATTACCGTTTGTGTTTCTTCTGCAAGTTGCATCAACTGTTCTATATTAGGTTGATACCCTTCACGTCGCTCAATAATACGACCAGTTGGATGTGCAATATTTCTAACATAAGGATTACGACATGCATGTTCTAGGCGTTGCATAATCTCTTCTTCAGATTGATTGAAACTTTGATGAATAGCTGCAATAACATAGTCAAGTTGCGATAGTATATCATCCTCATAATCTAATGATCCATCAGGTAAAATATCCATCTCTGTACCTGAGTAAATATCTATTTCTGTGTATTCTTCATTCAAATTTTTTATTTCTTCATTTTGACGTAATAATCGTTCAACTTGTAATCCATGCGCAACTTTTAAACTCTTTGAATGATCCGTAATGACCATGTATTCATAGCCTTTTTTAATGTTTGCTTCAATCATCTCTCGTATAGAAAAAGCGCCGTCACTATACGTTGTATGCATATGAAGATCACCTTTAATATCATCTAATGTAATGATTGAATTTAAATCACGATCAAACTCACTGCCATCTTCACGCATTGCTGGAGCAATCCAATGTCTACCGAAGTGTTGGTAAATTTCATCTTCACTTTGGAATTGGAGTAACGTTCCATCTTGTTGTTCGATACCATACTCACTCACTTTTTCATTTTGTGCTTTAGCAAGTTGTCTAATGCGAATGTTATGATCTTTGGAACCTGTAAAGTGCTGTAAGGTATGATAAAAGGCTTCTGGTTCAACAAGTCTAAAATCTACACCAATCGTTTCATCATCATATTCCAATTCAAGTGACACTTTCGTTTCTCCAACTGCGACTTCTTTCACTTTATTTGGAATATTTAAAAGGTGTTGTTGTACATGAAGAGGGTGTCGTGTACTAATAATATAGTCTAAATCTTTACTTACTTCTTTATAACGACGGAAACTACCTGCTTCAGAATAATGTTCAACTTCTTCTAATTGTTCTAGATAAGTCATAATATCTTTATTTAAATGTCGCATCAAATCAATAGGATAATAATCTTTTTTAGCTCCTAGTGCTTTTACTGCTTCAAGTATGTTTTGTTCCGTTTTTTTAGCAAATCCACTTAGTTCACTAACTTTTCCCGCTTCACAAGCTTCTTGAAGATGTTCTTTATCTGTAATATTTAACTCTTTATACAACTTTGCAATTTTTTTACTACCTAAACCTTGAATTTTCATTAAAGGAATTAATCCTTCAGGAACTAAACGTTGCAATTCTTTTAAAGTTGATGAGGTACCTGTTTCTCGATATTCGCTAATGACCTCTCCTACCCCTTTTCCAATTCCTTTTAATTCAGTAACATCTTTTATTTCATCTAAAGAACGTTCATCTATTTCAAGACTTTGTGCTGCTTTACGATAAGCAGATACTTTAAACGTATTTTCTCCATTCAATTCCATATATATAGCAATTTTTTCTAGTAGTTGAATTACATCTTTCTTTGTCATTACATTCACTCCATAAAAAGAGACCAGGAGGTTTATATCCATCACCTAGTCCTGACCTTTTATCTTTTTTTATTTATAAATTTAGTATATAAGATGATAAAAACGGCATCTTAAATAGAATAATATGGCTTAAATAACCGTGTTTTAAACTTTCTTGAATCCATTCATTAGGATATAAAGATACTAAATATAAAACAAGTTGCAGTACAATCACACTGGCAATACTACCTAATACGCTTCCCAATATTCGACTTGTAACATGAATATTATGATATGACACTATATTATCAAAAGTTACAATAATAAGATATAAAAGCAACTTACTTATAAAAGCAATACATAAAAATGCCACAATAGTATCAAAACGTTGTTGTACATCATGATATTGAAATGCGAAGTGCGTATCAAAAGCAACTGTTTTAGGAAATGGAACAAAAACAATCATTTGTTTTGATATATATTGGTAAAAACGATGCGCAATGAATAGTGAGACAAGCGTAGACGACAAATGAAGACTATTCAGCCAAAGGCCTCTTCTAAAACCAATTATCATATACATCAAAATAATAAGTATCATTACTAAATCTATAGTCATTTAGCTATCCTGTTGTTTTAATTCATAAATCATTTGTTTTAATATTTCGTTTTCTTCTTCCAATTTCACTTTTTCGTCCATGATATTCACTGCAGTTAAAATTGCTTTTCTTGTTGTATCTAATCCTGCTGATTTACGTCCTAATAATCTTAGCTGTTCATCTACTAAATGTGCTACATAACGTATGTGTTCAGGATCATCGTCACCGATAATCGTAAAATTTTGATCATTGATCGATACATTAATACGATTTTTAAATTCTCCCATTGTATTAACTCCTGACTTTTGATAATATTTTAAATTTCTTTGACTAATGTTTTGTTGAGTGAATAAGTAGATTATTATTATTATACATGAGCGTCTCTTATTTGTAATTATAGATTTAAAATACTATTTATTTATACCACTAAACCTACGTTTTTATCTTCATTATGTTAAAGTATATCTATTAGAATTTTAAAAGAGAGGTTTAAACATTTTATGGGAAATGTAGTACATAAATTAACTAATCAAGATATTGAGCAACTGTTGAACCAAATTAACTTTAGTACATCCAATTTACCTAATGGGATGAAAGCAAGAACCAAATATCATGACACTGTCATTAGTATTTACAATTCTGGTAAAGTTATGTTTCAAGGAAAACATGCTGAACATATAGCGCGTCAATTTTGTACTACTGATTCTGTAACTAATTCAAAATCTTCAAAGGCAGATGATTTACATAATATAACATATAATGATTATAACTGTATTGGTAGTGATGAAGCGGGAAGTGGCGATTATTTTGGTCCATTAACGGTTTGTGCTGCTTTTGTATCTAAAGAGCATATAGATATTTTAAGAACGCTAGGCGTAGATGATTCGAAAAAATTAACAGACACTAAAATTATAGAACTTGCAGAACAACTGATTACCTTTATTCCTCATTCATTACTTACATTAAACAATACTAAATATAATGAAAGACAAGCACTAGGTTGGTCTCAAGTAAAAATGAAAGCAGTCCTTCATAATGAAGCGATAAAAAATGTAACTAACAAGATAGATACTAAAGCATTAGACTACATTGTCATTGACCAATTTGCAGAACGTAACGTCTACAAGCGTTATGCTCTAAGCGACTTACCTTTTCCAAATCAAACAAAATTTGAAACAAAGGGAGAATCTAAATCCCTTGCTATTGCAGCAGCAAGTATCATTTCTCGCTATGCTTTTATTAAGCACATGGATTCAATATCAAAAATGATGCATTTTGATATTCCAAAAGGCGCGAGTCATAAAGTAGATTTAATCGCTGCTCAAATTATTGAAAAATATAATATTAGTAAGTTAGATTCTATTTCAAAAAAACATTTTAAAAATCGTGATAAAGCATGGACGTTGGTTAATAAAAAGTATCAATAAAGAACATTTTAGAATGCTATACGATGATGTCTAAATTCATCAAATTCAGTATCGAGAATTGTTTCAACACTTTTATTTACATATCGTGACACATCGTTTGCGGGAACAAGTGCTGAAGTTTCTATCGGTCAAGTAAGTTGAGTCATGTTAGAATCTTTATACATAAGGTACCTCGTTAATTTAATGAAGTTTATTAAATTATACGAAAGGACCTTATTTTTTAAAAGTATTTAAATGTAAAATTACATAAAAAAAGTATTTTAGCGCGACTCTTGATAAAATAGGATACGCTAAAGACTACAGACTAAATTTATTCCCTAATAAAGCGAACCAACTATACAAAGTATTGTAAATAATGAAACCAGTAAATGACTTTATAATAAACTCATTTACTGGCTATTTTTTAGGATGTATATCCCAATCTCTTCTTTAATTTATTATCGAATTGTAGCGCCTTTAGCTTTTAATGCTTCTAAAATTTTATCATGCACTTTAGAAACACGTTCATCTGTAAGTGTATTTTCAGTATCTAAATAATTTAAACGAATGGCTACTGATTTTTTACCTTCTTCCAAGTGTTCACCTTCATACACATCAAATACAAGTGTATTTTTTAGAATGTCTTCACCATTCTCATGAATAATGTCTAATAATTCTGATGAAGGCATGTCACGTTTTACTTCCATAGCGATATCTCTTGACACACCAGGGAATTTTGGAATTGGTTCATAATTAATGTAACCTACAGCTACTTGCATCATTGCATCATAGTCTAATTCAAATACATATGTGCGTTTAAGATCATTTTCAGCTGCTAATTGAGGATGTAATTCTCCTACAAATCCTATCTCTTTACCTTCTAATGAAACAATCGCAGTTCTACCTGGATGAAGGCCTTTTATTTCGCCAGCTTTATAAGTGAAATCTAAATTTAATTTTTCAGCAATTCGATCGACTACACCTTTAGCAATAAAGAAATCAATCTCTTCTTTTTTACCTTGCCAAGTATTAACTACATATTCTCCAGTTAGAATACCACTTAAATATTCGATTTCATCCGGTAATTCATCTTTGCCGTTACCAAAGAACACACGTCCAATTTCATATAATCTTACATTTTTGTTTTTACGTGCTACGTTATAAGTTGTTGCTTCGATTAAATGTGGTAATAAGCTTTGACGTAATGTAGAATGCGCTTCACTCATTGGCATAAGTAGACTAATTGTAGGACGTTCTTGTAATGCAAAATCTTTGGCATGGTCTTTAGACACAAGTGAATATGTGATGGCTTGATTTAATCCTGCACCTTCGAGTGTTTCTTTTACCGTACGCGTTTTATATTGACGATCTGTCAATTTTCCACTAGTTACATCATCAAACACTGGTAAAGTTGAAGGAATATTATCATATCCGTATATTCTTGCTATTTCTTCAATTAAATCTTCCTTAATTGAAATATCTTTACGACGTGAAGGTACATATACTGTTAAAGTATCGGCATTTTGAATCGTTTTAAATCCTAATTGTTCGAAAATAGCTTTAATCTCATCATTTGATAAATTAAAACCAATTGTTTGATTTACTTTTTCCGCAGTAATATCAATTGGCGTAACAAGTGAACCTAAATCCCCTTGTGCCACTCTATCTTTTAATACTTCACCAGAAGCATAATGTTCAAGTAAATAACAAGCTCTATCGACTGCTTCATTAACAAATTCTGTTGCAATACCTTTTTCAAAACGACTTGAAGACTCACTACGTAAATTCAAACGACGTGATGTGTGACGGATAGATACAGAGTCAAAAATCGCACCTTCTACTACGACATTCATTGTTTGATCAGTCACTTCTGAAAAATCTCCACCCATAACACCAGCTAATGCAATAGGTTCTTTACCATTTGTGATAACGATATCTGTATCAATAAGCGTTCTTTCAGTATCGTCTAATGTTGTCATTGTTTCATTTTCATTCGCTTGACGTACAACGATATCTTTAGAACCCATATGGTCTTGATCAAACATATGAAGTGGTTGACCATATTCAAGTAATACATAGTTAGAAATATCAACTACATTATTAATTGGACGGATACCAGCTTTAATTAAACGTGCTTGCATCCAGATAGGTGATGGTGCAATTCTCACATTTTTAACAACTCTTGCACTGTAATAAGGAACTTTTTCAGGATTATCAACTGTCACTGATAACTCATCTGTTGCTGAAGTTTCAGTTTCGTTAAGCGTTGTGTTTGGTTTAGTCATTTCAGTTTGATATAATGCTGCAACTTCATATGCAGTTCCCACCATACTTAAAGCGTCTGCACGGTTAGGTGTTAAATCAAATTCCATAATTTGATCATTAAGATATAATGCGTCTAATGCATCAGTTCCCGGTGTCACTTCACTAGGAAATACGAAAATTCCATTTTCATAGTCTTTTGGTACAACATTACTTGAGACACCAATTTCTTGTAAGGAACAAATCATACCTTCCGAACGTTCTCCGCGTAATTTGGCACGTTTTATTTTAATACCTCCAGGTAAACGTCCACCTACTTTAGCCACAATCACATATTGATTTTCATCAACATTAGGTGCCCCACAAACAATTTGAACAAGTTCTTCTTCACCTATATCAACTTGACAGATATTCAATTTATCTGCATCTGGATGTTTTTCTTTAGATGTTACATATCCTACTACTACATTTTTAATATCTTTTGAGTAATCTATAATATCTGCTACTTCAATACCCGTACGTGTAATACGCTCAGCTAAGTCTTTAGCAGGTACACCAGCATCTACGTAATCTTTTAACCATTCATTTGAAATCAACATTATGCTTCACCTCTATCTTCTACAGCTTTAAATTGATTAAGGAATCTCACATCATTTGTATAGAAATGACGAATGTCTTCGATTCCGTATTTTAACATTGCTATACGATCTGGCCCCATACCGAATGCAAAGCCAGAATATTCATTTGAATCAAAACCGGCCATTTCTAGAACATTAGGATGTACCATACCTGCACCTAAGATTTCAATCCATCCAGTATGTTTACATACATTACATCCTTTACCTTTACATTTGAAACAAGAGACGTCTACTTCCACTGATGGCTCTGTGAATGGGAAATAACTTGGTCGTAATCGAATTTCACGATCAGCACCAAATAATTTTTTAGCTACTAACTCTAACGTTCCTTTCAAATCACTCATTTTGATATGTTTATCTACTACTAAACCTTCAATTTGTGTAAATTGATGACTATGTGTAGCATCATCTGAATCTCGTCGATACACTTTCCCAGGACAAATAATTTTTACTGGTCCTTGACCGTGACGTTTTTCCATTGTACGTGCTTGCACTGGAGACGTGTGCGTACGCATTAAAATCTCATCTGTAATATAAAAACTATCTTGCATATCTCGGGCTGGATGTGATTTAGGAAGGTTTAAAGCTTCAAAATTATAATAATCTTGTTCTACTTCGTATCCATCAACAATTTCATATCCTAATCCTAGGAATAAATCTTCAATTTCTTCAACCGTTCTAGTTAATGGATGTTTTGAGCCAATATTAATTTGGCGACTAGGTAATGTAACATCAATTGTTTCCTCAGCAAGTTGTTCGTTTAACTTTTCATTTTTTAATAATTCTTGTTTTTCTTCAAGTTCATTTTGAATTGCTTGTCTTAACTCATTTACTTTTTGTCCATAAGCTGGCTTTTCTTCATTTGGTAAATCTTTCATATTTTTCATTAAACCACTTACAGAGCCTTTTTTTCCTAGATACTTTACTTTGACATCTTGTAAAGCACGTTCATCTTGCGCTTCGTTAATGTCTACTAAAGCTTGTTGTCTTAATTCTGTCATTGAATCATTTTGAGTCATGACTTACACCTCATACTTTCTATTTATCATAAAATTTACTTTATTAAATTAAAAAAAGACTTTCATCCCTAAATAACTGGGACGAAAGCCTTCCGTGGTACCACCCAAATTTATGCCTAAGCATACACTTGTTAGCATTGTTAACGAAGATGCACTCCGACTTAAATTTCTTTAAGTAACCAAAAAGGTGAAAAAAACTAATGTAAATTGAAGTAAGTTTCAGTCACGCTTACTTTCCCTGTGCAATTAATCATTTAGTTTACGTCTTTTTATCGGTTTATATTTATCTTTAATAAACATATTATTTTAATTTTGTATACAATTAAGTATAGTCGATTTTAAATCAAAAGGTCAACCTTTCAAATGATAAAGCAAAATACTTCCAGCAATCGCCACGTTTAAACTTTCCGCTTTGCCGTATATAGGTATAATAAGATTCTGCGAGGTATGTGCTAATAATTCTTTATTAACACCTTCTCCTTCATTACCAAGTAATAAGGCAAATGTGTCTTGCGATTCGATGTTTTTATAGGACACAGCATTTTCTAAGGCTGTACCATATACTGGGCCATCAAATTGTTCAATAAATTTATTTAATTCTGTCGTGACAATAGGAATATGAAATACACTTCCTTGACTGGCTCTCATTACTTTATCTTGGTATGCGTCTGCTGTACCTTTTTCCATTACAATCATATCTATACCCGCAGCATCTGCTGTACGAATTAACGTGCCTAAGTTACCAGGATCTTGTATACGATCAAGTAATAACACTTGTTTCGCTTTTGAGATATCATGTTTAGGTTTTTCAATGACTGCAAAAAAACCTTGCGGTGTAATAGTCCCTGATAATGATTCAGCCACTTTCATATTAATTTCGTAAGCTTCTTTTGCATACTCTAAAAGTCTAGAATCTGTTCTTTCTGGCTCAATTACAAATAATTGTTTAATCATCATATTACTTTTAAATGCTTCATCAATTAAATGTATGCCTTCGATGAGAGCTAATCCTGTTTTATCGCGTTCTTTTTTCTTTTTAAGTTTATTTGCTAATTTAATTTTATTATTTTGTGTTGAAGTAATTTGTTCCATAATAGTCTCTCCAAATTATTTTTGATAGCAATGGTATAAATTGAGATAATATAAAAAAAGAGTGGGATAGAATTCATAATGAATTCGTATTCCACCTTTTTTAAATAGATATAAATTATTTAGAAACGACTTCTTCACCATTGTAAGAACCACAGTTTTTACATACGCGGTGAGATAATTTGTACTCGCCACAGTTTGGGCATTCAGTCATACCAGGTACTGAAATTTTGAAATGAGTACGACGTTTATTTTTTCTAGTTTTAGACGTTCTTCTTTTTGGTACTGCCATGATATATCCTCCTTAATATTAAAACACATAATCTCAAGTATTCGGTCATTTAATTATTATACTATAAATTAAATTAACCTGCTATTACTCTTTATCATATAACTGTTGTAATTTTTGAAGCCTAGGATCAACTTGGCGTGTTTGGGAATCGTCGTTATCTTTAGAGTGCTCAAGCTCAAGCGCTTGTTCTTCATCAATAACTTCCCAACCGTTACCTTCTGTAAGCATTTGATCACTATTCTCAGAAAATGCACGCATTGGCTTCTCAATAATAACCAATTCTTTAGCAATATCTCGGATATTAATCATACCATCTGTAGCAAGATGATAATGTTCATCTTCATCTACTTCTTCATCGGTATAACTATTATAACCTTCTAAATCAAATATTTCGGAAGTTCTGACATCAAGTGGCACATCTACAGGCACTAATGTACGAGCACAAGGCATAGTATACGTACCAGTAACATGCATATCTGCTATCACTTCATTTGATTTTATGGTTAATTCACCTTCGATATTCATCTCTGATAAATCAATCAGACCTAAAGGTTCTATTAAATCGTCAAAGTTCGCCTTTTCATTGAATTCAAAAGGTTTACCTTGATATTTTCTCAATTGCGTTATTGACCATTTCATATGGCTTCACCTCTAACAAACACAAAATTTATTTTAACTTTACTATTATAAGTTGTCAAGATTTTTTCTTAACATCTTATTATCTGTTACAATACTAATAATGAATACTGAAAGGACGAATTGCAAATGAAAAGTGTTGGATTGATTACAGAGTATAATCCATTTCATAACGGTCATGCTTATCATGCGCAACAAGCTAAAGTACAGTCCGATGCAGAGATCTCTATTGCAATCATGAGTGGTAATTTCGTTATGAGAGGTGAACCTGCTATTTATAACAAATTCCTACGTACACAAATGGCACTTTCCAATGTCGATTTAGTTGTTGAGTTACCCCTTATCGCTAGTCTTTCTTCAAGTGATTATTTTGCACAAATAGCTGTTCAAGTTGCTCGTTATCTAGATGTTAATACTATTGCTTTTGGAAGTGAAACACCTGATATAACTCGCCTTAAAAACGTTGCAAATGAAATAATCAATTTAGAACATAGTTCAACTTTTAATCAAAAAGTAAAAGAAGGTAGTAATTATGCAAAAATTATAAATGATTTAATTAGCGATAATACTTTGCTGAAAATGCCTAATAATATTTTAGCAATCACTTACTTAAAAGCTATACAACAATTTGCACCTCACATGAAAGGACTTGCTATCCAACGTGTGCATGCTCATCATCATGATGCGACAATTGAAACATCATCCTTTGCAAGTGGTTCTGCAATTAGGCAGTCGTTAATCACTCAAGAAACTCAGTGGACTACAGTTGTTCCCTCTTCAATTCAATCACTGTATACAACACCTCATTTAACTAAAGAGGATACATTTAGCTTGATTAAATATCATATCTTAAGTCATTCAATTCATGAAATGGCTCATATATACACTATATCTGAAGGACTAGAACATCGATTAAAAAAATATATCAATCAAGCCACTTCTTTTGAATCCTTTATGTCTTTACTGAAGACAAAACGCTTTACCTATACTCATTTACAACGCATACTTATGCAAATTCTTTTAAATGTAAAAAAAGAAGATTCTATTCAATCCATTTCAGCTGTAAGAATTTTAGGAATGAATCGTCGCGGACAAAGTTATCTCAAACAATTAAAAACCAAATTTCCAGAGCGTCAATTCATCACTAATATTAATAAAACATCTGCTCATTTTTTTAAAAATGAAATTAAATCTACCGATATTTATAACTTATTATCAGGTCAACAGAAAAATGATTTTAATACCCCTGTAATTAGATTAAATAATTGAATTAAAGCGTATGGAACATTTCATTTCTGTTCTATACGCTAATTTTTTAATCTTCAAATTTTTCTTTTAATGCTCTTTCAACATGCCTAGGTACGAAATCTGAAATATCTGCCTTATATTGAGCCACTTCTTTCACAACACTTGAACTGATAAATGAATAGTTTGTACTTGTCATCATATACATTGTTTCTACATTACTATTTAATTTTTTATTCATTGAAGTTAAACGTAATTCATATTCAAAATCACTCACTGCTCTTAAGCCACGAATAATTGTTTTAGCGCCTATTTTATCACAAAAATCGACAAGTAATCCATTAAAATTATGTACTTTCACATTTGGCAAATGTTTTACAGATTCACGTATTAATTCCATACGTTCTTCAATAGAAAATGTACCTGCTTTACTACTATTTTTTAATATACATACATGAAGTTCATCAAATCGATCAGAACTTCTTTCTATAATATCTAAATGCCCATAAGTAATAGGATCAAAACTACCTGGAATGACTGCTTTTGTCTTAGTCATTGTGTTCTCCTTTTTTTAATAACAAAGTATCTGTTAAACCGTAATGATATTGCTTAATTACTTCAAAATCATATGTATTGATTTTTTCTTGATTACTAAACTCACAAATGATAATACCATGTTCTTTTAATAAATTAAACTTAGAAATTTGATCTAGAGCCTTATCTATTAGCCCTTTATTATAAGGAGGGTCTAAAAAAATGAAATCAAATTGAATGTCTCTTTTATTGATAGCCTTTAACGCTCTATCTGCATTATTTTTATATACTTCAGATTGTTCCTCTAAATTTAATTGTTTCAAGTTAGCTTGGATCACTTTAACTGCTTTAAAGTTTTGGTCTACAAATATAACTTTATCCATACCTCTAGAAAGTGCTTCAATTCCTAAAGCACCACTACCAGCAAATAAGTCTAAACCTAAGCCGTATACTTCATGTAAACTGTTAAAAATACCTTCTTTAACTTTATCCATTGTTGGACGTGTATTACGTCCTTCTAAACTCTCTAGTGGTTTACTTTTATGTTTTCCAGCAATGACTCTCATTTTGACTTACACTTCCATTTCATTCATTTATTTACTATAATTTATTTTGAAAAAGGAGAATTAAATATTTATGAAACAATCATTTATTATTTTAGGAGAAGGACTTACAGATTTATTCGAATTTCTTACTCTTATTGAATATAATCATGCAAGAATAGACAAGGTTGTCTATTTCCATACACCACAGTCAGACAAACAATTATCATCAGTCGCAATTATTATGAATCCTACGACCGGTAAACAATTTCAAGCCATATATATGATGTTAAACGCTTTAAAATATCCCTACCCAAATAGTAATAAAAAATTTGAGATGATTAATGAACAAGCTCAATCGTATGATATTCCTATTGTCGGCATTGATGTTCAACCGCCAAATGCATTTCATACGAATGATTTATATTTTAAATATTTAATTAGCGTACTTCGTTTACAAAATTGGATCCCACCGATGCAATAACAATGTTTAAATACATCTTAAAGCTTTTCATGCTTTTCTTTATCATATGTTTTTTTCAAGTTTTTATAAGGGGATCCATCAATATATAAAACATATTTTAATTTCATTAATTTCTGGAGAATATCGTCTACTTCATATTCATTAACATACATTACTACATACTTTCGAGGTTTATTAGTATAAACGATATGTCCATATTTACGTATCTGTCTTTCATGTTTAATATGCTTTAAGTAAATAATTAAGCTAACTCTTGGAATCAATTCCATATTATTTCACTCACTCCATTTATTATGCATAATTACTATACCATGACTAATAATTTTATAAAATACATTCAATATCTCAACACTTAACTTTCGAAAAATATTTCTTTAATTATTAATTTTAAATGAACTTTAGGAGGTTATACCTTGAAACACATTAAGAAGAATTTTTTTAACTTGGGTATCACTAGTATGGGTATACTAAGCAGTTTATTACTTTTAAAAAGAAATCAAAAGCCTAAAATGCTTAAAGACATACCTTACTTTTTTAATGGACCAGCACCTTATATTTTTGCACATAGAGGTGGAATGTCAGTTCGACCAGAACAAACACAATTAGCTTTCGATAATGCTGTTGATTATGGTTTAGATGGCTTTGAAACAGATGTGAGACTAACTAAAGATGAAGAATTGATTGTTTTTCACGATGCTACAGTCGACCGTACTACTAATGGTTCAGGAAAAGTATGTGATTACACATTAAAAGAATTAAAAAAATTAGATGCAGGATTTCATTTTACTGATATCAATGGTCGCCATATTTATAGAGGTCATCAACAAGCTAAAATTTTAACTTTCGATGAACTTTTAGAAATGTATCCTAGCAAATATATCAATGTAGATTTAAAAGATACTCCAAGTAGTTATGAAGGAGCTATTGCGCCTAAAAAAATGTATGATATTATAAAGCATCATCATGCTGAGAAACGTGTACTTGTAACAAGTTTTCATAAAGAACAAAATGAACGTTTTAGAGCAATAAGCAATGGAGAAATAGCTACTGGTGCAAGTCAACATGAAGTGACTGAAGGTGTGATTAAGTTTATTTTAGGACTAGGTTATCATTATCATCCTCAAGCTGACACATTTCAAATGCCTATAAAATTCAAAGGTATCCCATTATCATCAACTCATTTTATTCAATGGCTTAACTTATTAAATATTGTGCCAGGTTATTATGGCATCAATAGTGTTGACTTAATGTATGATTTGTATCAAAAAGGTGTCCACACCATTGTTACTGACCGTCCTGATTTAGGTAAACAATTTAAATCACTACTAAAACAACATACCTCAAATTAAATACACTCATTCTATATAAAATTAAAATATATACATAAAAGAATCTGGGACATACATCATAGTTGTCTCAGATTCTTTTAATATATTAATCTTCAATAATTAAAGTAAAAATATGCTGACATCTCATTTTGCAACTCAACCTCTGATTTACTAGATTTTATTTTTAATTATAAACGACAATTACATGTACCTCCTGAGGCGCAGCCTTTAGAATCCGTTTTAAAAAATGGATTACCCACTTCAATCTTTACATTTTCTGACACAGATAATGCGATTTTAGTCAACACTTCATCTATTAAATTTTGTAATTGTACTTCCTTAGATTTGTAATCCATTACATTAGGCAACATTTCATAAGCTCGCTTACGTCGACGTGTATCTAACATTACATTTTGATAATCTGGGTGATATCTACCAAAGCGCATCACTTCATCATAACGTTCTTTTGATTTTAAAAAAGCTTGATACAGTAAATGTGCTTCATCATCTTGTTTAAGTGTTTTTTGAGCTTCTCTATAATTAAAATACACTTTTGATTGTACAATCATGTCTGATAAATCTTCAATTTCATCTAAAATTGATAATGTTTCCTCTGTATACATTATCGGTCACCTCACAACCTATTTTTGTACAAAAATAAGTGAATAATAATTTCTCATTACTTCTCCACCCATTTCATTATACTTTTTATTTAACATTCTTGAACGGTGTATATCCGAATTCATCCAACTATGAATTAATGTAGGCACGTCATCAAAATCATAGCCCACATTTTGACTTGTAGCTATAAAGTCAATGTTTTCGTTACCAAGTTGGCTCTTAAGGGCTTCTTCTGTAAATTCAACATCTTCTGTACCAGTTGCTTCATATAAATTTGCTGAAGCAATATGTGAAATGTCTGAATTTACTTTCAATGGTGGAATATGTTTTAAATCTCTCATTTGATTAGTAATTTCATAGAGGGTTATCAATTGATTTGGGCTTTGTTCATATGGTAATGAATCTTTATTATTTCTGTCATTATTAAATTTATCATCTGAAATATCTTCTTCATCTGTTAATTGATAAGGTTTTATAAATGCTAATAGTTCTTTATCTAGATATCGAATACCCATAATTCGATTTGATTGTTGATCCACATAAACTTGAGCATAAATATTACCATATTTAATTAGAGTTTGAGTTTTAATATCTTCATCTGATAACTCAAAATTATATTGTTTTCCATTCACTTTAAAAGAGGGGTCAGGATTAATACTAGTTTTTTCAAATATATGTGAAGCATTTTCATTGATTTTTAATGATCCGGTTTGAGCTTTTTCTCCAGTAGCATAAACAGATTTAATTTCATCATGTTTTGTAGTAACAATATAATATTGTTGTTTTCTCTTAAATATATAATCAGTATATCCGCCTTTAACAGGATATGTACGATTTGCTTGTCCATATTTATTTGTAAGATAATTAATATCTTTATCTATCCAAGTACCTATCCCATTTTTGGGAGCAGGATTTTCAGTCTGTTTTTCCACGGAATGTGATACTTGATTTGAATGACTTATTTTATTGTTGTTATTAGGATTTTCAAGAACATCAAATTTTAATCTTGGTGAGTAAAATAAATAAATTAAAAATGTAATTAAAAATACGACTCCTAAAACTTTGATTACTAACTTAGTCATTGCTCCCCCACCTCTTTAGAATTATATATATTGTACAAAATAACTATTTTAACAATCAAGCCATTCTTTTTTTCTAAACTCCAAATTTATTAATTAAACTACATTATACCTATTTACAAATAAAATAAACAATTAATATTAAAACATAATTTATACTAAACAATTTGATCATCGACTGCCAAAATATTAAAAATACCTGAGACACTCATTATGTCCCAGGCTATTCTTTAAAATATTCAATATTGTTATAAACCTAGTGTGGCTTTAATCACCGATGTAGTTTCTCCACCTGGATAAATTACATATAGTAATAAGTATACTGCCACACCTGTAATACCAGTAAAGAACCATATAATTGAAGCGACAGGTCCGATTCTTCTATGCCATTTAAATTTATCTTTAAATGCAGTAATAATTTGAACTAATCCTAATACGCCACCAATCGTAGCAAGATTAATGTGGAAGATTAAGAATATCTTATAATATGTTCTAACAGAATCTGGACCACCAAAATCTGTATTACCTATAAATATCGTTCGAGTTGCGTAAATTATAAAAAACGTTAATGCGAAAAATGCTGCCCATAACATAACTTTTTTGTGAGTATTAACATGACGATGAGCAATTTGCCACCATCCTATTGCTACTAAAATAGCACTAATTACGATACAGCTTGTACTAATAGTTGGTAGAATTGGTAAACTCATATGTTCCATCCTTATTTAACTTAGATATTTTAAATCATTTTTATTAAAGAGATGACAACAACTAATGCAAAGAATACTACTAAATAATTTAGTGAATAGATAAACATTTTTGTTGCCCACTTAGTTTGATCAGTATTTTTCTTAAATGTTGTTAAACCTATAAAAATCCATCCAAGATTTAATAAAGTTGCTAATACAACAAACGTAGTGCCTAAACTAGATAATAAGAACGGTAATGGTAATAAAAATACTAACCAAATAAACATACTTACTCTTGTACGTTTAAAGCCTTTTACTGAAGGTAACATAGGAATATTTGCTAATGAATATTCATCACTACGTTTAATAGCTAAAGCATAGAAATGAATAGGCTGCCAACAAAAGACAACTAAAAATAAAGCAAAAGCTACAAGACTTATTTGTCCATCAATAGCTGTCCATCCAATTAAAGGTGGCACAGCACCTGGAAAACTTCCTACTACTGTGTTCCAAGTCGTATGTCTTTTAGACCAGATTGAATAATATGATACATATCCTACTATACCAAAAAGTCCTAAAACACCTGATGGCACATTTAATAAGAATAAACATGCTTCTCCTACTAACATCATACCAAAACTTAACATTAATAAATGTTTATCTGAAATTCTATCGTTTACTGTTGGTCTACTTTGTTTACTTGGCATAATTTTATCGATATCTTGATCATAATAATTATTTAATGCACAAGCACCACCCATAATTAATGTCGAACCTATCAACATTAATAGGATTTGAGGTATTGACGATAGGAAGGAATGATTTGTCATTACAATAGCTAACCAAGCGCCTGCAAAAGCAGGAATTAGGTTACCCTGTACCAAGCCCATTTTAATAATTTGTTGTAGTTCTTTAAAAGACACTCTACTTGACGGCTGTGATAAAGTGTGTTCTTTACTCATGGTTCCCCTCCTTAAAATTTTCATATAGTACTATGATATAATAATTACTTATAAAAGGCTAGGTTATATCTATTTAAATTGTGACACTTTAACGACTTCCTGTCTCACTAATTTTTTGTCTTTAATTATTGTAGTATAATAGTTGTAATATTTATAATTATATCTTTTATATTAAAATCAGAGCATAAATGGATATCATATTACAAAATATTTTAAATTAATGATGGGGTGTTTAAACTTGTTTAACAAACGAAACCTTAAATGGTTATCAATCGTAGCAACAATTATTATGGCATTGGTACAACTTGGGGGCGCCTTAGTAACTAAGACGGGCTCTGAAGATGGCTGTGGTGCTTCATGGCCTTTATGTCACGGCGCTTTATTACCTCAGAATTTGCCAATTGCTACAATCATTGAATTGAGTCACCGAGCTGTATCAGGTTTATCATTAATTGTTGTGTTATGGTTGGCCATCACAGCTTGGAAAAATATAGGATACATAAAAGAGGTTAAACCTTTAGCAATTATTAGTGTCGCTTTCCTATTAATTCAAGCCTTAATTGGCGCAGCAGCTGTTATTTGGCAACAAAATTCTTACGTTTTAGCCTTACATTTTGGAATTTCATTAATTAGTTTTTCTTCTGTGTTCGTATTAATGCTTATTATTTTTGAAGTGGATAAAAAATATGAGGCTGATGAATTATTTATAAAAAAACCATTGCG
Source organism: Staphylococcus sp. FSL K6-0223 (assembly GCF_038008285.1). Lineage (NCBI taxonomy): Bacteria > Bacillati > Bacillota > Bacilli > Caryophanales > Staphylococcaceae > Staphylococcus > Staphylococcus sp. FSL K6-0223. The sequence goes on from NZ_JBBOYX010000001.1 coordinate 1,607,482, forward strand.
CAATCTTACTTGGATTATGACGGGCGTTGTTTATGTCACTATTTACACTGGTGCTTTGGTTCGCCACGCTAAAGCAAGTTTAGCATATGGAAGCTGGCCATTGCCGTTTAATAATTTAGTACCCCATACTGAGCAAGATTGGGTACAATTTGCACATCGCGGTATGGCATTTATCACTTTTTGTTGGATTATGATTACATTTATTCATGCCATCAAAAATTATTCTGAAAACCGTACAATTAGATATGGCTATACTGCTGCATTTATTTTAATTATTTTACAAGTGATTACGGGTGCATTGTCTGTAATCACACATGTTAATTTAATTATTGCATTGCTACACGCACTTTGTATTACTATACTTTTTGGCTTAATCGCTTACTTTATTTTACTCATGCTTCGTTCAATTAGAAGTGAAAAATCAAAAATCAAATAAAGTTTTAAAAGACATGTTAGAGTTATTGTAAAACATGGAATCTCTAACGTGTTTTTTATGCAAAAAAGCATAAGATAGAATGTCATTTAACTTTCTATCTTATGCTTTTAAACTTTTTAATACCTACTCAGATTTTTCAATTTCGATTAATAAATCTCCCGTTGCAATAGCATCACCATTTCCAACAGTAACTTTTTTAATCACTCCATTAAATGGAGCTTGAATTGTTGTTTCCATTTTCATGGCTTCAGTGATTAATAGTGGTTGATTTACTTTAACCTCATCACCTACTGAAACTTTAACTTCAGTCACACTTCCTGGCATTTGAGCTCCTATATGATTTGGATTTGTTTTATCTGCTTTAGGTTTTACATTCGCATTTGTTTTTATGTTTTCATCTTTAATCGTAATACGACGAGCTTGACCATTCATCACGTAATAAATTGTTCGATTACCCTTTTCATCTGCTTCACTAATTGTTTCAAGTTTAATAATTAAACGTTTTCCGTTTTCAATTTCAATTTCTACAGTCTCACCGTTACGCATACCAAAGAAGAATGTCGGTGTATCAAGTAATGATAAGTTACCATATTGTTGTCTAGTTTGAATAAATTGATCAAATACTTTTGGATAAAGTACATAACTTATAATATCTTGCTCAGTCACTTCACCATAATTTTTATCTTGTAATTGTTCTCGTATTTCATCAAAATCTACTGGTTTTAAATATTCTCCTGGACGTTCAGTTAGCGGTTGTTGACCTTTTAAAATAATATCCTGCAATTGTTTATTAAAGCCATTTACTGGTTGACCAATCTCACCTTTAAAGTATGACACTACTGATTCAGGAAAATCTAATTTATAACCTTGTTCAATAATAGATTGTTCATCTAAATCATTTTGTACCATATATAACGCCATATCTCCTACCACTTTTGAAGATGGTGTCACTTTAACAATATCTCCAAACAAGAAATTAACACGACGATACATATCTTTGACTTCATTAAAACGTTCACCAAGACCTAAACTTTTAGCTTGTTGACTTAAATTAGAGTATTGACCACCTGGCATTTCATGTTGATAAATTTCTGTATTAGGTGACTTAATATCACTTTCAAAGTCAACGTAGTATGGGCGAACAGTACTCCAATAGTGACTTAATTCTTCTAAACCTTGAATATCTGTACGCATATTTCGTTTAAACCCATCTAATGCATAATATAAGGAGTTCACACTTGGTTGACTTGTTAAGCCACTCATCGATGCAATAGCTGTATCGATAATATCTACACCAGCATCGATGGCTTGTTTGTAGGTTAATAAACCATTTCCACTTGTATCATGTGTATGTAAATGGATTGGTAAATTAACTGCAGCTTTTAATTCTCCAACCAGTTCATATGCTGCTCTAGGTTTTAATAAGCCAGCCATATCTTTAATTGCTAAAATATGGAAACCTTCACGTTCTAATTCCTTAGCTAATTTAACATAGTAATCTAAAGTGAACACATTTGAACGTTCTGAGTTTAAAATATCCCCTGTGTAACAAATAGTACCCTCTGAAATTTTACCTGCTTTTTGTACCGCTTCATTTGCCACTTTCATTTGATCTACCCAGTTTAATGAGTCGAAAATACGGAAAACATCTACACCTGCTTTAGCACTTTCATCTACAAATTTTTGAATTACATTATCAGGATAATTCTTATAACCCACAGCATTTGAAGCTCTTAATAACATTTGGAATAATACATTTGGAATCGCTTTTCTAAGTTTTTCTAAACGCTCCCAAGGATTTTCTTTTAAGAAGTTGTATGCCACATCAAAAGTAGCGCCTCCCCACATTTCTAAAGAAAAACTATCTTTAAATACTTCAGCAGTTTTAGAAGCTATATTTAACATATCTTTTGTACGTACACGCGTAGCAAGTAAAGATTGATGCGCATCACGGAATGTCGTATCAGTAATTAAAACATCATCTTGTGCTTTAACCCAATCTGCAACTCCACTAGGGCCTTTTTCATCTAGTAATTGTTTTGTACCATATAGATGTTGAATTTTCTTTTTTGAAACTTGCGGAATCGAAGTTGACTCATAGTCTGGCTTCGTACGTTTTTCGACATTCGGAAAACCATTAATGGTTACATTCCCAATGTATTCTAATGTTTTAGTACCACGGTCTAATGTAGGTGCAATATCGAATAATTCCGGTGTTTCTTCAATAAATTTTGTTGTATAATCTCCACTTCGGAATTTTTCATTACGCATAACGTTAACTAAAAACGGAATATTTGTTTTTACACCACGAATACGCATTTCTCGTAAAGAGCGTTCCATTTTTTCTTCAGCTTGTTTAAAAGTAATGGCATGAGTAGATAATTTCACTAATAGTGAGTCATAGTAAGGCGAAATTTCAGCGCCTTGGAAACCATCTCCTGCATCTAAACGTACACCAAAACCACCACTTGAACGATAAGCAATAATCGTACCAGAATCTGGCATAAAATCATTTGTAGGATCTTCGGTAGTGATACGACATTGAATAGCATAACCAAGTGTTTGGATTTCTTCTTGAGGAGGTAAAGCGATACGTTTGTCAAATAGACTTGCTCCATCTGCTACTAAAATTTGAGTTTTAACGATATCAATTCCTGTAATCATTTCTGTAATCGTATGCTCTACCTGAACACGTGGATTGACTTCAATGAAAAAGAATTCATCGCCAGATACTAAAAATTCCACTGTTCCAGCGTTAACATATTTGATATTTTTCATTAATTGTAATGCAGACTGACAAATACGTTCTCTTAATTCATCAGGTAAGCCTACAGATGGTGCTACCTCAACTACCTTTTGATGACGACGTTGTACAGAACAATCACGCTCATATAGATGAACAATATTACCATATTCATCGCCAATAACTTGAACTTCAATATGTTTGGGATTATCGATGTATCTTTCGATATATACTTCACTATTACCAAATGATTTTTGTGCTTCAGATTTCGCACGATGAAACGCATCTTCTAATTCACTTTCTTCGCGAACAATACGCATACCTTTTCCACCACCACCACTTGTGGCTTTAATCATCAGTGGGAATCCTGCTTCTTTAGCAAATGCCTTTGCTGCATCAAAATTTTCAATTGGTCCATCTGTTCCTGGTATAACTGGTAAATTTGCTTTAATTGCAGTTGTTCTTGCTTTTACTTTATCACCAAACATATCTAAATGGTCTAGGTGAGGACCAATAAATGTTATGCCCTCTTCATTACAACGTCTTGCAAATTCTTCATTTTCACTTAAAAAGCCATAACCAGGATGTATTGCATCTACATTCGCACGTTTTGCTACTTCAATAATACGTTCAATATTTAAATAACTTTCGGCTGGTCCTAAATCTTTTCCCACTAAATATGATTCATCGGCTTTATATCTATGTAATGAATTTTTGTCTTCGTTTGAATAAATTGCTACTGTTTGAATATTTAATTCCGTTGCTGCTCTAAAAATTCTAATTGCAATTTCACCACGATTGGCTACTAATAATTTTTTTATATGATTCAAACAAGAAACACCCCTTTATATTTTGAATATTCTAACTAATTAGATAATAAAATTTTATCTTAAAATACATGAGAAAGCTAATACTTTTTTACATACAATTTATAAAATGAAAATATAGTAACTAGGTTAGCTTAATCACTATTTTAAAATGTAATCATTAATAATTATTATACTTAATAACTTTATATTATCATTTATAGTTTGAAGACGCTACTGTAGACTAGTAATCCTTTAACTTGTCACATAAATGTAAAAAGAGTGGAAGCAAATTTTTTAATTCTTGCTTCCACTCTTAATAATGTTAGTTACATATTTACATCTATCATTAAATGATTTTAATATTGTCTAGGAATATCCACTTTTGTTTTTTTATTTTTTATTGCTCTTTTTTCTTCAATTTTAATTTGTCTTGCTACTAACAATAATAATCCCATAGCAATACTTAAGCTGATCATTGATGAACCACCAAAACTTATAAATGGAAGAGGAACCCCTGTAAGAGGAATCGTAGCTGATATACCTCCTAAATTTACGAACGTTTGACTACCAATATAACTCGCTACACCAACACATATTAATTTATAAAAATATGAAGATGTTTTAGTGGCTAATATAAATGCACGGAATACAATAAAAAATAATAATCCTATTACTAATAAGGCACCAATCAGTCCTAATTCTTCACAAATTACTGCGAAAATAAAATCTGTATGCGCTTCTGGAAGATAGCCAAGTTTCATGATTCCATTACCTAATCCTCGACCAAATAATCCTCCATTTCCGATTGCCATTAATGAATTGGATAAATGATACCCAGTTCCAGAAGAAGAACTAAAAGGATCGTAAATTGTACTAAAACGTGCCTTTAAATATTCTGGCATCATTCCAGTGAAAATAAAGAACCCAGCAATAAGAATAAATCCAAGAATAATATATAAAATAGGTCCTTTTACTATTTTCTTAGCACCTATACCTACGAATAAAAACATTGCTAATATAATAATTAATGTTAATAATGTTTGTCCAATATCTCCTTGTAAAAGTACTAAACCTAAACAAAGGATAATTAAAATAATTGGCCCTTTGATAATTCTTAAATTACCTCTTAACTGCGGTAATTTTTTACTTAATACATAAGAAATATAAAGAATTAAAGCAATTTTTAGCAACTCTGAAGCTTGTAAATTCATAAATCCTAAGTCAAGCCAACTTTTTGAACCATTAATATTTTTACCTACCAATAATGTTAAAAATAAAAGGACAAAGATGATAATCATAATCCACTGTTGAACTTTTGATTGTTTAAAGACTTTTATATTCATCATAAATGAAATAAAAAAAACAATAATGAAACTCATGATAACATAAATTAATTGTCTGTTATAAAAATATGTACCTGAAACCTCAACGCCACCTGTTAACGTTCCTTTAGTAGCTGCCACCATACTGGCACTATAAACCATCACTAAACCTATAAAACACAAAATAACATATGAAATTAATAATGGATAATCGATAAACTTAGAGGTTCTACCTATGTATCGAAATATATTTTTTAAATTATTCATAAAAAAGATCATCCAATTCTAAAAATTTAAACTATATATGCTCATTAAAACGATTTATCAAATTAAATTCTGTCTAAACTATTATATACTTTGTAATTATTAATTAACAAACATAAACGTAAAAAATAAAATAAAAGGACTGAAAATATTATTTACATAACATTTCAGTCACTATCATAAATTATTACATCTATTAATTCTTGCTCATTATAACACTTTCATATTCAAAGCATTAGACTTAGAGTTATACGTTTGTGAATGCTTCATGCAATTTAGATAATTCTTTTTCTAAACGAAGCATTAAATTTTTACCGTCTTCTTTATCAACTAAACCAAGTTTCACAGCAAAGTCTACTTCTTTTTGTAAACCAAACATTTGTGTGTCGAGAACCTCTTCATATAGTGGGCAAGATGGCATAGTTAAATTATCCATTTGAACCTTAATTAAATGCAAGATTCGGTCAGCATCTTGATTTAATTGCTCATAAGCTGCACTATTTATGTTCATTTGCTTCGGCATCACATTCTCCCCCTATCATTAAATATCTTCATATCAGAAGTTTATCCTACTACCTTTTAAAAAGCAAGTTTATTCAATAAACCCTTCATTTTAAATATGATAAAATAATGGTTAGATTGAAACTAGGGAGTGGGCAAGATGATTCAAATTAAAGGAGACGTCAAATTTCCTATTACTTTAGATAGTACAACATGGATTTTTGATGATAGAAAAGTAAAAATAGAAGATATTGAAAACGGTATTTTTGAAGGAACTAAACCTATTAAATTTGAAGATAACCGCGAATGGAATAGGGCTATTTTAGAAGGACAAACCAATCCTCCTACATTAAACTCTGAAATTAAGTATCGTAAACGTGCTGTATTAGAAGATTCATTTGCAATAAATATGACACCATTTTTTAAAAATGCAGAGCCTTTAGAAAGTGCAACTACAATTAAACTTTCAAATGATACATCTTCAATTGAAATTCCATTAGAATTATTACCTTATCTATTTTTCCAATTTGCTAAAGATGGTAAGCGATTGTACGATGATAATTCAGTAGATAGCTTTGTTTATAATCCCGAGGAGAACGCTTATTCATATCAATTTAAATATGTAACTCGTATTGAGGTGATTTAAGTTGCGAGAAGTACAATGTATTATTTGTGATACTAAGGTTTTAATTGATGAACGTACAGTTGAAGCTAAACGTCTACGTAATAATCCAATTAAAACATTCATGTGTAGTGACTGTAAAAGTCGATTAGACACACCTAGACAACGACCAAATGAGAATCGTAAATTTAATATCCATTTTCCAAATGAAAACTTATAGTATACTTTTCAATAATAAAAAGACGCAACATCAAATTTGATGTTGCGTCTTTTTATTAGTTTTATTGATCTTGCATCATTTGTTTTACACGTTTCGCTTCTTTTTCACGTGCAGCTTTATTTAAAATTTTCTTTCTTAAACGGATACTTTGAGGCGTTACTTCAACCAATTCATCATCATTAATATATTCTAATGCTTCTTCTAACGTTAAAATTCTTGGACGATTCATTGTTTGAGTTTGATCTTTTGTTGCTGAACGTACGTTAGTTTGATGTTTAGCTTTAGTAATATTAACTGTTAAGTCGTTTTCACGGTTATGTTCTCCTACAATCATACCTTCATAAACTTCAGTACCTGGTTCCATGAAGTTTACACCTCGGTCCTCTAGACCAATGATGGCATAGGCTGTTGCTTGTCCTTGATCCATTGAAATTAATGCACCATTACGACGGCCACCAATTTGTGCTTTAACACGAGGTCTAAATTCTTCAAATGTATGATTAATAATGCCATAACCACGTGTCATAGACATAAATTCAGTTGTATATCCAATCATACCACGTGCAGGTACCATAAAGATTAAACGTGTTAATCCATTATCAGTTGTTAACATGTCTAACATTTCACCTTTACGCGCACCAAGTGATTCAATCACTGCTCCAGCATTTTCAGATGGAACTTCACATTGAACACGTTCAAATGGTTCACTTAATACACCATCAATTTCACGTAAAATAACTTGAGGTTTAGAAACTTGAAGTTCAAACCCTTCACGTCTCATATTCTCAATTAAAATAGATAAGTGCAACTCTCCACGGCCAGCTACAATCCACGTATCTGGAGAATCTGTTGGTGTAACTTTTAAAGATACATCTGTTTCAAGTTGTTGATCTAACCGTTCTTGGATTTGACGAGCAGTTACAAAATCACCTTCACGACCAGCAAATGGTGAATTATTTACTTTGAATGTCATTTCAAGTGTAGGTTCATCAATACGCAATACTGGTAACGCTTCTTGATGATCATGTGGTGTAACTGTTTCACCTACGTTGATATCTTCCATTCCTGATACAGCAATTAAATCTCCCGCTTGTGCTTCTTCAATTTCTTCACGTTTTAAACCAAAGAAACCAAAGATTTTTGTTACACGGAAGTTTTTCACTGTACCATCTAATTTAATAAGCGATACATTATCGCCGACACGAATTTTACCTCTAAATACACGACCAATACCAATACGACCAACGTAATCATTATAGTCTAATAATGCTACTTGGAATTGTAGTGGTTCATCACTGTTATCAATTGGAGCAGGCACGTAATCAAGAATTGTTTCATATAAAGACTGCATGTTTTCATCTTGTTTTTCAGGATCAAGACTCGCTGTTCCATTTACAGCTGATGCATAAACAACTGGGAAATCAAGTTGTTCATCATTTGCTTCAAGTTCAATAAATAAATCTAATACTTCATCTACTACCGCTTCTGGTCTAGCAGAAGGTTTATCAATTTTATTAACTACTACAACAGGTTTTAAATTTTGTTCTAATGCTTTTTTTAGTACGAAACGTGTTTGTGGCATCGTACCTTCGTAGGCATCTACAACAAGTACAACACCATCTACCATTTTCATGATACGTTCAACTTCACCACCAAAGTCAGCATGCCCTGGTGTATCTAAGATGTTAATTCTTGTACCTTTATAATTTATCGCAGTATTTTTAGCAAGAATTGTAATACCACGTTCTCTTTCTAAGTCATTAGAGTCCATTGCTCTTTCATCAACATGCTCATTTTCTCTGAAGATTCCAGATTGTTTAAGCAATTCGTCAACTAGTGTTGTTTTACCATGGTCGACGTGAGCAATAATTGCAATATTACGAACATCTTCTCTTCTATTAGTCATTTTATAATATCCTTTCTTGAGTAAATTCCCACTTTTAATTGCAACTTTTTTATTATATCATAATATTAACAAAAGATAACTAAAAGGTGGGGATGGGGATGGAAAAACCAAAATCTAAAGGTATATTCTGGATACTTTCTATTGTAGCAGTTATATTTTTAGTGCTCTTTAGTTTCAGCGTGGGTGCCGGAAGTATTCCAATGATGATTTTAACATTTATTCTTTTCATTGCAACGTTTGGCGCCGGATTTACGCTTAAGAAAAAGTATCGTGAAAACAATTGGCTATAATCAACCATTAAGATATATAAAGCTTGAGATATTTTTGCCTCAAGCTTTTTTTATTGAAATAAGATTTTTTATTTTTTAAAGCGTTGATGTAAATCTATTAAAGTAGCCGTATTAGGTGCTAGATAAATTTCTAATATTTCTTTATGAATATTTGAATTTCCTACTAATACTGAATTCGCACTTGAAATATTTAATGGTTCACCTAATAAGTTACTAGCTACGCCTCCAACTTCATTTAATACAATAAGACCACCAGCAAAGTCCCAAGGCTGTAATCTAGGTGTGATATAAGCAGCCAATTGTCCTTTAGCTACACTTATAATTTCTAAAGCTGCACTACCATATGCTCTACAGCTTCTTGCATCATTTACTATATCTTGAAATATAGGACCCATTTTAGGTTTGGTTACCCAATTTGGGTTGATACCAATTAAGCTTTTCTTTAGGGTGGTAGATTCAATCGTAGATAATGGATGTTTATTTTCAAATGCACCCTCACCTACCTTGGCATGATATAAAACATCTTTCATTACATCATATACAAAGCCAGCGTATGGTTTACCATTTCGATAGATACCAATTGAGATAGCAAAATTTTCTTTTTGATGTACAAAGTTTAATGTGCCATCAATTGGATCCACTACCCATACGACCCCTTCAACATGAGTTAAATCATGACCATGTCCTTCTTCCCCAATAACACGATGTTCTGGATAACTATGGGTAATCGCATCATATATATAATTTTCAGTAGCTTTATCAACATTTGTAACTAAGTCATTCGGATTTGATTTTGTTTCAATATTTAATTCTTCCTTCATCATTATTCTAACTTTATTTCCTGCTTCTAAAACTAAGCCTTTAGCAAAATCATATAGCGACATACTATCATCTCCTGTTGCTTACTATTATACATCAAATCAATTTTATAATTGTTATACATCATTTTATACCTTCATCACTATATATTAAACTCTTATGAATAGTTTATAAGCATAAAAATAGGTCGCCAATAAAAGCAACCTATCAAATCCATGATATAAAAGACTGAAAACATTTAAAATATATGAATAAATATGTACATTCATCTTATAATTATGGAAGATAAATAAATAAAAGATCATTAAGCTAATTTTAAATGTAAAATCGGGTAATCTCTACCTTGATTGTCTTTTTGAGATTCACTATATGCTTTAAAACCATTTTTAATATAAAATTTCAATGCATGTTGGTTATCTTTATTAACATCTACATATTGGATTTTATCTTCTTGAATCAGTGACTGAAGTATGATTGTACCGTAACCTTTATTAAAATGTTTAGGATCTATAAACAACATTTCCAAATTTTCATCATTAATTCCCGAAAAACCAATAACTTCTTTATCATAAAATCATAGATATGCATCTACATATTTTAAATAAGTTAGAAGGTCATTTTTTAATTGCATTCTATCTTCTTCTTTAAAAAAATCATGTGTTTTTACTACAGATTTCTCCCAAATTTTTAGTATTGTATTATAGTCTTTTTTCTTTTACTTTTATTAATCTCATGACACTCTCCTAACCACGAGGGGTAAAATCCTAAAAATTAAATGACTAACATCTAGGTACTGACTCTACCTTATTAGTTTAAATTAACTATCTATATTGTATATTACTATTCTATCATTATCACTTTGAAATATATGCTACAATAAACTCAACATACTATTAAAATAGGAGGAAGATCAATGACACAATACACATTTACACCTAAAGATTTTAAAGCATTTGACGTTGAGGGTTTAGATGAACGAATGGAAGCTTTAAATAAATATATTAGACCTCAATTACATCAGTTAGGCGATTATTTTAGTGAGTATTTCACTTCTCAAACTGGAGAAACATTTTATGCACATGTTGCTAAACATGCGCGTAGAAGTGTTAATCCTCCTATAGATACCTGGGTCGCTTTTGCACCTAATAAACGTGGTTATAAAATGTTACCCCACTTCCAAATTGGCCTTTTTAGGGATCAATTATTTATCATGTATGGAATAATGCATGAAGGAAAAAATAAAGAAGAACGTGTTAAAGTTTTTGACAAACATTTTAATGCATTAAAACAACTTCCAAATGATTATCAAATTAGTTTAAATCACATGAAAAAAGATAAACAATATATCAAAGATTTAAGTGATACTGATTTACATCAAGCTATTGATCGTGTTAAAAATGTGAAAAAAGGAGAATTTTTTATAGCACGTACTTTAGCCCCTAGTGATGAACGATTAAAATCAGATGAAACATTTTTAGCTTTTATTAAAGAAACATTTGATGAATTCTTAAAATTATATGAATAAATACTATTCTTCGGCCTGGGACTTTACTAGAAGTCTCAGGTGTTTTTTATTTTATTGGTAATCACTCACTGTCTTGAAGATCCATCTAAATTCAGTAATATTCTTTTTTACAACATTTTTAGGTTGACCTAAAAATATATTTAGGTTAATATAATTAAAAAGATTTTAGGAGTGTATGAATGAATTATATGAGTAATAAAAAACAACGTAGCTTAGACGAAATTAATAATACAGTAGACTTTAATAGTAATAAAAGTGCAAGCCAAAAATTTTTAGCTTTTTTAGGTCCAGGATTATTAGTAGCGGTGGGATATATGGATCCAGGTAACTGGATTACATCTATGCAAGGCGGAGCACAATTTGGCTATATTCTTCTTTTTATTATTTTAGTTTCTAGTTTAGCTGCAATGCTTTTGCAAAGCATGACAGTTAGATTAGGTATTGCTACAGAGATGGATTTAGCACAAATGACACGTCATTATTTAAATCGCCCGTTAGCAATTATATTTTGGATAATAGCAGAACTAGCTATTATCGCTACAGATATTGCTGAAATTATCGGAAGTGCAATAGCTCTAGACTTATTGTTTAATATTCCTTTAATTATAGGTGCACTTATAACTGTTTTAGATGTTTTTCTTTTACTCTTTATTATGAAATTTGGCTTCAGAAAAATCGAAGCGATTGTCGGAACATTAATTTTTACTGTTCTAATTATTTTCTTATTCGAAGTATTTATTTCATCACCTAAAGTGATTAATATTCTTAACGGGTTTATTCCTCATAAGGATATCGTTACAAATCATAGTGTACTGTATATTGCTTTAGGGATTATTGGTGCTACAATTATGCCTCACAATCTCTATTTACATTCTTCGATTGTACAATCACGTAAATATGATAGAACTAATGAGAACGATAAGGCACAAGCAATTAAATATGCAACAATTGATTCTAATATACAATTAAGCATCGCTTTTATAGTAAATTGCTTGTTACTTATATTAGGTGCTGCACTATTTTATGGTGTTAATGCTGATAAATTAGGAGGATTTTATGATTTATATCATGCCCTTAAAACTCAGCCGCTTCTAGGGTCAGTACTTGGCAGTATCATGAGTACATTATTCGCTATTGCACTACTTGCATCTGGACAAAATTCTACAATCACTGGAACACTCTCAGGTCAAATTGTTATGGAAGGATTTTTAAGATTATCAATTCCAAATTGGTTAAGACGATTAATAACTAGAGGTTTAGCTGTCATTCCTGTTATAATTTGTTTAATTGTATTTAAAGGTAATGAAAATAAAATGGAACAACTTTTAGTACTTTCTCAAGTATTTTTAAGTATCGCTTTACCGTTTTCACTCATTCCTTTACAACTTGCAACAAGCAACAAAAAATTAATGGGCCCTTTTTATAATAAAAACTGGATTAACTTTTGTTCTTGGAGTTTAATTATTATTCTAAGCCTACTTAATGTTTATTTAATTATCGAAACATTTAAAGAATTTTTTGCATAAAATAAAACTATTGTTAAGGTATTGAACATGATATCTTAACAATAGTTTTTCTCTGTATTCTTTTAATTCATTATAACTTCCATAATATCATTGCAAACCACACTATATTAAACTTTCATATCAATGTCATAATATGAATAGTATAGATTTAATTTTTAATATTAATGTAGGTTTTACAAATACTCCAATAGAACTGATTATTGCGATTATATCATTTCAATTATGTATGCATTTTATTTTAATTTATATCTTTCTATTATTACATACTTATCCAATTTTATTTTTATTGACGATAAATAAACTCCCAAGCCATTTAATTCAAATTGCTTGGGAGTTACACGTAAAACTAATAACCTTCAATTATTCCTGATCAACTGAGTGTTTCTCTTTGTTTTCTTCTTTATTTAAAATTTGCTTACGTTCTTCATAATTCATTCGACGTTGATTAACAGCACTTGGCTGATTCTTTCTTTTTTCTTTCATACGTTGATTATAAGCTTTACGTTTTTCTTTTTTCTTAGCACGTAATTCCGCTTTTTCTCTTTTACGTTGTGCTTTTTGTTCTTTCTTATCAATATATGAGTCTGTTTCTACATTATTTTCATCATCATTAACTTCATTCGGCATACTATTTTTTGATTTATATTTATACTTTCTTTGTCTTGAAAGCACGCCAGAAGTATCATCATCATTTGAAGATTGTTGATATTCACTTGTTACAGCACGTTTAGGATATTGATTATATTTATCTTCCTCAATATCATCATTAAAATCTTGCTCATTATTATTTTGATTAATATGATTATAATCCTCATAATCATGTTCTCTTTCATTATAATAACTTGAAGGTTTACGACGAGTACGACGTTCTGATTTTTTAGTCTTACGAGGTGGTTCTATGTACTCTTCTTCATCATTATATTGAGTAGGTTCTTCTTCATAATAATATCTGTCATCATAATCATCTCTTTGATTATAATAAGGGGGATAATCGTAAGTAGAACCATATGCTGGAACAGTTTCTAATTTACTTCTTCTTGCAAACATCATAATCGCTGTAATGAAGAAGAAGATTGGAATAATTAATGTAATAAATAATAACACTAAAGGCAAAGTAATAATGGAAGCAATTAAAAATAATATTCCAGATAAAATTCTAATATTCATAGAAATTAAAGCTAAAAATGAAATTAATAAACAAATGATAAAGTACACGATAATTGCCCAAATTCCATTTTGTAACCATATAACAAATTGAGTCGTATTTAGACTATTGTTAACTAGTATTTGTTGTATTAATTGATTATTATTCATGGAATTTTCAAGATTTTGAATAGATGTATCATTACTGAATGATACGAGTGCAATAAACATTGTAATAACCGTTAATATTAATAAGAAAATCCAACTAATCCAACCTAAAAGTTTCTCAGTTAAACGGCTCACAGGTCGTTTGATTTGTGTGTATCGTTCTCCTGACATTTATTACAACTCCTTAATTGACTTGTCAGATTATTATATCTAATTTATAGGAAAATAACTACTAATTATCACTTATTTTAACGACATTTTAAAATTCAAGAAACTTTCGTTATATTCTCCTAATGTTTTCTCTCCTAAATCTTTATAAACTTCTAAATGTTTTTGTTCTTTTTGAGTTGGATAAAAACGGGGATCGTTTTTTATGTTATTTGGTAATAAATTTCTAGCTGCCTTATTCGGAGTAGCATACCCAACCCATTCTGTATTATGTTTATTATTTTTGGCATCTAATAAAAAGTTAATAAATTGGTATGCCCCTTCTTTATTTTGAGCAGTTTTAGGAATGACCATATTATCAAACCATAAATTCGAACCTTCTTTAGGAACCACATAATCATAAGTATTTCCGTCTTGAACAAGTGGTGCTGCTACACCACTCCATACTACAGCAATATGGCCTTCATTTTGTTGAAGCATCATAGTAATTTCATCGCCTACTACCCCTCTAACTTGAGGTGTAAGAGATTGTAAGTCTTGTTCTGCTTGCTTAATATGAACAGGATTGGAATCATTTAAACTATAACCCAATTTATTTAAAGCTAACCCTATAATTTCTCTAGCCCCGTCAACAAGTAATATGTCATTTTTGTATTTAGACTGATATAAATCGCTCCAACTATCAAATTGTTCATTAGGATACGCTTTTTTATTGTACAGAATACCTACCGTTCCAAAAAAATAGGGTAGTGAATAGGTATTATGTGGATCATAAGCCATATTCATATAATCAGAATCCAAATTTTTAATATTGGGTATTTTCTGATGATCTAAAGGTTCTAATAAATGTTCTCTTTTTAATTTTTGAACCGTATATTCACTTGGAAATGCAACATCATAATGTGTACCACCATTTTTAATTTTTGCTTCCATAGCTTCATTCGAATCAAACGTTTCATAAACAACTTGTATACCTGTCTCTTTTTCAAATTTCTTTATTAAATCAGGATCAATGTATTCTCCCCAGTTATATACATAGACTTTTTTACCATTTTTTGTATTATCTTGAGAATTAAACCAATGACTTATTCCTAAACATATCAATCCTACTACAATGGCACCGATAATTAACTGAAAAAATTGTTTCATTCTATTGCACCTCTTTTAGCACTTCTACGTTTTAATGTATTTTGAAGTGCATAGTATCCAATAATACCTAGCACAATAGCTAAAAATAAGATTGTTGAAATAGCATTTATTTCCATACTGATACCTTTTCGAGCCATGGCATACACCTCTACTGATAAGACACTAAATCCATTACCTGTCACAAAAAAACTTACAGTAAAATCATCTAGAGAATAGGTAAGTGCCATAAAAAAACCACCAATAATAGCAGGCATTAAGTTTGGTAAAAGTATACGTCCGAGTACTTGAGATTCTGTAGCGCCTAAATCACGAGCTGCATTTAACATATTATGATTCATTTCATATAGCTGTGGTAGCACAAGAATGACTACTATAGGTATACAGAATGCAATATGCGATGCTAATACTGTTCCAAATCCTAGCCCTAATCCAAATATATGTCCTAAAGCTGTGAACATAATTAAAAATGAGGCACCTATGACAACATCAGATGAAACCATTAGTACATTATTTAATGTAAGTAATGTCAATTTAAACTTCTTATTTCGCAAATAATAAATTGATATTGCTCCAAATGTTCCTATAATAGTAGATACTGCTGCGGATAGCAATGCAACTGCTATTGTATTAAATATTACAGACATTAAATGATCATCTTGAAATAAAGCTTGATAATGTTCTAATGTAAAATGTTCAAAATGTACCATATTTCCAGCTGAATTAAACGAATAAAACATTAAGAAAAAAATAGGAAGATATAATACAACAAGTAATATTCCTATATAAAGTTTTCCGTACCATTTCATTTAATTCACCCTCTTCCATTTGTTTCTTTAGATTTAGTAATAATTAAGATAAAGGCCATAAATACAATTAAAAAGATAGCTATTGTCGAACCCATTCCGTAGTTTTGAATAACTAAAAATTGTTCCTCAATAGATGTACCAATATTAATCACTTTATTTCCAGCTATCAGTCTAGTAATCATAAATAATGATAGTGCTGGTATAAATGTGACTTGAACACCTGTCATTATACCTTCTTTAGTCAAAGGAAGTATGATTTTACGAAAAGTAGTAAATGTATTTGCACCTAAATCACTTGAAGCTTGTAATAAATTATTAGGAATTGATTTCATGCTATTAAAAATAGGCAAAATCATAAATGGTATATAAATATAACTTGCAACAAGTAAAAACGCACCTGATGTAAACAACAAATTTAGGGGATCAATATGCATTATACCTAACATTTTATTAATCATACCTTCGTGACTTAAAATCCCAATAAAAGCATAAGTTTTTAACAATAAATTAATCCATGTTGGTATAATTAATATAAGTAACCAAATATTTTGGAATTTTGAAGATCTAATAAAATAGGCTGCAGGATAACTTATAATTAGTGTAATGATTGTTATAAGTGCCGCATAAAAAATAGAATCCCACATCATTTTTAAATATTTCATTGAAAAGACTTGTCGATAATTGGTAAAACTAAAATGACCATTTATATCGATAAATGAAAAATATACAAGTAATAGCACAGGAATAATAATAAAAATAATCATCCATAATAAATATGGAATGATGAGAAATTTATTTAAATTACGCATGTTCAATATCCTCATAACTTTCAATACGTTTATCAAATTCTTCTTCAGTTTCTCCAGGAACCATAATATGAATAGCTTCCGGTTCAAAAAACAAACCTACCTGACTTCCTATTGTGGTCTTTTTAGTAGATTGAATAACCCATTCATACCCTTTTTCATCAATACAACAAATTTCGTAATGTACACCTCTAAAAAGCATTGAATCGACAGTTGCAGTGAATAAACCTTGTGTCGATTCAACTAAAGAAATATCCTCTGGACGAATCACTACTTCAATTTTTTTCCCAGATGGAATCCGAGCATCAACACATTCAAAATCCTGACCATATATATTCACTACAAAATCTTTAACCATTGTGCCATCAACAATATTAGATTCTCCAATAAAATCAGCCACGAATCGATTCACTGGTTCATCATAAATATCTGTTGGTGTACCAAATTGTTGTATTTCACCATCTTTCATCACAAAAATATAATCACTAAGTGCCAATGCTTCTTCTTGATCATGAGTAACAAAAATAAAAGTGATGCCTAATCTTTTTTGTAACTCACGCAGTTCATATTGCATTTCAGTACGTAATTTTAAATCTAGTGCCGAAAGAGATTCATCTAATAATAAAATTTCAGGTTTATTTACAATAGCTCTGGCAATAGCGACTCTTTGTTTTTGTCCCCCACTCATTTCATCAATATGACGTTGTTCATAACCTGTGAGCTTAACAAGTTTTAATGCTTCTTTAACTTCCTTATCAATCTCTTGTTTAGAAAACTTTTTTAGTCTTAAACCAAAAGCAATATTCTCATATACATTTAAATGAGGAAATAAAGCATAATCTTGAAATACTGTATTTACTTTACGTTTATTTGCAGGTAATTTTTCGATAGACTGATTTTTATAAATAATTTGACCTTCATTAGGTTGTTCAAATCCTGCAATAAGCTTTAAAATCGTAGTTTTACCACAACCTGAGGGACCAAGTAACGTATAAAAATATCCCGATTCAATATCTAAGTTCATATTATTTAATATTGTTGTATCATTAAATTTCTTAGTAACTTTTTTAAAAGATAATAGTGATTCCAATCCATTTCCTCCTTTACAAATATGATGCTGTTGCTACAATTAGAATTTTAACTTCATTTTCTGAATGATTATGTAATTGATGTAATTCATTTGCTCTAAAATAAAGTACATCTCCCTCATAAGCTTGATAGCGCTCCTTACCTAACGTAAGTATTACACATCCCTCTAAACAATAAATAAAGGTATCAGATTCAGAAGGTTCAAAAGATTTGTACGATGATCCAGGCTTAATTGTTAATATAAGAGGTTCCATTTCATATTCATTTGAACTAGGTACAACCCAATTTAAAATATATCCTCTGTCATATTCATCATAAATAGTTCGTTCACTTTTTTTATATAATACTTTCTCTTTCGCTTTTTCTTTAAAAAAATCACTTGGTGTAGTACCTAATACTTCTAATATATTTAAAAATGTTTCCATACTTGGAGACGCATATTCACTTTCAATTTGTGAAATATATCCTTTTGATAAATCAGTTCGTTCCGCTAACTCTTCTTGAGTAAGATTTTTTTGACGTCTTAAATTTTTTAATTTATATCCAATCTGCATAACTAACCACCTAAAAAAGCTGTATATTGTTTACTATTATCAAACATTTTGTTTAATGCTTAATAAAAATAACAAAATACAGCTTTAAATTCAATAGGTATATTAAAAAATTGAGATTGAATTAGCAATCTTAATGTTTACTAAAATTTTCTCGATCAGGATGCTTTTTAACTTCTTGGATTACTTTATAGCTATTATAGCCACTTTTTTCTTCAAATTCTTTAAAAATTTGTTTTTCTTCAGCTTTACTTGGCACAATTTGTTTAAATTTTTTATATTGTTCCATTAACTCAGTACCTATTATAGACTTTTCATAATAGTTTTCGATTTGATTAAAAAATTTAATAACTTCAACCATTTCATCATTAGACCAATCTAAATCGAGTGGATATTGATATTCCATAGTTACCCTCCAAAATATAAACTTATTTCTATAAAAAAAGGTGGAACTAGATTCCTTATAAAAATCATAGTCCCACCGTAAATGGTTATTTCAATTATTTCAATTAAATACGTCGATTTAATTCACAATTATTTCAAAAGGAAATTACATAGTATGGATTGGTAATCCAATAGCTTTTTCAGCAACTTCCATAGTCATTTCACCTAATGTTGGGTGAGCATGAACAGTTAATGCGATATCTTCAGCATTCATGCCTGCTTCGATAGCTAAACCTAATTCAGAAATAATATCAGAAGCACCATTACCTGCTACTTGAGCACCAATAACTGTGTCATCTTCTTTTAATGTAATTAATTTAACGAAACCAGTTGTATCATCTAATGATAAAGCACGTCCGTTAGCAGCATAAGGGAATTTAGATGCTTTGAAATCTAAACCTTCTTCTTTAGCTTGAGCTTCAGTATAGCCAACTTGAGCTAATTCTGGTTCAGTGAAGCATACAGCAGGCATACCAATGTAATCAACTTCTGATGCTTGACCTGAGATTACTTCTGCAGCTACTTTACCTTCATAACTTGCTTTGTGTGCAAGTGGTAAACCAGGTACGATATCACCAATTGCGTAGATGTTTTTAATAGAAGTACGACTTTGTTTGTCTACTTCTAATAATCCACGATCAGCAAATTTAAGACCTAATTCTTCTAAGCCTAATTCGTCTGTATTTGGACGACGACCTACAGTTACTAATACATAATCAGCTTCAATTGTTTTTTCTTCACCTTTAGCTTCGTAAGTAACTTTAACACCGTTTTCAGTTTCTTCAGCGTTTTTAGCCATAGCTTCAGTGATAATTTCAACGCCTTTTTCTTTCATACCTTTTTTAACAGGTTGAACCATTTGTTTTTCGAAACCGCCAAGAATTTCTTTAGCACCTTCTAAAATTGTAACTTCAGAACCGAAGTTAGCAAAGGCAGTACCAAGTTCTGAACCAATATAACCGCCACCGACAACTACTAATTTACCAGGAACTTCTTGTAAGTTTAAAGCGCCTGTTGAATCGATAACGCGTTTACCAAATTCAAAATTAGGAATTTCAATTGGTCTTGAACCAGTTGCAATAATAGCATTTTTGAAGTTATACGTTTGAGCACTTTTCTCATCCATAACACGTAAACTATTTTCATCTACGAAATAAGCTTCCCCACGAACGATGTCAACTTTATTACCTTTTAATAAACCTTCAACACCGCCAGTTAATTTATTAACAACTGATTGCTTAAATTCTTGAACTTTATCAAATTTAAGTGATACGCTTTCAGCAATAATCCCTAAATTTTCAGAGTGTTGAGCTTCTACGAAACGATGAGAAGCATGTAATAACGCTTTTGATGGAATACATCCAACGTTTAAGCACACACCACCTAAGTCACCTTTTTCAACAATAGTAACTTTTTGTCCTAATTGAGCTGCACGAATTGCAGCAACATATCCACCAGGACCTGCTCCGATTACAATAGTATCTGTTTCAATTGGGAAATCTCCAACTACCATGTTTTACCCCTCCATTAATAATAATTCTGGATTATTTAATAAGCGTTTGATATGATTCATAGCATTTTGACCAGTTGCACCATCAATTTGTCTGTGGTCAAAGCTTAATGATAATGCTAATACTGGAGCTGCTACAATTTCACCATCTTTAACAATAGGTTTTTGAGCAATACGTCCAATACCTAAAATAGCTACTTCTGGGTGATTGATAACTGGAGTGAACCATTGTCCACCAGCTGAACCGATGTTACTAATTGTACATGTAGCACCGCTCATTTCTTGAGATGTTAATTTACCATCACGAGCTTTAACAGCTAATTCATTGATTTCATCTGAGATTTGGAAAATAGATTTACGATCTGCATTTTTAACTACAGGTACTAATAAACCTCTTTCAGTATCTGCAGCGATACCGATATTCCAGTAATGTTTGTGTACAATTTCACCAGCTTCTTCATTAAATGATGTATTAAGTGCTGGGTATTTTTTAAGTGCAGAAACAAGCGCTTTAACAACATATGGTAAGAATGTTAATTTAATACCTTGTTCAGCTGCAACTTCTTTGAATTTTTTACGGTGATCCCATAATTCTTGAACATCAATTTCATCCATTAATGTTACGTGTGGAGCAGTGTGTTTTGAGTTAACCATTGCTTTAGCAATTGCTTTACGCATAGCAGGGATTTTTTCTGTAGTTTCAGGGAAGTCTCCTTCAGGTACTGATTGAGTTTGAACTGCAGAAGTATCTTCTGATGTTGAAGCAGCTGCACTTTCATTTGAAGCTGTTGCTGCTTGAGCACCGCCACCATTTAAGTGGTTATCGATGTCTTCTTTAGTAATACGTCCATTTTTACCTGAACCAGAAACTGCTTTAATGTTCACGCCTTTTTCACGTGCATATTTACGTACAGATGGCATTGCTTTAATTCGTCTATTTTCGTCTACTTTTTCATCTTGTGATGTTGAAGCTGCTGGAGTTTCTTCAGTTTTAGCTTCTTCTTTTGCAGGTTCTTCTTCTTTAGATGAAGCATCGTCATCATCATGACCTTTAAATTGCATTTCTTCTGCATCTGGTGCGTCAATTTTAACAATGACATCACCTACAACTGCTACAGTGCCTTCTTCAACTACTACTTCTTCAATTGTACCGCTTACAGGAGATGGGATTTCTACTACAGATTTATCATTTTGAACCTCTGCTAATACGTCATCCTCTTCAATTGTATCTCCGGCTGAAACAAACCACTTAACGATTTCACCTTCGTGGATACCTTCACCAATGTCGGGTAGTCTAAATTCAAATGCCACGTTCTTATCCTCCTAAGATTTAAATATTTATTATTTAAATAAATTTATAACATAGAGGAAGGACAGAATAATATGTCGTGTCTGTTAACACTTTATCATTTTGTCCTACGTCTCTAGTTTACAATTAATTATATATACTAATTATATATACATAAAATAAATAGAAAATACTTATTTTAAATATATAGATTCATATATAGCTTACTGTTTTGTATATACTATTAGAATTCTAAAGTAGCTTTAGCTTGTTCAATAATATCATTTTTATTTGGTAACCAAACGTTTTCAGCTTGAGTAAATGGATATACAGTATCAGCAGCAGCAACACGTGCAATTGGAGCTTCTAATGAAAGAATAGCACGTTCAGCTAATTCAGCTGCTACAGTAGCACCAACACCAGCTTGACGTTGCGCTTCTTGAACAACTACTGCACGACCAGTTTTTTCAACTGATGCAACTAAAGTATCAATATCGATTGGTTGAACTGTACGTAAATCGATAACTTCTACAGAGTAACCTTCTTTTTCAAGTTCTTCTGCAGCTTTTTCAGATTCTTGTACCATTGCACCGTATGCAATTAATGTAATGTCATTACCTTCTTTTTTGACATTTGCTTTACCAATTTCAATTGTATATTCTTCTTCAGGAACTTCTTCACGGAATGAACGATATAATTTCATGTGCTCTAAATATACAACTGGATCGTTTGATCTAATTGATGAAAGTAATAAACCTTTAGCATCATAAGGACCAGATGGAATAACTACTTTAATACCTGGTGATTGAGCTAAAATACCTTCTAAGTTATCTGCGTGTAATTCTGGAGTGTGTACCCCACCACCAAATGGTGTACGAATTGTTACAGGAGCAGTTTTAGAACCACCTGAACGGAAACGCGTACGAGCGATTTGACCAGCAACTTCGTCAAACACTTCAAATACGAATCCTAAGAATTGAATTTCCATTACAGGACGGAAACCTTCTACAGTTAAACCAAGAGCTAAACCACCAATACCAGATTCAGCTAATGGTGTGTCGAATACACGGTCTTCACCGAATTCTTTTTGTAAACCTTCAGTAACACGGAATACACCGCCGTTAACACCAACGTCTTCACCGAAAATTAAAACGTTTTCGTCATTTTGCAATTCAGTTTTAAGCGCATTGTTAATCGCTTGAACCATTGTCATTTGTGCCATGGCTTATTTCGACTCCTTCTCTTTGTAAATTTCATATTGTTCAGCTAAATTTTGAGGCATATCTTCATACATGATATCCATTAAATCAAGAACAGTTTGTTTTGGAGTATTGTCAGCCTCTTTAATTGCTTTCTTGATGTCGTCTTTAGCACGTTCAATAACTTCGTTTTCTTTCTCTTCGCTCCATAATCCTTTATTTTCTAAGAATTTTCTGAAACGAACTAACGGGTCTTTTTTCTCCCACTCTGCATCTTCATCTGAAGTTCTGTAACGAGTTGGATCATCTCCAGCCATTGTATGTGGACCATAACGATAAGTCATAGTTTCGATTAATGTTGGACCTTCACCATTAATTGCGCGATCACGAGCTTCTTTAGTAGCTTGATATACAGCTAATGCATCCATACCATCAACTTGGATACCAGGGATACCTACTGCAATTGCTTTTTGAGCTAATGTAGTAGCAGCTGTTTGTTTACTACGTGGAGTAGAAATAGCATAGTTATTGTTTTGGATAACAAAGATTGCTGGTGCTTTATAAGCAGAAGCAAAGTTAATACCTTCGTAGAAATCACCTTGTGAAGAACCACCATCACCAGTGTAAGTGATAGCAACTGCTTTTTTACCACGTTTTTTAATACCGAATGCCACACCAGCTGTTTGGATATATTGTGCACCGATAATGATTTGTGGACTGAATGCGTTTACGCCTTCAGGGAATTGGTTACCTTTAAAGTGACCTCTTGAGAATAAGAAAGCATCAGTTAACGGTAAACCGTGCCAAATAAGTTGTGGTACATCACGGTAACCAGGTAAAATGAAGTCTTCTTTTTCTAAAGCATATTGAGAAGCTAATTGAGATGCTTCTTGTCCTGCTGTTGGAGCATAGAAACCTAAACGACCTTGTCTATTTAAAGAAATAGAACGTTGGTCAAGAATACGTGTCCACACCATTCTTTCCATTAATTCTACTAATTGTTCATCAGTTAAATCAGGTACTAAGTCTTCATTTACGACATTACCATCTACGTCCAAAATTTGAACCATTTCAAATTTCGACTGAGTATCATTTAATACTTTTACTGCATCGAATTGGGCTTGTAACTTAGGAGCCATTCAATTCACCATACCTTTCCCATATAATAGAAATTCATTTTATCCACTCATAGTGTACCACAATTATTTTAGACTGTTAAACATTTTCATAAAGTTCTGTATTACTAAAAAAAGATACAGTCTGAGAAACTGTATCAATGTAACAATTAACACTGTATTAGTGATGTTAAGAGATTAAATGATCGACGTCTTGTTTTTCTTTATTAACTGTATTCATTGCCTTAGCATAAGCCTGGAATTTTTTCTTAAAGTTTTCTTGAGCTTTATTAAGCGCATTGTTTTTTTCGTCTACTTGAGATTGCGTTACTCCATCTTGTTTGACTAATTCAAATAAATCTTTTTCTTTACTTAATACATTTCTATAAGCCTTAGCATAGTCGTCATGTGTTTTATATTTGTTTTTTATAGCATCGTCAAGTTGTTTAACTTCTTTTCTTTTATTATCATTTTTAATATCGTTAATATGAGAATCGCCTTTTTTAAATTGCTTTTCGGAATTTTTTAAAATTGAAACTTCCTTATCAAAGGTTTTTTCTCGTTTATCAATATTATCAAGTACATCGTCAGCTGCTTTACTACGTGTATTACTGTCATTGCTATTTGCTTTTTTATACAAACCTTGTTTCTTTTCTTCAAGTGAATTTAGTTTTTTACTAACCTCATTTATAGATTGTTCTTTATCAAATGCTTTTTGAACATTCTCGTCATAAGCTTTTACCTCTTTTTTATCAGTTGTACAACCAGCTAATAAAAGTGTAGAGGCAGCTGCAACAACTATGGTTTTACGTAATTTCATTAATGTCATTCCTCCTCATAGTGTTTCGATTGTAATATTATATAAAGATAGTTTATAAATCAAATGAAACTATATAATGTACGTAAATGTATATTATCTGTTATATTTTATATTATATAAGGAAGGTGTATAACATGTTAACAATGAAAGATATTATTAGAGATGGACATCCTACGTTACGCGAAAAAGCAAAAGACGTGAATTTACCTCTTTCTGAAGAAGATAAAAATACTTTGCGTGATATGCGTGAATTTTTAATTAATAGTCAAGATGATGAAATTGCTAAAAAATACGGTCTACGCTCTGGAGTAGGTTTAGCTGCACCACAAATTAATATCTCAAAAAAAATGATAGCTGTGTATTTACCCGACGACGGGGAAGGTAAATCTTACGACTATATGTTAGTCAATCCTAAAGTAATTAGTCATAGTGTCCAACACGCTTATTTACCTACTGGTGAGGGGTGTTTAAGCGTAGATGAAAATATACCTGGTTTAGTTCATCGTCATTATAGAACAACAATTAAAGCTTATGATATTGATGGTAATGAAGTTAAATTACGTTTAAAAGGTTATCCAGCAATTGTATTTCAACATGAAATTGATCATTTAAACGGCATTATGTTCTACGATTATATCGATAAAGATCATCCTCTTACTCCATTACCAGACTCAGTTGAAGTTTAATATTCAAGCCTAATGCATTTTTACATTATTGTAATAAATGTGTTAGGCTTTTCTTTTTTTATTCAATTTCCTACTACTTTTACTACATATAAACTGCTTTATTTATTCTGATACATAAGGTAAAATAAAAGTTAACTGAAATCATAGTAAATTACTATCTTTCAAAAATGAACGACATGTATGATTTGCCTTTAAGCACAGTAAAATAAATATTATTTTATATTAAAAATTTAAAATACCTGTTATGTAGCATTCACGTTAGATGTGAAAATAAATAAACATGTATATTTTATTTATTTTCTACTTGTGCTCATAAGACAATAAATAAACATTTATTTAGGAGGAAATATATATCATGGCAGTATTTAAAGTATTTTTTCAACATAATAAAGACGAAGTAATTGTTCGTGAGAACACAAACACAATTTATGTTGAAGGTGAAACTGAAGAACAAGTAAGACGTTATTTAAAAGATCGCAATTATAATATCGAATTTATTACTAAATTAGAGGGCGCACATTTAGAATATGAAAAAGAACATTCTGATCACTTTAATGTGGAGAACGCTCAATAATGAAACAATTACATTCTAATGAAGTAGGTGTATATGCTCTAGGCGGCTTAGGTGAGGTTGGTAAAAACACTTATGCTGTGGAGTATAAAGATGAAATTGTTATCATCGATGCTGGAATTAAGTTCCCTGATGATAATTTATTAGGTATAGACTACGTTATTCCTGATTATACCTACTTAGAACAAAATCAAGATAAAATTGTTGGTTTATTTATTACTCATGGACATGAAGACCATATAGGTGGTGTGCCCTACCTATTAAAGCAAATTAATGTGCCTATTTATGGTGGCCCTTTAGCTTTAGGTTTAATACGCAATAAATTAGAAGAACACAATTTACTGCGTAATGCTAGTTTAAATGAAATTACAGAAGATAGTGTTATAAAATCTAAACATTTTGAAATTTCTTTTTACTTAACTACGCATAGTATCCCAGAAGCATATGGTGTTGTTGTTGACACACCTGAAGGTAAAATTGTCCATACTGGTGACTTCAAATTTGATTTTACACCTGTTGGTGCGCCTGCTAATATCGCCAAAATGGCAGAGCTTGGTAAAGAAGGCGTATTATGCTTGTTATCTGACTCTACGAATGCGCTAGTTCCTGATTTCACATTAAGTGAACGTGAAGTTGGACAAAATGTAGATAAAATTTTCCGTAACTGTAAAGGTCGTATTATTTTCGCAACCTTTGCATCAAACATCTATCGTGTCCAACAAGCGGTGGAAGCAGCAATTAAATATAATCGTAAAATTGTAACTTTTGGCCGTTCAATGGAAAATAATATTAAGATTGGTATGGAGCTTGGTTATATCAAAGCACCCCCAGAAACATTTGTTGAGCCTAACAAAATTAATAATATTCCTAAACACGAGTTACTTATTTTATGCACTGGCTCTCAAGGTGAACCAATGGCTGCACTTTCACGTATCGCTAATGGTACACACAAACAAATTAAAATTATACCTGATGATACTGTAGTATTCAGTTCTTCTCCTATTCCAGGGAATACTAAAAGTATCAATCGTACAATTAACGCATTATATAAAGCTGGTGCTGATGTTATTCACAGTAAGATTTCTAACATTCATACATCAGGACATGGTTCCCAAGGCGACCAACAGTTAATGCTTCGTTTAATTCAACCTAAATACTTCTTACCTATTCATGGTGAGTATCGCATGCTAAAAGCTCATGGTCAAACAGGTATTGATTGTGGTGTTAAAGAAGAAAATGTCTTTATTTTTGATATTGGTGATGTCTTAGCTTTAACACACGATTCTGCGCGTAAAGCTGGTCGAATTCCATCTGGTAATGTATTAGTTGATGGAAGTGGCATCGGTGATATTGGTAATGTTGTCATTCGGGATCGTAAATTATTATCTGAAGAAGGATTGGTTATTGTTGTAGTAAGTATTGATTTTAATACAAATAAACTTCTTTCAGGTCCAGATATTATTTCACGTGGTTTTGTTTACATGCGTGAATCTGGCCAATTAATTTATGATGCACAACGAAAAATTAAAACGGATGTTATTTCAAAACTAAATTCAAATGATGATATTCAATGGCATCAAATTAAATCTT
This sequence comes from Staphylococcus sp. FSL K6-0223, assembly GCF_038008285.1. Lineage (NCBI taxonomy): Bacteria > Bacillati > Bacillota > Bacilli > Caryophanales > Staphylococcaceae > Staphylococcus > Staphylococcus sp. FSL K6-0223. The sequence continues at coordinate 1,635,568 of NZ_JBBOYX010000001.1, forward strand.
CAATCATTGAAACGTTACAGCCGTATTTATATGAAAAAACAGCTCGTCGTCCAATGATTTTACCAGTAATTATGAAAGTAAATGAAGAATAAAAACACACGGTATTTCTTAAGAAATACCGTGTGTTTTACTATCTTACTATTTTTTTCTCAAAACGATTTAAATCATTATCGTGGCCGATCATTATCATAATATCTCCAATTTCAATATTCATGTTTGGATCTGGTGATACAATGATTTCTCGTCCTCTTTTTATTGCAATAATATTAATACCGAATTGTGCTCGAATATCTAAATCTCTGATTGTTTGACCAGTCAATTTTTCACTTACTTTTAACTCTACTAATGAATGCTCATCTGCAAGTTCAAGGTAGTCTAGTACACTTGCACTTGCTACATTATGTGCAATACGACGACCCATATCTCTTTCCGGATGTACTACAGTATCAGCACCAATTTTATTCAAAATCTTTGCATGATAATCGTTTTGTGCTTTGGCCGTAACTTTTTTAACACCTAATTCTTTCAATATTAAAGTTGTTAATGTACTAGATTGAATATTCTCACCTATTGCCACAATGACATGGTCAAAATTTCGTATACCTAAACTTTTCATTACCGCTTCATCTGTAGTGTCAGCTACAACAGCATGTGTCGCAATTTCACTATATTCATTTACTCGAGCTTCATCTCTATCAATAGCCATAACATCCATATCTAAAGCATTTAACTCTCTTACAATACTTCCTCCAAAACGACCTAATCCTATTACTACATACTCTTTCTCCATGAATTCTGGAACTCCCATCTAAAAAATAAGAGCTAAAATGATAAGTTCATTTATATACTAGAAACTTATTCAAAGTTCTATAAATATAAATCACTCTCATTTCAGCTCCTCTCTTAATTTAAATTACTTTTTACCTTCCACATATTGTTTATCAAAAACGAATAATCTCAATAACAATATTAACGATGGAAGTAATAAAAGTAAACCTAAAATAAAGACGATCGTTAATGCTAAGCCCATTGATGAGTTTACACCTGAATCTGAAATTTTAATATATGGATAAAGAATATAAGGTAACTTACTCATACCGTAGCCGTAAAAAGCGAAAGCCATTTGTAAAATCACCATAATAAATGCTAAACCATGATACTTTTTAATCATATTTAAAATTCCTGCAATTAAGAAGAAAATAAAACTAATTGCAAACATCCACCAATAATGCGTAATTGCATTATAAAAGTGATTAGAGTTTTGTATTCTTAATGATAAGAATACAAATAATGAAATAATAATCATCGGTGGACCCCAGAACATAAACCATTGACGCATAAATTTATAAGCCACTTTATCTTTTGCTTTAGAAGCGTAATATGTTAAAAACCCTGATGATATATATAACACACTTACAATTGCTAAAAATACAACTGACCATGCAAAAGGACTTAATAGTAATTGTACCCAATCCAAATCAAAATGATTGCCTTGTTCATTAATGTATCCGCCTTCTGAGATAGTCAATACAGTTGCGAGTGCTGCGGGTATTAAAAGCCCAGTAATACCATATAAAAATATCCAAGGCAGTTTATTATCTTGTCCATAATGTTCAAAAGCATAAAAACTACTTCTAATAGAAATAAGAATTAAAGCGATTGAACCAGGAACTAATAACACTGTCCCTAAATAAAGAGCTGAATCTGGGAAAAATCCGACAAAACCTACAAAGAAAAATACAAAAAATACATTTGTTACTTCCCATACAGGATTTAAATATCTTTCTATAAGATGATTAATCTTTTTTTCTTCTCCCGTTAATTTTGTATGCAAAGTTAAAAATCCAGCACCAAAATCAATAGACGCTACGATAATATAACAAAATAGGAAAGTCCATAATACTGTAATACCTATGCCAGTATAATCCATTATTCTTGACCTCCAATCACTTTATCAATATCCTCGCGAGCTGGTTTATTTCTAAACATTCTCAATAATACATAAGCAGATGTAAAGAGAAGTACAAAATAAAGTAAACCGAATAAAATTGTTACTAATGTAATTCCTCCTGCCTGTGTAGCAGCTTGGCTAACACGCATGTAACCTCTAACAATCCATGGTTGACGTCCCATTTCAGTTAAGAACCAACCAAACTCTATAGCAAGCATTGAAGCAGGTCCTGTTAAAAGTACTGCATAAAGCATTACTTTTTTAGTTATAATAGGACGTAGTTTTTTTATCAATAATGCTAATATAAAAATGCCTGATACGATAAAACAAAAGATTCCCATAGCTACCATTAAATCAAAGAAATAATGAACGATTAATGGAGGTAAATCATTTTTAGGAAATTCATTTAAACCTTTTACTTTAGTATTAATATTATTATCAGCTAAAAAGCTCAGTAATCCAGGAATTTTTATAGCTCCTGAAACTTCTTGAGTGTTTTCATTTAAGACACCAAAAAATACTAAATCTGCTTTGGAATGTGTATCAAAATGCCACTCATATGCAGCTAATTTTTCTGGTTGTACTTTATGAAGAAACTTAGCAGACAAATCTCCCGCTAACATTGATAATAATGTTTGAATAAATCCAAGAATCATAGTCATTTTTAACGCTTTTTTATGATATGGCGCATCTTCACTATATTTATTTTTCAATAATTTAAATGCAGCAATTGCTGCCAAAATAAACGCCATCGTCATACCAGCTGTTGCAACAACATGAAATGCTCTAACTAAAAATGAAGAATTGAACATTGCTTCAAATGGTTGAACATTCACCATTTTACCTTTTTTCATTTCAAAACCTGCTGGAGTATTCATAAATGAGTTCACTGAAGTAATAAAGAACGCTGAGAATGAACCACCAATAATAACAGGTAAACTAATTAAAAAATGTATCCATTGATTTTTAAAACGATTCCATGTATACAGATAAATACTTAAAAAGATTGCTTCAAAGAAGAAAGCAAATGTTTCCATGAAAAGAGGAAGCGCGATAACATGGCCACCCATTTTCATAAACGTAGGCCAAACAAGTGAAAGTTGTAATCCAATAATTGTTCCAGTTACAACCCCAACTGCAACTGTAATCGTATACCCTTTTGACCAACGTTTTGCTAATGCTATATATTTAGGATCTTTCTTTTTGATACCTAAAAACTCTGCGATTGCAAACATTAATGGCATTCCTACTCCAATAGTAGCAAAAATAATATGAACGCCTAATGTCATCCCTGTCAAAAAACGACTAATTTCGACAGAATTCATACTTAACCACCTTTTCTATAATTTAAAATTTAAGCCTATAGATTTAAATTATATACCTAAACATTAGTAACTAAAATTTTTTTGTTTACTTTTTAATAGATAATTTAAATGGAATTCACATAAAATTCAAAATTTGCATTTTTTAATTACCTTATATATAGTAAGAAAAGTATAATTAAAAGGAGAATATGATTTATGTCTAAAATAATTATCTATACACAAGATGATTGTCCACCTTGTAATTTTATAAAAAATTATTTAACGGAACATCATATTAATTTTATTGAAAAAAATATTAAGTATCCTTCTTATCGTAATGAAATGTTAGAATATGATGCATTCTCTACACCATTTATCTTATTAAATGAAGAGCCTATGTATCATGTAGATTTAGAAAAAATCAACAGAATATTTGATATCCAACTGTAATACATAAAAAAGAACCTGAGACATCATAAGTTGTCTCAGGTATTTTTAATATTATTTAGAAATGTGATGAACAAGTTCTTTAACTTCATCTTGTGTTGCACAATTAATGGCACGATTTGCTAATTCCGCCATTTCGTTTTTACTTAAACCATTAATTTGTCTTCTAGCTTTAAGAATAGAGGTTGCACTCATAGAGAACTCATCTAATCCTAAACCTAATAATAATGGAATTGCTGTTTCATCGCCAGCCATTTCACCACACATACCAGTCCATTTACCTTCTTTATGAGAAGCTTCAATGACCTGTTTAACTAAACGTAAAATTGCTGGGTTATATGGTTGATATAAATATGAAACACGTTCAGACATACGGTCAGCTGCCATAGTATATTGAATTAAGTCATTAGTTCCTATACTAAAGAAATCTACTTCTTTAGCAAAGATATCAGCTAACGCAGCAGTAGAAGGAATCTCTACCATGATACCTACTTCGATATCATCAGCAACTTCTTGTCCTTCGCTAGTTAATTTATCTTTTTCTTCTAAAAGAATAGCTTTAGCATCTCTAAACTCTTTAATAGTGGCTACCATTGGGAACATAATATTTAATTTACCATAAGCAGATGCGCGTAATAACGCACGTAATTGTGTTCTGAAGATGTCTTGTTGATCTAAGCACAAACGAATTGCACGATAACCTAAGAATGGATTCATTTCTTTAGGTAAATTTAAATATGGTAATTCTTTATCTCCACCAATATCTAAAGTACGTACAACAACGCGTTTATCTTTCATAGTTTCTAAAACTTTTTTATACGCTTCAAATTGTTCGTCTTCAGTTGGCATTTGATCTCTACCCATATATAAAAATTCTGTTCTATAAAGACCAATTCCTTCAGCGCCATTTTCCATAACACCATATAAATCATCAGGTGTACCAATATTAGCAGCTAATTCTGCATGTTCACCGTCAACAGTTACAGTTTCGGCATCACGAAGTTTTTGTAATTCTTTTTTATCTTCAAAGAAACGCTCACGTTTATTTTGATAAGCAATGAGTTCGTCTTCAGTTGGATCTATGATAACGTCACCAGTAATACCGTCAACAATAACCATATCTCCTTGTTTTACTTCATGAGTAATCGATTTAGTACCAACCACGGCTGCAATTTCTAATGAACGGCTCATAATTGCAGAATGACTTGTACGTCCACCAATATTTGTAACAAAACCTTGAACAAACTCTTTGTTTAATTGTGCAGTATCAGATGGTGTTAAATCGTTTCCTATAATAACTACACTTTCATCAATCATACTAGGATTTGGTAACTCCACGCCTAAAAGATGAGCAAGTACACGCTTAGAAACGTCACGAATATCTGCTGCACGTTCTCTCATATATTCATTATCCATAGATTCAAAAATAGTAATGAATTGAGTCGTAACTTCATTTAATGCTTCTGGAGCATTGACTTTCTCATTCGCAATTTTATCTTCAATTGGCTGAATTAATTCTGGGTCATCAAGTACAAGTAAATGTGCATCAAAAATAGCAGCTTTATCTGCACCTATTGATTTTTCAGCATTATTTCTAATTTTTGTTAATTCAATTTTGGAAGCTTCTAAAGCATTTCTGAACTTTTTAATTTCAGCATCAGTATCAGTAATTTTCTCATTTGTAAATGATAAATCAGGTTCTACTAGTAAATATGCTTTGGCAATTGCAACTCCATCAGAAGCTGCAATACCTTTAATTAATTTAGACATAATTACTCTGTTAAACCTTCTTTTGATAAAACTTCACTGATAGCTTGAATTGCATCTTGTTCATCGCTTCCATCAGCATAGATAGTGATTTCAGCATCTTTACCTACACCTAAACTCATAACGCCCATAATTGATTTTAAATTTACTTTTTTACCGTTATATTCTAATTGAATATCTGAATCAAATTTAGATGCAGTTTGCACTAACATTGTAGCTGGGCGTGCATGAATTCCAGTTTCGTCAACAATTACATATGATTTTTGTTCCATAATCTATTTCTCCTCCGTAAGTTAGAAAATTAATTTTCTTATTATCTAACATAAAAATTTATACCCTAACACTACCAAAATATATAACTGAATTCAATTCTTATATAATTGAATTATTATAGAAAAATACACTTATATTAATAAAGTAGCAATCATTATATAAGTAATCAAACAAAGTTTGATTACTTATAATAGGTATAGCGTTATGTTAGTCAATTTTCTAATGTTATATATAAATTTCTTCCCTTTTATTATACTACATTTTTAAAAAATTAAATAATATCACGTAAAACTTTTTCACATTTTTCTATATGATCTTGACCTAATTTATTCATAAAGTAGTAACTAATTGAAGCTGAAACAGCTTGTCCCACTATTGGGAACCATTTTGTTTGTTTTGCTGCTGTACGCTTAGCAACATCTCTAATAATTAATTTCAAAGCACCACTAGTTACTTTTTCACCAATCATTGAACTACCTTGAATTGCTGCTGCTGATAAAATACGTTCTTTAACATCTTCACCAAGAGAATTGACTTGTTTTTGATCAAGACCATAAATTTTATTAATATCTTCAATAATATCTTTCATCAATTTGATATCTACACCAAAGTCTAATCCTGGAATTGGCACAACACTCATCCCTGAAGATAATAAAGATTTTTTCTTAACAACAGCTTTAGCTTTTTCTCTACGTTGTGCAATTTCTTCTTCATTTTTAGGTAAGATATCTTTTTCGTTAATTTCTTCTATATCTAAGACCTTTTTACCAACTTTATCAGTAACTCCATTTGTAATTTTATGAATAATACCCACTTACTGACTCACCTTTCGTTTTTCATAATATTTTCAATATACATTTAATACCCTATTTCAGTACTTTAATGCTTAATATTTATGAATACAGCTTTTAAATATTTAGAAAGTTTATAATGTGGATGTGTTTTAAAGTCTTTTGGTAATCCCATGACTTCTTCTATTTCATATTCTACGTTAGCTTGTTCCAATGTTTTCTTAATTACATTTTTAAATGCTTTTAAAGAAAAAGCACTTGAATTTGTACATAGAAGCAATGTACCATCTGGTGCTAAAACATCTAAAGCACCATTAATTAAATCATCATAATTTTTTTGCACTGAAAAAGTTTTCTTTTTATTACGCGCAAAACTAGGTGGATCAATGACTATTGTGTCATATTGTTTTCCATGACGTGCTGCATAATTATAAAAATCAAATGTATCCATGACATAGATATATTGACTTTTAGGGTCTACACCATTTAACCCAAAATTTTCTTCAGTTAATGTACGAGAACGATTAGCTAAATCTACACTTGTTGTAACTTTAGCATTTTTAGATGCTACCACTGAAAACGCGCCCGTATAACTAAATAAATTTAAAATACTTCTATTTTCGGCAAAATAATCACGTAATTTTTTACGAACTTCTTTTTGATCTAAAAATATTCCTGTCATTAATCCATCGTTTAAATCAACATTGTAAAATGTAAAATTTTCTTCAATAACTATTGGAAATTCCGGAGTTTTTCCAAGTACATGTCCTCCTGTATACTCCGTATCTTTAAAGCGCATTTTTTCAAAAACTGATTCAAATTTAAATACTTTTTTTATTGCTTCAATAATTATATAACGAAACTTGTAAATTCCTTTTGAATACCATTGAATAAGTAGATGTCCATTGTAATTATCAATAGTTAAACCTCCAACGCCATCTCCCTCAGCGTTAAATAGTCTAAAAGCATTAGTTCCTTCTATATTATAGTAATACTCTCTTTCTTCTAGCGCTTTTTTAAATAAATTTTCAAAGAAAGTAATATTGATATCTTCTTCTTGGCTATATGTGATTACCCATCCTAATCCTTTATGTTGACGTCCTACATAAGCTGTTGCAATATATTGGTTATTTTCAGTAACTATATTAAACAAGTCACCTTCTTTTAAATGATCGTGTTGAAAAATATCTTCTTCTTCAACTAAAGGATATTGATTTAAATATTTAGTTTCTTTGCCTTTATTTAAAGTTGCTATTTTCATTTTAATTTCTCCTATTTTAATTTTGTAACGAATCTATTGTAATCTACTCTACTATTTTAACAAATTTAAAATTCTTCACCTAAATATTAAATTAAAAAAAGAAGTGGAACACTGAATTCAAAAATGAATTCTGTTCCACTCCCTTACTCAGATTATGGTTTTTCTTTTAATTGCAACGAAAATGCTATAATTACAGGTATTAACATAATAATTAATGTAGGTGTAATAAATATTGAAAGTAATAGACCATGAATCATTATATTAATAAATTCAGTAAGCAATTTGAAGAATAGAATACTAATCATAAACAACTGTAAATAGTAAAATTTGCCTCTTAAAAAATGAGTAAATGTCGTCGCAATGTAAATGATAATAATAAAGAGTAATATTAACAGTGTAATCCATTCAATCACGTATTGAGTTTGTGATAATTCCCATTCTCCAGATACAAATAGAGCATTTCTATTATTAAATTCTATAAATGTAAATAAGAATAAGATAAAACCACAGAAAATTTCCACATATGCTGGTTTAATCCATTTAGGACGTCTCATCCACTTAGGAATATCATCTTCTTCTATATCTACGATATTTTTAAATTTACTTTTAAATTTATCGCGTTTAGATCTAATTTTATCTAAATCTACACTTCTTCTTGTCTTACGTGCATATTCTGATGTTTTATCTTGAAGTTGTTTAAAATGAACTTTTGATTGAGTCGAAACGTTTCCTTTTTGAGTTCTTGATAATTCAGGCTCTTCTTCCCCTAATTCTTCTTTTGTTAAAGGTAACGCACGGCGTAAGAATAAGAAATTCCAAATTGCCGCTTGAGCTAATAACCACATAATGATGAAGAATGTATTTACACTTAAAATATCAATAGGCTCAATCTCATTTGCATCGATTTTGCCATACAATGACAGTTGAGTAATCAAGTAACTTATTCCATATGAAATAATAATCCATAAATAATGAACTTTTCTATTTTCTTGATACAATTCATCTTTATAAACAATATATCCTGTATGAATCACAAATGGAATAATGAATATAATTGCCCAAAAACCATATACTTGAGTCATCAATGTAATTGTAATGAGGAAGTATAAAATACCAATAACTAAAAAGAAAATTGAGATGTCGTAATCGTATTTGGTTGTTCTAAATAACGTATATCCAATCAATATGACTAGAATACCAAATAGAATAATTATGACTGCACTTACAACTGGAAAGTTGCCTATGAATCTACTCATCACTCTAATTATTTCACTAAAAAATGCATTAAGAAAGTCCCATATATTATGTATTTTTAAATCAATTTTATCTTTATCTTTTAGTTTATGGATTAAAGGCAAATTGATTAAGATAATGAGACCTGTGAAGAGTGAAACGATACCGATCAAGTAACTATAGATAATCTCGGCGTGTTTCTTAAGAAAAGACATACAGTTCACCTCAAAATTAATTATATATGAACTTTCTATTCTTGTCTTTAATAAAAAATAAAATACTTCTCTAGACTGAGATGAAGTTTATTCTTTTATTAATTGGGTATATTAATTTTGTAAAGTAATCTATGAAAAAGGAGAGTTGTCCTATGACACATGAAGATGCAAAAAAAGCAAAAGAATATGAAGAAAAATTAAAAGAACAAAAAGAAGAAAAAACTGATGATATTGAACAAACTAAACAAGATGTTCAAAATACATTAGACTAATTTTCTTATTTATGTCATCATTAAGAATATTTAATGAATAAGCCTGAGACATACAAGCTGTCTCAGGTATTTTTAATATATTGGCTATCGATGGCTGAGTTGGAAATAAATCTATCCTACTTTCTTTCATTATTTTTAGAACTAATTACATTTTAATTGTTAAATATGTAAACTGTTTAATTATAATTTATTTTTAATTAAATATAGATTAAAAGCATCTTGACATCTACTATTAAAAGTCATACATTTAAAATAAATAAAATATAAATGCACTAGGGGTGTATAGCACTGAGATGAGGCTTAACCTCAAACCCTTTGAACCTGATCTAGTTAAAAACTAGCGTAGGAAAGTGTTAACTTAAATAAATCATGTTTTTAATAATCAATAGCATTTTTATTTAAATTTACGCACAACTTTTCTACGAAGGGTTGTGCGTTTTTTTAGGAGGAACTATTTTATGTCTAAAGGTTTAAAGCTTTCAGAAATTCTAGTTACTGTGCTGATTGCTGTTATTTTTGCAATCATTTATAACTTATGGTGGTTGCCATATAATTTAGCTCAAGTAGCTGGTATACATCTAGAACAACTTACATACGGTATTTGGTTTATGGCTGCTATTGTAGCTTACTTAATTATTCCTAAACCAGGTATTGCATTAATTGCTGAATTTGCTGCTGGTGCAGGTGAAACTATTGTTATGGGGAAATTTGATATTCCTACTATAGTATATGCAATTTTACAAGGTCTAGCATGTGAAGTTGTGTTTGCTATCTTTAAATACAAATCACGTTCTTTAATGGTAGCAATGTTAGCTGGTTTAGTAACAGCATTAGTATCTTTCCCTGTAGATTATTTTTATGGCTATCTAAACGAAGTTGCGGGTTGGAACTTACTACTTTTCATCATTTTCCGTGCTATTAGTGGTATTGTACTGTCTGGTATACTCTCTTATTTAATTGTAAAAGCCTTAGATCAAACTGGAGTAACTAAATTATTCCGTCCTGCCTCTCAAAAAGATTACGACAACTTATAAGGGGAAATGATTGTGTTAAAAGTCAAAAATTTACGTCTAAAATATCCAAATGGTGATCGAAAAATTTTCGATAATCTAAATATAGAAATTAAAGATAAAGAAAAAGTGCTTTTACTAGGTCCTTCAGGATCTGGTAAAAGCACATTGCTTAATGTCCTTAGTGGCATTGTTCCTAATCTTATAGAATTACCGATGAAATATGATGAACTAGACATTGATCCTAATTCGGGGGTTATTTTTCAAGACCCAGATACACAATTTTGTATGCCAAAAGTTTACGAAGAATTAGCTTTCGTCTTAGAAAATCAAAAAGTGCCAAGAGAAGACATGGATGAACAAATTAAAAAAGCACTTGCGTCTGTAGATTTAGATGTGGATAATTCAACTTTCGTAAATAATTTAAGTGGTGGTATGAAACAAAAGCTTGCTATCGTTGAAACGATTTTACAGAAAGCTGATACACTCTTTTTAGATGAACCTACAGCTATGTTAGATGTACAAGCAACTGCTGACTTATGGCAACGACTCATTCAATTATGGACTGATCAAACGGTATTAATTGTAGAACATAAAGTGGAACATATTTGGCATCATGTAGATCGAGTCATATTAATGAACTATGATGGAGAAATTATAGCTGATAATACACCTGAATACATACTCAAACATTGTGAATCGTTACTTACTGAATTTGGCGTATGGCACCCTCATGCATGGGATTATGCGCCTATACGAACAGATTTAACACCACAGACTTCTAAAACACTTTTTAAATTTCAAAACGGACAAATAATTCGCAGTAAAAATACACTATTTGAAGTTTCAGAACTAAATATTCATCCTGGAGAATGGATTACAATTACTGGAAAAAATGGAGCTGGCAAAACTACTTTACTTGAATCTATGATGCAATTAGTGAAATACAACGGTACAATGTTTTATGAGAACCGATTACTGAAGAAAATTAAAGATGCTGCTCAAAATATGTATCTTGTATACCAAAATCCTGAACTTCAGTTTATTACTAATTCAGTTTATGACGAAATTAATATTCATTATAATCATCTTGATAAAGCAAAATCGAAAGAAGAAACTGAACATCTTTTGAAACTTTTACATTTAGAAAAAGTTAAACATCATCATCCTTTTGAAATATCTACAGGTCAGAAACGCCGATTAAGCGTAGCAACTGCTTTAAGTTCAAAAGCTGAAATTGTTTTATTAGATGAGCCAACATTTGGACTTGATAGTCATAATACATTTCAATTGATTAAGCTGTTTGAAGAACGTGTAAAACAAGGACAAACTATCGTAATGGTGACGCATGACTCTGAAATTATTCATCGTTATCCAACACGTCGACTTGTCGTAGAAAATCATAAGCTTTTAGAAATGGCAGGTGAATCAAATGTTTGAACGTTGGAAAAAGCGTCATACATTTGTAGATGATGTAAACATTATTACGAAATTAATTCTTGGAGTTTTATTATTTATTTTTATCATTTTTGTACATAATTTTGATTATATGATTTATATTACTTTATTGATGTTTATATTTTTATTATCTTTTAATGGTACAGCTTTTAAAGTCATTGCTGCATTTTTATCAGCAACCATTCTCTTTGCCTTGCTATCATCATTATTCATGATTTTATATGGTGATGGTACACATATGTTATTTGAATGGGGAATTATTCATATTAGTACTGAGAGCATTGTAAGAGGTCTTCACTTATCTTTAAGAACAATTACAGTTTCAATGTTCGGTGTGTTAATTGCATTAACATCACAAATTGTAATGATTTTCTATAGTTTAATGCAACATTTAAAAGTAAAACCTAAAATCGCCTATGCATTTATGGCTGCTATTCGTATGGTACCACTTATTTTCACATCATTTATCCAATTAAGACGTTCTTTAAAAATGCGTTACCAAATGATTGATGCTTCCAATTATCGTGGATTTAAACGTATAAAACACTTACTTATTCCAGTCTTAAGCCAAAACATACGTCGTGCACATCAATTATCAGTAGCTATGGAATCAAAAGGATTTAAAGATGGGCCTCGGACTTATTATTATAAAGCACCTTTCTCATACAAAGATATTCTTTTTGTTGGTATGACAATTGCTTTACTTATTATTGCTTTTTATTTATCTCAATATTTTCCAATCACTGGTATTAAAGATGCTCGTGTTTCAGAAATGTTAGAATAATATATATAACATAAAACAAACTAAAGTAAAGATTGAGTTCAAAGATAAAAACAGTTTCAAAAACACAGTAAATTAATCTTGCTAGTATATTAAGCCCTAGCATTATAAAATACCCATAGATGAATGTCATCTATGGGCTATTATTTTTAGTTTATTTGAGCGCTTTATTTCCAATATCTTTACGATAAAATAGTTGATCACTCTTAATTTTTTCTACATTTCCATAAGCATCTTTTTGTGCTTGTTGAATAGTTTTTCCTTTTCCAATGGCTAATACAACTCGTCCGCCAGATGTAAGAAATGTATCATTTTCTTTTTTCAAACCACTAACGAAATAATGGTTATTTAATTCAAAGCCTGAAACCTCTGCACCTTTATCATATGACCCAGGATAGCCTTTCGAAGCAAGCATTACTCCTACCACATAATCGTTAATCCATTGAAAACGAATAGGTTCTTTACGGTCTAGAGCAACGATTTGTGCCATCAAGTCACTTTCTAGACGACTTAACAATACTTGCGCTTCTGGATCACCAAATCGTGCATTAAATTCAATAACTTTAGGACCTTCCTTAGTTAAAATTGCACCTATATAAAGTAAACCAAAATAGTCATAACCCTCTTCTTTTAACGCTCTAGCAATTGGTTGAGCAATATCTTTGTTTGTACGTTCTAAAACGTCATTTGAAATATGAGGAACAGGACAATAAGCGCCCATCCCACCAGTATTAGGACCTTCGTCATTATCATAGGCACGTTTATGATCTTGAGCAATACAGTCAAAAGGAACTGCATAATCACCATTAATGAATGTCATTAATGAGAATTCTTCTCCTTCAAGAAATTGTTCAAAGACAACTTTTCCATCTTCTTGTGGATATAGCACTTCTACCGCTTCAATTGCTTCATCTCGTGTATTAGCAATAATTACGCCTTTACCAGCAGCTAACCCATCCTTTTTGACTACAATAGGTAATTCGCATTCATTTACATAATTAAGTGCTTCAGTTTTATTGTCTATTTCTTTATAATCAGCAGTTGGAATATCATATTTTTCCATTAACCTTTTAGCAAAAGATTTAGAACCCTCAATTTGGGCTGCTTCTTTGTTAGGACCAAAGACTTTAACATGATTGTCTCTCAATTTATTAGATAAACCATCTATCAATGGTTGTTCTGGACCAATAATCACCCATTCTATATGATGTTGGTGGACAAATTGTAAAATAGCCTCATGGTCGGTTTCAGCAATTTCAGTGTGTATTTCAGCTAAATGAGTCATTGCATCATTTCCAGGAATAGCATAAAGTTTTTCAATAAGTGGCGACTGATGTAATTTTGATACTAATGCATGTTCACGACCGCCTGCACCTATAACTAAAACATTCATTTCTTTTCTCCCTCTATTCTCTCAATTATTTTAAATTAGTGTTTAAAATGACGCATACCAGTAGTAACCATAGCAATACCATGTTTGTTAGCCATATCAATCGAATCTTGGTCTTTAATTGAACCGCCTGGTTGAATAATAGCTTTAATACCATGTTTTGCAGCAAGTTCAACAGTATCATCCATTGGGAAGAAGCCATCAGAAATCATTACTACATTGTCATTTATTTCAATTGCGCGCTCTAATGCAATCTTAGCTGCACCTACTCTATTCATTTGTCCTGCACCAATTCCAACTGTCTGTTTATTATTACTTAAAATGATTGCATTACTTTTCACTGATGGAATAACTTTCCATCCTAGAAGCATTGCCTCCCACTGAGCATCGGTAGGTTCAACGTCTGTAACAACCTTCATTTCTTCTTTAGACACTTCGTAATTATCTTTATCTTGAACCAAATATCCACCTGAGACTGAAACAAATTCTTCTTCACGATTATCAATTGTCATATCAATTTCTAATAAGCGAATATTTTTCTTTTGAGTTAAAATATCTAAAGCTTCTTTATCAAATTTTGGTGCAATGACAACTTCTAAGAAAATAGAATGTAACGTTTCCGCTAAATCTTTGGTAACTGTTCTATTGAGTGCAATGATCCCACCAAAGATAGACTGATTATCTGCATCATACGCATGTTTAAATGCAGTTTCAATATCAGTGCCAATACCTACACCACATGGATTCATGTGTTTAACTGCAACGGCAGCTGGTTCTTTAAATTTTTTCACTAATGCTAATGCTGAATCTGCATCTTTAATATTATTAAAACTCAATGCCTTACCATGTAATTGTTTCGCACCAGCAATAGTATGTTTACTATTAGAAGTACGAACAAAACGTGCTGATTGTTGAGGATTCTCACCATATCGTAATTCTTCACTATCTCCTTTGAAGAAACTTACAATTGCATGATCATATTCATTTGTATGTTCAAATACTTTAATCATTAATGACTTACGGTATGATTCATCAAGTCGATGTTCTTTAATTCGTTGAATGACTTCATTATAATCAGATGGATGGACAATGGTTGTTACATGTTTAAAATTTTTGGCTGCAGCACGTAACATAGTTGGACCACCAATATCGATATTTTCAATTGCATCATCTTCAGTTACATCTGGATTAGCTACAGTTTGTTGGAAAGGATATAAGTTGACCACAACCATATCAATTAAATCAATGTGTTGTTCTGATAATTGTTCTAAATGTTCAGGTTTATTACGATCTGCTAAAATACCACCGTGTACTGCTGGATGTAACGTTTTTACACGACCATCCATAATTTCAGGGAATTGCGTCAACTCTGATACAGATTTAACAGTTACATTAGCTTCTTCTAAAGCACGTTTTGTACCACCCGTTGAATATAATTCATAATCTAATTGCGTTAATGATTTAGCAAATTCCACGACTCCACTTTTATTTGAAACACTAATAATTGCTTTTTTCATGATTAACTATGCTCCTTATTTAATAACTTTAGCTATTACACTTGGATAAAGTTCATATTCTAATTGTTTCACACGTTCTTCTAACGCTTCTTTTGTATCGTCCGGTTTTATATCACATTTTCGTTGTTCAATTATTTCTCCCGTATCCATTCCACTATCTACATAGTGAACTGTTGAACCTGTTTCCTTATCCCCACTATTAAATGCTTGACCAATTGCATCTTTCCCCTTGTACTTTGGTAATAATGAAGGATGAATATTCAATATTTTACCTTCATAAGCATTTAATAAGTCTGGTCCCACTAATCTCATATAACCTGCTAAGATAATCCACTCCACCTCTTCACTATGAAGAAGTTGAATTAATTTTTGTTCATATTCTGCTTTGTTTTCAAAGTCTTTAGGTTCATTAATATGAACCATCACTTTCAACTGTTTTGCACGCTCAATGCAATAAGCATCGTGATGATCTGTATACAAAGAAGTAATTTCTATATTATTAAGGTGCCCCTTATCAACTTTAGATACAATATTTTCGAAGTTACTTCCTGATCCAGAGGCAAATATAGCCACCTTAGTCATATCTATACCCCCTCAAGATAAATCGGTGCATCATTACTTTTAACAATTTCCCCTATTTGATATGCAGCAATATCTTGTTCTTTTAAGATATCAAGTGCTTTAGATACATCTTCTTTATTTACAATGACAGTATAGCCTATGCCCATATTAAAAACGTTATACATTTCACTCGTTTCAATGTCAGCTTGTTGTTGTAACCATTCAAATACTTTTGGTGTTGGGAAGGATTGTGTATCAATTTTAGCTGCTAACCCGTTAGGTAAGCCTCTAGGTATATTTTCATAAAATCCGCCACCAGTAATATGATTCATGCCTTTGATTTTAACTTTTTCTTTTAAAGTTAAAATAGGTTTCACATACAATTGAGTCGGAGCTAAAAATGTATCAAGATAAGTACTTCCATCAAATGAATCATTCAAATTAATTCCGGATTCTTGAATTAACTTTCTTACTAAACTATACCCATTAGAATGAATTCCATTAGAAGCTAAACCAATGATAATTTGTCCCTCTTCTACTTCAGATCCATCAATATATTCATCTTTTTCGACTGCCCCTACAGCAAAACCTGCTAAGTCATATTCTCCTTCGTGATACATTTCACCCATCTCGGCTGTTTCTCCACCAATAAGAGCAGTATGAGTAGCTTCACAACCATCACTCACACCTTTTACAATTTGCTCTATCACTTCCGGAACAACTTTATTTGTTGCTATATAATCTAAAAAATATAGCGGTTCTGCGCCCGTTGTAAGAATATCATTTACACACATGGCAACTGCATCAATACCAATCGTGTCATGCTTATTATTATCAATGGCAAGCTTTAATTTTGTTCCTACACCATCTGTACCAGAGACTAATACTGGCGCTTTCATATTAAGCTGGGATAAATCAAAAGTCGCACCAAATCCACCTAATCCACCAAGTACTTCTTTACGCATTGTACGTTGAACATGACTAGACATTCTTTCTACCGCTTCATAACCTGCATGAATATCAACACCTGATTGTTCATAAGCTTTAGACATGTATATTTCCCTCTCTATCAAAATAATGTTTATGATTATCAATATATTCTTTTTGACGTGTACTTAAATTATTTAAATAGTTTTCTTCATAGTCAAATAGACCTGCTGGATAATCTCCTGTAAAACTTTCTACACATAATCCACTATATGGTGCATCAAAATCTAATCCAATTGATTCTATAAGACCTTCAACACTTAAATATGCAAGAGAATCTGCACCAATATACTCACAAATTTCTTCTGGAGATTTACTAGCAGAAATCAATTCAGCAGTAGTAGACACATCAATTCCATAAAAACTAGGGAACATAAATTCTGGAGAAGCTATACGTACATGTATTTTATTTGCTCCAGCATCTTTAAGCATTTTGACAATACGTTTACTTGTTGTTCCTCTTACAATAGAGTCATCAACTAAAATAATGTCTTTACCTTCTACAATATCTTTCACTGCCGATAGCTTAACGCGTACTCCTTGTTCACGTAATTCTTGTGTAGGTTGAATAAAAGTTCGTGCGACATATTGGTTTTTCACAAGCCCCATTTCATAAGGTAATTGAATCTCTTCAGCATAGCCACTAGCTGCAGATAATGATGAGTTTGGAACACCGATAACCATATCTGCTTGAGCCGGACTTTCTTGAGCTAATTTTTTACCAGAAACTTTACGAACTGCATGCACATTTTTTCCAGCAATTGTTGAATCTGGACGCGCAAAGTAAATATATTCCATTGCTGAAATAGCTGTGTTAGTGTGACTTGTATATGATTTTACTTCAATGCCATTGTGATTAATGACAACATACTCTCCAGCATGAATATCTTGGACATATTCTGCTCCTAGCACATCTATGGCACATGTTTCACTAGCTAAAATGTATGTTCCATCTTGCATCTTACCAACTACTAGAGGACGAATCGCATTTGGATCAACAGCACCATACAAAGCGTCTTTAGTCAATATCGCGAAAGTAAATCCACCTTTAATTTGTCGTAAACTTTCTTTTAGCGCCTCTTCAAATGTAGGAGCTTTACTACGACGAATTAAATGCATAATCACTTCAGTATCAGAAGATGAGTGGAAAATGGCACCATGTTTTTCAAGGTATTGTCTTAAAGTTTGTGCATTAATTAAATTACCATTATGACAAATTGCGACACTCATATCGTAGAAATGATATAAAAATGGTTGGATATTTTCGATACCTTTATTTCCTGATGTCGCATAACGAACATGTCCAATAGCATGATTGCCATCTTTTAGTTTATTAAGTTGTGGTTCTTTAATGGCTTCAGTAAGTAAACCTAAACCACGTTCACCCTTTAGAGTATCTTCATCAGAAACTACAATCCCTGCACCTTCTTGCCCTCTATGTTGTAAACTATGCAATCCCATATAAGTTAACTGAGCTGCTTCTGAATGATTCCAAATGCCAAAGACACCGCATTCTTCGTTTAATCCACTGTAGTTAAACATTCTGAAATAGCTCCTTCCCAAATTGCTTTAATATCTGAGACTTTTTCTGTAATTGTAGATGTAGTATTAGATACTTTAAATTCATCAACATCTGTTAATTCACCAATTTTAATAGCTCCATCGACATCTAGTGTTTGTCCTTCTTTGACTGCAACGACATAACGTCCTTGTGTTTCACTAAATAATTGTGCATCAGAGAGTTCTACTTTTGCTTCTAATCCTAAATTATAATAAGCACTTATTTTAGCAAGCGTAATAAGTAAACCGCCTTTACCTACAGTTTGTACATGAGAAGCAATTCCATTTCTAATAGATGTTTTTATTGCTTCGCCTTTTGCCACTTCATCACCTAAATCAATTTCTTCATACTCATGATTGACTTTACTATATAAAAGTTTTTCAATTTGACTTCCACCAAAATCATTTCTTGTTTCTCCTACAAGATATAATGTATGCCCTGTTTCTGGATGGAAATCATTTAAATATTGAATATCTTCAATGAGTCCTACCATTCCTACTACTGGTGTAGGGAAAATAGAAGTTCCTCTAGTTTCGTTATATAAAGAAACGTTTCCTGATACTACCGGTGTTTTTAATACTTCACAAGCTTCTGCCATTCCTTTTGTAGAATCAATCAATTGTTGGTAAATTTCTTTCTTTTCTGGAGAACCATAATTTAAACAGTCTGTCATAGCTAATGGTGTTGCGCCTACAGCAATTAAATTTCTATAAGCTTCTGCCACAACCATTTTCCCACCTTCGTAAGGTTGATTAAATACATATCGAGCTTCACCATCAATAGTTGAAGCAATGGCTTTATTTGTTCCTTCAACTCTTACTACAGATGATTGTAGTCCAGGTTTAATAATGGTATTAGCACCTACTTGTTGATCGTATTGTTCATATAAATAATGTTTCGAAGCAATTGTTGGATGCTTTAATAATTTCTTAAATACATCTTGTACATTGATCTCACTATAATCATTTTTTGAGGTATTATATTCTTTTTCTTCACCTTCTAAAATATAGACAGGTGCTTCATCAGCTAGTGCATCAACAGGAATATCTGCATACACTTCATCTTCGTATTTAAGAACGAAGCGGTCAGTATCCGTTACTTCACCAATTACTGCACTATCAAGTTCATGTTTATCAAATAAGTCCAAGAACTTTTGTTCTGTTCCTTTTTCAACAACAAGTAACATTCTTTCTTGTGTTTCAGATAACATCATTTCATATGGTGAGATTCCTGGTTCACGTGTTGGGACTTGATCTAGATACAGTACTAATCCACTACCGCCTTTAGCAGCCATTTCTGATGAAGAAGAGGTAAGACCTGCTGCTCCCATATCTTGGATACCTACAAGTTCATCAAATGTGATTGCTTCAAGTGTGGCTTCCATTAATTTTTTACCTACAAATGGGTCACCAATTTGTACTGAAGGTCGTTTACTTTCACTTTCTTCAGTTAATTCTTCAGATGCAAATGTGGCACCATGAATACCATCACGTCCAGTTTTAAGGCCTACATAAATGACTGAATTTCCTTCACCTTTAGCAGTACCTTTTTGTACCATATCGTGATCGATAACACCTACACACATTGCATTGACAAGCGGATTTCCATCGTAACGTTCATCGAATTCGATTTCTCCTGCTGTAGTTGGTATACCAATACAATTACCGTAACCACCAATACCACGGACAACGCCTTTTAATAAACGTTGATTTTGTTTTACTGATAATTCACCGAATCGCAAACTATTTAGTAGGTTAATGGGTCTTGCTCCAATCGATACGATATCTCTGATGATACCTCCTACACCAGTAGCTGCACCTTGATAAGGTTCGATTGCTGAAGGATGATTGTGAGATTCTACTTTGAAAACTACCGCTTGATTATCACCAATATCTACAACTCCAGCACCTTCACCTGGTCCCATAAGGACATGCTCGCCAGTTGTCGGGAATTGCTTTAAGAAAGGTTTAGAATGTTTATAAGAGCAATGTTCACTCCACATGACTGAGAAAATACCTACTTCTGTAAAGTTAGGCTCTCTTCCTAAAATCTCACGTACCTTATTATATTCTTCATCACTTAAACCCATGTCTTGATATAGTTTTTCAAGTTTAATTTCTTCAATACTAGGTTCGATAAACTTAGACATTTTGTTCCCTCCAACTATTTACCATTGCTTCGAATAATTTAACACCACTGTCTGTACCAAGAAGTGTTTCAAGTGCTCTTTCAGGATGAGGCATCATTCCACATACATTGCCTGCTTTATTTACAATACCTGCAATATGTTCATGAGACCCATTCGGGTTATCTTCATATGTTAAAATAATTTGATTATTTTCAACTAATTCATTGTACATATCATCTGTACAATAATAATGTCCTTCTCCATGTGCTACAGGATAAACAACAATTTCATTTTCTCCATATAAATTAGTAAAAGGAGTTTGATTATTAACAATTTTCAGTTTTTCATTTCTGCTAATAAATAGATGTGAATCATTATGTAATAAGGCGCCGGGTAATAGTCCTATCTCAGTTAAGATCTGGAATCCATTACATACACCTAAAACGGGCTTACCTTCACTGGCAAAACGTTTCACTTCGCTAATAATTGGAGCGACACTTGCCATAGCCCCTGAACGTAAATAGTCACCAAATGAAAAACCACCTGGAATTAATACCCCGTCAAAACCTTTTAAAGATGTTTCACGATAATCTACATATTCAGCTTCTGCACCTGTTTTAATAGCTGCATTATACATATCTCTATCACAGTTAGATCCTGGAAAAACGAGAACTGCAAATTTCATATTATGCATTCTCCTTTTCATCAACAATTTTATAACTATATTCTTCAATAACCGTATTAGCAAATAACTTTTCGCTTAATGTCGTAATAATATTATTTACTGCTTCATCTGTAGCTTCATCAACAGTCATATATAATACTTTACCTACTCTAATGTCATTAACTTGTTTATAACCTAAGTCATGCACAGCACGATTTAATGCTTGACCTTGTGTATCCAATACCTGTGGTTGTAATGTAATGTGAAGTTCAATTGTTTTCATTATTTTAGTTCCTCCAATTTATCCAAAAATGTTTGATACGTATCTATTAAAGAACCAGTATCATTTCTATATACATCTTTATCGAAATTCGTATCTGAATATTTATCCCAAATACGACAAGTATCTGGTGAAATTTCATCCGCTAATAAAATATCACCATTTTCTGTTTTTCCAAATTCAACTTTAAAATCTACTAATCTTAAATCCATTTCATTCATTAATTGAATTAATACTTTATTAATATTTTTAGCCATATCTTTTAATGTCTTAATTTCCTCATCATTAGCAATATGAAGTAATTTGACATGATCATCAGTAATCAATGGATCATTTAAATCATCATTTTTATAAAAGAACTCTACAAGTGGTTCATCAAATACATGGCCTTTTTCAAAACCTAAACGTTTCGTAATAGAACCTGTCGCAATATTTCTTACAACTACTTCTAGTGGTATAATCTTTACTTCTTTAACTAATTGCTCAGTTTCAGAAAGCTGTTTAATAAAATGGCTTTCAAGGCCATGTTTATTTAAATATTCGAAAATAATTGAAGTAATTCGATTATTTAAACGTCCTTTCCCTTGCATCTTATCCTTTTTGGCGCCGTTACCTGCTGTGACTTCATCTTTGTATTCAACTCTCAACTGATGTACTGTTTCAGTTGAAAATACTCTTTTTGCTTTACCTTCATAAAGTAATGACATTGATTATTCTCTCCCTTTAAATTGTTTCAACATTTCATTTTCAGTTTCATTAACATTATTTGTAAGAATGGTCATATGCCCCATTTTTCTATCCGGTTTTCGTTCTGTTTTTCCATAGATGTGGACATGCCATTCAGGATGATCTCCAAATTTATCTTCTAATAAGTCTAAATCGCGTCCTAGTAAATTCAACATCACAGCTGGTTTTAAAATTTCAATCTCTTGAGGTAAATCTTGACCAGTTACTGCTAAGATATGTGTATCAAATTGAGAATAATCACATGCTTCAATCGTATAATGTCCAGAGTTATGTGGTCTCGGTGCAATTTCATTTACATATAAGTGATTTGATTTATCAATAAAGAATTCCACGGTAAAAGTACCAACAAAGTGAACTTTTTCGATTATTTTATCTACTTCTTTTCTCGCTTCTTGCTCTTTATCGCATCTAGCTGGAATAATAGTTTTAAATAGTATTTGATTACGATGCTCGTTTTCTTGTAGTGGGAAATAAGCAATTTGTTTTTGATTACCAATCGTTACAGTTAAAGATACTTCTCGATCGAGATCTAAAAATTTTTCTGCCACACATTCATGTTTTGAAACAAGTACTTTAGCTTCTTCAACATTGGAATCATTTTTCACTAAAATTTGTCCTTTACCATCATATCCACCAAAACGTGTTTTTACGATAAATGGATAACTTAATGTTTCAATTGCTTGATTCAAATCTTTTTCATCTTTTAAAGATACATAAGGAACAATTTTCGTACCTGCAGATTCTAATGTTTGTTTTTCAGTTAAACGATCTTGTAATAATTCAATTGCTTGATAACTTTGAGGAATGTTAAATTGTTGAGTTAGTTGCTTAAGTTGTTGAGCAGATATATTTTCAAATTCATAAGTAATCACATCTGATTGTTGACCCAATTTGTTTAAGGCTTCTTCATCATCATACTCTGCCGTGATAAAAACATCTGCTATTGATTTACATGGACTATCTGGATTAGGATCTAAACACGCTACATTAAAGCCCATTTTTTGGGCAGATTGTGCCATCATCTTACCTAATTGTCCTCCACCAATAATACCAATTGTTGCTCCGAACTTTAATCTATTGAAGTTCATCTTGCATTTCGCCTACCTTATCTACTAAAGATTGTTCATATTGTTCAAGATGTTTACAAACTGAATCATTTCCAATACTTAAAATTCTCGCTGCTAAAATACCAGCATTTTTAGCCCCAGATTTACCGATTGCCGTTGTAGCAACAGGAATTCCACCAGGCATTTGAACAATAGACAATAGTGAATCTAGTCCTTTTAAACTTTTAGATTCAATAGGTACACCGATAACAGGTAACGTTGTCATTGAAGCAACCATCCCAGGTAAATGTGCTGCACCACCAGCGCCAGCAATAATAACGTCATAACCGTTTCTACGTGCTTCACTTGCAAAATCAAACATTAACTTTGGCGTACGATGTGCTGACACTACTTTCTTTTCATATGGTATTTCAAATTGTTCTAACATTGCACAACTTTCTTGCATAATCTTCCAGTCTGAGGAACTACCCATAATGACTGCTACTTTCACTTTGTACACCCTTTCAAAGTTTAAAATATAAATCTTATTAGTTGTATATTACACGTATAGCATACCAAGTATAAGATTTAATTTCAATCAAAAATCGAACTTTATCTATGTTTCTTAACTTAATTTACGCTTTTTAGCTAAAATTTGACGTTTTTATACCTTTAAAGTTAATCTATAGACAGATGTTTAATAAACAAGGAGGAGTTTTTTGTGGTTGCAAAAATTTTAGATGGGAAACATATTGCAAAAGATTATAGACAAGGGTTGCAAGACCAAGTTGAAACTTTAAAAGAAAAGGGATATACACCAAAATTATCCGTTATTTTAGTTGGGAATGATGGTGCAAGTCAAAGCTATGTTAATTCTAAAAAGAAAGCTGCTGAAAAAATAGGGATGATATCTGAAATTGTTCATTTAGCTGAAGATACTTCTGAAGAAGACGTATTAAAAGAACTAGATCGTTTAAATAATGATGATTCGGTAAGTGGTATTTTAGTCCAAGTACCTCTTCCTAAACAGGTTAGCGAACAAAAAATTTTAGAAGCAATTAATCCAGAAAAAGACGTTGATGGTTTTCACCCATCAAACATTGGTAAATTATACATTGATGAACAAACGTTTGTTCCTTGTACACCATTAGGAATTATGGAAATTTTAAAACATGCAGATATCGATTTAGAAGGTAAAAATGCTGTCGTAATTGGCCGAAGTCACATTGTAGGTCAACCCGTGTCTAAGTTATTATTACAAGCAAATGCGACAGTAACAATCTTACATTCACGTACTAAAGATATGCATAGCCATTTAAAACATGCAGATGTTATCGTCAGTGCAGTAGGTAAACCTGGATTAGTTACTAAAGACGATGTAAAAGAAGGCGCAGTGATTGTGGATGTAGGTAATACTCCTGATGAAAATGGCAAACTAAAAGGTGACGTTGAATTTGAAGAAGTAAAAGAAATTGCAGGTGCTATTACTCCAGTACCAGGCGGTGTAGGTCCTTTAACTATTACGATGGTTTTAAATAATACATTATTAGCTGAAAAAATGCGTAGAGGCATTGAATAATTTAAATTCAAACGTTTATTATTAAAAAAGAGAGAGACATAATTTCAAATTAATTATGCCTCTCTCTTTTTTTAATAATATATTACATTTATACTGAAACACTTAATTTTGGAACAAATGTTTCATAATGAATATGTTCTTGGCTTACGCCTATTTCTTTTAATACTTCAATCACTGATTGAATAAATTTAGCACTTCCACAAACATATACTTCACTATCATTATTCACATAATTTTCAAGAGTTTCTTTAGTTAAATAACCTTTAGCTTGTCTATCATATAATTCATATTTCGCGTTGTCGTAGCGTTTTGAAATATCTTTTAAATGAGAAGTGAATGGTGTATCGTTAACGTCTCCAGTTACTTGAATAAACTGTGCATGACTTCCATTTTCAGCTACTTTATCAAACATTGAAACAAGTGGTGTGACACCAATACCCGCACCAATAAATACTTGTGGTTGATTTTGGTTAACCACACCAAATGGACCTACTGGAGCTGATAAGTTAATATCATTTCCTTCTTTTAATTCATCATGTAAAATAGTTGAAACTTCACCTTCATGGTCTGTAGATACATCACGTTTGACAGCAAAAGTTAAATGATTGTTATCGCCACTAACAATTGAATAGTGACGTTTTGCACGATAAGGCATTTTTTCACTACTTACATCAACTGTAATATATTCTCCTGGTGTAAATTGACTTAAATCATATTTATCTGATACTACAGTAAAGGATTTAATATCAGATGAAAGTTGGTCAATTTTTTCTATTTTAAATGGTTGGAAACCTTCCCATAACATTTTACTATAAATATCTTTTTCAACTTGAATAAATACATCAGCAATTTCTTGATATGCTTTTTTCCAAGTTTGAATAATAGGATGACTATCTTCTAATCCTAAAACAGCTTTAATTGCTTCAATTAAGTTTTCTCCTACGATATCATATCCAGCTGGTGGTACTTGCAACGCACAATGTTTATATGCAATTTCTTTAACAACTGGCAAAATATTTTCTAAATGCTCAATATTAACTGCAGCTGCTAATACACTTTGAGCTAAAGCAGTAGATTGGAATCCTTTTTGTTGGTTAGTTTGGTTAAACATATTTTTTAACTCTGGATGTTGTTGAAACATTCTATTGTAAAAATAAGAAGTGATCTCTGTTCCTCTTTCTTGTAATACTGGAACAGTTTCTTTTACAATTCCTTTTTCTTGTTCTGTTAACATTCAAATCCACTCCTACTTAAAATTATATGTGTAAAATATATTTATTTACTACAAATATATTTTAGTACAATACTTATTATAATGTAATATAGATTTTTTTAAATTCACAGAACTTTCATTTTACATAAATTTAATATTTATTTATCTTAAGTTCATTTAAATTTAATCTTGAATAAGCTATATTAAGACTATAGTATGATGTTAAAAATCAGAAATTAAAGTATAGTTAAATTATTCAAATGACTTATTACATTCGGAGGTTAACGTAATGAATAAACTCATACAATCTCTTTCAGCTCTCGGTGTCTCCGCTACTCTTGTGACTCCAAATTTAAGTGCAGAAGCTACTTCAAATCATACTCCACAGCTTAAAGGAGTAAACGATATTGTTATTGAAAAAGGTCAAGATTATAATGTATTAAATGGAATTAGTGCCTATGATAAAGAAGATGGTGATTTAACACATAAAATTACAGTTGATGGTCACGTAGATACGTCAAAAGTAGGTACTTATAAAGTAAGATATAATGTCATCGACTCAGAGGGAGCCGAAGAATCATCAACACGTTACATAAAAGTTAAATAAATGTGTCAATTTTCTGAAAAAGACGAGATGAATATCTCGTCTTTTTTATTTAATTTTTATTGTAAACGCTAGAATTGATAATGTTTCTCAAATGTAACGAACAATTCTCTATTTTTGACATTTTTCACAGAATAGACACATAATTTTAACAAACCTTACATTCCCCGTCATTCCTATTGTTACTAGTTTTTTCCTATTTATTATTGTAATTTTTTTCTAATAAGGTCTTGTAAATATCGCGTAATAAACTAAAATTAATGGTAAGCCCTACATTTGTAGTATTAGGAGGTCAAAAAAGTGTCAAAATTTAAGTCGTTGCTTCTTATGTTTGGCACACTAATTTTACTTAGTGGTTGTTCAAACATAGAAGTGTTTAATGCAAAAGGGCCAGTAGCAAGTAGTCAGAAGTTCTTGATTATTTACTCAATCATCTTCATGCTTGTTATTGTTGCTGTTGTACTTACTATGTTCGCTGTTTTTATTTTCAAGTATAGTTACAATAAAAATGACGAATCTGGTAAGATGCACCACAATTCTTTAATTGAAACAATTTGGTTTGTGGTACCAATCTTAATCGTAATTGCTTTAGCTATTCCAACAGTTAAAACATTATACGATTACGAGAAACCACCTGAAAGTAAAGAAGACCCATTAGTTGTCTATGCAGTTAGTGCCGGATATAAATGGTTCTTTGCTTATCCAGAACAAAAGGTTGAAACAGTGAATACATTAACTATTCCTAAAAACCGTCCAGTTGTATTTAAATTACAATCTATGGATACAATGACTAGTTTCTGGATTCCTCAATTAGGTGGTCAAAAATATGCCATGACTGGCATGACAATGAATTGGACTTTAACAGCCGATCAAACTGGTACATTCAGAGGACGTAACTCTAACTTCAATGGTGAAGGTTTCTATCGCCAAACATTTAAAGTTCACTCTGTAAACCAAAAAGATTTCGATGCTTGGGTTAAAGATGCTAAAAGTAAGAAAACTATTAGCCAAGATGAGTTTGATAAACAAATCTTACCAAGTACTCCAAATAAAGAATTAACATTTAGTGGTACTCACATGGCATTTGTCGATCCTGCAGCTGATCCAGAGTATATCTTCTATGCATATAAACGTTACAACTATACTCAAAAAGATCCTAACTTCGTTGCTGAAAAAGATCTTTACAAAGATGTAACAGATAAACCTCAAAAACCAGCTCGTAAGGTAACAGTTACAAATGTCAACTATCCTCGTCATGGTATGAAGCCAATGATTTTAGGCAACGATGACCCTTACGATAGTGAGTTCAAAGATGAAGAAACTCACAACGCTAAGGAAATGGAAAAAATCAATAAAGGAGCTAAAGACGAGAATGCGTCTAAAGCAGATAATGATCATGGAGGTGAACATTAATGAATTTTCCATGGGATGAATTACTCGTTAAAGGTAACTGGATGATTACTATGGCACAAATTGGTGCCCCATTCTTAGTTATCGGTTTAATCGCAGTAATTACTTATTTCAAATTATGGAAATATCTATACAAAGAATGGTTCACATCCGTAGACCATAAAAAAATCGGTTTAATGTACTTAATTTGTGCAGTATTAATGTTCGTTCGTGGTGGTATTGATGCGTTATTACTTCGTACTCAATTAACTATTCCGGATAATACTTTCTTGGAATCAAATCACTATAACGAAATTTTTAGTACGCACGGCGTTATCATGATTATCTTTATGGCTATGCCATTCGTTTTCGGTTTATGGAACGTTGTTGTTCCTTTACAAATTGGGGCTCGTGATGTGGCATTCCCTGTAATGAACAACATCAGCTTCTGGTTATTCTTTGTTGGTATGATTTTATTTAACCTATCATTTATCGTAGGTGGATCACCAGCAGCTGGTTGGACAAACTATGCTCCACTAGCAGGAGAATTTAGTCCTGGTCCAGGAGTTAACTACTACTTAGTAGCAATTCAAATTTCAGGTATCGGTACTTTAATGACAGGTATTAACTTCTTTGTAACAATACTTAGATGTAAAACACCTACTATGAAGTTTATGCAAATGCCTATGTTTACTGTAACTACTTTTATTACGACATTAATCGTAATTTTAGCATTCCCAGTATTCACAGTTGTTCTTGCTTTAATGACAGCTGATAGAGTATTCGGAACTCATTTCTTTACAGTAGCAGATGGCGGTATGCCAATGTTATGGGCAAACTTCTTCTGGGTATGGGGGCACCCTGAAGTTTATATCGTTATCTTGCCTGCATTTGGTATTTATTCAGAAATTATTCCAACATTTGCTCGTAAACGTTTATTCGGTCACCAAAGTATGGTGTGGGCAACTGCTGGTATCGCGTTCTTAAGTTTCTTAGTTTGGGTTCACCATTTCTTCACAATGGGTAATGGTGCTTTAATTAACTCATTCTTCTCAATCTCAACAATGTTAATCGGTGTACCTACCGGAGTTAAATTATTTAACTGGTTATTAACATTATATAAAGGACGTATTACTTTTGAGTCACCAATGTTATTCTCATTAGCCTTTATCCCTAACTTCTTATTAGGTGGGGTTACTGGTGTAATGTTAGCAATGGCATCAGCTGACTATCAATATCACAACACTTATTTCTTAGTAGCTCACTTCCACTATACATTGGTTACTGGTGTAGTATTTGCCTGTCTAGCTGGTTTAATCTTCTGGTATCCTAAAATGATGGGTTACAAATTAAATGAAAAATTAAATAAATGGGCATTCTGGTTATTCATGATTGGATTTAACGTATGTTTCTTACCACAATTCATTCTTGGTTTAGACGGTATGCCACGTCGTTTATACACATATATGCCATCTGATGGTTGGTGGTTATTAAACTTCATCTCAACTATCGGTGCATTAATGATGGCAGTCGGCTTCCTATTCTTAGTAGCAAGCATTATCTACAGCCACATTAAATCTCCACGTGAAGCAACTGGAGATAACTGGGATGGTTTAGGTCGTACTTTAGAGTGGTCAACAGCTTCTGCTATTCCACCTAAATACAACTTCGCAATCACTCCAGATTGGAATGACTATGATACATTTGTTGATATGAAAGAACATGGTCGTCATTTCTTAGACAATCATAACTACAAAGACATTCATATGCCTAACAACACACATACTGGTGTATTTATGGGTATATTCATGTTAGTTGGTGGTTTCTTCTTAATCTTCGAATCTATCATTCCATTCCTAATTTGTGTAGCTGGTATCTTCGGAACTATGATTTATCAAAGTTTCGTACAAGATCACGGTTATCATATTCCAGCTTCTGAAGTTGCTGAAAACGAAGCACGTTTAAGAGAAGCACGTATTAAAGAAAGGGAGGCTGTAGGTCATGAGTCATGATACAAACACTATTGATTCACGTACGCATGAAGGTCAATTGAATAAACTTGGCTTCTGGATTTTCCTTACAGCCGAATTTGCATTATTCGGTACCCTATTTGCAGCGTTATTAACGTTGCAACATGGGGGCGGTTACGGTGGTAAATTGACAACTGAATTGTTTGAATTACCACTTGTCCTAATCATGACATTTGCCTTATTAATCAGTTCTTATACTTGTGGTATTTCAATTTACTACTTACGTAAAGAAGAAAAAGGTAAAATGATGTTTTGGATGATTTTAACAGTAATCCTTGGCTTAGTATTTGTCGGATTCGAAATTTATGAATTTGCACATTATGCTTCTGAAGGTGTAACACCTAAAGTAGGCTCTTACTGGTCAAGTTTCTTCATCCTATTAGGTACACATGGTGCCCATGTTTCATTAGGTATCGGTTGGATTATTTGTTTATTAATCCAAGTAGCAACACGTGGATTAAATAAATTTAATGCTCCAAAATTATTTATAGTAAGTTTATACTGGCACTTCTTAGATGTTGTATGGATCTTCATCTTTACTGCCGTATATATGATAGGGATGGTGTATAGCGGATGAACACAATCGTAAAACATACAGTTGGCTTTATTGCTTCAATCGTTTTAACGTTATTAGCAGTTTTTGTAACTCTATACACAAACATGACATTCCATGCTAAAACAACAATTATCTTTGGTTTTGCTTTCATCCAAGCTGCATTACAATTATTAATGTTCATGCACTTAACTGAAGGTAAAGATGGACGTTTACAATCTGCCAAAGTTATCTTTGCGATTATTATTACTTTAATCACAGTTATTGGTACTTATTGGGTTATGCAAGGTGGACATTCTAGTCACTTATAATTCAATTTCTACCTTTCTTAAAAAGCCTGTACGAGTTTTTTAACTTGTACAGGCTTTTTGTTTTGTTTATATTAATTACTTCTTTGTGTATGATAGATATAAGAAAAAGTAAAAATCTTTGGAGGTGTATTCATGTCATTACCTATTATTATTGATACTGATCCAGGTATAGATGATGCAGCAGCAATCGCTCTTGCATTATCTCATACAAAATTTGATGTCAAAATGATTTCTACTGTAAATGGAAATGTAGGTGTTGAGAAAACCACAGCGAATGCTTTAAAATTAAAAGCCTTTTTCAACAGTGAGGTCCCTATTCATAGAGGAGCTTCTCAACCATTAATAAGTGAAATACAAGATGCTAGTCATATTCATGGAGAAAGTGGTATGGATGGCTATCAATTCCCTACAATTTCTACTTCAGATTTAGCGTCTTCTCATGCTGTAGAAGCTATGAATGAGATATTAAGTCATTCTAATGAACCTATTACTCTTGTAACTTTAGGCCCTTTAACAAATATAGCTCTACTTTTTAATACGTATCCTGAATGCAAAAACCATGTTAAAGAAATTATTATGATGGGTGGTAGTACTGGAAGAGGTAATGTTACTCCCCTAGCTGAATTTAATATTTATTGTGATCCTGAAGCAGCTCATATCGTTTTTAATGCTGGTTTACCTTTAACGATGATTGGCTTAGATTTAGCGCGTCAATCATTATTTACTCATTCTTATTTAGACACTCTTAAAGATAAAAACAACACAACACAAATGTTGTATCATATTTTCCAACACTATCGCGGTGAAGATTTTAAAGAAGGAATAAAACTATATGATGCATTTACGATTCTTTATTTACTTGATCCTAAGAGTTATGAAATTAAAGAAGCAGATGTGCAAATTGAATTACAAGGGTCACTGACTCGTGGTGCTACTGTAGTTGATTTTGAATCTTCCTATCCTAATTGTTCTGTAGTCGTATCAAGTATAAATGAACATTATAAAACAATATTTTTAAATACTTTAAAAAATTAAAGGTCGAAACAATTAATGTTCCGACCTTTTAATATTTAATTTTACTCTTATTGATAATAAGATTGTTGATTTAGTATTTTATGATAAATATATGAGATTCGATTTTCATTTGTTACTTTAGAATTATCACCTATATTTGAAGCAAGTACGATGACATAATGTTGATTGAAATAGACGGTAAATATTTGTCCATAGAATACACCATTAATTCTGTTATATTGCGGTGTAACATAAAATCCGTAACGATAAGATTCAGGATATGCTGTTGTTCCTAATTGCTGAGTCAGTGGTATTGACACTGATTCACTAAAAATATTATTATTTTTTAAATTATTTACTAAATGAGCCATATCATATGTTGTCATATATAAATTACCCGCTCCATAATATTGAGCTAATATATTTGGTTTCATAGCAGTTAATTTACCGTCAATCATTTTATATC
Organism: Staphylococcus sp. FSL K6-0223; assembly: GCF_038008285.1. Taxonomy (NCBI): domain Bacteria; kingdom Bacillati; phylum Bacillota; class Bacilli; order Caryophanales; family Staphylococcaceae; genus Staphylococcus; species Staphylococcus sp. FSL K6-0223. Next base: position 1,668,371 of record NZ_JBBOYX010000001.1, read on the forward strand.
CTGTAGCCATATATTTTTTATATGGTTTTTCATTAAAGAAAGCACTATGTTGTAAACTAAATGGTTGTGCTAAATCATCATAATAATTCGCAGCATAGGGTTTATGTGTGACTACTTCTATTACTTGAGCAAGCACTAAGTAATTAGCATCATTATATAAATGTTTATGATAAAATTTTTCATCAATTCCCCTTGCTTGTATTGCATGTACTGCACCATCAAGACTTTTAGTTTTAGGAGAAGCTTCAAATTTATATAGCCCACTTCTATGTAACATTAGATCTTTTAAAGTTATCTTTTTTGTCGTTTCAAACCAAGGTAAATATTTAGTGACAGAATCATTTATATTCACTTTATTTTCATTTTCTAATTTTTTTAGAATTAATCCAGTTGTAAATTTCTGTGCGGAACCAATTAAATACATTGTATTTGGTGAGTTTTTAGTTTTATGATGAAAATTTTGATAACCGTATCCTTTATTCAACTTTAATTTACCATTTTCAAGAACTGTAACTGCCCCATTAAAATGAATTGCTTTTAAATATTCATCAATATTTTTGATATGTGGTTCTTCGACTTCAATTATCTTTAAATGTGGCAATTTCGATACATGATAATCTCTTTTTTGTAAATACGTTTTATTATCATTAATTTTGTTATATTCTGTATCTTTATGATTTGTTTTATATACTTTCATTAAGAATATAACGAATAATGTTACTAAGATGATTAAAACTATGATTAATGTTATTATTTCTATTCTTTTTTTCATTTGCTGCCTCATTACAATTTAATAAAAACTATTAACTCTACACTATTTTATTAATTTTTTATTCTTTCAATAAATTATATTATATATTATCCCCCCTAAAATATCATCTTTAATATATCTTACTCCGACTATTTTTTATTACATCATTCTTTAGACCGATAAAGTAAATTTTCAAGCCTGCTTCATTGTAAATAAAAGTTTTTAAACATTATCTTTTTATATTAAAATTAAGTTGTAATTTTAGCCAATTAGTAATACAATTTATGGCTATGGGAGTAATAATTATTATTCTTTTATATTAAAATGGTATGATTAAATTATTAACTTATTTTTTTAATAAATACGTATAGGAGCACATAATTATGAATCGTTTTTTAAAATATTTTATGATGCTATTAACATTATTACTTATTGTTGTTCCTGTCATTTTTATTGTCAATTTATATCATCATTCTGAGAATGCTTTGCAATCTTCATATAATAAATCTGATGCAAAACGTCATTCTACTTTAAGAAATAGCAAAATAAATCCTTCTAAAAACGCTATATCAATATTATTTCTTGGGATAGACGATAATGAAGGTAGACGTAAAAATGGTCAAACGACTGAACATTCAAGAACTGATTCAATGATTTTAGCAACACTTAGTCCAAATAAACAACAAATCCGTTTATTAAGTATTCCTCGTGATACAATCAGTTATATTCCTAAAGTAGGTTATTACGATAAAATTACACACGCACATGCCTATGGAGGTCCTATTGCTACTATGGATACTGTTGAAGCCACACTTAATGTCCCTGTCGACTATTATGTTCGAATTAATATGGATGCCTTTGTTCAAGCGGTAGATAAATTAGGTGGTATTTATTACGATGTACCTTATGATTTAGATGAACCTAACACAGATGATACTGGAAGAATCAAAGTTAAAAAAGGGTATCACAAATTAAATGGTGATGAAGCTTTGGCTGTAGCACGCACGCGTCATCACGATTCAGATTTAAAACGTGGCGAGAGACAAATGGATTTAATCAAAATTTTATTTCAGAAAGCAAAAAATTTAGATTCATATGACAGACTAGATGAACTCGTTCAAATAGTAGGTAAAAATGCTAAACATAACCTAACAACAGAAGAAATTAAATCGATAGCTTCAATTTATTTATCTGATAATATAGACTTTAAAAAGTCTCAACTTAAAGGTGACAATGATTATTTAAATGGTATCTACTATTATCACCCTAGCATTAAGAGCATATTAAAATATTCAAATTTATTGCGTTCTGATTTAGGACTATCTAAAATAACAGATAAGAATGATTTATTGGATGAAAGAGTCATTAAACATTATGGCAATCTAGTACCGTTAACACCTATTGATTCGTTTCTGTTAGAAAATAATCAAAAAGATACCACAACAGATGAAAACTCTATTCAAAATAATGATACTAACCCTTCTACGCAATCACAATCAGAACAAAATCCATCTGATAGTACTATGGTTCAGCAAGATCAAACGAGTAATCAAGTCAATAGCAACAATCTAGACAACTCAAACGACTTCAACAATCAAAATGAAATAAATCAATTATATTAATTTGAGAGGAGCACGTAGAATGTCACGCAAAACATATGAAAAAATTGCTAATATTAACGGTATGTTTAACGTATTAGAACAACAAATTATTCATAGTCAAGACATGGCTTTATTTAGAAGTGAATTCTTTTATGTTAATCATGAACATCGTGAAAACTATGAGGCATTATTAGTATACTATGGTGAAAATTCAGTGAATCCAATTGTAAATGGAGCTTGTTACATTGTTGCTTTACCTGAAATTTTTAATAAAGTAGATGTATTTGAATCTGATTTACCCTTTTCTTGGGTATATGATGAAAATGGAATTACAGAAACAATGCAAAGCATTAGTATTCCTTTGCAATATTTAATTGCAGCTGCTTTAGAGGTGACAGACGTTAATCTTTTTAGACCTTCAGGTTTCACTATGGGTATGAATAACTGGAACATCGCACAATTAAGGATCTTTTGGCAATATTGCGCAATTGTTCGCCAAGAAGCATTATAATTTATTACTCCTTTTTACTTTTTAGTAAAAGGAGTTTTTTTTCTATATTTAAATAATATAAAATGATTCTATACAATGATTGAGTTTATTTAATTTAAGAGAGTAGGTAAATGTCACATGTTTAGAGAAGTAATTAATCAATCTATGCTTTCTGACTGTTTTGAAATTAGAAAGTCAGTTTTTGTAGAAGAGCAAGGGGTTCCATTAGAAAACGAATTAGATGCATTTGAAAATACTTCTACTCATATTATTGGATATCACGATAATCATCCATTTGCTTGTGCACGATTTCGTCCATATGAAGATGGTATAAAAGTAGAACGTGTAGCAATTTTAAAACCTTATCGCAATAAAGGATTCGGTAAAACATTAATGAACACGATTGAAAGTATTGCAAAACGAAAACATCATCATAAACTTATTTTAAACGCACAACTACAAGCTAAACCGTTCTATGAAAAACTAGGTTATGTTAGTATTGGTCTTCCTTTTCAAGAAGAAAATATTGTTCATATTAAAATGTATAAAATAATTTAAATTATATTTTTCGATACTTGAATTCCATTTACACCAGCTAGATATTTTTTAAAAACAAAATTAAATTTAGTTTACAAATTAGTTAAAAATAATTACTCTTACTTTTCTTGACGTTATAATAAAAAAGTAAATTAAAAAAGGAGCAACTATTATGTCGAAAAAATTTAGCTTTAAATTCCCATCAATGATCGCCCTTACTTTATTTGGTGCAGCATTTACTACACATCATGCTGAAGCCTCTGAAAACAAACAAGAGGCTGCTAATAATGTAATCGATGATCAACAAAATATTGAAAATGCCAATGTAGCTAAACATCAAGTCAGTAATGCAGCTCAAAATATCTCTGGGGTGCAAACTTACCAAGACCCTACATTAGTAAAATCAAATACTACTAATAATACATACACATATGATGCAAAATTAGATCACTTAAATCAATCAGCGTCATCTCAAAATAACTCAACGCGTTCTAATACTAATGATACACTTAAAAACAATGATACAATTTCAAATTATCAATCTGATAATACAAAACATAATAATAATGAAGTAGCTACTACCTCTACTACTTCAACTGATTCAACTAAATTAGTTACATCAGCAGAGTCTAATAATAAAATAAATTCAAATCATGTAACTACTGAAACACAACCAACTCATAATGAAAGTGCTCAAGTTTCAAATACACAAAAGTTAAATACAGATGAGCCTAAAACAACATTAAATAACGTAGATAGTCAAAACAATAGCATATCAAAAACTCAATCAAGCACTACTTTCGTTAATAATAAGCAACAAAAAGTAGATGATGATACGACAACGACAAATAATGACAATAATAAAGTATCAACATCTTCTACTTCTACTACTGAAAGTGACAGTACGTCTAACAATTTATCAAATAAATCAGACAACACTACAGTTAACAATGAAGATACTACTCTTCAAAATAATAATACTCAAACTTCACCAATGCATAATACTTTAAAAGTACGTGCATACAGTGCAGCTTTAAATAATACTAATGTTAATAATAAAACTACAACTTCAACTCAATCAAATGATGCATCTGTCTCTGACTCTACATCATCAGTGTATAAAGGTATCGGTGGAAAAGGTGGTCCAGCTACAGTAAGTACATATTCAACTACTTCTTCACTACCAAAATATGTACCACAAGTTAAATCTTCAATTAATAATTATATTCGCTCAAATAATTTGAAAGCTCCTTCGATTGAAGAACATTATACATCTTACTTCCCTAAATATGGGTATCGAAATGGAGTAGGAAAACCTGAAGGCATCGTCGTGCATGATACTGCAAATGACAATTCAACGATTGAAGGCGAAATTAATTATATGAGAAATAATTATACAAATGCGTTTGTACATGCATTTGTAGATGGAAATCGTATTATTGAAACTGCCCCTACTGATTATTTATCTTGGGGAGCTGGACCATATGGAAATAATCGTTTTATTAATGTTGAAATTGTTCATACACATGATTATGCTTCATTTGCACGTTCAATGAATAACTATGCAGATTACGCTGCTACACAATTACAATATTATGGATTAAAACCAGATAGTGCTGAATATGATGCTAAAGGAACAGTATGGACTCATTATGCTATTAGTCGTTATCTTGGAGGTACAGATCACGCTGATCCACATGCCTACTTGAGTAATCATAATTATAGTTATGATGAATTATATGATTTAATTAACGAAAAATATTTAATTAAAATGGGTAAAGTTGCACCATGGGGTACAACATCTACAAATAATTCAACTCCTACTACTAAACCAAGTGTAAATAATAAAAAATTAACAGTAACATCTAATAATGGCTTAGCTCAAATTAAATCAGATAATAGCGGTCTTTATACTACTGTATATGATTCTAAGGGAAAAACAACGAATCAAGTTCATAATACTTTAGCAGTTACAAAATCTGCACAGCTTGGTAAAGATAAATATTACCTAGTATCCGATTATAATAGTGGAAAATTATATGGATGGGTTAAACAAAGTGAAACGATTTATAATACTACTACTTCTAAAACAAAAGTAAATAAATCGTATACTATTAAACCTGGAACGACACTATACACGGTTCCATGGGGTAATTATAATCAAATTGCTGGAACAGTATCTAAATCAAATCAATCTCCATTTAAAGCGAGTACATCACAACAAGTAGGTAAATCAACTTATGTATATGGTTCAGTAAATGGTTTAACTGGTTGGGTAAGTAAATATTATTTAAATGATATTCAAAACAAAGCGGATACAACTAATGTACTTAATGTTTCTCAATTAAATAACACTTTAGGACAAGTAGCTAAAAAAAATAGTGGTGCTTACACAACAGTATATGACTCATCAGGAAAAATAAATCCTTCTATTAACGGTAATACTTATCGTGTAACTAAAAAAGCGACATTAAATAATAAAAACTTTTATTTGATTTCTGACTTTAATGGTAATCAATCACACGGTTGGATTCCTTCATCAGAAATTAATATTCAAACTACAACACCTATAAATGATGGTATTAAAAATTACAATATCAAAGGAAATAGTAATATATATGAAACACCTTGGGGCAGTTCGTCTCAAATTAAAGCAACTGTTCCTTCAAAGGGAGATGTTCTAAAATCTATAGACGCTTTAAAAGTAGGCTCAAATACGTATCTTCACGGTGTTATCAATAATGTTTGGGGCTGGATTTTATCAGACGATGTTCAAACTGTAAAAACGAGTCAAAAAACAAGTAGTGTTCAAACTGTTTCAAAAATTGCTCAAGTAAATTCAACAAATGATGGTATACGTTCAAGTATTTACGATGCAAGTGGTAAGCATGCAAAGCAATATGCTAACAAAACATATGTTGTAACTAAAGAAAAAAAATTAGATGATAATACATATGTTTTATTATCTAGTACTTCTGGAAATACCCCATTAGGTTGGTATAATGTTAAAGACTTAAATATTAAAAATTTAGATAAAGAACAAAAAGTGAAAGGTACTTATACTGTCAATCAAAATAATAAGGGCTTGTATACGATTGCTTGGGGCACTAATCAACAACGATTAGATAAAAACAACATTGCTAATCAAACTTTCACAGCTTCTAAATCGACAATTGTTGATGGTAAAACGTATTTATACGGTACAGTTAATAATCAAACAGGTTGGATTGCACTAAATGATTTAACTAACGCTTCATCTTTCGATACAGTAGAAGACTATAACGATGATTTAGTTATAACTAATGGTAATAGTTTTTACTATGACGACCCTACTTCAGCTAAAGGGTACTTACTCAAGCCATTTAATGAACAAATTTTTCAAGTTACAAAACGAAAAGTAGTAAATGGTATCCCTTGGTATTATGGTAAATTAAGTAATGGTAAATCAGTATGGATTAAGAAAAGCGATTTACAACAACAATTAGTTAAACTATCTAAAAACTATAGAACACTTGATGATGTCACTAAAATTCAACAAAATGTTTACGGTGCACCACCACAAGTTCAACGTAATAATAGCGGTTGGTCAAATGCAACGTATAGTGAAATTAAAAATGCGATGAACGCGAAAACACTTGCTAAACATCCAACTTTAAAATATCAATTTTTACGTTTAGATCGCCCACAATCATTATCTGTAGATCGTTTAAATCGACTACTTAAAGGTAAGGGAATGTTAGAAAACCAAGGTCAAGCATTTGCTAATGCTGCAAAATTGACAGGTGTTAATGAAATTTACTTAATTGCTCATGCCCTACTTGAAACGGGTAATGGCCAATCTAAACTTGCTAAAGGTGCAAATTTGGTTAATAATCAAGTCGTTTCTAATTCCCCTATTAAATACTATAATGTATATGGTATTGGTGCTTATGATTATGCACCACTTGTAAATGGAATTAATTACGCAAAACGATCTGGCTGGAATAGTATTTCTAAAGCTATTATTGATGGAGCTAAATTTATTGCTCAAGATTATATTAAATCTGGTCAAAATACACTTTATAAAATGCGTTGGAATCCTGATCAACCTGGTACACATCAATATGCTACTGATATTAATTGGGCAAATGTGAATGCTGAAGGTTTAAAATACTTATACGATCAAATTAATTCAGTTGGTAAATATTTTGAAATACCAGTATTTAATCAATAATACTACTTGGGAGTGAGACTGAATTCAGTTGCCCTTCAGTTATCGCCTACCCATACTTAAAAGAATCTGAGACACTTATTTCTGTCTCAGATTCTTTTTTGCTCTAAATTTTATATTTCATACAAGCACCCATCTTATTGGACTATGTTATAAAGAACAATAAGATGGGTGCTATGTTAGATATAAAGATGACGACTATTAAGTTTATTTAAAAGATGATTCAAATTATTGATTTCCTCTTCTGTTAAACATTGACATCTCGCTTCGATTAATTCACATCTTGCTATATTGATTTGTTTAATTAAATCTCTAGCTTCAGTTGTTAAACATAAATCCTTACAACGTAAATCTTCGTGTGACTGTTGACTTGTAATATAACCTTTATGAACTAATTTCTTTATCCAACGAGATACAATGGACTGCTCTCTACTAATCTTCATTGTTAAATCATATTGTGATAATCGATCATAGTTATAAAGAATTCTTAATAATTCCAGTTGGTCATTTGTTATATCAGTCCGTTGGCCAAAGCGTCTATTTACTAAATTAAGATCATTGTTTGTTAGGGTAATAAGTTTTTCTAGTTGATTATACATAGCTGTTCTACTCCACTCTAGTAATTGTTTATATTATAAAGTTAATTTTATAATTAGACAATACTATTCAATAAATTGACTAAATTCATTTTAATAATATGATATTATCTATTCATTATACACGATTTCTAATTTTTCTATTTAAATTGAGAGAAAATGAGATTTTATTAATTAAATATTATAAATAAAAATATGATATGATAATTATATTCTATTTCAAAGTAATGAGGTCATAATACTTTGAATGATTATATTTAGAGGTGTAAATATGAAATTAACTTTAAATTCAAATTCTAAGTTTTTAAGAGCGCCAAGTATCCGACAGTTTTCAAGTCGAATAAAAAATATTGACGACTGTGTTAATTTAACTATTGGCCAACCTGATTTTCCAATGCCTGATGTGGTTAAGCAAGCATATATTAATGCAATAAGTGAAGATAAAACAAGTTATTCACATAACAAAGGTCTTACTGAAACGCGTCAAGCGATTAGTCAATATTTTAAACGTAGATATGGATTTTTTTATAGCGAAGAAGAAATTATTGTTACAAACGGTGCAAGTGAAGCGTTAGATACATCGCTAAGAAGTATAATCGAACCTGGAGATGAAATTTTAATCCCTGGTCCTATTTATGCCGGATATATTCCATTAGTTGAAACTTTAGGTGGTAAACCTATTTATATTGATACCACACATTCTGACTTTAAGGTAACACCTGAGCTAATTGAAACTTACTTTACTAATCAAACTAAAGCAATTTTATTAAATTACCCTACTAATCCAACTGGTGTTATATTAGAGCGCTCAGAAGTTGAAGCCCTTGTACATTATTTAAAAACTAAAGAAATATTTATTATCAGTGATGAAATATATGCTGAAAATACGTTTACAGGAACACATACTTCTTTCGCAGAATATGAAGAGATACGTGACCAACTATTACTCATTGGTGGCTTAAGTAAATCACATTCAGCTACAGGCATCCGTATCGGTTTTTTAATCGGTCCTGAATATTTAATTGAAAAATTAACTTTCATGCATGCATATAACTGTATTTGTGCTAATGTTCCTGCTCAAATTGCTTGTATCACTGCATTAAATGAGGGCTTAGAAGCACCAAAATATATGAACAAAGCTTATATTGAACGCCGTGATTATTTAAAAGCTAAATTGTTATCTCTAGGATTCGAACTTGAAGCTCAACCTGAAGGTGCATTTTATATTTTCCCAAGTATTAAACGATTCACTAATAATGATTTTGACTTTTGTGTCAATGTACTGGAAGAGGCACATGTTGCGATGGTGCCAGGCTCTTCTTTCACAGATATAGGAAAAGGCTATATTCGTATTTCTTATGCTTATGAAATGAACGTCTTAAAAGAAGGTATGCGTCGTTTAGAATTATATTTAAAAGAACACTATCCTAACGTGTTAGATAATTAAAAAAAACGCAAGATTGACTAAGTCAATTTTGCGTTTTTTTATTACTATTGTTTATGGGAATTTAGGGAATTGATCAAAATCAGGATCGCGTTTTTCTTTAAATGCGTCACGACCTTCTTTTGCTTCATCAGTAGTATAATACAGTAATGTAGCATCTCCAGCCATTTGTTGTAAACCAGCTAAACCATCTGTATCTGCATTCATTGCAGCTTTTAAGAAACGTAATGCTGTTGGTGAATGTTTCATAATGTCTTTACACCAAGCTACTGTTTCATCTTCTACTTTATCTAAAGGTACTACAGTATTAACTAAGCCCATTTCTAATGCCTCTTGAGCATTGTATTGACGACATAAGTACCAAATTTCACGTGCTTTTTTGTGGCCTACGATACGAGCTAAGTATCCTGAACCATAACCAGCATCAAATGAACCTACTTTAGGTCCAGTTTGACCAAAGATTGCATTATCTGCAGCAATTGTTAAGTCACATACTACATTTAATACGTTACCTCCACCAATTGCATAACCTCTAACCATTGCAATAACTGGTTTAGGAATAACACGAATTAAACGTTGTAAATCCAATACATTTAAACGAGGAATTTGGTCTTCACCAACATAACCACCATGTCCACGTTTCTTTTGATCTCCGCCTGAACAAAACGCTTTATCGCCTTCACCTGTTAAGATAATAACAGAAACATTTTGATCATCACGTGCTCTAGTAAATGCATCAATCATTTCAGCTACTGTTTTAGGTGTAAATGCATTACGTACTTCTGGTCGGTTAATTGTTACTTTTGCAATTCCTTCGAAGAATTCATATTTAATTTCATCATATTCTTTTAGTGTTTCCCACTGTCTAGTCATTTTGCTCCTCCTTTAAAAAGCCTAATACTATTGTATCAAATTCCGCTTCATCTTCCACATGAATTGTGTGACCTACATTTTTTAAAATACGAATTTGATAGTTTTTAATTTCTTGTGCCATTTTTTTAGCAGTATTAACGAATTTTTCATCTAATTCTCCTGCTAGAATAAGGCAATCACTTTTTATACGCTTAATATCTCCCCATAAATTAGGCATATGTCCAGTCCCATAATCTCTTAAAGCTTTCGCTAATTTATTAGGATCCTGCGAAAGTCGCATACGACGCATTGCCTGTTTTTTATTATCATCTAATAGATATTGTGTTTGAAATAAAGGGAGTTTTTCCCAATCATTTACAAACACTTCAATTCCAGCTATTTCTAATACACGTCCACGTGCTTGATCGATAGCCTGTCGTTCTTTACGTAAGGCTTCGTCAGCAATGCCTGGCGATGTACTTTCTAATATTAACTGTTTGATTTCATATTGACCATATATTGTATAGTAAAGTGCTACGCGCCCACCCATTGAATAGCCTAATAAACTGAATTTATATTTCTCAAATTGAGATAAAACTCGATTTATTTGTTCCGTTATATACGGAAAGTCCCATGTTTGATCTATAGGTGAGTCATCTTTGCCATGTCCAGGTAAATCAATAGTTAAAATATTACATTGAGTAAGAAAAGCCTCTATATGATTCATATACGTTTGACTATCACTAATAAAACCATGAAGTAAAATTAATAATTGATTGCTTGGATGATCAGATTTATAAAAATTATAATGTAACATTTAAAATCTCACTCAATTTCTGATATAAAAGTTGATGTTGTTCTAAGTTATCTTCACGATTTGTAATCATTTCATATATATATGAATTCATATTTGAAAATGATACTTGAGAAAAATCGGTAATATTATTCAAACGTTTAAATGAAAAATCATATAACATGGCAGTATACTCAAAATTTAGTCCAGTTGGTGTACCAAATAGACGTTCAAAGTATTGCTCTGCTGCTGTTTTTTGAGGCAAATAAGAAAATATACCTCCACCATCGTTGTTAAGTATAACAATATTAATATGAATATCGTTTAATTTAGCCATTAATAATCCATTCATATCATGATAAAAAGCTAAATCTCCAATCAGTAATGTCACTCTTTTATGTACTGCCATACCTAAAGCAGTAGAAATAACGCCATCAATACCATTTGCACCTCGATTAGCATACACTTCTACTTCACTATCAAATAATAAATTATCTACATCACGAATAGGCATACTATTACTTACAAATAATGCATCATCTTTAGTGAGTTTTTGAATCAGTGTACTTACAAATGCTGATTCATCTGTCGCTTGAGACATATGTTGAGTGATTGCTTTACGAGATTGTGCTTCTATAGATTGCCAACGTTCAATCCAATCCTTACGATTTACTGTTGGTTCATTCACTAAACTTCTGAAGAAATCATTTGCTGATATTTCATATGAGATGTGTGGCGGTGTTGGAAATACATCAATTTTATCATTATTTTGAACTAATATTTGAAATGCATTTGTGCGTGTAAGCCATTGATTTAATTTTTTAGAAATAACTGGTTTACCTACACGTATAATAAAATCAGCATCAATATTTAAATGAGAACGGTATAATAAATCATATGTTGTAATAACATTAGGATGGTTAAACTTGCGTAATTGACTAAGTGGATCTGCAAGAATTGGTAAATCATGAATTGTAGCGTAAGTTAAAATTTGATCGACTGCTTGGTGCTGCATATCCCCTACAATAATAAGACCTTTCTTATCTTTTAATACATTTTTTATATCTTGTATATCTATATTTTTTTGATAATGAGGCAATATTTTATGTTCAGATTTTAAATTCTCAGTCATTTCAAGATCTGGTGTTAACGGTTCTCTAAATGGTAAATTAAAATGTATTGGACCACGGTGTGGACCATATAAATATTGACTTGCAATTTGCATTTGATAATTGATAGTATTGAGCATTTCTTGACTGCCATCAGCTACAGGCATATCAAATTGGAAGTTAATATAATTTGCAAACATATTGACTTGGTTAATCGCTTGTGGTGCGCCTACACTTCTAAGTTCGTGTGGACGATCGCTAGTTAATACTATAAGCGGTATACGGCTGATTTGACTTTCGGCTATAGCTGGCGTGTAATTAGCAGCCGCTGTTCCAGAAGTACATAAAATCGCAACTGGACGTTCGCTTCCTTTAATTAATCCTAAAGCAAAAAAAGCTGCGCTACGTTCATCAGGATGTATCCAAGTTTTTATATTTGGATGCGCTTCAAATGCAATCGCTAAAGGAGTCGAACGTGAGCCCGGACTAATAACGACTTCTCGCACACCATAGGCATATAACTCTGATGCAAATGTATAAACTTGTTTAGTTAAAGCTTCTTTATGATTCATTCTCATTCACTACTCCTAAAGCATTCATCATTGGTGAAAATTTCACCGACGTTTCTTCAACTTCACTTTCAGCATTAGAATCTTTTACGATACCACAACCTGCAAATAAAGTAGTTTGATTTTGTTTAATTAACATAGAACGAATAGCCACAATAAATTCACAATCATCATCTACATCGATATATCCAACTGGAGACCCATATAATCCTCGTGTGCCAAACTCATTTTTTTCAATATAATCAACTGCTTCTTTCTTAGGATAACCACCTAAGGCAGGTGTAGGATGCAACTCATCAATTAAACTAATATACGAATGATTCAATAATGTTCCTTTTATTTCAGTATACAAATGATACATATGATCATTTTTTAAAATATTAGGTTTTTGATTGTACTCTACATTTTCTACATAAGGTTCAATATCATTTAAAATACTTCTAACGACAAATTGATGTTCACCTAGATTTTTACTGTCTTGTAGAAATGCTTGAACATTTTTTTCATCTTTTTCAGCATCTTGTGTTCGAGGAATGGTTCCTGCTACAGCCTTCGTAGATAATACACCGTCTTCAACTTTTAATAATTGCTCTGGTGTTTGAGAGAAGAATACAGATTGGTTAGACTCTAGAATAAATAAGTAACTATTTTTCTCATTGTTTAACGCACGATTAAGTACATAAGGAATACTAATTGGCTTATCAAACTTAATTAAACGACGTCTCGCAAGCACTACTTTTTGATCTTTATCAAGTTGTTCAATCGTATGACTTACAAGATCTTTCCACTCATCAACATAAATATCTTCCATGCGTGTTACATTGCCTAAAGCTGTCTCTCGTTCTGTCGTATCGACTTGAGTATTTTCAAAATAATTAATAATTTGATTTAATTTTTCCATTTCAAATTGAGCTTTTTCAACTGTATATGTCAAAATGGTTTGATTGTTAACTGAAGAAATAAGTACTTCAGGTACCACAAAATGATTAATCCCAAATTCACGCCACTCATCATCAGACTTATGATTTGAAAATTGGAATCCCCCTACTATTTTAAGGTGATGCTTTTGCGTATTAACATGAATTAGTTCTACATCGTTTTTAAATTTTTCCCATTCCCGAAAGATAGATTGTTTATTTTCAAAGTTATTCTTAAATCTTTGAATTGCATGATAGCCGAAAAATGAAGACATATTATCGTTTAATCGCAAATAAAATCGATCTCCAGCTTGTTTTTCAGTTAAATTAAATAATTCACTTGGTGTTAAAGATTTATTTAACACGACTTCAACAGAAACCCAGTTTTTATTGCTTTCATATATAGATTCCATAATTTTGTCTTCCATTAGGTTGGCAGCCATTCATTTCACTTCTTTCATTATCTTTTTTTACTCATTAAAGTATTGTAACATTTTTCGTTATTCATCGTATCATAATTGCTTAATCAATTTAGAGAAATATTTCACGTTGATTGACCTTTCTTACCTATTCCTATAAAATACATATGTTAAAACTTTATATTATAAGAGGTAGATTACATTATGGCAGATCAATATCAACAATATTCAACTGTTAGAAAATATTGGCATTTAATGAGACCTCATACTTTAACCGCGTCTATTGTCCCTGTATTAGTAGGAACAGCGACAGCTAAACTTTTCTTACTGGGCAGTCAAGATCATATTAAATTCAGCCTATTCTTAGCAATGTTAATCGCATGCCTTTTAATTCAAGCAGCGACTAATATGTTTAATGAATATTATGATTTTAAAAAAGGATTAGACGATCATACATCTGTAGGCATCGGTGGCGCGATTGTTCGAAATGGTATGAGTCCAAAACTTGTCATGAATCTAGCAATTGCTTTTTATATTATTGCCGCTTTACTTGGTATATATCTAGCTGTTAATAGTTCATTTTGGATTATTCCAGTTGGTATTGTATGTATGGCAATTGGTTATTTATATACTGGTGGACCTATTCCTATTTCATGGACGCCATTTGGTGAATTATTCTCCGGATTATTTATGGGTATGATTATCATTTTACTTGCATTCTTTATTCAAACAGGTAATGTGAATGGTTTTATTGTTTGGATTAGCTTACCTATTGTCATTACAATCGGGTTAATTAATATGGCTAATAACATTCGTGACCGTGTTAAAGATAAAGCAAGTGGTCGTAAAACCTTATCTATTTTATTAGGTAAAAAAGCTTCTATTACGTTTATGGCAGCAATGTATATCTTAGCTTACTTAATCGTAATATTTACTGCTTTATTCAAATCAGGCGGCTCATTATTCTACTTGTTAGTATTATTCTCATTCCCAATGCCAATCAAAGCAATTCGTCGTTTTAATAAAAATGATACACCAGCAAGCATGATGCCAGCGATGGCAGCGACTGGCAAAACGAATACAGTCTTTGGTATTTTGTACGCTTTGGGTATTTATATCAGCGCACTTTTAGGTGGAATCTAATTTGTTTTAACTAGCATTGTGTTTTAACAATGCTAGTTTTTTTATTATTATATATATATCATATGTAGATAATCATGGCCATATAAATTAATATCTTCAACCCATTTGAAACCTAGTTGTTTATAAAGTTTAAGTGCTTTCTCATTATTATAATCACAATTTAAACTCCATTTTTTATTAAAACTTGTGGTGATCAAGTGTTCCAACAATTGTGTCGCAATACCTTGTCCTCTATAATCAGGCGATGTGACCACTGCTTCAATATACCACTCATCATTTTTAGCTTCTTTTATAGGTAAAGGTGTTCCAACTAATCTGATATCTTCTTCAAGAGGCAGTTGGTTCCATTGTTCTTCGTACTCCATTTCTTTTGAACCATCATAAGCGATAATACAACCGGCCACTTCATTATTCTTTTCATATACCCATATATTTTTATAATAGGTACGATAATGTACATTAACTATACTAAGTTCAAGCAAATTAATCATACGTTTTTTAGAAATTTCCTTTACAATGTCAAGTTCCATATCTTTCCATATTAAATAATAAAGTTTTGCAATTTGCTTATTATCACTTGGTGTCGCTTTTCTAATCATATTTATCCCTCCATCTACATCATACTCATCTTCTTACAAGAAATTAAATATTATAGTAAGTATAAACTGATTCTTTTATAAGTGACATTCTTGATTTTAGTCATAAATTACTTACAATATAAAAATAAGGAGGCATCCATAATATGAGAGTAAACAAAACATTATATGTATTATGTGCATTGTTCTTAGGTGGTGTTGGGATTCACAAGTTCTATGCAGATAAAGTTGGACAAGGTGTATTACATTTGGTCTTCTTTTGGACACTTATTCCAACAATTGTTTCGATTATTCATGGCATTATCATTATCTTTACTACTAAAGCTGATAATAATGGATATATTTTTATACCCAGATAAAAACAAGCGAAAGTTTTTAAACTTTCTTCTTTAAATTAAAGAAAATGGGGTATAAATTAATAATAGTTTTAAAAAGGAGAATGTGACTATGAAAAACTTTATTAAACGTATTGTGAGAACAATTATTACAGGCTATGTCTTAAAATGGATTAAAAATAAAATAGAAGGAAATTCAAAAAGAAAATAATTTAAAAAGGTCTATTCACTTTATTTTAGAGAATAGACCTTTTTATAGTGATTCATTGGAACCGGATTTACTCATTGAGAAATGCCTCCAAATGTTTTAATTCAGTAGTATATTGATTAAAATCATCTTCATTTCTATTAACCAAAGCTTCATCAATTAATGTTACAAGTTGTTTCTTTCTTTCTAAACGTAACGCTTCGTCAATCACAAGTTCTACACCTAAATCATTCACCGTCGTTACAAATTCTTCTAGTGTGGTATGTTTAACATTTGTATTGTAATACATAAGATTCACTACCTTTCTATTAATTTAAAAATAGTATACAAGCTTTTTATTTTGAAATCAATGAATATTCAGACTTTTCTAAATAAATTAGTGTAATTTTATTTTTAAATAATAACTTGACAACATATACTTTTTTTATATAATAATTTTATATTATTAATCACTCTTCGTGTTTAATAATAAATAATTAAATAAGGAGCTGATCTTATGACTCAGTTCAATAAACCTCCTAATACGATTTATGTCATACGTAAAGGTGATATGGTGATTAGACCTACATTTGACGATCATCAACAACCGAACGGCTCAGAAATCCTCAAATTCGATACCTCACGAGAAATAAGTCCTTTTAAAACTCAAAAAATTATTGAACGATCTTGTAGATTTTATGGCAATAACTACTTAAGCAAGAAAGCTGAAACTCAACGCATTGCTGGAATAACTAGTAAACCTCCCATCCTTCTCACACCATTGTTTCCAACTTACTTTTTCCCAACACATTCAGACCGTTTAGAAGAAAATATATGGATTAATATGCATTATATTTCTGATATTAAGCCATTAAAAAACAGAAAGAGTAAAATTATCTTTGCAAATCAAGAAGCACTAACATTAAATGTATCTTTTCATAGTTTATGGCATCAATATTCTAATTCTATTTTCTATTACTATATGATTGATAAACAAGCAAGAATGAAATCTAATAATCCAGATATGCCAATCGATTATGAAAAAACATCTTTAAATATTTTTGAGGCACTTTCACACTATTCTTTATTAGAAGATAAATAGCTGTATGTTTATTTTTAAAATATACGGAACGATTATATTAATTTAGTGTAAATGTTCCGTATATTTTTTAAAGATAATCTCTTGCAAATTTTAAGATTATTGATATAATTGTATTTGTATTGATTGAAGAACACGTTATATTATTCCGCAGTAGCTCAGTGGTAGAGCTATCGGCTGTTAACCGATCGGTCGTAGGTTCGAATCCTACCTGCGGAGCCATATGGAAACGTACTCAAGTTGGCTGAAGAGGCGCCCCTGCTAAGGGTGTAGGTCGCGAGAGCGGCGCGAGGGTTCGAATCCCTCCGTTTCCGTCTGTTATATTTAAATAGGTTATAATAACTTTAAAAACCCCGTTATTACGGGGTTTTCTTTTTATACTTTTAAATAGTTTTTATATTAAGCCGACAACGTGGTCGACAACTTACTATTTTATATTAAAAGTTGTCGGTTATGTTGTCGACCTAATCTCTATACTCCTTGCTGCTCTAAGCTTTAATTGTAATGACTACTTATTGATTTTTCATCAATATTAAACCCCATCAATGAATAAATTGATGAGGTTATTATCTGATTAAGGCCATTTTTGTACATTGTGATATGTATGAAAATGGCTTAATTATCGCATTTTTTAAGATAAACTTTAGAACTAAATAGAATGAATTAGAACATTTTTGACACGCACTTGACACTTGTATGTATAAAATAACCGTATCAATTAAGATACGGTTAGTAGAATATAATATCAATAAGATACATTTAATTTTGAATTATCTTTTTGGTTATTTCTGATTTATATCGTGAGTATTTCACAACTTCTTTTATACACTGTTTTTCAATTACTTTAATTACTTCTTCCATCAATGTATAATCAGGCGTTTTATTCTCAGAAGCAGGTAAGGATAAATTTAAATTATCTGCATCTTTTGCATAAAAATTACGTGCGTATGAAAATATGCCTGTATTTGCAGCTTTATTATAAGCAGAGGTTAAAAATAGACCTACTTTTAAATTATATTTAGAAGTATCTATAACTGCTACATGGTCATCTGCTCCATATTTAAAATTTCTATATTTAGATGACCCAAACATATCTATTGTAATTGTGTTTGGGCTAAATATTTGAACAACATTACCGATATAGTCAGAAACACCTGTTTTCGATTCTCCCGCTGTGATAAAAGGCAAATCACCAGGGACGCGGTCAGCGCTTTTCAAACGTTTCCCCCTAGTAGCTTTGCCAAATAATTCTCTAGAGTTAAACGTCATTATTGCTCTGCTCTGCTCTGCTCTGCTCTGCTCTGCTCTGCTCTGCTCTGCTCTGCTCTGCTCTGCTCTTGGATTTTTAACCATGGAGTTATATTTGTCAAGCGATTCTTGTTCTTTTTTTGTAATTTTATAATCAGACAATCCTGTCACTTGTAAATATGCTTCTAATTCTTCAATACGTTCTGCTTCTAATTCTTCAATATATTTTTCCATGTATTCAAAATATATTTCATTATTTTTATAAGGGAGTTTAATATTCAAATCATTAATATGAGACATACCTGTTGTATAACCCATGTTTTTAAAATGAAGAGATAAGATAGCTAAAAAATATAATATATGTTTATAATTATATTCTTGAAATTTCGGTATTAAACCTTGAAAGGCACCATTGTCACCACTTCTATAAAAACTTTCAGAAATAATACCAATTTCTGCTGCACTAGATGTGTAAGCCAATATAGGCTTTTTAGGGTCAACTCGATGTAAATATTTCTCATCTAGTAGAACCTTTTGCTCATATTGATATTTTATATTTTGACCAAATACATGATAGCCTTCACTATTTTCAACCAGATTTTCACCTTTTTTAGGGAAGCCTTTCATAGTACGTTTTTCAAATAATTCTTTTATTTGAAACGTTTTAAATTCGCCCCCGTTTTCAACAAAATTTTTTTCTAATTTATTTAAACGAGGGCTTACATCTTTCCCACAGTCTTTTTATTTTTTAAAATTTGAGTAACTTCCCAAGATAAATAATCAGATACAGTTTTTTTAAAATCTTCTATTTTGGGGACTGTATCTATTGTCACATGTTGATCAAAGTTCCAATCGACGCCTGAATCATCAATAAAGTCTTCTATATAAACCTTATTGAGATCCCATAAGTTCTCATTAACTTTGGCTTTATTACCTGCTTTATATATTTTTAAAATATCACGATATCTTTCTACTGGTGAATCTTTTACTTGAATACCTCTAGCTGTTCTTTTATATCCATCGTTCCTAAAGTCGATAAATTTCACTGTTTTTTCAAAATCATGCGGTTTCTTAGCTTCAAAAACGTAAATACTTGTCTGTACACCTGCCATAGGCTGAAATAAATCACCAGGCATTTTTATACTTGCTAAAAGTGTATGATTTTTTAAAATAGATTTATTAGTTTTCACGGACTTACCTGTACCCGCACTGTCTTGAATAATTATCGCGCCAACTCCATTTTTCTCCATATTATTTAATCCAAATTCAATAAATGGCATACCATTTTCTTTAAAGCTAAAAGGAGGATTCAATAATAATTTTGTAGCTTTAAATTCTTCATATAAATTTTTGGGAGTATTAAATGTATTAGCTTTTTTTATATTGCTTGAACCATCTCCACGTAATATCATGTTAGTTGCTGCGAGAGTATACATTTCTGCATTTAATTCAATCCCTAATAAATTATTACTTTTAATATTTTTTATTTCTTTTTCCGCAGCATTGGTTCTCTTTCCGTGCTCCAATTCTGCTTGTTCAATCATTAACTCCATAGAACTGATTAAGAAACCTGCACTTCCTGTTGCTAAATCCATTACTTTGCTATCTTTTTGTACATCAAGCAACTCAGCCATCATTTTAGTTACATAAGGTGGAGTTAGTACGATTCCTAATTCTGTACCATCACCTAAAGCATATTTTAGAAATTCTGAATACATTTCACCCATTATATCTATATGCCCAGTCATCGAATCTATAGAACTATAAATATTTTCATAAATAAAAGTAAATATTTGCTTATTAGTACTACTCTCGGAATTTAGTAATTTACTAACTTCTTTATCTAAAGTTGTTTTTTCATCTCTTTGTTTATCTTTGGATATTTCTTGAAAAGAAGAAATCATTAATTGCATTTTTCCACTTTCAATATTTTTCATATGTAAATATTCTTTTATTTGATCAATAATAATTTTTCCATCACGTTTGGTGTCTGTTGGCAGTCCTTTTAATTCGTGAGGCTCTAGCCCTTTTTGTATTACATTTCCTTCGTCATCATTAATGTCTTGCATTGCCAGAAGCATACCTGAAACATACAAAACTCTTTGTGGCGCTGTTATATTATGATTGTGCATTAATCTGTTTAATTGTTTTGCATATTTTTGTAATGTAGTTCTACTATCAATAAGAATTCCATGTTTTTCTGTTTCGGTTAAAATCGCATCATTATAAAACTCTTCAAAACTATCCTGGCTTTCTAGAAAATTTAAGTTTTTATAATTTTTCACATGCTTATATGTATCTTTTGCACTACCAAAAACATAGTTAATATCTATCGTTACATTATCTTCATTGTCTCCAGCAATTCCGATAGCTATAACTTCTCTATATTTATTACTTTTAATCATATTTCTTGCATAATGCAAACAACCATTAACAGCAAAATTAGATATCGCCTTGTTATCATCTTTAATACCTGATTTATTAGTCGACTTCAGTTTGTTTAATCCTAATTTATTTTCTATAATGACAGGTATATTATATTTCTCTACATGAAAATCAGGTGTTCCAACACCTGTTTTCTTATCAGTCTTTGAGCTCCCTTTCAACGCTTCTTTCATATAATCTGACATTGAAGTTTCATCATTATAATCTTTTAATTTTATTAATCCTAATTTATCTAAATAATCTTTAACATAATAATTTACATCTGTTTCCAATTTCCAATCCATGTGTATTACCTCATTTTATTAATAATATATTTATTTTATCATTAATTACATATTAAAATAACCACCCAGTGACATGTTAGGTGGTTATACATATAAAAGGAAATGTTTATGACTGCATGTGAACTGGTTATAACATAAAAAAAGAGGGACAAGCACTAAACTTGCCCCTGTGAATAAAATGAAAATCGCGTTTTTTTATTATAGCATATTATTTTAAAGTTCCCCATACTTGTTTCATTTTGTTTTTAGGTGGTTTTTTACCGTTCCATGTTCCTACAGGCAAGTAAATTCTTTCGCCTTCAAAACTGTCATAACCGATCCATACATGCTTGTCTTGTAACATCAATTCATCATACTCAATTTTAGTGTTGGCTGGTAAATCTCCTGCTGCATTATTTCTCAATCTGAATGGACCAACGTAACGTGCTTGAATAGGTTGGTTACCATTAATGAATGAACCTCTTTGTGCTTTGTAGTAAGTACCATATTTATTTTTCTTCCAACCAGTAGGCAATACTTCTTGTTTAGCGATTTCTTTTTTCACTTCTTGTTCGATATGCTTTTCAGTAACTTCTTCGGCATTAGAAGTATTTAATTTACCACCATTAGCATAGTATTTAATACGACTAATGAAATAATCGATTAATTTCAATTGATTTCTTCTTGTGTAAGGTTGTCCTTTACCGATGTGAATTTCCCATGATCTATGTGGACAAGATGTTTCAGAATACTCATTGTGCAAGTGTACTGTATCTCTATTAATAGGTAGGTTGTAAGATACCATTACTTCAGCAGCAGTTTTTAATGTCGCTTCTTCATTTTCTAAGAATAATTTATCAGAAATGCGTCCTGGATAACTTTCACACACTTCAAATCCAATTAAGTTATTATTTGCCCAAAAGTTAGCGCAGTGCCATTCAACAAAGTTAGTTGGATGATACCATAAACGCTCATTACGATTAACATATACACTAGCAAAACCATTTACGTGTGTACCATTTTGTTCTCTTGCATATAACCATGGTAAATATTGACTTGGTGTCATACTTCCGTAGTCGTTGTGTATCCTTTTGTTTACTTATAGACGCTACTCTATAAATCTGTGTCGATTCACATGCACTCTCATTACAAGACGTGAGCAGACTATTTCTTTCTATCTACGTGAGATAGTTCTTCTTTCGAACTCGCTTGAGTCCTACCGGGAGGCAATCCCGTAGTCGTTGAACATTCCCCATATCTATTGACTTAGGGGTAGTGCTGCTAAACTAACCAATCCTTCAACTTGTTAAACTCTCATACAATCCTTTCGGTTGTATTGTAGTGTGAAGGCTCTTAGGTTTTTCAAAGCAATTTATGTTTTAAGTACATATACCTCACGATATATGCAGTGCTAAATAAATTCCCATTTATACCCGTTACATTGTTTTCTTTTTCCTAAGCAAACAGACGAAATGTGTCTTTGATTTCCATAACCCTTTCTTTCAGCTTCGGCTTGAGAAGGAAAATAAAAAACTTCACCAGTTTTTAAAGAAGTTGCTTTTACTGGTTTTGATTTTTTACCATTAGTATTTTTTGAAATCATTCGAGATTTTCTTGTTCCATAATTATTATTTTCTTTTGATGTAATGTACTCTAAATTTTCTAGACTATTATCATTTTTGTTCTCGTTTTTATGGTTAACCTCATAACCTTTAGGTTTTGGACCAACAAAAGTTAACATTACTAGATTAGATACATATAAAGAACGTCGCTTTTTATCTTTATATAATGTTACTTGTAAATAATCGAATGCTACTTTATTGGTTTTTAAGATACGTCCTTTTTTTAGTATTTCACTCTTATTTTGTGGTAAATAAATATATCTGTCTTTTGAACGTATTTTACCTAAATTAGACGCTTGATAAAAATTTTCGTAACCGGGTATATCTTTCCAAATTTCTTCCATACTATAATACACCTGCCATAATCATTATAGGTGTATTATACCATATATTTGAGAATTATTTTCTTACACCACTCCTGCAATACTTGCTTTACGATTAGTGATTTTAGAACCATTGATATGTGATGAATAAATATTTTTCATTTTAACATTACTCCCTTTTTCTAATTTTTGATTTAGTTTTGAAATATCGTATTTTTCAATAGGAATACCACTACATACTTCTGCCTTTTCCTCTTTCAAGTTAGTACCTTTAGGACGTAACTGAAGATGTAAATGTGCGTTCATTGGATTGTCGTAGTAGTTACTTGAACCTTGTAAGCCGATAATATCGCCTTGATTAACTTTGTCACCTTCACTATATTTAAGTGATTGTCTTTGTAAGTGTCCATAAATCCAATCATTTCCGTTAGCATCTCTAATCTCGATTGTTCCGCCAAAATTACCATGTGTTTCAGACGTAATAACTGTACCACTTGTAACTGCTGGAATATCGTTAGTTGCATTATTATATAAATCAAATGCTCTATGATATCCACCACAGAACTCGTCATAGTTAATACCATTTTCAATATAGTTTCTAAATCCATAATCATTAGGATAGTTGTCGTATCCACGTGGATCAGAACTAATTTTCCAACCTTTTTTCGTTAAATAATCAATTGCAGTTAACATTTAATCACTCCTATTTTAAGTTATTATCTTTTAAAACTTTTTCTTGTTCGCGTGATTTTTTACGTAAAATGTATGAGTTTTTATACACACCATACAGACCAATTAATGCTGGAATAAAAACCATTAAGAAGTTTATCCATGGTTGCACATGGTCAGGGTTTAAAAAATCTACTTCAATTCCACTTGCTTGTAATGCTAGATATAAAAGTGCAAGCATCCCACCGAATTGAGAAATATATTGTTTAATCTTATCTTTTTCCATCTAATTCACTCCTATTTTTGTATTAAAAAAAGCCGACACATAAGTGCCGACTTAAAAGAATGCAGCTGCAAAACCTAATGCTCCGACAAGTACCGAAGCAATACCACTGATAATTGCAACTATAATCTTTACGTTATAACCTTGTTTTTCTTTGATTACTTCACTAAACGTTTCAAGTTGTTTAGTGTGATCTTTAACTTGATACTTCATATCTGTAAATTCTTTACCAAAGTTGCTCATTGTGTCAGATAGTTTTTCTAAATGCTTTTCTGAACGTGCTTGACTTTCAAATGCTTGCTTTTGATAAATAATTTGCTTATCTACTTTATTATTTAAATCTTTCAATTCGCTAGTATGTCGTTTATCATTCTCATCTATTTTTCGATGAATTTCACTTGTATTATCCATCCATTCTTTTCTAGATACAAAACGTTCATCTTTTTCTTGCAACGTCTGCACCTCCGTTAAAAGCAATTAATCCGTTAATCATTGCTAAAGTGGCAAATTGCACTGGAGTTAGCCAGTTAATCGCATTAAAAACACTTGCAGAAGTTAATAAGAAATAATAAATTGCATTTCCACTTCCACCAAAGATAAGTAAAAAATTAAACTTATTACTTATCTGTTGTTTAGGTAAGAAAACAGGTGCAAGAATGATAAACAAACTGAAAAGCATTCCTAAAATGCCCCATAACCAAATAGGCATGACTTGATGGAGCGCTAGGTAAAATTCACTATCATTTAAAACTGTGTTTTGTTCTTTAGTCCAAAAGAAACCCCTTTCGAACATTAATAAGCCAAAACCGAAAATAAAGATAGCTAACACTTTATAATTAAATGAATTTTCTTTCATATTCTCAACTCCTTACACAAATTTAAAAGCCATAACCTCGACTGGCTATGGCTTACTCAATATCGTATATAATAGGCTCGGTTGGTATATCATCTTCTAAAGTTTGATTATTTTGAGCATTTAATTCTTCTATACTTAATAAGGTTTCTCCTTCTTTAAGTCTTAATTTTTCACCATCAAAATAAACTTTTTCAAATTGACTTACAATCTTTTCGGTTGTTGGTAGTGTTTTATCATATTCCTGTGTAGGAACAAGATTATAACCAGCTTGAACAATTTCATACTCGCCATTAATTAATTTTAAAAATAGTACCCACATATCTTGCACCTCTTAATCTTTTAATTCTACTAATGAACGTCTAAAATATATTTCAGATTTAGCACTCGTTGATCTAAAAGCAATATAAAAGTGTTTATATCCATATGTTGGTGTGCCTAAATCTATAGTAATATCTACTAATTCTCCAGCATTACCATCTTCGAACTCTTCACTTTTTAAAACCTTTTGACTACCTACAACTTTTGCTTCACCGTTTTCTACACTTTCAACAAATACGATTCCGTTGTACTTGTTATCAGTAGAATGCACCATTTTACCTCTTCCAAGTATTCTTAAATACCTTGCTTTATGTTGGAAGAAATATTCTTCTATATATGATTTTTCAAAGTTTGAAGTTTTATAATAACTACCATATATTTCTACACCTGCCGAAAGTGGTTGAGGTGCAGCCATTTGTATTTCCATTGATGATTTGAAAATACCGTTCTCAACCCACGTAGCGCCATCAGGCCTTGTTATTGTTATACCCGATGGACTAATCACTGTTTTACGCTTATCAATTTGGCTCTTTGCTATAAATTGATCTCCATCCATATACATTAACGAATCTCGACCTACAATATTTACTAAAGAAGTCATTAATGAGCCTGTTGTAATCGAGTCGGCAACTATACCCTCTGCAGTAAGTGCTGTTTTAGCGGTCTTACCACCATCAGTTGATAGCATCCAACCACTACTATTCATAGCTACTATATTATTTTTATTATTCTTATCTATTGCTAATATACCGTTATTACCGAATGATAATTCTGTGGAAGTATTTTGTATTTTTGAAACCATAGACTGCGCTACAGTATCTAAAGCATTAAACGGAATTGCTTTATTACCTTTCATCACTTCTGTAATATCATTTACTGCTGTATTAAATTTAGCTTCATATTTATCTGTAAGACTAGCTGTGCCAAAAGTATTTTCCATTGCAATCAATCGTCCTAATGCATCAATAGTACGACTCATTGCAATCACTCTTATTTCTCTATTTATGTTAATACGTTCATCTACTAAAAATACACGATCGCCTAATTCAGAATGCTGATAGTCATAACCATTTTCACTCATATCAACAATATCTGCAGTAAATGATAAAACAATACTACCTTCAACTCTTTGAATTAAACGTTGATCCATTGTTTCAACTAATTTAATACGCCCATCCATGACAGGTGGCGCGTGAATTTTACCTAAGAACTTAGCAAGTGGAGATGTATATTCACGTTTTAGTTTTGCTTTTTCTGCAACTGGTCTGTTGTCTCCTGAATTTTCTTCTGTTTCTATTTCATTTGTACTTGTTGTTTCAGTTGAATCTATATCATCAGATTCATCTCCTACCTCGTCGCCACCATCTCCAGCATAATCTCCATAACCTCGACAATAAGTATACATTTCACTTGCATCACTTGATTGCGAGATATTTTGCGCATTTATTTTATAACGATATTCAAAGTTTGAATCATTACCGATTTGACTGTGAAAATAAAAGACGTTCCCAACTATTTTTAATTCATAGCCCCAACGATCTATTAATTTTTTAAGTACCTCTAATCTACTTTCCCCTTCACCTAAGCCTTGAAATCGACTTGAAGGCGCACTATCAACAACAACATAACTGAATGGCGTACCTTTAAACACATAATTAAAACCTTCAGTTGTTGTTAAACTTTCATCGATTCTTTCATAAATTCTATCTGAATTGAGTTTATATAATGCATAGAGAATAGCAGTACAACTGACTCTATACTTATCGCCATAGCCTTGTTTTTCATTATTGATAATGACATATTCTTTATTCTCAAATTCGATGATCCACATGTTCAAATCTTTCTGTAAAGATAAAAATTCACCATTATTCTGAGTATATTCAATATCTAATTCGAGTTTTTCATCACCATTAATTTCTTGACTGTGTTGGATGACAGCCTCTAAATAGTAATACTTACCATATTTAAAAATCTCAATATCTTCTTGACTTTCATGAAAGGAAAATGAAACGTCATTAGCTTCTGTAGATAAAACTGGAAAACGATACACTCCATTAGTTAAAGTACATTTTTCTGTATACAAGAAATTACCAAATCTATCCCAATAAGTCGCATAAAAATAAGGTAGAGTGTAGTTACGCATAACTACATATCCTCTACCTAAAAAATCAGTTCTTTGCTTGCCCATATATTTAAACGTCTTATCGGTTATAAATGTTCCGTTTGAATTATAATAACCATTACCATTATATAACGTTTCGTCATATATATTTTCATAAGGTGATTTAATAAATGCCACTATTCCACCTACTTCACTCTACTAATTTTAAAATTAAAGTTTGTTGCATTAATATTAATAGGACTACTTGTTGTATTTGCATATCTTACAGTGATTGTATTATCAGTAACTATCATAACGTTATAAATTACTCCGTCTGGCAATTTAATTTCTGGAGAACCATATATTAAATCCCCTGCTTTAAATCCTAAACTTGTTAACACTGCATTAGAGATATCAACATCATACGTACTATTAGCATTAATTTTAATTGCTGACGTGTAATGTCTTGTAAAGTGTTCCACACTATCTGTCACTATTTTTTTGAATGATGTCCAACCCTGTGCTGTATCATCCCAACGGCGTTTATAAATCTGATCGTTTATTGAAGGGATATATAATTGATAGCTTAAAGTAATGCTATCTCCCCTAAATGTAATTAAAGTACCAGGCTTAGTAGTCGGAAATGGTGATGAAGCTGAACTTACAATGGTGGTTGTACTTGTTGTATTAGGTTCAAAGAAAGTGACAGGTGTATTGAAGTCTACAGAATTATATTTATATGCCCAAAAATCTTTTGAATTAGTATTTGAATAAACCTTGCCATCACGATCTAAAACATAGTAATGTACTCCTGCTTGTTCGCGTGCTGTATAGTCTCCTAAGTCAATAATATTACCAAAGTATTGTAACCCTTCTTCTAAATCCACATTTACTATGCCATTAGTTCTTGCATAATCAATGATTTTTTTAATGAGTTCAATTTGATTACTGTCAAAACTTGTGTACTGTGAATGAGATTTAAAGACTACCCAACCATTTGTAGCAATAGCTTCATCTAATACTTTCTTATAATCTTCCCATGTATTATTAAAACTATCTGCAAGTGATATTCTTTTAGCATTAAAAGTGTCAAAAGGTGTTTGGTTAACAAACTCTTTAATACCAAAATTTGCTTTAGCATAGTCTCTACTAATACGTCTAACATCTTCTGTATTCTCACCAAAAGGCTGCACAATAATATCATGTGTTAGACCTTCTCTTTTTAATATCGCTTTAGCTTGACTTAGTTCATCTTCAACTTGAATTGGTGTTAAACTATTTGCACGTTGATGAGTATGTGTATGACTTACAAATTCTACACCGTATTCTTCCTTCCAACGATGGATTTCATCCCAATGAATAACTGTAGGCGCTTCTCTATCTACCCAACTCGTGACTAATGCAACAGTTAGTTTATTTTTCTTTTCTTTTAAGATAGGCTCCCATTTTTGTTTTAATTCTGTTCTACCATCATCATCTATAAAAGTAAGCATAGGAAACTTTCTCTTTGATGTAGCAATAACTGCTCTATTAGCATTCGCTTCGTTATCCATTAATCTTTGAAATTCATTATCTAATCGTGCATTTAATGTTGGAAATGTACGTCTTGCTTGCGCTACTTCAGCATTAGAGTCTCCTGATTCTAAAACAATGTTATCTAATTGTCTTTTAACATCTTGATTTTCTAAATTATACTTTTTTGCATTTTCTAAAACATTTTGTGCTTCTGATAAAAAACCAGCACTTATGCTATAACTATTTCTTACATCTTTATAGAGTTCTACAAAATTTTCATTTAAATCTAATAAATTATCACGATTCCATAGGCTCTTAATTACTCTTCTACCCATCTAATCACGCTCCTTATTTAAAATAGAAAGGAAAATCAAACGTTACGTCGCTAAAGTTAGTATTGGAGATTCGTATTTTATTTTCTCCAGGTGCTAGTGTGATATATTGTCTATTTGATTCTCTTAACCAATTCGTATCTGCTAACATCACTTTTGAGCCTACTAAATTAATAAAACTATCTGTATGTTCACGATAAATGATTACTTTATCCCTTGTTGTTAGATTTTCGATGGTTGCGTTACCTTTACTTGTTGAGTGCCATATTCTAATATCTAAATGCATTTGACGTGGATCAATGGTAACGTTACCGCCGTTCCATACACTAAAGTCAGAAGATTGAAATCTGTAATTTGCCATATCTTGATTAATACCGTCAGCCATACCAAATTCTTCGGCTAAAGCTTCATATCCTTCTTTTTCGATATCTTGAGTGGTATATTTTGTACGCCAAAATGGTAAGCCAATAACAGTTGCAGTAACTTCTAAAGTTGCATACATACTCCCTAATATCCTTTCAGGTTTATAACTGGAATCTATTACAATTTTTAAAACTCTGGTAGGTAAATTATTACGACTTATATAAAAGTATGGTTGACTATCTAATAATTCATTTATTTCAGACTCTAGTAAGAGATAATCGTGTTCATCATGAAAATGTCTGAGCCAAAATGACAATGTACAATCTCCACGATCTTTATAATCAAATCCGTAATCGATAGGTCCAGGTATTCCTTTAACATTTTCTGTGTATCTTTCTTTTTCAATAGATGAAACTAAAAAATCCAGTGGTTTTAAACCAACTGGAAATTTTAATTCATTCATATTAGGGTCATATAATTTAAATCCAACTTTCAATTATACTCATCCTCCCATTAATTGAGTTGCAGCTTTTAATGCTTGTTGTTTTGAATTATTTTTACTTAACTCTTTACCATCTAAACTTAATTCAAAATCTTTATTGGCAATAGTATCGTTACTTTGAACTAATTTACTCATTAATCCAATAAGCATATCTAATTTTTGTTCTAATTTACTATTGTCAGATTGACTAGAACTTATTTTAGCGCTTGAGAAATTACTTGGTCGTTTATTACCTGATGTTTTACTGCCTTCAATGTCTTTTGCAGCAAGTGCTAACAATTTCATTGCGTCTGTTCTTCTATTAGGATCAGTAGGAATTATCCACTCAGGATAACCGCCTTCTGCAATGTTGTACCAACCTGCATTTTTGATTAAGCCACCTGTGGCGTAACCATGTCCGTGTCCGATAACACTTAACATATTTTTACCGTATTTGTATTTAGCCCAATGGATACCAGCTAATAAGTTATCTAATGGATTAAATACGTTACCATGTCCAGGAAACTTCATTGAATTAAATGTATTTCTCGCAACTTGAACTAGACCTTTAGCTTCATTGCCACCGGTATTTGCATCTACGTAACCACCTTGAACTGCTCTTGGATTACCACTACTTTCACTATCAATCTGACGTGCCCATGCATTAACATAAGCAGATGATGTTGGTAAGCCATTCATACGCAATGCTTGTTTGATTTGTGGTGCCCATTTTATACCAGCTTTAGGCGCGCTGCCTCCACCACCACCATGGCCTGCTAACCATTTGGCTGGATCAACTGTGTTTGCATTGGTGATTGTATCATGTCGGCCTTTTTCAACTTGGAAGTGAAGGTGCGGACCTGTAGTCCAATTTCCAGAATTACCTGTTTTAGCCATCGGTTCTCCAGCTTTAATTTTACCTTCTTTTAATATTTTAGATAAATGCATAAAGAACAATGTGAATTGACCTGTTAATAATCTAGCTACAAGTCCTCCGCCGAAGTTATGAATACCTTTTACTACACCATCATTTGTAGCATTAATTGTTGTACCATATGGAGCGCCATAGTCGATACCAAAGTGAGCACCACTATTAAACCCATAACCAGGTGCGCCACCACGAGGGTAATAACCAGTAGTTATTGGGAAATGAGTGAATGATGAACCGTCACCGCCGCCTGCATCACTTAACCAACCACTAAATAGCGATTTAACTCCTTCTTTTAATTTTTTATATGCGCCTTGCATAAGCATATAAGGGAGTTCAGCACCTTTTAAGAAGTCAAAGTTAAAACCGACTTTCTCAAAGATTTTAGATACTAACTTACCCGGATGTGAAACATAATCAAATACATCGCCAATACCTTTAATCACTGTACTACTCACAGCTTTAGCTGTATCAGCAACGTTAGTCCCTATTTCAATTCCTTTAGCTACAGTTTTAGCAGTCTTCTTCTCAACAGTACCACCAATGTCTTTAGCTTTGCCTACACCTTTTTTAACTAAACTTTTACCACTATCAAACATATTAGCCCCAAACTCTTTAATCTTAGTACCTATATTGAATTTAGGAACCATACCACTACTTAACATTGCGTGAGTTTGTGCGCCATTTAAGATACGAGTTCCTTTAGAAAGCGGAATTGTTGTATCTGTAGCTGGTGTGATGAAAGCTTTACCGTTAGGTGGAATGACTGTTTCATGTCTAAAACCACCTGGACCGTTACCTGGACCTTTATCCCCTACAGTCGCTAAAGTATTACGATTAAGTTTACCCTTTGTAATATAGCTTTGAGTATGTGTACTTTCAGTACCAGTAGAGAGTTTTATTTTAGGTAACTTAGGCATATCTAATTTTCCAGCTACCCAGTTAACGCCATCTATAAGTTTATTCAATCCGCTTTTTACAGCTTTAACCATTCCAGTAATATGACCTTTGATTTTTCCAATAATGTTTTTAAGTCCACCAGCCATATTATTGAACGTTCTCCGAACACTATTCCATAAACTTTTAGCCATGTTGACTGTCGTATTCTTGATACTGCGCCAAGTATTAGACATAAAACCTTTAACTTTGTTGAAAATGTTACGCGTTCCATTTGATAAACTACTCCAAGTACCTTTGACGCTACTCCATAGAGATTTTACTAATCTTACTGTTGTATTCTTGATGTTACGCCAAACACTACTCATGAAGTTTTTAACCTTATTGAAGATAGATCTAGTCCCGTTCCACAATGCGTTCCAACGATTTTTTACACCGTTCCACAAACTTTTTGCTAAACCTATTACTTTATTTTTTAAAGAACTCCAAAGTTTTACAACCCAATTTTTAAGTCTATTAAATATAGATTTCGTTACACTCCATAGTGCATTCCAGCGATTTTTAACGCCGTTGTATAGACCTTTAGCAAATCCAACAACTTTATTTTTGATAGATGACCATAATTTAATGACCCAATTTTTTAATTTTCCAAATATGACTTTCGTAACATTCCATACTGATGTAAACCATTTCTTCACATTGTTATATATTGCTTTCACAGTTTTTGAAATGAAATTTTTAATACTATTAAAAATAAAACGTATAAATTTCAATACAGCACCAAAAATAGAACGCGTTATTGAAAGTATTCTCTTAAAGATAGTACTAATAATAGACCATATAAACTTCAGTACGGTTCCGATTACAGTTTTAACACCATTAAACGCCTTACTAATTATACTTTTGAAAAATCCACCAAATATTTTAACAACTTTGAGTATTTTGCCGATAAGCCAAAGTTGGATAAGATTCCATATAAGCGTCAATGCTCCACTGAACACTTGTTTAATACCGTTCCAAACTTGTTTCCATTGTCCTGTAAATAATCCACTGAATATTTTTACGATACCTAATATAATGTCCAAAGCCCCGTTGATAATATTTTTAATATTATTCCAAGTATCAACTACTAAAGTCTTGATTAAAGGCCATAAAAATTTCATGACTCCCCAGATAATCTGCATACCTATTTTGACTGCAGGAACAATCACATTCATAAACACCGTTTTTACAATACCGCCTAATTCTTGTAGTATCGGCCATAAAAAGTTTTTAACTTCAGTAAATACTGTAACAATCGTATTCCAGATATTAGTTACAGCCTGCATGATAGTAGCGCCATTTTGATTCCAGAACTGACCTAACTTGAGTCCTATATCCTGACCAAATTGCCAAATGGCATTGAATACATCAATAAATACTTGTCTAATTTGCATTAAAGTTGCCGTTACTTTAATAGCTGTGGCTTTAGGCATAATTTTTGAAAGAATGTCTACAGTAGGTAAAGTATTCCCTGAAAATAGATTCTTCAACGCATTGAACACTACTTCAGCTGTATTCCGAAGGTTTTTAAATGCATTCACGACCGGACCTATAACTGTATTAACAATATTTCTAAATGTTTCAGATTTTTTATAAGCAATTACAAATGCTGTACCGATTGCTACTATTGCTGCAATTGCTAATCCTACTGGACCAAGCATGAATTTAAATGCGCCACCTACTAAAGTTAAACCTTTAGCAGCAAACGGTGCTTTAGTTCCTAGGAAATTCATTAAACCGCCAGCTTTTGTGATATCTGTCATCACAGGACCTATTGTAGTCATAATACTTCCTAGCGCTGCGGTAAACGCACCTGTGGTTAAGATTAAAGGTCCTAAAGCTGCAGCGAATATACCTAATCCTACTACTCCTGTTTTCACCCAACCAGGCATATTTGTAAACTTATCAGCTAACATAGCAAGAAAATCAGCGGCTTTACGTATATGTGGTGCTAGAACATCACCTATACTAATCGCCAATGATTCTATAGCTGACTTCATTTTTCGAATCGAACCGCCAATGCCACCTTCCATTTCGTCACTCATACGTTTAGAAGCACCTGTTGAGTTATCAATAGACTTAGTCAATTTTTTGTAGTCCTCATCTGAAGCATTGATGACAGCTAATGCACCCGACATTGCTTCTTTACCGAATATGGTAGCTGCAGCGCTTGCTTGTTGATCTTTAGATAAACCTTTAAATTTATTACGTAACTGACCCATAACATCTCGCATAGGTAGCATTTTACCGTTACTGTCTGTTATAGATATACCTAACTCTTCCATTTTATCTTTCATAGCTTTTGTTGGTTTGGCCAAGTTAGTGAACATTGTACGTAATGCTGTACCGGCTTTTTCACCTTTTATCCCAGCATTACTCATAAGGCCAATAGCTATTGATGTATCTTCCACAGTATATCCCAACGCGCCTGCAACTGGAGCAGCATATTTAAACGCTTCGCCTAAACCACGTACATCTGTATTAGCTTTAGAACTTGTCTGTGCTAATACATCTGCAAATCGTCCACTATCTTTCGCTTTCATACCAAATGCTGTTAACGAGTCAGTAACGATGTCACTTACTGCACCTAAATCTTCACCTGATGCAGCTGCTAACTGCATGACACCATCGATACCGCCTAGCATATCTTTGGTATCCCAGCCGGCCAAGGCCATGTAGTTAAGAGCTTCTGCTGATTCGGATGCACTAAACTTAGTTTTAGCTCCCATTTCAAGGGCTTTGTCTCTTAATTGTTGAAACTCGCCACCAGTAGCGCCCGATGTTGCTTTAACTTTACGCATTGAATCATCAAAATCAATACTCTTTTTAGCCGCAAGGCCGAATCCAGCTACAATAGGGGCTGTAACATACATAGACATGGAACGACCGACATTTTTCATCGATTCTCCGACACTGGTAAGTTTAGGTCCGATATCAGTAAACTTTTGACCTAATCGACCAAAACTACTATTAGAGACTCTAGCTGCTTCTTGCGCTTCTTTTTGGAATCTTTTGAAACCATCTACAGTTTGGTCTAGCTCGTGTTCGAGTCTATTTAATGTATCGGCTTGTTTATTATATTCAGTTCTTAATCTAACTGCTTTTGCGCTATTTGCACCTTGCTCTTTCGCAGTCTGCATATATTGATTACGCAGTTCTTTAACATTATTCCTCTGTTGCTTTGTCGCAGCATCTAACTCACGAATTCTATTTTTATAACTTGTCATAGACTTTTCTGAGTATTTAAAGTTGTTACTCGATAATTTCAAGTCAGAATTCAATTGTCTAAAGCTGCGCCTAATGCCAGCTAATGTCGAGCCAATACCCATATCTTGCATAGATAGGTCAATCTGCAAACCTTTAATTCTTTCTGCCATATTTCCACCTCCTTACTTATAAATTGGTGAATGCGTCTAACATGCTGTCTTTTTTATCAACTGATTTACTTGGCTTCCTGCCATCTTCAATAACATCCATAAAAAAAGAAAAGGGCATGTCCAAGACATCGTTGATATCTTTTCCGCCCTCTTTCATCATGTCATATGCTACTTTTTTTAAATTTTGTTTATGATCAGCCCATGTGATGACTTTATTCTTTAAATCATCTTCGCTAATTGCTTTTTTCTTTGTTCATCCATTTGACCTTGAGCAATAAATTGTACTTGTGATTGAATCTCTTCAATTGCATCAGGTGCATGTAAACGATCTAATAAATCATCACTTGTAAATTGTTTGTTATATACATCTACTACAAAATCAGTCATACGTTTGAACATTTCTTTTTCTGTTAATTCGTTGCCGTCTTCAGAAGTACCTTCCATAATGTCAGTTGCTTCATAAATTTTACGGAATGGAATAAAGTTAGGTGTGAAATATGTCTCAACCTCAAAATCACCATTTTTACCTTCTTTAGCGTTACCTTCTTTATCTAATACTACTAGTTTAATGAAATTAATTTTTTTACTCATGTGTAAATCTCCTTTTAATATAATAATTTTTATTTACAAATAAAAAGAGGGCTATATGCCCTCAAAATTAGTCTTCAATCTTTTTAATCAATGGTTTACGTTGACGATTGTCGCTTGAAGAAAGCTCAAGAATACGTTCTTCGTCGATTTTTTTGTTGGCAGGACGTGGAAATGTCTTACCTTTTTCGTATAATTTCTCGTTATCTTGTAAATCTTTAAAAGTTTTTAATACTTCATATTTAGCCATTAAGTAAATCCTCCTTATAATTATGCTCCGATATCAGATGAAGCAGGTTCCTCAGAAACAGCCGCATTAGGGTGTGGCTTACCGAAAACTTTTTGCCAAATAGCATCACGCATAACAGTTACACCTTTTTCATCACGACCTAAAAGCATTGTTTGTTCTTTATCAAAACCTTCAACTTCAGCAGGCATAAATTCAGCTGTAGATTGGTCTTGAGAGAATTCGACACCATCTTCTTTAGTTTGTCCACTAACTTCAGGGAATGTGAACATACCTTTAAGCAATCCAACATATTCAGACGCTCCAGTTTCTGTTGTTTTTTCGAAGATAACTGAAACATACGGTGGTGTATTATTACCTACACCAATCACACCATCATCAGATTTATCTAAACCGAACAACACTTCTCTATCTTCTATCGGTAAGTGGTGGAATGTAGATTCTAATTCAACAGTTCCATTTGAAACTGCTAATTCAGCAACACTATTATCCCCATATGCTTTTTCAATAGATTGTTCTTTTGATACCTGAATTTCTTGTAAATATTTAATACGCTCAGGATCTGTTACACCTGAAACTTTCTCTGAATTTAAAGGCATATAGTAAAATCCTGTAATACCTGTAAATGAATTATATTTTTTTGCCATTCGTAATTCCTCCTATAAATTTAATTCAGAACGATAAAAGGTCCCCTCGTATCTTCGAGCGGACCTATACATTTTTGATTCTTCGTCGTATTCCGGTTTTGCATTTGATGTGTTTTCCATTTTCAATTGTTCTTTCATTAATCGTGAAATGTGATAACTGACTTTATTCCTTACAAAATACGCTTGATACTCCTCAGATTCAGGCACAAATACATCAATTTGTACTAGATAACTTAATGCAAGGTTATCATTATCAGCATATTCGACAGGTAATGTATCATCAATCTCACTCATTACAATATAAGGTTTGGTCATGTCTGACGGTTCGGGGTACTCATAAAACTTAATACGATTGCCGACATATTTTTGTACTAACGCATCCTCAATAAGAACATTGTAAATTTCCATTAAAATATCTCTCAATCGCATCAGCCCCTTTTCAACCTTTGTTTAACAATTTGGAAATAAGTCTCTTGCCCACTTCTTAAAGCACGTTCTACCGCACCTTTCCCTCGGGGGTTAGGGTTTTTGATCGTACCAAATTCATTTAAATGAATAATTCTGTAGCGATCCTTAGGACCTTTCCAATGTATTTTAATAGTCCGAACACCATTTAAAGTGAAGGGTTTAGATAATTTTACTTCAGCTTTACTAGCGCCTGTGTCTTTAAAGGTTTCAAAGTTGCTTTTGATTTTTTGAACAATTACATGACCACCAGCAACTAAAGCTTCATCCACGATGCGTTTCATTTTTGCTTTACCATATCTGTTTTCAAGTTCGCGTTCCAGTTCCTTCATACCTTTTAATTTAATCGCCATTTGCTACACCTACTACTTTAATCATTTCTTTATTACTTGAATTAGGCGCAAAGTCGATTATTTTAAATGTAGAATTTTCATACAATCCATAAATAAGTTCGAACGTATCTGAGTGATTGATTTGATAATCAGTATGTGGATTTCTAAAATTAATCGTAATTTTATGAACACCAGTTATACCGTTTGTTTTTTCTAAATCTTTTGTAGAACTTTCGTAAACTTCACAAAGCGTCGTAAACGCTTCTTTTTTCTTTTTACTTCCTGGAAATGGGCCGTCATTTTCTACCATACGAAAAAAAGTAACGGGTACTCGTAAGTCACCGCTACTTATTTTAGGTGGTTTATAATTCTTGTTCATAATCAACTTCCTTCATATTTTCTAATGCAAAAGAGGTTATTTGTCCTAAAAAATTATCATGAAAAAACTCTAGGCTATCATTATATGCATACCTTGTACGCTCATAAACCAATTCAGCACCACGTATATCTTTGTCCATATCAAATTCCTGACAACGATGCTTAATATCCTCGTAGGATTGCTCTAACAAGGATTTTAAGTGTGCATCTTCAAAAGTATGAAAAATTTTTAATCGTCTTTTCATTTCTTCAACATGATTTTGAGTGATCATTTAATCACCCCTTTCAATTATGCGCCTACATCAGGTGATACTGAGTCAGCAGATGGTTTTGATGCGATATCCAAGTCGTAAACCAAAGCTACTTTATTATCGTCTGGCATACCGTGTGCAAACTGTTTTGCGATAAACACATCAGCATCTTGTAACGCAAGCGTTTGGTCATATGACTTGATTGTTACTGAGCCGGTTTGGACTGCATAATAACGACTTCCCACAACAAAAATAGCTTTATCAGGATCTACAAATTCTGATGCTACAACATCTACGTTAAATGGCAACGACGTTACCCAAGCGCCATTTACTGTTTGCATAGTGTTTTGTGCTTTTACATAGAATTGATCTGCTGGGTTAACCAGAAGTGTTACACCTGTACTTACGTCTACTTGCGCTCCATTCTCTTTAGTTGAAAGCGTCGTAAGCGCTTGCGCTAATTCATTAGCGGTAGTTTGAGCATCCGCGAATGTCAATGTCCCTGCTGATGCTTTATCAGTCGCGCCAGTAATAGTTACACCGTCCGTATCATATGTTAAATCTTTTGTTAGTCCATAAGGTTGGTTTGATGCTGCACCGTTACCTTTAACAATACCTTCTTCTAATTTAAGTGCCATCGCTTCTGCTAATTGTAAGCGAACATAACGCTCAATCCATTCTGGGCCAAACTCCAACATATCTTTAGGCACGATGGCAAATGCAGTTAATTTATTTTGTGAGAAATTCAATTCTTTAAAATTCGCTTGAATTTGCCCTTGAATCTTACCGAATACTTCTCCCCAAACAGCAGCACCTTTAGGGTCTCCAACGATTAAACGCGTTTTAATTCCAGCGATTTGAAAATTAATTTTAGATAATAGAGGTCGTGCTTTTTGCATATCTTCAAATACACGTAATACTGTAGATTCCGGTAAAATAACCTCTTCTTTGTAAGTGTCTAAGTTTGCGTCATCTTCTACTAAATTAGTAAAGAAACGTGATTCTTCAGCAGTAAGAATGTTTTCTCCACGATTCATACGCACTTGCTTATCTGTCGAAGTGTTATAAACTTCTTCACGCGCTTCTTTTAACACTTCGTTCTGCAAATTAGAAGAGAAAGCAGCCATGTATTCCGCATATTTATTTTCAATCGTTTCAGGGTCAGCGTCATTTCTTACTGCCTCAAAATATTCATTCTTTAAATTCTCAACATCTTTGTTGATTGAATCTTTAAATTTTATTGTCATACTTTTTTCCTCCTATAAATAACGTTTTTTCTTTGGTTTATTATTACTATTTTTGAAATTGGCTAATTGAATTTTTAACCCCTCGATTTCATTCTTCATTGCAATCATTTCACTATTGTTTTTCATATCTTCTTGAGCTTCTTTAGGTGTTTCAACCTTATCTTTCGTTTTGTCCGCAAAACCTTTGTCTACGGCATCTTTTGCTGTAAACCAAGTTTCGTCAGTCATGAGTTGTTCAATCTCTTCATTATCAAGTCCTGTTTTATCCTTATAAACTTCAACAATAGATGCATCTACTGTCTCTAAGGCATTTAGCGTCTTCTTAACGTCCGCCTTATTACCAATTGCGATGGTCGCTGCTTCATGAATCATCAGCGAAGCACCTTTGCTCATAATGAGCTCATCGGCCGCCATTGCAATGATAGATGCCGCACTTGCAGCCAAAGCAGTAACTTCAATTGTAATGTGTGAAGAGTGGTTTTTTAGATAATTATAAATTTCAATTCCTTGAAAGGCGTCACCACCAGGGCTGTTTAAGCGAATTACAATATCTTTATCTACACCATCTAATGCTTCGGCAATATCTTGACTGTTAATGGTTTCATCAGCAAAGATAGAAGATTGCGCCACTGGTCCACTAAGAGTGAGAACAACTTTATCGTCTTTCATTTCGTTTTTAAAAGCATATTTAGACGTTGCTTTCATTAGCTCTTGTTTCGTCTTCATTTTCATTCTCACCCCCTTTCAATTCATCCTCTGGTTGATAGTTTTTGGTTAAAATAAAACGGTCTCCACCTTCAACAGGTGCAAGACCGAGCATTTCACGAACTTCATTTTGTTTAGCTGCGCTTGATGATATTAATTTGTCTACTTTTTCTGCATTCTTGATTGGATCTACCGTATTGATACCAACAACTTTTATACGTTTACCACTTAAAAATTCTCTTTCAGTAAAAAACTTGCTATTCAATTCATCTTCGATTTTTGAAATTAAAGGATTAATGCAGAAATCTATATATGCACTCATAGCATTACTTAAATCAGCAACATCTCCATGTATTAAGTTCGATGGTATCCCTACAATTTTCGCAACATCATCAATAATCATGCGCTTAACTTTTTGCAAATTCTCTCCGCCATTATCGTTACCGGTTGTGCTATCTTTCGACAATTCTTTATATTCGAACCCTGGTACTTGAGGTACGATTGCAACACCATTATTCTTAAATTGACTATAAATTTTATCAATATACTTTTGCAATCTTGTCATTTTTACATTATCAATATTTCCACCGCCAGAATCAACGCTAACAATCCCTCTGATTTGATTTTTACGAAGTTGCGTATCCATCATGCGTCCGAAAAGTTCTCCATAATCTGCAAATAAGCTCTCAACAAATCTTTGTAACTTATCGTTGTTGTAATTTAAATATATAACTTCATCCATCCTAAAAGAACGTTCGAATTTGAAGTCTTTCACAATAATATCTTTAAAAACATCTTCGTAAACAGCAAATTCTTCTCTATAAAAATCATCAGCAATCAATAAGTCGTCTGAGTCGCTTTTAATGATTAGAACCTCATTGTCATAAACCAATTTGTAAATAACTTTGTGCCAAAAATCAGTAGCGCTTGAGTCTGTGTTAGGTCTTACATTCAGTTTATAATACAATTTATCTTGCTTTAGTTCTTGGCCATCTTTAACCCAAAATTCAGATTGGCTAAATGTCCGTGATATAAAATTAATTACAGTTTCAATAGCCATACGCTTCAAATATGAACGATTGGCTGGGTCGTTTGCTAATTCTAAATCGAGCATATCTCTTAATTCTAAATTGCGTTTAAATACTGCATCCAGAAAGCCCAATTAACCACCTCCTTTATCACTAAAAATTAAGTTGATCTAATAAATCAAACGCTTTATCTAAATCGATTTCTTGTATTTCAT
This sequence comes from Staphylococcus sp. FSL K6-0223, assembly GCF_038008285.1. Classification (NCBI taxonomy): domain Bacteria; kingdom Bacillati; phylum Bacillota; class Bacilli; order Caryophanales; family Staphylococcaceae; genus Staphylococcus; species Staphylococcus sp. FSL K6-0223. Next base: position 1,710,185 of record NZ_JBBOYX010000001.1, read on the forward strand.
CTATACTGTATAAAGCGTGTAAAAAAGCATGAAAACCATCAGTTTTTCGTCTATGTTCATCCTTCTTGATGAATTCTTTGTTGCCATCCTTTTTGACGTGGACTGCAACATTATTTGTATACCAACGCATTAAAGGATTGTCTCCGAATATAATTCTATGATTTGCAAATAATGTTTCAATTCTAGGCGCTAACTTACTATGGACACCTCTTGGATTTCGTAATACTTCTATTTCAAACCCAGCTTCTTCAAATAAAGGTCGCATTAAATCCATACGGAAATTATCTGCAACTACTTTTTGAACAGCGTACTTTTCACGCATTTTTATAAACCAGTTGACAATGTGAGCAGGGTTTATTGAAGGCTCATCTACGATTGTTAAATGCCCCTGTCTTTCCCATTCTTTTATCGGAGGTTTTAACTGAGCTTGGTCAAGATATTCCTTGCGAGCAAAAGAATGAGAAATCCAAACAACATTATCACCTTGTTTGAATAACAAGCCTACTGCTGCAAAATCTTTAATACTAGCATAATCAACGCCTCCGATTGCAGTTTTATTTTTTAGTGGTGGTATATCACGACTTGTTGCAAGTACATCATCACGAGATGCTACAATTTTGCTAGAATCTTCTTCAGGTAGATTCATTCGCTTAGTCATAAAATTTTCATAACCACTTGGGCTATGTTTCAAGTCGTTATATTGATTTAAAACTTTACGATAAAGACGTTTGCCATAATCACTCATAGGTTCTTCAAACATAGGATTTGCTTTAGACCACTTAGATGGGTCATCCTTCTCATCTTTATGATCTAATCGACAGATAAATGGAAACAGCCGGTCATCTGTTGCCCTTCCTTCTAAAATATCGTTTGAACGTTCTTTCATTTTATCTAGGAAACCTTCACGCACGAATCCATCTGTACCAATAAAAAATTCTCTAGGATGCTTAACTTTACCTAAGCCACTAGAGAATACATCAACAATATCGTTATTTTCATACCTGTGAACCTCATCATAAATTATAAATCCTTCACGACCACCATCTTTACTTCCTGCATTACTAGTTGCATACTCAAACTTACTTTGCGTTTTAGTAGAAGTTATTCTAAGTTTTGTAGGGTCGAATACACCTTCACCTTCTACGTCATTGATTTTCCCTTCATATAATCTATGTTTGATTATCATTCTATGCATTTCTTCAAATGATGTTTTAGCTTGCTTTTCTGTGTTGGCTACAACAGTACCATCGTAATTATCAATACCATGCAATTCACTAATGAAATATGTCGATAATCCACTTATTAGACCGTTTTTACCAGCACCACGCGCAACAAGCCAAAAGAATTGTTCGAAATAAAGTTCATTTTCCTCATCAAAGAGAAATACAAATGCTATTAAAAATTTCTGAAAGGGTTGTAATTTGAAATAAAACCGTTCAATAAAAGCTATACATAGTTCAATTTGTTCATTATCAAAGTATAGATCATTTCTATATAAGATGTTGTTTTCTAGATGATCAATCAACTTTATTCTATCGTTATTAAGTTTAATTTCTCCATGCTTGTACTTGTCAATATACCATTTGACATGTTTATTTATCTCCATTCAACATACTCCTTAAATTGCCAGTCTCTTTATCAACCACAACATCTATTTCTTCTGGAAGTAGTTTAGATAATTGCATGATTATCTTTTGATAAGCCGCATCTCGTGAGTTGAAGAGCTTAGCAATAGGTCTTTCTCTTTCGTATGGAGGAGCGCTCTCAGATTGAGTAAATAACTCATAATCGCCTTTTTCTTGAATGTCCAACCATGCATCATCTAATAATATACGCATTCGTGAAGCTTGAACAATTAAACCTTGTGCTACCCGTTTTTTATCATCAGGTATAGATTTAAATATTTTATCCAGTCGTCGTTTTTCTTTTTTTACACGAGCTTCATGTTGTTTAATTTGTTCTTCGTTACGTTCCATCGCAATATCACCTCATTTCAGTTTATCTAGGAGGGGGTCGTATGTGAAAAAATCACAATAAATCTCGAGAAAAGACTCCCCTGCCCCGTTTCCCCACAATTTATTTTATTCAAAAATAATTAGGAGGGGGGTATTTTATTTTTTTACCACCATTCGTCACCGGTCCATTTTGTTTCTTTTTTAGGAAATGCTTTTCCTTTTTGATATCTATTATGCTTTTTATTGTGACAACTTACACATAACGTGACTAAATTATCCATATCGTAAGCTAAATCAGGATGACTATCTAACTCTTTAATATGGTCAATATCAAGAGACTTGTGTTTTGTGTAATCTATAGTTTTTACTATGCCTTCCTTTTTGCATTCTTGGCATTCATAATTATCTCTTAATAAAACTTTTTCTCTGAGTTCACGCCACTTTTTTGATTTATAAAATCTCATTGTTTCTTTATCCACATGACGATCACTTGCAGGTTTACTTTTACCATCATTAAACCATTCTCTTATAACTTGCTTGATTTTATCTTTATCTGGTCTATCACTATTGTTCACACGTTCGATACACGTATCTATATCAGTATCCATTCTAACTATGTGATAGTTAGATACTCTATCTGTTATCTTCTTGGATAAATAAGTAGTAATGACATATAACTTACCTTTACTTATATGTTGTGTATAATCGAGCATCATATTACGTATGAGTATACAAGTGTCATGAGCCTGTGGCATACAGTATTTATCACTTAGTGTGATTGATTGTGATATAGCATCATAATCATAAACCATGTCTTCATTAGTTATATGTTGCTTAACATATGTAGTCTTACCACTTGCAGGTGGACCATATACTATAATAATATCCACAAGCTCACCTCCATAATAAAAGACACACCACATTAGTGATGTGCCTGTATATTCATATCGTGTTAACTCAATTATAAAACTTATATAAGTATATTAAAAATTAGTGTTGATGTTGCTTATCTTGTTGATGTTGTTGTTTGTGTTGATGTTGTTGTTTGTGTTGTTCTTGTTGATTGATATAACTGTTCACAATCTCATCTAACCTTTTGTTTAAGTTATCTCTACCAATCTTCATAATCTTTTTAACTTGTGTGAAGTTCTTTCCTTTCTTAAACTCATACAAGATATTAAGATTCATGTCATCATTTATCTTATGTTCATACTTATCTATAAACTCTACAACTTCTATATGTTTGTACAACACTCTATACAATGTGTCATTACGTGTAACGATATTCAATATCTTATTTGAAGTATGTCCTTTACCTTTAGGCATAGTAGCCTCTATACCATATTGAGCAGTACCATTACTCTCTTTGGTATATCCCTCATCTACTAATCTATTTCTACGCCAATGGTATTCAAATATCATATCCCTGATTTGTTCGTGTGTGTACAAGTGATTACCTCCATTACTTAAACTGTTTCTTCGCTCTTTCTATTTCAAACTCCACATCTTCTATATCGCAATCTCTCACGTACTTAGTAAACAGATATACATTCGTGTATCTCTGTGCATCTAACTCCTGACGTAAAACTGTGTTGTTACCTATCGCTATAAGTAGAAGTATGCCGAGTATAATGGTTAATGCTATCCACATCACTTATGCTCCCCCTTACTCTTTATACATATCCATACTAGATAAGTGACTGGTATTAAAATGATCCACCAGCTCATTCGATTACCTCATTCAAATCTGCCTGATCATCATTCAAAGCGTAATCTGATGGTGCAGTATCAATATCGTCTTCACTCTGCAACATAACAATTAATTCGTTAGTTATATATTTACTAAGTTCATATACAGCAATGATGAACCATATTTTTAGTATGCGTTTAATCATTACTACGTACCTCACTTTTAAAATTAATATCTTTTACAGTGATACTATTATGATCTTCTAATAAGTAATAATAACTAGATAAGAAATCTGCTATAACTATAGGATGCATAACAGCCATTCCTTGTTGAGTATTAATTCCGGACAATTTTAAAAAATACACGTCGCTATAATTGATTACTGAACAATCACCGACAATCAAGGTGTCATCTTCTATTTCAAACTCAATGCCTTTGCTAATTAATTCTGAAGTTATTATTTTGAAATCACTCATTCTGTTCACTCCTTACTTTTTATTGATTTTCTTACAATACCTTTGGCTTTTGAAATTCGTTGATGAATTTCTGTCATATCATCAGTTTCTTTTTCTTCTAAACGTGGTAAAACTTCGTTATAAGCATACTCGTTTAATTCTTTTCGTGCCTTTGAAAAACGAGCATAGCCATGATTATTACCATAAGATACTCTCAAATCGTCTGCTTTATCGCCAATGTAATCAAAAGGTATTGTGATCCAATACATCAATGCATAAATAAAAGACAAAATATATTCAGGTATCTGTTTGACAAATTTTTTGATTTTACGTTTTCTTTTTTCTCTTAATACTTTGCCATACATTTTTGTTAATATAGGTTCATGCTCTTTAGCTACTTTTAGTTGTTCTTCATTCAGTAATCTAGAATCTTTATTAATGATGTATTCTCCTAAAGCTCTATAAATATCATGTTTCAGTCTTTTAGCCATTGTACGTCTCCTCGACTTTCTCTTTCGCTTCTTCCTTATCCTCCGCCTCTACCACCGTCATGCGTTCATTCTCTCTAGGTTGTTCTACATTTATATGCACATAACCTGTGCTATCTGTGAATTCCCTAACCAAGAATTGTGTCACTTCCCCAGCACCTCTTTCACATTAGTTTCGTATGTTCCAATATTACGTTTTACAAATTCAGCATGCGCCTCTGCAATTTTATCTTTCATAACTTGTCTGAATATATTTTTAAATTCTTTCTGTGTTTTATGAGGTATTTCCAATATCTCTGAACTATCTTTATCAAGTGGTAATAAACAATCAAACTTCATTTTATTTAATTGCTTAAATCGTTCTTCCATATACGTAAAGTGCATAGCCAACTTTGCATCAGACAATTCTTTTAATTGTTGTTTAGGCATGTTGAAACTTCCGATAAAATTACTCACTTTATCTACTCCTCGTTACTCTTTGCGTAGTATTCTTTTAATCTCTGCTACTATGTCCTTACTCTTTAAGGTCTGCTTCTTTGATGAATGTGCCATTGATTGTCTTTCCTTTTCTCCCTTTAATCTCGTCATATGCATACTGTAAACACTCCTGTAACGTCATATCATGTTGTTGTGCCAAAATGATTAATGTAACGACTGTATCGCCTATACCGTCTTTTAATGCATCCATTTGTCCACGAGATAATGCTGATGCAACTTCCCCAGCTTCTTCGTAGAATTTAAGTGCTTGTCTATCTGGATTACCATTGTGTAAGTTTTTATCTACACTCCACGCTTGTACTTGTTCTACTAATTGATCTAATGAGTTAGCCATTGATTTCTCCTCCATTAATAATTTCTAATACTTGTTCTACTGAAAGATATCCGATTGGTTCACTTATAAGATGGTTTATTCCATTGATTTGTTTACATTTTGCAAGTTCATATAAACCTTCTTTATATCCATAAGAAAATTGATGTTTCACTACACTGAAATAATTATCTGTATCATCTTCTTTAAATAGATATTGCATTCCATCGTAAAGTCTTTGATGTCTAATGAAGTTCTTATTAGATAGAAACTTCTTCTCTACTGCTTCCATCCCTTAAACACTTCCTATTTATAATTTTATTTTCTTTAGGCACTCGCATTGTTACATGTACATTTGTCATGTGAATAACAAAACCTTCTACACCCATTGCAGCTAATTCTTTTTCGACTTGTGTTGGCGTTTTACCTTTACATGGATATTTATAATTTTGTTTAATTGTGTCACTTAGCAACATGCCATCACCTCATAGTCTTTAGCCCATATATAAGTTAATCCATTTTCTTCCAAACGCTTATTACATTTACGAGTAATCACACTACGATCTTGATATAAGTAGTTTTGAGCTTCAGTCGTACTCGTGAATTCTTCAATAATGTTATTATTACTATCAATAAGCATTACTGGTTTAGAACGACCTGCAATTCTTTTAGTAGAGCAATACTCACTAAATGTAGCAATATATAAGTTATCTGCTTTGATATCGTTATAAATTCCATTTTTAGGATAAGCATGGAAACCCGCTTCAATGTTTCCTTTAAAAGTCTCATATACAATATTTGCTGCTTTATAGGCTTTTCCTTCCTGGAATAAAGTAATTCTTCCGTGTACATCACTTGGAAATTTGTATATACCTTCTTTACTTTTGAAGCGGCCTAAGTTACTGACATATAGTTGATATTCTTCATTAAATCTCCAAATTTCTTCTTTTGGATTAAGTTGCTCATTTAAGATTTTTCTTTTTGCTAAAGTTGGTTTTTCTTTCAATAAGTAACAACCTAATTTTTGATAATACATACCTTTATATAAATATTGATGAATAGTCATTTTGGAGATACCTATTTGATTAGCAAAGTCTTTAACAGTTGTTTCTATAATCTGATGGTTAAACGGTTCATATATATAAATCACAATTTATACACCGCCTTACCTGCTTTGTTATAGGTCACTTTGATTTTTTCTGATTTTGAAACTTTCTTGTTATATAGATTCACAATACGTTCTGAAATTTTATTAATACTATTTAACATCAGCAGTTCTTCTTCTAATGCATTTACAACAGTGACTAACGTTTTAGTATCTGTTCCAATGTTATATAGTGTTCTTAATGAGTTAATGATTTTACTTGTTGGATGTTCCATTCTGATTCTCATTAATACATCATCTACAAATTGATAAGCATCTGTTTTACTTTTTACAAAGAACTTACCTTCTTCTATAGCTTTTGTTGTTATACCGTTTCCTTTAGCTGAACCTAGTATTCTTGCAGCAATGTTTGCACCTAAGCCACTGTATTGACAAAATTCGTATAAATCTTGATAGTCTTGATTACCTTCTTTACGGTGATAGTTCACATGATCATTAATTGTCCATTTTGATACGAATGAATTACTTTTCTGTAAAACATCTTTTCTAATATCTTCTTTAATCAGAAACTGTATAGGTTTTTCTAACTCTACTAATGCTATATATCTATGTTGGCCATCTAATATCTCACCATTTTCTCTAACGATGATTGGAGGTAATTCATAACCATTTTTGATTTGTCTTTTAAGATTTTCTACATGTTTTCTACTTGGATTGCGATTAGACTCTATAAAACTAAATAGTCCATAATCATTTGTTTCATAAACGTGATACGCTGTTTTACATTCTTTTAAGTTAATCATTTGTAACTACCTCCAACATTCTTTGTTGATAATCTCCAATCTTTTTAAGATCGTTTACTTTATTATCTTTAAGTCCATATCGAGCAGCATATTTAATTATGTTTCCTAGCATAAAACCTTCGAATTGCTCTTCGGTCAACTGTTGTCTGACAAACTCAATAACATCTATGCCACCTTTACCTTCATAATGTGATGGAACATTGTTTGATGTTCTTGGCCAATCATCAGTATTAATTTTTCTTGTGAAGGGAAGTTTCACTTTTACAAAGTCAAAGTTGTCATCTATGATCGTTGTATTACCATTAGCCATTTCAACCGACGCATACCATTTCTCTCCAATTGATAGATCGATTTCGCTCCATTTTTTATTTACGATTGCTTCACAATTATTTTTCATATCTTTCGTAATATTTTGAAATACGATAACATCATTTTCTTGTAAGTCTTTAATTCTAGTCATATTGCTACCCCCTCTGTACTCGGCCATATCTATCAGTTTTCACTGTTGCTATAAGATTGTTACTTTCTAAATGTTCAAACCATTCACCACGCACACTATATTTACGTAAGTTTTCTTCGCATCTACGTTTACGTGCTAAACGGACTTGCTGCTGTCTTTGTTTTAGTGCTTGCTCAAAGCGCTCTTCTTCGAGCTTAATCATTGCTAATTCTTCTTCACTAATTTGACCTGGATTGTATTCATATAATTCACTCATCTGACAATTCCCTCCGTACATGCTCTAGTGACTGAGTAGCCACGAGACAATCTTTGTCTTATGGCTTGCTCAGATACACCATTTTCTAAAGCATAATTTCCTAATCTTTCTGGAACTAAATAGACTTTTCCATCTACTGTTAACTTGTAATACTTCTTGCCATGTTTACGAACTCGATTTTCACGTTTCACTTGATCACGTCCGCTTCATCGAATAATAAATAACTATCATCTATAATGATTTTGTAGTTGGCCACTTTAATTACTGCTTTATCTTGGCCACAATCGGAATACTTTTCTTCAACAATGCCTGGATAACTGAGACTGTATTCAGATGCAGCAAATCTAATCTTCTGACCTACTTTTAAATCTTCTACTTTCAAATTTATTTAGCCTCCAGTATATTGAATATATTTAATTGCTCCGCTTCGACTTTCTTAATTACTTTGTACTGGCCAACAAAGAAACCTTCCCATCCAATTGTTTGGCCATCTTTGTTAGTAAGACGATAAATATCAATATTGCCACTCACATGCTTTAAGAATTCGATATTCGAAACATTATCTTTGCCAATCTCAATTGACTTATCATTGCTAAACACTTTAACTATCATTTGCATCACTCCACCTAAAATAGTTTGAGTTGAGTGTTCAGTTCTTCTTTTCTGTATAACTTGTGCTTTCTTTTAAGTTTTTCTAATTCTTTTTTGCTTACGTTACCTTTAAAGATATTTCGATAATACATACCAGCTAAATTTCCTAGGTTATACAAATCATCATTCAAAGGAATAACGCTGCACATTTCCCAACCATCACTGGCATAGAGAATATATTTATGTTTAACGCCTTCTATAACACCCATTACATAACCTCCATAATTGCAGGTCTTGAGTTTTTTTCATTCAACTTTCTAATAAATGTTTTATATGCTTTGTCTTCATCACCATTAGCATCATCAATCAGTTTTTGTGCATATGTTGGTGATACTTCTAAATATTTCTGTATATCTTCAACAGTAATCATAGAGTTTTAACTCCTTTCATTCGGTAGTCATCACCATAAACTTTAATAATTGTTGTATTCTTTAAAGCTCGACTAAAGTTTTTTCCAAAGTCCTTATTTCTCGAAAGTTCTTCTGCACTATTATTTGTTGTGAGAATATTATGTTTGCCTTGTCTCATATTCATCACATCAAAGAGTTTCTGATTTCCGAATTGGCTAACCGTCGTACCATAATCATCAAGTGCCAGTAAATCCACGTTTTTAATAATTTGATCAAGTTGTCTTTCATTAAGATTGCTATCTTTATTGAATGTATCTCTATAAGCTGTAATCAGTTGTGGCACATCCATAAACAGTGCAGTAAAACCTTTATCTTTAACTTCTTTAACAACTGACATAGCAATATGTGATTTACCTAAGCCATAAGTTCCTTGTAGCAGTAACGACTGTTTATTATCTAAACTAAAGTTATCTGCATACCGCTTCGCATGTTTTAGTAGTTTCTCTTGACTTTCATTTCTAGGTTCATAATTATCGAAAGAAGCGGACAATAAGTCTTCAGGTATGATTGAGTTTTTAAAAACTTTTTCTATCTCAAGACGTTTAATTTTGTTTTTATATCTAATAGTTTGTTCTTTGGCCATTTGTTTAATTTTGCAATCGCATCCTATTTTTTCTTCTTGGCCATTATCGAATTTTACATAGTCGTAAAGATTGCCACAGTGAGGACAACGTAAATCATTCTTTTGTTCAATGATTTTACTTTTAGTTTTGATATTGAAGTTTAATTCGTTAAAACCTTTCATGACTAACCTCCTTAAAACAAATCACTGTATTGAGAGTTATCATAATCTTTCTCTATAGCTTGGTTGTTATTTTTTATTCGTTCTTTCTTACGTGCTTCAACATCTTCAATGGATTTAATATTGTTTTCATACCAATTTTTTAGTATTTGATTTACATAGTTCCATTTATAAACATTGTTTTCAGCAGCTTCTTTTAATGCTCTAATTACAATGTCTTCACCATTAGCTCCGAAGTCATTTATCCATGCATTAACTTGATCTACAATGACTGGTCTCAAAATGCCAAAGCCGTTTTCCTGATAAAAATTAAACACTGAAGGTGGCTGTGGTGGTTGAGTAGCACTTGTGCTACTACCGTTATTATTAGTACTTTTATTTTTAGTACTATCATTATTAGTTCTATTATTATTAGTAGTGTGCGATTTTCCGTCGTTGGATTTTCCGTCGTTGGATTTTCCGACGTTGGTTTTTCCGTCGTTGGATTTTCCAACGTTGGATTTTCGCATGTGGATAGATTCTTTTTCATCCACATTTGATTTTCGAATGTGGGTAGGTTGTTCATATACTTCGTATTCATATCCTTGCATACGTCCTTTATCATCACGTTTTCTTTTACGTTTGATATAACCCGCTTCTTCTAATTGTTTTAATCCACTCTTTAAGCTGCTTAGTTTATCACTCGTATGCTTTATTAATTCTGTTTCATAAATTTGCCAATCGTCTGGACGACTTAGTAAATAAAGAAGTATGCCTTTCGCTTTCCAACTTAGTGATGCATCATGAATAAATGCTTTGTGAACAGTTACAAACTCTCCACTTTCTTTAAAAACTCTAAACGTAGCCATTTCAATGCTCCTTTCATGATTGATTTAATTTCTGGCCTTTAAGTAAACGATTCAGTCTTTGATCTACATCCACCCAACTATCTGTAAGTGAATATTTTTTATTAAAACTATGAATGCCCATAGTATGTTGTTCTCTGTGATGTATTGGACATAAAGCTAAAACTTTATTACTTGTATGTTCTATCTTCCGTCTGTTACGTCCACGACCAACCGCTTGATAATGCGCTAGTTCCGCTCGCTTACCACAAATCACACACTGGCGATTGACTGTAGCCCAATAGAGCATTGCCTTATCACCTTTAAGCAAACTACTCGTTTTAACTGTAAAAGTAATGTTGTTGAAAAACATCCAGTCAATAATGGCTTCAATGATTTGTGATGCTTGTTTTTTAGTACAATTCGATAAAGAAATCTCTTTTTCATATCCATATAACACTCTGATATATTCTTGGAACATATAGCGCATGTAATCTCTAGGTTGGCCAATATCAATTTCTATATCGTTACATAATGCAAATATTTTCTTTCTTTGCTTATCAGTAATCTTGTTTGTATCAATACTTCTTACTTCAATAGGTAATGCTATTCCGTTATCTATAAGCTGCAGTTCATCTTGTGTTAGTTGAACATCATTAATAACTGCAGTTATCGTTCCATTATCGTTTCTTTGATAACCTATAATTTTTGACATCACTTATCGCCTTAGAATGGCATATCATCATCACTAATATCGATTGGTCCATTAGTATTTTGGAATGGATTATTACCTACTGGTTGATCATTGCCTTTAGATGATTGGCCACTCTTACTATTTTTCGGCTCTAAGAAATGAACATTATCTGCCACCACTTCGGTTACAAATACTCTACGTCCTTCTTGATTTTCATAACTTCTTGATTGTAAGCGCCCATCAACGCCAGCTAAGTTACCTTTAAATAAATACTTATTAACGTTCTCTGCTTGTCTTCTAAATACTACACAGTTAATAAAGTCCGCTTCTCTTTCTCCATTTGCATTAGTGAATGTTCTATTGATCGCTAAAGTAAATGTCGCTACTGCTACCCCTGAAGGTGTTACACGATATTCAGGATCTTTTGTTAGTCTTCCTACTAACGTCGCTCTATTAATCAAATAAATCTCTCCTTAACTTAGTTAGCTTTATAGCTAATAACTTCGTTGTAATTTGTTTCTAACGTTTTATAATTAACTTCTAAATCTGCTATACTTTTCGATTTATCATCATTTTGTCTGTGTAATTCTGATATATATTCCAATGCATTTTCTAATTGATTGTTTGCATGTTCGAGTTGAACTGTTAGCTTTTCTACTTTAGATGCCTTTAATAAAAGATTACGTAGTTCACTTTGCAAAATACTTACATATGGTTCTTGCACATTTACGCCTCCCGTTGTAAGATAAAATTAATCGTTTAATGACTTTTCGACTGTTTGCTATTTGCCGATAGCATTCAGTCTTTTTTTAATTTCTCGAATTCTTTATCGAAATAGAGAAACGTTGTTACTGCTGCAAATAGTGAAATTCCTAGTGCATGCATAATGTAGAATTGCGCAGTAATTAGTATGATTGAAACTAATGTGAATATTAGACTTGCGACAATAAATGCTGCTTCTGAATACGACATCTATATCACCTCCTTTTAGCGATTTTTTGATTAACCGTTATAAATTTCTTTCTTATAATCTTTTAAGAACTTCCGCATTAATTCAGCATCAAAATAATGTGATGAACTTCCACCTTGCCCTTCAAACCAAATGCCATTTTCTTTTAAATACTTATTGAATCTAGGGACTTCTAATATCCTTTTAAATATTAGATACCTACTCAATTTAGATTCTTTAATGAGATCTTCCATTGTCCAAGTGACTGGCAATGTTTGACTAATTAACTTTTCAAGTTCTACTTTAGGTATCAGTACATGTGTATCTGGTATGGTAACTGTTAGTGTTTGACTCATTCTGTATGCTCCTTTCATGTATAATTTAGTTATCGCTACTGCGTTAGATTGGGGGTGTGATAATGTATATTGATCCTCTAAAAAGTGTTAGGCCGATAATTGATAAAAATTTCTATGAATTAAGAAATGCAGCAATGACAGCAACTACACCTTCGAGAGAAATCAGACAAGTTATGAATCAAACTATGAAATTTGATTATATTTATAAAGATATTGGTAAAATTGCAATTCAATTAAAATCAAATAATTTCGATACTTCTAACTTGCTTAAAATTTCAGCACCAAGTATTAATATTGCTAGAAATTTTAGAAATAATTTATTTTCTGAAAAACTTCTTAATGATTTCATAAGCTCTACTAATTTTCAGAAAAACGAAGTTTTGAAAATTAGTTATCGTTTGAGACAATCTTTTATCAATACTGTCGATGTCTCTTCTTTTAGTGAAACCATCGATTCTCCCCATCCAATAGATGAGGTATATCGCGATTATTACAACAACATATTCAAAGAAGCGCTCAATCATAAGTTCATTTATCCCTCCGCTAAATTTGTAAAAAAAGTTTCAGTAGAATCTGCTACTAGTGTTACTGGATCAGTTTTACTAAGAACTATTCTTGATCAATATGTGAATTACTTTGTATTTTCTTCAGTAATAGCGATATTGTTCACTTGTTTTTTAATAGCAAATTGTTTTGTTGAAGATGATACTGATGATTAGGCCACTCACACGCTTAGCACTTCTAATCTCCTCCGCCAAGATGACGATTAGGAGTGCTATTTTTAGTTTTTGAAGCATTGCTATGCCTCCTTTTTGTATAATGTAGTTATCCCTTATTGGAAGGAGGTGTACTATCTATGGCTAAAGGTACACATTATAGTCCCAAAGAATTTGCTGCTGCTTACATTCAAACTCTCCCGCATGCCAAAGACATAGAGGAGTTTAATAGCAATGCTGATTATTGGGAATACTTAAAAAAACGCCGTAATCTTTATTTCAATGAGTACATTGACGCAATAGATTTTGCTGATAGTTTTGGTAAGTCTAGTGTAGAAATTGATAAAGAATAATCGATTTTTCTAGTATTCTTTTCAATTTTCATAACCTTCCATATCACAACTGCCATTGTGGTGAGGAGGGTTATTTTGTATAAAATATTCATGTTATGCCTCCTTTAAATTGTTTGTTCGATTGTTTTGGTATAATCACCTTTGGAGGTGATTGATATGACTTGGTATGAATTCGAAAAATATTTTAGTTCTTTCCAACCAGAGGTTGAAAAGCAATTTGGTAACGATAGCGAATACTTCCGTGATTTATTATCAGAATTAAAAAGAGATAATTCTGAAGGTTTCTCAGAAGAATTTTTATATTCACTAGCTATGAACGAATGTTCTAAGCTTTATTCCGAAACGCTCATTTACAATGTTGCTCGGCAGATTTTAAAAGACGACGAGCAGAATCAGTAGCACTTTCAGAATCTTTCGGTATAATAAATGACTCAGTAGTTATTGTTGCTTTGTTCTTTTTAATAGTGTTCTTAACTAGGTCTGCCAAGATAATAGTTAAGAGCGCTATTTTTGCGTAATTGATTTTTTCATTCATTTTTTAGTTCCTCCTTTAAGTTGTTTGTTCGATTGTGGGTAAAATATCGTTATCTTTCAGTAAGTTGTATAAGAAAATACGACCTTTTTGTGTCCATTTCGTATGCAATTTGAAATCTTCTGTTCCGTCTTTTTTAGTGTATTTATGAGGTTCTGAAGACGTGTAACCTTTATCATGATATTTTGCATATAATAACCATTGTCCTGATTGTTTAAATTGCACCTTTAAATCATGAAGTATCTTATTTAAAGCTTGCGCTGACATTCCATAGTCTTTTGCAATCGCATTTACAGTAATGAGCTTTTTACTTTTTAAAATTTGGTCATAGTAATCTGCTTTTGGTTTTAACTCTCCCACTTGTTGTTGCAGTAGTAAGTTGTGTTCTTTTTCTTTCTTATATTCTGTGAGTACGTTGATAATGTAGTCTGGATTACGTAGTGTTTGTTCAATTACATTGTCTGTGGCGTACAGTCCATGTTTTCGTATGGAAGGTAAAACGTCTTCAAACACCCATTCTTCAAATTCATCTGCTTGGGGTAATTTAGAGCGAGTAATTAATCTGTATAAATTCCCTTCATCAATGAATTTTTTATTTTGCTTTCTACCTAATTTATCGATGACCTCGTGTTTCACGACCCCACGTTTTTTAGTGTGTCTAGTTATAGCATCATAAGAATTTGTATATCCTAAAATTTCTGCTACTTGAATTGCTGGGAACCATTCTTTGCCTTCAATAGTTAAAATTTCTAAATCTCCGAATTGTGAATTTTGAAAAACTTGTAATTCATTCATTTTTTAATTTCTCCTTTGACAACTAATTAGTTCAATTATTTTGAACTTCATAATCAAAAAAATATACTTGTATATCTTGCTTGGGAATAGATAATAATTCACAAGCTTTTGCAATTTCCTTATCTTTCCAACTAACTTTGTTGTTTAGTTTCAAAGATAAACTTCTTTCTGACAGGCCTATCGCATATGCAAAAGCATATCTATTTCCATACTTTTCAATTATGCGTCCTATCAAAGCTGAATAATTAAAGCACATTGTGTCACCTCTTTCTAAGTTCAATATTTTTGAACTACATAAACCTTAACACGTTAAAAAAGAGTTTGCAATACAAAAGTTCAATATTTTTGAATTTTTATCTTGAACTTTTATTCAATTGAACTTATACTATAACTATATTAATGAAGGAGGGAGTTCCCATTGAACTCTACAACTAGCACTAGAATTAAACAAGCTATGAATTCGTCGAACTTAAAACAAATAGATATAGTAAATAAGGCTAAATCTCTCGAGAAGGAAACTGGTATCAAACTTACGAAAACTGATTTAAGTCAATATGTTAATGGTAAAGTAACTCCAGGTCAGAAAAAGTTGTACATACTAGCTAAAATTTTAAATGTAAGTGAAGCTTGGTTATTAGGTTATGACGTAGATCGCGCAAGAATTGATGATAAATCTAGAGCTGAGTTCAACCAACAACAAGATACGATGGCTGCACATTTGGACTACTCAGATTTAACTGAAGATGAGCAAAAAGAAGTAGAACAATTTATTCAATTTATCAGAAATAGAAATAAATAAGGTGTGTTTTGTATGGGGAGATACGAAGATTTATTAAAAAAGTATGATTACATATCAATAAACGAAACTGGAAGCATACCTAAATTTATGTCTGGTTTCTATATGAATGGCGAAATATTTATTAACAGTAATCGCCCTACTACAATAAAGCTGGAAACTTTAGCTGAAGAACTAGCACACCATGAGATTACTTATGGGAACATACTTGATGATAAGGACATACAAAATAGAAAATATGAGTTGAAAGCTCGTAGGTTAGCTAGTGAAATTCTAATACCACTTAAAGAATTAATAAACGCTTTCTTGCAAGGTATTCATAACTTATATGAACTTGCTAATTTTTTTGAAGTTACAGAAAGTTTTGTCCTACAAAGTATTGAACATTATAAACAGAAATACGGATGTTCCACTCGGTATGGTAAATATGTCATTCAGTTTGAGCCGTTGAGGGTTTATAAGTTGCATAAAATTGATTAGTGTTATGGTAATTGTTTAATTAAAATATTTAATCAGAAAGGATTTGGTTCTATGTTTGAAAATCTACTTGCTTCTATTGGAATAAACTCTGTGAAAGTTGAAACTTTAGTAAAAAATAAAAGTATTCATAGTAATGATACTTTGGAAGGAATTGTAAGAATAGAGGGTGGTAATTCTTCTCAAACTATTAACAAAGTTTCATTAACTTTAGTAGAAAGATATGAAAATCCTGATAAAAAGAGTCAATTTCCTGTTTTAGAAAATGAATTACAAACATTTACATTACACACAAATGTTGAATTAAAAGAACACGATACAATAACAGAAGAATTCAAATTTAATATTTATGAATATGAATTTAAAAGCGAACCAAAACATTTAATATTAAAAACACATGCATATGTAGGTTATTCAGTTGATGCTTATGATGAAGATAAAATTGTTTTCAAATAAGAAATTGATAAATGATGAAATTATTGAGTTATTGAAACAAATAGCTAATAAACTGTAAAGGAGTAAATAATGAATTCTGAAACACTATTTAACAGTTTTATTGAGGGTTATAAAAAAGAAGCAGCGAACTATGACTTTTTAGGTGATTCTATGGAAGATGCTTTTCCATTATTAAAGTTTGGTAAGTATTTAAATTATTGTCTTTTCAATGTACCAAAAGATATATTCCATAAACCTTCTTTTTTGGTTATCGTAGACAATATGAAAGATTTAGAAGAAATAAAAACAGTTAATAATAATGATTTTGAAGATAAAAAAAGAGTTATTATGGACACTGATAAACGAAAAAGGTTCGAAATTTTTTTAAAAGAATATCATAAAGAATTATTTGAGAAAAATGTATTACAAATAATAGATGTCGATGTTTATATTAAAGATTTATCTAGTGTAGGCAAAATCTATGCAGAATTCGATTTTAAAGACTGGCGCAGAGAAAATCAAACTCCAGTAGATAGCTATGATCACGAAAAAATTAGTCCTTATTCTCATTTAGATTATGAAGGAATAATCGCTAATTTTGATAGCAAAAAATATCGTGATGACTTTGAATATCAAATGAATCAAGCGAATGAATGCTATAAAAGAAAACTGTTTTTGCCTGCTGCAGCCACTTTAAGTGTAGCCTTAGAAACTTTACTAATGGCAATTTGTGATAAAGAGAATGTAAAACTAAAAAGCAAAGATGCTACTGATACAATGATGAATTATCTAGGTGAGCGTTTACTTCAAGAAGGTAAGATTAATTACAGAATGCATAAAAGAATTGATGTTACTTATTCTTTAAGAAATTCTGTTTCACACTCTAATCCTGGAGAAGTTTCGAAAGCAGACTGTCAGATAATTTTATCATGTATTAAAACATTGATCGACAGTCATTACTCAAAGTAAAACACTCCTTTTTTAGCAATATCTGCATAATTATTTTCAATTTTATTAAATACACTTTTGAAAGATTCAGTGTAACGAGCTTTAGACGATTCATCATATGGATTTGAGTAAACATCTGTAGTGTTTTCTAGGTGATGTAAAGCGTCATAAATTATGGCAATTTCTGATTTTGTAAATTCCATAGTACCACCTTCTTTTTTATAAATAATAACATATATTTATATATTAATCATTATGTTATAACTTATTCTTATATTTCAGGGTAGTCCACCTACCCTTATTATTTTTTAACAATTAATACGAACGTATGTTCTTTAAGGAGGTGAGTTTTTAATACAATCATCACTTTAGAAAGGAAGGAAATTTATGTCTGTAAAAAAAATCAATAGCACTTGGACTTATGACTTTCAATATAATGGTAAGAGATACAGAAAAAGAGGGTTTAGAACCAAAAGAGATGCTTCACAAGCTGAAAAAGAATTATATATTGATTTGAGTAGAGGTGGCCAATTAGCAGATGATATTACTTTTATAGAATACTTTGAAAGATGGATAAAAGTCAATAAAGTAGATAGAGTGTCTCAATCTACGCTAAACAGATATTATAGCGCTTTAAATGTCTTTGAAGAAAAATTTGGTTCTGTTCTTATCAAAGATGTTAGCCAATTAGGTTATAGAGAAATGCTTAAAGAATATGCTGAAGGTCAATTTATTGGTGGTCGAAAAGAAGGAAGAACAAAAGAAAGCGTAAAAAAATTAAATAATTGTTTTTCTCAAGCATTCAAAGATGCATTAAATGAACGTTTAATTTATAAAGATCCAACTTGGAATGCGCCAATATATGAGAAAAAAGCAGCAATGAGTGAAAAACAAAAGTATTTATCTTTAAAAGATTATCAACTGTTAAAACAGACCGCTTCAACTAAACCACATTTATCATACCTAGCGATTTATATTCTAATTGCGACTGGCGCAAGATTTGGAGAAGTTCAGAAACTCAAAAGAATGGATATTAATAAGAGTAAGAATACTATTCATTTGAGAGGAACTAAAACAAAATCAGCTGATCGTTATGTGACCATTACTTCTAAAGATATGAAACATATAATAGAAGTAATCAATTCTAGACCGCTTCATAAAGATGGCTATATATTTAATACTGGTGTTTCACTCATTACTAATAAAGCAGTGACAACTACAATGAGAAATATTCTGGCCAAACATGAATTAAAAAGTGATTATGGACTTCACTCATTACGACATACTCACGCTTCTATGTTATTAGGCCATGGCTTTAGTATACAATATGTTAGTAAAAGACTTGGCCATGCCAACATAGAAATTACATGGCGAGTGTATAGTCATTTACTAGATGAAATGAAGTTAC
Source organism: Staphylococcus sp. FSL K6-0223 (assembly GCF_038008285.1). Lineage (NCBI taxonomy): Bacteria > Bacillati > Bacillota > Bacilli > Caryophanales > Staphylococcaceae > Staphylococcus > Staphylococcus sp. FSL K6-0223. The sequence goes on from NZ_JBBOYX010000001.1 coordinate 1,729,291, forward strand.
AAGAAGACGAAATGTTAGATTCAAAACTCTCTTTTTTCTAAAACCGACAACAAGTCGACAACGAAGTGCTTAAAAACGCCTATTTAAAGGCAACAGACATTCCCTCCGTTTCCGTCATTTGACTCTTTACTTTTTAAGTAAAGAGTTTTTTTTATAAAAAAAGAGCCAATGTTTCTACAATTTGACTCCTTTTTTATATTTAAACTAATACGCCATTAACTTCAATATACTGTCTTTATCAATATCACCAAAGTAATGATAAAAGTCATAGTCTTCCATTACTTCTTTTATATGAGTATAATCGTGTAATGTTCCTACTAAAGCATCTTCTAATTCATTGACATTTCCTTCTCCAAAGAAATCGCCAAAGATTTTAGCATGCTCAATTTTTCCTTTTTTGACATCAAATTTAATTTGAATGAATCCTTTTTCAAACTTCTCGTCACGTTCAAAATTATATTTCGGATTTTTACCATAATTCCAATCCCAAGTGCGATATTTTTCATTGCTTAATTGCTTAATATTGTTCCAGTCTTCTTCCGTTAAATGATATTCCTCTACTTCATGCTCACCAAAGATGTTTTTTAAAATAATTTGCTTAAATTGATCAATTGTAATAGAGTCATCTAAAAATTCTTCAATATTTGCTACGCGTTTACGTACAGACTTCACACCTTTAGATTGAATTTTTTTAGGATTCACTTTTAATGCGTTTTGTACTTCTTCTAAATCACTATTTAGCATTAATGTACCATGACTAAACATACGATTTTTAACCTTAACCATAGCATTTCCAGAAATTTTAGCTGCGCCTACTTGAATGTCATTACGGCCTGTCATTTCTGCATCTACACCCATAGATTGTAAAGCTTGAACAATAGGCTCAGTAAATTTCTTGAAGTTATGAAAACTGTTACCATCATCACTCGTTACAAAACTAAAATTCAAATTGCCTTTATCATGGTACACAGCTCCTCCTCCAGAAATTCGTCGTACAACATGAATATGATGCTCATCTACATACTGTTTATTAACTTCTTCAATTGTATTTTGATTTTTACCTACAATGATTGAGGGTTCATTAACATAAAATAAAAAGTAACTATCATCTGCAGGTAAATATTTAAGTACATATTCTTCCATGGCTAAGTTAATTGTAGGATCAGTAATATTATTATTACTTACAAATTTCATAGCTCTCACCTTTCTCTTTCTTTTAAAATTTAATAATGCAATATATCTTCCACTATCGATTATTTAACTTAATTATGGCATTATTTTCAAAAATAATATAATATTTTCTGATTTTAGTATATATTTGTTTATTTGTAGTGTAAATTTTAGTACAATATAGTCTAGCTATGATTTGAGGAGGACTCGAAATGACTGTTGCAGAAGTTGGAAATATTGTAGAATTTTATGACGGTTTAAGAGGCCGTGTTGAAAAAATTAATGATAATTCAGTTATTGTTGATTTGACAATTATGGAAAATTTTAATGAACTAGATTTACCTGAAAAAACAGTTATTAATCACAAACGATATAAAATCGTTGAATAAGAAGGTTAATATTAAATGAAAAATACATCTAAACCCTTAATTTGGTTTGTTGCAAGTTTTATTGTATTTCATCTTATCTTATTTATAATGTGGGGAGAACATCAAGAATATTGGTATTTATATACTGGTATAATGTTAATTGCTGGCATTAGTTATGTATTTTATCAACGTGATATCACATCAAAACGTCTATTAACCTCTATTGGTGTGGGCGTAATCACAGGTGTTGTATTAGTGATAATACAACTTATATTTTCACTTATATCGTCACAAATTACTTATACCGAATTAATTAAAGAATTATCAAGAACAGGTGTATATTTTAAATGGCAAATGTTAGTTACTATCTTATTTGTCATCCCTTGTCATGAGTTATACATGCGTGCTGTCTTACAAAAAGAGTTAAATAAATTTAGACTACCTCGCTGGCTAACAATTTTAATACCTGCATTATGTTCTAGTTCTTTATTTATCTATCTTGATAAATGGTGGATTGTTATTTTTATCTTTATAGCTCAAGTCATATTATCATTGAGTTATCAGTATACAAGACGTATTGTTACATCGTCTTTAGGTCAAATTGTTGCCATCATTTTATTACTTATCTTTCATGGATAAAAACCTTTTCTTAGTTGCTAAAACTAAGAAAAGGTTTTTTTAATTGGTATCACGATTCATTTCAATAACGATATTCTTTTTTTATTTAAAACATAACTATCTACATACAAAAAAGAGTGGGATAACGAATTCAAAATGAATGTATCCCACTTTCCTTTTTTAGTTATCCAATTTGAATTCTCTCTTTTGGATAACTAAATTTATCAGGTTCTTTACGCCCAGATATCATAATAATAAATGATATTAAACCGACACGTCCTATAAACATAAGAAGCATTAAGACGACCTTGGTAATACTGCTAATATTATCTGTCACCCCAAGTGATAAGCCACATGTTCCAAATGCAGACATGACTTCAAAAAATACCTGTAAGAATGATAAATTATTGGCTTCTGCTGCTAATATAATAATGATACTTACAAAAGTAAGTACTGTCGCCATTATAAACACAGCAAAAGAACGCTGTATATCGATGGTATGAATTTCTCTATTAAATACTTTAATCGATGATTTTTCTGTATTGTTATTAAAATTAATCACAAATAAAATAAGTATCGCAAATGTCGTTGTTCGAATACCTCCTCCTACTGAACTCGGAGAAGATCCAATAAACATGAGAATACTCATAATGACATTTGTTGCATCACTAAAGTGTGTCACATCAATGGTTTGTAATCCAGCACTACGTGTAGTTGCAGATTGAAATAATGCATAGAATAAAGATTGATGCCAATTATATCCTTTGAATGCATGATTGTACTCAAGTGCTAAAATAGATAAAAATCCAGATATAAATAGGAAAAAGTAAGTCGTTGTTGTAATTTTAGTAAATAAAGAAAATCTAAAATGACTTACTCTATTTCGTATATAAGCTCTGATTTCAAGTAATACTGGAAAACCAATTGATCCAAGAATAATTAAAAACATTACAATAGTTTGTACAAAGTAATCCTTGGCATATGGAACTAGTGATTGGCCAGTAATATCTAACCCACCATTTGTAGTAGCTGAAATAGATACAAACAAACCTTGCATTAAAGCATTTTTTAAATCAGGATTGTCTCTGTAAAAATAAAATGCAAGCAAGAGTGCACCTACAATTTCGATAGTCATGATGGTTTTAACAATTTCAATAATAAGCTTAACTGTCCCACTCATTGTGTCTTTATTATTATCAAGCATGATAAGTTGACGTTCGCGCATACCAATATGTTTACCAAGTACTACCCACAACACTGTACCTATCGCCATTACGCCTATGCCACCGATGTTTAAGATAATTAAAATGATAAGTTGGCCAAATGATGAATAGGTATCAATAATACTGACTGGCGTTAAACCGGTCACACTAATTCCAGATACAGCTACAAACAATGTATCTATAGGACTCACCTTCACGCCAGGTTTATGTACAAAAGGTAAATTGAGTAATAAAAATGCAACGACAATTGCAATTAAATAATATAAAACAATACCTTGTTGAGGCGTTGATTTTTTGAATAATTTACTGAAAATAGACATTAGTTTGTCACCTCAATGTCATTTCAAATTAATTTCTATATCTTGAATATTTCCATCTCTGTAAATTTTAGCCGTTAACGTTTTTAAATCTTGTCGATGGTTAAACAGGATGTGTCTATACTGCAAATTATCTTTTAATGTTTTACCTTCTAATTTTACAATGACATCACCAATTTTTAAACCTGATTTTTTACCTAAACCGTCATCTTTTAATTTTTTCACTAAAATCCCATCATTTATATCATTAGGTAATTTTAAAAGTGAGCGTTCATAATGATTTAAATCATTTACATTTTCTAAAGCTATTCCAGTATTGGGGTAATTTACTTTCCCATTTTTCTCAAGCTCTTTAGCGATTGATTTAGCTTCATTAATGGGAATAGCAAAACCCATTCCTTCTATACTTGGCATATTAATTTTTAATGAAACGATACCAATAAGCTCTCCATCTTTATTAACTACAGCCCCACCTGAATTTCCTGGATTAACAGAAGCATCAATTTGAAACGTTTGCATCAATTCATCATTTTTATTATCTTTATCAAAATCAACAGGAACCAACCGATTTAGCCCCGAAATAATCCCTTTTGATACCGTATTTCTAAACTCTTCTCCTAGAGGATTACCTACAATTAATATCGATTCCCCTAAAACTAATTTATCTGAATTTCCAATATGGATAGAATTAATATTTTTATCATTGATTTTTGCTTTCACTACTGCAATATCTGACCATTTATCCTTTCCGACCACGTCACCTTTTATACTTTTATTCTCTCCATATGTAATCTTAACTTTATCTGCTTCACCAACAATATGTGTATTTGTTAATACAAAAAAAGTATCGCCTACAGTTTTGTAGACGACACCTGAGCCAAGTTCACTATCTAATTTTGAATTTGTTTTTTGAACTGAAGTATTCTTAGGTGCGTCACTTTCTACTGTTACCACTGATCTGACAGTATTATTAGCGTTTTTCATAGTTGTTGTGTACTTCTTATCTTGTGTATGTGTTTGATTTGAATGTTGTTCTTGTGAAGGTTCAGTAAAAATAGCTTTTACTAAAACTAAAATTAATATTAACGCAATTGCGATTAAAATTTTAATCCAATGTTCTTTTAAAAAGTCAACGACTTTATTTTTTGTATCATTTGATGATTGTTCATGTGATTCATGAGATTGTTGATCCGATATATTTTCTGTCGTATTCTTATCAGAATTAGATATGTGCTTTGATTGTTCACTCTTAGTATGTTCTACTTGAGTTGAACGTTGCTGAGTTGAAACTTGTTCTTTCTCAGTATGGATTGATTCTTTATCCTTAGTTGAAGTGTATGATTCTTCAGTGATTGTTGGATGTTTAGATTGTGTTTTAATTGTATCATTATGTTGATTGTCTTTTTCTTGTTTAGACTTTGGACGAGATTCATTATTTTTATTCAATCTACTATAAGTTGGTTCTATAGATTTATTCGTTTCATTTTCACTTTTTGAGTCATTACTCGAAATTGGTTTTTGCTGTTTCAATTCCTCATTATGTATGTCTTCTTGTTTAAGGTGTTGTTCTTCAGGCAGAGTTAAATGATGCCTATTATTTTTCTTAGCTGTGTTTGATGCATCTCTTTTTGATCTTAACTTAGCTAAATGTTGTTGTTGTTGAATTTCTTCTTGTGTTAATTTCTCAATTCTAGCTTTTCTTAAATTATCTTTGACACGTTCTTCATTTACTTTTGCTTGATGCTGTTCTTTTTCTGCTAAATGTTCACGCTTTTGTCTTTCACGTTCAATACGTTCCTCACGTTCTTCATTATGAAAGTATTCGTGACGTTTACGCCCATATTTACTACGCGGTATCACTTGTTTTTTATCATTATCCAAAGATGCCCACTCCTAACCTTGAAATCACAATATATATCACTAAAAAATGATTTACTTTTATGTGGTTATATATCTATCTTAATTTATTTATATATTACTTAAATTTTAATATCATTAGTGTTAATAAGCAAACGATTGTCAAATATTTTCTAAAAATATTTGACAAATAGTTATTAATTGAAAAAACCTTTTGAAGTCTTTTATAAAAAAACTTCAAAAGGTATCGATTACATCTAATGCTTAGCATTCTTTTTATTTTTTCGTACTGATGTTAACCATCCAATCACAACTAATAAAATCATTACAGTCCAAAAGATTGCTTGCCATAACGTACTATGTGGGAAGTCTTCTGATAATACGCCAATATCTGGATGAGCTAATACGATAACTACTAATTTAATACCTACCCAGCCAACAATTGCAAAAGCGGCACCTTCTAAACCTGGATATTTATTTAATAAATCAACAAACCATGTTGCTGCAAAACGCATTAAAATAACACCAATCATACCACCGATGAACATGACTCCAAATTGACCTAAATCCATACCGCCAAAATGAATACCCATCTTAGGAAGTGTCACTGCAATAGCCATTGCTGCTAACATAGAATCAATTGCAAAGGCAATGTCAGCAAACTCTACTTTAAATACGGTAGCCCAAAATTTTCCAGCACTTACTTTCTTTTCAGCGCCAGTTTCATCATAATGATGTTCATCCCCAACTTGTTCCTCTTCATCTTTCTTATGGAAGAAATTCCAAAGATTTCTAATAGACATGAAAATTAAGTATGCAGCACCAATCGCTTGAATAAACCAGAAATTCACAATAATACTAATTAAAAATAAAGCAATAAAACGGAAAATAAATGCTCCTAGTAAACCATAGAATAATGCTTTTTTACGCTGTTCTGGTGGTAAATGCTTAACCATTACTGCCATTACAACCGCGTTATCTGCTGCTAGTAATCCTTCTAAAAATACTAACACTAATATTACCCACAAATAAGGTAAAATTAAGCTTGGATCCATGAAAAGACAGCTCCTTTATTTATTTTTTACAAATAAAAAGACCTATGCTAATTCATAGCAAAGGTCTCACTTAGCAAATTTGCTCATTTTACCGGAAGTATCAACTTCGTAATGACGATAAAATGCTGAATTTAAGATGTTAGTAATATAGCCCCTCAAATTCTCAAGTTACTCCCCTCTGACATTAAGTCATAGGTATTTATTTGTTAAGAGTATTATAACCAGATTTGTTATATATAAACAATGTTAAAGCTAAAAATATTGTATTTCTTTATTATTATTTTAAATTAAACCTTATATTGTCATTTTTTATAATAAACTATATAGTTTAATATCTGGGAATTTTTCTTCAAACCAACGTGTAGCAAATTCATTTTCAAATAAGAAAACAAACTTATCATATCTGTCTTTCACTAAAATAGAACGTGACGTGTTCATCTTATCTTGAATATCCTCTTCATTTTCAATCCAACGTGCAATTTTTCTACCTACAGGTTCCATGACGACATCTACATTGTATTCATTTTTCATTCTGTGCTCGAATACTTCAAATTGTAATTGACCCACTGCACCGAGAATAATTTGATTCGTATGAAGTGTTTTATAATATTGAATCGCACCTTCTTGCACAAGCTGTTCAATTCCCTTATGGAAATGTTTTTGTTTCATGACATTTTTAGCAGAGACTTTCATGAAAATTTCAGGTGTAAATTGTGGTAAATCTTGGAAGTTAAATTTTTGTTTACCTCCAACTAATGTATCACCAATTTGGTAGTTACCTGTATCGTATAATCCAATAATATCTCCAGCTACAGCGTGATTGACGGTTTCTTTATCATCTGCCATAAAAGAGGTAGAGCGTGTGATTTTTTGTTTTTTATTGGTACGTTGCAAGGTCACATCCATACCTCTTTCAAACGCGCCACTGACTACTCTCATAAATGCAATTCTATCTCTATGTTTTGGATCCATATTCGCTTGAATTTTAAATATAAAACCCGAGAACTCGTCATCAAACGGGCTAACTTCAACTTCTTCATTCGTCTGACGAGCATTAGGCATAGGCGCATAATCTACATATGCATTCAAGAAATTTTGAACCCCGAAATTAGCCAATGCTGAGCCAAAAAATACAGGAGTTAAATCACCATTTAATAATGCTTCATTATCAAATTTTTCGCCAGCTTCTTCAACTAACATAAATTCTTCAATCGCTTGTTCGAAAGCACTATCATTGCTAATAGTGTGTTCTTCTTTAAGTTCATACTCATCATTTAAATGTAATACATTCTCTTCATCTCTAAAAGGTTCAATAGTTTTAGACTCACGATCGATAATACCAAAAAAGTTTTGACCCATTCCTATTGGCCAATTCATTGGATAGGTGTCAATATTTAATGTTTCTTCAATTTCTTCTAATAGTTCAAATGGTTCTTTACCTACACGGTCTAATTTGTTGATAAAAGTAAAGATAGGAATGCCTCTCATTTTACATACTTTAAATAATTTTAATGTTTGGGGTTCGATCCCTTTCGCACAATCGATAACCATTACTGCACTATCAACCGCCATTAATGTTCGGTATGTATCTTCAGAAAAGTCTTCGTGTCCTGGTGTATCTAGAATATTAATTTTATAATCATCATAATCAAATTGCATGACTGAACTGGTCACAGAAATACCACGTTCTTGTTCCACTTTCATCCAGTCACTGGTTGCAAATTTCCCTGTTTTTTTCCCTTTTACAGTACCCGCTTCACGAATAGCACCACTAAAATATAATAATTTTTCAGTTAGCGTCGTTTTACCAGCATCCGGGTGTGAGATAATAGCAAACGTCTTTCTTGATTCTATTTCTTCTTTTAAACTCATTCATTATTCTCCTTTAAATCCTTTATTATCCACTTAGATAACTGAGAAGCTATACGCAATGCTTCACTTTCTTCTTTAAATGTAAATAATTGCATTATTAACTCTTCATTTATTTCCTGTTCATTGAGTTGTACATTTAATTCTACAGACCAAAACATATCTGGAATAGCTATCATATAATAAGAATGATCCACATTTTCATATAGATATACATTGATTATTTCATTTTGTTCAGAAAGTTGCTTAATGATCATAGTTGGATTTTCCAAACTTTTTATACGCAGCTTCTAAACCAATTAAATCGTCACGATGTGGCACTTTCACGTGTCCTGGCATAATTTGATAAGGTTCTCTACCTTTAGAAGCAAGTACAACTGTATCACCTGGATTCGCGACTTCGATAGCATGTTTAATGCCTTCAGCTCGATCTTCAAATTCTACATAGTTATTATGTGTTGCCCCTTTAGCAAGTTCTGCAGTCAACATTTTAGGGTCGTCATCTGCTGGATTGTCAGGTGTAAAAATAACATAGTCTGCTCGACATGCAACAGCCCCCATTTCAGGCGTTTTTGTTAAATCACGTTCGCCAGCCATGCCTACTAAAAAGATGAGCTTTTGTTTAACAAAAGGTTGCACTGCATCAATCAGTTTATTCATACCATCAGCAGTATGTGCATAATCAATAATTAAATCGATTGGAAGTGATGGATCTAAAACCTCTAGACGCCCTTCAACAGGTTCTAAAGATTTCACCACTTCTACGATATCTTTGAAATCGACTCCTTTACTCCACACTGCTATCATAGCTGCCATAAGATTTGAGATATTAAATTTACCTACATAGGGTGATGAAACATGATACGTGCCAAATGGAGTCGCAAAATCAAATTGTACACCTTGTAAAGATTCTTTGATATTTTGAGGCATAAACTGTGCTTCATTATCTATACCATATGTCAATATTTCAAATGGTGTTACCGTTTCTAAATATTTAGAGAAATCATCATCATTATTTAATACCACATACTTTTCTTTTGATAAATCTTCACCTAATTGACTAAATAGTAATGATTTAGCATGTCCATAAGCTTCCATTGTGCCATGAAAGTCTAAATGATCTTGGGTTAAATTTGAAAAAATAGCTACATCAAATTCTACCCCTCTTAATCGTCCTAGAGCTAATCCATGACTTGAGACTTCCATAGTCATTGCTTCAGCTTTACTATCTACAGCTTGCTTAATTTTCTTAGTAAGCAATACAGTTTCAGGAGTAGTATTTGCCCCTTTTGTTTTTTCTTCATTAATTTGAAATCCATTCGTACCTAAATACGCACTATTTTTGTCTAATCCTCTATAAATTAAGTGAATCATTGTCGCGATTGAAGTTTTACCATTTGTACCAGTGACGCCAAAGGTAGTGAGTTGTTGACTTGGATAATCAAATAATGTATGCGCTAATATACTGGCTACTCTTAAAGTATCAGGTACAATAACTTGTGTGACTTCTCCTTTAACTTCTTGCTTACGGTTTACAACTATAATTTTAGTTCCTTGGTCAATGACGTTTTGACAAAATCTATGACTATCTACAGTATATCCTTTAGAGGCTACAAAGATACTTTCTCCACTAGCAGTTCGAGAATCTGTAGTAATATCAGTGATATCTATATCTAAAGTTCCTATAACTTGTTTAACTCTTATTTTATTGAACAACTCATTCGCATTCAAAATGTATCGCTCCTTTTTTTCAATATCTCTATTATACACATTTTAAAGTTGTTGATAAATTTATTCTCACCTAAAAAAGTAAATTCTGAACTACTCAAAATCAAATCATTTTTGTATCTTCTATATTATTAATATTAATTCCAAGTTAATTATTTATAAATTTTTTCTTATCTTAGTGTAAGTCCCATACATTTCACTTTATTAGTGCTAGGATAAGGGTATAAAGTTAAAGTAATCATTGTTCGAATATGCTATAATTCACTATAAATGAATTTTATGACTTTCTTGAATAAAATACATATTATTTATACCCGTATGTATTTTTTACTGTAATACATTATTCGATGGATTAAACTTAAATTATTGGAGGGTGACTATTAATGGTTACTCAAAATAAAAAGATATTGATTATCACTGGATCATTTGGAAATGGTCATTTACAAGTGACACAAAGTATTGTCAATCAATTGAATGACATGAATCTATCTCATATTTCTGTTATTGAGCATGATTTATTTATGGAAGCACATCCCATCCTTACGTCTATTTGTAAAAAATGGTATATCAATAGCTTTAAATATTTTAGAAATATGTATAAAAACTTTTATTATAGTCGACCAGATGAATTAGATAAATGTTTTTATAAATACTATGGTTTAAATAAATTAATTAACCTACTTTTAAAAGAAAAGCCTGACTTGATTTTAATGACTTTTCCAACGCCCGTGATGTCAGTATTAACTGAACAATTTAACATGCGTATTCCTATCGCAACAGTCATGACGGATTATCGTCTACAAAAGAACTGGATTACTCCAAATTCTCATAGATATTATGTGGCTACTGAAGATACAAAAGAAGACTTTGTAAACGTTGGTGTACCGGCATCTTTAATTAAAGTCACAGGTATCCCTATTTCTGATAAATTTGAAGCGGATATTGATCAACAGGCTTGGCTAAAAAAATATCATTTAGACCCTAAAAAAACTACTATTCTTATGTCTGCAGGTGCTTTTGGAGTATCAAAAGGTTTTGAACATATGATAGAACGTATCTTAGAAAAAAGTCCTCATTCTCAAGTCGTTATGATTTGTGGTAGAAGTAAAGGACTTAAACGTAATTTGGAAGCTAGATTTAAATCTTACGACAACGTTCTTATTTTAGGATATACAAAACATATGAATGAATGGATGGCTTCAAGTCAATTAATGATCACTAAACCAGGTGGGATTACAATATCCGAAGGTTTGACAAGAAGTATCCCAATGATTTTCTTAAATCCTGCTCCAGGACAAGAACTAGAAAATGCGTATTATTTCCAAGAAAAAGGGTATGGTAGAATTGCTGATACTCCTGAAGATGCAATTGACATTGTCTCTGAATTAACACATGATTCGAACAAATTAACTTTAATGATAAATACAATGCGTCAAGATAGAGTAGATTATTCAACCCATCGACTTTGTATCGATTTATTGAATATGCTCGATCATTCATCTCAACAGCAAGAAATTTATGGAAAGGTGCCATTATATGCCAAGTTCTTTGTCAAACAATAAAAGCGTAAGTAAAAACTTTAAAATAATGCTCGTTATTTTATTTTTAATGGAATTTGCTAGAGGAATGTATGTATTAAGTTATGTTAACTATTTACCTACTGTAACCTCTATCGCTGTAGCTGTGACTTCAGTAGCACTATCTATTCATTTTATTTCAGATGCAGCTACAAACTTTGTGATTGGATTTTTATTAAAGAAATTCGGGACTAAAATCGTCCTTAATTTAGGTTTTTTATTAGCTTTTTTAAGCTTGTTTCTAATTATTTTCTTTCCAGCTAATCCCATCATTATCATTATTAGTGCAATTATGCTAGGGATTGCAGTAAGTCCAATATGGGTAATCATGTTATCTAGTGTGGAAGAAAGTCAACGTGGCAAACAAATGGGTTATGTATACTTTTCATGGTTATTAGGTTTGCTTGTAGGCTGGGCGTTTATGAATGTTCTAGTCAAAATACATCCAACGCGATTTGCATTTGCGATGTCTCTTGTCGTTATCATTGCATGGATACTTTATTATTTTGTAGATGTAAAACTCACAAATTATAATACTAAACCTGTGAAAGAACAATTGGGTCAAATTGTAGAGGTAATGAAACGTCATATGATTTTATTCCCAGGCATTTTGTTGCAAGGTGCTTCAATATCAGCTTTACTTCCAATATTGCCGACGTATGCTACAAAAGTTGTAGGGGTAACAACTATTGAATATACTGCTGCTATCGCTATTGGTGGTATTGGTTGCGCAATATCAATGTTATTTTTATCTAAAATGATCGATAAAAATAGCACTGGCTTTATGTATACCGTTATTTTTGTAGGATTCATATTGTTTACGCTATTTATTTTTGGTCTCTCACTAGTTAACAATATTATTGTTGTTTGGATAGTTGCCGCCTTTATAGGTTTAATGTATGGCATTTTATTACCTGCTTGGAATACTTTTATGGCTGGACATATCGATCCATCTGAACAAGAAGAAACTTGGGGTGTATTTAATAGCGTCCAAGGCTTTGGTTCAATGATTGGTCCTCTTTTCGGAGGCCTTATCGCTCAATTCTCAAATGGATTAAATAATACATTCTATGTCTCAGCTTTGATTTTTCTATTACTCGCTATTTTTTATGGCATTTATTTTATCAAAAGTAGAAAGCATCAAAAATATTCTTAAAAAAGAAGTCAAAACTAAAATGTTTTGACTTCTTTTTTTATATACATATTATGCTAGTTTAAAACTATCAACAATGTTCCATCTATCTTCATCTTCATTGTAATGTAACAATGAAAGTTCATCGATGGTTTCTCTATGGTCTACCCCTGCAAGCTTCACTTGACCAAATATATCTTCAAATTCTTGACTCGTTAAGCCTTGAGCAATCGTAAAATGAGGAACGAATGGATGTTCAGCTTTACCATAAAATGATTCGGTATTAAATGTATTAAATAAATTTTCTAATTCTTCTGTTTTTTCTACTTTAAAATAAATAACATTATTTGTCGGTTTAAAGCTTGAAGCTTTTGTCACGTGGACCTCTACAGGTTTAAATCCATCTAATGTTTGTTTAACTTCGTCTTTAAATGAATCTAATTCTGTTTCTTTAAGTTCAAAGTGAGGTTTAATCGTAATATGTGGCATAATACGTGCATACTCAGTATCATAACGCTTACGATAGCCATCTACTTCATTTTGAAATGATTGTGACGGAATAAGTGCTAATCCTATCTTCATTGAAATTCCTCCTTTGTTTAACATACTTCTATTATATCAAAATTCTATTTAATACGTTATTAGATACAACATTTTTTGAAAAGGCTTTCAAAAAAGATTTGTAAACTATTAATATGTACTATTATTTATTATTATTTAAAAAATAATAGAGAATATCTCCGAGCATAGGTTTCCATGATTTCCAATTATGACTACCATTAAATTCATTGTATACGTAAGTGACACGCTCATCTTGTTCAATAAGGTTTGCTAGCTTTCTATTTGGAGTTAAAAAATCCGCTTGCTCACCAGTCGTTGGTAATTTAAAATCGACTTCATCTTTACCAATCGCATGCCAAATCGTTAATCGATTACGTTGCTTACATGTCTCAAATTTTTCAAGAACAGTATGATCTGAGTGCGGACTAAACATAGCTATTTGACTAAATATTGAAGGATAAGTCAATGAAGTAAGAAAGGCAATACTTCCAGCTAAACTATCTCCTATTAATAATCTAGAATTTCCCACCTTATATGTAGGGAACGTTTGATCAATGAAAGGTAAAAGCTCTTTAACTACTGACTGAATCGTCTTTTGACTACGACTACCTTGAGGATGAAACTCTTCTCTACGTTTCTCAACATCTTCATAATGAAATCCAACAATAATAGCACGTTCAATATGTTCCTCTTTTCTTAGACGTTCATATTCACGCTGAATCCTTCCAAATCGGAAAAAATCCAATCCATCAAAACAAATAATCACCTGAGACTTAAATAATTCAGTAAAATCTTCTGGAAGATAAATCGACAATGTGATATCTCTTTCTAGAATGTCACTACTCAAAATATATTTATTAATTTTTCCAGCTTTAAATTCTCCCATGTTATCTTCTCTCCTTCATATATATTCATATTGTATCAATTTTATTTATTAGTGACAGTGATATAAACGTTTATAATAAGCTTTTTTATTTTAGATTTTATATACTTTTTTAAGAGAATTAGGAATTGTTTAATTAAGCTCATCTATTTTTATACAACTAAATATTATAATATAATTCTTTTTTAGTTAATCAACTTTTCCTTTTTAACATCTCTTATTTAAGATATACTTATTACTAATGAATTCATTACTTTAGGAGGAAGTAAGTCTATGCTTAATAAAGTATGGTTTCGAACTGGGATTTTCTTAATCATCCTGTTCGTACTTATAAAGTTATTTATGGAAGTGCATAGTGTATTTACACCTATAGCAACTATTATTGGTTCAGTGTTTCTTCCATTCTTGTTAAGTGGATTTTTATTTTATATCTGCTTACCTTTTCAAACACTTTTGGAAAAATGGGGTTTCCCACGTTGGGCAAGTATTTTAACTATCTTTATCGTATTAATCGCTATTATCGCTATCGTAGTAGCTTTCATTGCGCCTATTATTATTTCTAATGTTAATAATTTAATCAAAGCAACACCAACTTTACAACGTGATGCAGAGCAAGTGGTTAATTTCTCATTAAATCAAATGGATAAATTACCAAGTGATGTAACAGCGAAAATTAATTCAACAATGAAATCAATCAGTGATAGTTTAACTGGTATATTAGCAAATTCAATCACTTATATCACATCTCTTATTTCAACCATCTTTTTATTGATTATGGTACCGTTCTTCTTGATTTATATGTTAAAAGATCATGAAAAATTTATTCCAGCAATTGGTAAATTTTTCAAAGGAGAACGTAAAGTTTTTGTTGTTGATTTACTTAAAGATTTAAATTATACGTTAAAATCGTATATTCAAGGTCAAGTTACTGTTAGTTTCATCTTAGGTATTATTCTTTATATTGGTTATACCCTTATTGGGTTACCTTATACTCCATTGCTTGTATTATTCGCTGGTGTAGCAAACTTAATCCCATTTTTAGGACCATGGTTATCATTTGCGCCTGCTGCAATATTAGGAATTATCGATGGTCCATCAACATTTATTTGGGTTTGTGTTGTTACATTAATTGCACAGCAACTTGAAGGTAATGTCATCACACCTAACGTCATGGGTAAATCATTAAGTATTCATCCACTTACAATCATTGTTGTTATCTTAGCAGCGGGTGATTTAGGAGGATTCACACTTATTTTAATTGCTGTTCCACTTTATGCAGTATTAAAAACAGTAGCAAGAAATGTATTTAAGTATCGTCAACGTATCATTGATAAAGCAAATAGCGATGTTAAAGATTAATTTAATTATTAATGCTTTTTAATTACTTACTGCGGATAGAACATATTCTATTCGCAGTTTTTTTATGTCATATCACATTAAATAATATAAAGCTAGAAGAGGGATAAAATTCATTTTTAAGTCGTCGTTCTACATCATCAATGCCTATGCCTCTCCAATTTGCGTTGAATATAGATGTTCTTATTAAAAGTCTCTATGTTCTAGCCTTGGAAGTGAAATTGAATAAAGCTTGATACAAATGCATTTTCAACTCAGTCATCAACTGTCAATTTATTAAAAAAGTCTAAGACAACTCATTGTCTCAGACTCTTGGATTTATCATATATCTTATATCTATTTTTCAATTTAAACTTATTTAATTGCGTGGAAACCACTATCTACGTGGATATTTTCTCCAGTCACACCACTTGAAAAATCACTTAATAAATAAGCAGCAGTTCTGCCCACTTCTTCTTGATCTACATTACGTCTTAACGGTGCACGTTCTTCAACTTCTTTAAGAATTAAGTTCAAACCACCTACACCTTTAGCACTTAATGTACGAATTGGTCCAGCAGAAATTGCATTGACTCGAATATTATCTGGGCCTAAATCATATGCTAAATATTTAACATTTGCTTCAAGACTTGCTTTTGCAACACCCATCACATTATAGTTTTGAATTGCAAATTCTCCGCCTAAATAAGTTGTAGCTACAATACTACCCCCATTCGGCATAATTTTTTTCGCTTCATGAGCTACAATTGTTAATGAATATGAACTAATGTCTTGTGCAAGTAGGAATCCTTCACGAGATGTTTCAGAAAAACGACCACGTAAATCTTCCATATTAGCAAATGCAATTGAATGATAGACGCCATCAATAGTTCCAACTTCTTCACCAATTTTCGCAAAGCCATTAATGACATCTTCATCTTTTTGAACATCTATTTGATACAAATGATGCTCTTTTTGATTTAATTGGCCTAATAATTTTTCTAATTCTTTTTTACTGCGCTCTTTACGATATGTAAATACGAGATGAGCACCTAATTCGTCTAATACTTTAGCTACGCCAAAACCAATACTACGTTTATTAGCGATACCCATAATGACAAAGGTTTTATTTTCTAAATTAATCATATAAATTATCTCCTTATATTACTTTATATTAATCCGTTCATTATAAACGTTTTTAACATACATATTTTACCATTGTTAATAATATTTAATAAAGTAATAATAAATTTTCAAATCATCTCAATAAAAAGAGAGGTACATAAAGTAATGTATCTTTTTATGTTATTTTTCAAAGATACCCTTTATTTTGTCCTCTCTTTTAAATAGATTAATAATAAAATTCTAATTCAGATTTGAGTTCATCTACATATTCTTTAGAACCTGTTACAATTAAACGGTCTTTATATCTAAGTTGCGTATCTCCATGTGGTACAATGGATTCATTATTTCTAACAATACGTACAAATATGATGTCCCCACCAAATGGGAAATGACGCAATAGAATATTTTCGTATTTATAATTTAACATTTCAATTTCATATAGTGAAGTTTCAACGTTACTTAAAATATTTAGCATATTTGGTGTTTCAATTAAACCTTTTAAGAAAATTTTATTACTAATAAAATTACTAAATACTTCAATACCATCTGTTTTTAACTCTTCATCATCACCACTATTTTCTAGTCGACAAATAACTCTGTTTACACCATGAGATTTAGCTAATTTTGCTATCATTTTATTTAAGCCATCATCATTAGCAGAACATACGACAATATCTTGATTAAATAAGCCAAGTCTCTCTAATAAACTTTCTTCATATTCACTAATTTCAATAACAGTCACATTGTCAGGTAAATTACGCTGATCACCTAAATCTTTACGGTAAAACAACGTTATATTATATAACTGTGAAGTCAGATTTTGAACAATTGGAATAGTCAATTGATTTTTACCAATTAACGCAATATCAATTTTCCGGTTCACTTCATCTGGAATTGGGAATAATTTTTTAAATACAACAGGTACAAATACACATGTAATAATTGCACTTAATATTAATATTCCTGACATTTCAGAAGTAATTGCTTTTAATTCTTCAGCAATTTTTGCTGCAGCAATAACAAGCGAAAGTGTTGATGTTAATAAAAATGCTGATGCAATAGTTGTTTTAGTATCAAACCATCTTCGAATAAATAAGACAGGAATCAACTTAGAAACGATAAAGGACAATATAAGTATCGGAATTATAATAAGTAAAGAGGGTTCTTTAATTAAAGATGGTATATCTAAATCTACACCGACCATAATAAAGAATATCGGTATAAAGAATCCGTATCCAAATGAATCTAAAGTATGAATGATTTCTTCATCAGGTTTTAACAGTGATACAACTACACCAGCTAAAAAAGCACCTAATATATATTCAGCACCAACACCCTCAGCAAGAGCAACCAGTAAAATGATTAATGCAAAAATGGCCCGTATACCAATTTGTGTTGTACCACCCATTAAGCGTTGCATAAAATTTAACCGTTTAAATACAGAACCTAACAAATAAAATATTGCAGTAAACACGATTAAAATTGCAGATAGCCAAATTGACCCTCCGCCTTCACCATTGATTCCACCATAAATAGTTAATAAAACCATCGTAAATAAATCTGCTAATACTGCTACTAATAATATAAATTGTCCTATTGTTGTGCGCATGATATTCATTTCTTTAAGTGTTGGCACAACTACACCCAATGAAATAGTTGAAATAATAATGACCATTAATAATACATCATCTACAAAGCCTAACCATTTAAATGCAAATGCTAAAATGATTGAAAGCACCATTATTAATGAAAAAACTGTAAGTGCTAATTGTAAATGACTTGGTAAATTCTTTTCATTTTTATCAATACCCTGTCTCTTTCTTGTGTCTTTTTTAAATGCGCTGAAATCAATTTCCAATCCACTTAAAAACATTAAAAAGATAAAACCTAATGTTGACAGAATATTTAACATTTCATCTTTGTGGACAAGTCCTAAAAATGAATTTCCTATAATAATTCCCATTAATATTTCAGCTACGACAACAGGTAAAAAAGTGACGTTTAATCGATTAACAATAATCGGTGTAAGAAATGCTGCGACGACGACTATGACCAAAGAAAAAAATTCCATTTCATCCCCCTATGTTAGATATGACATAAATGTTGTTGCAAGTCCAAAATAAATTAACATACTTACAATATCATTGATAGTTGTAATAAATGGTCCACTTGCGACAGCAGGATCGATATGAATTTTATTCATTAAGATTGGAATCATTGATCCTACTAACGTACCTACTGTCATGGCAATAGTTAAACTTGCACCTACAATCAGTGCCAAGAATGGTTGACGATAAATAATGACAATAATTAAGAATAAAATCACTGCACATACAAAACCAGTGATTAACCCACTACCTGCTTCTTTTAAAGCTATTTTAAGTTTACTTTTTTCTTTAATATCACCATTAGAAATATTACGAACAGACACTGCTAATGATTGTGTTCCTGAATTTCCTGACATCCCACTTATAATAGGGATAAATGCTGCTAATAATGCAACTTGCGACAAGGTATCTTCAAAACCACCCAGAATCGTTGCTGTTATCATACCTAAAAATGTTAAAATAATAAGCCACGGTAATCTCTTCAATGCTTTCTTAAATACTGATTGATCAGTAGACTTAGTATCAGAAACCCCCGCTAAACGTGAATAATCTTCATCTGCTTCTTCATTTACAACATCTAAAATATCATCTATTGTGATAATCCCTACTAAATGATGTTGATAGTCGATCACAGGCATAGCAATAAAGTCATAATCTTTCATTTTTTGAGCAACACGTTCTTGATCTTCTTCTACATTTACACTTACAACACGTCGAATCATTACTTCTTCAACATGAGCATCAATATTTGCTACAATTAAATCTTTCAAAGATAGAACACCTACGAGTTGACCGGCAGTATCAACGACATAAATCACATATATCGTTTCTGCGTCAGGTGCTTGACTTTTAACTAGCATGAGTGCCTCTTTTACAGATGTACCAATATCCAATGAAATATATTCAGTAGTCATGATACCGCCAGCAGTATCTTCTTCATAATGTAATAACTTTTTGATTTTATCTGTGACTCTGTTATCCATCAAAGCTAATAAACTGGCAACTTTTGAGTTAGATAATTCATTTAGAATATCAACTGCGTTATCTGTAGACATATTTTCTAATACTTCACTTGCATAATGTGCATGCATTGAATCAAATAATATTTCATATTCTTTCCCCTCAATATCTAATTGATTAAAAAATCTACTCACTTCTTGAGGCGATAAAAATTCGAATATTCTTTGTCTATTCTGATTCGTTGTATTTTCAAAATATTCACTTTGTTCATATTGATGTATAGTTAGAAATTCTTTTCTGAATTGATCTATATCATTGCGGTTTAAACTGTCATCTAGTAGTTTTTGATTGTATACTTTATTATGTTGTATGTCAGTTGTTTCTGTATTTAATGACATCAAATGTACCTCCTAATTTTAATTTACACTTTGATATATTTTTTCTAAGTTTTTATAGTCTAAAATAATCTCGATTTCTTTATTATATATTGGATGTCTAAATTTTACTTTATAACACTGTAAAGATTGTGTTTGAATCCGAGGATGAAAACCATCATATAAGTCATCCCCAATAAGTGGATGACCAATATGCTTAAAATGAACTCTAATTTGGTGTGTTCGTCCAGTATGTAATTTAACTTCACATAAACTTGCACTGTGATGACTACTCAACGTTTTATATTCAGTTTTTGCATGTTTACCAGATGGCGTAATACACCGAGTAATAATACTATCTTTGTTTCTACCAATAGGTGCCTCTATCATAGATTGTTCTTTAGTTTTACCGTAACACACACATATATATCGCTTATCTATTTCAAATGTCGACATAAGGTGATGAATATGACCATGTTTAGTAAAGATAACGATGCCCGTCGTATTACGATCTAATCTTGTAACAATATGAGGTACTACATATTGTACTTTATTTGTAGAATGATTTAAATAATACATCACGCGCTCAATTAAACTATCATGAGGATGTTCTCTTGAAGGTGCACAATTTAAATGCACCGGTTTTGAAACGATAATTAAATATGTATCTTCATATAATATTTCAATATGTTTGTTTGAAGGACGAAGATATGTACTTGGAACTTCTTCCGGCAGTTTAACAATAAGTTGATCATCTTTTTTCAACATATATCTAACTGTCACAGGTTGCCTATTAATAATTAAAGCGCCATCACGTTTAATGGCGCTAATTGTTTTCTTTGAATAATTATGACGTTGTAAAAATGTCTTAAGCATTTCTTCGCTATGAATATGGTATACAAATTTCATCAATCATCTTCACTTTCAATAAACGAATCATGAACTCTTTTCCAAAAAGGAAATGGTCTAAACCTAGCAAAACGTACTTTTTCATTTGCGACTCTAAATTGAATGTCGCTCACATTTTTATGTTTTAGACTGACATGGTCAATTGTTGTTCTAATTGTATTATGATTTACAGGTGTAATCAAACATGTATGATGCTTAGGTAATACTAATGGTGAACCTACCGTTCTAAATACTCTATTATTAATAGATGCAATTTCAGCAATTTGTATGGCTTCAAGAGAAGGATGAATCAGTGCACCACCCAGCGCTTTATTATAAGCCGTCGACCCAGAAGGTGTGGAAATACATAGACCATCTCCTCTAAATCGTTCAAAATGTTTACCTCTAATTGCGACATCTGCTACTAATGTTGATCCATTTTCAGTTTTCATAGTTGCTTCATTGAGTGCTAGATAGTGTGTTTCATTCTTAGCGTTGTTATATTTAACAATAATTTCAAGTAATGGATATTCAATCACTTGAAATTCAGAATGATGAATTTCATCAATCAATTTTTCAACTTCATGAGGTAACCAGTCTGCGTAAAAACCTAAATGACCAGTATGTACTCCAACGAATGCTACATTTGATAACATATGACTATACTGATGAAAAGCTTGCAAAAGTGTTCCATCTCCACCGACAGATATTACTATTTCTGGATTTTCTGTATCCTCCATCATATGAAAAGAGTTCATTTGATTCATCATTTTATGTTTAAGCGTGTTTGATTTAGAGTCACCTTTAGATAAAATCGTATAACGCATGTATTGACACCTCATCAGTCATGTTTTTTTGCACGTTTTTGAGTATAATATTTTTGAGCTTCTTGTATTTCCTCTTTAATTTCAGACATCTCTTCATCTAATAAGTAAGCCGCTTCAGCAGCTCTTTCTAGACGATGTTGTATCTCAGCAGGATAATCTCCATCATATTTATATCTTAATGTATGTTCGATTGTAGCCCAAAAATTCATTGCTAATGTTCGAATTTGAATTTCAGCTAATATCATTTTTTGACCACTTAATGTTTCAATTGGATACTCGATAATTACATGATATGAACGATAACCACTTTGTTTTGTATTGTTAATATAATCTCTTTCTTCTACAACTTTAAAATCTTGTCGTTGTCTAAGCATGTTAACAACTACATCAATATCATCAACGAATTGACACATCATCCTTAAACCAGCTATGTCGTACATTTCTTCACGTAATCGATCAAAAGGAATTCTCCTTTTATTCGCTTTATCAATGATACTTGTAATAGGCTTTACACGACCAGTTACAAATTCAATGGGTGAGGCGTTGTCTCCAACTTCATATTGCTTACGTAAGCCTTTTAATTTCACCTTTAATTCATCGACTGCTTGTTTATATGGTGTTAAAAATTGCTCCCATTGATTCATATGGTTCCACTCCGTTTCACTTTAGTTCGAAAGTTTCTTCAACTGCTGAAACAAACTCCTTACCATAGTTATTATTTCCTTCAACATTTTCTAGGATATAACTTAATTCATCTTGAAAATGTTCTAATTCTAATTCATCGTTAATAATTACTTTTTTATCTCTATTATTATGTAACATTGACCACGTCTCTTGTACAAAAATCAAATATGAATACGACGAGCCATCATCTAATAAATAAGCAAAACTAAAATTATCACTATCTACAAGCATTTGTCCTACTTCATCTAATCCATCAGTTGGATCTTCTGAGTAGCAATAAATGCTATCATCTTTGATTTTAATTTCATTTACATATATACGCATGCTTGTTCCTCCTTATTATTCCTTATTAGTTTAACATAATTTAACTTTCAAACACACATTAGAGTACCATAGTTCAAGTATGCCCTAAACGATTAAATATTTAGCTCCATATATTTTATTTTTAGTATTGTTATTACTTTAATTTTTTACAAATGTCCGTCATAATGAACTACAATAATATACTAAAGATTTTCTAATGAGGTGTAATTATGAGTACTAATAATGAAATTGAATTTAAGCAATTAATTGATTTCAATACATATAACGCGATTAAAGATTCTTATTTTAAACAACTCACACCATTCACTCAAACAAATTATTATATTGAATCATCTAGTTTCAAACTACGTGATCATCGTTCTGCTTTAAGAATACGTGTTAAACAAAATATATTTGAAATCACACTAAAAGTACCAGCTAAAGTTGGCTTGATAGAATATAATCATCCAATCGATATTAAGCCTCATATTGGACAAACAATTGTCAAATCAACATTACCTAACGATATTCAAAAAATTCTTACTGAATTTGATATTGATGAAAACGAATTAAGTGTTTTAGGTGCATTGACAACTGAAAGATTAGAAGTTGAATTTCAAAATGAACTATTAGTATTAGATAAAAGTCAATACTTTGATAAAACAGACTATGAACTAGAATTTGAAGTCAATGATTATCAAATAGGCTTTGAAAAATTTCAAAATTTATTAAAACAATTTGACTTAGTTCATGAGCCTCCTAAAAATAAAGTTCAACGCTTTTTTGAATATCAAGCTCAATTAAGATAGATATGAGATAAACTTGTGAAAAGTCAAATTACTTTTAAATGTAAAAATTCATGTTATATTAGAAATATATTAATAGAAATTGGTGATACTATGGCTACAACACCTTATGATGTAATAGGAGAAAAAGCTTTGTATGATATGATTGATTATTTCTACTTTCTTGTAGAGAATGATCAAAGAATCAACCATTTATTTCCTGGAGATTTTAAAGAAACAAGTAGAAAGCAAAAGCAGTTCTTAACACAATTTCTAGGAGGTCCTGATTTATACACTCAAGAACATGGTCACCCAATGTTAAAAAAAAGACATATGGAATTTAGAATTACTACTTATGAAAGAGATGCATGGTTAGAAAATATGTATAAAGCAATCAATAAAGCTCAATTTCCAGCAGGAGTTGGCGAATACTTGTATGAAAGATTGCGTTTAACTGCTAACCATATGGTGAATTCCTAAATATAATTGAAGGTGAGTTAAACATGGCTGAAGAACTTAAAATTGTAGATAATGCGAGTCGTGAAAACACTAATCTGTCACCTGTAAATAAAATAGAAATTTATTCATTCTTTGATCCTTTTAATAAAGATTGTTTTAAATTATCCGCAATTATTTCTAAATTAAGAATTGAGTATAATCAATATATTCGAATCAGACATATTTTGAATCCTTCATTAAAGGTTTTGACTAAATGTCAAGCTCAAAGTACTTCAGATTTTGATAATATTGCTTTAGCATATAAAGCTGCTGAATTACAAGGTAGATTAAGAGCGGAACGTTTTATTCATTTAATGCAAAACGAAATTATACCGAAAAAAGATATTATCACTGAAGAAATGATTTGTAATTGTATTAAAAATGCTGGTTTAGATTATGATGTTTTCAAAGAAGACTTACAAAAAAATAAACTTACCGAAAGTTTGAAAATAGATTTGCATATTGCAAGAGAAATGGAAATTGAACAAGCGCCTTCACTTGTATTTTTTAGTGAAGATGTACATGAAGAAGGTTTGAAAGTCGAAGGCCTTTATCCTTATCATATTTATACTTATATTATTAATGAATTAATGGGATGCCCTATCGAAAAAGAATTACCTCCAAATCTCGAAACTTATATTCAATCCAAACAATTAGTAACGATGGAAGAATTGCTTACTATTTATGAATGGCCGGAAAAATTACTCGTAAAAGAATTGAAAAAATTAGCTTTACAACAAAAAGTTGAAAAACTAAATTATCCTGACGGCGAATTTTGGCAATCTAAAATGCCTAAGAAATAACAAAGAGCGATCACTTATATGAAGTGTATCGCTTTTTTTATATTAACTTGATTTAATAATTAAGCATTAAAAAAACGCCGTGTCTGATTACACGACGCTAAACAAAGGGGATGGGAGAAATTTTTCACTTCAAACAAAGGGGTATGTTTGTTATGTGATTAATTTCATGTATATAATATAACACGCTCAAAACGTCGTTTCAATATTAAACTACATTTCCACCCTAAATGTCACAAATTAGACACATTGAAAACGAATACACTCTTTTTAGTGCTTCATTAATTTTTCAAATGCTTTTAATTTTTGTTCAAAAACTTCACACGCTTGCTCTATAGGTTCTGGTGTAGTCATATCTACACCCGCATTCTTAAGAATTTCAATTGGGTAATTAGAACTACCTTTTTTCAAGAATTCATTTATATATCTTTCAACAGCAGGCTGTCCTTCTGTTAAAATTTGATGACTTAAACTTTGAGCTGCACTGTATCCAGTTGCATATTGATATACATAATAATTCATATAGAAGTGTGGAATACGAGACCACTCTTTACTAATATGATCATCTGTTTCTACTACATCACCGAAGTATAGTCTATTTAATTTAGCATACTCTTCATTCATACGAGTTGAAGTTAATGGTTCTCCCGCTTCCTCAATTTGATGAATTTTGTGTTCAAATTCAGCAAACATAGTTTGACGGAATAATGTTGCTCTGAAACGCTCAAGTTCTTGGTTTAGTAATAATAAACGTCGATCATCATCTAAATGTTTATCCATATAATCACTTAGTAGAGCTTCATTACATGTTGAAGCAACTTCAGCTACAAAGATAGAATAATCACTAGAGTTTGATGGTTGATTTTTACGACTAAAGTAACTATGTGCAGAATGTCCAAATTCATGAACAAGTGTATATAAATCAGAGATAGTATCAGACCAATTTAATAAAATAAATGGATTAGTTAAATGTGCGCCTGAAGAATAACCACCTGAGCGTTTTCCTTTATTCTCATAAACATCTACCCAACGATGATTTAAACCTTCTTTCACTACATCTAAATATTCTTTTCCCATTGGTTCTAGGGCTTTTAGCATCCATTCTTTAGCTTCGTCATATGGCATTTCAAATTTAACATCTTTAACTAATGGAGTATAGATGTCATACATTTTCAAATCATCAATACCTAAAAGTTCTTTTCTCAATTGAGTGTATTTATGCAACAGTGGAAGATATTTGTGAACTGTTGCAACTAAATTATCATATACTTCTTCAGGAATATGATTATTACTTAAAGCGCGTTCACGTGCCGTTTTATAGTTATGCGCACGCGCATTGAAAATATTTTTCTTAACTTCACCAGCTAAAGTTGAACCTAATGTATTGTTATATGCACCATACGCCTCATA
Organism: Staphylococcus sp. FSL K6-0223; assembly: GCF_038008285.1. Taxonomy (NCBI): domain Bacteria; kingdom Bacillati; phylum Bacillota; class Bacilli; order Caryophanales; family Staphylococcaceae; genus Staphylococcus; species Staphylococcus sp. FSL K6-0223. The sequence goes on from NZ_JBBOYX010000001.1 coordinate 1,755,746, forward strand.
TAAGTTGTTGTAAGCTGACTGACGTAATTTACGATCATCTGATTCTAAATATTTAATAAATGTACCTTGTGTTAAAGGATGTTTTTTCCCATCTTTATCTACTGCATCTTTAAACTCTAAATCAGCGTTACTAAACATACCATAGACATTTTCTGGAGTTGATAATGCATCTTGCGCTTGGGTTAATAATTTTTCTTTATCAGCATCTAAAATATGCGGACGTTTTTCATTAATTAATTTCAAGTCAAATGCATAACGTTTTAAATCATCGTTACTCTTAATAAAAGATTCTAATTTCTCTTCATCAATTTGCAAAATCTCTGGAACTAAGAAACTCCATGCTGAGCTAATTTTTATGATGAGTTGATGCGCACGAGATTCAAAACCAGTATATTTATCGTTAGATGTATCTTGGTCTTGTTTTAGATGTGCATAAACATATACCTTTTCTAATTGTGTTCCAATCTCATCTTCTAAAGCTAAAGCATTATATAAAGTTTTAGCACTATCTCCTAGATGTCCTTTAAATTGTTCTTCTTTACCTAGATAGCTCTCTACCTCTTTTAATGCCTTTTCAAAAGCTTCATCGCTTTCAAAAATAGTTGTTAAATCCCAAGTTTCATTTGGATATTTTCGTTCTTGCTCTTCTCTAGTAAGTTGTTGACTCATACATGTACCTCCTAAATGAATTAATGTTATAATTTTCTCATTCTTTTATTTATTTTGCACGTTTAAACTCCCGCTTATTTGTTGAATATAATCATCTATTAACTTTAAAGTAATTTCTTCTTTATTAATATCCAGTAGATAAAATTGTCTGAATTTCAAATAGGACATTAAATACTGCTTGGGAAGATTATGTTTTAACAACAACTTCAGCTTGAGTTGCCATTGTACTGGATGATTTTCAATAAAAATTTGATACGAAAAAATATAACCTGTATCTCTACATACCTCATCGTCAGTTATTTGTAATTGATACATAGCACTTAAAGACGGTTCTAGCACTGAACGTTTTTTTCTACAATTAAAAATATAACGACTGATATGTCTATTTGACAATTTATAACAATATGACTCATTCTTTTGTTCATTGAATGATAACAATTCAGAAATTTGAATCATTCGTCTATGCGCAATAAATTTTCGGCCACCAATATGTTGTATATTGACATATTTTACTATAAGTTGTTTTTCATGCTCCCAACTATATAGTGTTCTATCAATCGGATTAATGAAATAAGCTTGAAATGTGTTCAAGTATAAATAACCCTTATGATATTGTACTTGTTCGATAATCCAAATAACTGCTACTCCAATTTGTTCAAGTCCTCTTGATCGAGATTTGACCTCTTTTATACTTATTCTTGAAAATTGAACTTCTATAGCTACTTTTGCATTCACAAGAATATCAGGATACTGCATAATTTCAGAAAAATAAGGCTCTATTTCAACATTAAAGTGATATTGTTTTAGACGTTGAGCAATAAAAAATTTAACGTAGTAATGTTTTTCTGTTTCATTTTTCATACATCTTCTTTTAGTTTGAGAAACATGAGCAAAATGCGGAATCTTTTTTAACCCTTTTTTTAAAAGAAGTTTTTCTTTGCAATATGGACATCGGTATTCTTCAGTAATGATAGCTTGATGAGCATATACAGTTTCATTATTACGATTAATCGCTACTAACATGCATTCACCTCATACTATTAAACGTTTAAGGTGATTCATTTACTTTAAAAAAAGAGAGTAGAAAAGAAATTCATTTTAAATTTCTTCTCTACTCTCGATTAATCGTTATATATTATTCTACTGAATCAGTAAAATAACGACGTACTTGTGAAGTAACATTATGACTCATAATAATTTTAGCATAATCATTTAAATACACTTCTGTCTTATCACTAGGATAAGCGAATTCAAGTAATTGACTATAGCTATCATTAATTGTCTCTTGGCTAACAGTACTATCGAAGTGAATTGCATAGTAGTAATGTGAATCACTCATATACAATAAATCTTCAAACTCATCTGTAGATAGATTATGATGATAAGCGTAATGAATGACTTCTTCTAAGTCTTCGAATTTCACAATAATTGTTCTTAAACTAGAACGTTGTTGTGATGATTTACGTTTAGATTTATGTGCTTGTTTTTGTTGTGCACGTTGTTCAAATAAATCTTCAATACTTTCTTCTTGTTCTAATGTATTAGCTAGCAATTCATTCACTTGTTCCTCAAATTGTTCATTTGCATGATTATCTGACATGTTCATTGCTTCTTCATTTTTAGATTTAGAGATTGTAACTTCCACGCCTTTTTCAAATGCATGTACTTGAATCCAAAGAGGTCCTTCGACTACAAAATCTTCTTCTTCATTAATCTCGTCCATCATTGACCAAAAGAATTCTTCACCACGCTTACGATTTGTCCATAAATCTTCACGACTAAATCCTCTTGCTTCAATATCACCATAAGTTATAAATAATTTCACAGTTGTGTCGTCAACGCGTTCTATTCTCATATCATCTCACTCCTTACAGTCGATGAATAGTAACCATATTGTATTAGAACGTAAGTTAAATTACAATTTATTTGTTTGATTAAATTTCACTATTTTAAATAGGACACTATATCATATTATATTCCCTTTTTTTATTATAAAAAACAGCACTATAGCTAAGCCAGTGCTGTTAAATAATATGTTGTTAAATTTTAAATATTAATCGACTAAACGTTGAGCTTCTTGTAATTGGAAAGTACGAACCTTTCTAGGTAAGAAACGTCTGATTTCATCTTCGTTATATCCAACTTGCAAGCGTTTTTCGTCTAAAATAATTGGACGACGTAATAGTCCAGGATTATCTTGAATAATTGTATATAAATCTTGCAATGGTAAAGAATCAATATCTACGTTTAATTTTTGATAAGTTTTAGAACGAGTTGAAATAATTTCATCTGTTCCATCTTCAGTCATTTTTAAAATTTGTTTAATTTCATCAATTGTTAAATGTTCAGAAAAAATGTTACGCTCCGTATACGGAATGTCATGTTCTTGTAACCATGCTTTCGCTTTACGGCAAGATGTGCAACTTGGTGATGTAAATAATGTTACCATACATCTCACTCTCCTATTGAATAAATATTATTCATTATATTAATAATTATGCTAATTTGTCTTAAGCTTATATTATAAGTATAATATGCTAACATTAAAATTAAATGAGAAAATCCTAATTTTCCTGAGAAATTTCAAATTTTCTAAAAATTTCTCTACAAAATCTAATTTCTCATGTGTATCTCTATTATAACATAACTTACAATTTAAAAAAATACTGTTATAATCTAGTTAAAATGAATTATTTTTAAAGAAAGTAGGCATCTATATGGAGACATTATTTTCAGGAATACAGCCAAGTGGGATACCTACATTAGGTAACTATATTGGTGCATTAAAACAATTTGCAGACGTACAGAACGATTACAACTGTTACTTTTGTATTGTAGACCAACATGCGATTACTGTCCCACAAGATAAAATCAAATTGCGTAAACAAATTCGTCAGTTAGCAGCAATTTATTTAGCTTCAGGTATTGATCCAGATAAATCAACATTATTTATTCAATCAGAAGTTCCAGCACATGTTCAAGCCGGTTGGATGTTAACAACCATTTCAAGTGTTGGCGAGCTTGAACGTATGACGCAATATAAAGATAAAGCGCAAAAACGTACAGATGGTATTCCAGCTGGTTTATTAACTTATCCACCTTTAATGGCAGCTGATATTGTTATTTATAATACAAATATTGTGCCCGTAGGTGAAGACCAAAAACAACATATGGAACTTACTAGAAATTTAGTAGAACGTTTTAATAGTCGTTATAACGATATATTAGTTAAACCAGAAATTCGTATGCCAAAAGTTGGTGGACGTGTAATGAGTTTACAGGATCCAACAAAGAAAATGAGTAAAAGTGATGATAATCAAAAAAACTTTATCTCATTACTTGACGAACCAAATGTTGCAGCGAAAAAAATTAAAAGCGCTGTAACTGATTCAGATGGTATTATCAAGTTTGATAAAGACAATAAACCAGGAATTTCTAACCTACTTACAATTTATTCAAGTTTAACTAATAAATCTATTAAAGAGCTTGAAACACAATACGAGAATGAAGGATACGGAACATTCAAAACAGACTTATCAGAAGTAGTTAAAGACTTTTTAGTACATTTCCAAGAAAAATATAACGAATTTTATAATTCAGATAGATTGGATGACATCTTAGATCAAGGGCGTGACAAAGCTCAAAAAGCTTCTTTTAAAACACTGAAAAAAATGGAACGTGCAATGGGCTTAGGACGTAAGAGATAAATCATTATAAATAAGACCACGAGTATAAGTAAAATACTCGTGGTCTTATTTTAGTTATCTTTCTTTTTTCCTGTTTCACGATCAATTGATTTATCGATATATACATGTTTCAGTGTAGTATCTGGACCAATTTTATGATACTGTAATCCTTTGACCTGTGGATTAGTTAAGTGTGCTTCACCTTTTTGATAAACAGGAGCTACTGGTGCATCATGAAGTAAGATACTTTCCGCACGTTGTAGCGCTTCATTTCTTTTTTCTGTTTCACGTAACAATGAACTATTTGATTCTTTTAAAAGCCTGTTATATTCTTTGTTATCCCAATCAGTATTATTTTGAGCATTATCCTTAGTCATTGTTTCTAAAAATGCTGTTGGATCAGGATAATCTGGACTCCAACCTGAATAAGTCGCTTCGTAATTATTAGCTAATTCTAAAGTGGTTTTTTGTTTAAATGGCATTTGTTTAATTTTTAATGTAACGCCTGGTAAGTTTGATTCAATTTGAGATTTAATATACTCTGCAGCTATTTTAGCAGCTGGTGTATCTTGCGTATTCATTGTAAATGCAAACTCTTTTTTACCTAATTCTTTTTTTGCCTTTTCCCAATTTTGTTTTGCTACCTTAGGATTATATTTTAAAGGAGACTCAACTGTACTTGCGAAGTCTTTACCGTCAGGCGTCTTCGCTGTACCTATTCCCGTGAAATTATTTGAAGCAAGAGACCCATCATTTAAAACAGTTTTTACATACCCTTTTTTATTGATAGCTTGTGCAATAGCTAATCTCAAATTTTTATTTTTAAATTCAGGCACTGTTTTTTCATTCATTTTAATATAAAAAGTAGCAGCAGTTAAACGATAGTTTAATTCTTGACTGCCTTTATATTTATCTACTTGTTCAGAAGTGATGATTGTATCATCGATTGAATTAGTATCATATAAAGAAGCGCCAGCTTGTTGATCTTTTAAAACTTTATAATTTACTTTATCTAATTTGACATTTTTCTTATCCCAATATTGATTATTTTTAACCAATTGTATTTTATCTTCTACCTGCCAATTGATAACTTTGAATGGCCCATTATAAACTGCTCTTTCAGCATTCGTTCCATATTTTTTATCATATTTTTTGGCAATTTTAGCATCTTGTGGATAAAACGTACTTAAAGCAAGTAATTCATTTATGTACGGTACTGGTCTTTCTAAATCAATTTGAAGTTTATATTTATTTAACGCTTTAATTCCTAAAGAATTTACTGGTTTTTTTCCAGTATTAACTAAATCTGCATTTTTTATATCACTCATTATATATGCAAATTCAGAGGCGGTTTTTGGATCTACAACTTTTCTCCATGCATAAACAAAGTCATGCGCTGTTACAGGATCTCCGTTTGACCATTTTGCATCTTTTCTTAAATTGATAGTCAGCGTTTTACCACCATTACTTTTTTGTGGTGTTTCTTTTGCTACACCTAAAGTTACTTTGTCATTTTTATCTATTGAATATAATCCTTCGAAAGTTTGACCAGCAACATCGCTAGAAACAGCATCTGTAATAAGAGCTGTATCTAAAGTAGTTATATCTTGAGTAATTATTTTTCTGAATACCTGTCCTTCATCAGAATATAAACTTTTTTTGTTACTACACGCTGATAGTATTAAAGTGAAAATAACTAATAGCGTTAAATATTTATATTTTTTCTTCACATTCTTGTCCTCCCTTCCTCAGACTTAATTATGTTGAAGATGAGTTTGATCTTGTTCTTTTAAACGTACTGCTTCTTCATCTGTTACAAAAACGTAATGATTAGGTCTAATTTCTTGCAGTCTACGTTCTGCATTTTTAGATTCATCTTCTTCATACACAATTCGTTTTCTTGTTCTTTCACTATCAGGATCAGGTTGAGGGATAGCAGATAATAGTGATTTAGTATAATCATGTAAAGGATGATAATAAATTTCGTCAGACGATCCTAATTCTACAATTTTTCCAAAATGCATTACTGCTATACGATCAGAAATATATTTGACCATTGATAAATCATGGGCAATAAATAAGAAAGTAATACCTCGTTCTTTTTGTAATTTCAGCATTAAATTTACTACTTGAGCTTGAATAGAAACATCTAATGCAGAAATTGGCTCATCTGCAATAATAAACTCAGGTTCTACAGCTAAAGCACGAGCAATTCCTATACGTTGACGTTGTCCACCAGAGAACTCGTGAGGGTAACGGTTCGCATGTTCTTTACTTAAACCTACTGTTTCTAGCAAATCATATACTCGACGTTTACGATCTTTTTTATCACTTGCTAACTTATGAATATCAATACCTTCTGCTACAATATCCATGACTTTTAGACGAGGATTTAAAGAAGCATATGGATCTTGAAAAATCATTTGAATTTTCTTATTAAATTTTAATAAATCTTTTCTTTTAGCAATCTTCTGAATATCTTGTCCTTCATAAAGAATTTCACCATCAGTAATATCATTTAATTTAATAATCGCTTTTCCAGTCGTAGATTTTCCACATCCAGATTCTCCTACTAATCCTAATGTTTCCCCTTTATAAATATTAAATGAAATATCTTCTATTGCTCTAACTTCATTACGTTTACCTTCATTAAAATACTGCTTTAAGTTTTTAATTTCTAATAATATTTCTTTATTCTTCTCCATCGAACGACACCCTTTCTACTCGACGTGGCTTGTCGTAATTATTAGGCATTTGACGTTGTCTCTTTTGTACCATCTCTGGCGGTTCAACTTTTGGAGCGCGTTCGTCTAATAACCATGATTTTACATAATGAGTAGGTGATATTTTAAACCATGGTGGAACTTCTTTAAAGTCAATGTCTAGTGCATATTGACTACGTCTTGCAAATGCATCACCCTTTGGTGGATGTAATAAATCAGGCGGAGTACCTGGAATTGCAATTAATTCTGTCTCGTTACTTGTTGTTAAATCAGGCATTGAAGATAATAATCCCCATGTATATGGATGTTTTGGATCATAAAAGATTTCATCGACATTTCCAGTCTCAATCATTTGCCCTCCATACATAACAGCCACTCTATCAGCCACATTTGCTACTACCCCTAAGTCATGTGTAATAAAAATAATAGATGTTTCAATTTTTTGTTGTAATTCTTTCATTAAATCTAAAATCTGTGCTTGCATTGTTACATCAAGTGCTGTCGTTGGTTCATCTGCAATTAAAATTTTAGGTTCGCATGCCAAGGCAGTTGCAATAACAATTCTTTGACGTTGACCCCCAGAGAATTGATGAGGATATGCTTTAAATCTTTTTTCTGCATTAGGTAGTCCTACTAAATTTAAAATCTCAAGTGCACGTTTTTTAGCTTCAGATTTACTATAATGACGATGTTTTATTAAAGGTTCCATAACTTGCTTACCAATTTGCATCGTAGGATTTAATGACGTCATAGGATCTTGAAATATCATAGAAATATCTTTACCACGAAGTTTGTTTAATTCTTTTTCAGATTTAATTGCTAAATCTTCCCCTAAAAAATTAATTGTCCCTTTTTTAATTCTCCCTGTATCACCCTGAAACAATTTTGTAATTGCTTTTGTTGTTACAGATTTGCCAGAACCTGATTCTCCGACAATCGCTAATGTTTCCCCTTTATTTAAAAAGAAATCTACTCCTCTAACCGCTTGCACTTCCCCAGCAGTAATATCAAAGGAAACATGCAAGTTGTTGACTTCTAACACTCTTTCTGACATAGATTTTGCCTCCTTTGTTATTTACGCATTTTTGGATCAAATGCATCGCGTAATCCGTCACTAAATAAGTAAAAGAATAAAATTAATAAACTTAATACTGTAGCTGGAATAAATAATTCGTGTGGGTGTATTAACAACATTGCTCGTCCATCATTTACGAGTGAACCAAGTGATGTTTTCGGTGCAGGCACCCCTATACCAATAAAGCTTAAAAATGCTTCGAAGAAAATTGCACTTGGTACAGTAAACATAGATGTTACTACAATGGCACCTAGTGTATTCGGTAAAATATGTTTAAAAATTAATTTAAATTTTGAAGCCCCTAATGTTCTTGAAGCCATTACAAATTCTTGACTTTTTAGTTTTAAAAATTCACCACGCACTACTCTACTCATACCTAACCATCCGGTGATAGACATAGCTAAAATAATCGTCCAAATAGATGGTTCAAATATCAATACAAATAAAATAACAATAATAAGGTTAGGAATAGATGCTATAATTTCTAAAATACGTTGCATCACATTATCAACACGTCCCCCAAAAAATCCTGAAATAGCACCATAAACGACTCCTATAAAGATATCTAGTGCAGCAGCTACAATGCCAATAAATAATGAAATTTGAGCACCTTTCCATGTTCTAGTCCAAAGATCACGACCTAATTGGTCTGTACCAAACCAAAAATTTTCTTTCACGCCCGCTTCTTTATAAGCGCTCTTACCATCTGCCCCTGTTCCATCAAAAGGTAAAAAGTGTACTTGATCTAGTACTGGAATTTTAGCAGGTAAATTTCGTCTAGTAACATCTTGTTCAGCATAGTCATGTTTACTAAATGCTGGTCCTAAAAATGCAAGAATGACAATTAAAATGAGTCCAATCAAACCGACAATAGCTAGTTTATTTCTTTTCAACTGTGTCCAAGCATCTTGCCAGAAGTTTTTACTTTCACGTTGTATTTCTGGTTCTTTATTTAAATCGAGTTCTCTAATAACAAAATCCGTCCCAACCGCTCCCTCAGAGGTATGTGACATCGCTGCATTTGAATGGTCATCAAATGGTTTATTAAAATTTTCAGGCATTATTTTTTACCTCCTTGTACACGGATTCTTGGATCAATTACACCATAAAGAATATCTACGATAAAAATTGAAACGATAAATAATGTACTAAATAAAATTGTAGTAGCCATAATAACTGAGAAATCATTTGTTGTAATCGATCTAACGAATTGGTCCCCTAAACCAGGTACACCAAAGATATTTTCAATAGTTAAAGTCCCTGTTAAAATACCGGCTAACATTGGAACAATAATTGTAATAATAGGAATTAATGCATTTCTTAATGCATGTCCAAAAAGGACTCTTATCGGAGAGTTACCTTTAGCTCTTGCTAATAATATGTAATCAGAACTTAGTACCTCTATCATTTCAGCTCGAATATAACGAGCTACTGTGGCCATTACACTTGCTGATAATGCTAAGGAAGGCAATACTGCTGTTGAAAATCCTTCCCATCCTGCCACTGGAAACCATCTTAAACGTACTGCAAAAACGTATTGTAATAGTACTGCTAAGACGAATGAAGGTACTGATACTGCTATAACTGAAATAACAGTAGTTGTATAGTCTACCCAAGTGTTTTGTTTCGTAGCAGCAGCTACACCTAAAATTAAACCTAAAATCACTCCAATAATCATTGCAGTAATACCCATTTCCATAGAAGGAATCAATCTCGGTTTAATTAATGACCAAACTGGTTGATTATGATATTGGAACGAATAGCCAAAATCTCCAGTTACTACATTTTTTAAATAATGAAGATATTGCACTGCTACTGGATCATTTAATCCATATTTTTCGTTTAAAATTGCTTTTTGTTCAGCACTTAATTTAGCATCATTAAATGGTGATCCAGGCATCATTTTCATTAAGAAAAATGTAATTGTGATGATAATAAATAACGATAAAACCATATATCCCAAACGTTTTAATATATATCGCGTCATCATATAGTCCCCCTTTACTAAATATTCAAAATTAACATTCCCTTCAAAATTTTCAGAAATATTTATACATATTATATATACTATTTTCATAAAATTGCAATATAATTTTACATTTTCTTAATATAAGTGTAATTTTTATATATATTATTTAAAAGAATATAAATTTTAGATTTTATTTATAGTAAGTTTACAGTAAATTAGACTATATAGATAAAAAAGTCGGAGGTATACATGAACAATATTAAAACTTGGTTTATATGGCTCTTTTTGCCACTCATATGTACTTTTTTACTTTGGATGTTCGTAACTCAATATTCGTTTGTCTCATTTATTAATATCTTATTTTATATATCACTTGTATTATTTATATTGTTATTTTTAATTCTCCTTGTACAAGAAGGTATATTTGATGCTACAAGTTTTGGTTTTAGACGCATGCGTTATCAACTCGCTTCTCGCTCTAAGAAAAAAACTTTAGAGAACGATGACTTTTTCAATCCAAAACAAGTAAAAAAAGAGCATTATACCATTTCAACATGGTTACTACCTGCTCTAATACTATGTGCATTTTACTTCATTTTGACTATTCTCATTTCACTTTTTCTATAATATAAGAAAACCATGCATCTTATTGCATGGTTTTCTACTCTTAACTTAATTTTTAATCTTTAAACTTTTTAAATACTAATACTGCGTTATGCCCACCGAAACCTAGACTATTACTCATTGCATATTCAATTTCTAAATCTTGTGCTTCATTTGGAACAATATCTAAGTCACATTCTGGATCTGGTGAATCTGCATGAATCGTCGGTGCAACTTTAGAGTCACGAATAGATAATGCAGAGAAAATTGCTTCAATTCCCCCAGTAGCACCTAATAAATGTCCTGTCATCGATTTAGTTGAGCTAATTTTTAAGTTTTTAGCTGCATCTCCAAATGTATTTTTAATCGCTTTAATTTCATACAAGTCACCTACTGGCGTACTTGTACCATGTGCATTTAAGTATTGAATATCTTTAGCTTCAATACCTGCATCATCTAAAGCCGCTTGCATTGCACGAGAACCACCTTCGCCTTCAGGTGCTGGTGCAGTAATGTGATAAGCATCTCCAGTTGAACCATATCCTACAATTTCAGCGTAAATTTGTGCGCCACGTGCTTGTGCTGATTCTAATGATTCAATGACTAAGATACCAGCGCCTTCACCCATGATAAATCCGTCACGTCCTTCTTGGAAAGGACGACATGCTGTTTCTTTATCATCGTTTGTTGATAATGCACGACTTGCACTGAATCCTGCAAGTGCCATATGCGTAATAGGTGCTTCAGTACCACCAGTAATCATAGCATCAGCAGCACCTCTTTGAATGATTTTAAATGCTTCACCGATAGAATTTGTACCTGTTGCGCAAGCAGTAACAGTTGAACCATTAGGTCCTTTTGCACCTAAATCAATTGAAACTTGCCCAGTAGCCATGTCAGGAATAAGCATTGGAACAAAGAAAGGACTAACTCTTCTTGGTCCCTTATTCTTCAGTATTGTATGTGCAACTTCAAATGTTTCCATTCCCCCAATACCTGAACCAATCCAAACACCGATACGATTAGCATTATCATCATTGATAGTTAAATTAGCATCTTCTACAGCTTGTCTTGCCGCTACTACTGCATATTGTGTAAAACGATCCATGCGACGCGCATCTTTTTTCGAAATATGATCTTCAATATTAAAGTCTTTTAATTCACCTGCTAAGTGAACGTTATATTCTTCAGTATCAACGCGTGTAATTGTATCAATTCCATTGACACCTTTTAAGGCATTTTCCCAATTTGTTTGGGCATCGTTTCCAATAGGTGATAATGCACCCATACCAGTAATTACCACTCTTTTGTTTTCAGTCATACATTAAATCCTCCTATTTACCCCATTTGATTACCATAGCGCCCCAGGTTAGGCCGCCACCGAAACCTACGAGTACTAAAGTGTCATCATCTTTAATTCTTCCGTTTTCTAACTCTTGTTGAATACTTAAAGGAATCGAAGCAGCTGACGTGTTTCCAAAACGGTTAACTGAAACACTCATTTTTTCTCTTTCAATACCCAATCTTTCACGTGCTGATTCCATAATTCTGATATTTGCTTGATGTGGTATAAACATATCAATATCATCAGATTCTAAACCCGCTTTTTCAACTACACGTGTAGACGCTTCGCCCATAATTCTTACAGCGAATTTAAAAACTTCGCGTCCATTCATTACTAGTTTACCAGTCTCTTTATTTAAATATAAATATTTTCCACCTGACCCATCTGAGCCTATTTCATAGCTAATAATACCTCGTCCTTCTGAGACTTCACCAATTACTACTGCACCTGCACCGTCTCCAAATAGTACAGCAGTTGAACGATCAGTTAAGTCAGTGATTTTGGATAATTTATCCGCACCCACTACTAAAATATTTTTATAGTCTCCAGATTGAACATATTGTTTTGCAGTAATCATTGAATACATGAAACCTGAGCATGCAGCAAGTTGATCCATAGTAGGCACTTTACCAGTACCTAATTTTTCTTGTAGTATATTAGCTACAGATGGAAATGGCATATCTCCAGTTGCTGTAGCTACAATAATCATATCTATATCATTCGGTTTAATACCAGCATCTTCAATTGCTTTCTTACTTGCTTCATATGCTAAATCTGACGTATCTTGGTCGTCACGAGACCAACGTCTTTCTTTAATGCCAGTCATTTTTGAAATCCATTCATCAGACGTATCTAAAAAACCTTCAAAATAGGCGTTATCGACTACTCTCTCAGGTGCATAAGCACCAAAACCTTTTATACCTACGTTCATGAACGTACACCTTCTCACTTCATTTTTTAATACCAGGTATTAATTTAACATACTTTTTAAATCTAACTCAAGTAGTTACACTTTATTAGACGATTTTGTTAAACAGTCACGAGCCAATAATTCATATAAAAAATGGCACAAATTTTTATACATTCTCTACTAATACTATACAAATAATTCACTTTACTTTAAAATGATAATATATATAAATTGGAGGTCATATATATGAAATACCTCGTAACTTTTATTTGGGCGTTAATCTTAACACAAATGGTTAACTTTGTACTTAATAGTTTAAATGGTGGCGGCAGTTTAGATGTGATTAAACCAATTATTATTGCAATCATCATTACTATTGCTATTGCCATTTTAGGTGCTATGATTAAACCTAATGATTTCGCTCGTAAAGGGAATAGAGACGTCTAAATGGTATTGTATTACGTGTTTGGAGTAATATAACGCTCTTAACAAGTTTAATAATAAGAAAAGGCATTGGAAAGCTTTGCTTTCCAATGCCTTTTTATATACTATTCAGCTGAAGATTTTTGTACATCAAATGTTAATTCTTGACTATCGTTAAGATCAACATTTACTTTTGTACCTTCTGGCATATTTTCTTTAATCATCATACGAGCAAGTGGTGTTTCAATTTGACGTTGTACAAAACGTTTAAGTGGTCTAGCACCAAATTGTGGTTCGTATGCTTCTTCACCTAACCATTTTTTAGCTTCGTCTGATACTTCAATTGAAATACGTTGATCCATTAATCGAATATTTAATTGAGTTAAAATTTTATCTACAATCATACTCATATCATTTATAGATAATGGTTTAAATAATACAATATCATCCATACGGTTTAAGATTTCTGGTTTAAAGAATGCATGTAAACTATCCATAACTGCTTTTTCAGTGCTTTCAGTAATTTCACCAGAATCTTTAACATTTTCTAATAATATTTGTGAACCAATATTACTTGTCATGATAATAATTGTATTTTTGAAATCTACGCTACGACCTTTAGAATCAGTTAAACGTCCTTCATCTAAAATTTGAAGTAACACGTTGAATACATCACTATGTGCTTTTTCAACCTCGTCGAGTAGAATAACTGAATATGGGTTACGTCTTACCGCTTCAGTTAATTGACCACCTTCATCATGGCCTACATAACCAGGAGGCGCACCAATTAATCTAGAAACAGAATGTTTTTCCATATATTCACTCATGTCAATACGAATCATATGTTTTTCAGAGTCGAATAATGATGAAGCGAGTGATTTAGCTAACTCTGTTTTACCTACACCAGTTGGACCTAAGAATAAGAAACTACCTATTGGACGATTAGGATCTTTTATACCTGCACGTGCTCTCACTACAGCATCTGACACAAGATCAACCGCTTTATCTTGCCCTACGACACGTTCATGTAAGATATCACTTAAGTTTAATAATTTTTCTCTTTCTGTTTCGACTAATTTAGAAACTGGAATACCTGTCCATTGGCTTACAATATCTCCAATTTCCTCATCAGAAACAACTTCGCGAATCATGCGTTCATTATCGCCTTGTTCATCATGGAAAGCTTCTTCGTATTCTTTTAATTCTTTTTCTAATTGTGGAATCGTACCATATTGTAATTCTGCTGCTTTTTCATAATTACTTTCTGTTTGCGCATCTTCTAAAGCTTGACGACTACGATCTAATTCAGCACGTTTTTCTTGAACTTTCGCGATTTTTTCTTTTTCTTGTTCTACACGAGATTGTAATGACGCTTGTTTTTCTTTTTCATTTGAAAGTTCTTCTTGTAATTCTTCTAATCGATGTTTACTTGCATTATCTGATTCATTTTTTAATGCACTTTCTTCAATTTCTAATTGCATAACACGGCGATTAACTTGGTCTAATTCAGTTGGATTTGATCCCATTTCTGTTCGGATAGTTGCACAAGCTTGGTCGACTAAATCAATTGCTTTATCTGGTAAAAATCGATCAGTAATATAACGATCTGATAATTCTGCTGCTGCTACTAAAGCACGGTCTTGAATACGCACACCATGATAAACTTCATAGCGTTCTTTTAAACCACGTAAGATTGAAATTGTATCTTCTACGTCAGGTTCACTTACACCTACTTTTTGGAATCGACGTTCTAAGGCTGAATCTTTTTCAATATATTCTCTATATTCATTTAATGTTGTAGCACCGATACAATGCAATTCACCACGAGCTAACATTGGTTTTAACATATTACCAGCATCCATTGCACCATCTGTTTTACCAGCACCAACTAACATGTGAATTTCATCGATAAATAGGATAATACGTCCATCTGATTCTTTCACTTCTTTAAGTACTGCTTTAAGACGTTCTTCAAATTCGCCTCTAAATTTTGCACCTGCAACTAATGCACTTAAATCTAATTCAAAAATAGTTTTATCTAGCAATGATTCCGGCACATCTTTACGTACAATACGTTGTGCTAACCCTTCTACAATTGCAGTTTTACCTACACCAGGCTCTCCAATTAATACTGGGTTATTTTTAGTTTTACGGCTTAAAATTCGAATGGTATTACGGATTTCTTCATCTCTACCAATAACTGGATCCATTTTGCCTTGGCGAACTTCTTCTACTAAATCTCTACCATATTTCTCTAAAGCTTCATAATTTACTTCTGGATTTTGTGAAGTCACATGATTTCCCCCTCTAACTTTAGTAATAATTTCTTTGACTATTTCTTCTTTATTTCCTACAAATTGTTGTGTTGTTTCATCAATGTCCATAGCAGCACGTAAAATATGTTCCATTGAGATATATTCATCTTCATATTCTTTCATATATGACTCAGCTTTATTTAATAATTCGTTTGCTTTTGAGCCAATATATTGTCCATATTGAACATTATCACCTTGTACTGATGGATAGTGTTTCAATTTTTCACTATACGCTTGATTTAATTGATCAGTGTCTATATTTGCACGTTCTAAAATACTTTTAAACAAGCTTTCGTCTTCTTCTAAAGTTCCTTTTAGTATTGCTTCAATTTCAATATTTTGTAATTCATTTTCTTTACTTAATTCAATTGCTTTTTGCAAAGCTTCTTGTACTTTATAAGTCATTTGATTGATATCCAAATGTATTCACCCCTACTTTTTGTATAAGAGTATGGTCAAATACTCCTTCGTTTGACTTTGACTTTCTTTGACCTTAATTACATTATAGACCTTCTTTACTAATTAATCAACACTTTTACTCATCTTTTTAACAATTCAATAAATCCTATCATATCAAGCATTCATTTACGTTTCATTCATTACTTATCATATTACCTTACTATTTAAACATTGTTACCTTAATTTTTTCTTAAATGCTAAAAAAGGATTAACTTTGTGAGCATCCTCAACTAGTTAATCCTTTTTAATTATTTATTTTTTAGTCATATTTTTTAGTATTTCATCCGATAATGCTTGTACCCCACTATGTTCTAAGTGCACACCATCAGATGCAAAATATTCAGTGTGACCGGCAGAACGTTTATACCAGTCTACTAAAACAACATTTTTATGTCGCTTAGCTGCGTCTGAAAGTTGTTTATTTACATTATCTTGCCAGCTTCTCGGTACCCTTGTATTAACTAAATATATTTTAGCTTTACCAAATTTACTAATAAGTTGATCAAGCTCATCTTGAGTAAAATCTCCATTTGTACCAAGTTCTAATACAACTTGATTTGATGGTTTATTATAATTAGTATAATTATTTGCAACTATCAGGGCTTCTTGTAAATGACGACCTACTTTACCATCTATAGTTGCTTTAGGAACTTGAGATTTAAATTCTTCACCAATATCTACCATAACTGAATCGCCAATAAGTAATGGGCTGATATTTGTGTAAACTTTATCTTTATTCTCACTCTTACTTGTTTGTCCATTTAACTTAATATTTTCACCGGGCATCATTTTGACTAAATATTTATCAGCAGTACTTGTATTAAAACTGTTTGCTTTATTTGCAATTTCATCTTTTCCAAATCGATCAAATGCACCCATAAATATTAATAACAATGGAATCACAGCTATGATAGTAACGATTGTTCTTATAAATTTAGGTTTACGTAATCGGTCAAAAGAAAATGCACTTAATCCTTCACGTCTAAATGGTGTTTCAATATAACGATAAGATAATTCCGCAAACACCACAGTTAATAGTATATCTAAGATATATACATATATTGGTAACTGACCATCAACAAAATGTATATGTAGAAAACTAATGACGGCGAAATGCCATAAGTATAAACTATATGAACGTTTTCCGATATACACTAACAAAGGATGTCCTAAAAATTTAGCAATCATTGTAGATGGGTGAACGACACTTGCAATAACAAATAATGTCACTAAAGATATCAAATAAAACCCACCATTGTATATCCAATCACTATCGTCATTAACTGTAAAGAATAAAATAATTAAGATAAGTAGGCTACCTATACCAATACCATCTATTGCACGACGTAATCGTTGTGGTGGATTAGCTTTTAATTTAAATGGTGGCCAAACAAATGCTAATATGACGCCTAATAATAATGTTTGTAAACGAGTATCTGTACCAAAATAAACACGTGAATATCCCACATTTGGTTGTGATATAATGACCATTTCTAATAAAGAGGCCAATGATACTATCCAAAATATAAGTGTCACATTACGATATTTTTTAATCGTAAGTAATAATATCACTAAAACGAATGGGAAAAATAAATAAAATTGTTCTTCGATAGCAAGAGACCATAAATGTTTAAGAGGCATGAATGAAAATTGTTCAAAATAGTTAACATCTTTAGCGATATACCACCAATTTGAAACATAAAATAACGCCGCAATAATATCATGTTTAACTCTAATAATTTGTTGAGGTTCAAATAATAAGGTCGCAATACCTACTGTTATTAATAAAGCTATCACCGCTGGCAGTAGACGTTTTATGCGTCTAATCCAAAATTGTTTAAGATTAATAATTCCTTTTTCTTCATACTCTCTCAAAAGTAAACTTGTAATTAAGTATCCTGAAATGACGAAGAAAGTATCTACGCCAATAAAACCTCCAGTTAGCCACTTTCTATTCAAATGATATATAATGATGCCTAATACGGCAATTGCTCTTAGACCATCTAAACCAGGCATATAGCGCATTTTTATTTTATCATGAACGCCCTTTTCTAAATTTTGTTTCATTGTTCACATTCTTTCCCTATTAAATAATAAATTTTCAATAAATTCATTAGATATAAAAGCACTAAAATCAGAATAACAATAAAGTTAATTATAGAAATTTGTATGTATGATTGGTCATTCTATAGTCTATGAATTTAATATACTGTATAATATGATTCTGTGTTTTATACTAAGTTGACTGAAAATTTGATATACAATTAAATAAAATATAAATTCATTTTCATTGATTAATTCTTAATTGTTGAAAATTATACTTTTCTTAAGATATAAGTCTTATGTATTGTAGTATAACCTAGAAGTAAATTCAATTTATATTACAATTGTGTCATTTCTTTTTTACTCATTTAAAAATAAAATTGTCACATTCTTATATATTAAAAAAGAGAGTAGAAGAAAAATTCATCCCCTACTCTCTATTAAATATTATATGAAGCTCTTCATAATAAAGAGCTTCATACAATTAATGCTGTTGAGCTCACTTAAATTTATCCAACGCCTAATGCGATTTTTGCATATCTAGACATCATATCTTTATTCCATGGCGGATTCCAAACAATATTAACTTCTGTATCTTGAATCTCTGGAATTTCGGCTAATACTGTCTTAATTTGATCGATGATTTGTGGTCCAAGTGGACAGCCCATAGATGTAAGTGTCATTTCTACAGTACATAATCCTTCATCATCAACATTTACTTTATATACTAAACCTAAATTAACAATGTCTATACCTAATTCAGGGTCAATTACCATTTCCAAAGCGCCAAGGATACTATCTTTTAATGCTTCTTCCATTAGTATCACCTCTCAATAATTATCTTTACACTAATATATCAAATATCCGACAAAACGCCAATAAAATGCTATGATACAAATAAACTAATATTTATGAACTGTAATGCAAGGAGATATTTATGAAACCTTATTTAATTTGTTTAGATTTAGATGGAACATTATTAAATGATAATAAAGAAATTAGTGATTATACAAAAAAAGTTTTAACTTCCTTACAAAAACAAGGTCATTACTTGATGATTGCAACTGGACGTCCTTATCGTGCAAGCCAAATATATTATCATGAACTTAATATGAATACACCTATTGTTAATTTTAATGGTGCCTACGTTCATCATCCAAAAGCAGATGACTTTGAAACCAAACATGAGGTATTAGATGTAGATATCGCTAGAAGTATTATAGAGGCACTTCAAAAAGCTAATGTTACAAACATTATTGCTGAAGTGAGAGACAGTGTCTTTATCAATGACCATGATCCTCGATTATTTGAAGGTTTTTCAATGGGCAATCCTAAAATCCAAACAGGCAATTTATTAGAAAAACTTGATGAATCTCCAACTTCCATATTAGTGGAAGCTGAAGAAGTAAATATCACACGTATTAAACAAATGTTAACTCGTTTTTATGCTGAAAATATTGAACATCGTCGTTGGGGTGCACCTTTTCCTGTTATTGAAATCGTAAAACGAGGTATTAGTAAAGCTCGTGGCATTGACTATGTTAAATCATATTTAAATATAAATTCTTCTAATATTATTGCATTTGGAGATGAAGATAATGATTTAGAAATGATTAAATATGCTCAATACGGAATTGCTATGGACAATGGTTTAGATGATTTAAAACATATCGCTAATCATATCACTTATTCCAATAACGAAGATGGAATTGGGCGTTACCTAAATGAATTTTTCAAACTAGAAATACCTTATCAATAATAAAAATGAGAGTACTTAAAGTAAGATTCTAAAAATTATAATTGTATCTCACTTGTTTACTTCTTAGTTATGGAGGATATGTATGTCTAAAATTATTATAGTTGGTGCTGTTGCTGGGGGCGCAACATGTGCAAGTCAAATTCGTCGCTTAGATAAAGAAAGCGACATTATCATTTTTGAAAAAGATCGAGATATGAGTTTTGCTAATTGTGGTTTACCTTACTATATTGGACATCTCGTTTCTGATCGTCATCAAATATTGCCTATTACACCAGACATTTTTAAAGAGAAGAAAAATATTGTAGTTAAAACACATCATGAAGTAATTGAAGTAAACGATCAACAACATGTCGTACGTGTATTAAATCATCAAACAGGCGAAACATTCGACGAAACTTATGACAAATTAATCTTAAGTCCTGGCGCTAGTGCGAATACTCTTGGATTTACTAATAATTTTACTTTCACTCTAAGAAATGCAGAAGATATGGACCAAATCGATCAATATATTTCTCGTCATAAAGCTAAGCGAGCATTAGTTGTCGGTGCTGGTTACATTTCATTAGAAGTATTAGAAAACCTTTATCAACGTGGTCTTGATGTGACATGGATTCATCGTTCAGATAAAGTCAATAAATTAATGGACCAAGATATGAATGCAGCCATTTTTAGCGAAATTGATCAAAGAAACATTTCATATAGATTAAATGAAGAAATTGAATCAATTCAAGCGCATACTGTTTATTTTAAATCTGGTATACATGAAGATTTCGATATCATTATTGAAGGTATAGGAACTCATCCTAATTCATCATTTTTACGTTCATCAAATATTCATATAGATAAACAAGGTTTTATTCCTGTTGATGATTGCTTTAAAACAAATATACCTGATATTTATGCTCTAGGTGATGTCATCACCTCACATTATCGCCATGTAAATATGAATGCTCAAGTACCTTTAGCTTGGGGTGCTCATCGTGCAGCAAGTATTATAGCAGAACAACTCTCAGGTAATAAACATATTACATTTAAAGGTTTTCTTGGTTCAAATATTGTAAAATTTTTTGACTACACTTTTGCGAGCGTAGGAATAAAACCTGAAGAATTAAGTCTATTTAATTATGAGATGGTTGAAATTAAGTCTGGTGCACACGCAGGATATTACCCAGGTAATACACCCCTACACTTACGTGTCTATTTTAATAAAGACAATAGACAATTAATACGCGCCGCAGCAGTTGGAAAACAAGGCGCCGATAAACGTATTGATATTTTATCAATGGCTATGATGAATCAACTTACAGTAGATGAATTGGCTGAATTTGAAGTTGCCTATGCGCCTCCTTATAGTCATCCTAAAGATTTAATCAATATGATTGGTTACAAAGCACGCAATATATAAAAAGAATCGTTTGAGTAGACACTCAAACGATTCTTTTTACTTAACTTAAACCGAACATTTTAGATAATGGACCCCATGGTAAGATAATTCCAAGAGCCATAGTAATAATAATTAAAATAATTGTTGCCCAAAATAAGCCATGACTAGGTGCATGTTTTTTTCTTTTAGCTAATGATACTTCCATTAAAGCAACAACACCTAAGCCACATAACATTTTTAAAGTAAGAAGCATGTGGTTGCCACCTTCACCATGACTCGCTGCCATAAACTCTTCAATTAATTCCCAAAATCCTGAGAATATTGTAAGGAGCATAAAGACTCTAAGCCCCATATGTAATGATTTAAAAGTTGGTGTTGGCCCCTGTGATTTTGAAATGTGTAAAAATGCAATAATATATAACACAATGGTTAAAACCCAACTCACAATATGCATATGTAACAAGACTTGATTACCTCCAATATTTATAATCACTTTCTTTTAATTATCATAACATATTTCCACTTTTTAAGTATTAAAATTTAAAAAGGAGAGAAGCCTTAGCTTCTCTCCTTTTAAACATAACTAGCATTATTATTTGGCAATATAAGTTGTCAAAGTACCAATGTTATCAATAGTTACTTTAACTTCATCACCTGGTTGTAAGAATTTTGGTGGTTGTAATCCAGCTCCTACACCCGCTGGAGTACCGGTTGCAATGATATCACCAGGATGTAAAGCAACATATTTAGAAATTTCTTGAATTAAGTCATCAATTTTATTAATCATTTGACTAGTGTTTCCATCTTGGCGAATTTCATTATTCACTTTAGTGACAATATTAACATTTTCTGGAGTAGGTAATTCATCTTTAGTAACAATATATGGTCCCATTGGGCAACCACCTGTTAAACTTTTAGATAAGAATGCTTGATCTTGTGCATTTTGAGCAGTGCGGTCTGTAATATCATTAATGATAGTATAGCCATAGACATAATCTAATGCTAAGCCTTTAGGAATCTTTTCGCCATATTTACCGATAACAATTCCTAATTCACCTTCGTAATCTAACTGATCTGTAATATCTTTATGATTTGGAATTGTTGCGTTATCACCAGTTAAAGAAGAAGCTGCTTTAGTGAACACATATAAACGTTGCACTTCATGATTTAACTCAGAGGCATGATCTTTATAGTTACGACCAAAAGCAATAACATTATTCGGTGGTGTTACAGGAGGTAAAAATTCAATATCATTAAATGAGAATTTATACTGATCTGCTTTTCCACTATTTTCAACAGCTACTATTGCTTTACGTACTTGTTCTTGGAAATCAAGTGTTTGGTTTTGTTGTAAACCTTCAAGTAACGTTTGTGGATGGAAGTCTCCTTCACCAAATTCAGCAAAAATTTGTTTTAAATCCCATACAGCGTCTTCACGCTTTACTTTAACGCCATATGATTCAGCGTTATTGTATTTGAATGATAAAAATTTCATTCATTATCAACTCCTCATCTATATCTTATTTCATATTATAACTTTAATTATTAATAAATAACAAATATATATGTCTGAAATTTTAGAAATTTGACGCATCTTTTCTAAAATAAGATTGATATTATAAAGCATCTTCAATGCTCATCTCACCGAATTGGAAGAAATATAAATAGCCGTTCACTCTTTTATTTAGTATTGTTTCTAAGGTGTTTTTGTAATATTTCATTTGAATTTTATACTTATCACGTAATTGTATTCCAATCTCTTGATCCGTCAGCCCTCTTCTTCGATTAAAAGCATCTGTTTTGTAATCTACAAAATAATATTGATTATCTTTAATAAAAATCAAATCAATCATACCTTGGATAATGGAGACATCTTCATCTAAATCTGGTATTTCATCTACACGTGCTTGATTAACTACAAATGGTAGCTCTCTGTATACTTCATCAGCTTGTGCAATTTTCATATATAAGTCACTACGAATAAATTCCATAATTCTTTCAAATTGGATATCTTTTTTAGCGTCTTCTTCAATAATGTGTTGATCAATTAACATATGAATATAGTCATCTAACTCTATTTCAGTTAATCGTTGTTCTCTAAATGGAAGATGCTGCATAACGGTATGCATCAATGTACCAATTTCATTAGCTTTACGTTTTCTTTCTTGTCTTAAGAATTTAGGACGTTCATAAGTATAAGCACCAATGCGATATTGTCTTACTCTATCGTAACTTGTTCCATCTTCTTTAGTTTCTAATTGACGTTTTAATTCAGATACAGATTGTTTTGATGGCTTTTGAGTATTTTTTATAAATGGATACTTAAACGTTAATTGATGAATCATTTGTTGTTCGTTTTCTTTATTATTCGGAGCCTCTTCTTCAATATCATTGATAGTTCGATGTAATGTCTCATTTGAATCACTTATTAAAGATAATTCATCAAAATGAATGATTTTCAAATCTACATATGGTTTCAAACTGTCATCTAATTGATTGATAGATGTCTCAAATTGATAATCGGATGTGATAGATTGAGATAAGTGTTTCGCTAAAATACTATATACCAGATTAAAAGGTCGTTCTACTGATAATCTTTTATGAAGTGCAATGAGTTGATTTGAAATAGGCAAACGTTCATACTTTCTTAACTTTTCTTCTTTATCTACCGTTCCGATTAGAATGAGCTGTTCTTTTGCACGAGTTAATGCCACATACATTAAACGCATCTCTTCAGAAATTAATTCTTTTTCTGTTAACGATTTAACAACTACAGATGAAAGTGATGGATAAGAAATATTATCTGTTAAATCATAGTACTCCATTCCTAAACCATATTTTTGATTTAATACTAAAGGTTTCCGAATATCTTCTTTATTAAAATTCTTAGAAAGACCAGAATAAATAACATATGGAAACTCTAAACCTTTACTGCTATGAATTGTCATCATTCGAACTACATTATCATTAGGTCCTATCACATTTTCTTCACCAAAATCTTTTTTACGCTCTATCAATTCATCGATAAATCTTATAAATTGATAAAGTCCTCTAAACGTAGAGTTTTCAAATTCTATTGCTTTATTAAACAATCCAAAAAGATTAGCACGTCTGCCTTTACCACCAATCAGTCCGCTAAAATATTGAATGACATAATGATCATTATAGAACTTATCAATTAACTGATACACAGGATGTGTTTGCCCATAATCTTGATATAAATGTATATCTTCAATAAAACGACGTAATTTATCAACTAATTGTGTGTTAGCTTGATCATATTTTATATAGTGTAAAATTGATTGATAAAAGTAATCATCATTTGAACTGACTACTCGAATTTCAGCAAGTTCATCTTCAGTAAATTGATAAATAACAGAGCGCATTAACCCAACTAGATAAATATCTTGCAATGGGTTATCAATCGTTCTAAGAAACGATAGTACTAGTCGTACTTCCGTTTGTTCAAAATAACCTTCCTTACTATTAACATGGAACGGAATATTATTATCTTTAAATACTTTTTGCAAACGTCTAGCATTACTCATTCCACGTTCTAAAATAACAATATCTTTATAAGTTGCTTTACGATAGGCATTGTTTTTCGCATCGTAAACGAGTTTATTGTCAAGGATATGCTTTACTTGTTCAACTACATAATATGCTTCTTGTTCCTGTCTATCTAAGTCTGTGTCCTCATTTTCAGATTTAATCAGCGCATGTAATTCGAGCGGCATTGGTTTTTCTGGATAATAATGAGCGCCGAAATATAAACGCGCATCGGCATCATAATTAATTTCTCCAACCGCTTCATCCATCATATGATCAAAAAGATAATTAGTCGTTGAAAGTACTTCCTTTCTTGAGCGGAAGTTATTAGATAAGTCAATTCGAAGTCCCGTTTGTTGCCCTTCTTTAGTGAATCGATGATATTTACTCATAAACAATGTAGGATCCGCTTGCCTAAACTTATAAATAGATTGCTTTACGTCTCCCACCATAAATAAGTTGCCATCTAATTCATCACCACGTTTGATAGTAGATATAATTGCCTCTTGTACCTGATTGGTATCTTGATATTCATCAATAAGTATTTCTTCAAATTGATGACGATAATCTTTAGCGATAGTAGAAGGCATCCCGTTTTCATCTGTTAATATTTGTAAAGCAAAATGTTCATAATCTGCAAAATCTAGTACATTTCTACTACGTTTTTTCTTAGCAAAATCATTAATGATATCTTTAATGATTTGAACTAAATATTTTATCCGAGGCGCTAACTGTTTCATATCGTCTTTAAGTTCATCTACTGACCGCATTAAATATTTATTTTTTACATCTTGAATGGTTTCATTATATTCTTTATAGAAAGATTTAATATCTTCAAGTGTCTCTAAATCTTCATTTTCTTTTTTTATTTTTGATGACATTTGTGGAAATTTTTCAGGTGTATGATTAAGAAGTGCATCTCTATTCAAAACACCATCTTCTAATATGCTTTGACATATCATTTTCTCTCTTTGGACAACTTCTAAATGTTTTTCAACAGCATTACAATAGGATAAAAGATTTTCTGCTTCAAGAAGTGAGTCAAATGCTGCTTTCATATATATTTCTGCAAGTATTTTTAATTCTTTAAGGTAGTCTTGTTGCTTCTCATCATTCTCGTAAGGATCAACTAATGAATCTAACCATTTAAATGGTGAAGGATTAGCTATACTAAAATAATAAAATCGCTTTAAAATTTCTCTAAATCCATCGTCATTTCTATCATTTGATAGTTGTTCGACTAAAGTCAAAAATTCAATATCAGGATTTTCATAATGATGTTCTAGTACTTCATCAATTGATTGCTCCAATAAAAGTACGTTTTCTACTTCACTAATCGTTCTAAAATTAGGGTCTAGTTGGATAACATCATAATGTTGTTGAATCACCTTTAAACAAAAACTATGCAGTGTAGAAATTTGAGCTTGATGTATTTTTATACGTTGACTTTTTAAGTGTTCATTCTTAGGATCCTCTAATGAAGCTTGTTGAATACGTTGTTCTACACGATGTTTCATCTCTCTAGCACTTAAGTTCGTAAATGTTACTACAAGTAATTTATCAACATCTACTTCATCTCTTAAGATTTTTTGAATAATACGTTCAACTAGAACAGCTGTTTTTCCTGAGCCAGCAGCTGCTGCAACTAGTACATCTTGTCCTTTTGCATATATACTGTTCCATTGTGCATCCGTCCATTGTGCGTCTTTAGGTTTTATCGGAATATTATTCATTGTCCTCACCGCTTTCTAATTCGACCTCTTGAATTGCTTGAATTGGATTAATCGATTCATCTACATGGCGATAATGTTTACTATCAATAAGGCTATCTACGTGACATACTGACTGGAAACTACAAAATTCACATGGTAATTTGTCTTCAAATTTAAGTGGAGCTACTTCTGTATGACCATCCATAATATTTGAAGCAGTCTCAATAAAATTATTTTTATTGTGTTGAATAAATTTATGAATCGTTGTTTCATCAGCAACTTGGCTTCCCCGTGCACTAATACTTCCATCTTTTTTCAATGTCACAGGTACAATATCTGATTTAGATATCTCGTTAAGTCTTATATCCATAGCATCGATAACTTCAGCATCACTATTGATTAATCCTTTTAATTTATATTCTTTTAGAATAGCTTGATGAATATTTTTCTTATTTAATGCCTCTTCAGTTAAATCGCCCCATTTTTCAAATTTTAAACGTTCATCATGAATGTGGAAATATAACAATCCACCTGGTTTAACCTCTGAACTTAAACCAAGTCGCTCTGAATTTTGTAATACGATATTCATATACGTCATCATTTGCATCTGTTTACCATAATAAACTTTTTTCAAATTTAAATTGGCGCTATGATTAGATGATTTATAATCAATAATATTTACAAAACTTGTATTATTTTTTGTATAAGTATCGATACGATCAATTTGTCCACGAATATGAATCGGAATCCCTTGTGTCGTCATTAAGGGATGTGCAATCAATTCTTCTTCAGTTCTTGGTTTCTTTCTAAAAGCAGTTTCAAAACGTTTTGGTCTAAATTTTGTATTCTCATTTTGATAACGAAGTGCCTTTAAAGTACTTTCAACAATGACACCTATACGTTTAGATACATAACGATAATATGCATTGGAATCCATTAAATTAAATTGCACTTGTGGTAAAACATGTTGTAGAGCTTCTTCTGTAAGTGCATGGATTTTCTGATTATCCAGTTGACTAAATTCTCCGTTTACTTTATCCGAAATATATTTTAAAGCATTATGAAAAATATTACCTAAATCAAAACTTTCAAGTTGATATTTGGTACGTTCATTTAAACGAAGACCGTAAGTAGCATAATGTTGGAACGGGCAATCATTATAACCTTCAAATCGTGAAACACTAGCATTAATAGACGTTCCATATAATGCTTCTGACAATTGTGGTGTGAGTTGAATGGTTTCATTATCATATGTTAATGCTGTTGATAAATAGTTTATACTGTCATTTAATTCTTCATTTTCACTTATAACTTTATAAGCATCAAGCCACGTATCTGCTACCGCTTCTTCTTCCAACCACGATTTCAATGCTTCAAATAAATGAATTTTAGTTTGATGTGGATGTTCCATTAATGTAAGAGGATAAGCATGATGCAGATAATGAATATTTTGGATATCCAAATTACTGAACAATGCTTGAATCTGATTTAAAAATGGACTTTTCTCTTTTTCATCTCCTTGCATCCCCATAAGACTATATGAAAAAGTCATTTGTTCACATGCACGTGTCATAGCAATGTAGCATACAAATGCTTCATCCATTTGTAAGATATCAGAGGTTGGACTTAATTCAACACTTCCCTGTTCCTCTAACAAACGTTTTTCTTCATCAGTGATTAAACTTGAAGATGACATGGACTGTGGCATCACTCCATCATTCATCCCAACCATATAAACATGTTTTTTATTATCAACTTTTGCTAAATCCATAGTCCCTATGCTCACTTGATCCAATGTTTGAGGAATCATTACAAATTCGAGTTGTTCAAGTCCAATGTCAAATACTTCTAAGAATCGATTTAAACTCATTTCTTCTTCTTCAAATACTGTGACTAAATCATCTAGTATTTGTATTAATCCATTCCATAATTGGTCAATTTCTTCTGCTTTCTCATGGTCCCCTTTTAAATCTAGTTCATCACGGTGAGCCATTAAATATTTAGGTAAATCAAAAGCTTCCATTGTTTCATAAAATGCAGTTGCATAATCTCTAACATTTTTAGAGTGAAGCATGGCTTGTTCAAAACGAAGTATTTTATTTACAACATCATCCTTTAAGCGTACGACGTCTTCAAATGCTTCTTTTTCTTCTTCAGTTAATTGATGCGCTTTACGTCCCATTTTTGTAAAATTATCGATATTAAACAATTTATCATCTAACCATTTTTTACCGTAAATACCTCGTTCAATGACAAAGTTTTCTAATAGATCAATTAAGTAACTACTATTTTTAAATTGATGAGATAAAATATTGGTTTTAAATAGTCTCATCATTGGACTAAGCCCCATATTACTTTGGATAACTTCTAATAAAGAACGTATCATTTCCATTATAGGATGATGTGTCATCGATTTTTTAGTATCAATATTATAAGGAATATCGTATTGTGGCAAAATAGATTCAAATAGATAAGCATATGTTTCATCTCTATATAAAATTGCAATATCTTGATATCTAAAGTGTTTATCACGTGTATCTTTAATAATACGTCGTGCTATTTCATTAACTTCTTCTCTCATATTCGATGACTCAAGTAAATCAATATAACCATGTGATTGAGTTGGATTAACTTGAAGTGCGTCAAATTGTTGTTCTAATTGTAATAAATCTTTATTTTTGAAACGATATGGTGTTGTAAAATAATGTTCATTTAAAGGTATATGTAATTCATTTGCAATTTCTTTTAAGTGAATAAGTACGTCAGAAGGTTTTCTAAACATACTAAAGTGATCTTCATTACCATCTGTAGTTAATAATATAGTAACTTGTTTAGCATTTTGTACTAATGCTTTAATAATTTGATATTCAAGTGTTGAAAAGTTATAAAATCCATCTATATAAATATCAGCATGCTTAATCCACTCAGATTTGTGCATTATTTCAATAAAATAATTAAGACTGTCTTCAGCGGTAATAAATTCTCCATTTAATCGTTCTTCAAAATAATGATAAATAAGCGAAATATCTTCTAGTTTATGTCGGGTTCTTGTTTGTAATTCATTATCTTCTAAAAATGAATCAAGTTGATGAGGTGTTACAGAATATTTCTTAAAATCTTGGATTTGTTCACTTAATTTTTCACTAAAACCATAATAATCTGCTTGAGATTGATATAATTTCATTTCTGATTTGTGTTGTTGAACGATATTGAATATCATCATTTCAATAGCTGCTTTAGTTAAACGTGTTTCAGTTAATCCTCCGAGTTCTTGAAAGATTCTATAGCTCAAACGTTCAAAATGTAAAACTTCCGTTCTTAAACTCCCGTTTAACTCTCGATCATTTACGAAAGATTGCTCCAATTGAAACGTACTTTGGGTAGGTGCAATCAAAATGATAGGATCTCCAAGAGGATTTTCTTTCATTTGTTGTTTAATATTTTTAATCATATGATACGATTTACCGGTACCAGCTCTTCCAAGATATGTATTTAATTCCATTATCTACACACTCCTTTAAACTCATTTTACCACGGAACATACGTTCTTAAAAAGTAAAGTAGATAAAATAAAAGTAGAATGTGAATTCACCTGAATTGACATTCTACTTTCATTTTTAAATTGATATCCTACTTATCTGGATTAAAATTAAATTTAAAATCATTTAGTGGCCAAAATCTAAATGATACTTTACCGACGATTTGTTGTTTATCTATTAATCCAAACGCTCTACTATCTTTACTAACTTCACGATTATCTCCTAGCACTAAGTATTTATTTTTAGGAATAACGTTAGACTTAGGATGAGCATTAAGAAGATCCTTAGTTTCAAAAGATCCTGTAATGTACTCTCCTTGTTTATGTTTTTCATTATAGTCTAAGTAAGGCTCATTTACTTTTTTTCCATTAACATATAGCTGATCTTTTTTATATGTCACACTATCTCCTGGTACGCCTATCACTCTTTTAACATAGTCATCAGATTTATTAGCATGGAAAACAATAACATTTCCTTTTTTTATGTTTCCTACCTTATAACCTAAAATGTTAACCATTACATGTTGTCCATCTTTTAATGTTGGATCCATAGAGTCGCCTTTTATTGTATAGGATTTGGCAACAAAAGTGACTACAAGCCATACAAGCAATAAGCCTACAGCTATCGCAACAATCCATTCTGTTATTTCTTTTTTCAAATATAACACCTCATCTATTTATTAAACTCATAGTTGAATGATCTAAAAGGATAATACCTTAGATATACATTTCCTATAACATCACTTTTTTTAATTAATCCATATTTTCTCGAATCAGTTAATGTATTACTATTATCATTCAACACTAAAAATGAGTCAGGTGGAATAATATCCCCATCAGTATTTTCTAAATCTCGTAATGCGAAATCATTAATATCTCTATTTTTAGCATAATATTTATTCACTTGTCTATCATCTTTATATAATTTACCATGCCTTATTTCTACCGATTCGCCTGCTTTCCCAATAATACGGCTAAAATGAATTTGATCATGATGACGATACATAATAATATCGCCTTCATTTAATAAATTAAATGTCACTTTCAATTTATTAATCATTATATAATCATTTTTATTTAGAGTGGGGGCCATCTCATTAGTATGAACAATTGCACTTCTTAGTAAAAAATTTTGGATAAATATCACAAAAATAATTGCTAAAATAATGGAGATACTCGTACTTATAATTCGACGCAAAATGTCACTCCTCATGTGTTCCCATAAAATGTTTTTCAACTCTTTTTCCAATAAACCATATGACTATAGTAACAATAATTAAAATAATTGCTCTTATAGGATGGGTTAAAAATGTAGTCACTTCTCTACCCATCACTGCTAAAAATGAGATGGAAATAAACTTTGAAAATAATAAAATAATAAAATAATTCTTCATTTTAATATGAGAAAAACTAGCTACAAAGTTTACTACTGTATTAGGTGTAAATGGAAAACACATTAATATAAAAATAGGAACAAGTCCTTGTTTATCTATAAAATGTGTAAGTTTTTTCACACCTTTTTTTGCTTTAACTCTTTGCATAAAAGATGCATCAACGAATTTCCTAAAAAAATAAAATACAGTAAATGTCCCAGCGACGATCCCTAACCAACTAATAATGGTTCCTGTAATAAAACCATAAGCATGAACATTTAAGATGACATATAGAGTTAAAGGAAAAACAGGAATCATAGCTCTTAAATAGAGAATAATAAAACCTGCAAAGTATCCTAATTGTTGTAACACATTAAACCAATGTTCAATTTGATGAAACACTATATCATCAAATCCTTTCTTGAAATTTCATCATTCTCTATTGAGTATAAAATTATTTTACACTCTTTTCTTAAAAAAACTATTAATTCAATAAGAAATCAGTCACAAGTACTAGATAACAGATTTAACATTAGTCATATTAATCATTTAAAAGAGAGTGAGACTGAATTCAAAACGAATTCAGTTTCCTTCTCTTGACCCCATATTACGTTAAACAAAAACTTCTTTTTATGAAAGTCTAGTATGTTGAAAAAGATTGATATAAGTATATATTCAATTGAGTCATTGACTGCCAATATATAAAAAACGCCTAAGACAGCTCATCATGTCCTAGGCTTTAAACTATCATTTTATTTAAATTTATGTTGATATTATAAACGTTCTTCTAATTCTTTTTTCTTATCTTCATAACCTGGTTTACCAAGTAAAGCAAACATATTTTGTTTATAAGCTTCTACACCAGGTTGGTTAAATGGATTAACACCTAATTGATAGCCACTCATCGCACAAGCTAATTCAAAGAAGTAAACAACATAACCGAATGTTTCTTCATCTAAACGTGGGATATTCACAACGATATTAGGAACGCCACCATCAGTATGAGCTAATAACGTACCTTCAAATGCTTTTGTATTAACTTCATCGATTGTTTTTCCAGCTAAATAATTTAAGCCATCTAAATCGTCATCATCTTTTTCAATTGTAATATCATGTTTAGGTTGATTTACTTTTACAACAGTTTCAAATAAGAAACGGCGTCCTTCTTGAACGTACTGACCTAATGAATGTAAATCAGTAGTATAGTTTGCGCTTGAAGGATAAATACCTTTAAAGTCTTTACCTTCAGATTCACCGTATAACTGTTTCCACCATTCATTAAAGTACTGCATAGATGGTTCGTAGTTAATTAACATTTCAGTTGTATAACCTTTACTATAAAGAACATTTCGAATTGTTGCATATTGATATGCAATATTCTCTTCTAAATTTTCAGATGATAGTTCTTTACGAGCTTTATTTGCCCCATTCATAATTGCTTCAATATCAATACCTGCAGTTGCAATTGGTAATAATCCTACTGCAGTTAATACTGAATAACGACCACCTACATCATCAGGTACAACAAATGTTTCATAACTTTCATTATCTGCTAATTGTTTCAATGCACCTTTTGCTTTATCAGTTGTAGCAAAAATACGTTTTTTTGCTTCGTCTTTACCATATTTTTCTTCAACTAATTGTTTAAACAATCTAAATGCTACAGCAGGCTCAGTCGTTGTTCCTGATTTAGAAATAACATTTACTGAAAAGTCTTTATCAGACAAGTAATTCACTAATTCTTGTGTATAACTTGAAGATAAGTGATTTCCTACAAATACAATCTCAGGATATTCTGTACTGTTACGGAAAGATGAAGTAAGCATTTCAATTGCAGCACGTGCACCTAAATATGAACCGCCAATTCCGATAACTACCAATACATCTGAATTCGATTGAATATGTTTTGCTGCTTTTTGAATTCTAGAAAACTCTTCTTTATCATAATCTTCAGGTAAATTTACCCAACCTAAAAAGTCGCTTCCAGCACCTGTACCTTCATGAATCGTTTTATGAATTGTTTTTACAATATCTTTTTGTTGATCAAGTTCATGTTGACCAAAAAATTCTAACGTTTTTCCATAATCTAATTGAATATGAGTCATTTATAAATCCTCCAATG
The DNA here is from genome assembly GCF_038008285.1 of Staphylococcus sp. FSL K6-0223. NCBI lineage: Bacteria > Bacillati > Bacillota > Bacilli > Caryophanales > Staphylococcaceae > Staphylococcus > Staphylococcus sp. FSL K6-0223. Next base: position 1,789,403 of record NZ_JBBOYX010000001.1, read on the forward strand.
TTTATGAATTAGTTTCATTTTACTAACTTTAAGTTATCTATTCAATGAACAAGTTCAATTATTCAAAAAATAGTCTGTTTTTTTTAGAATCATTGAATTACCTTACCTTGTAATGAATACACAATCGAAACAGCAATAAACTCCTTAGTTGTAGTAATATTCAATAAATATAGAAATAACAATAGATGATTAATGATATTCAAATTATCTTTATTTTGTATAAATATGTAAAAAAATGGTTTTATTTTCAAAAACAATCTGTTAGTATAGAATTATATTAATTTTCAGAAAATTTTGAGGTGACAATATGAAAGATAAAATTGTTTTAGCTTATTCAGGTGGATTAGATACTAGTGTAGCTGTTAAATGGCTTATAGATAAAGGGTATGACGTAGTGGCAGTATGTTTAGATGTTGGCGAAGGTAAAGATTTAGATGTTGTTTATTCTAAAGCATTAGACATGGGCGCCGTCGAATGTCATGTTATTGATGCAACTAAGGAATTTAGTGAAGATTATGTAAGTTATGCAATAAAAGGAAATTTAATGTATGAAAATAGTTATCCTTTAGTATCTGCGCTTTCAAGACCCTTAATAGCGAAGAAATTAGTAGAAATTGCTGAACAAACAAAGTCAATCGGTATTGCACATGGTTGTACTGGTAAAGGTAATGATCAAGTACGTTTTGAAGTAGCAATTAAAGCACTTAACCCTAATTTGAAAACATTTGCTCCTGTTAGAGAGTGGGGCTGGAGTCGTGAAGAAGAAATCGACTATGCAATCAAACATGGTATTCCTGTAAGTATTAATCATGATTCACCTTATTCAATCGATCAAAATTTATGGGGTCGTGCAAATGAATGTGGTATTTTAGAAGATCCCTATGCTGCTCCACCGAAAGATGCATATGATTTAACTGCTGAATTAGAGGATACACCAAATACACCAGATGAAATTATCTTATCATTTAAAAATGGTGTTCCTGTTCAACTTAACCATAAAGACTATGATTTAGATCAGCTAATTCTAACATTAAATGATGTAGCTGGTAAACATGGTATCGGACGTATCGATCACGTAGAGAATCGTTTAGTTGGTATAAAATCACGTGAAGTATATGAAACACCAGGTGCTGAAGTGATATTAAAAGCTCATAAAGCTTTAGAAACATTAACATTAACTAAAGATGTGGCGCATTTTAAACCAGTCATTGAAAAACAATTTGCTGAACAAACATATAATGGTTTATGGTTCTCACCTTTAACAGACAGTCTAAAGCAATTCATCGATAGCACTCAACACTATGTTGAAGGAGATGTTAGAGTTAAATTATTTAAAGGTAATGCTATTGTTAATGGTAGAAAATCGCCTTATACACTTTATGATGAAAAGTTAGCAACTTATACTAAAGAAGATGCTTTTGATCAATCAGCTGCAGTCGGCTTTATTGATATTTATGGACTGCCAACACAAGTAAATGCTTATTTACATGGAGGTTATAGTAATGAGTAATAAAGCATGGGGAGGTCGTTTTCAACAACAACCTGAAGAATGGGTAGATGCGTTTAATGCTTCTATTGACTTTGACCAAACGCTTTTAGATGAGGATATTCAAGGTAGTATTGCACATGCAACAATGCTTGCACACCAAAACATTATTTCTGAAGAAGAAAAAAATGCTATCGTAAAAGGTTTGAAAGATATACAGGCAGATTTTCATAACCATAATATTGAATTTAAACATGCTTTAGAAGATATACATTTAAATATTGAACATGAACTGATACAACGCATTGGAGATCCAGGTGGCAAGTTACACACAGGTCGTAGCAGAAATGATCAAGTAGCAACAGACTTACATCTCTATGTAAAAAAACAGGTCATTGAGATTCAAGCACTTATTCGTTCATTCCAAGAGTCTATTTTAACTCTAGCAAAATCTCACGTAGAAACGATTATGCCAGGTTATACGCACTTACAACGTGCTCAACCTATTTCTTTCGCTCATCACATCATGACATATTTTTGGATGTTGGAAAGAGACTATACACGTTTTGCAGATAGTTTAAAACGTATTGATATATCTCCTCTTGGCGCTGCAGCATTGAGTGGCACTACACATCCTATCGATAGACATGAAACTCAAGAATTACTTGGTTTTGAATATATTTATGAAAATAGTCTTGATGCAGTGAGTGATCGTGATTACATTATTGAAACATTGCATAATATATCATTAACAATGACTCACCTATCACGTTTTGCAGAAGAAATTATTTTTTGGTCTACGGATGAAGCGAAATTTATTACACTATCTGATGCATTTTCTACTGGTTCATCTATTATGCCTCAAAAGAAAAATCCAGATATGGCTGAACTCATTCGTGGTAAAGTTGGACGTACGACAGGACATTTAATGAGTATGCTTGTCACATTGAAAGGCTTGCCTCTTGCATATAATAAAGACTTACAAGAGGATAAAGAAGGTTTATTTGATTCTGTTCGTACGATGAAAGGTTCTTTACGTATTTTTGAGGGCATGCTTAATACGTTAACGGTTAATACAAATCGTTTAAATGAAACAGTGCATCAAGATTTCTCTAACGCAACAGAACTTGCAGATTATTTAGTAGATAAAAATGTACCGTTTAGAACAGCACATGAAATTGTAGGAAAAATTGTCTTTGAATGTATTCAACAAGGCATCTATTTATTAGATGTACCATTTGAACGTTATCAAGAATTAAATGATAAAATCGAAGAAGATGTATATGATTACTTAAAACCAGAAAATTGTTTAAATAGAAGAAAAAGTTATGGTTCTACAGGCCAAGATGCTGTGCGTCATCAATTGAACGTTGCAGAAAATATTTTAAAACAATAATGAATACTATTATTAAATGACTATGAATCGAATAAATAAAGATTCTAATAAAGCATCTACTTGAGGATTAACTCTAAATCGCTTAATCGTTTTATAAGAAAGTTTTTGATTTTGTGAAGATCACATCACTTGTAAGAATAAGTACTGAAGTTTCCTTTCGTAGAGTAAGTTAAGTCATGTTAGAATCTTTATACATAAGGCACTTCGTTAATTTAGTTTAGTGATGTTTATTAAATTATACGAAAGTGCCTTATTTTTTTAAGTATTTCAATGTAAAATTACATATAAATATAAAGTAAATTGGCAAGACTCATTTTTTAGTTAAATTTAATTTAATTATTTTAACTTTCTCTATATTTATTGTTAATAAATTAATAGTTTTGCTAAAATTTTGAAAAAATTATTCTAAAAATTTCTTCTCTTTGCTAAAGTTTTAATGTATTTTTAAATTGAACTGAGAGGATGAATTTTTTGAAGGTTTCTAAAAAAGCAATGATATCTAGTTTAGCAATAGCCACTATCGGTTTAGTAACATTACATAATCCAGTAGAAGCAAATAATAATCATAACAACTATAGCACTACTTCTAATTCCGCTGCAGAACATCAACAGTTTAATCAATCACAAAATAAATATACGTCAGTAGCGATTAGTAAACATCGTAATCAAGATCATTCGAATTGGATGACCAACTTAACTGGCGAACGTTTTACGACTATCGCTCATAGAGGTGCAAGTGGCTATGCGCCGGAACATACGTTTCATGCATATGATAAAAGTCATAATGAGTTAGGGGCGTCGTATATTGAATTAGACTTACAACGTACGAAAGATGGACAACTTGTAGCAATGCATGACGAAACCGTTGATCGTACAACAAACGGTACAGGTCGTGTCGAAGACTATACACTCGCACAACTTAAACAACTAGATGCTGGGTCATGGTTTAACAATGCTCACCCTGAATATGCGAAACCAGAATATAAAAATGCTAAAGTCCCTACTCTAGATGAAATTTTATCTCGATACGGTACAAAGGCTAATTATTATATTGAAACTAAAAATCCTAATGTATATCCAGGTATGGAAGAACAACTACTTGAAACATTAAAAAAACATCACATGTTAACTGGTAACTCTTTAAATCATGGACATATATTAATTCAGTCTTTCTCAGAAGAAAGTTTACAAAAAATGCATCAATTAGATTCACGAGTACCATTGATTCGATTACTTGATAAAAATGAATTGCAACAACAAAGTGAAGCAGATTTACAACATATTCTCTCATATGCCATAGGTGTCGGCCCAGATTATACTAGTTTAAACGCTGAAAACACTAAGCATTTAAAAGATTTAGGTTTCCTAATTCATCCTTATACAGTAGATAAAACTACAGATATGCAACGTTTAAATCAATATGGTGTTGACGGTCTATTTACAAATTTTGCTGATAAATATAAAGCTACTATCCCAAACGAGTAATTTTATTAATTAAATCACTCTATAAAAAACCTCCCAATAACGAGTATATATTTCTCATTATTGGGAGGTTCATTTTTAATAGTTATATTTACGCCCATCCACGATAGCGTGCTGCTTCAGCGGTACGTTTAATTCCTACAATATAAGCTGCCAATCTCATATCAATTTTTCTATTCTGAGCTAATTCATAAATAGTATCAAAAGCCTCGATTAATTTTTCCCGTAATTTTTCATTGACTTCATCTTCTGACCAGTAATAACCTTGGTTGTTTTGTACCCATTCAAAATAAGATACTGTCACGCCACCTGCACTTGCTAATACATCGGGTACGAGTAAAACGCCACGTTCAGTTAAAATACGTGTAGCTTCTGGAGTGGTTGGTCCATTTGCCGCTTCTACAACAATATCAGCTTTAATATCGTGTGCATTATCTTCTGTGATTTGATTTGAAATTGCAGCCGGTACTAAAATATCACAATCAAGTTCGAATAATTCTTTATTTGAAATTGTATCTTCAAATAAGTTAGTTACAGTACCAAAGCTATCACGACGATCTAGTAAGTAATCGATATCTAAGCCATTAGGATCATGTAATGCACCATATGCGTCTGAAATACCAACTACTTTAGCACCCATATCATTTAAAAATTTAGCTAAGAAACTTCCAGCGTTCCCAAAGCCTTGAATCACAATACGTGACCCTTTAATTTCTTTTCCTCTACGCTTAGCAGCTTGTTCAATAGCAATCACTACGCCAAGAGCAGTAGAACGATCACGTCCTTGTGAGCCACCTAAGACAATTGGCTTACCAGTAATAAAACCTGGAGAATTAAACTTATCTAAAGCACTATATTCATCCATCATCCAAGCCATAATTTGAGAATTTGTAAACACATCTGGAGCAGGAATATCTTTAGTTGGTCCTACAAATTGAGAAATTGCACGTACATATCCTCGTGATAAACGTTCTACTTCATGAATACTCATTTGACGTGGATCACATACAATACCACCTTTACCTCCACCATAAGGTAAGTTGACAATGCCACATTTTAAAGTCATCCACATCGATAAAGCTTTGACTTCTTCTTCATCTACATCAGGATGGAAACGAACGCCACCTTTAGTAGGACCTACAGCGTCATTATGTTGTGCACGATACCCAGTAAATGTTTTAACTGTACCATCGTCCATACGTACTGGAATACGCACTTGCAAGAATCTTAATGGTTCTTTAATTAAATCATACATACCATCATCAAATCCCAATTTATGCAATGCTTCTTTAATGATGCTTTGTGTAGAAGTCACTAAATTATTATTCTCAGTCATAATCACTTTCGCCTCTTTTTTTCACAAATGTTTTCGCTTTCATAAGTATTGTAACACGCCTATACTTTTTAAAGAAATTAAATCATGCCATATTACGTCATATCTATTTACTTAAATACACTTCTAATTCGATTTAATGCTTCATCTAATTCTTCTTTAGTAATAACCAAAGGTGGTGCAAAACGAATTACTGTATCATAGGTTTCTTTACATAATAAACCTTTTTCTTTCAATGCTTCACAAAATGGTCTTGCACTTTCGTGTAATTCCACACCAATGAATAACCCGCGTCCACGAACTTCTTTAATTGCAGGGTGATTAATCTTTTGTAATTCTGATTTAAAATATTCACCTAGTTCATTTGAATGTTCTGGTAAATTTTCATCGATAATGACATCTAAAGCCGCAATTGACACTGCACAAGCAAGCGGATTGCCACCAAAAGTAGAACCATGAGAACCAGGTGTAAATACATCAAGCACCTCGTTATCTGCTAATACAACTGAAATTGGTAAGACGCCTCCACCAAGCGCTTTACCCAAAATATATACATCCGGTTTAACATTATCCCAATCACATGCAAATAATTTTCCAGATCGTCCTAATCCAGCTTGAATTTCATCGGCGATAAACAAAATATTATGTTCATTACATAAATCTCTAATGGTTTTCAAATAACCTTCTGGAGGAATATTAATGCCTGCTTCGCCTTGAATAGGTTCAACTAAAACAGCTGCTGTGTTTTTATTAATTGCTTCTTTTAATTGTGTTTCATTGCCAAAGTCAACTTTACGAAAACCATCTAATAAAGGACCATATCCACGTTGATATTCAGCTTCAGATGATAAAGACACAGGGGCCATTGTACGACCATGGAAGTTCCCATTAAATGCAATAATCTCAGCTTGATTTGGTTCAATACCTTTAACATCATAGGCCCAACGACGTGCAGCTTTTAAGGCTGTTTCAACTGCTTCAGCACCTGTATTCATTGGTAGTGCTTTATCTTTACCAGCTAATTTACAAATTTTTTCGTACCATTCCCCTAAGTTATCACTATGAAAAGCACGAGAGACAAGTGTCACTTTATCTGCTTGATGTTTTAATGCTTGAATAATTTTTGGATGACGATGACCTTGGTTAACTGCTGAATATGCTGATAACATATCTATATATTTATTACCTTCTGGATCAGTAACCCAAATCCCCTCTGCTTTTGAAACAACAATTGGTAGCGGCACATAGTTATGAGCACCGTAATGGTTTGTTAGTTCAATAATTTTTTCAGATTTAGTCATAATATCTCCCCTTTGCTTATTGTTATATTAAAACTAATCACTATATTTACTGGCTTTCGCAATTCTATTTTAAAACATTAAAGTCTCTCTAAATCCATTTATGAAAGCCCTTACAAAGATAATGACATATCCTCTTATCATTTTACAAGTAAATTATTTCTATTAGCTAAAATTTTAATATAAACCTTTTTTTCTTAATAAAAAAAGGTAGTGGACAAAATTCATTATGAGTTCTGTCTCACTACCATACTATTTCATATTTTATTAATTATTTATCTTTACGAGGTAACGGATAAAATCCTTTATTAAATTGTTCCCATAAATTTGGTGGTAACGCATGTTTATCTTCACGATTTGGATCAAAGTATGAGATAATTTCCTCTTCTTTACCCTCTTCAATTTTATGGATAAAGTTATAATCTAGAAGAATTCCACGACCTAATGCTACGAGTTCAATGCCTGTCGATTCTACTGCATCTAAAGCATCATCAGCAGTAAATACAGAACCTATACCAATGACTGGCATACGTCCATCTACCCATTGATGGATAAGTTTTAGACGTTCTTCTCCTTCATATTTACCCTCACGTGTTTGTGAATGAATATCCATAATTGAAATATGAACATAATCAATCGCTTTTTTTGTAATTGTTTTAATTAATTTTTCTGTGTGTTCCATTGAAATACCAGGTGATTCTGCTTCTTCTGGTGATAATCTATAACCTACAATAAAATCTTTATTTGCATAAGTTTCTTTAACTTTTAATACTTCATCAATCACTGCAAGTGGGAATTTTAAATGGTCTCCCCATTCATCTTCACGACGATTATAGTATGGAGAGAAGAATTGATGAATTAAGTAATGGTTCGCTCCATGTATTTCTACGCCGTCAAATCCAGCTTCAATGGCGCAACGTGTAGCTTCACCGAAATCTTTAATTGTTTGTTCGATTTCTTCAGTAGTGATTTCTCTTGCATGATGTTCCTGTTGTTGACCAAAACTTTTCATTGAAACGGGGCTTGGTGCCACAACATCTCCATTAGGAGTCAATTCAGGTAAAGCTTGTGCACCACCATGATGAATTTGTACTAATGCTTTTGCGCCATTTTTCTTCATTGCTGTCGCTAAGCGTTTTAAACCTTCGATATCTGAATCGTGTGCGACAGATGGTTGGCCTGGGAAGGCTTTACCAATATCATTTACATTACTTGCAGCATTAATTGCAAGACCTACATCTTTGGCACGTTTCTCAATGTAAGAAATTTCGACATCTGAAATAGTACCATCATCATTTGATGATGTATGTGTTAAAGGTGCAAGTACAAAGCGATTTCTTAATGATACACCGTTGGGTAATGTAACAGTTTCAAATAATTTTTTATATTTATTATTCATAAGTAATTCCTTTCTAAATCTTTTAGTTTTATTATTTTCAAACTATAACATGAACATTTTTATGTCTCTACTTTTATGCTTATATGCATTAACCATCTTTTTAAATTTAGCAATATATTGACATAATAAAAAACGTTACTTAAAAAAGTAACGTTTTAGCGTGTTGACAGTCATTCAATTATTATTACGAATTGCACGTTTAGACTGCTTAATCCAGACCGGTAGGCGTTCTTCAAGCGTTTGAAACCCATACTTTTCTGTCTCTTTAATTTCATCTAATACAGACTGTTTTTCTTTTTTTCGTTCATAATTCTTAAAGTAATCATTATCTTTAAGTGACAAATTAAGCTTTCCTTCATCGTCTATAGAAAGGATTTTAGCTTTTACAATTTGACCTTCTGATAGAAATTTTTTTAGATTATGGACATAATCATCCATAATCTCTGAAATATGGATAAGTCCTTCAGTATGGTCAGGGGTCTCAACAAAAGCGCCATACGGTTGAATTCCAGTCACACGCACTTTAATATGCTGACCTTCTTTATAGTGAGTATTCAACTTGATAACCCCTTATTTCGTTTTTCTTAACATATTAATAATAGCATAAATCCCATACTTGGACTAACGATAAACTAATAAAAAATTAATTTCTTTAGAAATTTATATTTCTTCTTCATAAATTTACATTAAAAAGTTCGTTTTTAATATAAAAAGATGAGCGTAAATGTCTTATTTAAAACAGTTTACGCTCACCTTTTTTTATTTAATGATATTTCTTTGATGAATTAAGCTTTTTTATCTTCTACATCAATAGATTCAATAACCACATCATGTACAGGCTTATCTTGTGCCCCTACTTTAGTATTTGCAATATCTTCTAATGTAGTTTCACCGTCAATTAATTGACCAAACACAGTATGTTTTTGATCTAACCAAGGTGTTCCACCTTTTTCTGCATAAGCTTTAGCAATTGGTTCAGGCCAACCGCCATCAACAAGCTGATTAAGCATTGTATCTGGTACTTCTTTCATTTGAACAACAAAAAATTGTGAACCATTTGTATTTGGACCAGCATTTGCCATTGAAAGTGCACCATATAAATTAAATGCTTCTAATGAAAACTCATCCTCAAATGAACCTCCATAAATACTTTCTCCTCCCATACCAGTAGCAGTAGGGTCTCCACCTTGAATCATAAAATCATTAATGACACGATGGAATGTAATGCCGTCATAATATCCATTTTTTGCATGTGTCACAAAATTTTCAACTGTTTTTGGAGCAATCTCAGGAAACAGCTTAAATGTCATATCTCCTTTATTTGTATGCATAATTACTTTAATTTCATTATCTTGTATTTCTTTATTTAACTGTGGATAGTTAGTCATTTAAATTCTCCATTCATGTTATGATGATATAGATACATATTAACATATTTGAAAGGAAGTAATATAGCATGTTATATCGATTCTCTCATAAAACAGGTACTTATGGTGTAACGATTAAAGAAGATAGTGATCATCAAGTTTTAGTACAAATTGAACAAGTCATTAAACATCCTAAACAAGGAGATTTACATCATCCTGGTGAAACTGAAGGTGTTTTTTTTCATGAAAGACGTGCTTTAAGCCATTATGAAAAACGTTATGCAACACGTTCACAATTGAGAGATTTTAATGTAGAAGAGATGAAATATGAAGATTCTTTACAACAAGCGATTACTCAAATGGAAAACGAATTAAAACAACAACACACAGAATACGCAAAATTGGCATTAGACAATTTAAACAGTTTAAAAAAAGACTATTCTATCCAATATAAACAAAATTTTTTCTAGTCCATTTTACGTCTTTCTTCCTATTTAACAAGATAAGTAAAATTGCTGACTTTACATCTTTTCACAGTTTTTCAGAATAAATTGATTGATGTATAATAAAATTTATAACAATTTTTGAAGGAGGAAAATATAGTGAGTTTGATACATATTGCGGTACTTTTACCGTTAATATTCGCACTCATTATTCCAATTCTTTATCGTTTCTTTAAAAAGATTCATTTAGGATGGTTTGTATTACCTGTTCCTGTTGTCTTATTTATTTATTTTTTATCTTATATTTCAACTACTCAATCAGGTAATACAGTAATAAAAACTTTCAATTGGATGCCACATATCGGCATGAATTTTGATATTTATCTTGATGGCTTAAGCATACTCTTTAGTTTGCTTATAACTGGCATTGGAAGTTTAGTAGTTCTTTATTCAATCGGTTATTTAGATAAATCTGAACGATTAGGGAATTTTTACTGTTATTTATTACTGTTTATGGGTGCAATGTTAGGCGTCGTACTCTCAGATAATATCATTATCTTATATCTATTCTGGGAATTAACTTCATTCTCAAGTTTTTTACTCATTTCTTTTTGGAGAGAAAAGAAAGCTTCTATATATGGAGCACAAAAGTCACTGATTATCACTGTATTTGGAGGACTTAGTTTACTTGGTGGATTAATCTTAATTTCACTTGCAGGACAATCATTAAGTCTACATTATTTAATCCATCATGTATCTCAAATACAAGACAGTTCTTTCTTTACACTTGCAATGGTTTTAATTATGTTAGCAGCTTTCACAAAATCTGCACAAGTACCATTTTACATTTGGTTACCTGATGCAATGGAGGCACCTACTCCTGTCAGTGCATATTTACATTCAGCTACAATGGTTAAAGCAGGGTTATATCTTGTTGCACGTTTAACCCCATTATTCGCGATATCAGAAGGATGGATATGGACTATTACTTTAGTAGGCTTAATCACACTATTTTGGGCTTCATTAAATGCAACGAAACAACAAGATTTGAAAGGGATTCTAGCATTTTCTACAGTTTCACAATTGGGAATGATTATGTCTATGCTAGGTATTGGAGCTATAAGTTATCATTTTGAAGGTAGTGACAGTCAATTATATATCGCTGGTTTTACAGCAGCTGCTTTCCATTTAATTAACCATGCTACCTTTAAAGGTGCATTATTTATGATTACAGGTGCCATTGATCATGTGACAGGCACACGTGATGTAAAAAAATTGGGCGGTTTACTTACTATCATGCCAATTTCTTTTACTCTTACTGTAATTACAGCATTAAGTATGGCAGGTGTGCCACCATTTAATGGTTTCTTATCAAAAGAAAAATTCTTAGAGGCTATGATAGAAGCTACACACACGCCTCTATTTAGTTTAAATACTCTAGGTATTGTTTTTCCAATTTTAGCGATTGTAGGTAGTATATTTACATTTGTATATTCAATTAAATTCGTACTACATGTATTCTTTGGTAAATATCATTCTGATTTATTACCTAAGAAAGCACATGAAGCATCATTATTAATGTTAATTTCACCAGCAATTCTAGCAACGCTAGTTGTTGTTTTCGGACTATTCCCTGGACTATTAACACATTCTATAATCGAACCAGCTACTAAAGCCATAAGTGGAATATCAACCGTACATGCAGAATTCCATATGTTCCATGGTATTACTCCTGCGTTCATCTCTACTTTAACGATTTGGATTGTAGGTATTATCTTATTATTTACGTTCAATTATTGGATTCGTTTATTAAAAGCACAACCAGACAACTTAAAATTAAATTATTGGTATGATACTACTGGCAAATGGTTACCAAATCATTCCGCTTCTCTAACTAATTATTATGTTAATGGGTATGTACGGGATAGTTTAGTCTTTATTTTTGGTACATTAATTGTGTTAACACTCATCACATTAGTGAGGGTACCGTTTAGCTTTAATTTTAAAAATATAAATACAATTCACATCTATGAAATGATTATTATCATAATACTTACTATCTCAGCGTTCTTAGTTGTTACAGCAACATCTCGTTTATTTAGTATTATTATGCTTAGTGTTGTTGGCTATGCAGTATCAGTTTTATTTGTTTTCTTTAAGGCACCTGATTTAGCTTTAACACAATTTGTTGTTGAGTCTATCTCAACGGGTCTATTTCTATTATGTTTCTATCACTTGCCTAACTTAAATCGCTATAATGAAAAAACATCATTTAAATTAACGAATGCTATCATCTCTATTGGTGTTGGTTTGGTAGTGACAATATTAGGTCTTATCGCTTATGGTAATAGACATTTTTCTTCTATTGGAGAATATTACAAGGCACATGTTTATGACTTAGCACATGGTAAAAATATGGTTAACGTTATTCTCGTAGACTTCCGTGGTATGGATACCTTATTTGAATCTTCTGTATTAGGTATTGCAGGTCTTGCAGTTTACACGATGATTAAATTACGAAGTAAACGTAACAAAACAAGTGAGGTGGAAAGCAATGAATAGACAAAATAACAATTTAATGTTTCAGTATTCAGCTGTAATTATTGCTTTCTTAATTGCTCTTTTTGGTATTACTTTATTTTTAGCAGGACATTACACACCAGGTGGAGGATTTGTTGGTGGATTGCTTCTATCAACTGCTTTGACCATTATTATGATTGCATTTGATATAAAAACGATGCGTAAAATCTTTCCTTGGGATTTTAAAATCTTAATTGGTATTGGTTTATTATTCTGTGTAAGTACGCCTATAGCAAGTTGGTTTTACGGAAAAAGTTTCTTTACACATACAGAATTTAATATTCCATTACCACTTCTACACTCTGTTCATATGAATACACCAATGTTCTTCGACTTTGGCGTTATGTGTGCAGTAATTGGTACAGTAATGACTATTATTATAACGATTGGAGAGAACGAATAGTGGAAATTATTATGATTATTGTATGTGGCATACTTACATCAATCAGTGTCTATCTCGTTTTATCTAAAAGTTTAATACGTATTATTATGGGAACAACGCTGATTACACATGCATCAAATTTATTTTTAATTACTATGGGAGGATTGAAACATGGTGAAATGCCAATATATGAAAAAGATATTCATCACTATGTAGATCCAATCCCTCATGCATTAATACTTACTGCAATTGTTATTGCATTTGCAACTACTGCTTTTTTCTTAGTCTTAGCTTTTAGAACGTATAAAGAATTAGGCACAGACAACATAGAACAAATGAAAGGAGTGCCTAGTGATGATAGCAACTAATATGGTTGTTCTTACATTAGTTATACCAATCATTACCGCTATTATTCTTATCTTTTTGGGTCAACGCTATCCATTAAAGCGTGCGGTCACATTGATAGGTTTAGTTTTAACTTTGATTGTAGCGATGATTAATTTAATTAATGTTAGTAAATTTGGTCCTCTTAAAGTAGAATTAGGTTCTTGGCCAGCCCCATATGGTATTATCTTTTTATTAGATACGTTAGGGGCAATGTTGATTGTAACGAGTATTATCATTACTCTGCTCATTACGATCTATTCTTTTTCAACTGCCGGAATCGATAGAGAGCGTTACTATTTTCATTTTTCAATCGTCTTTATGTTAGTGGGTATTATTGGTGCTTTCACTACTGGAGATATTTTTAACCTTTTCGTATTCTTTGAAGTCTTTTTAATGTCATCTTATGCATTGCTTGTATTAGGTGGTACACGTATTCAACTTCAAGAAACGGTCAAATATTTACTTATTAATGTTGTAACATCGACATTTTTCGTTATTGCTGTTGCTATCTTATATTCAATCGTCGGCACTTTAAATATGGCTGACATTAGCGTAAAACTGAATGAATTATCTCATTCACATCAAGGATTATTAAGTATTGTCTTTATTTTGTTCATCTTTGTGTTTGCAACTAAAGCTGGTGTTTTTCCATTATATGTTTGGTTACCTGGATCATACTATGCGCCACCTTTTGCTATCATTGCATTCTTCGGTGCTTTATTAACTAAAGTTGGCGTCTATGCTATTTTAAGAACACTTAGTCTTTTTTTCCATAACACAATGAGTTTTTCTCACTATACTATTTTATTCTTAGCACTATTAACGATTATATTTGGATCCATTGGTGCCATTGCTTATTATGATATTAAAAAAATTATTTTATATAATATTATGATTGCAGTAGGTGTCATACTCGTTGGTGTTGCTATGATGAGTAAATTAGGAATTATGGGTGCTATATATTATACCATTCACGATATGTTAGTTAAGACTGCACTTTTCTTAATTATTGGTGTCATGTATCAAATTACCAAAACATCAAATCTTAAGTCATTCGGTGGTTTAATTAAGACATATCCTATACTTGGTTGGTCTTTCTTTATTGCAGCTTTAAGCTTGGCTGGTATTCCCCCATTTAGTGGGTTTTATGGAAAATACTTTATTGTAAAAGCCGCTTTTGAAAAAGGATTTTATATCAGTGCAATTATCGTATTACTTTCAAGTTTAATCGTACTCTATTCTGTGATTCGTATTTTCCTACATGGTTTCTTTGGTGAACCTAAGGGATATAAAATGAATAACAATGTAAATGTAAAACAAGCAACAATCGTTTCAGTAATTGCAGTTATCATTACTGTACTATTTGGTTTATCTGCTGATGCACTTTATCCATTTATATCAGAAGCAGCTAAATCTTTCTATGATCCTAATGTTTATATTAAAAGTGTATTAGGAGGTAGATACTAATGGCTCTTCAATTTGTGTTAAATATTATATTAGCTATTATATGGATGTTTTTAAGCGGCAGTTATACATTTAATAACTTTTTACTAGGATTTTTAATAGGAATTGGGCTTGTTTACTTATTTAAAAAAGTATTGCCTGGTAGTTTTTATTTAAAAAGAGTTTATAAAGTCATTAAATTGATTGTTGTCTTTTTTATAGAATTAATGAAAGCCAATATTGATGTATCCAAAATTGTGTTACAGCCAAGACTTAAAAATCAACCTGGTTTCTTTATTTATCACACAGATTTAAAACATGATTGGCAAATTGTTTTATTATCTAATTTAATCACTTTAACACCAGGAACTGTCGTTTTAGGTATTAGTGATGATAGAACTAAAATATACATTCACTCAATTGACTTTAGTACGAAAGAAGAAGAAATTGAAAGCATTAAATCATCACTTGAAAAAGTAGTGAGAGAGGTGGGCGAAGCTTAATGGTAAAAACAATTATTATTATTGCTTTAATTGTCGTAGTATTATCGATGCTAGCAATGTTTATTCGTATTATTAAAGGTCCCACTTTACCTGATCGCGTCCTTGCACTAGACGCTATTGGCTTACAATTGATGGCGTGTGTTGCATTATATAGTGTATTTATCGGCTCACAATACTTACTTGTAGTTATTTTACTTATTGGTATTTTAGCTTTCTTAGGTACAGCAGTATTCTCTAAATTTATAGATAAAGGTAAGGTGATTGAACGTGATAGCAAAAATCATCATTAGTTTAGCCATCATTTTCATTATCTTAGGTGCATTGATAAGTGCAATTACTGCTATTGGTATTATTCGTTTAAAAGATGTCTATTCACGCGGTCATGCTGCAGGTAAATCTGCAACATTAGGTGCTATATTTTTATTATTTGGAACGTTTTTATATTTTATGGGAACAGAAGGATACGCCAATATGCAACTGATATTCGGCATTATTTTCATTTTGATTACTGGCCCTCTTTCTAGCCATTTAATGATGAAAGCATCATATAATAATAAAACGCCTTATACTAAAGATACAAAAATTGATGAACTTAAAGATGAATTTAACAATAAGAAAATATAATTTGATAAAAATCGAGGTACTTTCTTAAAGTGCTTCGATTTTTTGTTTTGAAAAAGATAGTTTTATGTTATTATAAATCGTAATAATTACGTTTTAAAGGAGTTTTATTATGCATTGGACTATTATTGGTGGCGGTATACAAGGAACCACTATAGCAATTAAGTTACGTGAAGTAGGCATGTCCATCCAAAATCTTACAATTATCGACCCTCATGATTCTTTATGCGAACAATTTCATAAATGCACAAATAGAATTGCTATGCCTTACTTACGTTCACCTATTGTACATCATATTCATCCTGACCCATTTCATTTAAAAAAATTTGCAAAAATGAATTAGTATATTAATCCAACTTTTGGTCGTTATCAAAGATCTCAAACAGAGATGTTTATGGATCACACACATGCTCAAATACATAACTACCATCTAAATCAAAGTTATATTCAAAGTTATGTTCAACGCATTGAAAAAAATCAAAGAGGATGGAGTATTACAACAAGTCATCATTCTGTCATTCAAACTGATTGTGTTGTTTTAGCACAAGGATGTCATAATGAACCTTTTGTCCCTGCCGCATTTACTCAAGCTAAAGATGTATGTCATATATTTAGTGATCATTTTAATTCTCAATTATTTTCACAATCATCTCATGTCATTGGAAGTGGTATTTCAGCTGCTCATTTAACATTAAAGGTTTTAAAATTAGATAAGAATAAAATCGTTCATTTATGGATGAATAAAAATATAGATATTCAACATTTTGATGCTGATCCTGGTTGGCTAGGTCCCCAAAAAATGAAGGCCTTTTTAAATCATTCTTCACATGAAGAAAAACTTCAAACAGTATTAAAAGAAAGACATAAAGGTTCAATGCCTCACGAGTTATATTTACGCTTAAAGAAATATGTTCAAAATAAAAGACTTATTATATATAAAGAAGAGATTAAGGACTTAAAATCGCATCAAATTATTACTGAAAATTTAAATATCCCATATGATTACATACTTTTAGCAACTGGATTTAAGTCTTCAACTTTGCAGCAACCCATGATACAATCTCTAATTCAAAATGCTAATGCCTCCTCCTATCTTGTGGATTTCCAAAAATCACACATGAATTAGAATGGTTACCTCATTTATTTGTTGCTGGTGGACTAGCTGATTTAGAACTTGGTCCATTTGCTAGAAATATCATGGGAGGTAAAGAAGCAGCTCAAAGAATTTATAGCGTATTTCAAAGAATAAATCACCATAGAGAAGTATCATAAATATAAAATACTAGCCCGTAGATGAATATTTTCTACGGGCTAGTATTTTATAATTTGTTATTTTAATGGTTTAATCCCTATTGTACCTCTCATGATACTAATTAATTTATCTTGATCACTTTTAATTTCTATATTCCATACTTGTGTCGTATGACCTTTATGAATAATAGAAGCGGTAGCAATCACGCGTCCCTCTTTTACTGAGTGAATATGATTGGCATTCATTTCTAAACCTAATGGGATAAAGTGTTTCGTATCAATTAAATGGGCAGCGCCTAATGAACAAGCTGTTTCACCTAATGCAATACTTGCAC
The DNA here is from genome assembly GCF_038008285.1 of Staphylococcus sp. FSL K6-0223. Lineage (NCBI taxonomy): Bacteria > Bacillati > Bacillota > Bacilli > Caryophanales > Staphylococcaceae > Staphylococcus > Staphylococcus sp. FSL K6-0223. The sequence continues at coordinate 1,807,109 of NZ_JBBOYX010000001.1, forward strand.
CACCATGTAGATAGCCAAAGGGTTGTTTAACCTTATCAGTGACTGGCATAGAAATTACAACTATTCCCTCATCTACTGTTTCGATTTTCATATCAAATGTTTCAAGTAAATTAGACATGTTGTCACCTCTTTTTTTCTATAATACCATTGCAGCTATTGTACCAAAAATCATCAATGGAACATTATAGAAAAGGAAGTTAGGTATACATGTATCTCTAATGTGATCATGTTGACCATCTACATTAAGACCTGCTGTGGGTCCAAGTGTTGAATCACTTGCTGGTGAACCAGAATCTCCAAGTGCAGCAGCTGTTCCTACTAAAGCAATTAATGCCATATTATCTAAACCAAGAGATGAACCTAGTGGTATAAATAAAGCTGCAATAATTGGAATCGTAGCAAAAGATGATCCAATGCCTAACGTAACAATAAGGCCAACAATATACATTGCAATAATAGTAATTAATTTATGTCCATTTGTAATCTCAGTTAAACTAGAAACTAATTTTTCAATATCACCAGTAGCATTCATGACACCGGCAAAACCGTTAGCTGATAAAATAACGACACCAATAAATGACATTATTTTTATTCCTTCTACAAATTGACTATCTAATTCATTCCATTTATAAATACCAGAAATAAAGAATATCAGCACTCCAGCTAATGCTCCAAAAATCATTGAATCCGTAAATGTTTGAACTAAGAAAGTAGCGAAAATAGCAACAATCGTAACAACTAATACATATGGCCGAATTTCTGCTATTTCTTCTTCATTATCTTTAAGTACCTCTTGCTTATATTCACGTGGTTTACGATAAACAAACAACCCAATAACTAAACCGACAATATAACCAAGTGAAGGAATTAACATTGCTTTCCAAATCATATTAAATTCGATAGGATGATGAGCTTTTTGAAATCCACTTTGTATAATTTGGTGGAAAATCTGTCCAAAGCCATAAGGTAGTAAAACATATGGCCAACATAAACCAAATCCTATAACTAAACCAATTAATCGTCTATCAATTTTCAAATCGTTAAATAGACTAAGTAATGGTGGAATTACAATTGGTATAAATGCAATATGTACTGGAATTAAGTTCTGACTCATAATACTCATTGCTAGTAATACTAAAATAATAATCACTTTTACTTTAATCCTTGATAAGCGGCTATTCTCAGTATGAATCGCACGAATAATTTTATTTACTAAATAATCTGTGATGCCACTATATGATATCAGTGCTGCAAAGCCCCCTAATAAAGCGTAACTTAATGCCACTTCCGAACCATCTACAATATTTTTACCGAATACACTAATTACTTTGTTTAAACTCATGCCCGATATTAGACCACCTACAAGTGAACTAATAAATAAACTAATGATAACATTCAGTCTTAAGAGACATAATATAATCATTAATATTACGGCAATAACTACAGCATTAAACATTATACTCACATCCTTTATCACTCTACCGAACTAAAGTGTATAATTATGTGATTAATAATATCAAGTAGTTAGGCGGTTGTCAACGCCTAATATAATAGTATTTTAAAAAAATAAACGTCTAAGGTATCAATGTACCTCAGACATTTATCTATTTTGCCTCACAATGAATGTATATTCATTTCTAACATCCATTTTATATTGATTGTCTTAACCAATTCACAATGGTCATTATCATGCTTCCTGTCGGACCTTTAGGACCTTTATAGTTATTTTTATTAATCGTTGCAGGACCTGCAATATCAAAATGAATATGTGGTGTTTGCTCACTAAAATGCGTAACGAAAGCTGCAGCAAATAAGGCTTTACCTTGTCCATTTGTATGATTCACTAAATCAGCGACCTCTGTATTACGAATCAATTGTTGTTCAGTTTGAGTAATAGGTAATTCAAAAGCGAATTCATCAACTTCTCTAGCACTTTTTAAAATGTGTTTCATATCTTCATCTGCATTAGAACTAAATAAAGCAGCCTTATCTTCTCCTAATGCCGCTATAGCAGCACCTGTAAGAGTAGCAAAATCACATATTAAACGTGGTTGAAATTGATTTGCATAAAATACGCCATCTCCTAAAACTAAACGGCCTTCAGCATCGCTATTTAAAACTTCTACTGTTTCACCACTTAAGGCAGTATATACATCATCTGGTTTCATAGCCTGTTGACTAATCATATTCTCTGCAGAGACAATGACACCTACAATATTTACTGGTAAAGATAATTTAGATACAGCATCAATCATTCCTACAACGTTAGCAGCACCACACATATCAAATTTCATTGTTTGCATACCCATTTTAGATTTGATGCTATAACCACCAGAATCATATGTAATCCCTTTCCCAACTAATGCAATAGGCGCTTCATTTTCATCTGTTCCATGATACGTTAAAGTAATAACAACAGGAGAGTGAGTGGATCCTTTACCTACAGCATGTAGTAAACCAAAACCTTCTGATAACAATGTGTCATTATTTTTAATATCTACTGAAACAGAAGACGATTTAAAGTGATGTGCTACTTCACTTGCAAAATATTCTGGAGTAAGTATATTGGGAGGCATATTACTAAAGTCACGTGCTATATTCACCGATTCACCAATCAAATACCCTGCTTTTATATTTTTTGTATCTTCATCACTATTAGATGATTCTATATATAATTCCAGTTGATATGGTGTGGATTTGTTAGATTTATAGTTGTTAAATTCATAAATCGATTGTCTACTTTGTAATCCGAAAATCTCTGCAATAATTGTTTTGTCAATTTGTTTTGAATTAAATGTATCAAAAAGAACATTTGCTTCTGTCACACGCTCTTTTTTTAGATATTGAAAAAGTGTACCAAATACTTTTAAAAATGAAGCATAAGATAATGTTTTCAAATTTCCTAGTCCAACCGTAATTAAACGTTTAGGTTCATTATTTATGTATAAAATAGTCGAAGATGTTTTTCCTAATTGACTACTTACAATATGACGATGTCGGTAATTTTCAATAGTTTGTGTAAGGTCACTATTTTTGTACGTGATCTTTCCAATTTGATTAAGATGATCGGGTACTCCTAGAATAATAACGTCGGTCATTTTATTCGAATCATAATTAAAATGTATCATATAACTCTCCTTTAAAATAAAGGAGTGAGATATTGAAATCTATTTTGTTTCACAGATTTCTGTCTCACTCCTTAATGATTAAATATTTAATTTATTAACTTAGAATTTACCTTTTTTAAATGCTAAGCCAACGCCACCCATTTTGAATACTGCACGTGTATCAATCACTTTCTTCATGAACGCAGCTTTTTTACCAGTGATGTCTCTACCAAACACATGACCTACACCATCATGTGAACCTAAAGAACAAACTGTACCACGATCAATATATTCGAAGTCAGTTGTAGCTTGACCATTTAAGATATTTTCAATGTTTTTAGCAACATGTGCACCTTGTTGCATAGCAATTTGAGCTGTAGTTGGTAATGGACGTTCCTCACCTGCTGGGATAAACGCAGAAACATCACCAATAACGAAGATATCATCATGACCATCGATTGTTAAATCTTGTTTAGTTACGATACGACCACGTTTTACACCTTCGAATGATTCTTCCATAAGTTGACTACCGCGAACTCCAGCAGCCCACACTGCAGTATTGGCTTCAAGTTGTTGTTCTTGATCATTTGTTTTAACTTTGAAACCTTTTTCATTACAAGCAACGATTGGCGTACCAATTTTAAATTCAACGCCACGTTCTTCTAAATAATTAACTACATAATTTACAAGATTTTCTGAGAACATTGGTAAAATTTTAGGCATAGCTTCAACACATGTAATTTTAACTTTATTTTGATCTACACCATATTTATTACATAATTCAGGAATTCTGTCTGTTAATTCACCTAAGAATTCAATACCTGTAAATCCAGCGCCACCTACTAAAATTGCTAAATCATTTTCATCTTTCTCTTTTGATGCAGCGTAGTTCGCAAATTTATCTTCAATATGACGAGATAATTCGCGAGCAGTATGAATATTTTCAATTTGGAACGCATGTTCTTTCATTCCGTTAATACCGAATGTTTCACTTTCAAATCCTAAAGCAACAACTAAAATATCATATTCAAAAATACCATGAGTAGTTTCTACTTTTTTAGCGTTTCTATCAATTTTAGTTACTTCTGCATTGATGAAGTTGACTTTATTTTTGTCAATTACACTTTCAATTGGATAAATTAAATCTTCATAATTTAAAGTACCAGCTGACGCTTCGTGTAACCAAGTTGCTTCATAATGATATTTGTTTTTGTTAACTAAAGTGATTTCTGCTTCATTTGCAGATACTTCTTTTTGTAATTTAGTAACTGCTTGTAAACCTGCATATCCTGCACCTAATACAAGTACTTTTTTACGATTTTGTGCCATTTCATTCACCTAAGCTTTCGTATTTTTTCTTAAATGTAGATAAAGGCTACAAGTTTCAGAACATGTTGAAACGTAGCATTTTTATAATACAATAGTATTGTAAAAATACTGATTGTTTCGTAAAACTTTGAACTTAACCTATTTGTTCATCCCCATTTATAGTCTTAGTCAACACTTTTATATTCCATTTTGCGAACATTTATTCACAAAAAAGACAAAATTAATCCACTTCCAATTTTATAGTTTTTATACCATATTTTCAAGCAACAACAGAACGATTATTTAAATTTATTATTACTATATTGTATTAACTTAAGAATATGAGACTTAACAATTTTCAGGATGTCCAGCTACTTTTGCTGTTCTAAAAGAACTGCCACATCCACATGATGCAATTGCATTTGGGTTGTCGATTTGGAATCCACCACCCATTAATGATTGTTTAAAATCAATTTTAGTGCCATTCAGTACGGGAGCATCATCTTTATCTACTAAGACTTTTAATCCATAATATTCTAATATTTCATCATTTGATCCTGGGGCTTCTTCTGCAGACATACCATATGTTAAACCTGTACATCCGCCACCATTCACTTTAATTTTTAAATAACCGTTTTCCATATGATTACTTTTCAACATGTCTTTTACTTCATAAGCTGCTGCTTCAGTAAGTATTACTGTTGGCATTTCTAATCACTCCTATAATAAGTTTGTAAAATCATTTTCTTCTATGTGTTTATAAATATTGTTTAACAAATCTTCAGGTGTATCCCCTTCTACGACTTCTCCATCTACCAATGCATATAACCCAGAAGAACATAAACCACAATTATTGAGACATCCATATTCTAACACATCTACTTCAGGATCACTTTCGAGTTTATCGTAAACGTAGTCTCCGCCTTTGGCCATATTCGATATACAGAATTCGACTAATGGAAACATACTTCACCTTCTTTTTAATTTAATTACATTATTATAACAAATCTCTTAATATGTTGCATTGCTATGGTTTTTAACTATTTGTATTTTGCAATAACATTTCACATTTGTTTGTCGTGATTATTAAAAACATATATAATAAAATTATATTAATCTTTCATTTATTTGTTAGGGGACAATAAATGAAAAATAAGCGTTAAAATAGGCTGAATCACTTATTATTGAACCTATACTTTATTTATACAGTCTGACATTATAAAGGTCTGACATTAATACTACATAGACAATTGATATTTTAATGTAAAGGGGTAACATAATATGAAACATTTAGTTCTGCTTGGTGGAGGGTATGGTAATATGCGTATTATGTCGCGCATTCTTCCAGATGTTCTTCCTCAAGAATACACATTAACTCTTATAGATCGAATGCCGTTTCATGGTTTAAAACCTGAATTCTATGCGCTCGCTGCAGGCACAAAATCTGATAGTGATGTGCGAATGAATTTTCCTAATTCACATCGCGTAAATACAATTTATGGAGAAATAAGTGATATCGACTTAGATAACCAAATTGTTTCGGTAGGACAAACTAAAGTAGATTATAATGAGTTGATTATCGGACTAGGTTGTGAAGATAAATATCATAATGTTCCAGGAGCTAAAGAATACACTCATAGTATTCAAACGCTTTCTAAAGCGCGTGAAACGTTTCATAGTATTAGCGAACTACCTAAAGGAGCGCGTGTTGGAATTGTAGGAGCTGGCTTGAGTGGCATTGAATTAGCAAGTGAACTACGTGAAAGTCGCACAGATTTAGAAATTATTTTATATGATCGTGGACCTCGTATATTAAGAAATTTTCCAGAAAAATTAAGTAATTATATTGCGAAGTGGTTCCGCGAAAATAATGTAAACGTGGTTCCTAATTCTTTGATTGATAAAGTTGAGCAAGGAAGAATTTATAATGGAGGTACACCAGAGCCTGTTGATATTGTAGTATGGACAGCAGGTATTCAACCCGTTGAAATTGTAAGAAAACTGCCTATTGATATTAATAAAAGTGGTCGCGTTATCGTCAATCAATATCATCAAGTACCAACTTATAAAAATGTTTATGTAGTTGGAGATTGCGCAGCTTTACCACATGCGCCAAGTGCTCAATTAGCAGAAGTACAGGGTGATCAAATTGCCGATGTACTAAAAAAACAATGGAATCATGAACCACTTCCTGAAAAAATGTCTGAATTAAAAGTTCAAGGTTTCTTAGGTTCTCTAGGAGAGAAAAAAGGGTTTGCCTATATTATGGATCGCACAGTCACAGGACGTTTAGCGCATATATTAAAATCAGGTGTTTTGTGGCTATATAAATATCATAATGGATAAATAAAACTGGGAAGCAAGACAGAATTTAATTTTATTCATCATCTCACGCTTCCCCACATTTTTATAAAAATTGAATACTGCACTTTATATTAATTGTTTATAATATATTGTTCTATAAAATGAGTCACTTTTTTTGACTGAATATAACCGTCAGCCACATATTCATCGTTCATTGTAATAAGCGGGTAAAACAACTCATCATTTTCAATTTGCTCAATATATTGTTGATCATGATCACTTAAATTTTCAGTTTCTTTTTGAAAATCGATATATGTATATTCGAAATGAATATTAGGATATTTTCTTTCTAATAATGGTTTTAGCCACTCATACGTATTTTTAGAAGTTGGTGCATTGACACAACTTGCACACACTACATCTGCACCGTAAACAACAACACTTACTTTTGTCATATATTAATCCCCCGTTTAGTTTTATAGATTTTTCTTTCTTTATCTATTATAATAAATTAATAATAAGTTTATGAAGTATTTTACTTGAAAGGAGACATATCTCATGCCTACTGAGAATGCAACAATGTTTGATCAAGTAGCCGAAGTTATTGAACGTTTACGTCCGTTTTTATTACGTGACGGAGGAGATTGTACATTAGTCGATGTAGAAGATGGCATCGTAAAATTACAATTACATGGTGCGTGTGGAACATGCCCAAGCTCAACTATTACATTAAAAGCAGGTATAGAACGTGCTTTACACGAAGAAGTACCAGGCGTTATAGAAGTAGAACAAGTTTTCTAACGATATAAATTAAAGACACCCTACCCTCAGTATTTAATCAGAGTAGGGTGTCTTTTTTTTTTGCTATTTAGAATTGAGTTTGATGATTGTTCATATGTTTTTCAATTTGACGATCCATGTATACCCAACCTTTCCAACCTACATGTACCACATCACTTAATACATATTTTTCATAGTCTTTATTTGACATATCATACACTTTGCCACCATGTCCCACAACAGTTTTATGTATTTTTTTATAGACAGGTTCACGTGTTGAACGGTGAATACCTAAATGATCGTACCATTTACCATTTACTGGAAGAATAACATATTGTACATCAGCACCTGCTTGATGCATTGTATCTACTAGTAAAGATAAATCCTTAAACTCTGGTGAATTCATTTTAAATTCATATTGGCGACGATTCATTGGTTTTTTATGCATTAGTTTTTTCCAATATTCGTTACGGATACCATAACCATTAGAAGTAGAACGTTTTTCACCAAGTTGCACTGCTTTATTACTCATGTTTTCCCAAGAATCATTGGGTGATGTAAGTGAGTGTACATGAGCTAATGGTGATTTATCTAATGAAAAGTATGTTTTTATTGCCTCAATTTTAAGAAGTTGACTTTTTTTAAAATTAGAAATATAACGACCTTTTGGATTGCTTGGATCTTTTACTAATTCTTTTAAATATTCCTTATTAGGAACACTTCTAAATTTTAATAATCGTTTAGCATAGCGTTGTTTTAACTCTGAAGGCATATCCTTTTGTTGAAATATCTGATTGATTTGATTTGGTGTCGTACGCGCAGCCATATCCATATCATTAACGCCATGTGTACTAAACCATTGTGGTGAAATGATAAATGTCATCTTTTTACCTTTAAGTTGATCATATTGACCCGCTAATTCAATAGCATTAATTAAATCTGTATTACCGCCCGTACCAACTAAGAATACAGGCTTTGTATTTTTTCGATGATGCATTGCTATCGCAGGATTAAACGGGTCACGTTTATTTAACTCACTTGAACCATAAAGTGGATAATATTTATCATTACTAAATAATTGATTTTGAATGAGCGTACCTTTAAGTACTTGATCAGTTAGTGACATTCTATTATCAGCAAGTGTCTTATTGTTAACGAGACCAGTAAACCAACTCGCAGGCATTAATACAAAAGCTAAAAATATGATTCCACTAATAAGAATTGGTAAAAATGGTTTGAATTTCATCGTAATTCTTCTAAAGCTTCAACAATTTTATTAGGAGTTGCCCATTCATCGCGATCAAAATCCATAATTGATACTTCAATTCCTAATCTATTTTGAATTTCTAATAATAATCCAACTGTTTGAAATGAATCAATAATTCCTTCTTCAAAAATCTCAACATCTGGGTTTTCTTTAACTACGTCATTTTCTGCTACATCAGCTAATACATCTAAAACTTGTTCTCTAAATTCCATCATTTATTTCTCCCTTTAAATTAATTTTCCTGAGAATATCAAGAATCCAAATGCTACAAAATGGAATGTGATAATAACACTTAATGCTGTAGTAAAACCATTTTGAAAGCGAGGTGGATGTTTCTTTCTCCAGCGTTCATAATATCCATATCCGATAAACATTAAACCGTGATAAATACCATAAACAATATAAAATACTTCTAATCCGTGCCATACACCCATAATAAAGAAATTTAAGAAGAAGGCAAAATTTGACATTGCAAATTGATTCTTCATTATTTTTTTACGAGACATATAGAACAATGTTCTCATATAAACACAGTCTCTAAACCAGAATGATAATGACATATGCCATCTATTCCAGAAATCTTTAATGTTACGTGCTTTAAACGGCTGTTTAAAGTTTGGTGGTGTATTAATGCCATATAGATAACTCACTGCTATTGCAAATAAACTATAACCTGCAAAGTCAAAAAATAAGTAAAAGCTATAGGCATACATATATAACCATTTATGAGTAAAACCATGTAAATGCATTAATAATGGCATAATTGCATATACATTAATTAAATGAGCAATAATATATTTATATAAGAAGCCCATCATAATCATATGAATCGCTTTAACTACCATACCTCTGTATTGCTCACCAGTTGGTATTTTTTTATCGTCTTTGACAAAACGTTTATAACGGTCGATGGGTCCTGAAGATACTGTTGGAAAGAATGAAATAAATTGAATCAATTTCCCCACTTTAATTTCTTTAATAGAACCATCTCTAATTTCCATTATAAGTTGTACACTTTTAAAAGTAACATATGAGATTCCTAAGAATCCGACAAATTCAATTAACTTATGTTCATGGAAATGTATTTGATGTCCACCTAACCATGAACTTTGTAATATTTTAACAAGTGCTAAAGGTAAAATAGATAAAATCATAACAATTAAAAATTTAATAAAAGTATTATTTTTTTGTCGTGATTTGTAATACCACATGATTAATAGCACTTGCCATATTAAATAAATTACAAAACTGATTAATTGAACACTTAAATATTTCTGTCCAAATAAATTGTATTTATCTGAAGAGAAAATAATCACAATCATAATCACTGTACTTATCCCATTGTACACATAGCTTCGCTTACCTAAAAATCCGAGTATGATGACTGGTAAAAGAACGATAAATGCGACTAAGAAGAAGGTAAACGTACCATAAGGAATCATGCGTCGATATCCTCTGCAACTTGTTTACGATCAAGTTTTCCATTTGATGTTAATGGAAGTTGTTCCATCCAAACGAATTTTCTCGGAATCATATATTCAGGTAAGCGAGATTTCAATTCATTTTTAATGTTTCTGGTCATCTCTAAGTCATTATCCACTTTTTTAGTAGGTACAATAGCACCTACAAGATAAACAACTTTTCCATTTTTATAAATAGGCACAACAACAGTTTCTCTAACGTATTTTGAGTGTCTTAATTGTGTTTCAATTTCTTCTAGTTCCATGCGATAACCGTTTAACTTTATTTGAAAATCGATACGTCCTTGGATAAACCAATAACCATCTTTTTCAATAGCTTTATCACCCGTGTGATAAATGCGAACGCCATTATCAAACTTAAATACTGCTTCAGTTTTTTCTTTGTTTTTTAGATATCCTAAACTCACACTTGTTCCTTTAATAACAAGTTCACCTTCATCAGTTGTTGATAGTGTAGTATTCGGTCTTGCTACACCTACTGGAAGTGGATTATAACGTTCTAAAATCTCGGGTGTGATTTTTACACCAGTAACTGCAACTGTCGCTTCCGTTGGTCCATATGTGTTATAAACAATTGCATTTGGATATCTATCAACAAGTGCTTTAGCTGTTCTATGCGGTAAAATTTCTCCACAAAAGAAGAAATGATTTAAACTTGGATAATCTTTTTCATTAAGGTTAGGAAGTAATAAACACATTTCTATAAATGATGGTGTTGATACCCAAGCATTAATTGGCGTTTGAACAAGCATTTCATTTAATAACTTCGGTTTTTTTATCATATCTTTATCTACTAAGTTAAGTGTTCCACCAGATGTTAAACATGGATAAATTGCCATTACAGATAAATCAAATGAAAATGGTGCTTGGTTCAACCACTCCTGATGATTATCTGTTTCATTTAATGAGACCATCCATTCTGCAAACTCTATTAAACTCGCATACTCAATTTGCACACCTTTAGGCTCACCTGTAGAACCAGAAGTGAATATAGTATAAACAACATCTGTTTTATCCATTTGACTATCAAAAACAATAGGATAATCAGAATGTTTAATATCTTCGATTGTAAGTTCTTTCCTTGGTTGATTCACACTTGAATCAGTTGTATTTAAAATAAATGTTGGATCTACTTTATTCATAATCATTTCTACACGTTCTATTGGAACTGACGTATCAATTGGGACATAGCCACATCCTGCTTTGATTGCTCCTATCATTCCAACTACCATATATGGTGACATATGACCATAGATGATTAATGGCTTATTTGTATCTTGCAAATAATGTGCTAGCTTACTAGATTCTTCTATAAGTTGACGATACGTTAACTCATCTGATTTATGTCTAATAGCTACTCGATCTGGATTTTTTTGTCCAATATCATTAATTAAATTTATAATATCTGTCATCCTTTGACTCCTTACTAGAATTCGTTATATATAAAGTTATTATGTGTATCGCCTGAACCATATATAAGATACAAAGCTATAAAAATTGCTAAGTATAGAATAGTCAGTAGATATGGTTTTGCTTTTTCATAAAAAACACTTATTTTTTTAGTTTCTTTCAATTGAATATTGCACCTCACAAACATTGCTATTTATTTTGAAGAACAATTCTACTTATTTTATATTTAGTAAAGTTATCTTACTATCAAGAAATATTATATCGCACTTTTATTTTACACTTTATTATATAAAAATATTAATTATATATCAAATTTATTTTATATAATAATTAGTGAGTGTTAAATATGTATCTATCTTATCCGATATGTCCTTATTCTTATCCTTGATATTCTATATATTAGTACTAATGGTTACATATCACAATTACACAGAGCATAACAAAACTGTTAGATATAAAAACTTCTTATTACTCATATCATCAATTTAAGTAATAAGAAGTTATCATAGAAATTATTTTTATTAATTAGTATTACTTTCTAATTCAGCTATAGCCACATTCAAATCTTTAAATGAATAGGTTGGCTTTGGTTGTTTAGTTTGAATTTCTTCATAAGATGTTACACCTGTTTGTACATGTACCGTATCCATCCCCACATTAATACCAGACATTATATCTGTATCATACAAATCTCCTACCATAGCCACTTCAGACTTATCGAGTTTCAAAATATCTAAAGCAATTTGCATGATGATGGTTTCTGGTTTACCGATAAATTGTGGCTGTTGTCCAGTAGATACACTAACCACACTTGTAATAGCTCCATTTCCAGGTAAGAAGCCTCTTTCTTTAGGAATTGAGACATCTGGATTCGTAGAGATAAATTTTGCGCCTTTACGTACTGCTAAAGTAGCTATTGCAAGTTTTTCATATGTGACTGCTTCATCTAAACCGATAACTACGTAATCTACATTCTCATCTTCTTTTACGGTTAAACCTGCATCGGTTAACGCTGTTCTTAAACCATTACCTCCTAGCATATACACGCTAGCTTGACTATTTTCTTCTGCAATGTAATTTGCCGTAGCTAGAGCAGAAGTAACTACTTCGTCTGGTTTAGCGTCAATCTTCATTTCTTTTAACTTTTCTGTTACTTCTTCAGGCGTCTTAGTAGAGTTATTAGTAACATATAAATGAGGAATATCGTTTTTGTTCAAATAATCGATAAATTGAGCAGCACCATCAATTTCTGCTGTACCCATATACATTGTTCCATCTAAATCGATTAAATAACCTTTATAATTTTTCATTATGAATAATCTCCTTTTCCAAAAGCGGTAATTGGCACATTTTCTTTGTTTAGAAATTGAGTAACTTCTTTAACAAATTGTCGATAATACGGTATTGAGGTGTCAAATAATGGTACAAGTGTTTCAACTTCTAATTCTGTATAATGATGTGCAAACTGTTTTCTGATTTTAACTGTATCATTAATATGGTTCTGTGTATCTTTGGAAATCACCCCTTCAAGTTCTAAAATATCAATAACATCTTTATAGTTACCAGGATCTCTCAAAATAAAAGCGTCAATAATCATATTTCCAATATCTACCGATGATTCAATTAGCATTTGCGCAATACGTTCAAATGCATAATGATTTGATTTATTTGTTTCATAATCCTTAATAAGCTGATTTAAATATTTTATTTTAAGTGCTAATTTATCTTTATCTACAAAATACATATCTGTCACCTCTTATTATTATTATCATATCATAGTTTTGCATCATGCATCATTTGTCGTTATACTAATTTCACATATTAAAAATAAAGGAGCATGACTGATATGATAGATATGTTTCTGTACGATGATGAGGAACAATCGCAAGCACAATTCGTAGGATTTGTAGGTGAACATAGTCGCTATGATTTAATGCTTATTCAGACCGATCGTCATTACGGTAAAACACTGGTATTAAATCTTCAAACTAATAAATTTGGCATCATAGGCACAGATGATATTGAAGAAGAAGGATATATTGCTCATATATTAGGTGTGTCTCAAGAAGAAAGCGAAGAAATCATTGAATATCTAAATCAAGTTATTCAATAAATGAAAGGTCAAAACAATGATATTTACAAAATATACATTGTTTTGACCTTTCATTATTTATTATTCTTTTTTTCAGTAGATTGCGTAGCTTGTATTGTTGGTTTTATTTTAACATCATGTAATTTATCCTCTACTTCATCTACACTATCTAGTTCTAATCGTTCATTATCATTAATATGTCTCACTATGAAATATGGACAACCAAAATTACAATATTCCAAAATATAATCTTGAATGGTTGAAAAACGTTTTGAAATTTCAGCTTTTTTATTTGAATCTTTATAAAATCCTTTTAAACGTAATTGATCATAACCAAAATCTCCAACTACAAAATCATATTTATCAAGTATATCTGAATATCTTGAAGCAAATAATTCTTCGTCAAAGCATTCTCTATAATCTTCAATTAATTCAAAATACTGTTGATTAACTTTAATCATAATAAGTCACCTTTAATTGTAATTATAATAAAAACTTAGATTGCCTATTTTAAAGAAAAAGAGCAATCTAAGTTTTAGCATCTATCTATTAATAAACATTGTTAATTGACTTTATGTACTCATATTATTGTTTCACAAGATAATATGACTTCATTATGCAATATCACTTAACAGAAAGTTTATTTTAAATTTTTGGGTTAATATTATTTTTGTTGTAACTGTTCTTCTCCAAGACGGTGTTTTTCTTTTGCCGCTTCATTTACTTGTTCATCAGCATGATAAGAACTTCGTACCATTGGACCAGCTTCACAATGTTTAAATCCTTTTTCCATTGCAATTTTTCTTAATTTACCAAATTCTAATGGAGTATAATACTTTTCAACTTTTAAGTGTTTACGTGATGGTTGTAAATATTGACCAATTGTTAAAATATCAACATCATTTGCACGTAAGTCATCCATTGTTTCATAAATTTCTTCCAATGTTTCACCTAAACCTACCATTAAACTTGATTTAGTTGGAATATCAGGTTGTAACTCTTTAGAACGACGTAAGAATTCTAATGTTCTGTCGTAAGTCGCACGCGCACGAACTCTTGGAGTTAAACGACGTACTGTTTCAATGTTATGGTTTAAAATATCAGGTCTTGAAGCCATTAGTGTTTCAAGTGCTTCATAATCCCCACCCATATCTGACGGTAAAATTTCAATTGTCGTATATGGATTACGTTCACGTACTTTACGAACCGTTTCTGCATATACATTAGATCCTGCATCTCTTAAATCATCACGTGCAACAGCTGTGATAACAACATGTTTAAGATTCATTAGTTCTACAGACTCTGCAACACGTTCTGGTTCATTTAAATCTAGTTCATTAGGTAAGCCAGTTTTTACTGCACAGAAACGACAAGCTCTTGTACATACCGCACCTAAAATCATAAATGTAGCCGTACGTCTAGCTCCCCAACATTCATGTATATTTGGACATTTTGCTTCTTCACAAACTGTATGTAAATTTTTCTCACGCATCATTTTCTTGAGGCCGATGTAGTTTTCATTAGTGTTTAGCTTTATTTTCAACCAATCTGGTTTACGTAAAATCTCTTCATTTTTAGTAGCCATAACAACACATACCCTCCTGTTTAATCTATCTTCAACTATTATAACGAAATTTACATTAAATTAAAATGTAATAACTTATAAAATTAAGACATAACTATGAACATTTGTGTACTAAGAAGAATGATGCATATGAATTAATTTTTCTTTAAAGATATCTCTTAAAAATTCAGGCATTAAATAATCAATCGATGTTCCTTTTAATAATGGGAAATATCTTCCAAATGTATACATATCTACAGTTCCTAATATATAGGTACGGTTATCTTCTATTTCTTGTCCATCTACAAAGAAGCGATGTTCTGATTGAATAAATCCACATTTATATAATATATAACCACCAAAAATATCACCTCTAAATCCTAATCCTTGGACATGTTCATACATATATTCTTGCTTTTGACTTTTTAAGATTACCTTTTTCAATTCAGAACCTTTCAAACGTACACGAACTAAGTTGATTGGATGAGGTAACATAGTATGGATATCGTATTCAGTAAGTTGATCGCTCTCAACACTATTAACAATTAATCCAGCATTAATAATTGTACAATCTGCATTTGTAAACTCATACACACTTTCTGCAAGTAAATAAGTCGTTTTTGTAATCACATTTGTTTTACTAGATAAAGAAACTGGCTTATTAATAATCGCCTTCTTCATCAAATCTTTTCCTTCTTCATCAAAATGTGTTTTAACCACTGGTAATGTGTCTACTGGATGTAATGTAGCCTCTTTAGTAACTACTTTTTTATTTTCAATCGTTAAATTCACTTCTCCAAGATAATATCCATATTTCCCTGCTGCTGCCATAAGTACACCATTATTGACTTCACCATGATTAAAATGATGATGTGTGTGGCTTCCTAGTATCACATCTATCTCTGGGATTTCTTGACATAATTTTTCATCAAAAAAGACACCTACATGACTCATAACTATTAATACATCGTATTGTCCTTTGCGTTGTTCAATTTCGTCTTTGATGGCTTCTAATGGGTCTGTCACAATCCAATCAAGTGCTCGATAGAATGGCGTGAAAGGTGCCGTCGCTGCTACAAATAAAAAGCGCACATCTTCTATTTCTTTTATATAAGAAGTGGCAATATGACGAGGTAAGTGGCCATCTTCGTCTAAAACATTAGCACATATGACTTTAAATTGTGCATCATTGTAAAGATTATTTAATGCTTCATGAGAAATAGTCATTCCTTCATTATTCCCAATTGTAACAATATCACAATGAGCCTCATTTAAAAGTTCAACGTTCTTTTTGCCCATAGTTGCTTCTGTTACTGGTGTAGATAAATCAACATGATCACCAATATCTAAATAAAGTGAAGGGTGTTGAAGTTCAGGTCGGTGTTCAGCCATGTACGTCATAATACGTGCATATTCATTAAGGTGACTATGAATGTCATTTGTATGAAAAATTGTAAGCTTCACTTAAATTCCTCCTGTTTTATTATAGAAACGATTTAATAATTAGATATACACCCATAATTAACATTACTGTGCGTAATAATAATACTACTGTTTCTGATTTAATCGAGTGATTTATTTTTACTCCAATTTGAGCGCCAATATAACTAGAAATGATTAGAATAATTGAATATGACCAAGCAACATGACCTTGAATAATATGACCAATTGAACTCATTACACTTGAAAAGAAAATCATCATCATACTTGTCCCTACTGCTACATGAGGTGGAAATCTAAATACTATAAGCATTAAAGGAGTCATCAACGCTCCACCACCAATTCCAAATAAACCTGTAAGTACACCTATAAATAATGTAGCAAAGAAGGCAAACATAGGTGGAACGCTATAATGATAAGTCATCCCTTTAGCATCGATGTATGTTTTACGATACTTTTCCTTATCGAATATTTTAAATGGTTTAATTTTATATCTAATCATCAATAAAATAGATACACAGATCATAAAAATACCAAAGTATAAATTAAACGAATTTAATGTTAAATATCTACTTAAAAATGAACCAATAAGTGAACCAGGTAATAATCCAAATAAAAATATGGATCCATTTTTAATATCTACTTGCTTTGTTTTCAAATAACCAATAGATGAAGAAAGTCCAGTTACAATAAGAATAACCGATGACGTACCAATTGCAATCTGAGTAGTGATGCCGTGTAATAGATGATGGTTCACTCCTAAATACACTAAAGTAGGTACGATAATTATACCACCACCAATACCTACTAAAGAACCTAATACTGCAGATAATAATCCAATTAAAACTAATAAAATCATTGTTAAAAACATTATAATTCGCCTCTTAGAAAAATTTTAATTGCTGAGGTGCTAAGCCTGTATACTCTATATCTAAAATATCTTGATAGGTTTTAGCATTTTGAGCTGCATGACCACCAGAATTATTATTAAAAACAACATAGACCTTTTCAGCTTTTTGTTCTAATATTTGAACTTTATTTGCTAAATCTTTTAATTCATTTTCATTATAATTATATAAATATCTAACATCTCGCCACTCTTGATCAGTCATATCTTTTTTAGTCCAACCATGCTGATTTCTACCATGATAACGCACAAAAGCGGTACTAGAAGTTATACGATTGACTAAAGGTATAGACCCATCTTTAATTTGTGGTTCATCTACGACCGCATGAATAATTTGATGTTCGGTTAAAAACATTAAAGTTTGTTCTTTAAATTGGGAATTAAACCAAGATTGATGTCTAAATTCTACACACATGGGGATATCTTCTAGCTGTTGTCGAACATACAAAATATAATTTATATTTTGCGCTGTACAATTAAACCAAGGTGGAAATTGCACTAGGACCATTGCTAATTTATGATGTGCAATCAGTGGTTCAAGCATTTGTCTAAATTGTTTAAATAGTTCAGAGCGTGAATCAGCATAGGTTTTATAATCTGAATGAAGCGTTAATGCTTGATGAATCTTAACGATAAACTGAAACGTATCTGGTGTTTCATTGATCCATTTCAATATATTACGTTCAGGTTGGATAGCATAATATGAGGCGTCAAGTTCAACAACAGGAAAATGACTCGCATATGTACGTAGTTTATCTGTTTGTCTTTCAAGATCTTCATATAAAGAATAATGATCTCCCCATCCAGTTAGACCGATATTAATCATTTTTATCACCAGATATATGATACCATATTCAAAATTAATATATCACTTGTTGTATACTAACTTTACATTTTCTTATTATTTTAAAATTTCTACTATAACACCCTAAGTTTGCGTTAATAACTGATTCATTTGTAAAAATAATTAATCTATTAAATCGTTCACTTTTGATTAGTAGCTAATTTGTAACTACTTCTCTTCTAATAGATTGTGTTAACTGGTTTTAAACTGGATAAGGTGGAATATCGCCATCATAATTAATCATTGCTTGAAAAACAAAAGAACTAGAATGTTTAACATTCTAGTTCTTTTAACTATTAGCTTAAGCTAAATTTTAAGTTATCCGATTGAACCTTCCATTTCAAATTTAATAAGACGGTTCATTTCTACAGCATATTCCATTGGTAATTCTTTAGTAAATGGTTCGATGAATCCCATAACAATCATCTCAGTTGCTTCTTCTTCAGAAATCCCT
The DNA here is from genome assembly GCF_038008285.1 of Staphylococcus sp. FSL K6-0223. NCBI lineage: Bacteria > Bacillati > Bacillota > Bacilli > Caryophanales > Staphylococcaceae > Staphylococcus > Staphylococcus sp. FSL K6-0223. The sequence continues at coordinate 1,826,067 of NZ_JBBOYX010000001.1, forward strand.
CTACTCATTAGATAGAATAGTTGTTCTTCAGATACTTTAGAAACTTTCGCTTCATGTTCTAATGAAATATTATCATTAAATACTTCATTGTATGGAATTGTGTCTGAAGTTGATTCGTTATCTAGAATTAATGTATCGCATTCGATATTTGAACGCGCACCTTTGGCTTTGCGTCCAAAGTGAACAATACCGCGATAGATTACTTTACCGCCGTTTTTAGAAATTGATTTAGATACGATAGTTGAAGATGTATTTGGGGCTTTATGAATCATTTTAGCACCTGCATCTTGAACTTGACCTTTACCCGCAAATGCGATGGATAATGTACTACCTTTCGCACCTTCACCTAATAATACACAGTTAGGGTATTTCATTGTTAACTTAGAACCTAAGTTACCGTCAACCCATTCCATATTACCATTTTCATGAACAAACGTACGTTTAGTAACTAAGTTATACACATTGTTAGCCCAGTTTTGGATAGTAGTATAACGAACATGTGCATCTTTATGAACAATAATTTCAACTACTGCTGAGTGTAATGAACTTGTAGTATATACTGGTGCAGTACAACCCTCAACATAGTTCACTGAAGCTCCTTCATCAGCAATAATTAATGTACGTTCGAATTGACCCATATTTTCTGAGTTAATTCGGAAGTACGCTTGTAATGGTGTATCTAATTTAACGTTTTTAGGTACATAGATGAATGAACCACCTGACCATACTGCTGAATTTAATGCTGCGAATTTATTATCAGCTGCTGGAACAACAGAAGCAAAGTATTCTTTAAATAAGTCTTCATTTTCACGTAAAGCACTGTCTGTATCTTTAAAGATTATCCCTTTTTCTTCTAATTCTTTTTCCATATTATGATATACAACTTCTGATTCATATTGTGCAGAAACACCAGCTAAATATTTTTGTTCTGCTTCTGGTATACCTAATTTATCAAATGTACGTTTAATTTCTTCAGGTACTTCATCCCAAGAACGTTCAGTATGCTCTGAAGGCTTAACATAATAAGTAATGTCATCAAAATTCAATTCTGATAAATCGCCACCCCATTGAGGCATTGGGATTTTATAGAATAGTTTTAAAGCTTTTAATCGGAAATTAAGCATCCATTCTGGTTCTTCTTTCATCTTAGAAATTTCTCTAACAATATTTTCTGTTAGACCACGTTCTGATCTGAAAATGGAAACATCCTCATCATGGAAACCATATTTATAATCTCCAACATCAGGTGCTTTTTTAGCCATTTCAATCACTCCTTAAATATATTTAAAACGATATACGCATCATTTATCTTTCACTACTATCTATAGTCATTGTAACAACATGAAAACTATATAAAAAGAAATATGTGTAAAATGTCACAGCACCATAGTGCTTAGAATAACATTTATTACCTATTCGTATTTTATTCTTCAGTTGTACCTTCTGCTTTACCTTCTTTTTGCACTGTACCTTTTTCTAAAGCTTTCCACGCTAACGTTGCACATTTAATACGCGCTGGGAATTGAGAAACCCCTTGTAATGCTTCTACATCTCCCATATCTTCAGTGATGTTATAATCTTCACCTAACATCATTTTAGTAAATTCTTGACTCATTTGCATTGCTTCACCTAATGAATGACCTTTAACTGCTTCAGTCATCATCGATGCACTTGACATTGAAATTGAGCAACCTTCACCTTCGAATTTCGCCTCTTGAATGATACCATCTTCGATATCAAATGTTAGTCTAATGCGATCACCACAAGTAGGATTATTCATATCTACTGTCATTGATCCATTATCTAAAACGCCTTTATTACGAGGATTCTTATAATGATCCATAATTACAGATCTATAAAGTTGATCTAAATTATTAAAACTCATATGAGAAAAACTCCTTCGTTTGTTTCAATGCTTCTACTAATTGGTCAACATCTTCTTTAGTATTATAAATATAAAAACTTGCTCTTGCAGTAGATGATACATTTAACCATTTCATTAATGGTTGCGCACAGTGATGTCCAGCTCTAACAGCGACACCTTCAGTATCTACTGCTGTAGCAACATCATGTGGATGAATATCAGCTAAATTAAAAGTGATCACACCTGCACGTCTTTCTTTAGGGGGACCATATATTTCTAATCCTTCAATTGAAGATAATTGCTCATATGCATATTCTGTTAATTCTTTTTCATGCTGATGAATGGCATCAAAGCCTATATTTTCGATATAACGAATAGCTTCAGCCAATCCAATAGCTTGAGCAATAATCGGTGTACCAGCTTCAAATTTAGTAGGTAAGTCAGCCCATGTTGCATCGTACTTACTTACAAAATCAATCATGTCCCCACCATACTCAACAGGTTCCATGTTTTGAAGTAGTTCACGTTTTCCATATAATACACCAATACCAGTCGGTCCTAACATTTTGTGACCGCTAAAGCTAAAGAAATCAACATCTAAATCTTGAACATCGATATCCATATGAGGTGCAGATTGTGCTCCATCAACACTAATAATAGCACCGTGTTCATGCGCAATCTTAGCAATTGCTTTTATATCATTAATGGTACCTAAGACATTAGACACATGAGTAATAGCTACAATCTTAGTATTGTCATTAATTGTCGATTTGACATCTTCAATTCTTAGTTCACCATCATCAGTCATAGGAATAAATTTTAAAGTAGCTTTTTTTCGTTTAGCTAGCTGTTGCCAAGGCACAATATTAGCATGATGTTCCATCTCTGTCACAACGATTTCGTCGCCTTCGTTAATATTAGCGTCTCCATAACTATGTGCAACAATATTAATTGAAGCAGTCGTACCTCTAGTAAAAATAATTTCTTCAAAATATTTAGCATTAATGAAACGTCGTACTGTCTCACGAGCACTTTCATATCCATCTGTTGCTAAAGAACCTAGAGTATGCACACCACGATGCACATTAGAATTGTAACGTTTATAATAATCATCTAATACATTTAATACTTGCACTGGTGTTTGACTTGTTGCTGTTGAATCAAGATAAGCTAATCGTTTTCCATTAATTTTTTGATTTAGTATAGGAAAGTCTTCAATAATTTCTTGTATGTTTAATGAAGTTTCGGCCACTACCTTCACGACCTTTCTTTTATTGAAAATCTCAATGATCTATTTATTTACTTTAAGTTCGATGACTTCTCGTAATTGACGTTTCACATCTTCAATTGGTAATTCACGGACAACTGGATCTAAGAAACCATGAATAACAAGACGTTCTGCTTCTTTTTGAGAAATACCACGGCTCATTAAGTAGTAAAGTTGTTCTGGGTCAACACGACCAACCGAAGCTGCATGACCTGCTTCAACATCATCTTCATCGATAAGTAGAATAGGGTTCGCATCTCCGCGAGCATGCTCTGAAAGCATTAACACACGAGATTCTTGATTTGCGATAGATTTTGTACCGCCATGCTTAATATATCCAATACCATTAAATACAGATGAAGCATTTTCACGCATTACACCATGTTTTAAGATATAACCATTTGTTTCCTTACCATATTGAACGATTTTAGATGTTAAGTTAATTTTTTGATCACCAGTACCAACAATGACTGATTTTAGTTCACTTGTTGAACGATCACCAATTAAGTTAGTAGTATTATCAATAATTTGGCTTCCCTCATTCATTAAACCTAAAGCCCAATTAATTGATGCATCTGCTGCCGTCACACCACGACGGATAATGTGACCTGTAAATCCTTTATCTAGATAGTCAACTGAACCATAAGTAATGTTTGAATTTGCTCCTGCAATCACTTCAGAAATAATATTGACTTGATTACCTTCACCACTTGCAGTTGAAAGGTAATTCTCAACATATGTTACTTCAGCACTTTCTTCCGTTACAATAATGGCATGATTAAATAAACTTGCATTCTCATTGTCATGTAATACTACATATTGAATAGGGTCTTCAACTACTACATTTTTAGGGACATATACAAATACGCCACCATTCAATAATGCTGTATGCAAAGCAGTTAATCGATGTTCATCTACTGTAACTGCATCTTTCATTAAATATTTTTCTACTAATTCACTATGATCTTGTAGCGCTTTTGATAAACCTTCAATAATAACATTATTATGATTTGCTTGTTCTGATACTTGTGTGAAAGCTAAATCATTATTATGTTGAATAATTAAATTTTTAGAATTTTCTATATCAATAATATTTTTAACTGATTCAGGAAGTTCTGATACATCATTATATGATTTACTTTCTACATGATGTTGTTTAAATGCATCGAAATCCCATTTTTTTAGTTTTGTTTTATCTGGTTTAGGCATTTCTAAAGTTTCTGTTAATTTCAAAGCTTTTTGACGTAGTTCAGTCATCCAAGAAGGTTCATTTTGTGCTTTAGAATAATCAACAAGTTGTGCTTCAGAAATATTTAAAGTTTCTGTTGTCATAATGCTTTTTCCTCCTACTTGATGAAAAATTTTAGTAACTGAATTGATATATAAACTGTTTATTTCCACATTTTAAAATCAATCAGTTCTTTTTATGAATAGTTTTTATATTATTTAATGACCTATTCAGTTGCACCAAATTCTTCTTTAACCCATTCATAACCTTCTTCTTCAAGACGTTTAGCTAATTCTGGACCGCCTGATTTTACAACTTTACCGCCATACATAACATGTACTTTATCAGGAGTAATATAGTTTAATAAACGTTGATAGTGTGTAATCATTAATGCACCGAAATCTTCACCACGCATTTCATTGATTCCTTTAGAAACGACTTTTAATGCATCAATATCTAAACCTGAGTCAATTTCATCTAAAATCGCAAATTTGGGTTCTAACATCATTAATTGTAAGATTTCATTACGTTTTTTCTCCCCACCTGAGAAACCTTCATTTAAATAACGTTGCGCCATATCTTTATCAATATCTAAGAAATCCATTTGTTTATCTAATTTTTTAATAAATTGCATTAAGTTAATTTCTTGACCTTCTTCACGTTTTGCATTAATCGCTGAACGCATAAAGTCTGCATTTGTTACACCAGTAATTTCTGATGGATATTGCATTGCTAAGAAAAGACCTGCTTTTGCTCTTTCGTCAACCTCTAATTCTAAAATATTTACGCCATCAAGTAATACTTCACCTTGAGTAACTTCATAACTTGGGTGACCCATAATTGCAGAAGATAATGTTGATTTACCTGTACCATTAGGTCCCATGATTGCGTGAACTTCACCAGTATTAATTGTTAAATTAACACCTTTTAAAATTTCTTTATCTTCAATAGACACATGTAAGTCTTTAATTTCCAATGTTGATGACATTTATATTCCCTCCATAAAATATAAAGTTTTCTTAACTAGTTTATAGTAATTTTAATTTATAGTCAAAAAGACTTCTAACACTTTAATACACTTAATTATAACGTAAATAGTCCCCAATATAAACTTATTAAAATGACAAAAAAGATTATATTTTCGTCAAAATTGTTTCGAAATCACTTCAATTTTCAAGTGCGACTGATAATCAAAAGGCATCTGTTCTCAATAGGTAACTAGATACTAACGATGATTAACTATTTAATATTTCAATGTAAGGTGAAAATTTGGTAATATTCGTATTAACTTAATAAAGAAAGAAAGGAGACCTTTATGACATTCAAATGGAAAAATATTTTAAAAGGATTTGCGATGGGGACTTCAGATTTAGTTCCAGGAATCAGTGGAGGTACCATTGCTTTACTTTTAGGGATTTATGATGATTTTATTTCATCCATTAGTGGATTGTTTTCTAAACGGTTTTGGCCAAGTCTAAAATTTTTACTTCCTATATTAATAGGAATGATTTTAGCGATTGGTGTACTTAGTAATTTAATTCATTACCTACTCGATCATCATCATGTAATAACGATGTTCTTTTTTACTGGTTTAATTATAGGCATTGTCCCTTACCTATTAAAAACTTCAGATTTTAAAAAAACATTTACAACTAAACACTATGGATTATTAATTTTAGGAATCATAGTTATAGTAGCATTAACAATATTAAATCCTAGCACACAGCAATCAAGTTTAACACTTCAATTATCTTTTAGTCTTATTATTAAATATTTTATAGCAGGTGTTTGTGCTTCTAGTGCAATGCTACTTCCAGGTATCTCTGGCTCATTTATGCTACTTGTATTCGGTGCATATGGAACAATAATGTTAGCTATTGCTAATTTAGCTAAATTTAACTTTACCGGTCTGCCTATATTAATAGTAGTTGGTTTAGGTATTTTATGTGGATTTCTATTTTCAAGCCGTATTATAAAATACTTTTTAACCCACCACTTTATTGGAACATTTGCCTTAATTACTGGTTTTGTTATTGGTTCAATTTATGCTGTATTCCCAGGAATTCCTAAATCACCAGTAGAATGGATTGTTTCGATTATTTCTTTAGTAATAGGATATATAGTAAGTTATTCATTAGGACTGATTACGTCTAACAATGATACTCAGACATAATATTCTAAAATAAACAAAAAACGCATGTGTTTAACACATGCGTTCTCTTCTAGTTAAAACGACTTATTTATCGCCTTTTAATTTATCAATAACATCATTTGCTTTATCTTTAACGTTATCAACCACTTCTTTAGCTTTACCTGAAGCTTTGTCGCCTTGACCTTCTTTTTCTAAATCTTTATTATCAGTTGCATTACCAACTGTTTCCTTAATATTACCTTTAGCTTGTTCAAATTTATCTTCTGCCATTTTAAATTCCTCCTTGTTAAACATTTCATTCTTAAATGATTTTTGTAATATTAACATACCCAATACATATCATGTATAAACATAAATTCTGTTATTTTTTTATATTTTCTGTCTAATTAAAATAATTGTTATAATAACATTGTTCAATTTACTTATCCAATTGGAGATGATAACTATGACATTTGTTAATTTTACTGCTATGACAGAAAAAGGTTTAAATAAAAAAGTCAATGCATTCTTAGAAGAACATCCATATATAGAAATTGTTAAATTTGAATATGCGATGGGTCAAGGTGGTATCGGCGTTGGAATACTATATCAAGACGATTCAAGTTTATAATATAAATGACTGCAATAAATGTATTGATATAAAATAAAAAAACGGTTCACATATTTGTTTGTGAACCGTTTTTTACTGCATTATTATTCATTATTTTGCAGGTACAACTGCACCTTTGTATTTTTCATTGATGAAATCACGAATGTCTTTAGATTGTAATACTTCAACTAAAGCTTTAATTTTTTCATCATCTTTATGATCTTTACGAACTGCAATTAGGTTTGCATAAGGGTTATTATTAGGTTTTTCAACTACAATTGAATCTTTTTGTGGACTTAAGCCTTGATCAATAGCATAGTTTGAATTAATAATAGCTGCATCTACATCTTGATTTTGATAGATTTTTGGAAGATATTCAGCTGATTGTTTGTTATTGAATTTAATATCTTTTTTGTTTTCAGTAATATCTTCAAATTTAGCGTCTTCAATTTTTACGCCTTTTTTAATTTTAATTAAGCCTTCATCAACGAAGAATTTTAAGAAACGACCTTGTTCAGCTGGGTTATTTGAAACATAAACTGTCGCACCTTTAGGAAGGTCTTTTAAACTTTTGTATTTTTTAGAATAAACAGCCATTGGTTCTAAATGAACTTTACCTGCATCTTCAATTTTGTATCCTTTTTCTTTACTTTCAGTTTTTAAATAAGGAACGTGTTGGAAGTAGTTAGCATCAAGCTCACCTTTATCTAACAACTTATTAGGTGTAGTGTAATCATTGATTGTTTTAATTTCTAAATTATAACCTTTTTTCTCAAGAAGTGGTTTTGCTTTTTCTAAGATTTCAGCATGTGGTGCTGGTGAGGCACCTACAACGATTTTTTTATCTTTTTCGTCTCCGCCTTTACCACAAGCAGCTAATACAACTGTCAGTGTAAGTACTAATACTAAACTTAAAAGTTTTTTCATTTAATCTGTCCTCTTTTCTATTATCGTTTATCAATTTTATTTGTAAGCCAATCCCCGATGAATTGGATTATAAATACAATAATTAAAATAAATACGGTTGACACTAGAATGACGTCGTTTTGGTTACGTGTAAAACCAGTTAAGTAAGCTAAGTTACCTAAACCACCTGCACCAATAACGCCTGCAATAGCAGTTGAACCAACTAAAGCGATAGCAGTTACTGTAATACCTGAAACAAGTGCTGGCATTGCTTCTGGAAGCAATACTTTTCGAACGACTGTCCAAGTATTCGCACCCATAGACCATGCTGCTTCAATAACGCCTTTATCGATTTCTTTAAATGCGATTTCAACTAATCTTGCGTAGAACGGTGCAGCGCCAATGATTAATGCTGGAAGTGCTCCCGTCGGTCCACTAATTGTACCTAATAATACACTTGTGAACGGAATTAATAACAAAATTAAAATAATAAATGGAATCGCACGGAACAAGTTAACTATAAATGAAACTACCGTATAGAAAATTTTAGCTCCAGGTGCATCACTTTTAGCTGATAAGAAAAGCAGCACACCTAAGATTAAGCCAAAGATAAAAGCAAAAATGGTTGACACTACAGTCATATAAAGTGTTTCATATATTGCTTGCCAAACTTCAGGCCATTGCACGTTAGGCATAGTAATCATTTCATGGAAGATATCACCATATGATTTATCCATGTTTAATCACCTCCACATTTACGTGTTGTTTATGTAACTCAGTTACAAATGTATTAAATCCATCTTCACTAATATGTGGAATATGTACAATTAAAAATCCAATTGAACCTGTACGTGTATTTTTAATATTTGCTTCCAAAATATTTAATTCAATATTCTGCATTCGCGTAATATCAGATACAACAGGTTGTGTGGTATTATTACCGTTGAAATTCAATCTTACAATATAAGCGTCTTTGTTCAATGGTTCTAGATGTTTAATTGAATCTTCAAAATCGTCGTCTAAATCGTCTTTCACGAATCGTTTTGTCACCTCATGTTGAGGATTTTCAAATACTTCATCAACATTACCTTGCTCAATAACACGCCCATTTTCCATCACTGCAACTTCATCACATATGCGTCTAATCACTTGCATTTCATGTGTAATAATCACAATCGTTAGATTTCTTTCTTCTTTTATTTTTAATAGTAAATCTAAAATTTCATCCGTTGTTTGTGGATCTAGCGCACTTGTAGCCTCGTCACATAATAAGACATTCGGATCATTCGCTAATGCACGAGCAATCCCAACTCTTTGTTTTTGACCACCTGATAATTCTGAAGGATAAGCTTTTTCACGACCTTTTAAACCGACCAACTCTACAAGTTCTAAAGCTCTTTGTTTTGCTTCTGCACGAGATACTCCAGCTATTTCTAGTGGGAACATAATATTACTAATGACAGTACGTGACCATAACAAATTAAAATGTTGGAAAATCATACTTACTTTTTGTCGTTTTTTTCTCAAATCTGACTTAGAAAGTTTGTTAATATTGTCTCCATCTATAATGATATCCCCTGAAGTCGGTTCTTCTAGATTATTAAACATTCGAATTAACGTACTTTTACCAGCACCAGAAAACCCAATCACTCCAAAAATTGAGCCTGATTCTATATTCAAGTCAACGTGATCTACTGCTAGTACATCTTTGTTCTTTGTGTGATAGCGTTTAACAACTTGATTTAACTCAATCACGTTAAATGCCTCCCTTAAATTCCTTATGTAATTAAAAAATGCTTTCCCATCTAGAGAGATGAGAAAGCATTTAAAATTATCTTTCTCTCATCTTCTAAAGTCTTAAACTTTATGTGAATTGGCACCATTTCCATTATAGACGGTTGCCGGGCTTCGTAGGGCACATCCCTCCACCTCTCTCGATAAGAGTTTTCGCACTATTTAATTAATTTATATCCTATCACTGTACTAATAATTCGTCAATCATTTTTTTAACTTTTCTAACAAATATGGCACGGATTGAAATGCATAGATTCTATCTACCTCTTTATCCTTATCCATAATTAACAGTACAGGTACAGACATAATTTTATATTCTTCACTAAAATACTTATGGAAATTTAAATCAATTTTTTTAAGTGGTAATTGTTCGATATCATTTGCAATATCTAGCATGCGCTCTGAAATCTTACATGTTCCACACATAGGAGTATATCCAAATATTAAATGTTTATCTTTATCAAAGTGTTCTTTGATGTCTTCGATTTTAATAGAATTATTCATTCACAAGTACTAACCTTTCAGAACTTAAATTAGGTATAAGTTTTTTCTCTTTTTTTACGTTAAATCCGTATTTACTCAATACATGAGCAAGATAATTTTTGGGACAACGTGCGACTTCACAATATGTTTTATCTACATAGATATGTTCACTTTCACTTAAATAACGTTTAAACCACTTTCTAATTTTTTCGCCCTCATCATCTGAATCGGCAAGAATATAGACCTGTTTTCCATATAACGTTTCTATCATATCGTCTAGTTTGTCGATACTCATTGTACCATGTGTACAAATAATATTTACAGGTTCAGCAATGACTTGTTGCACTTTCTTCTTATCAGATTTACCTTCAACAATGATAACTTTATTTAAAATTGCCATGTTCATCCACCTTCTAAGTCGATATTAAACAATCATTTACTTTTTCACGTTATTGATGAATATAAACACAATTTACAGATAATTAATATAATTATATAAAAAACTCCTAGATTTAATATCAAGGAGTTTTAAAAAATTATTCGCCAATCATTTCAGAGTATTGTTCAGCTGATAGTAATTCATCTAATTGACTTTCGTCACTTAATTCAACTTTTACCATCCATGCTTTTTCATAAGGTGATTCATTAACAAATTCTGGACTATCTTCTAATTCGTCGTTTGTTTCAACAATTTTCCCAGAAACAGGTGCATACAATTCAGATACTGTTTTTACTGATTCAACACTACCAAATGTATCCCCTTCATTAATTTCATCATCGACATCTGGTAATTCGACAAATACGATGTCTCCTAATTCACCTTGCGCGTATTCAGTAATACCAATTGTTGCCGTATTTCCTTCAACTTTAACCCATTCATGTTCCTTAGAATATTTGAATTCGCTCGGTACTGCCACGAAAATCCCCTCCTAAAAATAATTACAATTTAATGATGCCATACCGTAAGTTTTCATTCAACTATTAATATTAAAAGTTGTGATTATACTTTCTATAACCATACATCTTTGTATTGTTCTTCATTAAAACCTAATGTAACTTTTTCACCCGAAACCGCTAGCGGACGTTTTACCAACATTCCATCTGAGGCTAAGAGTTCTAATTTTTCATCATTAGATAATTCATTTAATTTATCTTTCAAACCAAGTTCTCTATATTTCACACCATGTGTATTAAAGAATTTATTGATTTCCACTTCTGATTTAACTACTAACTCTTTGAATTCTTGCTTTGTAGGTGTGTGTTGCACAATATCTATAGACTCATAACTCACTCCATGCTCATCTAAAAATCGAGCAGCTTTTTTACAAGTTGTACATTTTGGATATTGATAAAATTTAATCATTCAGTATTATCCTCCTATTTAAACTTATTCTAAATATATCAGATTATTTAAATAAACGCTCTACTTTTTAAGCTTTATTTTTTTCTAAACATTAGTAATTAGTTATAATATATAAAACAAGCTAAAAGGAGTGTAAAGTATGAAAAATATTACTACTACTGAAGAATTTAATTCAGTTATTCAAAGTGAACAACCTGTTATTGTAAAATTTGAAGCTGGTTGGTGTCCTGATTGTAAAGCAATGGATATGTGGATTGATCCAATCGTTGACAAGTATAACGACTATAAATGGTATTCAGTAAATCGTGATGAATTAGAAGATGTAGCATCAGACAATGAAGTCATGGGTATCCCAAGTTTACTTATATTTGAAAATGGTCAAAAACATGCCCATTTACATTCTGCTAATGCAAAATCACCTGAACAAGTTGAATCATTCTTAAAAGAAACATTTAATAAATAATTAAAAAACCACACTCGTTATTTTGAGTGTGGTTTCTTTAATATTCTGAGATTAAATGTTTATTTTTACGTTTTGCTTTAGGTGGAACCTCTTCTAAATCAGTAAGATACAATAAACCTGCAATAGCTTCATCTTTAGCAATACCAAATGCTTTTCTTACTTTTGGTTCAAAGATGTACAATGGCGTTTTCCAACATGTACCAATACCTTTTTCATAGAGTAATAACATTAGATTCTGAGTGTATGCACCCATCGCAAAAAAGTTTTCGCGATTTTGTCGTTGTCGTGGGTCAGTTTTAAGTACTAAAACTAACATACCTCCTAAATTTGTCACCGCGTTATAATGATCTTCTTGTTTTTCCGGACTATTTGGAAAGGCAAAACGTGTAATATCTCTACTCATATCTCCTAATCTATCTTTAGAAACATGAATAACTCTCCACGGTTCTCTCATACCATGATTAGGAGCGTCAGTAGCTTGTTCTATGGCTTTAAATACATCTTCATCATTAATAACCATATCATGTTTAAATTTCTTTATACTTCTTCTTAAAGAAATTACTTCTTGTAATTCCACAATTATCGCTCCTCTATATTGATAACTATTATCAATTATACGCGGATATCGATGACATTTCAATGTATACTACATGTTTTCGTAAAATAATAATTGTTTTTTTAGTTCTTTAACATGAATCTGTCCTGGCGCTTGAGGTTCACCTAAACAACCATATGACACTGTCCCCCCAAAAACACCTTGAGCAGTTCGGCTCACTAATCCTAAACGAGACATAGATATCCCAATAACTTGTTGAGAAATCGCTTCAGATGTGTAAGCTACTGCTTCTAATAGCGTTGCTACGTCCTGATTTTCCTTAGGCATTACTGCAATTTTTACATACTCAGGATTTAATTTTAGCATTTTATAATATGTGAATTTTAATTCTTCTAACGGTGGCGTTTCTAAAAAATTATGATATGAGACAATTATTTGCTTCTGATGACGATGTGCATTTTCTATAATACGTTTATGCGTCTCAACATCTATATTTGACTCCCATTCTATATCTATCATTTGAAATGCATCTATTGAGGAAATTGTTTCAATTAACTGTAAATATTCTTTATTAGTTAACTGACCTTTTCCACCTTGAGAAAGTGTGCGATATGTCACCAATATTTTGAAATGACCCTTTATTTCATTTAGAAGTGAAAGGTTTTTCATTAAATGTTCGTGATGATGACTCTCCCATTGATCTATACGCAACTCAATGATATCTATATATGCATGATTATCATTTATACTATTTAACGTTTCATTATCTATTATATCTTGAGGTGCTATGGTTGCAGCTACCTTTACTTCTGCCATATAATCCCTTCTTTTCTTACCATTTACAATTTTATATTATTTTAAACTATTTATGTCACACTCGCCAATGTTTAAAATTCATGTTAATTTTTACAAATCATGATTTAAAACGTTTTAGTTGGGTATACAATAATTATATTCGAATTTAGGAGGTAATAATAATGGCAGTTCAATATGAAACTAAAGCAACAAACGTTGGTGGACGTAAAGGACACGTACACACAGACGATAATGCAATAAATGTAGATGTATTACCACCACAACAAGCAGACGGAAAAGCAACTAACCCTGAACAATTATTCGCAGCTGGCTATGCTTCATGTTTCAATGGTGCATATGACCTTATTTTAAAACAAAACAAAGTTCGTGGGGCAGAACCTGAGGTAACTTTAACTGTACGCTTAGAAGATGATCCAAATGCTGAAAGTCCAAAATTAAGCGTATCTATTGATGCAAAAGTTAAAAATGTATTATCTCAAGAAGATGCTGAAAAATATCTACAAGACGCTCACGAATTCTGTCCATATTCAAAAGCAACTCGTGGCAACATCGATGTAGATTTAAATGTTCAAGTTGTTGACTAATTAGTATTACGCTTTAAAATCTAAATTTTATAATTTTAAAAAATTCTGAGACGTCTCATTATGTCTCAGGATTTTTTTATGTTGATAGATAAAGATTGAATTGAAAAGAGCTGATATCAAGTTATTTCAATAGTAGTACAGAAGTTAACATAAAGACTTTCAATAAAAACATCTACGTTCTTTGGGCTGTATTGCTAGAGTTGAACGACGAGTTCAAATTGAATCCTATCCTGCCCATTTCCTATCTAAAAAATTAAGTTTAAAAATATCGATGTATGATAGATATTATTTTAATGTCTATATATTCTCACACTTTTTGTATAATTTTTTAAAATAAGCTATTCTATGTATATAGTTATTAATTAAAGTTTATAAAATATTTATAATTCAATTAATTTGTATAAATAGATTATTAAATGCTAATGATAATTTGAGGTGAGTATAATGTCAGAAGTTAGAATTCTTACTAACAATGATTTAAATCAATATATTACTTTAATATCAAATGATTCACATACTTATTCATGGGATAAACTTTATTTTCAACATGTGTCTCCAAATTATTTAAAACACATTCTATCTAAAGAAGAAGAGTATTGTAATATTTTTGGCAATTTTAAAAATGAAAAACTTGTGGCTGGTGTTACATTGCGACAACTCAAACAAGTAGGCACACAACATAAAGCAATGTTAGAAAATCTCTTTTTAAAAGACAAAAAAGACGAGATTACTTTGCAAAATTTAATCTGTGAAGTGATTAATTATGCAAAGGCTCGTCATATTGAAAAACTAATGACTTGTATTACGTCCAATCATATTAGTGCAAAGATTTTTTTCACTGCACTTGGTTTTGAAACTTTAGGGATTGAAAAAAACTCATTTAAAGTAGATGATACTTATTTCGATGTTCATTGGCTACTCTATGATATTAAATAGCCAGGATAATGATTTATTTATTGGCATCATCGATTGTAGGATCAACCATATCGAGAAATTTAAACTTTCCATGTGTATAAATAAATTTTAAAATACAACAATTTCCAATGACATATTGATTTGCCATATCATCACCTATCCATTTTCTTAAAAAAACCTGAATGGCTGTACCATGGCTTACCGCTAAGAATGTTTTTCCATTAGAGGACTCTAATAAATTACTTAATGTCGTAACGATACGATGTTCAACTTCATTTTTCGTTTCTCCTCCAAAAGGGCGTAGTCTAGTTCCAAAAATATCGTGTTTATCCCAAACTGCATCCAATAATTGAACACTATCCCCTTCAAATAGCCCAAAACTCCATTCTTTTAATCCTTTATTACGTTGATATGCTTGATCAGGTAAAACATTTTCTAACGTATCACATGCTCGTTCCGAACTAGATGAATATGCTTCGTCAAAAGTAATATGATTATGTTTAAAGTAATGACCTGCTTGCTTCGCTTGAGATATTCCTAATTTAGTAAGTGGAGAATCACTTGCACCTTGTACTTTCCCTCTTAAATTAAACATAGTTTGTCCATGTCTCATTAAATAGAGTATTTTACTCATTACATTCACCTCAATATATTTTTTAAATAATATAGGCAACTTTCTTTTACACCACTTTATAATCCATACATAGTATACCTTAATTTTTTTATACTTAAAAATAACTAAAGGTAAAAAATTAATTACTACTCGTTTGATTCTCATTATAAGGGGTATAATGAATTATAAGTTTTATAAATAAAGGAGCGTTCATTATGAATGATCATAATCAATACAATTATGTCAATCCTAATAACCTCTCATTAGATTGGGAATGTTTTGTAATAAGTAAATCAGAAATGTTACTTGATGGAGTTCCTAGTGAACTTATTCATTCGTGGTTAGATAGAGAAATTATAGAACCTTTTTCAATTAGAGATAATGAATTAAACTTTAAAACTAAAGATATATGGAATGCGCTAAAGCAACAAAATTGGTACTATCCTAATTCAAATTAATTTATAGAGGCTAATTGCTCGATTAGCGCTTTCGATAAGTTGGTGATCAACGTAATTTGACATAACATATGCTCTAATTTCTTTATTATTGCGTTCGTTTTTGGGAAATTTATGATCATTTACAATGTAGTTTGCTAAACTTCCTAGTGGTGTATCATCATTAATAAATCCAATAACAAAATCATAAAATGTCATTTTTTCCTCCTCACATTACAACATTTCAGTATCTCCTATCATCTTATTATTTCTAAATGAGTGATGTTTATTTATATAAGCAAATCAGTAAGTTAGATTTTTATAAAAGTTGTAATGTTTTAATTGATTTTATTAAAATAATTAAAACACTTTATTTTTAATTATTCACTAAAAACATTCTATGCGGATATTAACTTTCTGTAAATGTGATGATTTTTTGAACTTTTATACTCTTCTATTTACTTTTCTGATTTTCCCTTTTAATTGATATGTTTATTAGTGTAATCATACATATTTATGACTGCCGATGAGTATATTTTAGTTTAATCGCCAGCTTTTTTTCTGTGTATTTACGAAGTAATTCTTTTAATAAGAATTAAAGTTTTACCTTTCTTTTAAAGAAGTGATATGATGATAAAAAAGACATCATTGTTATAGAGGTGACACTACCTATGAATATTAATAAATTATTTTGGATTAATATTATGATTACCCTTTTATTTCTAGGTTTTAATATTACTGTCACCTATTTTCCTAAGTTAGATGATTATTTTTGGCTCATACCTGGTTTAATCATATGTGGCCTTACTATTTCATTCAGTTTAATTGCCGCTATTTTGGATAAAAACCTTATAAGCGAAATAATTTTTTTAACTAATCTAATCATTTTTTTATATTATATATATCCACTGATATATAACTTTTTTTAATTAAAATGTGGGAGGTTTACAAATGAGTACACATTTAACAATTTTACTTTGGCTGGGTATTATATTTGTTGTTGCTGCTTCAATTATATTAGGGTTATTGTTAAAATCTAAAAAAGAAGAACGTAAAGAATCATATTTAGGCTTTACAGTCATCTTTTATATTTTTGGTTTTGCTTTACTGATATATGTACTAATATTTGGTATTTTATAAATAGAGTTTAAAAGAACAAAATACAATCTTATTTTGTTCTTTTTTATATATTCCTCTATAAAACAATTAAGGAGATATAAATTGAAGACTATTCAATTGAAGCGTATTATATTTGTTATTTTCACTTCATTACTATTTTTCGCGTTCCCTTCTCATACTTATGCATCTATAAGTTCCACTTCTTCATCTTCAGGAAAAGGAAATGATTTCAAATTACAACCTGGTGACATTATTCTTACAAAAGGTCCGGTATTATTTGGTTTCTTTGGACATTCAAGTATTGCTTTAGATCATGATACTGTTTTACAAATTGAAGGACCTGGCGATAAGCCTATTACTGAATCTTTCGAATCATTTAAACAGCGATTTGGCGTTAAAAAAAATGATTGGATTAAAATATATCGTTGTGAATATCCTAATGCAGGTCAAAAAGCAGCTGATTGGGCAAAAGCTCATTATAAAAATAGTGATAAAACTTATTTAGTTACACTTAATTTAAAAAGTGAACGCTTTACATATTGTACTAAAATTATTTATCAAGCATATAAATACGGTGTAAGTAAAGATACGATAAATGATCATGGTTTACTGATTATCTCTCCATATGCTTTAGTTGATAATTTTAATAATGACTATCGCCTTAAGCTTGTAAAAACATACTAATAGTTAAAGACTATGGCGTTACGCTATACTTTTCTATACTAAGAAATGATATTTAAAGGAACAACTTATTTTTATGAAAAACAAAAAATTAAATTATCGATTTTTTTATTACATCTTTTTAACTCTTATTATTATATTATTTATTCTTTTCTTTCTTTACTTTTATAAACATTTTGATTTAAAACAAAATCAATCCTTAGATTACTATGCTAACTTTAATGATTTAAAACAACATACAACAAAAAATAAAGATTGGAAAATAATCACAAAACACCGTAAGCACAGCGATATCTTAATTACAGCGATTCATGGTGGAAGTATTGAACCTGGAACCACTGAACTCGCTCGTCGTATTTCAAATATTGGTCAATATAATTTTTATTCATTTGAAGGTCTACGTTCAGATAATAATGCTCAACTACATATTACTTCTACTGTTTTTGATGAACCTCAATTATTAGATATGCTCAACCATTCGTCAAAAACAGTATCTATTCACGGATATGCAGGCGATGAACCCATTGTTTACGTAGGTGGTCAAGATAAAAAATTGGTTCAAACATTACGTCATTCATTAACTGATCATGGATTTACAGTACAAAAAACGCCTAAAGGAATTGAGGCCCTTTCCAATAATAATATTATTAATAGAGATAAAAAAGATACAGGAGTGCAACTAGAATTGACGACTCGCCAACGAGCTTTGTTTTTTAAACATAACAACTTGGATAAAAATAATAGACGATCCCCCAAGAATTATACGAGAACATTTTATAGATTTGCCGAAGCAGTAGATCAAGGTATTAAAAAAGCTCAATAAATGTAATATCGTTTTTTTAGTTTTTTAATTAAATTAAATTGGGTATATATAAGTAATGAGTTTAGGAGGCGTTTCTATGGACGAATTAACTAACGAACAAAAATATACAGTAGCAAAATTTTATAAGCTATATATGGAACGTTCAAATAGTGGTCAAACAGAGGAAGAAGCAAATAATTTTAAAGATAGTATTACAGCTCAAGATGATTATTTTTGCGATAGAAAATATAGCGATTTCTTAGAAAATTGTAAAGTTCTTATTGATCATGGCTATCTAGATGGTAATATTATGTCTGATAGAATTTATAATATTAAAGTTACAAATAAAGCTTTTACTGAAATTGAACAAAGCTTTAATTAAAAATATCCAATTTTTTCAAGTTATTCCTATTCAAGGATATTTGCTTAAAAGTCTTAAATAAATATATTTATTTAACTATGAATATAACTTTTAAAGCCTGCACATATGTATTGAGTATGTTTCAGGCTTTTTATTTTTAATAGAGGTGAGTTTACATGAATCATTGGAAAATTAATAATATGACGAATAGAAATCTACTTATACAACAAAACGAAAATGATGTATCTATAGTTGAACCTTTAAATAATGGTTCATTTAAAATTCTATCAGAGTTTAAACTGAATACACCGTCTCTTCCTATTAATACATATGATGACCAGTTATATGTTTCAATCAATTTTAAAAATGAAGAAATTAACATTTACAATAAATCGAATGAATAACACTATTATATTAATAATTTTATTAACTAAATTGTTTTAAAAAAATAATAAAATGTTAAATAAATATTAATATTTATTATGTAATAATTATAGTAATATTTGATTGATATGTTGTAATTATGGAGGTCAGTTATGGATAACATTATATTCTATCTAGGCATTACTTTATTTTTAATCGCATGTATAGTCATTATTTTTGGTATTATTGCTATTTTTAAGAATAAAAATTACTTAAAAATGCTTGCTATGGCTATTATTATTATCTTATTAAGTATGCTTGCACTGGGTATTCATAAAGTCATTGAGAGTAATAATCCCTCTAAAAGTGACATCACTCCTGTAAAAAAAGAAAAGCCTAAAGATAATAAAACAAATAAAGAAAATAATAATAAAAAAGATAATAATTCTAAGAAAGATCATAAGGATACATCAAATGAGTCTATTCAGGACACTCCTGCCACTCAAGAAAACACACCCGCCACAGAAGAACATTCAATTCAGTCATCAGAATCACCAACTACACAACAAGAAAACCCAACTACTGAACAAAATAATGCGACTACAAATAACCAAAATTCTACACAACGACACCAAGAACCTTCAACACACCAACAAGACACATCTCAATATCAGACGAATTCAGCAAATAATGATTTAAAACAAACAAATTCTACTCAAACCCAGAATAGTCAAAATAGTACTCAATATAATCATACAAATGAATCTAATACAACAAAAAACAACACTAATAATGTAAATCAAAATAGCACATCAAATACAACTCAAAATACACAAAGCGGTAATACGAATAATAATATAAACCAAATAAACAATTAATAATAAAAAAGGTAGAGTTTTGAGGCTCTACCTTTTATTTTCGACTTCTTTTTAAAACTTATAAATATTTATTGAATATTACATTTAATATGCCATACTAAAATATGATACGACTTAAAACAAAGGGATGAGACAATGAAAAAATTAGCCTTACTAACACTTTCAAGCTTTCTAGTATTAGGTGCATGTAGTCATAGTAATGATACAGTCAAAGATGTAAACGAAAGTGCACATAAAAAAAATAATCCAAAAGCACACAAATCTAAAGGCAATTCTGAACGCGTAGATAGTAAAAAAATAAATAAAAACTAAAAATAAGGAGTAGAAGCGCTCTTACTATCCATCGCTTCTACTCTTATTTAATTATCATTCTTCGTATTGTTTAAAGTAATCTTCATCTAAATGGTTAAGATGAATATTTTCAATTTGTAGTGTAACATGTTCTAAATTATATTTTTCTTTCAACAATTCAGAAACTTTATTAACCGTTGAATATGGCCATTTAGTATATTCATCACTTAAAACAACATGAGCACTCAATGAACTATGGTTTGTAGTGATACTCCATAAATGAAATTCATGCACATCTATAACGCCTTCAACGCTTTTCATTGCATTAATAATTTCATCTGAATCATATCCATCTGGAATACTCTCCATTAACACTTTCCAAGCATTTTTAATTATTTTATATCCACCATTTAAAATGATAAGAGAAATGATGATACTAATGATTGGGTCAATAATTTCCCATCCAGTAAAATGAATAAGTACTACTGCTACGATAACGCCAATTGAATTTAATAAATCTCCGAAAAAATGCCATAATGCGCTTTGAATATTAACATTATCTTCTTTTCTTAAAGATCTATATAAAATAAGTGTTAAAATGATATTTATAATAAAACCTAATACAGCTACAAATATCATGATACCACTTGCTACCGATTCAGGATGTATGATTCTCAAAATGCCTTCATACATAATACCTAACGAAATAACAATTAATGCTAAACCATTTAAGAAAGCTACAATAATTTCTAATCTTAAAAATCCATACGTATAATGTTTCGTTGGAGGTTTACTTGCAAAATAAATAGCAAGCATAGACAACCCTAGTGCCAAAACATCACTTAACATATGGAATGAATCTGATAATAAAGCAAGTGAATTAGCATATAACCCACCTACAAACTCTACAATTGTAAAAATCAACGTAATAATCAAAGAAGACCAAAGCGTTGCTTTTGAACTACTTTGAAATTTCCTATGTTCTACATGATGAAAATATTTTGATTGATTGTTCATTACTTCTCTCCAAACAATTAAATTATAAATTATTTTCTTTAAAACTACCCTAATATATATTAAAAAAAACGTTACAAACATTAATATATCAACGTTTTAATGTTATTACAATAAATAATTGAAATTTAAAAACATTGTATATTTGAGGCAAAATGATTTATCACATAAATGTAAATATAAATTGCATTACATTTAATCACCACAGTTGATTTACCAATCATAAAAGTTCGTTATTTCTATTTTGTCTTAGACTAACTGACTTATATCTAGTGTTAGTCAAAAGTATTCATCATTCTTTAATTTATTAACATCATACTTACATTATTTTTTTCGTTACATTATTTCTATATAATATTAAGAAAGAAGCTCTTCAAAAACATGAAAAAGGAAGTTATCAAATGCTTTTATTTCCTTCAAGTATTTTTATGATTTTACTAGGAAATTTAATTATTAAAAACCCACCTAAAAAGATAAACCGCTTCTACGGATTTAGAACAAAAAAATCAATAAAAACTCAACATAACTGGGACAAAGGACAAATAGACAGTTAGCATATTTTAAATATAATGAAATGAAAGATACTTATAGTGAAGATGAGAAAATTCATGATATTATCCTTGAAATTCACAATGATAAAAATGAAATAGTTTTATACAAAAATATTGCATCTTAATTATAGGGTGCATTTTTATTGGGGCATATTTGGAGCTGTATTGGAGCAATAAAAATAAAAAGCCTGCAACCAATAGGGTTACAAGCTATGAGATGGAGGCGGCGGGATTCGAACCCGCGTCCAGAGGTCCTGATACAAATCTTTCTACGTGTGTAGTCTATTGATTCATTTCGCATATTGGTAAGCAATAGACAACCAACAATATGCTAGTTTGATTAAATTTCATCTAAACAGACTTCAAACGGCAGTGTTTAGCATATCCTATTAGGGTTGAATCGCGTTAACAGCACATAGGAAATGCTGTTAGGCGATGCAGAGCGCTATTACGCAGCTACTGCTAAATTATTGTTTGATTTGTCAGTTATATTTAACCGAATGTGTTGATGACGGAGACAACCCTCCGACACGCTTAATAAGCTCGGGGGACCCCTGTCGAATCCAAAAACGCCCCCGCAATATAATAAAATATAAGATACAGTTTAATTTAAACAACTTTACTTATCATAACAAATAGAGCCCGATTAAGCAACAATTATGCTTAATAACGGGCTTTCATTGCACGATCAACATCTCGTTTCATTGCTTTATCTTTCAATGCTTGACGTTTATCATGCAGTTTTTTACCACGAGCTATGCCTAATAAAACTTTACATTGTCCATGTTTTAAATACAATTTTAAAGGAATAATCGAATATCCAATTTCTCTTGTACGTTCGCCGAGTTTGATAATCTCTTTTTTATGCAATAACAGCTTTCTTGATCGTAATGGATCATGATTAAAACGATTTCCTTCTTCGTATGGAGCAATATGCATATTATTAATGTACATTTCTCCACGCTTCACTTGTGCATAACTATCTTTTAAGTTCGCACTACCTCGTCGAATCGATTTAATTTCTGTACCTTGAAGCGCAATACCTGCTTCAATGGTATCTTCAATATTATAATCATGTCTTGCTTTACGGTTTTCAGCCAACGTACCTGGTGATTTTGTTTTTTTCTTGGCCATTAATGTATGTCACCTCTTTGCTGATTATTTTTTCTTACGACGCGCTTTTTTCTTAATATTTTTATCTTTATAAAAAGGTTTATGCTTAGTTGCGCTTTGTTTATCACGTTGACGTTGATTTTTACCCTTACGTTGTTTACGTTTTTTCTTTTTGTTTTTATGATGATTATCTTTGGATTTATCTAAAGATTTACCACGCGTTTTAGCTTGAATCGTTTTTCCACGAGCAGGACGCTGTGATTTATCATTTTTAGGTAATGGCATGCCAACAATTTGGAAATCTATCATGCGTTCCTCTACGTCTACATGAGTAACTTTAACTTTTACCTCATCACCAATTCTAAACACTTTAGCATGTCGTTCACCTATCAACGCCATTTGTCGTTCATCAAATTGATAATAATCATCTGTCATATTAGAAATATGAACCATACCTTCTATTGTATTTGGTAATTCAACGAACATACCAAAATTGGCAACAGAGCTTACAATACCTTCAAATTCATCACCAATATGTTGAATCATATACTCTGCTTTCTTCAACTCATCTGTATCTCTCTCTGCTTCAATTGCGCGACGTTCACGTTGGGATGTATGTTCTGCTAATTCTGGTAATGTTTCTTCCCATTTATGCATCTCTTTATGATTCATAGAGTGATCGACAAGATACTTACGAATTAAGCGATGAACAGTTAAATCTGGATAACGACGAATCGGGGAAGTAAAATGTGTATAATATTCTGCTGACAAGCCGAAATGACCTAAATTCGTATCATCATAATGTGCTTGTTGCATCGAACGTAACATCATTGTTGAAATAACCATTTGCTCAGAACGACCTTCAACTTCTTCTTGGATAGATTGTAATGTTGAAGGATGAATATCTTCACCTGTGCCTTTAACCATAATACCAAAATTAGTAATAAAGTCGAAGAATTGGCGTAATCGATCTGATTTTGGTTGTTCATGAACACGATAAATAAATGGCACTTCTAATTTGTTAAAATGTTCAGCAACTGTTTCATTGGCTGCTAACATAAATGATTCAATTAAACGCTCTCCTTCACCACGTTCTCGCATTATTACATCTGTAGGTAGTCCTTCTTGATTGACCAACACTTTTGCTTCATTAATATCAAAATCAATTTCACCACGACGTTTACGCATACGGATAAGTCGATTAGATAAATCTTGTGCTAAATCTAACATTGGGACAATTTCACTGTATTGTTGACGCACTTCTGTATTTTTTTCGGTAATAATTTGATTCACTGCATCATATGTCATACGATAGTTTGAATGAATAACACTATCAAATATGTCATGATTCACCACTTCGCCACGCTCATTTATTTCCATACGACAACTTAACGTTAAACGATCTACTTCAGGATTTAATGAACAGATACCATTACTTAAACGGTGTGGAATCATTGGAATAACACGGTCTACTAAATATACACTCGTTGCTCTATCATAAGCTTCTTTATCTAGCGCAGAGCCTTCTTTTACGTAATAACTTACGTCTGCAATACTTACTGTCAATTCCGTATGGCCATTATCTAGACGTTTAACGCTAATTGCATCGTCTAAATCTTTAGCATCTGCACCATCTATTGTAATTGTAAGATCGTTTCTTAAATCTCTTCGTCCCTTAATTTCTTCAGGTTTTATTTCTTCAGGGACTGATTCCGCTTCTTTTAATACCTCATCAGGAAATTCAATCTCAATTCCATGCTGATAAATAATTG
Source organism: Staphylococcus sp. FSL K6-0223 (assembly GCF_038008285.1). Classification (NCBI taxonomy): domain Bacteria; kingdom Bacillati; phylum Bacillota; class Bacilli; order Caryophanales; family Staphylococcaceae; genus Staphylococcus; species Staphylococcus sp. FSL K6-0223. The sequence continues at coordinate 1,851,039 of NZ_JBBOYX010000001.1, forward strand.
AAAGAATATCTACTCCTGGGTCATTTTTATGACCTAGAATAGCAGACACATGTCCTTCTGGATTATCTGTACCATCAGCATATTTTGTGATTTGGACAAGTACTTTATGACCATCTACAGCTCCAAGACTCTGTCCTTTAGGTATAAATATATCTTGCATAATACGTTTATCGTCAGGAATGACAAAACCAAAATGTTTTGCTTCACTATACGTACCTACCACTTGTGTGACAGAGTGTTTTTCTATAGATTTTACTTCACCTTCAACTTTTCCACGATGCTCTCCTCTGGATTTTTGTAATTCAACTATTACTGTATCTCCATCTAAAGCACGATTAATCTTTGTTGGTGGAATAAAAATATCTTCAAGTTCTTCATTTTCTGGGCGTAAAAAAGCAAAGCCTTTTTTATTTTGACTTAAAGTACCTCTTATTAATTTTGAACTTAAATTCTTATTTGATACTTTACGTTGATAGCGATCTGTCTTTGTTCGCTCTACCAATCCTGCTTGTTCAAGTTCAACGAGCACCTTTATTAATTCTCTAAATGAGTCGGCACTACTAAGACCTAAAGCATCTTGAAAGTCTGATACAGACATCGGTTCATAATCAGGTTGTTTTACAATTTCTTCAATGGATTGCTTTAAATTCATCATGCCCCTCCTTTCTTTAATCAATTATTTTTATGATTTATTCAGACCAGTCTAATCCTTCTAAAAACGCATATACATCTTCAAACACTTGCTCTTTTTCTTTATCAATTGTAATGACATGTCCTGAATTTGCATACCATTTAATTTGTTTTTCATCTGAATCTACATTTTCGTATATATAATTTGCTGACTGAGGATCAATCATTTCATCTTTTTCAGCTTGAACTACTAAAATGGGATCTAAGACTTCATCTACATCATTACGCACACGACTTAAAGTATCACTAAGTTCTTTGAGTGTTTCAGTAGGATGAAAATCTTCCATTTCTTTATCAATCGTTGCTTGATCTTTACCTTCGTATTTTTTAAAATTACGTGCATATTCTAAAAAACCTTCATAGATTGTACCTTCTGTTTTTACTTCGGCAGGTGCACACATTGTTATGATACCTTTTACAGGACGGTTTAAACTTAACTTCAATGCAAATACGCCGCCTAATGACAATCCAGCTACCGCTATGTCTTCATAACCTTGTTCTACAAGATAATCATAGCCATCAAGTACATCTTTAAACCATACATATGGACTAGACTTTAATATTTCTTCTGGCGGTGCAGCATGACCTTCATACTGTGGCGCATAGGAAGTATAACCTTTTTTTTGTAAAAATCTACCAAGTTGTCTTACATCTGAGGAATTACCTGTGAATCCATGTAAAAGTAAGACTGCTCTTTTACCTTCTTGGAAAAAGAAAGGTTGAGGTAACTTAATTTGCATTTTTTATCCCTCTCTAACAAAAATTATAATATGATTATTTTTTTAATTTGTACTAATAGGTTGTATTCATTATATAATCAATCTATTTTATTCCCTGAATAGCTTAAAAATATGCATTGATGATTATATTAAAATAATGACTTCTTTATAAAATGTGTTAATTCTATTATAAATAAAAAAGCCCGACATTGATATCGTCGGACCTTATAAACCAAAATAACTTATTCCAATCATTATTAAAAAGAAAATGATGGCTAACACAATTGTTAATCTATGCAAGAATAAATCGACGCCACGTTGTTTTTGCTTACCAAATAACTGTTCAGCGCCCCCGCTAATCGCACCCGAAAGTCCATTACTTTTACTTTCTTGGAGTAATACAACAGTAATTAATGCAATACAATCAATAATTAATAAGACCATAAATAATGTATGCATGAAAATTGTCCTCCGTTCATTATATACGTTCCGAATTATAACATATTCTTAATATAGTTATCAAATACTATCGATTAAATGTACTTTTACGTACAATTGAAATAATTAACATATATATTGCTAATATTGCTGAACCAATCACGACGATTAAAATAGGTAAAATAAATAAAACCGATTTTGTTTCAATAATAGCATTTAACACCATTGTTAAGTTGACAAGTGTAAATAATACATTTGATACATATACGGCAAACATAAACCACCAAAGATATTTATGTCGATTCCATAAAGCAATCACTCCAGCTAAATATGCAAGAATATACATAATACCTGTATATCTAAAACTATTTAAAATATTATCTACTGCACTGCTTGACGCTTTTTGATGTGCTAGTGTTAACAGTGTTTTAGCAGTGCGAGCATCTAAAGCAATAAAATTATGGATAATTAATAATATACAAAATACAAGCGAACTATATCCAATCAATTGACCAGTAATACGTTCTCTTTTATTTGACTGATTAAGTTGTTGATCCATCTTCAATTCTCCTTCTTTCAATTACAGGATTATTATATCAGTTTCATCAATGAAGTTAAATCTTACACTTCTATACTATTATTTAAAATTTTATATTAAAAAAAGCCTGTCATAGTCTCAACTCTATGACAGGCAAACGCGTGAACTCTATTGATTTTAGTATAGTGCTAAAATTATTTATCTAAATTGTAGAAAGATTTAATTCCGTCAAATTTTGCTGTTTCAAATAATTCATCTTCAATACGTAGTAATTGATTATATTTCGCAATACGATCTGTTCTTGATAATGAACCAGTTTTAATTTGACCAGCATTTGTTGCTACTGCGATATCAGCAATTGTTGTATCTTCAGTTTCACCAGAACGGTGAGATACTACTGCAGTGTAACCAGCTTTTTGAGCCATTTCAATAGCATCAAATGTTTCAGTTAATGTACCAATTTGGTTTACTTTGATTAAGATTGAGTTACCAATACCTTGTTCAATACCTCTAGAAAGAATTTCAGTATTAGTTACGAATAAATCGTCACCTACTAATTGAACTTTATCACCGATACGATCAGTTAATTGTTTCCAACCGTCCCAGTCATTTTCATCCATACCATCTTCAATTGTAATGATTGGATATTTACTAATTAATTCTTCTAAGTAGTCAACTTGTTCAGCTGCGCTACGTTTCGCACCATGTTCACCTTCGAATTTAGTGTAGTCATATACACCATTTTCATAGAATTCAGATGAAGCACAGTCAAATCCTAAGAATACATCTTCGCCTGGTTTGTAACCAGCTTTTTCAATCGCTTTAATGATTGTTTCAACTGCATCTTCAGTACCGTCAAATCTTGGAGCGAAACCACCTTCGTCACCTACAGCAGTTTCTAATCCACGTTCACTTAAAATTGATTTTAAGTTATGGAAAATTTCAGCACCCCAACGTAATGCTTCTTTAAATGATTCAGCACCAGTTGGTAAAATCATAAATTCTTGGAATGCAATTGGTGCATCTGAGTGAGAACCACCGTTAACAATATTCATCATTGGGACTGGTAATTGTTTACCGTTAAATCCACCGAAATATTTGTATAATGGTTGACCTAATAAGTCAGCTGCTGCGCGTGCAACGGCAATAGATACACCTAAAATAGCGTTTGCACCTAATTTACCTTTGTTAGGTGTTCCGTCTAATTGAATCATCATTTTATCAATTGATACTTGATCTAAAACTGAAAATTCACCTTCAACGATTTCTGGAGCGATAATTTCGTTTACATTTTCAACAGCTTTTGTAACGCCTTTACCGCTATAACGTGATTTATCTCCATCACGTAATTCAACTGCTTCGTGTTCACCAGTAGAAGCACCTGAAGGTACTAAAGCACGACCAAAAGCACCACTTTCAGTTAATACTTCAACTTCAACTGTTGGGTTACCACGTGAGTCTAATACTTCGCGAGCATAAACATCTGTAATAATTGGCATAATAAATAATCTCCTTTAAATTTAGATTCCTTAATTATTATAACTATTTTTTGTTATTTAATAAAATATTTATACTAAGATGACTTAATATTAAAGAATAATATTAAATCATCTTATCATTTACAGTTTTACTAATGCTTAATTAAAGATTCACCTGTCATGTCTGACGGTTGTTCAACATTTAATAAGTCTAGTAATGTAGGTGCTAAGTCACCTAAACGACCAGTTTCACGTAATGTTACATCTTCTTTAGTAACAATTACCGGAACTGGGTTTGTAGTATGAGTAGTCATAGGTTGATCATCATCAGTTAAAACTTGATCTGAGTTACCATGATCAGCTGTAATAATTGCATAGCCATTCATATCTAAAATTTTATCAACCACTTCACCTAAACATTCATCTACTGCTTTAATTGCTTTGATGGTTGGTTCAAGCATACCACTATGACCTACCATGTCAGGGTTAGCAAAGTTTAAAATAATTAAATCTAAATCACCTTTGTCTAACTCTTCTAACAATGTATCTTTAACTTCGTATGCACTCATTTCAGGTTTTAAATCATACGTAGCAACTTTAGGTGAATCGATTAAGCGACGACGTTCACCTTCAAATTCTTCATTACGTCCCCCACTCATGAAATAAGTAACATGTGGGTATTTTTCAGTTTCTGCAATACGTAATTGTTTTAAATTATTATTTTGAGCAACTTCACCAATTGTATTCGTTAAATCAACTTTTTCAAATACGACTTCTGCATCAACATTATCATTGTATTTAGTAAACGTTGCATAGAATAAATCATTTACACGCTCAACTTTAAAGCCGTCAAATGCTTTATTTGTAAATATTTCAGATAATTGTGCTGCTCTATCAGGACGGAAATTGAAGAAGATAACAGCATCACCATCTTGAACACCTTCATTTTGTCCTTCAACTATGAAAGGTTCAACAAATTCATCTGTAACATCATTTGCATAATTCGCTTCTACACCTTCTTTAGCGTTCGCATAAGAAGGTCCTTCGAAATTGCGAATAGCATTATAAGCTTTTTCTTCACGATCCCAACGTTTATCACGGTCCATTGCGTAATAACGACCTGAAATTGATGCGAATTGACCTACACCAAGTTCTTTGAATTTAGCTTCTGTTTCTTCAATATATTTAATTGCTGATTTTTGATCTACATCACGACCATCTAAAAATGCATGTACATACACTTTATCTAAACCTTTTTGTTTAGCAAGTTCTAATAATGCAAATAAATGTTTGTAATGACTGTGAACACCGCCATCTGAAAGTAAACCAAATACATGTAATGCTGAATCGTGATCTTTAACGTGTTGAGCTGCTTTACCTAACACTTCATTTTCGTAGAAATCACCATCTTCAATGGATTTATTAATACGAGTTAAACTTTGATAGACAATACGGCCTGCACCTATATTCATATGACCTACTTCAGAGTTACCCATTTGACCTTCAGGAAGACCAACATCTAAACCACTTGCTTCAATTTGAGTCGTAGGATATTTGTTGTAATAACGATCAAAATTTGGTTTATGCGCTTGTTTTACTGCATTACCATGTTCACTTTCACGGTTAGCAAAACCGTCTAAAATAATTAATGCTGTTGGTTGTTTAGCCATAATTATTTAGCACCTTCTAACAATTGTACAAAATCATCTACTTTAAGTGATGCGCCACCAACTAATGCACCATCGATATCTGATTGAGCCATATATTCTTTAACATTATTTGGTTTCACACTACCACCATATTGAATACGAGTCGCATCAGCTACATCTTGACTAGACACGTCTGCTACTGTTTTACGTACTTGTGCACACATTTCATTTGCATCTTCTGAAGTAGCTGATTTACCAGTACCGATTGCCCAAATTGGTTCATAAGCAATAACAACTTCTTTAAGTTGATCTTCTGACAAGCCTTTTACTGCTTCTTTTACTTGGTTGCTTACTACTTCGTTAGCTTTGCCATTTTCTCTTTCTTCATCTGTTTCACCAACACAAATAATTGGTGTCATTCCATGATTAAATACTGCATGTGCTTTTTTATTTACATCTTCATCTGTTTCATGGAATAATTCACGACGTTCTGAATGTCCAATAACGACATATTTAACACCTAAATCAGCTAATGCTACTGGAGAAGTTTCTCCTGTATATGCACCATAATCTTCAAAATAAGTGTTTTGAGCACCAATTTTTAATCCTTTTGCTTTGCCATCATTCACTAGAGAGATTAATGCATCTAATTGAATTGTTGGCGCACAAATTACTGATTCAACTTCCTTTTCATCAGGTAATGTAGGTAAATTGTTTACAAAGTCTTTAGCTTCTTGAACTGTTTTATTCATTTTCCAGTTACCAGCTATGATTGGTTTTCTCATTATTGACACTCCTATTATTAATAAATTTAAACTTAATTATAAATATTTACGTTCTTTTATTGTTTTCCCATGAAAATCATAAAAGAAACATTTTTATTATTCAAATAAATATTATTTATCGTTAATTGCTTTGATACCAGGTAATTCTTTACCTTCAAGGTATTCTAATGAAGCACCGCCACCAGTTGAAATATGAGTGAAATCATCTTCAAATCCTAGTGAAATTGCAGCCGCTGCTGAATCACCGCCGCCGATAATTGTGATTGCATCTTCTAAGTTAGCAATTGCTTTACATACACCGATTGTACCTTTAGCAAAATTACTAAATTCAAATACACCCATAGGTCCGTTCCATACTACTGTGTGAGCACCTTGTAATTCTTTAGTAAATAACTCGATTGTTTTTGGTCCAATATCCATTGCTTCTTGATCACTTGGAATTTCATCAATAGACACTTCAGTGATTTTAGCATCATTTGAAAATTCTTTAGCTACTTTACAATCAACAGGTAATACAATTTGATCGCCATTTTTTTCTAAAAGTTCTTTAGCAAAGTCAATTTTATCTTCTTCTAATAAAGATAGACCAATTTCTTTACCTTGTGCTTTTAAAAATGTATATGCCATACCGCCACCAATAATGATTTTATCAGCGATATTCACTAAATTTTTAATAACACCAATTTTGTCAGATACTTTAGCACCACCTAAAATAGCCACAACTGGTTTATGTGGATCATTTACCACACCACCGATAAATTTAATTTCTTTTTCCATTAGGTAGCCTGCAGCTGTTTCTAGATGAGTAGAAATACCAACATTTGAAGCATGTTCACGGTGTGCAGTACCAAATGCATCATTTACAAACACATCACCTAATGATGCCCAATACTTACCTAATTCAGGATCATTTTTAGATTCTTTTTTACCATCTAAATCTTCAAAACGAGTATTTTCAACTAATAATACATCGCCTTCATTTAAATTTTTAATTGCAGATTCTAATTTTTCACCGCGTGTTTCTGGAATAAACACAACTTCTTTGCCTAATTTTTCAGTTAATGAATCCGCTACTGGTTTTAAAGTTAACTCTTTTTTATCACTTTCTTCTTTAACTTTACCTAAATGAGAGAATAATACTAATTTACCGCCTTGTTCTAAAATATATTTAATTGTTGGTAAAGCTTGAACAATACGGTTATCATTTGTAATTTCACCGTTTTTTAAAGGTACATTAAAATCAGCACGTTCAAGTACAACTTTCCCTTTTAAGTCTAAATCAGAAACAATTTTTTTTGCCATTATAATTTCCTCCTTTAAATAGGAATTATTAATATAAAAATAAGCGGAGAAGCGTTAGTGCTCCCCGCTTACTCATAAGCTAACTTCATTCAACATTTTATATAAGTGTACTGAGCACAAGTTTTTATTAAACTAGGCTACGAAATTATTTAGTTAATTCAGCTAAATATTCTAAAGTACGTACTAATTGAGAAGTATAAGACATTTCGTTGTCATACCAAGCAGCTACTTTAACTAATTGTTTGTCGCCAACTGAGATGACACGAGTTTGAGTTGCATCGAATAATGAACCAAAGTTCATACCAACAATATCTGATGATACGATTTCATCTTCAGTGTAACCGAATGATTCGTCAGCAGCATTTTTCATTGCTTTGTTAACATCTTCAACTGTTACTTCTTTTTCTAATACAACTGTTACTTCAGTTAATGAACCAGTAGCTACTGGTACACGTTGTGCTCCACCATCTAATTTACCATCGATTTCAGGAATTACTTTACCGATAGCTTTAGCTGCACCTGTTGAGTTAGGTACGATGTTTTGTGCTGCTGCACGTGCACGACGTTTGTCACCTTTTTTGTGTGGACCATCTTGAGTCATTTGGTCGCCAGTGTAAGCGTGAATAGTTGTCATTAAACCTTCAACAATACCAAATTCGTCATTTAAAACTTTAGCAACTGGTGCTAATGAGTTTGTAGTACATGAAGCACCTGATACTACTGTTTCAGATCCGTCTAAATCTTTGTGGTTTGTGTTAAATACGATAGTTTTAACATCACCTTTAGCTGGAGCAGAAATTAATACTTTTTTAGCTCCTGCATTAATGTGTGCTTCAGCTTTTTCTTTTTCTGTATAGAAACCAGTACATTCTAATACTACGTCGATATCTAAATCGCCCCATGGTAATTTACTTGCATCTGGTTCTTCAAAAGATTTAACTTCTTTACCATTTACACGGAAACCACCTTCAACAACTTCTACGTCTCCGTTAAAGCGACCTTGCATAGTGTCATATTTTAATAAATGAGCTAACATTTCGTCGTCTGTTAAGTCGTTTACTGCAACTACTTCAATACCTTCTACGTCTTGAATTCTTCTGAATGCTAAACGACCAATTCTACCAAAACCATTAATTGCTACTTTTACTGCCATTATAATGGCCTCCTTTAAAATGATATTTAAAAAGTTAAATAACTTTTTATTCCTTATTTAGTATTACTTTAGCTGCTGCTTCATCAGTAATTAATATTGTATTTTTGGGAGCAATACTGAGATATGCTTTGATAGCTTCTCCCTTAGACATGCCGCCAGCAACAGCATATATAAATTCTTTGCTTTCTAAATCTTCAAGTTGTAATCCAATAGTTTTTACTTTTTGAACTACATGACCTTGAGCGTCAAAATAATATCCGAAAGCTTCTCCGACGGCTTGATGATGTTGAAGTCTTTCAATCACCTCATCAGATGATTGTCTACGATGCGCCATCTTCAGCGCATCACCAATACCGTGTATTGTTATATTTGCTTGTTTAATCTTTTCTAATGTGTGCACAACTGATGGTTCCATCAGTAATGTATTATATGTTGATTCGCTTACATTATCTGGTACATATAGGGTAGTATAATACCCACCACTTTGTTGTGCCATACTTGCTGCAATTGTATTTGCTTGATAAACCATATTTTCACCAAGACCACCACGTGCCGGAACAAAAAACACATTAAATGGTAATAAATGCATTGCTCGGCTAACATTAGCCATTGTTGATCCGCCTGTCACTGATACAATTGCATCTTCATACAATATATCTTCTAGTAAATGACCTGCTTGTCTACCCATCTCAGACTTAACTTCTTCATGCATGTCAGCATTTCCAGGTATGACATATACTTCTTTAACTCCAAAGTTGGACTTAATATGTTTAGCATAATGATTATCATCTTTATACACTTTAAAGTAATCACTTAATTGATTAAGTACTTTTGTACCTTCCTCGGTGATTTCCATACCAGTTGATTTTACTTGTATAAGATTTTGCTTTTTTAATATGTCTGTTTCTGTTCTTAAGACTCTTTCTGTAATATCCATATGTTCGCTTAAACTTCTACGCCCAACAGGTTCATTATTTGAAATTGTCGTTAAGATAGAGAAACGTCGATACATTTTATCAACTAAGTCAGGAACCAACTTTTGTTGTAGTTTAATCAGGTCTTTCACTACTACCTTCCTCCTATTTTTCTCAAAAGGTAATCGAGAGTTAGAGGGGGTTTGACTTTTTTTGTCCCGGGTGGGACAAAATTCAACCTCTTTACAATTGCAATACTACTATTGTCGTTATAAAAAAGCAAGCGAAAACCCTTATTATTTTAAATAATCTGTTAAATATTTAAAATAGGGTATAGTAAATGCAATAGAGTTAACTTTATAGGTTTTTCAAAAATGATGAATTATAATTGAAAATTAACTAGATAGGAGGAATCACTTTGAAATATAAAGACAATAAGGATGTAGAAGTTTTAGATCCTTCTGATAATAGATATAAAGATGATGACTATTTTAAAAGAGAACAAGAATATCGAGATATGTCTGAACATCACAATACAATACGATATCACTATGGTTGTGGTTGTCCTTTTGGTTGTTTCTCTTCCATTTTTATATCGATTGTTCTTTCAATTATCTTAACGTTCTTGCTCAACTGGATATTTTAAAAAAACCTAGAGATACACACATGGTAAAATGTGTATATACCTAGGTCTTTTTTTATTCTTCGTTTGAAGATCTCTGAGATTGTTGGGTATTACTTTTTGATTCTGAATTTGTTGAACTAGATGATTGTGTTTTAGGCTCGGCAGTAGATGGTTGCGTCGTTGATTTTTGTGTTTGTGATGATTGATTTGTATTAGCTCGTTCTTGTGTAGTAGTTGTGTCATTGTTACTTGAATTATGTTGTGATGTTTCAGTTGAAGCATTAGAACGAGAAGATCGACTTGACTGAGTGCTTTCAGTTGATTTATTTGTTTCTTCTTGCGTTGCTTTTTCTTGAGTTTGTGAGTTTTCTTTTTGTTGAGTACTTTGAATTTGATTTGTACTAGGTTGTTTTGTAGGTGTTTCTTTAGAAGATTGTTGTGTTTGTGCTGTTTTACCTTGATTAGTAGGTTGTACTCTTATTGAATTACTTTGCTTATTAGAATAGTTATCAGTGACATTTGGATTTTTTACGTTATCTAATTTATTTTCCTTACTATTATTTGTATTGTTTTCACTTGTTGTATTTTCTTGCGTACTTTCTTCGTTCTTTTTATCACTTTCAGTATCTTTATCTTTCTTATGTTTATGTTCTTCCGTTGATTGATTATTTAAACGTTCATTGACTCTGTTTGAATTATCTACAAAAGAAAAAACTGCAAACACTAATCCACCAAGTAATAGAAGCACAATAAGTGTACTAATTATTTTAGAAATACCACTCATTTTTTTCTTTTCATGTGCTTCATAGTCTTTAAGATTTCTATTTTTTTTTGACATGGACTCCCTCACTTCTTAATTATCTATTCATCCTTTAATATAGCAATCTATTTTACGTTATTTCCTTTTAAAAAAATAAAAAAACACTTAAGTACATATATAAATGAAATACTCATTCAATTATATATGATAACATCATATATAAATAACTACACTATCAATATAAAGTAAATTTTGGAGTGACAAAATGAAAAAAGATACTTTTAACACATTATTTAAAAATCCTTCAAGCAATAAAATTAAATCTATGATGTTAAGTAATGATGATTTTGATGAAAGTAAAAATTCAAAATTTGATATATTTATTGGCATTTTAGTTCCTATAATCATATTATTCTTAATCTTATTTATAAAGTAATATAATAGAAACTTGAAAGAGAATAGAAAGAAATTAAAATGACTTTTGTTTTGTATATTATTATATTAAAGGTGTAAACATACTTTTTAAATATTCTACTATTCTCTATGGCAAAGCTATACTTATATTATAGCTAAATTTAGGTAAATTTAATGACCGTATTTTCTAAAGTTAATGACATATTATTGAATAAATCTTGAATGCTTTTTGAGCATCTTTCTCTACATTGTCATTAAAAAAATTTATTTTCTTTATAAAAAATGAGGTGTTAGTAAATGAAACAATTTTTAATTACTGGTGGAACTGGAATGGTAGGTAGTCACTTAGTAAATGAAATAAAAAAAAGAGAGGCTCATATTACAATTTTAACTCGTAGTGATAAACAAAGTGATGAGCCTAAGATTACGTATGTTAACTGGTCTAAAAAAGGATGGGAAAATCAAGTGCCAGATATTGATGTAGTTATTAATTTAGCAGGCGCTACATTAAATAAACGTTGGACACCCTCTTACAAACAAATGATTATGACAAGTCGTATTCAATCGACTGAATCTTTAGTTCATTTATTTGAGCAACGTCAACATAAACCTGAAGTGCTTTTTAATGCAAGCGCTATGGGTTATTATCCTCCAAGTTTATATCGAACTTATACAGAACAATATCAAACACTTCCTTTTGATTTCCTGTCAGATGTCGTTTATCAATGGGAACGATTTGCTCGTCGTTTCGAAAATTTTGGTACACGTGTTGTATTAGGAAGATTTAGTATGATTTTGTCTTCTGAAGGTGGCGCACTTCAAACGATGAAACTACCATATAAATTCTACGTAGGCGGTAAATTAGGTTCTGGACATCAATGGTATTCTTGGATTCACATAGATGACTTAGTGCGTGCGATTTTATTTACAATTGACGAATCAAATGCAAAAGGTCCATTTAATATGGCTTCTCCAATTCCTGAACGTCAAAATTTATTTGGTTATACGCTTGGACGTACGATGCATAAACCACATGAAACGTGGGTGCCATCATTAATTATGCGTGCTGTACTAGGAGAAATGTCGACAGTAGTTCTCGATACTCAAAAAGTCTTACCTAATAAATTAGAAGCATTAGGGTTTAATTTTAGGTATAATAATTTAAAAGTTGCACTTGAAGACTTAATTAACGAATAGTAATTGGAGATTTAGTGATGAATGACAACAAGTTAACGTATATCTTACTACTTATCGCTAGTATATTTTTAATTTTAAATGGTGTCTTTGCTTTCGAAAAGAGTATCATTATGGTACTTTTATCTTTTTTCTTTATTATTATAGGATTATTATTAGGGTTTGTAGCTATACAATATTTATTAAAAACTAAAAAACCATAAAAAAGGAAGAGCATCAATGCTCTTCCTTTTTTACATATTAAACAATTCTATTTACATATCTTCAGGTTGCATTACGTGATCAATTAAACCATATTCTTTTGCTTCATCAGCAGTTAAGAAGTTATCACGATCAGTATCTTTTTGAATTCTTTCAATACTTTGACCTGTACGTTCAGCTAAAATACGATTTAATTTTTCACGTGTTTTTAAGATATGGTTAGCAGCAATTTCAATTTCTGTCGCTTGACCTTGAGCGCCACCTAATGGTTGATGAATCATAACTTCAGCGTTTGGTAAGGCAAAACGTTTACCTTTTGTACCAGCTGCTAATAAGAATGATCCCATTGACGCAGCCATACCAATACAAATTGTTTGTACATCTGGTTTAATGTGTTGAATTGTATCGTAAATAGCAAATCCTGCTGTTACACTACCACCTGGAGAATTAATGTATAAATAAATATCTTTTTCAGAATCTTGAGCTTGTAAGAATAATAATTGTGATACAATTGAATTTGCAACATTATCATCAATTGCTGAGCCTAACATAATAATGCGGTCTTTTAATAGACGAGAATAAATATCATATGCGCGTTCACCGCGATTTGTTGTTTCAATAACTGTAGGAATTAAATTCATTATATTTCCTCCTTGTAATTAACTGTTATATTTATTTTACAACAAAAGTCAAAAATGGTCAAAAAGAATACTTTTACTTTTATTTGACGTTGCTTTTTATAATTTTATACACTATTCATATATTCAAATTGTACTGTTAATTATATATTTAGTACAGAAATTAGTTTTTATATTATACTCCTCGTAGTGTAATGGATAGCACGTAAGATTCCGGTTCTTAAGATAGAGGTTCGATTCCTCTCGAGGGGGCTATTATTAAGAAATAGAATGAAACGTTATATTAATGTTTCATCCTATTTCTTAAAACACATTTTATTTTATAATTCGACTTTTTCTCCATTTCTAATTTTATCAGCGAGTTCATTTAATTTTCGTAAGCGATGATTTACTCCTGATTTAGAAATAGGCCCATTTGATATCATTTCTCCTAATTCTTTCAAAGAAATTTCTTGATGTTCTACTCGTAATTTTGCAATCTCTCTTAAACGATCAGGTAAATTATCTAAACCTATTTCTTCATCAATTAATTGAATGCTTTGTACTTGTTTCATAGCTGCACTCACAGTTTTATTTAAATTAGCTGTTTCACAATTTACTAATCTATTGACAGAGTTTCTCATATCTCTCACTATTCTTACATCTTCAAATTTTAATAGTGCTTGGTACCCCCCTATCAAACTTAAAAACTCAGAAATTTTCTCCGCTTCTTTCAAATAAGAAATACTTCCTTTTTTTCGTTCTAAATGCTTAGCATTCAGTCCATAACTGTTCATTAGTTTAGTTAATCCCTCAGCATGTCCTTCATATTGAGAAAAAATTTCTAAATGGTAGGAAGAGGTTTCTGGATTATTTACTGATCCACCCGCTAAAAATGCCCCTCTTAAATAGCTTCTACGCATTTCATCATCTTTAATCATACTCGCATCAATGTCATGAACGAAAATACCATTTTTTAAAATACCTAATTTATCAAGTATTTCTTTAGCACGTACTTTAGTTCGACAAATGTAGATATTATTCTTTTTTAATTTCATTTTTTTTCGTACTAAAATTTCTACTTCGACATTAAAAATACGCTTAATTAATGAATATATTCTTCGAGCCGTAGTCGCATTTTCAGTTTGAACATTAATTACAAATTGTTGATTAGATAAACTGAGTGCACCGTTCATCCGAATCAAAGCGCTAAGTTCAGCTTTAGCATTACTTTCATCGACTTCAATGCGGGTCAATTCATTTTTCATATCTGATGCAAAACTCATTGATGCTCCCTCCTTTTCTCATCATCATTATTATATGTAATTAACATCTCAAAATATATAACACTCTATATCAAATTATTTTTAAATTCATTAAAATTTATTTTTTAGGTTTAAATTGAATTGTACTTGTTAATTCAAGTGCTAAATCATATACAAGTTTAGCAAGTACCTTTGTATTATGACGAACAAAGACATGGTCATAAATTTCTACAAGATTTTTAGAAGTAATCATTTTAATATTATTTTCTGTTAATTTTATTTTATTCGTACTTACAGGATGAGCATTACGTTCTTTATATCGTTGAAGAATCTGTTCATCAAATGCATCATTACTACAAATAACATAATCAATAAATGGTTCACCAGCATGTTGATGAATAGCTTTAACATGATCGTAGACATCATAATCATTTGTTTCTCCTGGTTGAGTCATAATATTAGAAATGTATAATTTCGGTGCTTGTGAACTTATGATTGCTTTAGAAATACCTTCAATACACAAATTTGAAATTACACTTGTATACAGTGAACCAGGACCTAGAACAATTAAATCCGCTTCTTGTAAAGCATCAACGGCTTCCTGCATGGGTTCTACATTAGATGGTTCTAAATAGACACGTCGAATTTTTTTATTTTTTTTAGGTATTTTAGATTCACCTTTAACAATCTCACCATCTTCTAAAACAGCATTTAACATAACATTAGTATTAGTAGATGGAATCACTTTTCCTTTAATGTTTAAAATTTTACTTAATTCTTTCACTGCATGACCAAAGTCATTTTTTATATTTGTAAGTGCTGCAAGTAATAAATTACCTAATGAGTGACCTTCAATTTGATGTTCTTCAAAACGATACTGAAATAATTCTTCTAGAATTGGTTCTGCATCACTTAGCGCTGCAATGACATTTCTAATATCTCCTGGAGCAGGAATAGACATTTCATCTCTAATTTTACCTGTACTACCACCATCATCTGCAACTGTAACAATAGCAGTAATATCTATTGGATATTCTCGTAACCCTCTAGCTAGTACTGAGAGTCCTGTGCCTCCTCCGATTAGTACTACTTTCAACTGTTTCATTTCTTCACGCCACTTTCAATATGTGCATCTCTATGATGAACGTACACATTATAATCAAATATATCATTTAACTCTTCTCCGATACGTTTAGCTAAGGCTACAGAGCGATGTTGTCCGCCAGTACAACCTATTGCTATAACCAGTTGTGATTTACCCTCTTTTTTATAGCCTGGAATCATAAAAATAAGTAAATCCATTAGTTTTTCAAAGAAAGTTTCAGTTTCTTTCCATTTCATCACATAATTATAAACTGCTTCATCTTCTCCAGTCATCGGTCTCAAGTCTTCAACATAATATGGATTAGGCAAAAAGCGTACATCGAATACTAAATCAGCATCTTTCTGAATACCATGTTTAAATCCAAAACTAGTTACATTAATACTAAATGAATTCATTTTTTCATCGGCGAAATGACGTTTGATTCTTTCTTTTAATTCTTTGGGCTTTAACTCTGTTGTATCAATAATATAATTCGCTATTGATCTAATATTTGAAAGTAATTGTTGTTCTTCTAGAATTGAATCAATTAAAGACATTTGACCATTTTGATTTAAAGGGTGCGCTCTACGTGATTCTTTATATCTAGAAATTAATTTTTCAGTTGTAGCTTCTAAAAACATAACATCTACAATTACATCATTTCTCGTTTTAATTACATCAATTTCATTTATAAGTGATTTAAATAACTCTTTTCCTCTTAAATCAATTGCAATTGCTACTTTTTGAAGTGAAGGGTTACCTTGCTCCATTAACTCCACAAGTTTAGGTAGTAATATAGGTGGTAAATTATCTACACAGAAAAAGCCAATATCTTCTAAACATTGAATAACTAATGATTTACCAGCGCCAGACAATCCTGTAACAACTAATAGTTCACTTTTGCTCATTTCATCATTTATTTGATTAACCATTCTAAGCACCATCCATTTAAGCATACATGTATTTATATAACATCATAGCATATATTTTTACCTTGCTAACAATTTGTATCGACTTTACTGCTAAGAAAAAAGCTAGTAATAATACTTCTATCAGAAGTGATTATTCTAGCTTTAATTAATCCCTTAAGCTTCTTCTTTATCTTTTAATTCTTCGATATAATCAATTGCACTTTGTGCAGCAATACTACCATCACCTGTAGCAGTTACGATTTGACGTAATCCTTTATCTCTCACGTCTCCAGCTGCAAAAATCCCTGGTACAGAAGTAGTCATATCATCTTTTGTAATAATATAACCCATATCATTTGTAATACCTAAGTTATTAAATGGTGCTGTTAAAGGTTTCATCCCAATATAAATAAATACACCGTCTGCATCTAACGTTTGTTCAGACGCATCTTTTGTTGAAACTAACGTTACAGATCCAACTTTTCCATCTTTTTCATTAATTGATTTCAAAGTGTGACTCCAAATAAAATCAATTTTTTCATTTTTAAATGCACGATCTTGTAGAATTTTTTGGGCTCTTAATTCGTCTCTTCGGTGAACAATTGTTACTTTATCAGCGAATTTAGTAAGGAATGCGCCCTCTTCTACCGCTGAATCGCCTCCACCAATAACAAATATATTTTTGTTTTTAAAGAATGCACCATCACATACTGCACAATAACTTACGCCACGGCCACCTAATTCTTGTTCACCAGGAACACCAATTTTTTTATATTCTGCACCTGTTGAAATAATCACTGCTCTAGCTGTTATAGTTTTATTTCCTAGATTAATCACTTTGTGATCGCCATTATCTTCAATTGATTTGATATCTCCATATTGATAAGAAGCACCAAATTTTTTCGCATGTTCAAACATTTTTGTTGATAAATCTGGACCTGTAATCATTTCAAACCCTGGAAAATTTTCAACTTCTTCCGTATTTGCCATTTGTCCTCCAGGCATACCACGTTCAATCATCACTGTATTTAGATTTGCACGTGATGCATAAACTGCAGCAGTCATTCCAGCTGGTCCAGCCCCAATTATCGCAACATCAAAATCTACTTCGTTCATTTTTATACCTCCTATGTTTATATTAATACGCGCATTATATAGTATTATTTGCTTTTCATAAATTTATATGCTCAATAATTTATCAATTGCGTTATCTAATTTATATCTTGTAGTATTAAAAATTTCAATAATCTTCTTTTTAGTTATACGCTTTTTATGATAACGGTAATATAAATAAACATGTGCCGCAATATATCTATTTAACTCTTTAAAATTAACGCCTTCAACGATTAAAGCTTCTCCTTTATCAATCCAACTGACAAATAATTCTGTATCAAACGATAGTTCTTCAACGTCATACATTTTCTTTAATCCTTTATGAATAAAATCAAGCTTATTTAAATGTAATCCTTGAACTAAGTAAGTTAAATATAACTTTTCATAGTCATTCATGTTTTCCAATACTGACCAAATGTCTTCAGTCATTAGTATTTCTTTTCCGTTTAACTGATTTAATAAAAATACGCCATATAATCGATAATGACTGTCATCATCTAATAATAAAGGTAATATTTTTTGTTCAAATGTATATTTACTTTCTTCTAATACCCATGGGGCATATCCAACATCTACTTCAGAAATTTGCAATAATTTATCCCAAAATAATTTACTTTGTTTTTTATTTCCTAAGTAATAATAGTTATAGCTTAAAGCATTAAACATTTGAATTGAAACAAACTTACCCTTTTTATATAAAGGTAATAAAAGTTGTTGAGACGCTTTGTACTGTTTGAGATAACTTAGTACAATACCTAACTTAAAACTTTCATCTTCGTTCATCGGCATCACTTTATTTAATATTTTTATATATTTGTGATACTTCTCTGTTTCATTAGTATTATATAATAGCAATGTATAATGACATAGTGCATGTACATCCGAGTTATCTTCAGCAAGCAATGTTTCGAATAATTCTCTAGCAATCTCATATTCACTCAAATAAAGATAACACATTGCTAGTAAATTTCTAATAACGCGATGCGACTGAATATCATCGTTTTGTTTTAAAATATACGTTCGTGCTTCTTGTAAACGTCCTTGAGCGAATAAATATTGAAATAATAATTGAACTGCAAATAATTGTGCTTCCATTTCAATTTTATTTTCTTCAATATAAGAAACTTCGAACATTTTTTCTAATTCTTCTCTAAAAGAATCATCATTTGATAAAATTACATAATTAATACCAAACAAGAAGGCCTTGTTTGGCTCGTTAAGTTTAATATTCAGTTGACTCAATTGATAATAACTTTCTGCTACATTATGATCATTTATAATGCTTTCATAAAACATTTTTTCTGCTTTTTTATTCAAATTCAATTCATTTAAACAATCGGCATACTTAAGTCTTATATCAAAATCTTCAGGTGACAAATCTAGCACATTTCTATAATATTCAGCTGCTTTTCTATAATCTCTCTGTTTATATTTTTGATCTGCCATCTTTCGATAAAAATTCTCATCAAAAGTCATTGGAATAATTTTTTGTTCCTTTCGTGCCATGCTTTGTCACCACTTTCTTATTTATTATGAATTTGCATGGGGTTTCCAAAAGCAATAGTATCATCGGGAACATCTTTAGAGACGATAGTACCTGCTTTAATTATAACGTTATGACCGATTTTCACCCCAGGTAAAATGGTCACATTTGCTCCAATTAAAGTATGAGAACCAATGTCCACTCGTCCATAACGATACTCATTTACTAAAATTTCATGCGTTAATATTGTTGTATTATAACCAATAACAGTATTACTGCCAATAGATATTAACTGGGGATGAAAAATATCAGGCATTACCTTATAGGCAAATGCAGTTCGTTCCCCAATTGACATCTTCAAGAAATGAATATAAATATAACGTTTTACATTTAAAAAAGGAATAAAGCGACTTATTTCTATTATTACTGTATTTTTTAACACTTTAGAAAAACGAACAAATTGGTAAATGCGCCATAAGGGATTCATCGACTGTGTATTAATAATAGTTAATCGTCTCATTATTTTACCTTCACTCTTGAATTCCAAGTTAATGGTCCAGCATTTTTATAAATAACTGGTTGATGTTTGATTCGACGATAGATAATTAAAATAATACCCATAATCATTAAAATAACTGAAACAAGTTGAGCTACGCGAATATGACTTGTTAACATTAAACTGTCTGTTCGTAATCCTTCAATAAAGAAGCGTCCTATTGAATACCAAATGAGATATAATGAAAATGTTTCTCCAACGCGTAGATGCTTTCTAAGGGTAATTAATATAATAAATCCAAGTATATCCCAAATAGATTCATATAAAAAAGTAGGATGATAGTATACACCTTCAATATACATATTTCGAATAATAAATTCTGGAATATGCATGCTTTCTAGAAATGTTCTTGATACTGGTCCGCCATGAGCTTCATGATTCATAAAATTGCCCCATCGCCCTATACCTTGAGCTAATATAATACTTGGTGCAACAATGTCTCCAATTTGAAAAGGATTAAGATTTTTCAATTTACATAGAATAATTCCAGTAATAAAGCCACCTATTAATCCACCGTGAATAGCTATCCCGCCATGCCAAATTTTAGGTATTTCTGATGGATTTTCCATATAATAAGGCCATTGAAATATAACAAAATAAATTCTTGCAACTAGAAATCCGAAAATTGCACAATAAAAGATAATATCTACTAATGTATCTTTATGTAATCCTATAGATTTCAAGCTTTCTTGAGCAATAAAATATCCTATTAATATTCCTACTGCAATAATAATTCCATACCATTTTATCGATAAAGGACCTATATCGATAGCAGTAGGATTGATATAATTCAAATTAAAAAGCATATACTATTTCCCTTCATTCTGATTCCCATTCTTGATAATTTCTTCATTCAAACGTTGATTAAATTCTTCAGCTGTATTAATACCCATGATATTTAAACGATAATTCATTGCAGCTACTTCTATAATAACAGCAACGTTTCTTCCTGGTCTTACAGGGATTGTTTTTTTAGTTATTTCTGTATCTAAAATCTTTAATGTTTCTTCATTTAATCCAACGCGATCATATAATTTATTCTTATCCCAATTTTCAAGATTTATATTTAACCGTATTTGTTTTTGGGTTAGAATTGACCCCGCTCCAAATAAAGTCATGACATTGATAATTCCTAGTCCACGTATTTCTAATAAATGTTCAATTAACTTAGGTGGTGTACCAACCAATTCGTCTTTCGTAATTTCACGGATTTCAACATTATCGTCTGCTACTAAACGATGACCTCGCTTTACTAATTCTAATGCTGTTTCACTTTTCCCGATGCCAGAGTCTCCTGTAATTAATACTCCTACACCATATACGTCTACTAAAACACCGTGTAGAGAGGTCGTTTTAGCTAACTCATGTTCTAAAAATGTCGTTAATCGACTCATTAAACTTGTTGTAGCATCTTTAGAAACAATCAAAGGTGTATCCATTTCTTGAGCCGCTTCAATCAGTTCCTGAGGTGGCTCTAATCCTCTTGTCACAATAATTGCTGGCGTTTCAGGACGACATAATTTTCTCATTCGTCCCCGTCTTTCTTCATCTGGTAATAAATTGTAAAATGATAATTCAGTGGTACCTAATAATTGAATACGATTTGCTGCATAATGAGAAAAATAACCTGCCATTTCTAAACCAGGTCTAGAAATATCAATGTTTTTAATCGTTTTATTTAATCCTTTTTCTCCAGTAAATAGCTTCAGTTTTAATACTTTAACCAATCTATCTGTCGTTAACATGAGTTCACCTCAAAATTCCCTTGAATTAATTCATCTCTTATCATATCAAAAATATAACAATATGTTATATAAAAAAGGAGTAGAAAATGATTTTTCTACTCCTTTTTTCAAAATCAGTAAAATGATATTCTACTTCATTTGTACTCTAAAAAAACACTATCGCACATTAAATGCTATTTTATTCATCTCGCACTTTATCACGTTCTAACACTGTTTTTAAATACTTACCAGTATAAGAAGCTTCCACACTTGCAATGTCTTCTGGCGTTCCAGTTGCAACGATAGTACCGCCACCTTCGCCGCCTTCTGGTCCTAAATCTATAATATAATCTGCTGTTTTAATAACATCTAAATTATGTTCAATAATAACCACTGTATCTCCATTTTCCACAAGGCGATTTAATACTTTTAATAATCGACTGATATCGTCAACATGAAGACCTGTAGTAGGTTCATCTAAGATATAAATTGAGCGTCCTGTAGAACGTTTGTGTAATTCTGAAGCCAGTTTCACACGTTGTGCTTCCCCACCAGAAAGTGTGGTTGCTTGTTGTCCTAAAGTAATATAGCCTAATCCTACATCTACAAGTGTTTGTAATTTTCTATGAATTTTAGGAATATTTTCAAAGAAATAAGTCGCTTCTTCTACTGTCATTGCTAATACATCTGCAATATTTTTCCCTTTATATGTGACTTCTAAAGTTTCTCTATTGTATCGTTTGCCATCACACACTTCGCATGGAACATATACATCTGGTAAGAAGTGCATTTCTATTTTAATGATGCCATCGCCTTTACAAGCTTCACAACGACCGCCTTTAACATTAAAACTAAAGCGTCCTTTTTGATATCCTCTAATTTTAGCTTCATTCGTTTGAGCAAAAACATCTCTAATGTCATCAAATACACCTGTATATGTCGCCGGATTAGAACGTGGTGTTCTTCCTATAGGTGATTGATCAATATCTATAATCTTATCTAATTGATCAATACCTTTAATTTCCTCATGCTCTCCAGGTTTAACTTTAGAATTATTAATTGTTTGAGCTAATGATTTATATAACACTTCATTAACTAATGAACTTTTACCTGATCCAGAAACACCTGTTACAACCGTCATTATAGACAATGGAATATCTACATCAACATCTTTTAAATTATTACTTTTTGCACCTTTTATTGATATTTTACGATTCGTGATTTCTCTACGATGTTCCGGTACGTCAATACGTTTTTTACCGCTCAAGTATTGACCTGTTAAGGATTTCTTGTCTTTCATTACCTTTTTAGGAGTCCCACTTGAGACAATTTCGCCGCCATGGTTACCTGCACCAGGTCCGACATCAACAAGGTAATCTGCTGCTCTCATCGTATCATCATCATGTTCAACGACAATTAGTGTGTTACCTAAATCTCTCATCTCTTTTAATGTATTGATTAAACGATCATTATCGCGTTGATGTAACCCGATAGAAGGTTCGTCTAATACATAAAGCACGCCTGTCAATCGTGATCCAATTTGAGTAGCAAGACGAATACGTTGTGCTTCTCCACCTGATAATGTTCCTGAAGAACGATTCAGTGTTAAATAATCAAGGCCTACATTATTTAAAAATGTTAATCTTGAAATAATCTCAATTAAAATTTGTTTAGCAATCGCTTTGTCTTGCTCTGATAACTCTATATTCTCATAAAATTTGAGTGCATTTTTAATTGAATATTCTACAACTTCTCCAATATTGTATCCACCAACATATACTGAAAGTGCTTCTTTACTTAAACGTTTACCGTGACATGTTTCACACGGAAGTTCAGTCATATATCTACTCATCATTTCACGTGTATATTCTGATGGTGATTCGTGATAACGTCGATCTATATTAGCGACTACGCCTTCAAATTTCATTTTTCTACGGCGTGTGCCTCCATTTCGACTATGAAATGAAAACTCAATTTCTTTATCGCCTGACCCATTCATAAGAATACCTTTTTGTCTATCAGTCAATTTTTTATATGGCTTATCCATATTAATTTTATAAACTTCACATACTCGTTTTAATAATGTTGGATAAAAGTCGGAACTTGTAGGCTCCCAAGGTTCAATCGCACCTTCATTTAAAGTTTTATTAGTATCAGGAACAACCAAATCTAGATCCACTGTAAGTCTTTGACCTAATCCATCACATGTTGGACAAGCACCGAATGGACTATTAAAACTAAACATTCTAGGCTCTAATTCACCTATAGAAAATCCACAAATTGGACAAGCATGATTTTCAGAGAATTTGAGATCTTCTCCACCAATGACATCAACAATAAGGTTTCCTTCACCTAACTCTAAACTTGTTTCTATTGAATCTGCTAATCTTGTTTCTATTCCTGATTTTACAACTAAACGATCTACAACTACTTCAATAGTATGATTTTTATTTTTATCTAGTGCAGGAACGTCGTTTACATCGACTACTTCACCATCGACACGTAATCTGACATATCCCTTTTTACCAATATCTTCAATTAATTTTTCATGGCTTCCTTTTCTATGTGAAACTAAAGGAGCTAAAATTTGAATTTTAGTTCTCTCTTCTAATTCTAATATACGATCTACCATTTGCTGCACAGTTTGCGATTCGATTTCGATTCCATGATATGGACAAAATGCTTTCCCCACACGTGCATATAATAATCGAATGTAATCATATATTTCAGTCACAGTAGCTACTGTAGAACGTGGGTTTTTACTTGTCGTTTTTTGGTCAATTGAAATTGCAGGTGATAGTCCTTCAATGGTATCAACATCCGGCTTATCCATTTGTCCTAAAAATTGTCGTGCGTAGGCACTTAACGATTCTACATAGCGACGTTGTCCTTCAGCATATATTGTGTCAAATGCAAGTGATGATTTTCCCGACCCAGAGAGACCAGTCATCACTATAAGTTTGTTCTTTGGTAACTCAATATCGATATCTTTTAAGTTATGTGCTCTTGCACCTTTAACTATGATACTTGGACCTTTCATTTAATAATCACCCTTCTGCTTTTAGTTCAAATAACATATCTCTCAATTCTGTTGCTCTTTCAAAGTCTAAATCTTTAGCTGCTTTTTTCATTTCTTTTTCAATATTTTCAATTGTTTTCTGACGCTCTTTCTTTGTCATTTTCTTAGGTACTTCAGTTTGTTGTTTTTCATTTGTGTCATCATTATCCACTGTAGCACTAATGACGTCATGTATTTTTTTATTGATTGTTTTAGGAGTAATACCATATTTTTCGTTATGTGCCATTTGTATTTCTCGACGACGCTGTGTTTCATCAATTGCGTACTGCATAGAGTCTGTTATCTTATCGGCATACATGATAACTTCTCCTTTATCGTTACGTGCAGCACGTCCGATAGTTTGAATAAGTGAACGATTTGAACGTAAAAATCCTTCTTTATCTGCATCTAAAATAACTACTAACGACACTTCAGGTATATCAATACCCTCTCTAAGCAAATTGATACCTACTACAGCATCATACGTGCCCATTCTTAAATCACGTATGATTTCTATACGTTCAAGTGTTTTGATTTCAGAATGAAGATAATTCACTTTAATTCCTGCCTCTTTCATATATGTTGTCAAATCTTCACTCATTTTTTTAGTTAAGGTTGTAACAAGCACACGTTCATTCCTATCAATTCTTTCTTGAATTTCACTGAGTAAATCATCAATTTGATTCTTCGTAGGTCGAACATCAATTTTAGGATCTAATAAACCAGTTGGTCGAATAATTTGTTCTACCATTTTATCAGTATGTTCAATTTCATATGGACCAGGTGTTGCAGAAACATAAACGAGCTGTTTAGTTTTTTGTTCAAATTCTTCAAATTTAAGTGGACGGTTATCCATAGCACTTGGTAAACGGAAACCATGATCTACGAGTACTTTTTTACGTGCTTGGTCTCCATTGAACATACCTCTAATTTGTGGTAACGTCACGTGCGACTCATCTATCATTACAAGCCAATCATCACCAAAATAATCAAGTAACGTATAAGGCGTGGAACCAAGTGGTCTTAATGTTAAATGAACAGAATAATTCTCTATTCCTGAACAAAAGCCCATCTCTCTCATCATTTCTAAGTCATAATTTGTACGTTGTTCTAGACGTTGTGCTTCTAATAATTTATTTTCAGCTTTCAATTCTTTTAATCGCTCTTCAAGTTCTTTTTCAATACGTTCAATAGCGACTTTCATTTTTTCTTCTCTAGTAACGAAGTGGGAAGCAGGGAATATAGCAAAATGTTCTCTTTCACGTATCACTTCACCAGTTAGATAATTTACTTCTCTGATTCTATCAACTTCATCGCCAAAGAATTCTACTCGGATACACATTTCTTCCCTTGAAGCAGGAAAGATTTCTACAACATCTCCTCTTACTCTAAATGTACCACGTTGAAAATCGATGTCGTTTCTTGAATATTGAACATCGACTAATTTTCGAAGAAGCTCACTTCTATCCATTTCCATCCCTACTCGAACGCTAACAACTAAATCTTTGTATTCTTCTGGATTACCTAAACCATAAATACAACTTACACTTGCAATAATAATCACATCATCACGTTCGAATAAAGCACTTGTAGCTGAATGTCGTAACTGATCGATTTCATCGTTAATTGAGGCGTCTTTTTCGATAAATGTATCCGTTGATGGCACATATGCTTCAGGTTGATAATAGTCGTAGTAACTTACGAAATATTCTACCCTATTTTCAGGAAAGAACTCTTTAAATTCACTATACAATTGACCTGCTAACGTTTTATTATGCGCTATAATTAATGTAGGTTTTCCAACTTCTTTAATTACATTACTCATGGTAAATGTTTTACCAGTACCCGTTGCACCAAGTAATGTTTGATGACGTTTACCAGCTTTAACACCTTCAACAATTTTTTTTATGGCTTGAGGCTGGTCCCCTTGTGGTTCAAATTCAGAATTTAATTTAAAAGGATGATGTTCTACCATTCTTTCAAGCGCCTCCTCAGTTTATTTTATTAAATGTTTATTTCAGTAAAAATAATATTATTTATACTTATCTTAACAAAAAAGCGAATAAAAAAACAAACGTTTGTTCGCTTACGTTTGCCATCACTTTTTATACATATATAAAAGATGAGACACAAATATAAATTCACTTCTATATTTATGCCTCATCTTAATATGTTGACGTATTTTTATTAGATATGTATTAATAATATAAAACAAATGGTATCGTACTGCAATTTTTTTAGCTTAGTCTTGATGTTTGTGTAATTCTAAATTATCAATAATCACATAACCAGCTAGGATAGATACTACATCTAAAAATATAATCCATTCATTATGAAAAAATCCTTTATACACTGAAGCGGCAATTAATATCAATGTTACAATGACGCCTACCCATTTACTTCTGGTAATTACACTGAATAAAATAACTAAGATACAAGGAAAGAAGGCAGCTAAAGTATACCATATCATTATATTCACTCATTTCGTCTTCGTCGTTCTAAGATTGACATTGTTGTTTCACGTAGTTCAGCACGAGGAATAAAGTTTTCCGTAAGCATTTCCGGTATAACGTGATCGATAAAATCTTGTACTGAACTTAAATGATCAAACTGCATTATTGTTTCTAGGCTATGTTCATAGATTTCAAAAAACAGATCTTCCGGATTACGTTTTTGAATTTCACCAAACGTTTCATATAATAAATCAATTTTATCAGCTACTGATAAAATTTGGCCTTCTAAAGAATCATCTTTTCCCTCTTGAAGTCTTTTACGATAAATATCTTGGTATGGCTTCGGAATTTCTTCATTAATGAACGTATCTACCATTTCTTCTTCGACTTGGGAAAATAACATTTTTAATTCTCTGCTTGCATATTTAACTGGTGTCTTAATATCCCCTGTAAATACTTCTGCAAAATCATGGTTAAGGGCTTTTTCATACAAACTTTTCCAATCAATTGAATTACCATGATATTCTTCAACTGTTGCTAAGTATTGAGCTATTTTAGTCA
Organism: Staphylococcus sp. FSL K6-0223; assembly: GCF_038008285.1. NCBI lineage: Bacteria > Bacillati > Bacillota > Bacilli > Caryophanales > Staphylococcaceae > Staphylococcus > Staphylococcus sp. FSL K6-0223. The sequence goes on from NZ_JBBOYX010000001.1 coordinate 1,878,724, forward strand.
CTTTAAATGAATGTGCTGCAACATTATGCTCAAAATATTTGAATTTTCCTGGCAATCTTATTAATTTTTCAAGATCAGATAAACGTTTAAAGTATTGATGAACCCCCATAATGCGGTTATACCTCCTTATATTATTAAATAGAAATTATACTTGTATTTATTATATCAATCAATCGTTTAGTAAAAATTTTTAATTGTGATAATTTCGTAACTTTTATTTCTTCTTTTAAATAATACATTGCATTATTAATAACTAAAAAACATCAACAAAACATAAGCTTTGTTGATGTTTTAACATTATAAATCCTTTGAAAAATTTAATGTATAAAATTATAACTAGACGAATTATAAATTGTTCTATTTGTAACATCATTGAAATGACCATTCCAATTCATTTCTGAAACGTAAAACGAACCATCATTATTCACACGTTCTACGATACCTACGTGACCATAGTAACCCGCTGATGTTTGGAAAACCGCTCCTACTTCAGGACGATGATCGACCACTAAACCAGCATTTCTAGCTGAGCTTGCCCAATTATTTGCATTTCCCCAATAGCTCCCTACTGAACGTCCTAATTGTTGTCTACGATCAAATGCATAATATGTACAGTTACCAAAATAATAATGATTACCTTGGTTATTTAAAGCGCTATTATTATAATATACTGGTGCACTGACTGTTTCTGTATTGTCATTACTACTAGTAACATATGATGGAGACGCTACATACGGCGTAGTTTCAGCGCTATTATAACTTAATGGTGCAGTTTCACTTGAATAAGGCGTAGCATATACACTACTATCACTTATCAAGTGACTTTCTAATGTTGCTGAACCTTTGTCACTTACTGCGATTAAATCACCAGGATGAATTAACGGTTTTACTCCTGGATTAAATGCATATAATTCATCTAATGTTAAATGATGAGCTTTCGCAATTTTGTTTAATGTATCACCAGATTTAACTTCAACAATATCTTTATCAGGTACAACTATTGAAACATCTTTTTCAACTTCATCATTACCTATATGATTTAATTTTTTTATCTCATCTGCAGTTGTAGAAAATTGTTGTGCCACTGCTTCTACATTTGTTTTTTCTTTAACAATGTGTGTTTGTTGTGCATGTGCTAACGTATTTAAACCTGTAATTGCTGCAATTGAAGCAAATGTTACAGTTATTGATTTTTTTAACATGTTGTCATTCCTTTGCTGTAGTGTATTCTTGTTCATTAATACTTTAGCATAAACAACATTAAAAAAGAGGAATGTTAAAACCTTGTAATATAAAGGTTAAATAACACTCCTAAATTAGTTTAAATTGATTAAATTAGTAATATTACAAGTCACGAATTACATTTTAAAGTTAGATTTATTTAGATTTTAAAATTTTATTTTTTATTAATAAACAACTCAATCAATCATTTTGTGACATCGTTTGTCGTAAATAAGCTTCTATAAATGGCGCAATATCTCCATCCATTACTGCATCTACCTTAGCAGTTTCTTCATTTGTACGATGATCTTTTACCATAGAATATGGATGGAATACATACGAACGAATTTGACTACCCCATCCTATTTCTTTTTGTTCACCACGAATTTCTGCCATTTCACGTTCTTGCTCTTCTAACTTCAATTGATATAATTTAGATTTCAACATTTTCATTGCAGCTTCACGGTTCTTGATTTGAGAACGTTCATTTTGGTTGTTCACTACAATTCCAGTTGGATGGTGAGTAATACGGATTGCAGACTCTGTTTTATTGATATGTTGTCCACCTGCACCTGATGCTCTAAATGTATCTACTGTAATGTCATCAGGATTAATTTCTATTTCTATTTCATCATTATCAAATTCTGGTATAACATCACAAGAAGCAAATGACGTATGGCGTCTTCCAGATGAATCAAAAGGTGAAATTCTTACAAGTCGATGTACTCCTTTTTCTGCTTTTAAGTAACCGTAGGCATTATGACCTTTAATCAATAATGTGACGCTTTTTACTCCCGCTTCATCACCTGGTAAATAATCGATGGTTTCTACTTTAAAACCTTGTTGTTCACCATATCTTTGGTACATTCTTAATAACATGCTAGCCCAGTCTTGAGATTCGGTCCCTCCAGCACCAGGATGCAACTCTAAAATAGCATTATTTGCATCATGTGGGCCATCTAATAATAATTGTAATTCAAACTGATCGATTTGTTCTCTGAATGTTACAATATCTTGTTCTAAATCTTCTTTGATTTCATCATCATATTCCTCTTGAAGTAATTCCCATGTTGCATCCATATCTTCTAATTTATGGTTGAGTTCATAGTAACCATTAACTATCGATTTTAATGCATTATTTTTATCAATAACATCTTGAGCTTTATTTTGGTTATCCCAAAAGTCCGGTTCTGTCATCATTTCTTCATATTCTTGAATATTTGTTTCTTTATTTTCTAAGTCAAAGAGACCCCCTAATTTGTTCTAAATCATTATTATATTCATCAATATTACGTTTGATTTCTGATAATTCCACTATATATGTCTCCTTTATTTATAAATTCTTTAAATAAAATACGAGATCGTGACAAAAGCTTTTAAATGATAAGCAATATACGTCTCGATCTCGCCTAATTATAATTACTTGATATTAATCTTCTTTACCATGGCAATTTTTATATTTTTTACCACTACCACAAGGACAAGGATCATTACGTCCAATTTTTTCACCTTTTACAATAGGCTGTTTTTTTGCTTTTTCTTTGCCATCTTCAGCAGATACGTGTTGTGCCTTACCAAAATCTGTTGTTTTTTCACGTTCAACTTGTTCGTCTACTTGAATAACAGATTTTAATATATATTTAGACGTATCTTCTTCAATAGCTTGCATCATTAAGTCAAATAACTCGTGTCCTTCATTTTGGTAATCACGAAGTGGATTTTGTTGTGCATATGAACGTAAGTGTATACCTTGGCGTAACTGATCCATTGTATCAATATGGTCAGTCCAATGAGTATCAATAGAACGTAATAAAATCATACGTTCAAATTCAGGCATTTGATCTCCAATTTTTTCTTTTTGGATTTCATAACCTTTTTCAATTTTAGTCCATACCACTTCAAAAATGTCTTCAGAATCTTTACCTTTAATTTCTTCTTCAGTTAATTCTCCTTCTTGAATAAACACATCATTAACATAATCTATAAATGGTCCATAATCAGGATTATCATCTTCATCGTTAATATAGTAGTTAATAGCTCTCTGTAAAGTAGTACGCATCATCGCCATAACAATTTCTGAACTATCTTCTGAATCTATAATGCTATTACGTTCATTATAAATAATTTCACGTTGTTTACGTAATACTTCATCATATTCGAGAATTCGTTTACGTGCATCAAAGTTATTTCCTTCAACACGTTTTTGAGCTGACTCAACTGCACGTGAAACCATTTTAGATTCTATTGGCGTTGAATCATCCATACCTAAACGATTCATCATTTTTTGAAGTCTTTCAGAACCAAAACGAACCATTAATTCATCTTGTAATGATAAGTAGAAACGACTATCCCCTTTATCTCCTTGACGACCAGAACGACCACGTAATTGATCATCAATACGACGAGATTCATGTCGTTCAGTACCTATTACGGCAAGGCCACCTATTTCTTCTACGCCTTCACCTAATTTAATGTCTGTTCCACGTCCAGCCATATTAGTAGCAATAGTAACTGCACCTTTTTGTCCTGCATTTGCTACAATTTCAGCTTCTCTTTCATGATTCTTCGCATTTAATACATCATGACGTATACCGCGTTTTTTCAATAAATTTGAAATGTATTCACTTGTTTCTACTGCAACAGTACCTAATAAAACTGGTTGTCCTTGTTTATGTTTTTCAACCACATCGTCTACAACTGCATCAAATTTTCCTTTTTGACTAATGTAAATTAAATCAGACTTATCTTGACGTTGAACAGGTTTATTCGTTGGAATTTGAGTTACTGTCATATTATAGATATTACGGAACTCTTCTTCTTCAGTTTTAGCAGTACCAGTCATTCCAGCTAATTTATTATACATACGGAAGTAGTTTTGGAAAGTAATTGAAGCCATTGTTTTAGATTCATTTTGAATTTTCACGCCTTCTTTAGCTTCAATAGCTTGATGCAATCCTTCAGAAAAACGACGTCCCGGCATTGTACGACCAGTGAATTGATCTACAATTAATACTTCTCCATCTACGACCATGTAATCGACATCGCGTTGTAAAGTAACATGTGCTCTTAAAGCAGTATTAATATGACTAATAATATCTACATTTTGAACATCATATAAATTATCGATTTTAAACATTCGTTCCGCTTTATCTGCACCTTGTTCTGTTAAATGAACAGCTTTTGTTTTTTCATCATATTTATAATCTTCATCTGCTTTTAACATCTTAGCAAAAACATTCGCTTGAGTATAAAGAGACGTTGACTTTTCAGCTTCACCTGAAATAATTAACGGTGTTCTTGCTTCATCTATTAAAATAGAGTCAACCTCATCAATAATCGCAAAATGTAAAGGTCTCATTACTCGTTCTTCCGCATAATTCACCATATTATCTCTTAAGTAATCGAAGCCTAATTCATTATTTGTACTATAAGTAATGTCTTTTGCATATGCTTCTCGTTTTTCTTCTGTAGATTTACTATTTAGATTTAAACCAACTGTTAAACCTAAAAACTCATATAATTCAGCCATTTCTTCACTTTGAACACTAGATAAGTATTCATTGACTGTAATAACATGAACACCTCGACCTGCTAAAGCATTTAAATACGTTGGCATTGTCGCAGTTAATGTTTTACCTTCACCAGTTCTCATTTCTGCAATATCACCTTTATGAATAGCAATACCACCCATAACTTGAACTTTATAAGGTGACATGTTAAATACACGTTTTGCACCTTCACGTACTAATGCAAATGCTTGCGGCAAAATTTTATCTAAATAGTCATTTTGTTTTTTTACATCTTCAATTGCTTGTGCTTCTTCTTGAAATTGTTTCGTTTTATTTCTGATTTCTTCGTCAGTTAAAATCGCTATTTTTTCCTCTAAAGCAAGTACTTCATCAGCTTTTTTACTTAAACGTTTCACTTCTTTCTTATTGCCGTCAACAATTTTTGATAAAAATCCCATTATGTTCGCTCCTTTAGCTAAAAAAACTGTTTGGCCTACAACAATTTATAATATCATTTATAAGTTCAAATTTATACTTAAATACTCATATAAATGATATGCTTAATTGTGTACAATAATTACTTTTATATTTATACTTTCTTTCTATTTTAAAAAACTTACTATCCCTTTAATTTTTAATTACCTCATTACATTAGCATAGCATGATTATACCGTCCATGAATAAGTGTAAAAGTAGCTAGTCGATAGTAGCTTCATACTTATTCTTCACATTGTACGATACATATAATATTTATTATTCTCTTCTAAATAATAAAAGTACCTGGGACATCAACTTGTCTCAGGTACCTTTAAACAAGGAAGTAGTCATTGACTGAATTGAACACGTGCTTATGTCATGTATTTTCAATTCTAGTCATAGTTCCTCATACTTAACTTTCGTAAAGAACGTCTACATTCAACTATTCAGTTGTTTCAATCAGACCATATTTACCATCTTTACGTCGATACACAATACTTGTACCATCTGTTTCACGATCTGTAAAAATGTAAAAATCATGCCCTAATAAATCCATTTGTAATACTGCTTCTTCAGAATCCATTGGTTTTAAACTAAACTGTTTAGAACGAATAATTTCTATTTCATTCTCATTTGATGATTCTGAAGTATCTTCCACATCCTCATTCACTACTGTTTGTTGCTCAGCAATAAATGGTTCTTGTTCTCCATTATCTCTATTCTTACGATTCACACGCGTTTTGTATTTACGAACTTGACGTTCTAATTTGCTTGTAACTAAATCAATTCCTGCGTATAAATCGTCGTGTCGTTCTTCAGCTCTCAATGTAACATTTTTCAAAGGAATTGTTACCTCGATTTTAGTAGCTGAATTTTGATACGTTTTAACTTTTACATGTGCAACTGCATTTGGCACATTATTAAAATAACGTTCAAGTTTACCAATTTTTTCCTCAATATAGTTGCGAATAGCATCTGTAATAGTGAGGTTATCTCCATGAATTTCAAATCTAATCATAGTTATCTCTCCTTTAACCTCTAATATTGGTAATTCTTACTATTATAATATCATGTTTAAGTCATCTTGAAAACGCAAACACTTTGAATTTTCTGACTTTTTTATTACATAATACACTTCCAGCATAATGAACTGTCAAACCTGTAGTATAGATATCATCAATCAGTAAAATATTTTTATTTGTAATATCTATATTTTCTTTAAGATAGAACGGATTGTCAGCTTTAAATCGTTCTTTTTTTCCAAGTCTTGATTGCTTAGGTCGTGAACGTGTGCCTAATAATTCTATATAGCTTATACCCATTTTGTCCAAAACAGTGGTTACTGGATTAAACGTTCGATGTTCATCTCTTTTATAAGGGGATGGAATAGGGACAATATAATCGTATGACGTTTTAGGCAATGTTAACTTTGAAGCTAAAACCTCAGCTAAATAATAATCTTTCATAAATTTATAATGATGAATCGTTTCTTTCATTATTCCATCATATTTATAATCACAATACAGTTGTGACATTAGCGTAAATTGCTGATTGAGACATTTACAGTCTAAACATTCATCACCTGTATTTATTTTATAATTAAGGCATCTTGTACATCTTTTTTCATCATTGATATCAAGCTTAATGGCTTGCCATTGTTTTTTGCATGTTTCACAAAATTGTTGTGGTGGTTTATAAAAATTAAATATAGATAACTCTTCGTGAATAGGAGTAGCACACTGAATACATTTATTCATCGATCCACCCTCTTTGAATCCCTAATTTATTCATTCTTGTAATATCTTTTTTAGCCATCAACATTGATATACTCACACCTTCATGAAGAAATAATACCATTCCTGTGGGAGCTTCTTGTTTACGTCCAACTCTTCCAGCAATTTGTACTAATGCAGCCTTTTCAAATGTATCTGCATTAATTACGATAACGTCTAATTGAGTCATAGTAAATCCACGTTCTAAAATTGTTGTTGTAAAAACAATTCGATGTTTTCCTTCACGAAGTGCTTTCACTTTTTCAAAACGTAAAGCATCTTCACTTGAAATACATATCAAATCTGAAAATATTTTTTTATAGTATTCGGATATCTTAATCATCTTTTCTATATTATTAAAAAATACTAACGTAAATCTTTTATTTTCAATCTGATTTAATAACATGTACTTAAAAAAACTTTGAGTACGATTCATATTTAATTTAAAATATTTAAATTTTGGAACTGGCAATGGGTGTCTATGAAAGCGAGCAGGTAACTGTATAATGCGATGTTTTGGTATTTGACGCAGTAAATGTCTAGGTGGCGTTGCAGTCATATAAATCAATGTAGATAGCGGTTTAGCCGCTTGTTTAATAGCATTTTGTAGATGATGATCCATAGGCAGCGGAAATGCATCAATTTCATCGACAAAAATAACTTCAAAGTGATTTTTAAATCGATATAGTTGATGGATAGTACAAATTACAAAATGTCCGTTATATTGTTGTTTACTTGATTGATGCAATACGTCAATATTTTCTTTCAAAAAAACTTCTTTAATACGCTGGCTAATCTCTACTACTACATCTACTCTTGGAGAGATGATTGCTACATTAAATCCTCTTTTACGTGATAAGCTAATCCCCTCATATATCATCTCTGTTTTTCCTGCACCAGTTACCGCATATAATAGTAAGTCTTCACAGTTTTCTATAGCAGATAAGATTTTTTCAGATGCATAACATTGCTGTTCAGATAATTTAAAAGATAATGTATATAATCCCTCTGATTTAACATTTTTACTTTTAATGATTTTATATTCAGTAATATTATCCATTCTTCCTAAATGTATACATTGTCGACAATATATTACTTCTTTATTAAGAATAGAGGAAAAATATTGATAGAAATGAGCACTATCTTCATTACCACATTGAATACACCGATATCCTTTTGAACTCTTTACGATACCTAACGTTTTCTCACTGATTATTTCATCTTTTAATTCTATTTCTGAAGATACTAATCTTCCATAATATTTAATATTTCATCACTTCCTTATTAAAATAAAAAAAGTCTAATCGAAAAGGAGATGGGTACCTTAACCCTCCATGTTCTCACTTTTAACGATTAGACCTTCATCTTATTCGATTACAATTTTTCTTGGGAAATATCCAACTCCGATTCCACCTGAACCTAAATGAGATGCAATGACTGGTCCATATTCACAATATTGAATATTAATGTTTGAATATTTCTCTTTTAATTTAGCACAAAAATCTTTACCCTCTTTTATTTTATCGCCATTAATCACAAACACTGTTACATCATTAATATTTTTCGCAATATCAAGTGCATGTTGTTCTATAGAATTATAAGCTCGCTTACGTGTACGTACTTTTTCTAAAGGATGAATTTTTCCATCTTCTTCAAACTTAAGCACTGGCTTCATTTGTAAAAGTGTTCCAATCCATGCTTGGGCACCAGTAATACGACCACTTTTTTGTAAATTTTTTAAATCATCAACAAATAAGTATGCACCTGTATCTTTACGAATAGACGTTAATTCCTCAATAATTTCGTTAGGGGTTGCTCCGTCTTCAATCAATTTTAATGTATAAATCACATAGCTGCCTTCAATCATAGAAGCTAATCTTGTATCAAATGTGTGGACTTGAATGCCATCTACCATTTCACCTGCTTGTGTTGCTGATTGATAACTACCACTAATCCCACTTGATAAATTAAAGACGATAACATCTGTATAACCTTTATCTCTTAATTCCTCATAGTTCTTTATCCATTCACCAATAGCTGGTTGACTTGTTGTAGGAATTGTTTTAGATGCGGCCATTTTTTTATAAAAAGATTCTTTTGAAAGATCTGGATGTTCAGTAAATGTTTCTCCATCATCAAATGTTACACTCAGTGGTGCAACTGGTATCTGATATTTTTCAATAATATGTTTTGGCAGATTCGCAGTAGAGTCTGTCATTACTGCAATTTTCATAATCGTCCTCCTCAATTATACTCAACAGTATTATAAATTATTTTAATAAAAAAGGAAATTCATAATCAATTATTTATCTAAAAGAAAACAAACGTGTATAATAAAATTCATATTAATCATATCGTGGAGGTATTTATCAATTGAGTGATCATGTTATTACTATAAAAAAAGAACATATTATTGAAAATACAATTAATAAATCTCGATTTATTGCTCATATCAAACCTGTTTTCTCAGAAGAAGAGGCTAAGATGTTTATAGAAGAAGTAAAACAAACTCATAAAGAAGCAACACATAATTGTTCTGCGTATACTGTTGGCAATCAAATGAATATACAAAAAGCCAACGATGATGGAGAACCAACAGGAACAGCAGGTATTCCTATGCTTGAAATATTAAAAAAACTGGATATTCACAATGCTTGTGTAGTAGTTACTCGGTATTTTGGTGGCATTAAACTTGGCGGTGGCGGATTAATTCGTGCATATAGTGGTGCAGTACGAGATGTGATTTACGATATCGGCCGTGTAGAATTAAGAAATGCTATTCCCACTACTGTTACCATTAATTATGACTTAACAGGTAAATTTGAGTATGAACTTGCTTCAACCTCTTTTTTTCTAAGAGACAAAGTTTACACTGATAAAGTGAGTTATAAGATTGATGTTGTAGAAACAGAATACGACTCATTTATCGAATTTTTAAACCGTAATACAGCAAGTCAATATGATTTAGAAAAAGATACACCTAAGCAATTACCTTTTGATATTGAAACAAATTAATTAAATTACAAAAGCCAGCAAACGCTTAAGATTGCTGGCTTTTGTAAATAAGTGAATAAAAGTATTATTTATGGTTTGTCTTATGGCGAGATGCATCGTCATTTTTTTTAGAAATTAAATTAAGAATAGGACGATAACTATCATCTATTAAACCAGTAAATTCAACGATGAGTTCAATTGTGATGACGATTAAGATAAACATTAGTAATACACCTAATGGTTGAGATAAATACAATATAATACTCGATAAACTAAACATAATCGCAATAGAGTATATCAGTAATACTGTTTGACGATGTGTATATCCTAATGCAAGAAGTTTATGATGTAAATGTGATTTATCTGCTTGCATAATGTGTTGACCATTTCTCACTCTTCTAATCATTGCAAATAAGGTATCAATAAATGGTACCGCTAAAATAACAATTGGGAAGAATAAAGAAATAAATGTGATGTTTTTAAAACCTAGTAAGGATAAAAAGCCAATAATAAATCCAATCATTAATGCTCCACTATCGCCTAAAAAGATTGAAGTAGGATGGAAATTAAAGAATAAGAAGCCAAGTAATGCGCCAATCAACAAACTGCAAATCATAATGATAAATACATTTCCTTGTAATATAGCTATGAAACCAATGGTAGTTAAACCAATAACTGACACACCTGATGCCAAACCATCTAAACCATCTATTAAATTTATTGCATTTGTTATTGCTACAATCCATATAATTGTAATCGGTATACTTAAAATACCAAAATGAATGGTTGGACCAATTGGAAAAGAAATAAAATCTATGGTAATCCCGTAAAAAACGACAACTGATGCTGCTATAATTTGTCCAATTAATTTTAAAATTGGCTTCAAATCATAAATATCATCAATGATGCCTACAAAATACATAATAATTAAACCAATTACCAAAGGTTTGACTGCTCTCTCTATGGGATGACCTAACCATAAACCAATAAGAAATGAAAGTAGTATGACAGTACCTCCCATGACTGATACTGGTTTTGTATGTACTTTTCTATAGTTAGGTCGATCTACTAAATTAAATTTAAAAGAAACCTTTATTATAATAGGTGTTATTATTAAACTGATTACCAATGTTACAACAATAAGTAATAAAGTATACATCAGTTCACCTTCAATATATTCCTGTTATTTTTTCATCTATACTATTTAAACAATTATTATTAATTTTTTAAATTAGACTATAGTAGTATATATACTTTTTTAATTTTATATATTATTAGTCTATTTATTTTCTTCGTAATAATCTATTCATTAAATAGACCACTTTTAATCATGTATCATAAACTAATTAAAATTAATTGTAAATTTTTTGTAAAGATACGTATTTTTTATATCATATCATTTTGTTATAAATTTGAACATGAAAGTCTATCTGAAATTCATAATATATATTTTATAACAAACAACTTAATGACAAATAGTAAGTTTTCACTTACAATTACTAATGGTTAATTTAAAGGAGTCGATCCCAATATGATTGAAGCAATTATTTACAATATTGCCGTTATGGTAGCTGGAATTTATTTATTCCATCGATTACAATATTCAGAAAATAAAATCATGATATTTTCTAAAGGTTATGTCACAATTTTAATGACTTTGGTGGCATTACTATTAACAGCTTACCCTATTCCTTTTCATCATCAATATCTTATTCGCCTAACTTTCGTTCCGTTACTATTCCTTGGTCGCTATACAAACGTCGGTTACACTTTTATTGCCTCACTTATCATAAGTCTAGTGGATATATTTTTATTCGGAAATTCATTTTTTTATGGCGTCGTTCTTATTATAATAGGTATTATTGTTAGTTTAATTGGGCCGTTTCTTAAAAAAAATGATATTATTGCTTTAATTATTTTAAATGCTATCAGTATTGTTATTATTTTTGTTTTATCTATCTTCACAACTTTATATGATTTAACTGAATTAATTATGCTTATACCTATTTCATTCGTACTAACGATTACTTCTGCTATTACCTTTGTTGATATCTGGCATTTCTTTTCGCTTGTTACACGGTACGAAAACGAGGATAAATACGATTATTTAACAGGTTTAGGTAATGTAAAAGAATTTGATAGACATTTAAATAAGATTTCTCAAAAAGCCGAAATAGAACATACTAGTCTCGCACTTTTACTCGTTGACATTGACGGATTTAAAGATGTTAATGATACATATACTCATAAAGCAGGAGACGCTGTACTAAAACAAATGTCTCAATTGCTTAAAAATTATGTACCACATCAATTTAAAATCTTCCGTAATGGCGGTGAAGAATTTTCTATCGTTATCTTCGATTATTCTTTAGATCAAAGTGTGAAACTTGCTGAAAATATTAGGATGGCAGTCGAAAAATCTTCGTTCCATTTACCTAATAAGGAAGTTATAAAATTATCTGTATCTATTGGCGTTGGTTATTTATCTCAAGATGAATATAAATCTCAACGTAAAGTATTTAAAGACGCCGATGATATGGTCCATGTAGCTAAAAAAGAAGGTCGTAATCAAGTAATGTTTAATCCTATAATTAAATTATAGACGTTACGATTTAATTTGAGATGGAACGTGGAATTCGAAATGAATTCTGTTGCATCTCTTTTTTATACTCATTTAACATCTATATTATTTATTTGTTATTCTACTTTTAAAATGACTGATTTAGTAATAAAGTATTAATACAAGCGAAGAATATTATAGATATACACGAAAATCATTATATATTTTAATTATTGTGGAGGTGCTTTTATGAATAATTCAATCACTATTATCGATGAAAATAAGGTGATTGATGTTGTGTTAATAGCTGGTCGTATTCTCTTAGAATCTGGAGCTGAAACTTACCGTGTTGAAGACACTATGAATCGAATTGCTCACAGTTATGGTTTAAATGATACATATAGCTTTGTCACATCGACCGCTATCATTTTCTCACTTAATGATCGAACAAATACAAGGCTTATAAGAATTAGAGATCGTACTACAGATTTAGAAAAAATTGCTCTTACAAATAGTCTTTCTAGAAAGATTGCTAAAAATGAGTTAACTATTGATGAAGCTAAATCAGAACTGATTCATCTAAGTAAAGCTTCATTACAATATTCTTTTTTATTGAATTTTTTTGCTGCGGCAATTGCATGTGGCTTTTTCTTACTCATGTTTGGCGGTGTTGTTTCTGATTGCTGGATTGCTATTTTAGCTGGCGGTGCTGCGTTCTTAACTTTTAGCTTTGTCCAGCGTTTCATTCAAATTAAATTCTTTTCTGAATTTGTAGCATCAGCAGTAGTCATTACAATTGCTGTTACATTTACTAAACTAGGCATTGCTACAAATCAAAATATTATAACAATTTCTAGTGTTATGCCCTTAGTACCTGGAATTTTAATTTGTAACGCTATTAGAGATTTAATGGCTGGCGAGCTACTTGCTGGAATGTCTCGTGGTGTAGAAGCTGCACTAACATCATTCGCTATTGGTGCAGGCGTAGCGATTGTTTTATTAATTCTTTAAGAAAGGCTGTTTATGTATGTTATTTTATTTATTTCATTTTGTTATAAGTTTTATTTCGACAGTACTTTTTTCTATTATATTTAACGCTCCTAAACGACTTTTACTTGCTTGTGGATTTGTCGGCGCCTTAGCTTGGACAATTTATCAATATACCGTAGATATGGATTTAGGAAAAGTTGGCGCTGCGTTTTTAGGTAGTTTAATTCTTGGTTTATTAAGTCATGTGATGAGTCGACGCTATAAAAGACCCGTGATTATCTTCATTGTGCCAGGTATAATCCCTCTTGTTCCTGGTGGTACAGCATATGAAGCAACACGATTTTTAGTATCTAATGACTATACTCATGCTGTGAATACATTTCTAGAGGTCACATTAATTTCTGGTTCAATTGCTTTTGGAATATTAGTAGCAGAAATTCTCTATTATATTTACACACGTATTAAGCAATTTTATGGTAAAATCAAAGGAAAAACGTACAGAAAATCTTACAATATGAACAATAGAGTCTAAGGGGATGTTTCGTCATGAAAGTACAGATTATAGATAGATTATCAAGATATGTGAAAATAGATACACAATCAAATCCCGAATCGAAATCGACGCCTTCTACTGAGAAACAATGGGATTTATTACATTTATTACAAAAAGAACTGCAAAACTTTGGATTAGAAACAGAATTGGATAATAATGGTTATCTTTTTGCTACTTTAGAAAGTAACATAGAAAAAGAAGTTCCTACGGTAGGTTTCTTAGCACATGTAGATACATCACCAGATTTTAATGCGACAAATGTTAATCCTCAGATTATAGAAGATTATGATGGTCAACCTATTAAATTAGGTCAAACAAATCGAGTATTAAGTCAAGATGTATTTCCAGAACTTAAAAAATTAGAAGGTCACACTCTAATGATTACAGATGGTACATCTTTACTAGGTGCCGATGATAAAGCAGGTGTTGTAGAAATTATGGAAGCAGTAAAATACTTGCAGACCCATCCAGAAATTAAACATGGTCGCATACGTATAGCTTTTACACCTGATGAAGAAATAGGTCGTGGTCCTCACAAATTTAATGTGAAACGCTTTAATGCCGATTTCGCCTATACTATGGATGGCAGTGAGTTTGGAGAATTACAATTCGAAAGTTTTAATGCAGCAGAAGCAACAATCACTACACATGGTGTAAACGTTCATCCTGGTTCTGCAAAAAACGTTATGGTTAATGCTATTGGATTAGCACATCAATTCCATAGTCTACTACCTGCTAATGAAGTACCAGAACGTACAGAAGGTTATGAAGGATTCTATCATTTAATGAAAATAGAAGGAACAGTTGAAAAAGCTTCTTTACAATATATTATAAGAGATCATGATAGAAAATCTTTTGAACTTAAAAAGAAAAAACTTTTAGAAATTCGTGATGATATTAATATTCATTATGAAGGTTATCCAGTAAAAGTAGATATCGAAGACCAATACTATAATATGGCTGAACAAATTAAGCCACATCCGTATATTATTGATATTCCTAAAAAAGTATTTGCAGATTTAGAGATAAAACCAAATACTGCGCCTATACGCGGTGGTACTGATGGTTCTCAGCTTTCATTTAAAGGTTTACCTACACCTAATATTTTTACAGGATGTGGAAACTTCCATGGCCCATTTGAATATGCTTCTATCGATGTAATGGAAAAAGCAGTACAAGTGATTATCGGTATTGCTCAAGAAGTAACACAATATGAAAAATAATAAATAAAAAAAGTTTAGTTCATTCTTTGAACTAAACTTTTTTATTTATTTTATTCCATTAGCTGTAGTTTTTAATAATCGCAAAGCTTGAACTGTATAATGTCTAATTTGAAGACCCATTTTAAAATCTGTGTATGTTTTCGGCATTTCAATAAATGTGTTAAACATGGCTGTTACGCGATGATGATTAAATATATCAAACTTATCATTAGTCGCACAAATTGCAATAGATGGTTTGTGATATTTTTCTGTAAGTTCCGCAATAGTCAATGTGGTTGTTTCAAGCATATGATCTTCTTCTTTTAAACCCTCTCCAAAGATAATTAAATCTGCCTGAGATACTAACTCATCTAAATGTGTAATTTGATTTACTAGTTCATGACTCGTTAAAATTTCTGTGTTGTATAATGCTTTCAACACCGCAGCAATACCGCCACCGGCTCCGCCACGTTCAATTGGCCCTAAAGCAATATGTAATTCATTTTTCATAATCTCATTTAAGTACCAAATTAAATTATCAATTTCCACTGCTTTTTTGTGTGGAATTTGATGGTTATAGCTTAATTTCATAATTTCACTATTTTTTCCATACAACTTACTAGAAAAATCCGTCATCACTTGTAGTCTGACATTTTCCAATGTACTAGGCAGTCCAGAAATGTCAATATGACGAATGAACTTAATCATTTGTGCGCCTTCTCGTGCGTCAAGTTCTCTATTTTCATCATCATAAAATTTAGCTCCTAAAGCTTGCAGCATCCCTACGCCACCATCAAAACTATCCATACCACCTAAAGATATAATAATATGATCTGTGTTCTTGTTTAATGCATCTAAAATAACTTCTCCTAACCCAAAACTAGTACGTTGTTCAATTGCTTTATGACCTTTTGAAAATAAATTACTTTCAATAATTACAGTACCTTCTTCAGTTTGTCCATATATCGTTTCAATCTCATTCATATCAGCATCATGAACATTCACTTTATATTTTGTACCTGATTGCCAAAGAAATACTGAATTTAATAATTCATGACGTCCGTTAAATAAAGGTACCTGTACAATATCTGCCTGATCAATTTGACTTGCTATTGCCTCTTCCACATAACGATTCGCTTGATAACTCGAAATAATACCGTTAAATTCATCCATGGCTACTAAAATTTTCATTCTATTTTCACCTCATGCCACTTTCTATCTTTCTTAAATTCATACGTTATAACTTCACTTTCACATTATACATAGGTTCATCGCATATTTCATTTTTTATATTTTATAAACATAAAAGTCATTTAAAATGATAAAAAGGTAGATATAATAAAGAGCTGGTAACAAAAAATGTACCAGACTCTTAAATCGATATATTTATCTTTCTTATTCTTCAGCTTGTGCTAATGTAGATACATTAATATCACTATGACTAGCATTCCATACAGCTTTTCCATCTACAAAATAAAAAGTTTGTGGTGATTCATGTTTCACATTTGTCTTTTCAGCAATATAATCAGAAAGTTTTCTTTCTTCTTGAACTACTAGATAATATCCATCTATGTCTCTTTCATATAAAAACTTATTAAATTGATCAAATGCTGCAGCTGAAATTGGACATGTGTCACTATGTTTTAATACAAATACATCGTTATGTTCTTCTAATACTTGTTCAAACTGGTCAATCGAACTCAGCTTTATAGCCATTCTATTCACCTCTAAATTTTTTAACTTTGTCCCTTTTTTTAAATTAAACTTCTCAATGGCTACAATTATACACATTTCATCATATAATGTTAACCAAAAATTTAAATTTAGGTTTTATTCGTTTTGCTATACTTTTTCTAATTTTGTTTTAAAGTTGTGATTTCCCTTACTTAAATCTTTACCCGTTTTAGGTAGTTTCTCAACATTAATTTTTGAAAGTTGATCTTCAATCTTAATAGTTGTTTCACGTGTCTCATAATAATCAAGTAAATTATAGTACATTTCTATCGCATTTTTACGAGCATTGTTTACATGTGAATCTGTAATATTAGTCTGATTTAAATCTTTAATCTGTTTTTGTATCAGTGGTTTTATATGCTCATTAATTGCTTTTGAAGTAGGATAATTATCCTTTTCTAAATATTTTTGAGCAGTTTTTCGTAAATTACGATTATTGTTTTCAATTTTAGATTTTAATAGATGTGCATTTTCTTGATTATTTGTTTTACGTATATCTTTTTCTACTAGTGCTCTATTTATTTCAAATGAATGTGTATAATTTAGAATTTTTTCATTTTCCACAACTGATTGATTATATAAATCTACAAATGATTTAATTTCATTTATAGATTGATGTTGATTACTCACATGATTTAAATAATCTTTCTTTAATTGACGAGTTTTATTTGTCTTAGCCGGAAGATGTTTAGCTTCTTTTTCATACTCTTTAAACTCAGGCACTAAACGGTGATTTATATTTTTCTGTAGTCGTTCAAATGACTTTTTATTTTTATCTGTTGTATCGGTTTTACTTATATCATTTAAACGGTTCAGCTCTAATTGATTCATCACTTTTTCCACGCTTTTTTGCTTGGTCTCTACTTTAGATAGGTGTTGTTTGAAGCGATTTAAATCTTCGTTATTATTCTGACCACAACCAGAAAGTATCAAACAGTATAGTGAACATAATGAAAGTATTATTAATTTTTTCATTTTTGCACTCCTAACACCCGTATTATACATAAAGTTATTTATATTGAAAATAAATTATGTTATAGTATTTCAGAATTTGTATAATAATTTAATTGAAGGAGTTACACATGTATGCATCTGTTCAATCATTTATAAATTGTTCCAACGGCAATGATTATCATCAGTTGTACGAAGACACTAAAGCTCTGTTATTTAACTTGTTAGATTCTCCAGTAAAATTTACACAACATATCGGAGGAACAAAACATTTTTCTTATCCCACAGAACCGATTTTAGATGTTTTAGTTGGAGTCAACAATCTCCATGATATTACCTCTCTTGATGAAAAGAGATTGAATTATGTAGGCTTTTATCGATTACACCACCCTTATAAAAAGAAAGTGATGATGGCAAAATTTGATAATATGATCAATCTTAAGCAAATAATACGATTACATATTATTCAAATAGATACGCCCTTATTCACTCAATATTTAGCTATAGATCACGTACTGTCTACACAAAAACACGTAGCACAGATGTTTTCTAATCAGAAAAATAAATTTATCAATCTAAACTCAACAATCCGATACTACGAAAACCAAAAACAGAAATTTTTTGATAATTTGTATCATACACTTTAATGATATACAAATTGTTTTAAACTCTTTTAGCAAAACATATGTAAAGTTGCTATAATAAAGTTTAGATTATAGAAGAGAAGAAAGGATGTACTTATGTTAGAACAAGAAGACATCTTAAAAGATTTAAAATCTTTAATACCTGACAATATTATTAAAGTTAATGAACCGTTAAAACGTTATACATACACGAAAACTGGTGGAAATGCAGATTTTTACCTTTCACCTACTGAAAATAAGCAAGTACAAACTATCGTACGTTATGCTCACGAACATCAATTACCTGTTACATATTTAGGGAATGGTTCAAATATTATTATTCGCGAAGGCGGTATCAGAGGTATTGTGATTAGTCTATTATCTCTTAATCATATTAATGTCTCAGATGATGCAATTATAGCAGGAAGCGGTGCAGCAATTATAGATGTATCGAGAGCGGCAAGAGATCACGTTCTTACCGGCTTAGAATTTGCTTGTGGCATTCCTGGTTCTGTTGGTGGTGCTGTTTATATGAATGCAGGCGCATATGGAGGAGAAATTAAAGATTGCATCGATTATGCTTTATGTGTAAATGAACACGGCGATTTGATACAACTTACTAAAGAACAATTACATTTAGACTATAGAAACAGTGTCGTTCAAAAACAACATTTAGTAGTTCTTGAAGCAGCATTTACTTTAGAACCAGGTAACTTGAACGAGATTCAAGCTAAAATGGATGATCTTACAGAACGTCGTGAATCTAAACAGCCACTTGAATACCCGTCATGCGGTAGTGTATTCCAACGTCCTCCAGGTCATTTTGCTGGAAAATTAATTCAAGATTCAAATCTTCAAGGTCATCGTATTGGTGGCGTAGAAGTCTCAACTAAACATGCTGGGTTTATGGTAAATGTCGATAATGGTACAGCAACAGATTATGAGAATTTAATTCATCACGTACAAAAAGTCGTGAAAGAAAAATTTGATGTTGAATTACATCGTGAAGTTCGAATCATTGGCGAATATCCAGAGTCAGAGTAAATTCTCAATGTTAGGAGATGTGAAACAATGCTAAAAGTTTATGGTTCTCTCGTAGACAATGAAACACGTTGTATTCACTATCATACATTTCTTGACATTATAGCGATTAAATTTAAATGTTGTGAAAAGTATTATCCTTGTTATCAATGTCATAACGAACATGAATCTCATAACATTCAGCGTTGGTCAGCAGAGGAATTTCATAAAAAGGCGATACTTTGTGGAGTTTGTCAAAATGAACTCTCTATTCATGAATACATGATGACTGAAACATGTCCAAATTGCCAAGCACATTTTAATTCACGTTGTAAATTTCACTATCATTTATATTTTGAAATTTAATACTTAAATTAAATGATATATAGAATAACATATAAAGACAAAGTATTTTGGCAAGACTCTTGAGGGAACAGGACAAACTAAAGACTACAGACTAAAGTTGTCCCCTAACAAATCGAGCCAACCATACGAAGTATTGTAAATAAAGAAGCCAGTAAATGAATTTATAATAAACTCATTTACTGGCTATTTTTCTAGGATGTATGTCCCACTCTTTTATTTATTCTAAACTTAATATCCTAGATTTATTTTTTAGTTTTATCAATTACTTTTTCTAATTCATCAATCTGTTTTACTGTTGTTGTTGTTGAGCCTGAAGCAAAATACCATAATTTAGGATCTAATTCATAAACATTGTTATTTTTAACTGCTGTTACATCTTTAATAACATCATTTTTTAATACTTGTTTAGCTGTCGATTTTCCACCCACAACTGACCCGCGATCCATTGCTAAAATGATATCTGGATCATGATTACTGATATATTCATTATTAATGTTTTGACCATGTGGACTTATTTTAACGTGTTTATCTGCTGGTTTAAAGCCTAGTGTATTAAATACCAAATCACCAAATCTTCCGCCTGGTCCGAATGTAGAAAGTTCTCCTTCATTAACTAAAAGATACATTACAGATTTATCGAAATTCTTAGTTTGTTTTTTCATATCTGAAATTTTTTGATCTAATTTTGTATTCATATCTTTTGCTTTATCTTCTTTGTTATAAATTTTACCTAGATTTTCTGTGTTCTTTTTCATATCTTTAATATAATGATCTTCACTTGCGCCTACATAGACAACTTTAGCTTTAGGCGCTGCTTTTTTAAACTCATCTAGATTTTTCTGAGTGGCTGCTCTACTTGAAATATAAATAACATCCGGTTTAGCTTCAGCTATTTTATCGAAATTTATTTCTTTTAAATTACCAGTATTAATATATTTATCCTTTTTAAATTCACTTAGAAAACTTGGTAAAGATTCATTATTTTCGCCTTTTGGTAAGCCTTTCACTTTATCAGCTACACCCATTTCTTTCAAAACATCTAATGCTCCATAATCTAGAACAACCGCGTTCTTAGGATTTTTAGGCACTTTCACAGTGTTACTAATTTTTTTATCCTCATTACTACTTTCGTCATTTCCACTTGCTGAAAAGCTATTTTTAATTGAAACTGTATCTTTTGAATCATTTTCATTATTTGATTTATTACCAGAATTATTACTACACGCTGATAATACTAAAGCTAAAGTTAAGACTAAAAATAAGACTGTTTTCTTCATATGTATTTCTCCTTTTATAAGTTAAATTTGGCACTCAATTTTTCAACTATTTTCTTTTATATTTTCTAAGCATCACCCCTTTAAATATAAAAATATTTATCTCATTTTAAAAGATAACCTCATCATAGTATAAACAAATACGTTGGCCTCTAATTTCTTCTACATGAACATCCATTTCATACAAATCTCTTAACACATTTGTTTCAATTATACTATCTTTTGGGCCAGATTTAACAATTTCACCTTTCTTTAGTGCAACAATGTAATCTGAATAACAAGATGCAAAATTAATATCGTGGAGTACAATAACAATCGTTTTATTTAAATCGCGACACAATGTTCGAAGTATCTGCATAATTTGAACTGAATGTTTCATATCTAAATTATTTAACGGTTCATCTAACAAAATGTATTCTGTATCTTGAGCAATTGTCATAGCAATATACGCACGTTGTCTTTGTCCTCCAGATAGTGTTTTTATATTTCTATCTTTGATTTCCCTTAGATGTAGTAAATCAATGGCATATGCAACTTTCTCATGATCTTCTTTTTTCATTCGACCTTTTGAATAAGGAAAACGCCCAAAATTTACAAGCTGTTCTACAGTGATATTCATATCAGTATGATTTGTTTGTTTTAAAATACTTAACTTTTTTGCTAATTCATCACTTTTATAATCATCAATTAATTTATTTTCAATATTAATTGTACCGTTCTGATATTCAAATAATCGACTTACTGCTGATAGAAGTGTACTTTTTCCTGCTCCATTTGGACCTATCAAAGAGGTTAACTTACCCTTTTGTATATCAACATTTATATCTTTCAAAATAGATTTACTCTGAATTTTTTTATCTAAATTTCTAATCTGAATCAATCTTCATTCCTCCTTTTAATAAGTAAGTATATGAAGTAAATACCTCCAACTAAATCTATAATAAGACTAAATTCAGTGGTAGCTTTAAACATATTTTCTATAATCCACTGAGCTATAAATAAACTAATCCAACTTATAAGAATCGTTGCGGGTAAAATATATTTATGTTCATATGTTTTCATGAATTCATGCGCTAAATTGACTGTTAATAATCCTAAAAATGTAACAGGACCTACTAAAGCAGTAGATATTGATACTAATAAAGCCACTAAAATTAATAAAAGTTTTGTCATTTTTTCATATGATACACCTAAGTTAATAGACTGATCTTTCCCTAGTAATAACACATCTAAATAAGGTCTTAATATAAAAGCAATTACAATTAAAATAATTAAAAGTATACTTGAAATAAGAACAAGTTTAGAATTAGAAGCGTCAAAACTTGCAAACATCGCACTTTGAACGGTTAAAAAGTCATCTGGATTCATAATAAGTTGAATAAATCCAGTGATACTACGGAAAAATGTTCCTAATACTACCCCAACAAGTAAAATAAAATAAACCGAAAAATGTCCTAATTTAAACATGCCTTGAAATAATACTAAAGAAAAAAGAACCATCACTACGAGAGTTAGAAGAAAATTCAAATAAGTATTTGTCACTACACTGGCTTGTGTACCTAATAAGAACACAGGCAAGACTTTAATAAATAAATAAACTGAGTCTAATCCCATAATTGAAGGAGTAAGTAATCTATTCGCAGTGATAGATTGGAAAATAACAACTGCCGTACTAATAGATCCACCAACAAGTAAAATTAAAACTAATTTTCTTATTCGACTTTCAAACTGATATTGAAAAATTTCAAAATCCAAACCTACTAGTAAGTAGAAAGCAGCCATGCAAATCGTAAAAAGAAAGAGAATTAATATTTTTTTATTAGCACTAATTTGCATAATTATTTCTACCTTTCATCAATAAAACTAAGAAAATAATCGTTCCAAATACTCCTATTGTTAAACCAATATTTATTTCATAAGGGTAAACAATTAATCTACCAATAATATCGGAAAACAATACAAATATAGAACCTAGCATTAATGTATGAGGTAATGCATTTTTCAAGTGGTCGCCTCTATACATTGAAATAATATTAGGAACAATTAAACCTAAAAATGGTAATGTTCCAACTGTCACGACAACTAATGCTGTCAATGTTGCAGTGATTAAAAGCGCAATATTTATAATTTGTTCATATTTAACACCTAAATTATGACTAAAATCTTTGCCCATTCCAGCAATCGTAAAGTGATTGGCAAATATATAAGCGATAATTAATAAAGGAATAGCTAAATATAAAATTTCATAACGGCCGCTTGTAATAACAGCAAAATTCCCATTCAACCAATTATTAATACTTTGTAGTGCATTCGTTCTTAATGCTATAAAAGTGGTAAAACTTGAAACAATGCCACCAATCATAATACCTAAGAGCGGGACAAAAATAACTTCTTTCACTTTTATAAAATTGATTAGTTTAACGAATAAAAATGTTCCTCCTAGGCTTAATGCAACTGCAAAAGTCAATTTGATCAATATATGACCTTTTGGGAAAAATATGAGTGAAAGTAATATTCCTAATTTTGCCCATTCCATTGTTCCAGCTGTAGTAGGACTTACAAATTTATTTTGCATCATCTGTTGCATAACTAGTCCTGCTAAAGCAAGAGAACTTCCAGATAAAAGAATACTTATAGTTCTAGGAATACGACTAGAAAATAAAATATTTTTCTGATTATCTGACAAATGAAAAAGATCAGTTATTGATAATTGACTTACGCCAATAAATAAAGAAAGTATACTTAATATCACTAAAATGATTAATAATGTATAACCTTTGAATAGAAACTTCATTCGTAATGCTCCTTAGTATATATACCATTTCCATTGAAAATGATTATCATTTAACTATATATTAAATTGTCATAATAAATTTTTCAATAGTAATACTAATATTCTTTTATTTTTTATAGAGAAATTAAAAAAACTAATTGCAGTGATGATTCTACAATTAGTTTTTCTAAAATTAGTTATTATTCTAATCTTCAAAAATAAAATCTTCGTCTTGTAAAGCTTCCACGTTAAGTGCTAATGTATAGCCGTCTCCTTTTACTGAGAAAAAGTCATGATTTTTTGTTGATGTATCTAATGCATTTTCAATAATAGGATTAAACTCTTTTTCTTCAAAATAAGGTTCAAATCCTAAGTTTGATAAAGCTTTATTCCCATTATATTGTACATAATTTAAAACATCTTCAGTTAAACCGATATCATCATATAACATATGTGTATACGATACCTCATTTTTATATAGTTCTTCTAACAACTTATACATTTCTTTATCAGCTTTTTGTTTTTCATTTTCTGATAGCTCATTACGTAAACTTTGAGCATCTAAACCGGTAAAAACTCCATGAATTGATTCATCAAGTAAAATTTTTCTAATAATTTCACCAGAAGTTGTCATTTTTCCTTGACCCGCAAGATAAAGTGGATAATAGAAACCAGAATAGAACAAGAACGTTTCTAAGAAAACACTTGAAACTCTTGCCATATATTGATCAAAAATAGAGGCTTCTTTTCCCCAAAGTTTATGATAATTAGAGATAATTTTATCAGATTTATATTTTAAATGAGGCTCTTCAATTACCCAAGTATCTAATAGATAATTTGTTTCACTAGATGGAAGTAACGTTGTAAAAATATGTGAATAACTTTTAGCATGAATTTGTTCCATCATTTGCATAAATGAATAAACTGCTTTTTTACGTAAATCCGTTGTATGTAGCATAATTAATGGCATACCATCATCCGCTTGATGTGTATCTAATCCAGTTAAACCTGCTAAAGCACGTTTAAACGTATTTTTTTCATCCTCTGTTAGTGTCTTCCAACTTGCTATATCCTTTGAAACTTTAAATTCTGTTTCTACCCACATTTGTGAAATGTTTTGACGCCAAAACATATTTGTCATATCTTCTTGAGTATTCCAATTGACGGCCTTCATTAATAAAATCCTCCTCTATTTATTAACCATTACATTATTTAAGAGGATAAGATTAAAATGCTTCTCTATGAAAATAATTTAATCTTTCCTCTAAATATTTATTTCACTATTAATTAAATTGAACAACTTGTACATTCTTCAACACTTAATAATTTATTACGTGTATAGTATAAAGATTTCAATCCTTTGTGATGTGCGTATACGTATAATCGTGACAATTCACGTGTTGAAATTTCAGAATTAACATATAAAATTGTTGAAATCCCTTGGTCCACATGTGTTTGAATTGTTGAAATTAAATCTATAAGTTTCATTTGATCAGTATTAAATGCTGATTTATAGTACCACATTGTTTCAGGTGATAAGAAAGGCATTGGATAAAATGTTTCAGCATTTCCATACGTACGTCGTTCAATTTGATCTACGATTGGCATGACCGAACTAGTTGCATTCTGAACATATGAAATACTTTGAGTTGGTGCAATAGCTAATCGATAAGCATGATATAAACCATATTCTTGTACTTGTTGTTGTAATGATTTCCAGTCTTCTGATGTAGGAATTTGCATATTAGCAAATAATTCTTTTACTTTTTCAAATTGTGGCACGAACTCTTGTGATGTATAAAAATCAAAATATTTGCCACTTGCATAATCTGATTTATCAAAATCTTGATATGCTTCTCCACGTTCTTTAGCAATTTCCATAGAACGTTCAATTGAATAATAGTTCATCATCATAAAGAAAATATTAGCAAAATCTTTGGCTTCTTCAGATTCATAGCCAATTTTATTTTTCGCTAAATAGCCATGTAAGTTCATTACACCTAAACCTACAGAATGTAACTCATTATTTGCTTTTTTCACACCTGGTGCATTTTGAATATTTGCTTCGTCACTTACTACTGTTAATGCATCCATTCCAGTATGTACTGAATCTCTGAATTTACCCGTTTCCATTACATTCACTATGTTCAATGAACCTAAATTACATGAAATATCACGTTTAATTTCATCTTCAATTCCATAGTCATTAATAATTGATGTTTCCTGTAATTGGAAAATTTCAGTACATAAATTACTCATTTTAATTTGACCAATATTTGAATTCGCATGTACTTTATTCGCATTATCTTTAAACATTAAATATGGATAGCCTGATTGTAGTTGTGTTTGAGCAATCATATTCAACATTTCTCGTGCATCTTTTTTCTTTTTAAGAACATTAGGATTAGCTACAAGTTCATCATAATATTTTTCAATATCAATATCGTCTAATGTCACTCCATATTCTTGTTTTACAGTATGAGGTGCAAACATATAAAAGTCTTTACCTTCTTTAGCTAAATCAAAGAATTTAGATGGAACAATAAGACCAGTGGAAATTGTTGATAGACGTAAGTCTTCATCGGCATTTACTTTTTTAGTATCTAAGAATTCTTCAACATCATAATGGAAAATGTTTAAATATACTGCTCCAGCTCCAGGACGTTGACCTAATTGATCAGCATAACTAAATCCACCCTCTAATGCTTTTGCTACAGGTAATACACCTTTAGCTACGCCTTTAATACCTTTAATTGCTTCACCACGTGCACGTAATTTAGATAAATTGATAGCCACGCCACCACCAATTTTACTTAATTGTTTAGCAGTAGAATCTATGAAATTAATTGAGTTTAGACTATCATCAACTTCTAGTAAAAAACATGAAACAAGCTCTCCACGACGTGCGCGTCCTGCATTTAAAAATGTAGGTGTAGCAGGTTGATAACGTTGTTCAATCATCGCTAAAATAAATTGTTTAGCTTGTTCTTTATTACCATCTGCTAAATATAGAGCAACTATGGCAACATGTTGATTATAGTCTTCTAAGTACTTAGATTTATCATTTGTTTTTAAAGCATAATCTTTATAAAATTTGCTTGCAGACATATAACTAGCAAATTCAAAATTAATAGATTTTGCGAATTCGATAATTTCTATTAAATCTTCTTCGCTATACTTCTTAAATACATTAAAATAAAAATGATTATCTACTAAGTAATGTAAACGTTCAATTTCGCTATCAAAATAAATTGTTTTATCGCTAATTTCTTCTAAGTAAACGTTTAAAGCTTCTTGATCTTTCTCAAGATTAAAAAAGCCATTGTCTTTACGTTTAGTTACTTCATTGTTTAATTCAATATGATTGTACTTTTTCTCGTCCATAATCTTCATTGAAATGCCCCACCTTATCTCTAAATTCGATAACATCTTTATTTGTGCCTTGAACCTCAAATTTCATTAATAAAGGCACATGGTATGTTTCAGAAATTGTTCGACCTGCTTTCGCAAAGTTTTGTCCCCAGTTACGATTACCACTAGCAGCAACAGCACGTATATAGGCATGATTAACTTCTAGAAAAGACTGTACTTCCTTAGGAACTTCACCAAAACCAATTGTACCTGTAACTAAAATATAAGGTTCTTCTATACTATCCTTACAATTGTCTTTATTGATTTCTAATACATTTTTAATTTCACTACGTTTTATAAATCTTCGTACATTTCCTGAAAAAGAGAAATAAACTACTTTCATAGGAACGCCCTCTTTCGACAATCTTATTAATTAAAAAGAAGTTCTCTTAGTCTTATAAGAAAACTTACTTTTAGAACGAATATCATTTCGTTAACTTAATCAAGTTAATACTACATATTGTGTTTCTAATTATTAATCTTTAAAAATCATTATTTGTAAATCGTTCATGTAAATAGTGTAGATTCCGAAAAAACCAACCCAAATAAGTGTGAAATTGCTACTAAAATGAATTATTCATACAATCTTTCTATTTTCCTCAAACACAACATATTGTGTCTCAATTCAAAACCCAACACTATATTCTGTGTTTCATTATACATAAATGGTACCCTAATTAAAAGTTAATATTTGATGTCAAATGTTCGTGAAATCGGTTAAAGGTGCATCATAGCTATATTAAAAACTAAGAAAATTTTATTTTAGTTTTTTTAAGGTATTTCACTTGATTTTTTGCCTACCATTACTAAACCTTATTTATTCGGGATTTCCAATACATAAGAATGTAAATCATAATATATTGTTAGCCATTTATTAAAAAAATAACTCATTTTTTATATTAAAAGCCGAATAAATTTCTATTTTACGAATTAAAAATTTAGAGTATATTTAACCATATTAAGAACATATGTTCGTTATCATTATAGTTTTTCTTTTTTATCTTTGCAAGTACTTATGCATCCACAAATAAATTATGCTAATATATAGACGTTAAATTTTTATAAATGAGGAGATATACTTTGAATCCTAAGGTAAAAGGTATCATTGCTATTTTAATTTCTGCTATTGGTTTTAGTTTTATGTCTGTTTTTTTTAGACTAGCCGGAGACTTACCTGTATTTCAAAAATCTTTAGCAAGAAATTTGGTAGCCATGTTTATTCCATTATTTTTCATAATAAAATATAGGCAACCTATATTGGGTAAAATGAGTAGTCAACCCCTTTTAATGACTAGATCGACGTTAGGTCTTATAGGGGTATTACTAAATATTTACGCTATTGATCACATGGTGTTAAGTGATGCTGATACTTTAATGAAGCTTAACCCTTTTTGGACTATTTTATTAAGTTTAATATTTTTAAAAGAGAATATTAAAAGGTATCAAATTATAGCTATGTTAATTGCTATTTTTGGTATGTTATTCATTGTTAAACCAGAATTTTCTTCAACTATGTTCTCTTCTTTAGCCGGTTTATTCTCAGGTATCTTCGCTGCATCTGCATATACTTGTGTACGAGCATTAAGTAAACGTGAAGCACCTTATACTATTGTATTTTATTTTTCATTATTTTCAGTCATCGTTCTTATTCCATTTTCTATTGCAACATATGAACCGATGACAAAGTTACAAATTATATATTTATTAGGAGCTGGATTATCAGCGGCAGTAGGACAAATTGGTATTACATTAGCATATAGTTTTGCTCCAGCAAAAGACATTTCTATTTTTACGTATGCTTCTATATTATTTACTGCATTATTTGGCTTTATATTATTCGGAGAAACACCAGATTTCTATGCATTTATAGGTTATATCATCATTATTGGCGCTAGTTACTTTATGTTTGAAAAAGCACGTAGACAAT
This sequence comes from Staphylococcus sp. FSL K6-0223, assembly GCF_038008285.1. NCBI lineage: Bacteria > Bacillati > Bacillota > Bacilli > Caryophanales > Staphylococcaceae > Staphylococcus > Staphylococcus sp. FSL K6-0223. Next base: position 1,908,081 of record NZ_JBBOYX010000001.1, read on the forward strand.
CTAATACATCTAACAATTAGGAGGCAAATTATGACACAAGGTCGCAATAAAGAAGAATTACAAGATATTACATTATTAGGCAATCAAAATAATAAATATGAATTTGACTATACACCTCAAGTACTCGAAACTTTTGATAATAAACATCAAGGAAGAGATTATTTTGTAAAGTTTAATTGTCCAGAATTCACTTCTCTTTGCCCTATTACTGGACAACCCGATTTTGCTACAATTTATATTTCATATATACCAAATATAAAAATGGTAGAATCAAAATCACTAAAATTATATTTATTTAGTTTTAGAAATCATGGTGATTTTCACGAAGATTGTATGAATATTATCATGAATGACTTAATTGACTTAATGGATCCTCATTATATAGAAGTATGGGGTAAGTTCACGCCACGTGGAGGCATTTCAATAGATCCATATACAAATTATGGTCGTCCAAACTCTAAATATGAAAAGATGGCCGAACATCGTTTAATGAATCACGATATGTATCCTGAAAAAATAGACAATCGATAACATGTTTTTTAACTCCTTTTATTTTTACTAATGTAATATAAAAGGAGTCATTTTTATTCTAGATTTTTTTAATAAACTATTGCGATTTATTAAATTAAAGCGTATTTTAATATTATCGCTAAAATTTATAAAGATATAAGTTCATGAGCAATAAAAACTTTTATTTTTATAAGTTATTATATTTTATTTGACTGAAAATTCTAAAAATTTATATTTTTAAGAAATTCTTGTGAGATGTAATTGTACAATCTTATTTACATAGTAATCAGTCATATTAGGAAAGAAAGGAGTGGGATGTTAATGGCAACAAATAACTCCCATGAACAAACAATTCAATCAATACCACAGAAAGGATTTTTCGGTCATCCTAGAGGACTAGGTGTGCTCTTTTTCGTAGAGTTTTGGGAAAGATTCAGTTACTACGGTATGCGTGCGATGCTCATATTTTATATGTATTTCGCAATACACCAAAATGGATTAGGTATTGATCAAACTACAGCAATGTCGATTATGTCAGTATATGGAGCACTTATTTACATGTCTTCTATTCCTGGCGCATGGATTGCTGATAGAATTACAGGCACACGTGGTGCTACTTTATTAGGTGCTGTACTTATTATTATTGGACATATCTGTTTAAGTTTACCATTTGCTTTATTTGGTTTATTCTCATCAATGTTCTTTATTATTATCGGATCAGGTTTAATGAAACCTAATATTTCAAATATTGTAGGTCGTTTATATCCTGAAAATGATACACGTATTGATGCAGGTTTCGTTATTTTCTATATGTCTGTTAACTTAGGTGCATTAATTTCACCTATTATACTGCAACATTTTGTAGATATACGTAATTTCCATGGTGGCTTCCTTCTAGCAGCTATTGGTATGGCATTAGGTCTTGTTTGGTATTTGTTATTTAATAGAAAGAATTTAGGTAGTGTTGGAATGAAACCTACTAACCCACTATCTAAAGAAGAAAAGCGTAAATATGGAATGATTATCGGTATCATAGTAGCAATTGTGATTATCGTATTATTAGTTACATATTATACCCATACCCTTTCATTCGATTTAATTAGTAATACTGTATTAGTTCTTGGAGTAGCTTTACCAATCATTTACTTTACAACTATGCTTCGTAGTAAAGACGTTACCGATGTAGAACGTTCTCGAGTTAAAGCATTTATACCTTTATTTATTTTAGGTATGTTATTCTGGTCAATTCAAGAACAAGGTTCTAACGTTTTAAATATTTATGGTTTAGAACGTTCTGACATGCAACTCAACTTATTTGGTTGGACAACTCGATTTGGGGAAGCTTTGTTCCAATCTATCAATCCATTATTTATTTTATTATTTGCACCCGTTATTTCTATGATTTGGTTAAAAATGGGTAAAAAGCAACCTTCTTTAGCTATTAAATTTGGTATTGGTACATTACTAGCAGGTTTATCATACATTCTAATTGGATTAGTTGGTTTAGGTTATGGACATACACAATTCTCAGTTAACTGGGTTATTTTATCATATGTAATCTGTGTTATTGGGGAACTTTGTTTATCACCTACAGGTAATAGTGCTGCTGTTAAACTTGCACCTAAAGCATTTAATGCTCAAATGATGAGTGTATGGCTATTAACAAATGCTTCAGCACAAGCGATTAATGGTACATTAGTAAAATTAATTAAACCACTTGGTCAAACGAATTATTTTATTTTCTTAGGTACCGTTGCTATTGTTATTACTCTTATCATTTTAGTTTTCTCACCTAAGATTACAAAAGCTATGAAGGGTATTCACTAATTAAATACAAAATAGTAAAAAGTACTTCTAGTTATGACATCTAGAAGTATTTTTTTACTTATATATTTAAAATTATAAAATTCAGGGTAAATATTTATAATATCATTTTAAATGAAAGTAGGTTTAACTATGGAGCAACAGTATAATCATGGGGTATTATTTTACCATGAACATAGCGGACTTAAAGATATATATGATGGATTGGGAGAAGTCGCTAAATCACTAACTCAGTTATGTAAGCATCTTTCAATACAATTAAGTGAAAATGAGGGTGACATTGAAAGATATTGTAAAGAAATAAAAGATCATACTTATAGTAATGATATTGATATCGTTTTTATATTGGGAGGAGACGGTACAGTTAACGAATTGATTAATGGTGTGATGAAATATGATCTAGATCTTCCTATAGGTATTATTCCAGGAGGAACATTTAATGATTTTACTAAAACATTAAACTTAAATCCTGACTTCAAAAAAGCTAGTGAGCAATTGTTGTCTTCACATATTGAGTCATATGATGTTATGAAAGTAAATGATAATTATGTACTTAACTTTGTCGGACTAGGACTTATTGTGCAAAATGCTGAAAATGTTCAAGAAGGACGTAAAGATATCTTTGGAAAATTAAGTTATGTTGGTTCTACTGTAAAAACACTCATGAATCCCGAACATTTTGACTATACATTGACAGTAGACGACAAAGAATATAAAGGAAATACGTCTATGCTAGTGATAGCAAATGGACCTAATATTGGTGGCAGTCGCATTCCACTTACAGATCTTTCTCCACAAGATGGAAAGTTAAATAGTTTTATATTTGAACAACAAAGTTTTAGTATTTTAAACGATATTTTCAAAAAAAGAGATAGCATGAATTGGAATGAAATTACCGAAGGAATTAATCATATTCCAGGTTCTCACATAACATTACGCACTGAACCAAATATGAAAGTAGATATTGATGGAGAAATTAATTTAGAAACACCTATCACCATTGATGTGTTACCTAAAGCAATCAATATCCTTACTTTTTCGAATGATGAGAAATAACAACTATATAATAATCAAAAGGTATGTATGAATGCTTCAAGCTTCATACATACCTTTTTACTTTAATTATTATTTAAAAACATTGCTTCTACATCTTTCCAGCCATTCACTCGTTTAAAACGTGTTTCATTTATATTATGTGCAGCCGTAAAGATAATAGGTTCTCCTTCAAAAATTTGAAGCTGACGAGGATTATCATCTATTAAATAATCTGTTTTAACAATATTTTTTCTTCCACAAAAAATAAAATGCTGTGGATCTAAAAATGGAAAATATTCTAGTAACCATTCATATTTATCATGAAATGAGGTGGGTACATCCATTGCTGCTGTAGCAATATATACATCATAATGCTCATTAAGTTTTTCTACCACCTCTTGAGCATGTGGTATCACTTTAAGATGTCTAAAAAACTCTGGCGCTCTTAAAATATCTCTTACTAACCCATCATGTTCAGGAATCACATGGTTTAATTTCTGACCATGTAACGATTCCATTGTAATTCCTAATTTAGTTTCAATATTAACTGCTTCAATAATTGCACCTAAAGTATCTGCTAATACTTCATCCATATCTATTGCTATAGATTTACGTGCCATGCTATCACTTCCTTAGTTATCTTTTGCACATTTTCAAAGTATAGCAAAAAACCTTTAATTCGTCATGAATCGCAATTAAAGGTTTTTCCTTAGTTTAATAATTAAATTGTTTTAATACTTCAATCATTTTATTATTTTGTTCTTCAAATCCAATTGTAATACGTACTCCATTAGGAAAAGGTCTAGTGATACAGCCAACGTTTAATAATTCATTATACAATGCTTGTGGCTTATCTGTTACTACAAATACAAAGTTCGTTTGACTAGGTAAAAAGTGTTTACTTTGTTCAATGTTATAGAACTTTTCACGTTCTTTTGCATTTTTTCTAGTAATCTCTTTTAAATAATCTTGATCTTCTAATGCTGCAATCGCTGCATATTCTGAAATTCGTGTCACATTAAATGGTGGACGAATGATATTCCATTTTTCAATGGCTTCATTTGTTGCCACAACATATCCTACACGTAAACCTGCTAATCCATATGCTTTAGAAAATGTTCTTAATAAAAATGCATTATCAAAGCGTTCTTGTAGTTTTAATGTATCAGGATAATCTTCAGCAGTGACGAATTCGAAATATGCTTCATCAATTAAGACTGGCACATGACTTGGAACACGTTCCAAAAATGACTCTAATTCATCATGACTAAAATATGTACCTGTAGGATTATTAGGATTACATAACCATACTAATGAGGTATCAGAATTAACCTCTTTTAAAATGCCTTCCAAATCAAATCCGCCATTTTTTAACGGTACTTTTACAACTTTAGCTGATTCAACAATCGCATTATGATAATATTGTCCAAAAGTAGCTTCACTTGTCACAATTTTATCTCCCGGTGTTAAAACTGCTCTAGAAATCATGAGTATTACTTCATCTAAACCTGCGCCAAATAAAATTCGAGATTCATCAACATTTAAATGCTTACTAATTGCTTTTCGTAATGATGGAGAGCCTGTTTCCGGATAGTAAAATAATTCATCTAAGTGAGCCTCAATTGCTTCTTTTACACGAGGTGATGGTCCATATAAATTTTCATTCGATGCTAGTTTATATAACTCACCTTCTATACCAAATTTTTCTTTAAGTGCTTGCGGTGATAACCCAGGTTGATATGCCGATAATTGTTGTAATTGTTTTTTCATTTATGATCACTCCTATATAAATTAAGTTACTTTCCTTTTTCACTTATTAATTAAAATAGTACCATAAATTATCGATTTATACTTTATGTGTTAAAAAGCTCATAGATAAAATGTATCTATGAGCTTTTTACAAATTTAATGTGCCAATCCTTCTTTTTCTAAATATTGTTTAGCAACTTTATATGGATCTTCATTTTTCACTGTCACTTTATAATTCATTTCTTGCATTTGTTCATCCGTAATTTTATTTGATAATTGATTTAAAGCTTTTTTAATTTCCGGATGTTCTTTTAGAAACTTTTCTTTAAACATTGGAGCACCTTGATAAGGTGGGAAAACATGTTTATCATCTTTAAGTACTACCATATCATATTGTTTTAATTCAGCATCTGTAGAATACGCATCAATAAGATTAATGTCACCTTTCTCTACTGCCGTATAACGTAGTTTAGGTTCCATTTGTTTAATATTAGAAAGATTCAAGTTATATTTTTTAGCTACTGCTTTATAACCATCATCTCTATCTTTAAATTCCATAGTAAATCCTGGTTTAAGTTGACCTTGTACTTTACGTAAATCACCAATTGATTGTAAATTATATTGTTTAGCAAAATCTCTTTTAACAGCTAACGCATAGGTATTATTATATTTCATTGGTTTAAGCATCGTCATATCATATTTTTTCTCTAAACTTGCTTTAGCTTGGTGATATACATCAGCTTCTTTTTTAGATTTTAGATCCTCTTTAGTAAGTTCTCCTAGTACTGTACCTGTAAATTCTAAGTACCCATCTATATCGTCTGATTTTAACGCATTAAATAAGAATGAGGTTTTACCCATACCACTTTTAACATTAACTGTATCATGTGTTTCCTCTTCAATTAATATTTTATACATATTCGTAATAATTGAAGGTTCAGAACCTAATTTTCCTGCCATAGTAATCGTTGCACCTTTTTTACCAAAGAGTGGAACAACAATAACAAGTAAGATAATTAATAGAATAATACCTAGTGTAATAAGAAGTTTTTTATAAGATAATTTCGCCATATAACGCAATATAAAATCAAATAAAATAGCTAATAATGCAGCTGGAATAGCGCCAATCAATATAAGTGCTGTATTGTTACGATCAATGCCTAATAAGATCAAATCCCCTAATCCACCTGCTCCAATTAATGCAGCTAATGTAGCTGTACCAATAATAAGCACCATAGCTGTACGTATACCTGCCATAATGACTGGCATTGCAATAGGTAACTCGACTTTAGTTAAACGTCGCATTGGTTTCATACCGATACCTTTGGCTGCTTCTGTTAGAGAAGGCTCTACTTCTTTAATACCTGTATATGTATTTCTTAAAATAGGTAATAGCGCATATACTACTAATGCAATAATTGCTGGAACTTTTCCTATACCAAAAATTGGAATCATTAATCCAAGTAAAGCAAGGGATGGAATAGTTTGTAATACCGCTGCAATATTCATTACCACTTCAGATAAACGCTTTGTTTTAGTTAAAGCAATACCAAGTGGTACTGCAATTAAAATTGCGATAAATAAAGCAATAAAAGAAATTTGTATGTGCTCAAAAATTGTTCTTAGTAATTCTCCTCTACGATCATTGAGCGTTGTTAAAAATTCGTTCATGCTTTAACCCTCCTTATCATTTTTAGATAGATAGTCAAAAACATCTTCTCTTCTTAATAATGACTGTGTTAAAGCATGATTATTTTCTACAATGACTGCTTCATGTTTAGCAAGTATCTCGTAAGTATCTTGAAGTTTCATACTATCTTTTATAATTGGGTATCCTTGTTTTTCGTCATATTCAGTAAGTGTTCTTGTAAGATTTAGATCGGAGATTTTTGAATTATTGATATCTTTATGTAAGTGATCGCCCATAAACTCTCGAACAAATTGATTTTTAGGATGCTCTTGGAATCCTTCAGGTGTGTCAATTTGTTCAACACGACCATCATTTAATAAACAAATACGATCTCCTAATTTCATTGCTTCTTGTATATCGTGTGTTACAAAAATAATTGTCTTTTTAATTTTCGTTTGTAATTCTAATAAATCATCTTGTAATTTTTCTCTACTAATGGGGTCTAACGCACTAAAAGGTTCGTCCATTAATATTACTGGAGGATCAGCTGCTAATGCTCTTACCACGCCTACACGTTGACGTTGTCCTCCCGATAATTCATCTGGTTTACGATCTCGGTATGTATTTGGATCTAATCTAACCATATCTAATAATTCATCTACACGTCGATGAATATCTTTGTCTTTCCACTTTTTCATTTGAGGAACTTGTGCGATATTTTCTTTAATCGTCATATGTGGAAATAATGCGATTTGTTGTAGTACATATCCAATATCCCAACGCATCTCATAAACTGGATAATCACTCACTGGCTTATCTTTAAAATAAATGTATCCTTCACTTAACGGTATTAATCGATTAATCATTTTTAAAGTAGTTGTTTTTCCACAACCTGAAGGTCCGATTAAAATAAAAAATTCTCCTTCATTAATCTTAAAACTCACATCATCAACTGCAACATTCGTTCCATAACGTTTTGTTACATTTTTAAACTCTATCATCTTGTCACCTTCATTTCCTTCACATCACTATAAAATTTATATTGCTTATTTTCTATTAAATCATGTTTATTGATAAATTCATACTTAATAGATTTAAATACTAATTATTTTTTAACAATAAAAAATAAAACAACTTAAAACATTTTTCTAGCTTCTAAGTTGTTTTATTAAGTCATATTTAATTTTTTGTTAGATATTCGTTTTATATGATTGGATTGTTTCAAGAAATTTAGGACAATAATGTTTTAACTTATAGCTTCCTACACCATCTATCGCAATCATTTCTTGTTTAGATTCTGGTTTACGTTTAGCAAACTCTTCCAATGTATAGTCAGAAAAAATACTCACAGGCGCAATATTCAACTTTTCACTTAATTGACGGCGAACTTCTACTAATTCACTATATAAAGCACGATCAACGCCTTCTATTGTATTAATGAAAACTTTTTCCTTACTTTTATGTTTAAATGGCGTCGTATACACTGTGACATCATTATTCAATAATTCTTTCACACTTTCATCACACGTTAGAATTTCATTATATTCATTTAAAAAGCCTTTAAACCGTAACTCATCAATTAAATGACTTAACTCTGAAGTAGTATAGTCTTTCATCAATCCATGTGTTGTAAGTTGATGATAATGATTATATTTAATATAATCACTTAATTCTCCACGTAACACTTGAATAATAACATGATAGTTTTCTTGTTGACGCATGCGTGCGATACAACTAATAATCATTTTTGCTTCATTGGTCATGTCATAAGTTTTATTTTGTTGAATGCAATTACTACATTGACCGCATTCCTCTAGACGCGCATTCGGTTCAAAATAATGTACAATTGTCGCTTCTAAGCACTTTTTCGTTTTAGTATACTGAATCATTTTAGTTAGTTTCTCGCCCATTTTATCTTTATAATCATCATCTGCTTGCGAAACAGTAATAAAATATTCATGTAATCCTTTATCTCTTTCACTAAATAATAAAATACATTCACTTTTTAAGCCATCTCGTCCTGCACGACCCGCTTCTTGATAGTATGATTCAAGATCTCCAGGCATGTTGTAATGAATAACATAACGAACATTAGATTTATCAATACCCATTCCAAATGCATTTGTTGCGATAACAACTTTAATACGATCGTATACAAAGTCATTTTGAGCTTCTTCTCTTTCTTTATTTGTTAAACCTGCATGATAAATAGCAGAAGCAATATTTATAGATTCTAGAGATTCTTGTAATTCTTCTACTTGTTTACGTGTAGAACAATAAATAATACCTGCTTGATCTTTATGAGCTTTAGCATATTCAATAACAAATTTTTGTCTTTGATATGTTGAATTTACTTTAAAAATGAGATTACGTCTTTTGGTACTTGTTTTAATTCCATCTTCTTTTTGGATATTTAATTTTTCCATAATATCCTGTTGAACTTCGGCCGTGGCTGTAGCTGTAAGAGCTACAATCGTAAAATCTTGAGGTAGTGTAAACACTTTATTTATGACGCTTTGATAACTCGGTCTAAAATCATGTCCCCATTTTGAAATACAGTGAGCTTCATCAAATGCAATTAAGTGAATGTCAATTTGACTAAGCAAGTTTAAAAAATAGTTACTTTCAAAACGTTCAGGTGCCACATATAAAAATTGAATGTCACCAGTTATTAACTTATTTTCAATCTCAGATTGTTGCTTTTTATTTAGACTACTATTTAGATAGGCTGCTTCGATACCCATTGCTTTTAACTGATCCACTTGGTCTTTCATTAAAGAAATCAATGGGCTTATTACTATCGTTGTACCACCTAACATTAAACCAGGTACTTGATAACATATTGATTTACCACCACCTGTAGGCAAGACACCTAATACATTATGATGATTTAATATTTTAGAAATTATCTCTTTTTGACCTGGTCTAAACGTATCATAACCAAAATAATGTGACAAAGTTGCTTCCATACTTACATTCCCCTTATTGCTCTTTTATTTCTTCTAATTCACTCCATCTCGTGATGTCTACATCATATGATTGCTCTAGATGTTCTTTTTCTTCATTTAATTCTTTTATTTTAGCGTAATCAGTGCTCGCTTCTACCATTTCAGCATCAATCTGCTCTAGTCTATGTTCTGTCGTTTCAATACGTTCCATTAGAGCTTCATATTCACGTTTTTCTTTATAAGACAGTCCCGTTTTTTTACGAGCGTTTGATTTAGTTTTAGGTTGTTGAGCTTGTTTTTCAAGTGTATCCTGTCGATCTTTTTCTTTTTTATAGGCCTCATAATCTTCGAATGTTCCAATAATACGTTCTAATTGGCCACCGTGAATATACCAATATTCTTGTGCTACTTTATTTAAAAAATAACGATCATGACTTACAGTAACTACTGATCCTCCGAAGGTACTAATGTAGTCTTCTAAAATTGTTAATGTTTCAGTATCAAGATCATTGGTTGGCTCATCAAGTAACAGGACATTAGGTTGATGAACAAGCAATCTCAATAGATATAATCGTTTTTGCTCTCCACCTGATAATTTATAAATCTTTTTACCATGAGTAGCACTCGGAAATAGAAATCGCTCTAACAATTGAGTAACTGAAACTGAAGTGCCATCTTTTTCTTTTGCCACTTCACTTTCTTCTCTCAAATAGTCAATCATACGTATATCTCTATCCAAAGTTTCTTCTGTTTGTTTAAAATAGGCTATTTTTACAGTTTGCCCAACTTTTAATTCTCCAGAATAATCAGTATCATCTTGATTTAAAATATTTAACATTGTCGTCTTCCCTGCACCATTTGGTCCAACGATACCAATTCTTTGACCACTTTGAATAATTTCTGTTACATCTTTGAATAATATTTTATTTTGAATCTTTTTCGTTAAATGGTCTAACTCAAATACTTGTTTGCCTAATCTAGAATAAGCAAGATTGAGTTGACCTTTATCTTTTTGATGATGAGATTGAACTTCTGACTCCAAATCATTAAATCGATTAATTCGAGCTTGTTGTTTTGTCGTTCTTGCTTTTGCGCCTGTACGCATCCATGCAAGTTCTTGTTTATAAAGTGCCTTTTGTTTTTCTTGTTGTTTTTGTTCAATCACTTCATTTTCAGCTCTCATTGCAATGTAATCTTCATAGTTTCCTGGATAAGATTTAAGTTTTCCTCTATCTAATTCCACAATACGTGTAGCAATCTCATTTAAAAAATAGCGATCGTGTGTAACAAATAAAACTGTATGTGGATATTGCTTAACATAGTTAATTAACCAGTTAATTGATTCAAAGTCTAGATGGTTTGTAGGCTCATCTAGCAATAACAAATCAGGTTGTTCTATAAGTGTCTTAGCTAAGACAACACGTTTTTGTTGTCCACCTGATAATTCTTTAATTTTTTTAGTCGTATGATTAATACCTAATTTTGATAAAATAGTTTTAATTTCAGCATTGTAATCCCATGCATGGTGTTGATCCATAAGTTCTTGAGCTTCCATCATTTTTTTAAAATTCGCATCGTTTTGATGTTCTGTATATATAGTCACAGCTTCTTCATATGTTTTAATAATACGTAACGTATCTGTATCGGAACTTAGAACAGCTTGAAATACTGTCATATCACCATCTAAATTTTGCTTCTGTGAAGAATAACGAATGCGATACTGATTAGGATGAGTTATATCGGCTGAAAAATCTTCATCTAAACCACCAATGACTTTTAATAAAGTACTTTTACCAGTACCATTTATACCTACAAGTCCAATTTTTTCATGTTCAGAAATAGAGAGATTTAAGTCATCAAAAATAACTTTATCCGCATATGATTTATTTAGTTGTTCTATTTTATACGCTTCCATATTTTTACTTCCTTTTTAATATCGAAATTTCAATATATTTCTGATAAGCTTAATTCAGTTCTATATATTATACACCTTTTTAATGCTAAATGATATAAGGAGAAAATAGATATGATAGACTTTTTCGAAAATTTACCGCCTTATCTTCAAGCGCTTATTGCCGGTATTATCACTTGGTTATTAACCGCTTTAGGTGCTGCATCAGTCTTTATTTTCAAGACTGTAAACAAAAAAATCCTAACTTCTATGCAAGGTTTTGCCGCTGGAATTATGATTGCTGCAAGTTTTTGGTCTTTATTACAACCTTCCATTGATTATGGTACAAATGGTCATTTACCTGCTTGGTTACCTGCTGCGATTGGTTTTATTCTAGGTGGTGTGTTTATTAGAGGACTTGATGCAGTCATTCCACATATACACCAAAAAATCGGTGATAAAAGTCAATATCGAGAGGGCGTTAAAACTTCTTTAAGTAAAAATGCTTTACTAGTATTAGCTATCACTTTACACAATATTCCTGAAGGTTTATCAATCGGCGTAGCATTTGGTGGAATTGCAACTGGAAATGGACAAGCTACCTTTTTGGGAGCCCTTGGTTTAGCAATTGGTATTGGTATTCAGAATATTCCAGAAGGAGCTGCTTTATCCATGCCGATTAGAGCCGCTGGTGCAACACGTTTTAAAGCATTTAATTATGGTCAAGCATCAGCCATAGTAGAACCTATTTTTGCAACTATAGGTGCCATTGCAATTATTTTTATCACTCCAGTACTACCCTATGCATTAGCTTTTGCAGCAGGAGCAATGATTTTTGTAGTTGTAGAAGAGCTTATCCCTGATTCTCAATCGAGTAATAATACAGATTTAGCTACATTAAGCTTAATGCTTGGTTTTGTGATAATGATGATATTAGACGTATCATTAGGATAATTAAATTAACGAATAAGCCTGAGACATATTAAATGGTCTTAGGCTTTTTTAATATATTGACAGTCAATTCTAGTCCCGGGACCCCAACAAAAAACTTTCAATAAGAAAGTCTACGTCCAACGTAATTTAGGAATGTGTTGTCGCAGTATAACGACGAATTCAAAATGAATTCTGTCCCACTCTCATTTTTTGTTGATTTTTAATGCAACGATAAAAAACCCGTAGATAAAACTTATCTACGGGTTTTTAATATAGAATGTTTATTTTATACACTCTCTAATATTGAATTATTTTTGATTTCCATGAGGACCTATTTTGTAGTCATATTTTGATGGATTAATTTTTTTGAAATCTGGATTATTGTAGAATCTGAATAGGTCGCCGTTTAATACCTCGTCACTCATTTCTAAATCTTTTTCCACCTGTTTTTTATTTTTTTCTAAATCTTTAGGTGGCGTTGTTATTAATTCATTATTTTTATTTGAATATACTTTACCATTCACAAATTTATAATCTTTTGTGATGAAATCACCATTACGGAATGGAATTACATCATTATGATCTTTAGATAACATATCTGTACCAAACATTAAATAATTCTTCGAATCAATACCAACTAAATGTAAGATAGTAGGCATCACATCCATTTGCCCAGCATATGTTTCATCTACAGTACCATTTTTACCAGGAATTTTTAACCAAAAGCCAGTACGATTTAAATCTGTGAATTTAGCTGGTGTAATTTGCTCACCCAGTAATTTCTCCATTGCATTGTTATGGTTTTCAGAAATACCATAATGGTCACCGTAAATCATAATGACTGAATCATCATATAATCCTTTTGCTTTCAAATCATTAATATACTGTTCTAAAGCTTGATCTAAGTAATGAGCCGTTTGAATATATCCATCTACAGTAGAATCGCCTGTATTCGGCTTATCAATACTTGCATCTTCTGAATTTAAAGTAAATGGATAATGATTAGTTAGTGTAATTAAATGAGAGTAAAATGGTTGTTTCATTTTAGATTGATATTCTGCTGATGCTTTAAAGAAAGGTTTATCTTTTAAGCCTAAGTTCACGACATTTTCATCCGACATATCATAATATGTTGCATCGTAAAATTTATCTATACCAAAATGTTTATAAATTTGATCACGGTTCCAAAATGTTTTGTAGTCCCCGTGCATCACATCAGAAGTGTAACCTTCTTTTTGATCTAAAATTGCTGGTAAAGATTGATATGTGTTATCTCCTTTTAATGAATACGCAGATCCTTGTGGTAAACCATATAAACTATTATCCATTGTAAATTCTGAGTCAGAAGTTTTACCTTGTCCTGTTTGATGGAAGAAGTTTGGATAATATCTAAAGTCATCGTTACCAGTCGATAATTTGTTTAAGAAAGGTGTAACTTCCTTACCATTTACTTTTTTATTAATTAAAAATGTTTGAAAACTTTCCAAATGTATTTTTATGATATTTTTCTTCTTAGCAATACCATAATATTCAGAGTTTGGTTCTGTATTTTTTTGTTTCGTATAATTTAAAACACGAGTTAAATCATCTTCAGAAGCCAATGCTTTTTGTTGATTGTTTTGAATCGTTTTAACACCATCATATACAGTAAAATTATATGGACCTAAATATTTAACTAAATATTTGTGATCAAATGTACGAGTCAATAATTCAGGGCGATCAGTTTCAGCAAAAGCTAAGTTTAAAAAGAACAATGCAATTGATGCTGCCATCACTACTGGTACAAACTTTTTACTAAATACACGTTTGTCTAACCAACTTCGTTTAAAAATTAAAATAAACAGATAAACAATAGTATCTATAAAATACACAAAGTCATACCATTTAAAAGAGGCACTTACTGCGCCCCCCATCGATTCAACGTTACTCGCTTGATTTAATGTACTAAACGTTAAAAAGTCTGAGAAGAATCTAAAATAAACAACATTAGCATAGAGTAAAAATGTTAATAAGAATCCTCCAATAAAAATAAACCAATATGCTTTCTTACCTTTAAAGAACAGAAAGATACTTAAAATAAGCGCGATTAAACTATATGGATTCATCAATAGTATTAAATTTTGAACTAACCCTTTAACACCTAAAGAAAAATCTACATAGTATGAGAAATACGTTTTCAATGTTACTGTAAATACAGTCATTAAGAAAAACGCAAAAAGACTTATTTTTCTTTTGTGTAAACTCATGAATGTTTCCTCCGTTTATAGTTATTCAAATACGGCCATTTACGAATGCTATTTTTAAAATTTAATATGTTTTTAAAACAATAAAATTTTTAATTATTATTTAATAAAAGAACCTTTTTTATCACTACATTTAATTGTTAACTATTTATTAAAAAAATGCGAATTTTGTAATATTTTTGTAATAATACTTCATAGTTCAATATATAAATATAAAGTATTTTTACTTATTTATCAAGAAAAAGCTCAAGTTTAGCCTTTCCATTTATATACCTAATCATTTCTAAACTATTAAACTGATTGATATATTATAACGTCTAATCTATTCAATTTAATCAGACTATAGTCCTATACCTTTACATTAAAAAATATCATTAAATATTAATATTCAATATTTTGATGATATTTTTTATTTTAACATTTCTAATTGCATTCGAAATTCGATACCGTGAAATAATTGATTCATCCAATTACTAAACTTCACAGTATTTTTTTCAGCCGTTTCAATATCTATAAATTGAAATTTCAAACGAGATCCTCGTGGTTTTTGAGCAAGTTTAGTTAAATGATAGCTTGCTATAGTACCTATTTGTGGATAACTTCCAATAGTGTAATGATCATTTAATAAAATAATAGGTGTACCATCACGTTTTACTTGAATAGTGCCCTTTTTTACTGGTTGATACTCAGGCATATCTTCATAATATGCTTTAATACTAGGACCCTCTAATAACATCCCTACACGATTAGACTTATTCGTTACCTTGTACTCTCCATGTATAAATGTTTGTTGTGTTTCAGTATCAAAATCATTTGTTCCTTTATTAGCAATGACATGAAATACATCAGAAACATAATTAAACGATAAAGCATAACCATCAATTCCCCAACTTGTTGTTCGCTGATGTGCTAAATTTTCAAAAAGTTTACGGTGTCGTGATGTATAATCACGTTTCATTTCAATTTCATCGCCTTCTTGAAGTGTTCTTCCATGAAACCCTCCAACACCAACATTTAAATCTGTTGACGTTGAATTTAACCAAGAATCTAATTTAAATCCTCCTCCAATAGCTAAATAAACACGAGATGTTGTACTCGTTTCTTTGAAAGACAATACTTCTCCTTTTTCTACTAAATACAATTTATAAGGTTTAATTTTCATATTTTCTGTACACGCTTCAAAGTGATGACCTGTTAAGGCAATTAAAGTAGGCTCTGTGAATCTAATTTTCGCCATAATATGTGTCATTTCTAAAGTTGCTTCGTTTTTATCATTTGCTACAAGACGATTCGCAATTTCATGTCCTAATGTATCTAATGCACCGCCAGGGATGACTCCCTCATATTCATACCCTTGGCGTCCAAAGTCTTGGAACGTGCTAAAAAGTCCAGGTTTTTCTATTATGATTGACATTATTTAAAATCTCCTAATTCAGTATCATTTGGATTTTTAGGATGAAATAAGACATTATCTCCTAATTTTAATAAATTAAAGTTATCGCGCTCTGGTGAAAATAATTTAATTGGGGTATAGCCAATGACTAACCAATCGTTATAAGTATCTGTCGTTACAATGCCACATTTTTTCCCTTCAATAATGACAGAACCTGCAGGTACTCTTTTTTTCTTGTGACTTGTATGATTAACATATAATTTTTCATTCATTCCTGTTAAATAAGGAAAGCCTGGAGAATATCCCATCATAGAGACAAAGTAATGTGATTTTGAATGAAGTTGAATAAATTCCTCTTTGGATAGACGATAGTATTTTAATAGAGCCTCTAAATCAGGTCCAAATTGATCACCATAAACCACAGGAATATTATGAAAATGACACGCTGTTTGTTTATTTTCGATATGTTCTAATTCAGTCTGAATTGAATTTACAAGTGCCTTCATATATTGAAATGGCGATGAAATATTATAATGTTTAATCATATCTCGAGCATCATAACAAATCATCATACTAGACTCTGTAGGTACAATATCAGTGATGAAAGGTAAGTCTTTATTTAATAAATGTGTACGTACAGCAATTAAATTTTTTGTTACATCTTCAGCGACTTCTTGTTCAATATCTATAATAATCGCTTGGTCTCCTTGACTATAAATTTTCATTATTGCACCTCTTATTACATTCTAAATTATTTGAATTTATTTTATTGATGATAAAATAAATTTAATAAATGCGTAGCATATGGCATGATAGACTGAATTAAAAGATATACTAGTACAAATTGAAACAACACAGTCATTGTGCCTACAATACGCGGTAGCATGATTAGATTATCCTTCAAATATCGATTGATTATATATTTACTTAAACTATTGAGTAGTACGATAAGTATTAACCATAATAATGCCATAATCTTCTCCATTATTAACTAAATTAAATTTCACAATATTTATCAAATGTATTTTATATATAAATAGATACCCGAGCAACTTCACGTAGACTATTCAGCAAATAAACTTCTACTTCTTCATTTTCCAGTTTTATCATTAATTCATCTTTAGTATAATCTTTCAGCTTAAGTTTATGATTTTCTAATAAACTTTCTCTCATACATCCTCGTAAAAAATCTTTATTATATCGTGGCGTATAATAGTTTCCATTTTCTTTAATCATAATATTTCCAATATCAAATTCTAAAATTTTACCACTATCATCATACAGTAGTATCAAATCTGTTTCATGATTATGCGTTAAATATGTTCTTTCTGTTGTTTTATTTATAATAAATTTTTGTGGATAATCATTGTTAGACTTTTTAAAACGTGCAGTAAAAATGTCTTTAGAAGATAATGGCTGAATAACGTGGGTAAATTGTCCGTCTTTATCAATTTCTATTTTCAAACGATATAAGTGGTCATTATAATTTTGTTTTAAATTTTCAATATAACTATACCAAGCAATCTCTGAAAACTGAAAACCTAATTGTGAACAAGATTGACGTAAACGACGCGTATGATAGTTTAGCCTTGGTATATGACCATGATTAAGTCGCATTGTTTCAAATAATTTCAATCATAACTCCTCCAATATTTTGGTTTTGTCTCGAAATTCTTGAATTTCATTTAATGGAACAGAATCAATGGTAATTCCCGCACCTACCCCGTAAAGAGCCAGATTATTTCGATATTCTACTGTTCTAATTGGAATGTTAAAAATCATTTTATCATCTGGTAACAATAAACCTATTGTGCCGCAATAAATATGTCTTGGACTGGTTTCTAAATGTTTGATATAAGCCATAGTACTTTGTTTAGGCGCACCAGTGATAGATCCACATGGAAACATTGCTGTTAAAATTGAATGAAGCGATATAGCATCTTCTAGTTGCCCTGTTACCATACTTGTCATTTGGTATACGGTTTGATACGTTTCAATAAAAAACAATTTATAAACTTCGATGGTTCCAGTTTTTGAAATTCTTGACATATCATTACGTAATAAATCAACGATCATTACATTTTCTGCTCTATCTTTATGAGAATACATTAATGCTTCATAATTCAACTGATCTTCTACACTATTTTTCCCACGTGGCATTGTTCCTTTCATCGGCTTACTAACAATAATGTTTGCTTTATTGTTAAACGTACCTTTTTGAAAAAATAACTCTGGAGAAATTGACGCAACTTTTACTTCTTCGGTATCTAATAAAGCTGTATAGCCACCGTTATTGTTGTGAGTTAAATAGGTATATAACGTTGAAATAGGATAATGTACTTTACTGGATAAACGAGTAGTATAATTAACTTGATAAGTATCTCCTTCTGTAATAGCTTCTTGTATTTTAATAATTTTTCTTCTCATTTGTTCTTCACTTTCTTGAAATTGAAAATGATGTACTGAATGATATTGTATATTATCCTTATTATTATCAGAGTTTAAGGGTTGATTAAAAGCGTATGCAGCAGCGTATACTTCTTTTTCTATTAAGTGATACGTTTCTAATTGATTATTAAAAAATGGCGCTGATTCATAAGTTAAATATAACGCTACATAATGCCCCTTTTTCTGTTGTTCTTCAGCAAATTGAATAACTTCACCTACTTCTTCTAAAGAATAGGCAATTGATTTTGAAATATATTGATCAAATCGCAATTGATAATTGATGTAGTCATCTTCATTAGTATAATAACGGTAATTAAACGTAATATTCATGTGTTTTTCCTACTCTCTCTATAAAGTATTGAATCTGCTGATGACCATATTCACTTAATATAGATTCAGGATGATACTGTACTGCAAAAATAGGTAGTGTATCATGTTCAAATGCCATCATAATACCTTCATTATTTGTAGCTGTAATATTTAATTGAGAAGGTAATTGTTGCCTATTAGCAATTAAAGAATGATAACGCATAACATTAAAATTTTGAGGTAACTGTTTGAAAAGTCCTTTACCTGTATGCATTATAGGTGTTGTATGACCATGAACGGGCTTTGGCCCATGCATAATTTCCCCTCCATAATATTCATAGATGAGTTGAAACCCTAAACAGATACCTAATATAGGCACCGATGAGGCGTATCTATCTAAAACGCTTTTCAAAATTGGATAGTCACTTGGTTTTCCCGGACCTGGAGATATGACAATAGCTTCAATTGTTAATTCTTCAAGTAATGCTACAGTCACTTCTGTTACCTTTATTACCTTTACACAATGAGAAGTTTTTGTTTTTATGTAATCAATCAAGTTATATGTAAATGAATCATTATTATCTATGACTATAATCATAATTATTTCCAACCTTCAAAATAATATATTAAAATACAATTTTATATAAGCGCTTTTTTTAATATTCTATAAACTAGCACTTGATTTTAAGATATGAATATATTAAGCTATCTATCGTATAATTCGAATATAAAGAGGTTCCTAGCTGAAACCCTCTATAAAAAACTAGACCTTTGTAGAAATATTTATATAAGCTTTTTAATGTACATATGTTCTACATCTTTTAAGTCTATCTTTTTATAGAGATAGGCTTTTTTTATATTTTATATCCAATGTTTTCATTCTATTTCATCATAAATTAAAAATATTAACTTTTAAAGGAGAAACGTTATGCCAAACAGTGTTTTGAATTCTGAAAAAGCAATTGTTGTGTTTAGTGGTGGTCAAGATAGTACAACCTGTCTTTTCTACGCCAAAAGACATTTTAAAGAGGTTGAACTTGTCACATTCAATTATGGGCAAAGACATAATACAGAAATCGAAGTAGCTTCTAAAATAGCAAAAGATCAAGGGTTGAAACACCATATTTTAGACATGTCTTTACTATCTCAACTTACTCCAAATGCATTAACAAAACATGACATGAAAATTGAGACAGGAGAAGATGGTATACCAAATACTTTTGTACCTGCTCGTAATTTATTATTCTTGTCATTTGCTGGAGCTCTTGCTTATCAAGTGAATGCGAAACACATCATTACGGGTGTATGTGAAACAGACTTCTCTGGTTACCCAGATTGCCGAGATAGTTTTATTAAATCTATGAATGTCACACTTAGTTTATCTATGGATAGAGACTTTGTTATTCATACACCCTTAATGTGGTTAGATAAAACGCAAACTTGGGAACTCAGTGATGAATTAGGTGTCCTCGATTATGTGCGCCACAATACGCTTACATGCTACAACGGTATTATTGGAGATGGATGCGGAGAATGTCCAGCTTGTAAATTAAGACAACGTGGACTTCATCAATATTTAGAACAAAAAGGAGATGCGTCATTATGATACAACAAGTTTATCCTACAGTGAATCACCCTTATACATTTGAATTAAATAAAGATTTCAATTTTTCTGCGGCACATTTTATTCCTAGTGAAGATGCTGGAAAATGCATGAGAACACATGGACATACTTATTTTGTTAACTTAACTATTGTTGGAGATACACTCGACCATAATGGATTTTTAATTAATTTTAGTGAATTAAAACGATTGGTCCATGACCAATTTGATCACTATTTATTAAATGATTTACCTCAATTTAAAGATAAAAGTCCTTCTACTGAAATTGTGGCACAGACAATTTTTGAAATCGTACAAGCTCATCTTAACGAGTATGACAATAAACCTAAATGTGTACAAGTGTATTTACGTGAAACACCATCAAGTTATGTTGTCTATCGTCCAAAGGAGAATAAATAATGCCTTCAAAAATACCAGTTTTAGAAATTTTTGGTCCTACTATTCAAGGAGAAGGACGAGTTATAGGACGAAAAACAATGTTTGTCCGCACAGCAGGATGCGATTATCGTTGTAGTTGGTGCGATTCCGCCTTTACGTGGGATGGTAGCGCTAAAGATGATATAGAGTTATTAACTGCTCAAGACATTTATGATCGTTTAAAAGAAATTGGCGGTAATCAATTTGATCATGTCACTATTTCTGGAGGTAACCCTGCATTAATCAAAGGAATTCAAGATTTAGTAGATTTATTTGAAGAAAAAAATATTTTTACGGCATTAGAAACCCAAGGCAGTAAATTTCAACCTTGGATGCGACAAATTAACGATTTAACAATTAGTCCTAAACCGCCTAGCTCTAATATGGTGCCTAATTTAGAAATATTAGATGATGTCATAGAACAATGTATACCATCAACATTGAACTTGAAAGTAGTTGTTTTTGATAAAGAAGATTATCAATTTGCTAGAATGATTCATCATCGTTATCCTAATATTCCATTTTATTTGCAAGTAGGAAACCCTTATTTAGATGATGATGTTGAACATCATACCGAAAAATTACTTGGTCGCTATGAAACCCTTGTAGACACAGTAATGAATAGCAGTGATATGAATCACGTGTATGTTTTACCTCAGTTACATACATTGTTATGGAGTAATAAGAAAGGTGTATAATTAGTAAATTATAATAGAATATTATTTATTAAGTGTTTTGAAATGATTAAGTTTATTTTAATTGCTATAATATTTTAATGAACTACACACACGTGATAGGAGTACACCATGATTATATATGTATTTATTAATATAGCCATTACAATATGTGTTCTGGGTTTTGATTTATATCGGCATCATTTCAAACAACTAACGTTTAACTCCGTTCTATTATCCATTGTTATCAATGCTATTATTAATAGTATTGTGATTGAAAAGTTCAATTTTATAACATTTGCTTCAATTATATTTTTCTTAAGTTGGACAATCCTACAATATTATTTAAATCGTAAACATATATACTTAATGATTTCAGAGTATAAATCTCTTGCATTCATTTTTGCAATTATGATTAGTTGCTCATTATTTATCACTTTTGAATCTAGCGATCAATCAGTCTATATGTCTATTCCTTATTTAGCTCCAGCTATATTTATCGTAGGCTTAAGTATTGATTTCATAAGTACTTTTTCAAAAAATGAATTGAATCATCTTAAATTTTTGAGTAAGCTACAACATCCTATTATGATTGGTCATACAATTATTATTATTTCAATTATACTTTTGACCTTATTAACGTCATTTTGGTATATCTTCATAATTATTTATGCTTTATTTGATATATATTTATTGTGGCAACTCAAACATAATCATATTGAAAATGACTTAAAAAAATAAACATGTAAGAAGCTATGATGTAAGAGCTTTTACATGTTTATTTTTTATTGATAAATTTTTTCTTTTTCTGCAACTACTTTTTCAATAGGTGCTTTTAAATTGGAAGCTTCTACAATATATTTTGGTCTTTGTTTTACTTCGTAATAAATTCGCCCAATATATTCGCCAACTACACCAATAGACATTAACTGAATGCCACCTAATAACAATACAGCTGCTATTGTTGTAAAGTAACCTGGATGATTAATTCCATTCATTAAAATGCCTATTAACAAATAAATAATATAAATGATGCTTAATCCAAAGATAAACATTCCAAGATATATCATTGCTCTCAGGGGTTTATTATTAAATGATATTAATCCATCAATCCCATAATTTAATAACTTGGTAAATGTCCATTTAGATTCTCCAGCTTCTCGTTCTACATTTTTATAAGTAAAAATCTTTGTATTATATCCTATCCATTCAAATAAGCCTTTAGAAAATCGATTATATTCATTTAATGAAACAATCGATTTAACTGCACGTTGACTTAATAATCGAAAATCTCCTACACCATCACTAAATTTAATATCTTCGACAAAACTATTAATGAGCTTATAGTACAACTTTGACATTGTTTTACGTGCAACATTTTCACCACTACGATCTCGTTTAGCGACAACTTGATCAAACCCTTGTTGATACATTTCAACCATTTTAGGTATAAATTCCGGAGGATGTTGTAAATCTCCATCAATCATTACGACTGCATCAAAATTCACACTGTGTTGAAAACCAGCAATCATTGCTGCTTCTTTACCAAAATTTCGACTGAAAGAAATATATTTAACATGTTCATCGTATTCCGCTAAATGTTGTATATGCTCAATCGTATTATCTTTACTACCGTCATCAATAAATAACAAGTCATAATAATAACGACGAGTGTTACTATTCTCCGTCAAAATTTCAGTCAATCTATCGTAAGTTTTTTTTACGACTTTACCTTCATTGAAGCAAGGTATAATGACTCTGATTTTCATCTAATTACATCCTTTTCTACATTCTTTCTAATATTGTATCAATAAAATCAATAAACATTCTACTAATAACCATGTAATTAACAAATAATTAACATTAACTCTAGCTTTTGTAATAATTTAAACTATATTATTTTAAATCACCTATTGCTACATCATCTGGATCTTTACCTTGACGTGCATTTCTATTTAAACTATCAATTTCCGCAATCTCAGTAAGTTCTAAATTAAAGTCAAAAATATCATAATTTTCACGAATACGAGATGGCGTTTTTGATTTAGGAATAATAATTCTGTCATGGGCTAGATGCCAACGTAATACAATTTGTGCTGGTGTTTTGTCATATTGTTCTGCTAATTTTGTAATTACTGGATCATCTAATAATCCTCGATTTCTCATAAGTGGCATCCAAGCTGTAACAGTAATATCATGTTTATCACAATAATCTTGTACATCTTGTTGATTAAAATAAGGATGAACTTCTATTTGATTAATTTGAGGTACAATAGTTGTCTCTTTCATCAAAGTTTCTAAGTGATGGGGTTTAAAGTTACATACACCAATCGCTTTAATTTTACCTTCATTATATAATTTTTCTAATGCTTTATAAGATTCAATATATAAGCCATCTTTTTCACATGGCCAATGAATTAAATATAAATCTAAGTAATCCAATCCTAAGTTTTCTAAAGATTTATTAAAATATTCTAATGTATTATCATATCCTTGATAATCATTCCATAATTTAGAAGTAATAAATACGTCTTCTCTTGCAATATCACTGTTGTTTAAAGCTTTACCTAGTGCTTGTTCATTACCGTAAAAATAAGCAGTATCAAATGCACGATATCCCGCTTCTAATGCTGTTTGTACTGCGGTTTCCATCTCATCATCTTCCATTTTATAAACACCTAGTCCTACTTTAGGCATTGGGTAACCATTATTTAACACTTGTGTATCATTTATCATTTGTGCCACATCCTATTCAATATAATTTCTCAACTAAAAAATAGCATAACTTAATTTCTTTTACGCATACAAATAAAGACACTTAGGTTTACATACCCAAGTGCCTTTATTTTTATTCATCCGATTCATGTTTGTGATCGTGATTTTCTTCTTCCTCTTCATCACTAATCACAGGTCTTGTTTCATTAAATTGGTATTTAAGTACAACCCATACCAATTGATGATTATCCATTTCAGAAACAATCCATCGATCGTATTTTGTATCTATATAATCTTCAACTTGAAGATTAGTATTGTGTGCTTGTAACCATCCACCAATTGTATCGATATCTTCAGAATCTTCAAAAGTGATATCAAATTTTTCATGTAAATCATCAAGTAAGACACGTCCGTTAATTTGATACATATCTTCCTCTAATTTAACAATATCATTTATTTCATCGTCATCAAATTCATCTCTGATTTCACCGACAATCTCTTCAAGAATATCTTCCATTGTTAGAATACCAGCAGTACCACCATATTCGTCAATAATAAGACTAATATGAACATGTTCACGTTGCATTGAAACTAATGCATCGCTAATACGAGTTGTTTCTGAAATCATAGGTAATTCATGAATATAATTAGAGATTTTAATTGTTTTACCTGAAGCATATTCTGTTAAAAATTCTTTTACATTAATAAAACCTTTTATATGGTCTTTATCCCCATCTTCAGTAATTGGATAACGTGTAAATTGATGTTCTTTAATCGTTTCAAGTAATTCGTCAACATTAAATGGTTCGTTTAACGTTACCATTTGTGTACGTGGAACCATGATATCTTTCGCATGTCTTTCGTCAAATGAAAAGATATTTTGCATGTAATTCAGTTCTGTTTGATTAATTTCTCCACCATTATAACTATTATTAATAATAATTTTAATTTCTTCCTCAGACATTGCATCTGCTTGCGCATCAGGATTAACACCAAGCATTCTAATAATTACTCGTGCCGAACCATTCATTAACCATATTAATGGTTTCATGACATTACCAAAATAATATAATGTTCTAGCATAAGTTAATGCTAATTTTTCAGTATGTTGTATTGCTATTGATTTAGGTGCTAACTCACCTAACACTACATGTAAATAAGTTACAACAATAAACGAAATCACAAATGAAATGGTTGTAGTTACTGCACTTGGCAAATGTAATAGATTAAAAAGTGGATGTAATAGTTTTTCGAATGTCGGTTCACCTAACCAACCTAAACCTAAAGATGTAACTGTAATACCAAGTTGACAAGCTGATAAATAATAATCAAGATTAGCAATCATCTTTTTAACAATTTTTGCGCTTCCATTACCTTCATCAGCAAGTTGTTCAATTCGTGTTGAACGTACTTTTACTAATGCAAATTCAGATCCAACGAATACAGTTGTTAAAGCGATTAATAGAAAAAATATTACTAAATTAATTATGGTCACTGTTTCCAATTAGTTCCCTATTTCTAGGGATTCACCTCCAAATATTATGTGTCTCTAATGAGTAACACGAATTTAATACGTCATACTTATCACCGTTATAAAAGCATGTTAAGACCTTCCCATCAAGACACCCCCAAAAAAATGTATTACTTTAATTTTACCATATTTCTATACTAAATGGTTAAATAAAAATAAGAAAGCTTTTAACATTTAAAATCATTTAAAAAGCATTATATACTGATTTTCTTCCTACTATTTCATATATACTTTAATGGTCCTTGTAATAAATTTTTAAGAAAATCAGAAAAACGATATATAAGGGATTTTTTAATTAAACACTATAAAAGTGCAATAATAGTCCAGGATGGTTATTTGTTTCTTAAACTCAAATTCCCATTTAAAACTAATCTATAGTAATAGTCAAGTATATATATCGCCATATCTTTTTAATTACATATTAACTATATAATAAAAGATTGGACAAAATTCGTTAATCCCCTCGATAATGTAACCCCAGCTTTCGTTGAACGTTGGGTTTCTCAAGAAACCCTTTTTGCTGAGGCCCCAACCCCACCTTTCGTTGAACGTTGGGTTTCTCAGGAAACCCTTTTTGCTGAGGCCCCAACCCCACCTTTCGTTGAACGTTGGGTTTCTCAAGAAACCCTTTTTGCTGAGGCCCCAACCCCACCTTTCGTTGAACGTTGGGTTTCTCAAGAAACCCTTTTTGCTGAGGCCCCAACCCCAGCTTTCGTTGAACGTTGGGTTTCTCAGGAAACCCTTTTTGCTGAAGCCCCAACCCAAATTTCTTTGAATATTGCCTTTTTTACAAAGATCTCGATGCTAGTATTCCTTAAAATAGCTTTGAGGCAACACGTTTTCGATTCAATTAACAAATATTAATATATAAAAAATGCCTGAGACAACTCATTATGTCTCAGGCTCATTAAACCAATGTTGATTATTCATCCATAGATTCTGAAGCTTTAATTTCTTGTTCTGTTAATTTTGGTTTCAGTAAACCATAAAGTACTGCTGAAACAAGTGTACCTATAATTAAAGCAATGATAGTTTGGATGATATGACTAAAGTCTGTTGCTGCTATAACGATGATACCACCATGTGGTGCATTAATTCTTGAACCAAGTCCTAATGCAATCGCTCCAGCAACACCTGAACCGACCATCATTGATGGAATCACACGTAATGGGTCAGCAGCTGCAAAAGGTATAGCACCTTCTGTAATGAACGATAGACCCATAACATAGTTAGGTACGATTGAGCCACGTTGCTCTTTTGTAAATTTACGTTTAAAGATAAACATTGCTGTGGCAATTGCCAATGGTGGAATCATACCACCAACCATTGCTGCTGTTATTGGTGCAGCATTACCTTCAGTTAAAGCTGCTGTCGCAAATACATAGGCCGCTTTATTGAATGGACCTCCCATATCAATTGCCATCATAGCTCCAATAACTAGTCCTAATAGCATAATGTTAGAACCAGATAAACTATTTAAACCATTTAATAATAGATTGTTTAACCATGCTGCAGGTGGATTAAATACATAAATCATTAATAATCCAGTAATCGTCACACTTAATAGTGGATAAATTAATGTTGGTTTTAAACCTTCAACTGCTTGAGGTAAATTACGAGTAATATATTTGATACCTTGTGTTAAATAACCCGCTAAGAAACCAGCAATAATACCACCGATAAATCCAGAGCCACCAGAAATTGCTAACATACCGCCAACTAGACCAGCTGCAAAACCTGGTTTATCTGCAATACTACGAGAAATGAAACCAGCTAAGATTGGAATAATTAATGCAAAGGCACTCTTATTACCAATATTCCACAATTGTTCTGCAAACGCATTATGTTCAGGGCTTTTTGGATCAAATGAGTTGGCACCAAATAAGAATACAATCGCCATTAAGATACCACCAGCAATAACAAGTGGTAACATATTAGAAACACCATTCATTAAGTGTTTATAAAATGCTTTACCTGGACTTAATTTTTCATCATTACTATCTTTATCTGTATTTTTTTGTCCACCATGTGCTTTAAATGGTTTTCTACTTGTATCAAGTGCTGTATTGATTAACTCTTCAGGACGTTTAATCCCGTCTGCTACTGGAACCTCAACTACATTTTTACCATCGAAACGATCTGTTTCTACATGAACATCGGCAGCTACAATAATCCCAGTTGCACGTTCAATATCTTGTTGAGTTAAATGGTTTTTAATACCACTTGAACCATTTGTTTCAACTTTTATTTTAACTCCCATTTTTTCTGCTTGTTTTTTCAAAGCATCACGGGCCATATACGTATGTGCAATACCTGTTGGACACGCTGTTACAGCTAAAACGTAAGATTCGTTAGCATTATCATTCGCTGATGCACCAGTTGTTGCTTGTGCTTCAGCCTCTTGCTCTTGAGCTTCTTTTTCTTCTTCTTTAGTCGCTTCGTCATCAGCATTATCAATAATACGAAGTATTTCTTCTTCTGAATTAGCCTGTAATAAATTTTCTCTTACTTTATCGTCCATTAAAATACCTGACAATTTAGCTAATGCATCTAAATGTGTTTGTGCACCACCCTCTGGCGCTGCAATCATAAAGAATAAATGTGCAGGTTGGCCATCTAAACTTTGATAGTCCACACCTTCTTTTGATTTACCAAAAGCAATCGCAGGTGATTTCACTGCTGCTACTTTAGCATGTGGAATGGCTATTCCTTCACCAATTCCCGTTGTGCTTTGTGACTCACGATTATGAATCGCTTCCTTAAATTGAGCTATATCACTTAATTTACCAGCTGAATCTAATTGATTAACTAATTCATCAATGACGCCATTTTTATCACTAGCTGATAAATCCATAGCAATTGTTTCTTTAGTAAGTAATTCTGTTATTCTCATCTCTATCACTCCCCATCAAGTACAGAAATTGTAACTTGTGACTTGATTTTTTCTATATCTTCTTTTAATGCTAAGTCATCATTAAATGCTGTAGCCGTACCTGAAGCTACTGCTTGGCGAAATGCTTCTTCAAGTGAGAGTCCCGACTCAAGACCCGCTACCATACCTGCAACTGTACTGTCACCAGATCCTACTGTATTTACAACTTCACCTTTAGGATTTTGGGCTTTAATACTTCTTGTCTCATCAACATATATGGCACCATCTCCACCTAAAGAAATAATGACAGATTGAGATCCATTTTTTACTATTTCTCTACCATACTTAACGACATCTTGATCAGATTTAATTGTGACATCAAACATTTCTTCTAATTCATCTTTATTCGGTTTAATAAATAAAGGATGATATTCTAACACTGTATTAACTAAATCTCTTTCAGCATCCACTACTAATTTTGCACCTGTTTCTTGAGTGATTTTTGCAATTTGAGCATAAGCATCACTCGGAATACTTTTTGGAACACTTCCTGCTACAATGACAGTGTCCTCTTTAGAAGTATGTCTAATCTGATTTAATAATGCTTCAAACTGATCAGAAGTCACATTCGGACCAGGTGCATTAATTTCAGTTTCATCGCCGGATTTTAATTTAACATTAATACGAGTATCTTCATTTACTTTAATAAACTCCGTATTAATATCGCTTTGTTCCAAGATACTAGAAATAAATTCCCCAGGAAAACCTCCAGCAAATCCTAATGCCGTAGACGAAACATCTAAGGTTTTCAACACGCGAGAAACATTAATACCTTTTCCTCCAGCAAATTTGTATGTTTCTCTAGCTCTATTAAGCCCTTTTAGCTCAAATCCATCAGTAAACATGATGTAATCAATAGAGGGATTAAATGTCACTGTATATATCATAATTAACCTCCTAAAAATGGTATTTCTCTTTGTATTCGTTGTAGCGATTATGATGACGTAATTGCTCAGATACGATGTACTCAACATGGCAAGATTTGGTTGAGACATGCGCAAAATATATTTCATCTAATTTTGAATGGTCTAATAAAACATAAGATGTGGTTGCTTGATGTATTGCTCTTTCTTTAATTAATGCTTCTTTTTCATCCGGTGTGGTTAATCCATGATTCAAATCTAAGCCATTCATACCTATGAAAGCTTTATCAAAACAATAACGTCTTAAAACTTCAAGGGCACTTGCTCCTACAGTAGCAAAAGTGGTAGCTTTTACTTCTCCACCAATCATCAAAGTTTTAATACCTCGCTGAAGTAATCTTTCAACGTGAGATAAACCGTTTGTAACCACTACGATATCTTGTGCTTTTATAAATGGAATCATCTCAATTGTAGAAGAACCTGCATCCATAAAAATACAATCATTATCTTCAATGAGCAAAGCTGCCTTTCTTCCAATTTCTTTTTTTTCTTTTAGATTTGTAGACAGTTTTTCAGATAAAATGGGTTCTTGATTTCTATGACTATTAAGTGTCGCACCACCATGAACACGTTGAAGACGTCCAAGTTGTTGTAACTTTGATAAATCTCTTCTTATAGTTGAAGCACTACAACCTGTTCGTTCAATTAACTCTTGGAGTGATAAAAAATCTTTTTTCTTAAGTTCTTGTAAAATTAAACTTTGTCGTTTTTCAGAGATCATCTTTAACACTCCTTTACAACTTTTATTATAGTGTTCGCGCTTACATATTTCAATCAAAAATTATCAAAAACGTTCAAAAACGTTCAAAAAATCGAAAAATTAACAGAGTGTTCACAATGTATATCATTGCTCACTCTGCTAATACATTTAATGTTGAGTAATACGCGCTGTTTGTGCCTGTGTAACTGCAATTAAATCATTAGGTTCAAGTATAATTTGCATGCCTCGTTGACCACCACTCACATTGATTTTGTCTCGTGATAAAGCTGACTCATCAATAATCGTTGGAAACGAATGTTTCATTCCTATTGGAGAACACCCTCCTCTTATATAACCAGTAACTTTTTTTAAATCATCCATCGGCATCAAATTAAGTTTCTTTTCACCTATGACATGTGCCGCTTCTTTTAAGTCTAATGTTTCACTGACTGGTATAACACATACAAAATGATCATGATTAGCATTTTCTAATACTAATGTTTTATAAACGTCTTTCACATTCGCATGCACTAATTCCGCAATTGTTTCTCCATCTAAATGTTCTTCACCTATTTCAAATGTATTTACTGAATAATTAATCTTGGCTCTATCAAGCATTCTCATTGCATTAGTTTTCTTATGTTTCAATGTAACACCTCATTTATCTTCTTTATATATCCCATTTTACTACTCTTTTTGACTAATAAAAAATAGAGTAAGATAGAAATCTTTAGATTTCACTTTCCTACTCTAATCTTACTTTACATTTTTATTTAACATCATTTACAGAAATGATTTCAACTTTACCCATTTTATTAATTGTTATATCTTCAGCTTTTTTGTTTTTTGGATACGCTTCAAAAGTGATGGATTGATTAGTTTCATTCAAACGCTCTAACTTTACAGGCTCTTTATAATTTTGTTGCATATAATTTTCAGCTATCGTTTTACATTCCTCTGTTGAATATAAATATTTTTCTTGAGCTTTCTCATTTAACCTATAGTTAACGTTTTGATTTTGACGAATGTCTGCTTTGCGTTGTGTTTGATCTTTCTCAGAAGCTTCGGCGGTGTGATTGCTGTTTATATTTAATATATTTTCAGTTTCGACAATACTTCCAACTTTTGAAAAAGTAGAAATTGTTCGATGTACCTTAGCTAAGGCATTTTGATTCGTTGCGATAAATAATAGAAATGCCAAACAAATTGATAAAATGATAGCTACCACACTTAACAATATATTTTTTAAATTCATCTCCTTACCCACACTTCTCTTTGAATTTTTTTATATCTTAACATACAAATATAGATAAAATAATTCAATAGAAGGCAATTTAAAATAATTGTAATCTTTGTAACAGTTATATTACCTAACGACTTTTTATTGTTACATTTCTATTATATAAAATATATAAAACTTATTTAATCACATCCGCTACGATTTAACTTTAAATTTTTCTCTATGAAAATAATTACTACCCCAAATAACATTACAATAATAGACATATATAAAGGAAATTCAATATTAACATCAAATAATGAACCTGCTACCAATGGGCCTACAAAATTACCCATACTTGTAAATGTAGAATTAAGTCCTCCAGCAAAACCTTGTCGATTACCCGCTATATTTGAATAATAATTAGTTAGCGCTGGTCGAATTAAATCAAATCCAATAAAGACAATAAAACTAATTAACATAATTGACCAGTAACTATGAGCGATTATAAGACTAAATATAACAATGACAGAATATAATAATGCCCAAGTAATAAATGTAAGTTCAGTGGTATATCTCATAAATTTATCAAAAAAGAAAATTTGGAATACTGCTCCTGCAACACCACCACCTACAATAGCAATTGAAATATCGCCAGGTGCGTAGTTTGCTTTCGCTGAAGTATATAGAGAAAATAACGTCTCAAAAGAAGACAAACCAAAAGCAAGTACAAACGTTAAGATAATTGGAGTAATAAAAACACCCCATTGAATTTTAGAAAGTTCTTTTGTTTCAAAGTGAATATGATGACTTTCCACTGTATTTTGTGGTTGTCGAATCAATATTACAGATATAACAAACGCCATAACACCTAGTGCACCTGCAAAATAAAATGGAAGACGATGTGATACTTCTGCTAAAAAACCACCAATTCCTGGTCCTAAAATAAAACCAGAGTTAATAATTGCAGACATATAACCAAAATTTTTTGCTTTATCTTTAGCTTTAGAAATATCTGCAATCATTCCTGTTACACCAGGCATTACCATCCCTGCACTAAAACCTCCAAGTATTCTTGATACTATTAGAAGTATAAAAGAATGACTCATAGCAAATAAGAACTCAGAGATCGTAAAAAATACTAATCCTAAACAAATAATTAATTTTTTACCCAATTTATCAGCTAAACTTCCTCCAAAAGGAGAAATAATCATTTGGGACAATGAGAAAATGGCTACTAAAATTCCTAAATCGCTTCCTTTTAATCCTAAATCTTTCAAATATACTGGAAGAACAGGAATAACAAGGCCAATTCCAACGAATATTAAAAATATATTAAAATATAATGTAAATAATTGCTTTTTCATATAAGACCACCTCTCTTTTATCTATAATTAAATACTCTTAATGAAATTCATCTAATTCATATTCTGAGAAAAGTTAAAAATTCTAAATTTTTCATTTAGATACTATTATATATTATTTTTTATTTTAAAATATACCATCTTACTTACTTAATAGTTATTCAAA
Source organism: Staphylococcus sp. FSL K6-0223 (assembly GCF_038008285.1). Lineage (NCBI taxonomy): Bacteria > Bacillati > Bacillota > Bacilli > Caryophanales > Staphylococcaceae > Staphylococcus > Staphylococcus sp. FSL K6-0223. The sequence goes on from NZ_JBBOYX010000001.1 coordinate 1,941,258, forward strand.
GTATTTTACATTTATGTTATGTATAATCAAATTATCTTAATGATACATATGACATCACGTATTTAAAATTATTGAGATTCTTTTCTTACAGATTACACATCCATTTTACAATTATTAATGCTTCTCTAACTTTAATTATTCTACCTTCTTTTTTCTTGATTACTTCGATTTTAACCTTTACTATAATAATTCAACTAAATCGTTAGAAAGTAGTGCATATTATGACTTCACGTTATATTGCAAGAATCTATTTTATTATTCTTTTTGTAATATCTTTATTTGAAACACGTGTATTTAACTTTGTAAGCTTGAATTTATTTTTAGCTTACATTCCACTTGAATTATGTTTCTTATTAGATTTATTTAAACCTAGAAAAAAATTTGAATGGCCTATATTTATTATTTTTGCTCTTATTTTTATTTTATTAGTACCCAATACATTTTATATGGTTACTGATCTTATTCATCTTAATCAGTTTACATTTGATTTTTACGTTCAACTTAATTTAACAGAATGGTTATACTTTACTTTCTTACTGTTAAGTGTATTTTTTGCGATTTATTGCATGGCTCTCATATTTGTTCATTTATCTCATTTCACTTCAAAGCTATGGTTAAATCGATGTTTATTAATAACACTTATGTTTTTAAATGGTTTAGGAATATTTATGGGTAGATTTTTGAGATTTCATACTGTTCATTTAATTACCCGTCCCTTTACTATTATCACAGAAGTCATTCGTGCCTTAAATGGTAGTAGTTTAATATTTATTTCATTAATGATGCTACTTCAATTTGTCATTTTATTATTCATTAAAGGGATAAGAATGGCACATTGATATATTTCTATTTAATACAGTTTATTCATGTAGAAAAATTTTATAAGACGTTTAGTTATGTATTTAAAAAAGCTAGGGGTTGAAACATGAACTCAATGTGAACTCTGTTTCCTTCCCCTAGCTCTTTTTTTATATATTTTTAAATATTGTCATCACATATTCGCGCGCAACTTTATGATCTACAATTGGTTTAGGATAATCTTCACCTAATTGTATTCCTTTTTTTACTAATTGTGTTTGATGTTGAAATGGGTGATGTAAGAATTTTGCGGGCACATTATCGAATATAGGAATATATTTTTTGATATATAAAGCGTCTTTATCAAAACGTTCACTTTGTCTAGTAGGATTAAACATCCTAAAATACGGCACAGCATCTGTCCCAGTTGAAGCTGACCATTGCCAACCATGTACATTTGAAGCTGCATCATAATCGATTAATTTTTTTCTAAAATAATCTTCGCCCCAAGCCCAATCAATAAACAAATCTTTAGTTAAAAATTGAGAGACTACCATCCGCATGCGATTATGCATAAATCCTGTCTCATTTAATTCATTCATAGCAGCATCAATAATAGGAAAACCAGTTTTACCTTCACACCAGCGATTAAACTCTTCTTTGTTATAAGACCATTGTATAGTACGGTATTTTTCATTAAATGCTTCATGTGCACTATGAGGATATTGAGCCATAAGAACATAATAAAACTCACGAAACATTACTTCTCTAATAAAACTTTCGTAATTATTTTCATTTTCCTCATATCGTTCTAATAAATCTGTAATAATTTGTTTAATATCTATCAGACCATATGCTAGAGCAATACTCAATTGACTAGTGAGTACTTCTGGAAGATACTCTCTATCCTTTTTATAGTTTTGAATACTATGATTTAAATAATCCTGCCAATTGTTTAACGCTTGATCTTCTGATTGTCCATCATGATGATAATCATTAGTTATAGTTTGTTGTGATTGGCTACATTTATTAGCGATATCACTTAAATGATATTGATACGAAGAATGCTGTCTAAGTTTTGAACGGTGTGCTTTATAAAAACTTGTAAATACTTTATATGGTTGTCCTTGCTGATTCATCGTGTTACTTGGCTTAAAATAATGATTAACGTTAATAGTTATTACGGATATATCGTGCTTTTTAAACGCTTGTTTTAAGTGTCGAATATCATATCTTTCTTGATGATAACTCATGATATCGCCCGCCATAACTATTTCTTTAATATCATGTTCAGTACAAAACATACCTAGTTCACTGTAATTGATGACATATGGCTCTATATGATGTTCTTTCAACTGATATAAAAATTTTTCTAAAGTGCCATAATAATAGTTTGCTTTTTTATCTGTACCTTCCTCTTCAAATGTTTCCTTAGGAATTATAAGATAACATTTATCAATGTCATCTTTTTGTTGATTAATATATTCGAATAATGGATTATTATTTATTCTAAATACTCTATTGAGAATGACGCCAATATTCATACTTTCACTCCTAGCCTGAGGATTTGTTAATAATTTAACTACCCTATTTATCTTAAAATTAAAAGGAGTGACTACAGAATTCAATACAAATTCTAAAGTGACTCCTTTTACTTGATTTATATGATGTGATTCATACTTTTATTAACCAAATATTTCTCGATTAAGTCCAAAAACGTATAATAAAGTAAAGAAAGTTGCTGCACTTAAAATAGTTAAAATTAGCGTTAATATGAGTGTACGTTTGTACTTATTAATAAATGCGATAAATAATATTCCTAAATTATAAGCAAAGAACAATCCAAATAGTGTCATTGTGATTTTTATATTTGTAAAAAAGATATTTAACAATAGAATAATAATTGCAAAAATTAAATATGGGATTGTAATCCACTTAAACTCAAAGCGAATTTGTTTAGTACGTTTATCTTCATTATGATTCATTAATATATCCTCCTTATTCTATTATAAATGATTTATTTTTTTATTCTCATGACAAGACTGTGACATATTTATTAGAAATTTAGAATACTCATAACCACTCACATAAAAATTAAAGAGTCATTTTAAGTAAATTGAATCATTTCTAATTGGTTTTTCAAACGTGTTGTATCAAGCATTTCACCAATAATAACAATCGTTAATGGAACTTCTCTATCAGTTATTCCATAAGTAGGTAATCCCATTGAAAATTGGAATTCGTATATTGCATCCAATTGATCTTTAAATTTTACAAATCCTTTTAATCTGAATACTTCATCTGGCAAACGCATTATAAATTGGTAAAATAATTGTCGATCAATAGGAGCGCTAAACGTATATTTCATAGATTGTACATTATGATGGTGGACATGAACATGCCTATTAATATCAGTAGATTTATTTTTCACTACTACGTCATCTAATTTACTATATGTAGTCAAGTAAATCGTTGCTTTATTATTAATAGAAACCAATTGTTTTTTTATATTTTCTAATTCTACTTGTGTCACTAAATCCATTTTATTAAGAATAATTACATCACTATATTTAATTTGTTCTTCCATTAACTCATTCGTTTCTGCCGTATATTTCATTCTATTATTAAATCTTAACGCATCAACAAGGCCTATTATTTTAGGAATTTCCACGTCATTAACTATTGTTGGATCTTGACACGCTGCAAAGACTTCTAAAGGATGTGCAATTCCAGTCGATTCAATAAGAATGTGTTGACTTACACCTTCTTTAATCAGTGATTGTAACTGTAATACTAAATCATTATTTAAGTCACAACATACGCATCCATTGATTAATGATTTTACAGTAATATCTTCTTCGATAAGTAAACTATCAACGTCAAAAGAACCGAATTCATTCATAATAATTGTTATTTTCTCATCTTTTTTTAATAATTGGTGTATATAATTATTTAAAAATGTAGTTTTACCACTTTCTAAAAAGCCATTAATAATTGTAATAGATATTTTTTGATTTTTATTATTTATCATTTTAAAAACTCATTTCTATATAAAATGTATTTGAAATTAATATTATAAAAATGTATGTTAGATTACACTTGATTAAAATATCGTTTTCTTCTAAAATTTAAGCATACTTTAATTTTAGCATGGCATTGAAATGAAGTGTGTGATAATTTATATTTTACACAACATAGACGAACTTTAATCCGAAATAAAGAGAAACGGATAAATGTCTGGAGGAGAACTTTAATGTCTGAACAACACAATTTAAAAGAGCAACTTTGTTTTAGTTTGTACAATGCACAAAGACAAGTAAATCGCTACTATTCAAACAAAGTCTTTAAAAAGTACAATCTTACCTACCCACAATTCTTAGTTTTAAGCATTTTATGGGAAGAATCGCCTGTAAATGTTAAGAAAGTAGTCACTGAATTAGCTTTAGATACAGGTACAGTATCACCCTTACTAAAAAGAATGGAAAACGTTGATTTAATTAAACGGGAACGTTCTGAAATTGACCAACGTGAAGTATTTATTCATCTTACTGAAAAAAGTGAAAATATTAAACCCGAACTAAGTGATGCATCTCAAAAAGTTGCCATCGCTTCTTCTTTGAGTAACAATGAAGTCCATGAACTTAATCGTCTATTAGGTAAAATTATTACTGCTTTTACCGAAAACAAATAATGTGACATGCTAGTACTAAACTAATTAAAGTTATTCATTTCAAAATGTAATTTATATATTTATCAATAGTGAAAAACCTGAGATCATTCTTTAAAGCTATCTCAGGTTTTTTATTTTATAATGTATTAATATGAATCATGCGATTTAAATACCCCTTATTTTGACTTAATGATACATAATCTCCGTACTCAACAACCTCACCTTCAACCATTACGATAATGGTATCGAAATATGGAAGTAAGTCTAAATCATGTGTAGCAACAACTAATGTTTCTGCTCGCTTGTTAATTTCTTTCATTACATTGTTCGTATTATCTTCATCAAGCGCTGTAGTTGGCTCATCTAATAGCCAAATGTTAGACGATTTTAAAAATAAACGTGCTAAAGATAAACGTTGAATTTCACCGCCAGATAAAGAAGTTCCATCTAAAGTCAATTGAGTGTTCAAATTTAAGTAACTTAAATTCAACATATTTAAGACATCGATTAAGTTTTCATCTTTTTGATTAGATAATAAATTTTCTCTGACAGTACCATCAAATATTTGTTGAGATTGTAATAACGCATTGATTTCATTATATCTATCGTTTTCATTAATTTGAGTAATAGGTTGACCATACAACTCAACACTACCTTCTTCTGTTTCATATAAACCACATAGCAGTTGCATTAACGTACTTTTTCCTGAACCAGAAGGTCCAATGATAGCTACTTTTTCACCTTTATGGATGGTTAAATTAATATCGTTTAATACTAATGTTTCTTGATTAAAATATTTAAAGTTTAGATTAGAAATACTAAATACAGGTTCTTGTTTTGTCTGTACATTTAACTTAGGTGTAGTTATCGAAGAATTAAACACCTCATTAATATCCGTTAACGCTTGATCTGTATCTGCCTTATAATAAGCAAAATTACTCATTGGAATAGCCTGTTCGAACAAAGTTAAAATCATTAATATCATACTCGTTACATATATAACATCTAAATATCCATGTTCAATTTGTATCACTGCTAAAGCTAAACTTAAAAAAATCGTTACAATAGAAATGAGATTCAATATATAATCATAAAATGTTAAAAATCGATTTTCTTTAGCTTGTAACCTATCATAATATTCTAATGATTTAACGACTTTCTTTTTATATGCATCTTGTTGATTAAAAGTAATTAACTCTTGATAACCCGCTTTATAATCATAAAACTCAGCCAACATTTTTTGTTCATGAGTAGTAACTTGTTGTTTAAGTATACGTACACGCTTAGCACTTAACCATGGTATAATCCATAAATAAAATAGCATACTTATGACAATTAATATAGCATGAGCAATACTAAAATAAATTAATGCAACAGCAGCAATTAGCGCAGTTAAACCTATTACAAAAGGGGGATAATATACACGTAAATATATATTTTGCAGTGACTCCACCTTATTAACCATCCTTGAGATTAAATCGCTCGATCTAAATTTACGATAAATATTAGGCACTCTTGGAAAAAGTTGCTTTACAAACTGTACTCTTATATTCCTTAACATTGTAAATGTAGTTCGATGGGATAATAATCTTTCAACATATCGCGTAATAGCACGTAAAAATCCAAATAATTTTACAGAAACGACAAGTATCATCAATGCGTAAATAGGCATGCCTAGTGCACTTTGAGTTACCATATATCCACTTAGGAAGAACATTGTAAGTGCTATTAGGCTTCCAGTAATGCTGACTAATATAGCTAAAAATAAATCTTTATCTAAATGAAATTTAATATGTGGTTTCATCTTTATTCACCACCTTATTTAATTGCGTAGAAATTTGATTATCATCTTTAATAAGATGACCTTCTTTTACATATAAACGTCGTGTTGCACGACGTATAGTCGAATTACGATGCGCGATTGTAATTGTAGTAGCATGCTTAAAGTTATGCTCTAATGTTTGTTGAACAACACGTTCAGTTTCAATATCTAAACCTGTAGTAGGCTCGTCAAATATTAGAATACTTGGACGTAGTAATAGTACTCTACAAAGTTCTATTCTTCTCATTTGACCTCCAGATAACATTTCCCCACCTTCACCAATTACAGTATGAATTCCTTTATTTAAGCTTAAAATTTTTTCTTTAAGTCCTACTGTTTCTAAAATTTGTAAAATTTTTTCATCTGAAACCTCATTAAACATTGTAATATTATCTTTAACAGACGCCGAAAAAATATATGGATGTTGGTTTAACATACCTATATCTGTAACTTCAGAATTAAATATAATACGACCTTTTGTAGGTGTTATCATTTGCTTAATCAGATTCGCTAGTGTGGATTTTCCAGCACCACTTGGACCAACAATTGCAATTTTTTCTCCTTGATTGATTGAAAAAGTTATATCTTTTAATGCATATAGGGTCGTATTAGGGTATTGATAACTTACTTTATCGAAGTAAATTTGATTTTGCTGATTCTGATTTATGGTAGGCGTGTTAATATTTGATTCTTCAATATTATTTAAAAAATCAAAAATAATATCACTTGCTCCTTCACTTTGTTTACCAGTATGGAAGGCTTGACCTAAATCTTTAATTGCATTGTAAAATTCTGGTGCTAAAATAATCGCAATTACAGCAATTTTAAAATTGATATGGTGAAACACGACTAAACTTAACGTCGCTTCTAGTGCAATTAAACCAATACCTAACATACTTATAAACTCAAGCATAAGACCAGATAGAAATGCACTTTTCAAAATTTTCATCGTTAAATCCCTAAAGTGTGTGCTCTCTCTATAAATACGATTTTCCGTCTCCGTTGTTCGTCTAAATAGTCTTAAAGTAATCAAACCTTTAGCTATATTTAAAAAGCGTTGGCTGAATTGATTTAAATACGTCATTTGTTCTTTAGATTCGTCTCGTGTTTTCAAGCCAAAAATAATATAAAACAATGGAATAAATGGTGCAGTAACCGCCATAATAATAGCAGTATTAAGATGTATAAAACACATTACACTAATAATGACGAGTGGTATGAACATAGATTTAAACACTTGCGGCAAGTAATTATTAAAAAAGGGTGTAATTCCATCTATAACTTCAGTTAAAATGTTTGTTTGTACGCCAATTGAAGCTTTAGACTTACTTGTTATTATTTTTTGACGAAGGTCATGTTTAACTTTGTAAGCTAAAATATCCCCTAATCGTTGATTCAACATATTAAACGTTACTCTCAAAATTAATACAATTAAAATAGTAAATAACAATGAATAGATGGATGAAAGCTTGTGGTACAAGACTTGATTCAAAAACTCAGCAATTCCAATATTTTGAATCACTACACATATGGCTAACAATACACTAGTCATTCCCATAAAAATTGGAAATAATTTATATTTAAAGACTAAACTCATTAAATTTTTCAACTTTCTTCACCTAATGCTTTATTATAGAAGCTTGATCACAAATAATCATTTAATTGATTTCAAAGTTAAGTGACAATATTATGTCATTTCTTTGAATTCATCATCTTCCACACAATACAACAAAATAATATTTTATTTCAAAACAACATGATATTATTGTCATATACACCGGTAATTATTAGTAAATTATTATTTCAATATGCTATGATAATAAAGTGAATTTTTTAAAATAAAATATTTAGCATAAATAAAAGTTCATTTTTTACATAAAAGAAAGAGGTTACTTATGATAATTATTGAATTTATTAAGGCGTTAATTTTAGGTATTGTAGAAGGTCTTACTGAATTTGCTCCTGTTTCATCTACTGGACATATGATTCTTGTAGATGATATGTGGTTAAAATCGTCTCAATTTTTAGGTTCTCATTCAGCTTTTACTTTTAAAATTGTCATTCAACTAGGTTCTGTTTTTGCTGCTGCATGGGTGTTTCGTGAACGTTACTTCGAAATGTTACATATTGGAAAATACAAACACGTTGCTCATAGTGAGGGAATGCGTTCTAAACCTCGCCGATTGAACTTACTTCATGTATTAGTAGGTATGATTCCAGCTGGAATTTTAGGTGTTCTTTTTGATGACTTTATTGAAGAGCATTTATTTAGTGTACCTACTGTAATGATTGGTTTATTCATTGGCGCTATTTATATGATTATTGCTGATAAATACAGTACTAAAGTAAAACATCCGCAAACAGTCGATCAAATTAATTATTTACAAGCATTTGTCATTGGTATTTCTCAAGCAGTCGCAATGTGGCCTGGGTTCAGTAGATCTGGATCAACAATTTCTACTGGGGTATTAATGAAACTCAATCATAAATCTGCTTCTGATTTCACGTTTATTATGGCAGTTCCAATTATGTTAGCAGCAAGTGCATTATCATTACTTAAAAATTATCAATATATTGATCTTGCACATGTCCCATTTTATATTATTGGATTCTTAGCAGCATTTATTGTCGGTTTAATCGCTATTAAAACGTTCTTACATTTAATTAATAAAGTGAAGTTAGTACCATTTGCGATTTATCGAATCGTATTAGTTATTTTCATTGCTATTCTTTATTTCGGATTCGGTATTGGTAAAGGAATTTAATGATATGACACTAAAATTCTTTTTGAATTTTAGTGTTTTTTTATAAAAATTTTAAATCACTATTTTAATCTAGTGCAATCGTTTGAATTCCTGTATCATAGGGTAATGAAAGAGAAAGAAAATTTTATGGAGGCAACGAGTATGGACAAAAAACAAGTTATTAAAACAGTAATTAACGTGTTACCGATATTTATCGTACCACTAGTTGTAGAACGTAAAAAAATCAAGTCTCATCCAGATGTTCAAAAAGCTTCGCATGCAACTTCACATGCTACACATACAGTAGCAAATAAGGCATCTGATGTTAAAGATTACTTTGGTGATAAAAAACAAGAGTTCGATAATAAGCGCGAACTCAAAAAAATTGCTAAAGAAAATGACCCTAAATATATTAAGAAAAAAGGATCAAAATTAGCTAAAAAGAACCATAAACAATCTTCTAAATTAGAGAAAAAGCTTCAAAAAAATATTGATAAACGTCATAAAGAAGAAGAAAAAATTCAAAAACATAATGAAAAACAGCGAATTAAAGAAATGAAGAAATATGATAACTATAATGCCGACAGTATTATCACTCAAGATAAAGTTTTACATTCAGAAAAGGCTACAAATAAATAATGACAACCATATTTGTTGATGGTGATGCTTGTCCAGTCGTTAATGAAATTATTGATTTAACAGCTGAGACAGGCTTTTTTGTTACGATTTTACGGAGCTTTAGTCATTTTTCTCATTCTCATTATCCAAGTCATGTAAATATATTATACGTTGATGATGGACCAGATGCAGTGGATTACAAAATTATACAACTTGTAACAACTAGCGATATTGTGATTACTCAAGATTATGGATTAGCTAGTTTGTTACTAAAGAAAGCTAGAATTATAATGCATCATAAAGGATTTATCTATAACGAAAATAATATAGATATATTACTTCAACAGCGTTATAATAATGCACAAATTAGAAAACAAGGTGGACGTCATAAAGGACCCTCCCCTTTTTCAAAAGCAGACCGACAGCATTTTTGTGATGTTTTTCAAACCTTACTTAATCAATTAATGGAGGATACAAAATGAAACGTATAGCAGTATATTGTGGAGCAAGTAAAGGGAATAATCCTATTTATGTTAAAGAAGCATATCAATTAGGAAAATATATGGCTGAACAAGGTTATGAACTCATTTTTGGAGCGGGTTCAGTAGGTATCATGGGCGCTATTCAAGATGGCGTACTAGATTACGGAGGCCGTGCAATTGGAGTGATGCCTAAAATGTTAGATGAACGTGAAATTACAAGTCAAAAAGTAAGTGAGCTCATTCTTGTAGACTCAATGCACGAACGCAAAGAAAAAATGACTGAATTAGCAGATGCTTTTGTTATGGCACCAGGAGGAGCTGGTTCTCTTGAAGAATTTTTCGAAATGTATAGCTGGGCACAAATTGGTATACATCAAAAACCAATCGGCATCTTTAATTTAAATGGATTCTTTAATCCGCTTCAAATTTTGATTGATCATATGATTGAAGAAGGTTTTATCGATAAAAAATATAAAGAGTTAGCACCTTTATATGACACTAAAGAGGCTCTAATTGATGGATTACTTAATTATAAACCTCTTGGTGTTAGAACCTATGATTGATTAATATTATAAAAAAGATGGGCCAACGAATTCTTTCTGAATTTGTTGGCCCATCCTAGTTTCGGCATCAAATATAAAGACTTTCGTGTTAAGTGTTTCTATATTTGCGTCTAGGACTAGAAATAAATTTGTTTTTTATCGTCACATTTTTAATGTAGTCCATAACTTTTAATATGCTAAAAGCCTCTAGGGTTTCTATTTATCTTCTAGTATTTATTTATTAATATTTATATGTTTAACTTTTTTTGATATCTTACATGTCTTTTAAGTGGATGATATTTACTTAGGTCAGGTAGTTCAAAATAATCAAATAATGACATCCCAATTTTTTCCATTACTTTTCGAGAGGCCAAATTCCCCTCAGCAGTAAGACTAAATACTTCTTCTATGCCTTTTTCTTTTGCATACTCTAAAACAGCCATAGCACCTTCAGTAGCAATACCATTCCCCCATACTTCAGGGATAAGTCGCCATCCAATTTCATATATAGGTAAATTTTCAAAAGGATATTTACTATCTTTTGGTAAGTAGTTTAACCCTATATATCCTAGCCATGCTCCTGTCTCTTTAAGCTCAACAGCAAACAGCCCAATTCCTTTTTCTTTTAAAATATCATCCATTCGTTGCATATCTAATTCTGAACGTCTATAACTTAATAGACTTGGAAAATAGCGTCTTACCTGAGGATTTGCATTCATTTTTTGAAAAGATAATAAATCTTTTTCTTCCCAATCACGCAATCTCAATCTTTCTGTTTCTATATAAACAACCATTTATCCACACTCCATTACCCAAATACAATTATGAAAAAAGTGTGACATGGAGTATATAACCATAACACACTTCGTTTCGTTCATTTTGATTAAAAAATTATTAATTTTTTGAAATATAACTTATTAATTCGATATGTACTGGAATTTCTTTTAACTTATTACGTTGATTTTTAGGTGCTACAAATGTTGCATCGATATAATCATTACGATGATTAAGTTTAAAAGTAGCTACAAAAGTATCACTTTCTGATTCAAAATTTGGCAAGTGTGCTACAACACGTTTAATGTCTCCAGTTGAATGAGTTACTGTACGTCCAGTAATATTTTCAATCTCTTTACCTAATTCTGGAAGTGTAAGGTCACGTCCCTCTAGAATTTGAAAATCATGTTCATGCATAGTTATCTCTCCAATACTATAAATTATGTGCTGAATTTTATTATTATATTTTTAAACTTTATTTTTAAATATATGGATATTATATTCAAAATGTATTTAAGTACTATTACCCTTCTTATTCTATCGCCAAACCTGCAGCCTTTTAAAACCGATATTAGTTGTTCTCTGTAGACGAACTAGAGCTTGTATTATTACTTGATTGTTCACTATTTGAGTCACTACTTTGTTCTTCAGTACTACTAGAACTTTCATTTGATAAATTCGTTTGACTTGAGTTATCCTTTTTGGATTTTTCAGTTTCTTGTTTAACTGATTCTTTGGCAACAGAACTATCTACTTCTTTTTGTAACTTTTCTCGTTGCGCATTGAGCTTTTCTTTTTGTTTCTCTAGATTATTTTTTTCATTTTTTAAATCTTTATTTTCTTTTTCTAGCTGTTTAATATCATTTTCTAAAGATACTTTTTCTTCACTTTTACCACATGCTGACAATATTAAAGTCGCTAATAGTAAAAGTACAATCCACTTCTTCATATATTTCTCCTTTAAATATATATCAATAACACTTATTTTAACATGAAATGTGGCATGATTCATTTTATTATTTTAAGTCTTTTCGCATTTTAACATGAGTTATATCATATCCTTGTTCACGATTGATATGAATCATTTGTTCATTATTCGCATCCACTGTGCTTTCGATAGAATGTGCATCTTTTTCTATCGCCCATTGTTCTAATGCCAATTTTAAATTAGTAGCTATCCCACTGTTTCGACAATGAGGGTGTGTATATAACATTTCAATCGTTACCACTTTCGTACTCGTTTCAAAATGACCCCAAATGAAAGCAGAAGGTTCTCTAAAATCATGTTTTGACTCAATAACATAAATAATATCTTGGTTCATGTTTAATCTTCTCTCAATCATTTCTTGTCTTAAAGCTATAGAGAGCGTTGTAGCATGATAATTTAATCCACTTTTTTCTAAGTAATATTCATGAATACTTGCAATATTCTCAATTAATTGATCATCAGTAATTGAAAGACTTCTCATTTTATATTCTCCCTATTTATACATTATATTCTTTACATAACTATGATATGATTATTCATATTTAATATATAATAATCAACTTTTAAAACTTTTAAACATTTTTATTTTTAAGGGGATAATAAATGAAATCGACTGCAACATTAGCCCGCGAAAACAACGTGAAATCCATGCGTTTAAATAATACGGATCGAGAAATCTTTGAAAACTATATGACTTATATTAGATCAGATTTACGTGTAAATCCGCATGATAGTGAACTCATGCTCAATCGTATTTTGAAGGAGTTACTTGCCGCAGAAAATGATGGAACTTTAGCTCTTGAATTTTTCGATCATGACCCAAAAGCACACGCTAAAAAACAACTTAAATCCCTACCAAATGAAACATTTAAAAATATTGTTAAATCTATTTTTAGAAATTTTATCTTTTTAATGGGTATATTCTTTTTCTTTAAGGGGTTTATCGGTTTTTTTGTTCCTGATAATCATAATGAAGTATATTTATATACCTTTCCTATTACGCTCATCATTGGTTTAACTATTATATTTCTCTTTATTTTAGTCGTTTTTAAAACTGTTCAATTACAGTGTTTTAATAATTCGCATTGGATTTGGTGGTTTAATTACTGTATTATTGCATTACTAGTAGTAGCACTATTTTATGTATTTTTTATTCCACAGTCATTTTTAGCATATGGACCTAGTATTCAAATTAATAATTGGGCATTTATTATCATTTCTATAATTATTACACCTATTGCTTTCTATATAGAACATCATTTTGTTGATGAAGATTCAAATACTGTATTATAAAAATATGAAATAAGAGCCTAGAACATTATTCTCAAAAACATAACAACTCTTTGAGCTACATATAAATTAAATAATTATAAAAAAGACCCTTTTTCTATTATTTCAATAGAAAAAGTGGTCTTTTTCATTTGTCGAAGGATTTAAAGTCCCAGACTTTTATTTTCATACATAATCATTTCTTTTAATTATTGTATATTCATAGTTGAGGATGTAAACTTTTGATCTTTAGTGAACAATATTAAAATCATACCAATAAAAATAGATAAGGCAGAAACATAAAAAACGTTTTCTAATCCAACCCAATGACTCATTACGCCACCTAATAAATTTCCACATAATTGTCCTATTACCATTGCATTAGCAAATAAAGTCGACGCATAACCAGGAAAGTCAGGTAGTATATCTTGGAAATAACTAATACCCAGTCCTAATAAAATCGCTAAATAAAATGCTAAAAATACTTGTCCTATCATCATCATATATATATTTTCAAATATACCAATACTAAAATAAAATAGACCACCACTTATGGCTCCTAGTATAAGCAAAGTGCGTGTAGATAATTTGGATGCTAAAATCCCTAATATAACCATAAAAGGCACCTCTAAGCCAGCACATAAACTTGCTAAAGTACCTACATAACCTTCTCGTTCTTTCAAATATTCTGTAACGAATAATGGCATATTCATTGTATACATCCACTGACCAATATGTAGAAGTATAAAAGCAATAAATGGAATAAATAAAGCTTTATCTTTTAACATATTAGGTGCAGTTATTTCAATACTAGCAGTATCTTTAACTTGTTCGTTTATAGTCAGATTTAAATCTTTATAAAAGAATATTTGTAACAACAGTGTAAATAATAAAATGATAACTGTGCCGCCAAATAGCCCTGCGTAGCCCATAAATTGAATGAGATATGCACCAATGAGTGGACCAAATAAAAAGCCAAAAGAGAACATTGATCTTAAGACAGTATTAGCAAATTTTGCATTATTTCTGGATGAAGACGCATTAATAGATTCTCTAGCGGATGCATATAATTGGGGCATTGCAGGTGCGAATAATCCTTGAAATATCGCATATACTATAATAAATAGCCATATATGATGGATGTAAAAATATATAGAAAAACTAAGTGCTCCCATAAATAGTGCACAAATAATAAGTATTTTCCGATTAAGATGATGTGTATCTGAAAATCTAGCAACAATCGCATTTACAGTAAATTGACTGACTGCAGCCAAAGCTAAAAGAACACCAAACTGATTTGTCGACATTCCTAGTTCATTTGTTGCGAATAAAACAAAGTATGGCACTGTAATGGCAATACCCATTCCTAAGAGCATCATATTAATAAGAAATAATTTATAGTTTTTAATATGCAATAGTGCTGAAAACATATATTATACCTCTATTCTTCTTTTAAATTGCAATATTGATTAACTATTATTTAGTAAAATTAAGCATTAAAGAAACAAAAGCATCAACTTGTGGTAGTTGCAATATACTACTATCATAACTCATATACGTTGAGCGGATTAACGGAAGACCATCAATGTTGACTTTTTCAAATTCAAATACGTGATGATCAATATTCTTCATCATTATTTCTGGAAGAATAGTTACTCCTACACCACTTATTAGCATTTCTTTACATGTTGCCACTTGATCTACTGTAATGGTAGCATGATAATCTTGTCCAAATTTTTCACTATACCAATGATTAATTTGATTGATATATATTGGATCTGCTTGAAATTCAATAAATGGTAACTTTGACACATCTTCATGACGTTCTTTTGGATAAATAAAATAATGTTCATCATCAAATAAATGGATATTTTTTAAATTCATTACTTTATTCCCTCTGGTAATTAAAAGGTGATAATCTCTATGATTAGATCTAATTTGCTCTGTTGAACCCACTTGAACTTGTATTTCTACATTAGGAAATTGTGTATTATACAAACTCAATACACGGGGCAATATTGTTTGTCCAATTAAAGATGAACATCCTATAGATATGGTTCCATTTACTTCCCCTATATGTGCTTGTATTTTATCGAAAAACATTTTTTCTCGATTCAACATATCACGTGCATGTTCGATAATCATTGCACCTTCTGTAGTAGTAATTAATTGTTTTTTAGTACGAATAAATATTTCTACTCCAAACGCATGTTCAATTGCTTTTAAGCGTTGCGTGACTGCTGGTTGTGATATATATAAAATTTCAGCAGCTTTTCTTAACGTTTTCGTCTCATCTAATGTAATTAGTAATTGATAATCTTCAATTTTCATAGCTTCCCCCTTATGTTTATCCACGAATACGGCTATGATGGTAAATAAAATTGATACTATTTCATTATTGTTTTAGTATTAAAGAAATATAATTACGCTTTCTTATGCTTATTTAATTTACCTATCATCTTTTTATAACAATGCATAATTCGATGATGTATCTCTGCAAAATTGTCCTCAATCTCAATCATCAATTGATGAGCGATAATATAGGCTTCATGGTATTGTTTCTTCGTAATTTGTCCATTTTTCAAAGCTAGTTCTAAATCATGTTCATCTACTAACTCATATTCACCAGTGGATGGTAAAACCAACACATCTAAAAATAAATCTAATGTTCTCGCGTTCCCTTTTTGAGTAATATTTTTAATGTTAATATCAAAATAGTACTCTAATGGATTCCCCTTATCATCAAACATTGCAGTAATACTATAGCGTTTTTTTTCTGGCAAAATTTGTAGCCATTTATAGTTATTATCTACTACAACTACATTTTGATCGACCACCGTCACCTCTAAAGGCTCACGCACCTTTTTCATCGTGACCAAGCCAATAATACCTTTAAACCTATTATTATTTACCTTAACTTCTATGTAATCACGTTCAATTAGGCGACGCCAGTGACGTTTATCTATGTATTTAATTTTCATAAAGCCACCAACTCCTTGTCATTATTATATTAAACTAAGTAAACCATGTCATCTTATGCCATGCTTTATTACTTTTAGCATATAAATTTATTAATTTTTCAATTTCATTTTACTACAACTATTAAATTTTTAGGTAAAATTGACAAAAACACTAAGATTTGATAGTTTTATTCTATATTATCTGAAAATTCTAAATAAAAGGAGCGTTTTATATATGACAGTTAGACCTTTTCGAGCAGATCACGTGGGAAGTTTATTACGTCCTAAACGCCTAAAAGAAGCGAGATTTAAGTTTAATAATAACGAATTATCTTTAGAAGAATTAACACGTATTGAAGATGAAGAAATCGAACGTATTATTGAAAAACAAATTGAGATTGGTTTACATAGCATTACAGATGGAGAATTTCGTAGAAGTTGGTGGCACTTTGATTTTCTGGAGAATATTAATGGCGTAGAAGGATATACTCCTGACCACGGATTAGAATTTGAAGGTGTAGAAACACGTGCACATAATGTGAGAATTGTGGACAAAGTATCATTTAATCCAAATCATCCACACTTTGAACACTTTAAGTTTTTATATAAAAAAGTGGCTGGTCGCGCAACTGCTAAAGTATCAATACCTAGTCCAAATCAATTATTCCACCCTAATATTTTAAATGAAACGATTTACCCTAATATAGAAGATTTTGCAAATGATATTGCAAAAGTTTATCATGAGACGTTACAAGCATTTTATGACTTAGGAGCACGCTATATTCAATTAGATGACGTATACTGGGCTGGTTTAACTGACGGTACTCAAAAAGTGAGAGGTCGTCAACGCTCTGAAGATGAAAAACTAAAAGCACGTGATTTAGCCTATAAAGTGATTAATAAAGCGATCGAAGGACTACCAAATGATTTAATTCTGACTACTCATATTTGTCGTGGTAACTATAAATCAACTTGGGCAATTTCTGGAGGATATGAAGCCATCGCCCCTTACCTATTTAAAGAAAATTTAAATGGTTTCTTTTTAGAGTATGATGATGAACGTTCAGGTGATTTCGAACCGCTTCGTTTCTTTAATGACAATGCTTATGCAGTTCTAGGACTTATCACCTCTAAAACAGGTGAATTGGAAAATAAAGACACAATTAAAAAAAGAATTAAAGAAGCAGAACAATATGTAAATATTGACCATATCTGTATTAGTCCACAATGTGGTTTTGCTTCTACAGAAGAAGGCAACGCTCTAACTGAACAAGAACAATGGAACAAATTAGCTTATGTTGTAGAATTAGCTAATGAACTTTTTGGCACGGCTGAATAGAAAATGGTCAGAAATGTTGTCCTCTATCTCTTTTTAAAAAAGACACTTCATTAATGTAGTTATACTTAACTAGATGAATGAAGTGTCTAATTATTAATACTCAATGTTTTTCAATGCATATTTTTGAATCATTCGGCGATATTGTGGATATGCTTCTGTCAACTCATCTTGTGTGAATAATTCAAAATACTTAAATTCAAATGCAGGTTGACACATACAGCCTACTAAACTATAACCTTCCGAATGAGGTACACTCGAAGCAAAAATGGTTCCTTTGGGAACAACATATTGTAGTACTTCTCCATGGTCTACATTTGGACCTAACAAGACACTACGATATTGGCCATCTTCAGTTAACATATGTATCTCTAGTGATACACCAGCATGATAATACCATACTTCATCAGCATCTATACGATGAAAATGCGAAATATCATCTGCTTTTAATAAGAAAAGTATACTACTAAAAGATGCCCTTTCATCTTTCTTTACACCCTCCGGTCGAATAGTTTCTTTATAATATCCACCTTCTGGATGAGATTCCAAGTCTAACGATTGTATCCAAAACGAAGCCGTGTGTTTCACTATTTTAAGTCCACATTATGGAAAACATTTTGAACATCTTCTAAATCTTCAAGTGCATCAATAAGTTTTTCAAGTGTTGCTTGATCATCTGCTGAAAGTTCAATATCAGTCTGAGGTAACATTTCAAACTCTGCAATTTTAAAGTCTTCTACACCTGATTGACGTAGTACCTCTTGTACTTGTGCAAATTGATCAGGTTCTGCATACACAATCGTCAAGCCATCTTCTTCAATAACGTCTCTTACATCTACATCTTGTTCCATCAATGTTTCTAGGACGTCATCGGCAGATTTTCCTTCGACACCAAACGTTGCAGTATGGTCAAACATATAAGCCACTGAACCAGATACACCCATATTACCACCATTTTTTCCAAATGCTGCTCTAACATCTGATGCTGTACGATTCACATTATTAGTTAAGGCATCTACAATAAGCATGGAACCACTTGGACCAAATCCTTCATACCGTAGATGGTCATAATTTTCATCTCCACCGCCTTTAGCCTTATCGATGGCTCTATCTATAATATGATTTGGAACAGAATAAGTTTTTGCTCTTTCTAGCACAAGTCTTAATGCTTGATTTGATTCAGGATCTGGCTCTCCTGATTTAGCTGCTACATAAATTTCTTTACCAAATTTTGCATATATTCTACTAGTATTTTTATCTTTTTGGGCTTTTTTTTCTTTAATATTATTCCATTTACGTCCCATATTGTCATCTCGCTTTCTTACTCAATACTACTTATTATATAGTATTAATAATTTATTGTCTAAATTGAAAAAAACGTTACTTCCTTATAAAAAATAAAATACTGACAAAGCATCCCCTTGTCAGTACTCTCCCAATTCATTTAGTTAATTATCTAAAAATCTTTCTACATCATTAAATAAAGCATTAAATTGATCAATATTAGATTTGTTCATATAGATAAAAATTTTACGTTCATCTTCTGTTGATCGAACTTTACTTAATTTCTCTTTTTCTATTAATCTGCGTATAGAAACAAGTAATTTTGTTCTACTTAATTCTAGTTCTTCAATTGCAACTTTTAAGAATGTTTGCATTAAAATTTGATCGTCTGCTGTGTATTCATAAGCTAATTTTAATAAAGCTAAATCATTTAAGGTTAGTTTGTATTCTTTCTCTATATATTCAGACAACGCTTTATATTGTTTATAGATTTTCAGCAAGCGATTTAATTCATCGTTACTCAAGCATTTGCACCTCCAATAAAAGCGAACAATTCAACATATATTATCCTTTAATTTTGGAGTTCTGTCTTTTGCATTTGTTTTGAATTTTTTGTTAAATTTACCAACAAACTCAAATATTGTTGTGCAAAACTTTTTTGAGATGAAATTTATTATTTATATATCTCAATTATATAAAGCCCGTTATAATCAAGTTTAATTTGTAATGCCTCTTTATTAAAGTTGTGTTCTCTAATTTTAAAAGAAGGATGTAATAAACGATTTACTTTCTTCAAGAATGTTTTAGACCATTGATAACGATTACGTATGTCTTCAGTAATAATATGATTAATATTGCCGTTATAATCATCAATCTGTTGAATTTTTATAAGATGATTTTTATTTGTCTTATGTTTAAAATCTACATATATATCAGTTTTTTCATAATTAGCATTTCGTGATTCACTTTCTAGAACACGCCAATCATATATAAATAGTATGAATTTATTTTCTTTTTCAATCACTATATAATGATCTTTAATGTATTTTGGTTCCTGACTAAGCGTCATGATATGGGCCATCATTGTTCCTAATATTGTTTTAAAACCTTTTTCATCAAAAAGATGTAAAGCATTAAATTGATGACTATCCTGTCTAAAATTGAAACCAATACCGTCAAAGTGTTGAGCTGATTTAATATTTGTTTCTACAATTAACGGGGCACTACTATTTAAGTCATTATATTCACTATTTAAAAACACATGATTTTCAACGTTTAAAAATATGATTCTTTGATTTTCTAAATCAATGTGATTTAAAATTTCACGTATATTTTGATAATGTAATATATTCTTTACTAATAAACGATTATTACCTTCTATTAAATAGGGTTGATTTAGTTTTGAATTATCAATAAACAGAAATTGGAAATTCACTCTTTTAATTTGCGATTCTAAAGTTTTAAATAAAACTGGATTATTTAGCAATTTGCTAATTTCTAATCCAAAAGAAAACCGATTTGTTTTATGTTGTATTTTTAATATCATACGATAAATGGCTTTTAAATCAATCTTTTCTAAATCAAAAACAATCCCTAATTCGTGATTTACATTTACTTCAACTTGGTTTATTTCAAGATAATCTAATACATTTTCATATGTCATTTCAAGGAAGTCAATTAGATTTAAATCCTCAAGTTTAAAACTTATATTTAGATTTTTTCTAATAATATATTCAAATATTCGCTGAAGTTCTTTAACAGTGAAGTGTTCTTTTATTTCTTTCATATCCGCTCTTACATAAATCATTAATGACGGACTCTCGTCAAGATAATCGATATATTTCTCTAAAAATAACAGTTTTATTTCTTCAATCGTATTGATCTGTACTACACATTGATAAGGTTTAATAAACGTATCTAATTTTGAATCGATATATATTTTATGTTCTGTTTTCTTTTGATAATAATATTGTTGTGACTGAATCATATCTCTTATATTTTGTAAACTATCATCAATATGAGTTTCATAATCCATAAAAATCATTTTTTCATATTTATTACACGATCTATATTCATTTGGTGTCATTCCCATATAACTTTTGAACGTTTTAGAATAACTTGATGCATTACTAAACCCTACTTTTTCACTAATTAAACTAATCGTATCGTTTGTTTTCAATAATAATTCAAATGAATTTGCAATCTTCAAAGTGTCTACATAAGTTTTAAAACTAATATTTAACAACTGTGTAAATTGTGATGATAAATTAGATTTAGATGTAAATAGATTAGATGAAACGTCTTTTAATGTTAATTTCTTTTCAATATTTTCGTTAATATAGTCTAATACTTCACTTAACTCCCCATAATAAGCATAATTATATTGATCATTAGCAATATCTATTTCAACACTACCTTGTCTTCCAATAATTTGAACAATGTCAACTATGTATTTGTTATCTTCTGAAACAGATTTATGATTAATATGATTCATTGTTATCTGTAATAATGCTTTTTTTATTGCATTAATAGATTTAACTAAATTAATTGAATATTTATAATCAAAGAAATTAAATCCTTCTTCTTTAAACCAGTCACTTGCAATATAAATCATTATTGTTTTCTCATTCTTATTAATTGAAAAAATATCTTTATTGTTTATAACGTAGATATCGTTATTAATCGTCACTTTTTTGGCAAAATGTTGAATTTCTAATGAACCTTTTATTGGGAACAGCAATATGATACCATCTTGACAACGTGTCATTTGATATTCATGCTTAGTAAGTACGTGAAAATACCCATTAGACATATACTAACCTCTTTCTAATCTTGGTAGTCCTTCTTTTAATGTGTTCATATAAAAATGCTAATTTATAAGTGTTTAAATGTAAATCTATCACAACATTAATACTAAATCAAAAATACGTATAAAATTAAATTAAGTTTAATTTTATATTAAATACATTTCATAATTATTTAAAAAAGATGCTCTATAATTGCCTTCTTACTTTAATAAAATAAACAGCTTTAGACTACTCTTTATTTAAAATGTTTTGAAAACAATGTGAGAACATCTTTTCTAAATATTCAACTTATTATAAATATGAATGTCTAGTTTTTAAAGCGATTTGCTAAATTCAATATATCTTTGATGATATTTAATAAATTAAGAAATAAATTAAAACCCATTTCTCTTGGCGTAAATCTACCATGTTTCATACGATTAAAATCAAATAATGTATATAGTAAAAACAAGACTAAACTAACCATTGTAATAACGATATGGAATATTGAATTACGAATAAATAAGCCAACTAGACTAGCAATAATAAGCGCAATTAATGTTACAAATAAATATTTACCTAAGCTAGAAGCATCATTAATGACAAAATACCCCAATATTCCAAATACAATGAACGCTATAATGGCTAACAATATATTTTTATAAAAAACGTCTGCGCCTAAATTTTGCATATACATTGAAAATGTTGCATACGATAATAAGCCAATAATAATAGCATAGATATGCGAAATAATAAGACCATATTTACGTGCTCTTTTAATAAATAACGTCGCTAATACAATAACAAATAATGTGATTGATAAAGGACGTCGCCATTCTACAGGCAAATATTGACCTAAATAACAGCCAATCCCAAAAATAAGCCAATAATATGTAAAAAATAGCCAAACTTTACGATATGCATGGTTTTGTTGAGTATTATCTTTTGAACGTGCGTTTTGATGTTGATGATTTACTAAATTTGAAGAACTCGGCATCTTATACTCCTCTTTTAAATAGTATCTTACATTAATTGTACAATATTTGTTGAGAATAAAAAAATAGTATAATTTATTTACTTTTAAGTAGGTATCTTATCAAGAAAATACAAAAATTATTACAAGTTTAAATCATTAAAAACAATTCAACTTACCTCTTACACGATACGTCCTTGCTTCAATTTTACTGTAAGAAATATTACAAATTTCTTTTTAAAGCAATTTAATTTTATCTAAATAAAACTGTTAAAAACTACTGTATCAAGGGTTTTTATCTATTTACAAAAAATCTTATTACTTTTAATCATATTACAAGATAATAACAATCCACATATTCTTATATTTTTTTGATAGTATATGCATGTGATATAAAAAGGTAAATTATACAAATTTAACAATATTAAATTCTAAAAATAAATTTTAAAATTCAAGGAGGGTACGTAGTTTGAAAAAGTTAGCTTTTACGTTATCTATTGCGTCAGGAGCTGTAGCATTTTTCTCTCATCATGCTGAAGCATCAACACAACATACTGTTCAACCTGGAGATTCTTTATGGAGTATTGCAAACAAATACAATACCACTATTGATGAGCTTAAACGAAATAATCAATTAAATGGTAATTTAATTTTTCCAGGACAAGTACTAACTATTAATGGATCGTCAACTACAACATCTACTACATCAAGTAGTTTATCAAGTAAGTCTTCTACTACTTATACTGTTCAATCTGGTGATTCACTTTCTCGTATCGCTAATAAATATGGAACTTCAGTTACTAACTTAATGAATGCAAATAATTTGAAAAATTATTTAATTTACCCTGGTCAAGTATTAAAAATTCCAAGTAGTTCGAGTACTACAAACTCATCATCTACTAATGCTTCACCAACCTTTAACCATCAAAATTTATACACTGCTGGGCAATGTACATGGTATGTGTTTAATCGTCGCGCCCAAGCTGGATTACCCATTAGTACATATTGGTCTGATGCTAAGTATTGGACTTATAATGCTGCCTCAGATGGTTATATTGTTAATCATACTCCTACTGTTGGAGCAATTATGCAATCGACTGCTGGGTATTATGGCCATGTAGCATACGTGGAGCGTGTGAATCCAGATGGTAGTATTCTAATTTCAGAAATGAATTATACATATGGCCCTTATAACACAGATACTCGTGTGATTCCTGCTTCATTAGTTTCTAACTATAACTATATTCATTAATATGATTCAAACCACAAAATAAGCTTGAGACATAAACATGTCTCAAGCTTATTTTGTGGTTATTTTACCTTAAAGAAAAATATTTAAAATCCAAAATATAATTGCTGCTAAAATAGCAGAAATTGGCAATGTAATAATCCATGTAATAATCATACGTTGAGCTGTATTCCACTTTACACCTTTTGCACGATTTGATGCACCTACACCTAAAATAGATGACGATACAACATGTGTTGTAGATAATGGAAAGTGTAATGATGAAGCAACGAAAATCGTTAATGCTGAAGATAAATCAGCAGCTGCCCCATTAGCAGGTCGTATTTTCATTATATTTCCGCCTACTGTTTTAATAATTTTCCAACCACCAATTGCAGTTCCTAGACCCATTGCTGTGGCACAAGCAATTTTAACCCATAATACTGGTTCCACATTCGATGGATCTTGTAAATTCGCTACAATCAAAGCAAGAGTAATAATACCCATTGATTTTTGAGCATCATTTGTACCATGTGAAAACGATTGAAGCGCTGCAGTAAACATTTGGAAAAAGCGGAAATTACGATTTGCTCTCGTAAGATTCGCATTTTTAAAAATAATTTTAACAATTGTATACATGATAAAACCAACACAAAATGCGATAATTGGTGAAATAATTAATACAATGATAATCTTAGTAAAACCTTGGTAATGTAATACTGTAAACCCCTGTGCAGCTATTGCAGCTCCAGCAATAGCGCCGATTAAGGCATGAGATGAAGAACTTGGTATACCATATAACCAAGTAACCAAATTCCAAACAATAGCAGCGATAATAGCCGCTAATACTACTACTAGACCATTTTGTAATTTAAATGGATCTACGATATCTTTAGTAATTGTTCCAGCTACCCCTGTAAAAGTAAGTGCACCTATAAAGTTCATAATTGCCGCTAGAAGAATAGCTGTTCTTGGTGTCAATGCACGTGTAGAAACCGCAGTAGCAATTGCATTTGCTGTATCATGAAAGCCATTGATAAAGTCAAAGACTAAAGAAAATGCAACGATAGCTATAGTGATGACTAATACATATTCCATAATTTAAAACTCCCTTAGCTATTTTTCATGATAATTGTTTCAAAGTTGTTAGCAACAGCTTGACATTTATCAGCGATATTTTCTAAGCTTTCGTAAATATCTTTAATTTTAATTAAAGTGATTGGATCGGTTTCACTATTAAAGATATGTTTAATTGATTGTCTTAATATACCATCACAATTTGTTTCAAATTCTTTAATATTAATTGAATGAATTCTCATGTGAGATAATTTTTTATCAACAAGTAAACCAACTGCTAATTTCATTTCAGCGACAGCTTTTTGAATATTGTCAACAAATTCAGCCATATATTCATCAGTATATTCAATTGAATACATTTCAAACATTCCAGATGTTTCTTCCATTGCATCAAGTACATCATCGATTGCATTACACAATGATAGAATGTCTTCTCGTTCAATAGGAGTGATAAATGTTTGATTTAAGTCGCTAATGACTTTGTGCATAAGTTCGTCACCATGTGACTCGTACGTTTTAATGTTATCAGAATAAGCTTTTAAATCTAAATGGGTATTAAAATCCATTTTTCCGAATTCTACAGCTGCACGGTCCAAATTAAATACCATTTCTTCTAATTGAACCATAAACTTATCCTTTTTCTTAGTGAACATTATAATGCCTCCATTTTAGCGATTGCTATCAATCACACGTTTATTATTTAATTTAAGACAATTTAAAAATGAGCTACATTTACAATAGCTTATTTTAAAACATTATTTAGAAAGCTTTTGTAAAATTTATGTAAATATAATGTTATACCAGTTACGATACACTTCTACTTAACGCCTAAGTTGTCTCTAATTGAAAATATCATAAATTTTTCATCTCTACAATAAATTTACAAATTCTTTACAAACTCGAAATATTCTCTCTTAAATTGAGTGATTGATCGTTCGCTTAGAATGATTATAAGCAATAAATGCAAACATACTATATACGATTGTATAAATAATCATAACGATAAAAATGGACGTTTGATTTGTGAATCCTATAAATTTCATAAATACAAGTGCTGCAAAATATGCATGAAGTAAAGCAATAGCTAAAGGTAGTCCAAAGTTAAACGCCACTTTCAATTTTAGACCTCTATCCATATCTTTTTGAGTAAAACCTAATTTACGTAATATTGAATAATTTTCTAATTCATCTTCAGTTTCATCAATTTGTTTAATATAGATAATACATCCAGTTGCTATAAGAAATGCAATACCTAAAAAAGAACTTATAAATAATAAAATTCCTGTTAAACTTGAAATTTCGCTTGCTATCTGACTTCTAGTTTTTAAATTCTGATTCATGTGATTGATAGTCTTTTCTAATCTAGGTATATCTTTTGTATGTTTTAAATCAAAACCATGTTGAGAAATGATGTCCTTATTTTTAACATGTTGTTTTATAAATTGATAATCCTCGTTATTAAGCACGAGTGTCGGTCCACCTAAATCTATACTCTCTTTAA
Organism: Staphylococcus sp. FSL K6-0223; assembly: GCF_038008285.1. NCBI lineage: Bacteria > Bacillati > Bacillota > Bacilli > Caryophanales > Staphylococcaceae > Staphylococcus > Staphylococcus sp. FSL K6-0223. The sequence continues at coordinate 1,968,110 of NZ_JBBOYX010000001.1, forward strand.
AATAAACTTTATGAATCACTTTTCGCAGTTGAACTTTAGTATGATGTCGTTTCGTACCAATCAGTGTTGTCCCGTGTGGTCGATGTTTAGTTAATTCAGGAATAACATCTTCTGGGATAATTAAATCTGCTTGTCCTTTTTTCAAAGAAACATTTGAAAAGTAATCTTCACTTGTTACAGTCACCGAATAAGGTCTAGCTGCATTTACATCAAATAGATAATCTTTATATAAATGCGTGTACACTACTTGCTTATAATTATAGTTATATGCAATATGCTGTTGCTCTAATTGATATTTTAACTTTTCAGACAAGATGTCGTTGTTCGTTGTTACTTCATAAGGTGATTCTAATGAAATTTCTTTACTTAAAGATCCTCGACTAATTGCTGCAAAACATAGGACCGATACGGTAATAGCAGAAATAATAGAAATGATTGTTAAAGAGAAAGCATTCTTTCTAATCCTAAACATTAATGAAGAAGTGAAAATAACATCATTTACAGTTACATTTCCACTTTTAAATGATTTAATTATTTTTAATATAAGAGACACTGAACTTCTGAAAAAGAAATAAGCTCCGATCACAGTTAAAAATAAAATAATAAAAGGTAATACGATATCATCTAATAATTCAACAAATCGTGTGGATAAATAATATCCTGCCAAAATGAAAACAATACCTAAAATTCCTAGAATAATTTCTCCAAATGTAATATGTTTACCTGTTTCATCTATATATTCTTCAGACTCCATTAATTGCGTAACAGAATATTTATTTAAGAAAATGATAGCTTGAAGAATAATTAAAATATATGCAATGATTAAAATAAATAAGGTTTGAATTATAGCGTCTACACTAAAAACAAGCGAAACCGAGGTATGTATACCTAATAATTTCAATATAATCATAAGTAAAATTTTAGACCCAACAATCCCTATTATCACACCTAAAACTGCAGTGATTAAGAAAATAAACAATTGTTCTAACATAAACATATAAATAATACTTACTTTATTTAACCCCATAATCTGTAATAGTCCCAATTCGTAACTTCGTCTTTTAATAAAAAGAATATTGGTATACATAATAAAGACAACGATGATTATAAATAGAAAATAACTTCCTATTTTAGAACCCTCTCTAATCATAGATAAAGACTCATGTATATGGAGATGATGAACATATTTAATCGTAATAAAACTAAAATATAAAACGGTACTAATGACTAATGAAAACATATAAATAGCATAGTGCTTGATATTTCTTAGGAAATTTCTCCAAATAATATAGCTAAAACTCATAAATCTTGCCACCTAATATACTTTGGGCTCTTAATATTTCTTCATAAAATAATTGTTTATTATCTTGTCCTTGATAAATTTCAGTAAATATTAAGCCATCTTTCAACATTACAACACGATTAGAAAAACTTGCTGCAAGTGGATCGTGTGTAACCATAATAATAGTTACATCATAGATTTTATTTATTTTTTCAAAACGTGTGAGTAAATCCCTAGTGTTCTTAGAGTCTAAAGCGCCTGTTGGTTCATCCGCAAAAATGATTTTAGGATATGTAATAAATGCACGCGCTGCAGATGTTCGTTGACGTTGTCCCCCTGAAATTTCAGACGGATATTTGTCACTAATATCATATATATTAAGCGCTTCAGTAATTTGTCTATAACGTTTATTCATTTCTTCCTTATTTAATTTAAGTACTGATAAAGGCAACATAATATTTTCTTTTACAGTAAGTGTGTGTAATAAATTATATTCTTGAAAAATAAATCCAATATCTTTTTTTCTAATTTCTGATAGTTCCTTATTTGATAACTTTTCCAATTGTTTTCCATTTAGTATTACAGATCCTTGTGATAAATAATCAATTGAACTTAAAACATTAAGTAATGTTGTTTTACCAGATCCAGAAGGTCCCATAATTGAAACAAACTCTCCAGTTTCAATATTTAAATCAATGCCTCTTAACACTTCTTGTATCGTTTGTTTTGTCCCATATGTTTTAACAATTTGCTTTGCTTGTAATATTGTCAATTTAGAATGTCCCTCACTATCATATATTTTAACGATTGAATGATATAGATGAACCTGAGACGTCACTATAAAGTCCCAGGTTTCACTCAATGTTCTACTCACTTATTACACTAAAATGATATTTCCATAAGCTTAATTTATGTATTTACTTTAAATATTATATAAGTTTTAGTCCAAACTTTTTATAGTAAAGTCCAATATCTCCTTGCGATAAAGCGAACAATTGCACTTATATACTATTTTAACAACGTCTTTATGATAGACTTAATTTCTCTTGTGACATTCTTTCTATGACTTCGTTTTGCATAGGGAACGTTAAAATAAATGTTGTTCCTTCACCCACCGTCGACTCGACCTCTACTTCAATACCTAATGGATGTCTTACACTTTCTACTAAGTATAAACCAATTCCAGAAGAAGTTGTTTCATTACGATTTGCGGTAGAAGTATAGCCTCTTTCAAAAATACGTGGTAAATCTTTAGCACTAATCCCACGCCCATAATCAGTAATTTCTAAAGCGATATGGTCTTTTTTAGCAAACGACCGAATCACAATATCTTTTCCTTGAGAATATTTCAAAGAATTAGATAAAATCTGTCTAATCATCATGCGACACCATTTTACATCTGTAAATACTTCTGGATTCGTGTCAAATTCTAATTCATAGCCAATACCTTTAACTTGACTGATATGCCGCGTAAGTTGAATTTCTTCGATCACTAAACGTTTTAATGGTACTTTTTCGAAATACATATCTCTATTTTTAGATTCAAGACGTGTTAAATAAAGTTGCTTATCTAATAATTCATTCACTCTTGACCATTCATAAAGTAAGGCTTTCTTACGTTCCATATCTTCAACTTGATCAATTAATAATTTCATTGCTGTAACAGGTGTTTTAATATCGTGAACAAATTCAGTTAACGATTGTTCAGACGCTTGTATATGAATTTGTTGTTCAGTAGCTCTTTCTTTTTGAAACAATAATTTACGATATAAATAGTCCACCATTTCCTGTTGAAATGGATTCTCAGCTAATTCTTTATGTTTAATTTCTTCGATTTCCTTATTATTATAAAAATGTTGATATAATTTTACTTCTCTTAAAAAAGTAAAAATAAGAAATATACAAGTTAAACCTATATTTAATAAGACAATGTACGCTACACTTTCAATTGCCATATCATAGTCTATATATGCCATCTCTAAAAACACAAACTGCAAAAATATAATCCAAAATATCCAATTACTTCGTGTTTTAAGAAATAGCCAAAACCATTTCACATTACTCATGTGCCATATATCCTTTACCTACTTTTGTTTCAATTTCTGTTTCCATATCGATCTCAGATAATTTTTTTCGTAATCGATTTACATTGACTGTTAATGTGTTATCACTCACAAACGCTTCATCATCCCATAACGCTGTAATTAATGTATCTCTAGTCACAATTTGATTTTGTTTTTGAATTAACATTTCTAAAATAATCATTTCAGTTTTAGATAAATAAATGATTTTATCGCCTTTTTGAATACTATCTTTTGAAAGATCTACTAGTGCATCTTGCCAATTTAATGTACGTCTTTCTTCTGCGCCAAATTGATATACGCGTCGATAAATTGCTTGTAACTTCGCAATTAGTACGTTGGTATGAAAAGGCTTTTGCATATAATCATCTGCACCTAATTCCATACTCATCACTTGATCCATAGGATTATCACGTGACGATAAAAATAAAATAGGCACATTAGATACTTGTCTAATTTGACGACACCAATAGAATCCGTCATATTTAGGTAATTGCACATCCATTATAACGATTTCTGGTTGAACATTATGATATGTTTCCATTACGTTACTAAAATCATTGACACCATAAACAAAAAAATCCCAATTTTCTAATTCTTTCTTTAGTTGTTGAAAAAGCGTCTGATCATCTTCTACTAATAATATTTGCATGTGTTTTCATCCTATCACTTTGTATATTTCATTTTTTCTCCTGATTGCACACGTCCATTGAAATGCCTAATACGACAATCAATTTCAAACCCTCTCATAATTAAACCTTGTACGGGAGCTTGAAAAAAATAATAGAGTGGCCATAACAATTTAGGAATATAATCATATAGTTGAACAATTACTAAACGCGTTCCTTTAATTTGACGAAATTCCAATTTTCCTTGTTTTTTAGAACGTTTTTTTATAATTGAACCGCCTACTAAATTAAATGTAATTAAACTATTATCATTTACTTCTTTCTTCATTACTAATAGAGGCTTAAACTCATTACGAGTATATATTATATATCGATTTTCTATATATTTCGTGTGTAAAAATGTACCACGTGTATCATTCAGCCATTTAAAAAAATAAGCGACTAATTGTTCTAAAGACCATTTCCTAGGTAATATCATTCTTAATGCTGTCCGTATATCATTATATTTAGACACTTGTAACTCAACATTAATATGAGAGCGTTTGATATAGGTCTCAGTCGTTTCTACAGGAACACCATAGTTTTTTAAACATTGTATTGTCTCATTATCAAAGCGACTACCGCTTACGTACAAAATTTTATTTATTTTTTGTTGTGCTGCTGCTCTTGCAAAATTATCGGCTGCAATGAGATTTAAATCACGTGCAGTTGCTTGAGTAAGCTTGGCAGAATTTTTATTAGGATCTAAATAAAATACTGCAATATTCATACCTGACATTGCTGATTTAACATCTTCATAATTATAAATATCTTTTTTTAGCCATTTTATATTATGATTAAACTCTTTTTTTGTATTTGGATATTTAGATAAAGCAAACAAATTTGCATCATTTTCTATCGCACTGCTAATATTCTTACCTATATAACCACTACCACCCGCTAATAATACATTAGGTTTCATTATTCTGTTACTCCTTTTTAAAATTCTAAATATGTATATTTTTTAAATAATTGGTATAATATATGTTATATTACTATCTCAGGAGGAAGCCGAATGGCTCATATTATTCGTGAAATTAGTATAAAAGATACTGAAGCTTTGACAACATTATTAACTAAAATATATGATGAATCTGATTATACACTTTATAATCCTGGAGAATTTAACCCTAGTGTTTCTTCTATTAGTAATCTTCTAGAGCGTGTTATCACTTCTCCGAGAAATACCATATATGTAGCTGAAGAAGATGATCAACTCGTTGGATGTATATTCGTCACTACTGAAAAATACGAACGTACACAACACGAAGCAATCATTACACTTGGTGTTACTAAATTTTATCAAAAAAAAGGTATTGGACTTGCTTTAATTAATGCTGTTGAAGCTTGGGCTCTTAACCATAATATTAAACGTCTTCAAGCTTCAGTCGTTCCTGAAAATACACACGCACTCATGCTACTTAAAGGCGCTGGATTTAATATTGAAGGCGAACTTAAAAATAAATTACTGATCAACAATCAATATTTTAATAAATATATTATGGCTAAATTACTACTTTAATTACAATATGTATTATACGCTACGTTCAAAATGCAAAAAAGCAATTCGTGTTAATTACACGAATTGCTTTAGACTGTCTATGAGTTATTTAACTTTGTAGGCAGTTTTTTTATGGATTATTTATTTTATCAATTTTAAGCAATGTGGTCTTTGTTATCACTTTTACGTAAATAATATTTAATAAGCACTGCTACCACAATAAATAATCCAACTACGCCCATAATGTTATATAAGAAGTTGATTAAATCTGCAAAACCAACAAAACTTAAAATAAAGGCTGCAATCATCATAATAACAATAAATATATGATATTTTTTACTGTATGGCTCAGTGAAACGTGCAGCAAACGAATAAGTCAATCCTAAAATAGTATTATACATTACTGCTAACATAATCACTGTTAAAACTAATCCAAGCCATGGATGAATTTCGTTCGCCAATTTTAAAGTTGGAATTTGTTCATTTTTAATTTGTGGATATTCTGATTGTAGTGCAAAGTTAATCAGTGCAAGTAAAACAGTATACACTACACCACCAAATAAAGCACCGGCACCAGATACTTGACGTTTAGATGCATCTCCACCAATCGCCACAACCGTACTAAATCCTACAGCAAAAGCTAATCCACCGTACATTAACCCTCTAATAATACCTAAGAATAAACTTGGATGATCTACTGTACTATTAACTTTACTGATAGGGATACTTCCAGCGAATAGATAATATATAGCAATAAGAACTACCATGACAATCAAGAATGGTGTAACGAAACCTAACGCTCTTACGATCTTATTAAAGTCTAATAATAGTGTTAAATAAATAACGACCGTCATAATTAACGCGCCAAGCCATGTAGGTATACCAAAGCTCTCTTCGAACGTTGCGCCTGAACCTGCAATCATTGTTACAGCAATCCCAAATAAGAAAAAGACTAGAATATAATCAAAAATTTTACTGAATTTTTCACCAAATAAATATTGTAATGTTGATTCATGGTTTGTTGCTTCAAAAGCCGTTCCAATTTTAGCGACTTGTCGCCCTATAAATCCTAAAATTAATCCTGATATTAACACGCCAATATATGACCATAAACCATAAGGCGTGAAGAATTGCATTACTTCTTGCCCTGTAGAGAATCCTGCGCCTACTACAATCCCCACATAAGCAAAACCTATTTTTATAGATTCTTTATTCAACCCCATGTATTAATTAACCTCCTTATTTTTGACACATTCAAAATTATAACGTACTAATAATATTATGCAACAGTGCATAAACGTTGCGAGACAACGCTTATCGCTTCTAAATACTAGTGTTAATACCCTTACAAACAATTTAAAAAATTTAATATTTTTAATAGTTTGCCACAAAAAATTATATTTGAGTTACTAAGTAAAACATTATTAAAAAAGAGTTAGATAAAATGAATAACTATGGTTATTCATTATCTAACTCTCTTATTTCACTATATTATTTTATTTTGAACTTCCAAATTTCTTTAATTCATCAAAATTTACTATAACATTATCCATACGTTTAGCTGAATCTTTTAACACATTTCTTGCTACATGATTATTAGGATCTAATTTTAAAATTTGTTTAGCTACTTTAAACGCTTCAGAATCTGAAATAATTGGATTAGGTATAGCATATAATAATAGCATTTGAAGCAAACTTTTTATTTCTTTACCATTTGTTAACTGAATAGAAGCATCTGCATGATAATATGCCGCTTCTAAAGCACCTTCCACTTCACTCAAAGGATAGACTAATAATAAAAATGCTAAATCATGTAATTCTGCTGTTTCATTAGCCTTCATCATATCTAATATACAAGTATAAAACATAATGTTTTCTTGTTCATGAGCACAGGATATATATACTTCTTCGAATTCCATAAAATCAATATTGGACATTATATTTTTAATTTCTTCAAATTTACCGTTCAGAACGTAAAATTTAATATCTTCTTGTAGCATAATGTCCACCTACTTTCATCATCAATATCATGCTATTTATTTTACCATATTCATTTTGGATAATCATTTTATAACCTTTTTTTTATATAAAAAAAACATCAAAATTTATCATTACTTATTTAAATGCTGTAGACTTAAATGAAGAACGATTCACTTCTTGAATCGCTTCATTAGCAGTTTTACCAACACTTAAAGACATTGCTGCTGTAAAACTTCCTTCTACAATGGGTGCATTTACTTTGTAAATATGATACTTACCTTTATACATATCAATTGCTAAATCGATATTCATTTCTGATGATCCTAAATCATAAAAACATAATGCATCATCATCTAACTGATTAATCAATTGTTCAATATCATCATATGAAGTTCCAATTTCACCATTTACTCCACCATAAGCAATCACATTTATGTCATTTGTCATTTTATTTAATAAATTTTTAGTTCCCTTAGCTATTTCTTCACTATGACTAATAATAACTATAGTTGTCATCATTTCAACTCCAGTCAATCAATTAAATAACGAATTTGATTTTTTATTAAAGTGAACCTTAATCAACGTGTGTTTTCATTATAAAATAACTTATCTGAAAGCGCGAATATTTGTGTATTAGACAAAATATTAGTCATTGACTGCCTATACATTAAAAATGACTGAGATAGGTATCCAACATCATAATAATTGTAGCTATATTGCTGAAGTTATAATCAATCTTATCTTTTTTCAAGTAAATTGTAAGTGACTAAAAGTGGTTTCCCTGTTCTAGGATCTTTTCCTAATACTGCATCTATATTAAACACACTTTCTAATATCTCTTTAGATAATACTTGGTCAGTAGGTCCATTATCTATAATGTGTCCTTCTTTCATGATTAACAAATAATCCGAAAATCGAATTGCCTGATTGATATCATGTAAGACCATAACGATCGTACACCCTAATTCTTTATTCAAATGTTGCACCAATTCTAAAATTTCTAACTGATGAGAAATATCTAAGTACGTTGTAGGTTCATCAAGAAAAATAATATCTGTTTTTTGTGCTAAAGCCATTGCTATCCATACACGTTGTCTTTGTCCCCCACTTAAATCATTAATCGATTGATGACGAAATTCTGTAATGCCTGTTACGTTTAATGACCATTCAATTTCATCTTTATCTTTTTTAGATAATCGTCCAAATCCTTTTTGATGAGGAAAACGTCCATATGAAACGAGTTCTTCAACTGTTATACTGTCAGTCACTGTTGGAGTTTGAGGTAAAATTGCAATTTTTTTAGCTACTTCTTTTGTAGATTGATGTTGAATGTTTTGATTATCAAGTAATACTTCTCCTTTTTTCACTTCAATCAGTCTTGAGAGTGCTTTCAATAATGTAGATTTCCCACAACCATTCGGTCCAATAATTGATGTGACTTTACCATCACGTATTTGAACATCTAATTCTTTTATAATTGTCGTATTTCTATATCCTATATCTACTTGAGATGCATTTAAACGATTCATATATAGGCCCTACCTTTGTACAAAAAATATTTACGACATCTATTGATAATCGTTCTCAATTAATTATTGCTATTATACCATTTATACACATTTTTGACTATTCTTTTTACTATGAGACGATTATAAAAAATAACCCTAAAAATCTGAGATATACATAAAACGCCTCAAATTTTTAGGGCCCTTTTTTATTCATCGATTAAAAAACCATTTCCATAAACATCACGCACGTCATGAATAACCAAGAAAGCATTCTTATCTATTTTTTTTATAATTCGTTTGGCACGAGTTACTTGAGTTTTAGCTACAACAACATACAAAACGTCTTTTTCTTCTCTACTATAATAACCATGTCCATTCAATATAGTAAGGCCTCTACCAACTTGTTCATCAATAGCCTTAGCTACCTCTTCAGGTTTGCTAGAAATAATTGTCATTGCTTTTTTTGTATTAAGTCCTTCTATAACATAATCCATTACTTTCGTGCCTATATAAAGTGAAATCACAGTTACCAATGCTTTACTTAACGGTAGCACTGTTAAAGAAATGGCTACTACGATTAAATCAAAAAATAATAATGCGTATGCTGTACTAACATCTAAGTATTTATTAGCTATTCTTGCTAATATTGTTGTTCCAGCTGTAGTGCCACCTGCTAAAACGATTATTCCAATACCTAGTCCAACACTTGTGCCGCCAAATACTGCATTGATGATGACATTACCTGTTTCTACGTGCCATGATTCTGTAAGACTTAAGAAAACAGAAATAAGTACAGTAGCAATAATTGTTAATATCGTACTTTTTTTACTTAAAAATTTATACCCAATAACAATCAATATTGCATTAGCAACGAAGTTAGTGAGCGCTGGTGAAATATGAAAAGCGTAATATAATACAATAGCAATACCTGTGACGCCACCTTCACCTAAATTACCTGATATAATAAATGCATTGACTCCTGCAGAAAAGATAAAAGAGCCTAGTATAACTAAAAGTATATTTTTTATATTTTTGTTCAAAAACACCCACTCCTTTTACGACTATAACGATTAAAATGTTAGCATAGTCTCATCATTCCCTACAATATGCTTTTTAAAAATAAATGTATTAATAAATTTTAATTATCTTAAAATATAAAGATTTAATTTAAATAAGATACATATTCATCTTTAAATCTAATGTACTAATAAAAAATACGTGGAAATTTTCTGAATTTTTCGTTTACTTATAAATATTAGTTTGCTATACTATGTATAACTTCTTAATTACAAGAAGTTATCTCCTTTGTGTTGTTTATAGTAACAAAACAAATTTTGCTCGAAGTACTGTGACAGTACCTAGTCCTTACCGTTACAAGTACATTAATATTCATTTCCCATAAAAACCAAGTATATAAAGTGTCTCCTCACTTTGCATGCTTGGTTTTTATCATGCAATAAAATGAATAATAAAAATAGGAGTGACATAGAATTCTTTTCGAATTCAATGTTCACTCCTAATGGTTGACTATAAAATGATTTAAATTTTAATACCTTACCATGCAAATAAACCAACAAATGCTGCAGTAAGTAGTGAAACTAAAATACCTGATAATAACATCATCGGTACATATTTTGAAACAAAATCTGATGTTTTCTTATCAACTATACCCTTTAATGTACCAACAATCATCCCAATTGTAGAGAAGTTTGCAAATGAAACTAAGAATGTTGATATCACTGCACGACGATGTGCGCTATATGTGTCAATTACTTTTGTAATTTCACCCATAACTACAAATTCGTTTGTAACGATTTTTTTGGACATCTGTTGTGCCACTATCCATGCCTCACCCCATGGTAAGCCAAGCAATAAAGCAAATGGATACATAAAAACGCCTAAGATTTGGTTTAAACCAAAACTACCTTTCATACCCATCCAACTGCCTACTAATCCAGTAATCAAATTAATAAAACGATCTAAAAAATCAGCCAACGCGACAAAACTAATAACAAAAGCGATAATAATTAATACTAATTTACCTGCATTTAATACTGAATCTCCTAAAAATGAGAAGAAAGGTTGACGTTCAATTTTTTCATCATTATTAATGCTATAGATAATATCTTCTTTTTCTTCAACAGTGACAGGATTTAAAATAGAAGCGACAATAATTGCATTAATAATATTTAAAGGAATCGCCGTTAACACTAATTCACCAGGAATCATTTGAACATAGGCACCTACAATAGCTCCAGAAATAGAACTCATTGACATCATTGCAACTGTTAATACACGCATTTCGTTCATACGCTTAAGTTGTTCATTAGAGACTGCAAGCGCCTCTGTATTTCCTAAAAACATCATTTCGATACCAAAGAATGATTCAAATTTAGGTTGACGTGTAATTTTCGCAAGTACAAAACCAATTCCTCCGATAATTTTAGGAAGAATATTAAAATACATAAGAATATCAAATAGTGGAACAACTAATAAAATTGGAAATAATGCACTCACTGCCATATCCATTTGTTTACCACTTGTAAAACTACTGAATGCAAAACCTGTTCCAGTATGAGCTGATTGAATAACCCAAGCAATGGCAGCTGCTAAACCTTCAACAATCGATCTTCCAATTTGGAAATATACAAAGAACCATGCTAAGAATACATTTAAAAGAACTAAGATTAATATAGACTTCCATTGAATATGTTTGCGATCTCTAGAAAATAAAACTGCTATTCCTAAAAACACAAGTAATCCAATGATATTTATTAGTAAAAACATAAGACACCTACCCACATTTTAAAATTAATATGTATCACATTACCCTTAAATAGAACCGTACTATTTTCATAAAATAACAACTAATGTTCTGTAAAAAATACATTTAACATTATACCACGAGAAAATGTTCGTTAAAATAACATATTTAATAAAATAATTGTCTATTTTTCTTTTTTGATGTTATTTATCATAAATACCATTTAAACTTAATACGGTTATATAGAAAAAGAATGGGAAAACGAATTCAAAGTAAATTTTTCCCATTCTTTATGTCATTTGATTTTATGATTCATTTTCATGAATATCATTATGAATATAGTCTGCTATAAATTTAGAAGATTGACCTTTTTCAATTGAACAAAAATCATTATAGAACGCTTCAATTTTATCTTTATATTTTTCTTTATGTGTATCTAAATGTTTTAATTCTTCAGCAAGTTTAAATTCATCTGTAATAATTTCTCCTGGTAAATCTTCCATATAATTCATATAGAAGCCACGAAGACCTTTATCGTATTTTTCGATATCATAAGCAAAGAAAAATTGAGGACGTTTTAAAATACCATAATCAAACATCACTGACGAGTAGTCAGTAATAAGCGCATCAGATATTAAATATAATTCTGAAATATCATTATAATTTGAAACATCAATAGCAAAGTCATCGTATCCAGTTAGATCTAATGCATTTGCAATAAGATAATGCATTCTTAGTAAAATGACATAGTCATCTCCAATTTGCTCTTTTAAATTAGCTAAATTTATTTTCAAATCAAATAAATATTGACCTTTTTTAACGAATTCATCATCTCTCCAAGTTGGCGCATACATAATGACTTTTTTATCTTTTGGTAAATTTAAATCTTTTTTAATTTGTTCTATATACTCAGTATCATTTTGTCTTGTAACTAATACATCATTTCTTGGATAGCCAATTTCCCAAATTCTTTCTTCATTCATCCAAAAAGCAGACTTAAAGATATCCGTAGAATAACGGTTTGGAGATACTAAATAATTCCAACGAGATGCTTCTGTATAAAAATTCTTTTTATAATTTGCTGTTGTTGTTCCTGGCATTCTTACCACTTTCATATCATTTGCTAAACGTTTTAACGGTGTACCGTGCCAAGTTTGAATATACATTTGATTCTCTTTTTTATTTAAATACAATGGTAATCGAGCATTCGAAATCCAGTATTTCGCTTTAGCATAAGCCTCATAATATTCTTTGGATCCTTTTTTCACTTTAGTTGCATTTCCAGGAATAATATTGTTATTAGGCTTAGAAAAGACCCAAATATATTTATATTGTGGATAGTGTTGTTGCATATATTCATATATATACTTTGGACTATCACTGTAATTTTTACCACCAAATGACTCAAATATAATCGTATGTGGATCTACCATATTTTCATTATCAGTAAGTTGATATTTAGCACGTTCTTTCATTTTATTGTTTGTTAGAATACTTTTAAATAAACGTGTTTTTTTACGTAATTCATTCACATATCTTGCATTCTCAATGTCATCCATAGATAAAAACATGATTTCAAGATTATATAACAACTTACCATCTTTAATGATATTCCATTTTAGTGCTTTTACTACTTTAACTAGAGTGTGTTCTAAAGCAATATATCTTGCTTTAATATCTCTAAGCGAAGGATCAAAACCTTTTTTAATTTCATTTTTCATTCTTTGGACTAAAAATTTCTTAACTTCTTTATTTGTAGTTCTTTGTATAGCATCAAAGAAACTATTTGTATAGTCTTCAAATTTATCAATAAAATCTTGATCACTTAATGTATTACCATTAAATGGATCATATACTTCACCACGATAATAAAACGGAAAATTAACAATTCTAACAAAATGTTCAGCATATTTCAGATAATCTAATACAAATGAATTATCAATAAAAATGCTTAAATCTTCATTAAATTTAATGTCATGTGCTTTAATAATTGCATTTCTAAATAAAATATTACATGCAGTTTCTTTTCGTAAAATTGAATTAGGATATGAATGATGTGATCGATACTGCAAACGTATCTTATCTTTATCTACATATTGAGGACGTTGCATTGTAAATTTGTGTACCGGTGCAATTAATGTATCTAAACCATTAATATGATTTAAATAATATTCAATAGCATATGAGGCTAATTGATCATCCGCATCTAAAAACATCACGTATTGACCTTTTGCTAAGTCTAAAGCGATATTTCTAGCATGTGCATGACCAGTATTTGTTTCAAGTTGAATAAACGTCACATCTTTATCATAAGATGCTAACGTTTTATTTAAGATTTGTGTTGAATGATCCGTAGAACCATCATCTACAATAATGATCTCAAAATCTTGATTCCTTTGAGTTTTTAAGCTATTAATACAATCTTCAATATATTCTTCACTATTAAAATATGTAATAATTATTGATAGTTTATTCAATATCATTCTCTCCAATTTTATTTATGTTTATTCAATTAATTTTTAAGCAATGTGTTTGTGTACTAACTATATCTTATCAGTCTAAGATTTTTTCATCTACACTGTAAAATTATAGATTACTTTATCATCGTGATATTTGGATGTTCGACATCCATTATTTATTTAAATTTTGTGTAGTCACAAATTGATGATATTTCTCATGATATTTCATTAATTCGTCATGTGTACCTTCACCTGTCACACGTCCTTGATCAATAAAAATAATTTGACCTGCCTTTTTAATCGTAGACAGACGGTGTGCAATCACTATTGTTGTTCTACCTTTCATCAATACTTCTAAAGCTTCTTGAATTTTTTGTTCACTTTCACTATCAAGATTTGCAGTAGCTTCATCAAGTAACAATATGTCTGGATTTTTCACAAAACTTCTAGCGATATCAATACGTTGTCGTTGCCCCCCGGACAGTTTTAATCCACGTTCGCCCACTAATGTATCGTATCCTTCATCAAATTGCATAATAAAGTCATGACAGTTTGCTAGTTTTGCATATTTAATTAGTTCTTCATCAGAGACATTACGGTTAATACCATATAAGATATTATCTCGAATTGTTCCTGTCATCATAGAGTTTGACTGCATCACATATCCAATTTTGCTACGCCAATTTGTAATTGGAATATCATAAATACTTTCATTGCCATATGTAATATCACCATTATCGATATCATACATACGTTCAATTAAATTAAAAATAGTACTTTTCCCAGAACCTGAAGGACCAACAAAAGCACTAATGTCACCCTGAGGTATACGAAATGATACATGATCAAGAATCGTTTTTACATCATATTTAAATTCTACGTTATTAAATTCAAGTGCTCCATTCTCAATGTTGATATTAGCAATGGGTTTTAACTGTTCCATCGGTTCAACGGGTTCTTGCATAATTTCATAAATACGTTGACTTGCACCTACAGCTTTTTTGTAATCAGTAACGAGTGTAGATAAGTTCATAAGCGGCATAGATAACTGCATCACATAAAAAATCATAGCTATTAAAGCACCTGCTGTAATAGCACCTGTAGCAATTCTAATGGCACCAAATCCTAAAATAATGGCTATCATTAATAACATAATTACACTTGAAATAGGTTGAATAATCGCTACTATTTTTGCTTGTCTTAAACCTAATTTATATATTTCATTTAAGTTATAATGTGCATTATTTAATTCTTTTTGTTCAGTATTAGAAATTTTTACTAAACGCATTTCTGTCAATACACGACCTAATAACCCACTAAAATTGGCAATTTCTGCTTGGGTATGTTTTGAAATTTTTTGCATACGTCTTCCAAGTGGAATCATAATACCCATAAATATTGGAATAGCTATGAAAGTCAGTAAAGTCATTTGCCAGTCCATAATAAACAGCATAATAATAGAACCAATCAATGTGATAATAGCTGGTAGTAATTGTGGTAATTTTTGAGAGATAAAATCGTTAATGACCTTAGTATCATCAGTTAAACGACTCATCAACTGACCACTTTCATTTTTGTCAAAAAATGGCATTTTCAGTTTAATCATGTGCTCCCACAATAATGAACGAATACCATAAATCATTTTTTCTCCAATTTTACTTAAGAGGTAAATACCTAAACCGCTAAGTAATGCATTAATGATAAATATACTTGCAAATAGAACGACAATATTCCAATTAATATTATTAGTAGAAAATTTATCTACTAAGCGACCTGTAAACAGTGGAATCAATAATCCGCTAAGACTTCCTAACGAAGAAATGATAACAGCAGTTATTATTAAACCATAAGGCCAAGACAATCGTTTAAATAGAAAAAATAATGGATTGTGTTGTTTCATAAATAAACCTCTTTAATCATCAATTTATATTTGTATTTTTGATATTATATTTAGTGTTTATCCTAATTTAAATGTATTTTAACTGGTAATTTGATTGATTGTTCTTAGTATAGCATTTTATTTAAAATGTTTTATTACATAAAAATAGGAGTGCCCTAGAATTCGTTTTGAATTCACTGTTCACTCCCAAAAGGATGAGTCAAATCAAACAAATTATTGTTATCTACTTGATTTAATCAATGATTGAGACATAGCTAAACTTCTAAGGCGTCTATATATGCCTTCAATACATTATTATTTTGCATCTTTTCCGTATAGCTCTTGTTTAATTTTAGTTGTTGAAATACCCTCCGTGCGTTTGAGGTATACAACTTCACATTTGTCTTTTAGGAAGTCAAATTGACCTTCCCAGTCATGACCCATAACAAACACATCAACATCATAACGATCAACGTCTGTTTCTTTTTGACCCCATCCATCTTCTGGAATCACTAAATCAACGTAACGAATAGATTCTAACATCATTTTTCGTTGTTCAAAATCATAATAAGATTTTTTATTTTTAATTTGGTTAAATTCATCTGTTGATAAAGCTACAATTAAATAATCGCCCATTTCACGAGCTCTTCTTAGTAATTCTATATGACCATAATGTAATAAATCATATGTACCATATGTAATGACTCTTCTCATATTTCCTTTCTCCTTTACAAATATTTAACATTAATTAATAATCTTAATTTAGCATAAATATATTTAACATACCATTAATTTTATATTGATCTGACCCTTTCTCATTTACTTATTCATCATACGTTTCAATGATTGCTTTCCACTGAATGCTAATTTTTTAGGCATTACTTGTGCTTGAAAACGTAAAAAACCAGGTCGCCCAATTCCTACATCAATAAGTGTATGTCTCCATAACTCATATGTCTCACGTGTCCAATGTGTCGCACTTTGCTCTACGGCTTGTACTATTCTAAACAACGCTTCT
Organism: Staphylococcus sp. FSL K6-0223; assembly: GCF_038008285.1. Taxonomy (NCBI): domain Bacteria; kingdom Bacillati; phylum Bacillota; class Bacilli; order Caryophanales; family Staphylococcaceae; genus Staphylococcus; species Staphylococcus sp. FSL K6-0223. The sequence continues at coordinate 1,985,250 of NZ_JBBOYX010000001.1, forward strand.
CCAGAATAATTTGTATGTTGCATATCTCTGATATATTGAGTGATTTTGTCTATAATTTGAAGTGTCACTTTACTGTATTTTATTAAATATGCTTGAATGAGATAGCTGACAATTAAGTCATCCATTCGATAACTATAATATGCTTTTTCGTTGACAAGTAATAACATATCCATGACTTCACATCGAACTTTTCTAGCATCTTCTAAGTAAGATATAAACGTATCTGCACGTTGATCTGTAATAGAACCTTCTCGATCATTGTATCCATATACTATAAAAGGAACTAGTTGGATATCCCTTGCCATTAAATAAGCACGAGTGACAAATGTATGTTCTTCACAAAATACTACATCTTCATCGAATCTTAGTGTATTAAATTTAGCTTTGAATAACTTGCCACCTGGTCCAATAGATTGAAGTATTTCTGGCGCTTCTGCTAAAGAAACTATTGCTTCACGATGAATATCTTCGTGTGTTGGAATAACTTTCCAGTCGCCATTCAATCCTCTACCGATTTGCCCAATCACAATATCTAGATGCTCATTTTTTTCATAATATTGAATCATTTGATCCATTTTTCCAGGTAAAAATTGATCATCTGCATCTAAGAACATAAACGCATCGATATCATCTGACATTGCAGAAAGGCCCATATTTCTACTTTTTGCCGCTCCTTGATTGTCTTGATGATAAACAATGAGATGTTTAACTTCTTTTTGCAATTCAGTTAACACTTGTTTTGTACGATCTGTTGATCCATCGTTAATACAAATAATTTCTACGTCATGTGTTGTATCAATCGATTTAACTGCTTTTCGAATTGTATTTTCAGCATTGTATACTGGAATAATAACCGCTAATTTCATTCTTTCACCAACTTTTCAATAAATTTCAATACGTTTTCTAAGCTTTTTTCACTATTATATTTATGCCAATGTTTAAATAATGGTTTTATTTCTTTTTCATTATATTTAATCTTAGTCACTAATTCATCTATATGTTTCACTTTATAAAATGTTGGAATATCGCGATAAAATTGATTCAATCCACGTACCTCTTCATACTCTTCTTCGTCAAATACATAAAATAATGTAGGCTTATTGAGTAAACTAGCTTCTATTGGTAGAGAGCTATAATCACTAATAATAATATCAGCCATCATTATTAGTTCTGATGTTGGCGCAATATGCTCACTATTAGGGATTGATGGATGAAGTTGATTAATGAGAGTATAGTTGGGTAATTGCTTTTCAAAATATACTTTATCAATTTGACGATTATCCATTTGATTTTCACGATAAGTAGGCACATATAATGCTAATTTATTAGGAATATTATAATATTTTTTTAACTTTTTTTGCTCCGTCTTAAGGTCTAGTTTAAAATATTTGGTTAATCGAGGTAGACCCAACTTAAGCATTTGAGTGCGCTTAGCGTCAAAAGCACTTTCAAAACATTTACTCATCTCTTCTCCACCGACTAAATAATAATCAGTAGCCTTATAAACGCTTTTATATTGTTGAACCATTTTTTTATTATTTAAATCTACTTGATGATCCGTTAAACCAAAATTTTTTAAAGCACCTGAAGCATGCCATGTTTGGATGATGGTCTGTCCTTTTTTCTTATGATACCCTCCGAGCATAAGATAATATGTATCAATCACAATCACTTTTGCTGTACTTATCGTCTTGATATGTCTCACTATATGATTATTTCCTGCAGGAACAAAAGATACATTTTTAAATTGCTTTAGCTTAGCCCATTCTTTTTCTTTAGCAATGACTGTTAATTCATAACCTTTCTGATTTAATTGCTCAATTATTGGCATAACGTCTTCGGGAAATGTCATTAAAATCGCAATATGATTCGATTTTAGTCGTTTAAATCTAAAAATTTGGTTTACGATAGTAATAAGTGTCATATAAATATTTTTTATCACTACTCTTGTCATCATTTAATCCCCTTACTCGTTAATAAAATAATTTATAAAGAAAGAGTAGGACAGAAATACATTGATTTTGTCTCTACTCCTTATCCTTTTCACATACATCTCTATCGACATCGTCGATATTTTATATTTATTCATGATATATATACTAAAGAGCTTGAAATGCAATCTAATACATTTCAGGCTCTCTACTAATAAATGTAAGTATTGATTTATCTAGCACACATTTTATAAGAAATCTGCAAAATGATCTCGATATCTACGATGTAATATAGACCCTAATACAAAGAATACTAAAATAATAATAATATTATAAAGAAGTAATCTCCAATGTTCAATAAAGTACCATTGATGGAATAAAATTGCTGCACGGTAAGACTCAGCTAAAAAGTATACAGGGTTAAATTTCATAATGTCATTAATTACGCTACTAATTCCAGTATCTTTTGGTATCCATAAAATAGGAGACATATAGAATAAAATTCTTAGTAATGCTTGCATAATCATCTGTGTGTCACGAACAATGATTCCAAGTGTTGAAGTAAAAAGTGCTACAGAAGCCACAAAGAAAAATGTTAGTGGTACGTAAATTAACAATTGTACAATATGGATAGACGGCATAATACCATTTCCCATACAAATTGCAATAATAAGTGCTAATAAGCCAATATGGCCATAAAATTTACTTGTTACGATATAAGTTGGAATAATTGATAAAGGAAAATTCATTTTCGCTACTTGGTTAAACTTCATAGATACTGATTTCGTACCTTCAAGAATACCTTGGTTAACAAAGAACCACATGCTAATTCCTACTAGTAACCATAAAATAAATGGAATGCCATGTATCGGTTGATTACTACGAATTCCCATACCGAAGACAAACCAATACACCATAATTTGAAGTGCTGGGTTAAGTAATTCCCAAGCCATACCTAAGTAATTATTTGTATTTGTTATTTTAATTTGAAATTGTGCAAGTCGTTGCACTAAATAAAAGTTTTTTATATGTTCTTTAAAAACAGTTCCTACTGCCGACATTGAAATAAACCACACTTTCAATTGTAAATTCATAATGGCTTTTAATTTCTTTAACTACTGATTAAAATCGTTTTATTATAAAATTTCTAAATCAACGTTTAAAATGATTCATATAAATCCATTATATATTTACGCAACTTATTCGTCGAAAATTTTATTAGGATAGACTTAATTCAGAAAAGAAAGTAAAATTAATATATTGTTTACAAAAAAGATACAAAATCTCATATACACTTTACACTAGGTTAATAAATTTAACAACTATTGAGTGATGTATTATAATCTATATAATAAATCATAAGAAAGGAAAAATCATGAGCGTATCTGTTAACATAAATCATGTGACAAAAGAATATCGAATATATCGCAATAATAAAGAACGTATCAAAGATGCGTTAATTCCTAAAAATAAAAACAAAACCTTCTTTGCTTTAAATGATGTGTCTATTACTGCTTATGAAGGTGATGTGATTGGTTTAGTAGGTATAAATGGTTCAGGAAAATCCACGTTAAGCAATATGATTGGTGGTTCATTATCTCCAAGTTCTGGAAATATAGATCGTCATGGTGAAGTAAGTGTCATCGCCATTAATGCCGGTTTAAATGGGAGACTGACGGGCATTGAAAATATTGAATTTAAAATGCTTTGTATGGGGTTTAAAAAGAAAGAAATTAAAAGACTTATGCCTCAAGTTATTGAATTTAGTGAGCTTGGCGAATTCATTTATCAACCTGTTAAAAACTATTCAAGCGGTATGCGTGCGAAACTTGGTTTCTCTATCAATGTAACGATTAATCCTGACATTTTAGTTATCGATGAAGCACTATCTGTTGGCGATCAAACATTTACTCAAAAATGTTTAGATAAAATATATGAGTTTAAAGAAGCAAATAAAACGATTTTCTTTGTAAGTCATAATATCAGACAAGTGCGTGAATTCTGTACTAAAATCGCTTGGATTGAAGGTGGAAAGCTAAAAGAATTTGGTGAATTAGATACAGTGTTACCTAAATATGAGCAATTTTTAAAAGATTTTAAGAAAAAATCTAAAAAAGATCAAAAAGCATTTAGACAACAACTTGATGAAAAACGGTTTGTTGTAAAGTAAAAGAGGTAGAGACCTAAGCGATTCATAGGCTTAAGTCTCATCCTCTTTTATTTTTTCTTCTTATTCTGCAATTTCCAAACTTTAAACATAAATTTAGGAATACTTTTTATACGACCTATTCGCTTCCAGTCAATAAGTAATCGGTATACCCATTCAATATTTAAATTCCTAAAAAGACGGGGCGCTCTTTTTTTAGTACCACTAAACACTTCTAACGAGCCACCTACCCCCATCATTACTGTATGCTTAAAATTACTTTCATTTTTTTGAATCCATTCTTCTTGTTTTGGAAAGCCCATTCCAACAAACAAATAGTCAGGATTGAAACGTTGAATTCTTTTCACTACAGTTTCATCTGACAGATCAATATACCCATGATGATACTCAAAAGTAACATTAGGATATTTCTGTTGTAATTTATGTTGTGCTTGCGCAACAATTTCATTTTTTGATCCTAACAAGTATACCTTTTGACTTTGCTCGTGTGCAAATTTAATACATTCTTCCATAAGTTCAATACCTGGTACACGTCGCTTTAATGGTTGTTTTAATCTATTAGAAGCTTTAACTACACCTGTACCATCCGCAATGATATAACTTGCACTATTTATAAGCTTTCTATAGGTTACATGTTCAGAAGCATACACTACGATTTCAGGATTAGCAGTTACAATAAACAAGTTATCATTTGTATTATTTTCAAAAAAATGTTTAATATTTTCAACCATATCCAACATTGTCACATTATCGAATTGTACGCCTAATATATCTACTTTATCGTTTTTTTTCTTTTTTGAACTATACATTTACGTTAACTCCCTGCTTTCTTACCCTCTTTATATGTTGTAATGAATTTATAATAACCTCAACTTATTCATCATATATTATTTTTATCATTGTATTCAAAAATACGTCTAAAGTCTAAAGGTCCAGTTTATCTTAATGATTTATAATAGAAGTCATACTATTAACGTGAGGTTGATTATGGATTATTTGCAACAATTTTTAACTACGACTGTTATCTTAAATATTTATTTAGTCATTATTATAGCAATATTTTATATAATTATTCATCAAAATCGACATTGTTCTTTTAGTCAATATTTAGATATTTACTTAAATTATATTCCAGTACTGACTCATGAAATGGGTCACATTCTATTTAATAAGTTAAGTGGGGGGCATGCTAAAGATCTTGTCATTGTTGTACGCCCTAGTGAACGTAAAGAAACGTTACAACAAGGCTATGCAATAACACAATCTAAATCAGTTACTGGACAATGTATTACGACATTAGGTGGATATGTCATGCCACCAATCATGTTAATGATAGGTTTTTGGACCATTCATTTTAACTATCCAAGCTTATTTTTAATCTTATATAGTTTGATATTTGTGTATTACCTTAATTTAACATCTCGAAAATTGTCTCCCATTATCGTTTTAATCATTTTAATTTCATTATTGTATTTTTTATTGCAAGACAATAATCAATTTATGATTTTTTATATCGTAGTCCTCCTATGCCATCTTATCTTAGGTGTCCTATTAGGAGAAGTTTTGCAATCTAGTTGGACAATTATATTATTGACTTTCCAAAGAGTAAAAACACATTGGGATGGTAATACTTTAGCTGAATTGACACATTTACCAACATTATTTTATAGTCTATTTTGGATTATGATTAACGGTTTCTCTTTATATTTAATATACAAATTTATGATTTAAAAACGGCTCATCATATTCAAGTTGAATAGATGACGGTTTGTTTAATTTTTCTCCACAAATATATTCATTGCATTATCATAACTTAGAATCGTCATAGTTGTATTATTATTTATAATCATGACTTTATTGGTTTTATCTTTGGATACTATTTCAATGTTATCTCCAATTGAAATATGCTTACTGGATAGATAAACAAGTAAATCCGTTCTATCGCGAACACGTTTAATGTTTACTATGTCTCCTTCATCATATTCAAGTAATGAGTCATTATACTTTTCTTTATAAATATAATTTCTTGGAATAACTCCTCCATGCGGACAAGTTTCAGGATAATTTAACAGTTTATCTATCCTTTCTAAAAATAAGTCAGAAATTTTATGCTCTAAAATTTCCGCTTCTTGATGTACTTCTTCCCAATTATAATTTAACACTTCAATTAAAAATTGTTCTAATAAACGATGTCTTTTTATAATATCGAGTGTATGAGAGAGACCTTCTTTAGAGAGTTTTACCCCTTTATAATGTTTAGTTTCAACAAATCCAGCTTTTTCTAAACGATTTACCATTTCACTTACAGAAGGTGGTTTTATATCTAAATATTGAGATAGTATTTTATTTGAAACAAAAGCGCTATCACCACCATTAGTTAGAATTGCTTTGAGATAATCCTCTTTTTCTTCAGTTAACATGATTTCACCTCATAAACAGTTTCATCTTATTGTATCACGAATGGTTGAGTAATGTGGTTGTCTTCTATCATCTTACAATAAGAGGAATACATCTTAAATTTCAATTTTAAACCTTCCATTTATACTAAAAAACCTAAGACATAGCGAGTTGTCTTAGGTTTAGTATTAATCATTATTGAATTATTAAATTAATCAGTTAAACTGTCTACAATAACCATTTCATCATAGTTAATTGCCTCACGTAATTTTAAAGCTGTCGCTTCTGTAATCTCTTCATCACTAATAAGTTCAGTTAAAATACGACGTTGCTCTCTTAAAGCATTCAACTTAATTTTAGTAATTGAATCTTCAGAACGTGTGTTAAAGAAGTTAGATGGTGATAAGTTGTCTATTCTCATTAAATATCCATCACATATCATACCCACTTCTAATTTATTATCTTCATTTGCCTCTTTAACAAGTCGGCTTACAACATTATAATGGACTCTTTTATTGATTTTAGAAAGTTCCATTAAGTTTTCAGTAACACTTAATGATGAAGCTGCATTTGTACGTGTACGAATATGACGTTTCAAAAGTAATCCTCTAATTCCAACAATAATACGACGAATGAGTGAAGCTTGTCTATAAACTTGTGTACGTTCAGCAAATCGCATATAGTTTTCTAACATGCTTTCCGTAATTTCGCCTTCGTCTGCTAATTTTTCAAGCGTTTTTGTTTCTACGTTAAAAGCAATTCGTTGTAAACGTTCCAGCTCTTTTGAATTCTCGTCATCTTTTTCTACTGATTTTAGGAAAGTTAATTTATCATGATATTCTTTAATAACATTTCCATATCGATAGCTTGTTTCAAATGAGGAACGTTTGTTTAAATAATCAATCACGTGTTCTAAAATATAAATTCTTGCTTCTTTAAAATTCATACTTCCTATTTTAGGTTGAGGTGCATTTTTCGTAACAAAAGGTAAAATGATTTGTGCAATCACTAAGCTTAAGATAACCATACCTGAAGAAATAAAGAGTAAGTCATTACGATACTTAAATGACTCATGATTTTCTAAATAGTAAGGTAACGTTAATGCGATTGCGAGTGAAATTGTTCCATGAACACCACAAAAAGTCATAATTAACGCATACATACTTCGTTTAGGGGGTTTCTCTTTCGTATTTGTTCCATCATCATTCATTAATTTTTGGAATGGACTGACTGATAGATAAAATAAAGGATATAGTACATAAACCCAAATAAATCTAAATACATATACAGCCAATGCTACTAATAAAGTAATTCCTATTAAGAAAAGTAAGTTATGTGGTTCACTTTTAATAATTTTTACAATGACTTCCGGCACTAAGAAGCCAAGTATTGAGAATACAAAACCATTTAACGCATAGCCTAAAATATTCCACGTATGGTTATAACTTAGTTGAAGGCGTGTACGTGTTTGAGCAATACGGTCACGTTCAAAACCATGAACAAGTCCAGCCACTACAGCAGCAATAATACCTGAAGCATGGAATAGTTCTGCCACAAGATAGGTTACAAATGGTGTTAACAATTGAAGAAATACAAACATATTAATATTTTCAATACCACGTCGTGTTAATGTTAGACGGAATCGAACAAGTAATATACCGATTAACAATCCTACAATGGCCCCTCCGATTGAAGCAATTAAGAATTGTTGAATCGCTTCAAATAATGAGAAAGCGCCAGTAACAAGTACCCCTACTGCTATTTTAAATGAAATGATACCTGCAGCATCATTTAATAAAGACTCACCTTCTAAAATCGTCATTGCACCTTTTGGTAATACTTTACCTTGAGTAATAGCTTGCACTGCCGGAGCATCGGTAGGACAGAGAATTGCGGCAATCGCAAACGCTGCACCAATTGGTAAATCTGGCCATACTAAGTGAATAAATAACCCTACACCTATGACGGTAGTAATTACTAAACCTAATGCCATTAACATGACAGGTTTAATATATCTTCGTAAATGTACCCTAGATACATTAACACCTTCAACAAATAATAAAGGTGCAATGGTAGCTAGCATAAAGAGTTCAGAATCAAAATTGAATTCAACTGGTACAGGCAATATAAAGAGGATCATTCCTAATATGATTTGAATAAATGCAAGAGGTACTTTAGGAATAAAAGTATGAACAAAGGAGCTTACAATAACAACAGCTAGAAATATGAGAATCGTTTCAAATATTTCCAAACTTTCACCCCATTATTTCATATTTAATTTGAGATATAAGATACATTATCATCTTATTTATTTTAAACGTATGTAGTTATTATCTACCGTTCTTATGCTCTCAATTTAATATCAATTTTATCATTAAAATATATTCAGATTAACTAACTTGCACTTTCAAAATAATTCACTTAAAAACTATTAAGATATGCAATTATTCTTCTAAATCTTCAATATTTTTATCACCATGTTGTTTTCTTTCTTCAGCTCTATAGTTTTTAATATCATAATACAGTTTTTCTCGTTGTTCTTCTCTTTTTTTAGCACGACTTTTTAACTCATCTGTTGTATTAAATTCTTTTGAACTTAATAAAATGGAAGATTGTCTTGGTGCATCATCTTTTCTATACATGTATGCTCCAGTTCGATAAGCTGCTCTAGCAACAAGGTGCATACCAACAGCAGATGTTAAATTAATAAAGACAATGGATAATAATAAACGAACACTAAAGAGACCTTGCGCCGTCGTAAAGTATATTAATACCCCGATTAAAGTAAGTAATACAGAAAGCGTTGAGCTTTTCGTAGAAGCATGACTTCGTAAAAAAACATCTTGAAATTTTACAATGCCTATTGCACTAATTACTGCAATAATACTTCCTAGAAAAATAAGAATAGACGCAATCAACTCAGTGACGCTTTTTATGAGTTCCATTGAATACCCGACCTCCTCCAATAAATCTAGAAATAGATACAGAGCTTACAAATGAAATGATCGCAATTAACATAATTGAATCTAAGTACGCATCAGTATCATAAATCACGCTAACTACCCCAACAATGCACATAATGACGGCACTAGCTGCATCAAATGCTACGACTCTGTCTGCTGTTGTAGGACCTTTAATCAAACGAAACAATCCAATAATAAATGCAATACCAAATAATATTAAAGCTCCTGTACTAAAAAAGTTAGTCATCGCTTGGATCATCGTGACACCTCCATAATTAAACGTTCATATTGTTTAATACTTTTTAACAAATTAGCTTTTTCATTTTCAGAAATGTCTATACTATGAATAAAAAATTTATTGGTTAATTTTGAAATTCTAATCACTGTCGATCCAGGCGTAATAATAATTAAAATGGTTAAAAATGTAATGGCCCAATCACTTTTTAACTCTGTTTCATATGTGAGAAGACCAGGATTCATATCTTTTGTTTTAAATAAAATGTATTTAATGATACTAAGACTTGAAGTAATTAACTGATACAAATATATACCTAAAAACTTAATAGCTACCCATATTTTTACTAAATAAAATTCTTGACCAAAGAATCGGTGCAGTATATAAATCACAATTAATCCTATAAGATAGCCAGATACAAAGGTAGAGAATAAAAAAGAACCTTGGTCTTGAAAGAGTACCCATAGAAAAGCAATTAAGATATTCAATACAATTTGTCTCATTTATTCTCCTCCTTTAAATGTGGATTAACTAAGTGATGAAAGTAAGCATCATTTGTATTTAACTCTGTTGCATTTTTAGTAACATTCATAACAATTGGTGCTGCAAGACCCATAACTACTACAGCTACAGTTAATATGCCAATCATACCTTTTCGATGAGCAGGCAATGGATTGTAATCAACTTGCTCGCCATCTGCATCTCCAAAGTACATAATAAATAGTATTCTAAATAGACTATACATTGCTAAAAGACTTGTTAAAATCATGAGTGCTAATCCAATATAATTACCATTTTGAACCGCACCTTGGAAAATAAGCACTTTACCAGGGAATCCACTAAAAGGAGGAACCCCGCCAATCGCGAAAATCATAACGATAAATGCTACGCCAAAGAAAGGCTCTCTCTTTGCCAAACCATATAAATACTTATATTCTCTATAACCAGACATATAAACTAAACTACCAATAATAAAGAATAATAATGTTTTTACTACAATATCGTTTGTTAGATAAAAAATAGCACCATGAATTCCAGCAAATGTATTTGATCCTAAGCCTAAAATAATAAAACCAATTGATAAAATAACTTGATATGCTGCAATTTTCTTTATGTCTTTAAATGCAATGACTCCAAAAGCACCAATAATCATTGTAATACAAGACATAAATACAAGTATTGGGTGTGTAATATTTGGATGTTGATCAAATAATAAAGTGAAGAAACGAATTAAAGCATATGCTCCCACTTTCGTCATTAAAGCTGCAAATAAAGCTGCGAGCTCAGTATTTAACACTGCATAAGCTTTAGGTAACCACATAAATAACACTAACGATGCTTTTGAACCAAATGCAATCATAAATACAATTGCAATGACAACTACCATTTCATTATTGTGAACATCGTCTAAGCGTAATGCAACTTGAGAAAAGTTTAATGTCCCTACTAATTTGTAAAGTAAACCAATACCTAATAAAAACAACCAAGAACCAATAATATTTAAAACAACATAGATAATAGCTGCTCTTAATTGTTCTACTGATTGTCCTAATGTTACAAGCACAAATGATGCAAGTAACATAATTTCGAACATCACATAGAGGTTAAATAAATCAGAAGTTAAAAAAGCACCAATCACACCGGTAGTTAAAAATAAAATAAATGTTGGTAAGTAATAGCGATTCACACGTTTTTCAGCAGGTCCAAATCCATACGCCATAATTAAAGTCACTACAAAAGAAGCAACTGTTACCATGAGTAAACTTAAAGTATCACCTAAAAATTGAATACCAAAAGGTGCTTTCCAACCACCAAAATCTAAAGTGATTGGTTTATGATTCATCACATAAATCAATAAAGCTAGCGAAATAAGCGTATTAACCGTCATTGTTCCAATATATAAAATCTTCGAAACTCTATTTTTATTCTTCGTAAATACAAGTAATAATGCACAAAGAAGTGGTAAGAGAATCGGAAGGATTAATAAGTTACTGTTCATCATCTTCATCCTCCCTAAGCACATCAATTTCTGATTCTTTTGTAACACGGTATGTTCGATAAACTAATACAAGTAAGAATGCCGTCATACCAAATCCAATAACAATTGCAGTTAAAACAAGTGCTTGCAATAATGGATCGACATAGTTGGTATTTGAACCACGAATAAGCGGTTCTGTTACGTGGTCACTATAATGACCCATACTCATAATAATCAAATTACCCGCATGCGTATAAATCGAAATCCCTACAATAATACGAATTAAATTTAAAGATAATATCATGTATGTCGCTAAGAATACGAGAAATCCTATGATCAGTAATAAAATAAGATTCATGATTTACCCCCACTCAATGCCAACATAATTGTGACAATCACGCCCACTACTGAAAGTACTATGCCTAATTCGAAAATCGTCACTGTAGTAATATGCATTTCATTAAATATTGGTAAATGAAGTGTAAATTCACTTTGATATAAAAATGATTTGCCAAAAAAGGTAGGCGCAATTGCTGTGATTAAAGAAATAAGCGCTCCAATAATCATTAATTTTCTAAAGTCGATAGGTAAACTATCCAATACTTTTTTTACGTCGAAAGCTAAAAACATCAAGATAAAAGCTGAGCTAAAGACGAGACCACCAATAAATCCCCCTCCTGGATTATTATGACCCGCTAAATAAATGTAAAAACCAAAAGTAAGTAAAATGAATACAACAATTTTAGTTACTGTTTTTAAGACTACGTCATTTTCTTTCATCTTGACCCCTCCGATCTTTGTAATTTAATAATGTATAAATACCTAAACCAGCAATAATTAATACCAAGCCTTCAAACATAGTATCAAGTGCTCTAAAATCACCTAAAATGGCATTCACAATATTTTTACCACCTGTGAGTTCTTTTGCATTCATATAATATTTAGAAATAGTTTCTAAACCATCACCTTGTTGTGCCATAAATACAAGTGTTACCACTGCGCCTGCAAAAATGAATGCTACAACAATTTTCATCATTTCTTTTTTCTTATCTGCTTTCTTACGAGAAATATTTGGTAAGCGTGAAAAACTAACAATGAATAATATTGTAGTCATCGTCTCTACTACAAGTTGTGTTAAAGCTAAATCAGGTGCCCTCATGATTAAATAAAATAATGCAACTGAATAGCCAATAATTCCATTTAATATTACCATCGTTAAACGTTGTCTTATAAAGACAAGTGCTATACCAACAACACTAATTGAAATCGCAAGCAGCACTTCTAAAGGCCCAAAGTCAGTAACATGCATTAGATGTAGTTTAGGAAACCCTACTCTTAAAAAGCCATACGCTACAAATAGTGAAAACACTAAAAGCGTAATCACATTGTAATAATTTAATCGGTTCGTCATTACACCACGAATACTACAACCAGCATAATGTTCAAATACGCTATAAGCTTTACGATAGGAATTTGTAATCGATGCTGTTTTGATTAAGCGGTGCGTTAACACTTTCCAATTTACTTTTGTTGCTAAAATAATTCCTAAAATAATAACAATAATACTAAAAATAAGTGGTAAATTAATGCCATGCCACTGGGATACATGTGGTGCCATCTTATCAACTTGGATACCTAAGTTTGTGACATTTCTTAATGCAGGTAAAACAATTGGATGCGTAAAGGTATTTGGGATAAAGAAGATAACAGGTAGCATCACAGCAAAGATCATTGCTGGTAAACTGAACAACCACGGCTCATGAATATGCTTTTTAGGAACTTCTTTTTCATTAAATTCTCCCCAATATGTTTCTTTTAGCATGTAAACTGCATAGACAAACGTGAATATACTTGCAATCACGCCTAATGCCACAATTATGATGGTTAAAGTTAAACTAAATTGCTCTAATTCAATAGATTTAACTAAAGAATCAAAAAACATTTCTTTACTTAAAAAACCATTTAAAAATGGTACTCCCGCCATTGATAATGCTGCAAGCGTCATACTCACGTGCATTTTAGGAAAGAATTTTCTCATACCATTTAATTTTTTAATATCTCTTGTGCCCGCTTCATGATCAATAATACCTACGCCCATAAATAACGTACATTTAAATAACGCATGATTCATGACATGGAACAACCCTGCAAATAAAACTAATGTGTAAATTTTAGCCATTGGTCCACTTGGATGCTGCGCAATACCTCCACCTAAACCAACCATTGTCATAATCATCCCAAGTTGACTAACTGTAGAATAGGCAAGAATTCCTTTCAAATCATATTGTCTTAAAGCTGTAAGAGATCCAAACATCATTGTGATTAATCCTACAAAAGTAACAATATAAATATAACTATTACTTAAGCCTAATACAGGTGTGAATCTAAATAGTAAAAATATACCTGCTTTAACCATTGTTGCTGAATGTAGATAGGCACTTACAGGGGTTGGCGCAGCCATAGCTTTAGGTAACCAAATATGAAATGGAAATTGAGCTGATTTTGTGAAAGCTCCAATAAGCATCATAATGATCATTGGAATAAATAAAGGTTGCTCACTAATATGATGACTTTGCGATAAAATTTCAGTAATTGTATTCGTACCTGTCATTATGTACAACATAATAAAACCTGTTAATAATGCTAAGCCGCCAAATACCGTAATCATAAATGACTGTATTGCACCTAGCTGACTATTTGCATTACTATACCAATACGAAATAAGTAAGAAAGATGAAACACTTGTGAGTTCCCAGAAGATATACATAAGAATGGTATTATTAGATATTACTATACCTAACATACTAAACATAAATAAAAGTAAGTATATGAAAAATCTAGGTAAGTTATCACCATTAGGCGTTAAATATTGAGTAGCGTAAAAGAAAACAGCTATCCCTATAATAGAAATAATTAAAGCAAACATTAATCCAAGTCCATCTAGTCTTAAATCTAAATTCAAATCGATAGCTGGCATCCAAGCTAGTTTAAAAGAAATCACTTTCTGATGAAGTACACTAGGAATTTGAGATAAGAAATAAACAGAAGCAATTACTGGAGCAAATAGGGAAATATATCCCGCATAGCGTCTTAGAGGTCTAATAAATAAAGTGATTAGAACCATACCTATGATTAGTAAAAGTGCCCCTAGTAAATAAATTAAACTCATCAAAACCCTCCTTTTTATAAATTCAAAGCAATAATTGTATGATGATCTTCTTTAGGTGACAAACCAATAAATTTCAAAGTTTCATGCGTAGTCTGGTGTCCTAAATATTTTTGAATAATCGCAATAGAAATACCCGATTTATAAGCATGATATGCAAAAGTTTTACGTAGAGTAGTTAAACCAATATGTAAAAGGCCTAATTCTTTAGCTGCGTGGTGAATAATTCGATAAGCTTGCTGACGTGAAAGTTCTTTATGTGTACGAAGAGACTGAAATAAAAGATGATCATCTTTCAACTGATTTTCATAGATATATGTATCAATTTCATTTCTTAAATCAGAAGGAATCATAATTTTGATAAATGGGGCACTTTGTTGAATCCAAGCTGTCTTTATTTCTTTATTTTCTTTATTCTTTATATCTTCAACTTTAAGATGTAATAAGTCAGTAAGTCGCATACCTGTATGTATCGCCAGTTTAAATAAAAGATAATCTCTGTCTGATTTCATTTGTAACACGTGATACATCTTCTTAATATCATTCTTTTTCTTAATAGGTTCTACATAATTCATTTATCCACCTCAAAAAAGTTTCTTATTTAATGATATATCATATTTTAGTAACATTAAAATATTTCGCTCAATTATTTTTGACTTCAAGTTACTTTTTTTAAAAATATTTTCGATATATAAAGTGTAAGGAGGTGAAAGTAAGATGAACGAAATTACTCAGTTATCTGTTATTTGTACTCACGTTACACATGATACAAATGGAAAAGCTAAAGAAATTAAACGTCGATTTAATAACATTAATACACGTGCTTCTGAAGCAGACATCAAATCATTTGTAACAACAATTTCAAATTTGATTGAAGAATCTTTCGATAAAGTTGAAGTTGTAAAAACTCAAGGATTAGTTTAATGAATGATTTTATTAAAAAGGAGGTATGAACAATGTCAAAAACGTTAGAACTTATATTTAAGACAAACCTAAACAAAACAGCTAAGTTACAATTACCACAAATTTCAGCAACAATAACAGAAGCTAATGTACAATCAGCAATGGAAAATATCATTAAGTTAGATGTTTTAAGATTTACCAGTGGCGCTCCAAGTAAAGTCGCTTCAGCTCAGATTGTAGATAAAACAACAACTGTTTTATTTGAATTAAATTAATTGACATAGTAGACGTAAGTTACAATGTCAAATTTTACTTCACGTCTTCTAAACAGTAGATTGAGAATGGATAGAGAGTTCTAACAGAATTCTATCCGTTCTCTTTTTTAGTATAGAATTTTTTTATAAATTTACGTATAATAATCGTATTTGATAGTAAAAATAATGGAGGAATTAAGTTTGCTTTTTCTATTTGTACTTGGAATTATTGCTGGTATGATGGTGCCTATTCAAACATCGATTAATTCTAGATTAGGTCGATTTACAGAATCATCTTTTTATGCCTCTACGATTTCTTTTTTTGTAGGCACTCTATTTTTATTAATACTTAATATCATTTTTAATATCCAAATGTTCTCAAGCTCATTTTATGCTGGTCACTCTATTGATTATCATTGGTGGGTTGGTGGCTTGCTTGGTGTATGGTTCTTAACAGGTAACTTATTACTTCTTCCAAGATTAGGTGCAGCACTTACGGTTGTGATGACAGTTGCTGGTCAAATCATAATGGGTGTTATGATTGATACATTGGGATTACTTGGAGCCAATCAAACATCTTTTACCTTTTTAAAAGGTGTGGGAATTATTGTTTTATTATTCGGAATTCTTCTTATGAATCATATACCTAAAAATAAACTTAAAGATAAAAGAAATATCTCACTTTATATTTGGTTGTTCATTGGCTTTATTTTCGGATTTGCACCTCCACTACAAACTACAATCAATAGCGGACTTTCAAAGCAAATGCATTCTTCTTTATTCGCTGCACTAGTTTCTTTTACTGTTGGAACTATTGCGTTATTTATTCTAACAATAATATTTAATAGAAGTTTAAAAATTAAACTATCACAACATCATTTCGGTCGTATTAAACCGCTCTATTTTATTGGTGGAATTTTAGGTGTCGTATTCGTTACATCTAATATTATATTAATGCCCTATTTAGGTGCTGCTCTTACAACTATTGTCGCAATGCTTGGTCAAATGATAATGGGCGTCATTATTGATCACTTTGGCATTGGTGTACCTAAAAATGAAATGACTTTCCGTAAATTTATAGGATTAATCGCTATAGCAATTGGTATTGTTTTATTACGTTTATTTTAATGGCTAATAAAATTAAACTTTTATCTAAATCTTCGTCTTCTTAATGAAATAATTGAGAAGACTTTTTTGATGTCATCATTTAATTATGTTGTATTTAGCTCTAAACTTGTATAATAAATGCATATTAATGTTTAGAGGTGATTATATTTGAAAAAGTTTTTATCCCCTTTACCAATACTTGTAACCCTCCTCCTTCTCCTTATTATTTCGTTTGGATTTTATATTTATTCTAAGATTCCTAAAACTACTCATTTAAGCAAAATAGAAACGATGACTGTAAAACCACATTACTCTCTTTCTTTTCAAGGCGTTCAGCAAGCTAAACAAAGTTATACACTTTATTATGAGCCCTCATTAGGTATTAGTTCAGATATTCTAGTAAAAAATAACGAAACGATATCTAAAGATACACCTATATTTAAATATTATAATCCACACATTGAAAAACATATTCTTGCAAAAAAGAATCTTTTATCTTCAATACAACACTCAAATAAAATATCCTCCGATAACTTCAACCAACAAGTTCAATTATCTAATGATATACTCAACTTACAGCAACAACTTCAAACACGTATTTATGCTCCTATTAAAGGTCGAGTCACTGTACTTCACCCTTTCCCTTCAAAATCTCATACTGAAATTATGCAAATTAATAGTGATGAACGAATCATTCGTGCTAAAATCAATGAATCTCAACTCAAACAGCTTAAAAATAATCAACTTGTTCAAGTTTCTATTAAAGATACTAGGCAATTTGAAGGAAAAATTTTATCTATTTCTTCTATTCCTTATAAAACTGAGTCATCTTTCTCTTTTTATAACGTAGATATTTCTACAGATCCTTCCTACCCTATTGGATACCATTTTGATCTTCACTTAGGAACAACAGAATATGAATTACCCAATAAAGTCATTTACAATAAAAATTATGTTCTAGTTATACATAATAAAAAAATTATAAAAAGAAACATTAAATATATTAAAAGTAAAAAAAGTGGGTATATTATGGTATCCAATGGATTAAATATTGGTGATAAAATTATTACGCATCCTTCTACATCTTTATTAGAAAGCACCGAATAATCTTTTATTTTAGTATATTAAACTTTAATTTTATAATATGGAGTATCATAATAATTGTTCTTAATTAAATCTTTTATAAAATTTGCTTATTTTTATAAACAAAGTATTAATTAATCAAAATATTGTTTTATTAAGTGCATTTTCGTTTACTTTCTAATTTTATTTAGTTATAATTAACTAAATAAAATAGAATTAAATTAATTTATTTAATCTAAATTATTAATAGCTTTTTTAAACTAATAGTTGACGTTATATATAGATAAATTTAACGGATGCATAAAAAATAGAAAGAATATTAGTTGGGGAGGTCTTAAAATGGCTATTTCAAAAATTAATGACTGCTTTGAATTATTAGCAATGATTACTTATGCAGATAAATTAAAAAGCATTATTAAAAAAGAATTTTCAATTAGCTTTGAAGAATTTGCTGTTTTAACTTATATTAGTCAAAGTAAAGAAGAAGAATATTATTTAAAAGATATTATTAATCACTTAAACTACAAGCAACCTCAAGTAGTAAAAGCAGTGAAAAATTTATCTCAAGAAGATTACTTCGATAAAAAACGTAATGAGCATGATGAAAGAACAGTATTGATTCTTGTAAATGCAACGCAACGTACAAAAATTGATGAATTACTTAATAGAGTTAACAAACGAATCGAAGAAGCTAATAAAGAAACAGAATTATAATAGTAAACCCTAAAGAGACTAGAACTTTAAAAAACCTAGAATAATAGCCCGTAGATAACATTCGTCTACGGGCCTCTTTTATAGCCATAATTCATATTATATGATGTTGTTTTCTGTAGAATAACTTCATTCTAATATTTATAAACATTGTTTAATAATTTTTTTATATCTAGAACCCCACCCTTTAGGTTGTTCTGTTTCCTTAGATATTCTATTGTAGATAATTTTGACTCTATGCTTATAATTTTATATCAATAAATTTGTAGTATGAGATGCATCATTTTTTTCTACAAAATTTAAATATAATGTTAAAAATTTCTCTTCTTCTTCTATATGAGGTGCATGCCCTGAGTCATTAAATAAAACATAATTTATATTTTTAAATTGATTTTCAAATTGTTGATTCTCTTTATTGATAATAATTGGGTCATAACGTCCTTCTACTATCATAGTTGGAACATTGATATCATGTGTGACTGTATTTGATTGATTCTCTGTATCTAATAAGGCTCTTGATGCTACTGCACTATCTTCATCGTCTTGTTTACTATATAAACGTTGACGTTGAAACCACTTCATTGCAACGTCACTTTTTTTGTAAATATATGGAAATAATATAAGTAACGCTTCAGATTTATTAAACCCCGCTACTTTATCTTGGTGCTCAATCATTAATTTTGTAAAACCATGGACAATATCTTCAGATTTAGAAGATATAATTGTTAAAGATCGCACTTTCTCTTTATATTTTTCGGTAAAAGCTTGTGCAATAATTCCACCCATATCATGTCCTAATAAATGTGCGCTTTTAATACCTAATTGTTGCATTAACATAATTAAATCTTTAATGTGATCATTTAAGTTATAACTCGTAGGATGTGTAGATTTCCCATGACCTCTCACATCGTAAACAATGACTCTATAGTGTTTTTTCAACTCTTTTTTTAATGAGTAAAACCCAGCTAAATTACCATCTAAACCATGAATTAAAATAACGGGAATGCCTGTACCTGCATCTTGATAAGCTATCTTTATTTGATTAGACGTTTCAATTTTTTTCATATCGGCACCTCCCTTAGTATTTACTATACCCACTAAAACATATTTAACGCTATAAACATGTATACAATTAATTATTTTTTTATTTAAAAATTTTTATATAATTTAAATAAAAAAACTCAACCCTATTAATCAGGGTTGAGTTAAAATCATATATTTTATTAAATACTTCTTCTAGATGATAATCGTATAGTATATGTAACAATTAGTACGACGATAATAATCCAAATGATAAGTGAAACAGTTTGAGCGACATTTGAATTTACAATAACAGCATCAATCGTCTTTTGAGAGAATAATAAACCTACTGCTGTATATTCTAATCTTTTAAAAATAACCCCGCATAAACTCATTATAAGTCCCATAAAGAAAATAAATTGATGACTATACATAGTAATAGGAACAATGCCTATAGTGAGATTAAATGCACGCATAATAATAAGAATTAAAGCAATAATTGCAATCATATAGCCTATGATTATCTCTGTGCGATTACTATATAAATATTTTTTTCGAGCAATTTGTATATGAATAAAAATAGTAATCGGGAAAATAACAATACAATAAAACAAAGATAATATAGTTGCAGCTTGGAATGGAACGTATTGCTTATCATATAAATATGAAATTAAAATAAAATTGATAATAAAAAATATAATAGGATTCAATTGTAAACCAAATAAATTTCGTTGAATAATTAGGATAATTTGAGCCGTTGATTTCCCTCTAAAATCAAGATAATCTTGCTTTTTTTCTTCAGATTTTTTAAAGTCATTACGTATATTTTCTTTAATGTCATCGATAAGTTTAGGGGGCATGCCTTTATGAGTAAAATAATCATTCACATTTTCAAGTAATACTTTATCGTTTGATCGCATATGTTGCTCCTTTATCAAATGTAAGTTTTAAAATACATTCAATTTATTCATTTCAACATTTTATCATAGATTTCAATTGATTTCTTTTCATAAAAAGAAGTAGGATAACGAATCCCAGATTGAATTCGTTATCCTACTTCTATATATTTCATTACCTTTTAAATGAAATGGATTATACGTCACTTTAACTAACTACTTCATTACATTATTTATTAATATCAATACGATATAATTTTAATACTTTGTCTTTAGGTGAGCTTGAACCAAATTGATAGCTTGTTTTACCGTTTTGAATATAAGCAAAATTGCCACTTACACTATTATATTGAACACGTTTAATGGCTTTTTTACCTACGCTTTGTGCTACTTTTTGATAAGTTGGACCATTGGCTTGATTATAAGTCATTGATACTCTAGTCACATAACCAGTATTTTTTTTACCGATGGCAGTAACAACTAATACGCCTTTATTTGTATGGAATTCATAATATTTTTCTTGATTATTTGGATTATATGAATAAATAGGTGTGCCATAGTGATTAATAACATTTTTAATTGATTCACCTATTGTCACATTTTCTAATGTTTTTTGACCTTGAGTTAATTGTTGTACAGTCTGAATCGAATTACCACTAGCTGCTTCAGCATGATTATAGCCTACTCCTGTCATTACTAGTCCTGAAACTAATAGGGCTGTTGCTAACTTTTTCATAAGCACTCGCTCCTTTTTCTTTTATGCTTAATTACAGTATACCCTATCCATTACAAAAATAACAGAAATATTACAAAAACATTACAAAATATTTCTTTTTTATAATCCATTCATTTTGGTAAATAATATTATTTAGTGTTGAGGCATATGTTTTTTTATAAAAGGTGTCACATCATGGATAAACTTCTCTTGTTCTTCTTCAAAAGGATACATGCTTGACTTCGAATACACTTCAAAATGTACATTTCCTATTAAATCTGCTACTTCTTTAGATTCAAGAGATGTTATTCTTTCTCCATACGCACTTGCAACTATAAATGTGGGTTTAGTGATGTACTCAAATACTTCTGCAATTCCTCTTTGTTTAAATACTTCATCTACTGCTTCTGTCTCTTCTTTAGTAGAAATTGAATTAGTATCTTCGACATTTTTTAAGAACTTATTCACTTTACGATGTTTATAATAGCGATGTTTATCTAAAAACTTCTCTTGTTTATCTTCATTCCAGTTACGGATTTTATGTGCATATTTTCTAAACAATCGTTCTTCTGGTAACTCTCCTTCAATAGATGTCGGATTGATCATTGTTAACGAAGAGACATACTCTGGATATTGCTTTGATAAATGCGCAATAATTGTAGCACCCATTTCATGGCCAATAAAAGCCGCTTGATCTATGTAGAGATAATCTAATAATAAAATAATATCATCTGCAAATTCATTGAATTTAATATGTCGTGGTTTATCTGAATATCCATGACCACGTAAATCCAATAATACGACTTGAAATGTTTTTGAAAGTGCATGAGCTAAATTTTGAAAAATTGAAGCATTTTCAAACGCAGTATGTACAAGCACTACTGGGTATCCTTGTCCCATAGTATTGTAATTTAATGTAAATCCACCTTTTCTTGTAAATAATTCCATTTAATTATCTCCTTTTTTTTGTTTATTTATGGATAAAATCGTTAAGAGCTCTTCTATTGTTGTAATGATATAATCTACTTCTTCTTCTAAAGGTTCTAATTCAGCATTTTCTTGTTTATACCAAACGCTTACCATTCCCATAGCACGTGCAGGAGCAACATCATTTAAGGTATCATCTCCAACATACATAATTTCTTCTGGTAAAACGCCGAGTTGATCAATCATATCTTCAAAAATACGTGGGTGAGGTTTGCGATAACCTACTGTTTCAGAAGTTGATAAATAATTAATCACGTGTTCTATTCCTAATGAATAAATCCGAAATTGTTTAATCTTTGATTTCCCGTTTGCAATTACACCGAGTAAATAATCATGCTCTGACAACTTTTCAAGTGTGTATAATGTATCGTAGTATGGAAATACATATCGATAGAAATGCATTTCGAAATCATGAAATAAATCTTTCCATTTCAATCTATCGATGTGAAATTGTTTTATTATCTCCTTATATACATAAGGTTTATCGTTATCTTCATCATCATCTAATTCTATAAATTTATGTTTAAAGTCAGCAAGTTGTACATGTACAAAATAATCATGAAAACGTTCATATTGTTCTTCTATAAATTTATCTCGAGACTTAGTTCTATCCAATAATGTGCCTTCTAAATCGAACACAACTGCTTTGATTTGGCTTAAGTCCATTTTTATTTACCTCTTATCACTATAATTATTCTTATTTTAATAATTTTTGTTCACTTCACTAACGTGTTGTATTAGATTGAGTGACTAAAATATAAAATAATATGGGTATCCCAACAAGTGATAAAATAATACTTGCTGGAATTTGCACTGGATTGATAACAATCTTCCCTACAACATCAGCGAATAGCATCGTTAATGCACCTATCAATATGTTTAATGTCATTTGTATAGCAAGACTATATTGAAAATAATATCGTCTAATTAATTGAGGTACAATGATGCCAATAAAACCTATAACACCTATAAACGCTACTGCTACAGCTGTCATAATAGATGTTAACAAAAGTACAATAAATGTTATCCATTGCACATTTAACCCTAGAGACTTACTTTTAGCTTCTCCTAATTGCAAGAGCTTAATTGGTGTAACTAAACTATATATCACAATAATGATTGGCAAAGAAACCATTGTAATATAAACGAGCTCATTCATTTCGGCATTCGCAAATCCTCCGAAATAATAGGCTAACATACGATTCGTACGTTCTGGTTTAATGAGTGTAAGTATATATATTAATGCATTAAAAAAAGCGCCTACCATAAGTCCAGATATGATGAGTACTCTAATTGGAAAATTTCTAGACAATACGATTGTCATTATAACAACAAGTAAAAGTGTCGTGATACTAAAAATGATAGAAAAAATTGGAATAAATAGAAAAGATACACCTAAAAATATAGCTAAACTTGATCCAAAAGTCGCTCCACTCGCTAAACCAAGTGTAAAGCTATCTGCTAAAGGATTATTTAATACCGTTTGAAATAATTGACCCGTCAACGTTAATATGGCTCCTACCATAAGCGCCTCAAATGTTCTAGGAACTCTAACTTTTAAAAAAATCATTTGATTAAATGCTTGATGTAATGACCCTAAACCCCAAAAAAGACTTATAGCTATTATAATACATAAGCAAAGTGTCCAAACTGAAAATGTTAAATATAGATGTCGTTTCATTTCCACTCACATTTCAATTATTATTTATTTCTTATATTACAATGAATATATCCTTACTACTAATTAAAATAAGATTACAAAATGATTCTTTCTCTGCTTTGCTAAACTTACAAGAATATATGTTGTATAAAAAGCCTACAACATTGTCAATATCGTTGTAGGCTTTTGAAAAGTCTCTCATCTTAACGTTTTAACGTTTATAAATTGCATCACGTAATTCTTTCATACCCTCATCAATACGAGGTCCTGGTCGTGAAATTTCGTCACCATTGACTGTTTCCACACGTTCATTTTTTACTGCGTTGACTTCAGAGAAACCATCACGTTCTTTAATCACTTCATAATATTCTTCTTTTGAAATACCTTCAGTTGAAATTAAAATATCAGGATTTTTTCTAATAATACTTTCTTTATCTACTGCTTTCCATCCACTAACATTTGAAAATACATTTTTTGTATCTAGTTTTTCTATCATATCATTGAAAAAGGTTTCTTTTCCTGCTGTATATATTTCGGGTTTTGAAGACACTTCTATAAAAACACTCTGTTTTTTATGATGTGCTGGAATTGATTCAATTACTTTTTGAACATTATCTTTTGTTTCTTTGACTAACTGTTTCGCCTCTTTTTCACGATGCGTCACTTTACCTACTTGCTCAAATGAATCGTAGACTTGATTTAAAGACTGAGCGTCTTTAACATATACTACCTTCACACCACTATCAGCTAAACTATCAAGTGTTTTTTTAGCAGATGATTTTTGAGATTCATGAGCTAAAATCAAATCAGGTTTAGCTTTTAAGAGTGCTTCCTTATTTAAATTCATTGCATCAAATTGTTGCTTGCCTTTTTTCACGTTTTTTGGATAATCATCAACTGTTGATACACCTATAATATTTTTTCCAAGACCAAGTCTATATAATATTTCAGTATTACTTGGAATCAAAGATATAATACGATGATATGTATGAGTATTATTATTGTGATCCGTTGTTTTTTGCTCAGTTGAATGCGTAGAATGATGTCCTTTTTCACTCGATTGATTTTGTCCACATGCTGCTAAAACTAATACTAATGTAAATAAAATAATCCACAGCTTCTTATTGTTCATTTATAAACAATACCTTCCTTTCACAATTTTGTTTATTTCATATATTTATCATACCAAATTATTTATATCATTAATTTAATTCTATAAATTTTTATTGTGTAATTTTATATTATTGGTTAAACTTAATGATTTAATTCTATTTCAAAATAAAAAAAGAAGGAAACAGATTTCAAAATACATTCTGTATCCTTCCTGTTTTCATACTATACAGTAGCTATTTTAGGATTTGGGCCATACTTATTTGTCCCCTCATCACTATCTTTTATTGTAAATGCAAAAGTAATCACAAGAATAATAAGTAAGACTAAAGACATCGCTGCCACCATAATTCCTAATTCAAGCGCAATCATTCCGTTGAAAAAACCATCAATTGAAATACCGTATGTTCTATCTACAATACTTGAAATTTTTCTGATTGATGTAAAAATTAAAATAATAAGAGGTAGAACCATTGTGTGCCCTGTATCATGTAAACGACGTACCGTCATCGTAAACGTTCCTATAAAAATAATGATATCAATGATTTCATACACAATATCAAAAAATGTATGCCCTCCATTTAACCCCAAAGTAATGATATTAAAAAGTAAACTCATAATCACTAAAATAATACAATTAGCTAAAATAGCAAACCAATAATGGCGTCTTCTAGTTCGACTTTTTATATTAAAATAATTTTGCCAAAATAATTTGAACGCTTCTATCATGTTTAAGCTCCTTTTATTCATCAGATATATTATATATATCATCACATATTATAGAACTTAAAAACATCTTTTATTAAATATCATTTCGAATCGCATCAGCAATATACTGATTTAAATTATCGTGTCGTTTGTTATTAATTGTTTTAGCAAATCGCTCATCATTCTCATAAATCGAGGCAATATATTCTAAAAATTGTTCATCTACGTTAGGTACTTGTGTTCGAAGAATATCTTTTAGTTCAAAAATTGCTTGTTTAACCTGTATATGATTTATTTTATAGTTTGCAATGAATAATTCATTCATTTTATCAAAGAATAAATGTAACCTCTCCATTGTTTTCTTATTATTTTGTTGTTTTTCTGTAGAATTCAATCGTTTTTGATTCTCTTTAAAAGCTTGATAATAAGGAGTATGACTATATTTCATTTCAGCTTCTTTCTCATATTGATTTTGTATATTATCATTATTCCATTTACTCATATTAATTTCCTCTTTTCTATGATTAACGAGATGATGATTAAGAAAATGAATCATTTTGTTTAATTGATCTCTTTGTGCAACAATACACTGATAATTATTTTCTAATATTATATTTTTCTCTTCTATACTGTTACTAAAATAAAGTTGAATATCTGCTAATGATAAATTCAGTTCCCTTAGAAATTGAATGGTCTGTAATTTAGAGATATCCTTAGAAGAATAATAGCGATAACCATTAGATGCAATATAAGTTGGCACAAGCAACTCAATTTCATGGTAATAATGAAGTGTGCGTTTAGTTACTTCGGTAATATGACTCACGTCATTGGGTGTAAAGTATACCTGATTTTCCATTCTGACATCCTGCCTTTTTCTTAATCTATTTGATTCACTTCTCTTTTCATCTCTCTATAAAAGAGACTAAGCTATGACGTCACGTTAAGGTCAATCCATTTTTGTAAAATATTGATCTAAGAAATGATATCTTTGTTCAATGGAACCATTAAAATAATTTTTTCCAAAGTTATCTAGTAAAGCATGAAATTCATTTGCATCTTGATTTGTAAAGTTTGAAGGTAATTCTACATATCTTTTTAATTTATCGTAATTCTCAGTATTGGCATAACCGAGTTTTTTATATAATCGACGTGTATAATGATCAGGAATAAATTCGACCCTCTCAAAAATATAAACTAGCAATACATCTGCTGTTTCACTTCCAATACCGTGTAGCTTAAGTAATTCATTTCTTAAATGTTCTCCATATACTTCATTAATCTTGCAATAATCAAACTGATATTGATTTAACCAGTTGAATAATGTAGAAATTGCTTTTGATTTATTGTTATAGAAACCACTAGAGCGGATTAATATTTTTAGTTCTTCTATCGGCAGATTTAATATGTTTTGCGGTTCAAAATGGGTTGCTTCTTTCAGCCGTCTAAGAGAAAGTGCAGCATTATTCCAGTTTGTATTTTGAACTAATATAGCACCTAATATAATCTCTTCACGTGTATCTGCTGGCCACCATCCTTGAGGCCCCATATGTTTTAATAATGCTTTGTAAAGTTGTTCTGTAGTCATCATTGACATCTTTTTACCTTTCTATAAAAAATAAACACCTTCACAAATAAGTATTCGTAAAGGTGCTTTTTAACTTAAAAGTATCTATATTACATTGATTCTGGTGCTGATACACCCACTAATGCTAATGCATTGTGTAATGTAATTTTAACAGCTTCAATAAGAGCAACATGTGCTTTTGTTTTTTCAATATCATCAGATAATACCTTTTCAGCATTATAGAATTTATGGAATGCTGAAGCTAGGTCTTGAATATAATTAGTTAATCGATGTGGTGCACGACTTTCAGCAGCACTTTCAATTGTAGGCTCAAACTCTGCTACTTTCTTCAACAAATCAATCGCTTTTTCATTTGTAATGGTACTAAAATCAGCGTTTTTGTCTATTTCAATACCTTTTTCTTTAGCTTGTTTTAAAATTGAACAAATACGTGCATGTGCATATTGTGCATAATAAATTGGATTATCTTGCGATTGCTCTTTTGCAAGTTCCAAATCAAAATCAAAGTGCGAATCAGGACTACGCATTGTTAAGAAATAGCGCGCCGCATCAATGCCTACTTCATCCATAATTTCACGTAACGTAATTGCATTACCTGTACGTTTACTCATTTTAACTTCTTCGCCATTTTGCATTAAACGAACCATTTGCATAATTTGAATTTCTAAACGATCGCTATCTACACCAAATGTTTCTAAACTTGCTTTTAAACGATTAATATAACCATGATGATCTGCACCCATTAAATCAATTAAAATATCATTGCCACGATTAATTTTATTGTAGTGATACGCTGTATCAGGTGTAAAGTACGTATAGTTACCATCTTTTTTGATTAGTACTCTATCTTTATCATCCTTAAAGTCTGACGTACGTAACCAAGTGGCACCATCTGCTTCATACGTATAGCCTAACTCATGCATTTTTTCTAATGTATTATCAATCGCACCATTTTCGTATAGTGATGTTTCACTAAACCAATTATCAAAATGAACATTGAAATCTGATAAATCTTTTTTCAATTTATCCATTTCATAATCAACACCCAGTTGTCTAAATGTTTTTAAGCGTTCTTCATCAGAGTAATCTTTCATTTCTGGATGTTTTTTGGCTAAGTCTTTACCAATTTCGACTATGTCTTTACCATTATACCCATCAGCTGGCATTTCATGACTTGTATCCCCTAATGCCTCAAAGAAGCGTGTTTCAATTGAACGTGCTAAATTTGTAATTTGATTACCAGCATCATTAATATAATATTCACGTGTTACATCGTAACCTGCTGCAATTAAAATATTTGCTAGTGAATCACCTACAGCAGCATTTCGAGCATGTCCAATATGTAAGTCACCAGTTGGATTTGCTGATACATATTCTAATAATATTTTTTTGTTTTTTGGTTCTTCTGCATAACCAAATTTATCACCTTTTTGAATTGCTTCTGAGATGACAGCTGTTAAATATTGATTATCTAAATAAAAATTGATAAATCCTGGCCCAGCGATATCTACTTGTTTTACATTTGCTTTACTTGTATCTAAATTGTCTACAATAGCTTGAGCAATATCGCGTGGATTACGTTTAGCAATTTTAGTTAAGACCATTGCAATATTAGTAGAATAGTCTCCATTTTTAGTATCTTTAGGGATTTCAACTTTAATTTCAGGAATATCTTCTGCTAGATTTGCTTTTTTTATACTTGCTTCAATTTCTTGTATTAAAGTTTTCTTTACTTTTTCAATAATATTCATTCGCCTATCTCCTTATACTTAATTTCATATTGATATGAGCCCATTTTTTCGTCATTTTGATGTAATTCGTATTGTATTTTTAATTTCCCACCATTTTCATTTACAAAATGTAAAATACTCTTAGTTCTTACTATTAATGGAATGCGTCCTGCTGGTATAGTATAAAGTGTTGTAGTGTCCTTACCTTCAACGAAGTGTAAGTTCATATTGATATCACCTTTACGTATCAACTTCACGCCATTGTCTTCAATTTTAATTGTTACATTAACAATTGCACTTTCAATTTGTTCTTGATATCGAATATAATCGGCATGTTTTTGTTGCCATGATCCTTGAGAAGAAAACTCAAATGTTTGTTTTTCTCCATTTTGTTTTAAGACTTGTTTCGTTTGAATGTGTATATTCTTATCCAACGTGTGACTCACCTTAATCTTTAAAATATTACACCACATTATAGCATAAATCCTATAGTGCTTGAAGTTAACAAAATTCTATCAACATTAGTTAAATAGTTATCATAAAAAAGAGAGTAAAACAAAAGTCATTTTGTGTTCATTGTCCCATTTAAGTCCTTGCCTCAACACAATTAAAAAATCTTGATATCCTATGTTTTTAATTTAATTATCTACTTCTATATAATGAAAAAGAGCCTAAGACGCTTATGTTTTAAGTCTCAGACTCGATTTTTTTCAAGTTATTATTTTTTGAATGTCACCATTAGTATCATAGTATTACTTTTTTCTTTCTAATATGTCCGTTTCTGATTCAAGTTCAACAATATCATAATGATACTTTTCTAAAAGTGTTCTATATTTATAGAAGAAAATGATGCCGAAACCGATTGATGCTACAAATAATAAGATATTTTTCATTTGTTGTCCTCTTTACTCCATAAATTAGCTATAATCTTTTAAATAATTATATCATTAAATAACATTTTTATACATTTCTTAATAACTAAATTTGATTAGGTGTACCTTATTTCCCAGGAATAAATACTTTTGCCTCACTATCTTCTCGATAATAATACCCATTAGGGATCGCTTGCAATTCAATCAATACATTAAAAGGCGCTTTGATATAAACGCTTTTACTGCCTTTAGTATCTTCATAAGTTGAATTATCATGTGTTTCAGACAAAGGCTCAGCCCCTGCACGCTTGGCATCTTCGAGTACATCTTCAATGTGATCTACCATTAATGATATATGATTAAAGCCTAAATCTTCTAATTTAAGCAGAAATTTTAATATGAAGATTTAAGAGTTATTAGTAAACAAACTGAACAATCTTTTCAACAGATTTATCATAATGTAATGAAATCAGTTTATCATTTTTATAATGTTGGAGATACATTAGAAAAATAAAACTCGAGATACTCAGTCATTTAATATGCACTACTGAGTGTCTCGAGTTTTTTCTAATCAAATGCCTTGAATAACGCTTCGTTTGAGTTATTCCACATCGTTTCATTATGGGATATTAAAAAATCTTTTAATATCTTTTTATTTTCTTCACCAATTTGATCAATAATAACTTGATGTTTCATAGACTTATCCATCATATTGACATGTTCTGGCATACTCTTATAACCTCGACGAATACTTTTATTTACAAGTAAATAACATGCAGTGACGCCCGCGTAATAAGGACCATTTTCACCACGTTCAGTAGTCACCCAACATAACCAATATTCCTTAGCTTCTGGACCTTCCACTGATTCTTTATCAGTAATCCACTTTACGCCTTTTTCTACTTCCGCACGTGCATGCATACCGCCGATATCAAGAAATGCTTCTTTATTTGCAACATCGATAAATACAGGTGCAATATTATCTAAACTAATTGCTCCTATATTTGTACCTTTATGACCATCTAGAGGATCATTTTTTATAATATTAAATTTAAACCCTTTATTTTCTGCCACGATGATTCCTCCAATACTTCTTTACCTTTTCACACTTGCTATTAAATCATAGCGTATATTATCAACAAATATTTAATTTAATTCATTCAATAAATTAATAATTGAACCTTTCACTTCTGGATCTTTAATATTAAGAATCATTTCTTTAGGATAGTATAGTTTATAGTCTTCTCGATTAATCCCAGTAATACTTGAAATGACTAACGATTGGCTACTAATTTCTTTAATACTACCATTTCGTCTTAACAAATGGATAGGTTGTCGATTAGAACCAGGTCGATCATAATCATATGGTAAATCCGAAAAAGCTTCACTAACAAAATAATATTCCGGATCAATGCCACCTTCAATAAATAAATCCTGTAATTCAGTAATTGTAATAATCGAACCATCAAATGGAATATACTTAAAGAGATCACGATTAATAAATCGACGCGCTAAATCACTTAAGATCTCATCTTCTTCATGTATCCATTTCTTCAAATAAAATAATACAGTTACTTCATCTAATTCTACATACTGATCAATTGTAATTGTGCCTTCAAAAAATGGAATAAATTCTTTTGGATACATTTTAAATTGATAATCTTCTTTATAAAGCTGTTTGACTCGCTTAAGACAATTATTTAATAGTACTTCTCCACCACGACTTACGGGATGAAAATAGATTTGCCAATACATTTGGTAACGACTCATAATAAAATTTTCTACAGCATGCATACCACTTTCTTTAATAAGTACTTCATCTTTTGATGGTCTCATTAATCGAAGTATACGCTCCATATCAAATGTACCATATGATACACCTGTGAAATAAGCATCACGTTGCAAATAGTCCATACGATCAGCATCAATTTGAGATGAAATCATGGAAATGACTAATTTATTTTTATGCGTTTTATTAATAACATCGGCTACTTCCTGAGGAAAGGTCTCAGACACTCTACTT
The DNA here is from genome assembly GCF_038008285.1 of Staphylococcus sp. FSL K6-0223. NCBI lineage: Bacteria > Bacillati > Bacillota > Bacilli > Caryophanales > Staphylococcaceae > Staphylococcus > Staphylococcus sp. FSL K6-0223. The sequence goes on from NZ_JBBOYX010000001.1 coordinate 2,017,451, forward strand.
AATACTTCGTTAACCTCAGTGTTTCCAGTAATAATTTCTTGGGTAAACGCTTCGTGATCCGTATTAAATATCTTCTCAAAACTATGTGAAAACGGCCCATGACCCAAATCATGTAATAAAGCTGCACATAAAGCAAGGGGGCGATCTTTATTATTCCATGCTTCACGCCCAACAAATGATTCATCAATCATACGTCTTACAATTTCATAGACTCCTAAAGAGTGTCCAAAACGACTGTGTTCTGCAGTATGAAAGGCAAGGTATAATGTACCTAATTGCTTAATACGACGCAAGCGCTGAAATTCTTTAGTTTTAATTAAATCCCATATTAGTTGATCTTTAACATGAACATACTTATGAATTGGATCTTTAAATACTTTTTCTTCAGCTAATTTTTTAGTTACATAAGATGATTGTGTCAAGTTCATCCTCCTCTTTCATACTTGCTTTCATCAGTAGTAATATGAATTTAAGTTGATTAATTCTTATAATACTTTCTTCATTAATGCTAAATCTAATTGTTCACCATACATTTCTGGTTGATATGAACGAACTATTTCAAAACCATGATGTTGATAATAATGAATAGCTTCTTTGTTCTTATTATCAACTTCTAAAAAGACCGTATCATATTCATTTTCAAATTCATGTAATCCTTCTTCAAGTAAACTTGTTCCATAACCTTTATGTTGTACACCTGGGTGAACATAATGTGCGGCTAAGTATAATTCTTTACCATAGATAAAGTTAGCAAATCCTACAATTTCATTATTTTCTTCAACAACTAAAAAAAGTTGATCTTCTAATCGCTTTTTTAAATGGTGTTCATTATACGAAGCTGCTAATAATTCATTAATTGTTGATACTGCATAAATATTTAAATACGTATTATACCAAGCTTTTGTAGCTACATCTCTTATTGCTATAACGTCATTAGTTGTCGCTTTTCTAACTGTATACATGCTTCATTCTCCTGACATTTTATTGTAATTTAATAACAAAATTATATCATAGTATATTAATAAACGCTTTCACTCAACTTTAAGATGCATCTTATTAAGACAGTACTGCATTCCATTCCTGTGCTCTTTCTAGAGCATATACATCTTTCATAACATCTCCAGGTCTTTCTGCTGTACCAATAATATAACCATTTAGTTTTGCTCCGAGAAAATCTAAACTATATTCTAACTGTTTAATGCAAGGTTTCGCTTTTACTTTCGGACAATCTCCCCCAACTAAGATTAATCTAAAATCAATGTTAGACATTTTAGTTTTAAAATCCTGATATTTAGGATCAATTAATGATTCTGACCAATGATCGATAAATGCTTTTACAGATGCTGACACACTATACCAATACACAGGTGATGCAAAAATAACTGTATCACTTTCAAGCACTTGGTCAATAATCAATTGATAATCATCTATGTATGACTCAATTTGCTTTGATTCATGTCTATAATCTCTTACAGGTTTAAAATGATATTGTGTTAAATCAATCCAATTATATTGTTTTCCTTCTAGAGCATATTGTGTTAATTGAGCAGTATTTCCTTGTGGACGACTTCCACCAAATAATACAGTAATCATGTATCTTACCTCTTTTTTAATTTATATTATTAATGTGTTTTTTCTATTTACTTATTATGTACCCCATCTTTTTACTTTTATTTATAATAAAAACTCCTACACCTATATAAACGGTGTAGGAGCCATTATTACTTTTATTTAACGTACTTTATTCAACTGGGAATAAATCATCTATTTTCTTAATTTCTTCTTCAGTCAGTTCAATATTTGCTGCTTCAATGTTTTCTACAACTTGATCAGCACGTTTCGCACCAGGAATAACAACATCAAGTGATGGACGTGTTAAGTAGAATGCTAATACAATATTAGCAATACTTGTATTATGAGTTTCAGCAATACTTGATAATTCTTTTACTCGACGTACGTTATCATTGAACACTTCTGGTTGGAAATCACGACGAGTTGCACGATGATCATCGAAAGTTTGATTTTCTTCATACTTACCAGCTAAAATACCAGAAGCTAATGGGAAATATGGTACAAAAGTAATATCATTTTCAGCTGCGTATTTCATTACTTCTTCATTTTCACGATGTAGTAAATTATATTCTAATTGAACAACATCCACATATCCGTCTTTATTCGCCTCTTTAAGTTGATCTAACGTAAAGTTTGAAACACCTATTGCTTTAATTTTTCCTTCTTTTTTAAGTTCTTGTAATGCTGCCACAGCTTCATCTTTTGGTGTATACTCATCAGGAAAATGAATGTAATACAAGTCAATATAATCCACTTGCAAGCGTTCTAAGCTCTCTTCAACTTGTTGTTTTAAATAATCAGGTTGGTTATTTTGAACAACATCGCCATTATCTTTAATAACATGTGATCCTTTAGTTGCAATTTGAACTTTTTCACGAGGATATTCCTTTACAACTTCTCCTACAAGTTCTTCTGAGCGTTTAGGTCCATAAATAAACGCAGTATCAATTAAAGTAATACCATTATCAATAGCTTTTCTAACGACATCTTTTCCTTGCTCTTCATCTAAATTGGGATATAAATTATGTCCTCCGACTGCATTTGCACCTAATGCAACTGGAAATACATGAACATCAGATTTTCCTAATTGTACAAATTCTGCCATGATATTCACCACTCCTTAAAAATGTAGTTTCTATTTATAGTTTACCCGATTAGTAATGATAAATTCATTCAGTAGTGTTTAAAACATTAAATTTGACATATGTTTTATTTTATATTTAAATGTAACTAATAAAGTTACATTTAGGAGGTGCATCATTTGAATTTAGAATTTAACATTGCCGTTCACGTACTTAGTTTTTTAGTAAAGCACGACAACCAACAATTCAGTAGTCAATCTTTAGCAAAATTAACTTGCCTCAATCCAGTTCAATTACGTAGAGTGACTACTGTTTTAAATCAATACCAGTTTATTAATACTTCCCGTGGTAAAAATGGTGGATATAGTGCAAATCATTCAACTGCTAGCATTAAACTATCAGTACTATATCGTATATTTGTGCTTGAAAAAGATAGCCAACAGCGTATTTTCACAGGTCATGAGCAGAGCGATTGTGAAATATCAAGAAACATAGCAAAGACCATGTCACACTATAATCAAAAGGAACATCGTGTTATTTTAAATTTTTATGATACCCTCACAATTAATGATGTAATTAATGATACACTTCAGGAGGATACAACATATGACACATTATAATTTAATCGTTATTGGTTTTGGTAAAGCCGGAAAAACACTTGCCAAATATGCATCATCACAAGGACAACAGGTTGCTTTAATTGAACAGTTTACAGAAAGCTATGGCGGTACATGCATAAACCATGGCTGTATTCCATCTAAAGTGCTTGTTAATGATGGTATTAAACATGTCGATTTTTCAACTGCCTTTTCAAGAAAAAAAGAAGTAGTCAAAGCATTAAATCAAAAAAACTATTTAAACTTAGAAAATGATGAAAATATTACCTTGTTAAACTTTAAAGCACAATTTAAATCTAATACAGAAGTAGAATTAATTGATGAAAATGGTAAGTTAGTTCAAATACTGACAGCAGATAAAATTTTAATTAATACAGGTGCAAAATCTAATATTCCAAATATTGAAGGTATAGACTCAGCACAAAATGTATATGATTCAAAAGGACTATTAAATATTTCTTATCAACCTAAAGAATTAGTGATTATTGGTGGAGGATATATTGCATTAGAATTTGCCTCAATGTTTCAAAGCTTTGGTACAAACGTAACTGTACTAGAATATAATAAACAATTTATGGCCAGAGAAGATCAAGAAATAGTCACACACATGATTAATGATTTTAAAGATAAAGGCGTACGTTTAATTACTAATGTTGAAACAAAAGCATTAAAAAATGAAGGTGATTTGACAACAGTTGAAACCTCACAAGGAAACTTTACTGGTGATGCAATCTTACTTGCTACAGGACGTGTACCAAATACAGATTTAGCTCTGAACAATACAGATATTGAGTTAGGCACTCACGGAGAAATAAAAGTAAACAACCATCTACAAACCTCTGTATCACATATTTATGCTGCCGGAGATGTAAAAGGTGGATTACAATTCACTTATATTTCTTTAGATGACTTTAGAATCTTGAAATCTGAATTGTTCGGTGATCGTTCACGACATACTGAAAATCGTGGTATTATCCCTTATACAGTATTTATCGATCCACCACTTTCTCGTGTTGGTATCACCGCTTCAGAAGCACAACAATTAAATTATAATTACGTTGAAAACACTTTATTTATTAATACTATACCAAAACACAAAATTAATAACGATGGTCGCGGTCTTTTCAAAGTTGTAATCAATAAAGATAATAATGAAATATTAGGTGCTACTTTATATGGTAAAGGTTCTGAAGAAATTATTAATTTAATTAAACTTGCTATCGATCAACATATTCCTTATCAAGTATTACGCGATAATATTTATACTCATCCAACAATAGCTGAATCATTTAATGACTTATTTAATATTTAATAAAAAAGCTCGTAAACCCATTTTTAAATGAGTTTACGAGCTTCTTTATCATCGATATTTATTATTTATTTGCTTTACGCTTTGCTAATTTTTCTTTTAATTTTCTATCTTGTTCTTCTTTACGACGCTTACGTTCTTCATTACGTTTTCTCAAACGTTCTTCTTCTTCAGGATCACGTGGTTTTTTTAATTGTGCAGTCACTTTTTCCATAAGTTCATCTTCAGTCAATGCAGCAAGTGGGCGATTATTAACAAAAGCAAATGTCTTACGACGACCTGGACCACAGTATGACTGACAGCCTATTTCAATTTCAGCATCAGGATCTAATTTTTCTAATTTTTTCTTTAATGATTTTAAGTTAACTGCCTGACATTCGTCACAAATCAAAAATTTATTCTTCACTTCGCTACCCACCTTTACATTATTTTCTCTCATATTGACTTCCATTCATTTATTACAACTCTAATTATTTTACTCTTTTTAATTAAAAATTCAAGCACTAAAAAAGATTTGCTATAAATAAAAAGCAAGACATATATTTTCTTAATAAAATGTCTCGCTTCATCATAATAGTAGTCTTATTGTCCGTGATATATTTTAAATTTCAAAGGTTTAATTCCCTCTTTTTCCCATACTTCATAAATAGAGTGCTTATCAACTCTATTATCGATAATTGTAATGCCACAATCTCCTCCACCAGCTCCAGAAGTTTTTGCTGCACCACCAAAACGTTCACCAATATCACATAATAATTTTAATTTTTTTGTTTCAATATCAACCGTAGCCTCTTTATCCATTTGCTGAATAATACTACGATTTTGACGAATCATTTTTTGTACACCTTTTATATTATTCGTTTTAAAAGCATAGATTAAATTTTCCACACACGTATTTGATTGATCAAGAAACTTACCATAAAAAATAGGGTCAGATTTTAAACGCTTGACTTCGCTTACTAAGTGAGGTGACGAAGCAGGAGAACCGGTCCATCCTATGAGAACTTCCATATTTTCAGGCGCTTGTAAAGGTTCTATATGAAGACCTGGCCAGTTTTTTTCTAATACTTCATCTACAGATGTTTCTTTCATTTGTTGTTTTACCCATTCGTGATCAAACGTACTATAGGCAAGCCATCCACTATAAACACTAACAGCAATATCTCCGCATGAACTTAAACTTTGTAATCTCATATTTGAAATAACCGCAAGCTTATAAATATAAAGATTGGATAACTCCATTTCATAAAATTCATTTAGAACCTTAATCACAGATACTAAAACTGCAGCACTAGAACCTAAACCATACTTTTGTCCTGATGCATCTGCAAGATTACTATCAATAGTAAGATGAAAATGTTTTAATTTTATATTACAACTTTTCGCATACTGCTCAAACACTTCAATAGCAGTAACTACATATTTGAGTTGATTGGCTGCATGTACATCTGATATTTCTATTTTATCTTCATTACGATTAAATGTGACAGGTTTATAGTGTAATGTTTTAGAATGAATCGTACCTGTGATTTCATTTGAAGCTTCAATAGCAGCCGTGACAAAACGATCTACTGCAATTAACACTGATTTATATCCAGGTTCGGTTACAGCATATTCGCCCGCTATATAAAGTTTTCCTGGCGCTTTTGCCTGAATCATTATATCTCTTCCCTACTTAATTATTTCGACTCCTGCGTGTGTAATATCACTTGTTATAATTTGATCTTTATTAAATACTTCTAAAAATTGATTCACAATCGCTTGTTGATGTTTCTTTTCTATTAGAACTTTTACATTTGGTCCTGCATCCATAGTAAAATAACAAGGTAATCCTGCTTCTCTACATTCATGTACAATTCGCATAGCTTCGTAGCTTTCTGGCACAAGATATGTAAATGGTGGCTGTGCACCTAAATTTGTTGCGTGCATTCTCAAACCGTTTGCCTCAATCACTTCACCCATTCGTTTAAAATCTTTTTGGGCAATCGCTTGTTTTGTGACTTTTAAATCTTCCTCTACATGATCTAACCAGTATTGATAAAAACGTGAAGTCTCACGAGTTAAAGACATACCTGAACGACTTGATACTTTCTTTGATTTATTGTTAATAACTACAAAAATCATAGCTAAGTCATTCTCGAAACCATCTGACTCAATTTGATGGGCGTAAGACGTTTTATCATCATGACCTTTTTCCCATTCAGCAAAACCACCATAAATACTTCTTGATGCTGATCCGGAACCACGACGAGCAAGGCGAGATAAATCTTTATCTGATAGGTTTAAATCAAGCGCTTCATTGCAAGCACCAGCTAAAGCTGCATATGCACTAGCTGAAGAAGCTAAACCGGCAGCAGTAGGTACAAAATTATCACTTTCTATTAGTGCATACGTTGAAATACCAGCTTCTTTTCGAATCATATCCATATAACGTTGAATTTTGGCGCTTTCTTTAGCGTTAACAGCTTCCTTATTTAAAATAAGTTGATCTTCTGTTAATGAAGCATCAAACGTTACACGTGTTTCTGTATAGAAACGCTCTAATGTCACTGATAAACTATTATTCATAGGAATAATTAGATCTTCATCTGCTTTTCCCCAATATTTTATTAGAGCAATATTCGTATGGGCGCATGCTTTACCACTTTTTTTCAAAGATTTATCCTCCTAACTTTTCAATCCAAGTATGTTGCGCTCCAGCTTTTTCGGCTGCTGCAACAATAGTTTTAGCAGTCACTTCTTCTTTAGTTAGAATTAACATGCTACCTCCTCGTCCACCGCCAGTTAATTTCCCAGCTACTGCACCATGTTGTCTTCCAATTTCGAGTAATGTTTCGATTTTATCGTGACTGACTGTCAATGTTCTTAAATCGTCTTGACATTGATTAAATATATTAGCAAGCTGATCAAAGCTGTGATGGTTAATTGCATCACTAGCTAAATAAACAAGAGAGCCAATATGTTCAATGACATTCATATATGACTCATCGTTATCACATAAACGATGTACATCTTCAACTGCTTGTTTTGTAGAGCCTTTAACTCCTGTATCAATAACAACCATATAGCCATCTAAATCAAGGGATTTTAAAATTTCCACTTCTCCTTTTTGATACCAAACAGGTTGATTCGTTACAATCGTTTTTGTATCAATACCACTTGGTTTACCATGAGCAATACGTTCAGCCCAGTCTGCATTTTCTAGTAACTCTTCATCAGATAGCGGCAATTCTAAATAATCATAACTTGCTCTTATAAAAGCTACTGCTACTGCTGCACTTGAACCTAAACCTCGAGAAGGTGGTAAATTAGCTTGAATTTTAATCAACAATGGTTCTTCAACATGTTTGCTTTCTACAAAATGTGTAATAAGTGATTTTAAATGATCAGGTGCATCGTATAAAGGCCCATCATAAACATCACTCTGAATTGCTGAATAATTACCTTTTTCTAAGCTTTCAATAAGTACTTTTACTTTTCCCGAAGTAAATGGAATGGCGATTGCTGGCTGGCCAAAAGTTACAGCATGCTCACCAATCAATATAATTTTTCCGTTAGATTCCCCATAGCCACGTCGTACCATGATATCTCACCTTTAATATTCTTTCTAAAATGATTTCAACATTCATTGATGTTGTTTTAAAATTGAACGTATTTATACATTTGTACATTTCACACATATGTTTATACTCATTTACTTCAAATCTTACATTTGTGTTAATACATCAATAAATAGTATAAAACTTTGTCAAAAATAGTTCAAAACTTTGAAATATTTATATCCTAAAAAATGTTATAATCAACATAATTATGGTTAAATTATCGTTCTTAAATGAATCCACCTCATCTATATTACTATAAAAAATAATAAGAATGTAGCAATTTTTATATTTTTGAATATAAATATACACTTTAGTTGTATGATTGCATGATAAAAAGGGAGTAAGCTAAAATTCACTTAGAATTTTTCTTACTCCCTTTTATCTTATTTTAATCTAAGGAACGATTCATTTTCTCATTACGTTCAATCATTTTATCGAAATATCCTTCATAACGTTGCCACTCATCCTCTGTAATTGGATCCATATTTAGCTGGCCACCTAAGTCTTTAATCGCATAAAGTAATTGGAACATCACATCTTGAACTTTAATGTCCCGATGAAGTAATGTTTCCAAAGATGCCATACATTCTGGTTTAATGTCCGGATATTTAAATTTCGTAACTTCACCTTTCAAGGCACGTTTATAAAATTCATGCATCATTTCAGCTCTTTCTTCACCAGAACCTTCAACACATAAATAAATTTGAACTGCAATACCTCCACGTACACGTCGTTGTGAAATACCAGCAAATTTTTTCCCATCAATACTTAAATCAAATCTTCCAGGACAATATGAATGCTCTATTTCTTTAGTATCTATATCTACATTTTCATTTTCGAACATTTTACAAATAAGTAAATACATAACTGTGAATGCTTCATCAATTGTTGTCTCAGTCTGTCCTTTAAAAATAAGCGAAATATTTAAAACACCTTGGTCTAATACAACCCCAAGACCACCAGAATTTCTAACGATTGCATTATAACCGATCTCGTCAGTTAAGTATTGAATACCGTCTTTTAAAAATGGTAAACGTGAATCATGTATACCTAAAATGACAGTGTGTTGGTGAATCCATGTTCTTACAACGTTACAAGATATATCTTTTCCTACACTTTCTGAAAACGTGTCATCAAATGCAAATGACTGCATTGGCGCTAAACCTGAAGAATGGTCTATATAGCGCCAATGAATGTCATTAAAATACTTACTCGCTAAATCCATTATTGTAATGTTTGAGCAGCAGTAATAATTGATAAGTTATAAACGTCTTCAGTAGAGCAACCACGAGATAAATCATTTACAGGTGAATTAAGACCTTGTAAAACTGGACCAATCGCTTCAAATCCACCTAAACGTTGTGCAATTTTGTAGCCAATATTACCTGCTTCTAAACTTGGGAATACAAATACATTTGCGTCACCTTGAATTTTTGCTCCAGGTGCTTTTTTCTCTGCAACTGCAGGTACAATCGCAGCATCAAATTGAAATTCTCCATCAACCACTACATTATCTAAACCTTCAGATTCCACTTTTTCTTGTGCTAATTTTACTGCGTTAGCGACTTTTTCTACATCATCTGATTTAGCTGAACCTTTAGTTGAGAAACTTAACATAGCAACACGTGGATCCATACCAAAACTTTTTGCTGATTTTGCACTTTCTACGGCAATTTCTGCTAAATCAGAAGATTCTAATGTTGGATTGATAGCACAATCACCAAATATATATTGTTTATCTTCTTTAATCATAAAGAAGATACCAGATGTTCTAGATACGCCAGGTTTTGTTTTAATAATTTGTAAGGCAGGACGGACAGTATCTCCAGTTGAATGTGCAGCACCACTTACTAATCCATCAGCATGACCAGCGTATACTAACATTGTTCCAAAATAGTTAACATTGTTTAATAATTCTTGAGCTTGTTCTTCAGTAGCTTTACCTTTACGACGTTCTACGAAAGATTTGACTAATTCAGGTTTCAAATCACTTTTAGAAGGATCGATAATTTGAATATTAGAGATATCTAATCCTTTATCTTGAGCTAAAGTATTTACTTTTTCTTCATTACCTAATACTAAAGGTGTAACATAGTCAGTTGCTTGTAACTTTGTAGCCGCTGTTAATACTCGTTCATCTTCACCTTCCGGTAATACAATTCTAACGTTTTTTCCTGAAAGTTTTTCTTGTAATACATCTAATAAACTAGACATAATGCCCTCCTCAAATTTTTTAAATAATAGTATTTTCACCTTAATTATACTTTATTTCTTTTAATATTTCTATTTCATTAATTTGTAATCTTTTAAGTATGTGTGACAATTCTCTTTATGATAAAATTTAATCTGTATTGATAAAAAATATATTTAAAGGAGCGATAGATATGAGTGAAGCAGCTGAAACATTAGATGGTTGGTATAGCCTTCATTTATTTTACGCTGTAGATTGGGCAACGTTTAGATTGGTGCCAGAAGATGAGCGCGAAGCAATGATTAATGAATTTAAAGTATTTATCGAAAATAAAGCAACTGCCAGAGAAAAACAAGCTGGAGATTATGCTTTATATAATATTACAGGCCAAAAAGCAGATATTTTATTATGGTATTTACGTCCAGAAATGAAAGAATTGAATGAAATTGAAAATGAATTAAATAAATTAAGAATTGCTGATTTCTTCATTCAAACTTATTCATATGTATCTGTGATTGAGTTAGGTAACTATTTAGCTGGTAAATCAGACGAAGATCCTTATGAAAATCCACATATTAAAGCAAGATTATATCCAGAATTGCCTAGAACAGAATATATTTGTTTCTATCCAATGGATAAACGTCGTAATGAAACATATAACTGGTATATGTTACCAATGGAAGATCGTAAAAAATTAATGTATAACCATGGCATGATTGGACGCAAATTCGCTGGTAAAATTAAACAATTCATTACTGGTTCAGTAGGTTTTGATGATTTTGAATGGGGCGTCACATTATTCTCAGATGATGTTCTACAATTCAAGAAAATTGTTTATGAAATGCGTTTTGATGAAACAACTGCTCGCTATGGCGACTTTGGTAGTTTCTATATCGGCCATATTTTAACTACTGATCATTTCGATCAATTTTTTGCAATTTAATATATAAATGGAGCAAAGACTAGCATAATAAACGCTAGTCTTTGCTCCATTTTTCAATAAATTAATATATCTATATAAGACAATTAGTTTCCGAGATAAAGTACACTTTTTACAAAGTGTACTTCAAGTAGTATGGTTTGGGAGAACTTCATTACTACTCTGAACATTAACAAATCACAAAAGTGCTGTCGCTACCCAGCACAATTTTGATTTGTTAACCATTATTATTTAACCGAATTGTAATGTTCTGAAACATTATTGTTATAAATCAATTGTTTTTTAACATTAAATTTTATTTTCATTAAAATATATTTACCTACTATTGAGATATAAATGAATAATCATCATATTATGATTGTTAAGTTTTATAATGTAAGGTAGTTATTTTCATGTACTTCTACTATAATAATGATTACATCTTAACGAATGGTGATGAAATGGAAAATACAAATAAACAAGAACATATAGATGAAACTTTAATCAAAGACGTCGTCATGATGGCTGGACGTATATTACTTGAATCTGGTGCGGAAGGAACACGTGTAGAAGATACAATGACCCGTATTGCCCGAAAGCTAGGATATCCTGAAAGCAATAGCTTTGTTACAAATACAGTCATTCAATTTACTTTACATAATGAATCTTACCCCCGAATATTTAGAATTAATTCCCGTGATACTAATCTCATTAAAATTTCACAAGCAAATGAAATATCACGATTAATCACAAAAGGGGATATCTCTTTAGAAGATGCAAAAGAGCGATTAGAAAAAATATATATTGCAAAACGAGATAGTAGCTTAACATTTAAAGGGATTGCTGCTGCCATTATTGCAATTAGTTTCCTATATTTGCAAGGTGGCCAATTTATCGATGTTATTACTGCTCTACTTGCAGGTAGTATTGGATATCTGGTTGTTGAAATTCTGGATCGCCGATTACACGCACAATTTATTCCAGAATTCGTCGGATCCTTAGTTATTGGTATTATTGCAGTATTCGGCCATTGGTTAGCGCCAAGTGGTGATTTAGCTACTATTATTATTGCTGCAGTCATGCCTATTGTACCTGGAGTACTGATTACGAATGCTATACAAGATTTATTTGGTGGTCATATGATGATGTTTACCACTAAGTCTTTAGAAGCACTTGTAACCGCATTTGGTATAGGTGCCGGTGTAGGTTCGATATTAATATTAGTTTAGGAGTACGCATAAATGTTTTGGTTATTTAATTTTATATTTAGTTATACAGCTTCTCTCTTTTTCTGTGTAATCTTTGACGCTCCTAGAAAGCTGTATTTATCGTGTGGTTTTGTTGGAGCTTGTGGATGGATGGTATATATTTTATTCTACCAAGGTTTGAATATACATACGATTTATTCAAGTTTTTTCGGTAGCTTTACATTGGGTTTAATCAGTCATTACATGGCTCGTAAAAAACGTGAACCTGCAATCATTTTCATGGTTACTGGTATTATTCCATTAGTTCCTGGTGGACTTGCTTTTGATGCAACTAAAAATCTAGTCTTATTACAATTTGGTAAAGCAATCAACACAATGCTCGAAGTCACACTTATCGCTGGTGCGATTGCATTAGGATTATTATTCGCAGACCAAATTTCAAAAATCATCGTTTCTGGTTTCGCTCGACGACGTAAACGTATATAACAATAAAACGCGAGAGATTGTTGGTAACTAACCCTCATCTCTCGCGTTTACGTATATTATTTTTTATCTTGTATCATTTCTTTAACTTCTCGTTCTGATTGATTTAAAATCAAACGACTTAATTCGTCATTATTCATAATTTTTAATTTAGGGTATCGAACTACAAAGAAAATAAGACCAATCACTAACCAACTACCCAATGCAATATATGAAGGCATTGAAAGTGAAGCTGGTGATCCTGGAACTAATAATAAAAGTAAAAAGATAAATGAAACAATAGAACCCAAAATAGCAAAGGTCTTATAAATAGGACCATACGTGTTACTTTGTTTATTGTAACTAAATAGCTTAGCAGCAGATAAACAAGTAATAAAATAAGCAATAGATACACCTGTTGAAGACATATCAACAATCCATGTTAATGCGGTACGTCCTAACCATGGCGCAATTAAAGTAATAGCTACTAAAAAGATAATAGCTACATATGGTGTTTTATATTTTGGATGTAATTTACTAAACGCTTTAGGCATGATACCAGCACGTCCCATTGAGAATAGTAATCGACTTGAACTCATTAAGAATCCGTTTAATCCAGTAAAAATCCCCATAATAATAGCAATCGCTAATACTCCTAAACCAATATAACCAAAAGCAGTTTGTGTTTCAGCGCCTGTTAACCATAAATTTCCGTTAAAATTCGCATTATTCGTACCCAACCACCCTGTGTATAAAATCATAATGACATAAGTTAAAGCTGCCGCTAATAAACTGTATACAATCAGTTTGAACGTTTTATTTGGCGAGAAATTAAACTCTTCTGCTGTTTGTGGAATATTATCAAATCCCACATAAGCCCATGGTGCAATAGCTACAATCATAATAATGGAATTAAACCATCCAAGTTCTTTACTTACTAAAGGTTGTAAGTTGCTTAACGAAAAGTTATTTCCGAAAAATGAACCTACAAACATAAGCACAACAACAATGACCATTGCTACACAAAAATAATATTGGAGTGTACCAGAAACACTTGCACCACGAATTGCAATAAACATAAATACTAGTAATAATACTGTAGCAATAACTATTTCTGTTATGTAAACATCCCATCCAGCAATCGTATATAACCTTCCATTATTCAAAATGTTTGGCAGTAAAAACTTAATTAATAAACTAAATGCTGTCGCATTTAATGCTACTACACAAACATAACCAAAAGTTAAGAACCATGATGAAAAGAAACTCACATATCTTCCAAAACTTAAATAACTAAACGCGAATGCACCGCCTGACACAGGAAAACGTTCGACTAATGCGCCATAACTTACAGCAATTAATATCATCAATAAAGCACCAATGACAATACCAATAGATGAAGCAATCGGACCTGATTGTTTAATCCAATCACCGGGTAGTATAAATGCTCCCCATCCGATACACGAGCCATAAGCAATCGCCCAAACAAATTTTTCAGAGAGATTTTGTTTTAAATCTCCTCTATCTATCTCTCGATTTTTATTATTCATAAAATAAACTCACCTCAGGTACTTAACATACCCAAAAAGGTGAGTTTACTAACCAAAATATAAAATATTATTATCCAGCAAATTTAAATGTTGCAATAATTAGCATTAACCATCCCACAATAAAGAGTACGCCCCCTATTGGTGTAATCGCTCCTAAAATACGAATTTGAGTCAATGCAAGAATATATAATGAGCCACTAAATAGCACAATACCAAAGAACAAAAGCCATCCTGCCCAATTCACATTAATAGAAGTTGTACCACTAATGATGCCAATCATAATTAATCCTAGACCATGATACATTTGATAATTCACTGCTTTTTCCCATACTGACATATATTTATCAGAGAGTTTTCCTTCAAGTCCATGTGCACCAAAAGCGCCCGTACCAACAGACATCATCGTACACAATGCACCTAAAATTATAAATACTTTCATCATAATGTTTTAGTTCTCCTAACTTAGTTTTAATTAAAAATCAAATATTGATTCACCGTTTCCAATTTCATCATCCGTTACCATCATATTAGACGATTTAGTTTGATGCTTCATTGTTTGTGGAACTTTACCACCCATCGCTTCAATTTCTGCAGCAGTAATCGCTGAATGATTTGAAGGCTTATTTGAAAACGAAGATTCAGAAGTTACAATATTAGTAAAATCATGTGTTGATTTTTTAGAAGGTCGTTTTGAAACATCGGAATAAAGAGATGTTAAAGTATGAATCGCATACATATGCTTTTCAAACTGTTGTTCATCTTGAGCTTCCTCTGCTTGCACTAATTCGTGTTCTATAAGTTGAATTAATTGTTCTTTGTTCAATTAAGATTCCCCACTTTCGCACCATTGTATGGGTGTTTTACCTTTTGATTCTAAATAATCATTTGTACGAGAGTAAGGTTTAGACCCAAAGAAGCCTCGATAAGCAGATAATGGACTTGGATGAACAGATTTAATGATATGATGCTTTGCCGTATCAATTAATTTTATCTTTTGCTGCGCAGGTTTTCCCCATAAGATAAAGACAACATCTTCGCGATAATCTGAAATAGCCTTAATGACTTCATCTGTAAATATTTCCCATCCAATATCCTTATGGGAATGTGCTTCACCTTTACGTACAGTTAATACCGTATTTAATAACAGAACACCTTCACGTGCCCAGTCCTGTAGATGTGGAGAAGTTCTATGACAGCCGATATCATCTTCTAATTCTTGATACATATTTCTTAAAGATGGTGGGAATTTAGCATTGGGTTGGACTGAAAATGCTAACCCATGTGCTTGGTTAGGTCCATGATATGGATCTTGACCCAAAATAACAACTTTAATATCTTCAAATGGTGTTAAATCAAAAGCTTGATAAATGTTTTCTCTATCTGGATAGACGATTTGTGTCGTATATTCTTTTTCTAAAAAATCATGCATTGCTTTAAAATCATGTTTTGTTGTAATGTCATGAAAAATGTCTGACCATTCCATCGTTTTCACCTCACTTCTATTTTAACATATGACCCCTTTGGAACGTGATATAAATCGCCTTACTATCTTCATGCTAGAACAATAGTTGAGTTACATGATATGATAAATAAAGATGTAAATAATTGACAGGAGTGATAATACATGGCATTAAAAAAAGTATTAACAATTGCCGGTTCTGATACAAGCGCTGGCGCAGGTATGCAAGCCGACCTTAAAACATTTCAAGAACTAAACACTTACGGTATGGTGGCTTTAACAGCTGTTGTAACAATGGACAAAGAAACTTGGTCTCACGATGTGACACCACTTCCAATGGATGTATTCGAAAAACAATTAGAAACAGTCATTTCAATTGGTCCAGATGCTGTTAAAACAGGTATGCTTGGAACTGAAGAAATCATTAAACGTGCTGGCGAAGCATTTGAACAATCAGATGCAAAATATTTCGTAGTAGATCCAGTTATGGTATGTAAAGGGGAAGACGAAGTACTTAACCCAGGAAATACAGATGCAATGATTAAATATTTATTACCTAAAGCAACGGTCGTAACACCTAATTTATTTGAAGCTGGTCAATTATCTGGATTAGGTAAATTAACGTCAATTGAAGATATGAAAAAAGCTGCAAAAATCATTTATGATCAAGGTGCTCAACATATTATTATTAAAGGTGGTAAAGCATTAGATCAAGATAAATCTTATGACTTATATTATGATGGTCAAACATATTATCAATTAACAACTGATATGTTCCAACAAAGTTATAACCACGGTGCAGGTTGTACATTTGCAGCAGCTACAACAGCTTACTTGGCAAATGGTAAATCACCTAAAGAAGCTGTTATTAGCGCTAAAGCATTTGTGGCATCAGCAATTAAAAATGGTTGGAAAATGAATGACTTTGTAGGCCCAGTTGATCACGGCGCATACAACCGCGTAGAACACATCGACGTCGACGTCAAAGAAGTTTAAAGAAGTACTGCATTTTTGAAAAAAATGCTAGTACTTCTTATGCAAAAGACACTAGTCTTTTGTAATCCTTAATTAGATTTCATTGTCCTTCCCCGACAAAAGCGATTAGAGTTGAAAGAAGCTCATCAGCGCACTTTCAATTCAATCAGCTACTGTCTGTACTGCATTTTTGAAAAAATGCTAGTACTTCTTATGCAAAAGACACTAGTCTTTTGTAATCCTTAATTAGATTTCATTGTCCTTCCCCGACGCCCCAACTCGCGTTCATCGTTGACTTTCTTTTTGAAAGTCTCTTTGTCGGGGCCCCAGCATTAGAGTTGAAAGAAACTCATCAGCGTACTTTCAATTCAATCTGCTACTGTCTATGCTGTATTTTTTAAAGAAATATAAGCACTTCTAAAGCTTTTAATCTTGTGTATAATAGTTTGGTCACACTAAGATTAAAAGCTTTTCTTATATCTTCTAGGCATTTAGTCGTAGTATGCTCTACACAGTCCGTTGCAATAAAAGTTAGTACCATAGACTCATGTTTTTTATAATCAAATCCATTACTATATTAAGTGTAGAGAGACAAAGGAGGAATTAACAACATGATTATCTACAAGCAAAATATAGAAAACGGTATCCCAATATACGAAATCATTACAAAGACCTTCAAGACGATTACGGTAAAATTCGATGAAACGTTTAGTAAAAATGACATCTATAAATTGCTCTCTCTACTAGAAAGTGACGTTGATAACATGAATTAAGTTATTCATCACATTTCAAAAATTAAAAAGTGTTTTTCGTAATTGAATACGAAAACAAACGAATATTTCAAAATCTTTTTTAAAGTTAAGATGCCCCTAATACTCAAAACTTTAAAAAGTCATTAATTATTCAAAAGCTCACCCTAATAAAATAGCGTTAATGTTAGCCAAGAATGTCCCCTTTTGGAAACTTAGAGAGAAACTTTAAGTTATACTAACATTAACGCTATATCTTTATAATATTGTTTCTTTTTTAACACCTATGATGGGTTATCAACGATTAAATAAATAATTATAAATCAGTATGATTACTTTTTTTAGTAATAACTATTTTTTCTTCACCATTTAAACCAAAGACGTTTATTTCATTATGACTCACTTTTTTTAAGATAACTTCTTCGTCTATATCTATAATCTTTCTATACTTAACGTTAAATTGTGTCCACTCTATTTGAAAATACGCTAATACACAATCCACTACCAGTTGACCAGGAACAATGGTTGAATGAAGCTCATTTTTATCATTAACAAGGCGAAGGTAATGACTCACTTTATCATGACTAAACCTCATCATTTACCTCCTTTTTTATAAATGTTTGCCTAATAAATATACATTGTCTATTATCTTTATATATTTTTAAATCGTAGATATATTGGATATATGTTTTAAACTTTTTCGTACTTTTATGTGTTAAGTACCCCTCATATTTTAGCCTACATTTTAATGATTCAAATTCTTCACATGTTGTTCGCACAAGAAGAATATTTTCTTGTTGAAACTTTTGGAACAACTTAAATTTTGGCCAAACGTTTGCACACATGAGTGAAGGCACCACACCTTTATACGTTCTTTCAACTACTTCGCAATACTCTCTTACTTCTTGTTCATTAAAATATATTTCTATTTTCTCACAAGCTCCATCGTTCGAAGAGTATCGCATTCCCCATTCCTCCTCCAATCCCCATCGTAGCAACTCCCCGCTTCCAATGTGTCATATTTAATAACCTAGTGATTAATGCTACGCCACTTGCGCTATAAGGATGACCAGACGCAATGGCTCCCCCCCACTGATTGACTTGATTAATATTTAATTTTAACTCTTGAATTGAAGCTAAAACTTGTGAACTAAATGCCTCATTAAGTTCTATTGCATCAATGTCACTTATTTTTAAATTTTGTTTTTTTAGTAATTTTGTTACAGCAGGTACTGGTCCAATACCTAGTCGTTTCGGATTGACACCTATTGTCACTGCATCTGTAAACATCATTCCCTCTGATATTCCGTATTGTAATGCCGTTTCTTGATTCATAACGAGTGCAAGCGCAGCGCCGTCATTTTTCATACAACTATTTCCAACCGTTACTGTTCCGTTAGCTAGTAAAGGACGTAATCGATTTAATCGTTGTTCAGTAAGTGTTGGCTTAATACTTTCATCTTTATCAAATAAATGACCTTTGATGTTTAAAGATACAATTTCATTACTTATACTTCCATTCTTATAATATTGATGTGTGAGATGATGACTACGTATCGCAAAGGCATCTTGTTGTTTACGCGTAATATGATAATATTGCGCAACATTTTCAGCTGCCTCTATCATACTTGGATCTTGACCTTTTGGTGCAAAAGAGGCACGCTCATAAAATTCTGGTAATTGGGTATCATACACTGATTGAGGCCGTTTAATCTTCCAAGGAGCACGACTCGTGCTTTCTACTCCTCCAGCTATATAAATATGACCTGCACCAGCTTGAACCATTCGACATGCATATATCATACTTTCTAACCCTGACCCACATTGACGGTCCATTGTAACACCTGGAATACTCTCATCTAGACCTGCTTCTAATAAGGCTTTACGAGCAATATTTCCACCATTACCTACGATATTTCCAATCACTACATCATCGATATCAGGTATTATTTTAGGAAAAGTTGAATTCATTTCTTCAAATAAGGGCATGAGTAATGTTTCGGGTTCTAAATGTTTCAATTTCCCACCGTATTTGCCAAAAGGTGTACGTTTCGCCCATATAATGACCGGTTGGTTCATCATTTAAAGTCTCCTTTTACATAGGCAGTACGCATTTTATTTCGAGCAACTTTGCCACTTTGGGTATATTGCATACTGTCTACTTTTATCAATTTAGAAGGTACATCATATCGTGATAGAACTTTCATAATATGTTGTCTCACAGTTTGGTACTCAAGTTCTATCGATCCTGTATATAGTAAAACCGCTATTTCCCCAAAACGTGGATGCGGTTCTCCTATAACAATTGCTTCTTCTACTCCATCAATATTTTTTATCATTTGTTCAATAACTTGAGGATAAACATTTTTACCTCCAATAATTAATCGTTCATTTTGACGACTCACTAAATATAATTGATTATCTTTAATATAAGCGTAATCGCCTGTTTTAATCCATGTTTCAGGTAATACGACAGATTGATTTACATATCCAGAGAATATCATATTACTTTTTACATTTAATAACCCTATATGATTCTTGTCTTTTTCCTCTAAACCAATCGTTACATTTTGAAATATGTATCCCACTGAATCAACAGAAGCTTTACGGTTAATGTTATAACTAATAAAACTTGCTTCTGACGTTCCAAAAAATTCAATAATATTAGCATGCTGAAATGTTTCGGCTATACGCTTAAACAACGAAGAAGAGAGTTTCGCCCCACTACTTAAAATAGTCGTTAAATGTAGGTGATCGTGATTTATTTTTGTTATTGCATGTAGCATTGTTGGAACAAGAAATAATGCACTATTTGTTGTTTGTTGTTTCATTTTGCTAACGAGCTTAGTCGCATTAAAACGGGTTTGTCCAATAAATGTTCTCCCTGTATATAACGCATAAATACAAGTGTATAAAGACAATGAATGTGCAAGTGGTCCCGGTGCTACAAGTATGTTTTCTTTATGACGAAGTAGCTTTTCATTTTCTTTGTATGACGCAAGCCAAGATGGTTCATTTCGATAATATGCTTTAGGTAACCCTGTTGTCCCAGATGTAAAACCAATATGTAATAGTTGATGGACTTGTGACTGCTCATTTAAATATGTTGGATATGTTTCAGAAGACGTTGTCTTTATCAGTCTATGCTGTTCATCAACAAGATAGTCAATATGATACGTTTCAATCAGTTGATGAATTGTTACTTCAGACCATTGATCATCTAAAAAACATGGAATACTTCCTTGCTCTAATATTGCAAAATAATTCAACATATTATGTAAAGGACTTTTACTTAACAATCCTACTCGGGACCCTTTCGGTAAATGCATGAAGACTGATTTTAATTGCTGTATTGCTGTATAAAGTTCTTGATATGTCAATACATCTTCTTCGAACGATAGTGCAATCATATCTGGTTGTTCTACTGAATAGTGATTTAATTTATTTAGTATTTCTAACATATGACCCTCTCTGAATGTTAACTGAATTAATTATTATATTAACATTATATGAAAAATAACACATAAAAAAATCACTCTAACTATTAGTTCTTTTAACTAACAATTAGAGTGTTTTTTCATCAAAGCGGTATATCGTAATAATAATGTTGGTCATAACCTTTTTTAATAGTTTCAATTGAACCGTATTGTTTAAGCATTTGACTACAATGTTTAAACTCATCTTCAGTTAAAAAACGTGGTTGCCAAAATGTTTCTTTATTATTGCTATAAATTGGATAAAGTTTCAAGGATAAGTCATTTTCAGGAGTGATAGTAAGACGTGCAATAAAACTGTATGGAGGTACAAAACGTTGATCATATTCTCCATTACTATTGAATATTCCATTGCCGATACTATACACCACAGTAGTTCGATTAATTTTCTCAATACTTTGCATCATATGTGCACCGTGACCAATAATTAAATCTGCTCCCGCTTCTTCCAATAACTGTGCATATTCACGTTGTTTTATCTGAACTTTACCAAAATCGACACCCCAGTGAGCAATAACAATCACTTTAGCACCTTCTTCTTTCACTTTAGAAATTTGCTTATACAAAGAAGGATTGATACAAGCAACACCAGGTTTATTTCCTATTGCATAAAAATCGTATTCTCTATACATAGGACGTCGATACCAATATGCATTAAATATTGTATATTTTTGACCATTATAGTTAAGTACAAAAGGTTTTTCTGCTTCTTCTTGAGTATTTCCAGCACCTATTGTATATATGTTCTCTGTTTCAAACTGTTTAATTGTTCGATTTAACCCTTCTATGTTGCAGTCCATTAAATGATTATTAGCAAGCGCGGCTAAATGAATATATTCTTTTTTTAAAGCACGAGCTGTTTCTTCCTCAGAAGCATGTAAAACATAAGGTTTACGCTGTCTTAAATAAGCATTATCATCATCAGAAATAGCTGCCTCAAAATTACATATGTTAAGATCTCCTGTTTTTAAGAAATCACGAATACCATCGAAACTGTAATATCGACCTTTAGATGTTAATGCATCATCGATATCTTTTGCTTGACGTTTTCGAGTATAATATTCACCAAAATAAGTATCCCCAATAATGTTCATTTCAAATGGTGATTTCCGTTTCTTACGAATCGAATCACGTTTAGTATGTTTAGGCTTACCCTGTGTCACTTGCATAATTGAATTATAAATTAATTCATCTCTATGAAACGCATTTTTAGCACCTAACACGACCGTAATATATTCTTCACCATTTATTTTAGACAGTACTGTACCGATAGAGTGATTTTGACCGTAGAAGAAACCATGTGTAATCATTCCATAATTAAACAAATTAGATTCAGATTTATAAAACTTATCTTTGAACACATAATTATTCTTTGTTAGCATATCTTTAATAAAGGGATATTTGTTAAATAATAATTTACTTGCTAAATATAAATCATTCAAACTTAATTCTTGTATCTTATTACTTATTCTTCTTCCCGTTATATTCAGTGCACTTCTCGGATTTGCTCCTATTTCCTTAATAGTATCTTTTATATATTTCAAACTATCACTATTACTACCTATAACTGTATTTGCTAGCATTAAAATAGCATTCGGTGAGGAAGTAACAATAGCTGAAGTCAATAGTTGATTTAAAGTAATTTCATCTTTTTTATTTAATGGAATAGATCTTGGATTTTTACTTTCTTTAATTGCTTGTTTGTCAGGCTTATATACATCACTCAGTGATAATTTTTTTGAGAAAATTAAATCAAGAATATGATGAATAATTAAAACACCACCTAATCCTTGGTTTTGAATTACATCTTGATTCCCGATATAAGAAACTTTCTCATTTGTTTTTACACTAAAAGTTGCTACTCCATAACCTTTACTAGGAACTTTGTGCGCATTAACTTTATGGGTAGTATTTGAATTAGCATATAAAATAAGATGTTTTTTTACATTTTTAAAATTACTATTTCTTACTGATCCTTTAATTAATATCAAATCATCATCTTCTATAACATTAGCAACTTCGTATGCTAGTAGTTCTGCGCTTTCATAATATCCACCTATCATACGTTTAGGTAATTTTTTCATAGTATACTTCATTTCTTTACCATGCCCATAAACTAAATCAATATTTGAATTAATTAGTTCTTCCGCAATAAGCTCATGTTGGCGTTTTGCTTCTTTTTCATTCTTATCTAATCCAATTATTCTACCTAAAATCGCAATAGTTTTACCTTTATAAAAACGAGATTTAGTTTTTAAAACTTTAATACCTTCAAGCATTGATATTCCCATTGCATTCCATGAATCATTAATTAACGTATATGTAACACCATTATTTTTTTTGTAATGCTCAAAATTTTGTACACCATTGTTAGGTTGATAATTTTCTAATTTGTACATAATACTTTCAAGTGGGATATCTAATAATTTTATTATCGTCAAAACACCAATAATATTCTCAATCATTGCTTTACCAGATAGAAACGTGTTAAATGATACTGGTTCACCTAATATAGAAGCTTCAACATGAGTATAGTCTTTATACTCCTCAAACCTTTCAATAATCGAGTCTGACTCATTATTAAAACCATAAGTCACTATATTCTTATTATATTTTTCTATCGTACTTTTAACAGTGAAATATTCATTCATATCTCTATTTAATATTACTTTCCCATTATGATGCATACCTTCAGCGATTTTAGACTTTAGAATAGCTGTTTCATATAGTGTTTTATTTTGTCCACCATCTATTGAAGTTATTAATGCTAAATCTGGAATATATGTTTTGGCTATTCCTCCGCTTTTCATCCATAAACTCGATATTGCCATTTCAAGAACTAAATAATCAGGATTGTTAATCGCATTAGCAACCGTAAGAGGCACTCCAGTTCTTGTGTTATGGTTCCCTCTAGTGGCATTAACTGTATGATTTACTTCTAACAATTCATTTAGTAAAGTTTTACATGTGGATTTACCAGCAGTACCAGTAATTCCTATCATTTTTCCTTTAAATAAGGAAAATGAAAATTCCCCTAATTTTTTAATGGCACTATAGGTATCTTTCATAATAAATTGTGGGATATCTTCATCCAAATACTCAATCGGTCTACTGGCTATTACACCACTCATAAAATATTTGTATTCTTCTAAATTTTTATGTGTATCTTCCCATCCAGCATAAATACCAGTATTGCCTGATCCTTTATGCCACGTTTCTGAATCCATAGCTATAAATAAAGTTTTATAGCCTTTTTGACAATATTTCATCATTTGTTGTTTATTAATATCTACATTATCAGCGTACCAGTCTTCTTTTGGCTCTCGATACCAGTATCCTTCCAGTAATTGTTCAATTCGTTCTTTATCATAAACCATAAGTTCTCTCCTATTTAAATTTTACTATTTTATTTATAATGAAATACTAAAATAATACTGTTTATCATGTTGCATTGATACATTAGGTAATGTTCCAAATTTTTTTAATAGAGTATAACAATGATTAAATTCTCTTTTATCAACAAATCTTGGCTGCCATAATGTTGCATGATTATTCGTATAAATTGGATAAAGTTTCAATTCAATTGTATGATTAGGACTCACATTAACTTGCGGTATTAAACTATACGGGTGTTGTATAGTTTCTCTTGTATCATCATCACTATTAAAAATACTCACACCTATATCATAAAGCACAGTTGTTTGGTTTATTTGTTCAATACCTTTCATATTACGACCACCATGTCCAATGATAATATCTGCACCTGCTTTACTTAATCGTTGAGCAAGAATACGTTGTCTTATATCGTTTTCCTTAGTCTGAGTTTTTACTCCCCAATGAGCAATAACAATGATTTTGGTTGTTTCATCTTCTCGTTTTGCTATACTCATCCGTTCATAGATAAATGGATTTAAACATGCAATACCACTCTCATTTCCTATAGCATAACGATTAAACAAATAATAATTATCGGACTGATAAAAGTGTGCATTAAAAATCATATACCTTTGATTATTAACATAAATAACGAATGGTTTTTCAGCATTAATTTGTTTATTTCCTGCACCAATACTATAAATATCATACGCCTCTAATAACTCTAATGTACGATTCAACCCTTCTTCGTCACTATCCATTATATGTGGACTTGCTAATGAAACTAAATTAATATCTTCTTGTTTTAATATTTCAGGTGTGTTTTTTTCATTTGAATATCTTACGTCTTTTAAACGTTGCTCTAAGTATGTGTTTTCAATATTAAATATTGGTGACTCTAACATACATATATTGAAATCCGCTTCTTCTAGTAATGGTCTAATCTCCTTAAAGCTATGTGATGGAGTCCTATGTGTTAAAAAGTTATTTAAACTTTCATCATTTGTACGTTTCACATATGAATCACCAAAATAAGTATCGCCTAATAAATTAATTCTATAAGTTGATTTTCTTATTTTTCTAATATTTTCTAATTTTGTTTTTTGAATATCAGAATTCATTATTTTAGATAATGTTTGATATATCATAGCATCTCTATGGAATGCACTTCTAGCTCCTAAAGCGACAGTAATATAGATTTCTCCATTAATTTTTGAACGAACAATACCAATAGAATCATTGACACCATAAAATAATCCATGCGTAATTAATCCATAATCATATAAATTACTTCTTGTTCTATATGTGCTATTTTTAAACGTATAACTAGAAAGAGATAATATATCTCTTACAGCTGGATAATTCGTAAACAACAAGTTACCTATCATAAACAAATTACCTAAAGTTAATTTTTGAAGTCTACCTTCTACCGGTTCACCAGTAATATTTTCTGCAATAGAACTGTTTATACCTAAAGCATTTACCATACTTTTAACCATTTTCAAACTATTTTCACTAGATCCTAACACACTATTTGCCAACATAATTAATGCATTAGGAGCGTCACTAATGATTGCTGCTGATAAAAGATGTTCCAAAGTAACTTCATCATTTTTTTCAAGCGGAACAGCATTTTTTAGTCGGCTTGCAGTAATCGCTTCATTATCTGGTGTGAAGGTTTGACTTCGGTGTAATTTTTTAGCAAACAATAAGTTTAAAACACGATGTATAATTAATAAATTACCTGCACCTTGATTTTGAGTCACATATTGATTACCATATTGAGCAACTTTTCTTCCTGTTTTCATATTAAACGTTGCTGCACCATATCCCTCACTAGGAGGCATAACATCTTTAATATTTAAAAATTCAATAGGCTGTGCCGCATATTTAATAATTAAATCTTGTAATAATGACCATTCTTTTGAAGAGTCATTACCTTTAATTAAAATATTATCCTCATTTTTCAAAATAGCAGCTGTTACTTGCGCCAATTGATTAACAGATGTATATACCCCCAATACTTTTATTTCAGGCAAATGTTTTAAGCAGTATGACATTTTCTCCCCAAATCCAATGACTAAATCAATATCAGCTTGAAGTATTTCTTCTGCTAATACTTGATATTGACTTTCTTCATTTTCCTTAGTTAATCCGGAAATACCTCCAATAATGGCAATAGTTCTTCCATTTGAAATAATACGTTGTTTATGTAACATGCTGAATGAATCAACCATTCCCTCTATAGTTGGTAAAGCATCGCTATCTACAATATTATAAATATCCCCACTAAACGTATTATACTGAATGGCTTGCTGACGATCTTTCAATGGTATAAAATCTTTTAAATAATTTACTACCCTATAAAGAGGAATATGTAATATTTTTAGAGTGGCAAGCACACTAAGTATGTATCGTAAATTATCTAGACCAGTTAGTTTAGTTTGAAAATCCGAATTTTCTCCTAAAACGTTTGCTTTAATTTGTTCATATTCACCTAATTGTTTATTTCTCATAATAAAAACATCTGAGTTAGGAATAATTCCATAAGTAATTTTATTTAATTTTAATCTTTTTATTTTAGAATAAATTTTTTCAAAATCATTACTATCACTATCTAAAATAACAGTACTATCAACAAACATATTTTCAAGAAGTTGAGTATATAATTCTACATTATTATCTATTGTTTGATTTTTTGTTTCTTCTATAGAAGAAATAATAGCAATATCTGGAATATATTTATCAAATTGCTGTGGATTTGATATTAATGCACGATTGCTTGCATTAGAAATAATATACTCTGTGTGTTCAGATGCGCTTGCTAAAGCTGTTAACATGTTAAGACTTACGTGCTCTTTTTTCTTAATTACTATTTGATTCTTATTTTTTAATAATAGTTCTTCAAATAATGCATTAACCGTATAAATACCTCTATTATTCGTACCAACAGTAGCAATTAAAGTAGCATCAGACATATCATATGAAGTATGTGCTAATTTATTCAATGCCTCATACGTATCTTGTACTACGAATTGGGGTATATCTTTATTAAGTTGTGGAATAGGAGTTTTTACGATAATACCCGAAATATATGGCAAAGCATGCAAAATGGTATTATGAGTATCACTCCAATCATCTGTATTTTTGATATGTGTATTCCAAGTATCATTATCTATTGCAATAAATAATGATTGTCGTTGATAACGATAATCTTCACGTGCTTGAGCATAACTTGCTACAACATTATTAACTTGCCAGCTTTCTGAAGGTTCATTAACCCAATGACCTTCTAATATCTCCTCAATACGCTTTTTATTAAACACCATCATAAAACTCCTACCTTATAAAATTAAAATGTGTCATTAATATTTAATGTAATTGGTATATTTTAACATAATATGTATTATGCATCTTAATCATTAAATTATTACATTTTTTACAAGTTCATAATTCACTATTTATTATATATCTTTTTTTATTGTATATATATATTTATAGTTAATTTTATTAGAATGATACACAAAAATAGGGATTTCTAAATTAGAAATCCCTACTCTCTTAATCATACTAATTTATTCTAAATTAGCATGATTGTCTTGCATTGCTTCTTCATTAATATTAAAGGCATCCATTAATCCAATCACGACACTATCTAAAAAGATGAGTGAAGATTGTTCAAATAGACTACCTAACGGCTGTTCAGAGCCTTCTGCTTCATGTTTCGTTCCTGCAGGTAAAGCAATCACTGTATCAGCGACATCGCCAATTTTAGATTCTTTTTTAGTTGTTATTAAAGCAATTTTAGCACCAACTGAATGTGCTTTTTCAGCTAATAATCTTAGGTGTTCTGTTGATCCAGAACCGGAAATAATAATTAATAAATCATGCTCTTTAATAGATGGTGTTGTTGCTTCACCTATTGCAGATGCATCTTTTCCTAGTTGGTTCAAACGCATTGCAAAGCTATTAGCAACATATCCAGAGCGACCTTTACCAGCTGTAAAGATACGAGATGCGCCAACCACTTCATTTGCAAAACGTCCATAATCATTATCCTCTAGATGTGATAACGTGTTATCTATTTCTTCAAGAATTAAATGATAATTGTTAAAAGTTGGCATTTTATTTACCTTCAATCGCTTCACGACATTGTTTAGCTGCTTCTACAGGATCATCTGCGTTAGCAATACCGCCACCAACAATAACTAAGTCAGGTTCTTCTGCTACAATTTCTTTAATTGTTTCAGGTTTAATACCACCAGCTACGGCTACTTTAGAATTTTTAATGACTGATTTAACTGTACGTAAGCTTTCTAATGGAGATTGTCCTTCAGCTTGTAAATCATAACCAGTATGAACAGCGATATAATCAGCGCCCATTTCATCTAATTCTTTCGCACGTTTTTCTAAATCTTGTACAGCAATCATATCAACTAACAATTGTTTACCATGTTTATGTGCTTCTTCAACCGCACCTTTAATTGAAGCATCTTCTGCAACACCTAAGATAGTCACAACATCTGCGCCAAATTTAATAGCTTGGCTTACTTCATAGTCTGCTGCATCCATAATTTTTAAATCAGCTAACACTTTCGCATTATTGATATTTTCATTTAAATGTTGAACAGCTGGTAATCCTTCATTAATAACGATAGGTGTACCAATTTCTACGATATCCACATACTCTTCAACTTTTTTAGCTAATTTTGCTGCTTCTTCTTTATTTAATAAATCGATTGCTAATTGTAATTCCATTACAAACTTCCTTTCGTATCATTGTCATAGTAATATAGATACCCATGTTAAATATTTTTAAACCTTTAAATCACTTCGAATTATTTTCTTTCATTTATAAATAAATTGAGCATAGATGTACAATTCAGTCGTTCTTTTTAGTAAAATAGATAGATAAACACATTGTATGGTTGCAAGGAGTGAACGTGTTGGAACCCATTAAAGCTGAAGAAGTACAACGATTATTAACTACATTTGAAAACAAACCTGTCTATTTGCATGTTGAAACGACGAATGGTGCATATGCTAACCATTTTGATCAACGTGTGTTTAATGCAGGTACGTTTTTACGAAATATACAAGTCACATATGAACATGCGCAACTAAAGGGCGGAGATAAAGATCCTTTTCGTGTTGGGTTGAAACTTCGTGATGGAGGTTGGGTATATGTGCAAGGCCTGACGCACTATGAAATCAATGATAATAATGAATTTTTAATAGCTGGATTTAATTACGAAGGACAATTGGCTGCAACGATTGAAATCAGTGAACAGCCATTCACAGTATAGAGGAGGAAGATTCATGAAAGATGAAAGACATGTACTAATGATATTTCCACATCCCGATGATGAAACCTTCTCATCTGCTGGGACAATCGCAAGTTATATTGAAAAAGGGGTGCCTGTCACTTATGCCTGTCTCACATTAGGACAAATGGGACGTAATTTAGGCAATCCCCCTTTTGCTACAAGAGAGTCACTACCTTATATTCGCGAAAAAGAATTAGAAGCTGCTATGAAAGTGATTGGTATTACTGATTTACGTAAAATGGGTTTAAGAGATAAAACAGTAGAATTTGAACCACATGAGCAAATGGATGATATGGTAAAAACATTGATTGAGGAGACAAATCCATCAGTGATTATTTCATTTTATCCAAAATTTGCCGTACATCCAGACCATGAAGCAACAGCTGAAGCTGTCGTAAGAACAGTAGGACGTATGCCTAAAGAAGAACGTCCAAGACTTCAACTCGTAGCATTCAGTAATGATGCACCGGATATTTTAGGAGAACCTGATATATTAAATGACATTAGTCAATATAAAGAGATTAAATTACAAGCGTTTGAAGCTCATAAATCTCAAACAGGTCCTTTCTTAAAACAATTAGCTAGCCCTGAAGTTGGCGGAGAAACACAAAGTTTTCTAGAAGTCGAACCTTATTGGACATATCGTTTCGACAATTAAAATCATTAGAGGAGGTACAATAAACGAATGACTGAATTTGATTTATCTACTCGAGAAGGTCGCTGGAAACATTTTGGTTCAGTAGACCCTATCAAAGGTACAAAACCTACCACTAAAAATGAAATGACTGACTTACAAAGTACACATAAAAACTTCTTATTTGAAATTGAAGAAGTGGGTATTAAAAATTTAGTATATCCTGTTAAAATCGATCAATTTCAAACAGCAGGTACATTTAGTTTCTCAACAAGCTTAAATAAAGATGAAAAAGGGATTAACATGAGTCGCATCTTAGAAAGTGTTGAGAAACATTATAATAATGGTTTAGAACTGGATTTCGATACACTATATCAAGTATTACGTACATTACAAGACAATATGAAACAAAATGCTGCGGGAGTAGACGTTTCAGGTAAATGGTTCTTTGATCGTTATAGTCCTGTAACTCATATCAAAGCAGTGGGTCATGCTGATGTTACTTACGGTTTAGCAATTCATAAAGATCAAGTAACGCGTAAAGAACTTACCCTCACAGCTACTGTAACGACACTTTGTCCTTGCTCTAAAGAAATTAGCGAATACTCTGCTCATAATCAACGTGGTGTTGTAACAGTAAAAGTGTATTTAGATAAAAATTCTGAAATGATAGATGATTACAAAGAAAAGATTTTAGATGCAATGGAAGCAAATGCAAGCTCTATTCTTTATCCAATTTTAAAACGTCCAGATGAAAAACGCGTAACAGAACGTGCATATGAAAATCCACGTTTCGTTGAAGATTTAATTCGTTTAATTGCTGCAGATTTAGTAGATTTTGACTGGATTGATGGCTTTGACATTGAATGTCGAAACGAAGAATCCATTCACCAACACGATGCTTTTGCAAGATTAAAATATAGAAAATAAATAATATCCCCTATATTGAGTGAACACATACACTAAATATAGGGGTTGTTTTATTTTTTAAAAGCTTTTTGAAATTGAACATAACCTGAAATATAATGTTCAATATCATCAATTCTGACTCGATATCCATGATGTTTGATAAAGAAACTACCCAGAATACGACTTGGATTTTTAAAATACATTGCTACTTCTGGATAGAAAAATCCAACACGTTGATACTCTGCCCTTGTATAAATCACATCAATCAATCGTTGCTCATCTATTAAATGATGAACGATATGTTCGAAACCTGTTTCCTTAGCTTTCTGTATTAATTTATAAGTTGCCATTAACATTTCTAAAAATGTTGGAAATGTCGTTTCACGTTGTTCAATATAATCTAAATGTGTATTGACATTTTTTATACCAAATTCAAAATATTTTTCTTTAGGATCGATTTGTACTAGTTCATTAGTACAATACCCAAGCCAATGATCATGATACTGCCAATAACGATTTTCTATAAAGTAATTCATTAATTTCTTTACAGTATATAGCCATATCTCATTATGATCTTGTTGATATAATCTTAATAATGCTAAACATGCTTCACCATCATAATAAACAATTCTAAATTTTTCTTTTACTGTCAAATCAGGATAATTTAAAACATGTGTGGTTTCATACGTGTCTTTATTAATCATTGAAATAATACCTTTTGCTACTTTTTGCGCAGCTTTAAGATAACGTTCATTACGATTTACTTTTAGATATTCACATACTGCAAAAATAAAGGCTGCGTTTTGTCCTAATTTAATTTCATTTATATCTTTAGTATCATCGAATACATAACCTTTATTATCATATTCATAAATATAATTATTTATAACATAGTCAATTGCTTTTTCAATAGAATTTAAATCTCTTCCTAAATAGGTTAGCCCCTCTATTAATGCATAGGTTGATGACGAGTGTCTTAACATATTATAAAAGCTAATTTCTTTATCGAAATGTGGAAAATATCCATAATTATAGCGACCATTGTTATATAACATTCCTTGAAGAAATTTAACACCGTTTTGAATTAAATTGTCAATTTCGTCATGTAAATCATCTACTCTTCTCAAACCTTTTTCATAACCTTTTTCATGCAATTCGTATATTTTTTCTTCATCTAAAATTAAAATATACCCTTTAGTCCAAAACTTAATAACTTCTTTATTTTCAAAAAATTGATGAGAATATCCCTTTTTATGCATAGTGTATTTTCTTAAATAATTATTGATATTATCTTCTGATAAAAACATTTGTTTAGTTTTCTTGTCAGGTCGTACAAAAGCATTAGCGTTAATTTCCTCGGGTAAAAAAGTCATGTTCCAATAAGAATCAAAAGCAATACCAAAATCAATATAATTCCGACGTGTTTCAATTAGTTCTTCCTTTACTGAATTAAAAGAAACTGTTTCAATCTGCGTCACAGCATCCAATTTTATCCAATGTGGTACTTCCCCCGATTTTTTCTTGAAATTTTTACAATGTTTTAAAATATCTCTTTCTAAATAACGTAAATTTTTTAAGAGCTTCACTTGAGCTTTAATATTAGGTTTTCCCATGCTTAAAAAAATATATTTCTCAACTTGTTCTGTATTTTTTACTTCTTGTACTAATTCTTTAACTTTAGTTTCTAAACTCATGTTAACCTCCACTCAAATAAATTAATCTTACATATATTATAACAATAATTATTATCTTTATATAAAAAAGCCAGGCCGTTTTAATGACCTAGCTTTCTTTTTATTAGTATCTATCTGACTTTAAAGACAATTATTTATTTTCTTTTTTATTTTTACGGCGTTTGCTAGCAAAGAATAATGATCCTGCTGCAGCGAATAATGAACCTAACAATGTACCATTTGTTTGTTCTTTGTTACCAGTATCAGGCAATTGTTCTTTATCATGTTGTTTGTTCTCTGAACCTGCATCATTGTCTGCGCCTGCATCACTGTCTGCATCTGCATCACTGTCTGCATCTGCGTCACTGTCTGCATCTGCGTCACTGTCTGCGTCTGCATCACTGTCTGCATCTGCGTCACTGTCTGCATCTGCATCACTGTCTGCATCTGCATCACTGTCTGCGTCTGCATCACTGTCTGCATCTGCGTCACTGTCTGCGTCTGCATCACTATCTGCATCTGCGTCACTGTCTGCGTCTGCATCACTGTCTGCGTCTGCATCACTGTCTGCGTCTGCATCACTGTCTGCGTCTGCATCACTGTCTGCATCTGCGTCACTGTCTGCGTCTGCATCACTGTCTGCGTCTGCATCACTGTCTGCGTCTGCATCACTGTCTGCATCTGCGTCACTGTCTGCGTCTGCATCACTGTCTGCGTCTGCATCACTGTCTGCGTCTGCATCACTGTCTGCATCTGCGTCACTGTCTGCGTCTGCGTCACTGTCTGCATCTGCATCTGAATCATTATCATTTGGTGGGTTTGGAATTATATCATCATCACAACCACATGGCACAGTGATTTCAATATTGCCATTTATAACAACAATGATGTTGTTTTCAATATTAGTATAAATATTAGTGATATTCGGTGTATTACCTTGACCATCTTTACCATCTTTACCATTGTAGATGTTTTCACGGCTAACTTCTTTACCATTACCATCTTTAACAATAACCGTTATACCAATTTGTTTACCATCTTTATCAAGAATTGGTTGTTGTTCAATACTTGGTGTCTTACCGTCTTTACCATCATGACCATTAAAGATGATTTGGCGACCCGTTTCATTACCATTACCATCTTTTGTAATAATAGTCACACCGATTTGTTTACCATTATTATCGTAAACTGGTTGTTGTTCAACACTTGGTGTTTTACCATCTTTACCATTGTAAATATCTTGGTGATTAATTTCTTTACCATCACCATCTTTTGTAATAATTGTTACACCAATTGTGTTACCATCTTTATCTTTGATTGGACGTTGTTCAATACTTGGCGTTTTACCATCTTTACCGTCTTTGCCATTTAAGCCATCGGCTACAAATGTTTCGCTAATTAATTTACCTTGACTTCCATCTGGGTTCACTTCGTAAATACGGATATATGATCCTGATTGACCATCTTTTGTACCACGTTCTGTGGCTGCTGTAACTGAATGACCATCTTTGCCATCCTTACCGTCTTTGCCATCTTTACCATTATAGATGTCTTGGCGGCTCACTTCGTGGCCATCACCATCTTTAACAATAATTGTTACACCAACTTGGTTACCATCTTTATCGCGAATTGGTTGTTGCTCAACACTTGGTGTTTTACCGTTTTGGCCATCTTTACCGTCTTTGCCATCTTTACCATTTTGTCCGTTATAAACATTTTCACGACTTATTTCTTTTCCATCGCCATCTTTGACAACAATCGTTACGCCAACTTGATTACCATCTTTATCACGAATCGGTTGTTGTTCAATACTTGGTGTTTTACCGTCTTTACCATTATAGATATCTTGACGGTTCACTTCGTGACCATCACCATCTTTCGTAATGATTGTCACACCAATTTGTTTACCATCTTTATCAAGAATTGGTTGTTGTTCAATACTTGGTGTTTTACCGTCTTTACCGTCTTTACCGTTCTCGCCATTTTCACCGTCTTTACCATCGGCTACGAATGATTCGCTAATTAAATCTCCTCGACTTCCATCAGCATTGATGTAGTAAGTACGGATGTATGATCCTGTTTGGTCACCTTTTGTACCACGTTCTGTAACTGTCGTTACTGATTGACCATCTTTACCATCTTTACCGTTCGCACCATTTTCACCGTCTTTACCATCGGCTACAAATGATTCGCTAATTAAATCTCCACGGCTTCCGTCAGCATTGATGTAATAAGTACGGATGTATGATCCTGTTTGGTCACCTTTTGTACCGCGTTCTGTAACTGTCGTTACTGATTGACCATCTTTACCATCTTTACCATCTTTACCATTTTCACCGTCTTTACCATCTTTACCGTTCGCACCATTTTCACCGTCTTTACCATCGGCTACAAATGATTCGCTAATTAAATCTCCACGGCTTCCGTCAGCATTGATGTAATAAGTACGGATGTATGATCCTGTTTGGTCACCTTTTGTACCGCGTTCTGTAACTGTCGTTACTGATTGACCGTCTTTACCATCTTTACCGTTCGCACCATCTTCGCCGTCTTTACCATCGGCTACAAATGATTCGCTAATTAAATCTCCACGACTTCCGTCAGCATTGATGTAATAAGTACGGATGTATGATCCTGTTTGGTCACCTTTTGTACCGCGTTCTGTAACTGTCGTTACTGATTGACCATCTTTACCATCTTTACCATTTTCACCGTCTTTACCATCTTTACCGTTCGCACCATTTTCACCGTCTTTACCATCGGCTACAAATGATTCGCTAATTAAATCTCCACGGCTTCCGTCAGCATTGATGTAATAAGTACGGATGTATGATCCTGTTTGGTCACCTTTTGTACCGCGTTCTGTAACTGTCGTTACTGATTGACCGTCTTTACCATCTTTACCGTTCGCACCATCTTCGCCGTCTTTACCATCGGCTACAAATGATTCGCTAATTAAATCTCCACGACTTCCGTCAGCATTGATGTAATAAGTACGGATGTATGATCCTGTTTGGTCACCTTTTGTACCGCGTTCTGTAACTGTCGTTACTGATTGACCATCTTTACCATTTTCACCGTCTTTACCATCTTTACCGTTCGCACCATCTTCGCCGTCTTTACCATCGGCTACAAATGATTCGCTAATTAAATCTCCACGGCTTCCGTCAGCATTGATGTAATAAGTACGGATGTATGATCCTGTTTGGTCACCTTTTGTACCGCGTTCTGTAACTGTCGTTACTGATTGACCATCTTTACCGTTCGCACCATTTTCACCGTCTTTACCATCTTTACCGTTCGCACCATCTTCGCCGTCTTTACCATCGGCTACAAATGATTCGCTAATTAAATCTCCACGACTTCCGTCAGCATTGATGTAATAAGTACGGATGTATGATCCTGTTTGGTCACCTTTTGTACCGCGTTCTGTAACTGTCGTTACTGATTGACCATCTTTACCATTTTCACCGTCTTTACCATCTTTACCGTTCGCACCATCTTCGCCGTCTTTACCATCGGCTACAAATGATTCGCTAATTAAATCTCCACGGCTTCCGTCAGCATTGATGTAATAAGTACGGATGTATGATCCTGTTTGGTCACCTTTTGTACCGCGTTCTGTAACTGTCGTTACTGATTGACCATCTTTACCGTTCGCACCATTTTCACCGTCTTTACCGTCTTTACCATCTTTACCATCTTTACCGTTCGCACCATCTTCGCCGTCTTTACCATCGGCTACAAATGATTCGCTAATTAAATCTCCACGGCTTCCGTCAGCATTGATGTAATAAGTACGAATGTATGATCCTGTTTGGTCACCTTGTGTACCACGTTCTGTAACTGTCGTTACTGATTGACCATCTTTACCATCTTTACCATCTTTAGGGTTAGGACCATCAATATATTCAGGTTCTCTATCTGAATACTCTACTTTAAATTGATTTGTTGTAGGATTATATGTGATGTTTGTAACGCCTTCATTATTATCTAAATTATATTCAATAATAGCATCTTGTGGGCTGTAAAGATTATCACGACGGACTTCTTGCCAATAATAGCCATCTTCTTCTAATAATTTTGAATCATCAATACCTGTAAGGTCTGGATTATATCCAAGTTCCTTGTAGAAGACACGATCTCGACCATCTTCACCTTGTTGAACTAACTGAATTGTATTTTTAGTTAAATTTTGATTTTCACGTACAACATTTTTGTAGCTTACATCTTCAACTGTAATTTCATAACCATTATCAATAGCTTTATATAAACCTAAATCATAAGAGTCATCATTACTTTGTAAATCTACTGATACCACTAAACCGTCTGAATCTACTTCACGATTACCAGCATTTTGAGGAGAAACATGGTAATTATCTGGTTTGATAAATTCAATTGTATATTGACCTTTTTCTAAATCATAGAAACCATATTTACCAGCATTATCTGTAACAGTATTAGCAATCGTACGATTATCTTTTTTAAGTAATACAGTTACACCACCGATGCCATTTTCACCTTCATCTTGAATGCCATTTTTGTTTGTATCATACCAAACGCGGTCTCCCACCTGATATTTTTCTGCAGGTTGTTTATAGAATCCACTATCAATAGTCAAATTATCAGCGTCATTAATAACACCAATGGCCGATAAACCATCTGAATCACTTTCATCCGCAGTATCATTATTAACATTCGCGTCAGTTGGAGTAAATCCTGCTGGAGTTTCAAATTCCACTTTATAAGTACCATTAATTAAATTAGTAAATTGATATTTACCAGCATCATCTGTTGTTGTTGTTGTAAGAATATTTCCATCAACATCTTTTAATGTGACTGTTACTCCACTAATACCATTTTCATTACTATCTTGTAAACCATTTTGGTTTGTATCTTCCCAAACATAGTCACCTAAATTGTATCTTTGTATATCTTCTCCATTAGCGCTACCACCAGTTGTTCTAATTATATTCTCGTTATCGAATGTATAATTAATTCTATTAGCACTACCTTCAGCAATGCGATTTAATGCTTCGACTCTTGTACGTATAGGGTTTGTACTATTAGGATTATAATGACCATCTACAGTAATAACATAAGTAGAATCTATATCTCCAAACTGTATATCTGCAATATTACCTCCATTAAAGTAAATCCACTTATCAAAATCAGTAGTAACGTCTGTTAAGTTTGGATCATCAGGATTAATATAGTAACTATCATTTAGTTTATTTGAATCATTAACTCTATATATTTTAAAACTAGTGTTTTGTCTATCAACAACTGCACTTGATCCAGCTCTTCCTCCTTTATCAGGATTATATCCATATACTTTCACCCTAGAATCATTTAATCTATTTTCTAATGGATTTACAATAATAGTTTGTTTATAAGTTGGGTTGTTTGGATTCTTATCGATTTTAGTTATAAATGATGTAATACCTGGTTTATTATCACCTTTCACGGCACCTTTAGGTTTAATTGGTGAAGTATAATCTACATTTATTGAAGTATCAAGAGTTTCATCAGCAACATTAAAACTTACATTATAATCACCTGAGTCAGGTGTTTTTTCTCTATCTGTCCATATTGGTAAAAATATGTTTCCACTAATATTTTTTTTATTATTGACATAATCAGTAAATGTATATGTTACAGTTTTATCGGTAGTATTGTATTTTCCTGTGGCTACTGTATTACCATTAAAGTCATTCAGTGGATCAGTTACCATAATATTATTTTTACTTCTGTAATCGAAATCCCCATCTATTGAAAAATTCTCAGGGTATTTTACTGTAAAATAATCTCCTTGATTAACTTTACCATTTACGGTGAAATTTGAAATTAGAGTTGACGAACCATGATTGTTAGGGTCAAATGAATTATCAGTAATAGCTATATTAGTAGCATTAACTTTATCATTCACATTCGTACCTGAAGTTGTATCAGCAGCAAATGTCGTAATCGCTCTTGATCCTAAATTTGAATCATTCGTCGCATTTGTAGTTGATGCTGCCTTAGGTGTTAGTGAAGCTAATGTCATAAACGGACTATTAAATCCATAATCTGAATTTGTAAAATCCGTTTTTAACGCTTCTGCTACAATTGCATTATTAATCTCATCTTGCGACGCATTTTCTAAATCAATATCATTGCTTACCGCATTTGTAATAGCTTCTTTATTATCAGTATCTACATTTAAGTTACTGACAACATCATCTGTATAAGCTTTTTTGTCTGTTACAGAACTATCATCGGATACGATAGGTTCATTCATTTTTGAAGCAATGGCTTTCTTATCACTTGTTACACTATCGTTTGTTGTCTTGTTATCATCAGTTAAATTTATATTACTTTCTTTGTCTTCATTGCTTGATAGTTCTGATTGTTTCGAATTAGCCGGTTTAGTTGTTGTTTCTTCTGTTGATGGTTGTTCTGTTGTTGCTTTTTCTTCTGTTGATGATTGTTTTGTTGTTGCTTTTTCTTCTGTTGATGGTTGTTTTGTTGTTGCTTTTTCTTCTGTTGATGGTTGTTTTGTTGTTGCTTTTTCTTCTGTTGATGGTTGTTTTGTTGCTGCTTTTTCTTCTGTTGATGGTTGTTCTGTTGTTGCTTTTTCTTCTGTTGATGGTTGTTCTGTTGTTGCTTTTTCTTCTGTTGATGGTTGTTCTGTTGTTGCTTTTTCTTCTGTTGATGGTTGTTCTGTTGTTGCTTTTTCTTCTGTTGATCGTGGTTCTGTTGTTGCTTTTTCTTCTGTTGATGGTTGTTCTGTAACAACCTGATTTGTTGAATTACTTTCTAAACTCTCACTACTAGTTGATGTTGCATCTGTAGTGTTTTCAGCAGCATGTGCTTCTTCACTCGCTCCAAACACTAATGTTGCTCCCACTAAAATAGATGCTGTACCCACAGTGAATTTTCTAATTGAATATTTATTGTGTCTATTCGGTAGAAAATCCAGTCTACTATTTGAGTTTTTCTTCAAATAAATCACTCCCTAATTTTTAATCGTCCTAAATAAGCATTTTACAAATCACTTAAAAAATCATGTAAAATACAATAAAAATTATACATAAATAGATGGCAATTTTAAAGCTTTAATTAAAAATAGTTAACAAAATAAATAAATAACTATTTAATGCCATTTAATTTTACCACATATTTTAAAATTTAAACTTTTTTATTATTTTATGCTTTTTAAATTGTGACTATAAATAAAGTGAATGTTTAATTTTTATCAAAAAATAGTCTAGAATATAAAATCCAAAAAAAGTCGAAGCTTGGACATAATTCCTAGCAAAATAGAGTCCGGGACATAAAGTTTCTGGATAAATGAAAAAAGACAATTTCTATATTATTTCAATAGAAATTGTCTTTTTTCATTCGTCTAAGATAATTATGTCCCAGCCTCTTTAAACTCGTTTCTTCCTTTATAAATGTATTTTTTTACATTATTATAATTTATTTTAAATGTTCGTACGGACTATTATTGACAAATGATACAATTTGATCAACAAATAATTTTGCGCGTAATTGGAATTCTTCGTCATTTAAATACAGTGTGCCGTCTTCTAATTTTGCATAGTCCGAATCATGTGTTGCAATTTGTGTAGGTACAGCAATACCTAATAAACTACGAACAATGACACGTAAATGTGAGAGTGGTTCTGAACTTACGATACCGCCACTGTTACCAATTAAGCCCACTGGTTTCATTTTGACATAATCCATATTAATGTGATCTAACGCATTTTTTAAAATGCCTGAATATGAACCATGATAATTTGGCGTACCAAAAATTAGGAAATCCGCTTCCATTGCTTTGTCTTGGAACGCTTTTGTATTGGCTTTAATTTCCTCTGTTGAATGTGTTGTTCCTGAAAAATCAAGTTGATTTAATGGTCTTTCAGCTAAATCAAAAATATCTACGTCGACATCATGATTATCGAATTGTCCTGTTAAATATTTAGCTAGTGCATTGGTATGTGAACCTACTTGTGCACTTCCTACTACAATAAGTCCTTTCATTTCGTTCTAACACCTCTTAAATATTATTTATTTCTCTTCAGTTAAAACTTTCATAATTGCTTTACCTACACCACTATGTTCATTGGTATCTGTAATCAATTTAGCTATAGCTTTCACTTCGGGCATCGCATTGTCCATCGCAACTGGATAGCCTACGCGTTCAAGCATGGATACATCGTTTAAATTATCTCCTAACGCCATGACATCTTGTAAGTCAATATGAAGTTGATTAGCAATAGTTTCTAATGCAATTCCTTTTTGAGCATCTGAATGCGTAATTTCTAAATTACCACGTGATGATGATGAAACAGCAAGACTTGATATGGCCGATAATTCTTTTCCAATACGTTCAATTTTTTCAAGATCTGGATTAAACGCCAGTACTTTCATTATCAGTTCTCCCGGAATATCTTCAATATCCTTGTAATTATCGACAATTTTGAGTGTCCCGTTATCTATACGTTTTTGAATCCCTGCTTTAATCTTTTCAACATCACCTTGTTGGCCTGCATTTCTTGCAATATCTAGATAGATATCTAAATCACGTGTTGGATCTTCTGTATAAATCCCTCTATTCGTATACACTTGGTAGTACACGTCTTCTCGATCAAGAATCGCTTTAATTCGTTCTACTAATTCATGATTTAAATGAGAGGTATTCATAATATTGAATGATTCATCACGTACTTCTGCACCATTTAAACAAATATAAGGCACTTTTAAATCTGTTTCAGCCATGGGCGTGCTTGCTTCATAAAACGCACGACCCGTTGCAATGACTACTGTAATCCCTTTTGATTGAGCATATTTAATCGCGTTAATATTTTCTTCTGAAATTTCATGTGCTGCATTTAACAGTGTCCCATCCATATCTGTTGCAATCAGTTTAATCATGCCGTTACCTCATTTCATTAGCTCAACTTACAGCTATTATATTTTAGAACATACATATTCAGTGAACACAATTACAAAATTTAAATTTGTTTTACCGCTCCTATTCTAACAAATTTATCATCTTTTGTACGGTGATGTGTTTCTTTTAACTTTTTTAGCTCTTAAATCACGGAAAAATTGTCTCAATAAATTGCTACACGCTTCTTCTAACACACCCTGTTCAACAATTGCACGATGATTAAATTGTGGTTGTTGTAGTAAATCCATTAAACTACCACTGCATCCTCCTTTAGGATCCATCGCGCCATATACAACTCGTGGTATACGACTCATTACAACCGTTCCAGCACACATGACACAAGGTTCTAATGTGACATATAATGTACAATCTTCTAAACGCCAACTTCCTATGACTTTAGCTGCCCGTTCTATTGCTAAGTGTTCAGCATGAGCAGTAGGCTGTTGCAGGGTTTCTCTTAAATTATGGGCACGTGAAATAATGTCGTTATCTTTAACTATCACTGCTCCGATTGGAACTTCACCAAGCTGTCGAGCCTTTTTCGCTTCTTCAATTGCACATTTCATGTAAAATTCATCATTTGTCATATGTGTCATCCCTTACTTATGATAAAATACTCAATGTCTATTTTAACATTTGGAGATGTAATTATGAATAAACCATTTATTGCAATAGAAGGTCCGATTGGCGTTGGCAAATCGTCTCTTACTCATAAAATTAGCCAAACCTTTAATTATTATGAAGAAAATGAAATCATTAATGAAAACCCCTTTCTTTCTGATTTTTATGATGATATTTCAAAATGGAGTTTTCAAACTGAAATGTTCTTCCTTTGTAATCGTTATAAACAAGCACAAGATATTGCAAAAATTAATCAAGGTGTGGTAAGTGATTACCATATTTATAAAAATAGAATCTTTGCGCGCAATACACTTAACGAATCAGAATTTGATAAATTCAATCGTATTTTCAATATTTTAACTGAAGATCTTGAATTACCTAATATGATCATCTTTTTAGATGCTGATTTAGATGTACTGAAACGTCGTATTGCTAAACGTAACCGTAGCTTTGAACATCAAATTGAAGATAGCTACTTACTTAATTTAAAAAAGGATTATTTATCATTTTATGAAACATTAAAAAACGACGGTGCTAATGTGATTTTAATCGACACTTCTGATTTAGATTTTGTACAAAATGAATCAGATTATCAATTGATTTTAAACCAAATTAAACCCATGATAGGAGATATAAAATATGAATAATTACGGTATCCCTCAAAATGCAATTATTACAATTGCTGGAACGGTAGGCGTAGGAAAATCTACATTAACTCAAGCGCTTGCTGATAAACTCAATTTCAGAACTTCCTTTGAAAATGTAGACCATAACCCCTACTTAGATAAATTCTATAATGATTTTGAACGTTGGAGTTTCCACCTGCAAATTTATTTTTTAGCTGAACGTTTTAAAGAACAAAAACGCATGTTTGAATACGGAGGAGGCTTTATACAAGATCGTTCTATTTATGAAGATGTTGATATTTTCGCAAAAATGCATGAAGAACAAGGAACAATGAGTAAAGAAGATTTTAAAACTTACTCGGAGTTATTTGAAGCAATGGTTATGACACCCTATTTCCCTAAACCAGATGTTTTAATTTATTTAGATTGTGACTATGATGAAGTGATTGATCGTATTCATCAACGTGGCCGCGATATGGAAATGAATACTGATCCAGTATATTGGAAAAAGTTATTTAAACGCTATGAAAATTGGATTAACAATTTTAATGCTTGTCCCGTAGTAAGAGTGAATATTAATGAATATGATATTCATGAAAACCCCGACTCTTTAGATCCAATTATCGACAAAATTGCACATATTATTCAAACATATCGAAATGTAGATCATCGATAAAAAAAGAGAGACAGACTTTACTGTCTCATCTAGGCAAGAAGGACTAGAATTAAAAAATGGGTATAAATACATGTTTAATTCAGTCCTTGGCTGCCAATATGTTATAAATGTAGAAAATAACCATTATACTTTAATCTCTTTTTGTTTAATTATTTTGTGTATACTTTTTTAATACTTCTGGTACACTCACAGCTGTTTCAATCACGTAATCAGCATCCACAAGTTCCTCTTTTTTTGCGATACCACTTAATACACCAATGGCTAAACCTAACTTTGCATTCACTTTAGTCTTCATATCATTATTTGTGTCACCTACAATGGCTACATCTTCCGGTTTAACATCGTAATGATCAAAAAGTGGCTTAAGTACTTCAGGATTGGGTTTTTCAGCCGCATGCGCTTCAGTAGAAATGACTAAATCAAACGCATCTTTAGAATGTGTTTCTTCTAAAAATTGCGTCACTCCTTTTTCAGAGTCGCTAGTCACAATACCAATTTTATAGCCTTCTTGTCGTAATGATTGAATCATATCATAAACGCCATCTATCCAGTTATTTTCTGGTTCACGACTATCTACTAATGCTTGACTTGTATCACGCGTCCATTTAGAAACATCTTTTCCTGATTCGTCATTAAACGCATGAACAATTTCATCTAACGATCCTGAACCCATAACAGAATCCGGACTAATCGTATCTTTAACAACGCCTAGTTTGCGAAGCGTTGCTTCTTTATTCGCTACAGGAAATGTTTCCAGGAAACTATTTACCAGACGTACGCCAATTTTTTCCCAACTATGATCAAATTCAATTAATGTACCATCTTTATCAAATAATATCCATTCCATTTATATATACACTCCTTATTTTGTATTTCATTGTAATATACATTGTTCTTTTAAGTATAGTAAAAGAACTGCTTAGCATACGTTTATAAAAAAAGCCATACCTCTCTAGGTATGACTCAACTAAGAATATATAAAACTAGTTTTGAATAACTT
Organism: Staphylococcus sp. FSL K6-0223; assembly: GCF_038008285.1. Classification (NCBI taxonomy): domain Bacteria; kingdom Bacillati; phylum Bacillota; class Bacilli; order Caryophanales; family Staphylococcaceae; genus Staphylococcus; species Staphylococcus sp. FSL K6-0223. The sequence goes on from NZ_JBBOYX010000001.1 coordinate 2,062,422, forward strand.
TGGCATTAATGCCTCAACGGGAATGAGACTATGTGTAAGGGAATAGTCTCTAAAAATATCATACATCACTTCATTTTTATTTTCTACAACAAGTTGACAAGTATCAACATTCTATTTCATTATATATTTATAATCTTACAGGTGCTATATTAAAAAATTCTACTTTTCCACAGTTTTTGCATTCTGTAATAAATGTTTTAATATTTGATGCTTCAGTATCGTCAGAAACTGGAGAAAATACAAATTTATCTTCATGATATTTAATTTTAGGTGCTATACAACATGTATCACGATGTTTTTTCTTATGAAAATCAGAAAATGTTTCAATTTCATTGTTTGAATATTTAACTTCAGTCATTATCATCACCTCTTATTTAATGTGTTTCAACTTTATCATAAACGATTAAAAAATTGTACACAATTCCTTAATTGTTTACTTTTAATACCTAAATGTTAATTCGCTATAATTTAAATTATATATTAAGAAACACGCTTCTTATTTAGTAACTATATCTAAATAAAAAGCGTGCTTTACTAGTATTTAATGAAAATATATATTCAATTCGATTAGGGGGAAACAATTAATTAATTTCTCGGTTCACCATTTACAAGAATACCACTTACTAAATCATATACTTTTTTAATGAAATTAAAGATATCTAACATGGTTTTCATCTCCTTAAATATGTTTACAACTAATAGTTTAGTACATATTTTAATTGATGGGATATTTCTGCCTAAGTTGATATAATTCATGCTAAAATGTCTTGATTTCCCTATTATTTCATATTAAATGTTGCCTAGAAGTCCAAATTATTCATCAAGTTCCCAAAAAAATGAGAAAGATGTATTGAAAAATAACAAAAAATTTGCCTTATTGCTTTTATATCTATAAGTGGTTTAATTAATAGATAATACAGTGATTACAATCTTCACTTAAAAAATGAATGAACTGATTCATCAAATTCCATAACATATCTTTGTGATATGCTATTGAGTAATTTTAGTAATGATATTCATCATATCATTACTAAAAATGAAAGGATATATTCATGTTAATCGTTATTTTTATTTTATTCGGAATCGGAATTGGATTATTTATATTAAGTTTCTTCTTAGCAGAAAATGAAGGACTCGCTTATAAAACAATTAGCAGAGGATTTTCTGCATTATTTGTATCACTTGGTATATTAGCATTAATGGGGTATCTCATTAATTTTATTTCTTCACATTATTTAAATATCTAATTCCTTATATTTTCTATTCTCAACAAAGTGGAAAGACATCATTTAAAGTTGTCTTTCCACTTTTTCAATTTACTTTATTTTATTATTGGTCTCTTGATGATACTTGAATCAAATATATATCGTATTAATTACTCTAAGATGATCCAAATCACGGATAAAAATTGGATTAAGGTAATCAAATAGAGCAACATCATAGTTAGCATTACTTTCATTGAAACTTAGTCTTACTAGTCGTGTACGAGTGAGGCTTTTTTTCGCATAAAAAAAGGAGCTTTATGCCCCTAAAGATCTATATCATTTAAATGAATTTCAAATGTTGAGATTACCTAAGTAATAATGGTATTAGGTATATGGTATTTGTAATAGAAGAAAAACACTAAGTCAAGGGTTGTCATTTAGGTAATCTCATTACTTATTATTACATAATAAAATTTAATTATCTATACTATTGAAATAAAAAATAATATTTTTTACATTTAAATCTAATTAATTATTAAAATGATAAAAAAATGTTTATCTTTATTTGTAAAGGGTATAATTTAATTAGCAGAATATTTTGTTATAATATTTTGCTCCTTATTTATTTTACGTCACCACTCTTACTTAGTTCGACATAAGCTATGTTAAGAGTGGTTTTTTATGCAAAAAAGAAGCCAACTCACTTTTTTATATGCTCCCCAAAAGTTGATCTAAAATGAAAAATAACAAGCTAGAAACCACGTAGTCATAACGTTTCCAGCTTGTTTTTACAAGTTATTTATATTCCGGCACAATGACTCTCCAACCATGTTTATCTTCTAATTTACCACTTTGGATACCAGTGTATGTGTCATATAATTTTTTAGTGATTTCTCCAGGTTCGTTATTATTAATCACAATTTCTCTATCTTCATATTTTAATGTACCTACTGGAGAGATGACTGCTGCCGTACCAGAACCAAATACTTCTGTTAATTCACCTTTATCGTAAGCTTCAAATAATTCATCAATAGATACTTTACGTTCTTCGACTTCATAGCCTAATTCTTTTGCTAATTCGATAATTGATTTACGTGTAATACCAGGTAAAATACTACCATTTAACGCAGGTGTTACTAATTTGCCATTTTCAACGAAGAAAATGTTCATACTACCTACTTCTTCAACATATTTTTGTTCAACGCCGTCCAACCATAATACTTGATCATATCCTAAGTTATTCGCATTGGTTTGTGCTAATAAACTTGCTGCATAGTTACCTGCTACTTTGGCAAAACCTACCCCTCCACGAACTGCACGTACATATTCATCTTCAACATAAATTTTTGTTGATTTTAATGTATCACCGCCGTAGTAAGCACCTGATGGAGATAAGATAATTAATAATTTATATTTTTTAGAAGCACGAACTCCTAAAATACCTTCTGTAGCGAATACGAATGGACGAATATATAAAGATTGCCCTTCGCCTTCTGGTACCCAATCACGTTCGATATCAACAAGTTGTTTCAAACCATCTAATAATAATTCTTCATCTACTTTAGGCATTTCTAAACGCGCTAATGAATCATTGATACGTTTGAAGTTTTGATCTGGACGGAATAATACGACCTCACCATTATGTTTATATGCTTTTAAACCTTCAAATACAGCTTGACCATAGTGTAAACTTTGTGCTGCTGGAGAAATTTCAAACGGTGCATAAGGAACAATTTTTAATTCTTGCCAACCGCCTTTTTCTTCATCATAATCTACACTTAACATATAGTCAGTAAAATATTGCCCAAATCCAAGATTTCCTTCTGGTTTTTCTTTAAGTGTGTCACGTTGTTCAAATTTAACTTTTTCTGACATGTTGAAGCCTCCTAATATATTTCATGAATAAGATTTAATATAAATTATAGCAATCTCAGATAGTCTATTCAATAAATTTTCTAAAAATTCAAACAAAATAAAAAATGAAACCCTTTTCTTTTTTTATTCTTTAAAAGAGAGTCAAATTCCAAAGGCACCTTTTTAATTATGAACTTATGTCTTTTCTTTAATCGTTCGTATCATTGTTTCTGTCATTTTAGCCAAATGATACTTTGGATTAAAGCCCCATTCTTTTCGAGAATAACTGGTATCAATATTATCTGGCCATGTATCTGCAATCGTTTGTCTTACTGGATCGACATCATAATCTAAGGTGAATTCTGGAATATATTTCTGAATTTCTTTCTTAATCATCTCAGGTTCAAGACTCATTGCGCTTAAATTATAACCATTGCGTGTTACAAGTTTCTTACTATCCGCTTCCATAAGTTGAATAATCGCATCAATGGCATCATCCATATACATCATATCCATATACGTATTTTTAGCGATATAGCTCGTGTAGTGACCATGTCTAACCGCTTCGAAATATATTTCTACTGCGTAATCTGTAGTACCTCCGCCTGGCTTTTTGGCATGTGAAATGAGCCCTGGAAATCTTACACTACGTGTGTCGACGCCAAATTTTTTAAAGTAATATTGGCATAATAATTCACCTGCAACTTTATTTATTCCGTACATTGTTGTCGGTTGTTGAATCGTATTTTGAGGTGTGTTTTTCTTAGGTGTAGACGCACCAAATGCCCCAATTGAACTTGGCATAAAGAAATGTAAGTCATACATTCTTGCAGTTTCTAAAGCATTTATTAACCCACCCATATTTAAATCCCAAGCCTGCAACGGATTTTTTTCAGCTGTTGCAGAAAGTAATGCAGCCATATGCATAAGTGTATCTGCTCTAAAGTCTTCTACTACACCCATCATTGCGTCACGATCTGTTACATCAAGTAATTCAAATGGGCTGTCACTAATCAATGAATGTGGTTCTGGCTCTCTAATATCAGTGGCTAATACATTATTTTTCCCATATAATTGTCTACATTTTAGTACCAATTCAGTTCCTATTTGTCCTAGTGCTCCTGTAATTACAATTCTCTTCATTGTCATTTCTCCCTTTGTCTTATATATCCTAATAGTGTTTTTTTAGAACTCCTCATATTCCTAGATTCACTATGTTATAAAAATGCTTACATATATCATTAGATTATACGTTAAAGTGATAATTTTATTCTTCTAATAAATTATTTGATTTAACTTACGTTTTGTTTGTTAATCATTTTTAAAATTATCGTAAATTATTTTTTTCCTTCTTATATCTCAATGCCTATAGGCTACTATAAACTTGTAAATTATTTTTAAAAGGAGACTAACATGAAGAAATATTTTGTATCACTCTTATTGATTTTCTTTATACAATAAAAATACCGCATCAGCCATGTCTACGTTATCACTGATACGGTATCTATGTTTTATACAGTATAGGGTTAATTAGTTTGTTGGGCTTTTTTATAAAAGTATTGTGCCACCACTATATCTACAATAGCTAAACCTACTGATTTAAATACTGTCACTTCTTCTTCATCATCACGTCCAGATATTTTTCCACTTACAATATCTCCTAGTTCACCATGTAGTGATCGCTCAGTAAGGATGCCTTCTTCTAATGGTACTTTTAAATCACCTGTTTCTTCCATTGCTGCTTCTGTAGATTCAACAACTATTTTATTAGCAATCAACATCGTTTCTGAAGGGAGTTCTTGCATTTCAGGTTTAAATGAACCTACTGCATTTAAATGAACACCGGGATGTAATGAATGAGAATACACCGGTTTATTTGAATTTGTAGCTGTCACAACAATATCTGCGTTTTCCATAGCTTGATCTGCTTCATCGAAGACTTTTGTTGACACGTGATACGTTTGTTTCACAAATTCAGCCAATTTTTCAGCTTTAGCTCTTGTACGACTCGAGATATGAAGCATTTCAATATCTCTCACTGCTAATATTCCCCTCAGCTTGATCTCCAGCGCCAATCACACACAATGTTTTTGCATCTTCACGTGCTAAATATTTTGTAGCTACACCTGAAATGGCGCCCGTACGAATCTTAGTTAAATAACTACCATCAAGTACAGCAAGGGTTTCTCCTGTCTCATAATCGCTCAGCAAGACTGATCCAGTAATTGTTTTTTTATCTAGTTTAGGATTATTAGGTGCGAAAGTGACTGTTTTAATACCGACAATATTTAATTCATCTGATAAAGCTGGCATCACTAAGTATCTATTTTCTTTATTAAAAGGTAATACATAACGTAATGGCGTTTCAGTTTTTCCTTCTGAAAACACCTGTAACGCGTGACTGACTTCTTCAATCACTTCTTTCATATCTAATAAGTTTTGTTGATCCTGTTCATTTAAAACGAGCATTTCGTAGACCTCCATTGTTTGGATATTGTTAATTAATAGAGTAGAAGTAGCAATCATCCAATTTAATCATTATATATTCTAATCAATTGAATATTAAAATTTTTTATAGATTTTATTAACTTATTACTGTGATGATATAAAATTGATGATATCTTTATATTATAAATAAAAGGTACTATTTATATAGTATAGTGCCTTGCGATTTCATAACAATATGAAACTATTTATAAACTTTTGACACCATCACTTTTCTTATGAGAAAAGTGATTTTTTTATCTTTCTATAAATGATTGCTATAATACTTGTTGTTTAATCTATAATACCTTCATTATAATAGGTAGCTTTATTATCTAAAAATACTTTTAAACTATGATTATAGTATGTAAGTTTTTGGTCTGCTTCTTCGATAGTCATCCATTTTGTTTCTGAAATTTCATCTTTCATTTGTATATCTATGACTTCATTTTTAATTGTAGCTTTAAACATAATAAATAATGTGTGTACATTCATTTGAGTGGATTTACCTTCATTAATACTTACGATATCTCCAATCTTAGCATTAAGACCTGTTTCTTCCATTACTTCACGTTTCAAAGCTTCAACTAGTGTCTCTCCCTTTTCTACCTTTCCTCCTGGTAATGACCACCCCCCGCCATCTGTATTATTAACAAGTAATACTTTTCTTTCTTGATTTTGTATGAGCGCATATACTACTTTTAAATCTTTCACAGTTTCACCTTCCATCATTTGGAATTTCAAATCGACTTACTGGCTGGCCGTTTTTTTTAATGTACGAATTAATTTCATATCCTCCATGTTTTTTTATTACTTTTTGTGAAGCATCATTATAAGGATTACATGTCATCAATACTTTATGTATCCCCATTTTATTTAGTCTATTTAGTGCTTCTTCTAACATGCTTGAAGCATAACCATTTCCTCTGTATGGTTTGGCGACGCCATAGCCTACATGTCCTCCAATGTTTGTTAATTTATCATTAAGTTCATGACGAATATTTACTGCACCAACAATATCATCATTTTTAAAATAAAATAATGTTGTAGAAGGAACGGTATTCATATTTACGGGTGGATGATTCAATTGTTCGACCATTTGTTGAAAAGATTGATAATGTGCGACATCGACATTAGATGGAACAATTTTCTCATTGTTGTCATACCAATATTGTAAATATCGAATTAAACTTTCTTTATCTTTATACTCTAGTTTTCTTAATTCAAGCATGTATACACCTCTTTTTTTACAATTAGTGTACCACTAAAAATGAAAAACAATCCATTTATACATTTAAACTAATAGATGACTCAAATTAATTAAATGTTTATTTAATAATATTTAACCCTTTTCTAACTTTTAATACTTTAAGTGCTTGATCTAACATTTTTTAGTGCGTGCGACATAATCACCTACGACATCGATAGCTTTAGATAATGTACCGCTTTGGAAATCAATTTTGTCTTGTAAGCCTAAATGTTTTACTATTTCTGCGCCTTTATCTATCACAACTGAACCATGTGCCTCATCATTTCTCTTTTGTTATTGATTCATCATAATTTATTATCATCATAATCATTTTATGTTATAAGATAATTCATTTAATATTTGATAGTGTGTCTTTTATTAAAATTACAATGAGTGACTACTGAGTTTTAGTAGAATTTGTTATACTAAAGTTCATAATAATTAGGAAGAAGTGGTCAATGTGTTTGATTGGTTTCAATTAGCCAGTGAAAAAGAAAATAGAATGATTCAAATGCGTCGTTATATGCATCAATATCCAGAGCCTTCTTTTGAAGAAACGTGGACACATAACTACATTCTCAATCAGTTAAGTCATTTAGACTGTGAGATTGTGTCACCTGTAGGACGAAATGGTATCAAGGCAACTTTTAAAGGGAAAGAAAATGGTCCAACTATTGCATTTCGTGCAGACTTCGATGCATTACCAGTCCAAGAATTAAACGACGTTCCATATAAATCTAAAAACGATGGTTTTATGCATGCATGTGGTCACGATGGTCATACTGCTATTTTATTAGGTGTTGCTGAAATTGTTCATGAACATCGCCACTTATTAAAAGGAAATGTTGTATTTATTTTTCAATATGGTGAAGAGATTATGCCAGGTGGCTCTCAAGAAATGATTGATGATGGCTGTTTAAACGATGTTGATAAAATTTATGGTACTCATCTTTGGAGTGGTTATCCCACTGGTACAATTTATTCAAGACCAGGTGCAATCATGGCTTCTCCAGATGAATTCTCGATTACCATTAAAGGTAAAGGAGGACATGGTGCTAAACCTCATGAAACAATTGATCCAATTGTAATTATGGCTGAGTTTATACTAAGTGCTCAAAAAATCATTTCTCGTACCATCGATCCTGTAAAAGAAGCAGTATTAACCTTTGGTATGGTACAAGCAGGTTCTTCTGATAGTGTTATTCCAGATTCGGCATTTTGCAAAGGGACGGTACGTACATTTGATACAGAACTACAAGCTCATATTCAAGAGAAAATGGATAAATTATTACAAGGTCTTGCATTAGCGAATGATGTCACTTATAACATGGAGTATATTAGAGGGTATTTACCAGTTCATAATCATGAAGAAGCTTATGAAACAGTTAAACAAGCGGCAAATGATTTACATTTACGTTTTAATAAATCAGAATTGATGATGATTGGTGAAGACTTTTCACACTATCTAAAAGTCCGACCTGGCGCATTTTTCTTAACTGGATGTGGCAATGCTGATAAGGGTATTACAGCCCCACATCACAATCCGCATTTTGATATTGATGAAGCAGCATTTAAATATGCTGCAAGCGAATTTCTTAAAATCTTAGAACTTGAAAGCGTTTTTTAATTCTTTGTTAAATATGTATCGTAAACCTTAGAATATAAACGATTGAAACAGCCCATAGATAGTATTTATCTATGGGCTGTTTTATTAATATTTTTTACTAAATAAAAGTACAGTGAACTTAAGTCTTATTTTCAAATAAAAAAAGACTCCCAATAAGGGAGTCTTCTATATCAAATAATAAATTATTCGAAGATTTCAGTTACAACGCCTGATCCTACAGTACGTCCACCTTCACGGATTGAGAAACGAGTACCGTCTTCAATCGCGATAGGAGCGATTAATTCTACTGTCATTTCAACGTTGTCGCCAGGCATTACCATTTCAGTACCTTCTGGTAAGTTAACAACACCAGTTACGTCAGTAGTACGGAAATAGAATTGTGGACGATAGTTAGTGAAGAATGGAGTATGACGTCCACCTTCATCTTTTGATAAAACGTATACGTCTGCTTTGAATTTTGTGTGAGGTGTAATTGAACCTGGAGCAGCTAATACTTGACCACGTTGTACATCTTCACGAGCAACACCACGTAATAAAGCACCGATGTTGTCACCAGCTTCAGCGTAGTCTAATAATTTACGGAACATTTCTACACCAGTAACAGTTGTTTTAGAAGTTTCTTTGATACCAATAATTTCAACTTCTTCACCAACTTTGATTTGACCACGTTCAACACGGCCTGTAGCAACAGTACCACGACCAGTGATTGAGAATACGTCCTCAACTGGCATCATGAATGGTTTATCAGAGTCACGTTCTGGAGTTGGAATGTAATCATCAACTGCTTGCATTAATTCTAAGATTTTTTCTTCGTATTGAGCATCGCCTTCTAAAGCTTTTAAAGCTGAACCAGCGATTACAGGTACGTCGTCACCTGGGAAGTCGTATTCAGATAATAAGTCACGTACTTCCATTTCAACTAATTCTAATAATTCTTCATCGTCAACCATGTCAACTTTGTTTAAGAATACTACTAATGCTGGTACACCAACGTTACGTGATAAAAGAATGTGTTCACGAGTTTGTGGCATTGGACCGTCAGCAGCAGATACTACTAAGATACCACCGTCCATTTGAGCAGCACCAGTGATCATGTTTTTAACATAGTCAGCGTGTCCTGGGCAGTCAACGTGAGCATAGTGACGTTTGTCAGTTTGATATTCGATGTGTGCAGTATTGATTGTAATACCACGTTCTTTTTCTTCTGGAGCGTTGTCAATCATGTCATATGATTGTGCTACAGTGTCACCATTTTTAGCTAATACAGTTGCGATAGCAGCTGTTAAAGTAGTTTTACCATGGTCAACGTGACCGATAGTACCAATATTGGCATGTTCTTTTGAGCGATCAAATTTTTCTTTTGCCATTATTAAATCTCTCCTATTCTAGTTAAAGTTATTTCAATATTATCTCTCATGATAGTTACTCACTATCATGAGACATAATGATTGTTCTAAAAAGAATTCATAGTTCTTTTATAATGCATTTTGGATAAAAAATCAATTCATAAAGATGAATGCTTAATTAATAAGCTCAAGCTGTATTTTACCTAGATTTACTAGTTAAAACAAGTTATATTATTCACCTTTATTTTTTTTGATGATTTCTTCAGCAATTGATTTTGGAACTTCTGCATAATGGTCAAAGTACATAGTGTAAGTACCGCGACCTTGAGTGTTAGAACGTAATGAAGTTGCATAACCAAACATTTCTGAAAGTGGTACATAAGCGTTAACAACTTGTGCATTACCACGTGGTTCCATACCATCAACACGTCCACGACGAGCTGTTACGTCACCCATGATATCACCCATGTATTCTTCAGGCATTTCGATTGTAACTTTCATCATTGGTTCTAAGATAACTGGATCACATTTTTTAGCAGCTTCTTTAAGTGCTAATGATGCAGCAATTTTGAAGGCCATTTCTGATGAATCGACATCATGGTATGAACCATCAAATAATTTAGCTTTAACATCAATTAATGGATAACCAGCTAATACACCGTTTTCCATAGCATCTTTAAGACCAGCTTCAACTGATGGAATGTATTCACGAGGAACTACACCACCAACGATAGCGTTTTCGAATTCGAAACCTGCGCCAGTTTCATTTGGAGTGAATTCAATATGAACATCACCATATTGTCCACGACCACCTGATTGACGAGAGAATTTACCTTGAACTTGAGCAGATTGTTTAAATGTTTCACGATATGAAACCATTGGTGCACCTACGTTACATTCAACGTTGAATTCTTTTTTCATACGGTCTACTAAGATATCTAAGTGTAACTCACCCATACCACCGATGATAACTTGTCCAGTTTCTTCGTCAGTATGTGCATGGAAAGTAGGGTCTTCTTCTTGTAATTTAACTAAAGCTTGAGTCATTTTATCTTGGTCAGCTTTAGACTTAGGTTCTACTGATAAGTGAATAACTGGTTCTGGGAATTCCATTGATTCCAAGATAATGTCATTTTTCTCACCACATAAAGTGTCACCAGTACCTGTTTCTTTAAGACCTACAGCTGCAGCGATATCTCCTGAGTAAACAGTGTCAATTTCTTGACGAGAGTTCGCATGCATTTGTAATAAACGACCTACACGTTCACGTTTATCTTTTGTTGAGTTTTTAACGTATGAACCAGATGTTAACGTACCTGAATATACACGGAAGAAAGTTAATTTACCAACATAAGGGTCAGTCATAACTTTGAAAGCTAACGCTGCGAATTCAGCATTATCGTCAGCTTTTGCAATGACTTCTTCATCAGGATTTTCAGCACGATGACCTACGATAGGTTTAACATCTAATGGTGATGGTAAGTAATCAATTACTGCATTAAGCATTAATTGAACACCTTTGTTTTTGAATGCTGTACCACAAAGTACTGGGTAGAATTCTACGTCAGTAGTTGCTTGACGGATAGCATTTTTTAATTCAGCTACTGAAATTTCTTCGTCACCAAGATATTTTTCCATTAATTCGTCGCTAGTTTCTGCAACTGCTTCGATTAAGTTAGAACGAGCTTCTTCTGCTCTTTCTTTGTGATCTTCAGGAATTTCAATTTCTTCAATTTCTGTACCTAAGTCATTTGTATATTTGAAACATTTCATTTCAACTAAGTCAATGATTGCTTCAAATTCATCTTCGGCACCAATTGGTAATTGGATAGGTGCTGCATTTGCTTGTAAGCGATCATGTAATGTACTTACTGAATACTCAAAGTTTGCACCAAGTTTATCCATTTTGTTAACGAATACAATACGAGGAACACCATAAGTAGTAGCTTGACGCCAAACTGTTTCAGTTTGAGGTTCTACACCTGATTGAGCATCAAGTACAGTAACCGCACCGTCAAGTACACGTAATGAACGTTCAACTTCTACAGTGAAGTCTACGTGTCCTGGTGTATCGATAATGTTAACACGGTGGTCTTTCCAAGAAGCTGTTGTTGCAGCTGATGTGATTGTAATACCACGATCTTGTTCTTGTTCCATCCAGTCCATTTGTGAAGCACCTTCATGTGTTTCACCAATTTTGTGGATACGACCTGTATAATAAAGAATACGTTCAGTCGTTGTAGTTTTACCAGCATCGATGTGAGCCATGATACCGATATTACGAGTGTTTTTCAAAGAAAATTCTCTAGCCATTGTTTTTCTCCTTCCAGTTATTACTGAATAAGTACTATAGAATATGGCGATGCCCTAAGCATGAACCATTTTACTTGGTAAACCAATATGACGGAACACACTCAGGGTTAAAGCTTCAATCTTACCAACGATAGTGAGCGAATGCTTTGTTCGCTTCAGCCATTTTGTGAGTGTCCTCACGTTTTTTGACTGCACCACCTGTATTGTTAGCAGCATCTAAGATTTCGTTAGCTAAACGATCTTCCATAGTTTTTTCACCACGAAGACGAGCGTAGTTTACTAACCAACGTAATCCTAAAGTTGTACGACGTTCTGGGCGCACCTCAACAGGTACTTGGTAGTTTGAACCACCTACACGACGCGCTTTTACTTCTAATACTGGCATAATGTTGTTAATAGCTTCTTCGAATACTTCTAAAGCATCACGACCATTGCGTTGTTCTACAAGGTCAAATGCAGAATAAAGAATTCTTTGTGCTGTTCCGCGTTTACCATCTAACATAATTTTGTTAATTAATTTTGTAACTAACTTAGAGTTATGAATTGGATCTGGTAATACGTCTCTTTTAGGTACTGATCCTTTACGAGGCATTATAAAGTCCTCCCTTCCTATTATAATATATTCTTAAAAATTGATAGTAAAATTTACACAATCTTAAACTTAATTTTTAGGTTTTTTAGTTCCGTATAATGAACGTCCTTGTCTACGTCCATCTACACCTGAAGTATCAAGTGCACCACGTACAATATGGTAACGCACACCAGGTAAGTCTTTTACACGTCCACCACGTACAAGTACAACACTGTGTTCTTGTAAGTTATGGCCGATACCAGGAATGTATGCGTTGATTTCAATGTTGTTTGATAAACGCACACGAGCGTATTTACGTAACGCTGAGTTAGGTTTTTTAGGTGTCATTGTACCTACACGAGTACAAACACCACGTTTTTGAGGTGAGTTTAAGTTAGTAAATTGTTTCTTTTTACTATTGAAACCTTTGTTTAACGCTGGTGAATCTGATTTTTTAGATTTACTTTGTCTAGGTTTACGTACTAATTGATTAATAGTTGGCATTGAATGTCCTCCTCTCTTCATTTTTTAATTCCACACATCCAGGTGGTTCATTTTTAGGTTAAATAAAATTTAGTAAGTGTAAAAACTTACTAATTCTCATTCAATAACGCAACAATTGTCGCATTAACATTAATACCTACTGCTTTTCCTAAAGCCGATTTGCTTTCGAAATAAGTAATCGGTATGCTTTTATGATTGATTTGGCTAAATACTTGAGCTAATAAGTATATCTCAACATCTTTAGCAATAATCAATGATGCAACTTGATCTTTTTTCAACGCTTTTAACGTTTGTTTAAGACCAACTACAAAATGTTGTTTGTTAAAGCGTGCAACTTTTTCATTAGACATTAAATATCCTCCAAAGTTCTGCTTGCATCAACCTTTACAATAATAACACTTTATATAATAATTAGTCAACATTTTTTATCATTTTCTGTAAATATTAAAAGAAAAGAACTTGGAACAAATTAAAGTTCCAAGTTACTTTCACATTAATTACTCAGTCACTTCTGCTTCGTCAGCTTCAGCAACTGGAGTACCCACTTTATCGTATTTAACGTCACTATAACGTCTCATACCTGTACCAGCTGGGATAAGTTTACCGATAATAACATTCTCTTTAAGTCCAAGTAAGTCATCGCGTTTACCTTTAATAGCAGCATCAGTAAGTACACGAGTAGTTTCTTGGAATGAAGCCGCAGATAAGAAGCTTTCTGTTTCAAGAGATGCTTTAGTAATACCAAGTAATACTGGTTTTGCAGTAGCTGGGCGTTTACGTTCTTTAAACGCTTCTCTATTTGCATCAGTAAAGTTATGAATATCTACTAATGAACCTGGTAGAAGTTTAGTGTCACCAGCTTCAATAATTCTTACTTTACGTAACATTTGTCTAACCATTACTTCAACGTGTTTATCATCAATTTCTACACCTTGCATACGATAAACTTTTTGTACTTCTTTAAGTAAGTAGCTTTCAGTCGCGTTTAAACCAGCAACAGCTAAGAAGTTCTTAGGTTCAATAGAACCTTCAGTTAATACTTCTCCACGTTCTACTGATTGGCCAATTTCTACTTTAATTCTTGAAGTACCTGAAGCAAGATAAGATCGTGTTTCATTAGCGCCTTTAATTACAATTTCTTGTTGGCGATCTTTTGCTAATTTAATATCTTCAACGACACCTTCGATTTCAGTAATTACCGCTTGACCTTTAGGGTTACGTGCCTCAAAGATCTCTTGGATACGAGGAAGACCTTGAGTGATATCGCTTCCTGCTACCCCACCTGTATGGAAGGTACGCATTGTAAGTTGGGTACCAGGCTCACCAATTGATTGAGCGGCAATAGTACCAACTGCTTCACCTACTTCAACTTTTTCACCTGTAGCAAGGTTTTTACCGTAACATTTTTCACATACACCATGACGAGTATTACATGTAAATGCTGAACGGATATACATTTTTTCAATACCTGCATCTGTAATTTTCTTAGCAATTTCAGGTGTGATTAATTCATCAGGACGAATAATGATTTCATCCGTTTCAGGATGACGAATTGTTTCTTTAGAATAACGGCCTTCAATACGTTCGATAAATGGTTCAATCATTTCTGTACCTTCTTTAATATCAGAAACTAATAAACCACGGTCCGTACCACAATCTTCTTCACGAACGATAACATCTTGTGCAACATCAACAAGACGACGAGTAAGATAACCTGAATCGGCTGTTTTAAGTGCTGTATCGGCAAGACCTTTACGCGCACCATGAGTTGAGATGAAGTATTCTAATACTGTTAAACCTTCACGGAATGATGAAGTAATTGGTAACTCAATAATTTTACCTGATGGCGCAGCCATTAATCCACGCATACCGGCTAATTGTGTGAAGTTAGATGCGTTACCACGGGCACCTGAGTCACTCATCATAAAGATTGGGTTTGTTTTTTCAAGTGATTGCATTAATTCGCCTTGAATTTGATCTTTAGCATCTGTCCAAATTTCAACAACTGCATTGTAACGTTCATCTTCAGTGATTAAACCACGATTAAATTGTTTAGATACACGTTCTACTAATTTTTCGTGTTCATCTAAAATTTGTTGTTTATCTGGAAGTACTACGATATCAGATACACCAACTGTAATACCAGCTTTAGATGAGAACTTGAATCCTAAGTCTTTCATGCGATCAAGCATCATTGATGTATCTGTGATGCTAAATCTGTTAAATACTTCAGCAATAATATTACCTAAGAATTTTTTGTTGAAAGGTGCAGTAAGTTCTTGCTCTTCGAAGTAAGCTTTAAGACCACCTTCACCTAATTGTGTTGGATCAACAAAATATTTATCAGGTGTTTTATCTTCTAAGTTTTCTTGAGTAGGCTCATTAATATATGCAAATGAATCTGGAATGATTTCATTAAAGATCACTTTACCTACAGAAGTAGCTAAAATTTTATTATTTTGTTCTTCTGTAAATGTAGGGTTATTAAGTGAACGCGCATGTAAACCTATACGAGTGTGTAGATGAACATAACCATTTGCATATGCTTTAAGTACTTCATTTGTATCATTAAAGATTATACCAGTATTTACAGCATCTTTACGTTCTAAAGTTAAGTAATAGTTACCTAATACCATATCTTGTGATGGTGTAACAACTGGTTTACCATCTTTAGGGTTCAAGATATTTTGTGCCGCTAACATTAACATACGTGCTTCAGCTTGTGCTTCTTTAGATAATGGTACGTGTACCGCCATTTGGTCACCATCAAAGTCAGCGTTATAAGCTGTTGTTACAAGTGGATGTAAACGGATTGCACGCCCTTCTACTAAAGTAGGTTCGAAAGCTTGAATACCTAATCTGTGAAGCGTTGGCGCACGGTTAAGTAATACTGGGTGTTCTTTAATGACATCTTCTAATACATCCCATACTTCATCATCCATGCGTTCAATTTTACTTTTCGCATTTTTAATGTTTGTTGCGATTTCACGTTGAACTAATTCTTTCATGACGAAAGGTTTAAATAATTCAAGTGCCATTTCTTTTGGAAGACCACATTGATACATTTTTAAGTTTGGTCCTACCGCGATAACTGAACGACCTGAGTAGTCAACACGTTTACCAAGTAAGTTTTGACGGAAACGACCTTGTTTACCTTTTAACATATGTGATAAAGATTTCAATGGTCTATTACCTGGACCAGTTACTGGACGACCACGACGACCATTATCGATTAGTGCATCTACTGCTTCTTGTAACATACGTTTTTCGTTTTGAACGATGATACCAGGAGCACCAAGATCTAATAAACGTTTCAAACGATTATTACGGTTAATAACACGACGATATAAATCATTTAAATCACTTGTTGCAAAACGTCCACCATCTAATTGAACCATAGGACGAATTTCTGGTGGAATAATTGGTAGTACATCTAAAATCATCCATGAAGGATTATTTCCAGAATTTCTAAATGATTCCACAACTTCTAAACGTTTAATTGCACGTGTTAATCTTTGTCCAGTTGCTGATTCTAATTCATCACGTAATGCTTTTAATTCTTCATCTAAGTCAATTTCTTCTAATAGGTCTTTAATACCTTCTGCACCCATTTTTGCTACAAATTGACCTGGGTATTTATCATAATATTCTCTGAATTCAGCTTCAGATAATAATGATTTTTTCTCTAATCCAGTTGGACCTGGATCTACAACCACATAAGAAGCAAAATAAATAACTTCTTCTAATGATCTTGGAGACATATCTAATAAAAGACCCATACGACTTGGGATACCTTTAAAGTACCAAATGTGAGAAACAGGTGCTGCTAATTCAATATGACCCATTCTTTCACGACGAACTTTAGATTTTGTGACTTCTACACCACAACGGTCACAAACCATGCCTTTGTAGCGTACACGTTTGTACTTACCACAACTACACTCCCAGTCTTTTGTAGGTCCAAAAATTCTTTCACAGAAAAGACCATCTTTCTCAGGTTTCAAAGTACGATAGTTAATTGTTTCTGGTTTTTTCACTTCACCATATGACCAAGAACGGATTTTTTCAGGTGAGGCTAAACCGATTTTCATATAATGGAAATTATTTACATCAATCAAGGAGCCTACCTCCTTCAATTTAGATTAGCTGTGCTATTTGATTGATTTACATTTACTGAAACTGACATCACATACATAAGATGCACATCAGTGCGCAATCTAAATCTTGATGAGATTAAAATTACGCAACTCATGTTTATTCATCTTAAATTTATAATTTTATTATTCGTTAGTTTCTTTTTGAGTTTCTGGAACATCTTTTTGTTGTAAATCTACTTTGCGCTCAGTTGCATCTTCATCATCAACATCGGCCATTTCGATTTCATTATCATGTTCATCCATAACTTTTACATCTAAACCTAAACTTTGTAATTCTTTCATCAATACTCGGAATGATTCAGGAACACTTGGTCTTGAAATGTTTTCACCTTTAACGATAGATTCGTATGTTTTAACACGACCTACAGTATCGTCAGATTTATAAGTTAAGATTTCTTGTAATGTGTATGCTGCACCATAAGCTTCAAGTGCCCATACCTCCATCTCACCGAAACGTTGTCCACCGAATTGTGCTTTACCACCAAGTGGTTGTTGTGTAACAAGTGAGTAAGGTCCAGTTGAACGCGCATGCAATTTATCGTCAACCATGTGAGCAAGTTTAAGCATATACATTACTCCAACAGAAATACGATTATCGAATGGTTCACCAGTACGTCCATCATATAATACTGTTTTACCATCACGTGCCATACCAGCCTCTTCGATTGTAGACCATACATCATCGTCGTTTGCACCATCGAATACTGGAGAAGCAACATGAATACCTAAGTTTTTAGCAGCCATACCTAAATGTAACTCTAAAACTTGTCCAATGTTCATACGTGATGGTACACCTAGTGGGTTTAACATGATATCGATTGGACGTCCATCTGGTAAGTAAGGCATATCTTCTTCAGGAACAATCTTAGAGATAACCCCTTTGTTACCATGACGACCACACATTTTATCCCCAACATGGATTTTACGTTTTTGAACGATATATACACGAACAAGTTGGTTCACACCTGGTGATAAAGTATCATCGCCTTCTTCACGATTAAATACTTTAACGTCTAGAACGATACCACCTGCACCATGTGGCACACGTAATGAAGTATCGCGAACTTCTCTTGCTTTTTCACCAAAGATAGCGTGTAATAATCGTTCTTCTGCAGTTAATTCTGTGACACCTTTTGGCGTTACTTTACCAACTAAGATATCTCCATCTTTAACTTCTGCACCGACGTATATAATACCACGATCGTCTAAGTTTTTAAGTGCATTTTCAGAAACGTTAGGAATATCACGTGTAATTTCTTCAGGTCCTAATTTAGTATCACGTGCTTCAGATTCGTATTCTTCAATATGAATTGAAGTATATACATCGTCTTTAACTAATCGTTCACTCATGATAACGGCATCCTCATAGTTATATCCGTCCCAAGTCATGAAACCTACAACGACGTTACGACCTAATGCCATTTCTCCTAATTCCATTGAAGGACCATCAGCTAAAATTTCATTGTATTCTACAACGTCACCTACAGAAACGATTGGACGTTGGTTATAACAAGTACCAGAGTTTGAACGTTTAAATTTAGCTAATGGGTAACGGTCTAATTCGCCTTCATGTTCAGTTCCATTTTCCTCAACTAAACGACGAACTAGGATTTCATTAGACTCAACATGTTCAACACGACCTCTATGTTTTGCAGTAATTGCTGCACCAGAGTCACGAGCTGCCACATGTTCCATACCTGTACCCACAAATGGAGCTTCAGGATTCATCAATGGTACTGCTTGACGTTGCATGTTCGCACCCATTAACGCACGGTTAGAGTCATCGTTTTCAAGGAATGGGATACAAGCTGTCGCTGCTGATACTACTTGTTTAGGTGATACATCCATGTAGTCCATTTTTTCTTTTGCCATAACAGTATTGTTACCACGGAAACGACATACCACTTCATCATCTAGGAAACGACCATTTTCATCTAAACGAGAATTGGCTTGTGCAACTACATAGCTATCTTCTTCATCAGCAGTTAAATAATCAATTTGATCAGTAATTGAATTTGTATCAATATCTACTTTACGATATGGTGTTTCGATAAAACCAAATTCATTTACACGTGCATAACTAGATAATGAGTTAATTAAACCAATGTTTGGTCCCTCTGGTGTCTCAATTGGACACATACGACCATAGTGAGAATAGTGTACGTCACGAACTTCCATTTGTGCACGTTCACGTGTTAAACCACCAGGTCCTAAAGCAGAAAGACGACGTTTATGTGTTAACTCTGCTAATGGGTTAGCTTGGTCCATGAATTGAGACAATTGAGAACTACCAAAGAATTCTTTAATTGAAGCAATTACAGGTCTAATATTAATTAATTGTTGTGGTGTAATTGAATCAGTATCTTGAATAGACATTCTTTCGCGAACGACACGTTCCATTCTAGATAAACCAATTCGGAATTGGTTTTGTAACAGTTCACCTACTGAACGTAAACGACGATTACCTAAATGGTCAATATCATCTGTATAACCAATACCATTCAATAAGTTAAAGAAATAACTCATTGAGGCAATAATATCTGCTGGTGTAATACATTTCACTTCTGAATCAGGTAATGCATTACCAATCACTGTTGTAGTGCGTTCTTCTTCATCATTTGGAACATACACTTTAATTGATTGAATTTCTACAGGTTCATCAATAACGCTACCTTCTAACTCGAACACTTCACTGTTTGCATTTGACTCTAAAACATTCATAATTTCGTCTAATTTACGACGATCTAAAACTGTTCCTTCTTCAGCAACAATTTCACCTGTTTCGCTGTCAACGATTGGTTCAGCTAATTTTTGGTTAAATAAACGATGTTTTAGGTGTAACTTTTTATTTGTTTTATAGCGACCAACACTTGCTAAATCATAGCGTTTAGGGTCGAAGAAACGTGAATATAATAAGCTTTTTGCGTTTTCAACTGTTGGTGGTTCACCAGGACGTAAACGTTCATAGATTTCTAATAAAGCTTGTTCAGTATTTTCAGTACTATCTTTTTCAAGCGTATTACGTAAGTATTCACTATCTCCTAATAAATCGATAATTTCTTGATCACTAGAGAATCCTAAAGCACGTAATAATACTGTTAAAGGTAATTTACGTGTTCTATCAATTCGAACGTAAACGATGTCTTTAGCATCTGTTTCATATTCTAACCACGCGCCACGGTTTGGAATAATCGTTGCGTCGTAATTTTCACGTCCATTTTTATCTATTTTTTCATTAAAATATACTGATGGTGAACGTACTAATTGTGAAACGATAACACGTTCTGCACCATTAATTACGAACGTACCAGTATCCGTCATCAATGGGAAGTCACCCATGAAAACTTCTTGTTCTTTAACTTCACCAGTTTCTTTGATAATGAGACGTACTTTAACACGAAGAGGTGCAGCATAAGTAGCGTCACGGTTTTTTGATTCTTCTAAATCATATTTTGGTTCACCTAATCTATAATCCACAAATTCTAAAGATAGGTTTCCAGTGAAATCTTCAATTGGTGAAATATCACGGAACATTTCTAATAAACCTTCTTTTAAGAACCAGTCATAAGATTTAGTTTGAATTTCTATTAAGTTAGGTAATTCTAATACTTCTGAAATTCTCGCATAATTTCTACGTTTACGATGTCTTCCATATTGGACAACTTGACCTGCCAAACAGATTCACCCCTCAAATATTGTGTTGAACTTATACACAAAATTTCACATAACAAGACAAAAAGAAAACGGCAACACAATTGATGACACCATTTTCGATTCTTCTCTTATTCTTGTTTATCGTGCTCAATTTGCGTAAAAGTACACACTTGTTGAACATAAATTTTTACATTTTATAACTATATCAGAATACCATTTTGAAATCAACCTTTTTGGCTCTTCAATATATAGTACCCTTTACTTTTGTTCACAGTTTCTACATTATTAAATATTTCTTCCATTTTCTTTTTAGCAGAAGGCATACCTTGCTTTTTCTGAATGACAACATAGAGTTCACCTTGATTTTTTAGCTTTTGATATGCTTCTTCAAAGATTCGATGAACAACATTTTTCCCAGCTCTAATTGGTGGATTTGTTAATACAAAGTCAAAGTATTCATTCTCAACTTGTGACAGACCATCACTTTCTGTAATGATGACATTATCAATTTGATTTTGCTTTTTGTTCTTTTCAGCTAAATGTAAAGCTCGATGATTCACATCCACCATAGTCATTTGATGGTGTGGTGACACTTTAGCAATCATTAAACCAATAGGACCATAACCACAGCCAACATCAATGATACGTTTACTTGGACCTGGTGGATGTTCATTTAAAAACGTTCGTACTAATAAATCAGACCCAAAATCTACTTTTCCTTTTGAAAAAACGCCCGCATCTGTCGTTAGTTTTAACTGAGATTTATGATAAAAGTATTGAATTGTTTTTTCATCACTTTGTACTTCAGGATTTTCATCATAGTAGTGACTCATGATTTCACCTCTTTATTTGTTCATCTATTTGATTAGAAAATGAATTAAAACCCCGTTATCAACAATAACGGGGTTTTAATTTCTCAAAGAATGCAAGTAATCATTAACGCTTTCACTCTAAAGTGACTAAGTTAAAATGATTTACTTATATATTAAGTTAAGATACTAGAATTATTTTAATTCTACAGTAGCTCCAACTTCTTCTAATTGTTCTTTAAGTTTTTCAGCATCTTCTTTAGCAACAGCTTCTTTGATTACTTTAGGAGCGTTGTCTACTAATTCTTTAGCGTCTTTTAAGCCTAAGCCAGTTGCTTCTTTAACTGCTTTAACAACTTTGATTTTTGAAGATCCAGCTGAAGTTAATTCAACGTCAAATTCAGTTTTTTCTGCACCAGCGTCTCCGCCACCAGCTGCACCAGCTGCTGCTACAGGAGCTGCTGCTGTTACACCAAATTCTTCTTCAATTGCTTTTACTAAATCGTTTAATTCTAATACTGACATTTCTTTAATTGCTTCAATGATTTGTTCTTGATTAGCCATTTTATTATTCCTCCATTTATTTTAAAATTTTATGCGCAATTATTCAGCGCTTTCTTCTTTTTGTTCTCCAACAGCTTTAACCGCATAAGCGAAGTTGCGTACTGGAGCTTGTAATACTGATAAAAGCATAGATACAAGACCATCGTGTGAAGGTAATGAACCAACAGTTTTAACTTCTTCTGCTGAGATAACGTTACCTTCCATAACGCCTGTTTTAATTTCTAAAGCTTCATGTTCTTTAGCAAATCCTGAGATCACTTTCGCTGGAGCAACTACATCATCAGTAGTTGTAGCGATAGCTGTAGGACCAGTTAAGAATTCATCTAAGCCTTCGATACCTGCTTTTTCAGCTGCACGACGAACTAATGTGTTTTTGTATACTTTATACTCAACACCAGCTTCACGTAATTGAGCACGTAAATCAGTTACTTCCGCAACAGTTAAACCACGGTAGTCCACAATAACAGTTGAAACTGAATTTTTAAGTTGTTCAGCGATAACGTCAACTTGTTGTTTTTTAGCTTCAATAATAGCAGACATTCAGACACCTCCATTTTTATTTTTGGTGCTTTTTTAATAAAAAAAGCACTTTCTACCCACGGCAAAAAGTGCTTGAAAGATCATTATAATAATCATCACGTTCAAGTCAATTTTAGCCTCGGTAGGATATTGTTTTAAGTTAAAAATTAACTCCTACTGTCTTAGGTAAAATAATCACAATAAATAATATAACTTGTTTATTGTGATATGTCAATTGTTTTTTTAAAAAAAGACTGGAAGAAAATGTATCTTATCTTTTTCAAAATAAGCAATTATTATCTACCAGTCTATAATCTATTAATATATTTAAAATTAAAGTTTAAATGCTGAAGTATCTACTTTAACTCCAGGACCCATTGTTGTAGTTACAGCAACAGATTTGAAGTAAGTACCTTTAGCAGATGCTGGTTTAGCTTTAGCTAAAACATCTTGTAAAGCATTAAAGTTTTCAACTAATTTTTCTTCGTCGAAAGATACTTTACCAATCGTAGCATGTACGATACCTGCTTTTTCAGCACGATATTCAACTTTACCAGCTTTAATTTCTTCTACAGCTTTTTTAACGTCCATAGTTACTGTACCAGTTTTAGGGTTTGGCATTAAACCTTTAGGTCCTAATACACGACCTAATTTACCAACTTCACCCATCATGTCAGGTGTAGCTACTACTACGTCAAAGTCGAACCAACCTTGTTGGATTTTTTGAGCATATTCAGATTCACCTACGTAATCTGCGCCTGCTTCTTCTGCTTCTGTAATTTTATCACCTTTAGCGAAAACTAATACACGTTGTGATTTACCAGTACCGTTTGGTAGCACTACTGCACCACGGATTTGTTGGTCATTTTTACGTGTATCAATACCTAAACGGAATGCTACTTCAACTGATGCATCAAAGTTAGCGATACTAGTTTCTTTAGCTAATTTAATTGCTTCTTCAACACTATAGTATTTAGTACGGTCAACTTTATTAGCTGCTTCTTGATACTTTTTACCTTTTTTAGCCATTTATTGTTCCTCCTTTAGTGGTTTTAGCGGAATTTCCTCCCACGCTTACTTGTGTGATTTACACAAGTTAAGAGCAGATAACAGATGATGTCAATAATAAATATTAATTTACTAAAGACTAATCATAGACAATATATGTTGTCGTTTCTGTTACCTGCTATCGTCTATCAGTTTATTTCAAATTCAAACTAATTTTCATTTAATAATTATTGTACAGTGATACCCATACTACGTGCAGTACCTTCGATAATACGCATAGCTGCTTCTTCGTCTGCAGCGTTTAAGTCTTGCATTTTTGTTTGAGCAATTTCACGTACTTGATCTTTAGTTACTGTAGCAACTTTAGTTTTGTTTGGTTCACCAGAACCTTTTTCAACGCCAGCTGCTTTTTTAAGTAGTACTGGAGCCGGTGGAGTTTTAGTAATGAATGTAAATGAACGATCTTCATATACACTGATTTCTACCGGAATGATTAAACCTGCTTGTTCTTGTGTACGTGCATTGAATTCTTTACAGAATCCCATGATGTTCACACCTGCTTGACCTAATGCTGGACCAACTGGTGGTGCTGGGTTCGCTTTACCTGCAGGAATTTGTAATTTAACTACTTTTTCTACTTTTTTAGCCACGATGTGCACCTCCTTGATATCGTGATGTGGTCACAGGGCTCAGTTTTGCCCTCCCACTCATAAACATTTCGTGACGAAATGAGCGTTCTAAAAACGCGACCACATTATTTTAACATTAAACTTAATTAAAAATCAATAGTAAAATTTCATCTTTTTAAGCAAATCATACTTTATAATTTAAAATGATTATAATTTTTCTATTTGATCGAATTCTACTTCAACTGGTGTTTCTCTACCAAACATATCGACTAATACAGTTAATTTAAATTTATCTGCTTCGATTTCTTGAACTTCACCAACTTGATTTGCAAATGGTCCTGATTTGATGCGGACTTGTTCACCTACATCTAATTCTACATCAATTGTTTTTTCTTTAAGTCCCATTTGTTTTAAGATAAATCTCATTTCTTCAGGAAGTAATGGATTAGGTTTTGAACCTGCACCTGCTGAACCAACAAATCCTGTGACACCTGGTGTATTACGTACAACATACCATGATTCATCTGTCATAATAAGTTCTACTAAAACATACCCAGGAAATGTCTTTTTAACTTGTTTTTTTGCTTTCCCATCTTTAACTTGTGTTTCTTCCTCTTCAGGTATGACAACTCTAAAAATTTGCTCTGTCATATTCATTGATTCTACTCTTTTTTCTAAATTCTTTTTAACTTTATTTTCATATCCAGAATACGTATGCACTGCGTACCAACGCTTAGTCCCAACTTCTTCAGACATGTTGTCACTCCTTACTCTTATCTAAATAATTCAATTAAATTACCAATACCTACGTCTAATACCCAGAAAAAGACCATAAAGAAAATTACTGTAGCTACTACAATGACAGTATATTTAAAAAGTTCTTCTTTCGTAGGCCAACTTGTTTTTTCCATTTCGCTTTTAACGCCTTGGAAGAAACTTTCTTTATTCTTACTTGCGTCTTTATCTTTAGCCATAACCTTACCTCCATGCTCTTCAAAGTATATACTTATAAACTCATTACTTTGATTCTTTATGCATCGTGTGTTCATTACATCTGGAACAATATTTCTTCAGTTGTAATCTCTTAGCTGATGTTTCTTTTTTAGGTACATTATAATTTCTGCTACCACACATTTCACAAACTAAAGGTACTTTTCTCACATCAATTCACCTTTGCTCATATTAATACCAGTATACTATACATAAACTTATAATAAACTGTCAAACTCGTACTAAAATACTTAACATTTGTATTTTAATAAATATTGTTTCATTTTTATTTTACAACGTTGAATACTATTGTAAACTACTTTATCTTTTACATTTAGTCTTTTCGCTATTTCTGATGGGGAATAATCAAGTAGAAGTAAATTTGCAACTTCTCTTTCAAACATACTTAACTTCTTAAAACTATCTATCAAGTCTTCTTTACTTAATCTAGTTAAATATAGTTCTTCCGTCCTTTTTATCATTTGATTCAAACGATATTCTACTACACATTCATTGATTAACAATTGTTGACGTTGATTAAACGCATAACGTTTTCTCCAAAAATCTTTTTTTACAGAATAAACTAAACGATTTAAATAATGTTCGAATGGAACATTCGTATTAAAATTAAATGTGTGTAAAGCTAAATATATCTTTAACGAGGTATCTTGAATTAAATCTTCCAGTTCTTGATGATCTATACCTAGCATTCTAAACTTCATCATAAGTTTAGGACGTATCACATTCATTATATTTGCGAATAACTGTTCTTTCTCCAATGTATTTTGGCTATATTGAAAAGCTTTAAATATATCTTCTAGTTGTCGAAAATGATAAGTCATATACAAAACCTTTCTTTATAAGTTAGGCACATTGTATAAGACGCATCTTTTAAATATCAAGACTGTATTATTTATGTTTTTTACCATATCCTCGTCGTATTTTTTCAAATTCTGCAAGTACATCTTTTGATAACGAAATTCGAGTTCTTGGTTTACGTTCATTAAAATCATCTACTGATTTACTAACCGTCATTGCATTCTCTTTTAAATCTCGCCACATTTCTCTAGATGAAACACGATATGCACCTGCTCCAAAAATAGCATGTTGCTCGCTCATATCGCTAGTCACTACTGTAATATGTGTCGTATGTTTATTGTATAAATTATATACATAACGCTCAATATAGCTATCTGCAGTTTCTTTTTCTTTCGTAAAAACTGTTTTAACACCATGATACATGTATTCTCTTTCTATACCAGATTGTTCATATGCATCAAATACACATACAATCTCATCAGCGACAACTGCATTGTAATTGGCAATCACATCTAAGAGTTGTTCACGTGCTTCCTCTAAACTTTCTCTTGCTACTTTACTCAATTCCCTTGATTGACCAATCATATTGTAACCATCAATAATTAGATATCTATCTTTCATTGGGTGTCTCCAATTTGATGTCGTTTTCGATAGACTTCATACATCATTAAACTAGCAGCTACAGAAGCATTTAAGCTATTAACATGGCCTACCATAGGAATTTTAATATAGAAATCACATTTATCTTTAACCAATCTACTCATACCTTGCCCTTCACTACCAATTACGATAGCCAATGGCATATCAGCAGCCATATTGCGATAATCTGTAGCATTATCCGCTTCAGCTCCTGCTACCCAATATCCATTATCTTTCAGCTCATCAATTGTTTTTGATAAATTTGTAACACGCATCACTGGGACATGTTGAATCGCACCTGTTGACGCTTTTGCGACAGTTTGTGTGAGCGCAACAGAACGTCTCTTAGGGATAATAACTCCATCTACTCCACTTGCATCTGCCGTTCTAATGATCGAACCAAGATTATGTGGGTCTTCTAAACCATCTAAAATAATTATTGTAGAAAGGCCTTCTTTTTCTTTTTGAGATTGAATAAACTGATCAAAATCTGCATATTCGTATGGTGCAATCAGTGCAGCTACACCTTGATGAGGTGCATTTGCTAAATTATCTAATTTGGATTTTGGAACAGTTTGTATAATCAATTTCTGTGCTTTAGCATTTTTTAAAATATCATTAATTTGCTGCTTTCTTATTCCTTCTTGTATCCAAATTTTATTTATTGTATGACCAGACACAATTGCTTCTTTAACAGCGTGTCTACCGACAATAACGATATCTTCCACTATGTTCACTACCTTTCATCAACAATTTGTACAATCGTATCAAGTAACGCATCTAATCGTTCATTTCGATGGTCTAAATAAAGAAATCCTATAACAGCTTCTAAACCTGAACTTTTACGATACGTTTGTACATCTGTATTTTTAGCTTTCGTATAACTTTTAGCGTTACGGCCTCTTCTAACAATATCTAGTTCTTCTTCAGTAAACCATTCTTTTGTTATTAATACCTCGAGCGTTTGTGCTTGGCTTTTTGCAGACACATATTGTTTCGATACTTGGTGTAAGCGATTCGGTTTACTTTGTAATTTAAGCACAATATATTCACGTACATGCTGGTCTAATACAGCATCTCCCATATAAGCTAACGTTAATGGGTTTAATAGCTTTACATCCATATTAACCCCTTCTAAATCTTACACCTTGAGGCGTATCTTCAAGAATAATATTTTGTTCTTTTAGCATATCTCTAATTTCGTCAGCTCGAGCAAAATTTTTATTTTTACGTGCTTCATTACGTTCTTCGATAAGTTTTTCTATGTCTTCATCAAGTAATACATCATTTTCTTTTCCTTCTAATGGCACACCTAATACGTCACTAAAAATGTGATATACTTCTTTAAAGCGCTGAATTACTTTAGTAGATGTTGTATTTTCTAACACATATTTATTAGCTAATTTCGATAAATCATACCATGCAGTTACAGCATTTGCTGTATTAAAATCATCATCCATTACAGCTTCAAATTGTTTTAAAATATCATTAATTTGATCAATATAGTCTGTTTGTGTTTCTAAATCAGTTGCGATTGCTTCTCTTTCTTTAATTAATTGATAACTATTACGTATACGCTCTAATCCACTTTTAGCAGCATTTACTAATTCAACGTTATAGTTGATTGGACTTCTATAATGAACACTGATCATGAAGAAACGTAATACATCTGGATCAATTTCTTTAATAATATCGTGTACTAAAATAAAGTTACCTAATGATTTACTCATTTTTTCATTATCTATATTAATAAAACCATTATGCATCCAATAATTAGCAAAAGGCGCGTGATTGTGTGCTTCAGATTGCGCTATTTCATTTTCATGATGTGGAAATTGTAAATCTGATCCTCCTGCATGGATATCAATTGTTTTCCCCAATTCATGATAAGCCATTACAGAGCATTCAATATGCCATCCTGGACGTCCTTGTCCAAATGGACTCTCCCAACTAATTTCTCCAGGTTTTGCCTTTTTCCATAGCGTAAAGTCCAATGCATCCTCTTTTTGTTCACCTGCTTCTATACGAGCGCCAACTTTTAAATCATCAATAGACTGATGACTTAATTTACCATATCCATCAAATTTACGGGTTCTAAAATACACATCTCCATTACTTTCATATGCATAACCTTCATCTACAAGTTGTTTAATGAAGTCAATGATTTCATCCATATGATTCATTACTCGCGGATTAGATGTCGCTCTTTTAACATTAAGTGCCCCTACATCTTCATAGAATGCCTTGATATATCGATCAGCAATTTCTGGCACACTTTCATTTAATTCTTTAGACCGATTAATGAGTTTATCATCTACATCAGTAAAATTAGATACGTAATCAACCGTATAGCCTTTATATTCAAAATATCGACGTACCACGTCATAATTAATTGCTGGACGGGCATTACCAATATGAATGTAATTATACACTGTAGGTCCACATACATACATTTTTACCTTACCAGGCTCAATAGGCTTAAACACCTCTTTTTGACGTGTTAAAGTATTATATAATGTAATCATCTTTAATCTCTCCATTCTTAGCTTTTTCCAATTGTCGTTCTAGTTGCTTAATTTGTTCAAATAAAGGGTCAGGCAAATTACGATGATCAAATGTTTTCCCAATTCGTTTTCCTTCTTGTTTAACAATATGACCTGGAATGCCTACAACTGTTGTATAACTTGGCACAGATTGTAAGACTACTGAATTCGCACCAATATTAACATTAGAATTAATTTGGATATTTCCTAAAACTTTTGATCCTGCTGCAATTAAAACATTATCTCCAATATCTGGATGACGCTTTCCTTTTTGTTTACCTGTACCACCAAGTGTCACGCCTTGATAAATCGTTACGTTATCTCCAATCGTACATGTTTCACCAATGACTACACCCATACCATGATCAATAAATAGACGTTTTCCGATTTTTGCTCCAGGATGAATTTCAATTCCTGTAAAAAAGCGAGATACTTGTGAAATCATTCTCGCCAAAACGTAGTGTTTTTTATTATATAATTTATGTGCAATTAAGTGACTCCATACCGCATGCAAGCCTGCATAAGTTGTGATTACTTCAAATGTTGTACGTGCTGCAGGGTCTTGTTCAAATACCATTTTTACATCATCTTTCATTCTTTTTATCAAGACGCTCGCCTCCCCATTTTCTATATATTATGAATATCTTACAGTCCATGTATAATAATTCAAATATTTAAAAAAAGCGCCCCTAACATTAACTGCTAGAGGCGCTATTGCACGGTTCCACTCTTCATTTTAGATAAAGTAAGTTGATGAACATACTAGTCTACCTTATCATACTCATTTCTATATTTAATTGAACATTCAAAGGTGCATTCGATATAGATAATGATATGCTCACAGCAACCGCATACTCTCTAACAACATTATCGTATATTTACTAATCCTTTAACTAACATATGTTTAATTTTATCATAAGAAGTTTTTTATAAAATTTCAAGTTTAAACATGTGTGTCTGACTTATTATATTAACATTGTTTTAAACATATTTTTTTAAACGAGATAGTACTTTTTCTTTTCCTAATACTTCAATTGTATTCGGTAATTCAGGACCATGCATTTGACCAGTCACTGCTACACGAATAGGCATAAATAATTGTTTACCTTTAATACCCGTTTCTTTTTGTACTTCTTTAATCGTTTTTTTAATTTCAGCAGCTTCAAATGGTTCAAGCGCTTCTAATTTACCATATAAATGAGACATTAATTCAGGAACTTGTTCGCCATTTAATACCTCTTGTTCTTCTTCACCTAATTCAGGCATATCATGGAAGAACATTTCTGATAACGGAACAATTTCTCCTGCATAACTCATTTCTTTTTGATAAAGACCAATTAATTTGCGTCCCCATTCTCTATCTTCTTCACTTGGATTTTCAGGAATTAAATTTGCTTTGATCAAGTGTGGTAAAGCAAGCTCAAATACTGTTTCTGTATCTTTTGTTTTCATATATTGGTTGTTAACCCAAGCTAATTTTTGTCTATCAAACATTGCTGGAGATTTAGAAAGACGTTGTTCATCAAAAATCTTAATGAATTCTTCTTTAGAAAAGATCTCATCTTCACCTTCAGGAGACCAACCTAGTAAAGCAATAAAATTGAATAACGCTTCAGGTAAATAACCTAAATCACGATATTGCTCGATAAATTGTAAAATTTGGCCATCTCGTTTACTTAATTTTTTACGTTGTTCATTTACAATTAATGACATATGCGCAAAACGTGGTGATTCCCAACCAAATGCTTCATAAATCATTAATTGCTTAGGTGTATTTGATACATGATCATCTCCACGAATAACATCAGAAATTTCCATATAGTGATCATCTACTGCTACCGCGAAATTATACGTAGGGACGCCATCTTTTTTCACGATAACCCAATCTCCAATATTATTAGAGTCAAAAGAAATTTCTCCTTTAACCATATCATCAAATGTATATGTTTTATCTTTTGGAACACGGAAACGAATAGCGGGTTTGCGTCCTTCAGCTTCAAATTGTTGACGTTGTTCTTCAGTTAGATGTGCATGTTTACCGCCATATCGTGGCATTTCTCCACGAGCAATTTGAGCTTCACGTTCTTCTTCTAATTCTTCTTCAGTCATGTAACATTTGTATGCTTTATCTTCATCTAATAATTGTTGAATAAGTGGATTATAGATGTCTGCACGTTCAGACTGACGATAAGGACCATGACCTTTGTCTTTATCGATAGATTCATCCCAATCTAAGCCTAACCATTTTAAGTTATCAAATTGTGAAGATTCTCCATCTTCAAGATTTCTTTTACTATCTGTATCTTCAATACGTACTACAAAATCTCCATCATAATGTTTAGCAAATAAATAATTAAATAATGCAGTTCTTGCATTTCCGATGTGTAAATATCCAGTTGGACTTGGCGCATATCTTACTCTTACGCGTTCACTCATTCGTTTCACTCCTAATTTTGTTATTCATTCTTTATAGCGAATAATTTCTTTCATTAGAAAAAAGTTATCCCAAACAATCTTTAAAGAATCGTTTTTGAATAACTTTAACTTCTAATCTATACTTAGATCAACTTCGCATTTCCTTATTATTGTAGCATTAATTGGCTGGTTTGATAAGTCTATTGCTGTTGTTGTTACGTTACTCATCAATATCTCATAGCGAAAAATGTTATACAATAATTTATAAATGAATACGTTTCACATGAAACCCTTTTCTCTATTCACTTAAGGACTCCTCTATAGTCTTAGCAAATATAATACGACCAGATGATGTTTGTAATAAACTAATGACTTCTAATTCAACCTGTTTACCTATAAGAGATTTGGCATGATCTACAACTACCATTGTTCCATCATCTAGATATCCTACCCCTTGGCCAGGTTCTTTACCCATTTTAGTTAATAAAATATTAAGTCGGTCACCTTGATGAACATTGGGTTTAATTGCTTCTGACAAATCATTAACATTTAATGCAGTAATCCCTTGAACATGACATACCTTATTCAAGTTGAAATCGGTTGTAATGACATGAGCATGATAAACTTGAGCTAATTCAACTAACAGTTTGTCAATATCACTATGAGATTTTTGAGGATGAATCACACGAGTTGGATAGTCTAAATCATAAAGTTGATTTAAAATATCTAATCCACGTTGTCCTTTTTCACGTTTGATACTATCATTAGCATCTGCAACTACTTGTAATTCATTTATAACTCCTTGAGGAATAAGAATTTCTCCATCTATAAATCCGCATTTAATAATATCTAAAATTCTTCCATCAATAATTGCACTTGTATCTAACAGTTTAGGTATGGCGCTGATATTATTTTTAGACATTGAACGTGCTATATTTTCTGGCAAAAACATAAGCATTTCATCACGCTTTTTCAAACCAAACTGGAATCCTAAATAACATAATAATAATGTAATAATAATAGGCACAAGGTGATTTAATATAGAATTTCCTATCATTTCTAAAATAAATGAAACCATTACTGAAATAAATAAACCAACGACTAATCCTAGTGTAGCAAACAAAATTTCAACTGCACTACGTTGCATAATCCACATTTCAGCTTCTTTAAGTAATCGTGTTACTTTATTAATAAATAACCCAAATATTAGAAAGAATACAATCATCCCTATTAAACCATCAACATAATGATTAGTATAAATGGGATGGTTGTTAATACCTAAATCATTTAAAATTTCTGGAATTAATATGATTCCAAATGATGCACCAAGAATGATGTAGATTATAATAATAATTCCTTTTAATACCTTCATACGTTATCACCCCTTTAAATGCCTATGATGAGCGATTACTAAACGCATATGTTAAGGCATCATGTACCGTTGTCACACCAACGACCTGAACACCTTCTGGGAATGTCCATCCACCTATATTCGTTTGGGGAATAATCACTCTCTTAAATCCTAGTTTTGCCGCTTCTTGTACACGTTGCTCGATACGCGATACTCGTCTTACCTCACCAGTTAATCCCACTTCACCAATATAACAATCCAAACCATCTACGGCTTTATCTTTAAAACTTGAAGCAGTCGCTACAATAATACTTAAATCTACAGCCGGTTCAGTAAGTCTCACTCCACCCGCTACTTTAATGTAAGCATCTTGTTGTTGTAAAAGATAATTTTCTTTTTTCTCTAAAACAGCCATAAGTAAGCTAAGTCGATTGTGGTCGATGCCTGTGGCCATTCGTCTTGGATTATTAAATGTAGTAGGTGTTACTAGAGATTGCACCTCAATCAATAGTGGTCGTGTGCCTTCCATAGTAGCCACAATTGTTGATCCTGGAACATTTGTAGAGCGTTCTTCTAAAAACATTTCTGAAGGGTTTTGTACCCCTTTCAAACCACTTTGTTTCATTTCAAAAATACCCATTTCATTTGTTGAACCAAAACGATTTTTAACTGCTCTTAGAATTCGATAAGCATGGTGTTCATCACCTTCGAAGTATAAAACTGTATCTACCATATGTTCTAATAGTCTTGGACCAGCAATTTGCCCTTCTTTTGTTACGTGACCTACTATAAAAGTTGCGATATTCATTTGTTTTGCAATATTCATTAAACTTTGTGTACTTTCTCGAACTTGTGATACTGAGCCAGGTGCTGAACTAATCTCAGGATGATAAATCGTTTGAATTGAATCGACAACAAGTATGTCTGGGCGCTCTTGTTCCACGGTTTGATGAATAACTTCTAAATCTGTTTCAGCTAGTACATTTAAATTACTAGAGTCTTCCTCTAGACGATCTGCACGCAATTTCGTTTGATTTAGTGATTCTTCACCCGTGATATAAAGTACATTAAGTTTCTGTGATAACGATGCACAAATCTGTAATAATAATGTAGATTTCCCAATACCCGGGTCGCCGCCAATCAGTACGAGTGATCCACTAACAATTCCACCACCAAGTACACGATTAAATTCTTTAGAGTCCGTTTGAACTCTCGGTGTTGCCTCATGCTTAATACTATTTAATTTCTGTACTTTTGCTTGTGTCTCTTTTGCTTTTACGCCATGCTTTGGATTGGAAGTCTTTTCAATAATTTCCTCCATTTGATTCCAAGCACCACAATTCGGACATTTTCCCATCCATTTAGGAGACTGATATCCACAAGCCATACATTCGAAAATTACTTTTTTCTTGGCCAAAACTGCACCTCCGATTTTTTTGAACATATCTATTTTATATGTATCCAGTTATAATGACAAATTTAAATATATATATAAATGAAAAGAAGAGTCTAGGATTTAATGACTCCTAGACTCTGAATTTAAGCTCTTTTTATTCTTCTGTTGCTGGTTCTTTTGTATCTTCTATATTATTTTCTTGTTTATCATGGATATCATATTTGAATTCATTACCATCATGATCAATTGTGACTTCTTTTCCTTCAATTTGATTACCATCAAGTATCAATTCACTTAAATTATCTTCAACTGTTTTTTGTATTGCTCTAATTAATGGACGAGCACCGTATTCTGGATCATATCCTTCTTCGGCAATTTTTTCTTTAGCTTTATCAGTAACTACAATATTAATATCTTGTTCTGATAAACGTTTTGTTAATTTATTTACCATCATAGTCACAATTTCTTTAAGTTCATCTTTTGTTAATTTATGGAAAACAATAATATCATCTACACGGTTTAAGAACTCAGGACGGAATGAATTTTTAAGTTCTTTCATCATAGTTCTACGAATTGTTTCATAATCTTGTCCTTCAGATGCACCACCGAATCCAGCGAAACGTTGATCTTGTAGTTCTTGTGCTCCTACATTTGATGTCATAATAATAACAGTATTACGGAAATCAACTTGACGCCCTTTTGTATCAGTTAGATGTCCATCATCAAGTACTTGTAATAAGATATTAAACACATCTGGATGCGCTTTTTCAATTTCATCAAATAGGATAACAGAATATGGCTTACGTCTAACTTTTTCAGTTAATTGACCGCCATCATCATGGCCTACATAACCTGGAGGCGCTCCAACTAAACGACTCACAGCATGTTTCTCCATAAATTCACTCATATCAACACGTATCATTGCGTCTTCTTCACCAAACATTGATTCAGCTAATGCACGTGCAAGTTCTGTTTTACCTACACCAGTTGGTCCTAAGAAAATGAAACTACCGATTGGACGTTTAGGGTCTTTTAGGCCTGCACGTGCACGACGAACTGCTTTACTAATAGAAGTTACAGCATCGTTTTGTCCAATTACTCGATCATGTAATGTTTCTTCTAAATTAAGCAAACGATCTGACTCTGTTTCATTAATTCTAGTTAATGGAATACCTGTCCATCCTGCAATAACTTCAGCAATATCTTCTTTAGATAATGACGTTGATTGTCCACCTTGAGATGTCTTCCATTCATTTTTAGCATCTTCATATTGTTTTTCAAGTTTTGATTGTTTATCTCTTAAGTTAGCTGCATTTTCAAATTCTTGTGCATGGACGGCAGCATCTTTTTCATTTTTAACTTTTTCAATTTCTTGTTCAATCTCTTTTAAATTATTTGGAGTTGTGTGACTTTTTAGTCTCACTTTTGAACTTGCTTCGTCAATCAAATCAATTGCTTTATCTGGTAGGAAACGATCAGATACATAACGGTTACTTAATTTAGCAGCCGCTTCCAGTGCTTCATCAGAAATATTAATACGATGATGAGCTTCGTAGCGATCACGTAAACCTTTTAGAATAGCAACAGTATCTTCTACAGAAGGTTCATCAACTTGAATAGGTTGGAAACGACGTTCTAATGCAGCATCTTTTTCGATGTTTTTACGATATTCATCTAATGTTGTTGCACCAATGCATTGTAATTCACCACGCGCTAACGCTGGTTTTAAAATATTAGATGCATCAATTGCACCTTCTGCGCCACCAGCACCAACTAGTGTATGCAATTCATCAATGAATAAAATGACATTACCTGCATGATGGATTTCATCCATGACTTTTTTCAAACGTTCTTCGAATTCACCACGATATTTAGTACCTGCCACGACTGTTCCCATATCTAGTGACATTACACGTTTATTTTTTAGCGTTTCTGGCACTTCATTATTTACAATAGCTTGTGCAAGACCTTCAGCAATGGCTGTTTTACCTACACCTGGTTCACCAATAAGTACAGGGTTATTTTTAGTTCTACGACTTAATACTTCAATAACACGTGTAATTTCTTTATCTCTACCCACAACTGGATCTAACGTACCGTCTTTAGCAATAACTGTTAAGTCTCGTGCTAGTCCATCCAATGTAGGAGTGTTGTTTGATTTATTTGCAGTTGCATTTTTAGTATTCATTTCAGGACTACCTAATGCTTTCACTACTTGTGCACGTGCTTTTGTAATATTCAAATCTAAGTTAGCAAATACACGTGCTGCTACTCCTTCATTTTCACGAATTAAACCTAATAAAATATGTTCTGTACCTACAAAATTATGATGCAATTTTCTTGCCTCATCCATTGATAGTTCAATGACTTTTTTAGCTCTTGGTGTATAGTGCAACGTACCAGAATGTTCTTGACCATGACCGATTAATTTTTCAACTTCTTCAATAACTTTATCTTCAGTAATATTAAAACTTTCAAGTACTTTAGCAGCAATACCTTCTGGTTCTTTCATTAATCCAAGTAGTAAGTGCTCAGTACCAATGTTCGAATGATTTAAACGAATTGCTTCTTCTTGTGCATGTGCTAATACACGTTGTGCGCGTTCAGTTAATCTACCAAATAACATATCGTTTACAACCTCCTAATTTGTATGTTTTCTTAATATATTTGCCCGTTTTTCATTTACAGATACGTTTTCATCTTCATCATTATATAAAAACGCAGATTGGATACTTACCATTAATTCATTAAACTTAAAGTTACTTAAATTTAAATATCCTAAATCTATGCCTAACTTAATTTCACTTAATCTATATGACGCTTCTTCCATTGATATCATACGGCTATTTTGTAATATTCCTAACGAACGATAAATACGGTCAAGCGTTTCTAATTCACTATATTGTGTCAAACGTTCACGAATTTGCATTTCTTCATTAATAATTTGTTGAACTACTTCTGTCAGCTGGTCAATAATATCTTCTTCTGTCTTACCTAATGTAAGTTGATTTGAAATTTGATAAATATGACCATAAACTTGTGAACCCTCTCCATATATACCTCGAATCGTAAATCCAAAACGATTAATTGTTTGTGCAATACGATTCATACGTTTCATTATAGATAATCCAGGTAAATGAAGCATCACACTTGCTCGCATTCCAGTCCCAATATTTGTAGGACAAGTAGTTAAATAACCTAAATCTTCATCGAAACTAATTTCTAATTGTTCATCAAGAATATCATCAATTTCTGAAGCTTTTTGATATAAATCTGTCAGAGATAAATCATTACCCATTGCTTGAATTCGTATATGATCTTCTTCATTAATCATAATACTTAAAGATTCATCGTCATTTAATAACACCGCTGAAGCTGGTTGTTTAATCAATTCTTTACTAATGAGATGTTTAGCCACTAACTTCATCTTACTTTGTTGGTCCATGGTATCTAAACGCATTAAAGATAAATTAGGTAGTGCATCTTGCACTTCATTGATTACTCTAAAACCTGCTTGTTCAGATGGAAACATTAAAGGATGAACATGATTTTCTAAATTACGTGCTAAACGAATACGCGAAGACATTACAATGGGAGATTCATCTGTTTCTTTCATCCATTCACTAATATGTGCATCCATATCATTCATCATGCTCCATCTCGCTTTCATGTTTCAAGGCTTTAAT
The DNA here is from genome assembly GCF_038008285.1 of Staphylococcus sp. FSL K6-0223. Lineage (NCBI taxonomy): Bacteria > Bacillati > Bacillota > Bacilli > Caryophanales > Staphylococcaceae > Staphylococcus > Staphylococcus sp. FSL K6-0223. Next base: position 2,100,754 of record NZ_JBBOYX010000001.1, read on the forward strand.
TTCATCTCTAATGACAGCTGCTTCTTCAAATTTTTGCTTTTCAATTAATATATTTAAGTAATTCGTTTTTTCTTCAATTTGTTTTTTTATTGCCAGTTTATGATGTGAAGAACGAGGCATCTTGCCTACATGTTCAAATTGTCCACCTTGTACTCGTCTTACAATATCAACAATATCCTCTTTAAATACTGCATAGCAATTTGCACATCCAAATTTACCTACATGAGCTATATCTTTCAATGTCATATTACATGTAGGACATCGTTTTTCTTCTTGAAATGCTACTTCATGAAAATTTAATCCGTGTTTAGTTGCTAAATGTTGTAAGATTTGTTTGACTACAAAGGCTTCTTCAATATCATCTTGAAACTCTGAATGTGACGCAGCATGTTCTTGTTGATTCCAAGGTTGCTCTCCTTGCGCACATTCTGAACACACCCACTTTTCAGAGGTACCATCTTTACTTTTTACTGTGAGTTTAACCTCTGCTTCATTTAAATGACAATTTTCGCAAAGCACACATAGACACCTCGCATTTCTTTATTATTTATTAATAGTAATTAATGATAGGTAATAATCGTTTGAGAATATTTGCTCTAATAATATCTCTAGAAACAACATCCATTGATAGTGTTTCACGATCAATAATCACTTGAATCATTCTTGCTTCTCTATCACTAATTAATCCTTTATCTAACAAACCATCAATTATATAATATGCTTGCTGTTGAGATATAGAAGGACCAATTAATTGCAATAGATGATTAATATAACCCGTTGCATCTTTATTTTCAATTTTCGTGATTCGGATATATCCTCCTCCACCACGTTTACTTTCTATTTCATAACCATGTTCATTTGTAAATCTCGTTTTAATAACATAGTTGAGTTGAGAAGGCACACAATCGAAACGTTGAGCAATATTAGCTCTTTGAATTTCTACCATATCTTCATTACTTTCTTCAAATAATTGTTTAATGTATTGTTCTATGATGTCAGACATGTTGTGCATGATTTACCACCCCTTTTGACCTTCTTTGACTATATTATATGACCAACTTTGACCTTTTTCAACCAATTTGTTTTTTTTATTTAAAAATATTAATGTTACTTCTATTATTTTATTGTATTATATAAGATAAAGAGAATTTTAAAGGAGTAGAATCATGCATATTCTTATTGGGATCATTGGGATTATTGTCTTTTTAGCGCTGGCATTTTTATTTAGTTCAGATAAAAAGAATGTTCGTTGGCACTATGTTGGATTATTATTAATTATTCAACTTATATTCGCATTTATTCTTTTGAAAACGACTGCTGGTATTACAATTATCGGTGGTATTTCAAATGGATTTAACTATTTGTTACAAAAAGCTGCTGAAGGGGTTAATTTTGTTTTTGGAGGATTTAAATTTGTAGATCCAAAAAATCCACCATTCTTCTTTAGTGTCTTATTACCAATCGTATTTATTTCGGCATTAATTGGTATTTTACAATATACTAGAATTCTTCCATGGATTATTAATGTGTTAGGGTTCTTAATCTCTAAAATTAATGGTATGGGGCGTTTAGAATCATATAATGCAGTAGCAGCTGCGATTCTTGGCCAATCTGAAGTATTTATTTCATTAAAACAACAATTACCATATATACCTAAACAACGTTTATATACTTTAACTGCTTCTGCAATGTCTACTGTATCTGCATCTATTATCGGTGCATATTTTACATTGATTGAACCTAAATACGTTGTTACAGCGGTTGTATTAAACTTATTTGGTGGCTTCATTATTGCTTCTATTATTAACCCTTATACAGTTAATGAAGAAGATGATAAATTGCTAGTGGATGAATCAGAAACTAAAAAACAATCATTTTTTGAAATGTTAGGTGAATATATTTTAGATGGTTTCAAAGTAGCAGTTATCGTTGGTGCAATGTTAATTGGCTACATTGCAATCATTGCTTTATTAAATGGCCTTGTAAGTGGTATTTTTAGTTTAATTTCTGGCGGAGCAATCAAATGGGATTTCCAAACGTTAATTGGTTTTGTGTTTGCGCCATTTGCTTTCTTAGCAGGTGTTCCTTGGCAGGATGCAGTTAAATCAGGTTCTGTGATGGCAACAAAATTATTATCTAATGAATTTGTTGCTATGCAATCACTTGGAAGCTTGAAGGATATTTCTGAACATGCAAAAGGTATTACGTCTGTATTTCTAGTTTCATTTGCTAACTTTAGTTCTATTGGTATCATTTCTGGTGCGATTAAATCACTTAACTCTGAAAAAGGTGATGTCGTAGCACGTTTTGGTATTAAGTTATTATTCGGTGCAACACTTGTATCATTTATTTCAGCTGCTATCGCTGGATTCTTCATTTAATAAGAAAAAGCTTGAGACTTTAATCTCAAGCTTTTTTTTATTTAACTATATGTTCAATAAAATACTGAGTTATACGATAATCATCTGTTAATTCTGGATGGAAAGACACCCCTAGGTATTTCCCTTGCTTAACAGCTACTATTTTATCACTAATAGAACTTAATATTTCTACATTATTTTCTACACTAACAATATGTGGTGCTCTTATAAAGACACCTTCTATATCTTTTGCAATACCTTTAACATCTAACTCAGCTTCAAAACTATCTACTTGTCTACCAAAGGAATTACGCGCAACAGTAATATCTAATTTTTTTAGATATCCTGTCTCACCTTCTACATCTTTTGCAAGCACAATAAGACCTGCGCAAGTTCCAAACATTGGTAAATCAGATTGTTGTAATTTTTCTTTAAAGCCATATAAATCCATAAGTCTTCTTAAAGTTGTAGATTCACCACCAGGGAGAATAAGACCATCAATTTCATCTAATTGTTCAACTTTCTTAACTGCTATACCTTCGTGACCACTTAATTCAATGTGACGAATATGTTCACGTACTGCACCTTGTAACGCTAATACACCAATCTTCATAAATTACCAACCACGCTCTTGCATACGTTCTTCTAATGAGATTTTATTTATATCTAAACCTTTCATTGCAGTTCCTAATTCAGCTGCTAATTTTCCAATTAATTCATAATCTTGATAATGAGTTGTAGCTTGAACAATAGCTTTTGCAAATTTTTCTGGAGCTTCAGATTTAAAAATACCTGAACCCACAAATACCCCATCAGCACCTAATTCCATCATTAAGGCAGCATCTTGAGGTGTTGCTACACCACCCGCTGCAAAGTTTACTACTGGTAAACGACCTTCTTCTTTAATTTGTTTTAATACATTATATGGTGCACCTAATTCTTTGGCATAAGTCATAATTTCATCGTCATTCATTACAGTTAGACGACTAACCTCAGAATTAACTTTTCTCATGTGACGTACAGCTTCTACAATATTACCTGTTCCAGGTTCTCCTTTAGTACGTAACATCGCTGCACCTTCGCCAATACGTCGTGCTGCTTCACCTAAATTACGGCAACCACAAACAAATGGTACAGTAAATTGATCTTTTCTTAAATGAAATTCTTCATCTGCAGGAGTAAGAACTTCAGATTCATCAATATAGTCTACACCCATAGCTTCTAATACACGTGCTTCTGTAATATGACCAATACGTGCTTTAGCCATTACTGGAATTGAAACAGCATTCATTACTTCTTCAACAATTTTAGGATTGGCACTACGTGCTACACCACCAGCTGCTCTAATATCAGATGGTACGCGTTCTAAGGCCATAACTGCTACTGCTCCAGCTTCCTCTGCGATTCTAGCTTGTTCAGCATTCACAACATCCATAATGACGCCGCCTTTTTGCATTTCAGCCATACCGCGTTTAACTCTTTCAGATCCTACAATTTTAGACATTTATAAAACCCCTTTTCAATTGATTAAATCCATTTTAAAATATAAACTGATGTTTAAAAAGGTACAATTTTAATAAAAAATTAGGGGTCAGATTTATGACGAAGAAAAAATCATTATATATTTCTTTATATGAAAAGCTAAAAAAACAAATTATTGAAGGTGTATATGAATCAAACGATAAATTTCCATCTAAAAGACAGTTGAGTCAACATTTATCACTTAGTCATACTACAATTGAGCATGCCTATCAGTTACTTTTAGATGAAGGATTTATATACTCAAAACCACGTTCAGGTTATTATGTTTCAGAAATTCAATCATTGCCAGTAACAAATAGTTACCCTGAAATAAGTGATATATTAGAAACTGATAAGACTACACAGAAAAATACGTATCAGTATCAATTCAATTTAGCTGAAATTGATGCTGAACATTTTCCTAACCATTTATTTAAAAGATATGCTAAAGAAGTATTTGAAGAAGAGCAACTTGCCCTTTTGAGTAAAGGAAGCGTTCAGGGAGAATTTAACTTAAGACAGCAAATTTCTCATTATTTATTTAATAGTAGAGGAGTATCTTGTCATCCAGATCAAATCATAATTGGCTCTTCAACTGAACAATTATTAAATATGGTCACTGATTTATTAAAAGATTCATCATTTATTATAGAACAACCTAGTTATCCACCAATTAAACATGTACTGGATAAGCATAGAATAAGTTATACACAAGCTAGAGTAGAAAAAGATGGAATTAATATCGATGAAGTCTTCCAAAAAAATAATGATATTTTATATATCACACCATCTCATCAATTTCCAACAGGATATGTGATGAGTTTAAAGAAGCGCACACAACTTATAAAATGGGCACAACAAAAGAAAGAACGATATATTATTGAAGATGATTATGATTCAGAATTTAGATATTTCGGAAAACCTATTCCAGCATTACAGAATTTAGATAAAAAACAAAAAGTAATATATATTAGTACATTTTCGAAATCGCTTTATCCAAGTTGTCGTATGGCATACATTGTCTTACCAAATAAACTGCTAAAATTATTCCGAGAGATGAAATACGTTGAAAGCAATACTGTGCCTGTACATCTACAACATATGGTAGCACAATTTATGGCAACTGGTAGCTTTGAACGTCATCTTAATAAAATGAGAAGAATATATAAAAATAAATTAACTTTTATTTTAGAAAAACTAACACCATATAAAGGACAATTGAAAATTGAAGGCGCACTAACAGGAATGCACTTCACACTTGTAGTTAAAAATAATTTAACATTAAATGAATGCATAAAAAGAACGAAAAAATGCAATCTTAAATTAACGCCTTATCCTTATAGCAACAAAAAAGCACAACCTCCTACCTTCTTAATTGGCTTTGGAGGTATCCCAGAAGAAAAATTAGAGAAGCATGTTAATGCGCTTATTAAAGCACTTACTGTTTAAATAGAAGAAATAAGTTCTGACTCATTTTGGATTGGTAGTCATTGAACGTGAACTTTTTTAAGAAAGTCACTATGCTAGCAATCCTTAGTGTATATTCATTTAGTCATCTTTTAATTAGTTATATATAGATATATATTTTAAAATAAAAAAAGAGACCTCACGGTCTCAATATCAGCTCATCGCATCCATACAATGATTTGCCTGGCAACGTCCTACTCTAGCGGAACGTCAGTCCAACTACCATCGGCGCTAAGGAGCTTAACTTCTGTGTTCGGCATGGGAACAGGTGTGACCTCCTTGCCATTGTCACCAGACAAATGAATGATTATACATTCAAAACTAGATAGTAAGTAAAGATTTGCGTCGCAAAACTTGAAAAAATTGATTAAGTCTTCGATCGATTAGTATTCGTCAGCTCCACGTGTCACCACGCTTCCACCTCGAACCTATTAACCTCATCATCTCTGAGGGATCTTATAACCGAAGTTGGGAAATCTCATCTTGAGGGGGGCTTCATGCTTAGATGCTTTCAGCACTTATCCCGTCCATACATAGCTACCCAGCTATGCCGTTGGCACGACAACTGGTACACCAGAGGTATGTCCATCCCGGTCCTCTCGTACTAAGGACAGCTCCTCTCAAATTTCCTACGCCCACGACGGATAGGGACCGAACTGTCTCACGACGTTCTGAACCCAGCTCGCGTACCGCTTTAATGGGCGAACAGCCCAACCCTTGGGACCGACTACAGCCCCAGGATGCGATGAGCCGACATCGAGGTGCCAAACCTCCCCGTCGATGTGAACTCTTGGGGGAGATAAGCCTGTTATCCCCGGGGTAGCTTTTATCCGTTGAGCGATGGCCCTTCCATGCGGAACCACCGGATCACTAAGTCCGTCTTTCGACCCTGCTCGACTTGTAGGTCTCGCAGTCAAGCTCCCTTATGCCTTTACACTCTATGAATGATTTCCAACCATTCTGAGGGAACCTTTGAGCGCCTCCGTTACCTTTTAGGAGGCGACCGCCCCAGTCAAACTGCCCGCCTGACACTGTCTCCCACCACGATAAGTGGTGCGGGTTAGAAAGCCAACACAGCTAGGGTAGTATCCCACCAACGCCTCCACGTAAGCTAGCGCTCACGTTTCAAAGGCTCCTACCTATCCTGTACAAGCTGTGCCGAATTTCAATATCAGGCTACAGTAAAGCTCCACGGGGTCTTTCCGTCCTGTCGCGGGTAACCTGCATCTTCACAGGTACTATGATTTCACCGAGTCTCTCGTTGAGACAGTGCCCAAATCGTTACGCCTTTCGTGCGGGTCGGAACTTACCCGACAAGGAATTTCGCTACCTTAGGACCGTTATAGTTACGGCCGCCGTTTACTGGGGCTTCGATTCGTAGCTTCGCAGAAGCTAACCACTCCTCTTAACCTTCCAGCACCGGGCAGGCGTCAGCCCCTATACATCACCTTACGGTTTAGCAGAGACCTGTGTTTTTGATAAACAGTCGCTTGGGCCTATTCACTGCGGCTCTTCTGGGCTTGCACCCTAAAGAGCACCCCTTCTCCCGAAGTTACGGGGTCATTTTGCCGAGTTCCTTAACGAGAGTTCGCTCGCTCACCTTAGAATTCTCATCTTGACTACCTGTGTCGGTTTGCGGTACGGGCACCTAATCTCTATCTAGAGGCTTTTCTCGGCAGTGTGAAATCAACGACTCGAGGAAACAATTTCCTCTCCCCATCACAGCTCAATCTTAAGAGTGCCGGATTTGCCTAACACTCAATCTCACTGCTTAGACGTACAATCCAATCGTACGCTTCGCCTATCCTACTGCGTCCCCCCATCGATTAAAACGATTATAGGTGGTACAGGAATATCAACCTGTTATCCATCGCCTACGCCTGTCGGCCTCAGCTTAGGACCCGACTAACCCAGAGCGGACGAGCCTTCCTCTGGAAACCTTAGTCAATCGGTGGACGGGATTCTCACCCGTCTTTCGCTACTCACACCGGCATTCTCACTTCTAAGCGCTCCACATGTCCTTGCGATCATGCTTCAACGCCCTTAGAACGCTCTCCTACCATTGTCCAAAGGACAATCCACAGCTTCGGTAATATGTTTAGCCCCGGTACATTTTCGGCGCAGTGTCACTCGACTAGTGAGCTATTACGCACTCTTTAAATGATGGCTGCTTCTAAGCCAACATCCTAGTTGTCTGGGCAACGCCACATCCTTTTCCACTTAACATATATTTTGGGACCTTAGCTGGTGGTCTGGGCTGTTTCCCTTTCGAACACGGACCTTATCACCCATGTTCTGACTCCCAAGTTAAATTAATTGGCATTCGGAGTTTGTCTGAATTCGGTAACCCGAGAGGGGCCCCTCGTCCAAACAGTGCTCTACCTCCAATAATCATCACTTGAGGCTAGCCCTAAAGCTATTTCGGAGAGAACCAGCTATCTCCAAGTTCGATTGGAATTTCTCCGCTACCCACAGTTCATCCGCTCACTTTTCAACGTAAGTCGGTTCGGTCCTCCATTCAGTGTTACCTGAACTTCAACCTGACCATGGGTAGATCACCTGGTTTCGGGTCTACGACCAAATACTATACGCCCTATTCAGACTCGCTTTCGCTACGGCTCCACATTTTCTGCTTAACCTTGCATCAGATCGTAACTCGCCGGTTCATTCTACAAAAGGCACGCCATCACCCATTAACGGGCTCTGACTACTTGTAAGCACACGGTTTCAAGTTCTCTTTCACTCCCCTTCCGGGGTACTTTTCACCTTTCCCTCACGGTACTGGTTCACTATCGGTCACTAGAGAGTATTTAGCCTTAGGAGATGGTCCTCCCAGATTCCGACGGAATTTCACGTGCTCCGTCGTACTCAGGATCCACTCAAGAGAGAATATATTTTCAACTACAGGATTATTACCTTCTTTGATTCAACTTTCCAGATGATTCGTTTAATATATTCCTTTGTAACTCCGTATAGAGTGTCCTACAACCCCAATAAGCAAGCTTATTGGTTTGGGCTCTTCCCGTTTCGCTCGCCGCTACTCAGGGAATCGAATTTTCTTTCTCTTCCTCCGGGTACTAAGATGTTTCAGTTCTCCGGGTCTGCCTTCTGACAAGCTATGAATTCACTTGTCGATAACACAACATAACTTGTGCTGGGTTCCCCCATTCGGAAATCTCTGGATCAACGCTTACTTACAGCTACCCAAAGCATATCGTCGTTAGTAACGTCCTTCATCGGCTTCTAGTGCCAAGGCATCCACCGTGCGCCCTTAATAACTTAATCTAATATAGTTATTAATCTGTGAGTGTTCTTTCGAACACTAGCGATTATTTTTTATGAATTCAAGCTTATTTAAAACTCTATTCACTCGGTTTTGCTTGGTAAAATCTATTTACTTACTTATCTAGTTTTCAATGTACAAATTTAATGGTGGGCCTGAGTGGACTCGAACCACCGACCTCACGCTTATCAGGCGTGCGCTCTAACCAGCTGAGCTACAGGCCCATTAAATATTTAAATGTTTAAAATAAACATTCAAAACTGAATACAATATGTCACGTTAATCCGTATCATCTCTATGAGATGTTCCGAATATATCCTTAGAAAGGAGGTGATCCAGCCGCACCTTCCGATACGGCTACCTTGTTACGACTTCACCCCAATCATTTGTCCCACCTTCGACGGCTAGCTCCAAATGGTTACTCCACCGGCTTCGGGTGTTACAAACTCTCGTGGTGTGACGGGCGGTGTGTACAAGACCCGGGAACGTATTCACCGTAGCATGCTGATCTACGATTACTAGCGATTCCAGCTTCATGTAGTCGAGTTGCAGACTACAATCCGAACTGAGAACAACTTTATGGGATTTGCTTGACCTCGCGGTTTCGCTGCCCTTTGTATTGTCCATTGTAGCACGTGTGTAGCCCAAATCATAAGGGGCATGATGATTTGACGTCATCCCCACCTTCCTCCGGTTTGTCACCGGCAGTCAACTTAGAGTGCCCAACTTAATGATGGCAACTAAGCTTAAGGGTTGCGCTCGTTGCGGGACTTAACCCAACATCTCACGACACGAGCTGACGACAACCATGCACCACCTGTCACTTTGTCCCCCGAAGGGGAAACTTCTATCTCTAGAAGGGTCAAAGGATGTCAAGATTTGGTAAGGTTCTTCGCGTTGCTTCGAATTAAACCACATGCTCCACCGCTTGTGCGGGTCCCCGTCAATTCCTTTGAGTTTCAACCTTGCGGTCGTACTCCCCAGGCGGAGTGCTTAATGCGTTAGCTGCAGCACTAAGGGGCGGAAACCCCCTAACACTTAGCACTCATCGTTTACGGCGTGGACTACCAGGGTATCTAATCCTGTTTGATCCCCACGCTTTCGCACATCAGCGTCAGTTACAGACCAGAAAGTCGCCTTCGCCACTGGTGTTCCTCCATATCTCTGCGCATTTCACCGCTACACATGGAATTCCACTTTCCTCTTCTGCACTCAAGTTTTCCAGTTTCCAATGACCCTCCACGGTTGAGCCGTGGGCTTTCACATCAGACTTAAAAAACCGCCTACGCGCGCTTTACGCCCAATAATTCCGGATAACGCTTGCCACCTACGTATTACCGCGGCTGCTGGCACGTAGTTAGCCGTGGCTTTCTGATTAGGTACCGTCAAGACGTGCACAGTTACTTACACGTTTGTTCTTCCCTAATAACAGAGTTTTACGATCCGAAGACCTTCATCACTCACGCGGCGTTGCTCCGTCAGGCTTTCGCCCATTGCGGAAGATTCCCTACTGCTGCCTCCCGTAGGAGTCTGGACCGTGTCTCAGTTCCAGTGTGGCCGATCACCCTCTCAGGTCGGCTACGTATCGTTGCCTTGGTAAGCCGTTACCTTACCAACTAGCTAATACGGCGCAGGTCCATCTATAAGTGATAGCAAAGCCATCTTTCACTATCGAACCATGCGGTTCGAAATATTATCCGGTATTAGCTCCGGTTTCCCGAAGTTATCCCAGTCTTATAGGTAGGTTACCTACGTGTTACTCACCCGTCCGCCGCTAACGTCAAAGGAGCAAGCTCCTCGTCTGTTCGCTCGACTTGCATGTATTAGGCACGCCGCCAGCGTTCATCCTGAGCCAGGATCAAACTCTCCATAAAAATTTATGATGTTTGATTAGCTCATAATACTAAATAGTGTTTGTAACATTTAAGTTACTTTATTGGAATTAACGTTGACATATTGTTATTCAGTTTTCAATGTTCATTTTCTTCAACACAAGAATTAATTATACTCGTTATTAACTTGAAAGTCAACAACATTTTTAAAAATATTTAATTAGCCACAAAAAAAGACCTGTCGGTCAAATGTGGTTGCCTGGCAACGTCCTACTCTAGCGGAACGTCAGTCCAACTACCATCGGCGCTAAGGAGCTTAACTTCTGTGTTCGGCATGGGAACAGGTGTGACCTCCTTGCCATTGTCACCAGACAAATGAATGATTATACATTCAAAACTAGATAGTAAGTAAAGATTTGCGTCGCAAAACTTGAAAAAATTGATTAAGTCTTCGATCGATTAGTATTCGTCAGCTCCACGTGTCACCACGCTTCCACCTCGAACCTATTAACCTCATCATCTCTGAGGGATCTTATAACCGAAGTTGGGAAATCTCATCTTGAGGGGGGCTTCATGCTTAGATGCTTTCAGCACTTATCCCGTCCATACATAGCTACCCAGCTATGCCGTTGGCACGACAACTGGTACACCAGAGGTATGTCCATCCCGGTCCTCTCGTACTAAGGACAGCTCCTCTCAAATTTCCTACGCCCACGACGGATAGGGACCGAACTGTCTCACGACGTTCTGAACCCAGCTCGCGTACCGCTTTAATGGGCGAACAGCCCAACCCTTGGGACCGACTACAGCCCCAGGATGCGATGAGCCGACATCGAGGTGCCAAACCTCCCCGTCGATGTGAACTCTTGGGGGAGATAAGCCTGTTATCCCCGGGGTAGCTTTTATCCGTTGAGCGATGGCCCTTCCATGCGGAACCACCGGATCACTAAGTCCGTCTTTCGACCCTGCTCGACTTGTAGGTCTCGCAGTCAAGCTCCCTTATGCCTTTACACTCTATGAATGATTTCCAACCATTCTGAGGGAACCTTTGAGCGCCTCCGTTACCTTTTAGGAGGCGACCGCCCCAGTCAAACTGCCCGCCTGACACTGTCTCCCACCACGATAAGTGGTGCGGGTTAGAAAGCCAACACAGCTAGGGTAGTATCCCACCAACGCCTCCACGTAAGCTAGCGCTCACGTTTCAAAGGCTCCTACCTATCCTGTACAAGCTGTGCCGAATTTCAATATCAGGCTACAGTAAAGCTCCACGGGGTCTTTCCGTCCTGTCGCGGGTAACCTGCATCTTCACAGGTACTATGATTTCACCGAGTCTCTCGTTGAGACAGTGCCCAAATCGTTACGCCTTTCGTGCGGGTCGGAACTTACCCGACAAGGAATTTCGCTACCTTAGGACCGTTATAGTTACGGCCGCCGTTTACTGGGGCTTCGATTCGTAGCTTCGCAGAAGCTAACCACTCCTCTTAACCTTCCAGCACCGGGCAGGCGTCAGCCCCTATACATCACCTTACGGTTTAGCAGAGACCTGTGTTTTTGATAAACAGTCGCTTGGGCCTATTCACTGCGGCTCTTCTGGGCTTGCACCCTAAAGAGCACCCCTTCTCCCGAAGTTACGGGGTCATTTTGCCGAGTTCCTTAACGAGAGTTCGCTCGCTCACCTTAGAATTCTCATCTTGACTACCTGTGTCGGTTTGCGGTACGGGCACCTAATCTCTATCTAGAGGCTTTTCTCGGCAGTGTGAAATCAACGACTCGAGGAAACAATTTCCTCTCCCCATCACAGCTCAATCTTAAGAGTGCCGGATTTGCCTAACACTCAATCTCACTGCTTAGACGTACAATCCAATCGTACGCTTCGCCTATCCTACTGCGTCCCCCCATCGATTAAAACGATTATAGGTGGTACAGGAATATCAACCTGTTATCCATCGCCTACGCCTGTCGGCCTCAGCTTAGGACCCGACTAACCCAGAGCGGACGAGCCTTCCTCTGGAAACCTTAGTCAATCGGTGGACGGGATTCTCACCCGTCTTTCGCTACTCACACCGGCATTCTCACTTCTAAGCGCTCCACATGTCCTTGCGATCATGCTTCAACGCCCTTAGAACGCTCTCCTACCATTGTCCAAAGGACAATCCACAGCTTCGGTAATATGTTTAGCCCCGGTACATTTTCGGCGCAGTGTCACTCGACTAGTGAGCTATTACGCACTCTTTAAATGATGGCTGCTTCTAAGCCAACATCCTAGTTGTCTGGGCAACGCCACATCCTTTTCCACTTAACATATATTTTGGGACCTTAGCTGGTGGTCTGGGCTGTTTCCCTTTCGAACACGGACCTTATCACCCATGTTCTGACTCCCAAGTTAAATTAATTGGCATTCGGAGTTTGTCTGAATTCGGTAACCCGAGAGGGGCCCCTCGTCCAAACAGTGCTCTACCTCCAATAATCATCACTTGAGGCTAGCCCTAAAGCTATTTCGGAGAGAACCAGCTATCTCCAAGTTCGATTGGAATTTCTCCGCTACCCACAGTTCATCCGCTCACTTTTCAACGTAAGTCGGTTCGGTCCTCCATTCAGTGTTACCTGAACTTCAACCTGACCATGGGTAGATCACCTGGTTTCGGGTCTACAACCAAATACTATACGCCCTATTCAGACTCGCTTTCGCTACGGCTCCACATTTTCTGCTTAACCTTGCATCAGATCGTAACTCGCCGGTTCATTCTACAAAAGGCACGCCATCACCCATTAACGGGCTCTGACTACTTGTAAGCACACGGTTTCAAGTTCTCTTTCACTCCCCTTCCGGGGTACTTTTCACCTTTCCCTCACGGTACTGGTTCACTATCGGTCACTAGAGAGTATTTAGCCTTAGGAGATGGTCCTCCCAGATTCCGACGGAATTTCACGTGCTCCGTCGTACTCAGGATCCACTCAAGAGAGAATATATTTTCAACTACAGGATTATTACCTTCTTTGATTCAACTTTCCAGATGATTCGTTTAATATATTCCTTTGTAACTCCGTATAGAGTGTCCTACAACCCCAATAAGCAAGCTTATTGGTTTGGGCTCTTCCCGTTTCGCTCGCCGCTACTCAGGGAATCGAATTTTCTTTCTCTTCCTCCGGGTACTAAGATGTTTCAGTTCTCCGGGTCTGCCTTCTGACAAGCTATGAATTCACTTGTCGATAACACAACATAACTTGTGTTGGGTTCCCCCATTCGGAAATCTCTGGATCAACGCTTACTTACAGCTACCCAAAGCATATCGTCGTTAGTAACGTCCTTCATCGGCTTCTAGTGCCAAGGCATCCACCGTGCGCCCTTAATAACTTAATCTAATATAGTTATTAATCTGTGAGTGTTCTTTCGAACACTAGCGATTATTTTTTATGAATTCAAGCTTATTTAAAACTCTATTCACTCGGTTTTGCTTGGTAAAATCTATTTACTTACTTATCTAGTTTTCAATGTACAATGTCATTAATTAATAATCACAATTAAGTATTATAACAAAATATAATAGTCAATGCAATATTCAATTAATCATGAATGTTTAAAAATAAACATTCAAAACTGAATACAATATGTCACGTTATTCCGTATCATCTCTACGAGATGTTCCGAATATATCCTTAGAAAGGAGGTGATCCAGCCGCACCTTCCGATACGGCTACCTTGTTACGACTTCACCCCAATCATTTGTCCCACCTTCGACGGCTAGCTCCAAATGGTTACTCCACCGGCTTCGGGTGTTACAAACTCTCGTGGTGTGACGGGCGGTGTGTACAAGACCCGGGAACGTATTCACCGTAGCATGCTGATCTACGATTACTAGCGATTCCAGCTTCATGTAGTCGAGTTGCAGACTACAATCCGAACTGAGAACAACTTTATGGGATTTGCTTGACCTCGCGGTTTCGCTGCCCTTTGTATTGTCCATTGTAGCACGTGTGTAGCCCAAATCATAAGGGGCATGATGATTTGACGTCATCCCCACCTTCCTCCGGTTTGTCACCGGCAGTCAACTTAGAGTGCCCAACTTAATGATGGCAACTAAGCTTAAGGGTTGCGCTCGTTGCGGGACTTAACCCAACATCTCACGACACGAGCTGACGACAACCATGCACCACCTGTCACTTTGTCCCCCGAAGGGGAAACTTCTATCTCTAGAAGGGTCAAAGGATGTCAAGATTTGGTAAGGTTCTTCGCGTTGCTTCGAATTAAACCACATGCTCCACCGCTTGTGCGGGTCCCCGTCAATTCCTTTGAGTTTCAACCTTGCGGTCGTACTCCCCAGGCGGAGTGCTTAATGCGTTAGCTGCAGCACTAAGGGGCGGAAACCCCCTAACACTTAGCACTCATCGTTTACGGCGTGGACTACCAGGGTATCTAATCCTGTTTGATCCCCACGCTTTCGCACATCAGCGTCAGTTACAGACCAGAAAGTCGCCTTCGCCACTGGTGTTCCTCCATATCTCTGCGCATTTCACCGCTACACATGGAATTCCACTTTCCTCTTCTGCACTCAAGTTTTCCAGTTTCCAATGACCCTCCACGGTTGAGCCGTGGGCTTTCACATCAGACTTAAAAAACCGCCTACGCGCGCTTTACGCCCAATAATTCCGGATAACGCTTGCCACCTACGTATTACCGCGGCTGCTGGCACGTAGTTAGCCGTGGCTTTCTGATTAGGTACCGTCAAGACGTGCACAGTTACTTACACGTTTGTTCTTCCCTAATAACAGAGTTTTACGATCCGAAGACCTTCATCACTCACGCGGCGTTGCTCCGTCAGGCTTTCGCCCATTGCGGAAGATTCCCTACTGCTGCCTCCCGTAGGAGTCTGGACCGTGTCTCAGTTCCAGTGTGGCCGATCACCCTCTCAGGTCGGCTACGTATCGTTGCCTTGGTAAGCCGTTACCTTACCAACTAGCTAATACGGCGCAGGTCCATCTATAAGTGATAGCAAAGCCATCTTTCACTATCGAACCATGCGGTTCGAAATATTATCCGGTATTAGCTCCGGTTTCCCGAAGTTATCCCAGTCTTATAGGTAGGTTACCTACGTGTTACTCACCCGTCCGCCGCTAACGTCAAAGGAGCAAGCTCCTCGTCTGTTCGCTCGACTTGCATGTATTAGGCACGCCGCCAGCGTTCATCCTGAGCCAGGATCAAACTCTCCATAAAAATTTATGATGTTTGATTAGCTCATAATACTAAATAGTGTTTGTAACATTTAAGTTACTTTATTGGAATTAACGTTGACATATTGTCATTCAGTTTTCAATGTTCATTTGATATTAATTAAATGGTGGAGACTAGCGGGATCGAACCGCTGACCTCCTGCGTGCAAAGCAGGCGCTCTCCCAGCTGAGCTAAGCCCCCATATTTTTAAAGAAGTCGGGAAGACAGGATTCGAACCTGCGACCCCTTGGTCCCAAACCAAGTGCTCTACCAAGCTGAGCTACTTCCCGTATATTAAATTGATAATTTTAAATGGCGCGCCCGATAGGAGTCGAACCCATAACCTCTTGATCCGTAGTCAAACGCTCTATCCAGTTGAGCTACGGGCGCTATATTTAAATTGGTGCCGAGGACCGGAATCGAACCGGTACGGTGATCTCTCACCGCAGGATTTTAAGTCCTGTGCGTCTGCCAGTTCCGCCACCCCGGCAAAATAATGGAGCGGAAGACGGGATTCGAACCCGCGACCCCCACCTTGGCAAGGTGGTGTTCTACCACTGAACTACTTCCGCATATTAAAATAAATCGTATGAGTGAGCCATAGAGGATTCGAACCTCTGACCCTCTGATTAAAAGTCAGATGCTCTACCAACTGAGCTAATGGCTCAAAGATGGTGCCGGCCAGAGGACTTGAACCCCCAACCTACTGATTACAAGTCAGTTGCTCTACCAATTGAGCTAGGCCGGCTGAAAAGTAAATGGTGGAGAATGACGGGTTCGAACCGCCGACCCTCTGCTTGTAAGGCAGATGCTCTCCCAGCTGAGCTAATTCTCCTATCAAGTAAGCCTGGCAACGTCCTACTCTAGCGGAACGTCAGTCCAACTACCATCGGCGCTAAGGAGCTTAACTTCTGTGTTCGGCATGGGAACAGGTGTGACCTCCTTGCCATTGTCACCAGACAACAACTTACTTAAACAAGTATATTACTAATTAATTAATTTTTCAATAGTTAATTTTACACTTTATTAAAATTCTTTTTACAAGCGTTTTACAAAATTAACTTTCGTTTTTGACGACTTTTATATCTTATAATAATCAAAGTTTAATGTCAATAAGTTTTTAAAGATTTTTTAAATTAATTTTTAAAAAAGGATTTAATTTTTGAACACTCATAGTATACTACCACATCATATATATAATATCTAGTCCTTTTTTAATTAATTTTTTTCATTTTGTTTTTCATAAAAAAGCGTTGCTTACCTTAGCAAGCAACGCTTTTAATTTATATTGATCTTATTTTTGTCTCATGTAAGGGAATAATAATACATCTCTAATAGATGGTGAATCTGTTAACAACATAACTAAACGATCAATTCCAATTCCTAGTCCGCCTGTTGGTGGCATACCGTATTCAAGCGCTTCAATGTAATCTTCATCCATTTCATGAGCTTCATCGTTACCTTGTTCTTTTTCAACAAGTTGTGCTTCAAAACGTTCACGTTGATCGATTGGATCATTTAATTCTGTGAAAGCATTTGCATGTTCTCTACCTACAATAAACAACTCGAAACGATCAGTAAATCTTGGATCTTCTGGATTTTTCTTAGCAAGTGGAGAAATTTCAATTGGATGTCCATAAATAAATGTAGGTTGAATTAATGTTTCTTCAACTTTTTGTTCAAAGAATTCATTTAAAATATGTCCATATTTCATGTTTTCTGTAATTTCGATACCATGCTCTTTAGCTAATGCTTTAGCTTCTTCATCCGTTTTCACATTATAAAAGTTTACACCTGTAGCCTCTTTAACAGCGTCTACAATATGAAGTCGTTTCCAATCTGATTCTAAGTCAATTTCTTCGCCATTATATTGCACTTTTGCTGAACCTAATACAGTTTGTGCAATATGTCTAACCATAGATTCTGTTAAATCCATAATATCATGATAATCGGCATATGCTTCATATAACTCTATCATAGTAAACTCAGGATTATGGCGTGTTGATACACCTTCATTACGGAATACACGACCAATTTCATAAACTTTTTCTAATCCGCCTACAATTAATCGTTTTAAATGTAATTCTATCGCAATACGCATATATAACGTTGCATCTAGTGCATTATGATGGGTAACAAATGGTCGAGCTGCAGCACCACCAGCGATTTGATGCATCATTGGCGTTTCTACTTCTAAATAACCTCTTTGATTTAAATAATTTCTCATTTCTTGGATGATTTTACTACGGTTAATAAATGTACGAGTACTATCTTGGTTAGTAATTAAATCTAGATAACGTTGGCGATATCTTTGCTCAATATCTTGTAAACCATGAAATTTATCAGGTAATGGTCTTAAAGCTTTAGATAATAATGTAAATGATTTTGCTTTTACTGATAATTCGCCAGTATTTGTTTTAAACATGACACCTTCAATACCTACAATGTCACCTAAATCCGTTGTTTTCCAAAGGTTATCAAAAGGTTCTTCGCCAATTTGATCTTTACGTACATAAATTTGAATTTGACCAGTTAAATCTTGTACATGTGCAAATCCTGCTTTACCTTTACCACGTTTTGTCATTAAACGCCCTGCAATAGAAACATGACTTTCGTCTTCTTTTTCATGTAATTCTTCTTTAGAAAAATGATCCCATTTTTCTTTTAATTCACTTGCAGTAGCTGTGCGTTCAAAGCGTTTACCAAATGGGTCAATTCCTAAATCAATAAGTTCTTGTAATTTTTGTCGACGAACCTGCATTTGGTCATTCATTTCTTCTGACATTACTCTCTCTCCTTTAATCTTCCTGTTTTACTATTAATGGATGTTATGTACTTATTAAAAATATTGTAAAATATTTTCCATTCACTATTTTATACATAGTCACATAGTTAAATTCTTAAAATATATTTATATCTTAAGAATTTAAGCACTTATCTTAGCACTTAATCTTTATATTTCTTAACCGTATCATCTGGAAAAACTAAATCATGAATTTTCTGATTTAATCGTGGATCCTTTTTGTCCGATGCAATATCGTTCAACGGTATAAGTACAAAAGCACGTTCTTGCATTCGTGGGTGAGGTATACTTAAATTGTCTGTTTCAATAATATTATCACTATATAATAAGATATCTATATCTAATGTTCTAGGACCCCAACGTATTTCTCTTACTCGATGCAGTTGTTGTTCAATGTCTAAACAATGCTTAAGCAATTGCTGAGGTGACAACTCGGTTTCAATCTCTAAACACAAATTCAAGAAATTAGGCTGATCAGTATAGCCAATCGGTGCAGTTTCATATATCGATGATTGTTTTGTTACCTTTATACCCTTAATGTTTCCAATTAAATCAATTGCCTTAAGAAGTTGTTGTTTTCTATCACCAATATTACTTCCTAAACCTAAATATGCTTGTACCATTAACGATTCTCCCTCACTATTTCAATACCCACACCATCGTAATGACCAGGTATAGGTGGATTTTCTTTAGTGATTCTGACTTTCGTTTCCATTACACGATTATAGTGTGAATTTATACGTTTTGCAATACGTTCAGCTAGATGCTCGATTAAATTGCAAGGTGGACCTTCAACAATATCTTTTACATCTTCAAATACTTCACCATAATGCACAGTATCTTTAACATTATCTGTCTGACCCGCTTTTGTTAAGTCTACTTTTAAAGTTACGTCTACTAAAAAAATTTGACCTATTTCATTCTCAGCTGTGAGTGCACCATGATATCCATAAAACTTCATCCCTTTAAGAAAGATCATGTCGTTCATTTTCATTCTCCTTCAAAAAATCTATACCTTGAGCTAAACGTACATTTAATTGAACATTATGTACGCGAACTGCTTTTATGCCTTTCATTATACCATAGGCAGTAGTAGCAGCAGTGGCCTCATCTCTTTCTTTTGGTGTCGTATCAGTAGAAATCATCTCTCTAATAAAACGTTTACGACTTGTCGCTAATAAAACAGGATACTCTGTAGCAACTAATTCATCTAATCGAGCCATTACTTCATTTTCTTCTTTTCTACTTTTGGCAAATCCAATACCAGGATCTAACCATATTTTATGTTTTGGAATCCCTGCCATTTCTGCTTTATTTGCTTGCTTTATAAGTGTTAATAGCATTTCTTCTACAACTGGTTGGTCACGGTGGCCATCTCCATTATGCATTAACACAATTTCCGCTTCATATTTAGCAACTACATCTAAAATATGAGGATCATATAATCCAGCCCATTGGTCATTAATCATTGTGGCCCCTAATCTTAGGCAAGCTTCAGCAACTTCACTGCGATATGTATCTATGGAAATTTGTACATTTAGTTTCACTAATTCTTCTACAACTGGCACTACACGTTGCATTTCTTCTTCTAAAGACACTTCTGTGTGCCCAGGTCTTGTTGATACGCCTCCTACATCAATAATATCTACGCCTTCATCAATCATTTCTTTAGCACGTGTAACTGCGTTATCAATTGAATTATACTGACCACCATCTGAAAATGAATCAGGCGTTACATTTAAGATTCCCATAATTTTTGTTTTACCCACTACCAATCATCCTTTGTTTTAAAAATAAATATGTATACTCATATGATACACTCATTTAGTCTATATTTCAGTATTGTTAACTGAAAGAACCTTTATACTAAAAAATAGCTGGCTTCGCCTTTTACGAAACCAGCCATTTCTTATTTAAAACATGATATTCAAATATCAACTTATATCATCATTAGTCATCGAATGAATATAATGGTGTAGATAAGTAACGTTCACCATTACTTGGTAATACTGTTACAACTGTTTTACCTTTACCTAACTCTTTTGCTTTTTCGATTGCTGCATAAATTGCTGCGCCTGAAGAAATACCTGCTAAGATACCTTCTTCTTTAGCCACACGACGTGATGTTTCCATTGCAGTTTCATTACCAACTTTAATGATACTATCATAAATATTAGTATTTAAAGTATCAGGTACAAAGCCAGCACCTAAACCTTGTAATTTATGTGGTCCAGGTTCTCCACCACTTAATACAGGAGATCCTTCTGGTTCAATTGCTACAATTTCAACGTTAGGATATTTCTCTTTTAAGACTTTACCTACACCAGATAGTGTACCGCCAGTACCAACACCTGCTAAGAAAGCATCAATTTGTTTGCCTTCAAATTGTTCAACTAATTCAGGACCAGTTGTTAATGCATGTACTTCAGGGTTAGCTGGATTTTCAAATTGTTGAGGTTCGAAATAACCATGTTCTTCTTTCAATTCTTTAGCTTTCTTAATAGCACCTTTCATTGCTTCAGATCCAGGTGTTAACACTAATTCCGCACCATATGCTTTTAATAAGTTGCGACGTTCAGAACTCATTGTTTCAGGCATAGTAAATACTGCTTTATAACCTTTAGCTGCACAAACAAATGCTAAACCAATACCAGTATTACCACTTGTTGGTTCTACAATTGTATCACCAGGTTTAATTTTTCCTTCTTTTTCAGCTTTTTCAATCATTGCTAAAGCAATACGGTCTTTTACAGAGCCACCTGGATTTTGATACTCTAATTTTACATATACATCTGCCGCATCTTCATCTACTACGTTTCTTAATTTTACTACCGGTGTGTTGCCAATAATTTGTGTAATATTTTCTACAGGTTTTTGTGCCATCGAAAAAACGCTCCTTTAACTTTCTAATTTAAAACTTAGTTTTTCTATCGGATATAACTATATTCTATCAGAATTTTCTAAAAAGACAAAGATATTTCTTTAAATATGATGTAATATTTTACTTTCATTAGTTACATTTAGTTTTTCCCATAAAAAAAGAGCAATAAACATACGCTTATTGCTCATCAACATTCTACTATTTTTTTATTGTATCAAGTAGTTCTTGAAGTTCGCCTTCAGAATAATGATATTTATTTCCACAGAAATGACACACGGCCTCAGCACCATGATCTTCTTTAATCATATCTTCAATTTCTGCTTCACCTAAACCTTTAATTGCATTTAGGAATTTTTCGTGACTACAATTACATTCAAATTGTGCATCCATTGTTTCCAAAATTTGTACATTCTCTTCACCTAAAATTTCATTTAAGATACCTTCTGGTGTTAAGCCTTGTTCAATCAATTTAGAAACTGGCTGCATTTGGTTAATTGCATTTTCTAATTTAGTAATAGTTTCTTCTTTAGCGCCTGGCATGACTTGTATAATAAATCCACCCGCTGCTTTAATAGAATTATCAGGGTTAACAAGTACCCCTAATCCTACTGATGACGGTGTTTGTTCACTTGTCGCAAAATAATAAGTGAAATCTTCTCCAAGTTCACCAGAAACGATTGGACTTGCGCCTGAGAAATAATCTTTCATTCCTACATCCTTAACGACTTGAATTGCACCCTCAGTACCTACTGCTCGTCTTACATCCAATTTACCTTGATCATTAAGTGGAAAATGGGTTTGAGGATGGTCAACATATGCACGGACATTTCCTTGTGCATCTGCATCAGCAATAATTCGACCAATTGGGCCCTTACCATCTACTGTGACAGTAAGCTTTTGATCTCCTTTTAACATTGCCCCCATTAATAACGTTGCTGTCATTGTTCTCCCCATCGCTGCTGAAGCTGTAGGCCATGTATAGTGACGTGTTTGGCCTTCTTGAACTGATTCAGTTGTTAATGCAGCATACGCACGTACTTCTCCATCAAAAGCCAATGATTTAACAATATAATCATGTGTCATTACTCTAATCTCTCCTTTATGTTATTTTATTTCGTTTGTTTCATTTATTTTAAAATCTAATATTAAATCTTTTATTAAGAATATCTATTTTACACTGCTTATTTAAGAATATGAAGTAACTTGCTCTAGGGTATATAATGTTCCTATATCATATTAAAAACTCTTTCGATTAAGGTTATTTTTTAACCCGAGTCGAAAGAGTTTTTATGACTAACTATGATTCTCTATGATTTGAATCTGTTGGATGCTCTATATTTGGAGATTGTTCATAACCTGTTTCATCTCTATCATTTCGTTGTGAATGATTTTGAGATTGATTACGGTCTGAACGATGATTGTTTCTATCATGATCGATTCTGTCATCTTCTCTGCGGTCTTCTGCTTCATCTTTACGACCTTCTTCAAGTTGTTCTTCACGAATGTCACCATAAGATTTACCATATTTACCGTTTGAGAACTCAGAATCATCTCTATCTTCATCTTTTACCACTTTAGCTGCATCATAATCCACTGTTGGTAAAACACCATCATAGAATAATGAACGTATTTGTTCTGCTACTAGTGTTTCTTCAGTTAATAATGTTTTAGCAATCAGTTTCAATTGTGATTCATGTTCTAATAAAATTTGTTTACAACGTTCATATTGTTCTTTAATAATACGTTGAACTTCTTTATCAATTTCATAAGCAATTTGGCCTGAATAGTTAGGTTCACCTTGCATATCTTTACCTAAGAAGACTTGACCGCCACCGCTTGTAGAGAATTGTAAAGGTCCTAATTTCTTACTCATACCATATTCAGTGACCATTGAACGTGCAATTTGTGTTGCTCTTTCAAAGTCGTTTGAAGCACCAGTTGATACTTCATGGAAGTTAATATCTTCAGATACACGACCACCTAAAAGACCACAAATTTTATCTAACAATTCTGGTTCTGTCATTAAGAAGCGGTCTTGTTTAGGTAACATCATTGCGTAACCACCTGCTTGTCCACGAGGCACAATCGTTACTTTGTGTACAACTTCTGCTTCATCAAGTACCATACCAATGACTGTATGCCCTGCTTCATGATGTGCTACAATATTACGTTCTTTATCAGAAATAACACGAGATTTTTTCGCTGGACCCGCAATCACTCGGTCTGTTGCTTCTTCAATATCACGCATATCAATTTTATTTTTACCTTCACGTGCGGCAATTAATGATGCTTCGTTCAATAGGTTTTCTAAATCAGCACCAGAGAAACCAGGCGTTCTTTGAGAAATAGCTTTTAAATCGACAGTTTCATCAAGTGGTTTGTTTTTAGCATGAACATGAAGAATCGCTTCACGGCCTTTAACATCTGGACGACCTACTTGAATTTGTCTATCGAAACGACCAGGACGTAATAATGCAGGGTCTAAAATGTCAGGACGGTTGGTTGCTGCAATCATAATGATACCTTCATTCTCACCGAAACCATCCATTTCAACTAATAATTGGTTAAGCGTTTGTTCACGTTCATCGTGACCGCCACCAACACCTGCACCACGTTGACGACCAACAGCATCAATTTCGTCTATGAAAATAATACATGGTGCATTTTTCTTAGCATTTTCAAATAAATCACGTACTCGACTTGCACCAACACCTACAAACATTTCAACGAAGTCAGAACCACTGATTGAGAAGAATGGAGCTCCAGCTTCACCTGCAACGGCACGTGCTAATAATGTTTTACCTGTACCTGGTGGGCCTACAAGTAAGACACCTTTAGGAATTCTTGAACCCATTTTCTTAAATTTCTTATTATCTTTTAAGAAATCTACAATTTCAATTAACTCTTGTTTTTCTTCGTCTGCCCCAGCAACATCTGAGAAGCGAACACGACGTTTTTGATTGTCGTACATTTTTGCTTTGGATTTACCAAAGTTCATCATACGACCTCCACCGCCGCCACCTTGTGCTTGGCTAAGGAAGAATATAAATAAGAAAGCAATAATTAATACAGGAATAAGCGTTGTCAACATACTGACAAAGACACTTTGTTTTTCTTCTTCTTTAACTGTAAAATCTAATCCTTTTTGGCTACGAGCTTCACTTGTTATTTTTTGTAAATCTTTTTCGTTATTGTATAAAATCGTTGAAGAATAATCTTCATCATTTTTAGTTTTACCACTTACCAAGTACACATTTTGTTCAGGTTGGATTTCTAAAGTTTTAAGATCACCTTTATCCAATTTCTCTACAAACTGTGAATAGGAAAGTTGTTTCGGTGTATTTCCATTACCATTGATATATGAGAAAACACCGAATATAATAACGCCAATAATTGCGATAACTAGCACATTGCGAAAAGCTTTCTGCATGCGTCATTTCCTCCTATTTCTATAATAAAGCTAACAAAAATTGTAACATAATCTAGCTTATAAAGGCTAGTATTTCAACTTTTGTAGCGCTTTTCTAATTCTAGTTAATTATTTTATATTCATCATTTACTCATTCTTTGTTTTCGGCTTTACATATCTATGTATAGTCGTTTCATAAAATGACAATTTTGAATATAAAATGAGTCTACACTAATTTATATCGTTAGTATAGTTATTATATTTAAAAATCTATCTATTGTATTTGCTAATACATTATAAAATTTTATTTATTGTAAATTTCCGGTTTTAATGTACCAATGTAAGGAAGATTTCGATAATGCTCAGCATAATCTAAACCATATCCTACTACAAACTCATCAGGTATTTTTTTGCCAACGTATTTGGCTTCAATATCCGCTTTACGACGGTTCGGTTTATCTAACAATGTAACGATTTCTAATGAGTTAACTTTGCGTGATTGTAGTAATTCAGTAATTGATTTTAAAGTTGTACCTGTTTCTAAAATATCTTCAATAATAAGTACATCTTTGTTTTCAATAGAAGCACTTAAGTCTTTTAAAATTTGTACTTCTCCTGTTGATTCTGTACCACCGTGATAACTTGAAACATCCATAAAATCAATTGCTAAATGTGTATCAATACGTTTAATTAAATCTGCCATAAACATAACTGAACCTTTAAGGATACCAACACAAACAAGTGGTTTATCTTTGTAATCTCTCGTTAATTGTTCACCTAAATCTTTACAAATTTCTTGGATTTCTTCTTCAGTTAATAAAATATCTTTTAAATCATCTTTCATTTATGAGTCATCTCCAATTTTTTTAATATCTATTATATGTTTAAAGCTTGTCGTCACATAAAGTTGTCCTATAGCTATCACTCGTTGTTTTGCATCTAAAATGATGGGTATTTGTGTACGTTCTATGCTATCAATTTTTTTATCAATAAATAAACGACTTACTTTTTTATGTCCATGACTACCATTTAACTTAAACTTATCTCCATCTCTACGTGTTCGAATCGTTAGAGGCCAATCTATTGCTTTATCATTCTCATTTGGATGAATTGTAATTAAATAATGACCAAATTGATATGTATAAGGATGTGTAACAATTTGTTCTTCAAGTAGAGATTGTTCATAATGAGCCATTATTATAAATTTATCATATGCAATTTGAATTATCCATTTTTCAGTGAGGGGAATTTTAATTTGAGATTGTTTACTCTCAATTTGTTCGAACCATTCATTATAATTTTTTTCTGAAAACGATTTATTTAACTGAAGCATCTCAAATAAACGATCTAGTAAAATCATTTTTGAAATTTCATCTAGTTGATTAAAAGACGCTCGAGATAATTGTATACGTTCTTTATTAAGGTGGATGTTAACATGTTGTTCTATAAAACAACTTATTCGTTGTTGTGTAAGTTGTAATTGTATATCATGCCAATGTTTCAACTTTAATAATTGTTCCACATTGAAGTCCTTATTTTCATCAATAGCTGGTAAAAGTCGATTGCGAATGTCATTTCTTGCATATTTATTATGGTGATTAGATTCATCTTCATAAAAAGGCACATGGTGAATGGTTTGATATTGTTTTATATCATTTTTATATGTCTCTATCAGAGGACGACAAATAAAATAATGATTTCGCTCAGTACATTCATTCATCCCTAATGAATTGCGTGTTGATCGACCAGTAAAAACGCGATAAAAAATCGTTTCAAGTTGATCATTTAAATGATGAGCAGTTAATAACACATCAGCATTTATCTTGCTCATCATCTCATCAAACCATTGATAACGTAAATCTCTCGCTTCAGATTGAATACTTTTTCCTTTTTCTACTATTTTAGATAAATCTAACTGTTTAACATAACAGGGGATTTGATGTTGCTTGCAGAATTGTTTAATAAATCGTTCTTCTTCGACAGATGCATCTCTCAAACCATGATTTACATGCAAGCATGTTATAGATTGATATGAATGTGATAAGTCATTTAATAATTTATATAATAAACACATACTATCAATCCCTGTAGATACTGCAACAGCTAAATGATCCGTCTTTTTCCAAAGAGACGTTTTCACTTTCACATTACTGAACCTCCTGACTTAGGCTAAATAATTGATATAACGAAAAAAGAGTGAGATAGAACTTTAATTTCAGTTCTTTATCTCACCCCTGGCATAGATCTTACATGATCTTATGCACTTAAGTTATTATCAATACATATTAATCTAGAATAAATGATTGGAACCAGGGCTCCGTTAACTTAGTTATATTTATTCACACAGATATAATTAACGTCTAGATCCTTTACCACCACGTCTTGATTCTGTTTGACGTTTAATAGAAGTCAATTTGTCTTCACTGTCTTTTAAGAAATTACTTAATTTCTTTTCAAAATCTTCTGCTTTTTGTTGAGGCGGTTTATTTTGATTAGATTTGTGATGTGGGCGACGAGGACGATCTTTCGCTTTTTTAATTGAGAGACTGATTTTACCATCATCTGCAATAGATAAAACTTTTACCTCCACTTCATCTCCAACTGATAAATGATCTTCTACATTTTCAACATAATTATCAGCAACTTCACTAATATGAACTAAGCCACTTTTACCTTCAGGTAATTCTACAAACGCACCAAATTTTTTGATACCTGTCACTTTACCTTTTAGCTTGTTTCCTACTTCGATTGACATATTCTAAATAAATCCTCCCGATAATGTTTCAATTTTAACCTTATTATATTCCTGTTTTAAACTTTACACAATGCTATAAAACGATTATTTTAAATTAAGCGTTTTACTTTAATTTTTAAAGTTGCCTACTCTTTCTAATTATTACTAGAGGATTTAGAATTAGACGATGATTTATCATTAGGCAATTTAAAAATAATTTCTCCATTGTTACTTAAATAATAGTCATCTCGAGCAACTTTCTCTATATAATCTTTATCGTTAAGATTATTAAGCTCTTCTTTTAATGCTATTTCCTCATCTTGTTTCTTCTGAAATTGTTCTTCTTTATGCTTTCGTTCTATTGTTGCTTGATTGTTACTTTGTTTTTGGAAGACAAGCATGATAGATAGAATAATAATAATCGCTAATAATAATCCTCCAAAAACTGTTACTCTTCGACGAACGACACGCATTCGTTTTTGTTGACGTTGTTTCTTTCGATTTCGTTCTGAAGTATATTGATTATCAATATGTTCTACCTTTTTACTCATAACTTGTCACCTCCTTTAAACGTTTCAATCATAGACTACACTTCTTCAGATTGTGCAGATGGTTGAACTCGTTCTTCTTTAATCAGTTCATACATATTTTTAGCATTTTCTTTTGAGGCATGTTCACTTAATCCAGTTACTTTAACCGTTACACGTTTTTGTCCAAAACGAATGACTAATTCGTCTTCCACTTTTACATCTGTGCCAGCTTTAGCTACATTACCGTTAATTGTTACACGTCCTTGATCACTAATTTCTTTAGCAAGTGTACGACGTTTTACAAGTCTTGATACTTTTAAATATTTATCTAATCTCATTTATCATTCTCCCCTTGTTGTAAATAATTTTTAAGGGTTTCTTCATTAAAATCCTTATTTTTGGTTTTATCATACAATGTCATAAAATGGTCTGCAAATACTTTCTCAAATTTCACACGAGGTATTTTACCTTCTTTTGCTTTTGCATTCTTCCAGACATCATTTAAATCTTCTATTGTTTCAACTGTTTTATCTCCGAATATGTGAGGATGTCGACGAATCATTTTAGCATTTAAACTTTCAATAACTTCTTTAATATCCATATATCCTTCTTTTTTACCAATACTCGCATGAAGTAGCACTTGTAATAAGATATCTCCGAGTTCTTCAATCATATGCCAATCATCTTCATTATCTATTGCTTCAAACAATTCAAATGTTTCTTCTAATAAATAACGTTTAAGTGATTCGTGCGTTTGCACACGATCCCACGGACAGCCTTTTTCATCATCCACTAGATGGTCAATAATATAAACTGCAAAATCAAAATCAGTATACATATCTTCATCACGCGTTATTTTAGGCACAAATACACTTGTCAGATTGTTAAACATATCCTCATTATGATCTAACTCAAATAACGGTACTTCTAATACTTTAGCGCCTTGACTATTAGCGCCTGTAACTATCTTCACTTTAAAATCGTCTGGATAACGTTCCATTAATGTGAGTTTAACATCTGCTGCAATCATCGCACTATATACTTGTGTAATGAGAGTATGTGTTCGAATATTTAATGTGTTTTCTTTCAAAATAGTACCATCTAATAATGTAAATCCATCATTAGGATCTTCATCGATTGCGACAAATATATCATCTATAAAACTTTTCCCACCTAAAATCTTTACATGTATATCATCATTATTTTTATTGTAATCAAGTAATTTAGCAGTCGTCGTTTCAGCTACACGAGGATGTCCAGGCACTACGTAAACAGTATCTTGTATATGCGTTTCTTCTATTAAAGTTTCAACAATATGTTGATACACCGCTTCAAATTGATCATACTTTTCGTACACGTCATCAAAACTTTTAAATTCAATGTCACTTTTTAAATCTTTAATAACAGGATGTTCGAGTGTCCTTGCATATATACTCTGTTGTTGTTTCAAAAAGCGATAGACACCTAAAGGTAAATCATCCATACTATGATTGCCTATACCAACAATGGTAAGGGTATGCGTCATATCTATCTTCCTTTCTTTATGCGATACAGTTTATCGCCGAATGGTAAGTGTTTTAATTCTTTATATCCTAAAATATTCATATACATAACAAGGAATAGGAATATGAGACCCCCTATTCCTACTATAATTAACAACTCAATTAGACTTCCTAAACGGCCTACAGAAGGTAATAGCATTCGCAACCCCTGTATGACTACTGACATTATAATGAGCGCACTCATCAATTTAACAATAAACGCGCGCATGCGATTAAAACGATAATATTTAACGACCTCATAATGTAAAATAGTAACAAATATCATAAGCGAAAGCACTGTGCTTATACTTGCACCTAAAATTCCCATAAAGTGAATAAAAATCACATTAAAGATAATTTTAAATAGTAGTCCTGACATCACACCAATAAAAATAGGGCGAATTTGATTCATCACTTGTAAAAGTGCGATGTCCATCATGATAAGCGATACACCAATTACAGTAAGCATATAAATACTAAGTGTGAAGCTTAATTGATCTGTTTTGAAAAATACATGGTTCATCATCGGTAGTATATTAATAAGACCTATACCTGCTGCTACGCTAATGAGTAGTGTGATTTTTAAAGATGCATTTGTATAACGATTCATAAGAACATGATTATGATCAGACATTGCATCTGTAAGTAATGGAATTAGGACAAAGCTAAATGTAGTTGTCACTATTAAACCTATTTGAATAAATGAAGCACCTCTATCATAGATCCCTTTTTGCATAATCGCTTCTCTAAATCCTAAACCATATGTTTGTAGTATATGAACGACTGTAAAACTATCTATAAATTGCCATAAAATAACTAATAATTGACTTAATGCAAATACGAGAGTCGCAAGTATTAGCTGTTTCCAAGGAAGAGGATATGAGTGCTGATTTAATTGTAATCGGAAAGGTCTTGTTGCTAATAAATATAGACTAGAACCTAAAAATCCAAGGGCTGAGGCTAATATTGCAAGTGCTCCAGCTTGATAAATGGTCCATTCTTTAAACATAAACATTAAAATAGCTATAATAATAACACACACACGAATACATTGTTCTATTACTTGTGAAATAGCTGGTATATTCATTTGTTGTCTACTTTGATAAAAGCCTCTAATCACACCCAGAATTCCTATAAACAAATAGCTAAAACTTGCCATTTTTAGCATTGGTGCTAAGTGAGCATCTCCCATTAACAGTGCTAATGGATGGGAGAATACTAAAATCACACTAAAAATAATAAGACCTATCATTTGAAATCTTAGAAGTGTTTTTGAAAATACTTCAGTTCCACTGTGACTTCCAAATACTTGAGTGACAGCACTAGGAACTGCATTCATTGATAGTATCATACCTAGCGCTACAATAGGATAAATTTGTTGATAGGCATATAATCCAGAGTCACCTAAAATATTTTGATATGGAACTCGATAAATTGCACTTAATACTTTAACAATGACTAAAGCAAGCGTTAAAATCACTACGCCATTAAATGCTGAATGTTGTCGTGAATTCTTAGAAGAAGATGAAACTTCAGATGACGATTTATAATTCGTACTCAAGTTCCATACTTCCTTCAAGACATTTTACTAAGAATTTTAAGTTTTCTAACCACTGTTTAGATTTTGTTAGAGTAATATGCATTTTACCTTCTTTAACACCCAACTTCATTGTTCGTCCTAAAGGTTGAGTTTGTTTAAATAATTCTTCACCATTTATCTGTTCTGTACCTTTAGTTGAAAGAAATACTTCAATTTGTTTTCCTTTATCTTTAATCAATGTCACGCCTGCATGTAAAGCATGTATTTTAATTTCTACCATTTCTAATAAACGTTCTACTTCTACAGGATAATCATTGAAGCGATCAAGTAATTCATCTTTCACATCAAAAAGCTGTTCTTCAGTTTCAACTTTACGCAATTTCTTATAAATTTCTATTTTAGCTTGTTCATTTTGAATATACTCTGCTGGTAAATACGCGTCTAAGTGTAATTCCATTTCAACATCTGGTGCATCAGGGGTTTCTTCTGTAATACCACGTTTTTCGTTTACCGCTTCTTCTAACATTTGAGAATACAAATCAAAACCTACTGAATCAATGAATCCATGTTGTTGCTTACCTAATAAATTACCGGCTCCACGTATATTTAAATCACGCATGGCAATTTTAAATCCTGAACCTAATTCAGTGAATTCTTTAATCGCTTGTAAACGTTCTTCAGCTGTTTCTGTTAATACTTTATTAGCAGAATGTAAGAAGTAAGCATATCCAATACGACTTGAACGTCCAACTCTACCACGTAATTGATAAAGTTGACTTAAACCAAAACGATCCGCTTCTTCTATGATTAATGTGTTCGCATTAGGCACATCGACACCTGTTTCTATAATGGTTGTTGTAACTAAAATGTCGTACTCTCCATTAATAAAACTCAACATGGTTTCTTCCAAATCTCGCTCTGTCATCTGTCCATGAGCAACAGCAATGTTTGCTTCTGGCATCAACATTTGTAACTGTTCACGCTTTTCATAAATAGACTGTACTTTATTGTAAAGGTAGAATACTTGTCCATCACGAGAAAGTTCACGTTCTAAAGCCTCTTTAATAAAATTACTATTTTGCTCTAATACATAGGTTTGTACAGGGAAGCGGTTTTCTGGAGGTGTTTCGATGACAGATAAGTCACGTACACCAAGCATACTCATATGCAATGTTCTTGGAATTGGCGTGGCTGTAAGTGTCAATACATCTACATTGGTTTTCAATGTTTTAATACGTTCTTTATGACGTACGCCAAAACGTTGTTCTTCATCGACAATAAGTAATCCTAGATCTTTATATTGAATGTCTTTACTCAATAGTTTATGTGTTCCAACAACGATATCAACGTATCCAGATTTTAGACCTTCTTTAGTCTCTCTAACTTCCTTAGCAGTACGGAATCGACTAATCAACTGAATTTCTACTGGAAAATCTTGCATCCGTTCAATCAATGTTTCGTAGTGTTGTTGCGCTAGAATCGTTGTAGGCACTAAAAAGGCAACTTGTTTGCCTTCCATGACAGCTTTAAAGGCCGCGCGTACAGCAACTTCAGTTTTTCCGTAACCCACATCTCCACATAATAAGCGATCCATTGGACGTTCTTTTTCCATATCTTCTTTAATTTCTTCAATAGATTTAGCTTGGTCTGGTGTAAGTTCATATGGGAAGTCCATTTCGAAATCATGTTGCTCAGCCGTATCTTCACCATATTGATAACCTACTGACATTTCTCGTTCTTTATATAGTGCAATAAGTTCATCTGCGATATCTTCAACACTTTGTTGTACTTTGGCTTTTGTTTTTTTCCATTCTGAGCCGCCTAGTTTATTTAATTTAGGCGATTTATCTTCTGAAGCAACATATTTTTGTACTTGATCCATTTGATCAACAGGTACAAAAAGTTGATCGGTTCCTTTATATTGTAATTTAATATAATCTCTATGGACGTCTCCAACTTCTAGTGTTTCAACGCCTAAATAACGTCCCACACCATGGTGCACATGGACAACATAATCTCCAACATTTAAATCTTGATAAGATTTAATTTTTTCAGCATTAGAAATTGTTTTAGTCCGTTTTCGTTGTTTTTTCTGTTTGGTTTTAAATAATTCTCGTTCCGTAATTACAACAAGTTGCATATAAGGCAGTTCGAAACCTTCTGATAGACTACCTTCTGTTACAATTGCTTGTCCACTTTCAATCTCTGAGTGAATATTTGTAACAGTAGGAATATGCATTTCATTAAGCATCGATTGAATACGCTCAACTTTCGTTTCAGTTTCTACAAGTACTACAATAGTGTAATTATTGCTTACATAACGTTGAAATTCTGAACGCATAATGTCATATTGTCCATAAAATTGTTGCACTGGCTTACATGAAAATTTAATAATATGTTGCAACTTCACTGGCATAGACGATGTAAATAAAGTGAAATATGTGACTGGATAATGATTGATTAACGTTTCAAACCCATCATATTCCATAAATGACTGCCCAATAAATCCGTTACCACTTTCAATTAAGTTCTGGATAAAATCATCTACTTCAGTAGTCAATGTCTTTTCAGTTTCTTTAATACGATTATATTCA
Source organism: Staphylococcus sp. FSL K6-0223 (assembly GCF_038008285.1). NCBI lineage: Bacteria > Bacillati > Bacillota > Bacilli > Caryophanales > Staphylococcaceae > Staphylococcus > Staphylococcus sp. FSL K6-0223. Next base: position 2,134,458 of record NZ_JBBOYX010000001.1, read on the forward strand.
TCAACTACTACAATGGCATCTTTTTGGAAATAATCGATTAGTGTAGAAGGTGTGTCATACATAAAAGCAACTAGACGGCGAAGTAATTGATGATCAAAGAAAGTGGATTCAAATAATTTAAAACTTTCATATGTTTCTTTCAAATCATTTCGTACAGATTTATCAATTTTAGGACGTGTTTGTTCATATGCTTTTTGTAATTCTGTTTGAAGATGATTAATCACATCTTCCGTAATAATATAATCACTCGCTGTAGTGATATCTACCTTTTCAACATTATCATTTGAACGTTGTGTTTCTACATCAAAGTCTCGAATCGAGTCGACTTCAGTGTCAAACAATTCAATTCTAACTGGTTGACCGATAAGGGGGTAAATATCAATGATGCCGCCTCGTAGAGAAAACTCACCAATGTGAGAAACGACACTCTCACGTCGATATCCCATGTTGACTAGTTTATTTAAAAATTCATCCACATCGATATCATCGCCAACTTCTAAAGTCATTTGATGATATTTCCACAATTCTACTGGAGTTAACCATTTTTTCAAACCATTTAAAGGAACGATAAATAACCCTTTCTTATCATGAGATAATGCCGTTAAAGTTCTAACACGTTCACTCATAAGTTGTGGGCTTTGAGTTGAAAATTCCTCTGTCATAATATCTTGGACTGGATATTTATAAACTTCAGAATGATCAATGTATTGCAATATATCAGTTTCTAATTTGTCTGCTTGATATAAATTATTTGTGATTAATAGCATTTGCTTATCATCATTCAAGTATTTTTCAGCAATAATGGTTGCTTTGGCTGAGGGAGATAAACCTGTAACTAAAATATTTTGGTTGCCAAAGACTTCGTCAAGTTCCTGGAATCGTTTGTCATCTTGAATATAGTCAGAAATAATCGTTCTCAATTGACTTCTCCATTATATTCATTCATAACATGATCGAAACGAGACGTCTCAATAAATGCTTCCACTGCTTGTGCAGCATGTTCAATTACTTTTTCCATTGTCATCATTTCTTCATTCGAAAATTTTTGTAATACATAATCTGGAACTGACATACCATTCGTTGGTCTCCCTACTCCAATACGAATACGTTTAAATTGATCTGTACCTAAATGTTTAATAATCGATTTCATTCCATTATGTCCACCTGCACTCCCTTTTTGACGTAGACGAATATGCCCTTGAGATAAATCCATGTCATCGTATAAAACGATTAAATCTTCAACTTCTACATTATAGTAATCCATTAAAGGTCCTACAGCTTCTCCTGATAAATTCATCATAGTCATTGGCTCGATAAATAGCACTTTATCCCCATTTAAACGTTCAATAGTATAAGCGCCTTTGAATTTTTGTTTATCTAATGTAAATTGATTTTTATCTAAAATATAATCAATCACTTCAAAGCCAATATTGTGTCTTGTTCGTTCAAAACGTTTACCTATATTACCAAGACCCACAATACATTTCATACGTTGCAACCTCCATTGTGTTCATCTTTTTGATTGATTTGAACATTTAATTTAATATGTGTCGATTACTCCTTATTTTATAATATTACTCAATATAATACAAAAAGAGAGTAGGAAAGAAATTCAATGATTTCGTAACCCACTCTTTTATAAGTTATCAATCTTCAACTTTATTTTATTTTAACATTCATTTTTTAAATATCTGATATACATAAGAAAAAGCCTTCTACATATGAACATGTATCAGGCTCTTTCTATCAATTTAATTAAAGACATTCTCACTTAATATGTGTCGATTACTCCTTATTTTATAATATTACTCAATATAATACAAAAAGAGAGTAGGAAAGAAATTCAATGATTTCGTAACCCACTCTTTTATAAGTTATCAATCTTCAACTTTATTTTATTTTAACATTCATTTTTTAAATATCTGATATACATAAGAAAAAGCCTTCTACATATGAACATGTATCAGGCTCTTTCTATCAATTTAATTAAAGACATTCTCACTTAAAGTGAATACATAGTCATCAACGAAATTATTCTTCGTCTTTATTTTCTTCACTTTCTTCGTCTTCTTGGTCTTCACCAGCTACTTCAGGTTCTTCAGTTGCTGATTCACCTTCCATTGCTTCGATTTCTTCTTCAGAAGGTTCATCAGTTGGAGGAACTACTGTAACAACAGATTCTTCTGGATCGTTTTCAATTGTGAAGTCACCAGATACTTTAATATCCGCAACTGAATAGCTATCATTTATTTGTAAATCAGTGATATCTACTTCAATTGATTCTGGGATATTTTCTGGAGTTGCTGTAACTTGTAAATCAAATAATGGTTGTTCAACTACGCCGCCTTCTTTAGCGCCAACTGCTTCACCAACTAATTGAACTGGTACTTCAACAGTACGTTCTTCAGTCATGTTAATAGCTAAGAAGTCGATATGAGTAATTTGGTTTTTAAGTGGATCAAATTGATAATCTGATACCATAACTTTAATTGTTTTAGAACCCACGCCTAAATCAATAACACCGTTACGTCCAACTTCACGGATGACTTTGATGAATTCAACTTCATCTACTTTAACTGAAGTGTTTTTAGTACCATAACCATAAACAACAGCAGGTACTTTACCTGTATTACGTAATTTTTTAAGGTCAGAACGAGTTTGTTTACCTTGACGAATGATTGACTTTAATGAAGCCATTCGTATTTCCACCTTTCATTTTCAAGTTGAAACAATAATAATATATTGTCTTAACTTCTCCTCACTTGCCCATCAATTTAAACATTGCTTGCAAGTGTTTATTTATTCGTTAAATCACGAACGAATAAATTATACATGTTTAAAAATAATAAGTCAAACTCATTTGTAAATTTTAGTCAAATAATACACTTACTGACTCACGTTCATATACACGAACAATAGCTTGTGCTATTAAACCAGCTACAGATAATTCTTTGATGTTTGATGGTTTTTGACTATCGTCAAGTAAGATTGAATTCGTAACAATAAGTTCTTTAATCGCTGAATTTTCAATACGTTCTTTTGCAGGACCTGAGAGTACAGGATGTGTACAACAAGCATATACATCTTTCGCACCTTTATCTTTTAATGCTTGAGCAGCTAAAGTAATTGTTCCTGCCGTATCAATAATGTCATCGATAATAATAGCTGTACGTCCTTCAATTTCACCAACGATATTCATCACTTCTGCCACGTTTGGTTTAGGACGACGTTTATCAATAATAGCAATCGGAGTTTTTAAAATGTCTGCTAATTTACGTGCGCGTGTTACCCCACCATGATCCGGAGATACAACAACACATTCTTCTGGGTTGATGTTAGGATCATTTTCAAAATATTGTCCAATAATCGGTACGCCCATTAGGTGATCGATTGGAATATCGAAGAAACCTTGAATTTGTGGTGCATGTAAGTCTAAAGCAATCATACGATTTGCACCAGCAGTTTCAATTAAATTTGCTACTAATTTTGCAGTAATTGGTTCACGACTACGCGCTTTTCTATCTTGGCGCGCATAACCATAATAAGGAACAACAATATTGATATTTGCTGCAGAGGCACGTTTACATGCGTCAATCATAATTAGTAATTCCATTAAATGTAAGTTAACTGGATAAGATGTCGGTTGAATGATAAATACATCACAACCACGAATACTTTCTTCAATATTAATTTGAATTTCACCGTCACTGAAGCGTTTAACAGAACATTTCCCTAATTCGATTCCTACACGATCAGCAACCTCTTGTGCTAATGGTTCATTTCCCTTTAAAGAAAAAATCTTTAAAGACGAATTTTTGTACTCATTATTTAACATTTATAGTCCTCCAATTTTTTACTTAGACAATACTATTATATAAAAATTCTAGCATTTTTACTATATTCCACTAAAAACTGACCAATAATATGTTTATTACGTATCACTCAACTTGGCATGATAGTAATACATTCAAAATTTTATATTTATATATTCATTTATTCCCTTTAACAGAAAAATGACACAGTCTTTTTGTATCTTATATTAATCTTTAATTTTTATTGTAACCTTCTTTGGTTACTTGACGTGCGCGTGCTAATGCTAAGCTTTCTTTAGGTATGTCATCTGTAATCGTCGATCCTGCTGCAATTAAAGCGCCATCTCCTACTGTTACAGGAGCAATCAAATTCGTGTTACAACCAATGAAAGCGTCTTTTCCAATGATTGTTTTAAATTTATTTACTCCATCATAATTAACAGTGATTGAACCACAACCAATATTTGTACGTTCACCAACTTCTGCATCGCCAATATAACTTAAGTGTGATACTTTTGCACCATCTTTTAATTCTGCTTTCTTAACTTCTACAAAGTTACCCACTTTAACTTCAGCACCTAGATTTGAACCAGGTCTTAATTGAGCAAATGGACCAACTTTGGTCTTATTTCCTACACTAGAATCATTGATGACTGATTGTATAATATTAACTTTGTTGCCAATACGACTGTTGTTAATTTCTGAATATTGGCCAACGTGTGTATCTTCACCGATGAATGTTTTTCCATTGATACGTACGCCTGGTTCAATAACAGTATCCATACCTATCTCTACATCTGGACCTATAAATGTAGTATTGGAATCAATGATTGTAACACCATTTCTCATATGATGATGATTAATACGATGTTGCAACGCTTTTTCAGCATGACTTAACATGATTCGATCATTTACACCCATAATTTCATCAAAGTCATCAGTATGATACACTTCTGCTTTGCCATTATCTTCTAAAATTAAAGTAACGACGTCGGGTAAATAATATTCACCCTGTGCATTATCATTTTTAACTTGTTTAAGTTTTTCGAATAACGTTTTATTATCAAATGCAAATATACCTGAGCTGATTTCATTGATGTCTTTTTGAGCATTTGTTGCATCTTTTTCTTCTACAATGCGATTAAGGTGATGATTTTGATCACGTACGATTCGCCCATACCCGAAAGGCGTCTGAGCTGTAGCCGATAAAACAGTGACTTGTGCTTGTGTTTCTTCATGGTGTGTAATTAAACGTTGTAAAGTTTCTGAAGTAATAAGTGGTGTATCTCCACATACCACTAATGTTGTACCTTCTTGAGTATGTAAATGTTCTTCTGCCATTTTAACAGCATGTGCAGTTCCTAATTGTTCATTTTGATAACTATATAATGACTGATTACCTAATGTATCTTTTACTTGTTCTGCTCCGTGACCTACAATAGTGACGATTTGATTTACGCCCGCTTTTTTAACATTTGTCAGTACATGTTCAACCATTGGTTTACCAGCAACCTCATGTAACACTTTATATTTCTTTGATTTCATTCGTGTTCCTTTTCCAGCTGCTAATATGATTGCATTTCTTTGCATGAATAATAATCCTCCAATAAAATTTGCACTTCACAAGTAATTATAATTTAACTTAACTTATAGTTTCAAGATTTAACAAATTTTGTAAACAGAGTTTAATTATTTGCATCATGCATCTAATTTTTAAAAAATATCGATAAAACAATAAAAATGAGCACGAAACAAAATTCAAGTTTGAATTTAGAGTTTCGTGCCCACGTCATTTAGCTTACATAATTAATAAAATAAGCATTATCAAAAATATGATTTGCTTTTTGTTATTTTAAGCTTCGTCTGATTCTTCTGTTACGTCTGATGAAGCATTTTTATCTGGAATCACTTCGTCAGTTTCATCATATACTTTCATCACAGCATCCTGTATTTCTTGTCTCATTTCTGAATTGATTGGATGTGCGATATCGCGGAATTCACCATCTGGTGTACGTTTGCTTGGCATAGCAACGAAAAGACCTGAGTTGCCTTCGATTACGCGTAAATCATGAATTACAAAAGCTTCGTCTAATGTGATAGAAACGAGTGCTTTCATTCTGCCATCTGTTTGTATTTTTCTAAGTCTTACATCTGTCACTTTCATGCAGTGAGCCCCCCCTAGTATATATATCTTTGTGTGGTTAGAAGCATGACAATGTGTTAATTAAGTAAATTATATTCCTTTAACTTTACCTACTAATTCAATTTCAACTTTAACGTCTTTTGGTAAGCGAGACACTTCTACGCAACTTCGCGCAGGTTGATGCTCATTAAAATAGCTACCATAAACTTCATTAATTTGTTGAAATTCATTCATATCAGAAATAAAAATGGTTGCTTTTACAACAGAGTTTAAATCAGAACCTGCTTCTTCAAGTACAACAGATAAATTTTCTAATACTTGTTTTGTTTGTTCTTTGACATCGCTACTTACGATGTTTCCTTCAGTATCTAATGGAATTTGTCCTGATGTGAATACTAAATTATTCACGACCATTGCATGAGAATATGGTCCTAACGCTTCAGGTGCTTTATTAGTATTAATTGTTTTCATGGTGTATAACTCCTTTTAAGAAAATTTAGACAAGATATTACCAGGTTCAACTTTAAATTCTTGATTATATTCGTCAACATCTGATAATTTGACTAAAGAAGTATAATCCTCAATCAATCTTTGTTTTACTTCTTTTGATTCTACTAGTACAGATACCCCTTTCACCTCTGCTTTAAACTCATTCATAAGATTCATTACACCATTTATTGAACCGCCTGCTCTCATAAAGTCATCTACAACTAACACATTTGAGTTTTCGGCTAATGTGCGTTTCGATAAGACCATCGTTTCAATTTTTCTTGATGAGCCTGAAACATAGTTAATGGAAACCGTAGAACCTTCAGTAACTTTATTGTCTTTTCTAATAACTACTACAGGTAAATTTAATACGTTTGCTACTGCATTGGCAAGTGATATCCCTTTCGTTGCGATCGTCACTACTGCATCTAGTTTCTCATCCATGTAAATACTAGCAATGAGTTTCCCTACTTTATTAAGTAATGATGGGTTCCCAACTAAATCCGATAAAAATAAATATCCACCTGGTAATAAGCGCTCTTTTTCTTGTAGCATCGTAATGATTTCTTCTATAATTTCGATTGCTTCTTCTTTGCTCATCATTGGTTTATAGGTTACACCGCCGCTTGCGCCAGCTGTTGTAATTACAGTTCCTAATTTTTCTTTTTGGAACGTATTTTTGATGATTTGAACGTCTTCACTAATCGATGACTTTGCTTGTTTAAATTTTTTCACGAAAAAAGTTAATGGAATTAACTGATTTGGATGGTTCATTAAATATTGTGTCATAAAGACAATACGTTCACTTCTTTTATACCTCATAAGTTCCAGCCTTTCTATCCTAATAATCTTACTAAATACACTTCGTTACAACAGCCATTTACAGCATTATATACTTTCTTTGCTTGGCTCTCCTTTTGAGCGAATGCATATACAGTAGGTCCACTCCCACTCATTAGTGCTCCATCAGCACCACAACGCAACATATTATTTTTAATTTTTTTAATTTCTGGATACATGGACATAGAAACGGTTTCTAAACGATTAGATAAACTCTTACACAATTTCATATAATCTCCCTGTCTAATCGCTTCTTCACACATTTCTGTATGTACATCATAATCATCTTTCAAATTAAGTTCTTTAAAAATATCTGGAGAAGATATTCCAAGATTAGGTTTTGCTAATACCACCCATGCAGAAGGAGGTTTGTCTAGAAATTTAATTTTTTCGCCTCTCCCTTTACATATAGCAGTTTTATTATAGATGCAAAATGGAACATCTGTCCCAATTTGAAGGCCTAATTGGCTTAGTGTTTCTAAAGATGCGCCTAATTCATATAAACGATTAATTCCTCGCATCGTAGCAGCAGCATCAGCTGATCCCCCAGCTAATCCAGCAGAAACCGGAATATCTTTATCAATCGAAATCGTGACGCCTTGTTTAAGTTGATATGTTTCCATCATCAGTTTAGCTGCTTGGTAGGCGAGATTTTTATGATTATTAGTAACATAGTTATGTTCTATATCTACAACAATTTTATTATCATTTCTTTTCTGAAAAGACAATCTATCATTCAGATCTACTGTTGTCATTATCATAGCAATTTCATGGTAACCATCATTTCTTTTGAAAAGTGTATCGAGCGTCAAATTAATTTTGGCTGGTGCCGTTTCATATATCATTTTTCCGCCCTCTCTTCATCAATAGTATTAAAATGATTTTAACATAAAGACTTAAAATATTTGATAGTTACATTATAAATTATAATTAAAAGTTAATAAATTAGGAGATAAATGATCTTAATTTCAACTGCAAATCTTGATTTATTTAAATTATTATTTTATTAAAAGAGATTAAGAATTAAAAAGAGTGTTGAACTTAAACAGCCCAACACCCAATATGTTTTTAATGATAGAGTTTGTAGTACACTAAACAACTCTATATTTATATGTTCGAATTTAGTGTGCAACTACTTCTTGATGATTATCCTCTTCAAATGAAACTTGTACATTCTCTGTAAGAACATCCGTATATGTATACGACACTCTTTCAAAATTATGCTTATCTTGATCTAATTCAACAATAAATACTGAAGGATATGTCTCTTTTAACACTCCACAACGTTCGATTGTTTTTTTTCGACCACCGTTGGCTTTAAGTACAATACGATTTCCTAAATGACAATCAATAGAATTTTTGATGTCCAAAATTGATTTTGGCATATTGCTCCACCTCGCTACAGGTTACATAATATCACATTTTGAAGTAATATGTCAAATAAAATTTAAATTTTATCAAGGTAGCGACACTTTGTCAACAATTTAATTTTCTAATTCTGGGAAATTTTTCTTTTCTTCATACAATCGTGCAAAATCTTGTATAGAAAGGGTTTCTCCACGACGTTTAGGATCAATATTTGCGTTTTCTAACCATTGATGAATTTGTGATTTATATTTTTTACCATCTTTAAAGAAATTCTGATAGTTATTATTAATCGTTTTACGTCTTTGAGCAAAAGCAGCTTTTGCAAGTTTAAAGAAAGCTTGTTCATCGTCTACTGAAACAAGAGGTTCCTCTCTTTGCATCAATTTTACAACAATCGAGTCAACATTTGGTGGCGGCATAAACACTGATTTAGGGACAGTGAGTACTTTACTCGTTTCTGTGTAATATTGAGTCACAATAGATAAAGAACCATATGCTTTTGTACCTACTTCTGCATTTAAACGCTCTCCAACTTCTTTTTGCATCATCACTACATAACCATCAATGGGAATATCTTGTTGCATTAAATTAAGTAAAATCGGAGTCGTAATATAGTAAGGTAAATTCGCTACTACCATAATTTTATCGCAATCATTTAAATACGTGTTCACAGATGCAGCTATATCAGCTTTTAATATATCTTCATTTATAATTGTTACATTGTCGTAGGGATGAAGTGTTTCTTTTAAAACTGGAATTAGACGTTGATCGATTTCAAATGACAACACTTTTTTAGCACTTTTAGCGAGTTGTTCTGTTAATGAGCCCATACCAGGGCCCACTTCAATTACACCTGTCGACTTATCAATATGACTTGCATCAATAATTTTATGAATAATATTAACATCTACTAAGAAATTTTGACCTAAGCTTTTCTTAAAATTAAAGTCAAATTGATTTAATAGTTCTTTTGTTCTAGAAGGTGTAGCTATATCTTTTCTATCCATCTTTAATTATTCTCCTTATCCATTGATAATGCACGTCGTACGTCTTCTTCAGTATAACCAAAAGCATTTAATTTTTTTAGTAATTGTTTGCCATTAGAATGTCCAATATGCAATTTACGTCCAAGTATCTCTCTCTTACGTCTCGCATCTTTACCAATAATTAAACCTAAATCAATTAATACACTTTTATCTATCGACTCCTCTCCTTCTTCAAAAGGAGAACTCACATGCATTAAGGCTTTCTTTATATCTTCAGGATGTGTATGTTCTATCCCAATTTTTCCACGCTTATTTTTCGCTTTTTCACGATCGACATAGGCATGTTTAACTCCTGGTACGTGTTCAGTAATAATATTTCTAATTCTATCACCTGGAAAGTCAGGATCAGTTAATACAATCACGCCTCTTGTTTCTTGAGCATTCTGAATCACTGCTAACGTTTCTCTATTAATGGCACTTCCATTTGTTTCAATCGTATCACATTCCACAGCTGTTTTAACTCGTTCTGTGTCATCTCTGCCTTCGACAACGATAAATTCATTTATTCTCATATTCATTTACCATTACCTTTCACTTAATCTCATTTCTATTATAACGGTTATACTATAAAAAATGAGAAAGATGCACATATTATCGTCATTCACTATTAGATAGCATTACGATAGATGATGTTTTACATCTTTCTCATACTGAGGATTATTAATTTAAGTTAAATAATCTTTCTGCATTTTCTGTAGTTTGACGACATACCTCTTCGTATGTCATATCACGTAAATCTGCAATTTGTTGTGCAACAAGCGTGACACGTTCAGGTTCATTACGTTTTCCTCTATAAGGATGTGGAGATAAATAAGGTGCATCTGTTTCAACTAATAAGCGATCCATTGGAACATGTTTAGCGACCTCTTTAGGTTGTTTTGCATTTTTGAATGTGACTGGTCCGCCTAATGACACATAGAAATTAAGTTTATTAATAATGACATCTGCAATTTCAGGTGATGCACTAAAACTATGCATAATGCCTCCAACTTCTTCTGCATGTTCTTCCATTAAAATATCTACACAATCTTGAGTTGCTTCACGATTATGAATGACAATAGGTAACTTAACGCGTTTAGCTAAAGCAATTTGCTTTCTAAACACTTCTTTTTGAACATCAGCTGGAGATTTATCCCAATGATAATCTAATCCCATTTCTCCAATACCGATAATTTTAGGATGCTGAGCTAATGATTCAATCCATTCTAAACGTTCTTCAGTAAAATCTATTGCATCTACAGGATGCCAACCGATAATACCATAAATAAAGTCATATTCATCAATCAGTTCCATAGTACGTTCAATTGTCTTAGTATCAAATCCCACGACAAACATACGGTCAACGCCTGCTTCTCTTGCACGAGATATCACTTCACTTAAATCTTCATCATATTGTTCGTCATTTAAATGAACATGTGTATCTATTAACATTTTATCTCTCCTAACGGCTATATTTATTTTATAATTGCACCATTTGGAATTGCACTCGGTAAGCTTACTAACGTTAATACTTTATCTTTTTCAGCTGATAATATCATACCTTCAGATTTGTGACCCATTAATTTTGCTGGCTTTAGGTTAGTTACAACAGCCACTTTTTTACCAATAATATCTTCTGGACGATAGAATTTCGCAATACCTGAAACAATCTGACGTTGTTCTGCTCCTAAATCAACTTGTATTTTTAATAATTTATCTGATTTCGGTACATTTTCTGCATCAATAACAGTTGCAGCTTTAATTTCAACTTTATCAAAATCTTTAATATCAATTTGCGATTTACTTGGTACTTCTTCTTTATCATCTTCATTAGATTTAGGTGGTTGCATTGATTCTTTAATAAATGCAATTTCATCCTCTGAATCTAATCTTGGGAAGATTGGAGAAGGTTTTTCAGTAACCATAATTGGTTCTTGTAATGCACCATAATGCTCTAAACTTGATAATTCGTATAAATCTGAATTATTAATATTCAATTGTTTGAAAATTTCTTTAGGCGCATGTGTTAAGAATGGACGCAATAATACAGTCGCAAAACGAATATTTTCAACTAAGTGTGCCATTACATTTCCTAACATATCTTTTTGACTTTCATCTTTAGCTAAAACCCATGGAGTGGTTTCATCGATATATTTATTTGTTCGACTTATTAACTTCCAAACTGTAGATAATGCTACTGAGAATTGGAAACTTTCCATATTGTCATGAAAGTTCTTCACAGTTTCAAGTGCTAATGCTTCCATATCTTCATCCAATTCATGTTTTGGTCCTTGATATGCAGGGAGCTCTCCTTGGAAATATTTATTAATCATAGAAATCGTACGGTTAACTAAGTTACCTAAATCATTTGCTAAGTCGAAATTAGTACGTTCAACAAATGCCTCCGGAGTAAATACGCCGTCAGATCCGAATGGTAATTCACGCATTAAGTAATAGCGTGTAGCATCTAAACCATAACGATCAATGAGAACATTAGGATCTACTACATTACCTTTAGATTTACTCATTTTTCCATCTTTCATTAAAATCCATCCGTGCGCGAATACTTTTTTCGGTAAAGGTAAATCAAGAGCCATAAGTAAGATAGGCCAAATAATAGAATGGAAACGAACAATTTCTTTTGCCATTAAATGTACATCTGCTGGCCAATATTTTTGGAATAATGAATCATCATCTGATAAATATCCAAGAGAAGAAATATAGTTTACTAAAGCATCAATCCATACATAAACTACATGTTTAGGGTTAGATGGAACTCTTACCCCCCAATCAAATGACGTACGTGAAACTGCTAAGTCTTCTAATCCTGGTTTAATAAAGTTATTAATCATTTCATTTTTTCTAGATGGAGGTTGAATAAAATCAGGATTAGCATCGTAAAATTCTAATAAACGATCTGTATATTTATTAATATTAAAGAAATAACTTTCTTCTTTAACTAATTCAACTTCATGTCCAGAATCTGGACTTTTACCACCTGCGATTTTACCATTTTCGTAAACAGGGTCTACAAGTTGAGATTCAGTATAATACGTTTCATCAGGGACAGAATACCATCCCTCATATTCACCAAGATAAATATCACCTTGTTTTAATAAACGTTCAAATACTTTTTCTACCACTTGTTTATGACGTTCTTCTGTAGTTCTAATAAAATCATCATTTGAGATTTCCAATTTAGCCCATAAACGTTTGATTCCAGCAATCATTTCATCTAAATACTCTAATTCTGTTTTTCCTGCTTTTTGCGCTTTTTCTTGGATTTTTTGACCATGTTCGTCTGTACCTGTAAGATAACGAACATCATATCCTTGCATACGTTTATATCGTGCAATTACATCACCAGCAACTGTAGAATATGCGTGACCGATATGCAGATTACCACTAGGATAATAAATAGGGGTTGTAATATAAAATGTTTCTTTCGCCATCAGTAGTCCTCCCTTTCGTTCATGTCTTAATGACTAGTTCACTTTAAATTTTATCTAAATTTTTAATTATTTTCTAATGAATATTTAATATAACGTTTGTGACGACACATCATCATAAAACATCTATCTTATTCATTATAACCCATATAGAATATACATTGTCGTATCTTATTAACATTACCATAAATTAATATTTTATGGTATTTTTCTATCACTATGATACAAGTTTTTATTAATTTTACGATTTAATATTATGATAAATATCATAAATCTCACTTGTTTTCATCTGTCGTTCTTCTGCGACTACTTTTATCGCTTTCTTAGGTTTTAAATTTTGAGTCTCAATATAATGATTAACATGATCTATAATCGTTACATCTTCAAACCATTGTTTTGTTTCTTGAGCTTTGGCCCCCTCAATTAAAATCACAAATTCTCCCTTTTGTGGAATCTCTTGATTTTCAATTGCTTCTAATAATTGTGATACTTCAAACATAACCACTTGTTCAAATTTTTTAGTAAGTTCACGACCTACTGCTACACGTCTTCTTGAATCTACTTTAATAATCGCTTTTAGTGTATCAATCACTCTAAATGGAGACTCATAAATGATTAAAGTACTATCTTGATACATTCGTTGAGATAAAATATTCACTTTTTCTTTTTCTTTTCGTGGCAAGAAGCCTAAAAAAGTATATGTAAATGAAGGTAAACCACTTGCCATTAGTGCAGTTAATCCTGCATTAGGTCCTGGAATGGTTTCTACAGCAATGTTATGTTTATGTGCTTCAACAACAAGTTCATATCCTGGATCGCTAATTAACGGCAACCCTGCATCTGATACAAGCGCAATATTATTTTCTTCTTTAAGTAATTGAATTAAATAATCTGTCTGTTGCTCTTTATTATGTTCATGATATGATTTTAATGGAGTAGTAATATCATAGTGGTTACATAACTTTTTAGTTACTCTCGTATCTTCACACGCAATGATATCTACCTGTTTTAACGTTTCGATTGCTCGAAATGTAATGTCACTTAAATTACCTATCGGTGTCCCTACTAAGTATAAAGTTGCCATATTATCCCTCCTCAATCAATTTTAGTTTTCTTTGTCTTGTAAATGTCTTAATTTCATATTCTCTACGTAAAGCTTCTGATTTTGTCTCGTACATTTCTTGATATACTAACACTACCGGACGTCTTATTTTTGTATATTTAGCACCTTTCCCAGCATTGTGTTTATTTATACGTGCCTCAATATTATTCGTATACCCTGTATATAAACTGTTATCACTGCAACGTACGATATATACAAAGTGACTACCCATAATAAACCTCTTTCATTTGCTCACTATATTCGCCATTTTCATTGTAAATATAAAATGGTGGTGCAATCTCTAGACCTTGATTACCATTTTTTCTTCCTTCAACAACAATAGTGACTGCTGATTTACCATGCTTACTATAAATAAATACAATACGTTTAGGTTCGATATTAGCTTGTCTCATTTCAGTTAATACATCCATAAGTCGTTCAGCACGATGAACCATAACTAGACGTCCACCCTGTTTTAATAAATGCCGTGCTGCAAACATGCAATCTTCTAAACTACACATAATTTCATGTCGTGCTATTTTATGTGCTTCTTTTTGGTGTTGATGAAGTTGATTACGTTTAAAGTAAGGCGGGTTACAGGTTATTAATGTAAACTGAGAGGGTTTAAACGTTTGATACACATCTTTTAAATCCATATTATGCATAGATAAACGCTCTTCTAATCGATTATATTTAAAGCTTCGTTGAGCCATGTCTGCCAACTGTTCTTGAATTTCAATACTTTCTATTTTTTGATGACTTTTTGCAGATAATAATAAAGCAATAACACCATTTCCGGCACACAAGTCTAGAATGCTATCATTTTTTCGTACTTTAGTAAAATGTGCTAATAAAAGTGCATCAGTAGAAAAAGAAAACACCTCATCATTTTGAATGATTTTTAAGTTCTCCTTAATTAAATCATCTAATCTTTCTTGTTCCTTCAACATATATGTTATCTCCTAAAAAAGAGATGTATCACAACACAAAATCTGAAATTTTATTGTGTTGAAATTCATCTCTCCTAAAAATTAAAATTATACCATCCATTTATCATTCTTTGTTGTGGATTTAACTATTTAAAACATTCATGCATAATAAACAATCTTCACCATAACGATGTTTACCAAATAATTCGCCATTACAAATATGAAAACCTTCACTATACAAAACAGCTAAATTGTCTTTACTTGGTAAAGGTTTTTTTACATTTTTAATTGCACTTTTAAAGTCATTTTCATTTGATTTTTTATTATGTTGACTTTCACTATTGACTTTTGTTGATTCAACATCTTGTTCACTTTTAGCCATTAGCGCTTTTAAATTATCGTTTTCTACTTGTAACGTTACATTTTCTTCTATCAATTGAATAGCTAAAGATTTAAGTTCAGTCATCTCTTGAGTTAATACATTAACGTTACTTTCTAATTTTACAATTTTTTCGAATAAATCATTGCGATTCAAAAGAAAGACACTCTCCTTAATTAAATGTAGCTAATTCCTCCATTTTATATTCTAAAGGTTGCTCTAAACCATCAATCTTCACTTGCATCGAAATATCTAATATATTTAATCCTACAACTTGTCCAGTACCTTCCGGTGTATGAATTTCATCGCCTACATCTGGTAATTGTGCACGAGCTTCCTCATAATAATCATTTTCATATTTAAGACAACACATTAAACGTCCACATGCACCAGAAATTTTAGTTGGATTTAATGATAAATTTTGATCTTTTGCCATTTTGATAGATACCGGTTGAAAATCTCCTAAAAATGTTGAACAACATAATGAACGTCCACATGGCCCAATTCCACCTAGGAGTTTTGCTTCATCACGAACGCCAATTTGTCTAAGTTCAATACGTGTTCTTAAATTTTGAGCTAATACTTTCACTAACTTTCTAAAATCGATACGATCATCAGCAGTAAAATTAAAAATGACTTTCGATTTATCTAAAGTATACTCACAATTCACTAAGCGCATATCTAAGTCTTGATCTTTCACTAACTGTTTACATAAAATTAGTGCTTGCTCTGCATCTTCTTCATTTTGATTGTATTGTTGTATATCTTCTTCAGTTGCAATACGTAGAATATCTTTTAACGGTAATGTCACATCTTCATCATTTACACATTTTGAAGCTAACTTTACTATACCTATTTCAATGCCTCGTTTAGATTCGACTACAACCCAGTCTTCACTGTCTAATTTTAAATCATTCGGCGCATAATATTCCAATTTACCTGCTTTTTGAAATTGCACACCTACTACATTTGGCATTTAACTCACACCTTTAATTACGATTTGTTCAAATACGAGCATCGGATTCACATTCTGTATCAATTTTTTATGTGCTTCTGTAATTTGATCATACATTAATATCATTTGATTAAGTGTTAATCGTGTTGTGTATTCCTTAATTAGTGGTTTAAGATCAGTAAAAATGAAATTGTTCTCAATTCCGACTTTAGCATGCATCATATCTTCAAAAAAAGCATTGATAACAGACAAAGTAAGAAGTTGTAGTTTTCGATTTTTAGCATTTTTTAACACATCAATAACACCAATCAAGGCCATTGGTTTATTTGTTAATAATAATTCGCACCAATGAACGATTACTTTTCTTAATTCAATTAAATCATACTCTTCATTAAGGTCTTTGGCTACCTCAATTTGTGTCGTATATGAACTTAACATTTCAGCAATAGCCCGATTCATACCATTATCAACAAGTTTATCGATAAAATGCGATTTGTCACTCGGTTTAAAATACATATGTTGACATCTAGAGTGAATCGTATTTAATATTTGTTCTGGTTTAGTAGAAATTAAAATTGCAATAGTATTTTCTGGAGGTTCCTCTAAAAATTTTAAGATACTATTTTCACCTTGAACTGTTAACTTTTCAAAGTCTTCTATGATATAAACTTTATATGTACCTTCAATAGGTAATTGGTTCATTTGGCGTACAAGTTGTTCAATTTGTTCTTTTTTTATAGTAGATTCTTCAGAGGATATATATGTAAAATCAGGATGATTAAAATTACGCAATTTCAACTCACATTGTTCATTTCCATTACAAAGAATAAGTTGTGCAAATTCCATTGCTACATGTTTCATTGATTGTGCATCATCACCTTCAAATAAATAGGCATGTGATAATTTATTCGAATGAAAAGCATTAGCTAATTTTTGTAATTCCTCCATATTTGCATACTCCCTATTCATAGTTCATTTTAAAATTATATCATTAAATTTTTCAGTCGCATTTATCATTTAGCAATTAATTATGATGTATATGATAAAGAGCCGATAACATAAAAAATATGTTTCAGGCTCTTTGAAAATTATCTTTTAAAACTTTATTTAATTGTTAAATTAAGCTTAGAATCTGTGGAATTTTTCTACTGGCATTACAAATACTGTAGCGCCTCCAACTTCAACTTCAACAGGATAAGGTATGTAAGAGTCTGCACTACCACCCATTGGCGTCATTGGTGAAACAAGTTGATCTCTATTACCACACGTATTATCAATGACGGTTAACGCTTCATCAACACGTTCATCATCTACACCACATAAGAATGTTGTATTTCCTGCTCTTAAGAAGCCACCAGTTGTTGCTAGTTTAGTAGCTCTAAAATTGTTTTTTACGAGTTGGTCTGAAAGTTCTTGACTATCTTGATCTTGAACGATCGCTATAATCATTTTCATTTTAATACACCTCTCCATATTATTATATCATAAGTTTTTTAAGTAACTTAAAATGATCTCATAAGTATCACTTACGACACTTTCGATGTTTTGTGTAGCATCAATTACTTTAAAACGCTCAGGATTAGTTTTAATTAATGTTTTATATCCCTCAATTACTTTTTGATGAAAAGTTAGTGTTTCTTTATCTAATCGATTCTGACTTCTTTGATTTTTTAGTATTCGTTCTCTCCCCACTTCAGCATCAATATCAAGATAAATTGTTAAATCTGGATAAAGTCCATTAATTGCAAATTCATTTATTTTTTTAACTTCTTCTATACCTATACCCCGTGCATGCCCTTGATATGCTAAAGAACTGTCAATATATCGATCACATAAGACTACTTTATTATTTTTTAAAGCGGGTATCACTTTTTCAACCAAATGTTCTCTTCTAGATGCTGCAAATAACAATGCTTCTGTACGTATATCAATATTTTCACCATCTAGTAAGATATTACGTATTTCTTCCCCCGTAGATACTCCACCTGGTTCTCTAGTAGAAATAACATTATAATTTTCAGATAACAACTTATTAATCTGATTTAACACTGTAGTTTTCCCAGAACCTTCAGGCCCTTCAAACGTTATAAATGCAGCCATATTATTCATCCTTAACTAATATTTTATCGTTTTTAATACCTTCAACACGTACACTATGTGAAAGATAATATTGCATCAATTTTATCATATTTTTAGTCACTTTTTCTCCTTTCCAAAACACAGGAATTCCAGGAGGATAAGGCACAATATGTTGAGCTAATACTTTATCTTGTGCTTTATTAATATTTATCCAATATGCATGATTAATATACTTTGATACATAAACACTTTTTTCTAGCGGCAATAAAACCGGCTCTAGCTTTTCTTTTGCTTTTTTAGGTAATTTTATAGTTTTTATTCTATGCAGTAATGTTTCGAAAGGATATCTATCATTAAAATGCCACAATGGTAAGACAATGAGTATTTGATAATCATCAGCTAATTCAATATAAATATGATTCTTTTCAAAATAACGTTGTACTTCAAAACCCGTATGCCCATTTGCTCGAACAATAAGCTTTAATGGATCCTCGACTTCAATAACTTCAAAATGCTGTTGTCTTAACGTTTCAATAAATTGTTTTCTTTTTTCGAAAAAGAGACTACTGTCATAAGAATTATAAAATTGATGCGCTAGTTCAATGCTCGACATTACTAAATAAGATGGACTAGAAGTTTGAAAAATACCTAAATATTTAATAACTTCATCTTTCAAAGGTGCATTTTTATGAATAAATAATACTGATCCCATAGTAAGCGTAGGCAAAGTTTTGTGATACGATTGAACAACATAGTCAGCTTCTGATTCTAAAGCTGATTTAGGAAAGTGTTTCAAATTAAAATGGGCACCATGAGCCTCATCAATTAAAACAGGTATATTGTAATCGTGAAATTGTTTAACACACTGATTGATATCAAAGCATTCTCCATAATAATTTGGATAAGTAACGACAGCGAGTTTTTGATGTCGTAACATTTTAGTATCAATCAAAGGCGCTAAATACTGGTAACTTTTATCACTTCTGTACATAGGCAAAATATCTGCAGACTGTTGAGTTAAATCTAAAGCATTAAAAACTGATTTATGTACATTACGGCTAATTAGATAACGACCTTTTATATGAGTAAATGCTTGTATAACTGATAAAATGCCTGAAGTTGTACCATTAACTAAATAATAAGCATCATAATTAGGATGCTTATTCACACGATTCATACTTTCTAAAATAGTATTTTCTGGATGGTGTAAATCATCTAGACCCGTGATTTCAGTCATATCCATTTTCAAAGATAATGCATCTAAATAACCGATAGTCATATTTTTATGTCCTGGAACATGTAATGAGATAGCATGATGATGAATTAAATCATCAAGTTTTTGAGTGATAGGTAATTTCAATTAAGTCTTCTCCTCATATATCTTTAAATATCTCCTATTTTAATAGATAATTTAAAAAAATAAAAGAAACGCTACAATTTCTGTTGTTTGATCTCTTCTCAATTCATTAGCTCCCAGCACTTTTTCTAAATTTCGACATAAAAAAAGAGACCTCACGGTCTCAATATCAGCTCATCGCATCCATACAATGATTTGCCTGGCAACGTCCTACTCTAGCGGAACGTCAGTCCAACTACCATCGGCGCTAAGGAGCTTAACTTCTGTGTTCGGCATGGGAACAGGTGTGACCTCCTTGCCATTGTCACCAGACAAATGAATGATTATACATTCAAAACTAGATAGTAAGTAAAGATTTGCGTCGCAAAACTTGAAAAAATTGATTAAGTCTTCGATCGATTAGTATTCGTCAGCTCCACGTGTCACCACGCTTCCACCTCGAACCTATTAACCTCATCATCTCTGAGGGATCTTATAACCGAAGTTGGGAAATCTCATCTTGAGGGGGGCTTCATGCTTAGATGCTTTCAGCACTTATCCCGTCCATACATAGCTACCCAGCTATGCCGTTGGCACGACAACTGGTACACCAGAGGTATGTCCATCCCGGTCCTCTCGTACTAAGGACAGCTCCTCTCAAATTTCCTACGCCCACGACGGATAGGGACCGAACTGTCTCACGACGTTCTGAACCCAGCTCGCGTACCGCTTTAATGGGCGAACAGCCCAACCCTTGGGACCGACTACAGCCCCAGGATGCGATGAGCCGACATCGAGGTGCCAAACCTCCCCGTCGATGTGAACTCTTGGGGGAGATAAGCCTGTTATCCCCGGGGTAGCTTTTATCCGTTGAGCGATGGCCCTTCCATGCGGAACCACCGGATCACTAAGTCCGTCTTTCGACCCTGCTCGACTTGTAGGTCTCGCAGTCAAGCTCCCTTATGCCTTTACACTCTATGAATGATTTCCAACCATTCTGAGGGAACCTTTGAGCGCCTCCGTTACCTTTTAGGAGGCGACCGCCCCAGTCAAACTGCCCGCCTGACACTGTCTCCCACCACGATAAGTGGTGCGGGTTAGAAAGCCAACACAGCTAGGGTAGTATCCCACCAACGCCTCCACGTAAGCTAGCGCTCACGTTTCAAAGGCTCCTACCTATCCTGTACAAGCTGTGCCGAATTTCAATATCAGGCTACAGTAAAGCTCCACGGGGTCTTTCCGTCCTGTCGCGGGTAACCTGCATCTTCACAGGTACTATGATTTCACCGAGTCTCTCGTTGAGACAGTGCCCAAATCGTTACGCCTTTCGTGCGGGTCGGAACTTACCCGACAAGGAATTTCGCTACCTTAGGACCGTTATAGTTACGGCCGCCGTTTACTGGGGCTTCGATTCGTAGCTTCGCAGAAGCTAACCACTCCTCTTAACCTTCCAGCACCGGGCAGGCGTCAGCCCCTATACATCACCTTACGGTTTAGCAGAGACCTGTGTTTTTGATAAACAGTCGCTTGGGCCTATTCACTGCGGCTCTTCTGGGCTTGCACCCTAAAGAGCACCCCTTCTCCCGAAGTTACGGGGTCATTTTGCCGAGTTCCTTAACGAGAGTTCGCTCGCTCACCTTAGAATTCTCATCTTGACTACCTGTGTCGGTTTGCGGTACGGGCACCTAATCTCTATCTAGAGGCTTTTCTCGGCAGTGTGAAATCAACGACTCGAGGAAACAATTTCCTCTCCCCATCACAGCTCAATCTTAAGAGTGCCGGATTTGCCTAACACTCAATCTCACTGCTTAGACGTACAATCCAATCGTACGCTTCGCCTATCCTACTGCGTCCCCCCATCGATTAAAACGATTATAGGTGGTACAGGAATATCAACCTGTTATCCATCGCCTACGCCTGTCGGCCTCAGCTTAGGACCCGACTAACCCAGAGCGGACGAGCCTTCCTCTGGAAACCTTAGTCAATCGGTGGACGGGATTCTCACCCGTCTTTCGCTACTCACACCGGCATTCTCACTTCTAAGCGCTCCACATGTCCTTGCGATCATGCTTCAACGCCCTTAGAACGCTCTCCTACCATTGTCCAAAGGACAATCCACAGCTTCGGTAATATGTTTAGCCCCGGTACATTTTCGGCGCAGTGTCACTCGACTAGTGAGCTATTACGCACTCTTTAAATGATGGCTGCTTCTAAGCCAACATCCTAGTTGTCTGGGCAACGCCACATCCTTTTCCACTTAACATATATTTTGGGACCTTAGCTGGTGGTCTGGGCTGTTTCCCTTTCGAACACGGACCTTATCACCCATGTTCTGACTCCCAAGTTAAATTAATTGGCATTCGGAGTTTGTCTGAATTCGGTAACCCGAGAGGGGCCCCTCGTCCAAACAGTGCTCTACCTCCAATAATCATCACTTGAGGCTAGCCCTAAAGCTATTTCGGAGAGAACCAGCTATCTCCAAGTTCGATTGGAATTTCTCCGCTACCCACAGTTCATCCGCTCACTTTTCAACGTAAGTCGGTTCGGTCCTCCATTCAGTGTTACCTGAACTTCAACCTGACCATGGGTAGATCACCTGGTTTCGGGTCTACAACCAAATACTATACGCCCTATTCAGACTCGCTTTCGCTACGGCTCCACATTTTCTGCTTAACCTTGCATCAGATCGTAACTCGCCGGTTCATTCTACAAAAGGCACGCCATCACCCATTAACGGGCTCTGACTACTTGTAAGCACACGGTTTCAAGTTCTCTTTCACTCCCCTTCCGGGGTACTTTTCACCTTTCCCTCACGGTACTGGTTCACTATCGGTCACTAGAGAGTATTTAGCCTTAGGAGATGGTCCTCCCAGATTCCGACGGAATTTCACGTGCTCCGTCGTACTCAGGATCCACTCAAGAGAGAATATATTTTCAACTACAGGATTATTACCTTCTTTGATTCAACTTTCCAGATGATTCGTTTAATATATTCCTTTGTAACTCCGTATAGAGTGTCCTACAACCCCAATAAGCAAGCTTATTGGTTTGGGCTCTTCCCGTTTCGCTCGCCGCTACTCAGGGAATCGAATTTTCTTTCTCTTCCTCCGGGTACTAAGATGTTTCAGTTCTCCGGGTCTGCCTTCTGACAAGCTATGAATTCACTTGTCGATAACACAACATAACTTGTGTTGGGTTCCCCCATTCGGAAATCTCTGGATCAACGCTTACTTACAGCTACCCAAAGCATATCGTCGTTAGTAACGTCCTTCATCGGCTTCTAGTGCCAAGGCATCCACCGTGCGCCCTTAATAACTTAATCTAATATAGTTATTAATCTGTGAGTGTTCTTTCGAACACTAGCGATTATTTTTTATGAATTCAAGCTTATTTAAAACTCTATTCACTCGGTTTTGCTTGGTAAAATCTATTTACTTACTTATCTAGTTTTCAATGTACAATGTCATTAATTAATAATCACAATTAAGTATTATAACAAAATATAATAGTCAATGCAATATTCAATTAATCATGAATGTTTAAAAATAAACATTCAAAACTGAATACAATATGTCACGTTATTCCGTATCATCTCTACGAGATGTTCCGAATATATCCTTAGAAAGGAGGTGATCCAGCCGCACCTTCCGATACGGCTACCTTGTTACGACTTCACCCCAATCATTTGTCCCACCTTCGACGGCTAGCTCCAAATGGTTACTCCACCGGCTTCGGGTGTTACAAACTCTCGTGGTGTGACGGGCGGTGTGTACAAGACCCGGGAACGTATTCACCGTAGCATGCTGATCTACGATTACTAGCGATTCCAGCTTCATGTAGTCGAGTTGCAGACTACAATCCGAACTGAGAACAACTTTATGGGATTTGCTTGACCTCGCGGTTTCGCTGCCCTTTGTATTGTCCATTGTAGCACGTGTGTAGCCCAAATCATAAGGGGCATGATGATTTGACGTCATCCCCACCTTCCTCCGGTTTGTCACCGGCAGTCAACTTAGAGTGCCCAACTTAATGATGGCAACTAAGCTTAAGGGTTGCGCTCGTTGCGGGACTTAACCCAACATCTCACGACACGAGCTGACGACAACCATGCACCACCTGTCACTTTGTCCCCCGAAGGGGAAACTTCTATCTCTAGAAGGGTCAAAGGATGTCAAGATTTGGTAAGGTTCTTCGCGTTGCTTCGAATTAAACCACATGCTCCACCGCTTGTGCGGGTCCCCGTCAATTCCTTTGAGTTTCAACCTTGCGGTCGTACTCCCCAGGCGGAGTGCTTAATGCGTTAGCTGCAGCACTAAGGGGCGGAAACCCCCTAACACTTAGCACTCATCGTTTACGGCGTGGACTACCAGGGTATCTAATCCTGTTTGATCCCCACGCTTTCGCACATCAGCGTCAGTTACAGACCAGAAAGTCGCCTTCGCCACTGGTGTTCCTCCATATCTCTGCGCATTTCACCGCTACACATGGAATTCCACTTTCCTCTTCTGCACTCAAGTTTTCCAGTTTCCAATGACCCTCCACGGTTGAGCCGTGGGCTTTCACATCAGACTTAAAAAACCGCCTACGCGCGCTTTACGCCCAATAATTCCGGATAACGCTTGCCACCTACGTATTACCGCGGCTGCTGGCACGTAGTTAGCCGTGGCTTTCTGATTAGGTACCGTCAAGACGTGCACAGTTACTTACACGTTTGTTCTTCCCTAATAACAGAGTTTTACGATCCGAAGACCTTCATCACTCACGCGGCGTTGCTCCGTCAGGCTTTCGCCCATTGCGGAAGATTCCCTACTGCTGCCTCCCGTAGGAGTCTGGACCGTGTCTCAGTTCCAGTGTGGCCGATCACCCTCTCAGGTCGGCTACGTATCGTTGCCTTGGTAAGCCGTTACCTTACCAACTAGCTAATACGGCGCAGGTCCATCTATAAGTGATAGCAAAGCCATCTTTCACTATCGAACCATGCGGTTCGAAATATTATCCGGTATTAGCTCCGGTTTCCCGAAGTTATCCCAGTCTTATAGGTAGGTTACCTACGTGTTACTCACCCGTCCGCCGCTAACGTCAAAGGAGCAAGCTCCTCGTCTGTTCGCTCGACTTGCATGTATTAGGCACGCCGCCAGCGTTCATCCTGAGCCAGGATCAAACTCTCCATAAAAATTTATGATGTTTGATTAGCTCATAATACTAAATAGTGTTTGTAACATTTAAGTTACTTTATTGGAATTAACGTTGACATATTGTCATTCAGTTTTCAATGTTCATTTCTTCAACACAAGAATTAATTATACTCGCTATCGATATGAAAGTCAACAACTTTTTTAAATTAATTTTTTTGTGTGTTTAATGTTCGTTGATTTGTTTCGCTCAACAAATAAATACTATACAGGGTTTCTCCCAAATGTACAACGGTAAAAATTACACTACAAAGAGCGAAAGATAGAGACTAACCCACAAAACACGAACATTATATAAAATAATTTGTTAATAGTTAATATTAAAGTTGTTTTCTTTCAGTTTATAACTTTTTTTACATTACTTTTATCTCATAAAACAAACTTTTAAAAATTTACATTTTTTAAAATAATTTTAAAAAAAGCTATTTACAGTGTGATTTAGTATTGTTGAAGGCGGAATATCCTCGCTATTCAATACTCATCTACTATAAATAGCACATAAAAATTTACATTTCGGTTCTACCAGCAATTGCTTTAGAAAGCGTTACTTCATCAGCATACTCTAAATCGCCACCAACTGATAATCCTTGTGCAAGACGCGTTACTTTTATTCCAATAGGTTTTACAAGTCTTGAAATATACATGGCGGTCGATTCACCTTCTAAGTTTGGATTCATAGCTAATATAAGTTCTTTAACTTCTTCATCTTTTAATCTATCAATAAGTGTGGGTATATTGATATCTTCAGGTCCTATACCATCCATTGGAGAGATAGATCCATGTAATACATGATAAAGGCCTTTATACTCTCTCATTTTTTCCATTGCAATAACATCTTTATCATCTTCAACCACACAAATAATTGAACGATCCCTTTGTTTATCTTCACAAATGTAACACGGATCTTTTTCAGTAATATGACCGCAAATACTACAATAGGTAAGTTCTCGCTTAACATCTACTAAGGCTTTAGCAAATTTTACGACATCGTCTTCTTTCATGTCTAATGTATAAAAAGCCAGACGTTGAGCCGTCTTGGGACCAATGCCTGGCAGTTTCATAAAACTATCTATAAGTTTTGAAATCGGTTCAGGATAATGCATACTTAACCTACATTCCTGGAATATTTAAGCCTTGAGTATGTTTACCTAATCGTTCTTGCGTTAAATTATCTGCTTTATTCATTGCTTCATTTGTTGCAGCTAAAACTAAATCTTGTAACATTTCGATATCATCTGGATCTACTGCTTCTTCTTTAATTTCTACATCTACAACTTCTTTATGACCAGTTACAGTTACGGCAACCATACCGCCACCAGCTGTTCCTACAATACGTTCGTCTTTAAGTTTTTCTTGTTCTTGTGCCATTTTCTTTTGCATTTTTTGCATTTGCTTCATCATTTGTTGCATATTTCCGCCACCGCGCATCATTCATTTCCTCCTTAAATTTTCACATTAATTTTATTATAATTTATATTTCATTATACATACGTTTATATTTATTGTCATGTATGACTCATTCAACTTACCTTATAAACAAACTGATATATTTTATTATTCATCTATAATATTCACAGTATCTTCACCAAATAAATCTCTCGCTTTTTGAGCAATATCAGACGTTTCCTCTTTAGTATTATCTTTTGTACTTTCAGAAGAATGATGATCATTTTGTTTTCTATGATTAATATACTCGCTTCTCACTCTCATCCATTGATCTGAAGGGACACCTACTACTTCAACGTTTTTATCAATGATATTACAAACGACGTTTTCAATGTTTTTCCTTTTTTCTTCATCTTTATTAACAATTTCACAATGTATTTCTTCATCAAATTGAATTAATACACGTTTTCTACTTGCTGCTACTGGAATTGAGTTTTGCAATAAGCTGACTAAAGATTTTTTATCATTACTTTTAGCATAATCAATTACTTCTTGCCAATGTTCTTTAAGTAGTTGAATATCTTCTTTATTTGCTTCATCTAACACTTTAGCTATCTGCGTCATAGAAAATGCCGCTTTACTTTGACGTTTATTTCTAGAATGTGTGTTTGTTTGTGTGTGCTTTTTATTACTCTGTGAAATACCTTGTGCTTTTAGAGTTTTTAACTCATTTTCAAGTTGTTCCATTCTTTGTAATAACACTTCATTATTAGGTTCTGTAGCAACAGGCGTTGTTGCTACATTTTCTACTTTCGTAGGATTTGTTTTCACCATTTCAGCTAATTTAACTAATAACACTTCAAAGTGTACATTCTGATTCACACTAAATCTAATAGAAACGAGCGTATCATTTATAATATCTATCATATGATATAACGTTTCTAAATCAAATTGAGTTAAGGCATCGTAACTTGTTTGTTCATTGATTGTTTTATTCATAATCGTATCTCTTACGAAATAAATCATATCATTAATAAGTCTATTTACTTCTTTACCTTCAGATACAAAGTGATGATAACGAGAAAATGCTTCTTTTACATTTCCATTAACGATATCGTTAAATAATTCATTAAGCGATGCTTCATCTACACTACCCGTTACGTCTAATACATCTTGTAAGGTAAGATGCTCATCTCCAAAAGCAATTGCTTGGTCCATAATGCTTAATGCATCACGCATACCACCTTCTGATGCTTTAGCAATAAATTCTAATGCCGCTTCCTCATAATCTAGTGATTGTTCTTGTGCAACAAAACGTAATCGTTCGACAATTTGTTCGGTACTAATCGCTTTAAAATCAAAACGTTGTGCACGTGAAATAATCGTAGGTGGTATTTTATGCGGTTCTGTTGTTGCTAAAATAAAAATAGCGTGTGCTGGAGGTTCTTCTAATGTTTTTAATAAAGCATTAAAAGCACCTGTTGTAAGCATATGAACTTCATCTATAATATAAACCTTATATTTTGATTCACTAGGTGCGTATTTAACTTTATCTCTAATATTTCTAATTTCATCAACACCGTTATTACTAGCAGCATCAATTTCAATAACGTCACCATTTGTTCCTTGTGTAATGCCTTTACATACTGCACACTCATTACAAGGTTCACCATCATGGGGATTTAAACAGTTAATAGCTTTAGCAAACACTTTAGCTATACTTGTTTTACCAGTTCCTCTTGGGCCACTAAAAATATATGCATGAGATTGCTTTCCTTTTGAAATAGCATTTCTCAATGTTTTAGTGACATGTTCTTGACCTACAACATCATTAAAACTTTGAGGTCTAAACATTCGATATAAAGCTTGATAATTCACAGTCGCACCTCCAATACAATTACTTATCAATTATATCATGCAATATCTTTGATATATTAATTTTTTATACTTCTATGATATTGGTTGTAGTTTCCCATGTGGATATTCACTTAATTGATCCCACAAGAATTTCACATAAAGAGACTTATCATCATTTTTCGATATAATATGATGTTGTGCCGCTGATACATAACCTAACGCTGTAAAATACTCAGGACAATCATCTACAATAATAGCAGTATAATGATGAGCTTTCGCACGCTCTTCTACAGCTTGCACTAAAGCTTTTCCTATACCTTGGTTTCGATAAGATGTTGCTACAATCAAAGAAGATAATTGTAATACTTTAAATGTATCTTCATTATCAATGAGATTCACTTCATTTAGCATGATGTGCCCTATAATGTCCCCATCTTCTTTTTTCGCAATAACTTCTAATTCATAATTATATGTAGATTGTTTTCTTAAATTAGAAATTATTTTACTATGTGATTTACCATCTAAACCTTTGTTATTAGTATAATGTTTTTCAAGTTTTTCTAAAGTCTCGATATAATCCATTTCAGTTAAAGTACTTAAATAAACTTGCATAACTTCCCCCTATAATTAACATGTTTCTAATCATATTTCTATTAAATGAATTGAGTAAATGTATCAGTGTATACACCCATAACCCTCATTATAAAAATAATTTAGGGTGTTTGTTTTTCTCAACATGCCTATTTTGAATATCTGTATATAAGTATGATGTTTATAGTTGTTCGATAACAACTTATTTAAATGATTTAAGAATCTTTATCTGTATTCTAAGTTCTTCTATAGTTTATATAAAAAAGGAGTGACTTTAAATTAAAGTCACTCGTAAAGTATATCTATTTATAGAAATGATTAATTTTAAATTAAATAACCGTGCACCTTCGAATCGAGTGTACATCATAAACGTTACCGAAGTCGATAGCTAAATCTCGGCTACCCTACGGCACATATGAGTGTCCACTTAATGCTGCTTCCGTCAGGACCTGACATGATTCATGGGTTCATATTGCATAGGACCGAAATCTTCAAACACCTCGTGCTTCGGGCAGACTTCACAAAAGTACACCCTCAACGAAGGATTTAAGTCTCGCATAAAGCGGATTTCGAGTACAGGGAACCGCTACCTCCCCACCTAGCACGGTAAGTTTTATAATACTATAAAACGTATTAACGTTGCAAGTAAAATAGTATATTTATTTATAAATCATTCAAGTTAAAAACCAATTCAAAAATATTACTATTTATTTTGTCGACGAGAAAATTCATTCATTGAATGATTTGATTTTTTAAAAATTTAGTACATAAAAATAAGCACTCAGTAAGTTACTGAGTGCTTATCTTCTTTATATTGATTAGTCTTGGATTTTAATGATAATGGCGGAGGAAGAGGGATTCGAACCCCCGCGGCCCGTTAAGGCCCTGTCGGTTTTCAAGACCGATCCCTTCAGCCGGACTTGGGTATTCCTCCAATGAACACAATAACCATCATATAATATTATTCATTGGAAGTCAATATTTTTATGTTATTATGCTAAAACTTTTTGTTTGAGATATTGATCTACTGATTTAGCTACAGCTCGTCCTTCTTTAATTGCCCACACAACTAAACTTTGTCCACGACGTGCATCTCCTGCAGCAAATACTTTTTCTTGATTTGTACGATAATCCTGCTCATTTGCTACAATTTTATTTTGTTTAGTTTTAATATCAAATGATCGTGGTACTGTTGTTTCAGTTCCTTCAAATCCGATTGATAATAATACTAAATCTGCTGGCCAGTGTCTTTCTGTACCATCAACCACTACCATACCTTCAGGTGTTTCTTCTAAAATTTGGGTATAAACACCGCGAATATTACCCATCGTATCTACATCATATCGCATAGTTTGAACGCCATATGCACGAGGCTCTCTTCCAAATCGTGCTTCATATTCTTTATGAGCATAATCCATTTTAAATACAGGTAATGCTAAAGGCCAAGACGTGTTACTTTCAAATGTAATTTCTTCTGGTGCTTTTGTATACTTGTTAAACTGTACAATAGATTTACAATTTTCGCGTAAAGCAGTTGCTACGCAGTCTGCTCCAGTATCCCCTGCTCCTATAACAATTACATTTTTATCTTTAGCCGTAATTGAAGCTTCTTCAATCTCACCATTTAGAACTTGCATTTGCTCGGTAAGGTAATCCATAGCAAAATGAATACCTTGTCCCATTCTACCTTCTAAAGGCAAGTCACGTGCTTTTTGAGCACCAGTACATAATATAATCGCATCAAATTGTTCTTCTAATTCATCACGTGTTATATCTACACCGATATTAGTATTTGTCTTGAAAGTAATACCTGCCTCACGCATGATTTCAATTCTACGTCGAACCACAGTTTTGTCTAACTTCATATTTGGAATACCATACATTAATAAACCACCTGGCTCAGCTGCTCTTTCAAAGACAGTAACTTGATAGCCTAAATGATTTAATTCTTCCGCAGCTGCTAATCCCGCAGGACCGCTTCCAACAATTGCCACGCTCTGATTTTTGTGTTCTTTTGGATATTTTGGTTTTACCCATCCATTGTCATAAGCTTCATCAATAATCGTGCGTTCGATACCTTTAATTGCTACAGAATCACGATTAATTTTCATAACACATGATTGCTCGCATGGTGCAGGACAAATACGTCCTGTAAATTCAGGAAAATTATTCGTCTCACTTAGACGTTCGTATGCTTCTTTAAAGTCTTGATGATAAACTAAATCATTCCATTCAGGTATATAATTTCCTATTGGACAACCAATTGTTTCTCGTCCGAAAGGAAGTCCAGTTTGACAAAATGGCGTTCCACAATCCATACATCTTGCCCCTTGAATAGAGGCTTCTTCTCTAGAAAATCGTTGTTGGAACGCTTCGTGTCCTTCTAAACGTTCAATGAGTGACAATTCTGCTAATGATTGTTTCTCATATTTCATAAACCCTTTAAACTCACCCATAACTTTTCCTTCCTTTCTTTAATAAATCACAGCTGGTTGCAAGTCTTTTTCAATCGATGTGCGATGATCATAAAATGCAGCTAATTTTGCTTCGTTATCTTCTGATAAATGACGATGTTGTAACTCGATTTTTTGCATCATTAATTCATAATCTTTTGGAATTACTTTTATGACATGTTCAGTGACATTCTCAAATTGATTTAAGATATCTTTAGCTTTTGTACTTTCTGTATAACGATAATGTTCTTCTAACATTGATTTAAGTAACTGCTTTTCTTCATCATGTTGCACGCGTTTAAATGCTAATGTTGGAAGTTGGTTCGCTTTTTTAAATGCTTCGATATCACTTGGGAAGATATAACATACTCCACCACTCATACCTTGGCCAAAGTTTTTGCCAACATCACCAAGTATAACAACATGTCCACCTGTCATATATTCCAAACCATGATCTCCAATTCCTTCAACAACTACATCAACACCACTATTACGAATACAGAAACGTTCTCCAGCACTACCATTAATATAGGCTTTACCACTAGAGGCTCCATAGAAGCATACATTACCTGCAATAATTTCATTTTCACGAGCATGCTTTGGTGCTTTCACAACGACTGTTCCACCAGATAACCCTTTACCTACATAATCATTAGCATCTCCAGTATGATGTATTAATAGTCCTTTAGGAGCAAATGCACCTAAACTTTGACCGGCATGGCCCATCGTTTCTGCAATAATCGTTTCTTCAGGTAAACCTTTACTACCATATTGCTTCGTAATATAACTACCCGTAATTACACCAACATTTCGTTGAGTATTATTAATTGTATATTGTCCTTTGAATGTTTCACCATTTTCAATACTTTGTTTTGCCTCTTTATATAAATAATTTAAATCGAACCCAATATCTAAATGATGATTTTGAGCTATTTCTTTTGTGTTCGGTCCATCAACTGCATGAAGTAATTTCTCAATATCAAGTGATGCAGCTTTAGATTTAGGATTAATATGACGAGAACGTTGTAATAAGTCAGTACGTCCTACTAGTTCTTCGACTGTTTTCAAGCCAAGTTCCGCGAGAACTTCTTTTAATTCTTCAGCGACGAAATGCATAAAATTGACAACATGATCCGCTTTACCTCTATAAAGCGCACGTAAATCTTTATTTTGCGTTGCTATTCCTACTGGACAAGTATCATTATGACACACTCTCATCATAATACATCCGAGAACAACAAGAGGTGCAGTTGCAAAACCAAATTCTTCTGCTCCTAATGCACACGCTAATGCTACATCTCTACCTGTTAATAACTTACCGTCTGTTTCTAAACGTACACGGCTACGTAAATCATTTAACTTTAATGTTTGATGTGTTTCTGCTAAACCAAGCTCCCATGGTAATCCGGCATGTTGAATACTTGTTTTAGGAGATGCACCCGTACCACCGTCATAACCACTGACTACAATTTTATCTGCAAATGCTTTAGCTACCCCTGAAGCGATCGTTCCTATACCTGTTTTAGATACAAGTTTAACAGCAATATCAGCATCTTTATTTGCATTTTTCAAATCGTGAATCAATTGCGCTAAATCTTCAATTGAATAAATATCATGGTGTGGTGGTGGAGAAATAAGCCCAATACCTGGTGTAGATCCACGTGTTTCAGCAATCCATGGATATACTTTAGTGCCAGGAAGTTGTCCACCTTCACCAGGTTTTGCACCCTGAGCCACTTTAATTTGTAATTCTTTAGCGTGTTGTAAATACTCACTAGTTACACCAAATCGTCCTGATGCAACTTGTTTAATCGCACTTGATAAATAACTGCCATCTTCTTGAATGACATATCGTTTAGGATTTTCCCCTCCTTCACCGCTATTGCTTTTTCCTCCTAATTTATTCATCGCTTTTGCTAAAGTTTGATGTGCTTCCTCAGAAATAGAACCATAGCTCATAGCACCTGTGTTAAAACGTTTTACAATCGATTCTACAGATTCTACTTGCTCAATAGGAATTGATGATTGAGATTTAAATTCTAGTAAATCACGTAAATGGTCGTGTCTATTTTCATGGACAGCATTAGTAAATGTTTTAAATTGCTCGTAATCATTTTCACGACAGGCATGTTGTAATAAATGAATCGTGGTTGGATTAAATACATGATGTTGTCCTTGTTGACGCCATTGGAAGTTACTACCAGAAGCTAGATATTCTTCTTCATTACTTTGACGTTTTCTATTTTCTTCATCAATTTGTTCAATACTTAATCCTGATAATTTAGATTGTGTTCCTGTAAAGTAAGTGTCAATCACATTTTGAGATAAGCCTACTGCTTCAAATATTTGTGCGCCTTGATAACTTTGAACGGTAGAAATACCCATTTTAGCCATAACTTTAATAACGCCTTCTGATAAAACATTTGTATATGTTTCAACATTTTCAGAAATCGAACCTTCAAGATGATGACTATCAGTTAAATGAGCAATCGTTTGTTGTGCTAAGTAGGGAATGACTGCATTAGCACCATATCCAAGTAAACAAGCAACATGATGCACTTCACGTGTTTCACCTGATAAAGCAACAATACTTGTACTCATACGTAAATCTTCTTTAATAAGTAATTGATGAATATGACTTACAGCTAATAACATCGGCATAGCATAATGCAACGATTGAGTTGTATTGATAAGTGCGCTATCATCTAACACTAAAATTGTGTAACCTTCTTTTGTAGATTGAACCGCTTCTTCCCCTATATGATTTAAAGCTTCTTCGAGTGAAATATCTTGATACAGGGTCGATAAATGTTTCACGTTAAACTTACTTTGTTCAATTTTATCTAATTGATTTAATGTAAGAACTGGTTTAGTAAGCTGTATACGATTTAAGACATTCGGTTCTGGATGAAGTAAATTTCCTTCACTACCTAGATAAGATAACTCACTTGTTACAATTTTTTCACGATAAGCATCGATAGGTGGATTCGTTACTTGAGCAAATAGTTGTTTAAAATAGTTAAATAATGATTCTGGTCGTTCATTTAGTACTGCGAGCGGCGCATCATACCCCATGGCACCAATAGGATCTTTTTTTCCTATCAAAAGATCTGTCATATATTTATGAATATCTTCCTTAGTGTAGCCAAACTGCTTTTGTACTTTAAACAGTGTTGCTTCATCTAATAATTGACGTTGATATTGAACTTTGTCTAATTCTAAATCAATCTTGTATTGATCAATCCAATCTTTATAAGGATATTTATGTGCAATATGAGTTTTAAGTTCGTTATTTTCGATGACTTTATTAGAGTTAAAATCAACGAGCAATAATTTCCCAGGATTCAATTGTCCTTTAAAAGCAACGTTTTCTTCTGGAACATCAATCACACCCACTTCAGATGAGAAAACAATAAAATTATCTTTAGTGATTGTATAGCGTCCTGGTCGTAATCCATTTCGATCCGTTAATGCGCCAATTTTATCGCCATTACAGAATGAAATCATTGTTGGGCCATCCCAAGGTTCCATTAGATAGCTATAAAATTCATAAAATGCACGTACATGTTCATCATTGGATTTATTATATAACCATGGCTCTGGTATAAGTAACATCGCCGCTTCTTCAGGCTCCATTGCTAAACTTAAAAACTCCAACGCGTTATCTACAATAGCTGAGTCGCTTCCGTCTTCATCAACAATATTTTGAATTTTTTCACTTTCCTTACCAAATAAAGTATTAATAAGTTGACGTTGACGAGCACGCATCCAGTTAACATTACCTTTAATCGTATTAATTTCTCCGTTATGCATAAGAAGTCGGTTAGGATGTGCACGTTTCCAACTAGGGAATGTATTCGTACTAAATCTAGAATGAACAAGTCCTAATTTTGATTGATAATCCTCATTGTTTAAGTCTAGGTATAACGTCTTGATTTGATCTGAACGTAACCAACCTTTATAGACAATCGTTTTATGAGATAAACTTGTAAAATATAAATCTAAATGTTCGCGTTCTGCATATTGTTCAATTTGTTTACGTGCTAAATAAAGCTGTTTAACAGGCGTTTCATGTTGGTTTAAATCTACAAACACTTGTTGTACATAAGGCATTGTAGAAGCAACATGTTCTGCTAATGCTTGTGTATCTACAGGTACATCTCTATAACTAATTACTTTCAATCCTTCATCGTTAAAGTATTGGTTAAATACAGTTTCATGCTGTGTACCTGAAACTTTTTGATTAGAGAAAAAAAGACCTACCGCATATTCACCTTCATTAGGTAAGTCGAAATGAGTATGTTTTTTAAAAAATTCGAAGGGAATTTCTGTCATAATTCCTGCGCCATCACCAGTAATACCATCAGCTCCAATACCGCCTCGATGGTCTAATCTACGCAACATTTCTAATGACTTTTCAATAATATCGTGAGATCTTAAATTATCCATATTGGCATAAAAACCGATTCCACATGCATCATGTTCCTCACGGTAATCATATAATCCTCTTTTTAGTCTATCTTTAAACACGATGCCCACTCCTTTTGAGAATTTTCAGAAAATTTACTGTTAATAACAATTAATATAATGTAAAATATTTATCTGAACAATATATTAAATAGATGATATCATTCTAATAATTAGAATATTTACGATATACTTAGATTAAGGAGGTAAAATATGGAAATTAAACAATTACGATACTTTGTTGAAGTGGCTCGCCGTGAACATATTTCTGAGGCTGCATTGGAACTTAATATTGCTCAATCTGCAATTAGTCGCCAAATCAATTTACTTGAAAAAGAATTACAAGTCCCATTATTTGATAGACAAGGTCGCAATATATATCTTACTTCGCACGGTAAAGCGTTACTAACACAAGCAACTCACATACTAGAACAACTTGATGAAACAGTTGCACTTTTTCAACAAGAACAACTTAAAAACGCTCATCATATCAATTTAGGTTTTGAAGAAAGTTATGCTTCTCATATGATTACACCTATTATTCAAACGTTTGAAAGAGAATATGATAGTCACATTATACCTAGTTTAATGAATCATACTCAGATAGTAGACTATTTAAATTCAGGAAAAATTGATATAGCTATTGTTGAGAATACACCTGAACTACAAGCAAACTCAACTCTTTCAATTACGTCTTTATATGAAGAAACATATCATTTATACGTACCTAAAGACGATGCTATTGCCTTATCATTTAATCCGCCCTTAACACAACTTAAACAATTTGAAAAAAATCCTTTATATACACTTCACGATTTTCCTGATTCTATTAAAAAACGATTAGAATCTGTAATTAAAGTACCTATATATACACTAGGTACAAAGTCTCTTGGTAAGTATCTATTAAAACAACGTCGTGGCCATCTACTCTTACCTGATTATATATCGTTGGATCATTCATCTGAACAATTAGAGGATATCTCTTTATCACATACAGAATTAAAACGTTCATTTTGTGTGGTATTTAAAAAAGACAATAAAAAAGTAGATATCTTTAATCTATTTCATCTCATTCAAACATTGCTAAATAAAGTTTCAACATATCACTAGGTCTTGTAACGAACACTAACACATAACATGTGATTGAATATCATTTTGAACACGCATATATTTACTTTATTGCAATAAAGGGGTAAATTATATAATTAAAAAGAGGTTTAGGTTTAATGAATATAAAGACACTTCATGTTTCTAAAATTAAAAACACTCATCGTCTAATTATTATTGTTACTTTCATAATGATTGGATTATTTATTTTTACATTTTTTAATGCTTCATTTTATCAAATACCTATTGGTAAAATCACAAATATCGAAACAAGTCATGGTCAAAAAGTCACAGACGAGCATCATAATACTGACACAAAATATAATCAACGATTAACTATACGCATTCTAAACGGTAAGTATAAAAACGAGATCACAACTGTTAATAATCATTTTGTAAAATCTCAAGCAGATTCAGAGCAATTTGCTAAAAACGAAAAAGTATTATTACATATACAAAAAGGTCCATCTGACGCTACCATTCTAGAAAAAAAACGCGATGGCCTTACTGTGGCGATTGTAGGCATATTTATCGTGACACTTTTAATTGTAGGCAAAAATGTAGGGTTACAATCAATTCTATCTCTACTATTTAACACTGCGTTTATTATTGTTTCCATAGGCATTCATAATACTTTTTCAGGTACAAATTTATTTTTATTAATGAGTATAGCCATTATTTTATCAACTATTCTTACATTAGTATTAGTAACTGGGTGGCAAAAACGAACTTGGGTTACGATAGTTGCTACTTTATCTGGAACGTTTTTATGTGTAGGGATTACTGAATTATTAATTCAGTTTACAGGTGGTAATGGCATCAAATATGAAACAATGAGTTTTTTAACGCTACCTCCAAAAGATGTCTTTATGTCTTCTGTTCTTATAGGAACATTAGGAGCGGTGATGGATGTAGCCATTACAATTTCTAGTGGAATGTACGAAATTCTCCAGCGTACGCCTCACATTTCAATGGCTCGTTGGGCTTTAGCTGGACGTCATATTGGCCAAGATATTATGGGTACCATGACCAATATCTTATTATTTTCATATTTATCAGGTAGTCTAGCTATGGTATTAATTTACTTAAAAAATGCGAATACATTTACTTACACAATATCTATGAACTGGTCTCTAGAAATGACACGTGCACTGACTGGTGGTATCGGTATTGTATTGACCATTCCTATAACCATAGGACTTATGGTCACTATATTTAAGTGGAAAGGAGTAAGTCGATGACTACAATTTTTTTACTCGCACTATTACTTTTTATTTTAATGGTTTTGCTTGGCGGTAAAAAAGGACTCATTTCCTATCTCACTTTATTTTTAAATTTTATTATTCTTATTATTAGTATTGTTTTCATTCTGTTTGGCATGCCAATCTACCTAATAGCCTTTACTTTTTGTCTTGTGATTGCTGCTTGTAACCTTTTTATTTTAAATAGTTACAATATCAAAACACAAGCCGCATTTATCGGAACGATAGTAACAACAGTGCTTCTTATCATAGGCGTCTATTTATCTGTAAAATTTGGTCATCTACAAGGTTTTGCTACAGAACAACAAGATGAAACCTATATATTTTCAATGAATATTGATATAAATATGCTACAATTCTCTGTTTTTACTATTATGTTGGCTGTCATCGCTGCTGTAATAGATTTAACGATTACAATAAGTTCACCAATGTATGAGTTGAATGAAACCAATCCTAATCTTTCTCGTAAAGAATTATTTCAATCTGGTATGCGTGTGGGCAGAGAAATTCTTGCTACTTCCGCTAATACAATTTATTTAGCTTATTTTGGTGGACAATTAACATTATTCTTTTGGTTTTTTCAACTTCATTATTCATTTGGGCATATTTTAAATTCTAAAATTTTTGCTCAAGAGTTTATCTCAATCTTATTAGGTGGCATTGCAGTCGCGTTAAGTATTCCTATCACGGCTTGGGTTAGTGCTCGGTTGATTAAATATCATCAACTTAAACAAACAGATCACCACATTACTACTTCATCCTTAAACGAAGATATAAAATAGTAAAGACCAAACAGTGGCATTTAATGATTGAAAGCATCAAATGTCACTGTTTTATTTATTCAATACTTATGTTGAAAATGTTTCAATCCACTTAATTACAGCTGGTGCGATATATTGTGTATCAAATTTATTGAACCAACGAATATCAGTAACTTCATTATCAATTTGAACTTCATTCCAATTAATACTTCGATTAACCTTAAATCCATTTAATTCGGTCAAAGTATTTGGTTGAGGATAGGCTTCACCAATCACTTTTCCAATATATGTAAAATCATCTTGAGAAAAATGAAGTTGTAGTTCTTCTTCAATTTCTCTTTGAATAGCTTCTAAGAGCGTTTCACCTTCATCAATTTTCCCACCAGGAAAATAATATTTTTCTCTGTGACGCACTTGTACCAGTAAAATTTGGTCCTCTGTTTCTTCCACTAAACATACACATTTAATCATTCTATTCATCCTTATTAAAATATTCTCACTTCAAAAAAATAATTTAATTTAGTATGATATTAACATACATTAAAACAAACATTGGGACAAATTCTTAATGAGTGGTATAACATTCAGATTTGTTTTTTATTTTTATGGAGGTCTTGTATGATGGCAAAACAATCAAAACTTTCACGCTTATCTAGTTTAGTAAGTACAGCAGGATTTATTGTGGATGGATATAATGGACTTAAATATAGTGCAAAAAATAAAAATTTAGTTTATCTATCACTAGCACTTAGCACAGCGGGTACTGTGTTCGATTTTATAGTTTCTATGAGATCACCACGTAAATTCCGTAAATTCACATCATTTATCTCATTTATTGTTAATGTGACACGCTTAGCTTCAAGCTTTAGAAAAGTGAAAGAAGATTATCATTTCGAATAAAAAAACGAGCCTAAGACATAATGAATTGTCTTAGGCATTTTTAATATATTGGCAGTCGATGACTGAAGTAAAAATACGCTTGTATCAAGCTTTTTTCAATTCTAGTCCCGGATTCCCAACATAAAGACTTTCAATAAGAAAGTCTATGTCCAACGCAAATTAGGGATACGTTGCCAAGGTAGGACGACGGATTCAAAATGAATTCTGTCCCATTTCCTTCATTTTTTTACTAATGAATAAATTTATATTGTCTAACTTGATAGGCTGGAATTGTACGATATGTTAAAATTCCTGGACCTGCACTAAAGTTCATTTCAGATACTAAAATACTTCCATTACTATTGACGCGTTCTACAAATGCAACATGACCATAGTAGCCAGCATCTGATTGAGCAATTGATCCTACAGTAGGATGATAATCAATTCTATAGCCATCTCTTGCAGCTGCATTATCCCAGTTATTTGCATTCCACCAATATGTACTAATACCTTTACCGATTTGAGCACGACGATTAAAGACATGCCATGTACATTGACCCCAATCATATAAATTTCTATGATTAAAAATCGGTGTATGATAATAATAATTTGATGATGAACTTGTACTATTTGTATTACTACTTGATGATGCTGTGCCGCTTACGCGTAATGTTTGACCTGGGTAAATAAAGAAATTATTTAACCCATTTAAACGCATAATATTTTGATATGTCGTATTATATTTCCAAGCGATGCCCGATAATGAATCACCGTAACGCACAGTATAGTAGCTTGAAGAACTAGATGAATTTGAGCTACTTTGTGTGTGGCTACTCGAACGTGCTGTCCCTGAAACTTTTAATGTTTGACCTGGAAAAATTAAAAAGCTATGAAGTCCATTTAATTCCATAATATGGCGGTACGTTGTACCATAGCGACTAGCAATTGATGATAAACTATCTCCACTTTTTACTGTATATGTACTGCTTGAGTTATTACTATAAGAATGGGATGAACTAGAGCCTGAAACAGTTAATACTTGATTTGGAAAAATAAGATTTGATGTCAAACCATTTAATGATTTTAATTTAGCTATTGTTATACCATAGCGATTTGAAATAGACCATAATGATTCTCCACTTTTTACGGTGTGAGTTGTTGCTGCTTCTGCTTGATGTGCAAATATTGTACTAAATGCCCCAGTTCCAATAATTGCTGTTGCAAGAACTTTTTTATTCATAAATAAGCGCCTCCTTAATTTTATGCTTATCTTTGACATGTCCTCATGACAATTGTTGTATTAACGCTTAGTTTTATTACGTTAATTCTAGTGCTTTAACTTTAATTTTTTCTACTCAAGTAGTCTACTTATATAAATTAATATATTTCATCATAATATTCCATTTCAATTTGATTACATAATGATGAAATTTTAGTACGATACTTATAAATTTAAAACTTTATAAAAATCAATTTCTTTAGTCTAATTATTGCATAACGCAAATAAGGATTTTTTTAATGTGATTATATTTAATCAAAAATTTATGATACTATTGAAAATGATATAAAAAAAGAGCGAGACAGAATTCATGTTTGAATTAGCTGTCCCACTCCAAGAGTCGAAAAAAGCTTGATATATGTGTATTTTTAATTCACTAACCTACGATACATGCTAAACGACTAAACAACGATTGATATTCTACAATTTTTAACTCACTATTTTAAGCTATCTTCAATGTCTTTAATTTCTTTTTGAGATAAATCGACTGCTTTTTCGCCATCTTTAGTGTCTTTTTTCAATGCTTCTTGTGCTTCTTTACTATGATATAGATCTACAATTTTTTTGTATGTTTTATTATCTTTATCTTTTGAGTTAACGGCAATTAAATTAATGTATGGTTTAACTGCATCTGAAGTAGAACTTTCTAAATAAATTGGATCTTTCTTAGCATCTAAGCCTGCTTTCGTTGCTACACCATTGTTGATAACTGAAATATCAACATCATCTAATGCACGTGCAGTTTGTTGAGCATCTACTTCTTTAATTTTTAAATGTTTAGGGTTATCTTTAATATCTTTTGTTGTACCACTTAAACCAAAGTTATCTTTTAATTTAATAAGTCCTGCTGATTCTAATAATTTTAAAGCACGCGCTTGGTTAGAAACATCATTTGGAATCATCACTTGCGCGCCATCTTTAACATCTTTAATATCTTTTACTTTTTTAGAATAGATGCCTAAAGGTGCTAATACGGTTGTACTAATTGCTTCAATTTTTGCATCTTTATGTGCTTTTTTATATTCATTTAAGAAAGCAAAGTGTTGGAATGCATTCATATCGATATCTCCATCACTTAATGCTTTATTAGGTACGTTATAATCTGAAAAGTGCTTAATTTCTAAATCAATATCATCTTTTTTTGCTAATTCTTTTACTTTTTCCCAAGCAACAGTATCATTTGATGCTACGCCAACTGTTACTTTCTTACTATTTCCTCCGCCTGAACATGCCGCAAGGACAATAATAGATGCTAATAATAAACCGATTATTCTCTTCATTAAAAACTGCCTCCCAATATTAAAATAATTT
Organism: Staphylococcus sp. FSL K6-0223; assembly: GCF_038008285.1. Taxonomy (NCBI): domain Bacteria; kingdom Bacillati; phylum Bacillota; class Bacilli; order Caryophanales; family Staphylococcaceae; genus Staphylococcus; species Staphylococcus sp. FSL K6-0223. The sequence goes on from NZ_JBBOYX010000001.1 coordinate 2,176,909, forward strand.
ATTTAAATAACTAATTTCTGCGAATTATTCTAGAAATAAAGTTACCTAATGACTGAATAATTTGTACGATAATAACTAGAACGACAACTGTAATAATAATGACCAATGTATCAAAGCGTTGGTAACCATAAACAAGCGCTAAATCTCCAATACCACCGCCACCTACAGCACCGGCCATAGCTGTACTACCAATTAAACCAATAATCGCTGTAGTAATAGCTAGTACAAGTGAACCTAATGCTTCAGGCAATAAAAAATGACGAATAATTTGAAGTGGTGATGCTCCCATAGCTTTTGCTGCTTCAATAATGCCATCCTCTACTTCTAAAAGTGAATTTTCTACTAAACGCGCAATATATGGTGCTACATATACTGTAAGTGGAACAATTGCAGCTGTTGTACCGATTGACGTACCTGCAACTAATTTAGTAAAAGGTACAATTGCAATTAATAAAATGATGAATGGAATAGATCTTAAAATATTAATAATTGGATTAAGAATTTGGTGAATAACGACATTAGGCCAGATTCCATGTTTTCGAGTGACTACAAGTAAAATACCTAATGGGATACCAATCAATGCACCAATAATTAATGATACTGTTACCATATAAAGTGTTTCATACAATGCTTGCATTAATTGAGATGACTCTATGCTTGAACCAAACATTTAACGCACCTCCTCATATTGAATATGTCGCTCATTAAAATATGATTCTACCGTGTCACGACTAAATTGTGCATCGTGTTCAAAGCGTAACCATAAATAACAAATCGTTTCATCTTGAATATCTGACATAGATGAGAATAGAATATTTACATTAAAACCATATTGGTGTATTAACTCGTTCATTAATGGATAATCAATTTGCTTTTTATCTAAGAAAAGTCTGTAATCTGTATAATGATTATCTGCTCTTTCAAATGAGGCACGTAATGCTTTAGAAGGCTCTGTACTAATAACTGTTGATACAAAATTTTGTGCTGTTTTCGTTTTTGGATGACTAAACACATCTTTTACTGTACCAATTTCTACAACTTCCCCGTGTTCCATTACAGCTACACGATTACAAATTTTTTGAATCACGCTCATTTCGTGAGTAATCATCATAATCGTAACCCCAAATGTTTCATTCACATTTTTAAGTAATTGAAGAATAGAACTTGTTGTCGCAGGGTCTAATGCACTTGTCGCTTCATCGCATAATAATATTTTAGGATTTGTTACAAGTGCTCTTGCAATTGCAACACGTTGTTTTTGTCCTCCGGAAAGCTCATCAGGAAATTGATTTTTCTTATCTGCAAGTCCCACAAACTCTAGCATTTCTTCAACTTTCTCTTTAATCTCAGAATTACTTTTGTGACTCAGTATCAATGGCATTGCTACATTTTTAAAAACGGTTTTAGAATTTAAAAGATTAAAATGTTGGAAAATCATTCCTATATCTTTTTTTACGTTGCGAAGTTCTTTTTCACTATATGTATTAATATCATGTCCATCTACAATAACATGGCCCTCTGTAGCTTGTTCTAATTGGTTAACTAAACGTACTAGTGTACTTTTACCAGCACCACTATAACCAATCACACCAAACACATCACGCGCATCAATTTTAAAAGAAACATCTTTTAAAGCATGGATGGTTTCTCGTTTCTTTCGAAATACTTTATTTACACCCTGAAATTCAATCACTATGTTCACCCTTATCTAATTCTGATTAAATTCGTATGATATGAAGTATAGGCAAAAGTTGAGGATGCGTCAATATAGTTTTTTAAAAAATTGAAAATTTCAGATATTTTTAGTATTGAATTACTCTTTTAGTTCCAAATATCATAATAAAAATACAAGAGTACAATAAATATCGTTTCAATTTCTATTGCACTCTTGCATTAATACTTTCACTATATTCTATTTATTTAGCGTATCTATCGCTTGTTTTAAATCTTGTACTAAATCTTCAGTGTCTTCAATACCGATTGATAATCGAACTAAACCATCTGTAATTCCTTCTTTAGCACGCACATCTGCTGGAATAGATGCATGTGTCATCAAAGCAGGTACAGAAATTAAGCTTTCCACCGCACCTAAGCTTTCAGCAAGGGTGAAATAGTGTGTTTCACGAATTAATTGTTTAGCTGCTTCTGTATCTTTGACTTCAAATGCAACAACGCCAGTATGACCACTTGCTTGAGCGATATGAATATCATGATTAAGATGACTTTCAATACTAGGATGGAACACTTGTTGTACTGATGGGTGTTCTTGTAACATCTTCACAATACCTTCTACGTTACGATTGATTTGTTCCATACGTAACCCTAGTGTTTTAATTCCTCGAATTAATAAATAACTATCTTGTGGTCCTAATACACCACCTGTGGAGTTAGAAATAAATGCTAAGCGTTCACCTAATTCATCATTAGATGTAGCGACTAAACCTGCAACAACATCACTGTGTCCACCAATATATTTTGTTGCTGAATGTAATACAATATCGATTCCAAAATCTAACGGATTTTGATAGTACGGTGTCATAAATGTGTTATCGACTACAGAAATGAGTTGATTTTCTGTCGCAATTTCTGCTGCACGTCGAATATCTGTCACACGTAATAAAGGATTAGACGGCGTTTCGATATATAACATTTTTGTTTCTGGTTTAATATAATCTTTTACGTTTTCAATATTTGTAGTATCAACGAAATCAACATCAATACCAAATCGTGTAAAGACTTTTGTTAAAGCACGATAAGTTCCACCATACACATCAGAATTTAAAATTAAATGATCACCTTTATCTAATAACATTATAACAGCGCTAATCGCAGCCATACCTGAACCAAATGCAAATCCATGTTTACCATTTTCTAAATTCGCAATGACGCTTTCAATAGAAGCACGTGTTGGGTTTGCAGTACGTGAATATTCATAACCCTGTCTTAAATCACCAATATCATCTTGCAAATAAGTACTTGTTTGATAAATTGGTGTCGTTACTGCTCCAGTAAAATCATCCGTCGTATGTCCACCATGAATCATTTGTGTTTTTTTCTTCATTATTATTCTCCTTTGTATTCAAATATTTTTTTTGACATATAACGATCACTGCCATCTGGAAAAATTGTTACAATAATACCTTTATCAATACGACGTTTAATATCTAAAGCACCTTGTAATGCTGCACCAGATGAGCTACCAACAAGTAGTCCTTCTTGTTTAGCTAATCGTTTTACATTTTCAAATCCTTGATTATCACTAACTGTAATAATATCATCAACGATAGATTTTTCTAAAAATACCGGCCATTTTTCAGAGCCAATACCTTCAATATCATGAGCATGTGCTTTGCCACCATTCAAGACTGAGCCTTCAGGTTCAACAATAATATTTTTAACATTAAATTGTTGTAAATGTTTAGCTACACCGGTAAACGTTCCTCCAGATCCAGCACCAGCTACAAAATAATCAATGTGTGGTAATGCCTCTGTAATTTCTTTTCCAAGTGTATGCGTATAGGCTTCTGGATTATGTTCAGTTTCAAACTGGTTCATATATACTGCATCGTATTTGTCAGCATAATGACGCGCTTCTTTTTGTGCACCAATCATTCCCTTATTTTTAGGTGTTCGTTTGATTTCAGCACCCAATACTCGCATAATTGAAATTTTTTCTTCTGAAAATCCTTCTGGGGCAAAAATCACACACTTTAAATGATAACGATTAGCGGCCATTGCTAATCCAATTCCTGTATTACCAGCTGTAGCTTCAACGATGGTATCTCCTTTTACAATACGTTTTTCTTTTAGCGCAGTTTCTACAAGATATTTCCCTAGTCGATCTTTAATACTTCCACCAGGATTAAATTGTTCTAACTTCGCATAAATTTGTACATGTTCATCGCTAAAACTTTCTAATAATACTAGTGGCGTTTGTCCTATTAAATCATAAGTAATCATATCTTTCGTTCAATACACTCATGTAATGTCTGAACATACCTACTTTCTATAATCATATTCATTTCCAATATTTAATTTTAATTCTTACTCAACCGCTACGAATTATACGCTAACTTATATCTTATTGCAAAAAGCTAGATTCTTTATGTAAAATGTAATTAGTTATTGCGTTTAAGTACTCATATTATGATAAAAGTGAACTACTGGAAATGAATTAAATTTTACGATGAATCAACGTACAAAGGAGAATCGATGATGACATCTAAAGCAGACTTATCTTTATCCGTCTTTACTAAGGATGATTATAAAAATTTAAATTATAAAAATAGTACATTTAGAAACTCAATGTACGACGAAATTGAAGTAAATAAAAGTCACTTTAAACATTGTGATTTTAGCGAAGGTATTTTTAGGAATGTAAGCACTATTTCAAATTCAAAAATGATCAATTGTAATTTTGATAAAAGTATCTTTGAAAATGTAAATTTTTTCAAGACGCTTATTAGTAAATCAAATTTAACTGTTACCTCATTTGATGAAAATCATTTTAATACATTAACGATTGAACATTCTATTTTTAAAAATAGCAATATACGTAATGTAAAATTTGATAACGTCACGTTTAAAAAAGTGATTTTTGAAAATGTCACTATGGATTTGTGTCATTTTGAAAATGTAAAAATAAAAGATTGTATATTTAAACATGTCACTATTAATAATTCTTCAATTCCTGAAAAAATATTAAAAGAATTACATAAACAAGATGTTACGTTTGAAAATATGTAATTCAAATTATCTTTATACTAAACAGAGTCTAGAACAACGATTTGTATTCTAGACTCTGTTTATTTTTGTTAATGTTAAAATAATTGAACAATAAAAACTAATATAATAATAACGGGCATCATATATTTAATTAAAATATACCATGGAACAAAAAGTTTAAATTTATCTTTCCCAAAGCTCTCTTTTAATGCTTGTTTATCTAATAATTGACCTACAACTAATGTCGTTCCTAATGCTCCTAATGGCATCAAGATATTCGATACGATAAAATCCATATTATCAAAAATTGTACCCGCTCCAAACTTAATTCCACTTAAACTGCTAAATGATAGTGTTGCTGGGATACTAATAATAAATACTAATATACTTGCAATAACTGATATAGCTTTTCGTTTAGTATTATCATTTTTAGTGAAATTTGAGACATTTAATTCCAATAAAGAAATAGAAGACGTTAATGCCGCAAATAAAAATAGAATTAAGAAAATTAAATAAAATACAATACCAAAGCCCATTTGATTAAATACTAACGGTAACACTTTAAATAAGAGTCCTGGTCCTTCTTGAGGTGCATAACCAAATGTTTTTAAAGCTGGGAATATTGCAAGTCCTGCTAATACAGAAACTAAAATATTCATAATAACAATTGAAATGGCGGAAGATTTAATCGTCATTTCCTTAGGCGCATAACTCGCATATGTAATCATACCTGTCGTGCCTAAGGATAGTGTAAAGAACGATTGACCTAATGCAAATAAGACACCCTTAACTGAAATATCTTCTATTCTCGGTTGTAATATATAACGAACGCCCTCTAATGCTCCGTCTAATGTCAATGATTTAGCAACAACAATAATTAGAAAAATAAATAATAAGGGCATCATAATTTTAGAAGCTTTCTCTAAACCTTTTTCTACACCTAGCATAACGATAATCATTGTTAAAAGAATAAAAATACCCTGTCCCAACACAGTTAACCACGGGTTACTAATTATTTTTTCAAATTTAATTTGAGTTAATGACGTATGTTCAACAGATAATAATTGTAAAAACACATTCCCAATATATATAACAATCCAGCCACCGATAACACTATAAAAGCCGAATAAAATAAAAACAGCTAAATTTCCATTCCACCCAATAATATTTAACCATTTTTTTCCTGTTAATTTACTATAAATTCGAGTCGTATAAGTGCGCCCCATTATTCCTACCGTAAATTCCATAATCAGTAACGGTAATCCTACAAAAATAGTAAAGATTAAAAATAAAAATAAAAAAGCGCCACCACCATAAATGCCAGCCATATATGGAAACTTCCACATTGCGCCTAATCCTATAGCAGAACCAGCACTTGCTAGAATAAATCCGGTTGATGTTTTCCATTGTGATTGATTACTCATTTTCTATCTCCCTTTAACGCGTTAAAGCATGTGTGCGATTAAGTTCTACTCTAACATGTCTGACTAAATAGTGCAATATGCATATAAATGAGTATTAAAAAGATAAGAATAGATGTAAATGACATCTCTCAACTATTCTTATCGTTTAAACTTACTGTTCCATTTATTTTTCAAAATCATATATTATGGATTGACCTTCATCTACTTCTTGAATATTCAAACTTTCGATATGATCAACATTAATGTAATGAACTTGTGAGTCATCTTTTAGAAATAAATAGGCCAATTCATCAAATTCATCAATAATACGCTGTATGCATGTGTCATAGTCTGGACCATCTTGGAACGTTTTAAATTCTTTATAAGTAGTTCCAGAAACCGTTGTATATATAAGTAAGAATGTACGTTTCATCTTATTACTCCTTTATTCAGATTTAAAAAAAGTTACAACTTGAGTGATAACGTCTTCATGTCCATCTCCATAAGTCATTAAATGACGACTTAACGGATGACATGTTAAATCTTTGTTATTACTATCAATATGATTAAAAATATAATGGGCACTATTTTGATAAAAGGCATCATCATTACCACCATACAAAATACGAGCGGGAACATGTATACGTTCTAATTCATTAGAAATTATCTCAATAAATGCTTTAAATTCTGCGATATGTGGTTGATAGTCTTGAATTGTTCCAAGTTGTTGTTGTGAAGTAGTTTCATCAAATTTCAATAATTGATTCATGCGCTGACCATAACGTTCCATACGCCACGCAATACTTTTTTCTTCTTTTTCACTTGGTGCAGACATCACTGCTATTTTAGAAACATCAAATAACTCAGCTAACTTTAATGTAAATAGTCCCCCTAGTGAGATCCCCGTTACAAAAATAGTGTCAAACCCTTTATTTTTTAAAAATTGATACCCTTCTAATACATCATTCCACCAATCCTGAATCGTAAATTGAGTAAATTGGTCTAAAGGTAAGCCATGTCCCTGATAATTTGGTGCAAAGCATGTGAAGTTTTCTTCATTAAGCGCCTTAGCTAATGGTTTTACATCACGAACAGTTCCTGTAAATGAGTGAAGTAATAATATCGCTTCTTTTCTTGAACCTTCTAAATAAATCGGATGTGGTGATTTGATTTTCATAGTATTCTCCCCTTTTAAAATACTTATGTTATGAAACTTAAGCTTTACTTCTTTCTTAATTTAATATTAAAGAGTGGTAACGTCATTGAAAATAAAGCAACCCAAATCATTCCTAACGAAAAACCACCAATGACATCAGTTAGATAGTGAGCGTGGAAATATAACCTACAACTTAATACGCCTATCCAAAATATAACGACAACTATAGCAATACTATATCGTATCGCTTTGTTTTTAATAAGTGGAATAACAACTAAGAGTATAGCTAAAGCAAATAATGTACTGGCATTTGAATGACCACTTGGAAATGAATATCCATGGTCTACTAAAAGATGGTTATACGGACGAGGACGAGCTATTATTTGTTTAATTAAAAAATTAACATAAGTACCTGTATAAATCGTAACTAATAACCACAATGAAAGTTTATAATTTTTAAAAATTAAGATAAGTGCTAAAAATAACGTTATGTAGAGAATGGATTTTACTTCTCCAAAATTAGCACAAAACGTCATCATTTTATGCCAAATTGTACCGTCATAGTGTCTTCTAGGTTTACCAAAATAGTTGGTCAACTCATGTAATGAGTTTAAATCTAATTTTTGCATTAGTGTGGTATGATAAATGACATTCATTGCCGTTATTATAAAAATAATTAATCCAACAACAAACATAGAAATAGTTTTAGTTGGCGATACTTCTAATTTATTTTTCATATTTGTTTTTCCTTTACTACATTTGATCCTAATATTTTATGAAAACTCTTTCAAATAATATATCCGTTCTTCATATTCATTAAAGTTTGAAGATGTATCACACCATTCATTCATCAATATGTTGACTACTTAACTTAACTCATTGATCGTATTGCCCTTTTATACCTCTAGCATCAGAATAGTCGGACAAATGATAATGAGTAAGAGGTTCTGATTGAATTGATTCGTTCGCATCTCTATCTCTCTTTTAATGTTAGTTAGATTTTACAATAAATGATAAAAATTCGCTTGTAAAAAAAGAGATTAGGAATTATTTTTTGTATAACATTTCCTAATCTCTTCTCGTACTTATAACATTTTATTTTAAAGTGATTTTTCAAGGTTCTTATCTAATTTAAAAACAATAATACGTTCACCAGTAATTGTACTTAAATCACTATGGAAGCTTTTAACTTCAGTACCTGTGATTTTGAAAACAAGTTGCATTAAATCATCTTGTCCAGATTCCACCAGTTCTGAGCGTGTACGTTTAATGTTAAGTAATCCCTCTTGAGTTTCACATACACGATACTCCGCAGGCGTCAAAATACCTTGTAAGTTAACGATAATCATATCTCGTAGAATATCTGTCTTTACTGACAACGAACCACGTCCAAGAAAATCTTTTTCCCATTGCGTAATTGCTTTACTAATTTCTGCTTCATACATACCTTTCGATTTCGTCATTGCTATAACAAATCTCCTAATGTTTAATTAACATTAGTGTATCATTTTTTAAATTAAAATCGAATAGCTTACCAATCTTTAAAACTACCCTTTTCATCAATACTTGCAAGACGTACCCATTGATGATCGACTTTTTGTTTAAACTTAATATTATCATTAAGTAAACGTTGTATATAACGATCTGGTGCTTGAATCACGACTAATAATCGAATTGGAGCATGATAAATTTTATTGTCCCCTGCCATCACAGACTGCCATGGCAATCCAGCTAATAAATCACTTGAATTCCCTTGCATAACGCCAACACCAGAAGTGACAGATTGTGTTGTTTTATTACCGCTACCATAAAAATGTGGTGCCACTGTAGAGGCATAATACTGTAGGTTAATCCACTGTGCAACGAGTGCTGGACCAGAAATAATTGTATTTAGTAATTGACCATCAGGATCTTTCGCATAATCATAATTATGTAAAAATGCACGTCCTTCTAAATTACTACCTTCTGTAATACTTCGTTGCCCAATAATAAATTCTGCATTACGTGCTAAGCCCCATTCTGGACGGATTTCGCTCCAATCATTTGCAAAGCGATGTGCTTCCGCAATTGGATGTTTCAATTCTCTATCGCTTAAACGAGGTAATTGAGCAAGACGTTCTAAATTTGCATGATAACTTACACGTGGCATGGCTTCTTCTAAAATATCAAATGCTTTCTTTGCTTCTGATGTTAATGAGGGAACGTAAATCCATTCTAATTCATCAATTGATGTTTTATGTTCTGCAGCAACAAATACTGTCTCATCCGGAATATGAATGCCTTCAGCGGCTAACCCTTGACGTACTAAAGGTAAATTGCACATCATGGCAAGTAATTTCGCATTAAATCCACTTGAAGCTCCTCCACAAGCACCACATTCTAATGATGCATGGTAGGGATTATTGTTTGTTTCGCTTCCATGCCCTCCAAGTACTACTAATGGCGCAAAATTTGTAGTTAAATCCATTAATTGTAACGCTTGTTTCGTAAAAGCAATTTGTTCTTCTTCAGTAAATCCAACAGGCAAATCACTATGTACATGATGATCTCTATCAATCGTTAGCTTAGCATTCGGTTTTTTTAACCAATTTTTAGTCAATTTACGAATAAATACGCCTGTTTTCTTTGGCATTAATGTACTTGCAAGTGTATTTAAACTTAAAAATGGCCCACTTAATTCTGGCAATAATAAACTAGGTAGCACATTATTCTTCATTAATTTAAAAGTATAAAACATGGATGTAATGGAATGTTGCTGTTGATTATACGTATTTAATGCATGTCGCTCTGCATATTCTTTAATAGTATATGCAGGAGGTACCATCACTGGTAAAGAATCATGACTAAACTGTTCATCTAATGCTTTTTTTCGTATAGGTAAACCAAAGAAACCTGCAATTCCTATAGTTTCAAATGGCCCTTGATTTTCTAAATGACGACGAAATGGTTCAGAACGTACATCGATACAAAATGCAAGTTGTACTTTTGTAGGTTGTTTGTCACGCTTGACCGATTTATCGTAAATCATCTCAACAAGTTTGCGTTCGTGAGTTTCTTCCCAAGCCTCTAACCATAATTTCTTGAAGTATAATGGATTAAAATCATGAGCAAACTTCAAGTGTTCAATTTGACCCTCAATAGACATCTCAGCCCATTCATCAATCGTCATTTCACCATAATATAACCATTTACTCACAAGTTCTTTTATTCTTTTTTCAACATTTAAGACTGCCGGACGGCTCATTTTTTCAGTATCTAATAGAATACATTCCATTGTAAGGCGTATTGCAAGATATTGAGTTAATAAGTCTTTTTCATGTTCATGTTTTTCAGCACGATAATACATCATACCTGCCCAACCTGGTAACGATAAAAGATGTCCAGTTAAATAAAATTCATATTCATCTTCAGCAATATCTAGATGATTAAGTGCCATGATTAATGCGTCTTCATAGTTGTGTGGCAACATCTTAATCATTTTACGTTGAGTTTTAGTCAACATTGGATCATATTTCGCTAAATGTAACCAGGCTACATAGAACCCTTCTTCGCGTTTAGGCATTGTCCAACTTGATTGGAAAGTATCTAAATATAATTTTGACCATTTAATAATATGAGTATTTAACTCATCCATTAAAGATTCGCCTTTAGCATTAAATGCATTTGCACTTTTTGAACGTGCATAAGCAAATGACTCATTTTCGAATACTTTTTTGAGTTTTGAGACTTCTAATTTCAGATAGGCTTCTTTAGTAATTAAATCTCTCGGAATATCTTTAATATTCATAGCATTTTTGCAGTACGTATCCACATGAGTCTTAGGAATATCCGTCTTATAAGATTGAATAGCTTGTTGTACTTCTTCTTCAACGATATGTTTATCAATCTCACCATTTTCAAGCGCCGTCATTACAGAAGCATGGCTTGGATATAAATCAATATCACGCACATGTTTAAACCATTGTGCAACTTGATCAAAGGTTTGATACTCAAGTTCTTCCCATGGATTACGTGCTGCAAAGATTGAAATTGGTGAAAGTGGCGTAATCACACGACGTGCAGATTGAACAACGTCTTCTATATTAATAGTCATGTAAATGTTCACCTCTTATAAATATTTCTTTAAATAATTTGGATGGCTTTCTACAGATTTAAATTTAGCTTCTCCAATTTTAATTAACCATAAGTAAACTTTAGCAAAGGCTGTAGATGTACGATGGCGAGCGACCCAAATACTAAAAATACTACCTAGCACTAAAATTGCAATACTAATGATAATACTAATTAACGGTGGATGGGCAGGAGCCATATATACATGATGGAGTATATTAACAAATACTTGATGAGTCACAATATAAACCATTGCAACAACTACAATCATTGTAATACCTATAAAGCGTCCCATTACTCCTTTATTTAATGCTACAAGTTGATTCCATGATACAGAGATAGACCAAGCTAAGATAAATGCACTAATCAAAATATATGGGCTATGGTTACTTGTCATAAAAAATACAATTGCAATAATCAATGCAAGAGCTCTTCCAAGTATTATCCATCCATATGATTTCTTAATATTAGGTGGAGTTGGTATATTAAATCGTCTGACAACTGAGCCTGATTGTAAGAATAATGTAGCTTTAAATATACCATGCAATATTAAATGGATAATCGCAGCTGAATAAACACCCATTGCACATTGAACGAGCATAAAACCCATTTGACTCATCGTTGATCCAACAAGTTGTCGTTTATAATCAACATGTACTAAACTAATGCCCGAACCAATCAATACTGACATACTAGAAATAATTAATAATATTGTAAGAGCAATAGAATTATCAAATATCGGTGAAAAACGCGTTAAAATAATGCCCCCCGCATTAACTATACCGGCATGCATAATAGCTGATACAGGTGTAGGCGCAACAACTGATTCAATTAACCAACTCTGAAATGGATATTGCGCAGCTGGAATAATAACAGCAACAACAAGCAATAAATCAATAACTAATTTTAGACCATGATTTAGAGCATAGTCATAATTTTGAGAAGGATCGATTGTCCATTCTCCTGTTCCTATGTATAGCAAAATAACCGCAATTAATAGCGCTAACCATCCAATAATAAAGGAACGTGCAGAAACTTTTGCTGCCTCCGCTGGAACTTTCCAAGTTTTATTCAATCTAATTAGTTGCGTTAAACAAAATAACGTTAATCCCCAGCATAAAGTCATTAAACGTAAGTCATTGCTTAACCATCCTAGTGAAGCAAAAACAGTTATAAATGTATATAAAGGAAAATACTTACGATAATTGTGATCTCCTAATAAATAACGCGTTGAAAACTTTTGAATAATAAAACCTAACGCTAAAACAAAAGCACCTACTAACCAAGCAAGTTTATCTAAGGCAAATATGCCAATAACTTCTCTTTCATTTATAGTCACTAACCCTACAATACCTACAATAACTGGCAATAGAAGTAAAGCTAAGTGAAATCTTATGTATTTAACTGGAACTGAGGGGATTAAAACAATCAACCCACTTAACGCTGCCATAATAAGCGTTATAAAAAATAATATAAGTAAACTACTCATACTTAACATTATCATTCCTCCACTTTTAAACTGTAACCTATATATAACTATTGCTTATAATATAATAAAACACCTACAATAGTTTAGTTTTATCCCATTAAAAAGGACGACTATCTATTGTAGGCTTCTTTTATGCTCATTCAATATATTTATTAATGCTCTTTAAGCAACCTATAATTTAGATTTAAGTACATCAGTTTTACCCTTCAATTAAACAATAAAGTGAATGATACTTTTTGTCTCATTGCTTGATATAAACCTATGTATAATTTAATGCATATTAAATATAATATATGAAAATATCAACTAAAAGTCAAATTTCTAATATATAAAAAGAGTTTGAGACGATAAAGTATGTCCCAAACTCTCACGGATAAAATGAATTTACTTCATTACTTATAAAATAACATATTTTGTTCAATATTCATGTAACAATTCTGTGAAAACGCTTAATTTTTTTGTAAAGTTTTTTAATATTTTATTTGCTTTTTTTGAATAATGAAGGATGACTATCATATTTTTGTGATTACCTTAGCTTTTTTGTCTTTAAATTTATTTTAATATTAAATCATTCTTTGTATCGATAACTTTAGCGCTTTAACAAGTTAAACTAGATTAAAATAAAGAAAGGTATAGTACTGATGCAAAATAAACAATATACATTAACCATTTCATTTATAATAAGTAGTCTCATTTTTTTAATAACTATTTTTTCGGTTTTTACTAAGTCGTTATGGACACATATATTAGATTTACAATCATTCTATTGGTTCTTAAACACATTTGGCGAACCAAAAATGAATTTCAAAGGTAATTGGTTCAATGACTTTATGACGTTTCTAGCATCATACGGTGATATTGCAACCTTTATTACCCTGACCCTTATCATCGCAACTATTGTTTTAATTAAGCGACGCTTCTTATTAGCAATATGGTTACCGACAACAGTAGCTTCAGCAGGTATCATAGGTATTGCGTTAAAAGACATCATTCATCATTCAAGACCTTATGATCACTTAACAATTGATGCAGGATTTTCATTCCCAAGCGGACATGCTTTAACAAGTACGATTGTTATTTTTGCTCTTATTTTTGTACTTATCCCTAAATTAGGAACTATCTGGGTAAAACGCATAATAAATACGGTGTTAATTGTAGTATGGTTAGGTATTTTATTTTCAAGATTATACTTCCATGCTCACTATCTCACTGACGTAGTTGGCGGCATATTTTTTAGTTTTTCATGGTTATTCATATCATTGATGGTGTATCAATATATTCTTCAAAAAGTACACCATAGAACATCATTACAACAAAGACGATAATCATTTCAATCAAAAAGAAAATATCATAAACGTCCAAATTATTGAATTTAATAAAAAAAAGCGAGCATTTCTCACGAAAATGCTCGCTTTTTTTAATGGGCTACTCCCATTCTATAGTGCTTGGTGGCTTAGAAGTAATGTCATAGACGACACGGTTTACATGGTCTACTTCATTAACTATACGACTAGAAATTTTTTGTAATACTTCCCAATCGATACGTGCAAAATCACTTGTCATACCATCAATTGATGTTACAGCACGAATACCTACTGTATGATCATACGTACGATAATCACCCATAACACCTACAGATTGAATACCTGGTAGTACTGTGAAGTATTGCCAAATCTCTCTTTCAAGACCTTCTTCTCGAATCACTTCACGTAAAATCGCATCAGATTCACGAACGATTTCTAATTTATCTTCAGTAATTTCACCTAACACACGAATACCTAAACCAGGACCTGGGAATGGTTGTCTCCATACTAAATGTTCAGGGATACCTAATTCAATACCTAAGGCACGAACTTCATCTTTAAATAATGTATTAATAGGTTCAATCAATTCAAATTCCATGTCTTCAGGTAATCCACCTACATTATGGTGAGATTTAATTGTTTGCGCTGTCTTTGTACCTGATTCAATCACATCTGTGTAAAGTGTACCTTGTGCTAAGAAATCAACATCTGTTAATTTAGCCGCTTCATCATCAAACACATATACAAATTCATTACCAATGATTTTACGTTTTTTTTCTGGATCAGAAACGCCTTTTAGTTTTTCCATAAAACGTTCTTTGGCATTTACACGAATAATATTCATATCAAAGCCTTCACCGAATTGTTCCATTACCATATCGCCTTCGCCTTTACGAAGTAAACCATGGTCTACAAAAATACATGTTAATTGATCACCAATGGCCTTATGCAATAATACTGCAACAACTGATGAATCTACACCACCGCTCATGGCACATAATACTTTACGATTGCCTACACGTTCACGAATTTTTTCGATTTCAATTTCAATGAAGTTTTCCATTGTCCATTCACCTGTACAATTACATACACGACGGACAAAATTTCTTAGTAAATCATTACCGTATTCTGTATGACGTACTTCTGGGTGGAATTGCACACCATAAATACGACGTTTTTTATCTTCGATAGCAGCATAATTTGTACTTGGGCTATCAGCAATAACTTCAAAACCTTCAGGAATTTCAATGACTTTATCTGAATGACTCATCCACACTGTTTGTTCTTCTGGTAAACCAAAGAATAACTCATCAGATTTTGCTTTAATAATTGCTTTACCATATTCACGTTCATTTGCACGTTCAACTTTACCGCCTAATAGTTTGGTTGTAAGTTGCATACCGTAACAAATACCTAACACTGGAATACCTAAATTATAAATTTCAGGATCAATCGTAAATGAACCTTCTTCATAAACAGAATTTGGACCTCCTGAAAGAATAATACCTTTAGGATTCATACGTTTAATTTCATCTATAGAAATTTCATGATCGTGTAATTCACTGTAAACGCCCATTTCACGAATACGACGTGTAATTAACTGGTTATATTGACTACCGAAATCTAAGACAAGAATTAACTCTTGTTCTTTAGCCATTTCCATAATAGTAAATCTCCTTTAAATTAATTTATGTAAACAATAGAAAGACGCTTTTCATATTTATAAAGACAATAAATAATTTCAACCTCTATAAACAATTTATAGAAAAGCGTACTTTCTTAATTTAATCGCTTCTTGCTCACCTTACATTAAAATGAATAGTTTGGTGATTCTTTAGTAATTTGTATGTTATGTGGATGACTTTCCGCTAAACCTGCAGGGCCCATACGTGTGAATTGTGCTTCTTCACGCAATACTTTTAAGTTTGGTGAACCAGTATAACCCATACCAGCTCTTACTCCACCCATAAGTTGATAAATGGTATCTTGTAATGGTCCTTTATAAGCTGTGCGACCTTCAATACCTTCTGGAACAAATTTTCTAGGAGATTTATCTTCTTGGAAGTAACGATCATTTGACCCTTTTTCCATGGCTCCAAGAGAACCCATTCCACGATATACTTTATATTGTCTACCTTGGAAGACTTCAGTAGCGCCTGGGCTTTCTTCAGTACCAGCTAATAAGCTACCTAACATAACAGCATGACCACCAGCCGCTAATGCTTTAATAATATCACCAGAGAATTTAATACCACCGTCAGCAATAATCGCTTTACCATGTTTACGTGCTTCAGTAGCACAGTCATATACTGCAGTAATTTGTGGTACACCTACACCTGCAACGACACGTGTTGTACAGATTGATCCTGGTCCAATACCTACTTTAACCACGTCTGCACCTGCTTCAAATAAAGCGCGTGTCGCTTCAGCAGTTGCAACATTTCCTGCAATAATTGTAAGGTCAGGATATTTATCTTTCATTTTTTTGACTTGCTCGATCACACCTTTAGAATGTCCATGCGCTGTATCAATAATTAACGCATCTACTCCTGCTTCTACAAGTTTTTGTGCACGAATTTCAGTATCTTTAGATGTACCGATAGCTGCTGCTGCAAGTAAACGACCATGCTCATCTTTCGCTGCATGAGGGAATTCAAGTACTTTTTCTATATCTTTAATTGTGATGAGACCTTCTAAACGACCATTTTCTACTAATGGTAATTTTTCAATTTTATGCTTTTGAAGGATTGCTTCTGCTTCATCTAATGTTGTACCAACTGGAGCTGTAATTAAATTTTCTTTAGTCATCACATCTGAAATTTTAATTGAGAAATCTTCAATAAAACGTAAGTCACGGTTTGTAATAATACCAACGAGTGTTCTTGATTCTTCATCTTTTACAATAGGCACACCTGAAATACGATATTTACCCATTAATGCTTCTGCTTCATAAACACTTTCATCTGGTGTTAAGAAGAATGGATTCGTAATAACACCATTTTCTGAACGTTTTACTTTTTGTACTTCATCAGCTTGCTCTTCAATGCCCATGTTTTTATGGATGACACCTAAACCACCTTGACGTGCCATAGCAATAGCCATTTTAGATTCAGTTACTGTATCCATACCAGCAGAAATAACTGGAATATTTAATTTAATTTTATCTGATAATTCTACGCTTAAATCAACATCACTTGGTAATACGTCTGATGCAGCTGGAATTAACAAAACATCGTCAAAAGTTAATGATTCTTTAGCAAACTTATTTTCCCACATTTATAACACAGCCTCCATTTTTTATATAGTTAATCTTATTATTTCACATTTTCGTCGTTTTGTTTATACTTTATACCGTTAAAAAAGAAATTAAGAATAATAGCAGAGATTGCTCCTAAAACAATACCATTTTGAGTTAACCAAGCGAACTGTTCTCCTAAAGCTTTAAATGCTTGAGGTACAGCACTAATTCCTGTACCAAGTCCGACTGATACAGCAATAATTAATAAATTATTTTGATTTTTGAAATCAATATTTCCTAAAATACTTACCCCATAAGCCATTACCATACCAAACATAGCAATCATTGCACCGCCTAATACAGGTAAAGGAATAATATTAGCCAGAGCACCTAGTTTAGGTATACAACCACTTATTAAAAGTAAGACTACCATTCCGTATATGACTTTATTTTTCTTAGCTCCAGAAAGTGAAACAAGTCCTACATTTTGTGAATAAGCTGTATAAGGGAAAGAATTAAAGATTGATCCTAAAATGATGGCTAGACCTTCCGCAGTGTAACCTTTACGAAAATCTTTACGTTCTAGCTTACGACCAGTGATTTCACTTAATGCATGATATACACCAGTTGATTCAATCAGACTTACAATTGCTACAATTGTAAACACTAATGTTGCACCGAAATCAAAGCCAAATCCTGAGAAACGGAATGGTCGTGGAATACCGAGCCAATGTGCGTCACCAACTTGGCTAATATTAACTAATCCAAAGATACTAGCCAATATAGTGCCTATAACTAAACCAATCAAAATTGCAATAGATTTTAAGAATCCCGTTGTAAATCGTTGTAATAGTAAGATAACAATAAGTGTCACTCCACCTAAAATTAGATTTTTAGGGTTACCATAATCTTTAGCGCCTTGACCACCAGCAAGATAATTCATAGCAACGGGCATTAAGTTAATTCCGATAATTGTAACTACACTACCTGTAACAACAGGTGGGAAAAATTTAACTAAATAAGAAAAGAATGGAGCAATGATCACAACTAAGATACCTGATAGGAACAATGATCCATATAACACGTCTAAACCTTTAGTCTGTCCAATTAAAATCATAGGTGCTACAGCAGTAAATGTACATCCTAAAACAATAGGTAGCCCTGTACCAGTAATCTTATTTGCTTGTAAAAATGTAGCTACTCCACACATAAAAATATCTACTGTAATTAAATAAGCAATCTCTTCAGGTGAGAATTTTAAACTTGTTCCTACAATGATAGGTACTAAAATAGCACCTGCATACATTGCTAATAAATGTTGTACACTTAAAATTAAATTTTTCATTCATCTTCACCTAGTAAAGTCACTTTATTCCCTGTTAAGGAAGCAACTTTACATAATGAAGAAACAGTTAAACCAGCCTCTTCCAATCTTTGTCGTCCATCTTGGAAACTTTTTTCTACAACAATTCCTATGCCTACTGTTTCTGCTTTAGCTTGTTGTGCAATGTCGTACAATCCAAGTGAAGCATCACCATTTGCTAAGAAATCATCAATAATTAATACTTTATCTTCAGACCCTAAAAATTCTTCTGATACAATCACTGTACTTGTTTTATTTTTAGTAAATGAATGGATATCAGTACTGTAAAATCCATCTTTTAAAGTACTTGGCTTTGCTTTTTTTGCAAATAAGCATGGCACATCGAAATGTAATGCAGCCATGATTGCAGGAGCAATACCGGAAGCCTCAATAGTTAAAATTTTCGTAATCCCTTTATCCTTAAATTGTTTATAAAATGTTTGACCCACTTCATACATTAATTTGGCATCAATTTGATGATTTAAAAATCCATCAACTTTTAATATTTTTTCATCAATGACTACGCCATCTTCCTTGACTTTTTGTTCGAGCGCTTCCACTTCAAAACCTCCTAAACTTTATATAAAAAAACCCGAAACTTTTATCTAGTTTCAGGATCTATAAGTGAACAAGTACGATACACATTCATTTGTAACTTAGAAGTAAATAATTTAGATTTATAGATGATAAACAATACTTTACATTATACAAATGATAATATAGTATAAGACATCTTAGCCAATCCTCAAACTTCTCATTAACTTCCTTACCTTTGTACTTGAACTCATAGTCGCGTTGTTTATGGCAACACGGTAGAAACTTCTAAAGCCATATTCTTCAGATTATATGAGCAATATAAATTATTTAATGATAATAGCAAATTTTAAGCTTATTTTCAATAACTGATGGAGAGTTTATCCTTGTAATCACACTACTTATAAATGTAAGCGTTTAATATCATATAAAAAAACTGTATTTGTAAAACACATATGTTTAATTATATAATTATATAGAAACGTTTTATATCTATTCATTAGGGTATAAATATTTAAAAGTAGCATGAAATGATGGAGGACGATGAATATGCCAGATATTACAGTTATAGATAATGAAAATCAAATTTACAATGTGATTGAAAAGAAAAAAGCAGAAGGATATTCAGAAAATGAGATATTTGTTATCAGTAAATCTAAATTACATTTAGATGATTTACATAATTCTCAAGTAACACTTATAGCAACAAGTGGTTCATTCAGTGATCGCATGTCACGCTTATTAACCGGTGAAGATGGTGAAGAAGCTGTATTGAATAATTTCAAACTATCTGATAACCAAGCAGAACAATATAAAAAAGATATGCTTGATGGCAAATTTTTAGTAATCGCTAGAAAAGACGCTTCTTCACATAATGAAGTTGAAAAAAACAACGCAGCTTATGAAGAAGTTGATATCACTCATTACGCTAATGAGTCTAAGGGTCCAAAATCTTAAAAATAAGTTTAACCATTCATTGTATTTATTCATGTCGATTGTTAAATGAATATAATTTCTTACAAATTAACAGTCAAAAATTAATATATGCTTCTTTCAAAGTAAAGTGTGAATCATTTATAACTTTGAAAGAAGTTTTTTAATATATTTTGTATTATGATGTGCTACTTTACAAATGTGCTATACTTAAAAAAATATGATGCGGGGAGATCGCTATGAAATTTCACACTATTCATTCTTTAGAAGACGCTTATTATCAAAAAGCCGTCGAGTTTTATAATAAACAATTAGATGTTGATTTTTTTGAAGACAGCATTATCACAAAACGGTCCTTACAGAATAATAAAACAGAAAATGATTATGTTTTTATTGTTGGTATTGAGAAAGAAAATATAATCAGTTTGGCTACAGCGCACTACGAGGCAACAACAAATTCAGCCTTTTTAGTCCACTTATTAGCTGTAGTTGATTCAAACTATGATGAAATCATATCTCAAACTTTAAATGAAGTTGAAACTCACCTAAATATATTATCTAATAAAGTACATGCTAGAGATATTAACTTTTTAATGTTTGAAGTCCCGAAACTTGATAATAGTATATTAGATAATCAATTAATTAAACGACGTCATCACATCTTATTAGAAAATGACTTTGAACAACAATATGACATTGACTATTTGCATCCTAACTATACGTTTGAAGAAACACCTATACGTACTGACTTATTTATTAAATCTAACATTGAACTTACAAAAGACATCTATCCTACTAGTGTGAAATCTAATTATATTCTCAAATATGTATTTGCGAATGGAATTTCTAGAGATATTATATACCCCCTTTTAGAAAAGATGAATTTACGTTTAGCTTGATAGAACACTTGAAAAGCGCGATATAAAAGGTTAAACTAATATGCGAGGTTAGACTGACGTGTCACTAACCGAAGACAAACGTCAGTGTAAATGAACAATATTCTATAGATACGAAAGGACTTCAAATTATGTTAACTAAAGAATTCGCTCAACGTGTCAAACTAAGTGAAAAACAAGTCCGCAAAATCGTCCAACATTTAGAAGAACGAGGATATCAACTTAGTAAGACTGAATATCGTGGTCGTGAGGCTACAGACTTTAAAGAAGAAGATATTGAACTTTTCCAAGATATTGCAGAAAAGGTAAAACAAACAAATAGCTATGATTTAGCTTTCGAAGAATTAGAAAAAGAAAAAGATTTTTTACAAGTTATCGTTAAAGAAGACCAACAACAGTTACCAGCTGATCAAGGCGTCACACAATTGGTAGAAGACTTACGTACGGAAATACAAAAAATGCGTGAAGAACGTCAAATGTTAGGTCAGATGATTACTCAAGTTCATCAACAGCAAAATGAACTTAAAGAATTACAAAGTCAAATTACTGAAAAATTGAAAGCAAATAATGAGTCATTAGCTGCCATCCAAACATCACAACAAGCCATTCAAACTGCTCAAAAAGAACAATCTGATTATACTAAAAATAATTTAGTTAAAGAAATTAATGATAACAATCAACAAGCGATTGATAATTTAAAAGAACATCAAACTTATGTTTCATCTTCAAATGAGAAAAAAGGATTCTTAGCTAGACTATTTAATCTTTAATGTAACAATTGTATATAGTGCTATTTACTAAAACAGGATTGAAATTAAAAAGATTTCGATCCTGTTTTTTGTTTTAATACTCATTTAGTATCTATTTATAATTAATTTGTAAAAATATTTAGTAATTTATGTTATTTAAAGTATTGAATTATTATATATTTAATACTATTCTTATGAAATGTGTCGGATTTAACTAATAAAAGGAGAATCATTATATGGGAACATTATTTTCAATTATTAATATTGTCATAATGTTGATTTTCATTATCGGCTTATTCATTATGGCTAAAAAACATGTATCATTCCCTAAACGAGTCTTTACCGCTCTAGGATTAGGAATTGTATATGGTATTATTTTACACCTTATTTATGGTGTTAATTCTAAAGTGCTTGAAACTACAACTGATTGGTTTAGCATCGTTGGAGATGGCTATGTGACATTATTACAAATGATTGTTATGCCTCTTATTTTTATTTCTATTGTTTCAGCATTTAGTAAGATACAAATTGGCGATAAATTTGCTAAGATAGGTTCTTATATTTTTATGTTTTTAATTGGTACTGTCGCTATTGCAGCCGTTGTAGGTATTTTTTATGCCATTGTATTTGGCCTTGATGCTTCAAGTATCGATTTAGGTAGTGCAGAACATGCACGAGGAAATGAAATTAGTAGTGAGGCAAAGCAACTTACAGCGAATACACTACCACAACAAATTCTTGAATTATTACCAAGCAATCCGTTCTTAGATTTTACTGGTCAGAGAACAACTTCAACTATTGCAGTAGTAATATTTGCCATTTTTGTAGGATTTGCATACTTACGTGTTGCACGTAAACAACCTGATAATGGTAGCTTATTAAAACGTGGTATTGATGCTGTTTATGCTCTCATCATGTCAATTGTTACCTTTGTTTTAAGATTAACTCCTTATGGAATTATCGCAATTATGGCTTCTACAATTGCTACAAGTGATTTTGCAGCAATTTGGACATTAGGTAAATTCATGATTGCATCTTATGCAGCTTTACTTACAATGTATGTTATTCATTTAATTATTTTAGCGATTATGGGAATCAACCCTATTCGTTATGTCAAAAAAACACTTGAAGTACTGATTTTTGCATTTACATCACGTTCAAGTGCAGGAGCGCTTCCTTTAAATGTGCAAACTCAAACGCAACGTTTAGGAGTACCTGAAGGTATTGCAAACTTCTCAGCTTCATTCGGCTTGTCTATTGGCCAAAATGGATGTGCTGGTATTTATCCAGCAATGCTTGCTATTATGGTTGCTCCTGTTGCTCATGTTGACATAGATATACCATTCATTCTTACACTAATTGCTGTTGTAGTTATTAGTTCATTTGGTGTAGCTGGCGTTGGTGGCGGTGCAACTTTCGCTTCAATTCTTGTATTATCAACTTTAAACTTACCAGTTGCATTAGCGGGTGTATTAATTTCTATCGAACCAATTATTGATATGGGTCGTACTGCTCTAAATGTCAATGATTCTATATTAGCAGGTACTGGTACAGCACATTTAACAGGTAACTTAGATAAAGAAAAATTTAATTCTAATCATTATGGAGAATTATCCACAGAATCATAAATAACAAGAGAGGCAGAATTTCGAACAAATTCTGCCTCTCTTTTTTCGGTTTTATTTTATCTTTTCATTAATCCAGATTTATTTAATTGCTCTAACATATCCAATCGTGCTTTTCCACTTAAAAATCCAGCAACTTGTTGAGACCAGGTTTCATTTCTCACACCATTTGTACGGTCTTGATAGTATTTACTAACCATTTGGTCATAAGCGTTTAATGTTTCTTTTTGTTGTGCTTTATTACTATTATAGACATTTTTATGGAAGACATGTCCAAAAGGTAAACGTGGTTTTGGTGATCCATTTTCATCCTCAGCTGGCTCCCCTATAGCCATACCAAATAGAGGGAAGGCATATTCAGGTAAGTCTAAAATCTCACGTACACGTCCGACATCATTGCGAAGCGAACCTAAGTATACAATGCCATAGCCCATATCTTCAGCTGCTAAAGCAATATTTTCTGATACTAATGCAACATCAATGGCACCAACTAATAAGCCCTCAGCTGACTCAAATGACGTCTCCATGTGTTGTTCTACATCTTCATTAATAAGACTATGACGATAATAATCTAAAACAAATACGAATAAATAGCCATTATCTACCACATAATGTTGTCCTGATACTTCTTTGAGTTCTGCTTTAATTTCTGGGTCTTCTACTCCAATAATTGAATACGTTTGTAAATAACTAGATGTTGAAGCACTTTGCCCAGCTTCAACTAACTTTCTAACAACGTCTTCACTTAAAGGTTGATCTTTAAATTTTCGAACTGAATGATGTTTTTTAGCTAATTCGTAAACATAATCTGACATTAAGTCCACTCCTTTTTTAATTACTGAATATATGTTAACAATTTATATTTTATTTTTCTTCTAAATTGCCCTTTATTTTAAATTAAGATTTGCATGCTAAACTAATTAAAGTTATCATAATAATGACAATTTTCAGATATCAAAGGAGAGATACTATGACTCACGCTAACAAAGAAGTTTCAACAGCCTTATATCAAGCTTTTACATCAAAAAAACCGATTGATTTTATCAGTTCCTCTTTTGAACTAAATGAGTTAGAAGCCTATCACACACAAGATGATCTCATTAATCAATTAAAAAATAAGCAAAAATCAGAAATTAAAGGTTACAAAGTAAGTATGACAAGTGCCGCCACTCAAGCCATTGCCAATACAAATGAGCCTGCGTACGGTACTATTTTATCTACTCAAGTAGTCGAAGGTGGTAACTCTATCTCATTATCAACATTATTTGATCCATTACTTGAACCTGAACTTATCTTTGAATTAACTGCAGATTTACCAGAGAATGCAGATGTTCAAACCATCTTAGAAAGTGTAAAAGTAGCTCCAGGTATTGAAATTCCTGACGCACGTTATAAAGATTGGTTCCCTAACTTTGCTTTATCAGATTTAATTTCAGATAATACTGCAACAGGTTTAATTGTGGTTGGAAAAAGAGTAACACCTCTTGATTACAAATCGTTTGCTGATATTAACTTAAAGTTATTTAAAAACGATCAAGAAATTGAAACAGGACATTCTAGTGACGTACTAGGAAATCCTATTGAATCTATAAAATGGTTAAATAAAAAATTACATTCACATGGAAAACGTTTAGAAAAAGGTCAATTTATTTCTTCAGGTACATTTATTTCACCACTACATTTAGAAAAAGGTATTTATATTGCTGAATACGAGAAAGTAGGAAGTGTAAAAGTAGAAGTCAAAGACTGATTTTAATAAAATAATATTGAAAATACTTGATACTCTCTTCAGATTTATATGTTTCATAGCGTAACTTGAAGAGAGTTTTCATCTATTATTTTTGATTTCCATTATCAAATACTTTCCTTTAGTT
The DNA here is from genome assembly GCF_038008285.1 of Staphylococcus sp. FSL K6-0223. Classification (NCBI taxonomy): domain Bacteria; kingdom Bacillati; phylum Bacillota; class Bacilli; order Caryophanales; family Staphylococcaceae; genus Staphylococcus; species Staphylococcus sp. FSL K6-0223. The sequence goes on from NZ_JBBOYX010000001.1 coordinate 2,202,308, forward strand.
GAGAATAGATTTAAGCGAAAAGATGTATTTGTATTTACAATTTACATTTTTTAATTAGGAAAAATAAACCTCACAATATCTTAAAAAAGTTAATATTTTTTATATAAACCTTATTATATCAGTGCTTTATAATGTTTTTCTTACTTTTAAGTATATTATGTTGACGAAATAAAATCTACATGTAATAATATTAATCATGAGATTAGAATTATTATAAATAAGCAATAATTATTATGTAGTTCTAATTAATATTCGATAAATCAGGAGGAATTTAAGTTATGTCTTTAATTAATAAAGAAATCTTACCTTTCACAGCTCAAGCATATGATCCTAAAAATGATGAATTCAAAGAAGTAAGCCAAGATGATTTAAAAGGTTCTTGGAGCGTTGTTTGCTTCTATCCAGCTGACTTCTCTTTCGTATGTCCAACTGAATTAGAAGATTTACAAAACCAATATAGCCAATTACAAGATTTAGGTGTTAATGTATTCTCAGTTTCAACTGATACTCATTTCGTACACAAAGCTTGGCACGATCATTCAGACGCAATCAGCAAAATCCAATACACTATGATTGGTGACCCTTCTCAAATTATCACTCGTAACTTCGATGTATTAGATGAAGAAGCAGGTTTGGCACAACGTGGTACATTTATCGTTGACCCTGATGGTGTAGTTCAAGCAGCAGAAATTAATGCAGATGGTATTGGCCGTGATGCAAGTACATTAGTAAATAAAATCAAAGCTGCACAATACGTACGTCAACATCCAGGTGAAGTTTGCCCAGCAAAATGGGAAGAAGGTTCTGAATCATTACAACCAGGATTAGACTTAGTAGGTAAAATTTAAGGAGGCATTTAAGTATGCTTAATGCTGATTTAAAACAACAATTACAACAATTATTACAACTTATGGAAGGCGATGTAGAATTTAGAGCAAGTATCGGCTCTGATGATAAATCTAAAGAATTAAAAGATTTATTAGATGAAATCGCTGAGATGACAGATCATATTACAATCGTTGAAAAAGAATTAAAACGCACACCAAGTTTTCAAGTAAGTAAACCTGAAGAAGATACTGGTATCACATTTGCTGGTATTCCTTTAGGTCATGAGTTTAATTCACTTGTGCTTGCCATTTTACAAGTAAGTGGTCGTGCGCCTAAAGAAAAACAATCAATCATTGATCAAATTAAAGGTCTTGAAGGTAACTACAATTTTGAAACTTATGTAAGTTTAACTTGTCAAAAATGTCCAGATGTAGTTCAAGCATTAAACTTAATGAGTGTAATTAATCCAAATATCACTCATACAATGATTGATGGTGCTGTATTCCGTGAAGAATCTAAGGATATCATGGCAGTCCCTGCTGTATTTTTAGATGGTGAAGAATTCGGTAATGGTCGTATGACAATTTCTGATATTTTATCTAAACTTGGCAGTACACAAGATGCTTCAGAATACGAAGATAAAGATCCATACGATGTATTAATCATCGGTGGTGGGCCAGCAAGTGGTAGTGCTGCAATTTATACTGCGCGTAAAGGTTTACGCACTGGTATTGTTGCAGATAGAATTGGTGGTCAAGTTAACGATACAGCTGGTATTGAAAACTTTATTACTGTTAAACAAACCACTGGATCAGAATTCTCTTCTAATTTAGCTGCACATATCGAAGAGTATGATATTGATGCTATGACTGGTATTCGTGCAACTAAAATTGAAAAAACTGATAAAGCTATCCGAGTAACTTTAGAAAATGATGCAGTTCTTGAAAGTAAAACTGCTATTATTTCAACTGGTGCAAGCTGGCGTAAATTAAATATTCCTGGTGAAGATCGCTTAATCAATAAAGGTGTTGCCTTCTGCCCTCACTGTGACGGACCTTTATTTGAAAATAAAAACGTTGCAGTTATTGGTGGTGGTAACTCTGGTGTTGAAGCAGCTATCGATTTAGCAGGAATAGTTAAACATGTGACGCTATTTGAATTCGCTCCAGAACTAAAAGCGGATACAGTGTTACAAGAACGTTTACGTTCTTTCCCTAATGTTGATATTCACACAAATGCTAGAACTGCCGAAGTTCTAGGTGAAGATCATGTTACTGGTTTAAGCTATGAAGATATGTCATCTGGTGAAATGAAAGAATTAAGCTTAGATGGTATCTTTGTACAAATTGGCCTTGTGCCAAATACAAAATGGATTGGTGACGCAGTAGAGTTAAATAGCCGTGGAGAAGTCGTTGTGGGTCGTGAAAATAACACAAACATTCCTGGTATTTTTGCTGCTGGTGACGTTACTGACCAAAAATATAAACAAATCATTATATCAATGGGTTCAGGTGCTAACGCAGCATTGAGTGCATTTGATTATATTATTAGAAATTAATTTACAGTTTAACTTTCTACATGAAAGTAAGACTTAGAACTTAACCTATCAAATATCTTCATTTTAAGCAGAGTCATTTTATTAATGGCTCTGCTTTTTTAATTTATTTTTTTACTGATATTGCCACAATTTGTTCATAGATTTATATTAATTTTAAGTCTTAAACATTCAATTCTGTTTCTATAAATGATACTCTATTATTATGCTTAAATAGAAACGTTTACTAATAAAGGAGATTATTGAAATCTATGAAAAAGAGTATGATTATTAGTAGTTTTTTAGCATTGTTATTAATATTAAGTGCTTGTGCACCTAATAATGATAATAACGAAGACAATCATAATCAAAGTAACGGTGTTAATGCACCGAAACATGCTAAAAACTTAACTGAAAATGATATTTTTACATCGAATAAATCACATCAAAAGCTTACTGAAGATGAAATGAACCAAGCAATCAAAAAATATCTAGATGTTAATAGTGATATTTTAGATAATAAATATATAATGCAAAGTCAAATCGACCGTCAAAGTTCAGGACAAACAAAAATCACTGATAAACAAGCTACAAAACTTAGTAATTTATCTAATATTGCTGTTAAAAATGACTTACACTTTAAAAAATATGTTGAAAATAACACATTGCCAGACGGCTATAAAGATCATGTAAATCGTATTATTAAATACTTTCATGCTTTGAATAGTACAATTGCAAATGTTGATGAAAGTATCGAACAACTGAATTACCAACCTCAAAATACAATTAACGTTGTAGATGTTCCTACTCATTATGCTGGAGATGTAAATGGAAACCAACAAAATAAAATCAAATCTTTCTTAAATAAGAAAGATATCAAAACAGATGTTTTTGATAAATAGAATAGGTAGTATCCGTTTGAATATGTTATTCAATCCATTAATGGTGACGTCTAATATATAAAAAATCTGAGACGATGAATGATGTCTCAGATTTTTTTATAACTCAATAAGATATGGCTTACAATTTTCAATTACTTTAGTTAATGCTTCTTCTTTATTTATATAGCCAAAGTAAACCATAATACAACGTATCACAACTTGATGTGCAATAATGACTATCGTGTGATTATCTTGAATATGGATCGTTTCGAAAAACTGTTTCACTCTATGATAAACATCATTATAACTTTCCCCCTCAGGCGCTTTTTGAATAAAGCTATGTCGAAAATCTTTATAATTTGAATCATGAAAATAGCGATGATACTTATTATTTTTCATAAGTTTATCCTTAAATTGACCTTCAAATAGACCCAATGAACGTTCACGTAATAATGAGGTAACTGTAGTTGGGATATCGTAAGGGAAGATATATTGATATGTTTCTTTTGTTCTTGTTAAATCAGATACATACACATCATCAATTTTTATATTATAAAAATACGTCTTTAAGTTTTTTGCACTTTCAATGCCCCTTTCAGTTAAAGGAACGTCTAACTGACCACAATAATATGCTCGATTGTACTTATTATCGTAATTAGACTGTGATTCACCATGTCGAATAAGATATAAATTCATGTTTTACCTCCTATTTCAATTTATTATATTAAATAATAATTGAATGAAGTCTACTAATAATACAAATTATATATTTTTAAATAATATAAGTTTTTATGATTGTCAATATTTATATTGCATGATACTATTAACTTGTAGTTATTTAATAACTACAAGTCTTTTATATTCATGAACATAATACTCCTGGATGACGTCTTAACCCGACGTCATCCTCTTTTTTTAGTTTAATAAATAAAAAAAGAGCACTACATAACGTAGTCCTCTTTAAATACTATACTTATTTTTTGATTGCTTTTAAAATTAAAGAAACAATAAAAATAAGAATAATTGCACCGATTAATGCTGGGAAGATTGGTACTCCGCCCCAAACAGGACCCCAAGTACCTAACAATTTACTTCCGATGAATGAACCGATTAAACCAGCAATGATATTACCTAAGATACCACCAGGGATATCTTTACCCATGATCATGCCAGCAATCCAACCGATTAATCCACCAACTATTATCATAATAATAAAGCCCATAGTTAGATTACTCCTTATAGTTTTATTTTATTTACTTCTTATTCATACCACCTATTTCAATTTTATAAACATCATTATTAAAATAATTTATTTTTTATAACAAAAACAACTAAATAATAACACCCACATATTTTATTAGTATTTATTCAATTAATGATTAAAAATATAAGGCTCCTAAAAATAGCAACTATTTTTATATAAAATACTTGCTAAATATTATGAACAAGCATATTATAATAAAATATATAAAAGACTTAATAAATTTTCATATAATAAAATTTTGTTTATATACAAAATTGATACTTAGGAGGTTATGTATTATGAGTTCACATGCACTGTATAACTTAAGAAAAAAAAGACATCTTGAAATTAATGAATTAACTGAAATCCTAAACAAAAAGTATGGCACACATTACGAACCACATCAATTATACGAATGGGAAAATCATCAACATGAACCAAAGTTCAAAGATGCAATGATTCTGGCAGATTATTTCAATACATCTTATCAAGTTCTAGTTGAAAGTAAATATAAAGAATATCAACAACAATTTGATGATGTTGATATTCGACTATAAACAACTTTAAAGGAACAAAACATATTCATGTTGAATATAATGTCTTGTTCCTTTGTTTTTATTCTTCGGTATTTGTACTTTGATGATTTGGTTGTGCTTGTTCATTACGATCCATTTGAGAAGTTGTGGGTTCTTCTTTAGTTTGTGTAGAAGCGTCTGTTGAAGTTGAATGATTGTTCTCGGATTGATTCGATGTCTGGACATCATTTTGAGTTTCAGATTGCGCGCTATTTTGATTTTCTTCATTAGATGATGTATGTTGCGTTTCATTATTATTCTTTGTTTCATTATTTTGTACATCATTATTTCGTTGTCGGTTACTTTGTTCTAATTTACTTTCATTCATTTGTTTTCTTTTAGCTTTTTCTTCATCTGTCATATTATTATAATTATCAACAATACTACCTGTATGTTTATCTACAATAGCTACATAAGGTGTACCAGTACCATAAGCGTCACTTGCTGCATAATCTATATAATACATATCGTCAGTACTTTTACTAGGATTGTAATTAAATTCATTTCTTAAACGATGTCCAAATCCTTGATTTTTATACCAATCATAGACAACATCCTCTGCTTGCTGAGGTGTAAGTTCTTTATTCGAAGAATCGTTTGATTGATTGTCACTAGTTGAATGACTTTCATTTGTAGTCGTTTCATTATTTCCATTGATTCCGTTTTCAGATTGGTTTTGAGTATTCTGTTCGGATGACTGAATACTATTATTATCATTTGGTTGAATATCTTCAGTTTGATTATAATTAGTATTTTCATCATTATCATTTTGTTGTGTATCTGATGAATCTATATTCTTCTCATTATTAGTATTATTATTTTTATTTGAATTATTAGGCGTTTTGTTTTTATTATCACTCTTCTCAGTTTTTTGTTTATCCTCTGAACTATCATTATTTCCGCCTGGTAAATGAATATTTAAATCACAAGCACCCAAAAGTAAAGTAGATGCAACAATACCTGCTAATAAATATTTTCCTCTCATTATCATCAAAACTCCTTATGTATATCTCTTTTAATGATAACATTTTATATTGCATCCCTTAAAGATATTACCCAATACATTTTAAAATCAACTTAATATGTATAATCTGCTCATTTTTTATTACTCGACATAAAAATAACCCCGCAAGCCTTGAGCTTACGGGGTTTAACACTAATTATATATTAGTTTTCGTCTTTAACATATGGTAATAAAGCCATATGACGAGCACGTTTAATAGCTGTAGTCAACATACGTTGATATTTAGCTGAAGTACCAGTTACACGACGTGGTAAAATTTTACCGCGTTCTGAGATAAAACGTTTTAATAATTCAGTGTCTTTATAATCAATATGTGTAATACCATTTGCTGTGAAATAGCATACTTTTTTACGACGACGTCCGCCTCTTCTTGGTCCACCTGCCATGGTTAATTACCTCCTTTTATATTTTTAATCTCATTCTTTCGTTAGAATGGTAAGTCATCATCACTAATATCAATTGGACCATTCGCATTTGCAAATGGGTTATCTGATTGATTATTGTTTGATGCACGATTGTTATTATTATTATAAGATGTATTTTGTCCTGATTGTGAACCACCAAATCCTTGGCCATAATCTTGGAAATCATTATTTCCTTGATGACGTTGTCCACCTTGTGCATTTTTAGGTTCAAGGAATTGAACACTATCCGCTACAACTTCAGTGACAAATATACGACGACCTTCTTGATTTTCATAACTGCGTGATTGTATGCGACCATCAACGCCAGCTAAACTACCTTTTGAAAGATAGTTATTTACGTTTTCTGCTTGTCTTCTAAATACAACAACGTTAATAAAGTCAGCTTCGCGTTCCCCTTGAGCATTCGTGAAAGTACGGTTAACTGCTAGAGTAAATGTCGCTACACTTACGCCTGAGGGAGTACTTCTGTATTCTGGATCCTTAGTTAAACGACCTACTAATACAACTCGATTTATCATTTCAACGCCCCCATTTAATTATTACTTATCTTGGTCTTCACGGATAACGATATAACGGATAATATCGTCATTGATTTTAGCTAAACGTTGGAATTCGTCTGTAGCTCTGTTATTATCTGTTTTAATGCGTACGATGAAGTAGAAGCCTTCTTTGAAATCTTCAATTTCGTAAGCAAGACGGCGTTTACCCCAGTCTTTTTCTTCTAAAACTTCTGATCCTTCTGAAGCTAAGATACCGTTAAAGCGTTCAACAACTGCTTTTTTAGCATCTTCTTCAATGTTAGGACGTACGACATACATAATTTCATATGTTCTCATTTTATAATTGCACCTCCTTGTGGTCTATGCGGCCTATCGAATCCTATCCATAGGCAAGGAATAATTTTCATTACTCACAATCAAGAATTATAGCATAGGTGATTACTTTTTACAATAAATATTATTTGAAATATTTTATCTGAAAGTGGATTGGATTCATCGTATTTTCCCTATAAATTTATATTCAAAATTTAAACATATCTTTTCAAAAGAGAACTGACATTCTATAATATCCTTGAGGTGTAACTATGCAATTAGATTTAGATTGGAATAAAGAGTTTCAAGAGTTTCAAGAAATCTTAAATTGCGGTATCACTCCAGAGTGGCTATACTGTGCAAAAGCTAATATGATTCTTGAGCCAGCATATACTGGAGAAGGTAAACAGTTTTTTAGCACCAAAGATATTATTAAAGCAAGTAAAATTATACCGTTTTTTTAAGATATAACCATAATGATATAACTAAAGCGCGACGTCTATAATAAATAGAGGTCGCGCTTTTTATATTCCTATACATTAAATCGGAAGTGAACAATATCTCCATCTTTCATAATATAATCTTTACCTTCTAAACGTTGTTTACCTGCTTCTTTCGCACCTTGCTCGCCACCATGCTCAACATAGTCGTCATAACTTGTTACTTCGGCACGAATAAAACCACGTTCGAAGTCTGTATGAATGATACCTGCACATTGTGGTGCCGTCATCCCTTGTCTAAATGTCCAAGCACGTACTTCTTGAACACCTGCTGTAAAGTAAGTAGATAATCCTAACAAATCATATGTTGTTCTGATAAGACGATCGAGGCCTGGTTCTTCAATACCTAAGTCTTCTAAAAACATTTCTTTATCTTCATCATCAAGTGTTGCAATTTCTTCCTCAATTTTTGCACTAATGACGATAACTTCAGAATCTTCTTTAGCTGCGTACTCACGAATGGTTTTCACTTTATCATTTTCATCGTCACCAATTTCATCTTCGCCAACGTTTGCAATATATAACATTTTTTTAGATGTTAATAATTGAGCTTGATTTACATATTTTTGATCTTCTTCATTAAAATCTAAACTACGAACTGGATTTCCTTCCTCTAATGCTTCTTTTATTCTAGATAAAATGCGGAACTCCATTTCTGCTGTTTTATCTTTTTGACGTGCCATTTTTTCAATTCGAGGCAAACGTTTCTCTACTGATTCTAAATCAGCTAAAACAAGTTCCATATTAATGACTTCAATATCATCTAAGGGATTTACCCGACCAGCGACGTGTGTCACATTTTCATCATCGAAAGCACGTACTACCTGACAAATAGCGTCTACTTCACGAATATGTGATAAGAATTTATTTCCTAAACCTTCACCTTTTGAAGCACCTTTAACAATACCTGCAATATCTGTGAATTCGAAAGTGGTAGGAATCGTTTTCTTAGGTTCTACCATTTCTGTTAATTTATTTAAACGTGTATCTGGTACTTCTACAATCCCAACATTCGGATCGATCGTAGCGAAAGGATAGTTCGCAGCGAGCGCACCTGCTTTTGTAATTGCATTAAATAGAGTAGACTTACCAACATTAGGCAAACCTACGATACCTGCTGTTAAAGCCATGAATCATTCTCCTAACTTTCTGTATCTTGATGAGATACTAATATTTTTTTTATTTTTTTATCAAACACTTGTCGTGGAATCATAATACTTCTTTGACAATTTTCACATTTAATTCGTATATCCGCACCCATGCGAATAATTTTAAATCGATTTGTTCCACAAGCATGTTGTTTTTTCATTTCTACTATATCATTTATATCATATTTTGGTGTCACAACATTACCCCCAACATTTATTAAGCATCTTGTTTATCAGTACTTCTTACGTACATGGGTTGTGGCAATTTAATACCTTCTTGTACAAACATTTTTTGAATTTCTTTGCGTAAAATTCTAGAACCTGAAGCACCTTCTCCAGGAATAGTTTCTGCTGATATTCTTATGATCACTTTTGTTTCATCTAACCCATCAATTCCTAAAACGACTGGATCAGTAATGAATAAGTAGTATTTACTACGCATTGCTGTAAATAATTTATTTAATTTCTTTTCAACTTTATCTAAATTTTCATCAACTGAGACTGGAATTTCTACAATTGACGTACCATTAGTAATAGAATAGTTAGTAATCTCACCCATACTACCATTTGGTAAAATAGTTAACTCCCCAGTGATGGTATTAATACGCGTTGATCTCAATCCTATAGATTTTACTGTTCCTTCAGCAACTGTAGTACCACCGCTATTAATTTTAACATAATCACCTACATCAAACTGATTTTCAAAAATAATGAAAAATCCAGTAATAATATCTTTGACTATAGTCTGGGCTCCAAAACCAACAGCGATACCTACAACACCGGCACTGGCGATAATCCCATTTACGCTAATTCCGAATTTACTTAATACTGTTGTGAGTACGATAAACCACACAATGTATCTTACAACATTTTTGATAAGGGACACGAGCGTTTTAGAGCGTTTTTTATTTCCTCTATTACTTTTATTTTGAAATTTAAATGCTTCTTCTATCGCTTTATTAATAATTCCAATTACAATTAAGCCTACTAAAATATAAATAATAACCATTGCTAATTTAGTTGCTAAATTTGTATATACCTCGGGTTCTGTTAATGGTTGAAATAGCGATGTTAACACGTTCTTCAACTGATTCATATAGCCCCCTCCTTTTCTATTTAGTCCACATTAAATTTGTATTCCAATTTATTTATTATACAAAAATTCTTCTAAAATTGTATCAGTCTTTTGATTTATCATTTTCTTTTTTATTTTATTAATAGGATACTATTTATTAAGTTTATCTATAATACGTCTAAACTCAGCCTCGGATTTAAACTCAAACACAATTTTCCCAACATTTTTAGATACAGATATATCTATATGAGTTCCAAATTTTTCCTTAAGCGCACGTTCTTGTTTCTGTATGAATTTGGGTTTACTTGGAGTATTTAATTTTTCTTTTTTAGACTGCCCACCGTCTTGAATTTCAGAAACAACTTTCTCTAAATAACGTACACTCCACCCCTCTTTGATTGCTTGTTTACCTATACGTTTCATCGTATTTACATCTTTTAATGCAAGTAAAGTACGTCCATGGGCACCTGACATGCGATGCTCTCTTACAAGCTTAGCAATATCAGAGGGTAAATTTAGTAATCTTAGCATATTAGCAATGTAAGGACGTGATTTTCCTAACCTTTCAGCAACTTTTTGTTGTGTCAGACCAAGATCGTTCATTAATCGTTGATAACTTTCAGCTTCTTCAATTGCATTCAAATCTTCTCTTTGTAAGTTTTCTATAATGGCTAATTCCATCATGTCAGAATCAGAAAGGGATTTTACAATTGCAGGAACTTCCTCTAACCCAGCTAATTTAGAAGCTCGAAAACGTCGTTCTCCTACAACGATATAATATCCATTGATCGTTTTTCTTAAAACAATAGGTTGAAGTATACCATGAGTTGTTATAGAATCTGCTAAATCTTGAAGTTTCTCCTCATCAAATGTTTTTCTAGGTTGATAGGGATTAACTTTAATACTTGAAATTTTAATATGTTGTACGTGTTCATCATTATTTAATTGAATACGTTGATCTTCAATATGGTCCACTCATAGTCCTCCCTTATCTTTAAAGTCATTACTTAATTTTAAAAAAAGCGTGTTATATCTACAAGTCTTATAAACTTTTTTAAGAAAAATTTTACTAGGTAGAAAGTATATATATCAATCATTCAACCGCTTTCTGAATTTATTATTTAATCATAATTTTCAGAAAAGTTGTTGACAAATGTAATTTATGTCTGTAAGCTATGAATTAACTTAAAAAAACACAAATTACACACGGTAATAAGAAAAGTAAAACTTACACTGCAGATACAGAGAGTCTTGTAAGCTGAGAAGAGACATTGAAAGAAAGTTTGAAAATGGCCTTTGAGTGTTGATGCCAATATGAGGTATCAACGGGTTCGCCCGTTATAGCGATACAGTATTAACATTTATTGTTTAATGGCGTACTGGAATCACCGACGTCACTAAATTATCGTTAATACTCATTTATCATTAAAAGTTAAATGAGTTTTTTTATTACAGATATATCTGATACTTTACGATAATGTGTGTCACTTTTTCAAGTACTCCTAAAACATGATGGCGTACTGTTTGAGGTTACTTTAGCAATAAAGTAGCAAACAAAGGTGGTACCACGAAACAAGCTTTCGTCCTTTACATCCGATACATATCGGGTTTAAAGGACGGAAGCTTTTTTTATTTAGAAAATGATAGGAGGATTTGAAATGAAAGATACTCAATTAGCACAAATTTCATTAACAAAGGATTTGACTGGCGCAATTGCTAATCCAATTTACTTATCGACGGCATATCAACATCCTCACCTAGGTCAGTCTACAGGATATGATTACACACGAACGAAAAATCCAACGCGCTCTTCATTTGAAGAAGCATTTGCCAAATTAGAAGGGGGTACAGCTTCATTTGCAACGTCAAGTGGTATGGCAGCAGTTCAACTTATTTGTAACTTATTTAAACCTGGTGATGAAATTTTAGTAGCGTTTGATTTATATGGAGGAACATTTAGATTATTTGATTATTATGAACAACAATACGGTATTCATTTTAAATACGTTGATTTTTTAAATTATGAAGAAGTCGAAAATAGTATAAATAAACACACGAAAGCACTCTTTATCGAACCAATTTCGAATCCTCAAATGATTCAAATTGATGTAGAACCCTATTATATTCTGAGTAAAAAACATCATCTATTAACCATTATTGATAACACGTTTTTAACTCCATACTTATCAACACCTTTAGAACAAGGTGCTGACATTGTTTTACACTCAGCTACAAAATATATAGGTGGTCATAATGATGTACTTGCAGGCGTAGTGACAGTTAAAGATGACACACTTGCTGAACAATTAGGTCAATTTCACAATATGATTGGCGCCACATTGTCTCCACTTGATTGTTACTTGCTTCAAAGAGGTTTGAAAACACTACATCTCAGAATAGAACGATCTCAAGACAATGCACGTCGTCTCGCAAAACGTTGTGAAACATCCGATTCTATTGATGAAGTACTCTATAGTGGAAAAACAGGTATGCTAAGTTTACGTCTTAATAAGGCTTATAGCGTAGCTAAATTTTTAGAAAATTTAGAAATTTGTATTTTTGCAGAAAGTTTAGGAGGAACTGAAACCTTTATTACTTTCCCATATACACAAACACACGTCGACATGCCAGATGATGAAAAAGACAAACGAGGTATTGATGAACATTTAATTCGCTTATCCATTGGTATTGAAGATTATAAGGATATTGAAGCAGATATTATTCAAGCATTAGAAAATTCTAAAGTAGGAGTGATTTCATGAGCTTATCTAAAGAAACAGAAGTGATATTTGATGAACATAGAGGTGTAGATTACGATTCAGCAAACCCACCATTATATGATTCTTCAACTTTCCATCAAAAAGTACTTGGTGGTAACGCAAAATTTGATTATGCCAGAAGTGGTAATCCTAATCGTCAATTATTAGAAGAAAAATTAGCTAAACTTGAAGGCGGTCAATATGGATTTGCTTATGCTTCAGGTATTGCAGCAATATCAGCCGTATTACTCACATTACAAGCTGAAGATCATGTCATTTTACCAGATGATGTGTATGGTGGAACATTTAGACTAACTGAACGTATTTTAAATCGTTTTAATATTAAATTTACGACGGTAAATGCGACTCATCCTGAAGAAATTGAACAGGCCATTCAACCTAATACAAAATTAATTTATATAGAAACACCATCAAATCCATGCTTTAAAATCACTGATATTAAAGCAGTTGCTCATATCGCTAAAAAACATGATTTACTTTTAGCAGTAGATAATACATTTATGACTCCATTAGGTCAATCTCCACTTGCACTTGGTGCTGATATAGTGGTTCATTCTGCAACAAAATTCTTAGGTGGACATAGTGATATTATTGCTGGCGCTGCTATTACAAATCGCAAAGACGTCGCTGAAGCACTTTACCTACTCCAAAATGGAACAGGAACTGCCCTATCTGCACATGATAGTTGGACTTTAGCCAAACATTTAAAAACATTACCTGTTCGTTTTAGACAATCTACATCGAATGCTGAAAAACTTGTAGACTTTTTAAGTCAAAGAAATGAAGTTGCTGAAGTATATTATCCGGGAAATAGTGATTTACATTTATCACAAGCTAAAAGTGGCGGTGCAGTCATTGGCTTTCGTCTAAAAGATGAAACAAAAGCTCAAGCCTTTGTAGATGCGCTAACTTTACCACTTGTATCGGTAAGTTTAGGAGGAGTAGAAACGATTCTCTCACATCCAGCCACAATGTCTCATGCAGCTGTTCCAGAAGAAGTGAGAAACGAACGTGGCATTACATTTGGTCTATTCCGTCTAAGCGTAGGTCTTGAACAACCTGAAGAACTCATAGCTGATATTGACTACGCATTGAAGGAGGCATTTAATGAGTCGATTATTGAATCATTTGAAGAACAACGTTTTAGTAGCTGATGGCGCAATGGGAACAATCCTCTATTCCGAGGGCCTAGATACTTGTCCTGAAGCATATAATCTTACACATCCCAATAAAGTTGAACGTATTCATCGTTCATATATAGAAGCAGGAGCTGATGTCATTCAGACAAATACGTATGGCGCTAACTTTGAAAAATTAAAAGTATTTGGCTTAGAGCATAAAGTAAAAGAAATTCATAAAGCCGCTGTACAAATTGCAAAACGCGCAGCCAATAAAGAGACATTTATCTTAGGAACGGTGGGTGGCTTCAGGGGAATAAAACAAGAAGACTTATCGCTTTCTACTATTCAATATCATACAGACAATCAAATTGATACTTTAATTGAAGAAGGTGTAGATGGTTTACTATTTGAAACCTACTACGATTTAGATGAATTAACGAGTGTGATAACAGCGACACGTCAAAAGTACGATATTCCAATTATCGCACAACTGACCGCTTCCAATACGAATTATCTCGTTGACGGTACAGAAATTAACGAGGCGTTAAAACATCTCATTGAATGTGGCGCAAATGTGGTGGGCTTAAATTGTCACCATGGCCCACATCACATGCAACGCTCATTTTCACATATCGAACTACCAGAACATGCCTATCTCTCATGTTATCCTAATGCGAGCCTACTCGATATTGAAAATAGTGAATTTAAATATAGCGACAATGCTAAATATTTTGGTGATGTTGCACAAGAATTAATTAACGAAGGCGTTCGTTTAATTGGTGGTTGTTGTGGTACTACACCGGAACATATCTCTTACATTAAAGAATCTGTAAAAAATTTAAAACCGATTAAAAATAAAAAAGTTATTCCAATTCATCGAACAATTAATACAAATGCAAAACGTACATTAAAACAAAATTTAACATCAAAAGTAAAACAGAGACCTACTGTGATTGTTGAATTAGACACTCCAAAACATCTCGATACAGAATTGTTCTTTGAGAATATAGGTAAGCTAGATGAAGCACATATTGATGCAGTAACACTCGCAGATAACTCTCTCGCTACTGTAAGAATCAGCAATATCGCTGCTGCAAGTTTAATCAAACAACAATATGATATTGAACCTCTTGTTCATATCACATGTCGCGATCGGAATCTAATTGGTTTACAATCTCATCTACTTGGTCTTTCACTCATCGGTGTTAGTGAAATTTTAGCCATTACAGGAGACCCTTCAAAAGTAGGTCATCTACCAGGCGCAACAAATGTGTATGATGTTAACTCAAAAGGTCTAACAGAACTTGCACTACGATTTAATCAAGGTATTAATGTTGATGGTGATGCGCTGAAGAAACATACCAACTTTAACATCGCCGGGGCGTTCGATCCAAACGTTCGTAAATTAGACGGAGCAGTTAAACGCCTTGAGAAAAAAGTAGCGGCAGGCATGAGTTACTTTATTACCCAACCTGTATATAGTAAAGAAAAAATCAAAGAAGTATATGAAGCAACCAAACATCTTGATACCCCACTTTTTATCGGTATCATGCCTATTGCAAGCTACAATAACGCACTTTTCTTACATAACGAAGTGCCTGGAATTAAAATGTCAGAAGATGTATTAAATCAATTTAAAGCAGTAAAAGATGATAAAGAAAAAACAAAAGAATTAAGTTTGAGACTGTCTAAAGAATTAATCGATACGGTACATGAATACTTTAATGGTTTATATCTCATTACACCTTTCCAACGTATTGATTATTCATTAGAGCTCGCAGCATATTCTAAAGCAATTACCCAAAACAAGGAGGCAATATTATGACAACAATTAAAACTTCAAACTTAGGATTCCCAAGATTAGGTAGAAAAAGAGAATGGAAAAAAGCAATCGAAAGCTATTGGGCTAAAAAAATCGATAAAACTGAATTAGATCAAACATTAACAGACTTACATAAAGAAAATTTATTACTTCAAAAGAATTATAATTTAGACAGTGTACCTGTTGGTGATTTCTCATTATATGACCATATTCTTGATACATCATTACTTTTCAACATTATTCCTGAACGTTTCCAAGGACGTACAGTAGATGATGATTTATTGTTTGATATTGCACGTGGTAATAAAGAATATGTTGCAAGTGCATTAATTAAATGGTTTAACACAAACTATCACTATATTGTTCCTGAATGGGATAATGTTGAACCTAAGGTGAATCGCAATGTATTATTAGACCGTTTTAACTATGCTAAATCAATTAATGTAAATGCACATCCTGTCATTGTTGGTCCAATCACTTTTGTGAAACTTTCTAAAGGTGGTAATCAATCTTTTGAAGAAAAAGTTCAAACATTACTTCCACTATATAAAGAAGTATTACAATCTTTAGTAGATGCAGGTGCTGAATACATTCAAGTCGATGAACCTGTTCTTGTAACAGATGAAAGTGAAAATTATGAAAATATTACTAAAGAGGCTTATGACTACTTTGCTGATGCTGGTTTAGGAGAAAAATTAGTCATACAAACCTATTTTGAACGTGTTAATGTAAAATTCTTAAGCCGTTTACCAGTGGCTGGTCTTGGTTTAGATTTTGTTCATGATCACGGTTATAACTTAGAACAAATTAAAGCAGGAGATTTCGATAAATCTAAAACATTATATGCTGGTATTATTGACGGTCGTAATGTTTGGGCTGCAGATATTGAAGCGAAAAAAGAATTAATCGAAACTTTACAACCTTATACTAAAGCAATTGTAATTCAACCTTCCTCTTCATTATTACACGTTCCGGTATCATTAGATGATGAAACATTAGATACATCAATTGAAGAAGGCTTAAGCTTTGCTACTGAAAAATTAGATGAGTTAGATGCATTACGTCGATTATTTAATAATAATGATAATAAAAAATATGATGAGTTAAAAGCACGCTATGAACGATTCCAAAGTCAATCATTCAAAAACCTTGAATATGATTTTGATAGCGTACCAACCAGTCGTAAATCTGATTTTAAAGACCGTAAAAAAGCACAAGACGCTCGTTTACATTTACCAGATTTACCAACAACAACGATCGGCTCATTCCCTCAAACAAGAGAAGTACGTAAATACCGTGCAGACTGGAAAAATAATCGAATTTCAGACGAAGAATATAACAACTTCTTAGAAAATGAAATCGCACGTTGGATTAAAATCCAAGAAGAGATTGGCTTAGATGTACTTGTACACGGTGAATTCGAACGTAATGACATGGTTGAATTCTTCGGTGAAAAACTTCAAGGTTTCTTAGTCACAAAATTTGGATGGGTTCAATCTTATGGTTCACGTGCTGTAAAACCACCAGTCATTTATGGAGATGTAAAATGGACTGCACCTTTAACAGTTAAAGAAACTGTTTATGCACAAAGCTTAACTGATAAACCTGTTAAAGGTATGTTAACTGGTCCAGTCACTATCTTAAACTGGTCATTCGAACGTGTAGATGTTCCTCGTAAAGTCGTTCAAGATCAAATTGCCTTAGCTATTGACGAAGAAGTATTAGCACTTGAAGAAGCAGGTATTAGCGTCATTCAAGTAGATGAACCAGCATTACGTGAAGGTTTACCATTACGTTCTGAATACCATGAACAATACCTTGCTGATGCGGTAAATTCATTTAAACTTGCAACATCTTCAGTCCAAGATGAAACACAAATTCATACGCATATGTGTTATTCTCAATTTGGTCAAATCATTCATGCAATTCATGACTTAGATGCAGATGTTATTTCAATTGAAACATCACGTAGCCATGGTGATTTAATCAAAGACTTTGAAGATATTAACTATGATTTAGGTATTGGATTAGGTGTATATGATATTCATAGTCCACGTATTCCTACTGAAGAAGAAATTGCAACAGCAATTGATCGTTCTTTACAACAAATTGACCGTTCTTTATTCTGGGTTAACCCTGACTGTGGTCTAAAAACACGTAAAGAAGACGAAGTGAAAGATGCCTTAACAGTACTTGTAAATACTGTTCGTAAAAAACGTGAAGAAAAAAATAAACCTGTCGCATAAGATAAAGATAAACATGTGAGGGAGAAATTGAGTTTTCTCCCTCTTTTATTCTTATATTAGACTTTCGAGGTGAAACATATGACAAATTATCCATTGTGGGACCAATTACAACAATTAAAAACAGCAGAATGGGTAGATTTAACCCATACTTTCGATCCAGACATTCCACGATTTAGTGAATTTGAAAAAGGCCAAGTATCCACATTATTTACAGTCAAAGAACATGGCTTTTATGTACAACGTTGGAATATCGTTACACAATACGGCACACACATTGACGCACCGATACATTTTGTAGAGAATAAACGTTATCTTGAGGATCTTGATTTAAAAGAATTAGTCTTACCACTTATCGTGTTAGATTATTCAAAAGAAGTAAAAAATAATGATGACTTTATCGTGACACGCCAACATTTAGAACAGTGGGAAGCGGAGAATGGGCGCATTGAAGAAGGTACCTTTGTTGCTTTACGTACAGATTGGTCAAAACGTTGGCCAAATATTGAACAATTCGAAAATAGAGATGCTGATGGTAACCAACATTTACCAGGTTGGGGACTAGATGCTTTAAAATTCTTAATTGAAGAACGCGGTGTAAAATCGATTGGTCATGAAACATTCGATACAGATGCATCAGTAGATACAGCTAAAAATGGCGATATTGTTGGAGAACGTTATATACTTGGACAAGATACCTTCCAACTTGAACTCTTAACAAACCTAGACCAATTGCCTACGCGTGGCGCAGTCATTTATGCAATTAGTCCCAAACCGAAAGATGCGCCAGGTTTCCCTGTCCGTGCATTTGCTATCAAACCATCTTAAATATAAGTGATATGTTGATAATGAGCGATCAAATTTATCACTTTCCTATATAATATATAACATCCTGATACTAAAGTACTTGAGCAAGACGAAGTATCAGGATGTGTTGTTATTTATATTCATTTTCATATTCTTCTCTCAACACACTATACACATAACTATCTGAGGATTTCCCTTGTACACGTTCATCACTTCTCAATATACCCTCTTGTGTGAATCCACGAATACCATACATAATTATCATCATTGCTTAATTTTGTTGAGCTAAACCTAAAGTTAAAAATCCAACATGAAAAATAATCCATATTATAAATGCTAAAGTCATCAGTCGACGTGGACTAAATACTTCTGCTAGTACTCCAGACATCCATGAAGCCAGTGCTACTATTAATCCATATATAGCTATAACTCTACCTGCTTGTGAATCACTATATCCAAGCCCGACAATATACTTAGACAAAAATGCTTGTTCAAATCTATCACCTGTTATAAATATAGCTACCGCTACATAACCCCAATTAATACTCTAGGTAATCCTAAAAGCTGACGATTTTGTTTAGTTAAATCATTAGTCACAATAATTCCACTTTCTCCCTTTGCTTATTTGTGATTTCTTTAAAGTTGTTCGTTAGCAAGACGTTCTATAGGAAGTCCTTTTTTAAAACGTTCAATATAACGATTAAAGCTTTCTATTTCTTTTTCATTTGGTTCAATTTTGATGGACTCAGTATCTTTAAAAGCAATTTCATTAAGATAACTAGATAAATTTACATCGTTTTCTGCTACAAGATACCTAGCTAAAACAGCAATCCCCCATGCTCCACCTTCACCAGCTGTTTGCATAACACTAACAGGACTTTGCATTGCTGCTGCTAAAAATGTTTGAGCAACTTTTTTGGTTTTGAATATACCTCCGTGCCCATATATTGAATGAATTTCAATATCTTCATTTTCTTTTAATAAATCAATACCAATTTTTAATGTACTAAATGCACTATATATATGAGTCTTCATTAAATTGGCTAAATTGAATGAACTATCTATCGATCGTACTAACATAGGGTAACCCTGTTGAATCTCTGTAATAAATTCTCCAGATATATATCCATATGAAAGTAATTTCCCAAGTTTATCATCACCATTTAAAGCGGTTTCAAATAATTTTGTAAAAAGCTCACTTTTTTCATATTTGATATCCATTACTTCTAATACTTCTCCAAATAAATCAACCCATGCGTTAATATCAGATGTGCAATTATTCGCATGTATCATGGCTACTTCATAGCCATCTGGCGTTGTGACAATATCCACTTCTGGATAAATATTTTTTAAAGATTTGTCTAATACAATCATTGAAAAGATACTTGTTCCTGCAGATATATTACCAGTCTTTGGAGCTACGCTATTTGTAGCTACCATCCCAGTTGCAGCATCAGCTTCTGGAGCACACATAGGACAACCTGCTTCTAATTGACCATTTGGATCAATAAGTTTTGCTCCTGTTTCTGTTAAATAACCTGCATTTTCACCTGCTACCACAACTTTTGGTAATATTTCTAAAATGTCTTGATGATATCCCAATTCAGAAAAAAGTTGATTAAATTTTTTAGCCATATCTTTTCGATACTCTTTAGTTTCTACATCAACAGGAAACATGCCTGAAGCATCACCTATACCTAATACTTTTTCATCCGTTAAGTACCAATGAATATAACCAGCAAGTGTTGTCATGTAATCTACTTTAGCAACATGAGACTCATTATTTATAGCTGATTGATATAATTGAGCTATGCTCCATCTTTCTGGAATATTTACTTGAAATGATTCTCTTAAAATCTTAGCCGCCTGATTAGCATTATTATTACGCCAAGTTCGAAATGGAACGAGCAAATCTTCTTGTTGATCAAATACTAAATAACCATGCATCATCCCACTAATGCCTAATGATTTAATTTTTTTAACTGTAGCCCCATATTGTTCTTTTATGACTTTAGTCATTTCACTATAGCTTTTTTGTAAACCTATCCATGCATCATTCATAGAATATGTCCAGTATCCATCTTGATATGTATTTTCCCAACCAAATGTTCCTGTAGCTAATGTTTTACAGTTGTCATCAATTGCTACCGTTTTTATTCTAGTTGAACCAAACTCAATACCAATAGTTAAATTACCTTCTTCAACAAATTTTTTTATTGAAGATTTATTCATTTTATACACCTTCTATAAAGTTAATGAAAACGCTTATTTATTCAATGCTATCAAAAAAGTATATAGCAAATAAGTATTTTTTATGAAATATTAAAAGATGGAGTTAGTTAATATAAGTTACTATTTAAAATGAACAA
Organism: Staphylococcus sp. FSL K6-0223; assembly: GCF_038008285.1. Taxonomy (NCBI): domain Bacteria; kingdom Bacillati; phylum Bacillota; class Bacilli; order Caryophanales; family Staphylococcaceae; genus Staphylococcus; species Staphylococcus sp. FSL K6-0223. The sequence goes on from NZ_JBBOYX010000001.1 coordinate 2,223,495, forward strand.
CATATCATCAAACTGACATTTTTTATAATTAGGTGGTTAATTATAATACTCATGTCTTAGTAAACTATACACATAACTATCTGAGAATTCCCCTTGTAAACGTTCTTCACTTCTCAATATCCCTTCTTGTGTGAATCCAAGTCTTATTGGTATAGCTCGGCTTTTCTTATTTTTAGTAGACATTCGTATTTCAATACGATTAATATCATATTCTTCGTATACGTATTGAATAAGTGCTTTAGTACATAGCGTCATAATTCCTTTTTTCTGAGCATCTTCGGCCAAATAATAACCAATCGACGTGCGTTTGTTAACTAAGTCTAAATAATGTAAGCCAATGACTCCTACAAGTTTCTGATCATACCAAATGCCACAATGGAATCCATCTCCACGCGCAAATTGTTGTAAGGCCGAATGAATAAACTTCTTACTGTGTTCAACCTCAGTTGTGTACGCTACAAATGGCAAGAACTCCCCTAGAGACTCACGATTACTATCTACTAATTTAAAAAGTTGATCCGCTTCTCGTTCTTCTAATATTTTTAATTTTAAGTGGTCATTAATTTGATATCCAAACATAATTAAAACCTCCTATATTTTCAAAATATTCGATAAATTATAAGTATAATAACATAATTACATACATTAAAAACATAAACTTATTAAATATTTGTAAAATTTTAAACTTATTCATTATTCTTTTAACGATATATGTTATTTATACATCTGTTTTATTAAATTTGAAAGGAGTTAAATACATGGAAAACAAATCTAAACAGTTTTCAAATGTATTTATTTTTGCTTCAGTTATTGTAGGGTTACTGGTAATTATTGGAGCCATCTTCCCTAATCAATTTGGTTCAATTTCTGGAGCAATCGGAAGTTTTATTACAGAAACGTTTGGTTGGTACTATATGCTACTTATTAGCATTATTCTGATATTTTGTATCACACTTATTTTTCATCCAATTGGAAAGCTTAAGTTAGGAAAACCTGATGATAAACCAGAATTTAATACCATTTCATGGTTAACAATGCTATTTAGTGCAGGTATGGGTATTGGACTTGTATTCTATGGATCTTCTGAGCCCATTTCACATTATCTATCGCCACCAACAGCGAGTAAAGAAACAGAAGCTGCTCTAGCTGAAGCCATGCGTTCAAGTTTCTTACATTATGGACTACATCCTTGGGCAGTTTACGGTATTGTTGCATTAGCTCTTGCATATACACAGTTTAGAAAAAATGACTTAGGACTCATTTCTCGTACATTACGTCCTATTTTCGGAAATAAAGTAGAAGGTCCATTAGGTACTGTTGTAGATGTTTTAGCCGTTTTTGCTACTATTATTGGGGTTGCAGTGTCACTTGGTGTTGGCGCCATGCAAATTAACGGTGGTTTAAATTATTTATTTGGAGTGCCAAACAATAAACTTATTCAAGGCATTATTATTCTTATTGTTACAGTTTTATTCTTAATTAGTGCTTGGAGTGGTTTAAGCAAAGGTATTCAGTATTTAAGTAATTTAAATATGCTTTTAGCTGCGATGTTACTTATTATTATTCTAATTGTAGGTCCTACAATTTTAATTATGAATATGTTTACATCCTCAATTGGTGAATATTTGAATACACTTATTTTTAATAGCTTTGATGTTGCTCCACTTAACTCACTAAAACATGAATGGTTACAGTCATGGACTATTTATTATTGGGGCTGGTGGGTCACCATTTGTAGGTATCTTCATTGCCCGTATTTCAAAAGGTCGTTCGATTCGTGAATTCGTTATCGCAGTATTAGGCGTTCCTACAATTATTAGTATGCTATGGTTTACAGCCTTCGGTATTACTGGTATTGAAATTGGTAAGCAATCTAAACATATCTTTAGTATGCCACCTGAAACACAATTATTTGGTATTTTCAATGAGATGCCTATGGGTGCAATTTTATCGTTTATCGCTATTATCTTAGTAGGCTCATTCTTTATTACATCCGCAGACTCAGCTACATTTGTATTAGGTATGCAAACATCATTTGGTCGTTTAAATCCATCCGGTTTTGTTAAGATTGTTTGGGGCGTCATGTTATCAGCGATTGCCTACGTACTTTTACTATCTGGTGGATCGACAGGTCTAGATGCTCTGCAATCAGCTGCTATTATTTCAGCATTACCATTTAGTTTTGTTGTTATTTTAATGATGATTTCATTTTTCAAAGATGCAAATCAAGAAAGAAAACTCTTAGGTTTAACCTTACAACCTGATCATCAACGTAAAAAGGACTATATTAAACATAACACAAACCAACAATCTAAAATGAAATAAGACAGAACCGGAGACATCATTAAATGTCTCCGGTTTTATATATATTAGTAGTCGATGATTGAATTGAAAAATGCATTTGTCACAAGCTTTTTTCAAGCTTAGTCCTCTTTTTGGAGACGACAAATTCAAAATAAATTCTAACTACTCTTGTAGTTTGTATAGGATAAAAACTCTACTATAAAATAAAAGGTCACAGCGAATTGAAGACATTCGTTGTGACTTTATTTTTAAAATGTTCCTGGATTGAAGTTAGTTTTCCATTCATTAAATGGCCAATATCTCCAAACGACTTTACCTACAAGTTGTTTTTTATCTACTAGACCTACAACATCAAATCGGCTATCTATACTATTTTGTCTATTATCTCCTAAAACTAAATATTTATCTTTAGGAAGTTTCATTTCACCATTTGAACCTTTAATTTGGCTTGATTTAAATGAGCCTGTTAAATATTGACCTTGTTTATGTTTCTTATTGTAATCTAAATACGGTTCAGACACTTTTTTATTATTTACATATAATTGGTCTCCCTTATATTCTACTGTATCCCCTGGTGTGCCAATCACACGTTTAATAAAATCACGTTTTGAATCTTCATGAAATACAACGACATCACCATTATCAATGTGATTCATAGATTTAGAAATTTTACTTACAATCACTTTATTGCGATCTTGAAACGTTGGATGCATTGAAGATCCAGATACTGTATAAGATTCGCCAATAAACTTTGTTACTACAATAACAACCAGTAGCCCCACTACAATGGATATAACCCACTCCATGATTTCTCGTTTCACATTTCATCCCGCCTATCATCTTTTCTTATTCTCGATTACTTCTACTCTATCATACATACTTTTCAAACACGTTTCATTCTTCTTACGACTGATTTTTATTTAAATCTTTCACATTCGTAAGATACACCTCTTACTTTGTAAGGTTAGATAAAGGCACCGCTTCATTCACCCTTTTAAAATAAGAAGTGTAATAGAGATAAGGAGTGATGAGATTGAAATTATTATTAAGAATCATATTAACTATTCTTGTCATTATTGTAGTAATTATAGGTGGTTTATTTGGATTAAACGCATATTCAGACCAACATCCTAACAATCGTTCTATCAATGATTGGAATAAACTAAATCCCTTAGCACCAACGCATGAGTATTATGTTAAGACTCAAAAACCATCAAAAGTGGAAGTCGTTGATAAGGAAAAAGACTTCTATATCTACCATTACAATCAAACAGGTTACACCAAAGATGGTAAAGCTAAAAACATTGATTATACAGCGTCTAAAAAATTAAAACAACATCATTACTTAGTTGTAAGCGAAAAATCTCACACAATTACATCATATAAAGAAGTAAAACAATCAGACATTCCAACTAAAGCGAAAGAAAAATTATAAAACTTACAAGGAGTATGATAATCATGCCTATTTTAAACGTTAATCATGTATCAAAAATTTATGGAACGAAACAAAAATTTAAAGCACTACACGATATTAACTTTTCAGTCGATAAAGGAGAATTCGTTGCAATTATGGGACCATCTGGTTCAGGTAAGACAACCCTCCTTAATGTTATCAGTTCAATTGATAGCATTTCAGGCGGTACTGTAGAAATCAGTGGCAATGAGATAAACCAGTTATCTAATAAAAAATTAGCACAATTTCGTAAGAAAGAACTTGGTTTTATTTTCCAAGATTATAGCGTTTTACCTACATTAACAGTTAAAGAAAATATTATGTTGCCATTATCTGTCCAAAAAATGAAAAAAGATGAAATGGAAAAAAACTATCAAGACGTCACAGAGGCACTTGGTATTTATGATTTAAGTGATAAATATCCTAGTGAAATTTCTGGAGGTCAACAACAACGTACAGCTGCTGCACGTGCTTTTGTACATCAACCATCCATCATTTTTGCAGACGAACCAACAGGTGCACTTGATTCAAAAAGTGCACAAGATTTACTTCATCGCTTAGAAGATATGAACAAACAATTTAATAGTACGATTATTATGGTTACCCATGATCCTTCAGCAGCAAGTTTTGCACAACGCGTCATTATGTTAAAAGATGGCGATATTCATTCAGAAATTCTTCAACAAAGTAAAACAAAATCTAAATTTTATAATGAAATCATTCAATTACAATCAGCCCTAGGTGGTGTGGCAAATGACGTTTAATCAAATTACATTAAAGAATTTAAAAAGTAATATCAAACATTATGTATTATATCTTTTTTCATTAATCTTAAGTATCATCTTATATTTTAGTTTTGTCACATTACAATACACACATAGCTTAAATAATGGTTCATCAAAAATAATCAATCAAGGTGCAAAAGTTGGTTCAGTTTTTTTATTCATTACGATTATCATTTTCTTAATGTATGCGAACCATCTATTTATTAAACGTCGTACACGTGAATTTGCATTATTCGAACTCATTGGACTAACACGTGGTAACATTCTTAGAATGCTTGCTATCGAACAAATCACTTTATTTATTAGTACAGGCATTATTGGCGTCATCGTTGGTATTTTAGGTTCAAAATTATTGCTTTCAATATTAATAAAACTGATGCATTTACACATTCATGCGTCTATAGGATTTGAAGTAACTGCTTTAATTCAAACAATTATCATGCTAATGTTAGCGTTTATTCTAATTATGTTAGAAGATGCTATCTTTTTAAAACGAAGAACCATACTTTCTATGATGAAAGACAGTATGAAAACAGAGGCAGTAAAAGCGAAAATCACCACGCCAGAATGTATTGCTGGTATTCTTGGACTCATAATGATTATGTTAGGTTATTATATGTCTACAGAAATGTTTGGTAAATTTCAAGAATTAACAATGGCCTTATTAACGCCGTTTATTATTTTATTCTTAACTGTAGCAGGCGCATATTTGTTTTTCAGAAGTTCAGTTTCAATTATTTTTAAATCTTTAAAAAAATCAAAACATGGTCGTGTCTCTATCACTGATGTCGTCTTTACATCTTCGATTATGTATAGAATGAAGAAAAATGCGATGTCTTTAACTATTATTACAGTCATTTCAGCAGTTACAGTAACAATCTTGTGTTTCGGAGCAATTAGTAAAGCAAATGCTGACTTTAATATTCAATCATCTTCACCTCAAGATATTAACTTTACTAAAGTAAAGATGGCCCAACAATTTGAACATCAACTTAACCAACACGGTATACCATATACAAAAAAAACGTATGAAAATGCCAATACCCATATTATTGAAAATGATGTCATTAAAAGTAAAACGGGTAACGCAATGCAAAATGAAAGTATATCGATTATGGCTGATCCTCATATCAAAGGTAATCACGCTACAATTACAAATTTACAAGGTCCACTTTCAATGATGTTTAATGTTCAAATCCATAAAGATTTAAAACTAAAAGGGCAACAAGTAAAGACATTTTATGTAGATAAAAAAGATTTAAATGAAATCATTCCAATGGATGCTTCATTGGGTGGACCAGTACTTAAAATCAGCGCAGATAACTATAATGCTTTAAAAACAAAAAATCAACTTACACATCATTATGGTTTTAATATTAAGCATCATAGCGATCTTTCAAAAGCTGAAACATTAGCTAAAAAAGGAAAACAAAATGTAGTTTTAAAAAGTGAAAACAAAAAAGCAATTGATGAAAGTAATGGCATTCTTATATTTGTCACTTCTTTCTTAGGTCTTGCATTTTTAGTGGCAGCTGGTTGCATTATTTATATTAAACAAATGGATGAAACTGAAGATGAAATAAACCATTATCGTATTCTGCGACGTATTGGTTTTACGAATACAGATATGATAAAAGGACTAGCTTTAAAGATTATATTCAATTTCGGTTTACCATTAGTGGTTTCTTTACTCCATGCCTTTTTTGCAGCAAACGCATTTATGATGTTAATAGGTAATTATACATTGACACCTATCTTCATTGTCATGGTTATCTATTCACTTGTATATCTGATATTTGCAGTTATTTCGTTCATTCATTCAGAACGCATCATTAAAGACGCCATTTAAATAATAGATTGAAAGGAAATGTTAAAATGACTATTAAAGAAATGATTCAACACGCATATTACGACTTATTAAGTTTAAAAGTAAATTGGTTTAATGGTATCATGTTAGCTCTGATAGTATTAGTTGCTAGTAGTATTACAACGCCATTTATTGGTGTGCCGGTAGGCTTACTTGGCGGTGGCTATATTTTGAAAAGATACGAAGAAAACAAACATTAGAATTAAAAAAAGAAGCTCAAAATGAATTGAGCTTCTTTTTTTTTATTCAACATTATATGCATCTAAAATTACTTTTAATAATTTTTTAATATAAGCTTCATTAAGGACGTTAGGTTTAATCAATATATTGAAATAAATCGGTGAAAAAATTAAATCAATAAATAAATCTTGGTCCGCTTCGTCAATATATTTAGAAATAATGGTCTTCAATATTTTACGATTGCTATCAAAATAACCTTTCATAAATATGTCACGTGCTTCAGATTGTTGATAACTAATTAATATTTCAATCACAGCACGACCTAAATGAGTTTGATAAATATTCATAACTCTTATTAGAAAATGATACAATTCATCGTACATCGTTTTATAATCATTTTCAAAAACATGGATTCGACTGACAAACATATCGACAATAATAGATGATTTATCTTTCCAACGTCTATAAATCGTCGCTTTAGAAACACCTGTATTTTCAGAAATTTGATCTATTGTCATATCTCTAAAATAAGTAGTTTCTAATAACTGATCAATTTCTTTAAATATTTTTTCATTGATTGTTGGATCTTTCGGTCTTCCAGCCATCTTTTCTCCTTCTTAAACGTGAAATAAATTCTACAATTTCAAAGATAATTACTGCACTAATAAACCATACAACAAAACCAACCAAAATACTAAGTAACCACTCATGTGTAGAATATAACATTGCCCATGTTGCTAAGATACTACATAATACACCTGTCATACCAAAAACTGCACCTCTACTAACATGTTTGGCAACGACATCTCCATGTTGCATACCAGTAATAAATAAAGAAACAAGAAATACTGCAGGTAATGTTGCAAAAACGCCACCTAATTCTTTCCAAGGTAGCATAACTGAAATAATATAACTTAACATAACAGCTAAACCACCCACGAGAAATTTGATAAAAGTTAATTTCATTAAAAAATCCTCCAAATATTAAGAAATGTGTCGTACCGCAAAAATAGCAATTGAAATGACTAACCAACAAATAAATGCAAACGCTGTACCTTTTTTATAATCTCGTTTATTTATATAAATCGACGTAATAAATACTGTAATGATGCAAGAAATAATACCTATTATAGCTCCTGAACTAAGATGTATCGACATTTGAATCAGCTGTTCTCCTCGATGATCTATGGCTAAAGCAATAATAGCTGCTAGGTAGACTGCCGGCATAGTCGCAATAATGCCACCCATTTTTCCTCCTACTTTCTCAGCCATAATCGATGCAAAGGCAACAGCGATACCTCCAATCACAAAATGAAGTATCGCACTTGAAATTGATATTCCGAACACATGAAACCCTTCTTACCTTAATTATTAAACGATACGTTTCGTTTAATAATATTGTAATTCTATTTTTAAACTATGTAAATATGAAATAAAGAATCCATTATTATAAAATAGGTGACAAAAAAAGAACAGGATACTGAATGCAACATTCATTCTACCTGTTCTTTTAGTCATTAACGTTTATATAGTTTTATTTTAATTTCATAATAATCCTCGTGATCTTTATCACGATGCTCAACATGAATACCCGAGTCTTCAATGGCTTGAATACTCTTACCAACTTCATCACGTGCTTGTGTCAAATCTTTAGAAAATTGGAATGTTTTTGCTTTTACTTTTTCAGGGCCTAATTTTTGTTTCACACGAGCTTCTGTCTGTTTGACATTCAATTTCTGAGCAATAACTTGTTCAATCAATTGTTCTTGATCCGCTTCTTTTAAGGATAATACTGCGCGTGCATGGCGTTCTGTAATTTTACCTTCACGTAATCGTACAATTACTTTTGGTGCTAATTTAAGTAAGCGTAATTTATTAGCTATAAAACTTTGGCTTTTTCCAAGACTTTGCGCTAACTCACTTTGAGTGGTTTGTCCAATTTCAAGTAACTTTTTATAAGCTTCGGCTTCTTCTATTGCAGATAAATTTTCACGTTGGATATTCTCAATAAGGGCCACTACAGCAGTTTCTTCATCATTCATATGACGAATAATGACGTCTGCTTTAGATTGATGCAAGGATTGTAATGCTCTAAATCGTCGTTCACCTGCAATAATTTCATACATATTCTCTTCTATAGGTCGAACGACAATGGGTTGTAATAACCCATGTTCTTCTATCGACTCAGCAAGTTCTGTAATTTTACTTGAATCAAACACTTGGCGCGGTTGATAACGGTTAGGTACGATACGCTCTATTTGAATGGATTCCACACTTGAATGACGATTTTCTTCAATATAATCAACGATGTCTTCTTTATTTTTTAAACCAAATAGTTTAGAAAAAGGTTTTTTCATTGTCCATTCACTCCTCTTAAAATCAATTTTAACATGAGTAACCGAAAAATTGATTAATTTTCTAATAAAGGAGCTTTATTAGGTGTACCAGGTTTTCTAGGATATTTTTTAGGCGTTTGACGGCGCTTATCAACTATAATCATTTGTCTTTCACCTGCATCTTCTGGTAAATCAAATGTGTAAGAATCACTAAACGCTCCACCTAAGATGCTTATACCAAATTGTGCTTCTGCTAATTCTTCTTCACCTTTTGCAGACTTTAATGCAATAAACTGCCCGCCTTTTTTAACTAACGGCAAGCATAACTCACTTAGAACAGTAAGTCTTGCCACTGCACGTGCTGTTACCACATCATATGTTTCTCTATTGACACCTTTACCAAATGTTTCTGCTCGATCATGAACAAAACTTACTTGTGTTAATCCAAGTTCAACTGCTAAATGATTTAAAAACTGAATACGTTTATTTAATGAATCGACAATGGTTACTTTCAATTCTGGAAAAACAATTTTTAAAGGAATACTTGGAAATCCAGCACCAGCCCCTACATCACAAAGTGTTAGTGGTTGATTAAAATCATAGTAAAATCCAGCTGTAATAGAATCATAGAAATGTTTCAAGTAAACTTCATGCTCATCAGTAATACTTGTTAAATTCATTTTTTCATTCCATTCAACAAGCAAACGATAATAGGTTTGAAATTGTTGTTGTTGTTGTTCTGTTAATTCAATCCCTTGCTCACTTAACGCTTTTGTTAACCATTCGATGCCACTCATTAATTTTTCACCCTTTGTAATTTACCTTGTTCTAAATATACAAGTAAGATAGAAATATCTGCAGGATTAACACCTGAAATACGTGATGCTTGCGCAATATTTAATGGTTTAACCTCTGCTAATTTTTCTCGTGCTTCAGTGGCTAAACTATCCACTTTACTATAATCTAAGTCTTCTGGAATTTTCTTTTCTTCCATACGTTTAACTTTTTCAACTTGTTGTAATGATTTATTGATGTAACCTTCATATTTCGTTTGAATTTCAACTTGTTCTTCTACCGCTTCTGGTAACTGATGTGTTTCTTCTAATATCTCTAAAATTGTATCATACGTCATTTCAGGACGACGCAATAAATCAATGGCTAAGATACCATCTTTTAAGCGTGAACCACCATGAGCTTCAATCACAGATTGCGTATGTTCATTTGGTTTAATACGGATATTTGATAAACGGTCAATTTCATCTTGAATTTGTTGACGTTTATCATTAAAACGTGCATAACGTTCTTCAGAAATCATGCCTAAGTCATAACCAATATCAGTTAAACGTAAGTCGGCATTATCATGACGTAATAATAAGCGATATTCAGCACGAGAAGTCAATAAACGATAAGGCTCATTCGTTCCTTTTGTTACTAAATCATCAATTAAGACACCAATATAAGCATCTGAACGACTTAGAATTTTTTCGCCTGTACCTAATACTTTACCTGCAGCGTTAATACCTGCCATAATGCCTTGACCTGCTGCTTCTTCATAACCAGACGTACCATTAATTTGCCCTGCAGTGTATAAGTTTTTAATCATTTTAGTTTCTAATGTTGGCCATAATTGTGTTGGCACAATCGCATCATATTCAATCGCGTAACCTGCACGCATCATATCTGCTTTTTCAAGACCCGGAATAGTAGCTAACATTTGGCGTTGAACATGTTCAGGAAGACTGGTTGATAAGCCTTGCACATAAACTTCATTCGTATTACGTCCTTCTGGTTCTAAGAAAAGTTGATGACGTGGTTTGTCATTGAAACGTACAAATTTATCTTCAATAGATGGACAATAACGTGGGCCTGTACCTTTAATCATACCTGAGTACATAGCTGATAAATGTAAATTATCATCAATGACTTTATGTGTACGATCATTTGTATACGTGAGCCAACAAGGGAGTTGGTCTAAAATGTATTCGGTAGTTTCAAAACTAAACGCACGACCAACGTCATCGCCAGGTTGAATCTCAGTTTTAGAATAGTCGATGGTTTTAGAATTCACACGTGGCGGTGTACCTGTTTTAAAACGCACAACTTCAAATCCAAGTTCTCTTAAATTATCAGCTAATGAAATAGATGGAAGTTGATGGTTTGGACCACTTGAATATTTCATATTACCTAAAATGATTTCTCCACGTAAAAATGTACCTGTCGTGATGACTACAGCTTTCGCATGATACTCTGTACCTATATTCGTACGTACACCTTTAACTTCATCATTTTCAATCAATAATTCGTCTACCATACCTTGCATGATATCTAAGTTATCTTCATCTTCAATGACACGTTTCATTTCTTGTTGATAAAGCACTTTATCAGCTTGAGCACGTAATGCACGAACTGCTGGACCTTTACCAGTATTAAGCATACGCATTTGAATGTGTGTTTTATCAATTGCTTTAGCCATTTGGCCACCTAATGCGTCGATTTCACGTACTACTATTCCTTTTGCTGGGCCACCGACTGATGGGTTACATGGCATAAAGGCGATATTATCTAAGTTAATGGTTAACATTAACGTTTTAGCACCACGTCTTGCTGAAGCTAATCCCGCTTCAATTCCAGCATGACCGGCACCAATAACAATTACGTCATATTCTTGAACCATTGAATTGACCTCCCTATTTTTTCCTTAATTATTATTATTCATTTTAGACTACTGACCGTCTTAATTTTTATTATTTACCTAAACAGAATTGACTAAATAGCTGATTAATTAATTCATCGCTTGCTGATTCTCCAATAATTTCTCCTAATATTTCCCATGTACGAGTTAAATCAATTTGAACCATATCCATAGGAATACCAGCTTCAGCTGCATCAATAGCATCTTGAATTGTTTGTCTTGCTTGTTTTAAAAGTGAGATATGTCTAGAGTTTGAGACATAAGTCATATCTTGATTTTGTACTTCTCCACCAAAGAACAAATCTCTGATTTGTAATTCTAATTCGTCGATACCTTCTTGTTTTAACATTGATGTTTGAATAAGTGGTGTGTCCCCTATCATAGTTTTAACTTCTTCAATATCTAATCGACGTTCTAAATCTGTTTTATTAACGATAACAATAGCATCTTCATTTTTTATTACTTCATATAATGTACGATCTTCTTCAGTTAAAGGCTCGTTATTATTTAATACAAAAAGAATTAAATCCGCTTCACTTAATGCTTTACGTGAGCGCTCTACGCCTATTTTTTCTACAATATCTTCAGTATCACGAATACCTGCTGTATCAACAAGTCTTAATGGGACACCACGTACATTAACGTATTCTTCTAATACATCTCGAGTTGTTCCAGCTACTTCAGTGACAATGGCTTTATTATCTTGAATAAGATTATTTAGCATTGAAGATTTACCTACATTCGGTTTACCGACAATCACTGTAGATAATCCTTCTCTCATAATCTTACCTTGAGTTCCCGTTTCTAATAATTGATCAATTTCATTTTTAATTTTTTTAGACTGCGCAAGTAAAAATTCCGTTGTTGCATCTTCAACATCATCATATTCTGGATAATCAATGTTCACTTCAACTTGGGCAAGAATTTCCAATATCGATTGACGTTGTCGTTTAATTAAATCACTCAAACGACCTTCAATTTGATTCATTGCAACTTTAGAGGCTCTATCCGTTTTAGAACGAATGAAGTCCATGACTGCTTCTGCTTGAGATAAGTCAATTCGACCATTTAAAAACGCACGCTTAGTATATTCGCCGGGTTCCGCCATTCTAGCGCCATGTGTCATGGTAAGTTCTAGTATGCGATTAATTGTCAAAATACCCCCATGACAATTAATTTCAATAATATCTTCACGTGTAAAGGTTTTTGGTGCACGTAAAACTGAAATCATCACTTCTTCTACAACTTCATCTGTCTCAGGATCTATAATATGGCCGTAATTAATAGTGTGTGATGGAACATCTTTTAATTTTTTCTTTCCTTTATATAACTTATCGCCTATTTCAACCGCTTCTGGACCAGACAACCGTACAATACCAATTGCACCTTCTCCCATTGGAGTTGAAATACTTGTAATTGTATCAAAATCCATTATCCATTCTCGCCTCCCTAGTTAAGTAAAATTTCAATATAATATTGTAATAAGTTTCTAATTAAATTGCGAATATATTGTTTTATAACCTACTGGTTAGTCTTCGGTTTGTCTAACATTAGACTTCCGTTAGTCTAACTTTACTTAATTCTCTTATTAAATACCTTTGCTACTTTCAATACATGTTCTAAACTGCCTTGAATCTCTAAAGTTGACATATTTTTAGCAGGTTGTCTCGCTATTACAATAATATCTTTTGAAATCATATCTTGCTTATGCACTTTAAAATTTTCTCTAATGGCACGCTTAATACGATTTCGAGTTACAGCATTTCCGATTTTCTTAGAAACGCTAATGCCTAAGCGAAAATGTTCATACTCATTGTTTAATGTATACACAACAAATTGTCTATTGGCTACAGATTTTCCCTTTTTATAAATTTTTTGGAACTCACTATTCCTTTTTATACGATAAGCTTTCTCCACGCTTAAATCACTCGCTTACATTGTTCTTTATGTTACATTCATCTATTAAAATGTGTGGGTTTAAAACGAAAAAAAAGACCACTGAGAAGTCAGTGATCTTATGCTGATAAAACTTTACGGCCTTTACGACGACGACGCGCTAAAACTTTACGGCCATTTTTAGTGCTCATACGTTTTCTGAAACCATGAACTTTACTATGTTTACGTTTATTTGGTTGATAAGTACGTTTTACCATGCAAAACACCTCCATCTACATATTATATCTCGTTCACTAAATCTACTTCTAATGAACCTGACTATTTTAATAGATAAATGATAATTGTTAATATCAAATAATTTTGATTTAATTCGATTTTATCTAGTCATAATTCAAGCAACTACTACAATATAACAAATTACCATTTATAAAGCAAGCAGCTTTTGAAACCAATTAATGAATTTCAAGACGCTCTTTTAGTTATATCACTTTTATTTTTTAATATTTATACATTTCATTGATTTAGTAGTTTCTCAATTTTATACATATTTAATACACGTTTATAAATTATTTCCCAAACCTGTTATAGTACATTAAATTATGGTATCATTTTTTATCCACTTATTCACATATAGTATTTAATTTTTTGTGGATAATCAATAGCATATTCACAGATTTATACCAAATTTACAAACATATTCACAGCCATTTGACATCTATTGCAGTTAAAAAGTATAATTATGTGGATAAGTCGTCTGAATCATTTATCTTATAGGATTTTTTTATAAATTCTATACGTGTTTTTACTGTGTATAAATCATAGCATATATAAAGTTATCCACCGAATGTGATTAACTTGTGGATAATTATTAACATGCTGTGATTATTTTTATCCACGCTTATAAAAACTGTGTATAAGTCTTAAATTTATAGAAAGATGGAGTTTATAT